>NZ_JBQSXX010000001.1:0-3285938 GCF_052378665.1 Brachybacterium sp. AOP24-D1-21
AAGGAGTCCCGCGGCGGCCACTTCCGTGAGGATTACGAGGCGCGCGACGACGTCAACTTCCTCAAGCACACCATGGCCTATCGCACCCTCCCCGAGGAGGAGGGCCTCGAGGGCACCTCGATCCGTCTGGGCACCAAGCCCGTCGTGATCACCCGTTACGAGCCGAAGGAGCGTACGTTCTGATGACTGCCGTCGCTGAGAAGCCGGAGGCCGACGCCACGGCCGATGAGGTCCCCTCGTTCCAGGTCACCCTGCGCATCGCTCGCTTCAACCCCGAGGATGACAAGGGCACCCATTGGGAGGACTTCACCGTCACCATGCACGGCACCGACCGGGTGCTCGATGCGATGCATGAGGTCAAGTGGCACCAGGATGGTTCGCTCACCTTCCGTCGCTCGTGCGCCCACGGGATCTGCGGTTCGGACGCGATGCGGATCAACGGTCGCAACCGTCTGGCCTGCAAGACGCTGCTCAAGGATCTCGACATCGACAAGCCCATCACCATCGAGCCCATCAAGGGCCTCCCGGTGGAGAAGGACCTGATCGTCGACATGGAGCCGTTCTTCGACTCCTACAGGGAGGTCATGCCCTTCCTGGTCGCCAAGGGTCAGGAGCCCAGCCGCGAACGGCTGCAGACCGCCGAGGAGCGCGAGCGCTTCGACGACACCACCAAGTGCATCCTCTGCGCCGCGTGCACCTCCTCGTGCCCGGTGTTCTGGACCGACGGGCAGTACTTCGGCCCCGCCGCGATCGTCAACGCGCACCGCTTCATCTTCGACTCGCGCGATGACGCCGGTGAGCAGCGACTGGAGATCCTGAACTCCAAGGAGGGCGTGTGGCGCTGCCGCACCACCTTCAACTGCACCGAGGCGTGCCCCCGCGGCATCCAGGTCACCAAGGCGATCGCCGAGGTCAAGCAGGCCGTGATCCGCGGCCGCGTCTGAGCCACCGGCTCCCGGGCCTGCCGGGCCCATGAATGTGCGCTGGGGACTGATGTTCGAGAGATCATCGGTCCCCAGCGCACATTCGTCGTCTCAGGGATGCATGGGCACAGAGGGCGGCTCAGGAGTAGCTGACCACCAGCGGGGCGTGATCGGACCAGCGCGTGTCGTAGCTCGGCGCACGATCCACCTGCGCGGAGGTCGCCTTCGCGGCCAGGCTCTCGGTGGCGAGCTGGTAGTCGATCCGCCAGCCCGCATCGTTGTCGAAGGCCTTCCCCCGCTGCGACCACCAGGTGTAAGGGCCAGGGCCGTCACCGTGGAGGGTGCGGTGCACGTCCACGTACCCGGCGGCGGTGGTGAGGCGATCGAGGTATGCGCGCTCCTCGGGCAGGAACCCGGCTGACTTCAGGTTGCCCTTCCAGTTCTTGATGTCCCATTCGGTGTGGGCGATGTTGATGTCCCCGGTGAGCACCACATGGCGGCCGTCGCCCCGCAGCGCCTCCAGGCGCTCCATCATCACGTCCAGGAAGGAATATTTGTCGATCATCGTCTGCGGCTTCTCGGTGTTGCCCGAGTGCATGTAGCAGGAGATGACCGTCATCGTGGTGCCGTCTCCCAGCGGGTCCTCGAGGTCGGCCTCGAGCCAGCGGCCGGTGTGGGCATCCTCGTCGAGACCCGGCAGGCCACGGCGCACACCGGCCAGGTCGATGCGCTCCAGGGAGGTGCGGGCGGCGATCGCCACCCCGGCGCGTCCCTTCAGCTGCGAGGCCTCCCCCACGATGGACCAGCCCTCCCCCACGAGGCCGGCGAGCAGTTCCTCCGGGGCGCGCACCTCCTGCAGGGTGATGACGTCCGCCGGAGTGGAGGCGAGCCAGTCGGCCATCCCCTTCCGAGCGGCGGCACGCAGTCCGTTGACGTTGACGGTCGCGACTGTCAGGCTCACGCGGGCACCTCGATCCCGGCGGCGCGCTCGGCCGCCTCGACGACATTCTTCAGCAGCAGCGCACGGGTCATCGGCCCGACGCCACCGGGGTTGGGGCTGATCCAGCCGGCGACTTCGGCGGCGGCAGGATCCACGTCACCCACGAGCTTCGCCCTGCCGCCCTCGGGATCCTCCTGACGGGAGACCCCGACGTCGAGCACGATCGCGCCGGGTTTGACGTCTTCGGCACGGACCAGGTGGGCGGCGCCGGCGGCGGCGACGATCACGTCGGCACGGCGGAGGTGGGACGGAAGATCCGTGGTCCCGGTGTGGCACAGTGTGACGGTCGCGTTGTGCTCGCGGCGGGTCAGCAGCGCGCCGATGGAGCGGCCGACGGTGATGCCGCGGCCGACGACCACCACGTCCTTGCCGCGGAAGTCCTGGCCGTGGCGCCGCACCAGCTCGATCACGGCGCGCGGGGTGCAGGGCAACGGGGTGTCGATCTCGGTGTAGGCGTTGAGGATCAGGCGGCCGAGGTTCGTCGGGTGCAGCCCGTCGGCGTCCTTGGCCGGGTCGATCCGTTCGAGGATCGCATCGGTGTCGATCTGCTTCGGCAGCGGGAGCTGCACGATATATCCGGTGCAGGCGGGGTCGGCGTTCAGCTCATCGACCACTGCCTCGACGTCCTCCTGGGTGGCATCCGCCGGGAGGTGCTTCTGGATCGAGTTCAGTCCGATCTGCTCGCTGTCGCGGTGCTTCCCGCGCACATAGGCGGCGCTGCCCGGATCTTCGCCCACCAGCACGGTCGCGAGGCCCGGGCGCTGATGCCCGCCCTCGACGAGTCGCGCAACGCGCTCGGCAAGCTCCTCCTTGATCGCTTTCGCGGTGGCCTTGCCGTCGAGGATCTGAGCTGTCATGGCGCTCCTAGGGTTCTCAGGGGTGGTGGGTGGTGCAGATGCTGCAGCGGGGTCCCTGGATGCAGGGACACGTGTGGGGCCCGGCGCGGTGTGCCGGGCCCCACGAGGCTGCTCAGTACTGCTGGAGATCGGCGTACAGCGGCTTCGCCTCGGCGAGTGCCGCGGTGCGTGCGCGCAGCGATTCGAGGTCCGCGCCACCGGTCAGGGCCAGGGCGATGACATCGGCGACCTCGGTGAACTCCTCGGCGCCGAAGCCGCGGGTGGCGAGCGCCGGGGTGCCGATGCGCAGGCCCGAGGTGACGCGCGGCGGGCGCGGGTCGTTGGGGACGGCGTTGCGGTTCACGGTGATCCCGGCCTCGTGCAGGCGGTCCTCGGCCTGCTGGCCGTCGAGCTCGCTGTCGACGAGGTCCACCAGCACCAGGTGCACGTCGGTGCCACCGGAGATCAGCTTCACGCCGGCCGCCTTGGCGTCCTCGGCCTGAAGACGATCTGCGAGGATCTTCGCGCCCTCGAGGGTGCGGGCCTGACGGTCCTTAAAGTCCTCGGTCCCGGCGATCTTGAGCGCGATCGCCTTCGCTGCGATGACGTGCATCAGCGGACCGCCCTGCTGGCCGGGGAACACTGCCGAGTCGATCTTCTTGGCCCACTTCTCCTTGCAGAGGATCATGCCGGAGCGGGGCCCGCCGATGGTCTTGTGGATGGTGGTGGAGACCACGTCCGCGTAGGGGACGGGGCTGGGGTGCAGTCCCGCGGCGACCAGTCCCGCGAAGTGGGCCATATCGACCCAGAGCACCGCACCGACCTCATCGGCGATCTCACGGAAGGCGGGGAAGTCGAGCTGGCGGGTGTAGGCGGACCAGCCTGCCACGATCACCTTGGGCTGCTCGGCGACGGCCAGCTCGCGCACCTTGGCCATGTCGATCTGGCCGGTCTCGGGCTCGGTCTCATAGGCGACGATGTCGTAGAGACGGCCGGAGAAGTTGATCTTCATGCCGTGGGTGAGATGGCCGCCGTGCGCCAGGGAGAGGCCCATGAGCTTGTCACCGGGGCGAGCCAGGGCGTGCATCACCGCGGCGTTCGCGGACGCACCCGAGTGGGGCTGCACATTGGCGTGCTCGGCGCCGAAGAGCTCCTTCGCGCGGTCGATCGCGATCTGCTCGGCGACGTCGACCTCTTCGCAGCCGCCGTAGTAGCGGCGGCCCGGGTAGCCCTCGGCGTACTTGTTCGTGAGCACGGACCCCTGTGCCTGCAGCACTGCACGGGGAACGAAGTTCTCGCTCGCGATCATCTCGAGCGTGCGCTGCTGGCGCGCCAGCTCACGGTCGAGCACCTGGGCGATGTCCGGGTCGAGCTCGGAGATGGACTGGTCGAGGACGTTCACAGGGCCTCCTGCAGTGTCGGGGCGGATCGGCGGTGGACGCCGTCCTGCCATCTTAGGTTGCAGGACCGGATCGCCGCGCGGCGGCTCAGAGTTCGAGGCCGAGCCTCACCGGTTCGGGGACCAGGTGCACGCCGAAAGCCTGTTCCACCCGCTGCTGGACATCCTGGGCCAGCGCCACCAGGTCATCACTGCTCGCACCGCCGCGGTTGGTCAGGGCGAGGGAATGCTTGGTGGAGACTGCGGCGCGTTCGCCGAGCGCATGTCCGCGTTCGATGCCGGCGTGGCTGATGAGCCAGGCGGCGCTGGTCTTCACCCGTCCGCCGTCGACCTCGTAGCGCGGCGCACCGTCGGGCAGCAGTGCCGCCTCCCCCGGCGCGAGGATCGGATTGGTGAAGAACGACCCGGCGCTCCAGGTGTCGTGGTCGAGCGGGTCCAGCACCATTCCTTTGTCGCCGCGGATCCGCAGCACTGCTTCCCGCACCGCGCTCATCGGGGCCCGCTCCCCGACCTCGACGCCGAGCGCCTGGGCGAGCTGGGCGTAGCGGATCGGGGCCGAGCGGGAGCCGATGGTGTGCTGGAAGGTCACCGAGAGCACGACGTATCGGCCGGTGGCCGACGGCACCGGGCCCGAGTATCGGGTGCGCTTGAAGAGGCTGTCGCGGTAGGCGAATCCGCAGTCGGCGGCGAAGAAGGTACGCACCGCGTTCTTCTCCCGGTCCCAGGTGCGCACTCGGGAGATGGTCGAGGCGACCTCCTGCCCGTAGGCGCCGACGTTCTGGATCGGAGTGGCGCCGACGGTGCCGGGGATGCCCGAGAGTGCCTCGACCCCGACCATCTCGCGAGCGATCGCGTAGCGCACGGCGCGGTCCCAGTTCACCCCGGCGAAGTACTCGACGATGGCGCCGCCGCAGGTGGGGTCCAGCGGTGTGAGCTCGGCCGGGTCCACAGGGATGCCGTCCGGCTCACCGAAGGCGCCGACCTCGCAGGTGGCGTCCAGCAGCGGTGGGTCTTCCGGGTCCCGCAGGAGCACGACCGTGCCGTCGAACGGCGCATCGGAGGCGACCAGGTTCGAGCCACCGCCAAGCACCAGCAGAGGCTCGCCTGCGGCGTCGGCCGCGGCGACCGCCTCGATCACCTCATCGGCGGTGCGGGCTTCGATCAACTTGCGGATCTGCCCTCCGATCCGAAGGGTGGTCAGGTCGGAGAGCTTCATGCGGCATCGTTCCCGGTGCGGGTCTCGGAGGAGTCGACGGCCGGGAGTGCGAGGGTGGCACGGGCACGACCGAGCACCTTGGTGCCATCCACCTCCGCGGTGATGTCCACCCTGGCCGTCCGTGCGGCCTCATCGATCGCTGCGACGACGGCGCTCACCTCGAGGGTCACGGTGCCGGTCGCGGGCACCGGGATCGGATTCGTGAAACGGGTCGTGTAGGCACGCACAGCGGTGGGATCCGCAATCGCGTCGAGCAGCCCGGTGACCGCGACGCCCATGGTGAGCATGCCGTGGGCGATCACGCCCGGGAGCCCGGCCTCGGCGGCGACGGTGTCGTTGTAGTGGATGGGGTTGAAGTCCCCCGAGGCCCCGGCATATCGCACGAGCGTGTCGCGGGTGATCTCGTGCCGGGTACGGGCGAGCTCCTGGCCGATGACCAGGTCGGCGAGGTCCACAGGGGTGGGAGTGGTGGCGGTCATGTCTGCTCCTGGTTTCCGGGGAGGCGGGCGTGGCGAGGGAAGGCGCGGAGAGTGCGGCGGGCGCGGCGGGCGCGAGTCAGGCTCAGGCGCCGCGGACGACGAGCATGCTGCGCACGCTGGCGACATCGGAGCCGGCCTCATCAGTCAGGTCCACGCGGGTGGTGATCATCGAGTGTCCACCGGCGGCTCGGACCGCTTCGACGGTGAGGGTCGGCACCAGGCGGTCCCCGGCCACAACGGGTCGGTGGAGGGTGAAGGTTTCCTCCCCGTGCACCACCCGGCGGAAGTCGATGCCTGCGGCAGGGTCCTCGATGTACTGCGCCTCCGTGGCCTGTGCGAGGGATACCAGGAAAGTCGGCGGAGCGACCACGTCGGCGTGGCCAGCGCTGCGCGCGGCCTCGGCGTCTGTGTGCACCGGCGACCCGGCGCCGGTGGCGTGGGCGAATTCGATGATCTTCGCAGCGGAGACCGTGTGCACGGGTCCGGCCGGGTAAGTGCGCCCTGCGAAGGCGGGATCGGGGGTGGTGGTCACGATGTCTCCCGAGGTCGGGTCGGCGGGGCCGACGAATGTGGACCCCTCGATCATCTCACCGTCGGCGTGCGGTGGCGGTGCCTCGGCACGCTGGATCCCGTTTCTGTCACGGTGACCGAACCCATCGCCGCGACCAGGTCCGGCGTCGACAGCCCCGGAGAACGACGAAGGCCACCCGGATGATCCGGGTGGCCTTCGTGGAAGTGCGTTCGACTCGCTCAGCGGGTCTCGCGGTGAGCCGTCTGCTTGCCGCAGGTCGGGCAGAACTTCGAGAGCTCCAGCCGGTCCGGCGTATTGCGACGGTTCTTCTTGGTGATGTAGTTGCGCGCCTTGCAGTCAACACAGGCCATGGTGATCTTGGGACGCACGTCAGAGCTCTTGCTCGCCACGGTTCGCCTCTTTCGTCCGGGTGACGCGCTCCGCAGCGCGCCTCGTGGGTCCCCGTGCTCGGGGGATGTGGATTCTGCACGCCGGTGATGACCGGTGTGGTACCGAGGGCGGGGATCGAACCCGCGACCTCACGATTATGAGTCGTGCGCTCTAACCGTCTGAGCTACCCCGGCGTGACCGATGAAGCGGCCCGTCTCGAATGAGAACGGGCCGCCGCATCCATCAGAGCCCTGAAAGGGAATCGAACCCTTGACCTTCTCCTTACCATGGAGACGCTCTGCCGACTGAGCTATCAGGGCAACCCGGTAAACCTTACCCGCCTCCTTGCCCGGAGGCAATTCGGGGGCGGACCCCGGTGCTTCGGATCACATGGACCCTCCGCAGTGGCAGATGAGGGATTCGAACCCCCGTAGGCAATGCCAGCTGATTTACAGTCAGCTCCCTTTGGCCACTCGGGTAATCTGCCGCGACTGCTCCCGCTGCCCACCCGACCTGGATCGCGTGGCCGCCGGAAGCGGACCTGAATCAGCATAGCGGCGTCCCGCCGCCGATGCGAACTCGGAGGGGCATCGGGACGCATGAAGAGCATCACAGCTCTCCGCGCGGCTCGTGGACAATGGGGGTGCGGCCCACCCGTGCGGCCGCCTGAAGGAAGGACCCACCGTGGCAGATTCATCGTTCGACATCGTCAGCAAGCTCGATCGCCAGGAGATCGACAACGCTGTCAACCAGGCAGTGAAGGAGGTCGGGCAGCGGTACGACTTCCGGGGCACCGGGGCGTCGATCACGCTCAGCGGCGACGAGATCGTCATGACCGCCAACGCGGAGGAGCGGGTGCTCGCCGTGCTGGATGTGCTCCAGTCCAAGCTCATCCGTCGCGGGATCTCACTGAAGGCGCTCGAGGTGGACGAGCCCAAGCAGTCCGGCAAGGAGACTCGCCTGGCCGCTGCGCTCAAGGAGGGCATCAGCACCGAGGACGCCAAGAAGATCTCGAAGCTGATCCGCGAAGAGGGCCCGAAGGCGGTCAAGGCGCGGATCGAGGGGGACGAGCTGCGCGTCTCCTCCAAGAGCCGGGATGATCTGCAGGAGGTCATCGCCCTGCTGAAGGGCAAGGATCTGGATGTCGCGCTCCAGTTCGTCAACTACCGCTGAGGCCAAGGCGCCGGCACCGGTACCCCACGCCTGACGCCTGACGCCTGACGCCTGACGCCTGACGCCTGACGCCTGACGCCTGACGCCCACAGCATGGAGGAAGGCCCCGCACCCCACGAAGGGTGCGGGGCCTTCCCCACGAAGAACCGGACAATCAGCCCTGGTTCGAGGTCGAATCCTGCTGCTCAGCGTGCTCATTGAGCTGCGTGCCCTTGTCCGCCAGCCCATTGACCAGATTGGCCACAGGACCGCTCACGAAGCTGTTCCACTCCTCGACATACGCGTCGTAGTCCGGACCGACCCACTCCACCGAGTTCACCAGGTTGGTAGCGCCACTGATCAGCTCAAGAATCTGCTGACCAGCATCATTCACGCCCTGCGCAACCTCGCGACCCTCTTCCGGATTCATACCCTTGAAAGCCATGACCTACCCCTTTCGCCCCACCACGGAGCTTCAAAACACACGAAGAAAAGAAACTGAAGATCCGAGGATCAGGAAGACGCCTCACGCTGCGCCGCAGCATTCTGCGTCCCACGCTCAGAGAAATCGCCACACTGCTGAGTCACCTGCTGCGCAAGCTGACCGAGACCATCGGTGAACTCGGTGACGTAACGATCCCGGTCCTCACCGGTCCAATCGAACTCCGACACACGCGACGCGATCTGCTGGAACGCCTGCTGAACATCCTCACCAGCCTGCTGAATCTGCTGCGCCATCTGCTCGACAGACTCCGGGGTCATACCCTTCTTCATGGTGTCCTCCATGTCGTAGTGAAAAACTCGGTCCCACCCACCGGAGAAGACCTCCACGGCCACTGACCGCTTCCTCGACCCTGTCCCCCAGGTGATGACACAACTCTAGAACCCCCACCCCCACTTGGCGATGGGGACAACTCCCCATGGCCCTCCACATCCCCATTCCCCCGCATCACTGCAGGTCAAATGCCCTTCATGCGCTTCTCGACGTTGTGGACAGAGCCGGTCTCCCGCTCCAGGTCCCCTGACGGGCCCCGGGCTCGTCGGCGCATCGGACCTTCCGCCCGCTCTCCGCCGGCGCACAAGACCGCTGCTCAGCGAGCCCGCGCGCCCAGCAGCCCAGCAGCCCAGCAGCCCAGCAGCCCAGCACGAGGCCACCGCATGAGCATCCGTCACGGCATGGAGGAAGGCCCCGCACCCCACGAAGGGTGCGGGGCCTTCCCCACGAAGAACCGGACAATCAGCCCTGGTTCGAGGTCGAATCCTGCTGCTCAGCGTGCTCATTGAGCTGCGTGCCCTTGTCCGCCAGCCCATTGACCAGATTGGCCACAGGACCGCTCACGAAGCTGTTCCACTCCTCGACATACGCGTCGTAGTCCGGACCGACCCACTCCACCGAGTTCACCAGGTTGGTAGCGCCACTGATCAGCTCAAGAATCTGCTGACCAACATCATTCACGCCCTGCGCAACCTCGCGACCCTCTTCCGGATTCATACCCTTGAAAGCCATGACCTACCCCTTTCGCCCCACCACGGAGCTTCAAAACACACGAAGAAAAGAAACTGAAGATCCGAGGATCAGGAAGACGCCTCACGCTGCGCCGCAGCATTCTGCGTCCCACGCTCAGAGAAATCGCCACACTGCTGAGTCACCTGCTGCGCAAGCTGACCGAGACCATCGGTGAACTCGGTGACGTAACGATCCCGGTCCTCACCGGTCCAATCGAACTCCGACACACGCGACGCGATCTGCTGGAACGCCTGCTGAACATCCTCACCAGCCTGCTGAATCTGCTGCGCCATCTGCTCGACAGACTCCGGGGTCATACCCTTCTTCATGGTGTCCTCCATGTCGTAGTGAAAAACTCGGTCCCACCCACCGGAGAAGACCTCCACGGCCACTGACCGCTTCCTCGACCCTGTCCCCCAGGTGATGACACAACTCTAGAACCCCCACCCCCACTTGGCGATGGGGACAACTCCCCAGGCAGAGGTCCCCACGCGACATCCCCCGGGAACTGACCCGGCCGTGCAACTTCGTCCCCGTCGTCACATGCGAACGGCCTCGGACCCGAAGGTCCGAGGCCGTCACCAGGTGAGGGGCGCGGGGTCAGCTGAGGTCCAGGGTCACGGAGTCCTGGATCGCGCGGACGGTCTCGATCTCGTCATCTGCGCTCTCAGCGCCGCAGCTCCCCACGATCTCCAGGACGTCCTTCGCCACGCCGCCGCGGTCGACGACCGCATAGCGCGCCGCCTGGACGACGGTCGGTCGCCCGGGCTGCGTGTATCCGTACTCGCTGGCGATCCAGGTCATCCCCTCCACCTGGATCTCCCCCGTGCCGAGCTCCTCGAGCTCGGGAAGAGCAGCCTTGCGCTGCTCGAGGCCGGCCTTGGCCGCGTCGAGGGTGAAGTCCGGTCCGAAGCGCTGCACAGTCACCACGACGTTCGCCCGGAACTGCCCCTCCACCCGGGGCTGTGCCACAGCGACCTGGACTCCGGGAACGGTCAAGGACTCCCAATCGTCCGGCACCTCTATGGTGATGCGCGGCGGACCCGGAAAATCCGCGCTCGGATATTCGATGTTCTTGGCCATGGATTAGCTCCGTTCGTCCCACCTCTGACGGCGCCAAACATATCAGGCATGAACGAGGCCCGAACACGCCATGGGTTCGGGCCTCGGGCATCGGTCGCGAGTACCGGGTGATGCGTTGTCAGTTCGAGGAGGTCGCGTCCTGCTCGGCCGCATTGCGATCCGCCGTATCGCCGAGATCGTTGACGGAATTCATGATCTGCTGCAGCGCCGGAACCATCTCTCCCGACCACTGGCTGCGGAAGCGATCAGCATCGGGACCGGTCCAGTCCACCTCTTCGAGACCGGAGGTGAGCTCCTGCTCGATCCTCGTGATCTCCTCGGCCGCATCGCGGAGCTGGGCCGACATCCGCCGGACCTCTTCGACGTTCATACCCTTCGTGGCGTTCACGGTTCGGGTTCCCCTTCCTGGTGTCTCGCGCCTGCGCCCTGATCCGGTGCACGGGCCTGCTGTCGTACGGAAATCACTCTAGAGCGATCTGGGAGCCGGGACCATGGGGAGGAGTCCCCATGGGGACAACCGAGCACTGCCCGCATCTTCCCGTGGCAGCGCGGCAGCCCGGGCACACCCGCACCGTCCTGCCCGCCCGCACCGTTCAGCCAGTGGTGATCTGTGCGACCTGCAGCTTCAGCGCGCGTCCGCTGTAGACGAGGAAGCCACGGCCGGCGGGGAAGTCCGCTCGACGGATCCTCCCCAATCCGGTGCCGAGCAGGGAGTCCCCGTCCATGTCGCTGGGCTGCAGGAGCAGGCCGCGGCGACCGGCCTTGAAGGGCTGGGCGAGCACGTAGGCCTGCGACCACGACGCGGATTCGTTCTCACCGACCACGAACTGGCCCTCGCGAGTGCTGGCACGGATCAGCTTGTCCAGATCATTCTCGACGCCGCTGCCGGTGAAGTCCGCGACCCCGTCGATGAACAGGGCCAGCTTTCCCTCACCGACGCTGCCGGATTCGATGGTCTCGCGCAGCTGGGCGGCGAGCTCCCTGACGGTGTCCGGGTCCGAGGCCTCCACATCCCAGATCGGCAGGCCGGTCAGCGGGGTGCGACGCGAGGAGAAGCGCACCAGGCGCATCGGCTCGTCCATCGCCTTCAGCCCGGTGGCGATCGTCAGCATCGCGGTGGTGCGCCCGGATCCCATCGGCCCGGTGACCATGAAGGCGCCGCGCGGCTCGTAGGTGATCTCGGCGAGCGTCTCGTCGGCCAGGCCCAGCACCGGGAGACCGCCGCGGGTCGGTCGCAGCGAGGAGAACTCCACCCGTTCGGGAAGTCGTTCGATCGCCGGCGCCTCGGGCACCCCGGCCCGCCGCATCGCCTGGGCGAGCTTGGCGACCTCGCGGGACTGCAGCGCGACGTTGGAGTCTCCGCCATGCACCGCGACCTGCACCTCGTGGCCGTCCTGGATCGCACGTCCAGGCGGAGAGTTGGCGTCCAGCACGTCCTTAGGCTCGCCGAATCCGGCGTAGTCATCGATGCTGGCCATGCGGTGGATCAGTCGTCTCTGGATGGATGATCCGAGCGAGGTGGGAATCGCGTTGGGGCGGTCGCCGGTGACGATGACGTGCACCCCCACCTGGCGGCCGTCGGTGGCGATCTGGACGAAGGCCGTGAACCACTTGGACAGATTCGAGTAGTCATACGCTTCGCGGAAGGCCGCCATGCCGTCCACCAGCAGCAGGATGCGCGGGGTGTCGGGCTTGCCGGCCAGCTCGCGGTACTCCGCCACGGAGCCGGCACGGATCCTCGCGAACTCCTTGGCCCGCTCGTCGATCAGCTCCCGCAGGGTCCGCAGAAGGCGGATCACCCTCTCCTCGTCATCGCCGGGGATGATCGAGCCCACGTGCGGCAGCTCCTCCAGCATCGTCAGACCGGAGGCACCGAAGTCGAGCCCGTAGACGTGCACCGGCCCGCCGCGCACGGTCGAGGCGGCCGAGATCGCGAAGGTGCGCAGGGTGGTGGACTTTCCGGAGCCGCCCGTGCCGTAGATGGCCATATTGCCGTCACGGTCGGGGTAGTAGGAGGTGGTCGGCTGCGCCTGGTCCTCGGGAACATCCATGACGCCGAGCAGGAGCTCCTCGTCGGTGCGTCGGCTGGGAAGCCGGGAGAGGTCGTAGGCGTCGGCGAGCTCGGACAGCCACGGCTTGCGGGGCGCGGGCACCCCGGCGTTCTCCGCTGCGGCTTTGACCGTGGCCACCACGCGGGAGATGTCGTTGGGACCGGGGTCCTTGACCTCCTTGGTCGGTGGGGAGGGGATGTCCCATTGCTCGCCGGTGCCGAAGTCCTTCTCGACGATGTCGATCCGGGCCCGCTCGGGCTCATCCGTGGTCCACCCACCGGCGTACCCGGTCTGGAAGGTGGCGATGCGGCCGGGCCCGGTCTTGGCTGCGCCACGTCCCGGGATGCTGGGGTCGAAGTGCGCGGACATCTTGTCTCCGAGGATGTCCTTGGAGTCGGCCTCGTCCGCCATGCGCAGGGCGATGCGGAGGTTCGTGTTGGCGCGCAGGTTGTCCTTGATGACGCCGGCCGGGCGCTGGGTGGCGAGGATCAGGTGCAGGCCGAGGGAGCGGCCCCGGGCGGCGACGTCCACGACGCCGTCCACGAATTCGGGGATCTCCTTGGCCAGTGCCGCGAACTCGTCGACGATGATGATGAGGCTGGGGGGTGCCTCGGGATCGCCGGTCCGCTCGAGCGAGACCAGGTCCTTCGCCTTCTTGCGGTTCAGCAGGTGCTCGCGGTAGTGCAGCTCGGCGCGCAGCGAGGTCAGGGCTCGTCGCACCAGGTGCTGGGAGAGGTCGGTGACCAGGCCCACGGTGTGGGGCAGCTCGACGGCGTCGGCGAACGCAGCGCCGCCCTTGTAGTCCACGAACAGGAAGGTCACCCGGTCGGGGCTGTGGGCGGTGGCCATGCCCAGCACCCAGGCCTGGAGGAACTCCGACTTGCCAGCGCCGGTGGTGCCGCCGACCAGAGCGTGCGGGCCGTTGGTGCGCAGGTCCAGGTGGTAGGCGTCCTGGCCGTTGTGGCCGATCAGTCCGCGGAGGTTTGCATCGTGCTTGCGGCGCTGAGGCTCCGAGCCGTCGCGCGGGGTGAGGGAGTTGTTCTCCTTCCACCGCTCGATGATGTAGTTCGGGTCCTCGGCCGTCTGCATGCCGGCGAGCTTGAGGTAGGAGATCGCCCGCGGGAGGTCGGAGTCGTCGTCGATCGGGACTCCCGCATCGACCACCGGGGAGAGGTGGCGGGCCACACCCGAGGCCACCTCGATCGAGACGGTCTCGACGGTGACCGGGTAGAACCGCTCCCCCAGCCGCACGTGGCCGGCGCTCGCGCCGTCGACTGACTCCTCGACGGACACGTAGGTGCGGCAGGCCGCCGGGAGTGCGGCGACGTTGGAGGCGCTCCAGATGACGTGCACGCCGACATCCGGTCCGCGCTCGGCGATGCGCACCAGGCGAGCCCGATCCACGGGCGCGTCGTCCTCGATGATGACCACCAGGCTCGGGGTGACCGGCTCGGGCGGGATCGGCGTCTCCTGCTTGACGTCGGAGGTCATCGGGGTGCGCAGCTGGGGCGGGGCGTCGCCGGCCCGCTGCTCGATGAGCTCCTCGATCCGTGCGACCAGTGAGTTGCCCCGCCCGGGGGTGTCCGCCAAGTGGTCCCCCGGCAGCGGCGAGTGCGGGCTCGAAGTGTGCGGGAGCCATTTCAGCCACTGCCACATCTCGCGGCTCGCGCGCGAGGTGATCGCGGCGATCGCGACCTCCGCCGGTGAGTGGAGGGAGAAGAGCTGGGTGACGATGCCGCGGGCGACCCCATCGGCCTCCTCCCCACCTCCGGCGACGCCGAGGTTCCCGGCGTTGCGGAGCTCCGCGACCACCGGCACTCCGGCGATCAGCTTGTACTCCTCGTTCATGTCATCGAGCATGTCGTAGTACTTGGGGATCGCGTCGTTCTCCCCCGGCATCTCGATGCCCACGCGAGAATCGGCGACACCCAGTCCCAGCCGCACGGTGCCGAAGGCGTTGTGCTCGGGCCGGTGGGTCCACAGCAGGCGCCCCAGGCGGAAGGCGGCATCCACGGTATCGGCGGCCGACGGGGCCTCGACCAGCCGGACCGCACGTTCGAGGTCCTGGGCGGCGGTGACCCGGCGCTTGAGGGAGGCCAATCCTTCCTCGAAGTTCTTGATCTGGCGCTCGAGCATCTTCTTCTGCTGGAACTTGCGGTTCAGATATCCCGCGGTGGCCATCATCGGCATCATGAACACGAACATGAGCGAGAACGGGCTGCGGGTCATCGAGAACATGAGGCCGCCCATGAGGATCGGGGCGAACATCATGAAGATGGGGAAGAACTGCGGGTTGGGCTCCTTCGGCGGGGTCGGCGCCTTGAGGGGGCGGTAGGGGAACCGCGGCACCACCCGGGGTGAGCGGTTGAACTCCACCACCGGAGAGCTCGGCGCGGTGCCGCCGAGGCGATGCAGGGCGATCACCGAGAAGGTGGTCTGGCCGATCAGCACCGTGTCCGCGGGTCCGATCACGGCTCGCTGGACCTGCTCGCCGCCGATCACCACTCCGTTGGAGGAATGCAGGTCGACGATCTCGATCGAGTCTCCGACGTTGATGCGGGCATGCCGCTTGGAGAGCATCGGATCCCCGATGCGGATGTCGAGATCCCCCTCCCGGCCGATCACGCTGGACCCCGTGGGCAGTGGGAATTCGCGGCCTGTCTCGGGCCCCGACAGCACCCGCATCAGTGCGACCGCTGCGCCGCGCGACTCGGAACGGGTGGCGTACTCGGTGGAGGAACGGGCGATCGAGACCACGCTGCCGGAGCGCAGCCCGGCCTGGATGAGGTCGATCTCGCGGTCCAGCGAGCGCACCCCCTTCGCGCCTGTGCCCGCGCCGGGGTCCTGGACCTGCAGGGTCAGGCCTTCCGGTGCCACCGCGTCGCTGCGCAGCGGATCCGCGGAGTACAGGGCACCCGCCACATCAGCCACCGTCGCGGTCGCATCGGCGGTGACCTCGAGATCGGTCAGCCGGTCCTCGGGCCTGCGCAGCGTGAGCTTGATACGCACTGGTGTTCCTCCCCCTCAGCGGACCCCTCGTCCGCCTGCTGCAGCGCCCCTGGGGGCAACCCGTTCCAAGAATGTGTGTGCTGGCGTCGGCGGTCGTTCAGTCCTCGTCGATATCCTGCGACTGGTCCAGCAGGTGGAGGTCTTCACTGCTCACCAGCCGAGAGAAGACGGCGTGCTCCACCAGGCGGGCCCGCCGGTTGCTGGCCAGCTTGCCCGGTCCGCCACGCAGTCCCCGCACCCCGAGCCGGTCGAGCTTGTCGCAGACGTTGTCGAGCTTGCGGTTGAACTTCGTGAGCGGCCATCCCAATCGTGCTGCGGCCTGGGCAGAAGTGGGCACCGAGCTCATCCCGGATCCTTCTCGGGTCAGCATCGGTTCGGCGAGCCCGAGGATCAGGAGCTTCTGGCTCGGGGTGAGCTGCACCGAGCCGACGGTGGTCTCCCCTGCCGGATCCTCCGGACCGGCGATCCGTGCGAACTCCGGGGACTCCGCATGCACCGACAGGTCATAGGTGGTGGGCCCGGCCGTGAACACCACCTTGGTGATGTCGAAGACCAGCGGGATGCGCGCGCCGGGGGCGAGCCAGGCCTGCATCGAACCGGTGCCGTCGGTGATCGTCGCGGACAGCCGCGAACCGATGTTCACCAGCCACCACATCGACTCCACCTGGACGATCGTGAGGAAGCGTCGATGGAGGAAAGGATTGTCCTCATCGATCGCAAGATCTGCCTCGCGGCCGATCGTGAGCTCCTCACCGTCCTCGACGCGGTACCACTCCCCGCAGAACTCGACCGAAATCGTCGACGCCATCGTCAGCCGTCCCCTCTGTCATCACGACTGTTCGTCATGGTTGCACCGTACCTGTCTCGCCTACTCATAACAGCTCTCTCCCGGGGGGCTCGAATTGCCGTTGGGATTGACCGTCTGCACCTGGACACAGGGGGCAGGCTGCTGTGGTGGGATCTCCAGGACGACCGAGTTCAGGCCGTGGACCTCGTGCTGCTGCTGGTAGCGCTCGTAGTTGTCCGGCATGTCCTTCCACTGGACCACGTAGTGCTCATCCTTCGTGACCCCGGCCGGCGGTTCCCAGCTGACCTGTACCAGACCGGGCGCACCAGTGCTCCCCGCTGCGATGGGCGTGAACTTGATGTCCGTCGGCGGCTCCAGCGGATCCTGCGGCGGAGCCGCGACGTTGATGTCCGTACTGGGAATGGGTTCCGGCTCGGGGATCAGGAAGTAGCGCACTCCGAGGGTGGCACCCACGCCGAGCACCACGATCAGCACCGCCGCCAACACCACGAAAGGCCAGGCCGGCGCCTTCGCGGGCTCCTCCTCGTGCTCGGCGTAGCCGGGCGCGGGCAGCGGCGAGTGCGCAGAGGCACCCGCGGGACGCGCACCGATCGGGCGCAGCAGGGTCGACTCGACGGAATCATCCGTCGCAGAGGTTGCCGGGGCACCGAATCCGGGCGCGGCCGGGGCGCCGATCGCGGGGGCGATGCCGGCGTAGGGATCGAGCCTGCGCCGGCTCCCAGGGCCGGTGGTGCTGACCGACTCCGGGTCCACGGTGGCAACCTTGCGGATCCGAGTGTGCATGTCGAGCTCGTCGTCCTCGGCACTGTGCGCGGCCGCGGTGCTCCGGTCGTCGAGCACGTCCATCTGGGTGACCGGCAGGGAGAGGGAGAGCTCCACCTGCTGCAGCCCACGGCCGAAGGCGAGAGCCGTGTCATACCGGCCCGCCTGCTCCTTGGCCATCGCGATCGAGAGGACCCGGTTCAGTTCTGCCGGCACATCAGGGCGGGTCAGTGGCTGCAGCGGCTCGCTCGAGATGCGATGGATGAGATCCGAGGCGGTGTTGCGCCGCCCGCGGTGCTCGAAGGGAGTCTGCCCGGCCAGCAGCGAGTACACGGTCGCAGCCAGGGAGAACACGTCCGAGCGCACGTCGGCGCGGGGCGGGTCGGCGAAGAACTCCGGCGGGGACCACGGGATCGACATTCCCTGGGAGTCTTCGACGTCATCGCCCTGGCCTGCGGCGATCGAGATCCCGAAGTCCGTCAGCGCCGGGCGGTTGTAGTCGGTGACCAGGATGTTCGCGGGCTTGATGTCGCGGTGGAGGATTCCGGCGCGATGCGCCGTCTCCACTGCCCCCGCAATCTGAACGCCCACCCGCAGTGCCTCGGCGACGGTGATCCGCTCCTTGCGGAAACGCACGCCGTAGTTGGACCGCGGGCAGTACTCCATGACGATGTACGGGCGGTGGTCCTCGGAGACCTCCGCCTGGTGGATCGTGACGATCGACGGATGCGTCGACATCTGGGCCATCACATTGGCCTCGCCGTCGAACTGCCGCCGTACCGATTCGTCGAGCACGTTCGAGAGGAGCACCTTGATCGCCACCCGCCGCTGGGGGCGGAACTGGCGGTACAGGAAGACATCGGCGAAGCCGCCGGAGCCCAGCAGCTGCTCGTACTCGTAACCGGGCAGCCGGGGCGGCGCAGAGGGGGGCCTGGAGCTCATAGCCGTTCCCCGAACTTCAGATGCACGTCATCCCCCAGATCCAGATGGTCTCCATCATGGAGGACCACACCCTCCCGTGAACGCAGCCGGACCGGCTCGTAACCCTCTCGATACAGCGTGGTGCCGTTGGTGGTGCCCAGATCGAGCGCCACCACATGCCAGCCCTCGAGCCGCAGCTCGAGGTGCGACCGGGAGATGTCCTGCTGCGGGCTGGGCACGGTGATCAGCTGCGGCACTTCATGACCGCTGACGCGAGAAGCGCGAGGACGCCGACCGATGATCGCCGTGCGGTCGAGCACGAAACGACCGCCGCCGGAGACGGCGACGGCTCCCAACGGCGGGCGCACGACGGTGCGAGGCTGCCCCTGCAGCGGTGCACCGCAGGCCCGGCACGCAGCGCGCTCCGGGGAGTTCGCGTGGCCGTTCGGACACACCATCCCGGTCAGGGTCACACCGCCGCCCACGACGTGCCCCGGCACGCCCGCAGGGGCCGCTGTTCCGGATCCGGGCTGCGGAGCCGGCCCTGGACGCGGTGTGGGAGTCACCGGAGTGCCGGCGGGCGCTACAGGGTGGGGCGCGCTGGCATGCCGACCCGGCATCGGCCCGCCAGGGTAGGGAGCGCCCGGCGCCTGAGCCGAGCTCCCGGCCTGCGGATACCCGCTGCTCGCAGAGGAGGCCTGCGGTGGATAGCGGTTCGGCACGGCACCTCCGGCAGACCCGGCGGCACCGGGATGGGCACCCTGGGGCGGCGCGGGTCGCTGCGGTGCCGGGGAGGCGCCGCGGTGTTGCTGTGCAGGCGGTGCGGGATGGCCGGGGTTCGCAGAGCCGCTCATCACAGGTCCGAGGAACCCGACCTGGTGTCCCGCAGCTCCCGGGTTCGCAGGGCCGTTCGCATAGGGCTGCGGCTGCCCGGCAGGCGTCGGGTATCCGACGTGCTGGCCGGCGTCCCCGGTGCTCATCGGGCGTCCGTACGGCATGCCCGGCGCCATGGGCGGCCCGACGGCTGCCGAGCGGGGAGCGGAGTTCGGAGGGGATGGCCGTTCCGCCATCTGGACCTGCGGATAGGCCGGCTGCGGAGGTGGAACCTCTGAGGCGCGCCGCGCTGCGGTCTGTGCGATCTCCGGAGCCGTGCGCCCGACCCCCGGCACCCAGTCGATGAACTCTCCGCCGGTGGCGGGTTCCGCCGGCAGCGGCTCAGGCGCCGAGGCCGGGGAGACCGGGGCAGCTGACGTGGTCTCGGCAGGTGGAGCGGCCGGCACTGATCCCGTTGCCGATGCCGATGCGGCTGTCCGCTCCGCGGCCGGCTGCTCTTCTGAATCCTCTGCGTCGTCCTCGTCCTCGCTGCGCCGGACGGCGGCGTCCTCGATGCGCCGGAACACGGTCTTGCCGAAGAGATCGTCGTAGGCCCCGGTGTTCTCGAGCTCGCTCGCGACGGGCCCTGGAGCGGCAGCGTGCCGTGATGCCCGCCTCGGCGGAGGCGTCGGAGCATTCTCGTCGCCCTGATCGCCCTGGTCGCCCAGGTCGTCGTCATCGATCGGCGCGATCTGAGTCGGAGGTGACTCGAACTCATCCTCGGGCGGAGGGTCAGGGGTCGGTACGGAGGCCGACGTGACGGGTGCTGCGGTCGCGGGCGAGTGACGTGTCGCGGTGGCAGGCGCGGCCGGCGCTGCCGTGCTCACCGACTGCTCGACCGGGGGCGTCGAGGCAGCGGAGCTCGCGCCTGCCGGCCCGGGCGTTTCCGCCGCGGCTGCCGCGGGCTGCAAGGAAGAGGGGGTCCCACCAGCGGGTGTGCTCTCACCATTCGGTGCGGGTGCCGTGGTCGCCTGAGCGGAAGGTGCCGCGGTGGAGGATCGACGGCCGCGGTCGAACAGAGAGGTGCTGACCAATCGCCGCTTCACAGGCGTTGCAGGCTTGGGTTCTGCCGCAGCCGGGGCGGGCTCCGAGGACGGCGCGCCGTCGACGGCAGGAGAGGGAGCCGAAGTCTGCTGCCCAGCGGGTACGGGTGCTGCCGGTTCCGCAGCAGGCACCGCCGCCGGTGCGGGTGCTGGTGCTGGTGTAGGTGCTGGTGCTGGTGCTGGTGCTGGTGCTGGTGCTGGTGCTGGTGCTGGTGCTGGTGCTGGTGCTGGTGCTGGTGCTTCAGCCTGAGCCGCCGGCTTCGGGGTCGCAGAGCTGTTCCCGAAGAGGCCCGCGAACATATTCGGTCCGGCGGACGCGGTCTCGGAGGCGGCGGGCCGGGTCGAGCCTCCGCGTGTTCCCCCTCGGGAGATGGTGGGCGGCATCTCCCCCGGCTTGCGGGTGGCTGTCGCGGGCCTCACCAGAGGGGCGGCAGCGCTGCTCCCGGCAGGCTTCGGGGCAGGAGTCGGGCGTGCGGCGCGGCGCTTCTTCGCCTCCGGGCTCTCGATCGACCGGCCGTCCTTCTCCACCTGCTCGGCGAGTTCGGCCCGCTCGGCATCTCCCAGCTCTGCAGGGTCTTCCGTCACGTGCACGAATCCCCGCACCGGGATCACCCCCGAACTCAGCCGAGGTGCCCCGAGGGATTGCTCGGCAGGGAGATCTCCGAACGCGGTGCGACGCACGCCCTCGACGGTCCTCAGGACGAAGGGCTCCTCGTCCGAGCCCGCGATCTGTTGGGATCCTTCGGGGGTGTAGACGGCGATCGGCGTCGTGCCCTTCACTCCGAACGTGCCGGTGGTGCCGTCATGGAAGCCGAACAGCAGCGCGGAGAGCTTCTCCGCGCTCTCGATCCCCCCGGTCTCCACCAGAGCATCGAGGAACCCTTCCGGGTCGGGAGAGCCGTCGAGCAGCTCCCATGCCGCTTCCGTGACCTGCTTGCGCAGCCCGGGGACCAGCACCACCCAGGCGTTGTTCCGGATCACCAGCGTGGCCGGGCCCTGCCGCACCCAGGTCCCTCTCCCGAGCAGGTCCTCGGCTCCTACACCCTTCTCCTCGTTCATCAGACCTCTCCGCCACCATCGCGGAGCGCTCGCGGGAGCGTGTCCTCATCGATCTCGAACTCGTCCTCCCGATCTGCGGAGCTCGAGCTGCCGGCTGTGCTCTCGGTGATCAGGGGCTGGCCCACCACCTCGACGGCTTCGACCAGGACCACGCTGACGTTGTCGTGACCACCGGCATCGAGCGCACGGCCCACCAGCTCATGGCTGAGGGTGCGCACGTCCGTCGGACGGCGCAGCAGCTGCTCGATGGCGGCGTCGTCGATCTCGCCGGTCAGCCCATCGGAGCAGATCAGCATCCGATCCCCCACCTCTGCGGGGATCAGCCAGTAGTCCGGATCGGACTCGGGCCCGGCGCCGAGGGCCCGGGTGACCATGTGACGGTAGGGGTGGACCTTCGCCTGGGCAGGGGTGAGCTCGCCCCGGTCCATCAGCTCCTGGACCACCGAATGGTCCACGCTGACCTGCTCGAAGACGTCTCCTGAGAGGCGGTACACGCGGGAGTCCCCGAGATTGAGCACGACCCAGTAGCCGACTCCGTCCAGCACCATCGTCGCGACCCCTGCGACTGTGGTCCCGGCGCCCAGGGTGGACTCGCCGCCGAGCTCGCCGATCCGCGTGGCTGCGGAGCGCAGCGCTTCCCCCAGCTGCTCGACGGTGACGTTCTCCTGAATCGTGAGCTTCTCGAACTCCTCGACCGCGATCGCGCTGGCGACCTCACCGGCATTGTGCCCGCCCATGCCGTCAGCGACCAGGTAGATCGGTGACACGTTGAGGATGCTGTCCTCATTGGTGGCCCGCACATGGCCGACGTGGGTGGCGGCGGCGGAGATGACCCGGATCGTTCCTGTGAGATCCGGGTCCGAGAGGGAGCGGTCGATCACTGCTCCCTCTCCACGGACAGGGTCCGGTCCCCGAGGGTCAGCTGTGCACCGGTGGGAAGGACCGTGGGCGCGTTCGGGACCAGGTTCTCCCGGGAGCCGTCCTCACGCAGGATGGTGGAGCCGTTGGTCGAGCCCAGATCGGTGACCGTGATCTCCTCCCCGGTCCCGTCGATCCGCAGATGCGTCTTGGAGACGGAGCGCGTGTCGTCCTTCAGCACGAACAGCACCTCCTCCCCCGAAGCGGAGGGGTTGCGTCCGATCACCACGGCCTTCTCGACAAGGCGGTCGGTGCCGTCGTCGGCCGTCAGCCGCAGCTTCTTCACCGCCGGCAGCTTCACTGCGGAGAGACGGGTCTGTTCGAGATCGCCGAGCGAGTCGTCCGGTTCGGACAGGCGGGTCTGCTCGTCGATCCCTGCGTCCCACGCGTCTCCGGTGAGTTCGCCGGGCGTCCCGACAGGTTCCTGATTCGTGCTGGCGGGTCCCCAGCCTGCGGCGCCAGCCTGCGGCGCGGAGTTCTCCTGCTCCTGTGCCGCGTAAGGCGTCGGAGCACCGTAGGAGGGCTGCGCTCCGGAGTCCAGGGCGGAGTTCGCCCCAGGTGCGGAGGGCTGGCCCTGAGGGGCGGGCGGAGCCCATCCTGCAGTTCCGGCGGCATTCGGGTCCTGGTACGGGGCCGGCGCCGCCGACTGCTGCGGGGCGGGCTGGCCCCAGTGCTGTGGCTGCTGCTGGGGCTGTGAAGTCCCGTCCTGCCGGCTCCAGTCCTGCTGCACGGCAGGCTGGTCCCGCGGCGCCTGCTGCGGCGCCGGCTGGTCCCACGGTGCCTGCTGCGGCGCCGGGGCGACCTGCTCCGCGCTCTGCTGCCGCGGTGCAGAAGCGTTCTGGTCCCAGCTCTGCTGCGGCACAGGGTCGACCGGAGGCGGTGCCCAGCCACCTTCGCCGCCCGGCTGCTGCGCGACAGGTTCCCGCGTGGGCGGCGGAGCGGCCCAACCCGTCGACATCGGTGCCTCCGGTGCGGAGCTGCTCGACGCGGGCGGCGCATACGGGCTCGGTGCCATCTGCTGGCTCCCGTCCCAGCCGCCGGTGACGGGCTGAGCCGGTGCCGAGTCAGAGGGACCGCTCCACGCCGTCCCCGGCTCGGAGAGCAGGTTCGGGTGCGTGGAGACCGCGACCGAGGGGGCGCCGAGGTAGTGAGCCGCGCTCTCGCGCTCGAAATCGTCGGGACGAGGCTGCAGCGGGTTGCGACCTGCCTTGATGTCCACGACGACGGAGCCGATCACCCGATCGTGGAAGCCGCGCAGATGCTTCTTCGGGTCGATGAAGATCGACAGCGCCATGATCAGCGGGATGATCCCGTACAGCGCCCAGCGGCCCAGTGCACGCACGAAGCCGATCGGCCCGCCTGCGCCGTCCTTCGTGATCCTCAGTCCGAGGATCAGCTTGCCGAGGGTGAATCCCTTCGACCCGGCCAGCCAGATCATCAGCACCGTGTACGCGACGGGAAGCGCCACGCCCACCCCGACCAGGATCTGCGGGAGCAGGCCGATGGTGTCGGAGGTCAGGATGAGGATCATGCCGAGGGTGAGCGGCACCGCCACCAGGGTGCCGATCACCGAGTCCACCAGCGCGGCCAGGAATCGTCGCAGCAGCGAGCCGGGGACACATCCGTCCAGCGGCGGCTCCATCGGCTCTCCCCCGGGTGCACTCGGCGCCGGAGCCGGAGACCCCGGTCCGTTCAGCATGCCGGGCGCGGGGCCCGGTCCGGTCTGATTCATCGCGGGCTGGGTCACCATCATCTGATCGTACTGTTCCTGAGTGCGCAGTGCCGTCGCACCCGGGTTCTTCGGCAGGAGAGACTCCCTGGAGACCAGCTCGATCCCCTCCTCCTCCGGAGCCTGGGCGGCGTCCGCACCGAGGTCCCGCGCCCGTGACCGTGGCGCCTGCGCCCAGGCCCCGGGAGTATCGGTCGCCCGGCGCTCATAGGGCGAGGCCTGATAGCGCGCACCGCACTCTCCGCAGATCACCGCGCCCTCGGACAGCAGAGTCCCGCAGGTGCTGCAGTATCGCGTCTGGTTCATCACGCTCTGCCCTTCTTCGACGATCTCGTCCTCCTGGTGCCTTCGCGGAGCGAAGACCGGCGTCGGCGCATCGCTTCGGAGCGGCGCAGCGCTTTGTCCCGGGCCCGAGCATTCACTCGGAGGCGCTTGTTCTCGGTGCGGCGGTCCGCGGACCGCCGGCGGAAGGAGCGCAGTGAGAGCGCTGCCCGCAGCCTCTTGTGCCACGGCACCGCAGCGGACATGCTACGCCGCGCCGTCATGACATCACTCCAGTACTCCTCGGCCGCAGCTTCGGGGAGATCGTCAGGTCCGAAGACTGCGCGGTCTGCACGGCCGGCGAGAGTCAGCGCTCCCATCGCCGGGATGTCTGCCTGGAGCCGCGCCGCGGTCTCGGCACGGGTCATCAGGGGGTCCGGCTTCTGGCCGAGGTCGGTCAACAGGTCGAGGATCTCCTGCCAGCCCCCATCGATGCGCGTCGGCAACGGGCCCCGGGTGCGGCGGCGTCCTCGCCGCACCGTCTTGGCGATGATCACGGCGAGCACAGCGATCAGCAGCAGCGCCACGGGGATCAGACCCAGGCCGAGGTAGACGACCCACGAGGTGGTCGGCTCCGGCGGCTCTTCATCCTTCTCGCTGTCGTCGCTCATCGCGCCCGGCGGCGGGCTGGGCGGCTCAGCCGGAGGCGGCGGCGGCTGCGCCACCTGGGGCAGAGGCTCCTCCACCTCCTTGGGCTCAGGTTCGGTGGGGTCGTCCTCCTCGTCCGGGGCGGGATCGAAGCGCACCCATCCGATGTCTTCGAAGGCGACCTCGACCCAGGCTGTGACGTTGTCGCCGGTGATCGCGACGGTTCCCTCCTGGCCGGGAGGGACCTCGAATCCCATCACCACGCGGGCGGGGATATCGATCGAGCGGGCCATCACCGCGGTCAGCGCCGCGAACTGCTCCTCGTCGCCGATGCGACCCTCCGGCTGCGCATCCGGGGTGTTCTCATCGAAGCCGACCTCCTCGAGCATCGCCAGCAGGCGGCTCGCGCCATGGCCGGAGAGGGACGCCGCATCCTCATCGAGACCATGCGAGTAGAAGGCGTCCTTCTTCACCGTCCTGGTCAGGTTCTGGAACCGTTCGAAGTCGGAGTCCGACGACCCCGCCGCTTCCTCGGCCAGCGGCCGCAGCACATCCATCGGCGCGTTCTCGGGCAGTTCGATCTGTGCGAACTTGGCGGTGCGCTGCTGCTCGGCCGTGGGCTCCGCATAGGGCTCGTAGGAGAGCTCATAGGTGTCACCGGGCCTCACCCCACGTGCGTTCACCGCCGTCTGGGACTGCTGGTTGAGGAAGAGGTTCTCGGAGGTCACGCTCGACCGCTCGGAGGTCATCTCTGCGAGGTCGATGCGGTTGGTCTGCGCGCCGGCGGTGGGCAGCCACACGCCGGAATAGGCGCCGATGGTCACCGACGACACCCGCTCCTGCCCGGTGCCGGCGCGGAGGTCGACCCCCGGCGCGGTGCGCAAGAACGCCCCGGAGGGGCCATCCTTGGCCTCGCTGCTGGCGACGTTGTAGACCTGCAGGTCGTAGTAGTCCATGGTGGCCAGCCGGATCTGCTCACCGCTGCTGACACCGGAGATCGTGAACAGCTCCTCCTTGCGCTGATGCTTGAGGTAGCCGCGGAACTCCGTGAGCGGAGAGACATACTGCTGCGGGTCGAAGGGCGGGCTGATCTTGTCTCGCGCCGCATAGCGGATGGTGCCCGGAGGCGGATCCAGCAGGGAGTGCGCGGCGACCGCGCCACCGCCGGCGAGCGCCATGATCAGTGCGCCGCCGATCACACGGCGCCGCAGCACCGGGTTCTTCCACGAGCCCGGCCTCACCGTGTCCGAGATGATCGTGGACTGGGCGTTGGAAAGCCTCGCGGCCTCGAACCGCCAGGTCAGCCAGGCGATGGAGATGGTCGCGTAGAGCACCCCTCGGAGGACCGCCGCGAATGACTGGTCGGTGCCGAAGATGATCGTCACGCCCACCAGCAGTAAGGGGAACAGCCAGGCCAGCACGTACAGCCGAGACCTCATCACGATCGACATGGCCAGCAGCGACAGCAGCAGAGTGCTGATCCACACCACACCCAGCACTCCCTGGGCGACGCCCACCGGAGGTGCCACCGTCAGCACCGACTTCCAGCTGGTCACCGGAGCCTTGATCAGCTCCCACAGAGCACCGGGGCTGGGCAGGACACCCCAGAGCGCACGGGTCGGGGCGGCGAACATCGGCCCGAACAGGAAGTACGTCACCAGCACGAGAGGGGTGATCCGCAGCGGTCCCCAGCGCCACCGCGCTCCGATCAGCGCGATCAGGGTGCCGAACACCAGCGCCATGATCCCGGTGAGCAGGTACTGGATGCCGCCGTAGACGTGGTGGAAGCCGAGGATCGCGAGGATGAACAGCGCGCCCAGGGCTGCGAGGTCCAGTGCCCGACGGCGGTGCGGGATGCTCGAGAAGTAGCTCGGCGCCCGCCTGGGCGCGGTGGTGGTCGTGCTCATCGACCCACCGCCCGCAAGGCTCGCGCGAGGGTGTCCAGCGATCCCAGCGTGACCACGTCCAGGCTGCCGATCGCCGAGCGTTTCACGTCGGCATCATCCACGCAGCGGATCGCCACTGCCATCACTCCGATCGGAAGCTGGTTGGCGGCGGAGTTCAGCTCGCGCGCCGTGGTGTGGGAGCCGACGACCATCATCACCGCGGAGGCGTTAGGGGCGAGATCGGCGGCCTTCTGGCCAAGCTCATGGAACGAGGCCCGCTCCTTGAACTGCTCGATGACGGTGTAGTCGTCCATCATCTGCCGGAGGGTCCCCGTGTTCTGACGCTCGTCGAAGGTGAAGGGAGTCAGCTCCTTCTCCTCCCGGAAGGTCTGGCCCGAGATCGAGGCCGCTACGGAGACTGCCAGTTCGAACTCGTCGTCGCTCGCGTAGTGCTCGGCGAGATTGTCCAGCGCGACCACCACATGCGAGCGCCGGGTTTCCTCGAACTGACGGACCATGAGCTTCCCGGTGCGGGCAGTGGTGCGCCAGTGGACGTGCCGCCGGTCATCGCCCGGAGCGTAGTCGCGCAGCGCATGGAAGGCGATGTCGGAGCTGGAGAGGTCCGAGGAGGGGGTGCCCTCGAGGTCGCGCAGGAACCCGCTGGCCGCCTCGTCGAGGCGCACGGTGCGCGGGTGGACGAACAGCTCCTGCTCCTTCGCCCAGGTGACCTGGCGGCGCATCAGCGAGAGCGGGTCATCGCGCACCGAGCGCACCGGGCCGACGACCAGGACGGCGCGACGCTTGGTGGGCACGGCGAACAGCTCCTCGTGCTCGGCACCTGCGTCGAGTTTCGGCACCATGAACTGCGCGGTGGCGGAGCCGACCGCCAGCTCGATGCGCGAGGGCAGGATCACCCGCTGGGTCGGGTTGGCGACCTCCACCCTGCCGACGGCGCGGGTACCGACCACCACGCGGTGGGTCTGCAGATCGAGGGTGACCTTGTACGAGGCACGGCCCAGCACGAACAGCGCCGCGATCACCAGCGGCACGGTGAGCGCGAACGCGATCACGTTCAGCTCGGTGATGTGGAGGGTCAGGCCGATGAACCAGCAGGCCGCGGCGGCACCGAACACGGCCCACCCGATCGGGGAGATGACATCGAGCACGGGGTGGATCCGTCGAATCCAGAGTTCCACCGCGCGGTCGCGGAGACCGGCCAGCCCGGTGCTCTGCTCGGCCTCTGAGCCTGGCTGCCCGGCTGATCGGCCCGGCTGTGCGGCACCCGGCCCGCCGGACACCGACCCAGGAGCTTCGGACACCGACCCGGGAGCATTCTGCGTACGCTTCGCGGCGCGCGTCTGCTTCCGGGTGGAGCGGGCCTTCGCCCTGGCCTCCGACTTAACGGCGCTGCGCCGCTTCTTCGCCTGGGCCTTGGCGGCTTTTGCGTCTGCGGCGTCGGTGGGAAGTGAGGTCTCTGAACTCATGTGTTCATCTCCTCCCGCTCGTCCCTCGCAGTTCGTCGACGAACAGCACTCATGCGCTCATCTCCTCCCGCTCGTCCCTCGCAGTTCGTCGACGATCGGTACTCATGCCGACTGCTGTCGCGCCTGCGGCGGCGCCACCTCGCTGAGGATCTTGGTCATGACGCTCTTGGCGGTGGTGCCCGAGAACTCTGCCTCGGGGTCGAGCACGAAGCGGTGCAGCCAGACGTGCTCGACCAGGTGCTTGACGTCATCCGGGATCACATAGTGGCGGCCATTGACCGCAGCCCACACCTTCACCGCGCGCATCAGCGCCAGGGCGCCACGGATGGAGACGCCGACGCGCACCTCCGGCGCGAGGCGGGTCTCCTCCATCAGTCGGGAGACGTACTCGAGGACCGCCGGGTCCACATGCACGGTGGAGGCCAGCTGGGTCATGTCGTTGACGGCCTGGAGGGAGATGCGCGGGCTGAGCTGGCTGCTGCGGTCGCGCAGCGCGGAGCCCTGCAGGATCTGCACGCTGGAGGCGTGGTCGGGGTAGCCGATGGAGGTCTTCATCAGGAACCGGTCCAGCTGCGCCTCAGGAAGACGGTAGGTGCCGGCCTGCTCGATGGGGTTCTGGGTGGCGATCACCATGAACGGGTTGCCGACCTCGTGGGTGACACCGTCGACTGTGACCCGGGCCTCCTCCATCACCTCGAGCATCGCCGACTGGGTCTTCGGCGAGGCGCGGTTGATCTCGTCGGCGAGGACGATGTTCGCGAACACCGGTCCCTTGTGGAACTCGAAGGCCTTGGTGTTCTGGTCGTAGATCGTCACACCGGTGACGTCGGAGGGCAGCAGGTCAGGGGTGAACTGGATGCGGGTGCTGGTGCCCTGCACGGTCGCGGCGATCGAGCGGGCCAGCGAGGTCTTCCCGGTGCCCGGCGCGTCCTCGAGCAGCACATGCCCAGGGGCCATCATCGCGGTCAGCACCAGACGGACCACTTCGTTCTTGCCGAGGACGGCCTGGCCGATGCTCTGGACGAGTTTGTCGAACGTCTCGGCGAACCAGCGGGCCTGTTCGGGGGTCATGCTCATGAGGAGAAATTCTGCTTTCGGGAAGAGGGCGGATGTCGTGAGGCGGGGATCTCAGCTCGAGCGGATCTGGACCTTATTGGAGTCGGCGGTCTGACCGTCGATCCTGACCCAGACCCAGAGGTCGGTGTACGGGTGACCCCAGTACGGCTTATGCCCGCTGTCGCGGAGGTCCCATGCACCGGAAGAGTTCGTCGTGAAGGTCCCGATCGTCGGGGTGGCGCCGTCCGTGGTTGGGTACCAGCAGTTCCCACCGATGACGCCATCGGCCTTGATGCAGTACTCGTAGGTCGTGTTCGGGGCGAGACCCGACACTGTGAAGTCGAGGTAGTAGCACCATCCGTTGTTGCACCCATCCTCCCCGGTCGCATCGCCGTACCCGTTCTCACCGCTGATCTTCGGCGCGGGGGGCGGGGTGTAGGTCTGGGCCTTCTTCGAGTCCTTCACGGTGCCGGAGGTCATGGTGGCCGTGGAGCCGTCGGCGTTCTTCGGCTTCGTCACCACACGTGCCTCGATCGAATGCGAGGAGGCGGACTTGGCCTGGATCGTCTTGGAGTAGGAGGTGCCCGAGTCCTGCCAGCCACCACCGTCGATACGGACCTGGAGCGTCGTGTTACCGGCCCCGCCGTCATCGCCGCCGGCGGAGGCCTTGTACGTCACGGGGCAGTTGTTCGCGCCGGTGCACTTGGCGGTCGAGATAGTGGCTGCGCTCGGTTTGTCCGGTGTCGTGTACGGCCGCACCGCGTTTGACTCCCCGGAAGGATCGCTGACACCGCCGTTGGCCTCGAAGCCGTTGCGCGCCTCGACGCTGAACCTGTACGTGGTTCCGCTGGTCCCGAGTCCGGAGATGTCCGCACTGGTGGCCGGTGCGTTGACCGTCTTCGAGCCACCGTTCCAGCGCACCACGTATTTGGTGACGGTGGTGCCGTTGCCGTCCGCCGCCTGCCAGTGAACCGTCGCCCGGCCGTTGGGTCCGGCGCCGGTGCCCTCACTGGGCATCGTCGCTCTGACCCCGGTCGGGGCGGCGGGCTTCGACCATGGGGTGACGGAGTTCGAGGGCTTCGACGCACCCACTCCCTTGCCCACCGAGTTCACACCGGTGTAGGTGAAGGAATGTGCAGTGTCCGCATCCAGCTGGAGGAAAGTTGCGGAGGTCTTGGTGTGGTCCACCGTCTGGCTCTCCCCTGAGGAGGCGGTGACGATGTACTGCGTGATCGGCTCGCCGTTGGACTCCTTCTTGGTCATCTTCGGCCAGGTGACGGTGATCCCGCCCCCGCCGCCCTGCTGCCGCGCATCGCTCACGCGCTCAGCCACCGGGGTACCGCTCGGGGTGGCGGGCTTGCCAGCAGGGTGTTCGGGCTTCGACCAGCCGGACCAGTCCGAAGGCTCTTCGGCCAGGTTGAAGGCTTGGATGCGGAAGCGATACTTCACCCCGTTGTCCAGGTCGGTGAAGACGCTCTGGGTGCTCCCCGCCTCGATGTCCCGAGGCGCGATCTCGTTCGTCGAGGTGTTGTGGATCTGCACCTTGTATCTCTGGATCGCGGAGCCCCGGTTGACCGGTGCGGTCCAGGACAGGGTCAGCTGCTCGTCGCCGCGTTCGACCGAGGGGGCGGCGGGCTTCTCGGGGCGGACATCGGGCCGCGCGATGGGCGAGGCGGCCGAGGGGTCGGAATCCCCGACGTCGTTCACCGCGACGACCTGGAAGGAGTACTCGGTGTCATTGGCCAGACCGGTGATGGTGCACGAGGTGGACGGGCAGTCCTTGGTCACCGCGGGACCGCTTGCCGTGGAGACCTTGTACCCGGTGATCGGCGAGCCGTTGTCAGCGCCAGCGGTGAAGTTCAGCTCGACGAACCCGTCCCCGACCTCGCCGATGCGAGGCGCGGAGGGGGCCTCAGGCTTGCCCAGCACGGTGACCCGGATCTCGCCACTGACCTGTCGATCAGGGTCACCGGTGTCGTCCATGACCGTATAGCTGGCATTGAGGAATCCATGGAAGTCCGGATCCGGCGTGATCACGACGTCGTCGCCATCGAGCGAGACCTCGCCGTCACCGGAGACCAGTGCCGCACTGACGATCTCCCGTTCACCGCCGGGGAAGGGGTTCGAGTCGTTCTCGAGCACGGGGATCGACTCCGTGCGCCCGGCATCGATGGTGGCCTCGTCGAGGGTCGCCGAGATCAGCGGTCGCTGTGAGCCGCCGACGGTGATCTGCACGGTCGCTGAGACCGGCGGGTTGGTCCCGTCGGTGACGGTGACCGGCACTTCCAGGATCTCGCCCTTGGGCGACTTCGTGGTCGCGGAGGCGGTCAGAGTCGAGCCCTCGAGCCCTACCGTGATCTCGGGGGTCGGCGTGAGATCACCCAGGGCGTAGGTCAGCTCCTCGTTCTCGGGATCCTCAGCGCCAGCGGCCAGATCGATGGACGACTGCGCACCTCCCTGTTCGATCTCGAGCACCGCGCCCTGCAGGGTCGGTGGAAGGTTGGTCTCCTCGGGAGCGACCTGGACCGGGATCGCGAGGGTCGCGACGGCAGCCGTGGGGTCGCCCACCGCACCGTCGGTGACCTCGACCGTGATGGTGTCGTTGCCCGAGAAGTCCGCGGCCGGCCGGTACACGAGAGTGGATTCGCCCGAGACGAGCTCTCCACCGTCGCTGTGCTGTGCGGAGACCAGGCTCAGATCGGTGATGCGTGCTGGCTCGGCGCCGGGGCGCACCCGGACGTTGCTCGGATCCGCGAGATCGACGCTCACCTCGGAGCCGACCTGCACCTGGAGGGGCTGCCCCACCCAGACGGGAGCCTGCTTCGCGGTGCCGGGCACCCAGATGTATCCGGCAGAGGCGAGCTCGTCGACATCGGTGATGGTGTACCGGATGCGCTGCTGCTCTTCCTGCGGGAGGATCCGGACGGTGCCCTCCTCATCGAGCAGCTCGACACCGCCGGTCGGTTCGTCGAGCTCGACGGTGAGGTCCTTGGTGCTGCCATCGGGATCGGAGTCGTTGGCGAGCACCTCGACGTCCACGAAGTCCATCTCGGGGTCCATGACGTCCTCGACCGGGACGAAGTCATCCCGCGCCACCGGCGAAAGCTGCGGCGCATTGCTCGCCACCTTGATGGTCGCGGTCGCCGAACTCTTCAGCTGTCCATCCGTCGCGGAGTAGAGCACGGTGTGGGTGCCGGGCTCGGAAGGGGTGGTGACGGTGAGGTAGCCGTCGTCGGCATCCTCAGGCGGAGCGTGCTGCTGGATCTCGGTCATCGCCTCGACGTCACCGCGCACTACGGCCAACAGGTCGCCTTCAGGGTCGGTGTCGTTGGCGAGCACCGGGATCTGGACTTCGCGATCCGGCCGGACCTCCACGGTGTCGTCGACCGCATAGGGTGCCTGGTTGCGATCGTTCGGTGCGGCCACCCCGACCAGCACCTCGGCGGTGCCGATCGCGCCGTGGCGGTCCATCACCTGGTAGCGGAAGCGATCGGTGCCGACGGAGCCGTCGTGGGGAAGGTATTCGATCCACTCGCCGTTCGCGCTGACGATCTCTCCCAGCGTGGGCATCGGGCTGGTGACGCCGGTGAGCATCACGGAGTCGCCCTCGGGATCGATTCCGGTGGTCTGAACGGGGATCCGCACCGGCGTACCCGCGACGGTGCGCGCCGTGAGGTTGTCCGGCTTCGGCGCGGTGTTGTCGGCATCGCGCGGGACGATCGTGATGTAGGCGAGCGCTGAGCCGGTGCGGCCGGTCTCGTCGATCACCTGGTACTGGACCACGGCCTCACCGGTGGCGTCATCGTTCGCCCGGAAGCGAACCTGGTCCTGGTGGGGTTCGGTGTGCCCCAGCTCATCGGCGCGAGAGGTGTCCATCTCCTGCGCGAGATGGAGATCAGCGCCGGTCGGCGAGATGTCGTTGCCGGTCACGTTGATGTTGACCATGTCGCCGGCACGGACCACGGCCCGGTCCGGGACGGCCACGGGGTTCGCGAACTGGGTATCGGTGCTGGCGACCATCACCCGGGCGGTGCCGGTGGTGACGCCGGCCGAGTTCGCCACCTCGTAGGTCACAGGGACCGGCTCCGCCGAGACCATCGCACCCGGCGCCGCCTCGACTCGGATCAGGTGGTGGTTCACGATGGTGGCCTTCAGGCCACTGCCCTCAGGCACGTCGATCGAGTTGACGACCAGCACCCCGCCGGTGGGGTCCACGTCATTCTCCAACGGGTCCAGCAGGGTGTCCGTCCCAGTGGTCACCGTGCCCATGTCATCGACCGCGACCGGGGCGAGATTCTCCGCCTCGGGCTCGATGACATCGACCCTCACGAGTCCCAGCGAGACGGTGCTCGCGCCGCTCGCCGCCACCGTGTACTCGAGGTAGTAGGCGCCCGGCACGCTCGCCTGGACGTTGATGGTCCCCGCCTCGAGGACCGGGTCGATCTCGAGCCCGTCGACTTCGCTCACGCTGAGCAGCTCGAGATTGCCGCCGTTGGGGTTCAGATCGTTCAGCAGCGGCTTGATGGTCGTGGTGCGACCCGCCACGATCGTGGCGTGGTCCGCGGTGGTGATGGGCGCCAGGTCGGTCTCGGTCACCGACTCGATCTCGACGGTGCCCTCCCCCTGCTTGCCATGCTCGTCCCGGAAGCTGACCTCGATCTGCTTGGTTCCAGGGGCGAGTCCGGCATCGTTGAAGGTGACCAGGCCATCGGGACGGAAGGTCACGAGGTCCTCTGGTGGGACGGTGGCATTGGCGAGATAGAAGGCGTCGCCGTCCGGATCCTCCCAGTACGGGCTGATGTTGAAGCTGATCTCTTCACCGGAGCGGACCTGGACCTTGGTGATCATCTCGTCCGCGGGCCTGGGACCCTCGTTGTCGCCGTCGGCGCGCACGTCCAGAGTGACAGTTGCGGTATCGGTGCCACCGCGGCCGTCATTCGCCTGGTAGGTGAACGTGGCGCTGCCGGAGGCGTCCTCGTCCACCTGGATCTGGAGCTGAGTTCCGCCTCGGATCGGAGTGACAGTGCCGATGCCGGGCTGCTCGCCTTCGACGCGCACGGACAGGATGTCCCCGTCCGGATCAGTGTCGTTGCGGGTCACCGGCAGGACCACGCTCTTGCCGGGCCGCACACCGTACCGGTCCTCATTGGCGGTCGGCGGGCGATTCTCCTGATCGCGCTCTGCGGCGATGTTCGTGATCGTGGTGGTGAGAGTCTCCTTCTCCTTCTCCTCGGACTCGTTGGTCTGGATCTCCTGGGTCACGACCCAGTTGTCCACCACCTCCATGTTGTCCATGATCTCCCAGGACAATCCGAACTTCTGGTCGTTGAGGACCACCAGGTCGCGGTTGACGCGCAGCGTGAGATCGGCGGCGCTGTCCGCCTCGGGGATGCTCTCGGCGATCGGCTCCTCCCCTGCACACAGCCGCACATAACGGTTCGAGCCACCCCAGGCCCCGTAGGCGCATCCCTGGACCTGGGCGGGTGGGACCACGGTGCTCCCCGTGCCGCCGGCGGCCTGCTTCGTGGCCTTGCCACCGTCGAAGGGGATCACGAAGAGCGCATCGCGGGTGGCGAGCACGAAGTTGTCGGAGGCGGGGCCTGCCTGCTGGAGCTCGGCGAACTCCAGGGTGGAGACTCCGTCGTCGGTGAGGTCGTATTCGTTGGCGTCGGCTCCCACCCGGAGCAGGCGCTTCTCCTTGTCCAGGACCACCGGCTCGTCGCCGACCACCGTGAGCTGGAGCAGATCCGAATTGCTGGAGACATCAGCGAGTTCGATCGGTTTGTCCGCCGTCGTGTCCTGGGTCGGCGAGGTCTTCGCATACCTCAGCAGCTCGGAGCCGTTGAGCACATACACGACACCATTCTCGGAGACGGCGACCGGCGGCGCCTCCTTGCCGGTTTCGAGCACCGGATCTACTGCGGCGGGGCTGAATGCCGCGGCCTCTTCGGGGGTCAGGATCCAGACGCGCCCGTCCGGCGCAGCGATCACGACGCGATCCCCACCGATCTTCACCGTGGAACCTGCGGGCAGCTCGACGAGGCCGTTGCGAACCACGGACGCAGTGTTGATCGGGGTGAACCCCCGGGCGCCCGTCTCGAAGACGTGATACCCCGACTGGATGATGTCGAGGTCCTGACCGGTGGACATCAGTCGTGCATCGAGCTCACCGGCATCCACATTGAGCCGGCCGATGAGCCCGCTGTCCTGGTTCGAGACCCAGACCCCGCCATTGGAGACCTGGACATCAGACGAGGAAAGACCCGGATAGCGCAGCGCGAACCCGGTCAGCACCAGCGCGACCACAGCGATCATGGCCGAGGACGCGACCGTCACGCGCCTCCCCCGGCGTCGCTTGGATCCAGCGGTGTCAGACATGGACGTACCCCCAGCGCATGTTCCGATTCTCAACGCGCCCGCAAGTGGTGCCCAGCACTCGCTCAGAGAATGCTCCCCGGAGCTGATACTTCCGCGCGCGCGACCTGCCCAGGGTACCCGCAGCAGCGCATGAGCACCACGAGCGCCTGATCACGAAACGGTGTGGAGACCGGGACGGAGCTGGGCAGCCGCCCCGGTCCGCCCGGGAGTCAGCGTGCGCGCTCCACCAGGGTCCGGGTGAACGTCGTCAGCGCGGCACGGACGTCGCTCTCCGGCAGCTCGGCGAGAATCTCCACCGCCTCATCGGCAGTGCGCTGCGCGAGCGCGCGCGTCTCCTCGAGCGCAGGATCGGCCCGGAGCATTGCGACGAGCTCATCCAGCGCGGCATCTGAGCTGAGGTCACCGTCGAGCCGTGCCACGAGGTCCAGGCTATGGGCGTCCTGCTGCGCCGCAGCGCGGCGTCGAACCAGCAGGGTAGGCATCGTCGGCACTCCCTCACGCAGATCGATGCCGGGGGTCTTCCCGCTGGTGGCGGCGTCGCTCTCGAGATCGAGCACATCGTCCGCGAGCTGGAAGGCGACTCCGACCTTCTCCCCGTACCGCCGCATGACGTCGGCTGAGCCAGCGGGTCCCCCTGCCAGGGACGCCCCGAGGCTTCCCGCGAGGGCGAGAAGCGAGGCGGTCTTATCGGCGAGGACCGAGATGTAGTGGGCGAAGGGATCCTCGTCCTCCTTCGGCCCGACGGTCTCATGGAGCTGTCCCAGGCACAGCCTCTCGAAGGTCTCCGAGTGGAGGCGGACAGCCTCGGTCCCGATCCGGGCGCTGAGCGCACTCGCACGAGCGAAGAGGAAGTCACCGGTGAGGATCGCGACGTTGTTGCCCCAGAGCGAATGCGCGCTCTCCGCACCACGGCGGGTGGGCGCCGAGTCCATCACGTCATCATGGTAAAGACTCGCCAGATGCGTGAGCTCGACCAGGACTGCAGCGTCGAGCACCCCCTCAGCGTCGAGGTCACCGAGCGATGCCGCAAGCAGCACCAGCATGGGACGCACGCGCTTGCCTCCGGCATCCATCAGGTGACGGCTGGTCCAGCGGACCATGTCGTCGGACGTGGCCACGGAGTCACGCAGCCGCTCCTCGATGGCTCCGAGGCGCTCGACGATGTTGCTCGCGAGCTGCTCATCGATGTCGGGAACTCCCGGCAACGTGGACGGCATGGCTCTCCTGGAACTCAGCGGGGCGCCGGCGGCGCTCCCGGGACATGAACTGCGGGATGCTCGAGACGACGAGGCCACGAGCTCGGGAACCAGCAACGGATGGCTGCGCGGACCCGACAACCGAGTCTACCGGGGACAGACGCGCCGAACCGCACTGTTGGTCCTGAGGTGAGCGGGAGAACGCCGTGCCACGTCGACGTCCCGCTTCAGCGCTGGCGACGACATCGCTGGTCACCAGCCCTGCACGCCCCTCGGCAAGAACCCTGACTTCGCGCATGAAAACCGGAACCCTGTTTTCGGCATGAAAAAAGGAGTGGGAGGAGCGAAACCCTTTAAGGGTCTCAAGCTCACTCCCACTCCCACAAAGATGTCCGGCGGCGACCTACTCTCCCACACCCTCCCGAGTGCAGTACCATCGGCGCAATCGAGCTTAGCTTCCGGGTTCGGAATGGAACCGGGCGTTTCCTCGACGCTATGACCGCCGTAACACAATGAGACAACCAGACCACCAGAACACCAACCCCTCAAAAAGAGGGCCGACGTTCTGAGGAGTTGTTCCTCGAGAACCGCACAGTGGACGCAAACACGCATAAACAATAAAAATGTTGTAGTAAGTCATCAGCCATTAGTACCAGTCAGCTCCACACATTGCTGTGCTTCCACATCTGGCCTATCAACCCAGTCATCTACTGGGGGCCTCTCACACCCGAAGGTGTATGGATATCTCATCTCGAAGCAGGCTTCCCGCTTAGATGCTTTCAGCGGTTATCCCTTCCCGACGTAGCCAACCAGCCATGCCCTTGGCAGAACAACTGGCACACCAGAGGTCAGTCCATCCCGGTCCTCTCGTACTAGGGACAGGACTTCTCAAATATCCAACGCGCGCAGCGGATAGGGACCGAACTGTCTCACGACGTTCTAAACCCAGCTCGCGTACCGCTTTAATGGGCGAACAGCCCAACCCTTGGGACCAACTCCAGCCCCAGGATGCGACGAGCCGACATCGAGGTGCCAAACCATGCCGTCGATATGAGCTCTTGGGCAAGATCAGCCTGTTATCCCCGGGGTACCTTTTATCCGTTGAGCGACACCCATTCCACAATGAGGTGCCGGATCACTAGTTCCTGCTTTCGCACCTGCCCGACATGTCTGTCTCGCAGTCAAGCTCCCTTGTGCACTTACACTCAACACCTGATTGCCAACCAGGCTGAGGGAACCTTTGAGCGCCTCCGTTACTCTTTAGGAGGCAACCGCCCCAGTTAAACTACCCATCAGACACTGTCCCTGATCCGGATCACGGACCGAGGTTAGGAATCCAAAACGACCAGAGTGGTATTTCAACAATGACTCCACACTCACTGGCGTGAATGCTTCCAAGTCTCCCACCTATCCTACACAAGCCGTTCCGAACACCAATATCAAACTATAGTAAAGGTCCCGGGGTCTTTCCGTCCTGCTGCGCGTAACGAGCATCTTTACTCGTAATGCAATTTCGCCGAGTTCGCGGTTGAGACAGTGGAGAAGTCGTTACGCCATTCGTGCAGGTCGGAACTTACCCGACAAGGAATTTCGCTACCTTAGGATGGTTATAGTTACCACCGCCGTTTACTGGGGCTTAAATTCTCAGCTTCGACACCGAAGTGTCTAACCGGTCCTCTTAACCTTCCAGCACCGGGCAGGCGTCAGTCCGTATACAGCGTCTTACGACTTCGCACGGACCTGTGTTTTTAGTAAACAGTCGCTTCTCCCTGGTCTCTGCGGCCCTCACCGCTCTCACGGTTCGGGCCCCCCTTCTCCCGAAGTTACGGGGGCATTTTGCCGAGTTCCTTAACCACGATTCTCTCGAACGCCTCGGTATTCTCTACCTGATCACCTGAGTCGGTTTAGGGTACGGGCGACCGTATTCGTCACGCCGGAACTTTTCTTGGCAGTACAGGATCACTCACCTACGCCCATACGGGATCCCCATCACGTCTGACCCTTGATGACCCCAGCATTACCCGGGGTCGGGCTGCACGCTTAGACGGACTATTCCATTAAGTCCGCGGAAGCTACCTCTCTGCGTCATTCCTCGCGCTGACCTACTACAACCTTGGTTCCCAGCCTCGTCAACCTCCACACCCCGAAGGGCATGGGGAAAACTCGGGTGGTTAGCATCGACTGCCTCGGTATGGGTCCTCCTACGATCGGTTCGGGAATATCAACCCGATGTCCATCGACTACGCCTGTCGGCCTCGCCTTAGGTCCCGACTAACCCAGGGCGGATAAACCTGGCCCTGGAACCCTTGATCAATCGGCGGACGGGTTTCTCACCCGTCTTTCGCTACTCATGCCTGCATTCTCACTCGTACAGCCTCCACCACTGGGTTCCCCCGCGGCTTCGCTGGCTGCACGACGCTCCCCTACCCATCCAGCCACAAGGACTGAATGACACAGCTTCGGCGGTGTGCTTGAGCCCCGCTAAATTGTCGGCGCAGAATCACTTGACCAGTGAGCTATTACGCACTCTTTCAAGGGTGGCTGCTTCTAAGCCAACCTCCTGGTTGTCTCAGCAACTCCACATCCTTTTCCACTTAGCACACGCTTAGGGGCCTTAGCTGATGTTCTGGGCTGTTTCCCTCTCGACTATGAAGCTTATCCCCCACAGTCTCACTGCTGCGCTCTAGCGTACCGGCATTCGGAGTTTGGCTAAGGTCAGTAACCCGGTGGGGCCCATCGCCTATCCAGTGCTCTACCTCCGGTACGGAACACGCAACGCTGCACCTAAATGCATTTCGGGGAGAACCAGCTATCACGAAGTTTGATTGGCCTTTCACCCCTATCCACAGGTCATCCCCTCCATTTTCAACTGAAGTGGGTTCGCGCCTCCACGCGGTCTTACCCGCGCTTCACACTGCCCATGGATAGATCACTTCGCTTCGGGTCTAGAGCCGGCGACTGAACGCCCCGTTCAGACTCGCTTTCGCTACGGCTACCCCACACGGGTTAACCTCGCCACCGACCACTAACTCGCAGGCTCATTCTTCAAAAGGCACGCCGTCACCCCTAAAGGCTCCGACGGATTGTAAGCACACGGTTTCAGGTACTATTTCACTCCCCTCCCGGGGTGCTTTTCACCTTTCCCTCACGGTACTTGTCCGCTATCGGTCAAGAGGTAGTATTTAGGCTTACCAGGTGGTCCTGGCAGATTCACACCAGATTTCACGGGTCCGGTGTTACTTGGGAACAGCATCGCGCCGTACATCGATTTCGTCTACGGGGGTCACACCCTCTACGCCGTCGCACTCAACACGACTTCGACTATCGCTATACGTCCACGCCGAGCTGCCGGCAGACAGCCCTGATACGTCCCACAACCCCCAACCTGCAACCCCTGCCGGGTATCACACAGACCAGGTTTAGCCTCATCCGAATTCGCTCGCCACTACTCACGGAATCACTTTTGTTTTCTCTTCCTGCGGGTACTGAGATGTTTCACTTCCCCGCGTTCCCTCCACACCGCCTATACATTCAGCGGTGGGTACCACGACATGACTCGTGGTGGGTTTCCCCATTCGGACATCCTCGGATCACAGTTCGGTTGTCAACTCCCCGAGGCTTAACGCAGACTCCCACGTCCTTCGTCGGCTCCTCTTGCCAAGGCATCCACCGTGTGCCCTTTAAAACTTACGGCAACACACAAAGACACAAAATCTTTAAAATTGCTTACAAGATGCTCGCGTCCACTATGCAGTTCTCAAGAAACAACCCCACACCAACCCCACCCACGCATTCGCGCCAGGCAAGATCAGGGAGGACCAGCCACACACCCCAAAAAAGACCCTCCCGAAGGACGGTCCCGTTGGGGCTGCGTGCAGCCTCACAACCCAATAGCGTGTCTCCACCTCAAACCACCCAGCACACCCGCTTTCCACACCCCCAAAAGGAGCGGTACTCACAAGCCATGCCAGCTGATGAAGCGCCTATTCGTTGATGTTCCACCCTTGAGCAACCACCCCCACCACACTCGGGCAGGAAAATGGCCACCATAATTGGTGATGCTCCTTAGAAAGGAGGTGATCCAGCCGCACCTTCCGGTACGGCTACCTTGTTACGACTTAGTCCCAATCACCGATCCCACCTTCGACAGCTCCCTCACGAGGATGGGCCACTGGCTTCGGGTGTTACCGACTTTCGTGACTTGACGGGCGGTGTGTACAAGGCCCGGGAACGTATTCACCGCAGCGTTGCTGATCTGCGATTACTAGCGACTCCGACTTCATGGGGTCGAGTTGCAGACCCCAATCCGAACTGAGGCCGGCTTTTTGGGATTCGCTCCACCTCACAGTTTCGCAACCCATTGTACCGACCATTGTAGCATGCTTGAAGCCCAAGACATAAGGGGCATGATGATTTGACGTCGTCCCCACCTTCCTCCGAGTTGACCCCGGCAGTCTCCTATGAGTCCCCACCATGACGTGCTGGCAACATAGAACGAGGGTTGCGCTCGTTGCGGGACTTAACCCAACATCTCACGACACGAGCTGACGACAACCATGCACCACCTGTGCACCAGTCCGAAGAAAACCACATCTCTGCAGTCGCCCGGTGCATGTCAAGCCTTGGTAAGGTTCTTCGCGTTGCATCGAATTAATCAGCATGCTCCGCCGCTTGTGCGGGCCCCCGTCAATTCCTTTGAGTTTTAGCCTTGCGGCCGTACTCCCCAGGCGGGGCACTTAATGCGTTAGCTACGACGCGGAAAACGTGGAATGTCCCCCACATCTAGTGCCCAACGTTTACGGCATGGACTACCAGGGTATCTAATCCTGTTCGCTACCCATGCTTTCGCTCCTCAGTGTCAGTAATGGCCCAGAGACCTGCCTTCGCCATCGGTGTTCTTCCTGATATCTGCGCATTTCACCGCTACACCAGGAGTTCCAGTCTCCCCTACCACACTCTAGCCTGCCCGTACCCACCGCACGCCCGAGGTTGAGCCTCGGGTTTTCACGGCAGACGCGACAAGCCACCTACGAGCTCTTTACGCCCAATAATTCCGGACAACGCTTGCGCCCTACGTATTACCGCGGCTGCTGGCACGTAGTTAGCCGGCGCTTCTTCTGCAGGTACCGTCACTTTCGCTTCTTCCCTACTGAAAGAGGTTTACAACCCGAAGGCCGTCATCCCTCACGCGGCGTCGCTGCATCAGGCTTTCGCCCATTGTGCAATATTCCCCACTGCTGCCTCCCGTAGGAGTCTGGGCCGTGTCTCAGTCCCAGTGTGGCCGGTCGCCCTCTCAGGCCGGCTACCCGTCATCGTCTTGGTGAGCCATTACCTCACCAACAAACTGATAGGCCGCGAGTCCATCCCTCACCGATAAATCTTTCCAACAACCACCATGCGGTAGAAGTTCATATCCGGTATTAGCCACGATTTCCCGAGGTTATCCCGAAGTGAGGGGCAGGTTACTCACGTGTTACTCACCCGTTCGCCACTAATCAGGCAGTGCAAGCACCACCGTCATCGTTCGACTTGCATGTGTTAAGCACGCCGCCAGCGTTCGTCCTGAGCCAGGATCAAACTCTCCATGAAAAAACATGAAAAACAGTATCCTGACAACATAAACAAACAACCAGCATATAACTGCTGTATCATCCGTATTATAATTGCCATTCAAAATAATGGCATCAACAAACAGACACGCTATTGAGATATCAAGCAACACGCGCACATCATTCTCTCCCCGCAGAGCGGTTCGAGTCAGAGGCTCGGTGGCGCCGGCGGAAACTTCCTACCGACTGACGTTCTACGTCGTCGTTCCGGCGCGAATCACTACTCTAGCAGTTCTTCGCGGCCCAGTCCAACTCCGCTCCGTGTGCTCCCGGTCTCGTTCGGATCGACTCGCGATCTTCCCTCTGACCTGCCCACGTTCACCATCCCGATCTCTCGGTCCGGCAGTCCTGCAGCTGTCCCGCTCCACTCCGTTCCGTTCGCTTCCCTATGGGATGCTCCCGGCCCTTCGTGTCTGCGTTGTTCCTGCTGACAAGAAAGAACATTACGGGTCCGGGCGAGGGTCGTCAAACCGGAGGATTCACCTCCCATTCACCCACTTCTGAGCGCGTCCGTGCAGGTCAACCGGGGTTTTTCTGTTCAGGGAAAGCGCTCGTTCATCGCGATGTGACCCGCGTCTGAGAGGGGCGTCACCGGAACTTATCGTCGGCTTGACAGTTTCGGTGGCAGGCCGTACTTGGCGGGCGCTGGCGGGCATGGCCACGGAGCTGGTGACGCTGCTGCCGGCCGGACGCCGTGCTCCGTCCTGACGCTCCCCGCCCCCTGGCTCTCCCCTGCGCCCCGGGTCTCCCCACTCCACGACGTCCGGCCCCGGATTCACGACGAGCCCCGTGCTCTGCGGCTGCAGGGCACGGGGCTCGTCGTAATTCCGGTGTGGACGTAGGTCAGCCGGCGAGGCGGACCATCGCGGCGTTCTTGCGTCCGCGGCGCAGGAGCAGGTGCCTGCCCGGCAGCGCCTCGAGGTCCCCCACCTCTCGGGCGAGATCCTCAGCAGTCACCTTCTCTCCGTTCACCGAGAGGCCTCCGCCCTCAGCGTCGCGCCGTGCGGCACCCTTCGACGCCGCGATGCCGGACTCCACGAACGCATCGACCAGCGCCATGGTCGTGGAGACCTCCGCGCCTGGCAGCTCGCGGGCGATCGTCACGATCGTCTGCTCATCGAGCTCTCGCACATCACCGCGCCCGAACAGGACCGTCGCCGCAGCCTTGGCCTGCGCGGTGGCCTGCTCACCGTGGACCATCGTGGTGAGATCGTCCGCGAGCAGCTTCTGGGCTGCGCGCTGGTGGGAGGCATCGGCGGTCGCGTGCTCGAGCTCGGCGATCTCCTCCTGCGACCGGAAGGTGAAGTACTTCAGGTAGTTCACGACGTCGCCGTCGGCCGCATTGAGCCAGAACTGGTGGAAGGCGTAGGGGCTGGTGAGGTCTGCGTCGAGCCAGACTGCGCCCCCCTCGCTCTTCCCGAACTTGGTGCCATCCGCCTTGGTGACCAGCGGTGTGGTCAGGGCGTGCGCATCGTGGCCCTCGACCTTGTGGATCAGATCGACACCGGTGAGCAGGTTCCCCCACTGGTCGTTGCCTCCGAACTGCAATGAGACCCCATGGCGGCGATGCAGCTCGAGGTAATCAATGCCCTGGAGCACCTGGTAGCTGAATTCGGTGTAGCTGATCCCCTCGTCGCTCTGCAGGCGGCGGGCCACCGTGTCCTTGGCGAGCATGGTGCCCATGCGGAAGTGCTTGCCCATGTCCCGCAGGAAGTCCAGGGCGCTCATCTGCCCGATCCAGTCGAGGTTGTTCACCATGGTCACCGCGAACTCGCCCTCGAGGTCGAGGAAGCGGGAGATCTGCCCTCGCAGGCTGTCGACCCACGTCGCGACGATCTCGGCATCGTTGAGCACCCGCTCCCCGGACATGCGCGGATCACCGATCAGGCCGGTCGCCCCACCCACCAACGCGTAGGGGTGGTGACCGGCGAGCTGGAGCCGGCGCATCGTGAGCACCTGGGTCAGATGACCGACGTGAAGGGACGACGCCGTCGGGTCGAAGCCGCAATACAGGCTGACCGGCCCGTCCGCCAGAGCGCTGCCGAGCGCCTCGCGCCCGGTGGTCTGTACGACGAGTCCTCGCCAGGCGAGCTCGTCCAGGACGGAATGCATCGATCGGTTCCTCTCGGAGGGGCACAGGGTGCCGATGGTCCGGCCGGGAGAGGCCGGGGTCTGACTGGTCGGGGCGCGCACGGACCGGAGTTCGAGCGAGCTGCCCGGTGAGCCCTCGGTGTGCGTGGAGCCCACGCTGTGCGTGCCCGAGCGCCATTGTCACAGATCCCGGGCCCACGGCGTCGCATCCGCCTCCGGCCACCAGATTCCTGTCCCTGGTGAGGGTTGAAAGCCGTATAGCTGTTCAATCCTCAGAGGAGACAGATATCCGGTGGCCGGGAGGACCCGGCGGCCCAGTGAACCCGGCGGCCCAGTGAACCGGTGGCCCGGTGAACAGGTGGCCGGGAGAATCCGGTGACCGGACGAGCCGGGCAGTCGACGGCACCGTGTGACGGGCGTGGCCGCCGCTCAGCGGTCCCGGGTGAAGGCGCGCAACGCGGAGATCTCCTCGGCGGCGGCCTCCTCCTGCTCCGCGACCCGCACCGGCGCGGTCCCGCCCTTCGCGTCACGGGATGCGATGGAGCCCTCGACGGTCAGCACTGAACGGACCGAGCCGTCCAGGTGCTCAGAGATGGAGGCCATCTCCTCGTCGGTGAGGTCCCACAGCTCCTTGCCCTGAGACTCGGCGGCCTTCACGCAAGCCCCCGAGATCTCGTGGGCGATGCGGAAGGGAACCCCGCGACGCACCAGGTGGTCCGCGATGTCGGTCGCGAGCGAGAAGCCCTGCGGCGCGAGCTCGGCCATCCGCTCGGTATGGAAGACCAGGGTCGCCATCATGCCCGTGAACGCCGGCAGCACCAGGTCCAGCGAATCGACCTGATCGAAGACCGGCTCCTTGTCCTCCTGCAGGTCGCGGTTGTACGCGAGCGGAAGCGCCTTGAGCGTACCCAGCAGTCCCACCAGGTCGCCGATCAGGCGGCCCGCCTTCCCGCGTGCGAGCTCGGCGATGTCCGGGTTCTTCTTCTGCGGCATGATCGAGGAGCCGGTGGAGTAGGCGTCGTCCAGGGTGATGAACGAGAACTCCTTGGTGTTCCACAGGATGACCTCCTCGGCGAGCCGCGAGAGGTCGATCCCGATCATCGCGAGCACGAAGGAGAACTCGGCGGTGAGGTCGCGCGAGGCGGTCCCGTCGATCGAGTTCCACACCGAGTCCGAGAAGCCCAGCTCCGCGGCGACCGCCTGCGGATCCAGGCCCAGGCTCGAACCGGCCAGAGCCCCCGAGCCGTACGGGGAGATGTCCGTGCGAGCGTCGAGATCCCGCAACCGCTCCACGTCCCGCAGCAGCGGCCAGGCGTGGGCCAGCAGGTGATGGCTGAGCAGCAGCGGCTGGGCATGCTGGAGGTGGGTGCGGCCCGGCATCGGAGCGCCGTGCACCTCACGAGCCCGGGCCACCAGCACATCGACGAGGTCGAGGACCTGGTCACCGATGGCGCGAGCCTGATCGCGGATGAACAGCCGGATCAGGGTGGCGATCTGGTCGTTGCGGGAGCGCCCGGCGCGCAGCTTGCCGCCGAGATCCGCACCGGCCCGCTCGATGAGGCCGCGCTCGAGGGCGGTGTGCACGTCCTCGTCCTCGGGCGCGGCGGCGAACTCGCCGGAGGCGACGTCGGCCGCGAGGGTGTCCAGCGCGGCCTGCATGCCGGTGAGCTCGTCATCGCTCAGCAGGCCGGCTGTGTGGAGCACGTTGGCGTGCGCCTTCGAGCCGCGCAGGTCGTACTGCGCCAGCCGCCAGTCGAAGTGGGTGGACACCGACAGGGCGGCCAGCGCCGCCGCAGGGCCGGAGCCGAAGCGCCCGCCCCACAGGGAGGCGTTCTCCTTCGCGGCCGACGGGTCCGCTGCAGCTGACGGATCCGCGGCGGCCTGCCCGGCAGAGGCATCCATCTGGGTGCCGTCCTGGCCTGGCAGGGAGCCGTTCTGGCTCATGCCTGCCCCTCGGGTGCGGCGTCGAGGTCCTCGCCGTTGCCGAAGGCGACGTCGCGGGCCGCGGCCTGCTTGGCGGCCAGGCCGTAGATGTCGATGAAGCCGCGGGCGCTGGCCTGGTCGAAGGTGTCGCCCTCGTCGTAGGTGGCGAGGTTGAAGTCGTACAGACCGGTCTCGGTGCGGCGCCCGGTCACGGTGGCGCGGCCGCCGTGCAGGGTCATGCGGATATCACCGCTGACGTAGCGCTGGGTGTCCGAGATGAAGGCGTCCAGGGACTTCTTCAGCGGGGAGAACCACTGGCCGTCGTAGACCAGGTCGGTCCAGCGGTCGCTCACGGTGCGCTTGAAGCGGGCCTGCTCGCGCTCGAGGGTCACGCGCTCGAGCTCCTGGTGAGCGGTGATCAGCGTCATCGCGCCGGGGGCCTCGTAGACCTCGCGGGACTTGATGCCCACCAGGCGGTCCTCGACGATATCGATGCGGCCGATGCCCTGTGCGCCGGCGCGGCGGTTGAGCTCCTGGATCGCCTCGAGCGGGGAGACCTTGCGACCGTCGATGGCGACCGGGATGCCGCGCTCGAAGGAGATGACGATTTCGTCGGCGACCGGCGGGAAGGCCGGGTCGTCGGTGTAGCTGAAGACGTCCTTGGTGGGCTCGTTCCAGATGTCCTCGAGGAAGCCGGTCTCGATGGCGCGGCCCCACACGTTCTGGTCGATCGAGAAGGGGTTGTGCTTGGTGGTCTCGATCGGCAGACCCTTGCGCTCGGCGTACTGGATCGCCTTGTCACGGGTCAGCGCGAGGTCACGCACCGGAGCGATGCACTTGAGCTCGGGGGCCAGCGAGGTGATCGAGACCTCGAAACGGACCTGGTCGTTGCCCTTGCCGGTGCAGCCGTGGGCGACCGTGGAGGCGCCGTACTTCTTGGCCGCCTTCACGAGGTGCTTGGTGATCACCGGGCGCGAGATCGCGGAGACGTTCGGGTAGGCGTCCATGTACAGCGCGTTCGCCTGGAGCGCGGGCATGCAGTACTCGTTGGCGAACTCGTCGCGGGCATCGGCCACATAAGCCTCGACGGCGCCGCAGTCCAGGGCGCGCTGGCGGATCACCTCGAGGTCCTCTCCGCCCTGGCCGACATCCACCGCACAGGCGATGACATCGGCGCCGGTGGCGTCATGGATCCAGCCGATGGCCACGGAGGTGTCGAGGCCGCCGGAGTAGGCGAGGACGATCTTTTCGGTCACAGGAATGCTCCTAGTCGTGAGTCACAGAGTGATCGGGCGGGTCCCGAGGGGCCGGTGCCCGAGGTCATGGGGTCAAGAGACTTTGGCGTCTCAGGATCTTGGGGTCTTGGGGTCTTGGGGTCGAAGCAGTCAGGCGCTGCGTGGCGTGTCCGGGGTCGACGAGCCGGTGCGACCGGCATGATCCGTCGGTGCGGACTGACGCCGGGGCGACGTCGCGGGGTCGACGGTCTCCCGTCGGCCATCCGCGAGATCGAGCAGTCGTTCGGCGAGCCGGTCACCGCCGGCAGGGTCCCGAGAGACCAGCAGCACGGTGTCATCGCCTGCGATCGTACCGAGGACATCCGGCATCACCGAGCGATCCATCGCCGAAGCGAGATACTGCGCACCCCCGGGCGGGGTGCGCACCACCACCAGGTTGCCGCTGGCCTCCGCCGAGACCAGCAGGCCTTCCGCGAGCCGCGGCAGCCTCGCCTCCAGCAGCTCGTTCTCCGGGGCTGCCGCCGGGCGGGCGGATCCGCCCTCCGGAGGCAGCCGGTAGACGAGGCTGCCCGCTGAGCCGCGGATCTTCTCCGCCTGCAGCTCCACCAGGTCCCGCGAGAGGGTCGCCTGGGTGACCTCGATGCCCTCAGCGGTCAGCAGCTGGGCGAGCTGGGACTGGGAGGACACCTCCTGGTGAGTGAGCAGCTGGACGATGCGCTGCTGACGGGAGGTCTTGGTCTGGGCGAGCGCGCGGCGGGAATCGCTCATCGGCGCGCTCCCCGCGGGAGGGCGTGCGCGGCGGTGTTCTGGTCAGGGTGCTCGAGCAGCCAGGTCAGCAGCGCCTTCTGGGCGTGCAGGCGGTTCTCGGCCTCGTCCCACACCACGGAGGAGGGCCCGTCGATCACCGCGGCGGTGACCTCCTTGCCGCGGTAGGCCGGCAGGCAGTGCAGGAACAGCCCGCCCGAGAGCTCCATCAGCGACTCGGTGACCTGGAAGGGCGCGAAGGTCTCCTCACCCCGACCGTCCTCACCCTCCTGGCCCATCGACACCCAGGTGTCGGTGATGACGGCGGTGGCCTCCGCGGCCGCGACCCGTGGATCATCGGTGAGGGTGACGCTCCCGCCGGTGGCGCCAGCGATCTCCTCGGCACGGGCCACGATCTCCGAGTCCGGGCGGTGGGTGGCCGGGGAGGCGATCCGCACGTCCATACCGGCCGTGACGCCACCGAGCAGGTACGAGTGGGCCATGTTGTTCGCCCCGTCGCCGAGGTAGGCCAGGGACCGACCCGCCAGCGCCGCGTCCCCCTCAGCCAGTCCCCCGGTGTGCTGGGCGATGGTCTGCAGGTCCGCGAGGATCTGGCAGGGATGGAACTCGTCGGTGAGGGCGTTGATGACCGGCACGGTCGAGTGTGCGGCCATCTCTTCGATGCGCTCCTGGCCGAAGGTGCGCCAGATGATCGCGGAGACCATCCGGGTCAGCACCCGGGTGGTGTCGGCGATGGACTCGCCGCGGCCGAGCTGGCTGCTGCCGGCCTCCATCACCAGCGGGCTGCCCCCGAGCTCCGCGACGCCGGTCGCGAAGGACACCCGGGTGCGGGTGGAGGACTTGTCGAACATGATCGCGACCGTGCGCGGCCCGTCCAGCGGGCGCTTGGCGAACCGATCCTCGGCAAGGGCCAGCGCGAGGGCCAGGACCTCCTTCTGCTCGGCGGGGCTCAGGTCGTCATCACGCAGGAAGTGGCGGGGCATCTCAGTTCTCTCCTTCGGGCGCAGCGGCCTCGAGCAGGGCGGGCAGGGCGGCGGTGAAGGTGCCGAGCTCGGCCGGGGTGATCAGCAGCGGCGGAGCGATCCGCAGCGTGGTCGCGTCCGGGGCGTTGACGATGAACCCCGCCTCGAGCGCAGCGGTCGCGAGCTGCGTGGCGATCGGTGCGCGCAGGCCGATGCCGAGCAGCAGGCCGGCTCCGCGAACCTCTTCGATCAAAGGATGGCCGAGGGCGAGCACGTCACGGGTGAATCCCGCGCCGACCTCGCGGACGTGCTCGAGCAGCCCGTCCTCGAGGATCGTGCCGAGCACGGCGAGCGCGGCGGCGGAGGCCAGCGGGTTTCCCCCGAAGGTGGTGCCGTGCTGGCCGGGCTGCAGCAGATCGTGCACGGCGGGGCCGTAGCTGATCACGGCGCCGATCGGGAAACCGCCGCCGAGGCCCTTGGCGAGCGTCATCACGTCGGGCTGGACGTCCGGGAGCGCCTGGTGGGCGAACCAGTGGCCGGTGCGGCCGATCCCGGTCTGCACCTCGTCGAGGATCAGCAGGGTGCCGTGCTCGCGGGTGAGGCGGCGCAGCGCGCGCAGGTACTCGGGCGCGAGCGGGCGCACCCCGGCCTCACCCTGGATGGGCTCGGCGAACACCGCGGCCACGTCTCCCGGGGCGAGGGCTTCGGCAAGAGCCTGCTCGTCCCCGACGGGGAGGAACTCGACGCCGCCGGGCAGCGGCTCGAAGGGGGCCCGGTAGGCCTCCTTCCAGGTGAGGGCGAGGGAGCCCATGGTGCGGCCGTGGAAGGAGTTCTGCAGCGCGAGGATGCGCGGCCGTCCGGTGCGGCGGGCGATCTTGAACGCCGCCTCATTCGCCTCGGTGCCGGAGTTGGCGAAGAACACGCCGGAGCCGGCGGGGGCGGAGGCGAGCGTCAGCAGCTTCTCGGCGAGCTCGATCTGCGGTGCGGAGGCGAAGAAGTTCGAGACGTGCCCGAGGGTCTCCGCCTGCTTGGTGATCGCGGCGAGCAACGCCGGGTGGCCGTGGCCGAGGGCGTTGACGGCGATCCCGGCCAGCAGGTCGAGGTACTGGTTGCCGTCGGTGTCCCAGACATGCACGCCCTCACCGCGGGCGAGGATCCGCTGCGGGGTGCCGAAGACGGGCAGCAGCGCTTCCCCGTAGCGCTGGGCGAGATCCAGCCCGGGCTGTTCCTGCGCGGGCTTCCCCTGCGCGGGCTTCACCTGCTCAGACATAGTCATCCCTCCTCACCATGGTGCCCACGCCCTTGGTCGTGAACACTTCCAGCAGCACGGCATGTTCGATCCGGCCGTCGATCATCGCGGCGGTGCGCACACCGGCGTCGACGGCTCCCAGCAGCGCCTCAGCCTTCGGGATCATCCCGGCAGTGAGGCCGGGGAGCATCTCCCGCAGCTCGGAGGCCGAGATCTCGGGGATCAGCGAAGCGCGGTCGGGCCAGTCGCGGTAGAGCCCCTCGACATCGGTGAGCATCACCAGCTTCTCCGCGTCCAGCCCCTCGGCCAGCGCGGCGGCCGCGAGGTCCGCGTTGATGTTCAGCACGTCCCCGGTGGGGTTGCCGTGGGCGTCGACCTCGGGGGCGATCGAGGAGATCACCGGGATCCTGCCGCTCTCGAGCAGATCGCTGATGGCGTCGATGTTGACGGCGCCCACTGCCCCCACGTGGCCGAGGTCGACGTCCTCGCCATCCACCACCGTGCCCCGACGGGTGGCGGTGAACAGCCGGGCATCCTCGCCGGACATGCCGATCGCGAAGGGACCGTGATGGTTGATCAGTCCCACCAGCTCCCGTCCCACCTGACCCACCAGCACCATTCGGGCAATGTCCATGGTCTCGGCGTCGGTCACGCGCAGGCCGCCGCGGAAGGTGGACTCCTTGCCCACCCGCTCCAGCATCGCGTTGATCTGCGGTCCGCCGCCGTGGACGACGACGACCCGGATGCCGGCGAGTCGCATGAAGACGATGTCCGCGGCGAATCCGCGACGCAGCTCCTCGTCGACCATCGCGTTGCCGCCGTACTTGACCACGACGATCCTGCCGCGGAAGCGCTGCATCCAGGGCATCGCCTCGATCAGCACCTCCGACTTCTCGCGGGCTTCGCTGCGGGCGGCGTCGAGCTGGGCCAGGGGGTTCTTGCCGACCAGCGGGGCGTCTGCCGACGGGTCGGTGCCGTCCGCGCCACCGCCGGCGGCTGCGGGTTCCGGGGAGTTCGGTGCGGTGCTCATGAGGAGTAGGCGCTGTTCTCTTCGACGTAGTCGTGGGTGAGGTCGTTGGTCCAGATGTCGCCGGTGGCCTCGCCGGCGCCGAGATCGACCTCGATGAGGGTCTCCCGAGGGGTCATGTCCACCTCGGAGCGGTCGCGGTGGGCGCCGCCTGCGCGGCACACCTCGACCCCGTTGACGGTGACCGAGAGGTTCGCGACGTCGAACGGGGCCACGGCTTCGGGGACGCAGCCGGCTGCGGAGACGATGCGGCCCCAGTTGGGGTCGTTGCCGAAGATCGCGGCCTTGACCAGGTTGGAGCGGGCAATCTCCCGGGCGACCGCGAGGGCTGCCTGTTCGGTGGTGGCGGAGCGGACGATCACGTGGACGTCGTGGCTCGCGCCCTCGGCATCGGCGACCAGCTGCCGGGCGAGGTCGGCGCTGACGGCGCGGACCGCTTCGGTGAGCTCTTCGAGCCCGAGGGCGGTCCCGCTCGCGCCGGAGGCCAGCAGGATGACGGTGTCGTTGGTGGACATGCAGGCGTCGGAGTCGACGCGGTCGAAGGTGGTGGCGGTCGCGGCGCGCAGTGCGGCGTCGGCGGTCTCCGCGTCGACGTCGGCATCGGTGGTGAGCACCACCAGCATGGTCGCCAGCTGCGGTGCGAGCATCCCGGCGCCCTTGGCGATCCCGCCCACGATCGCACCGGAGGGCGTGGTGACCTCCGCGGTCTTGGGCACGGTGTCGGTGGTCATGATCGCGGCAGCGGCGCTGGCATCAGCCTCGGCCCCGGCCTCGAGCCGTCCTGCGGCGGTGGTGACCCCGGCCAGCAGCGGCTCCATCGGCAGTCGCTCCCCGATCAGGCCGGTCGAGCAGACGAGCACATCCTGAGCGGCGACGTCGAGCAGGCCGGCGAGGTGCTCGGCAGTGCGGTGGGTGTCGGCGAACCCCTCCGGGCCGGTGCACGCATTTGCGCCACCGGAGTTCAGGATTACGGCCCGCGCGCGGCCGTCCGAGATGGCCTGGCGGGACCAGAGGACCGGCGCCGCCTGGACCCGGTTGCTGGTGAACACCGCGGCGGCGATGTCACGGGGACCGTCGTTGACGATGAGGGCGAGGTCATCCTTGCCGGTGGACTTGATACCGGCGGCGAGGCCGACGGCGCGGAAGCCGCGGGGACGGGTGATCGACATGCGAGCTCCTGGGAGGTCTGGGGGTGCTGCGGCGGGCGCGCTGCGGGAACCTGACGGTCCAACGAGCGTGCGACGGGAGTTCTGAAGTTCGCGCTCAGGGGGCGAGCGCGGTCCGGGTCAGGCCGGTGCCCTCAGGCAGGCCCAGCGCGAGGTTCATCGACTGGATCGCCGCTCCGGCGGTGCCCTTGACGAGGTTGTCCAATGCGGAGATCACGGTGGCCTGGCCGCTGTGGCGATCCACTGCGGCGCCGATGCGGAGCGTGTTCGCGCCGGTCACCTCGCCGGTGGCGGGGAAGACTCCCTCCGGCAGGACGGTCACGAAGTGCTCGTCCGCATAGTCGGCCTGCAGGGCGCCGAGCAGATCGGCGGTGGTGGCGCCCTCTGCGACGGGCGCGGTGCACACGGCGAGGATCCCGCGGCTCATGGGCACCAGCACCGGGGTGAAGGTGAGGCGCTGGCCCGTCTCACCCGTGGCGCGGCGGAGGTTCTGCAGCACCTCGGGGACGTGCCGGTGACTGCCGCCGACGGCATACGGGGCGGCGTTGCCGGAGGCTTCGGCGAACATCAGGTGCTGCTTGGCCGCGCGGCCGGCGCCGGAGTAGCCGACCGGAAGCACAGCGCTGAGCTGCGCGGCGTCCACGAGCCCGGCGCGCACCAGCGGTGCGAGCGCGAGGGAGACGGCGGTGGCGTTGCAGCCGGGCACTGCGATCTCCCGGGCGCCGACCAGCAGATCGCGCTGGCGCGTGCCGTCTGCCAGCGGCAGCTCGGGCATGCCGTAGGTCCAGGTGCCGGAGTGCTCGCTGCCGTAGTACTCGCTCCAGTCCTCGGAGTTCTCGAGCCGGTGGTCGGCGCCGAGGTCGAGGACCAGCACATCGGGGTCCTCGGCGCGCAGCGCGGCGGCGATCTGTCCCGACTGGCCGTGGGGCAGCGCGAGCACGACCACGTCATGGCCGCGCAGGGTGTCCACGCTCGTCTCGGCCAGCACGGGGTCGTGACCGAGGTCGATGTGCGGGGCGACCTCGCTGAGGTGCTTGCCCGCGCTCGAATGCGCCGCCACGGTCGCGATCTCGACGCCCGGGTGGGAGGCGAGCAGTCGGAGGGTCTCTCCCCCGGCGTATCCGGAGGCGCCGACGACGGCGACGCGGGGTCGCCGCGCGCTGTTCCCCACGGACAGATCGCCCTGGAGCGAGGAGCGGACGGCGTCACCGGTTACGGACATCATGCCGGAAGTATATACAGCCGAATGCATGAACAGCCAGTCAGGTCGACGTGACCGGGACGATATCTCCGGCGCGTGCCCGGTTCTGGGCGACCTGTGCGCTCTTCCTGCGGATCCTCAGCCGCGCGGGGCGCGCAGGAACGGGATCACGGGCAGCCCCACCCGCCGACCCTTGGACGCCACCACCGTGCCGACGATCGCGTAGACCGCCTGCAGCAGGCACACGATGAAGAAGAGTCCCAGCACCGTGAAGACGAGCACGTTCATCACGGGGTGGAACATCATCCCGTCCCCGGTGGGAGAGGGAGCTCCGGTGAGCACCGCGATCAGCATCGTGAGCGCCATCAGCACCGGCCAGCACAGCTGGGTCAGGCCCCAGTTCGCGGCGCGCACGCCGTTGACTGCGGCGAGCCCGCCATGCTTCCGCTGGCGGAGGCCGACGATGAGCTGGGTGATCCCGGCGATCACCAGCCCTACGAAGGGGATCGGGAAGTACGCGAGGAAGCCCAGCGCCCAGGCGATGGTCCCGTTCCGCGCCGGCACGGGCGGTGTCGGCGCGGGACCGGTGGCCGGAGGCGTCGAGCTCATGCGCGAAGCACTCCTCCGACGGCGGCGTCGACGGCGGCGATGCAGCGCTTGCGCGCCTCACCGATCTGCTCCGCGCTCAGAGTGCCCTCGGTGGAGCGCAGCCGCACCGCGAAGGCGAGCGACTTCTTCCCCTCGCCGATCTGCTCACCGGTGAAGACGTCGAACAGGTGGACGTTCTCGGCGAGGTCGCCGATGCCCACGATGATCGCGGCCTCGACGGCCGCTGCGGGGACGTCCTGATCGACCACGAAGGCGAAGTCCTCTTTGGCCACCGGATAGGTGGGCACCGGGGTCGCGGTGACGACGGCCGGGGCCGCGGCGATCAGCGCCTCGAGGTCGAGCTCGAATGCGCTGGTGCGTGCCGGGAGGCCGAACTCCTTGACCACGGCGGGGTGCAGCTCACCGGCATGGCCGATCACCGTGCTCTCCCCGTCGGTGGTGAGGACTCGCAGCTCGCCGGCGCGGCCGGGGTGGAAGGGAGCGTGCTCGACCTGGCGCACCTCGAGCGCGGCGCCGACGGCCGCGGCCGTGCGGCGCGCGAGCTCGAAGGCGTCGGCCCAGCCCCAGGGCGCGACCTCGCCCTGCCAGGAATCCGGGCCGGACGCCCCGCCGACCACGGCGGCGAGGGTGCGGGTCTGGACCGGCAGTGCGGCGAGGACCTCCTCGAGCTCGGCGTCGGTGGGCCGCTGGCCAGCCGCCGGGACCGGTGAGCGGGCGCCCTCACCGCGGGAGCGGGAGGTGGTGCCGAGCTGGAAGATCGCCACCGACTCCTCGCCGCGGCCGAGGTTCCGCCGGGCGACGGGCAGCAGGGTCTGCAGCAGGGAGGTCCGCATCAGCGGCTCGTCGTCGGCCAGCGGGTTCAGCAGGCGCACGGCGTCGCGCCGCGTGTCGTCGGCCTCATAGCGCAGGGCGTCGAAGATGCCCTCGCCCACGAAGGGATAGGACGTGACCTCGATGACCCCTGCCTCGGCGAGTGCGCGGTGTGCGTCACGACGGGCTCGCTGGGCGCGGGTGAGGCCCCGTCCGCCGGGCGCCGTGGGCAGGATCGACGGGATCGTCTCGTAGCCGACGAGACGGGCGATCTCCTCGATCAGGTCCTCCCGGATGGTGAGGTCCGGGCGCCAGGAGGGCGGGGAGACGGCGAGGGAGCCGTCGCGGGCGTCCTCGACCTGGCAGCCGATCATCTCGAGGCTGCCGCGCACCTGCTCCGGGGTGTAGGCGATGCCGACCACGCGTTCGGCGTCGCCGAGCGGGAGGGTGATCGCCGCGGCCGGGGCGGGGACCGAGCCCTCATCAGTGACCGTCGGCGCGATCTCGCCGCCGCCGAACTGGGCGATCAGCTGTGCGGCACGGTAGGCCGCGACCAGCGGCAGCTGCGGATCCACGCCGCGCTCGAAGCGCTTGGACGCCTCCGAGGGCAGGCGGTGACGGCGCGCGGAGCGGGCCACCGAGATGGAGTGGAAGGTCGCCGCCTCGAGCACGATGTTCGAGGTGGTGCTGGAGACCTCGGTGGACTTTCCACCCATCACACCGGCGATGCCGAGCAGGCGCTCGCCCTCGCCGCCCTCGCTGTCGGTGATGAGCAGGTCTTCCGGATCCAGGGTGCGGGTGACGTCGTCCAGCGTGGTGAGCTTCTCGCCCTTGCGGGCGCGGCGCACCACGATCGGGGCGACGACCTTGTCGGCGTCGTAGGCGTGCAGCGGCTGTCCGAGATCGAGCATCACGTAGTTCGTGACGTCGACGATCAGCGAGATCGGTCGCATGCCCGCGAGGGTCAGGCGGCGGGCCATCCAGCGCGGGGTCTGGGCGGCAGGGTCCACGCCGCGCACCTCGAGGGCGACGAAGCGCGAGCAGCCCGCGACCTCACGGAGCGGGGCCTGGTCGCGCAGCTGGACGGCGACTCCGCCCGCTTCGGCCTGCGGGACGTCCACGCTGGTGACCGGGTCGGTGAAGCTCGCGCCGGTCGCGTGGGAGTACTCGCGGGCCACGCCGCGCATGGAGAAGCAGTAGCCGCGGTCCGGGGTCACGTTGATCTCGACGACCTCGTCGGCGAGACCGAGCAGGGCGATCGCGTCGTCCCCGGGCTCCCCGGTCAGGCCCTCGGCGTGGCCGCGGCCCAGCACGATGATGCCGTCCTCGCCGGAGGGGTCCTCCCCCAGCCCCAGCTCGTCGCCGGAGCAGATCATCCCGTCGGAGGTGTGGCCGTAGGTTCTGCGGGCCGCGATCGCGAAGTCGCCGGGCAGCACGGTGCCGGGCAGGGAGACCACCACCAGGTCGCCCTCGACGAAGTTGTGCGCGCCGCAGATGATGCCGCGGCTGGGGCGCTCCTCGCCCGGCTGGGGGTCCTTGGGGTTGTCGGCGTCCTCGTTGTGCTCGGGGCCGACGTCCACGCGCACCCAGTTGATGGTCTTGCCGTTCTTCTGGGGCTCCTTGACGAGTTCCAGCACGCGGCCGACGACGAGCGGACCGGACACCTGGGCGCCGAAGATCGCTTCCTCTTCGAGTCCCACGCGGGAGAGGTCGGTGGCGACCTGCTGGGCGGAGGCGCCGGCGGTCAGCTCGGTGTGCTCGGCGAGCCAGGTCAGGGGAATGCGGGGCATCTCAGATCTCCGTACCGTAGTGCTGGGAGAAGCGGACGTCGCCCTCCACCATGTCGCGCATGTCCGCCACGCTGTTGCGGAGCATGAGGATGCGCTCGATCCCCAGGCCGAAGGCGAAGCCCTGGTACTCCTCGGGGTCCACGCCGGCCGCGCGCAGGACGTTCGGGTGGACCATGCCGCAGCCGCCCATCTCGATCCAGCCCGTACCGCCGCACACCCGGCAGTTCGGGTCCGCCTCGTGGTCCAGGCCCTCGCGCGCCTCGCAGCTGAAGCAGCGGAAGTCCATCTCGGCGCTGGGCTCGGTGAAGGGGAAGTGGTTCGGGCGCAGGCGCGTGATCGGCGCCCCGCCGAAGATGTGCGCGGCGAAGGCGTCGAGGGTGCCCACGAGATTCGCCATCGTCAGGCCCTTGTCGATCGCGAGGCCCTCGACCTGGTGGAACATCGGCGAGTGGGTCGCGTCGATCTCGTCGGCCCGGTAGACGGTGCCGGGGCAGGCGACATACAGCGGAGCGCCACGCTCGAGCATGGCGCGGATCTGCACCGGCGAGGTCTGGGTGCGCAGCAGCATGCCGGAGCCCTCGGGCGCGACGTACAGGGTGTCCTGCAGGGAACGCGAGGGGTGCTCCGGGTCAGCGTTCAGGGCATCGAAGTTCAGCCAGGAGGATTCGATCTCCGGGCCCTCGGCGATCTCCCAGCCGATGCCGACGAAGAAGTCGTTGATCCGGTCCTGCAGCACCGTCAGCGGATGCGAGGCCCCGCGGGGGCGCAGGTCGGTGGGGAGGGTGACGTCGACCGTCTCCGCGGCGAGCGCGGCCTCCTCCTCGGCGGCGGCGAGCTCCTGCTGGCGGGCGGCGAGCTGCTTCTGGACGCGACCCTTGCCCTGGCCCACCAGCTTGCCGGCGGCGGCCTTCTGCTCCTTGGGGAGGTCCTTGATGGCGCGGTTCGCGCTCGAGAGCACGCTGGCGTCACCGACATGCTCGATGCGGACCTGCTTGAGCTCGGCGGTGGAGGCGGCCGCGGCGATCGCGGAGAGCGCGGCATCGATGGCGTCACCGATGGTCGCCTCGTCGAGGGCCGGGGCGGCGGGAGTCGAGGATGACTCGGACACAGGTATCGCTTTCGTCCGGGGGCAGGAGGGCACGGGCACCAAGGTGCGGGAACTGCCGCGCGGGCACCGCACGCCATTCTAGGAGGTGCGGCGACTGCCCGGGGAGCACAACCGCCGACGACGCGACGCACCTCATCGGGACGGATCCAGTCATCGGGTGATCAGCGCGGATAGGCTGGTGGGCAAACCCCGACCTCGAAGGAGGCCAGCATGACCTGGACCGTGAAGGGCGTCGTCGCCCGCAGTGAGAAGCAGCCCGCCGAGCTGCTCGACATCGTGATCCCCGACCCCGGCCCGAACGATGTCGTGGTCGACATCGAGGCGACCGGCGTCTGCCACACCGACCTCGCCTACCGCGACGGCGGGATCAACGACGAGTTCCCCTTCCTGCTGGGGCACGAATCCGCCGGCCGCGTCTCCGTGATCGGTGAGAACGTCACCCACGTGGAGGTCGGCGACTACGTGGTGCTGAACTGGCGGGCCGTCTGCGGGCAGTGCCGTGCCTGCAAGAAGGGCGTACCGCAGTACTGCTTCGACACCCACAACGCCTCCAAGCCCACGACCCTCACCGACGGCACCGAGCTCACCGCGGCGCTGGGCATCGGCTCCTTCGCGGAGAAGACCCTGGTCCATGAGGGACAGTGCACGAAGGTCTCCGAGGACGCCCCTGCCGAGGTCGCCGGCCTCCTGGGCTGCGGCGTGATGGCGGGCATCGGCGCCGCGATCAACACCGGCGCCGTGCAGCGGGGCGAATCCCTCGCGGTGATCGGTCTGGGCGGCGTGGGCTGCGCCGCGATCGCCGGGGCGAAGCTCGCCGGCGCGACCACGATCATCGGGCTCGACGTCGACGAGAAGAAGCTCGCCGCCGCGAAGGAGCTGGGCGCCACCCACACCGTGCTCACCCAGGGCCTCTCCCCCCAGCAGGTGGCCGAGAAGGTCCAGGAGCTCACCGGCGGCTTCGGCGCTGACGTGGTCGTGGACGCCGTGGGCATTCCGCAGACCTACGAGACCGCCTTCTACTCCCGAGACCTCGCCGGCCGCGTGGTGCTGGTGGGCGTGCCGCGCCCGGGGGTGGAGCTCACCCTGCCGCTGCTGGATGTCTTCGGCCGGGGCGGGTCGCTGAAGTCCTCCTGGTACGGGGACTGCCTCCCCGAGCGGGACTTCCCGTATCTCATCGACCTCTTCCTGCAGGGACGACTCCCCCTGGACCGCTTCGTCACCGGTCGCACCGACCTCGCCGGGGTCGACGGCTCCCTGGATGCGCTCCACGAGGGCGACACCCTGCGCACCGTGGCGGTGATCGGCCGATGACCGCCCGGCTCGCGCACGCCGTCACCTCGGGAACCTTCAGCCTCGACGGCGAGACCCATCAGGTGGACAACAACGTCTGGGTGCTCGGCGATGACGAGCAGTGCGTGGTCTTCGATGCCCCGCATGATCTCGACACCGTGCTCGATCTGGTCGGCAACCGGGAGTGCGTGGGCATCCTGCTCACCCACGCCCACGACGACCACGTGCGGATGGCCCCCGAGCTGTCCGAGGCGCTCGAGGCACCGATCCTGCTGAACCCCGCGGACCGCGAGGTCTGGCAGCTCACCCATGGCGACCTGCCCTGGGACGACGACGTCGCCGACGGCGACATGTTCACGATCGCGGGGGTGAACCTCGAGGCGCTGCACACCCCGGGCCACTCCCCCGGCTCGACCTGCTACTACTCCGAGGAGCTGGGCGCCGTGTTCACCGGCGACACCCTGTTCCAGGGCGGTCCCGGTGCCACCGGGCGCTCCTTCTCCTCCCGGGAGACGATCGAGGAGTCCGTGCGGGAGCGGCTGTTCGCGCTGCCCGAGGACACGGTGGTGCACACCGGCCACGGCCCCGACACCACCATCGGCACAGAGAAGCGGGCGGCCCAGGGCGACTGGCTCTGAGTCCCGCACTGACGGGCCCTCGCTGAGCTGACCCGGCTGAGCACGGGAGCGGCGGCGATCATCTCCGGACGATCGCCGCCGTTCTGCGTCGGGCGCGCGTGCATCCGAGCTCTGTCTGCCCTCGCGTCAGCGGTGCTCAGCGTCTCCGCAGCTCCGTGCGGACGACGTCATGGACCCGCCATCGGTGCGCGGGGCATGCCGTTCGATGTCCTCGAATCCGGCACCCTCCTACGCGCTGTTCGCCCGGATGTTGAACGCGGCGACGCTCAGCACGATGCGATCAGGCATCTCCGAGCGACGGGGCTGCTGCAGCCCGGCGGCGAGGAAGGCGGAGCCGCGGCCGCAGCCCGTGAGATCCGGGTGCAGACCCAGGCTGATCTCACAGGCCTCACCGTCCTCGGTGGGGTCCGCGCTGACGAACCCGGGCCGCGTCGAGAGTCATGGGGCTGAAGCGGAGGACCCGACCCCGCGCATCGTGGCTCATGCGGTCTGCGGGCCGTTCGTGGGAGGGGTCCCCTGTTCAGCGGACGGCCGGACCGCCTCGCCGTCGGCCGCGTCCCCGCGCTCAGCGCAGCCCGCCTCGTCGGCGTCAGCGACGGACGCGACGCCGGACTCCGCTGTGGCCGCCGGCTCCTCCGCCGGGTCCAGATCGCTCTCACCCCGCAGCTGCGCCAGATAGGCGTTGTAGGCCGCGAGCTCGGCGCCGCCGTCCCGCTCCGCCTTGCGGTCGTACTGGCGGGCCCGGCGATCGTCGGACTTCATCCACATCGCCGCGACGATGATCGCGTAGCCGACGGTCGGGACCTCCGAGATCGCCCACATGATGGTGCCGCCGCGCACCTGGATCAGCTCGAGCCGATCCAACGGGTACATCCCGAGCTGGGTGTACCAGTCCTCCGCGACCAGCCAGGTCGCCGAGACCATGGCCACCCCGAAGAAGGCGTGGAACGCGAGGGTGACCAGCAGGGTGATCAGTTTCAGCACCGGGTTGATCGGCTTCTGGGAGGGGTCGACGCCGATCAGCACCCAGGCGAACAGGTAGCCGGAGGCGAGGAAGTGCACCGTCATCAGCAGATGCCCGACGTGGTGCTCCATGGCCAGCTCGAACAGGGGCGAGAAGTAGAAGACGATCAACGAGCCCACGAAGAGGAACCCGGCCACCGGCGGGGAGGAGACCAGCCGGGAATAGCTGGAGTGCAGAGCGGCCAGCACCCATTCGCGCACGCCGCGGGAGCCGTCGGTGCGGGGCGCGACCGCGCGGGACAGCAGCGTGACCGGGCCGCCGAGCACCCACAGCGGCGGCACGATCATCATCATCGCCATGTGCTGGATCATGTGCGCGTCGAAGCGGAACTTGCCCCAAGCCGCAGCGCCGCCGTTCATCACCCAGGCGAAGGCGAGACAGCCCGCCAGGAAGCACGCGGTCCGGATCCACGGCCAGACATCCCCGCGACGGGTCAGACGCACCACGCCGGTCACGTACAGGCCGGCCATCGTCACGGCCAGGGCGAGAGCGATCCAGTCGGGCTGGAACACGGTGAACAGGGTGCCGGGCGAGAACTCGCGCTCCGGCGGGAGGTAGCCCACCAGGGCCAGGACCCGCAGCTCCCCCACGGCGGGGATCTCCTGCGGGACCGGCGGAGCGGAGCGGCCCAGGGCGATCGACGCACCGATCACCGCGGCCATCACCAGGCCCTCGGTCGCGACGAGGTGACGGAATCGGATCCGCTCCCCCAGCCGTCGCCGCTGCAGAGCACCCAGCACGGCGAGAGTGAGCAGGCCCAGCGCCTTGATCAGCACCACCCGGCCATAGCCGGTGGTGAGCAGCTCGGACCAGTGGGACATCCGGATCCACGCGCTGATCAGCCCGCTGAGCGCGAGGGCTGCCACGGCCGCCAGCGCCCAGGGCGAGAACCGGCGGATCGCGGTGGCCATCTGCGTCTCGTCCATGCGGGCATCGAGCAGGAAGAGCACCAGCAGCCCCCCGGCCCAGACGCTGACCGCCACCAGGTGCACCGACATCGCATTGACGGCGTTGATGTGGTCGAGGCTGGAGCCGGCATGCCCGGCGAGCCCCAGCGCGGCGGCGCCGACCCCGGCGAAGGCCAGCCCCCAGCTGGCCAGCACCGTGGAGCGCGCGAGCGCATAGGCGAGAGCGGACAGCGCCGCGAAGACGGTGATGCTCAGCTGGATCCGGCCCAGCTCACCACCCATCGCCACGTCCCAGAGGTTGAGGTCGCTGCCGGCGCCGGTGGCTTCCAGTCCGACCAGCGGGATCAGGGCGAGGGAGGCCGCCGCCCACAGCAGCGCTCCCGCGGCGCCGAGGCGCACGGTCCGGCGGCGCAGCGGATCCAGGGTGGTCACTTGGCGGCGACCGGGACCCGGCAGCAGCAGCACTGCGGTTCCACCGGCCCCGATGGCGAGCAGCAGGCCCAGGTGGTGCAGTGCACGTACGACCGGCAGGCCCCAGGTGACCAGCGGAGAGGCGGGGACGAGTTCGGCAGGGGCGAGGGCTCCGGTGGCTGCCATGCCCGCCAGGGCGGCGGCGACGGTGAGGAGCAGGAGGATAGGAAGTGCGAGGGCGCCGGCGCGCTGGGAGACGGCGTTCATGCCCCTGCCTGTCGGCGCCGGAGCGTCTCGAAGAGGCAGACGGTCGCGGCGGTGTGGACGTTGAGCGATTCGGCGTGCCCGGCCAGGGGGATCCGCACGGTCAACGGGGCGGCGGCGAGGGTGGCCTCGTCCAGGCCGCGTGCCTCGTTGCCGAAGATCCAGGCGATCCGCGCGGGAAGCGCCGCGGTGAAGAGCTCGGAGTCGGCGTACCCGCTGGTGGCGGCGGCGGCGATGGAGGTGGCGGCGAGCTGCGCGAGCACGTCCTCGATCTCGGCGCCGGTGAGCACGGGGAGGTGGAACAGGCTGCCGACGGCGGCGCGCACCGCCTTGGGTGCGTAGGGGTCGGCGCTGGTGCGGGTCAGCAGCACCAGGTCGGCGCCGGCGGCGTCCGCCGTGCGGATCAGGGTGCCGACGTTGCCGGGGTCGCGAACCTCGTGGAGCACTGCGACGGTGACGGGACCCTCGGGTGGCAGCGCGCCCAGGGCTGCTGCGGCGGCCGACGGGTCCTCGGCGGGCAGGGCGCCGACGGCGACGACCCCCTGCGGGGAGACCAGGGAGCCTGAGGCACCGGCAACACCGGCAGTACCGGAGGCACCGAGTGCTTCCGGGGCGCCGGGGGCGTCCGTGGCCCCCGCTGAGCTGGTCGCTGCGGTGTCACGGACCAGGGCGCGCAGGATCTGCTCATCGACGGTGCGTACGGGTACCCCGGCGGCGCGGGCCAGCTCGATCAGCTCGGGGTGGCCCGTGGCCGCACGCTCGGTGAGGAAGACCTCGAGCGCCAGCTCGGGGCGATGCGCCAGCAGCGAGCGGACCGACTGCGGCCCCTCGATCCGGAACCTGCCCTGCTTACGACGTGCAGAGCGCCCGGTCAGCGCCGCCACCTTCTTCACCCGCTCGGAGCGGGCAGAGGTGAGCGGAGACTGATCCGGGCGCTCAGGCATTGCGGTTCTTCGCAACAGATGCCGCGATGTCAGGCTGCCGGGGCGTTGACGTCCTCGGGGAGGGCGTTCTTCGCGACCTCGACCAGGGCGGCAAATGCCGGGGCGTCGTTGACGGCGAGCTCTGCGAGCATGCGGCGGTCGACCTCGACGCCGGCCAGGCCGAGGCCCTGGATGAGGCGGTTGTAGGTCATGCCGTTGGCGCGGGCCGCAGCGTTGATGCGCTGGATCCAGAGCTGACGGAAGTTGCCCTTGCGCTTCTTGCGGTCGCGGAAGTTGTAGGTCTGCGAGTGCAGCACCTGCTCCTTCGCCTTGCGGTACAGGCGAGAGCGCTGACCGCGGTAGCCGCTGGCCTGCTCCAGGATTTCCCGACGCTTCTTATGGGCGTTTACCGCCCGCTTCACGCGTGCCACGTGATACTCCTTCGATCGTAAATTCAGGGGCGCGGGAGCAGTGCTCCCACGTGGGCGATCAGCGGCCCAGCAGCTTCTTCATACGCTTGACATCGGCCTTGGCGACAGAGGTGTCGTTGCCGAGACGGCGCTTGCGGGTGGAGGACTTGTGCTCCAGCAGGTGGCGGGCGTTGGCCTTCTCGCGCATGAGCTTGCCCGAGCCGGTGACGCGGACGCGCTTCTTGGTACCCGAGTGGGTCTTGTTCTTCGGCATCTGCCTGTTCTCCTTGTGACGTTTCTCAGGACTCGGCGCTGGTGTCGGCCTCAGCCGTGGGAGCGGACTTCTCGTCCTCGCTCCGAGCAGCAGCCTTCTCAGCATCGGTCTTGCGCTTGCGGGCCTCGGCCATGGCCTGGGCCTTCTTCTTGTGAGGCCCGAAGACCATCACCATGTTGCGGCCGTCCTGCCGCGGATGCGACTCGACGAAGCCGTAGTCGGCGACGTCCTCGGCCATACGACCGAGAAGCTTGACGCCCCTCTCGGGACGGGACTGCTCACGACCACGGAAGCGAATGATGACCTTGACCTTGTCGCCACCGTCAAGGAACTTCTCAACATTACGGCGCTTGGTGTCGTAGTCATGGGTATCGATCTTCAGGCCCATACGGATTTCCTTCTGGACCGTGTTCGCCTGGTTCTTGCGCGACTCACGGGCCTTCAGGTTGGCTTCGTACTTGTACTTGCCGTAATCCATCAGACGCGCGACCGGCGGATTCGCGCCGGGCGCGACCTCGACGAGATCGAGGCCTGATTCCTGTGCGAGACGCAGGGCGTCCTCGACACGGACCTCACCGACCTGCTCGCCGGCGGGCCCGACCAGGAGGACCTTGGGGACCCTGATCTGACCATTGATGCGCTGTTCGCTGATGTTGGCTCCTCACCTTGATTCGAGTCGGAAGACGACGAAAGCCCCCGCAATATCATGCGGAGGCCCCAGGTGCACGCGCCACAGCGCGGTACAGGCATTGCTGCCTGACTGCGATACTGACCCAGCAGCTGTGCGCTCGCGGGCCGGAAGGCTCACGGGCTGATCGCCACGAGGTGGGAAGGGACTCCACTTGAAGGAACTGAAGACGAGGGTCTCGACCTGTTCCAATCGTCTATCCTAGCAGGAGTGCGGCCGCAGTCCAGGTGATGTGCGTCGCGCCCGCATGCTGCGACAACAAGGAGTGCTGGTGGAGACCGACCGCGATGCGTCCGGCGGGGACGACCTCCCCGGTCGTCCCGTCCCCAGCACGCCGTCCCCTGAGCCCCACGACTACGGCTACGGGCAGACACCGCTCGATGCCGCGGGAACCGGCGGTGCTCGCGCCGCCGACTCCGGAATCGCGGAGGACGATGCACCCTCCGCAGCATTCGACGCGGATGAGGCACCCGCCGCCGACTTCTCCGCCGGCGAGGAGACCTCCGCCGCGGTACCCGGGGCCCCCGCCGACAGCGGCACCGGGCAGGTCCCCGCCACCGGCATCCGGCCGGTGACCGCTCTGCGCACGGCGCCACGAGCAGTGCTCCGTCCTGTTCCCGAGGGATTCCCCACGCCACCGCCGCGGCCGGCCAGGCCCAACCGTCGGCCTGCGCCGCCGAAGGAAGCCCTGCCCGCCGGGAGGAGCCGGCGTGGCCTGCTCATCGCAGGGATCTCGGTGATCGCTGTCCTGCTGCTGGTGGTCATCGTCGGTGGCGGGGTGCTCGCCTTCCGGGCGCTCTCGCCCGCCGCACCCGCAGCCGGTTCGTCGGCCCCGTCGGCGCCCGCGACCGGGACGGCGCAGGATCCAGCCGGCCCCGGGCAGGTGCAGATCGGCGAGGTGACCATCACGGAGGTGAGCACCGAGATCGGTGTACGCAAGGTCGGCACTCCGGGCTCGACCATGGAGCCCGAGGGTGAATACATCGTCGTGATCTTCGAGGTCGAGAACCCGCGCGACACGAGCGTGGACATTGCAGAGCTGGTGGAGCTCGAGGCGGGCGACGGCCAGACCTACGCTCCCGACTCAGACGCGAGCGCGAACTTCGTCGCGGACAGCCGACCCTTCGGAGTGGTCTCCCCGGAGAGCACCGCCACCTTCCACAAGGTCTACGACGTCCCCATCGGCACCCAGCCCACCGGCCTGCACTTCACTTTCAGCATGGTGGACGAGGCCGGGACCCTTCCTCTGGGAAGCTGATCACCGCCCCACACCACCACCCCGCGCGCCCGCACCGGGCGTGCACCACCGACCACGAAGGATCTCTGCAGACGTGAACGATCACCAGCACCACGACCACTCCGACCACGCGAACCATGCCGGCCACGCCGACCATGCGGACCATGCCGGTCACGCCGAGGCTCCCGCCACGGGCGCTGAGGAGCTCCGCGATATCGCCGACGTCGCCGCGGTGGAGATCATCACCTCCGCCTGCGTGCACCTGCTGAGCGCTGCGGCCGTAAAGGTCGGGCTCGCGGAGGACGAGGAGACCGGTCAGTACCAGGACCTCGACGAGGCCCGGAAGCTGATCAACGCCCTGGCCGGTCTCGTGACCGCCGCGGCTCCGGAGATCGGCAACGAGCATGCCCGCTCGCTGCGTGACGGCCTGCGCTCGCTCCAGCTGGCCTTCGCCGAGGCGCTCCCCTTCCCGGACGCCCCCGGTGAGGCGCCGGGCGAGAAGTACACCGGCCGCGTCTCCTGACCTCGAGGGTTCCTGACCACGCGTCGTCGACCGCGAGTGCGTCGTGCCTGGAACGCGAAGAGTTGCAAGGGGTTCCCGGGAGCTGCGGGGGCCCGGGCCCCTGGGGTTTCTGGGAGCCCCGCTGGGCCCGGGGAGTTCCTAGAAGCCCGCACGGCCCGGGGAGACCCTAGGAGTCTGCAGGGCTCGAGGAGACCCTGGGGTCAGGAGCCGAGGACGAGGCGGAGCGAGCTGATCCGCTCGGCGACCAGCTGCTCGGCGCCGAGGCGTGCCGTGACCTCATCGACTGCCTGACGCACCGCGGGCGCGGTGAGCCCGGGCCGCAGTCGGAGCTGGAGATCCACCTCGGCCCGTTCCCCGGCCCGCGCGGTCAATGCGAGCACCTCGTCAGAGGAGTCGGAGGCAACCCTGTCCAGCACCTCGGCCAGCTCGGGATCCTGGTGCGGAGGGATCCACTCCCTCCCCTGGGCCAGCGCCCACAGCACCGAGCGCGGCAGCAGCACCGGTCCGCCCTCCGCTGCCGGGGTCGCGGGGTCGAGGAGCAGGGCCGTGCAGCCCTCCTGCACCGCTGCCTGCGCAGCCTGCGGGGCGATGACCGGCACCGGCCTGGCGTCGGAGCGCCAGGCGGCGAGGGCCGCCACCGAAGTGAACAGCGGCAGCACCGTCGTGCCGTCGGGCGCCGTGATCGAGACCATCGCCATGTCGGCGCCGTTGTCACCGGTGAGCCCGTGGACCGTGGTCCCGGTCTCGGTGGCGACCGCCATGATCGGCACCAGCACCCGGGCTGCGGCGAGGGCGGAGACCAGCCCCTGCCGGTGGGGATCCTGGCCGGCCCGATGCGCGGCGAGGGCCGCGGTCACTGCCGCGGGTGCGCTGCCGTCATCTGCGGGAAAGGGGCTGACCGTGTAGTCCCGTCCCTCCCAGGAGACTCCGGCGGTGTCCGTCAGCGGGGACTTCTCGCGGAAATGGGCGGGCAGCGTCCGGTGGATCTGCTCGGTGCGGTCGGCAGGCTCCGCCGACGCATCGGGCAGGGCCCCTTCCGGGGCCCCGGCCGGGGACCCTGAACGGTCGTGATCCTGCGCCGGGCTCATGGGCGGCCCGCGACGTCGAGCGCCTCGCCCATCGTGAACGCCTGCGCGTACAGGGCCTTGCCGACGATCGCGCCCTCGACGCCGGCCGAGACCAGCTCGCGCAGGGCGCGCAGGTCGTCGAGGGAGGAGATCCCGCCCGAGGCGACCACCTTCGCCTCCGTGCGCGAGCACACTTCGGCCAGCAGCTCGAGGTTGGGTCCGCGCAAGGTGCCGTCCTTGGTGACGTCGGTGACGACGTAGCGCTGGCAGCCGGCCTCGTCGAGCCGCTCGAGGGTCTCCCAGAGGTCGCCGCCGTCGCGGGTCCAGCCGCGGGCCGCCAGAGTGGTGCCGCGCACGTCGAGGCCGACGGCGATGCGGTCGCCGTGCTCGGCGAGGATCTCTGCGGTCCACTCCGGGTTCTCGAGCGCGGCGGTGCCGAGGTTGACGCGGCGGCAGCCGGTGGCGAGCGCCGCGGCGAGCGACTCGTCATCGCGGATCCCGCCGGAGAGCTCGACGTTCATGTCGACGGCTGCGACCACCTCGGCGAGCAGTGCGGCATTGGTGCCGCGGCCGAAGGCGGCGTCGAGGTCCACCAGGTGCAGCCAGCTCGCGCCGCCCTCCTGGAAGGTCAGTGCCGCGTCCAGCGGGGCACCGTAGGCGGTCTCGGTTCCGGCCTCGCCCTGGACGAGCCGGACGGCCTGGCCGTCCTGGACGTCGACGGCGGGGAGCAGCTCGAGCACGGGAGCGGTCATGGGGTGCCTCCTGGAAGCGGTGGTCGGACGATGGCCCGGACGGTGGTGAAGTGGTCTCAGAAAAAAGTGATCTCGGAGGAAGTGATCCCAGAGAAAAGGGTGGGCGCAGGTGCAGCGGAGCCGGATGAGGGTCTCCGGCTCAACCGGTCTGGATGCGCCAGATGGAGATGCCGAAGCAGATCAGTCCGAGCAGCAGCAGGCCGACGCTCGACCACCAGGGCTTCTTCGAGCGGTAGAACGACCAGGCGCCGCCGAGCAGCATGCCGCCGGCGAACAGGGTCAGGAACGCGACCATCATGAGACGGTCTCCCTCTCGTAGCGCGGGAGGGTGCGGAGCCAGTTGGCCAGCAGCTTCGCTCCGGCATCGCCGGACTTCTCCGGGTGGAACTGGGTGGCGGTGAGCGCACCGTTCTCGACGGCGGCGATGAAGCGGTCGCCCCCGTGCTCGGACCAGCTCACCTTGGGTGCGGCGAGCGAGCCGATCTGCTCCATCTCCCAGCGCCGCGCGGCGTAGGAGTGCACGAAGTAGAAGCGCTCCTCGGTGATGTCCTCGAAGAGGGCGGTGCCCTCGGCGGCATCGACGGTGTTCCAGCCCATATGGGGCACGACCGCCGCCTCCAGGCGGGTCACCTCTCCGGGCCACTGTCCCAGCCCGCGGGTGCGTTCACCGTGCTCGGCGCCGGTCTCGAACATGACCTGCAGACCCACGCAGATGCCCAGGACCGGGCGGCCCCCGGCGAGGCGCCGCTCGATGATGCGGTCCCCTCCGACGGCCTTGATCTGCTCGAGGGTGGCGGCGAAGGCGCCGACCCCGGGGACGACCAGTCCATCCGCGGTGAGCGCGCGGTCACGGTCCGCGGTCAGCTCGACCTCGGCTCCGGCCGCCTCGAGCGCACGAACCACGGAGCGCACATTGCCGGAGCCATGATCGAGCACCACCACATGGGCTGCGGGGACCGGGGCGGCGCTGGGGGCGGTCTCTTCCGTCACTTGCGCTTCTTCCCGGAGGCGATCCAAGCGAGCGCCTCGGAGCGGCTCAGGGCGGACGGGTCCAGCCCCTCCCCCAGCTCCTCGAGGGTGGTCGCGCCCAGCAGCAGCTCCTCGACGAGGTCGTCGACCGCACCGAGCACGATCGCGGGCGAGATGTCCTCGCCCCGCTCGCCGTTCTTGTACCGGGTCGCCGTCATGCGGTCACCGCGGCGCCAGAACAGCACGATCCCGTTGCGCTGCAGGGCGGTCGAGGCGATCGCGGCGAGATCATGAGCGGCGGCCTCGGCGAGCGGACCGATCGCGATCGCGCCGGTGCTGCTGTCGTGGGTGCGGGTCCCGACGGGGATGTCGATCCCGTCGGTGCGGGCCTCCCGGCCCAGCCGCACCACGCCTGCCAGCGCCTTCGCGGAGGCGACGGAGGTCGCGATCACCGCGACGCTGGGCACCTCTTCCTCGCCCGTGGTGTCGGTGAGCACGTCCTCGACGGTCAGCGGGGCATCGTCCTCGAGGGAGATGCCTTCCATGAGGCGTGCGAACTCCGCGTCGATGTCATCGGCGGGACGGCCGGATCCCTCCGGCTGCTCTCCGGGACGGTCCTGACGCGGATCCTCGGGATCGACGGCGCTCATCACAGTGCTCCCTTGGTGGAGGGGACGTCCAGGACGCGGTCGTCGTACGCGCACGCAGCACGGAGCGCGCGGGCGAGGGCCTTGAACTGGGCTTCGACGATGTGGTGGGGATCGCGGCCCTCGATCAGCCGGATGTGCAGGCAGATCGCGGCGTGGTGGGCGAGGGACTCGAAGACGTGCCGGGTCAGCGAGCCGGTGAAGTGGCCCCCGATGAGGTGCGTGGCCTGGGCCTCGCTCTCCCCCGAGTGCACGCAGTAAGGCCGGCCGGAGAGGTCCACGACAGCCTGGGCGAGGGACTCGTCCAGCGGGACCAGCGCGTCGCCGAAGCGCGCGATGCCCCGCTTGTCGCCGAGGGCCTCGCGCAGCGCCTGGCCGAGCACGATCGCGGTGTCCTCCACGGTGTGGTGGGCGTCGATGTGCGTGTCACCGGTCGCCTTGACCGTGAGGTCGAAGCGGGCATGGGTGGCGAGCGCCGTGAGCATGTGGTCGAAGAAGGGCACCGTGGTGGAGACATCGACCTGGCCGGTGCCGTCGATGTCGAGGGTGAGCTCGATCGAGGACTCGCGGGTGGTGCGGCTGAGGGTCGCGGTGCGCGACGGGCGGGCGGCGGCGCTGGGCGTGTTGGGCGTGCTGGTCATCGGGGGTCGGCCTCCTCGAGGGCGGTACGGAATGCGGCGTTGTTCTCGGGCGTGCCGATCGACACGCGCAGCCAGCCGGCGGGGCCGACGGCTCGGATGAGGACTCCGCGCGCGAGGAGCGCCTCGAACACGGAGTCACGGTCGGAGAAGCTGCGGAACAGGATGAAGTTCGCGTCGGACGGTGCCACCTCGTGGCCGCGCGAGGCAAGGTGCTCGGCGAGCGCATCACGCTCGGTGCGCAGCAGCGCGACCTTGCCCAGCAGCTCCTCACGGTGAGCGAGGGCGGTGCGGGCGACCGCCTGGGTGACGGCGGAGAGGTGGTAGGGCAGGCGCACCACTCGCACGGTGTCCACGATCGCGGGATCGGCGATCAGGTAGCCGAGCCGGGCGCCGGCGAGTGCGAAGGCCTTGGACATGGTGCGGGCCACCACCAGGTTCTGGTGCCGCCCCAGCAGCGTGAGCGCGCTGGGGACGCCGTCCCGGCGGAACTCCCCGTAGGCCTCGTCGACCACCAGCAGGCCCCGGGTCGCTGCGAGCGCGGTCGCCGCCGCCTCGACGACGTCGAGATCGAGCGCGGTGCCGGTGGGGTTGTTCGGGCTGGTGAGTACCACGATGCTGGGCCGGTGCGCGGCGATCGCCGCGGTGACCGCCTCCGCGGTGAGGGTGAAGTCGGGGGCGGGGCCGCGCTCGGCGGTGACCCAGTCGGTGTAGGTGTCCCGCGCGTACTCGGGGTACATCGAGTAGTGCGGGGTGAAGCCCAGCGCGGTGCGGCCGGGGCCGCCGTAGGCCAGCAGCAGCTGGTGCATGATCTCGTTCGACCCGTTGGCAGCCCAGACGGCGTGGGCGTCCGGCGCGGGGATCCCGGATTCTGCGGCGAGATAGGCACCGAGGTCGGCGCGCAGGTCCAGCGCCTCCCGATCCGGATACCTGTTCAGGCCCACGGCGGCCTCCGCCGCGGCGCGGCCGATCGCGGCGGCGAGCTCCGGCGAGGGGCCGTAGGGGTTCTCGTTGACGTTCAGCGCATGCGCGACCTCGAGCTGGGGAGCGCCGTACGGGGCGGCTCCCGCGATGCCGTCCCGCGGGGCGGGCAGCACGGAGCTGTCGAGGGTCGGAGCAGGGTTCACGGACATGGCCTCCATGGTAGTTCGCACCGGCTGCTGGCGACCGTGTCGTCCGCTCGCTGAGGTGTCCCATGCCGACGACAGGCGCTGCAGGTGCCCGGCGGCATGTATGACGCCGTTCCCCGCGGGCATGGCGGCATTCCCTGCGGCGTGGCGCCCTTCACAGAGCGGGCGGCGACGACGGGCGCCTCCGGGGTCCGTCAGTATCCTGGGGCGATGTTCCGTTCCCTGGGTGCCCTGGTCGGCGACCTGCTGGTCGTCCTGCTCTTCGTCGCGATCGGCTTCGTGCAGCACGGCACGCCGCTGACCACACAGAACCTCTTCCTGGTGGGCTGGCCGTTCGCCCTCGGAGTGCTGCTGGGCCATCTCGCGATCCGGGCCTGGCGCGCGCCCTTCCGGATCTGGCCGCATGGGGTGTTCGTGTGGGGCATCACGCTCGCGACCACGATGGCGCTGCGCACCCTGTTCACCGCTGGGACCGAGGTGTCCTTCATCATCGTCACCGCCGTGGTGACCGGCGTGCTGATGCTCGGCTGGCGTGCGGTGGCGCTGTACGTCACCCGCCACGAGCGCACTCCGCAGCCGGTCGAACTCACCTCCGGACGCTGATCACCGGGGTGATGCCCCGGCCCTCAACGGGCCTCGACGTCGTCAGGGTGGTCACGTCAGGGTGGTCACCGGCACTGCCGGCAGCTCCGCCGCGGGGAGTCAGTCCGCGAAGCGGATGTCGATCGCCGCGCCGTGAGCCGGCAGCCCTTCCGCATCGGCGAGCGTGGTCGCCGCCGTGCGGGCACCCTTGAGAGCGTCGCGGTCGTAGTGGACCACGTGGATGCCGCGCAGGAAGGTCTGCACGCCCAACCCGCCGGTGAAGCGTGAGGTGCCGCCGGTGGGGAGCACGTGATTGGACCCGGCGGCGTAGTCGCCGAGGCTCACCGGGCTATGGGATCCGACGAAGACCGCACCGGCGTTGGTGACCCGGGCGGCGACGGCGGCGGCATCGGCGGTCTGGATCTCGAGGTGCTCAGCACCGTAGGCGTCGACCACCGCCAGCCCCTGCTCGAGGTCGTCGACGAGCACCACACCGCTCTGCTCACCACGCAGCGCCTCCTCGATGCGCGCCTGATGCGCGGCGGCGGGAACCTGGATCGCGAGCGCGGCCTCGACCGCGTGAGCCAGCTCGGCGGAGTCCGTGACCAGCACGCTCGCGGCCAACGGGTCATGTTCGGCCTGGGAGATGAGATCCGCCGCGACGAAGGCGGGGTCGGCATCGGCGTCGGCGAGGATCGCGATCTCCGTCGGCCCGGCCTCGGCGTCGATCCCGACCTGCCCGCGCACCAGGCGCTTGGCGGCTGCGACATAGACGTTGCCGGGACCGGTGACGAGATCCACGGCCTCCAGGCCACGGCCGTCACCCAGATCCTCGGCACCGTGCGCGAGCAGCGCGATCGCCTGGGCGCCGCCGACGGCGAGCACCTCGGTGACCCCCAGCAACGCGCAGGCCGCAAGGATCGTCGGGTGCGGGAGGCCGCCGAACTCCTTCTGGGGCGGCGAGGCGAGCACGATCTGCTCCACTCCGGCGATCTGCGCCGGCACCACGTTCATCACGACCGAGCTGGGCAGCACGGCTCGCCCGCCGGGCACGTACAGTCCGACTCGGCGCACCGGCACCCAACGCTGGGTCACGATGCCCCCGGGCACCACCTGGACCGTCTCGTCGGGCCTGGACTGCGCAGAATCGACGGCACGCACCCGGGCCGCGGATTCCTCCAGAGCGGCGCGGATCTCCGGAGTGAGCTCGGTGAGCGCGCGCTCCAGCTCCTCCTTGGGGACCCGCAGATGCTCCGGCCGCACCCCGTCGAAACGTTCGGAGGCATCGCGCACCGCGGCGGCACCCCGCGCGGCGACGTCCTCGACCACCGGGCGCACGGCCGCGACCGCGGACTCGACGTCCAGTTCGGCTCGCGGCAGCGCCGCGGTGAGCTCGGCCGCACTCAGGCGCCGCGCGCGGAGGTCGATCACGGAGAGGAACGGGGCGGGATCAGGCATGGCGTCAGTCTAGAAGGGCGGCGGGGACCGGGCATGTTCTGCCCATCCCACGGAAGGACCTCCCTCCCGGATCGACCCGGTCGCAGGGTTACAGTCGTCCTCGTGCTCGTCGCCTTTCTCCTCACTCTCGTCGCCGGTGGCGCCACCAGCATCGGTGCCGCCCTCGGGGTGCTGGGGCGCGGCACCAACGCGAAGGTCCTGGCCGGCGGTCTCGGGCTCTCCGCCGGGGTCATGCTCTACGTCTCCTTCATGGAGCTGCTGCCCGAGGGCATCCGGGTGCTCTCCGGGGGCGAGGCCGATGCCCGCGGCACCGCCTTCGCCGTGCTCGCCTTCTTCGTGGGCATCGCACTGATCGCCGTGCTCGACCGGCTGGTCCCCAGCGCGGTCAGCCCCCACGAGTTCGCGGGCCGGATGGACGGCAGCCACGGTGAGGACGAGCACCGCGCTCCGGACGAGCAGGCCGCCGATCTGGCCCTGCGCGCCCGCCTGCTGCGCACCGGCACCGTCACCGCCCTGGCCCTCGCGCTGCATAACGTGCCCGAGGGCTTCGCGACCTTCGTGGCCGCGCTGCAGGCGCCTGAGGTCGCGATCCCGGTGGTCGCCGCGATCGCGCTGCACAACATCCCCGAGGGTCTCGCCGTCGCGGTGCCGGTGCGTCGGGCCACCGGCTCCCGGAGCAAGGCCTTCTGGCTCGCATCCATGACCGGACTCGCCGAACCCGTCGGGGCGGTGCTCGGATTCCTCCTGCTCTCTCCCCTGCTCAGCGGGGATGCCATGGGAGCGATCCTGGCCGGCGTGGCCGGAGTCATGGTCTTCGTGTCCCTCGACGAGCTGCTGCCGGCGGCGGAGGAGACCGGCGAGCACCACACCGTGATCTATTCACTGGTGGCCGGCATGGCGGTCATGGCGGTGACGCTGCTGGTGCTGTGAGGCGGGCGCGTGCTGTGGATCGGGCTGGTGCGGTGAATCGGGGCGCGCTCCGGTACGTTCTCCCCAGCACCGAAGACGGCCATGCGGAGGCACCGGCCTGAGGTGGAGGGTCGGGGGACCGGAAGGGGACACGATGGTCACGGCGGAGGGTCGGGGCGACACGGAGAAGAGTCGTCCTCTGCTGCGGCGCCATAGGGCGAGTGCGCTCGCCACCGGGCTGCTGATCCTCTCGCTCGGCGCCTGCGATGCCCTCCCTGCGCTGCCCGGAAGCGGCCCCTCCACCCCGGATGCGCCGTCGACTGCCGCGGAGCCGATGGACCCCGAGCAGGTCATGAGCACCGCGAGCACGGCGACGGACCCGTCCTGGCTGTGCCGTCCCGGCGAGGAGGACAGCCCGCTGCCCGCCTCGACCGAGGGCGGGGTGCTGACCCCCGAATCGATGAGCACCGAGGGCAACGACCTCACCCTCACGGGACCGTTCCGCCTCGCGGCGGACCACAGTTACACCGGCTTCGTCCCCGAGGGGGTGCTGCTGCCGGCCCATCCGGAGAACCGCGGCGTCCCCGCGCCGGGGTACGACGGCGAGCTGGGCGTCGAGGGCGCACCGGTCCCGCCGATGGTGGTGCGCGAACGCGTCGAGATCGCCGCAGCGGAGGGCGAGTCGGCCCCGTCGGCCGCCACCGCACACCTCACTCTGGGCACCTGCGACGACGCGCCCCTGCCCGACGGCCAGTTCCTGCTGCGACTCAGCGGAGGCGGGATCGACGGGCCGGGCCGCGGGACGGACGACGCCGGGTGGAAGGCGAGTGAGGATGTGCTGGTCGACGTGGTGGGCGGCCGGCTGAAGGTCGTGCCCGGTGCGATCAGCGCCCCGACCGGCGAGGTTCCCGTGGATCTCTCGCAGTTGGCCTGCCGTGCGCCGCTGGAGGCGGTGGGCGACGGCGACGGCCTGACCGTCGATGTCGAGGATCCCACCACCAGCGTCTCGACCCTGGTCCCGGAGGACGAGCCGGGAACGGCCATCACCGCGAAGGTCACGGTCACGGTGCAGGAGCTCGGCACCCGCGCCCTGCTGCAGGGAGTTGTGGTGGTCGATCCCGCCACGGGCACGGTGGTGACCGGCGCCCGCAATGCGACGGACGTCGGCCTGCAGTGGATCGACGAAGACGGGGTGACCCGCGTCGATCGCGCCTGGGTCAGCCGCTCCACCTGCGGCCGCGGCGCCCTCTCCCCCGGCTCCTACCGGGCGCATGGCTTCGCGGTCACGGTCGATGCGGAGGGTGCGACCCAGATCGTGCTCTCGGACCCCTGGGAGGTCGAGGTCGTCGACGAGGAGCCGGCCGCCTGAGACCCAGGTCCCGGAGCCGAGCGGACGAGCACCATCTCACGTACCGTGGAGGCATCCTGATCGATGGGGCGGGCCGAGCCCGTCGTCGATTAGTCTTGACGTCAAGACAAATGCCGCACCGACCCGAGGGAGCACCGCGACACATGGCGCGCATCATCTACACCCACACCGACGAGGCGCCGATGCTGGCGACCGCATCGTTCCTGCCGATCCTCGATGCCTTCTCGGACACGGCCGGGATCGACGTCACCACCCGTGACATCTCCCTGGCCGGCCGCATCGTCGCGGCCTTCTCCGACCTCCTGCCCGAGGACCAGCGCGAAGCGGATGCTCTCGCCGAGCTGGGCGAGCTGGCGAAGGCACCGGACGCCAACATCATCAAGCTGCCCAACATCTCCGCCTCGGTGCCGCAGCTGAAGGCCGCCGTCGCCGAGCTGCAGGCCCAGGGCATCTCCCTGCCCGACTTCCCCGAGTCCCCCTCCACCGACGAGGAGAAGGACGTTCGGGCCCGCTACGACTCCGTCATGGGCTCGGCCGTGAACCCGGTGCTGCGCGAGGGCAACTCCGACCGTCGTGCCCCCGCCGCGGTGAAGAACTTCGCCAAGGCGCACCCGCACCGCATGGGCGCCTGGAGCAAGGACTCGAAGACCTCCGTGGCCACGATGGGCCAGGACGACTTCCGGGCGAACGAGCAGTCCGTGGTGCTCGAGGCCGCAGACACCCTCTCGATCGTGCACATCGCAGCCGACGGCACCGAGACCGTGCTCAAGGCCTCCCTGCCGGTGCTCGCCGGTGAGGTCGTCGACTCCACCGTGATGCGCGTTGCGGCGCTCGAGGCCTTCCTGCGCGAGCAGGTCGCCACTGCGAAGGAGCAGGGTGTGCTGTTCTCCCTGCATCTGAAGGCGACCATGATGAAGGTCTCCGACCCGATCCTGTTCGGTCACGCCGTGCGCGCCTTCTTCCCGACCCTGTTCACCCAGTTCGGTGACCAGCTCGCTGCGGCCGGCCTGTCCCCCAACAACGGCCTGGGAGGAATCCTCGCCGGGGTCGAGGGCCTCGAGGAGACCGTTCGCGCGGGCGTCAAGGCTGCGATCGAGCAGGACCTGGCCGACGGCCCGGACCTCGCGATGGTGAACTCCCACAAGGGCATCACCAACCTCCACGTCCCCTCCGACGTGATCGTGGACGCGTCGATGCCGGCGATGATCCGTACCTCGGGCCACATGTGGAACAAGGACGACGCCGAGCAGGACACCCTCGCGGTGATCCCCGACTCCTCCTACGCGGGCGTCTTCCAGGCGACCATCGCGGACTGCCAGCAGAACGGCGCCTTCGACCCGACCACGATGGGCACCGTCCCCAACGTGGGCCTGATGGCGCAGAAGGCCGAGGAGTACGGCTCGCACGACAAGACCTTCGAGGTCGCGGCCGACGGCCGCATCGAGGTGCGGGACGCCTCCGGCGCCGCGCTCATGACCCAGGAGGTCGCGGCCGGCGACATCTTCCGGGCCTGCCAGGCCAAGGACGCCCCGATCCGCGACTGGGTCCAGCTCGCGGTGCGCCGCTCGCGCGAGTCGGGCATGCCCGCCGTGTTCTGGCTCGACGAGTCCCGCGCCCATGACCGCAACCTCATCGCCAAGGTCGAGAAGTATCTGGCGGAGGAGGACACCGAGGGTCTGGACATCCAGATCATGTCCCCCATCGAGGCCACCGAGCACACCCTGGCGCGGGTGCGCCGCGGCGAGGACACCATCTCGGTCACCGGCAACGTGCTGCGCGACTACCTCACCGACCTGTTCCCGATCATGGAGCTCGGCACCAGCGCCAAGATGCTCTCGGTCGTGCCGCTGATGAACGGCGGCGGCCTGTTCGAGACCGGCGCCGGCGGCTCCGCCCCGAAGCACGTCCAGCAGCTCATCGAGGAGGACTACCTGCGCTGGGACTCTCTCGGGGAGTTCCTGGCACTGGCCGAGTCGCTGCGCCACCTGGCTCGTACTGCCGGCAACGACCGCGCCCGCGTGCTCGCCGACGCCCTGGATCGCGCCACCGAGACACTGCTCAGCGAGGGCAAGTCCCCGCAGCGCAAGCTCGGCAGCATCGACAACCGTGGCAGCCACTTCTACCTGGCGATGTACTGGTCCCAGGAGCTGGCGCAGCAGAGCGAGGACGTCGAGCTGGCCACGGCGTTCGGTCCCATCGCGAAGAAGCTCACCGACAGTGAGCAGACCATCGCCGAGGAACTGCTCGCGGTGCAGGGCAAGCCCGCGGACATCGGCGGCTACTACCGCCCCGATGCCGAGAAGATCGCTGCGGTGATGCGCCCGTCGGCGACCTTCAACCGGATCCTCGAGGAGATCTCGGCGGCGCTCTGAGCCCGCTGGTTCCCTGAGCCCCGCAGACCAGACGCCGGTCCGGACCGCCCTGTGCGGACCGGGCCGGCGTCCGGCGTCTGCAGCCCGACCTGCGGCGAACCCTGCGACGCGATCCGCGATGCACCCTGCGGCGTGACCCGCAGCGCCGCTGCTGCCTGCGTACTCTGGGGCGCGCGGAGCAGCGTGCTCCACCCCGCCCGAGAAAGGCCTGCCGTGCCCGTCATCCCCTCCCCCGTCGATGGCATCGACTTGCGCTATGACGTGACCGGCTCCGGCCCGGCGCTCGTGCTGCTGCACGGCTCGGTGCTCTCCCGGGCGATCTGGCGGGGCCTCGGCTATCTCGCGCCGCTCGCCGCCGAGCACACCGTGATCCGGGTGGACATCCGCGGCCACGGACGCTCCGGGGCGCCGCACGACCCTGCCGTCTACACCCAGCAGGTGCTGGTGGCGGATCTGCTGGCAGTGCTCGACACCGAGGAGATCGAACGCGCCGCGCTGATGGGCTATTCGCTGGGCGCTCGGATCGCGCTGAGTGCCGCACTCGCGCATCCGGGGCGGGTGACCCGCCTGGTGAGCCTCGGCGGCTCCGCCTCGGCGCAGCAGGGTCAGGTCGACTCCGTGTTCTTTCCCGGGGTGATCGAGGCTGTGCGGAAGGAGGGGATGGAGTCGTTCTGCATCGGTCAGGGCCTCAGCCCCGACGTCACCTCTCGGCGGGCCCGCGCGACACGTACCGCTTTCCTCGCGGCCGACCATCTCGCGGTCGCGGCACTGCTCAGCGCCACCGATGACACCCCGGGGGTGCCCGATGACGTGCTCGAGGAGTGCATGGTGCCGGCCCTGTGGGTGGCGGGGACCGAGGACCACCCGCGCTTCGAGGACTCCCAGCGGGCTGCCGCACTGATGCCGGACGCGGAGTTCGTGCCGCTGCCCGGGCGCGACCACGGCGGCACGCTGTTCCCCTCGGATGAGGTGCTCGCGCACGCCCTGCCGTTCCTGCGCTGAGAGTTCCTGCAGTGAGAGTTGGAGCTCCTGCTCCGCTCCCGGTCCGCCGGGTGATCGCGCTGTCCCGGGCCTCGCGCTGGTCCCCGGGCTCGCGCTAGTCCCCGGTGCTCGCGCTGGTCCCCGGGGGCTCGCGTTGGTCAGAGGACCTGGCGGAGCAGCGCCACCAGGGCGACGACGACGATGATGCCGCGCAGCAGCCACTCGGGCATCCGTTTGGCCAGGTGGGCACCGAAGTACCCGCCCAGCAGAGCCCCCACAGCGATGGCTGCGGTGGCGAGCCACACGATCTCCACCCCGAGCACGAAGTGCGCGATGACGTAGACGGTTGCCGCGGCGAGGTTCACCACCAGGCTGAGCAGGTTCTTGATGCTGTTGACCGAACCCATCGGCCGGCCGGTGAAGATGCCGAGGATGCCCAGATAGAGCACCCCCTGCGCTGCGGTGAAGTAGCCGCCGTAGACCGACGCACCGCCCATCGCGGCGATCAGCCCCGGAGACCGATATGGGCTGCGCTGCTCGGCTGCCTCCGTTGCTGGCCCCTCGGCGACGGTCCGGCGGCGGGCCGACCGGCGATCCTGCCGATCGCGCAGGAACGCGGTGAGGCGCTTCTGGAAGATCACCATCGCCAGGGCGACGATGATCAGCACCGGCACCACGACGTCAAGCGCCTGTGCCGGGGAGATCAGCAGCAGGAGCGCTCCGAGGGTCGCGCACACCGCCGTGACGAGCAGCAGCGGCCGAAGGTTCCCCTTCTCCTGGGCGATCTCCCGGCGGTACCCGTAGGTGGAGCCGATGGTGGAGAACAGGATCCCGATGGTGTTGGTGCGCACGGCGACCCCGGGCGGGATGCCGAGGGCGAGGAGCACGGGGAGGGTCAGCAGGGAGCCCGAGCCGACTGCCGCGTTGATCGCACCGGCGAGGGTGCCCAGGGCGAGCAGGAGGATCAGCGAGAGGGGTTCCACGGGCGTCGACCCTACTGCGCACGGAGCCGCGGCGAGCGGACGTCCGCCCGGTGGCGCGCGCGCGGAGAGGCGCGGCGCGTCAGCGGGTCAGGTCCTCCAGCACCTCGTGCAGGACCTGGGCATGGTTGTGCTCGGTGTCCTTCGCGGCGAACAGGAGCACGATCCTCCGGGCCTCGGCCTCGTTCGCCCGGTCCAGCAGCGCCTGAGGAGCGTCGCTGGTCTCGAGCTCGTGGCGGTACCTGGCCGAGAACTCCTCGAAACCCAGCTCATCGCCGTGGAATGCCTTCCTCAGCTCGGAGCTGGGGGCGACGTCCTGGTCCCAGTCGTCGTGCGCGAGCCGCTCCTTCTTGATGCCTCGGGGCCACAGCCGATCCACCAGCACCCGGTATTCGTGAGCGGCGGAGCCCTCGTCGTCCAGCACGTCGTGAACGCGCTCCAGGGTGATCTCGGGGGTGCTCATGATCCGATCCTTCCTGTGGTGGAGCAGACAGGGCCCGGTCTGCGCCGAGGGCGAGCCGGGCCCTGAGGTCAGGGGGCGAGCAGCCGCTCACGCGGGCGCGGGCCGGTCGAAGGGGAGCGCTCAGGCGAGCGCGGCCTGCGCTGCCTCGTAGTCGGGCTCCTCGGAGACCTCGCCGACCTGCTCGGTGTAGAGGACGTTGCCGGTCTCGTCGGTGATGATCACCGCGCGGGAGAGCAGCCCGGCGAGCGGTCCATCGCTCATGGTCACGCCGAAGTCCTCACCGAAGGAGGAGCGGAAGGCGGAGCCGGTGACGACGTTCTCGATGCCCTCGGCGCCGCAGAAGCGGGCCTGGGCGAAGGGCAGGTCCTGGGAGACGCAGACGACCACGGTGTTCTCGAAGCCCGCAGCGAGCTCGTTGAACTTCCGCACGCTCATCGCGCAGGTGCCGGTGTCCACCGAGGGGAAGATGTTCAGGACCACGCGCTTGCCGGCGAGGTCGGCGCTCGAGACGGCACCGAGGTCCTGGCCGACGAGCTCGAAGGCCGGCAGGGCAGAACCCGTGGCCGGCAGCTCGCCGACGGTGCTGATGGGAGTGTTCTTGAAGGTGATGGAAGCCATGACTCCATCATCTTCTTCGGAGCTGAGCGGCACAAGCCGCTTCCTGGGAGCCGGCCTCGGCACAGCGCGAAGGCCGGGACCGCCAGGTCAGTCCATCGTCTCCCGCAGCCGCTCGGTCTGCTCCTCGACGTCGAAATCGGCGACGGGCCACTGCGGGTCGATGCCCTCGAGGGCGTTCAGCAGCAGCTGCTGGACTGCGATCCTGGCGTACCACTTGCGGTCGGCGGGGATCACGTTCCAGGGGGCCGCGACCGTCGAGGTCGCCCTCAGCGCCCGTGTGTACGCCTGCATGTAGTCATCCCAGTGCTGGCGCTCGTCGACATCACCCGGGTTGAACTTCCAGTGCTTGTCCGGGCGCTCGAGCCGTTCCATCAGCCGCTCCCCCTGCTCCTGACGGGAGATGTGCAGCATGACCTTCACGATCGTCGTCCCCGCCTCGGTGAGCTCCCGCTCGAAGGCGTTGATGGCGGTGTACCGCTCGCGGATCTCTTTCGCGTCGGCCCAGCCGTGCACGCGATGGATCAGCACATCCTCGTAGTGCGAGCGGTCGAAGACCCCGATCATCCCCGGAGCTGGGGTGCGCTTGCGGATCCTCCAGAGGAAGTCATGGCGCTTCTCCGCCGGGGTCGGGGCCTTGAAAGCGGCGATGTCCACGCCCTGCGGGTCCACGTTCCCCACCACATGGCGCATGATGCCGCCCTTGCCGGAGGTGTCCATCCCCTGGACGACCAGCAGCACGGAGCGGCCGCCCTCCTGACCATGGTGGGCCGCGTACAGGCGCTCCTGGAGCTCGTCGAGCTCGCCATCGCGGTCCGCGAGCACCTCCTTGCCGTCGTCCTTCTTCCCGTCGAAGCCGGGGGTGGCGCGGGGGTCGAGCTCGGTGACCTCGCCCTTCCACCCGGATTCGATCAGAAAGCCGGTGGGCGTCTGGTCACTGGGCGCTGACTGCTTCGGTGTCTTCGAGGTCTTGGGCTTCTTCGACATGAACGCAGGGTAGCCCGGGCGGCTCCCCGAGGTGGGGCTTCGCCGCCGATTTGACTCCACCGTCCGGTCGGCGGAATGTCGTCGCATGACCTTCACCGCCATCACCAATGCCCATATCGTCCCCATCGAGGGCGAGCCCTTCGACGGGACGCTCCTGATCCAGGACGGACGGATCACCGATCTCGGGCCCGACCTGGAGATCCCTGCAGATGCCGAGGTGCTCGACGCGGCGGGCGGCTGGCTGCTGCCGGGGTTCATCGACGCCCACGTGCACCTCGGCGTGTGGGAGGAGGGCGAGGGCTGGGCCGGCCAGGACACCAACGAGATGACCGACCCGGTGATGGCCGCGGCACGCGCGATCGACGCGATCAACCCCGTCGAGGTCGGCTTCGACGACGCGATCATCGGCGGCATCACCGCGGTGAACGTCAATCCCGGCTCCGGGAACCCGATCGGTGGCCTCGCGGTCGCGATCCGCACCCATGGCCGCGTGGTGGACGACATGGTGCTGCGCAGCCCCTCCGGGCTCAAGGCCGCGCTCGGCGAGAACCCCAAGCGCGTCTACGGGGAGCGGAACCAGACCCCCTCGACCCGACTCGGCGTGGCTCTCACGATCCGTCAAGCCTTCGCGAAGGCCCGCGCCTGGAGCGCGAAGCCCGTCGAGGAGCGCAATGCGGATCTGGTCTCCGAGGCGCTCACCCGGGTGCTGGAGCGCGAGATCCCGTGGCGCCAGCACTCGCACCGGGCCGACGACATCGCCACCGCCCTGCGGCTCGCCGAGGAGTTCGGCTACGAGCTGGTGCTCGACCACGGCACCGAGTCGTACCTGATCGCCGACCGGATCGCGGCCGCCGGGGTGCCGGTGCTCTACGGACCGCTGATCGTCTCCCGCTCCAAGGTGGAGGTCCGGAACCGCACCCCGCAGGCGCCCGGGATCCTCACCGCGGCAGGGGTGAAGGTCTCGATCATCACCGACCATCCGGTGGTGCCGATCGAGTTCCTCATCGACCAGGCGGCTCTCGCCGTCAAGCACGGCATGGCCTCGGCCGACGCGCTGCGGGCGATCACCCTGAACCCGGCCGAGGTGCTGGGGATCGCCGATCGGCTCGGCTCCCTCGCCCCGGGCAAGGACGCGGATCTGGTGCTCTGGGAGGGCGATCCGCTGGATGTGCGGAACCGGACGCTGCGGGTATGGCAGAGCGGCCGCGAGGTCATGCATCGCGACGACGCCGGCGAGCCGGTGATAGCCGCGCGCTGAGGAGGCGGGCGGCCCGCCCGGCGCTCAGCCTTCGTAGGCGGGCGGGCCGTCCTCGGAGGCGGGCTCCTCGGCCGTGAGCGGCAGGTGGAACCGCTCCCGGGCGTTCTCCGGCACCAGGTCCAGGTGCTCCGCGAGGTTCTTGCGGATCAGGCGGTGCACGAGCGGGCAGTAGGGATGCAGCTGCAGTCCTCGCTCGCGGAGGTCGGCGAACATGCCACGGACGAGCTGGCCGGCCAGGCCCTGTCCCTGGAACGCCTCGTCGATCTCGGTGTGCACCGCTGCGAGAACTTCCCCGCGCAGCCGGTAGTCCACGAATCCGGCCGTGGTCCCGTCCACGCGGATCTCGTAGCGCGAGTTCTCGGGGCTGTCGATGACAACGGTGTCCATGGCGTCTCCTGCCGACGGTGGGGTCCGGGCGGGTGCTGTGCCCGGTCCCCACCGTAGTGCGGGGTCATGATGCCCGGCCAGGGTGCGCAGCCAGGGCGCTCGGCTGCGGCGCACAGTCGCAGTGCACAGCCGCAGTGCACAGCGAGCACCAGTCGTCGAGCGCACGACCGCAGTACCCAGCGAGCATCAGTCGTCGAGCGCGCGGCGATCGTCAGTCGTCGATCCTGACCTCACCGGTCTCGACGTCGACCTCCACGTCGACGTCGCCGCCGTCGGCCCGGTCGATGTCGATCTGGTAGCGGATCTTGCCGTCGTCGGAGTCCAGGTCCCAGCCGCTGACGCGCCCGGGCTCCTCACCGAGGGCGATCTCGATCGCCTCGGCGTAGGCCATCGGGGAGGTCACGTCGACCACGGGGTCCTGGTCGTCGTCATCATCGGTGTCGTGTGCGGTGACCTCGCCGGTGGTGGCGTCGATGTCGAGCTCGTGCTGGGTGCCGTCCGCGATGAGCTCGAGCTCCCACTCCCAGGCGCGGTCATCGTGGTCGATCTCGATCTGCACGAGCTCGCCGCCGCCCACGGTCTCGGTGGCGATCTCGAGTGCTCGTTCGGCGGTGATCGGCAGCTCCTCGGTGGCGAGATCCGCGTCCTCGGGCAGTGCGGCCGCGGCGGGTTCCTGCTGCGCGGAGCCCGTCGCGCCGCCGTCATCGCTCGCAGCGCTGTCGTCGGTCGAGGTGTCATCGGCCGCGCCATCGTCGGTCGCAGCACCCTCGTCGGAGGCGTCACCTCCCTCCTGGGCGGTGCCGGACCCCTCGCTGGGCGCTGCGCCGTCCTCGCTCTGATCAGTGCCGCCGCAGCCGGCGGCGAGGGCGACGACGAGTGCCCCGAGCGCCGCGGCGCGGGCGGTGGTGCGGGGACGGATGAGGGTGCGGTTCATGGGGTGCCACCTTCCTGGAGGGGTGCTGCCACCCGCGGCGGCAGACTCCCGATGTCGAACAGTCACCCCAGGCTAGAACGGGGAAGGGGCCATGAGCGGATGCTGAGGAGACTCTCATCCGCCTCTCATCGGCTGTGGACCGAACGGTCCGGGTCGGGACCGTCGGCCCCTTTCCAGGTCCGCGATCCGGCTCTACAGTGAGGATGTCGTCCCTGCCGGAGCTCCTGCAGGTCTCCCGACCCCTTGGAAGGCGCCATGACCATGAACTCTCGCTGGCCCGACTCTCCTGCCACTGCCCCGACGGAGGAGGACCTCCGGCGGCTCCACGCCTGGTGGCGGGCCGCGAACTACCTGTCGGTCGGCCAGATCTACCTCAAGGACAACCCGCTGCTGCGCCGACCGCTGCAGCGGGAGCACGTCAAGCCGCGGCTGCTGGGGCACTGGGGCACCACGCCGGGCCTGACATTCCTGTACGCGCATGCGAACCGGTCGATCGCTCAGCGCGGGCTGAAGGCCATGTACATCACCGGCCCCGGTCACGGCGGCCCGGGACTGGTCGCCTCGACCTATCTCGAAGGCACCTACTCCGAGGTGTATCCGGCGGTGAGCGAGGACGAGGACGGGCTGGCTCGGCTGTTCACCCAGTTCTCCTTCCCCGGCGGGATCCCCTCGCACGTGGCCCCGGAGACGCCCGGTTCGATCCATGAGGGCGGCGAGCTCGGATACGCGCTCTCGCACGCCTACGGCGCGATGTTCGACAGCCCGGATCAGATCGCTTTCACGGTGATCGGGGACGGGGAGGCGGAGACGGGACCGCTGGCCACCTCCTGGCATTCCAACAAGTTCGTCAATCCCCAGAACGACGGCGTGGTGCTGCCGATCCTGCATCTGAACGGTTACAAGATCGCCAATCCGACGGTGCTCGCGAGAATCGGGGACGAGGAGCTCGCCTCGCTGATGCGCGGATACGGGCACACCCCGCTGTTCTTCACCGGCGGGTTCGACGATGAGGACCCGCTGGAGACCCATCGACGCTTCACGGAGGTCCTGGATCAGGCGCTCGATCAGATCGCGGAGATCAAGCAGCACGCGGCCGAGGATGCCAAGGCCGGTCGCGAGACCGAGCGCCCTGCCTGGCCGATGATCGTCTTCCGTACCCCGAAGGGGTGGACCGGGCCGAAGGAGATCGACGGCAACAAGACCGAGGGCTCCTGGCGCTCGCATCAGGTGCCGCTGGCCAACGCACGGGACACCGACGAGCATCTCGCGAACCTCGATTCCTGGCTGCGGTCCTACCGGCCCGAGGAGCTGTTCGACGAGGAGGGCAGGCTGCACGAGGACATCGCCGCCGCCGCGCCGACCGGTGAGCTGCGGATGTCCGCGAATCCCTCCACCAACGGCGGCTCGGTGCTCATCCCGCTGCGACTACCGGACTTCCGCGAGTACGCCGTGGAGGTCCCCCGTCCCGGAGGTGTGATCGCGGAGGCGACGAAGGTGCTGGGCACCTGGTTGCGGGATGTAGTCCGGGACAATCCGTCGAACTTCAGGATCTTCGGCCCGGACGAGACGGCGTCGAACCGGTTGCAGACGGTCTATGAGGCCACCGACAAGCAGTGGAACGCGGACTTCGAGGAACATGACCGCTCCGAGCATCTCGCCCGTGCCGGGCGGGTGATGGAGGTGCTCTCCGAGCACCAGTGCCAGGGCTGGCTCGAGGGATACCTGCTCACGGGCCGCCACGGCATGTTCTCCTCCTATGAGGCGTTCATCCACATCGTCGACTCGATGGTCAACCAGCACGCCAAGTGGCTCAAGGTGTCAGGTGAGCTCGAATGGCGCCGCCCCATCGCCTCGCTGAACTACCTGCTGAGCTCCCATGTATGGCGGCAGGACCACAACGGCTTCTCGCACCAGGACCCGGGCTTCATCGATCACATGGTCAACAAGAAGGCGGAGATCGTACGGGTCTACCTCCCGCCGGACGCGAACACGCTGCTGTCCACCTATGACCACTGCCTGCGCTCGAAGCAGTACGTCAACGTCGTCGTCGCCGGCAAGCAGCCGGGCCCGACCTGGCTGAGCATGGACGAGGCGGTCGTCCACTGCGCGCGCGGGCTGGGGATCTGGGACTGGGCGGGCACCGAGCAGAGCGGCCAGGAGCCGGAGGTGGTCCTCGCCTGCGCTGGGGACATCCCCACCATCGAGGTGCTCGCCGCGGCGAAGATCCTCCGTGCGGAGATCCCCGAGCTGCGGGTGCGGGTGCTGAACGTGGTGGATCTGATGCGTCTGCAGGACGACACCGAGCACCCGCACGGCCTCTCGCAGCGGGACTTCGACGGGTATTTCGGGCAGGACATCCCGGTGGTGTTCGCCTATCACGGCTATCCGTGGCTGATCCATCGCCTGGCCTACCGCCACGACCGCACCTCCCGGATCCATGTGCGCGGCTACAAGGAGGAGGGCACCACGACGACGCCCTTCGACATGCTGATGCTCAACGACGCGGACCGCTACCACCTGGTGATGGACGTGATCGACCGGGTCGAGGGGCTCAGCATCCGCTACGCCGGCCTGCGCCAGCAGATGGTGGATTCCCGCCTGCGGGCGCGGGCCTACGCCTACGAGCATGGGGAGGACGCCCCGGACATCGCCCAATGGCAGTGGGGAGACGGCGGCGATTCCGTCTCCGGCGGGGCCGCGGTCGACACCGGCGGAGACAACGCCTGAGGCCAGCGGCGAGGATTCAGGTCACCGCGCAGCGCTGCAGGTCCGGGACCTCTGCGCGCTGCGCGAATCCGGCCGCGACATAGGTCTCCACGGCGCCGGCCTGGGAGCGCGGGGTGCACACCAGCGCGCTCGAGGCTCCCAGGTCGCGCAGCTGCGCGGCGGCGGCACGGCAGATCGCACGACCGTGGCCGCGCCCGCGGTGGTCCGCGTGCACGCCCATCGGTTCGATGAGTCCGGGGCGGCCGACGCCGGCGGACCAGACGGTGACCACCGCGACTGCGGTGCTGTCACAGTCGCGGCCGAGCAGCGAGACGGCGTCGCGATAGGCCGGTGAGGTGGTCATGATGCGGAAGCGCTCATCAGTCACGCCGGGGCTGTCGAAGGCGGAGCGGTGCACGGCCGTGTACTCCGCGATGGTGTCGGCGCCGACCTGCTCGATGACGATCCCGGGCTCCTCGACCGGCGCGGCGAGGCCCCGGCGCAGGGGCACCCACGGCTCTCCCTCGCTCCAGCCGCGCCGCAGCAGCTCGGTGCGAAGACCATGCGCGGAATGCGCCTCCACGAAGGCCTGGCCCTCCGGCAGCACCGCATGCTCGGGCCGGGCGAGGGCCTCGGCCATGGAGCGGGCGAGTTCCTCGTCGGCGGCCAGAGCAGGATCCACAGCGGTGCGCACGAGGTCCGGCCCGTCCAACAGGCCGAGGGCGACCAGGCGATCCTCGCGGTGCCAGAGGCGCAGGTGCGCCGTAGCGGCCTCGGCCCCACGCAGGTGGTGCCAGCCGAGATCGCCGGGATGGAGATGGAACGGGCCATCCTCCCGCTGCCAGGTGCGCAGCGTCCCGATCGCGTGCTCGAGAAGGTCGGGGGTCGGGATGGTCAGCGTCGTCGCCATGACTGGATTCCACCATCGTCGGGGCTGACGGTCCAGAGGTTTTCTTCGCACGCGGACGGTGTTCTGGCTCTGGGGTGCTGATGAGGTGCGTCGAGGGGGCCACGAGAGGTGCCCTCGACGGCCGACACTACGATCAGGGCGAGGACGATCGGGTGACGCGCAGGCACGCGCAACGCCCACCGGGAGGGGACAGTCATGAACGACGCAGCAGCCGACGGCATCGAGTCTGTGCGGCGGATCGTGCGGGTCCGGGGCCGGGTGCAGGGAGTCGGTTTCCGGATGGATGCCGCCTCGGCGGCATCGCGGCTGGGTGTCGGCGGCACGGTGCGGAATCTGCTCGATGGCACGGTCGAAGCCGACGTCGAGGGCCCGCCGGAGGCCGTGGAGTCGATGATCGAGCACCTGCGAAAGGGTCCTTCGAGCGCCCGCGTCGACGGGATCGACGTACACCGGGAGGCACCGCGCGGGGCGGACTCGTTCCGGGTCACGGGCTGAACGGCGTCCGGAGCTGAACAGCATTGCGGGCCGGGAGGTTGCGCAGCGTGCGGGATCCCGCTGCCGGCGGTGTTACTGGAGGGGCGTCGCCTGTCGGCCGCGAGAGCGAGAGGTGAGCACGTAGTACGCGGCCAGGAGGGCGCCGGCGCTCACCATCGCAGTCGAGGTGAGTATCAGGACCCCCTGGCCGGCCCGGTCGATGATCAGCCCGCCCACGAGCGCACCGGCGGCGATCGAGATGTTGAAGACCGCGCTGTTCAGCGCAGTGCCCTCTTCGAGGACCTCACCGGCCTCGGAGCCCACGAAGGCCTGGATGGCCACCGAGATCGCTCCGACGAACAATCCCCACAGCGGCAGGATCGCGAGGGCCATGGCCGGGCTGTCCATGAGCAGGTGCACCGCGATCAGCGACACCCCCACCCCGGCGGAGACCACCAGCACGCCCCAGGGGGCGCTGCGGCGCAGCAGCGGGGCCACGGCGAAGTTGCCGATCAGTCCGGCGATGCCGTAGGCCAGGAGCATCATGCCCACATCGGTCACGGGCACATCCGCCCGCTCCAGCAGGATGGGGCTGACATAGGAGTAGGTGATGAACTGCGCGACCACCACCAGGAGGGTGAGGGCCACCGCGTAGCGCACCCCGCGAGTGCGGGCTGCGAGGAGCATCATCGCCGGGGTGACGTTGACCGGCGAGCGCACGGGACGCACCAGCACCAGGATCAGGAGGGCGACGACCGCAGCGACCGCTCCGACGATCGCGAAGGCGGCCCGCCACCCCATGTGGGTGCCGATCCAGGCGGCGACCGGCACGCCCAGCACCAGCGCAGCCCCCGCGCCGCTGAAGGCGATGGTCAGCGCCCGCGCGGCATGCTCCTTCCCGACCTGGCCGAGGGCAACGATCGCCATCACCGCCCAGTACAGGCCGATCGAGATGCCGGCGAAGAGGCGGGAGATCAGAAGCACCGCGAAGGTCGGGGCGATGACGCTCAGAGCGCTGGAGACGACGACGGAGGCGAGGGCGAGGACCAGCACGAGGCGGCGATCCATCCCGCGCACGATCACGGGGGTGAGGACGGCGACGATGCCGGCGAGGACACCGGGCACCGTGACCGTGAGGCCGGCCATGCCCTCGCTCACCCCGAGATCCGGTGCCATCACGCTGAGCACCCCGATGGGCAGCTCCTCGATGGTGATGAGCACGAAGATCCCGGCCGCGAGGGCCACGATCCCGGCCCAACGACGTGCGCTGTCCACTGCTGCTGCTCCTCGTTCTCGGTCCGGTCCACTCACGATAGATCACCGCAGGTCGCACGAACACCGCAGGTCGCACGAACACCGCAGGTCGCGCGAACACCGCAGGTCGCACGAACACCGCAGGTCGGACGAACCGATGGATGCCCTCCGACCCCTGCGACGCACGAGGGCCCCGGTCGCGTCGGGGCAACCGGGGCCCGCCTGGGGCGGCATCTCCCGCGGGGCCATCCCGCAGTTCCGCCTCGCGGCGTCACCTCGCGGGATCAGCTCGCGGCGTCAGATCACGCGTCAGATCACGGTGTCGAAAGCTGCGCCGATCTCCTGCTCCCCATCGTTGAACTGGAGGAACTTCCCGGCGGTGCCGGGACGCTCGATGGCGGCCGCGATGGTGCGAGCCACGTTGGCGCGCGAGACGGTGCCGCTCTCGGGCGCGCCGAGATCGATTCGTCCGGTCGGCTCCTCGAGGGTGAGCCCCGAGGGTCCGAGGATCGTCCAGGCCAGCTCGGTTCCCTGCAGGTGGGCGTCGGCCTGCGCCTTGGCCTCCGCATAGGCGTGGAAGGGCTCCGACTCAGGGATGCCGTGCTCCAGGCTCGCGCCGAAGTAGCTGACCATCACATAGCGGCTCGCTCCGACGCGCTGCGCGGCGTCCATCGACGCGATCGCCGCCCGCTGGTCGACCGCGATGGTGCGCTCCGGGTCCCCGCCGCCGGCGCCAGCGGACCACACCACTGCGTCCTTGCCGCGCAGCAGCTCGTCCCAGCCTCCGGCGTCGAGGCTCTCGATGTCGCTGAGCACCGCCTTCGCACCGGTGGCCTCGACCTCCCCCGCATGCTCCGGGTTCCGGATCACCGAGTGGACCGTGTGCCCGGCCTCCACGAGCAGCGGTGCCGCGAGCAGCGCGACCTTCCCATGTCCTCCGATAAGTGCAATATCCATGGCACCCACACTGTCACCGCCGCTACCAGGAGTCGAGGCCTCCCCCGCCATGTTCGCGGTGGGTGGACATCGGGCGGGCTCCCGGGCCGCGAGGGTGCGCACGCCCGTTATCCTGAGCCGGATCGCCGCGCGTGCGGCCATCACCTCAAGAGAAGGAACCTCAGCATGGCCGGTGGACTCGCCGCACTGCTCGATGACGTCGCCGCGCTCGCGCGCCTGGCCGCAGCCAGCTCGGACGACGTGGCCGCCGCCTCCTTCAAGGCAAGTTCGAAGGCGATGGGCGTGGTGATCGACGACGCCGCGGTGACGCCCCAGTACGTGAAGGGGCTCCAACCCAAGCGTGAGCTGCCGATCATCTGGCGGATCACCAAGGGCTCCTTCCGCAATAAGCTCCTCTTCATCCTGCCGGTCCTGCTCCTGCTGAGCGTCTTCGCGCCCTGGGCGCTGACTCCGCTGCTCATGCTCGGCGGTCTGTACCTCAGCTTCGAGGGCGCCGAGAAGATCTGGGAGCTGGTCAGCGGCAAGCCGAAGAAGGCGCCGGCCGCCGCCAAGGGCCCGGACGCCGAAGATCAGATCGTCTCCAGCGCTGTGCGCACCGACCTGATCCTCTCCGCGGAGATCATGGTCATCTCCATGAACTCGATCGATGCGGACTCGCTGTGGGCGCGCGCCGCCGTGCTCGTGGTGGTCGCGATCGGCATCACCGTGCTGGTGTACGGCGCTGTCGGCATCCTGGTGAAGATGGATGACGTGGGCCTGGCGATGGCCGCTGACAAGGACTCGGAGTTCAAGCAGAAGTTCGGCACCGGCCTGGTTCATGCGATGCCGAAGGTCATGACGGTGATCAGCTATGTGGGCATGGTCGCGATGCTCTGGGTGGGCGGCCACATCCTGCTGGTCGGCACCCATGACCTCGGGCTCGACCAGCCCTACGGCTTCGTCCACCACCTCGAGGGTCTGGTGGCCGGCGTCGCCGGTGTCGGCGGAGTGCTCGCCTGGCTGATCAACACCTTCTTCTCGTTCGTGCTCGGCCTGATCGTCGGCGGCATCGTTGCCGTCATCATGCACTTCCTGCCCTTCGGGCATCGCGGTGACGACGAGCACGGCGACGACGAGGGCAAGCACGCCGCGGCGAGCGCCGACGACACCCCCGGTACGGATGCCGCCGTCGGCTCCTCCACCGACTCAGGGAACCCAACGCCCCCCATGCCCCAGCGCTGAGGCGCCCCGCGGGCCCCACCGCGCCCGTCGGGACGCAGGCAACGCAGGCAACGCAGGCAACGCAGGCAACGCAGGATCGTACGAAAACGAGCCAGATCCTCACGGATTCTGGCTCGTTTTCGTCCTATCGCGACCCTGCCGGCCGGGGTCCCGGCGCTGGCCGGGGAACCAGCGCAGGCCGGGGAACCAGCGCAGGCAGGGGAACCGGCGCTGGGTCAGGCGCCGGCCGGGGTCACGGGCGGCTCGGCCGACCAGGGGAAGACGATCCACTCATCGGTGCGGCGCCACACGTAGTCCGGGGAGACCACGGAGGCGGACTTCGCGTAGAGGACGGCGCTGCGGGCGTCGGCGCCCATCTCACGCAGCAGGTCCATCACCAGGGCGAGGGTGCGGCCGGAGTCGGCGACGTCGTCGACGACCAGCAGGCGCTTGCCCTTGATCGATTCGGTGTCGATCATCGGCGCGAGCAGCACCGGATCGGGCAGGGTCTCGTGGACGTCGGTGTAGAACTCGACGTTGATCGCATCGGCCAGCTTGAGGCCGAGGGCGTAGGAGAGCGAGCCTGCGGGCAGCAGCCCGCCGCGGGCGACGGCGATCACGATCTCGGGCTCGAAGTCCGAATCAGCGATGTTCTGTGCCAGCTCGCGCGAGGCGGTGCCGAACAGCTCCCAGCTCAGCACCTCCTTGACGACGAGGTCGGAGGAATCGGCGTGGAAGGCCTGGGACATCGGTTCGGTTCTCCTCGGGAGGGGCGATGCAGAGTGCTCCGATGGTAGCCGCCCCTGGCCCTGCGCTCGGGTGCTGGAGCCGTGGGTCTGCTCTCTTCCTCACAGCTCGCTCTCTCACGCCCGGTGCTGCGCAGGCAGGCAGCTCCGAGATTCGACGGTCGAGCCACCGCACACCCAGAAAAACCCACACACTCCCACTGTTGTTTTGTGTGGCTTTCCCGGCTACTGTGATCCTCACGCGGTACAGCTCCTCGAGCTCTCCGCTCCCGCCCCGTCGATGAAGCAGGTGGATGCATGTACGCCCCAGAACGCCGACATCGGATCCTGGATGCGCTGACCGAATCCGGCCGCGTCACCGTCACCGATCTCGCCGCACAGTTCGAGGTGGCCACCGAGACCATCCGCCGCGATCTCGACCAGCTCGCCGAACAGCGGCTCCTGGATCGCGTCCACGGCGGGGCCGTCACGCGTCACCCCGGCGAGGTGGAACCGGACCTCGAATCCCGCCGAATCACCAACATCGAGGCCAAGCGGCGCCTGGCCCTCGCCGCCGCGCGTCTGCTGCCCTCCGACCCCGAGGCCGCCGTGCTGCTCGACGCCGGCACCACGATCGGTGAGCTCCTGCCCCACCTCGACGGTCGTCGTGGCCCCGTGATCACGAACGCTCCTGCGATCGCGCAGGGCGCCCTGCGCCATACCGATCTGGCGGTGCACGTGCTTCCCGGCAGGGTGCGTCCCGCCACCGAGGCAGCCGTCGGTGCCACCACCGTCGACGCGATCCGTCTGCTCCATCCGGAGGTCGTGTTCCTCGGCTGCAACGGCCTGGGGCCCGAGGGCTTCACCACCCCCGACCCCGACGAAGCCGCCGTGAAGACGGCGATGGTGACGTCGGCCGACCGGCGAGTGGTCCTCGCGGACTCCTCGAAGTTCGGCATCACGCGCCTGATCACCTTCGCCGCCCTCACCGACGTCGACACCCTGGTCACCGACGGACCACCGCCTCCCGAGCTCAGCGCCCTCCTCGCTGAAGCCGGCGTCGAGGTGATCTGCGCATGATCATCACGTTCACCGCGAATCCCTCACTGGATCGGACGGTCGACCTGGGTGGCCCGCTCACCCCCGGGGGCGTGCATCGCATCGGCGAGGACCACACCCAGCCCGGCGGCAAGGGCATCAACGTCGCGCTCGGCGTCCACCGAGCGGGCCTGCCCGTCACCGCGGTGCTCCCGGCAGCACCGGCGGACCCACTGCTGACGCTGCTCGCAGCGGAGGGGCTCACGGTCCGCTCCAGCCCGATCTCGGGCAGGGTGCGCACGAACCTCACCGTGCTCTCCAGCCCGCAGCTCACCACCAAGCTCAACGAGCCCGGGGCGACTCTGTCCGTCTCCGAGGTCTCCGCACTCGAACAGCTCCTGCTGGGAACCGCCGGTCCGCAGGACACCGTGATGCTCTCCGGCTCGCTGGCACCGGGCCTGCCGGTCGACGAGTATGTGCGCCTGGTGCAGCAGCTCCACGCCCAGGGGGCCCGGGTCGGGGTCGACACCTCAGACGCGCCGCTCATGGCGCTCGCCGCCGCACTGCCGCAGGTCGCGCCAGACTTCCTCAAGCCCAATGCCGAGGAGCTCGGACAGATCGTCGGCACCGACGGCGATGCCCTCGAGCAGCAGGCCGCCGCCGGTGACCTCACCGGAGTGCACGAGGCGGCCCTGGACCTCCACCACCGCGGCGTCGGCGCCGTGCTGGTGACCCTCGGCGGAGCAGGCGGACTGCTCGCCACCGAGGGTTCCGCCTGGTACTGCCCCTCCGCAGCGGGCCCGGTGGTCTCCACCGTCGGCGCCGGCGACTCCGCGACCGCGGGCTACCTGATCGGCCGCGATCTCGGGGAGGGACCGGCACAGCGCCTGGCCCGCGCCCTGGCCTACGGGACGGCCGCCGTCGGCCTGCCCGGCACCACCATCCCCCGGCCGGACCAGGTGCGCATCGACGCCACCGGCGTCGTCCGTCTCTGAACCTGCCCTCACCCTGCACGCCCTCACTCCGCAGTCGCGGAGGAGCCCGTTCGAAGGAGAACTCATGTCCGCTCCCCTGATGACCCCAGAGCTGGTCCGCCTCGAGGTCGATCCTCCCGGCGACAAGCACGCGGTGATCGGCCTGATGGCTGATCTGATCTCCGCCACCGGTCGCGCCGACCGCGACGGCCTCGAGGCGGGGCTGCTCAAGCGCGAGGAGTCCTTCGCCACCGGCATGCCCGGCGGCTTCGCGATCCCCCACTGCCGCACCGACGCGGTCCATGAGGCGGCGCTGGGTTTCCTGCGCCTCGCAGAGCCCGTGGATTTCGGCTCCGCCGATGGGCCCGCTGATCTGATCATCGGTATCGCTGCTCCCGCGGGCACCGACGACCAGCATCTGAAGCTCCTCGCTCAGCTCTCGCGCGCGCTCATCCGCCCCGAGTTCCTCGCGGACCTGCGTGCTGTGAAGGAGCCCCATGAGGTCTCCGACCTGGTCATGGCCGTGCTCGAGCCCGCACCGGAGCCCGTGGCGGCCCCGGCGACGGCAGCAGGGACAGCCGCCAGCACAGGCGCAGGGACGACTGCGGAGGCCACACCGGTGGCGCAGCCCGACGCCGACGCAGCTCCGGTGCTGCTGGCGATCACCTCCTGCCCCACCGGCATCGCCCACACCTATATGGCCGCCGAGTCGCTCGAGAACGCCGCGAAGGAGAAGGGCGTCGAGCTGCACGTGGAGACCCAGGGCTCGGGCGGGATCACCCCCTTCACCGAGGAGCAGATCGCCGCGGCGAGCGCACTGATCGTCGCCGCAGATGTCAACATCTCCGGTCGTGAGCGCTTCGCCGGACTGCCGCTGGTGGAGCATCCCGTCAAGCGGGCCATCTCCCACGGCCCGCAGATGATCGACGAGGCCGTCGCCGCCTCCTCGGACCCGTCGGCCCGGCGCGTCCCGGCCGCTGGCGCGTCCGGCAGCGGCTCTGCTGACTCCTCGCAGTCGGGGACGCGGCAGTCCTGGCCGCGACGGATCCAGGGCGCCGTGATGACCGGCGTGTCCTACATGATCCCCTTCGTCGCCGCGGGCGGCCTGCTGATGGCGCTGGGCTTCCTCATCGCCGGCTTCGACGTCGCTTTCGTCGCGCAGGACGTCGCGACCACCTTCTCGCTCGGCTCCCTGCCGGACCACCAGACCTATGACGGTGCGACCGGGGCGATGCAGACCGATCGGGCAGGTCTGGCCCTCTACCTCGGCGCAGTGCTGTTCACCCTCGGCAACCTCGGCATGGGCTTCCTGGTGGCAGCGCTGTCGGGCTACATCGCCTTCGGCCTCGCGGGACGCCCGGGCATCGCCCCCGGCTTCATCGGCGGCGCCGTGTCCCTGGCGATCGGTGCCGGGTTCCTCGGCGGCCTGATCACCGGCCTGCTGGCCGGCCTGGTCGCCCTGTGGTTCACCACCCTGAAGCCGCCGCGGTGGCTCGCCGGGCTGATGCCCGTGGTGATCATCCCGCTGCTGACCACCCTCATCGTGGGCGGTCTGATGCTGCTGTTCCTGGGCCGCCCGCTGGCCTCCCTGATGACCGCCCTGCAGGACGGGCTGACCGGGATGTCCGGCTCCTCCGCGATTCTGCTCGGCGTGATCATCGGCCTGATGATGTGCTTCGACCTGGGCGGACCGGTCAACAAGGCCGCCTACCTGTTCGCGACCGCCGGCCTCTCCCAGGGCACCGAGGCATCCTTCCAGATCATGGCGGCCGTGATGGCCGCGGGCATGGTGCCGCCGCTGGCGATGGCCCTGTCCACCGTGGTGCGCCGGAAGCTCTACTCCCCGGTGGAGCGGGAGAACGGCGCCACTGCCTGGCTGCTCGGGGCGGCGTTCATCACGGAGGGCGCGATCCCCTTCGCCGCGGCGGACCCGCTGCGCGTGATCCCCTCCTCGATGGCCGGCGGCGCCGTCACCGGTGCGCTGATCATGGCTTTCAGCGTCGGCTCGCAGGCCCCGCACGGCGGCATCTTCGTCGCCTTCGCGATCTCCCCGATCTGGGGATTCCTGGTGGCGATCCTCGCCGGCACGCTGGTCTCCGCGGCGCTGGTCACCGTGCTCAAGGAGCTCGGCAGCCGCCGACAGGGCGCTGCCGCCTAATCCTCCGGGCCATGCCCGGCTGAGCCGGACTCCTCCCCTCTTCCGAGCACGCCCACCGAGCATGACCTTCGGTGCACACCTCTCTCGACTGGAAGCTCCCCGCCGCGGCGGGGAGCTTCCGTATGCTCGAACAGAGTGCCTGTGCTGGCCCACCATTGTGGCGGAGCGAAGACGACAGACCGACGACGTCGGCCCTCGAGAGCGGCCGGAGCACTCGCCGGAGCGCAAGGAGCAGAGATGCCGGAGAGCCACAGTTCAGGCGCTCTGCTGGCCGCGGGGCCCCTCGGGCACATGCCCGCCTACGGCGCGGCCCACCTGACCATGCTCGCCTTGCTCGTGCTCGCCGCTTTCGCGCTGGTCCTCTGGGCCCGCCGCTCAGCACCGCAGCGCGTGGACCAGGTGCTCCGCATCGCAGGCTGGGTGCTGCTCGCCAACGCCGTGTTCTGGACGTCGTGGGGCTTCATGCCCTGGGCCTGGAACCTCCATGAATCCCTGCCGCTGCACTATTCCGACGCGCTGCGGTTCCTCGTGCCACTGGCCCTGATCACACAGGCCCGGTGGGCGCTCGTGGTCAGCTGGTTCTGGGGCCTGACGTTGAACCTGCAGTCCGTGCTCACGCCGGATGTGAACTACTTCGTGTGGATCCCGTTGGAGTTCACGCAGTACTGGATCGCGCATGGGGCGGGACTGCTGGCACCTCTGGTGCTGATCTGGGGGCTCGGCTATCGGCCCACCTGGCGGGGCTACGGACTCGCCTACGCGGTGACGGCGGCGTGGGCGGTGATCGCCTTCACCGGCAATGCTCTGACCGGCGCGAACTACGGCTACCTCAACCGGGCTCCCGCAGGGCCCTCGATCCTGGACCTGCTCGGCCCATGGCCGCAGTACCTGCTGGTCGAAGCGGTGCTGATCGCGGCGGTCTGGGCGCTGATGACCTGGCCGTGGGCGCTGCGCGACCGGCGTTCAGGCATCCCGCTCTCCGGCCGTGGCGGTGTCCTCAGGCGCCCGCTCGCGTCTCAGGCTCCTCAGGCCAGCAGCTCGATCTCCGCCAGCCGGAGCAGCCCCTCAGAGACCGTCACCACCAGGCGGTGATGGAGGCAGGGCCGGGGGTTCGCGATCTCGAAGGGGCGGGTCTGTCGGCGCCAGCGGAAGCTCTGCGCGGAACGGGCGTCGAGCACCGTCCAGTCGCGCCCGTCGTCCGATCCCTCGAGGCGCCAGGCGATCGGGTCCCCGCCGGTCTGCGCAGAGGAGGTCAGGGTGAGGAATCGGGCCTGCTGCGGCTCGCCCAGCTCCGGCAGCTCGATCACCGCGCTCGCAGTTCCGAAGGCGCGCTCGGTGCGGGAGTCGTCATCGTGCAGCGGGTCCGAGGGGTCGGCGGCGAACAGATCGCGCAGCGGCTGCGGCCGCTCCCCCGGCGTGCTCGGGGACGGGGGGATCCCTCCCCAGTCCGCGGGTTCCGCGGCGAGGCGCAGGTGCAGGCGGCCGCGCAGGTCCGCGTGGTCGATCCAGGAGTCGCGGTGCTCCCGGCCGTCCACGGTCATGCCGGTGATGCAGGTGTCCTGCGGATCCTCCGCCTGGGTGGTGATGGAGAACGGGGTCCCGCCCAGGGGATGCACGGTGGCGCGGGGGAACAGCGGCGCCACCAGGTGGTAGCGGCCGGTTCCGAGCTGCAGGGGGTACAGGCCCAGCGCTGTGAGCAGCCACCAGGCGCTCATCTCGCCGTTGTCCTCATCACCCGGGTAGCCCTGGCCGATCTGCTCGCCGACGAAGAGCCGGCGGTGCACCTCTCGCACGATCCGGGACGCCTCCTCGGGTGCTCCGACGTGGTGGAAGAGGAAGGGGATGTGGTGCGAGGGCTGGTTCGACATCCCGAACTGGCCCATCCGCACTGCGCGCGCCTCGACCATCTCGTGGATGACCGTGTCGTAGCTGCCCGGTCGGTCTGCCCGCTCCGGGGTGTCGAAGAATTCCTCGAGCCGTCCGCGCAGCATCTCGCGGCCGCCGTACAGGGTGGCCAGCCCCTCCCCGTCATGCGGGACGTGGAAGGCGAAGTTCCAGCCGTCGGTCTCGGTGTAGTCCCCGCCCCAGACGCGAGGGTCATACTCCTCGGGGCTCTGCGCGAAGGCGCCGTCGGCGTGGCGGCCCTGGAAGAATTCGATCGCGGGGTCGAACAGCAACGGGTAGTTCAGGCTGCGCGCCGCAAGATAGCGCGCCTCCTCGCGCAGCTGCCCTGCCGCCACCGCCTTGCCGTCGGCCTCGGCGCGCTGCGCGAGCAGCTCCGCCTGGGCGGCGAGTCCCGCGTCGTTGATGTGCGCCTCGAGCGCCCAGGACACGGACTCCTCGGTGTCCGTGTCGACATAGCCGGTGAACACCGCCCGCTCATTGCCCTTGCGCCCCACCTCGGGGAAGGGCGGCGCCACGGTGGCGTGACGCAGTCCCGATTCATAGGCGGAGAGCGGGTCGGGCAGCGGGACCCCTTTGACGTGGAGGTCTGCGAAGGCGATATCGCTGCTGGTGCCGGTCATGCAGTCCGCATAGCCCGGCGCAGACCAGCGGGCGATCCAACCGCCCTCGCGGTACTGCTGGATGAAGCCGTCCGCGAGCTCGGCGGCGAGCTGCGGATAGAGCAGCGCATAGGCCGGCCAGGACGTCCGATAGGTGTCCCAGAACCCGTGGTTGACGTACATCTTCCCCGGGAGCACCTGGGCATTGGTGCGAGTCGCGGTAGGGGCGCCCTTGACCGGCAGCACCGGACTCGCGTGGACCGGCTCAGGACGTTCGAGGCTGCCCGCGTTCTCCCCATGCGAGGTGGGATAGAGGTTCAGCCGATAGAGGTTGCCGTACAGGGTGCGGCGCTGGGCGGGAGCGGCATCCGGCACGTCGATCACCTGCAGCCGCTCGGACCACGTCGCGTGGGCGGCAGCTCGGATCTCCTCGAAGGTGCGCTCGGCGAGCTCCTGGCCGAACGTGCGCCGGCACTGCTCGAGACCGAGATAGCTGGTGACCAGCCGGACCGTGACCCGACGGGTGCCGGGGGCGAAGGTCAGCACGCTGCCTCTGCTGTCACCCCGGGCCTGGTCCACGGAGACCGGCGCGGGATCCACCTGCCCCAGCAGGTACATGCGGGTGGCGCCCTCGGTGCGGACCTGACCCAGTGCCGGGGAGGAGTCGACCCATGCGTGCAGGCGGCCGTCGAAGACGGATCCCGCCGCATCGACCCGCGAGTGCTGGTCGACTCCCTCGACCAGCAGGTGCGGCGCCTCGCTCTGCTCCGGCAGGTCGATCTCACAGATCGCGCCGTGGTCTGTCGGTGCCAGGCGCAGCGTGATGCCGCCGTCCAGCAGCACCTCGTACAGGTCCGGCCGTGCGGTCTCCCGGTCATGGTCGAAGGCCCGGGCCCGGGCCGCTGGGCTCGCATCCGGCGTCGCGCCGAGCAGCGGCATCATCATCAGCTGGTGACGGTCCCCCATCCAAGGGCTGGGCTGGTGGGACAGCGCCATGCCCTGGAGCCGGGGGCGGTTGTCCGGACCGTTCGCGCGGTGGTATTCGTACACCCACCGCCGGGTGCGCGCGTCGGTCGCCGGAGTGAAGAGAGCGAAGCCGTTGGGCAGTGCGGTCAGCGGCAGAGTGTTCCCGCGGGAGAACTCGCTCGAGGCATGGCTGCCGCGCCGGGTGTCGACCCAGGCCACCGGGTCCTCGAGGGGCGGATCCGCGCGCGGAGCCCCCAGGTACGGGCCGTCGATCCAGCCGGTGAGCATCGCGCCGTCGGCGACCCGCGAAGCATCCGGCCCGCCGATCTCCTCGAGCAGGTCACCTTCGGGATCCGCCGGGGCGTCGAGCACCATCAGCACCTCGGTGATCGTGCGGCCGACGAGATCCTCCAGGCTCAACTGCACGTCATTCCACTGGTCCGCGTAGAGGATCTTCCCGTCGCCGAGTCCGCGGGCGGTGGCGAGGGTCCCGTACTGGTCGCGGGGCGCGATGTCCGAGAGCCGGCTGCCATCGTCGAGCACCAGATCGAGAGCCACATAGGTCGCCCCCCAGGTCTGGGCCGCATCCAGCGCAGGGTGCACGAACCAGCGCAGGACATCACCGGGGGCGATGGTGCGGCCCGTCAGCTCCCGAAGACCCGGGAGGACAGGTGCCACGGCTTCGGCGCCCTCACCGGCGCTCCCTGCGTACCGCAGGGCGGACGGTGCCCGCAGCCCGGCGCCGTCCTTGCTGGTCGGTGATCCCACGGGTCCCTGGTCTGCGGTGACGATCATGCACGCCAGGCTATCGACTGCCCGTCCTCTCGCGGGCCAGGCAGGCCCGGGAGTGGGGAGTGCTCCCCATCGCACGGCAGTGCCGAGTACGGGATACTGACCGGAGACGCCACACGAACCCGGGGAGAAGTCATGGTCTACGCACAGCCGCAGCAGGGGCGCCCGCTGTCCTCGGGACCCGGTCGGCCCAAGCGCCCGATGTGGCATTGGCTGCTGGTCGCCGGCGTCGCCGCCGTCGGTCTGCTGGTGATCGCGGCCTTCGCGATCTTCATCGCCTTCCAGGTGCTCACCCGCGGTAACCCGCAGTCGACTCTCGAGGATTTCTACACCTCGCTGGAGACCACGGACTGCGAGCTGTTCATGGACTCCACCACGGAGGAGTACCGCGACGCGACCGGGTTGACGAGCTGCTCGATCTTCGAGGAGGCGCTGGGCGGGATCACCTCGATCGACTATCAGGTCGATGAGCGCATCAACCGGCAGGGATACGCGATCTTCGAGGTCACCGAGTCGTTCTCCTCGAATGGGGACGACGCCGAGGTCCAGCTGCGCTACTACGTGCGGCGCATCGACGGGCAGTGGGACCTGGACGGCATCGAAGTCGTCGAGCCGGGCGCCGAGCCGATCACCTGAGCGGGCCGTTCCTCGGAACGGCATGACGGTTCCTCCGCGCGGCAGGCGTGTCACCCGAGCGGCGTGGCGTTCCCCCCGAGCGGCTGGGCAGTGCTCCAGCGATGGCTGCGGCAGCGCGCCTGATAGGACTCGGCGCCACCGACCTGCAAGGTGGTGATCCGCTGAGCATCGGAGCCGTCATCGACGAGCCGGGTGTGGAAGGCCGCATCCGCGCCGCAGACGGTGCACACCGCAGTCAGCTTCACCACCTCCTCGGCGAGCGCCATCAGCGTGGGCAGCGGGGCGAAGGGCTCACCGTCGTAGGTGATGCACAGCCCGGCGACCTCCACCTGGATCCCGGCGTCGAGCAGCCTCTCGATCACCGGCACGATCGACGGGCCGAAGAACTGGGCCTCATCGATCGCGACCATGTGGGGTCTGTCCTCACCGGTCGGCACCTGCAGCTCCTCGGCATGCTCGAGCATGCGCGCGGGGAGCGAGCGCCCGGCGTGGGAGCTCAGCCGGTCCGCGCCGCCGCGTTCATCCAGAAGGTGGCCGACCACCTCCACCCGCAGCCCGGCCAACCGGGCCCGATGGACCCTCCGCAGCAGCTCCTCGGTCTTGCCAGCGAACATCGGACCCGCGATCACGTGCAGTCGTCCTGCCTCCATGGGGCGCATGTCCTCAGCGTACGCGCGGCCCGCAGAGCCCCACCCAGAGCGCGCGCTCCGCAGTGCATCGCGCCCGCGCTCCGCAGTACAGTGCCGGGATGAGCACACGGCGCCCCTCCCCCCTCGCGGGCCGGAAGCCGACCAAGCAGGACCTCGCCGCTTTCGCCACCCCGGATCCGGACTCGATCGACGATGTGCTGCCCGATCCGGCGCTGGACCCGCCGCTGCGGCTGCTGATCGTCGGCATCAATCCCGGTCTCTGGACCGCAGCGGTCAACGCTCCCTTCGCCCGGCCCGGCAACCGGTTCTGGCCCTCGTTGCACAGGGCCGGTCTCACCTCCCGCCTGGTCGATGCCTCCCGCGGGTTGGCTCCCGAGGACGAGCAGGATCTCCACCGACGCGGCATCGGCATCACGAATCTGATCGGTCGCGCCACGGTGCGCGCCGACGAGCTGGGGCGTGAAGAGCTGCAACGGTCCGGGACGCAGCTGATCGCACGGCTCGAGCAGCTGCGACCGCAGGCCGTCGCGATCGCGGGCATCACCGCATTCCGCTCCGCCTACTCGCTGCCCAAGGCCCGGCTCGGGCTCCAGGACCCCGCCACGGTCGCCGGCTGGCCTGCGAGCGTCGCGCTGTGGGTGGTGCCGCAGCCGAGCGGGCTGAACGCCCATGCTTCCGTGGCATCGCTCGCCGACAACTGGCGCGAGGTCGCCCGCAGCGCCGGCGTCCAGCACCACGACGAGAGCTGATCACCCTCAGCAGGCCGGGCGATCCCCGAGGGTCCCGGGATGCGTCGCTCCCGTGGCCCCGGTGAATCATGACGCCGCAGGAACGAGTGCGTCGACGTAGAGGGCGCCGTCGAATTCCCCGGTCACCGTCGTTCACAGGACGTGCGCGGCGGGGCCGCAGGGCGGATCGTGCAGGGCAGCATCCCTGACCGACGAATGGAGCCCTCGTGTCCCCCAAGCCCCTCATCCTGAACCTGTTCGAGATGAACTGCGTCGGCCATATCACCCACGGGCTGTGGCGGCTGCCCGGCAACAACCGCCATCGCTACACCGACCTCGAGTACTGGACCGAGCTCGCACAGATCGCCGAATCCGGCGGCTTCACCGCGATCTTCCTCGCCGATGTGGTGGGTGCCTATGACACCTACGGAGGCTCCGCCGAGACCGCCCTGCGGGAGGGGCTGCAGATCCCCAACAACGATCCGATGCTGGTGGTCCCCGCGATGGCCGCGGTCACCGAACGCCTCGGCTTCGGCATCACCTTCTCCACGAGCTACGAGCCGCCCTTCGCCTTCGCCCGGCGCATGTCCACCCTGGACCACCTCACCGATGGACGGGTCGGGTGGAACATCGTCACCTCCTACCTGCCCAACGCTGCGCGCAACTTCGGGCTCGCCGACGAGATCGAGCACGATCACCGCTACGAGATCGCCGACGAGTACCTCGAGGTGGTGTACAAGCTCTGGGAGGGCTCGTGGGAGGAGGACGCCGTGGTGCGTGACGCCGAGGCCGGTACCTACGCGGACCCGACCAAGGTCCACCGCATCGACCATGTCGGCGAAAACTTCTCCGTCGCCGGCCCGCATCTCTCCGAGCCCTCCCCGCAGCGCACCCCGACTCTGATCCTCGCCACTGCGTCCCCCGCGGGTGCCCTGCGCGCCGGACGCCATGCCGAGCTGGTCTTCACCCACGGCCCGTTGCTCGAGCGCACCGTCCCGGCCGTGCGCGCCGCCGCTGCGGAGGCCGGCCGCGATCCCGCAGCTCCGAAGTTCGTGGTGCAGGCGGCGGTGATCACGGCCAGCACCCAGGAGGAGGTCGACGCGAAGCTCGCCCTCTACCGGGAGCACCGCTCGATCGAGGGCATGCTCGTGCATCAGTCGGTGCCGATCCGGGCGCTCGAGCACCCGCGGGAGCGGACCATCGCCGAGGCGCTCGAGGCCGAGGGCCTGCCGGCGGACACCCCGGTGGGCCGGCGCGGTCTCTCCTCCACCGTCGGCGAGCTGCTGGACGCCGTCGACGAGGCCTGGCAGGACAGGTTCTTCGTGGCCGGCACGCCGGAGGTGGTCGCGGATGCGATCGAGCACTGGCTCGATGTGGAGGGCATCGACGGGATCAACCTGCGTCAGTACCACTCCTTCGACACCGTGCGCGACTTCGCGGAGCTGGTCTCCCCGATCCTGCGGGAGCGCGGCCGCCTGCCCGAGCTGGAGGGCACTCTGCGCCGTCGGCTGAGCGGGAGCGACCGGCTCCCGGCGGAGCATCCTGCCGCGCAGTTCCGGGGCGCCTTCACGGATCACGGGGTCTGAGTGGCGATGGGCGGGGCCGGATCCGGCCGTTTGCTTGCGGCGACCGGGCGCGCGTGGAAGTGTTGAGCGGACCCAGGCGGGGCGACGAGGCCGAGCAAGGGTGCTCGCTCCCCCGCACGTAGAGCATGTTGGAGGTCACCTGTGAAACTGCCTTGGCTCACTCCTGTCCTGGACCAGACCGGTCCCCTGATCTCGGTCCATCTCGACACCACGCGGACCGATCCGCAGGCCGCCGGCGAGCTCGAGGCGAGGTGGGCACAGCTGCGTTCCCGGCTCGGTGCGGAGGGCGCCCCGCAGGTCCTGCTCACCCAGATCGAGGACTCCGTCCTCAGCCCTTCACCACTGGGCGGTCGCCATGGGCGCTCGCTCTTCGCCTCGGACACCGAGATCCTGGTGGACCGGGTGCTGCCCGTGCCGCCGCTGCAGGAATCCGCCCACCGCGGGGAGTTCCCCACGCTGCTCCCCCTGCTCCGGCTGATCCCGTTCGCGGTCAGCCAGCTGCTGATCGTGGTGGACCGCGCAGGGGCGGACCTGCACCTGCGCTCCCCGGAGAATCCCTCGATCAGCCATGGGACCAATGGGCTGGGCGAGGACTCGACGGTCGAGGGCGGCCACGACGTGCTCCACAAGGCGAGCCTCGGAGGCGGGGCCCAGCACGGCTGGCGAGCGGACAACTACGAGGCCCGTGTCGAGGACTCCTGGGAGCGCAACGCCGACGCCGTCGCCGGCTCGGTCGAGAAGATCCTGCGCGAGCGCCAGGTCGACATGGTGATGGTCAGCGGTGATGTCCGTGCGATCGGTCTGCTGCGCGAGGCACTGGGCCGGGAGACCCGGGAGCGCCTGGTGGAGGTCCAAGGCGCAAGCCGCGGCGTCGCGCTGGACCGCGGCCCGTTCCGCGAGGAGCTGCGCCTGGTCACCGACGAGTTCATCGCGGCCCGCCAACGGGAGCTCGCGGCCCGTTTCCGGGAGAGCCAGGCCCGCGACGGCGCCTCGGTCGGCGGTGCGGCGGAGGTCTGGCAGGCCCTCTCCCGCGGACAGGTCGAGGAGCTCCTGTTCGTCGCCGGCCACGAGCCGGCGGGTATCGAGGAGCTTCTGCGCGGTGCGCTCGCCACCGATGCGGCCATCTCCGCGCTCCCGGAGGATGCCGACGGGATCCCCGAGGGTGTCGGGGCGCTGCTGCGCTGGCGCGATGAGACCACCCCGTCCAACAGCATCGGATCCATGTCCGGAGATGCTCGCCGCGAGTGATCGCGGCCGAGGAACGGTCCACCGACGGTCGGGGCGCCTGCGCACCGGCCGTCGGTCGGCGGGCCGCTCCTGCCCCGGGGATGTCGACCGTTCGGTTCCCAGCCTCGCCCTCGTACGCGGACTGCGTGAGGATGGGGGCCCGCGGGCAGCCCGCCCGCTGAAAGCACAGCACAGCGACGATGAGAGCAGGAGTGACCATGCCCAAGGCCTGGAGCTCGAAGCGTGAACGCCAGTACGAGCACATCAAGGACAGTCAGATCGAGAGCGGCAGCTCCGAGGATGAGGCGGAGGAGATCGCTGCTCGCACCGTGAACAAGACTCGTGCCCAAGAGGGCGAGTCCGAGGAGGCGAGCCGAACCTCCACGCAGGACAAGTCCCCCTCCGAACGGGGCGGCCAGCGCTCCCACTCCGGGGCGCAGGGGCGCACCAAGGAGCAGCTCTACGCCGATGCAAAGCGTCAGGGGGTCGAAGGACGCTCGACCATGGACAAGGACGAGCTGAAGGACGCCGTCGAGGATCGGTGAGGTTGATGCCACGCCCGGGTCGCAGCACGTCCGCTGTTCTCGCCGCTGACGTCCGGCAGCCGATGTCGGCGCCGCTCCCACTCCCCGCCCAGGAACCAGCAGTACGGTGCGAGATGGCAACGGGGGAGTATCCGCCACGCTGCGGACGTCATCACGAGGACCGTCATCGGACCTCCGGGCGCAGCGGCCCGTCGAGCAGATCGACGGGTGGAGAGACTCGGGTCAGAACTCGACCCAGGAAAGCTCTCCTATGACTGTCTCCCCGCTCGTCTGGATCCTCACGATCGTGGCGGTCCTCGGCCTGCTGGCCTTCGACTACTTCTTCCATGTGCGCAAGGCGCACATCCCCACTCTGCGCGAAGCCGCGATCTGGTCCTCCATCTACGTAGGGATCGCGCTGCTGTTCGGTGTCGGGGTGCTCCTCGTCGGCGGCGGCACGATGGGCGGCGAGTACTTCGCCGGCTATGTCACCGAGAAGGCGCTCTCGGTGGACAACCTCTTCGTGTTCCTCGTGATCATGGGCGCCTTCGCGGTCCCGCGCGAGGACCAGCAGAAGGTATTGTTGTTCGGCATCACCTTCGCGATCATCGCCCGCTCCGGCATGATCGCGATCGGTGCCGCCGCGATCGACGCGTTCTCCTGGGTGTTCTACGCCTTCGGCGCGATCCTGCTGATCACCGCGGTGAAGATGATCGTCGATGAGCTGAAGGACGACTCCGGCGAGGAGGAGAAGGAGAGCTTCTTCGTCCGCGTGATCAAGAAGTTCCTCCCCGCGACGGACGAGTTCGACGGCGACAAGCTCTTCACGATCGAGAACGGCAAGCGGGTGCTCACCCCGATGCTGCTGGTGATGATCGCCATCGGCGCCACCGACCTGCTGTTCGCGCTCGACTCGATCCCGGCGATCTTCGGCCTCACCCAGAACACCTACATCGTGTTCACCGCGACCGTGTTCTCGCTGCTGGGCCTGCGCCAGCTGTACTTCCTCATCGACGGTCTCCTGGACCGCCTGGTGTACCTCTCCTACGGCCTCTCGATCATCCTCGCGTTCATCGGCGTGAAGCTCGTCTTCCACGCCCTGCACGAGAACGAACTGCCCTTCGTCAACGGCGGTGAGCCGTTCCATGGCGTCCCGGAGATCACGACCGGGTTCTCCCTCAGCGTCATCCTCGGTGTTCTCACCGTCACGGTGCTCGCCTCCCTGCTGTCACCCAAGGGCCGGGCGCAGGCGGCCGTGAACAATGCCCACCAGGAGGCGAAGGCGTACATCGAGATGTCCTATACGTCCTTCGAGGAACGGCGCCAGGGGATCTACGACCAGATGATCGCGCACGAGAAGAGGATCGACGCCCTGCCCGTGAAGTATGAGGCCATGGTCGTGGCGGAGAAGAACGTGCGGGAGCTCCTGGCGGACGCCCACCGGATCCATGAGCACCGGGCCGAGCAGGAAGAACGCGGCGAGCGCTCCGACGAGCAGCCCGGGGACCTGGTGGTCACCCGTGCCGACGGCTCGGTTGCGACGGATCCCAGCGGCAACGTCATCACGGTCGCAGAGGAGCAGGCGGCCCGCGCGACGAAGGAGGCCAAGCGCCGCGAGCGCGAGCAGGCCCGGGACGACCACGTCGCAGCGCGCAGGCGCTGAGCTGCAACAGTCCGGTGAGCGGGCGTCCTTCGGACTCCCCGAGGGGCGCCCGTTCTCCGTCAGGGACGTCGGGAAGGTGCGGGCGCTCCGCTGGCCGCCCGGCGCACCGCGACCACGACCAGCACCTGTGCCACGAGGTAGGTGGCCATCACCCAGACGTTGTGCGCCGGGAGCGTGAGCACTCCGAAGGCGTCCAGCGCGATCAGGGAGTCCGAGACCACGAACACCGCACCACCGATCGCCCCGAGCCGCCCCAGGCCGGTGGCCAGCAGAGCCATCGCACAGATCGCCGTCGCGTAGACCATGACTGCAGGCAGCAGCGCACCGGCTCCGGGGGCCGAGAGCACGACGACGACCACCGCCACGAGCAGGTAGATCCACACCGCGCGAGGCCGGCGCAGCAACGAGGCATGCCGCCATGGCCAGAAGGCGACCGCATAGACCAGCTGTGCGATCAGGAAGCTGCCCAGCATGCCGAGGAACCCGGGCTCTCCACCCACGAAGCGAGGGATCGTGTCTCCGAGCCAGGAGAAGCCGAGGGCGATCAGGGTGAGGCGCACGAGGGGCCGACGAGGCGCTGCCGTGCCCGCCCAGAGGGCTGCGGCGAGCAGCGGCATCAGCAGCACCTGGGTAAGCTCGGCGACCAGCCCGATCTCGAACCACTGCGCCGCCAGATGAATGATGCCGATCATGACCAGGACGCCCATCAGAGCTCGCATCGATGTCCCTCCGCCAGCGGTCCCGCCGGTGCCTGCTCGCATAGGACGAGAGTACGTTCCGCCTCGGCAGAGCAAAAGCACTGGTCGCCGAGGGAGGGCGGTGGCACCATGCAGGGATGCCTCCTGCCACCGCCGCCGTCCCACCCGCTGACCTGGACGCGTTGCTGGAGCTCGGCTCCGCCCATGGTCTCGACCTCGACGGCTCCACCCTGCACACCGAGGAGATCGGACTCGACTTCCGGGTGGCGATCGCCCGCGCCGCCGACGGCAAGCACTGGGTGCTGCGCATACCCCGCCGCCCCGACGTGCTCGAGCGCGCTGCGGTCGAGGGGAGGCTCCTGAAGATGGTCGGCCCGCACCTGGGGATCGCGGTCCCAGACTGGCAGATCAGCACCTCCGAGCTGATCGCCTACCCGCTGCTGCCCGGCGCCCCCGGCCTCAGCGTCGAGCGGGATGGCACAGTGACCTGGCATGTCGACATGTCTTCTCCCGTCTACGCCACCTCGCTCGGAACCGCCGTATCCCAGCTGCATGCGGTGGGTACCGAGGCGGCCGCTGCCACCGGTATCGAGGTGCGCTCACCCAGGCAGGTGCGTGAGGGCTGGCAGCGGGATCTCGAGCAGGTCGCCGCAGAATTCGAGATCTCGGCGACGCTGCGGGAGCGCTGGACCGCCTGGATCGCGGAGGACAGCTTCTGGCCGCAGCACTCGGTGCTCACCCACGGCGAGATCTATCCGGGCCACACCCTGGTCGAGGACGACCAGATCACCGCGATCCTCGACTGGACCACCGCCGCGATCGGCGATCCCGCCAAAGATCTGATGTTCCACCAGGTGAGCGCGCCGGCAGACGCCTTCGAGACAGCCCTCCAGGCATACACGGCAGGCGGCGGGCACACGTGGCCGCGACTCGCGGAGCACTGCACCGAGATGTTCTCAGCCGGACCGATCGCCTATGGGCTGTTCGCGCTGACCACCGGGGAGGCAGCGCATCGAGAGGCCGCCGCAGCGGCGCTGAACCCTCCTGCCGAGTCCTGACTCTCGAGGTCGTCCCATGCCTCGGCGCGCCGATCACCCAGTGGCCGGGGTCACAGAGCGGGAGCGGACTCACATCCGCGCGCGACGTGAGCCCCAGGGCGCCCCGTCCCGGCAGGTCACGGACAGGTAACGGGCGCTCTGCCGGTTCATCGGCACGTTCCCCTCAGGTCAAATCTCCGTCAGCACCCTCGGGGGTCCTTGATCCGGGGCCCCCCTCTCCCCCTACGGTGGCGGTCGTTCGAGACGCGAGCTCCGCCCCTGCGGATCCGCGAGACCAGCAAGACCCGCACGACCAGCGAGAGGACGTGTTCATGTCCAAGCACAGCACGCACGCCACCACGACCCCCCGAGCCTCTGCCCTGCGCAGAGGCCTGGCCCGCACCGCAGTGACCCTCGCCGGAGGCGCCGTCGTCGCCACCGGCATGCTCGCCACCGGCACCGCGGCGAACGCCGCGACCGGATGGGACGAGGTCGCCGCCTGCGAGTCCGGCGGTGACTGGTCGATCAACACCGGCAACGGCTACTACGGCGGCCTGCAGTTCTCCCAGCAGACCTGGGAGGGCTTCGGCGGAACGCAGTACGCCTCGAGCGCCGACCAGGCCTCCAAGGGCCAGCAGATCGCGGTGGCCGAGCGCGTCCTCGCCGAGCAGGGCGCTGGCGCCTGGCCCAACTGCGGCTCCGCCCTGAGCGGCGGTGCCAGCACCAGCGACGCCCCAGCGCCGTCCGAGCAGGACGAGGCCCCGAAGGAAGAGGCGCCCGAGCAGAAGCAGCAGGACTCCACCCCGAGCCGCGAGTCCGAGCAGCAGGCGAACCGCTCAACGGAGCGCGAGAGCACCGAGCCCCAGGGTGACTGGAGCTGCGACGGCGACGGCATCGCCGACAACTGCGACGAGAACGGCTTCGCCAAGGAGACCGAGAAGAAGCAGCAGCCCGAGCAGGAGCCCTCCGAGAAGGCACAGCAGGATCCTGCCCCGAAGGCTCAGCAGGAGTCCGCTCCTGCCCCGGAGAAGTCCGCAGGCGAGCCCGGCTCCAAGGCCAGCGGCGACCTCTCGGTCGCGGGCACCCTCGAGGTGGACGGGAAGATCGGCCCGGAGACCATCACGGCCCTCCAGGACTGGCTGAACGTCGAGCAGACCGGCGAGATGGACGAGGCGACCACCCTGGCGCTCCAGGGCTGGGCCGAGACCGGTCAGGACGGCGTGATCGGCGAGAAGACCGTGGCCGGCCTCCAGCACGAGGTCGGCGCCGCCCAGAACGGCTCCGACGAGATCGACGAGGACACCACCGAGGTCCTGCAGACCTTCCTGAACCTCTACTGATCCCTCCCGGCAGCTGCGATCCCACCCTGTGGGCCGCAGCCACCGCGCGGCTCCGCCGCAGCTCCCCGGACGGCCGGGCCACCCTCACCGGTGGCCCGGCCGTCCGCCGTTCGGCGAGTGCACCGCGCGCGTGCGCAGCGCGCAATGGGTGCGAGCCCGCAGGACCCCGGACCCGGAGCGCGGCAACCCACGGCAATTTCCAGGGCGCGCCGGCCTCCATCCTCCAACGTGACAGAGACCCCTTCTCTCGACACGAAGCAAAAGTGCTGGCAGCAGTCCCGTTACCAAGTAGTACAAGATTCGACCTCCCGGCAACCACACTGCAACCTCTGGCAACAATGGCCAATCGTTCAGCGCTCTGGCAAGACTCGGGCCATAGCCGACACCGCTTCTCGCGGCACCCTCGGCACACCGGAGCCACCAGCGACACACCGCGCCTGGTCGCTCCAGCTACTCAAGGATGAGCCAGAAGGAGCACAACGATGAGCACCACCAGCGCACACCCGGGGCAGGGCCGCATGGCCCCGTCCAGTTCGCCGAGCTCGACGGCCAAGCGCCCGTTCAGCTTCCGAGACAAGATCGGCTACATGTTCGGCGACTTCGGGAACGACTTCACGTTCCTCCTGCAGTCCGCGTTCTTCATGATCTTCTACACCAACGTCATGGGCATCAACGCCGCCCACGTCGGCACCCTGCTGTTCGCCGCGCGCATCCTGGACGCCTTCACCGACGTCGGTGCAGGACGCCTGATCGACACCCTGAAGCCCGGCAGGTCCGGCCGGTTCAAGCCCTGGCTGCTGCGCATCATGATCCCCGTCGCCACCGCGTCGTTCCTCATGTTCTCTCCCTTCCTGCAGGACGGCAGCTACGGCGCCCGTCTCGGCTGGATGATCGCCACCTACGTCCTGTGGGGCTCGGTCTTCTACACCCTGATCAACATCCCCTACGGCTCCATGGCCTCGGTCATCTCCAACCAGCCCGGTGAGCGCGCCTCGCTGTCGGTGTTCCGCTCCCTCGGTGCCACCCTCGCGAACCTCGCCATCTCCGTGGTCCTGCCGCTCGTCGTCTTCGTCCAGATCAACGGCCAGTCCGAGCTCTCCGGAACCAACATGATGTGGGCCGCACTCGGCTGCGGCATCCTCGCAGTGGTCTGCTACCTGCTGTGCTTCATCAACGTCGAGGAGCGCATCGCGACACCTGCGAAGGCCAAGGAGCAGCGCGCGAGCCTCGGGCAGACCCTCGGCGCCATGGCGAAGAACCGGGGACTGACCGGACTGATCGCCACCTCGCTGTTCATGCTCATCGCCTTCATGCTGCTCGGCGGCATGATGCCCTACATGCTCAACGAGTACTTCAACAACGGCCAGCTGCTGAGCCTCGTGAACTTCGTGGGCCTCGCCCCGACCCTGCTGCTGGTCCCCTTCGCCTCGAAGCTCGCCAAGACCTTCGGCAAGAAGGAGGTCGGCGTGGTCGGCATGTCGCTGGCCGTCATCGCCGCACTGATCCTGTTCGTCCTCCGCACCGACAGCCCCTACGTGTTCATGGTCGGCTACGCCGTGCTCATGCTCGGCGTGTCCTGCCTGAACATCCTGATCTGGGCATTCATCACCGATGCGATCGACCTCCAGGAGATCCAGTCCGGTGAGCGCAACGATGCCACCGTCTACGGCATGTACTCCTGGGCCCGCAAGCTGGGCCAGGCCATCGCAGGTGGCCTGACCGGCTGGGCCCTGGGATGGATCGGATACGAGTCCGGGACCGGCGGGACCGTCGTGCAGACCCAGGAAGTGCTGGATGGCATCTACAACCTGTCCACCCTCGTGCCGGCCCTGCTGCTGGTCGTCTCGCTCCTCGCCCTGATCTTCTGGTACCCGCTGTCCAAGAAGCGCGTCGACGCGAACGTCGCCCTCCTCGAGCAGCGCCACGCCGAGGCCGCCGCGGCTGCTGCCGAGAGCTGATCCACGCTGGTCGACGGTCCCTCCCGAGGGTCCGTCGACCGGAGTAGGGTCGGTGGGGAGAGAGCTTTCCCCACCGGCCCTTCCCCCACCTCGTCTCACCTCACCCCACGTCAGACTTACTTTTCACCGCGCGACCGCTTCACGGAGCGCAGGGATCCACCACAGAAACGGAGACACCATGTCGGAGAAGAACGTCCGCCTCGGAATCATCGGCCTCGGAGCTCAGGGCGGCATGTACGCCGGCGTGATCGCCGACGGCAAGGTCGCGGGCATGACTCTCGGCGCCATCGCGGACAACGATCCCGCCAAGAAAGAGATCGCCGCCGAGAAGCACCCGGACGTCCCCTTCTACGACGACTACCTCGCGATGCTGGACTCCGGTGACATCGACGCGGTGGTCACCACCGTGCCCCACTTCGACCACGCGGAGATGACCATCACCGCTCTCGGCAAGGGCATCCACACCCTCACCGAGAAGCCGGCCGGCATCTACACCAAGCAGGTCGAGGAGATGAACGCCTTCGCGGCGGAGCACCCCGAGACCACCTTCGCGATCATGTTCAACCAGCGCACCAACCCCGTCTACACGGACCTCAAGGAGCTCATCGCCTCCGGTGAGCTCGGCAAGCTGCGCCACACCTCGTGGATCATCACCACCTGGTGGCGCCCGCAGGCGTACTACGACCAGTCGGCATGGCGCGCGACCTGGGGCGGCGAGGGCGGCGGCGTGCTGGTCAACCAGGCACCCCACCAGCTGGACCTCTGGCAGTGGCTGTGCGGCACCCCGAAGAAGGTCTTCGCGAAGCTCTCCTTCGGCTTCCAGCGCGACATCGCCACCGAGGACGAGGTCAACGCGGTCGTCGACTTCGGCGACGGCGCGACCGGCAGCTTCATCACCTCCACGAACGACATCGTCGGCACCGACCGCCTGGAGATGCTGTTCGACAAGGGAAAGGTCGTCGTGGACGGCTCCAAGAAGGTCACCATCACCCGCCTCAAGCAGGACGAGCGCAGCCTCAGCGACGGCATGTCGGCGGAGGACGTCGGCCGCCTGTTCAAGGGCATGATCGACACCTCCGAGCTGTACGAGACCGAGGTCAAGGAGTACGAGTCGGTCTGGGGCCAGCAGCACATCGACGTCCTGACCAACTTCGCGGCGAACGTCAACGACGGCACCCCGCTGATCGCGGACGGCGCCGAGGGCATCAACGGCGTGCGCCTGGCCTCCGGCATGCAGCTGTCGGCCTGGACCGGTCGCGAGATCGATCTGGTGGACTACCCGGCCGAGGAGTACCTCGCCGAGCTCAACAAGCGCATCGAGGATGAGGGCAAGTTCCCCACCCGCGCCTGAGCCGCTGAGCGGTCGGGCCGGTGCCTCCAGGCACCGACCCGGCCGCTTCCGTCAGCTCGCATCACGCACCACGCACCACGCACCACGCACCATCACGTTCCTCCGGCGCCGCGCGGCGCCGCCCTCACGACTCGAAGGAGACTCACCATGCCCGTCCTCGGACTCCAGCTCATGATGCTCAAGGACCAGATCAACGAGAAGGGGATGTACGAGGTGCTGCGCCAGGTGCGCGAGCTCGACATCGACGCCGTCGAGGTCTCCCAGGTGGAGATGACCGACGAGCTGATCGACGATCTCGTGCGCGGCAAGGCGGACTTCAACGTCGAGACCGCCGCGATGAGCGCCTCGATCGAGCCCGGCGGCAACGGCTTCGCCCTCTCGACCGAGTTCGACCGCGCCGTTGAGGCCTGCGAGAAGACCGGCTCCCGCTTCCTGCGCATCGGCATGATGCCCTTCTCAGCGATGACCTCGAAGACCGCCACCGAGGAGTGGGCCGCCTCCGTCGAGCCCTACGCCGCCCGCCTCGCCGAGCAGGGCATCACGCTGTGCTACCACAACCACCACGTCGACCTCATCAAGTTCGACGGCGAGCGGATCTTCGACATCGTGCGCCGCGTGGCGCCGTCGCTCCTGTTCGAGGTGGACCTCCACTGGGTCCAGCGCGGCGGCATGGCACCCCTGGAGATGCTCGAGGCCTACAGCAGCGCCTGCAAGCTGATCCACGTCAAGGACTTCCGGGTCGCTCCCCTGCCCCAGGGAATCGTCGACAAGTTCGAGGCGAAGGAGATCGACATGAAGGAGTTCTACGGAGCCTTCCTGTCGCTCGGCCAGTTCGCCGAGGTGGGCCAGGGCAACATGAACTGGCCCGCGCTGCTCCCCGCCGCAGAGAAGGCCGGCGCCGAGTACTTCCTCATCGAGCAGGACGACACCTTCGGCCGCGACCCGATCGACTGCATCCGCGAGTCCCGCGAGTATCTGAAGTCCATCGGCTACTGACCCGATCCCGCCGCTCGGCGGGACTCCTCTCAGCGCAGATCGGGCGTGCAGCGCAGATCGGGCGATTCTGAGCCGATCCTGACCGGATCCTGGCTCGGAACCGCCCGATCTGCCGTTCCTGCGGTTCCCGGCGGTGCCTCAGCGCTGCAGGTAGGTGCGGATCTCCCGAATCTGCGCCGTCTTCGTGGCTCCGGCGAAGCGGATCATGTGGCAGAAGTCGACCCGCTCGTCGCCGCGCACCAGGTAGCCCTCGCAGGCGGCGAGGCGGCCATGGTTCAGCACCATGAGGATCTCCCCTCGCTCTGCGGCGAAGGGCGGCCCTGCGAAGCCGCCGGGCACAGGACTGTCCTCACCGACGAGGAACCAGGTGGCGTCCTCGCGCAGCCATGCGCGTACCGTCGCCTCCTCCCCCGCCGCCCAGGCCGAAGCGATCTCCGCGACGATCGTCATGCGCGGGGAGTTGCCACAGTCTGCGGGAATCGTCATCTCCATGGCTGACACCCTAGAGGTGCTCGGCGCCGCACGCCACGCCCTCAGACCATCGGCCATTGCACCGGCGACGCCGCTGGCCCGGCGAGGCCGCTCCGTCTCCGGAGCGCAGCTCGGGCGGGCTCCGGAGAGGTCAGGGTCGATGGGCGCCGCCGGTGTGAGTCAGGCCTCCGCACAGCATCGCCGTTTCCAGACCCATCTCAGGCAGAGAATTCGATGTCCTGACCGCCACCTGGGCGAACCTGCAACGCGGTTCCAGGGTTCAGGGCGTAACGTCGCCCGCTCCCCCACCTCAGGAGGCACAGTGAAGGTTCCCAGCCAGCGGGCACTCCGGCGCACTCTCGCCGCACTCACACTCACCGCAGCGGTCGCACTGACCGGCTGCAGCGGCGACCAGGCTGCACCTTCGGGCGGCAGCGATCAGGGCGGGCAGGCGCCTGCGGCCAGCGACGGCGGCGGCTCGCCCCTCGCCGGCGGCCAGGGCGGCGAGCAGCCGCAGATGCCGGAAGCCGATGTCTCCGACGTCCCGGATGTCGTCGCCACCGTCAACGGTGAGGACATCACCAAGGACGAGTTCACCGCCATCTACGAGGGCCAGTTCCAGCAGGCGGCGATGCAGCAGCAGCAGAGCGCCGGTGGAGAGGTCGACCAGGCGGCGCTGAAGACCCAGGTCGCGAATCAGCTGGTCGACAATCGGCTGCTGCTGCAGGGCGCGTCCGAGGCCGGTATCGAGCCGACAGATGCGGATATCGACGCGACCCTCGAGGAGATCGCCCAGCAGAACGGACTCGGTTCAGCGGACGAGGTCGTAGCCGCGCTCGAGCAGCAGGGCATGAGCGAGGAGGATGTGCGCAAGGACGCCTCGTCGCAGTTCATGCTCACCACCTACATCGAGCAGGAGGCGGGCATCGAAGAGCCCACCGACGAGGAGCTGAAGACGCAGTACGACCAGCTCGTCGAGCAGCAGGAGCAGGCCGGTGGCGACACCGCACAGGTGCCGCCCTTCGAGGAGGCCAAGGAGCAGCTCGCCCAGCAGGCGATCGCCCAACAGCAGAACGAGGCGGCCACCACCATCGCCGCCGAGCTGCGCGAGGCCGGAGACGTGACGGTGAACGTCTGAGCGCCCTCACCACGTTGACGGCCGGGCCGCTCCTGTGAGCTGACCCGGCCGCTTCTCGTGCACTGCGGGACGGCTCAGACCTCCCCCTTCTTGAGCGCGTCGGCGATGTGCTCGGCCTGCCGGATCGCCAGCGCCACGATCGTCAGGGTGGGGTTCGCGGCGGCGCCGGTGGTGAACTGCGAGCCGTCGGAGATGAACAGGTTCGGCACATCGTGCGCCCGGCCCCATCTGTCGACCACGCCGTCCTCGGGCCGTTCGCTCATGCGGCAGGTGCCGAGGTTGTGCGTGGAGGGGTAGGGGGTGGTGCGGTGGGTGCTGACCGCGCCCACGGCGGTATAGAGCTTCTGCGCCTGGGTGTAGGCGTGCTCCCGCATCGCCAGGTCGTTGGCGTGGTCGTCGAAGCGGACATGGGCGACAGGCAGTCCGTGCTGGTCGGTGACCGTGGAGTCGAGCGTCACCGCATTGGATTCCTGCGGCATGTCCTCTCCCACCAGCCAGCAGCCGGCGGTGTTCTCGTAGGCATCCAGCAGCCGGGTGAAGTCCGGCCCCCAGGCACCGGGCTCGACGAAGCTGGCCATGAACGCGGGCCCCAGCGAGATGGTCTGGATGTAGTAGCCGCCGGCGAAGCCACGAGTGGGATCATGCACGGATTCGTCGGAGATGTTCCCGGCCATCGTCTCGCCGCGATACATCCGCACCGGCTTGTCGAACTGGGCGTACACGCTGCCGGTCATGTGGCGCATGTAGTTGCGGCCCACCTGTCCGGAGGAGTTCGCGAGCCCGTCGGGGAACAGCGAGGACGAGCTGAGGTGCAGCAGGCGCGGGGTCTCGATCGAGTTCCCCGCCACGCACACCACCTTCGCGGCCTGGCGATGCAGGGTCCCGTCCTGGTCCAGATACAGCACGGCGTCCACGCGACCCGCGCGGTCGTGCAGGATCTGGGCGACATGGCTGTTCGGTCGCAGATCCAGCTTGCCGGTCTCGAGCGCACGGGGGATCTCCCGCACCATCGTCGACCACTTCGAGCCGTTCTTGTCGCCCTGGAAGTTGAAGCCGTCCTGGACGGAGGCCGGGCGACCGTCGTAGGGCTCGGCATTGGTGCCATAGGGACCGGTCGCATAGTGGTGGTAGCCGAGCTTCTCCGCGCCCGCGGCCAGAACCTTGTAGTTGTTGTTCGCGGGCAGCGGCGGGCGGCCGCCGCGATGGGTGGAGCCGATCGCGTCCTCGGCCCGGGTGTAGTACGGCTCGAGCTCGTCGTAGGTGAGCGGCCAGTCCAGCAGGTGCGCCCCGTCGATCCGACCGTAGGTGGAGCGAGCCTTGAACTCGTGCGCTTTGAAGCGCGGGGTCGCCCCGGACCAGTGGGTGGTGGTGCCGCCGACGGCCTTCACGATCCAGGCGGGGAGGTTGGGGAAGTCCTTCGCCACTCGCCAGCTGCCGGAGGTGGTGCGGGCGTCGGTCCAGGCCATCTGGTTGAAGGCCTCCCATTCGAGGTTCATGTAGTCCTCGCCCCGCAGGTAGGGGCCCGCTTCGAGGAGCACGCACTCGATGCCCTGCTTGGTGAGCTCGTAGGCGAGGGTGCCGCCGCCGGCCCCGGAGCCGATGATGACGACGGCCTCGGTGGAATGGTCGATGGTGCTCATGCTGACGCTCCCTTGCTCCCGTTGCTCCTGTGTCCGCTCTTGCTGCCCGTCCTGCTGCCGGTGCGGCCGGCCCGCGCCTTGCTCTGGCCGGCCGGGACAGCGGCGCCTCGGACGCTGGCGGTGCTCGCCGCACTGGGCAGGTCGGAGACGACGTCCACGAGCGGCTCCCCGTCGTACTCCTCGATCCGTGGATCGGGCAGCCAGTCCAGATCGTTGAAGCCGCGGTCGATGTAGCCGCCCTTGTGGAAGGAGGGCCCCTCATAGCCGAGCGCCTCCCACACCTCCTCGTCCTCGTAGAGGCTCACCACGACCGTCTGCCGTACGAAGCCGAAGAACGTGGTGTGCTGGACACGCAGCAGCAGCGGCAGCGCCTCCTGGGCGGTGAGCTCGGTGAAGCGGCCATCTGCCAGGGCCTGCAGGGAGTCGAGTCCCTGGGCGAGCTTGACCCGCATCCAGGTGGTCTCCTCGGCGGCCACCTGCACGGTGGCCGCGGCCCGCTCGTACGCGGTTCCTGGCACACCCTCGTGCGGGAATGCGGCCCGGATGAGCGCGAGCAGCGTCCGGGCAGCGTCCTCGCTCCCCTCGATGTCGTTGACGGTGTCCCCCGTCTGCGGAGCACTCATGGCATCTCCTTCCACTGCGTCGTTGTCAGTGATCTGGAGCACACCTTAGGGAGGGCGCGAGGCGGCGGCAATCGGCGTTATCGCCGGGCGAGAACCGTCCGACGGATCCGGCTCAGGAGTGGTCCGCGCCCAGGCGGTAGGCGCGGCCCGCCCGGGAGGCGCAGGCCCGCAGCCGGTCCTCGATGTGGCGCACCCGGCCTGCATAGGCGGCCACCGGTGCGGACAGTGCGACGGTGCCGATGAGCATGCCGTCGTCGGCCTTGATGGTCGCGGCGAGACAGTCGGTGCCGGGCACGAACTCCTGGTGCTCCCAGGCGATGCCGCGGGCGGCGATCTCCGCGAGCTGCTCGCGCAGCTGAGCAGGGTCGGTGACGGTGCGGTCGGTGTGGGCGCGCAGCGGGGTGCCCGCGAGGTAGGCCTCCTGCTCCTCGGGCGGCAGCGAGGCGAGCCCCACTTTTCCGAAGGCGGTGGCGTGCGGGCTCTCGTGGAATCCGAAGCTCAGCGGGGACAGGCGCGGCGCCTGCGGTGAGTCGGAGACGTGCACGACCACGAAGTCGGTGCCGCGGTGGATGGCGAGGTAGGAGGCCATCCCGAGATCGCGGTGCAGGGAGTGGACCTCCTCGCGCACGACCCGCGGGACTCCGAGGTGCTCGTGGAGGCCGACGGCCAGCCGGTGCAGCTTGTAGCCGAGCGCGAAGCGCTTCTCGTCTCGCAGATGGACCAGGTAGTCGGCGCGCAGGAGCTCCTGGGCGATCCGGTAGACGGTGGGCAGCGGGATGCCGGTCGCGTCGGCGATGCCGCGGGCGGTGCTGCTGCCGTGCTCGGCGACGGCTTCGAGCACGGCCAGGGCTCGGGCGATCTGCCCGATCGGGGCGCCGTCGCCCAGTTCCTGCACGATGCTCATCCCGCCTCTTCTCCCGCCTTTCGGCCGCTGCGCTCATTGTGCCGCAGACGCCCTGTGACAGGGCGGGATTCTTGCCTTGCGAGAATGGGGCTACCGCAGTGGCCGACCACCAGGCAGGCTGGCCGCGCACCCCTCTCTGAAAGGACCCCTCGATGATCCTGATCAACGTGAAGTTCCCGGTGAAGCCCGAGTTCGCCGATCAGTGGCCCGAGCTCGCGAGCGAGTTCACCGAGACCACCCTGGCCGAGCCGGGCAACCTGTGGTTCGAATGGTCGCGCAGTGTCAAGGAGCCGAACACCTACGTGCTCATCGAAGCATTCACCGATGAGGGCGCCGGCCCGCACGTGAACTCCCCGCACTTCAAAAAGATGCAGGAGGAGTTCCCGCAGTACCTCGAGGCGACCCCGCAGATCGTCTCCCACCAGATCGACAGCGAAGGCTGGGGCCCGATGGGAGAGATCACCGTCGAGTGATCGCGGTGACGCCGCTCGCGCGCCCCGGAGCGCACGGGCGGCGTCGCCCCTCGTGGCACCGAGCGCACGATGCGGTGCCTCTACGGTGCACTGCGTCTCCGGTGCAATGCCTCTACGAGGCGGTGACCTCGAGGATCCCGTGGGCGCCGCGCTCGGCGTCGCGCATCACATGGTTCACGAAGGGATAGTGCCCGGGTTCGGGCGGGGTGAGCTCCACGAAGCCGCCCTGCGCTGGCAGCAGGCCGAGAGCCTGCGAGCCGTCACCGGAGCCCGGCTCCACGAGGTAGCTCCCCTCGCTCCACACGGTGTCGAACTGGGTGCCGATCACGTGGAAGCTCAGCGCCCGCTCGGGCCCTGCGTCGAGCACCCAGAGCCGCACCCGCTCCCCCGCCCGGGCCTGCAGCGGCGCATGGTCGTACTGGGCGGCGTAGCCGTTGAACGCGACCAGATCCGGCTCACCGGCGGCGAGGGCGTCGCCGTCCAGCTCCTCCCCCTGCGCACCGAGGTAGTACTCGCCCTGGACGAGCACATAGCTGTGATCGACCGCGGGCAGATCCTCCGGCTCGATGACCACCGCCCCGTACATCCCCGAGGCGATATGGGTGGAAACCGGTGCGGTCCCGCAGTGGTACATCCAGATCCCGGCCCGCTCTGCGGTGAAGGTGTACGTCAGCGACTCCCCCGGCGCGATCGTGCGCATGGGGCCGTCGGGCGCGAGCTCCCCGGCGTGGAAGTCGATCGAGTGGCCTATCGGCCCGTCGTTGACCAGGGTCACCTCGAAGATGTCGCCCACCCTCCCATGCAGCACCGGCCCGGGCACGCTCCCGCCGAAGGTCCACAGGCGCTGAGTGACCCCGGGAGCTACCTCCATGACCTGCTCCGTGACCTCGAGCGTGACCTTCCGGGTGACGGGGCCGTCGCTCGGCGGCAGCGGCGGGAGCTCGGCGTCATAGGGCATGAAGTCGGGGCCGGGATCGGCGGCGAGATCGATGGCTGGCTTCTGAACCGCTTCCTCCCCCGACGTGCCGTGGTCATGCGCTGAGGGATCGGCTCCTGCGAGGGCGGGGTGATCGCCCGGTGCAGCGCCGGCCGCGACGATGCTCAGCACCATCCCCTGCTGGCGGTGCCCGGCCACGCCGCACCACGCCTCGAGGTCACCGGTGACCACGCCCACGTCGAGCAGCTCGCTCTGCCCGGGCGCGAGGCGCTCGGTCCGGGCGCCGCTGTCCACCACGAGATCGTGAGTCATCGCTGCATCTACGTTCGTCACCTCGATGAACAGGTGAGTGCCGGCCGGCACCTCGATCCGATCCGGGGTGAAGCGCAGCCCCTCCGCAGTGACCGCGACGGTCTGCACCGGCGCCTGCTCGCTCGCGGCCGGAACCCCAGTCCCCTCGTTCTTCCCGCCTCCCGGTGTGAGCGGGTGGAGGGTGCCGATGGCGAGGAGCGTGAGCGTCGCCAGCAGCAGGCCGCCGACGGCGAGTCCGGCGCGGCGGCCGCCGAAGCGGGCGCTGCCCACCGAGGCCGGGGCCGGGGTCAGCGTCGGGCCCGCCGAAGTGGCCGGGGCTGGCGAGAGGGTCGCAGCTGACGCAGCACCGCTCGGCGGGGCCAGAGCAGCACCACTCGGCGGGGTCGCGGCAGAACCGCTCGGCGGTGTTATGGCTGATGCGGAGCTCGTCGCTACTGCCCGGGCGGATCTCGATCGCTCGGGGCGCGGCGAAGGGAGGCTCCGGGCGGGCGGCGGGCCGAGAATCGCGCTGGCCAGCGCCGTGGCGCCGAAGACCAGCAGGGCGAGCACACCGAGCACGCCGCCGAGCTGCCAGGCGGGCCCCCAGCCGAGCGCGTCACCCAGTCCGAGGCGCACCACGAGGCTCAGCTGCAGCAGCCCCAGCGGCACCCAGAACGCACTGCGATAGGGCAGGTCGATCCGCAGCACGGCCGGCAGGATCGTGGTCGCGTGCGCCATGATCATCGAGATCGTGTAGCCGAGGAACACGGCATGGGCGACGGCGTCGTACGCGGCACCCTGCGGAGTGCCGCCCAGCAGCAGCACCACCGCGGCGATCATGAGCCATCCATAGCCGCACAGGATGGCCGCGGCCATGAAGCGGGTCGCCCCGCGGGTGCGGATGGTGTGCCGGGCGACGTCATGCTGGATAAGCCAGAGCGTCAGGGCGAGCAGTCCGGCGCCCAGCAGGACCGCTCCGGCCACCGGCCACGCCACCCCGATCAGCAGCGCCGCCACCAGGCTCGCCGCGTGCACGAGCACTCGGGATCCTGCGCGGGCGCCGAGCGTGATCCGCGCCAGCTCCACCCTCTCGGCAGCGATGGTCAGCACTACGAAACCGATCAGCCAGGGCAGCACCTCGTCGAAGTCCGCGCCTCCGGCCCAGCGGATCGCGCCCCCGCAGGCAAGGCCCGCAGCGAGCAGCTCGGTGAGGACGGCCTCATCATGCTGGCGCCGCCACAGCGGCACGTACACCAGGGTGAATGCGGCGGTGCCGAGGACCAGCAGCACCTTGCCCACCATCAGGGGAACGGGGTCCGCGACCAGGGCGATGGCTCCGAGCCCCAGCAGTGCGGGGGCGAGGAAGCCGTACCAGCGAGCGAGGGCGGTCGCGCGCTCGAGCGCGATGAGCGTGCCCACGAATCCGAGCACCAGCAGCATCCCGTGCACCACCGGCAGCCGGTCGGTGGTGATCGGCGCGGGCAGGCCGAGCAGCAGCAGCGCGGCGTCGAGGCCCGCCATCAGGGCGAGCCCGGCGGGGAGCATCCAGCCCAGTCGCCAGGACGGTCCCCGGCGTCGACGCCGAAGGGCGGGGCTGCTCATCCCGCGTCCCGCAGGTGGAGCAGGCAGCGTCCGGGGGCGGCGAAGGGGATCAGCTCGGCCACGATCCGGGAACCCTCTGTGCCGGCGGCGCCTTCGAGGAGTCCGTCGATCATGCCGCGGTGCACGGAGCAGACCACTTCGGTGTGGCGGTCTGCGGCTTCCAGCAGCGGGCAGCGGTGCAGCACGATCTGCTCGCCGTCCTCCTGAGGGGCGAAGCCCTGCGCGGCCATGGCGTGCATGACGAGGGCGCGGGCGGGAGCGGGTCGTGCGGGTTCTGGGAGGTCCTCCGCCAGCTCGGCGCCCCAGCCGCGACCTGCCTCGTGGGCGGCGGCGGCGGGATCGGCGCTGGTGCGGGCGATGGTTCCGGCGAGCACGCCGGCGAGCGCGGCGTAGGGCGAGGCGGGACCGTGCTGGGTGGGGCGCCAGAGCCAGGCGGGGCGTCCGCGCCCGTCGGCCGCCGCCCGGGAGCGGGTGACGTGGCCGTCGGCCAGCAGCTGATCGAGGTGGCCGCGCACGGTGTTCTCGTGCAGGCCCGTGGAGCGGCTGAGCGCGGTGACCGAGACCGGGGAGAGCTGTGCCTCCACCGCGCGCAGCACCTGCTCACGCGCGGTCGAGTGGCGGCGGCCCGCGGCGTTTCGGCGGGGCTGAGCGGCGCCGGATGCCGCGGGACCTGAGACCATATTTTCCACGGGATCAAATGTAATATATCGAGTGGACCAGATTCGCCACGATCGTCCCGAACGGACGACAGACAGGAGCCGACATGGCAGACATCCAGATCCAGAGCTCGCGCGAGGACGCCGTCTACCAGAAGCCGTCCCAGCAGGGATGCGCCTGCGGGGAGCACGACGAGTCGCTTCCTGAGCTCGATGTGCAGACGATCCCCCACGCGATCCGCCACGCCTCGATCTTCGGGGCGATCGAGTCGCTGGTGCCGGGTGGGGGCATGGTCATCTCCGCCACCCATGACCCGGTCCCGCTGCTGATGCAGCTGCAGGCCAAGCACGGGGACGCCTACGCGACCGAATACCTCGACCGGGGTCCCGAGCGCTGGCGCATCCTGATCCGTCGCGCCGCCTGAGCACGCCGCACGCCGTCGCCCGTCGGACCGCCGGGCCAGCAAGCCGGCGGACCGACAGGGCAACGGGGCAACGGGGCAGTTCAGTGCTGCCGGGCGGCGCAGCCGCTCAGTGCTGGTCGCGTCGGCCCAGCGTCGTCACCGGTGCGGCGCCCGGTCGCGACCACTGGGGCAGAGGCCGGCTGGTCTCGCCCCAGGTGGGCTCGCCCTGGGCATCGGTGCGCCAGGACCAGCAGGCATGACGGCTCGCGGGCCAGCCGGCCGGGACGTCCTCCCAGTCCTCACCGCGACCGTAGGGCGTCATGTCCAGCAGGCCCATCGAGAAGTTCACCCGCTCGTTGCCCCGCCCGGTGGTGCGATAGGTGAGGTACACCCGGTCCCCGTCGCGCAGGAAGCTCGCGAGATGCCCCATGCCGCCACCGATCGGGGCGGGAACCTCTCGCACCGAGTACCAGGGCACGCGGCGATAGCCCATGAAGGCGATGAAGGGATGCACCTCCTCCCAGGCTCCGGTGGTGAGAATCGCGAGCGAGACGCCGTGGGCGTTGAGATAGGTCGCGTCATGGAGGTGCCATGCAGTAGTGGTGCAGCCCTCGCACTGCCCCTGGTGCGGGGCTCCGTCGTGCCACATGTGCTGGTAGACCACGAGCCGGTCGCGGCCTTCGAAGAGGGAGAGGAAGGGCACGGGGCCGACCGGGCCGGTCACCAGGGTGCTCCCGTCGACCTCCACCATCGGCAGCCGGCGCCTCGCCGCAGCGATCGCGTCCCCCTCGCGGGTGTGCGCCTTCTCCCGCACCAGCAGCTCGTCCCGGGTGGACTGCCAGGACGCCATGTCGACCACGGGCGGCAGGCCGGTGGGCTCCCTCGACGACGTACTCATCACTCGGCCTCCCCGGTGCGATCCCACGCCGTGCCGGGAGGCTCCGGCAGATAGGTCGGCACGTATTCGAGCAGCTGGAGGCCGCCGTCGAAGGTGCGGGCGGTGACGAGTTCGAGGGAGAAGTCCTCGAACTGCTCCCAGATCCGCTCGAGCCCGGTGCGCCCGGTGATCACCGGGAACAGGATGATGCGGAAACGGTCCATAAGCCCCGCCTTCAGCAGCGAGTGGCTGAGGCGGATACTGCCTGTCGTGGTCAGCGGTGAGGTCGCGGTGCGCTTGAGCTCCCTGACCGCTTCGACCGCATCGGTGCTGATCAAGGTGGTGTTCGGCCAGGCCAGAGGCTCCTCGAGGGTGGAGGAGAAGACGATCTTCGGCAGCTGCGCCATCTGGGCGAAGCTAGCTTTCTCCTCTTCGGAGACGTCGATCCGCTGCGCCTGCTCCGCCATCCTCGCCATCAATCGGTAGGTGGTGGCGCCCATCAGAGTCACCGAGTCCGGCTGCTCACCGAGCCAGGCGAGATACTCCGGGCTCTCGAGCCCCCACCAACCCGGCCAGCCCTCGCCGGCGGCGCAGCCGTCGAGGGAGAGAATGAAGTCCACCAGGAGCTCCCCAGCTCCCGCACCGGGCGCTGGCGCTCTGCTGGTCCCGCCGGTGCCGCCGGACCTGCTGTTCCTAGTGGTGCTGCTGGTGCTCGCATCGCTCATCGCGATCGCTCCTCGAAGAGTTCGGCCCCGGCGTCCACCGGGGCACGTCTTCCTCCACCCAAGCACTCGCGGCGGCTCCCGTCCATGGCCGGCAGGGGACGGACCTCGCGGCGACCGGTGGCAGGCTGGCGGCATGCGCACCGACAGCGGGCGCTCCGGCAGCAGGCACGCCTCCGGACCGCACCCCCGGGCGGACCCCTGAGGTATTCCCTGCCGTCTCCGCTCGGGGCTGCTTCAACCCCTCGCGCCTCGCAGGCCTCGCAGCAGCGTCATCATCAGCCCCGCCGCGACCGCGATCCACGCGAGCACCGCGAGCACCAGCCCCGCGATCCCCACCCCCTCGACCAGCGGCAGGTGCTCCACCCGGCCGAGCCGCAGCGAGGCGACGGCGAACATTCCCAGGGGGAACACGATCGACCACAGGGACGGGACGTAGCGCAGCGGCACCCGATGGATCGCATGGCGCCAGAAGCCGGCGCCGGCCAGCAGCGGGTACTGCCACAGGGCGAAGCACCAGAAGATCACGACGGTTCCACCGATCAGCCCGCGGGCGGCATCGACCATCGGCACAGGCTCCATGGCGTAGATCCCGGCCCCGGCGACCACAGAGATCGCGAGCGCGCCCATCGCCACCCAGTAGGTGGGCTCGAACTGTCGAGGGGTGATCCCGAAGTGCACGATCCGCAGGATCACCAGCACCGCGATCCCGACGTACAAGATCGTTCCCACCGACCAGGCCAGCACCGTGAGCAGGCCCAGCAGGTTCGCATAGGCAGGGGTCGCCGGCTCCAGCCCGGACAGGCCGACGGCGAGTGAATGCGAGGCGACCGACCAGATGAACCAGCTGCCGTTGGTGCGGGCGAGGATCGGCTCTCCGTCCCGGGCCATCAGCACCTGCCAGGGCAGCACGTACCCCAGCACGATCCATATCGCGGCGGCCACCCCGAGCAGCACTACGGAGGCCGTGCCGAACCCCACCTGCTGCAGCCCGACGGCCACGACGCAGGCCGCGGCGACGATGGTGAAGTAGCCGAAGGCGATCTCGGGGTTCTTCGCGTCCGCACGCATCCGTGCCCGGTGACGGGTCCAGCGCAGCACGTACAGCACCGCCAGCACGATGCCGGCCAGGGCGGCGAGGACCAGCAGCCCCAGTGCCGCTGCGTCCGCCCCCACCATCCGCAGGCCGATCGAGACGATCCCGGTGCCCATCACCAGCGCGAAATAGCCCGGAGCGAGCCCGGCGAGCGCCCGCTCGGCGCGCACTGGGAGGCTCGGGGACGTCGTGGCGGAAGTGGACACAAGACCATTGTGCGACGGGAACCGTGACCTCTGACAACAGAGACGCTCATCCCAGCCCAGAGACCTTGCACCCAGTGCAACTTCACCCCTAGTGTCGAGCGCGGCGACGAATGCCGCCCGACGAGCGGGAAAGCAGCCCGATGGGGATCACGACAGGAGACGTTCCGAGCATGGGGCAGCACAACGAGGGGACCGACGGCGAAAAGGGCTCCGCACCGGCGGTGAACCCGAACCTCGTGATGGCGGTCCTGCTCGCGGGAGCCTTCGTCATCATCCTCAATCAGACCCTCCTGAACACGGCCCTGCCGGCGTTCATGGTCGACTTCGGCATCACCGCGAACACCGCTCAATGGGTCACCACGCTGTTCATGCTGGTCAACGGGATCATGATCCCGGCAACGGCGTTCCTGATCCAGAAGTTCACCACTCGCACGATGTTCTTCGCCGCGATGGTCATCTTCACCCTGGGGACGATCATCTGCGCCGCCGCCCCGGAATACCCGGTGCTGCTGCTGGGCCGGATCGTCCAAGCGGCCAGCGGCGGGATGATCATGCCGCTGATGCAGACGATCCTGTTCGCGATCTTCCCGATCCACAAGCGCGGCACCGCCATGGGCACCTTCGGACTGGTGATCTCCTTCGCCCCCGCGATCGGCCCCACCCTCTCCGGCTTCATCGTGGACCACTGGTCCTGGCGGTGGCTGTTCGTGATGATGCTGCCGATCGCGCTCGGAACCCTCCTCTTCGCGCGCTTCACCCTGAAGAACGTCACCGAGCAGACGAATCCACGCCTGGACGTGCTCTCGCTGATCCTGTCCTCCTTCGCCTTCGGCGGACTGCTGTTCGGCTTCAGCAATGCGGGCAACGTCGGCTGGCTGAGCCTGCAGGTGCTCATCCCCCTGATCGTCGGCGCCCTGACCCTGGTGTGGTTCGTGCACCGTCAGCTGCGGCTGACGGAGCCCCTGCTCGACCTGCGGGTGCTGAGCAACCGCATGTTCACGCTCGGCACCGTGCTGGGGATGCTGGTATTCATGGCGATGATCGGCGGGATGCTGATGATCCCGCTGTACATGCAGAACATGAGTGACTTCACCGCGATGGAATCCGGGATGGTGCTGCTGCCCGGAGCGGTGATCATGGGCATCATGTCGCCGGTGACCGGGCGGTTCTTCGACCGCTTCGGTGCCTCCGCGCTCGCGATCACCGGCTTCGCGGTGCTGACGGTGACCAGCTTCCTGCTGGCCCGGCTGACCGTGGACACGACCTTCACCTACATCGCGATCGTCAATGCCGTGCGGATGTTCGGCACCGCGATGGTGATCATGCCGGTGACCACCGCCGCGCTGAACCAGCTCCCGCAGCGGCTGATCCCCCACGGGGCCGCCGTGAACAACACCATGCGACAGGTCGCGGCTTCCATCGGCACCGGGGTGCTGGTGACGGTGATGACGGCCACCGCACGGGACCCGGAGGAGTACGGTGTGGCCGGTGCCATCCACGGGGTGAACGTGGCGTTCATCGTGGCCGGCGGGATCGCCGCAGTGGGCCTGATCGGTTCGTGCTTCCTGCGCGGCTCCCGGCCGACCCACGAGGTCACGGACGAGCACTGAGCTGCGCAGAGTCTGCCGAGGACGCCGCCACCCACGGCCCTGTGCCCCGCGAGACCCTTCTGGAACGTCCGGCCAGGACCGTACACTCTGAACTGTGACCACGCTCACGCCCGCTGTCGCGGAGGACAGGTTCGCCTCCGTGCTGCGCCTCGCGCACGAGAACGCCGCCACCCTGGACGTCGCCGACCTGGCGGCGTACGCCGGGTACAGCCGCTTCCATTTCTCTCGGATCTTCAGCGCCCGGGTGGGTATCGGTCCCGGCCAGTACCTCACGGCACTGCGGATCGATGCGGCGAAGCGAATGCTGCTGACCGGGAACGATGCGGTGATCGACGTGGCCGGTGCCGTCGGCTTCGACTCGCTCTCGAGCTTCAGCCGTCGCTTCCGCAGCACCGTCGGGGTCGCGCCGGGGCAGCTGCGCCGACTCGCCGACCGGATCAGCGACCGGCCGCCGCGCCCCTTCGCGCTGCTGCGCCCGCATCCTCAGGCGGTCCGCGTGCACCTGTCGCTGCCCGTGACGGCGCAGACGCGCGGCGACGCGTCGGTGTGGGTGGGCTGGTACCCGCAGCCAGCGCCGATCGGGCTGCCCCTCTCGGGTGCCCTCGTCTCCGGAGTCCCTCACGTGGATCTGCCGCTGTGCGAGGGGGCCCCGTTCCTCCTCGGATTCCTGGTGCCCGCACACGCCGACCCGCTGGACATGCTGGTGCCCGAGCAGCCAGTGGTGGCGGTGCACCCTGCACCGCTCATGGCGCCGGGCGAGGTGACGCTCGAGTTCGCCGCGGGAGGGTCAGCGTTGCGGCCGCCTCTGCTCTCGGCCCTGCCGAGCCTCTGCCGTCGCTGAGACCCGGGTGGCGCGGGGCCGCCCTCGCCCTCGAGCATCCCGGCACGAGCCGCACACACCTGGCCGCACACGCCAGGTCACCGTCCAGGTGCGCAGGATCGGACAAACCTGCGCGACCCGCCCCCTCTAGGTTGGGGGCACCAGGGCCCACGGGTCCACCGCACCCCAGGAGGAATGATGACTCGCAGCACCGGCACCAGCACCTGGCTCGATCTCAGCATCACCGACACCGACGCGGCGAAGGCCTTCTACGGAGGCCTGTTCGGCTGGGAGTTCGAGGACCTCGGCGAGAGCTTCAACCACTACCACCTGATCCGCAACGGCGGCGCCCTGGTGGGCGGGCTGATGAACGTCTCGGGCATGACCTGCCCGGCCGGTGATCCGCTGCCGCCAGAATGGGGCGTCTACCTCGCCGTCGACGACGCCGATGCCCGCACCGCGAAGGCGACGGCGGCCGGCGGCACGGTCATGGTCCCGCCCGATGCGATCAGCGACTCGGGGCGGATGTCGGTCGTCCTCGACGCCACCGGCGCGCCCATCGGCCTGTGGCAGGCCGGGAACCTCGAGGGCTACGAGTTCACGGGCACGCCCGGCTCACCGGTGTGGTTCGAGCTGATGACGCACAAGTACGACGAGGCCGCCGCGTTCTACACCGAGGTGTTCGACGCCCAGCTGGTGCCGATGGCGGAGGAGATGTCCGGGCCGGACTTCCGCTACGCCACCAACGGTCCCGGCGAGAGCGTGAGCTGGGGGCTGTGCGACGCGACCGGCATGATGCCCGAGGACGCCACCGGGTGGCGCGTCTACCTGGGCGTGGGCTCGAGCGATACCGCGATCGCCCGGGTGAAGGAGCTCGGCGGAACAGTGCTGGACGGACCGACGCCTTCCCCCTTCGGGACCATCGCCACGATCGCTGATCCCGAAGGCGCGACCTTCCAGATCAGCGCGATGGGCGAGGCCGAACCCGAGGGATGAGCCCCCACCGGCAGCACAGGTGGTCCCCGCCTGCTCGCTCCGGGGCCGGAGACGAGGACGGCGCTGCACCGCGCAGTGCAGGGCCGTCCTTCGCCTGCGAGACTCAGCGGGTCGCGTCGATGAGGAGCTTGCCGGATTCCGAACCCTCCATGCTCGCTTCGAAGGCCTTCCCCGCCTCGGCGAGCGGAAAGGTGCGGGCGATCTCGACGTGGAGCGCGCCGGCCGCGACCTTCTCGAGCAGGCTGCGCAGCCGTGCGCCGTCGGGCCGCACCCAGACCCAGCGCCCGCCGGCCTCCTCGACCGAGGGATCCGCGATCGAGACGTGCCGGCCGCCGTCGGCCAGGACCGCGAGGGTCTCCTCGCGCACCCCGCCCACGAAGTCCGCGACCGTGCTCACGCCGCCGGGAGCGATCTCGCGCACTCGCTCGACCAGGCCCTCCCCGTAGGTGACGGGCGTGACGCCGATGGCCTGCAGCTTCTCGTGGTTGCGCGCGGAGGCGGTGCCGATCACGGTTGCGCCGCGCTCACGGGCGAGCTGCGCGGCGAGATAGCCGACACCGCCGGAAGCGGCATGGATGAGCAGGGTGTCCTCCGCCGTCAGCTCCAGGGTGTCGAGGCTGCGCAGCGCCGTCAGCCCGGTCAGCGGCAGACCCGCGGCGGCCTCGAACTGCACGCCGTCCGGGATCGCGGCGACCGAGGTGGCCGGCAGCGCGACGTACTCCGCGAAGGTGCCGCCGTGGATGACGTCCTTGCGGCCGTAGGAGGCGACGCGGTCACCGGGCGTGAATTCGGGGGCGTCGGGGCCGACGGCCTCGACCACTCCGGCCACATCCCAGCCGGGGATCACGGGGAAGACCGCGTCGATCAGGGAGTCCAGGCCGCCGCTCATCACCTTCCAGTCGACCGGGTTGACGGAAGCGCGCTCCACCCGGATCAGCACGTTGCCCGGGCCGAGAGTGGGCAACGGGGCGTCGGTGAGCTCGAGAGTGGAGGGGTCGCCGTATTCGGAGTAGGTCATTGCACGCATGAGGGGGCAACGCGTCGCGGGGGCGGTGCATTCCCTGCGGGGTGTCAGGTACACGACGCATATGACGCTGCGTGACGCCGCACGTCCGAGATGAAACTCCTCCCCTGACTCGGAGGCGGTGGGAGGCCTACAGTGAAAGCCATGCTGTCCGACATCGCGCTCCGTGAGGCGTTCTCCCATTTCCCGCAGGGTCTGGTCCTGGTGGCCGCCGAGATCGGCGGAGTCCGACACGGGCTGATCGCCTCGACCTTCACCGTCGGCGTCTCCCTGGATCCGCCGCTGGTGTCCCTCGCAGTGCAGCACAGCTCGAAAACCTGGCCGGCCCTGCACGAACAGGGGCATCTCGGGGTCACGGTGCTGGGCCGTGCTCAGGCGCCGTTCGCGCGCCAGCTCTCGGCGACCGATCGGGGGCGCCGCTTCGACGGCATCGACGTGACGGTGGATCCCCACGGCGCACTCACCCTGCAGCACGCCCCCGCCTGGATGACCGTGCAGGTGCACGACCAGATGCGGGCCGGGGACCACGACCTGGTGCTGCTCGAGGTGCTCTCCATCGACAGCACCCCCGAAGCCGAGGCAGTGGTCTTCCATCGCAGCCGCTTCAAGGAGCTGGCGCACGAGGACCCTGCCGCCTGACACCCCTGGACGGTCAGCGGACAGGTTCGGGGTCTGACCCCGTGCCGCTCGGATCCTCAAGTGCGTCCGCCTGGTCAGCAGGATCCGCATCGTCGACGGAGACGACCTTGCTCTCCCCCGTCTCAGGGATCCAGCCGTCGGCCCATTCCCCGGTGTCGAAGTCGTAGCCGACAGGCTCGCCGTTCTCGTCAGTGCGCTGGTACCACTCGGTGAACTCCCCGTCGGTGGAGTCGACCACGGCGCCGGCGCCCTCACCCGGTTCGGTGCGGACCACCTGCAGGCTGAAGTCGTCGTCGAACTTGTCCACGCCGTCCACGACGGCGTTGTCGATCGCCGCCGCGGCGTACTGCTGGCGCAGGGTGAGGGGGTCGCTGCGCAGCTCCCGCAGCCAGGCCACGATGATCAGGAGCATCACCACGGCGAAGGGCACGGCGGTGATGATCACCAGCGACTGCAGTCCCTGCAGCGCGGTCTCACCGCCCAGCAGCAGCATCACCACCGCGATGCCGCCCATCACCACTCCCCAGAAGACCACGACGAGCTTGGGCGGGCTCTGGCTGCCCTTGGTGGTGAGGATGCCCATCACCACGGAGGCGGAGTCGGCGGCGGTGATGAAGAAGATCCCCAGGATGAACATGATCAGGATCGGCAGGAACTCGGCGAAGGGCAGGTTCTCCACCATCGTGAACAGCACCTGGGCCGGGTTCACCGAGTCCATCTGGCCCAGCGAGCCGTCGCGGTACATCGAGATCGCGGTGCCGCCCATGATCCCGTACGCGAGGAACAGCAGGGAGGAGGGGATGAGGATGACGCCGAGCACGAACTGGCGGATGGTGCGGCCGCGGGAGATGCGCGCGATGAAGATGCCCACGAAGGGCGACCATGAGATCCACCAGGCCCAGTAGTACACGGTCCAGGCGGACTGGAAGTCGAGGGTGTCCTGGCCCCATGAGGCCGAGCGCCCCATGAACTCGAGCAGCGAGCCGAGGTACTCCATCACGGCCGAGGGCAGCAGGTTCAGCAGGAACAGGGTCGGACCCAGGATGAACAGCGCTGCGGCGAAGCCGATCGTGAGCACGATGTTGGTGTTCGAGAGGTAGCGGATGCCGCGGGAGACGCCGGAGACCGCCGAGAGAACGAAGCCGACCGAGAGCACCGCGATGATCACGATCATCATGGTGTTGGTCAGTTCCGAGGCACCCGAGACGATCACGAAGCCCTCGCCGATCTGCAGCACAGCGATGCCGAGCGCGGCGGCGGTACCGAACAGCGTCGCGATGATCGCGAAGATGTCCACCAGCTGCCCCGCCCAGCCCTCGGAGTGCTTCTTGCCGAACAGGCGCTCGAAGATCGAGGACATCAGCAGGGTGCGCCCTCGGCGATAGGCCGCGTACGCCACCGCGCCACCCACCAGGGCGTACATCGCCCAGGCGTGGAAGCCCCAGTGGTAATAGGTCTGGGCGAGGGCCGTGTGCAGCGCCTCGACCGATTCGGGCTCGTTCGTCAGCGGCGGCGGGGTGAGGAAGTATGTCAGCGGTTCCGAGGGTCCCCAGAACATCACGCCGATGCCGAGGCCGGCGGCGAACAGCATCGCCACCCACGAGAAGGTGGAGAACTCCGGGGTCTCCCCGTCCTTGCCCAGCGGGATCTTCCCGTACCGGGAGAAGGCCAGGATCAGCAGGGTCACCAGCACCACCGTGGCGACGGCGTTGAAGAGCCAGCCGAGGTGGGTCATGACCCAGGCATAGGCGACGTTCGCGACGTCGCCGACGCTGGTGGGGCTGACGATCCCCCAGATCACGAAGGCGACGGCGAGGACGCCGGCGACGCCGAACACGATCTTGTCGATGCTGTAGCGACGGCGCTGCTCGTCGATGCCGATCCCCGGCACCAGGGCCGGGTGGATGTCATGGGGGTACTGCGGCCTGGAGTAGTCGAAGCTCGCCAGCGGGTTGCCGGGTGGGCGCCCTGGGGATCCGCCGCGCTCGCCCTTCTCCCTCGGGGCGGTGGGCTCGTCCAGGTTCGTCACGTCGTGACTCCGTTCGGGTGGGGAAGGCGGGACGGTTCCAGTACGGCGGGCCGCGAGACGGAGTCATCGCGTGCAGTCGCCGGCTGTTTTCCGACCGCTGCGCGTCGCACGCCGCAGGCATTCGAGCGCCTACTGTAATCAGCGAATCCGCTGCCCGGGACAGGAGACGGCGATCTCACAGCTCGGCGAGCGTCCCGCTCTCGACGTGCCAACGGCGGTCGGTGCGCACTGTCTCGAGCATGCGCCGGTCATGGGTGACCAGCAGCAGGGTGCCCTCATAGGACTCCAGCGCCTGCTCGAGCTGCTCGATCGCGGGGAGGTCGAGATGGTTGGTGGGCTCATCGAGCACCAGCAGGTTCACGCCGCGGGCCTGCAGCAGGGCGAGGGCGGCACGGGTGCGCTCCCCCGGTGACAGCTCAGCGGCGGCACGGCCCACGTGGTCGGCGCGGAGCCCGAACTTCGCCAGCAGGGTGCGCACCTCAGCCGGGGACTGCTCCGGCAGCTGGGCCTCGACGGCGTCAGCGAGCGGGATAGACCCCATGAACAGCGAGCGGGCCTGGTCGATCTCGCCGATCCGCACGCTCGCGCCGAGCGACGACGACCCCTCGTCCACCGCGCGCCTGCCCAGCAGCGCCCGCAGCAGCGTCGACTTGCCCGCTCCGTTGGGCCCCGTGATCCCGATCCGCTCCCCGGCGGCGACCTGGGTCGAGATCGGTCCGAGGGTGAAGTCGCCCTGCCTCACCACCGCGCCGGTGAGGGTGGCGACCACGCTGCTCGAACGCGGTGCGGCACCAATCGTGAACTGCAGCTGCCATTCCTTGCGGGGTTCCTCCACCTCGTCCAGGCGCGCGATCCGGCTCTCCATCTGGCGCACCTTGCGGGCCTGCTTCTCGCTCGACTCGGACTGCGCGCGGCGACGGAGCTTGTCATTGTCCGGGGACTTCTTCATCGCGTTGCGCACGCCCTGACTGGACCATTCGCGCTGGGTGCGTGCCCGGGAGACGAGATCGGCCTTCGTCGCGGCGAAGTCCTCGTACTGCTCACGGGCATGGCGGCGCACCGTGGCCCGCTCCTCGAGGTAGGCGTCGTAGCCGCCGCCGTAGAGCCGGTGAGAATTCTGGGCGAGGTCGAGCTCGAGCACATCAGTGACGCAGCGGGCGAGGAACTCCCGGTCATGGCTGACCAGCACCACTCCCCCGCGCAGTCCCTGCACGAAGGTCTCGAGCCGCTGAAGGCCGTCGAGGTCGAGGTCGTTGGTGGGTTCGTCCAGCAGCACCAGGTCGAAGCGGCTCAGCAGCAGCGCTGCCAGTCCCACCCGGGCGGCCTGGCCGCCGGAGAGCGAGGTCATCTCGGTGCGTCGCACCCCGTGGGCCTCGTAGGACAGGCCGAGATCCGCGAGCACCGCGGGGATCCGCTCCTCGAGATCTGCGGCGCCGCTGGCGAGCCAGCGCTCCAGGGCGGTGGCGTACACATCAGCCGGGTCGGGGCCGCCGCGCGGCGACTCCTGCCCGAGGGCGGTGGCCGCCGCGTCCATCTCCGCGGTGGCCTGCGCGCAGCCGGTGCGGCGGGCGATGTAGCCGGCGACGGTCTCGCCGTCACGGCGTTCGTGCTCCTGCGGCAGCCAGCCCACGAAGGCATCCGAGGGGGAGAGCGAGAGGGTCCCGGCGTGCGAGGCATCGACCCGGGCGAGCAGGCGCAGCAAGGTGGACTTGCCAGCACCGTTGGCACCCACCACGCCGATCACGTCCCCGGGCGCGACGGTGAGGTCGAGATCCTCGAACAGGACACGGTGGCCGTACCCGCCGGCAAGGCCGTGGGCGACGAGAGTGGCGGTCATCCGCACATTCTCCCACTGCGGCGAGCAGCACTCGCCGCCGCTGCCGCGTGGAGCTCCGGGTGATGACCCTTCTGCTCGCCCTGCGGTAGTTCACTTGTCAGCCATCGGCTGCATTGTGGACAGGTGTCGGACTGCTGGAGGGACGACGCACCTCCCTCGCGCCGACCCACCCGGTCCAGTCGCGAGCTCGCCTCTGCGGAAGGACCCCTCATGCGCTTCACCCCTGACCTGGCCGTCGCCTTCGGCGACTGGATCAAGCGCGACCGGATCCGGCGCGCCCTCATCGCCGCTCGGCCCGAGCTCGCCGGCACCCTGATGCTCGACGCCCAGCGGCCGCTGCTGCGGATCCCTCGCAAGAGCGGAGCGGTGGTGGTCATGGCAAGGATGCATGAGGCAGAGCCGACCTCGTGGGTCGTGGGGATCTCGGACGCTTCAGCACCGGTGCTCCACGAGCTCGACTCCGCCGACGACGTGGTGGCGCTGACGCTCGATCTGCTGGCCCTGCCGATTCCGACTCCCGACGGGACGGAGCCCCGCCTGCGGGGCTGACCGCTCGCGACCGACGAGAGCCACCTCACGCCATGGCATCACGTGGACACTTATCCGAAATGTCCGACTTTTGGCGCATGATGGGGGCGTGCTCCTGCGCAGCATCGGCAGGCAGCTCCCCCGCGACGGCCGCTCCCGGCCACCGCGATCACTCGCCCCTGTGGAAGGACCTGCATGCTTTTCACCCACGACATGGCAGCTGCCTTCGGCGACTGGCTCGAGCGTGAACGGATCCACGATGCTCTCGTCAGAGCCCGTCCCGAGTTGGACGGCCGGCTCATGCTCGATGAGGAGCGGCCCCTGCTGCGCATCCCGCTGCCCCACGGGGCAGGCATCGTCGTCGCGAAGACGGACGGGGAGTCGAGCGCCGGTTGGGTCCTCGGCATCCCTCATCCGCAGTCCCCCGCCCTGCACGAGACGAGCTCGCTCGGAGAGCTCGTCGGCCGGGTGCTCGAGGTGCTGGACACCTGGGGCGGCCCCGACGGCAGATCCCTGCGGGACTGACGAGGGCGCCTCGACGCGACGGCGCCGTGACCATATTGTCACGCCGCGGGCTCAGACCGTCCAAGAGCTCTGCGAAGAACCGGGCGGCTTCGTCTGCGATGCATCCCCGGGCGTCACCCCGGAAGTCACCACATGACGGCATGCGACAGCTCTCTGGCCTCCACGCTCTGCGGCTCCTACAGTCGGCCATCACCCACCGTAAGAGTCCACGAAAGGCCCGCTATGACCACGATCGCTGAGCTCCGTGACCGCTTCTCCCCCGTGCTGACGTCCATCGCCGCCGGCACCCTGGACCGGGAACGGGACCGGACCCTGCCGGTGGCCGAGGTGCGCGCCCTCGCCGACGCCGGTCTCGGGCGCGTGCGGCTCCCCGTGGACGCCGGGGGCCTCGGCGCGACGATCCCGCAGCTGACCGCGCTGCTGGTCGACCTGGCCGCCGCGGACTCCAACCTCCCGCAGATCTGGCGCGGACACATCGCCTTCGTCGAGGATCTGCTGGTCACTCCGCACACCGAGTTCCGCGATCGGTGGCTCGCGAAGATCGCCGACGGCGCGGTGATCGGCAATGCGTGGTCGGAGATCGGCTCGGTGGAACGTGGCTCCTTCGGCACTCGGCTCACTGTCGACGGCGAGCACGCTGGGGTGACCGGGCAGAAGTTCTACACGACCGGCTCGATCTACGCCGACTACTCCGACACCCTGGTCGAAGCGGCGGACGGCGGCCAGCACATCGCCGTGGTCCCGCTCGCCCAGCCCGGGGTGCGCATCAGCGATGACTGGGACGGCTTCGGCCAGAAGCTCACCGGCACCGGCACGATCATCTATGACCACGCCCGCCTCGAGGCCCGCGATGTGATCCCCTTCGCCGATCGCTTCGACTACCAGACGGCCGTCTACCAGCTGGTGCTGCTCGCCGTGCAGGCGGGGATCGCCTCTGCCATCGAGACGGATGCGGTCGCGGCAGTAGCCGCCCGCACCCGCACCTACAGTCACGGCAACGCCGATCGGGTCCGGGAGGATCCGCAGATCCTCCAGGTGGTCGGGGAGATCTCGGCCGTCGCGCATACCGCGAGCGCCCTCACCGCTCAGGTGGCCGACGCCGTGCAGGCGGCGCACGACGCCGCGCTGCACGGAGGAGAACAGGCGCGCGCCGCCGTGGTCGAGGCGGAGATCGCCTCGGCCCGTGCCCAGGTCGTCACCTCGCGACTGGTGCCGGAGGCGGCGACCCGACTGTTCGACGCCCTGGGAGCATCCGCCGTGCGCGAGACTGCGGCGCTGGATCGCCACTGGCGCAACGCTCGCACCGTCGCCTCCCATAATCCGTGGGTGTACAAGGCCAAAGAGATCGGCGCGTGGGAGGTCAACGGCACCGAGCCGGGGTTCCAGTGGGCGATCGGCACGGTGAGCGGCCAGTCCCCGGAAGCGAGCTTCGCTTCCGCGGTGCCCGTCGACTCCACGGCATCCGTCGACTCCACAGAGTCCGTCGATTCCCCGGTGCCCGTCCATTCCACGGTGTCCGTCGGCGCCTGATCGTCGCCCGGCCGACGGGGACCAGGTCACTCCCCGTCGGTCGGCTGCGGCGCCCGGACGAGGGCGCTAGCGCAGCAGGCGTGAGAGCAGGCGGTGCGCGGCGCGTCGGCCCGCACGCTCCCCCATCGCTTCCGGCCCTCGCTGGGCGGCACGGACATCGCCCCGAATCCGTCGTGCGCGGAACAGCCAGTTCAGCATCTGCACCTCCTGATGGTGGTCGCCCTCGACCGTACCGGCTACCGGGCGGGCAGGCCCAGACCCAGACCCAGACCCAGACCCAGACCGCGCTCGATACGATGCGGACTCTGGCCACACCCCGTTCTCCCCTCTCGAAACAGGTGCCCGATGCCCGATCGTTCCCAGTCTCTGCAGCGCCTCGGCTTCCTCACCATCGGGCTGTTCGATCCGGAGGACCCCGCCGCCGGGCACGAGTCGACGTTGCGGATTATCGAGCTCGGTGAGGAGCTGGGGTTCGACAGCGCCTGGCTGCGCCACCGCCACCTGCAGTTCGGGATCTCCTCCCCCGTGGCCGTGATGGCCGCGGCCAGTCAGCGCACCCGACGGATCGAGCTGGGCACCGCGGTGACCCCGCTGGGCTGGGAGAACCCGCTGCGGCTGGCCGAGGATCTCGCCACGGTGGACGTGCTCTCCGGGGGCCGGATCAATCCAGGGGTCAGCGTGGGCACCCCGATGCAGTACGAGACCCTCAAGCATGCTCTCTACCCGCACACCGCAGAGCTCGAGGACTTCAGCAAGGCCCGGGTGGAGCAGCTCGCCGGCTTCCTCGCCGGTGAGCCGGTGCGGGACCTCTCCGGCAAGCAGGGCGTGGTCGAGGAGTACTCCTCCCGGGTCGAGCCGTACTCCCCCGGGCTGCGAGACCGGCTCTGGTACGGGGCCGGCAGCATGAGCTCAGCGGCCTGGGCCGGGAAGCATGGGCTGAACCTGCTCAGCAGCAGCGTCATCTTCCCCGACCAGGGGCAGGATCCGGACTTCGCCGCCGTCCAGGCCGCTCAGATCCGGGCGTTCAGGGAGGCCGCCACGGCACATGCCCCGAATGCCGCTGCCCGCGTCTCCCAGGGCCTGGTCGTCATCCCCACGGACTCGGCGAGCCCGGAGCAGCGGGAGAAGTACCGGGACTATGTCCAGGAGCGACTGCCTCGCACCCACAGCCCGCAGGGACCCCGCGGCATGATGTTCGCCCCGGATCTCCTGGGCACCAGCCAGGAGATCGCCGAGCAGCTCTGGGCTCACGCCGGATTCCGCGAGGTGGACGAGGTCGCCTTCGCCCTCCCTTTCAGCTTCGAGCACGAGGACTACGTGCAGATCCTCACCGATATCGCAACGCGGCTCGGTCCGCTGCTGGGCTGGTCACCGCGGTCTGAGTGACCGCTCCTGCTCATCCCGCTCAGGACTGATGCCACACATCACCGTCACCGTCAACCAGGAGGCGACCTTCCCAGATCTTTCGTGCTGACCGTTCCGTAGCCACGAGGTCAGGGAGGATGATGCCGCCATGACCACAGTGAGCACCTGTCTCTGGTTCGATGGCGACATCGACGAGGCCGCCGAGTTCTACGTCTCCCTGCTGCCCGGCTCGAAGCTCCTGGGCCGCAGCGTCTACGAGGCGGGCGGCGGACCACCGGACGGTCCCGATATGACCGGTCAGGCGCTGACCGTGGAGATCGAACTCATGGGTGTCCCGTACATGCTGCTCAACGGCGGGCCGCAGTTCCCCCTCTCCGAAGCGGTCTCGATCGTGGTCACCGTCGACTCGCAGGCGGAGATCGACCGGCTGTGGGAGGCGCTCGTCGCGGCGGCGGGCGCGAGTCGCAATGCGGGTGGTGCGTCGACCGGTTCGGGCTGTCCTGGCAGATCGTGCCGCAGCAGCTCACCGCCCTGCTCACCGGGCCCCACGCCGAGGCGGTGACCGCCGAGCTGATGACCCAGGTCAAGCTCGACATCGCGCGTCTGGAGGCCGCGGCGGGCTGAGTCCCGGCTCCCCGGCCTCTCGGTCGGACCACTTCCGAACGGTGCCGCGCTCTGCTAGGAACGACGACATGACTGTCTACGGCTTCCATGCCTCCCACGAGCAGATCTCCCCGCGCCAGCTGCTCGCGGACGTCCAGCTGGCCGAGCAGGTCGGATTCCAGGCGGCCATGTGCTCGGACCATCTCGAGCCGTGGTCGCAGAGGCAGGGGCATGCCGGGATGGCTTGGCCCTGGCTGGGCGCGGCGCTCGCCACCACCGAGCTGACCTTCGGCACCGTCACCGCCCCCGGGCAGCGCTACCACCCCGCGATCGTCGCCCAGGCGATCGCCACCCTCGGGCAGATGTTCCCGGGACGCTTCTGGACCGCGCTGGGCACCGGCCAGTTCGCCAATGAGCACGTGACCGGGCAGGGGTGGCCCCGCAAGGACGTCCGACAGCAGCGCCTCGAGGAGAGTGTCGAGGTGATCCGTCGTCTGCTCGCCGGCGAGACGGTCTCCCACGACGGCCTGGTCACGGTCGAGGAGGCGACCGTCTGGGAGCTCGCCGAGCCGCGGCCGCCGCTGATCGCGCCGGCGATCAGTGTGGCCACCGCGATGCGCGGGGCGCGCTGGGCCGACGGGCTCGCGACCATCAACCAGGATCCGTCCCTGCTGCGCGAGATGCTCGACCGCTGGGCGGATGCCGGTGGCGCGCCGCACCGCATCCTCCAGGTCCACCTGGCCTGGGCCCCGACCGAACAGGAGGCGTTCGCTGTGGCGCACGACCAGTGGCGCTCCAACATCTTCCCCTCCCCCGCCTCCACCGACCTTCGCGTGGCGACCTACGACGCGGTCAGCGAGCACGGAGTCGGCTCCGAGCAGCTGCGCGAGGCGGTGCTGGTCTCCTCCGACCTCGGCGAGCTCACCGAGCAGATCCACGACTTGGCGTCCCTCGGCTTCGACGAGGTGTACCTGCACCACGTCGGCCAGCAGCAGCGACCGTTCCTGGAGGCCTTCGGCGAGAAGGTCCTGCCCCAGCTGCGGTGACCGACCGCCCGCAGTGAGGGCCCCGCACCCCGGCCCCGTTCCCGTCCCCGTGAGGAGACCCCGTGCTGAAGACCGAGACCTCGGACCAATGGTGGAAGTCCGCCGTCGTGTACTGCCTGGACATCGAGAAGTTCTTCGACGGCAACGACGACGGCGTCGGCGACATCGACGGCCTCTCGCAGCGTCTGGACTACCTGGCCGGACTCGGGGTGACCTGTCTGTGGCTGATGCCGCTGAACCCCACCAAGGGCCGTGACGACGGCTACGACATCATCGACTACTACGGCGTGGATCCCCGTCTGGGCGACCACGGCGACCTGGTGGAGCTGCTCCGCACGGCGAAGGACCGCGGGATGCGCGTGATCATGGACCTGGTCGTCAACCACACCTCCCACCAGCATCCGTGGTTCACAGCGGCTCGCTCGTCCCGCGACAGCCCGTACCGCGACTACTACGTGTGGCGGGACGAGCCGCCCGAGGACACCTCCGACCAGGTGGTCTTCCCCGACGCAGAGGACTCGCTGTGGACCTACGACGAGAAGGCCGGCCAGTACTACCTGCACAACTTCTACTCCGAGCAGCCGGACCTCAACATCACCAATCCGGCGGTGCAGCAGGAGGTCGCGAAGATCATCGGGTTCTGGCTGCAGCTTGGCCTGGACGGCTTCCGGGTGGACGCGGTGCCGTACTTCATCGAGAGCCGCGGCATCGTGCCGGACGCCTCCGCCGACTACTCCGACCCCCACGAGTACCTGCGCAGCCTCTCCGCTTTCATCGGCCGCCGACGCGGCGATGCGATCCTGCTCGGCGAGGTGAACCTGCCCTACGAGGAGCAGATGGCGTTCTTCGGGGGCGACGACGCCGATGAGCTGACCATGATGTTCGACTTCGAGCTGATGCAGCGGATGTACCTGTCGCTGGCTCGGCATGATGCCACCGAGATGGCGCGCACACTGAACCGTCGGCCGTCGCTGAAGCCCACCCGGCAGTTCGCGACCTTCGTGCGCAACCACGACGAGCTCACGCTCGACAAGCTCAGCGAGGACGAGCGCCAGGAGGTCTTCGACGCCTTCGGGCCCGAGGAGGAGATGCAGCTGTACGGTCGCGGGCTGCGGCGACGGCTGCCTCCGATGCTCGACGGCGATCCTCGGCGGCTCACGATGGTCTACTCGCTGCTGTTCGCCCTGCCCGGCACGCCGGTGCTGTTCTACGGCGAGGAGATCGGCATGGGCGAGAACCTCGACATCCCCGGTCGACTCTCGGTGCGCTCCCCGATGCAGTGGACGGCGGGCAAGAACGGCGGCTTCTCCGTCGCGAAGCCGTCCGCTCTCGTCGCCCCTGTGACCGGGGGACCCTACGGGGCAGAGCACGTCAACGCCGAGGATCAGCGCTCCGACCCGGACTCGCTGCTGTCCTTCATCGGGCAGCTCGCCCGCCGCTACCGGGAATGCCCCGAGGTCGGGATGGGCGACTACGAGGTCCTCGCGTCGGACGCCCCCGCGGTGCTCGTGCATCGCTGCACCTGGAACCCCTTCGGCGGCGGCACCTCCTCCTCCGTGCTGGTGCACAACCTCGCACCCGCGGCCACCACGCTGACCGTCCACGTTGCCGAGGTCGAGGACGGCACCGAGGTGCTCGACCTCTTCAGCGGCGAGCGGCACACCATCGGTCAGGAGGGGCGGCTCACCCTGGACGTCGGCGGATACGGCCACCACTGGCTGCGACTGCTGCTCACGGGGGACCGACGGCTGCGGTGACGAGGACCGACGACTGCGGTGCCGGGGCCGGGTGCCTCAGCCCTGATCGCCGCGCAGCCGGTCGATGTGCTCGGAGGCCTCGACCCCGCTGCCGAATACCTGGCGCGGACGGCTGCTGCAGGTGGAGACCACGCGCACCGGCACCACGCCGCCGCTCACAGCAGCAGCGCGAGCACGAAGTTCCATACGCAGATGACGGCCAGCATCCCCAGGCTCGGAGCGATCGCCCGGCGCAGGATCTCGCCCTCCCGGCCGGACAGGCCCACCGCGCCAGCGGCGATCGCGATCGACTGCGGGGAGATGACCTTCGCGGTGGTGCCGCCGGCGGTGTTGCCGCCCACCAGCAGCGCGGGCGCCGCCCCGATGCCCTCGGCGGTGGCGACCTGCAGCGGAGCGAACAGGGTGTTGTTGTTGACGACGGAGCCGGTCAGGAACACCCCGATCCAGCCGATCACGGGAGCGATCAGCGGGAACAGCGGTCCGACGGCGGCCAGCGCCGAGCCCATCGAGGTCGAGCCCCCGGAGTAGTTGGCGATGTTGGCGAGCACCAGGATCACAGCGATCAGCACGATCGCCTTGCCCAGGCTCTTGAGGGTGCCGCCCAGCTCGCGGAGCAGCTCGCGCAGGGAGACCTGCGGGGTGGTGAGGAAGGAGAGGATCACGGCGAGCAGGATCGCGGTACCGGTGGCGCCGAGGATCGAGACGTTCCAGGTGTACTCGACGAGGTCGCCGGCGGCGGTGGAGACCTCCCCGGTCAGGCCGGGCAGCGGGACGCGGAGGGTGGTGGCGGCGAGGGCGCCGGTGGCGAACAGCTCCTTCACCGGGGGCAGCGACCATAGCAGGATGAAGCCGGAGAGGATGTAGAAGGGGCTCCAGGCCACCACCACCTCGTGGAAGCTGTGCTTCTCGGCCTCGGGGATCGGGGAGTCGTTCTCGCGGTAGATCCGTCGCGGCTTCCACACCCGGCTCACGGCGAAGACGGCCACCATCGCCGCCAGGCCCGCGCCGATGTCCGCCAGTTCGGGGCCGAGGAACCACAGCACCCCGCCCTGCACCCCGCTGAAGACCACGGAGACCACCAGGGTGAGCGGGAAGGTCTCGCGCAGTCCCCGCAGCCCGTCCATCATCACCACCAGCAAGAACGGGATCAGGAACGTCAGCGGCTGCAGCACGATGACCAGAGCGCGGGAGAGCTCCATGACGTCCAGGCCGGTCACCTGGGCGCCGACCAGCACCGGGATGCCGATCGCGCCGTAGGCGCCGGCACCGGCGTTCGCGACCAGCGAGATCACCGCGGCCCTGATGGGCGTGAAACCGAGCTGCACCAGCAGGGCGGCGCAGATCGCGATGGGGACGCCGAAGCCTGCCACCCCCTCGAGGAAGGCGCCGAAGCCGAAGCTGATCAGCAGCACCTGCACCCGCTGGTCAGCGGAGATCGCTCCGATCGAGGAGCGGATGATGTCGAAGCGGCCCGAGAACACGGCCAGGCGGTAGAGCCACACCGCCATCACGATGATGTAGGCGATCGGCCAGATCGCGGTGAGCAGGCCGGAGAGCCCGGCGCCGGCCACGGCCGAGGCCGGCATGCCGAAGACGAGCAGTGCGACGAGCACCTCGACCACCAGGGCGATCAGTCCCGAGATCACTCCCGAGAGCTTGAAGACCACCATCAGGAGGAGGAAGACGAGGATGGGCAGGGCGGCGACCAGCGCGGAGAGCGTCAGGTTGCCGAGGGGGTCGATGGATTGCATCCACATGTGCGGGGTTCCTCTGGATCGGGGCCGGGGACGGTGTCACGCCGGCGGGCACGAGGGGATCGACCCGCGGCGACCGGATCGCGGTCCCCGGGGGTCGGGGGTGGGGTCATCCGCGGGAGTCCCTCGCTCCTCCCGTGGATCGCGACGGCGGATCAGTCGCGCAGGTCCGCGGCGACCTTCTCGAGCGCCGCGGCGGACTCGCGCAGCTTCGCGATCTCCTGCTCGTCGAAGGGGGTCTCGTAGATGGGGTGGGCGCCGGAGGAGTTGACGATGCTCGGCACGGACAGCGCGACGCCGTCGATGCCGTGGAAGTCGGAGAGCACCGTGGAGACGTTCAGCACGGCGTTCTCGTCGCCGAGGATCGCCTCGACGATGCGGGCGCTGGACAGGCCGATGGCGTAGTTCGTGGCGCCCTTGCCCTGGATGACCTTGTAGGCGGCGTCGCGCACGTCGACCGCGATCTGGTCGAGCTGTTCGGGGGTGAACATCGGCGTCCGGTCCTCGCCGGTCCAGTCGAGGATCGGCACCGCATTGATGCGGGCGGCGGACCACAGCGGGAACTCGGTGTCCCCGTGCTCGCCGACGATCTGGGCGTGCACGCTGGTGGACGCCACGTTCGTGCGGCGCGCGATCTCCCACCGCAGCCGCGAGGAGTCCAGCACGGTGCCGGAGGAGAAGACGCGCTCGGCCGGGAGCCCGGAGCCCTCGTGGGCGAGCATGGTCAGCACGTCGCAGGGGTTGGTGACGATGACGAAGACGGCGTCGGGCGCGACCTCGAGAGTCTGACGCATGAGGGAGCGGACGATCTTCGCATTCGTCGCGGCCAGTTCGATGCGGGTCTGGCCGGGCTTCTGCTTGGCACCGGCGGTGATGACCACGACGTGCGATCCCTCGGCCACAGCGATGTCCGAGCCGCCGATGATGTCGCCGCCGCGGGTGAACAAAGTGCCGTGGGCGAGGTCCAGCACCTCCGCCTCGGTCTTCTCGGCGTTGATGTCATACAGCGCGACGTGGCGGGCGGACCCGCGGATGAGGGCCGCGTAGGCGACGCTGGAGCCGACGGCGCCGGCTCCGATGACGGTGAGTTTTGAGTTCTCGATCATGTTGTCATATTAGTAAGAAGGCAGGGCGTACCTCAGGGACCAAGGCCCTTACCGTGTGGTCGGCCCAGGCCCATCGCTCCGGCCCGGCTCGTGGCCCGGCCCGAGGCGACCAGGTGCATCGACTGCGCGCCGTGAGCCCGGCCGTCGGGACGATGCGGCCCGGCGCCGAGCAGCTCCCCCGCGCCGCGCCTGCGCTCGCGGCCCCCGCGAGATGCCGATGGATCTGCGCCGTGCCGGAGGGCCCCGGTTCGCGGCGAACCCGAGGCTCTTCGACAAGGGCGGACTCCTGACGGACCTCGGAACCGTCCCCTCGTCTACACGCTGCGATCCCCAGCACCGGACACAGGTGCCGACCCCTGCCGACTCGGGCGCATGGAGATGACCAGGTAAGTGCTGAGGATGCCGCCCCCGAGGAGTGCGATCGCGATGAGCACCCAGTGCCCCAGCGCGGGGTCGATCAGCTCGAGGACATAGATCAGGACGGCCGCGAGCGCGAGCACGATCCCCTCCATCACGGCGAACGCGATGAAGAAGCGCTGCCGCTCCTGCTGGACGCGACGGGAGTCGGCTGCGGCTGCATCGGCGGAGCTGCTGGCAGGCAAGTGGTTCATGGGCTCATGCTAAGCACTCCGGCGCTACCCCTTCGAGGGCGAGTCACGCGGGCCTGAGCCCGGCTCGCCCTCCCGGACGTCGAGGCGTCGATCCTCGGCGGTCTCGGCGGCCCCGGGGGTGTCCTCGAGCGGAGCGACCACCGCCGGGATTCGGTTCAGGAGAGGTCCGACCTGGCGTCGTCGTCCACCTCGGCATCCAGCACCACTCCGCGACGGATCGAGATCGTCACCGCCACCGCGATCGCGGCCACGGCCGCGGCGGCGATCAGGTAGCGCAGCGGGTTCGCGTCCCCGCTGAGCGCGCTCATCCCGACCACGGCGGGGGCGATCAGCACCGCGACCAGGTTCATCACCTTGAGCAGCGGGTTGATGGAGGGGCCGGCGGTGTCCTTGAACGGATCGCCGACGGTGTCTCCGATGATGGTGGCCTCATGTGCGAGCGAGCCCTTGCCGCCGTGGTGGCCGTCCTCCACGAGCTTCTTGGCGTTGTCCCAGGCTCCGCCGGAGTTGGCGAGCATGATCGCCATCAGCACGCCGGTGGCGATGGCGCCGGCGAGATAGCCGGCGAGGGCCGGTGCTCCGAGGCCGAAGCCGACGGCGATCGGGGCGGCGACGGCGAGCAGGCCGGGGGTGGCGAGCTCCCGCAGCGAGTCGCGGGTGACGATGTCCACCACCCGCCCGTACTCGGGCTTCGCGGTGCCCTCCATGATCCCGGCGATCTCGCGGAACTGGCGGCGCACCTCATACACCACAGCACCGGCGGCCCGGCCGACGGCGCTGATCGCGAGGCCGGAGAACAGGAACACCACGGCGCCGCCGATGATCACGCCGACCAGGGTCTGCGGGGAGAAGACGACGGACTGATCCAGGAAGTCCTGGTAGCGGTCCCCGAGCACATCACGGATCGCGTCGGTGTAGGAGCCGAACAGGGCGGTCGCGGCGAGCACGGCGGTCGCGATCGCGATGCCCTTGGTGATGGCCTTGGTGGTGTTGCCGACGGCGTCGAGCTCGGTGAGCACCTGGGCGCCCTCGACATCGACGTCCCCGGACATCTCGGCGATGCCCTGGGCGTTGTCGGTCACCGGGCCGAAGGTGTCCATCGCGACGATCACGCCGACGGTGGTGAGCAGGCCGCAGCCGGCGAGCGCGATCGCGAACAGGCCGGCGATGCCGGAGCCGCCGAGCAGGAAGGCGCCGAACACGGCGGCGGCGATGACCAGCGCGGTGAACACCGCGGATTCCAGCCCGAGGGAGAAGCCGGAGAGCACCACGGTCGCGGCGCCGGTGCGGGAGGTCGCGGCGACCTGGCGCACGGGGCGGTCCTCGGTGCTGGTGTAGTAGCCGGTGAGGTAGAGGATCAGCACACCGAGGGCGATGCCGATCGCCACGGCTCCGGCAGCGATGATCCGCGGATCGTCGATCGCGGCGGTGGTCTCCTCGATCCCGAGCTCGGCGAAGGTGCCGGGGAGGTAGAGGAAGGCAGCGATCGTGCACAGCACCGCGGAGATCGCGGCGGAGACCAGGAAGGAGCGGCGGATCGTGGTCAGGGCGCTCTGGCCCCGCTTCGGGGTGGTGAGGTAGATGCCGATCAGGGCGGTGAGCACACCGATCGCGGGGACGATGAGGGGGAAGACCATGCCGGCCTCCCCGAAGGCGGCCCGGCCCAGGATGAGCGCGGCGACGAGGGTCACGGCATAGGACTCGAAGAGGTCCGCCGCCATCCCGGCGCAGTCCCCCACGTTGTCGCCGACGTTGTCCGCGATGGTCGCGGCGTTGCGGGGATCGTCCTCGGGGATGTTCTTCTCGAGCTTGCCGACCAGGTCGGCGCCGACGTCGGCGGCCTTGGTGAAGATGCCGCCGCCGACGCGCATGAACATCGCGACCATCGCGGCGCCGAAGCCGAAGCCCTCGAGCACCAGGGCGGCGTCCCCGCGGAAGAGGAGCACCACGATCCCCGCGCCGAGCAGGCCGAAGCCTATCGTCGCCATCCCGACGCAGGCCCCGGTGCGCACGGCGATGAGCATCGCCGGATCTCGGCCGACCTCGTGCGCCGCTGCGGCGACCCGCACGTTCGCGCGCACTGCGAGCCACATCCCGAGGTAGCCGATCAGGCCCGAGAACCCCGCACCGACCAGGAAGGCGACCGAGCGGGCGACGCGCAGCAGCATCCCCTCGGTGCCGGTGGCGCCGTGGGTGGGCAGCAGCAGGAGCAGCAGGAAGGTGAGCACGGCGAAGACGCCCAGGGTGCGCAGCTGACGACGGAGGTACGCGGCGGCGCCCTCCTGGACCGCCGCGGCGACCTCGTTCATGGCGTCGGTGCCGGTCTTGGCGCGCAGCACCTCGGTGCGGAATCGGAGGGCCATCGCGATCGCGATCAGGGCGATCACCACGATCACCCCGACCGTGGTGAGGCTCGCCGGGGAGAGGGTGAGGGAATCCGGTGTCATGAGGTCCTCCGCACGTCGTCGTGGGTATGGGGTCCTTCATCCCGCCGCGCTCGTCATCGGGCACGACGGACCTGGTGCGCGAACTGTAGCCGCGATCGGCCCCCAGGAATACCCTTTCGGCGCATCCGGCGGGGCGCAGGCCGCCGTGCTGATGGAACCTGAACTCAGCCGTTCCGAGGATGTTCACCGCATGGTCATGGTCCCTCCCGTGAACTGCGGAGGGGTGCGCTCCTACGGTGGTCGGGGCCGTTGACGACACGGCTCGTTCCCGATCTGGAGTACCCGTGCCCCTTCCTCTCCTCACCCGTCCCAGCCGCCGCACCATGCTCATCGGCGGTGCCGCGCTCGGTGCGGGTCTCGCCGTCCCCGCCTCGATCCTCGCGCTGACCGCCGGCCGGGTCGCCGCACCGTTCACCCTCGGGGTCGCCTCCGGTGATCCGCTGCCGGACTCGGTGGTGCTGTGGACCCGCCTCGCCCCGGAACCGCTGCTCGAGGACGGCGGGATGCCGCAGCGCACCGTCGAGGTCGAGTGGGAGATCGCGGAGGACGACGACTTCGCGACCGTCCTGCAGAGCGGGACCGTGCAGGCACTGCCCGAGGAGGCCCACAGCGTGCACGTCGAGGTGGGAGGGCTCGCACCGGGGACGCCGTACTGGTACCGCTTCCGGGTCGGTGGAGAGATCTCCCCCGCAGGTCGCACCCGCACCGCACCGGCGGCCGGATCCCTGAGCCCGATCTCCTTCGGCGTCACCTCCTGTGCGAGCTTCGAGCAGGGGTGGTTCACCGCCTACAAGCACCTGGCCCAGGACGATCTGGACGTGGTGTTCTGCCTGGGCGACTACCTCTACGAGTACGCGGCCGGGAAGCAGGGCGGGGTGCGACGCCACGAGGGCGATGAGATTCACACCCTGGGCGAGTATCGCCGCCGCCACGCCCAGCAGAAGACCGACAAGGACCTGCAGGCGGCCCACGCCGCCGCGCCCTGGATCGTGACCTGGGACGACCACGAAGTGGACAACAACTACGCGGGCATGTCCCCGGAGAACGACGACCCGGGCCAGGGAAATGCCTCCACCGCGGACTTCACAGCGCGCCGCACCGCGGCCTACCAGGCGTACTGGGAGCACATGCCCCTGCGCCGCTTCCGCAAGCCGGTGGACACCGCCTTGCCGCTGTACCGCGGATTCGACTACGGGGATCTCGCGCGGTTCAGCGTGCTGGACACCCGCCAGTACCGCGACCCGCAGCCCTACGGCGGGAAGAAGGACATGGTGGGCCCCGAGCAGTGGGCCACCGACATGCTCGGCGAGGAGCAGCACCGCTGGCTCGAGCAGAGTCTGGTGGAATCACGCGCTGTGTGGAATGTGGTGCCGCAGCAGATCTTCTTCGCGAACATGGACTACAAGGTCGGCGGGCCCGGCGCGTACAACGACGGCTGGGACGGGTACCAGGGGTCCCGCGACAGGGTCCTCGGCCTCGTCGCCGAGCGTGAGATCGAGAACTTCGTGGTCCTCACCGGGGATGTCCACTGCCACTACCTCAACGACCTGCGCCGAGACTTCGAGGACGATGCGAGCCCTGTCCTCGGAAGCGAGGTGGTGGTCACCTCGGTCACCTCCAACGGCGACGGGATGAACGTCTCCGACGGCCAGCTCGAGCTGTGGCAGAGCGACATGCCGTACATGCACTACCGCCAGGATCGTCGCGGCTATGTCACCTGTGAGGTCTCCCCCGAGCAGTTCCGGGCTGATTTCCACACCGTGGAGTACGTCTCCACTGCGGATGCGCCGCGCGAGACGGACGCCTCCTTCGTGATCGAGACCGGGGTCGCCGGGGCGCATCGCGTGTGAGCGGCGAGCTCCTGCTCACCGCTCGCTGCACCCCGCCCCGAATCCGTTCAGCGTCACGCGGCCGTTCAGCTGTGCGCAGCCATTCAGCCTGGCGCAGCCATTCAGCCTGGCACGGCCGTTCAGCATGGCGAGGCGGGTTCAGCCGGGCGAGGCGGTTCAGCCTTGCGAGGCGGCGATGTCGAGCTGCGCGGCATAACCGCTGATGACGCGGGCAAGCTCCAGGTCGCGGCTGGTGACGCCACCGACGTCGTGGCTCGTCAGCGTCACCGTGACCTCCGGATAGGTGAGGGTGAGGTCCGGGTGATGGTTCGCCTTCTCTGCGGCGGCACCGATGCGGTTCACAAGATCGAGACCGGTGGCGAAATCACCGGTGGCGAAGCCGGCGGTGAGCGTCTCGCCGTCCTGCTGCCAGCCTTCGAGGGCGGCGTCGGCGATCTCGGTGGAGGACAGAACTTTCTTCGAATCAGCCATGGCTCCATCGTGCCCCGGTGGTGGTCGCGCGGCTACCCCTCGGAGGTTCCGGTATCTCGGCCGGTGATGAACGAGCCCTTGGCCTGCACGTACGCGAGCCGGTCCTCGGGGTGCTCCCTGGCCAGGCGCCGCTTGCACTTCGCATAGGCATCGCGCTCCGCCGGGTGGGTGCGCAGGTGATCGCGGAAGGCGAGATAGCGGCGCCACTGCTCATCACCGTGGTCGAGCACGTGGACATTGACCAGCCGCACTCCAGGCTCGAGCTCGAGGGCGTAGATCCGATCGGGGCGGTTCCCATCGGCTTCGCCGCGGTAGAGATGCCCGGCGCGCATCAGCCACCCGTGCAGCGGCAGCGGGTCCGAGCCGGGCCGCTGACCGATCGCCACGTCGAGGATCGCTTTGGCGGGCAGGCCGGGCACTGAGGTGGACCCGATGTGTTCGAGGGCGAGGGCGTCGACCGGGCGGGTGGGTGTCAGCGCGTCGACCAGCCCGGCGAATGTCCGGGCCCAGCGGGGCGAGGGCTCCGAGAGCTCCACGACGCCTCGGCGCACGCCGAGATCGGCATCGCGCAGCGCGGCGGCGAGCGCGGGTGCCATCGGTGCCGCGTGCTCGCTGCGCTGGAAAGGAAGGGTCATCGGTTCCACCTGCTCGACTCCTGACGGTCTCACCGGCACCGATACCGGTCTCGGCGGTGCCGAGGCAACGAGCGGTGCCGGAGCGACGAGCGGTGCCGAGGCGACTATAGGCGGCGAGTCCTCCACACCCCGAGGATGATCGCGAGCTGGACCACCAGCAGCGCCGCCCCGATCACCACGTCGCCCCAGTCCATCGCGAAGCCGGACTGCAGAGTGCCGATCCCGCTGGCGACCGGGTAGAACAGCGGCCACAGGATCAGCAGGTTCCGCACCAGGGCGAACACGACGGCGAAGACGAGTGCGAAGGCGCCGAAGCTCAGCGCCGCGAGCAGCGGGACGCTGCCCACGTGTTGGAGCGTGAAGCCCGCGCCGGTCAGTCCGATCGCCGGCAGCCAGCCGAAGGCGCGCTCCCAGCGTAGGAAGAGCCAGCCGAAGACGAACAGCGGCTCCCACAGCACCATCAGGTTCCCGAGCAGGTGCGGGAGCACCGGGATCCCCTGCTCGGCGGACAGCATGACCAGCTGATAGGCGGAGCCGACTCCCAGCACCGCGGAGATGACCAGGGACCGAGCCAGGAAGCGGCGGGTGATGCCGAGTCCCGCGAGCCCCTCGCGGCGGCGATGCAGCACCACCCACGCCGGCACCAGAGTGCCCAGCAGCAGGATCCCGGCGTAGAGGAACACGGAATGGATCGTGGTTCCCGCCCAGTAGGAGGCCCAGAATCCCAGGAGGGTGAGCAGTGCGATGAGCGTGTCGGCGCCCGGATCCCATGCCACCGCCGGGCGACGAGTGCGCGCCGTCCCCTCGGCGCTCGACTCTGGACTGTGCGCCGCCCCCGCTGACTCAGTCATACGGCCATCGTGCCCGCTGCGCGCCGCCGCGTCCATGGCCCGCGGTGGCCAGCAGTCCGCGGTGGCCAGCAGTGCGCGGTGACTGGCGGCGCGCGCTGACCGGCAGCTCGCGTCAGGAGCGGTCGACGCGTGCAATCCCACGCTCCGGCCGGCGCCTTCCCGCCCGCCCGTCGGCCAGACTGGAGGTATGGACGATCTGCTGGTCACCCCGGGCCCCGGCGCACCGCGCGGCCTGCGGGTGCCGGCCGCTGAGCTGGACGAGCAGTTCTCCCACGCCTCCGGCCCCGGCGGGCAGGGAGTCAACACCACCGATTCCCGGGTGCAGCTGAGCCTGGACCTCGCCACCACCACCGCGCTCGACGCGGTCCAGCGGGCACGGATCCTGTCCCGGCTCTCCGGGAAGCTCGCGGGCACAGTCCTCACCGTGACCGCATCGGAGCAGCGCTCACAACGACAGAACCGCCGGGCGGCACGGGAGCGTCTCGCAGCACTGCTGCGGGAGGCTGTCGCCCCTCCCGTGGTGCGCCGGGCGACTCGCCCCACGAAGGGCTCGAAACGTCGGCGGCTCGAGGCGAAGAGCCGACGGGCGGACCTCAAACGCACCAGGCGCCGGCCCGGAGGGGAGTGATCTCCTGGAGATGCGGCGACGGCCTGCGCGTTCTGCTCCCTCGGCTCCCCCACCTCGTCTAGGTTGAGCCCATGCTCCGTCGCCTCCTCGCCCGCGCCTTCTGGGCCCTCAGCCCCTGGACGCTCGTCACCGAACCGGCTCCGCGCCAGCCCGCTGTCATCCTCGGCGCCCCGCACACCTCCAACTGGGACTTCGCGTTCATGCTCGCGATCTCCTGGAAGTTGCGGCTGCCGCTGCGCTGGCTGGGGAAGCACACGCTGTTCACTTCGTGGAGGGGCCCGATCATGCGGGCTCTGGGCGGGATCCCGGTGGACCGCTCGGACCCGAGCAAGGTGGTCGACGAAGTGGTGGCCCGGGTGCACGCCGGTGAGGTGTTCGGCCTGGTGGTCACGCCCGACGGGACCCGCGGCGCGCACACCCATTGGAAGTCCGGCTTCTACCGCATCGCCCGCACCACCGGGCTGCCGGTGGTGCTCGGATATGTGGACCGCACCACGATGACCGCCGGACTGGGCCCGAGCCTCGAACTCACCGGCGACATCGGTGCGGACATGGACCGGATCCGTGACTTCTACGCGGACAAGACCGGCTATCACCCGTCGATGCGGGTCGAACCGCGTCTGCGGGAAGAGGGCACGACCACGGACCCCGCATCTCCCGACCCCGCCTGAATCGAGCGGCCAGGAGCCCCGGCGTCGCGGGCACGGTGAGTCGATGCCGACGACGCGGCAGCTCATCGCCCCAGGCTATCAGGGTGGAGACCGCTTCCCGGGTCCCGCGTTTCTCCGTCGCGCAGCCGGTCCGGTCCTCTAGCGTGAGCCTGTGCCCCCGCCCTCCGCTCCTCGTCCCCAGCTCCGGCTCACCCGGCGCGGCCGGCTGGTCCGTTCCGGCCTGGTGCTGCTGCTGGTCGCGCTGCTGATCCTGGCGCTGGTCGCCGTGGTCCGGGCACTCGGCGGGGACGAGGACTCTCAGAACCCCGGCTCGAGCTCCCGCACCGCGTCCGCGACCGACGACGCCGGCGGCTAGGGCCCGTCGGATGCTGGCGGAGCGACCGTGGAGACGCTCACCCCGGAGGCCGAAGGCACCCCGGAGGCTGAAGGAGACGGCCCGGCCGACGAGGAGGCGATGGTGCGCACCGGCACCGTGGGCGCCGGCACCTGGACCTTCGCTCAGCCTTCCCCCGCGCCTGCAGCCGCGGAGGGTGCGACGGTGCGCACCTACGCCGTGCGGGTCGAGGACGGCATCGGAGTCAGTGCCGAGGAGGCTTCGGCGGAGATCGCCCGGGTCCTCGCCGATCCCCGTGGCTGGCAGGAGCTCGAAGGAGTGGCGTTCCATCAGCTGGCGACAGCCGAGGAGGCCGAGTTCACCATCTCACTGGGGTCCCCGCCCACCGTGGATGCGCTCTGCCTGCCGGCGAAGACCGGAGGGACCTGGAGCTGCCGCATCGGCCCGGACGTGGCGCTGAACTCGGACCGCTGGCTCCACGCCACCCCGACCTATGGCGACCTCACGGAGTACCGCGCCTACATGATCAATCACGAAGTGGGTCATCTCCTCGGCCACAGCCATGCCCAGTGCGGCGGAGCCGAGCAACCCGCGCCCGTGATGCTGCAGCAGTCCATGGACCTCGAAGGATGCGCGCCGAACGCCTGGCCTGCGACCAGCGCGACAGGCTGAGCGCCCGCTCCCCCCGCTGCACCGTCATCGCGTCCCGCAGCCGGCGGCGTAGGGTGCCCTGATGGAGCTCCTCGAGCACGGCGCGCACGTTCCCGACCCCCTCGAGCCTTACCTCGCTGTGGACCGCTCCCGACCCCGACATGAATGCTGGGTGACCGGGCACATGGTGGCCGGCCTGGACGGCACCGCCGCGATCGACGGGCGCGTCGGGGCCCTGTCCACCGCCCCCGACCAGTCGCTGTTCCGCCGCATGCGGCAGATCGCCGATGTGGTGCTGATCGGTGCCGAGACCGTGCGCCGCGAGGGCTACGCGCCGATCCGGCTGTCCGAGCAGGCACGCGAGCAGCGTCGGCTCAGCGGTCGTTCCGCGACCCCGCCGGTCGCGATCGTCAGCCGCAGCCTCGACCTGGATCTCACCGCGAGCGTCTTCGCGGGCGCGCCCGCGGACGCGCGGACCCTCGTCATCAGCTGCGCCGCCGCCGATCCGCGGCGCCTGGCCGCAGTGCGTGAGACGGCGACGGTGATCATCGCCGGCCAGGACCGGGTCGACCCGGCGACCGCGCTGCGCGCACTGGCCGAACGCGGAGATCGGGTGGTGCTGTGCGAGGGCGGCCCGCGATGGCTCGGCGAGCTGGTCGCCGCCGACCGCCTCGACGAGCTGTGCCTGTCCCTCTCCCCCCTGATGGGCGGGGACCCGCTGCCGGTCAGCGTCACCCCTCCGGGTGCACCGCTCAGCAGCTTCGCGCTGAAGGCCGCGATGGTCGAGGAGGACACGCTGTTCCTCCGCTACGAGACACTCCCGCGAAAGGGCTCAGCCGATGAATGACGACGCCTTCACACAGCTGATGGCCGCAGCCGATCCCGCGATGGTCGTGGTCACCACCGCGGCCGACGGTGAGCAGGCCGGCTGCCTGGTGGGCTTCCATGCGCAGTCGAGCATCTCGGCCGCGCACTACTGCCTGTGGCTGTCCAAGGCGAACCACACCTACCGGGTCGGGCTGCGGGCCACCCATTTCGCGATCCACTTCCTCACCGCCGAGGACCTCGACCTCGCGAAGCGCTTCGGGACCCTCTCCGGCGAGGACGAGGACAAGTTCTCCGGGCTCGAGATCAGCATCGACGAGAGCGGGGTCCCCCTCCTCGAAGCCTGCCCGCACCGGATGCTCGTCGAGCGACTCACCCTTCTCGACGACAGCGGGGACCATATGTGCGTCACCACGACGTTGCGCTCGGCCCGCTCGCCGAGTTATTTCGAGCCGCTGCGGATGTCCCAGGTCGCGCATCTGCGAGCGGGCCACGCGGCCGAGGAACGGGCGATCCGGCCCTGAGGCCACCGCCGGTTCGACGGCCCGGCGCGGGCCCTTCGAAGTCAGATCCTGCGCCTCTCCCCGCCCGCGCTCACGGGTGAAGTCATGCGCTCTCGCCTGCCCCGCCCGGCGAGCGGGGGCGCGGGGCAACACGAGCACCCAGCCGCCGAGGGAAGATCTGTCATCAGCGCGACGGCGGGGCACACTGGGAGCAGCGCACCGGGGGCAGCAGCCTCTCGCCGCAGACCTGAAGGGAGCTCGCAATGGACTCGTCACCGTCACGGGCAGCGAGCATCGCGGCCCGTCGGCAGGAGGCGCTCGCGCGCCTGACGGACATCGAGCAGGAGCTCTTCGCGCTGCGGCGCACGCGCGAGGGCCTCAGCGACGATGATGAGCACGATCCCGACGGGGTCCCGCTGTCCGCCCAGTGGTCCCGGCTCGAAGGCCTGCGCCAGAACACGCTCGAGACTCTCGCCGCGATCGACGACGCGCACGCTCGCTGGTCGCGCGGCGAGGACGGCCGGTGCAGCGCCTGCGGTCGCCCCATCGCGCCGGCACGCCTGGTGGCCCGACCGGAGGCGACCACCTGCATCGACTGCGCGCCGTGAGCCCGCCGCACCCTGCGAGCAGGGTGGCTACGATTCACGCAGGCATCGATGACGTGAGGGGAATTCTGTGAAGATCACTGTGATCGGCGTCTCGACGGGCACTGGAGCGCTGCTGGCCTCCCTGGCGCATGAGCAGGGCCATGAGGTCACCGCGCTCTCCCGCCGCGGCGCAGCTCCCGCCGGTGCCCGCGCGCTCTCCGGCGACGCCCTGGCGCCGGGAATCGCCGCTGAGGCCGTGGCCGGCGCCGATGCCGTGGTGGTGACCGTCGGCGGAGCCAAGGGTGTCCCTCACCAGCGCGCCGCCGTGACCAGGGCGGTGGTCACCGCGATGCAGGCCGCGGGCGCCCGCCGACTCGTCGTGCAGTCCTCGCTGGGAGCGGGAGACTCCGGCTCTCAGCTGCCCGGCATCGTCGGGTGGGCCATGAAGACTCTGCTCGCGAAGCCGCTGGCCGACCATGACGAGCAGGAATCGGCGGTGGTCGAGTCCGGGCTGGACTGGACGCTGGTGCGTCCGACAGGTCTCACGAACGGGCCCGCCTCCGGGGCATGGCGCGCACTCGAGCCCTCAGAGCAGGGAACCCTGCGCGGGTCGATCTCCCGCAGCGATCTGGCCGCCCTGCTGCTGGACGTGCTCGCGGATGACTCGACGATCGGCAGGAAGCTCGGTGTGAGCGCCCGGTGAGGTGCGCCGCGCTGCCGTCGCGTCCCCCGAGCGCCGATCCGCCTCGACCAGCAGTCGCAGGAGCAGACCGCCGGCGAGGAGACCGCCGTTGAGGTCGGTCATCCAGTGCCAGCCGAGCAGGAAGGACACGCTCACGGAGTTCACGCAGAGCAGCACCACGATCCAGCGCAGGTTCCGCACCACATGCTGGGAAGCGCTGCTGTAGTGCGAGATCAGGTGCACGGCCGTGCCGTAGATCAGCACCGCCTCCGCGGCGTGACCTGAGGGGAAGCTGATCCCCAGGGTGCCCATCTCGAGCAGGCCCGCTTCGAAGAAGCGGGGGTCACCCGTGGAGGACGCTCCGCGGCCGAGCAGCACCTTGAGCGTTCCCACCCCGCCGAGGAAGCCCGCCTCGGCGAGCAGGGCGATCACGACCGGTCGCCACGAGCGCCGTCGTCGTGCGAGAACGATCGCGACTATTGCCAGCACGGGCAGGCACACGGCTTGGCCGGCGATCCGGTCCAACACGTTCTGGGCGAACGCCAGGGAGGACGGGTCGATCTGCACGAGCCAGCGCCGCGCCAGGAGCCGGTCCACTTCCTGCAGGGGGCCCACCGCCAGCAGGCTCACCGCGACCAGGGCGAGGAGAAGAGCCGGGACCGACGTCACCCGGTCGAACCAGCTCAGATCGAGTTCCCTGAGCGGACGCCGGTCGAGCGGGGTGTCGATCATGGCGTCGGTCGAAATCTGGGTATCGGCGACCATCGTCGAGAAAGCCTAGGAGACTCCCCGGACGGAGAAAAATGGCCGGGCCTCTCGTCGAGCACGGTGCGCGGGAGATCACAGGATCTGCGGCACGCTCGGCGCCGTCCCGCGGTCTCTCATGTCGCGTCTTGCCCCATGGTGCAGACCATGGCGCTCACGTCACTTCACGTCCTGCCCCATGGTGGAGACCATCGTGGTGGACGTGGTCGGGGCCGTGGAGCCGCCGGTACGGGAGGACAGCATCCCCGCCAGCCAGGTCGCGACCTTGGTGAGCAGGTAGTTGATCACGATGAAGATCAGCGCCGCGACCACGAGGGTCTGGAAGATGTTGGAGTAGCCCGAGCCCAGCTGGCGGGAGTACTGCAGCAGTTCGTAGAAGCCGATCAGGAAGCCGAGCGCGGAGTCCTTCAGGATCACCACGAACTGACTGAGCAGCGATGGGAGCATGGCGGTGAGGGCCTGCGGCACCTCGATGATCCGCAGCGACTGGTTGCGCGTCATGCCGACGGCGGCGGCTGCCTCCCGCTGCCCCTTCGGCAACGAATGCACTCCGGAGCGGATGAGCTCGGCGATGACCGCCCCGTTGTAGAGGGTCAGCCCGATGATCACCGCGAAGTAGGCGGAGTCCTCCGAGGCGAAGAGCCCCGTCGGCGCGATCCGCCGGGAGAGGAAGAAGTACAGGAAGAACATCATCACCAGCACCGGCACCGCGCGGAGGAACTCCACGACCACGCTCGAAGCGACGCGGATGATCGCGAACGGGGCCAGCCGCAGGAAGCCGAACACCAGACCGAAGACGGTCGCGGTGATCACGGCGATGCCCGAGGACTGCAGGGTGAACTGCAGACCAGGGAGGTAGTAGTTCGTCCACGCGTTGCCGTTCAGCGCGTTCGCCCACTGATGCGGCGCCAGCTGCCCCTGCCGATCCAGCTGCAGCAGCACCAGCGCCCCGATCGCCAGGATCACCGCGAGAGCGATCAGGTTCGTCAGCAGAACATTGCGCTTGGCCCGCGGGCCGGGCGCGTCGAAGAGGATGCCCGCCTGCGCGCTCATCGGGCCACCGCCAGCTTGTCGGAGAGCCAGGTCGTGAGGATGCCCATGGGGATGACGATCAAGCAGAAGCCGATCGCGATGGTGAGGAAGATGTAGACCATGAGGTTGGGGTTGAACTCGATCATCGTGCTCATCAGGCCCGAAGCCTCGGCCACAGAGGCGGCAGCGGCGACGGTGGTGTTCTTGGTCAGGGCGATCAGGGTGTTGCCCAGGGGCGTGATCGCGCCGCGCAGCGCCTGCGGGAGCACCACGATCCGGGCCGCTGGCAGGAAGGTGAGGCCGATGGCCCGCGCGGCCTCCACCTGGCCGAGCGGCACCGTGTTCACGCCCGAGCGGATCGCCTCACAGACGAACGCGGCGTGATAGATCGTCAGGGCGATCACGGCGTAGGTGAAGAAGTTCAGGTCGAAGCTCGAGAAGAACTCGACCTTCAGCTGGCCCCAGACCGCGAGCACACCGAGCACCATGATGATCGTCAGCGGGGTGTTGCGGACGATGTTGATGTACGCGGTGCCGACGGCGCGGAAGGAAGCCACCGGCGAGATCCGGAACAGAGCCAGGACTGTGCCCAGGAGGAATGAGCCGACGGCGGCAATCGCCGTCAGCTTGATATTCATCCAGAAGGCGCCGAGCACGTCGTACTCGGCGAAGAGTTCGAGGAATCCGTTCATGTGCTTCCTGTCTGGGTGGCCCATGGCCGAGGGCGGGGACCGTCCGGTGCCGGGGCGGACGGCGGCAGGTCGGGCAAGATGCCCGTCCTGCCGCCGTCACGAGGTGCGGCGGGGCCGCGAAGTGCGGCGGGACCGCGAAGTGCAGCGAGACTGCGAAGTGCAGCGAAGCTGCGAGGTGCGGCGGGGCCGCTCAGTCGTCGCAGGACTCGAGCTCGGACTCGGGTCCGCTGTTCAGCTCCTCGTCGGGGGTGTACCCGGTGCCCTCGGTGGCGGTGTCCAGCGCTTCCTGCCAGGCCCCGTCTTCCTTCATCTTCGTGATGGCGGCGTTGATGTCCTCGCACTTGTCGGAGCCGGTGGGGATGCCGACGCCGTAACGCTCCACCGAGAAGGTGTTGCCCACGACCTTGAACTTGCCGGTGTTCTCCGGGGTGGCAGCGAGTCCGGCGAGGATGATGTCGTCCGTGGTCACGGCGTCCACCTGCCCGGATTCGAGGTAGGTGACGCACTCGGCGTAGCCACCCTGCTCGACCAGCTCCACGCCCTGGGAGAAGTCGTCCTTGATCTTCTGAGCGGAGGTCGAGCCGGTGACCGAGCAGAGGTTCTTGCCGTCCAGGACGTCGGGTCCGGTGATCTCGGTGTCGTCGGCGCGGACCAGGAGATCCTGGCCGGCCACGAAGTAGGGGCCGGCGAAGTCGACGCGCTCGTCACGCTCGTCGGTGATGGAGTAGGACGCGAGGATCATGTCGACCTCGCCGCCCTCGAGGGCGTTCTCCCGGTTGGCCGAAGGGGTCTGGACCCATTCGATCTGGTCCGCGCCGTAGCCGAGCTCTCCGGCCACATACTTCGCGACCTCGACGTCGAAGCCGGTGGGGTCGCCGTCCCCCTCGCGGAAGCCGAGACCCGGCTGATCGAACTTGATACCGATGCGGAGGCTCTCGCCGCCGCTCTCACCGCCACCGCCACCACCGCCCTCGTCGCCGGACTGCGAGGGGGCGCAGGCGGACATGACCAGTACGGCTGCGGCGGCGATCGCCGCTGCTGATGCGAGCTTCTTGCGCATGGTTCCTCCAGTTGGGTGGGGAGTGATGGTGCGGTGCAAAAGACGATTCACGCGGGGTGTTCAGTGCGCCAGGATCTTTCCGAGGAAATTCTTGGCGCGGTCGTGCTGCGGGTCGGTGAAGAAGGTCTCCGGATCGGTGTCCTCGAGGATCCGCCCTTCGTCCATGAAGATGACGCGGTCCCCGGCCTTCCGGGCGAAGCCCATCTCGTGGGTGACCACGACCATGGTCATTCCCTCGCGGGCGAGCTGGACCATGACGTCCAGGACCTCCTGCACCATCTCCGGGTCCAGCGCGGAGGTGGGCTCGTCGAACAGCATGACCTTCGGCTTCATCGCCAGGGCCCGGGCGATGGCCACCCGCTGCTGCTGACCGCCGGACAGCTCGGCCGGCATCTTCTTGGCCTGCGCGGACACCCCGACGCGCTCCAGCAGCGCCATGGCCTCCTTGGTGGCCTCAGCCTTCTTGATGCCCTTGACCTTTATCGGGCCGACCGTGACGTTCTCCAGGATCGACTTGTGGGCGAAGAGGTTGAAGGACTGGAACACCATCCCGACCTCGGCGCGCAGCGTGGCGAGCGCCTTGCCCTCCTCGGGCAGCACCTTGCCGTCGATGCTGATGCGGCCACCCTCGTCGATGGTCTCGAGCCGGTTGATGGTCCGGCACAGAGTGGACTTGCCCGATCCCGACGGGCCGATCACGATCGCCACCTGTCCTTCGGGGATGGTCAGGGTGATGTCAGTGAGGGCCTGGAAGGAGCCGAAGTGCTTGTTGACGCCCGTCAGTTCGACGAGCGGGCGCTTCGAGGTCGCGGCGGCGGCAGCGACGCCCTCCGACTCCGGTGTGGTCTGCGTCATACCCGAGAGGCTATCCGCTTCGATCCTCGATACCTGCCGCCCGCTGATCCCTTGACCAAATCGTTGTCTGCGCTGGCGCCTCGCGGGCGCGCCGTGCGGCGTGGAGGGGGCCGGTCAGTCGTCCTCGAGCAGTGAACCACCCCTCCGGTCCGGATCCCCGCTCCCCGCTCCTCGCCCTGGGCCTGGGTTTGCGCCTGTGCCTGTGGCTGCGGATCAGGTCACCGGCGCTCGAGCGTCAGCCCGCCCTCCCCCGCACGATGGCGCCGCACGGCGGCGACGAACGCGTCCGTGTCCGGCAGCCACGGCCCCTGGGCGTCGAGCGCCGCATAGCCTCCCTCGATGAAGCTGCGCACCAGCTCGCGGTACTCAGCGAGGCCTCCGACGATGCCGTACTCCTCCTCCAGCCCGTCCTCCACGCGACCCGTCGGCGCAATGATCCGCTCGATCCCGTCGGCATAGAAGTGGAGGTGGATCTCCTCGAGATGGGTGGGGTCCTCGAGGGAGAACACTTCGTTCGCGCGGCCGACGTTCCGTGCGACGAACTGCCAGAACGCCTCGGCCGCGCGCACGCCCCCGGGTCGCCAGCGCTCCTCCGTCCCCTCCGCGTCGGAGAAGACCAGCTCGCGCACGCGCTCGCCGCCGACCGGCAGGTCCTCCTCGTCGAAAGGGCGGCCCTCTCCACGATCCGCGGCCTCGCCGCCGACCAGGGCGCACAGCGAGCGCACGGTGGCTGCGCTGAGCTCGGGGTGCAAGCGCACGAGGGCAGCCTCGGTCGCGGCCTCGATCCGCCGCCAGTCCTGCTTGTCCGTGCCGGTGGCTCCCCGTCGCGGGTCCCTGCGGATCTGCATTCCCTCGCAGGCCGCTTCGACCTCGGCGATCACCTCGAGGACCGTCGGCAGCATCGAGGGCTCCACCGCGTCGGGCAGCCGACGTGGGACCCCTCCGCCGTGGAGACGCTGTCCGGTGTAGTCGAGGATCGCAGTGTCCAACGGGCCGAGCACGATGCCGCGGCCGGCACGGCGGCGGGCGGCGTCGTGCTCGGCCCGGCGCGCATGGTCGACGGACTCGGTCACGCCGCGGGCGGCGCGGAAGAGCTCCCCGCGCGCCAGCGCCTCGGCATCAGCCCCATGACCGATGAGATAGGAGTCCACCTGCTGCGCGCCCGCGGCGAGCGCATCGATCTGCGCCGGCGAGCCGAGCAGGACAGTCCGCAGCAGCGCCGACGCCGCCCGTGCATCCAAGGGATCACGGATTCCGGCGTCGTCGTACAGAGGCTGCATCAGCGCGGCGAGCAGGACGTGCCGAGGGAGATCTTCGCGGAGCACGGCGAGATGCTCCTCCTGGATCGGAAGGGGGAACTCGCGGGGATCGTGAGTCGCATCGGCACCTCCGACCAGGACCAGCTCGAGCCCGTCCTCCTCCGTGCGTCGTACCCACGGGAGCCACCTCGTGCTGCGGACGAAGACTGTGTCTGTCATGCGGGGATCCTTCGCTCGGCGGGTCGAGACGCCCATCCTCCTCCGTCGCCGATGGGCGGAGTCCGCGCCTCGCCGGTCGTTCCCGTCCGACGCGGCGCAGCAGGCGTCCCCCTGCCAGGCCTCGATCCCCTCGCGGACGGCGAGGACGGCGATCACGAGTGCGGTCCGGCGCGCGGAACCGGCGCCGCGCGATGCCCGCAGCCACTGCGCGACCAGGGCCAGGCGCATCACCACGTAGGCCAGGACGATCACCCGGAAGTCATGGTCGACGAAGGCCGGCCGGACGCCCGAGGCGAGCACGAGCACGCCGCCCATCTGCACGATGGTCAGCACCCTGTAGAGCCAGTCGTCGGTGTCGAAGGAGGTGGCGAACCAGGTGAAGTTCATCCAGGCCCGCCAGATGGCGAAGAAGACGCTCAGGTACCCGACGACGCCGCTCGGCCGGGCTCGCGCGGGTCCCGCGGGCGCATGGGCACCAGACCGAGCATCGGGCGCGAGGTCATGAGGGCTCCTTCGTCGGCTGGGACGGCACCTCGGAGTGCTGGGGCGGCAGAATACGGCACGCGGCCCGGGGTGCCGTGGTGCGGTGTCAGCCCTGGGTGTCAGCCCTGGCGGGCCCGATCCCGGTTCCACAGCTGATGGGTCAGACCGCTCGCGGTGCTGACGTACTCGATGCTGAACCGCTGCTCGAGCCCGGCGAGGTGATCCCAGATCCGCACCCCGGCGCCCAGCACGATCGGGGTGATCACGATGTGCAGGAAGTCGACGAGGTCCGCCTCGAGGAGCTGGCCCACCGTCGAGGGTCCCCCGCCTATCCGCACGTCGGCCCCTCCTGCCGCCTCCTGGGCGAGGCGCAGCGCCTCCTCGGGCGAGGCGTCCACGAAATGGAAGCTCGTGCCGTTGTCGAACTCGATCGACGCGCGCGCGTGGTGGGTCAGGATGAAGACGGGCGTGAGGAAGGGCGGCTCATCGCCCCACCATCCCTTCCAGCCGTCGTCCGGCCACTCGCCGGACTGCGGGCCGTACTTCCGCCGCCCCATGATCTCCGCACCGACGCCCTGGCCCCACAGGCTGAACAGGGCGCGATCCACGGTCACCGGGTCGTCCATCCCATGCACACCATGGATGACGCGACCGTCGAAGGAGCGTAAGAGCGCCGCGGCGCCGCCGATCGGCTCCTCCAGCGTCACGTGCTCCCCGGCGGCATAGCCGTCCGCGGAGACGAGGAGGTTGTGAACCCTGGTCCGGACCATGTGCGCTCCCTGTGCGATGACATGAAGAGATCGCTCGAACGCTCCGCTCCCGTGCACACAGGGTGAGGCCTCGGCGGTGCCGGCGCAAGCAATGCCGGCGCAAGCGATGCCGGACACGGCGCTCAGGCCGACGTCTCCCCGGGGCCGGGGCGGACGGCGCCCTCCACCCAGCCCAGCCGCGCACCGAACCCGGCGCACAGCACGTGCGAGTCCCTCAGCGGGGTCCACCAGCAGGTCCATCGCTGTGCCGCTCCGCCGTCGGAGGGATCCCTCTTCCCCGCCTGCCAACGCTCCGGGACCTCGGCGTCGAGGAGCTCGAGCTGGAAGAAGTGCCGTTCGTGCTCCTCGAGGAGGTCGGGGCGCGCTCGGCGCTCGGAGCCGCGATCCTATCGGCCCGCAGAATCGCTCTGCGTCGATCCTGCAGTGAACCCGGAGCCCTCTCTCTCGTGGTCCTCTGTGAGGCCCGCACCACGGGCACGTCACGAGGAAGTGAGCACGCCATGAAGAACCTCACCCGCATCACCGCAGCCACCGCGCTGTCATTGCTGACCATCGGCGGCAGTGCCGCCGCCGCGAACGCCGCCCCCGCGATCCCGGTCAACAACGGGCAGGAGACCACCGGTGCCGAAGGAGGAGGGCATGGGAAGTTCAGCTATTCGATCGACGGCGACCAGTTCTGCTACACGCTCGAGGTCACCGGGCTCACCACCGGGGCCGTCGCCGCGCACGTGCACCTGGGCGAGCAGGGCGTCGCGGGTCCCGTCCACGTCCCGCTCTCCGTGCCGAACGCGACCTCGTTCGACGTCGAGGCCTGCACCACGGTCACCGACCCGGCAATCCTGGCCGGGATCCGGGAGAGTCCGCGCAGCTGGTACGTCAACGTCCACACGCCGACCTACCCGGGCGGTGAGGTGCGCGGCCAGCTCAAGTAGTCGGTGCCGCCTCGCGCACGAGACCGCCTTTCGGGCAGTGGGCGGTCGCGAGCGTGAGCGACACCGGCCATCTCGTGCAGGGCTGAGCACCGCTAGTCTCGGGCGGTGACCGATCTCCTCGCCCTCTACGACGCCCATCTCCGCACCGCCGCCGAGATGACGGGGGCGCGGAGCGTGACCCGTCACGGGCCGCTGTGGATCGGGCGGTTCCGGGGCGGTCGGCTGCTGGTCACCTATCGCGCGCTCGAGGATCCCGCGGCCGGCGTCGCCGCCGTGCAGGCGCTGCTCGCGCAGGATCCCTCGCTCGTCGAGGCGGAATGGAAGACCCGAACGCACGATCGCACGCCCGGACTCCACGAGGCGCTCACTGCGGCCGGATTCGTGGCGGGAGCGGCGGAATCGGTGATGCTCGGCGAGGCCTCCGCCCTGATCGGGGTGGAGCCGCTGGCCGGGATCACCCTCCGCCGGCTGAGCGCGCCCGTGGAGCTGCGCGCCGCGCTGGACATGCAGGACGCGGTGTTCGGGGGGCGTCCGATGGCGGAGCGGATGCTGGGTGAGATCCTCGAGCGGCAGGCCCGCGGGGACACGGTCGAGCTGTGGGCGGCGGAGAGCGACGGCCAGGTGGTGAGCGCCGGCCGGATCGACCCGATCCCCGGCACCGGCTTCGCGGGCGTCTGGGGCGGGGCGACTCTTCCCGACTTCCGCGGGCGCGGCATCTACCGTGCGCTCACCGCGGCGCGCGTGCGCTCGGCCATGACGCAGGGCGTGCGCTGGATCCACTCGGACTCGACCGAATTCTCCCGTCCGATCCTCGAACGCGCCGGTCTCGTGAGGGCCACCGGGACCGTGCCGTGGACGTGGCAGCGCGGCCCACGAGAGAGGGAGCACCTCGGACTGTGACGACCTCTCGATTTCGCACCCGACCCCCGCGGGACTTCGTCAGCACCGGCGCGCATCACTGGCCGAGGGTGGATCGGGGCTCCCTGCTGCTCTTCCTGGGCTCCGTGACCCTCTGGTGCGGCATCTACCTGATCAGGAACGACCTTCCCGAGACCTTGAGCCAGCGCGCGCAGATCACCCTTCAGGGCATGCCCACCATCTTCGGAGGGATTTGCGTCCTCTTCGGCGTCGTGGGGCTCGTGAGCGGGATCCGGGGCTCGGTCCGCAAGGGGGCGGACGCCATCGATCTGAAGCCGTCGGCCCGCGGGCTGCGGGTTCGCGGGGACCACCTGATCCCGTGGGAGTCGATCTCCGCGGTCACCGCCGTCCAGTACCAGAACGACGCGAAGCTCCAGATCCTGTGGGATCGGGCGGACCTGAACCGAGCCCTGGTCCTGCACCTGGACGAGCTGCTGGGCGTCCCGCGGATCACCGTGAAGGATGGCGAAGCACGGCTGCGGATCCCGCTGCTGCGCTACCCGGCGGTCGACTACCGGCCGCTGTACGAGTCGATGCTCGAGGAGTTCGCCCGGCGGGGCGTCCGCGTCGAGGTCGAACGGAAGCACAAGCAGACGTAGTGGGCGCGACCGCGCGCGACGTCCGTCGGCCGACGTCCGGCCCTCTGCTCAGTCGAGGATCTCGAACTCGGGCTCGATGGTGATCGTGCTGCGCAGGGAGTTCGCGATGAAGCAGCGCTCATGCGCCTGCTCGACAAGATCCTGCAGCGTCGCCGCGTCCGTGCCGCGGGCGCGGATCCGCGGGCGCAGCACCATCTCGGTGATCGACATCGGCTCGGACTCCTCGGGCATCACCCCGGAGGCGGCGTCCTCATAGGAGACGATGTCGACGCCCGCGCGGGCGGAGGCGCCGAGGAAGGAGAGCATCTGGCAGGAGCTCGCCGCGACCACGAGCAGCTGCTCCGGGTTCGCGAGCGCCGGGTCTCCGCGGAAGACCGGGTCGGCGCTGAGGGTCATGTCGACCCCTGGGGCCACGCTCACATGATGTTCGCGGGAGTAGGAGCGGATCCCCTCCCCCGTGCTGCCGGTCCAGGTGAGCTGCGCGTCGTACTCGTGGGTGTGCATGGGGCGATCCTAGGGACGGTGCGCTCGCTGCGCCGCATGATGCGCCGTGGGCGTTCCCTCGCGACGCTCAGCTAGGACAGCTCCAGGCGGGCGAGCACCGCATCGACCACCTCATGCACCGGCAGCTCTGCGGAGTCGAGCTCGAGGTGCTCATCGGTCCAGGGACTGCTCTCGGCGGCGCGCAGGAGCACCTGGTCCCATCGCGGCTCGGGCACGTGCGCGAAGCCGCGGTCCCTCTCCTCGAGCCTGCGCCGGTGCTCTCCCCGATCCGAGGTGACCAGGTGGACGAACAGGAGCTGCGCTCCTGTCGACCGTGAGGCGCCGCGCCAGGTCTGCCGCGCCTCGTCGCTGTCGTTGACGGCGTCGACGACGACGTCGGCATCGAGTCGGAGGTTGAGCTCGGCGATCGCGCGGGCCGCCTCATAGGCGGCGATCCCGACCTGACGGCCCGCTGGCAGGCCGCAGCCCAGCAGCGCCTCCTCGATCGCGTCGATCGAGAGGTGCACGGCGCTCAGCCGACGGGCGATCGCCGCTGCGGCGGTGGTCTTCCCGACGCCGGGCAGTCCGGAGACGGCGAGGAGGCGTGGAGTCATGGCGCGATCCTCTCAGGTCCGTCCCGAGCACCGGCTCGCGGAGACCGCCCGTCGGCCGGATTCAGCGGCGGGACGCGGCGAAGGTCGTGTGGCCGGGGCCCGAGCCCGGGGCCGCGACGGCGTCGATCGCGTCGAGCTCCTGCGCTGTCGGCTCCCACGCCACGGCGCGAGCGTTGGCGGCGACCTGCTCGGGGCGGGTGGCGCCGGCGATGACGGTGTCCACCGTGGGCTGGGCGCGCAGGCCGCCGAGGGCGATCTCGAGCATGCTGCGCCCGGACTCCTCGGAGAGCCGGCGGAAGCCCTCGATCACGTCCCAGCGGGCGTTGTCGAAGCGGGCCGTCTCGGTGGCGAGGCGGGTCCCCTCAGGGGCGCCGCCCGTCTTCGAGTACTTGCCGGTGAGCAGCCCGTAGGCGAGCGGGAAGTAGGGCAGCAGGCTCATTCCGAAATGCTCGAGGGCGGGGACGAGCTCTGTCTCGGCGCTGCGGTTGTACAGGGAGTACTCGTTCTGCGCCGTGATGAACGAGGGAGCACCGACGGCGTCGGCGAGGTGGGCGGCGTCCGCGACCTCCCAGGCAGCGAGGTTCGAGCAGCCGATGTACCGCACCTTCCCGGAGCGGACCAGGTCACCGAGTGCGTCGAGGGTCTCCGCCATCGGGGTGATGCGATCGGGGGCGTGAAGCTGGAAGAGGTCGATGTGGTCGGTGCCGAGGCGGCGCAGGGATCCCTCGACCGCGCGGAGGATGTAGCCGCGGCTGGCCCGGTTCGCCCGCGCTCCTGGGTAGGTCTCCCCCATGTCCATACCGAACTTGGTCGCGATCACGACCTCTTCACGGCGAGCCCCGAGCGCCTTCCCGAGCATCGTCTCGGACTCGCCGATGCCGTACGTGTCGGCGGTGTCGAAGAAGGTCACGCCCTCATCGAGCGCGGCCTGGACGACGGCGGTCGCCGCGTCCTGGTCGATCCGGCGCCCGAAGGCGTTGCATCCGATGCCGAGTGACGAGACGAGAAGACCGCTGGAGCCGAGGGAGTCATAGCGCATCGCCCCAGGCTATCGCCAAGGTGGCAGTCTCCGGCAGGCGGTCTCGTCCGCCCGTCGGTGCGAAGGGTTACGGTGTGCATCCGACGGACCGACGCGAGACGGGGACGACCGATGGCACGGAAGAAGAAGACGCCGGAGGAGGTGGCGGACGAGCAGCGGCGGTACGCGCTCGCCGCCAGCGCGACCACCGATGAGGAGCTCGCACCGTTCCTCAGCGACACCAACCAGGCGATCCGCAATGACGCGGCGGCGAATCGGCACGCGAGCGCGGCACTGCTCGCCCGATTCGCGCATGACAAGTTCTGGAGCACCCGGGTCGTCGTGGCGCAGCACCCCAATACCTCTCGCGAGACGGTGATCGGGCTCCTCGAGCCCGACCCGAGGCGTCGCGGGGTCGTCCACCATGCCGCGCGCGAGCGGCTCGAGTCGGAGGGCGTCGAGTTCGGCGAGGATCAGATGCCGCTGGGCTGAGACGGCACGCGAGTATCGTCACCCGCGCGGTCCCGGGGTGCGTGGTCACTGCGGGGCCAGCTGGGCGATCTCACCGCAACCATCGCGTCAGTGCGTCGGCCCCTCGCCACCGAGGTCGGTGACCGCGATCGACGTGCCCTCGCGCTCCAGATCCGCGTGTCATCTGGTTCAGGGGCACGCCTCAACGTCGCTCCGCTCCCTCGTGAATCCGACCGGTGGGCAGCGGTTTCACCATGATCAGGCAGGGAGTGCCTTCGCCCCACAGCTCGGTCTCCTCCAGCGGCAGGAAGCCCTGCTTCTCGTAGAAGTGCCGGGTGCGTGCATAGGCAGGGTCAGGATGCGATGCACCGAGGGTCTTCACCTCCAGCAGCCGCACGCCCCGGGCACGGGCATCGGCCTCGAGGGCGGAGAGCATCGCCGTACCGATGCCAGCCCCGTGCGCGGCGCGCTCCACGACGATCAGGTGCACCTCGGCGGCCGACGGGAAGTGACGATCCACCAGAGTGACGCCGACGACAACATCCGAGGCGTCGCGGACGGTCCAGGTCTCTTTGGTACGGGCGGCCTCGACGTACTCGGCGTTCGACTCGGGACGGCCGAACCATTCGGGCACGGTGACGAGCAGGCGGGCCACATCGTCGGGCACCGGGTCATCTCGGTGAGCGATCCAGGTCATGGCGCACATCGTAAAGCGAGGCGGAACGTCGGGTCAGGGAACCTTCCATTTTTCCGGGGGTTGCCCCCACTGCGGGAACTGCTGGTGCTCCGTACCGTGGAAGCCATGAGTGCCTTCTTCAACACCTTCCGCAGAATCGGCTTCCGACGTGGGCCTCGCCGCCTCGTCGCGGGCATCGGCGGTGGTCTCGCCGAGAAGTTCGGAATCGACGTCTGGCTGGTGCGTCTGCTGCTCCTGGCGTCCTTCCTGCTGCCCGTGCTCGGACTCGGCGCCTACCTGGTGGCCTGGGCCCTGCTCCCCTGGCAGGACGGCCGCATCCCGCTCGAGCGCGTTCTCGAGCGGTGATCCGGAACCATCCCGGCTTCGTTTCCGGAGCTGCCCCTCACCGGCTGAACAGCGCGAACTCTCCGCTCAGAGTGCCCGCGAGGCCCCTCCAGACTGCATGAGCGACAAAGACCGTGTTCATCCCGGCCCGCAGCGCGCGTTGATGAGCGACTGAGCAGTGTCGGGCAGCGTGGCCGGGTCATCGAAGTGGCGAGCGCTCTGACAGACACGGACGAGTCCTTCCCACACCTCGCGATACAGAAGCGGATCCGCCTGCATGCGCTCCGCCTGCAGTGCCGTGAGCGGGAACCGATAGCTGCCGTCCCAGTGCCCTTGCGGCACGTCGAGGTCGAGAAGGAGGGCACCCCTCCGCCGGACGATCGCGGTGGCCCAGTTCCACTCAGCTCCCTGTGGCCTGAAGAGCTCCTCGGTGTCATCGGTGAGTCGGAACGAGACGGGCAGTCCGTTGGTCTGGCCATTGACGAGCTCCCTGGCCACCGTGAGCCACACGACCGTGCCGTCACGGATACCGAGGTTCGTGGCACCCCATCGCGTCGCGGGTGGCACGGTCGGGAAGTCCCACGCCACGGTCCGCGCGTCCTCCGGGTCGTAGCTCGCTGCTGAGGCCTTGAGCTGTCGCACCTCGTGCGGGCCGAGCACGTCGAGCACCGACTGCACCTCGACGCTGTTGACCGGCCTTCCCAGCGCACTCTCGAAAGTCCCGTACCGCGCCGTGCGGAGGGACGGCTTTGCTTTGCCTGCACGTCGACGTCGCGAAGGTGTCATACCGGCTGAACTCCCGAGTTCTGTGGGCTGAGTGCTCTGCCGACAGCGTGACAGCGCCCACGATGAGTCCGCCGGCTCACGCCTTCAGCACGTACCGCAGGGTTTCCACAACCTGGTCGGTGGTCGTGCACCAGGCCTGTGCTCCGGCGTCGACCTCTTTGAGCGGGTGGATGATATCTGCCTCGTGGAGGGTCACGTAGGGCGTGCCCAGCGCGGCGCAGTAGCCGGCATCGAAGGCGGCGTTCCACTGCTTGTACTTGTCCCCGAAGCGCACCACCACCAGATCGGCCTGCGCGATCAGGGTGCGGGTACGAATGGCGTTGACCTTGGCGGACTGGTGATCACGCCAGAACGGGCTGTCGTTCTCACCCAGATGGTCGCCGGCGGCGTCGCTCGCGGGGTGGTCGGTCACCGGCGCGGTGAAGACCACGTCCAGCCCGGCGGCCTCGGCACCGCGCCGGATCTCCTCACGCCACTCGGAATGGATCTCGCCGGAGAGATACACAGAAAAACTCATAGCTGAAGGCTCCTTATGGGGTGCGGGTGGGCCTGGCCTGCGCTCTTCGTCCCACCATCTCATCAGTGCAGTGAGAAGAGCCAACCTCAGTGCGTGCCCCAGCCCTCGGCTCAGAGGTGCCGGGAAGGGTCCATCCGCTGATTCAGGATGCGGACGATGTCCAGGTGGTCGGCACGAAGAACGAAGAAGACCGCATGACTGCCGATCGCATAGCTGACGTAGCCTTCGCGGATCTCGCTCCTGGCGCGCCCTCGGCCTGGATCCGCGTCGACGCGCTCGATCGCCATCTGGATCTCGCGGAGGTGCTTCTCCGCCTGACGGGCGTCCCATCGCTCAGCCCGATCTGGAATCGCGCAGGCTGATCGCGGCACAAGAGTGGGCCAAGGTGGGTTGCGGCTCGTCCTCGACGAGCCCCTGCACGCATCACAGCTGAGCACCTCACCCGCGCAGTCCTCTGTAGGCTCGGTCTGTGACGACCGTCCTCAATATCTCCGCATACCTGTTCACTCAGATCACTGATCGTGAGCAGCTGCGTCCGGAGCTGCGCGCACGAGCGGACGCGGCGGGTTTGAAGGGCACCATCCTTCTGGCGGAGGAGGGCATCAATGTATTCCTTGCGGGTGATGCCGACGCGGTGCGCGAGTTCGTCGATGAGCTGCGCGAGGACCCCCGCTTCGCCGCGCTGACCACGAAGGAGAGCTGGTCGGAGTCTCAGCCGTTCCGCAAGATGCTGGTCAAGCTCAAGCGCGAGATCATCCGCATGGATCACCCGACAATCCGCCCCATCGAGGAACGCGCGCCCGCCGTGGCGCCGCGCACCCTCAAGCGCTGGCTCGATCAGGGCCACGATGACGAGGGCCGCGAGGTCGTCATGCTCGACACCCGCAATGCGTTCGAGGTCGATTACGGCACGTTCGAGGGTGCCGTCGATTGGCGCATCGAGCGGTTCACGCACTTCCCCGAGGCTGCGTCGACGAATCGCGAGGCGCTCGAGGGCAAGACCGTCGTGAGCTTCTGCACCGGTGGGATCCGCTGCGAGAAAGCCGCGATCTACCTGCGCGATGAGGGCATCGACGCGCTTCAGCTCGATGGCGGGATCCTCGGCTACTTCGAGCACGTCGGCCGCGACCACTACGACGGGGACTGCTTCGTCTTCGACGAGCGCGAGGCGCTCGCTCCCGACCTCACGCCGCGGGCCACCATCGCCTCGTAGTGCGCCGCTCGAGGTTCACTGAGCTCGATGTGCCTGCGCCATGCAGCGGAGCCCGCGAGCCCCGGCCGACGGCCGCTCCGCACCGCTCAGCCTCTCGCCGCGGCCCGCGCCTGCCAACGGCCGGAGCGGTGCTCGATCTCGATCGGGTGGTCGAAGCACCCGCTCACCGTCTCGGTCGTCAGCACTTCTCGGGCAGCGCCTGCGGCGTGCACCCGGCCGGCCTTGATCAAGATGGCGTGCGTCGTCGTCGCAGGCAGCTCCTCGAGATGATGTGTCACCAGGATGGTGGCCAGGTCTGGTCGTGCCAGGTGCAGCGCGTCGATGGTGGCCAGGAACTGTTCACGCGCTGCGACGTCGAGTCCCGTGGAGGGCTCGTCCAGGAGCAGGAGCGGGGGATCGGGCAACAGGGCACGCGCAATGAGAGCGCGACCTCGCTCGCCCTGCGACATCGTCGGCCAGGCCGCCGCCTCGAGCCCGGCAAGTCCGAGCATCTCGATCAGCTCATCGGCGCGAGCTTGGATGAGTGCGTCAGGGACCCAGCGCGACATGAGCTCGGTCGTACCCGTCGCGCCCGTGAGAATGACCTGACGGAGAGTGAGCGGCGAGCCCGGTGAGTGCCGCGGATCGACGTGTCCGATGGACTCGCGAAGTTCGCGAATGTCGACCCGGCCGAGCTTGCGACCGAGCACGTGGACGGTGCCACGAGTGGGATGCGCGACCGCGCCGCACATGCTGAGGACGGTGCTCTTGCCGGCTCCGTTCGGGCCGATCAGTGCCCATCGCTCCCCCGCACGGACGGTCATGGTGATGTCGGAGAGGATCTGCCGGGATTCGCGCACGAAGCCGACGCTCTCTAGCCGAAGGATCTCCCGGTCAGTCATCGGCGTGCTCCCCCTCAAAGAGGTGGCCCTGCGACTCGCGGCTCCCGACGGACACCATCCGGAGTTTCCTGAGGAGGCGGAGAAGGCGGAGCGGAAGGCGGAGCGGGCGGAGCTGCTGGGACACGGGCTAGACTGTACACAACTCCTCAGACAAGTAGCGAAGTGGAGGCTTCATGGCGCAGGTGATTCGCACCCCGCTCGCCGAACAGGCAGCAGATCTGCTCCTGGACCGCATCCGCGCCGGCGAGTGGCCACTCGGCTCGAAACTGCCCGGGGAGAACACGCTCGGCCCGCAGCTGGGCGTGGGCCGCTCGACCGTGCGTGAGGCCATCCGCCGCCTCGCGGGCCAAGGCGTGCTCTCCACCCGGCAAGGAGCTGGGGTGTTCGTTGCTGCACTCGACATCGTCGAAGACTGGAGCGCAGTACTGCGAAAAGTCGACATCGATTCGGTGATCGAAGCGCGCATCGCAATCGAAGTCGAAGCTGTCGCGCTCGCGGCCGAGCGGTGGACCGCCGCTGAACTGCGCGCGATCCGGCATGCAGCAGCCACGCGTGACGCTCAGCGGACCGACATCGAAGCGCACATCGATGCGGACATCGCGTTCCACCGAGCCATCGTGGTGGCGTCGCACAATCCGATCCTCGTCGACCTGTTCGACAGCTTCACTCCGCGCAGCCGCCGAGCCATGATCGATCTGCTGCGCCTGCGTGGCGCGTTCGGAAGCGATGCCGATCAGCAGGCGCACCTGCGCGTCCTCGACGCGATCGCCGACCGCGACGGCCGGACAGCCTCAGCGCTCGCGCGGGAACACCTGCTCACCCTCACGACGGGATGACGGCCACGATGGGATGACGGCACTGTCCTCTCGCGCCGTCGCGAACGCGCCTCAGCCGTCGGATCGCATCGCGGCCGCGCGCACCGGGTCGAGCAGCCTGCGCATGCCGTCGTTGAACGCCGCACGATCGGGGAGGAAACCTCCGGCCAGGAGGAGGAGACCGGTACCCTGATCGAGCGCCGCCAGCAGTCGGCCCACCTCAGCGGCGGGAAGCGTCTCACCCTCGGCCCGGGCCCTCTGGGCGATCTCGTTGTAGTGGTCGAGCACTGCTCCCAAGCGCTCGTGCAGCTGCGGGGCGAGCTCCTCGTCGCGGGCCGCGCTGGCGATGAATTCCAGCGTCGCGAGGGCGAAGCCCTGCGTCGCTCCCGAGGGCACGCCCTCCCGCTCCCCCGCACCTCTACCGGTGGAGGCCGGGTCGGTCGGCGTCTCGAACGGATCCTTCAGGTCGACCTCCGCGAGCTCGAGGTTGCGGTCCATGATGGCCAGGAAGAGGGCCGGCTTGCCGTTGAAGTTCGAGTACACGGCCCCTTTCGAGAAGCCGGCTTCGCGCGCGATCCGTTCCAGGCTCGCCGAGTGGTAGCCGTCCTCGGAGAACACCCGACGCGCTGCGAAGATCAGCGCTTCGCGAGTCTGCCGCTGCCGATCTCGGCGAGAGAGGGGGTCGGGAAGCTGTGCCAGCATCCTGCTGAAGCGCGGCGGCACGTCGCCCTGCAGCCCCAGGCACAGGCCCCGATCGACGGGCTCACCCCCCGTTCTGCGATCGAGATCGCCGGCCGTCTCCGTGGGCTCTCGGCACGCGACGCGCGCCGGGCCGCCACCGATCTGGCCGAGGAGCTGGACATCGGAACGTGGCTGGACCGACGGGCGCTGCCCGAGGGCGGCGGCCTGTCCGGCGGGATCCGGCGGCTCACCGGTTTCGCCATGGCGGTGGCCGCCCCGGTCCCGCTGCTCATCCTGGACGAGCCCACCAACGACATCGATGCCTCCCGGCGCCGACTGCTGTGGGATGCGGTGCGCCGTCGAGGAGACCAGGGCAGCGGGGTCCTGCTCATTACGCACAACGTCGTCGAGGCCGAACGGATCGTGGACGAGCTCGCCATCCTCGACCGGGGCCGGCTCATCGCCGCCGGGTCACCCGCGCATATACGCGGGACGCAGGACACCGATCTGCGCCTGGAGCTGCAGATCCCACCCGACGCACCGGATCCGTCCGAGCACGATCCAGGACTGCCGGCGCTGCGCCGGGTCCGGACCGGGCGCCGCACGCTGATCACGCTGCCCGCCGCGGACGCCGCCACCGCGGTCGCCTGGGCGTCCGCACAGCACGCCGCACACAGGATCGAAGGGTTCTCCATGGATCCGACGACGCTCGAGGACGCGTACCTGGCGCTCACCGCGCAGCCCGACCCCGCTGCCGCGCCCATCCCGGGTGCCGACGCAACGGTTCAGGAGTCAGCTCATGCATGAGGCAACGCTCTCCCCCGTCCGCCCCGTCCACGTGAGCCTCTGGGCGAGCTTCCGCACTCTGCTGCGCTGGTCGGTGGCGTCGATCGGTGCGATGCTGCCGCTCATCGTCGTCATCCAGGCGGTGCTGGCCGCCGGGATCATCCTCGGATTCGGGTTCCTGATCCCCGACATCACCGCGGAGAGCGCACTGTTCCTCTCCTCCGGCGCGCCGACGATCCTGCTGCTGACCATCGGGCTGGTCATCGTCCCGCAGGGCGTGTCCCGCGCCCGGGCGGCGGGAGCCCTGGACTACCAGCGTGCCCTGCCGGTGCCCCGGCCGCTCCTGCTCGTGGTCGACCTCGTCGTGTGGACCCTCATCGCGCTGCCCGGGGTCGCGATCGGGCTCGCCGTGGCATGGCTGCGATACGACCTGACCTTCTCGTTCGACTGGCCGCTGCTCATCCTCGCCTCGCTGCTCACGACGACGATGGCCACTGCGATCGGCTACGCCCTGGCCGTCACCTTGCCGGCGACCCTGGCCCAGCTCGTCTCCCAGGTCCTGGTGTTCTTCGTCCTGCTGTTCTCACCGATCACGTTCCCGGAGAGCCAGCTGCCGGAATGGTTCCAGTCCCTGCACCACGTGCTGCCCATCCAGCCCGCAGCAGATCTCATGCGGGCGGGGATCGCGTCCAGCGCGTTCGCCGCCGATGCGGGCGATCTCCTGATCCTGGCCGTGTGGACCGCTGCCGGCCTGCTGGTCACCACCAGGGCGCTGGTACGGCGGAAGTGAGCGGAAGGGCTGCCAGGGCCACCATGTCGAGCACCTGGCGGTCGCGCCGTGCGAGACCCTCCCGCTGGTACGTGCCGCCGAACCCCACACCATCACAGGTCGTCAGTGACCGCTTCGATGACATAGTCCCGCGCGATCCCTGACGTGGCCCTGCCCCACTCGCTCGCCCGCACGCGCGCCTGATGCGAATCGAAGGCCGCCTGATCCACGAACAGCTCCGAGACTGTCCACACGAGCGGGTCGTCCGTCGGCTCGACCTCGAAGCGGAGGCAACCGGCTTCGGCACGGGTGAGGTCGACATGCTGGCGAAGACAGCGGTGGACGACAGCCGCCTCATGACGATCCGCGCAGAGGAGTCTTCCGGTCAGCCTGATGAAGCTCATGCAGCCTCCGATGTCGTGCGAACGGCGGGAAGGACCCAGTCTCCACGATCTGTCCCCCGGCCCTGCTCGCTCTCGGAGAGTCCGGCGTCTCCGTCGCGGCGGCAGTCCCTGATGTTCACAGACCGGACGAATCGGAATACTCCGGTGCTGCCGGGCCTTGGACTCATCACCTCCGCCTCTCCTCCAGAAGGAATTCCATGACCAGCTCGACCGCTCCCACCGTCCTCGTCGTCGGCTCGACCGGCAGCATCGGTCGCCTCACCGTCGCTGAAGCCCTCGCGCACGGATACCGGGTCCGCGCCCTGGTGCGCGATGCGGAGCGTGCCTCGCACATCGTTCCCGCAGGCGCTGAGCTGGCGGTCGGAGACGTGACCCGCCCCGAGTCGTTGCGCGCAGCCGTCGACGGCGCCGAGGCAGTGATCTTCACCCACGGGGTGGAGACCACCGAGCAGGCCATCGAGGAGGTCAGCTACGCGGGGGTGCGTGACCTGCTCCAGCTCCTGGCCGGACGCGACGTGCGGATCGTGCTGATGTCGGCGGTGGGCGTCACTGCACGCAGCGGGCTGTACAACACCCTGCACCCGGCGGAGTGGAAGCGCCGCGCGGAGCGCCTCGTCCGCTTCAGTGGGCAGCCGTACACGATCGTGCGACCAGGATGGTTCGATGAGAACGGGCCCGACGAGCACCGGCTCGTGCTCCGCCAGGGCGACCGCCACCATGCCGGCGATCCGGGCGACGGCGCTGTCTCCCGCGAGCAGATCGCTCACGTCCTCGTCGCCGCGCTCAGCTCGCCGGCGGCCACCGGCAGGACGTTCGAGCTCGTCGCCGAACAGGGCCCTGCGACGGAGGATCTGGAGCTCCTGTTCGCAGCCCTCCCTGCCGACCCGTCCGACGGTCTCGACGCCCCCGGGGACGTGCGCGACATGCCTCTGGACGACGAACCGCAGCGAGTGCTCGACGATCTGCGCGCGCTCCGCGACCAGGGGTGAGCGTCGGCTCAGAGGACCTTCTTGACCACGCTCGACTTGAGCTTCATGGCACCGAAGCCCGGGACCGTCGCATCGATGTCGTGCCCGTCGACCGGCTCTATGAGGCGGATCCCGCGCACCTTGGTGCCGACTTTGATGGCGCCGCCACCACCGCCCTTCACCTTGAGATCCTTGGAGATGGTCACGGTGTCCCCGTCGACGAGAACGTTGCCGACGGCGTCCCGGATCGCTGGCGGCGCATCTTCTAGCACGCTCTCTTCAGCATCCTTCGCGGTCCCGGCCGCCCATTCGTGGCCGCACATGGGGCACGCCAGCAGCAGGCCGGACTCGTAGGTGTACGCCGCATCGCACTGCGGGCAGCTGGGCAGGACCTCAGACATCGAACACGGACTCCCATCGGTGACAGCACCCAGGCGATTGCCTCGGTCGCAGTGGCCTCTGCCTGGCAGTATCCCCCATCGGGGCGTGGGCAAGCAGGCCTCCGCGGCATCCGGTGCGGGCCACGCGACTCCCATCACGGCTGGACGTTGAGCACTCGCACGTCACAGATGCCGGCTGAGGTGCGTCCGTGAATGAGGAATCCTCGTCATGGGACTGGGGTCGAGAGTCTCATCCCGGCGTCTTGAAGGACCCTAGAGGCTCACTCCTATGAGACACATGGGCGCAGGACGCGCGCGGCTGAGTGGTTAGGCTGGGTGGATGGCCACAGTCCTTCTCGTGCGGCACGGCCGCTCCACCGCCAATTCCGCTGGAGTGCTGGCAGGTCGAGCTGCCGGCATCAGTCTGGACCAGAGAGGGCGGGACCAGGCGGCGCTGACCGGAGACCGGCTCGCGCCTGTGCCCCTGGTCGGGGTGGTGTCGAGCCCTCTTGAGCGTTGTCAGCAGACCGCCCAGTTCATCCTGGATCGCCAGGCAGGCGCGCCGCACGCGCCCGTCGACCACGAGCTCACCGAGTGCGATTACGGCCGATGGCAGGGCCGCATGCTCAGTGATCTGGCGACCGAGGATCTATGGCCGGTGGTCCAGTCACAACCGTCCGCCGCCGTCTTTCCGGGCGGTGAATCCCTGGCCGCGATGCAGGCTCGGTCAGTGGCAGCGATTCGACGCCACGATGCGACGTTCGAGTCCGAGCACGGGCCAGGGGCCGTATGGGCGGCAGTCAGTCACGGCGACATCATCAAGTCGATCCTCGCTGACGCGCTCGGCATGCACCTCGACCTGTTCCAGCGCCTCAACGTCGGCCCCGCTTCCGTATCGATCGTGCGCTATGGCACGAGCCGGCCGAGTGTCTACGCGACCAACACCGATGCGGGCGATCTGTCGTGGTTGTCGAGCGGCGTCGACGCCGGCGATGCGCCGGTCGGCGGCGGTGCAGGCCAGACGACACCGTGAAGCTCGAGGTCGTAGAGTACTGACATGCATACGCGTGCTCATGAGTTCTCCTGGCCCGACCGGATCGTCATCGGCACCATCGGACTTCCGGGGGCGCGTACTTTCTACCTGCAGGTGCGCGCAGGGAAGGAAGTCGTGAGCATCGCCCTGGAGAAGCAGCAGGCGGCTCTGCTCGCGGAGAAGATCGACGAGATCCTCGACCAGCTCATCACCATCGAGAGCAACCCCTTCAGCATTCCCACGGGCACTCCCGTGGAGCTTGAGGACGATGATCCGCTCGAAGCCGTCCAGGAGCAGTTCCGCACAGGGGTCATGAGCTTGGCATGGGACCCGACCACGGCCCAGATCATCATCGAGGCGGAGCCTCTCATCGACGATGACGATGCCGCGGCCGCTGGCAACGCCGAATCGCTTCATGACAACGGGGCCGACGAGCCCGAGAGGCTGCTCGTGCGAATGCCTGTCGGCACCGCCCGCGCCTTCGCCGAGCGCACCCGCGAGATCGTGAGTGCTGGACGCCCTCTGTGCCCGCTCTGCGGTGAACCCGTGGACGCTGACGGGCACACCTGCACCCTTCCCGAGGGCTGATGTCGACGCCGGACCCGTTGGCTGCCGAGCTCACTCTCACCGGCCGTATCACGACGGCGTCGAACGCCACTTTTCTGGGCAGCATCAGCGACGTGTCAGTCGTCTACAAGCCGATAGCCGGCGAAAGTCCGCTATGGGATTTTCCCCAGGGAACGCTGGCCCACCGAGAGGTGGCCGCCTACCTGGTCTCGCAGACCCTCGGCTGGGGCGTCGTGCCCCGCACCTGGCTGCGGAATGGTCCGCTGGGCGAAGGAATGGTGCAGCTCTGGCAGGAGCATGACCCCACCCAGAACGCCGTGGACCTGATCGCGGCGGACCACGTGCCGGAGTCGGGATGGAAGCAGGTCCTTGAGGGACTCGATGAGGACGGACGGACGATCGCCCTCGTCCACGAGGACTCGCCGGCGCTGCGACGCATGGCGGTGTTCGACGTCATCGTCAACAACGCCGATCGCAAAGGCGACCACGTCCTCTCCCTGACCGACGGACACCGGCATGGCGTGGACCACGGGCTCACCTTTCACCGCGACCACAAGCTGCGCACCGTGCTGTGGGGATGGCGGGGAGGCGCCCTGACCGCCGACGAAGAAGACGGCATAGATCGTGTCAGCGAAGGTCTCGGCGGCGAGCTGGGCCGAGACCTGGCCGATTTGCTCAGCCCCGAGGAGATCACCTCGCTCGCCGCGCGCTGCGACCGGCTGCGCCTGACCGGGCGGTTTCCGGCTCCGAGCGGTGAGATGCCGGCGGTACCTTGGCCGCTGTTCTGAGGGAAATACTGGCTCATCGCATTTGAAGGTGGAGCAGGGGCCTGATTCCTCCGGTGTCGAGGAGAGGCCGGAGGAGGGAGCGAGCCTGTCGCTGGGGCTTATGCCGAATGACCCCTCATCGAGCGCTTCGGCGGAGCGCGCAAGGTCAGTGAGCGCGGCGTACAGTCAGGCCATGAGGAACGAGATATCGTTCACGACCTCCGCCGACGGCACGAGCATTGCGTGGTCCCGTCACGGCGAGGGCCCACCGCTTGTGCGTGCGGGTACCTGGCTGACACACCTCGAATACGACTGGTCCAGTCCGGTGTGGAATCACTGGCTGCTGGCTCTTGGCCAGCGCTTCAGCGTCATCCGCTACGACGCCCGCGGCAACGGACTCTCCGACCGCAATCCGGTCGATTACAGCCTGGCCGCGCTGCTGGCAGACCTTGAGGCCGTCGTGGACGCTGCGCGGCTCCCCAGCTTCGCTCTGTTCGGCATGTCGCAGGGCGGCGCTGTGGCCGTGGAGTACGCGCGGCGCCACCCGGAACGGGTCACTCATCTCATCTTGTTGGGGGCATACGGTCGAGGCATAGTGGCGAGAAACCCCGGCGCGGCGATTCTTGAGGAGATGGAGCTCGAGCTCCAGATGATCAAAGTGGGTTGGGGGCGCGCTGACCCGATCTATCGCCGCGTCATCACCTCGTCATTCATTCCCGGCGCGAGCGAGACGCAGATGCGTTGGTTCGACGACCTCGAACGTCGGTCGATGACGCCGGAGGCGGCTGTGGCCAGCAGCATCGGGAGAGCGAATGTTGACGTGAGCGCGTCCGCCCGTGCCGTCACCGCCCCCACTCTCGTCCTGCACGCGGATGGGGATCGATCTGTCCCCTTCGAGGAAGGACGGCGGCTGGCGGGCCTCATCCCAGGTGCCAGGCTCGTCAGCCTGCACGGGAAGAACCACATTCTGCTGGCCGATGAGCCGGCCTGGGACGAGTTCATCGACGAGGTGACTGCGTTCGCCGGCGCAGCGCCGGTGAAGCCTCCGAGCGCGAGCCTGACCAGCCGTGAACTCGAGGTGCTGCGCCTGTCAAGGGACATCGGGATCTCCCTGTGGGCGGACGTTTGATCTCCCTGTCCGCGGACAGTTCATCTCCCTGTCGGCGGTCAGTTGATCTCCCTGCGGGGTTAGGTCAAAGGGACGACACCGCGTCCGGCGGTGGCCTCGGCCAGTCGCATCGAGGTGCCCTCGGTGGTGAGGACGTGGGCGTGGTGGAGGAGCCGGTCGACGGTCGCGGTGGCGAGGGTCTTGGGCATGAAGGTGTCGAACCCGGCGGGGTGGAGGTTGCTGGTCACGGCCAGGCTCCGCCGTTCGTAGGTAGCGTCGACGAGGCGGTAGAACGCTTCGGCGGCGGCCTGCCCTGCCGGGAGCATGCCGATGTCGTCAACGACGATCAGGTCGGCGCGGGTGATCCGGGCGATGACCTTGTTGATCGACCCATCGACGCTGGCCCGTCCGATCGCGGTGGTCAGCGATTCCAGGGTGAACCAGGCAACGCGCATGTCGGCGTCGATCACCTGGTGGGCGATCGCCTCGACGAAGTGGGTCTTCCCGGTGCCGGAGGGCCCGCTGATGGCGAGGTTCTCAGCGCGGTGGATCCATTCCAGGGTCGCCAGCGCCGACTGGGTCGGGGCGGGGATGGAGGAGGCGGTCTCCTGCCAGGTCTGGAAGGTCTTCCCGGCTGGCAGGCCGGCGCTCTTGCGGCGCATCGCCTTGGTGGCCGCGTCCCGCCCCCGGACCTCTTCAGCCAGAAGGACGCGGAGGACCTCGGTGGGGTCCCATCGCTGCGCTTTCGCGGTGGCCAGCACGTCCGGGGCGGCAGCACGGAGGTAGGGCATGCGCATGCGCTTCAGGACCGTGGTCAGGTCCTCGGGCAGCGGCGGGGCAGTCATCGTCGTGGTGACGGTCATCGGGTGGTCTCCATGCTCGTGGTGGTGGTGAATCCGGCCCAGCTGGTGGTGCCGGGCTGGGCGGAGTGGGTCTCATCAGCGATGACCAGGTCTGCGACCGCGGCACCGCTTAAGTGGTGGTCGACGATGGTGGCCAGGTCACCCTCGGCGAAGCGTCCGGCGGTCGCGGCGATCCCGAGTCCGGCATCAACCTGATCGGTGCCGACCAGGGCGGCCAGCTCGAGCGCGGCGGTCATCTTCGCCCGGATCCGCACTGTCCCGGCGGCAGAGGCCTCGATCAGCCAGGCCCTCGCCCCATCTCCCAGGGCGAGGAAGTCCCGCTCGGCGCTGGTGCGGGCCCGGGGCCGCGGAACGCGGGGAGCGCCGGTCGGGTCCTGGGGATGGTCGGGATAGTGGGCCAGGTCGATCCGGGGAGTGCCCGGGGTGGAGAGGCGATGGCGGGCGACCTCGACCAGCCCGCGTCGGTCCCCGGCCCAGTCCGGGAGGGTGGGTAGGGCGTCGAGGTCGGCGATGATCACCAGCTCCATCCCCGCGGCGCGGACCCAGACCTCGGCCCCGACCAGGCCCGGCGGCGTGGAGTAGCGCACCGATCCGAACCGCACCGTCTGATCGGTGCCCACCGACCGGGTCTGGCCCAGCGCCATCGTGTGAGGAGCCGCCGGCAGCACGTGCAGGCGGGCACGTTCCTCGGCCAGGGCCTCGGCCGGGATCCGTGCGGACTCTCGATGCCTGCGGGCGTTGACCTTGTGGGTGAACGTCTCGCAGGCGGTCTCGAGCTCGGCGAACGAGGCGTAGTCGGCGCGGAGGTTCGCGTCGGTGGGCACCAGATCCGCCTTCGCGATCTTCACCGTCGCCTCGGTCCCGCCCTTGGACTCCGGATCGAAAGGGACGCAGGTATGGACCTGCATGCCGTAGTGCCGGCCGACCTCGACGATCTGCGGATGCCGCACCGGGACCCCGGCCACGTGATCGATGCTGACGGTCCTCGGGTTGTCGGTCAGGACATAGGTCGGGACCCCGCCCAGGCGGTGCAGCGTCGCATCCAGGCACGTGATCAGCGTGGGCAGGGTCTGGTCCCAGACCGGGATCACCACCCGGAACCTCGAGAAGGCCAGCCACGCGCAGAACAGCCACGTCCGCCGCGGCGTCCCGTCCGGGCCGGGCACCTTCGGACCCTCACCCCAGTCGAACTGCAGCCACAGCCCCGGCTCGGTGATCCACGGCCGGTAAGTGCGCCGGTGCCCGGCCCGCCACGCCGCCTTGGCTCGTGCGACCGCCCGCCGAGTAGTTCGCTCCGTCCCCGTGAACCCCTGCGCGACCAGCCGTTCATGGACCACGTCCGCGCGGACCTTGCCGCTACTGCGCTCGACCCACTCCTCGATCTTCGGCAAGAACCCATCCAGCATCCGCGGCCGCCGGCCCGGCCCCATCACCGGCGCCCCCGCATCCCGGGCAGCGACGTAACGCCGCACCGTCTTCGCATCCACCCCCGCCAGCCCCGCCGCCGAATGCGCGGACCCCGTGGCGTCGAACGCCTCCAGAATTTCCATGATCTCCCTGTCAGACTTCTTCATGCGTCCCTCCGGTGGGTACCTGCTCGTGGTGGTAGAAGACCTCGAGCAAACCCCGGAGGGACGCGCATTTCGGGACCGACACGGCCCGATCCCAGGACCACAGACAGGGAGATCAACTGTCCGTCAGCAGGGAAATCCGTGTCCGCCTACAGGGAGATTGGCATGTCCGCTAGCAGCGCCTTGTCGCCCAGGGAATGAGCAACGACGAGTGCAGCAGCCGGCTGTCGATGAGCACCCGGACCGTCGAACGCCACCTCTCCAACGTCTATGCGAAGCTCTCGCTCACGGGCAAGTCAGCGAGAGCCGCAGCAGCGGCACGATTGACCGAACTGGAGCGCGGCGCGCTGGATGAGTGAATCCTCTGGGCGTCAGGCCGCTCGGCGCAGTATCCGCAGCCCGGCGGCACTGGGTGGTGCCCGACATTCCCGCCCAAAATACTCGACAGGCATGGCGGCTATCACCGATGCGCCGACCGTGGCATCGGCCTAGCGTGAAACACGTAGTACACACCGCAGATGCACACTCCAGGAGGACGTCATGCCATACATCAACGTCAAGGTCATCGAGGGCGTATTCACGTCAGAGCAGAAGCACGAGATCATCAGGAACCTCACCGACGCCATGGTGCAGATCGAGGGCGAAAGTTTGCGCTCCGTCACCTCGTGCGTGATCGATGAGGTACGCAGCGGTGACTGGGGAATCGCAGGCGAGCCTCTGACCACCGAGGACGTGATGACCCTCGCCCGCGGTGCGGTCGTCGGCTGATCGCCCGTTGAGTGCAACGACTGCAAAGGAGCGCCGTCCGCGTGCGAACGGCGCTCCTTGACGTGCACAGCACTAGTCATTCGGCCCGGTGGCGACACCATGGCAGTGCCCACCCCGCATGTCCGACAACATCGTCATCGGCTCGGAGCTGATCCTCCGTTCAGCGGCTCGGCTGGATCGGTGACTTCGGCCAAGACGCCGCGAGAGCGCTGCGCAGCCGCTCCCGGGTGATCATTGATCGCCCCCGGCTGCGTGAAGCATCCGCGTCGCTGCAGCCTTCACCCGGCTTCGGAGTTCCTCGGGACGATCGATCACCACCTCGCAGTCGAGAGCCGCGATGACGGACGGTAGCCAGTCGAGGTTCTCTGCATGGATCACGGCCCGATGCCAGGGCGGGGCGTCCTCCCGACCCCGCTCCGCAGCACGGTCCAACCTTTCGAGCCGAGCCACACTCTGCGGCAGATGACCCCTGATGTGATCCTCGGTCTCTCGAATGCGCAGTACGACCTGCCATCGATAGTCCGCATCGGCGAAGAGTGCGAGCAGGCGACCTTCCATATCGGACTGTTGCGGTGGCGCGAAGGTTCCAGGTATCGACCGAGCCGATCGAATCCGGTCCACCCGGAAGGCACGTTGCTCCTGCTTGTCCGTGTCTAACGCGACGAGATACCACCGGTCCGAATGCGCGACCAGACCATAGGGGTGGACCGTGCGTCGAGAGTGAACACCTTTGCCACCGACGTAACGCAGGTCGAGGACGTGTCGAAGAGTCACGGCCTCCGCCACCGTCAACATCACAGCAGGGTCGGGAGCGACTCCCCCGTCCTGCGAGGTCCGCGTCATCACCCCGAGAAGGGCGTCGATCCGCTCCGCGTCATCGGTCGGCAACGCTCGTTTGATCTTGGACAGGGCAGTCTGCGCGGCAATCCCCGGGACGCGTGAAGCCGCCTGTGTACGGGCGAGCCCCAAAAAGACCGCGACCACTTCCTCAGAGCTGAACATGAGCGGGAGGACGCGTTGACCGGGCGCGAGCCGATAACCGCCGTAACGCCCTCGCAGCGTCTCGACGGGCACTCCCAGATCGAACAGTCGCGCCACATCTCTGCGAACAGTCCGCTCGTCGACACCGAGGCGATCAGCCAGCTCGGCGCCGGTGCGCAGCTGCGCGGATTGCAGCAGCTCAAGCAACTGCAACACTCGCGCGGTCGTGTCGGCCATACCGTCCATCATCCCTCTGATACCGGTCAGTTTTCGCCCGGTATCACCAGTACCGTCGTGTCCGCGGCCGGGCACATCGGGCCGCACATTTACTACAACGAGGAGAAAGCAATGCAGCTGGCAGCCACTCGCATCTTCACCGACGACGTCGACGCACTCGTCACGTTCTACGAAACAGCCACCGGACTCATCGCCGAGCGCCTCCACCCGATGTTCGCCGAGCTTCGCACACCATCCGGCACGCTAGCCATCGCCAGCACTGCGACAGTGCCGTTGCTCGGAGAGCAGGTCGCCGAGCCACGTGCGAATCGCAGCGTCACCTTGGACTTCCTCGTCGACGACGTCGACGCGACCTACACAGCGCTTCAGAATGTCGTTGAGGTGTTCGTCAATGAGCCGACGGATATGCCATGGGGCAACCGTTCGCTCCTCATCAGAGATCCGGACGGCAACCTGATCAACATCTTCACGCCGATCAGCGAGGCAGCCCAGGACCGATTCTCGAACGAGGCCCAGGATTAGAACCTGGAGTATGTGCAGCCAATTGGCCACAGAGCGCGCCTCTGGCTGCGGGAACCGCCATCCAGGATCAACACACCACGCTGCAGAGAAGCGCGAACTAGACGTTGAAGCGGAACTCCACCGAGTTCCGGTGATTGCGGAACCTTTGGTGCTAAGGCTGTCCCTTTGCCGCCATATGACCCGGAACTAAGCTATCACCCAGGGTCATGGCAGAGTCGCGAGGGGCCAGCGGGCGCGCCACCGGACGGCATGGCTACACGACTCCATCTACCGAGACATGAGGTTTGGCCTACCGCCAACGCTGACCCAGTACGGACACTCGCCATCGTGATTCCCCCAGTCGCACGCGTGAGGACCCTCGTGGTGGTGCCAGCCGCCGAAGCGACCAAGCTCCTCAGACCAGTGCTCACAGCGGATGACCTTCGGCGCGCGATCGGGGTTGTCCTCGGTCATGAGCCCATGATTTCACTCATTGCTAGCCTCAGTCCCTAGCCTCGAGATTTCACGGGGGCGCGGTCTTGGAGGGTGGACCAGATAGCGAAAGGCGCTCCTGGCCAGGGATAATACGGGTTGTCGAGACTCGCATTCATCCGCTGGAAGGAGCACCTTTCAGGTGTCCCACCCTACCTTGTTCTACTACCCTCGTCCGCGCGTGGACATCGCTGAGGTCCCGGCGGTCTCGCACGCCGGTGCGGTGCTGCTGACCGACACGATCCACGCCACCGGCCTGGCCGCTTCACTGCGGGAAGCGTTGACGCCGTGGACGAAGCCGCTGGCCGAGCATCACGGGTCGAAGGTGCTGCTGGATCTCGCCATGACGCTCGCGGTGGGCGGGGAAGTCGCCCGCGACACTGACCTGCTGCGGTGTGAACCGGGCCTGTTCGGCGACGTCGCCTCGACGCCGACGATCTCCCGCATGCTCACCACGCTCGCCCAGGACGCACCCGCCGTGATCGAGGCGATCTCTCGGGCCCGCCGGGCCGCGCGTGAACGAGCCTGGACTTTCGCCGGCGACCACTCTCCAGCCGCGAAGACCAGTGCGAAGAACCCGCTGGTCATCGACCTCGACGCCACCCTGATCAATGTCCACAGCGAGAAGGAGCAGGCCGCACCGACGTTCAAACGCGGCTTCGGCTACCACCCCCTCTGCGCCTTCCTCGACCACGGCCAGACCGGGACCGGAGAACCTCTCGCGATCCACCTCCGGCCCGGCAACGCAGGCTCGAACACGGCCAGCGACCACATCGCCGTGACCCGTCAGGCTCTCGCCCAGCTGCCGTCCGGACTGCTCTCCTCTGGCGGGCGGGGCTCGAAGAAGATCCTGATCCGCACCGATGGAGCCGGCGGCACCAAGGACTTCATCCAGTGGCTGACCACGCGGCGTCTGGCCTACTCGGTCGGGTTCTCCCTCCCCGCAAACACTCCTGGCGTGCTGGAACGTCTCGACGAGGCGAAGGCGTGGACTCCCGCCTATGACAGTGACGATGACGGGGTCCGTGAGGGCGCGTTCGTGGCGGAACTGACCGGGCTGCTGGACCTTTCCGGCTGGCCAGGCGGGATGCGGGTGATCGTGCGGAAGGAACGTCCCCATCCCGGAGCGCAGCTGCGGATCACCGATCACGAGGGGATGCGCATCACCGCGTTCGCGACCAACACCCCACGCGGACAGCTGCCCGTCCTCGAGCTGCGGCACCGCCGCCGCGCCCGGTGCGAGGACCGGATCCGCAACGCCAAAGACACGGGCCTGATGAAGTTTCCGCTGCAGTCCTTCACGCAGAACCAGATCTGGTGCCAGGTCGTCCAGCTCGCCTCCGAGCTTGTTGCCTGGATGCAGACCATCGCCTTCACCAGTGACGACGCCAGGAAGTGGGAGCCCAAACGGCTTCGCGCGCGGTTGTTCGAGGTCCCTGCGACCCTGGTGCGCCGCTGCCGGCACAAGGTCCTCCACCTCGCCCAGCACGCACCCGAAGCCGTGAAGGTCCTGACCGGCGTCAACCGGCTCCGCACCGCCGTCGCGCAGAACTGAGTAGCGAGCCCACCCGTCCCTACGACCCCCAGCACCTTCTCGGGAGTGGAACCCGACCGCCCGCAACGGACACTGCGCCGACCTGTCACGCCCGCATGCCAGAATCAGCAGCTGAACGCCGGCAACGACGCCGAACGCCCCCGCTCACCAACCCGATGAAACATCGAGGCTAGACTCTTCATCCCCCGAGGCAAGTCCGCGGAACCGCTCGAAGAACCTGGACAGGGCTTCGATGACCCGCTTCTTCTTGTCGCCATGGTTGGACTCGCGGTTGAACCGCGACACGGGTGGCAGGATGCGGGTGATCTCGGTGCCCGCTGTGCGCAGCTGGCCGTCCCGGAACGCGGCATCCACGAACGACCGCGCCTGCTCCAGCTTGAGCTTGTGCGTTTCGATGAGCTCTTGAAGCTCGGCCTCTCGCTTCGCGGCCATGTACGCCTGCCACTGCTCATCGACCGCGCCCTGCAGCGACACCGACTCGACGAAGTCCTCGACGAGGTCGCGCTTGCTGCGCAGGGTCGGGCTCGCGTCGACGGCGCGGGTGATCTCAGCGCGGATCTCCTTGTCGTCGCCGTCGCCCTCCTCGGCGCGGAGCTTCTCGACGAGCATGAGAATGTAGTCGACGTTGATCTCGACCTGCTTGACGAGCTCGATCTCGAACACGACGTCGTCATTGATGACCTCCCTGTCGCCGTCGCGATCGCGCGTGTACTCGTCGCGCAGGCGCAGGTAGATGCTGGTGTAATCCTGCCGCTGTCGCTCGGTGAGTGGGTCGTTGCCGTCGAAGTCGTCGAAGGACGTGAGGATGTTCTGCAGCCGCAGGATCGCACCGAACAGCTGGATGAAGTACTTCTGCGCCTGCTCCCCCACGATCTGCTGCCCGATCGGGAAGCGCGTGAGCAGTTCGGTGACCTTGTCGACGTACTCGCCGTAGTAGTCGCCGTACGGTTTCAACAGGACGACGCCGCGGGCATCCTTATTGCCGAACAGTTCCAACGCCGCGTTGGTCTCTTCCTCGAGGTCGCGGAAGGCGACGATGTTGCCGTAGGTCTTCACCGAGTTGAGGATGCGGTTCGTGCGCGAGTATGCCTGGATCAGGCCGTGGGCGCGCAGGTTCTTGTCGACGAACAGTGTATTCAGCGTCGTCGCGTCGAAGCCGGTGAGGAACATGTTCACCACGATGACCAGGTCGATCTCGCGGTTTTTCATCCGCTGCGACAGGTCCTTGTAGTAGTTCTGGAACCGGTCGGCGCTCGTGTCGTAGCTGGTCCCGAACATGTCGTTGTAGTCCTGGATCGCGTCTTCCAGGAACGAGCGCGTGTCAAGGTCGAGCGCATCAGTGTCGAACGCTTCATCATCGAGGATTCCGTCGGCTTCGGCCTCGTTCGCACCGTAACTGAAAATCAGCCCGATCTTCAGCCGCTTGTCCGGTGGCAGCTGCTCCATCTGCAGCTGGAACTGGTTGTAGTAGCGGCGTGCGGCATCGATCGACGCGGTCGCGAACAGCGCGTTGAATCCGCGCACTCGTTTCCGCTCCTTGAGTGCCTCCGCCTGACGCCGGCCCCGCACTGAGTCGGCGACGTTCGTCACGACCGCGTGTTCGTAGCTCGATGAGCGCTTCGTCTTCTGATCGAAGTGCTCCAGGGTGTAGGCCACGACATCGCGGATCCGACGCGCATCCATGAGAGCTCGCTCACGGTCGATCGCTGACACCTGTGAGTCGTCGGGGTTCCCGACCTTGATGGTGTTGATGTAGTCGATCCGGAACGGCAGCACGTTCTTGTCTGTGATGGCGTCGACAATCGTGTACGTGTGGAGCTTGTCGCCGAAGGCCTGCTCGGTCGTGCGCAGCCGAGGGTTGCCACCGCTGCCGGCGTTCGCGGCGAAGATCGGCGTGCCGGTGAAACCGAACAGGTTGTACCGCTTGAACGCGCGCGTGATGTCGGTGTGCATGTCGCCGAACTGCGACCGGTGGCACTCATCGAAGATGATCACCACGTGGCCAGAGAAGACTTCGTGGCCCTTGTTCGCCTTGATGAACGTCGACAGCTTCTGGATCGTCGTGATGATGATCCGCGCACCGGCGTCCTCAAGCTGCTTCTTCAGGATCGCCGTCGACGCATTCGAGTTCGCCGCGCCCTTCTCGAACCGGTCATACTCGCGCATCGTCTGGTAATCGAGGTCCTTGCGATCCACGACGAACAGCACCTTGTCCACACTCGGCATCTTCGACGCGAGCTGCGCCGCCTTGAACGAAGTGAGCGTCTTACCCGAACCAGTAGTGTGCCAGACGTATCCTCCTGCATCGAGTGTGCCGAGCGTCTTGTAGTTCGTCGAGATCCGGATCCTCTGCAGGATCCGCTCGGTCGCGACAATCTGGTACGGCCGCATCACCAGCAGGTCCCGATCCGCGGTGAGCACGCAGTACTTCGTGAGGATGTTCAACAGTGCGTGCTTCGCGAAGAACGTCTTCACGAACGCCGTCAGCTCGGTGATCGGCTTGTTGTTCGCATCGGCCCACCAGCTGGTGAACTCGAACGAGTTGCTCGTCTTCCTGCCCTTGCCAACGCCACCACACTTCTTCTGCTCGGCCAGGTGCCTGTTGCGAGTGCTGTTGGAGTAGTACTTCGTGAGCGTGCCGTTGCTGATCACGAACAGCTGCACATACTCGAACAGGCCCGAGCCCGCCCAAAAGCTGTCGCGCTGATAACGACTGATCTGGTTGAAGGCCTCCCGGATGTCCACGCCGCGACGCTTCAGCTCGATGTGCACCATCGGCAGCCCGTTGACGAGCACGGTCACGTCGTAGCGGTTGGCGTACTTCGCACCGCCCTCGCCAGCGTCGCCCTCGCCGCGGCCGATCTCGTACTGGTTGATGACCTGTAGCCGATTGTTGTGGATATTCGTCTTGTCGATCAGCGTGATGTTCTTCGTCGTCCCATCGTCGCGTCTGAGGAGCTGGACGTGATCTTCCTGCACATGCACGGTCTTTTCGACGATGCCGTCGTTAGCACCTGCGATCTTCGTCGTAAAGAACTGCTCCCATTCGGCATCCGAAAAGGTGATCCTGTTGACCTTCTCGAGCTGCACGCGCACGTTCGCGACCAGTTCCGCCTCGGAGGTGATCGGCAGGTAGTCGTATGCCTGCGCCTGGAGGAGGCGGATCATCTCTTTCTCGAGCGCGGACTCCGACTGATAGACATCAGCCTGCGACGGATCATGAACGAACTCAGCGACAACCGTGCTCTCCGACGAGACAGCGATCGGATCGTACGTACGCGCCGGCGCATCGCTCATGCCGTCAGTTCCTTGAACGTCAGAAGCCGGTCACGATAGTGCTCGTACTGCTTGCGACGAGCATCGAGTTCGGCAGGGAGGCCGATGTTGATGTCGCTGACGAGCGCGTCAAACTTATCGAGCACTTCGACGATCTGCTCCTTCACAGTCATCGGTGGATTCGGAATCGGAATCTTATTGAGATTTGCCTTATTTAGTTTCGGCTGCGCCGCGCCAGATATGTACGGGGCAAGATCGATCGAATTCAAATAGAACTCGACGAAGCGTCGCTCGGCGTACGTGGGGAACTCCAAAACGTGGGCATGGTTATTCACCCAAGTTTTGCCTGAGACCGAGAACGCGATCGGGGTCGAGCGCGCGAGTAGATTCGCCCCATCCTCCGACACCAGCAGGTAGTCCCCATCGAAGATGTGCTCACTCACGTAGTCGACAATTCCGGACGCGCCGTAATAGGGAATTTCACCGGGTACACGTGCGTCGCGGGTTACTGGCCTGCGACGATTGTCAAGGTTTTTCGCGAGATCGCCAAGTTTACTGATCGCCACATTTGAGCCAAACGTGAGCGCGGCGTGCCGATAGTGCTCGTGCTGGGCGCGCCGCGCTTCCAGCTCCGCTTCCAGCTCCGCTTCCAGCTCCGCTTCCAGCTGAGTGAACTTATCCAACACTCGCACGATCTCGCGCTGCACCTCGAGTGGTGGCACCGGGATGCGTGCCTTCGCAACGTTCTGCGTCGAGATCGACGAGATCTTTGAGGAGGAGATACTTCGCCGAATCTGGTCTCGAAACAAGCGGGAAGCGAAAAAGTACGATACAAACTTGGGGTCCATCGAGCTCGAGAACGCATAGCACGCATCATGGATCGCGATGGGTTCACTCCCCAGCCATGCGACAGACTTTCCAATGTCTTCGATCGTCTCGCCAGCTGATGCCATGATTACGTCGCCCTGCTGCGCGAAGCGAAGTGTGCGTGCACGTTCGTGCGATACGTAGGAGATGCTCTGAACTGCAGAAATGCCGTACTTGGTATATATCTCACCATAGTGAACGCACGGGACACCCGCGTCGATCATGTCGTCTTTGACGAAACGCTTCCCCCGCACGACCCTGCCGACATCGCCAAGCTGTTTGTACTCCACTCCGCTCGGGCACAGCTCCTGAATCAGGTCATCGATGCGGCTCATGCGAAGAAGTCCTCATCGATCTCGACGACCTTATAGGTCTCTTTCACCTGCACGCCAACGCCGTAGCGGATCATCAGGCTCGTCAGGCGTGTGCCGTCGATCAGGATGATGCGGGTCGGCACGTTCTCGGCGTAGGTGCGTGCGCCGTCGGAGAAGCGGCTGGTCGTGATGAAGACGCCACTGTCGGCTTTACCGCTGAGTGCTCCAACGAACGCCTGGAGGTCGGGGCGTCCGACAGCGTTGCCGTCTTGGTAACGCTTGGCCTGGATGTACACGCGATTGAGGCCGAGGATGTCCTGGTCGATAACACCGTCTATGCCTCCGTCGTTGCTGAGCTGGGTGACGCTGCCGGCCCCGGTGGTGCCGCCGTAGCCCATTGACAGCAGGAGATCGACAACCGCCTGCTCGAAGAAGCCTGGGTCTTTGTCCTGCAGCCGAGTGAGCAGCTCGACCGCGATCTCGTCGTGGATGCGCTCGATGCCGCTCTGCACCTGCTCGGTAGGAGTCATCGACGACTCTTCGGTCGGAGCGGTCTTTGTAGACTCGTTCGTCTTGCGGGTCGTGGTCGCCACGTACTCGCGGATGGGCGAGCTGGGATCCGCACCGAGCGCCTTGATGTCACGTTCCTTGGCACCGTTCGGAAACAGCTCGATGAGCTGCTTGCCGGCATCGGTGATCTGGTAGTGACCGCGTTTCGGACGCCTGAGCGCGCCGACGTTCGTCAGGAACGAGACGCCCCAGCCGATGCGGTTCTCATACTTGAGCGCGCTCCCGGACGGAAGCATCTCCTTCTTCTGCTCATCGGTGAGCTGCGCCTGATCAGCTACGAGAGGCTGAAACTCGCGCCAGTGGCGGATGATGCCATCGCTCATCACCTTGAGCGTCGGGATCATGAAGCCTTCCCAGTTGGGCATGTCCGTCATGACCGCGCACCTTCCAGATCCACCACGATCTCATCGATCGCTTTACGAAGCTCTGCCTGGCGCGCGACGATGCGCGCGATCTCGGCGTTCAGCTCGACGATGTCGACTTCCTCGCGGGTATCCTCGGCCTCTACATACGACGACACGGCGATGTTGTAGTCGTTGGTGGCGATGTCCTCGTTGCTCACGACGGTGGTGAAGTAGTCCTCGGGCTCGCGCGTCGTGAACGCCTCGAGGATCCTCGCCTGGTGCTTATCGAGCAGCTTGTTCTTGTTGCCAACGCGCTTGAACTCGGCTGACGCGTCAATGAACAGCACGTCGCTGGTCTTCTTCGACTTCTTCAGCACGAGGATGCAGGTCGCGATCGTCGTGCCGAAGAACAGGTCCGGCGGCAACTGGATCACGGTATCGATGTAGTTGTTGTCAACGAGGTACTGCCGAATCTTCCTCTCCGCTCCCCCGCGGTACAGCACTCCAGGGAACTCGACGATCGCTGCCGTGCCGTTCACCGCCAACCAGCTGAGCATGTGCATCGTGAACGCGAGGTCGGCCTTCGACTTCGGCGCGAGGACACCGGCCGGCGCGAACCGCTCGTCGTTGATGAGCAGTGGGTTGGCGTCGCCCTCCCACTTGATCGAGTAGGGCGGGTTGGAGACGATCGCCTCGAACGGCTCGTCGTCCCAGTGCTGGGGATCGACGAGGGTGTCGCCGTGGGCGAGGTTGAAGTCGGCGTAGTTGACGTCGTGCAGGAACATGTTGATCCGTGCGAGGTTGTACGTGGTCAGGTTGATCTCCTGGCCGTAGAAGCCCTGGCGGACGTTGTTCTTGCCGAGCACCTTGTCGAATTTCAGCAGCAGCGATCCCGATCCGACGGCCGGATCGTAGACCTTGTTGACCTGTGTCTTGCCGACCACCGTGATGCGGGCCAGCAGTTCGGAGACTTCCTGCGGCGTGTAGTACTCGCCACCGGACTTGCCGGCGTTGGCGGCGTACATCTGCATCAGGTACTCGTAGGCGTCGCCGAACAGGTCGATCGAGTTGTCTTCCCACCGCCCCAGCGGCAGGTCACCGATCGCGTCGAGCAGCTTCACCAGCTTCTGATTGCGCTTGGCAACCGTCGAGCCGAGCTTGTTGCTGTTGACATCCAGGTCGTCAAACAGACCCTTGATGTCGTCCTCACTGTCCGTACCCAGCGCCGACGCCTCGATGTTCTTGAAGACGCGCTCGAGCGTCTCGTTGAGGTTCTCGTCCCGCGCCGCACGCTCCCGCACGTTGGCGAACAGATCGGACGGCAGGATATAGAACCCTTTCTCCGCGACAACCTCGTCGCGCGCGAACTCCGCGTCAGAGTCCGCCGTCAGCCGGTAGTCGAACAACGCATCGCCCGCATCATGCTCGTGCTTGTTGAGGTACGCCGTGAGATTCTCAGAAATGAACCGGTAGAAGAGCATCCCCAGCACGTACGATTTGAAGTCCCACCCGTCGACGCTGCCTCGAAGGTCGTTCGCGATGCGCCAGATGGTCCTATGCAGCTCGGCACGCTGCGCCTCTTTGGTGGTCGGTGCCATAGGTTTGTCTCCTCCGCGCCACTGCGCAATCACGGTGCTGGGGTATTTGCTCTCACGATATCGGGTGCCACTGACACTCGGGCTTCCCGCATCATCACCGCGTCGACTCGTTGAACGCCACAGCCGCTGCGGCCGTCATGTTCAACGAGTCGACGCGGCCACTCATCGGGATCGTGACCCGGCAATCGAGCAGTGCGTCGGTCTCAGGCGTGATGCCGTGGCCCTCCAGCTCACGCAACGAGCATCACCGACGAACGATTAGTGCGTGCGCCTCGACGCCGAGTTGCTCGGCGAGGGCGTCGACCGAATCCAGCGTGAGGTTGCGCTCGCCACGCTCGATGCCGGCAAGGTACCGAGTCGACACTCCGAGTTCTTCGGCAAGACCTTCCTGCGACAGGTGGCGCACAAGACGCAGGTCGCGCACCTGCGCTCCGAGCACCTTCTTCAGCGGTTCTGTCACACATCCAGCCTCATGCCTGGTAGTTATGACTTCCAGGAAGTTATCGCTTCCAGTTGCGGCCCGGGTGTTCGCGCACGACTCGCCCCGCGCCCGCATCAGACCTCGAAGGAGAGCGTGACGATGCCCGACCCACAACAGATCCCAGAGGACGGCCCGAACGCCCTCCCCCGCGTCCTGCACACACCACGCAGCAGGGCACTGCTCTCGGAATCGTGGGCCCAAGCGGAGGAGGCAAAGCGAGAGGAGTGGGCAGGCAACGACCCCCAGTTGCCGCATGAAGCCTATGCAGCGGGCGAACCATGCCGCGCGTGTGGGCGTGCCCTTCTCGGTGAGCCAGCCCTGGGAACCGATGAAGAGAGCATTGCGTTGATCGACGCCGACAATGCCGAGTTCCGAGCCGAACATGAGGCGTGCAACATGGGCGTTTGGCGTCTCGCGGGCAACAGGGTGGAGCACTGCCACCTGTGCTGCCCGTTCCCGCCGCTTTCGCCGACTCAGCGCGATGAGCTCCGACAGCTCCTGTACCCACCCTCATTGCACATCAACCGCAGCGCCACCTGGCGAGTGGAACTGACCTGTCAGCACGTCGAGACCTTGACCGGGCATTCCCCTCGCTACGTTGAGCCAACCGTCCAATGCACCGAATGCTCCGTCATCCGCGGCGTGGTCAAAGCCGTGCGAATCGATGACCAGGCGAAGGATGGTCACGACGGCAGATGATGGCGCTCATCGATTTTCCCCAGAGTTGCTCGGTGAAGCTCCCCAGGGTCGCGGGGTTAGGTTAGCCGAGGTTCGTGCCGGTGGTGGCGCGGCGAATTTCTTCGGCGGCGGTGGCGTGGTGACGGAGCCTGTAGGAGGCGCCGTCGAGGGTCACGACGACGGAGCGGTGGAGAAGCCGATCGAGCATCGCGGCGGCGACGGTAGTGTCGCCGAGGATCTCTCCCCAGGCACCGACTGGCCTGTTCGTGGTGATCACGATCGAAGTCTTCAGGTAGCGCTGGTTGATGACTTGGAACAGGGCCGAGGCAGCTTCGGCCGGCAGCGGCAGATAGCCGAGCTCGTCGATGATCAGCAGAGTCGGGCCGGCGAAGAACCGCATCATCGTGGACCACTTCCCCTCGATCGCGGCGCGGTGGCAGCGAGCGGCGAGGTCAGCGGCGGAGGTGAAGTAGACCCGATAGCCAGCATTGACTGCGGCGTGGCCGAGGCCGGTGGCGATGTGGGTCTTACCCACTCCGGGCGGACCGATGAGCAGCACGTTCGTCGCGTTCTCCAGGAACCGGCAGGTCCCGAGCTCTGCGAGGAGGTTCGGGTCGATGCCGGAGGCGGCGTCGTGGTCGAAGTTGCTCAGCGTCGCTCCGGTGGGCAGGTTCGCGAACCGGAACCGGCCCGCGAGGCGACGTTTCTCGGTGGCGCTCACCTCGATCGCCAGCAGTTGCTCCAGGGCGTGGGTGAGGGTCCAGTCTTCGGCCTGGGCTTGATCCAGGATGCCGGGGAGGGCTTCGGCGGCGTCCGCGAGCTTCAGCTCGTCCAGGTGGCCCTTGAGCTGCTGATAGACACTCGCAGGAGTCGGAGCGGGTGAGGTGGTGGTCATGTCAGGGTGTTCCTGTTCTTCGCGGCCTGCTCATAGGCGGCCAGGTCGATCACGGTGGCGTTCGGGGCCGGCGGCCCGGTCAAGACCTGGGCAGCGGCCAGCGCCGCAGCACCGGGTGGGATGCGTTCCTTTCGGCGGTGGGGCCGTCCCGGCGGGGCCGAGGCCAGCGCGATGGTCTCCAGCGCGGTGACGTGCTGATCGGTGCGCTGGGTGATGCCCAGACCGGGCTCGGCCAGGCGGTGACGAGCAACCGCCGCGCCGGAGGTGGTGGTGATCTCGATGTGGTCCTTGCCGAGGTGCTGATGAACATTGACCGTGGCCATCGCGAGTTCGGGTGGGACGGAGTATCGGTTGCCGCGCCAGTGGATCAGGGCCTGCCGCGAGACGGTCCGGTGTTCGGTCACCACCACCGGGAACGCCATCGGCGGCAGGGGCCGGAGCCGCTCTTGAGCACGCATCGCCGCTGCGGTGGTGGTCCCGGTCGGGCTCTCGCGGCGGCGGCCGTCCTGCCGGGCCGCGAACGTTTCGAGGGAGGTCTGGGCCTGCTCGGCCGTGATCTCGTCGGGCAGGGTTCGCCACCAGCGTTGGGCGGCGGTGTGGTTGTTCTTCTCGACCACGCCCTTGCGGTTGCCTGAGCGGGGTCGGCAGGTGACGGCCTGGACTCCGTGGTGCTTCGCGAACGCGGAGAACATCGCGGTCAGGTCCCCGGTGGCGGGGTCCAGCACGGTCCGCATCCGATCGAACCGCCACACCCTGGTCAGCCCTCCGAGGAGGGAAAGCACGGTCGTCATCGCGGCCAGCAGGTGGGGCAGGTCCATCGAGGGCGCGATCGCGGCCCGCCAGACGCCGGAGTGGGCGAGCGAGCCGACCAGCAGGAACGCTCGCTTCGTGGGGTAGGCCCACTGCTCGGGTGCGTCGGGCAGCTCGAGCCAGTCGAACTGAGTCTCCTCCCCGGGCGGATGCTCGATCACCGCATTCGGACGCTTCGTGACGTGGGCGCAGGCCTGGCAGGCCGGCCGCAACGACCGGTCACGGATCTGCCGGGTCAGGGACTGGTAAGAGCCCTCGAACCCCAGCGGCCGCAGCTCGTCCAGCAGCGTCACGGCCCAGAGGTGGGGGTCCTCGATCAGTCTGGCGGTGACGTAGTCGGTGAAGGGCCCGAATGCGTCCGGGACGGCGGGTTTACGGACTCCGGGCTCGCGGTCGCCGCGGAGGTAGGAACGGATGGTCTTGCGGTCATGGCCGGTGCGTCGGGCGATCTCGCTGATCGTGATTCCCTGCCGGTGCAGAGCGTGGATGTCCACGCTGCTCCTCTCTGAGAGCATGAGCGTTGGGCCTCCCTGGAAGGCTGGTGAGTGGTCAGAGACCACCAGCATCCAGGGAGACCCGCCTCATGCGACGGAGCGACCCAGACTGGGGAATTTCGGTGAGCACAACTGGGGAATTTCGGCGAGCGTCATCACAGAGACATCGAGGGCCTCCAGTCGGACTATCAACGACTCACAGATGAGCAATGGAGCTGGATCAAGCACATCGTTCACACAGAAGATGGCCCTCGCCGCGGGCGGCCGCGCACTGACATACGCACGATCGTCGACGCCGCTCTCTACAAGACCCGCACAGGCATCCCGTGGCGCGAGCTCCCAGCAGAGTTCGGGTCATGGCAGACCGCGTTGCGCCGGCACAACCAACTGGTGGCGAGCTCCCAGTGGGACGAGATCACTCGCACTCTGGCGGAACGAGACCTGCCCAGTGAACTGCGGCGTCGTTGACGCGACCGACTTTTGAGTCAAGCGGCTTAATGAGTCAGCGCACCGCCCGAGAGATCGCGCGCCGAACGACGTGAACCCGCCACAGCACTGGCCAGCCGACGCTGCGTCCCAGAGACGCTCCCGCACCGCAGAAACGAGAATCGGCCCCTGCAGAAGTTCCGCAGGGGCCGACTAAAAGCGCAGGTCAGCGGCATAAACGCTAAGCAACTGATGGTAGATCGGAACTCGTCCGACGAGCCAGATCGGAAGCTGCGAAGGTAAAACCCCTGGTCAGAGGCCATCTTTAGACGTTGAAGCGGAACTCCACCACGTTCCGGACAGCACTACCGTCTCGAATACTCGGGCTTGACCTTGCTTGACAGGTCGGATAGGATCGCGACAAGCCTTCTGAGATCGCGTGAGCAAGATCAACGAAGGGGGATCACCCCACGTGGGCTGTGTCGAGCAGCGCGTAGTCAGCACCGGGTAGCACCGGGAACCACGTCGAGATTCAGATTTAGACGACCCGGCAGGGAGTGACTTCTCCCGTAAGGCACGGAGGTCCGGAAGGGCCCAGTGGAGCATCGCGCACGGCGACCGGGAAAGTAGCCGGACAACTATTCCCCCCGTCTCCGGACAGATATTTCTGTCTGGAGTTCTCATGGGGTACACCACTCCTCCCAAGTCAAACCTGTCCCACTACATCAGCCTGACTGAGGCTGTCCAGCTCGGGTATGGCGCGTATCAAACGCTTCGTCGATACATCGCCGATGGCAGGCTGCCCGCTGTCAAGGTCGGCGGCCGTGTCAAGGTCCTACGCACTGATCTCGATGCGCTCGCTGTACCGACACGCGCCAGCGGCTTCGAGTCCATCGAGTCCGCCGTCGAGCGGATCGTAGCGTCTGCTCCCCCGTTGTCGGATGAACAGGTCCGCCGTCTGCGCGCTCTCCTTGGCGGTGCCAAGTGAGTACTGCACAGGCATCCGTCGTGGGCGGCGTCCACCGCGAGCCCTGTTATCGCGTGCTTACCCAGCGCCGCAGCCAGTGCGGTTGGGGTGCCAGTGAGGAACATACCGGGAACGATGTGCTGTGGGATATCTCTGCGACTAAGAGTTCTGTGGAGCTTAAGCAGGAACACTCCACCTACGGGCGCGGCGAAGGGCTTGTAGATTCGCCGCGCCTTGCCGCAACCAGCGTGTTCCCGCCGATCCCGCCGCGTGGAGCAGCCGTTCATGGCACCTCACCGTCTGGGGTACAGCGGGGGGAACATCGGGGGTACATCGGTCTGCCTGCGAGCGCCGATGCTCCCCGGCTCCGGGGTGATCGCTATGGCGCGTAAGGCAGCGAACCCGACTCTGGTCATGCTGGTGCAGCAGATCAAGCCCGAGTGCTGGCAGCACTCGACTGATCCGGTGTTCGCCGGCCTGTTGGAGCAGGCGCACGCAGCGAACGGTCGCCCGAAGGATGATCCTTCGCGCGTCGATGCGCTACGTGCGGCTGCCGCGTCGTTCTCGCAGTACTTGGTCGTGCTGCTGGAATCTGTCGGTCTCGTGATCGAAGAGGCTCACTGCATCCTGCACGGTGACGATACTCAGCTGGGCTGGGATGATGCGACCGCTTCGATGGTCGAGGTGCCGAAGTACCTGCACCTGCATCTGCTGTTGAAGTTCAAGAGTCGCGAAACCTCGGCAGCGGTCGAGAAGCTGGCCGCGATTCTGGGAGTCGAGGTCCAGTACGTTGAACTCGACAAGTCGCGCGGCGGTGCGCCTGTCGAGGTCTGCGGCAAGAAGATCACCCAGCAGCACGACAACGGCTTGGCCTATCTCACGCACGTGAAGTACCCCGACAAGTTCCAGTACCCGCCGGAGCAGGTCGCCTCGGTACGGGGCATGGAATATCAGCAGGTGTACCGCGAGCGGTATCCGGCGTGGCGGAAGGGCCGCGCTCATGTCAAGGCGAAGCGGGCGAAGCTGGAGTTCGAGCCGTTCCGGGAGATGGTGCTCCAGGGTGAACTCACGCGTGACCAGATCATGCTCACCGATGAGTACTTCGATATCTATTCACGGCATCAGCGGGAGATCGATGATGCGTTGTCGGCCTACGGGCAGCGCCGTGCTTACCGTGCGGCGGCGAAGCTGCGTGCCGGTGCTTTTTCGACCCAGGTCGTCTTCATCCATGGCGAGGCCGGGGTCGGCAAGACCAGGTTCGCGAACGCGTTCATCCAGGAGGCGATCTCGTGCGCCAAGGGACACGGGGAGCGGTGGCAGGTCTACCGTGCCGCGACAACAAACCCGCTCGATGACTGGCGGGGCGAGGAGATCATGCTGCTTGATGATCTGCGGGCCTCGGCTATGGATGCCAACGACTGGCTACTTCTGCTCGATCCGCACAATGCCTCGCCTGCTCGGGCGCGGTACAAGAACAAGGGTGAGGTCGCTCCCAGGCTCATCGTGATCACTGCGACCATCGAGCCGGTCGAGTTCTTCTTTTTTGCCCGTCAGAAGGGCAATGTCGATGAAGCGCTCGATCAGTTCATCCGCCGCTTGCAGTCGGTGGTGCGGGTCTTCCGGGAGGATGACATTCTCCGGTACCTGGTGCAGCCCGTAGTCAAGGGCGATCCGTACAAGCGCGCCATCTCAACGAAGCAGGCAAGTGGCTACACCAGCTTCGAGGTGTTGTCGCTGAGCTACGGCCCGGCAGGCGGTGGCGCTCACGACGCTGGCGCTGCTGTCGACGAGTTGCTGGATGGGCTCGCCGAGCACAGCCGTGACGTGCCGTTGGCGCTCACCACCGGGGGTACGGCATGAGTGCGGTCGCCGCGACCTTGCAGTCGATTCGTCGTCGCCCAGGTGGGGCGACGGCGGATCGCTGCATCGAGGTCCGTCAGGACCGAGGCCCCCGGAGGGCCCCAGGAACTTCGACTCGCGAAGCGACGGTCGAAGTGTATGGGGCTACACCTTCCGGATCGGAGGTTGCCGCAGAGGCTCCACACACGGGCGCAGGGTCCCGGGTGTGGAGGAGCGGGGACCTCCGATCTGGAAGGCCCCTCGGGAGAGCCGCCGGGGGCTCCGGGGAAGCAGCGTCAACAGGCGGTGCTTCCCTGGAACAGGTCGAGAGGAGATCAGCATGAGTTACACGATGACGTATGACGCGAGCCACAAGGTGGGTCGCGCGGGAGGGCATGTGCAGGGTTTCATGCGACACATCGCACGGGAGGCCGATGAGGCTGCCGGGTACTCGTTCAAGCACGCGAACACGAACATCGATACGAGTAGAACACACCTGAATATGTCGTTCGTCAACGATCGCGGTGGCAGCTACCGGTCGGTGCAGTCGGTCGATGGCGACCCTCCGTCCAACGAGTTGGAGGAGTACCTGAACACGCGGCTCGCCACCGTACACAAGTCTCTGCGCAAGGATGCAGTGGTTATGCGCGGGATCGTGCTGCAGCTCGATCCATCGTGGTTCGAAGATCACTGTCCTGAGTGGAGGAACGAGGGTCTGAACGAGGAGGCTGGCCGCCTCACGATCGCTGCGCTCAACTGGGCAAGTGCCGAGTTCGGACAGGCCAATGTCGTAGGTGGCTCGATCCACCTCGATGAGCACTCACCGCAGCTGCAGGTCATGATCACGCCGGTGACCCAGGATGGTCGTTTGTCGCAGAAGGACTTCTTCAAGGGTCCGGGCGATCTCAAGCGTCAGCATCGTGAGCTTCGTGCCCACATGGAGAAGATCGGGTATGAAGTCGAGCATGCCGTGACCGAGCGCTCGACCGAGCATCTGTCGAGTAGTGAGTTTCAGGCTCGCGCGGTGCGCACCAAGCGCACCGCGGAGAAGGCTGCCGCGCATCTGGCCGACACAGAACGCAACAGCAAGAAGGCGTGGGAAGACTGCCAGGCTGCCAAGACCGAACGCGATGCCCTCCAGGCTGAGCGGGCCGATCTCCCGAAGCTGCGCAGCAAGGCGAAGACGGATGGGTACGCCGAAGGTCGTGAATTGGCCGAGCGTGATACTGCACAGGCTCGTCACGCAGCTGAACAGACTCGCATGGATGCTGAAGAGGCGAGGGCCGCTGCGAGGGCACGGGAAGTGCATCTGCACGCGCTGCACGATGAGATTGAGCGCGAACTGCGGGAGGCTGGGCCTCCGCCATCCCACCCGAGCTACGAGGACGTGCGCAAGGATCTTCTCGCTGCGCAGTCGGCAGTAATGACACGCTTCCTCAAGGGGACGAAGTTCAAGGACGGCACGACGCTGTTTGATCGGTTCGAGCAGCACGCAAAGAGCGAGTTCAAGAAGCATCAGCGGCGCACGACTGACGGGCTCGGAACGTACCGGGGCCCGAGCTTCGAGAAGTGGAAGGAGCGCACTGTCGCTGCACAGTCGCGCCTCATCCGAGACCTGGCGACCGAGATCAGCACAGAGGAGCCGGAGCAGGATGCGGGCCACCAGTTTGGTGGGCAGGCATAGCTTTGGAAACGCAGAACCCCGCAGCCATCAAGCTGCTGGGTTCTGCGTCGAGTGAGGAGCGGTCAGCTCGCGATCCAGTTGTCGTTGGCGTCGCGCATGTAGTCCTTGACCTCACCTGCCACCCCGATGGTGCCGTCGGCCATCACCGACAGCTGGACGGTCGCGGTGGTGTCGCTCTTTCCGTCGGCGTCAACCAAGGGTAGCTCCAACTCAATCGCGTTGTCCGGGTCGGTCGCGGAGGCGGCGCAGTCGCCTACCACGGTGAGGGTCGAGAAGTCAGCGGCAATGTACGTGCCCGCCTCGGGTGCGGACTCGTCGAAGTCGGATAGCGCGTTGGGTTCCTTGCTGGAAGTGAGTCCCAGCGCCTTGGCGATGATCCCCGCGTTCGTCGACTCGCCTTCACTGCCGCCGCTGAGGTAGCCATCCACCACTTCTTGGCCGGTCGCACCGTCGGTGTAGAAGGTGCCCTGGATCCCGGCGAACATCTCGATTCGGTCTCCGATTTGCTGGGCCGTGAGACCGCGCTCTTCGCCGTCGGCGATGAGCCCATCGACCTCGGCGACAATCTCTTCGATCGAAGATGCTTCGGAGCGTTCCAGAAGTGCGTCCTCCGCCTGCGACCGCTGACCGGCGTCTGATCCTGCCGACACGAGGCCATCGGGCTGACCGTCCATGTACGTGATCGCCAAGTCAGCCGCGCAGACCTGCGCGCCGCCAAGGTCGTGGCCGGTCACAACGATCTGGTCAATGACGAGATTGTTAGCGTCTGCGCCCATGACCTCTCGGAGGTCGTCGGGTGTGCGGACGGTCACTTCGTTCGACGGCTCGATGCCGTTGGTCTGAAACTCGTAGACGCTGGCAGCGGTGTCACCCCCGGTCTCGTTGTCAGGCGTCTCCGCCGGGTCGGAGCCGCATCCCACAAGGGTGAGGCCGAGGATCGCCGCGGCGATCATTGCCGCTGGTCGGTGCAGTGTTCTCTTCATCGTTCGCTTGCGCGGGTAGGCGCGTTCCTCTCTGTGCACATGTCCTGGTCTAGCCACTAATCCTAGTGGAAGCGATGAGTACCTGGTACTCTTCGCTTCCTTCTTTGAGGCTTGAAGGGTGAAGGAATCCCTCAAACACCGCCTGGGCCGGAACCTCCGCGCCCTGCGCGTGTCGAGAGGGCTTACCCAAGAGAAGCTGGCTGAAGATCTCGATGTGACGCCGCGCTATCTCGCGGGCATCGAACGGGGCGAGCGCAACCTCACGCTCGACTCGATCGACGCTCTTGCCGAGGCCCTTCGTGTGGACAGCGTCGCGTTGCTCACGGTCGGCGTCGACGCCTCGACCACGACTCAGCGCTTATAGCGACGGCGGGCAGCAGCGGGACTGATGCTGAGGGCATCAGCGACAGTTGCCCAGGAGATGCCCTCGTATGTGGCGACCTGGTGAGCGTGCATGGCGATCTCGTACTCCACCGCTTCGCGCAGTGCGGCGAGGTCCCGCAGCTCTGCTTCGGCGCGAGTCATCTCGGGGTTGCCCACCCACCACCGGAATGCGTGGATGTGGTCACGGGCATTGCTCTCTGCGGACATCTTCATTCCTCCTCTTGAGTGCTGACCGGCTTCACGGGGACCTCCGCCACGGAGACCGGGCCGTGGGTAGGGCAGGTGTGGACGCGCCACATTCCTCGGTCGGGTACGACGACATAAGCGCGGTCCGTGAACTCGGGTGGCGAGCATTCGAAGCACAGGCAGAGCGTCAGTTCGTTGTCCGACATCACAGGCTCCGGAAGACGTAGGCGCCGTGGGAGCCGTCGTCCATGACCGCGTAGTCGTATATGAGGTCGCGGGTCCATGCCTCCCAGTCGAAGTAGCGGGCTACCTCCTCGGGCACGTCGGCCAGCAGGCCGCTGTCTTCGACGAGTTGCTCGGCGTACTCGCGAAATGATGACCATTCCCCGCAGTAACGTTCTTCAAAGTCGCTGATGCTCGGCAGCCCGTCCCCGTCTTCGATGTAGTCGCCGGACAGGACCCAGGCATTGAGAGCGGGCCTCTCACGTTCAGGCACGTCTTCGAGGGTGCGGGCCAGCTCGGCGGCGTCACGAGGTGAGCACTCCGCTGTGATGGGTAGGTTCTCATGATCGAGGCACCAGAGTTCTTCGTGGGTACCAGGGTCGATTGCGCGTCCGTGCAGCTGCGATGTCGTGATCTCATCTGCATCAGTTGCGTTGTGCCAGTCACCAACGAGATTCCCTTCGGAGGAATTGTCAAGACCTGTGGATTGGGGCTCAGCTACCGGAGCAACAGCAGGCTCTTCATCTGCTCGTGCTTCCTACAGATCGCGGTCACCAGCGTCGCATCCAGATCGACGGTCGATGGGCCGCTCTCGTCGCACGCTTCCCAGCCAGGCACAAAACCGTCGTCCGCGCAGCTTAACGGGCCGCACCGATCGGCCCCTTCGCTGCATCCACATCGCCTGCCAGCACTGTCAGCGGTCGGGAGCGCGTCGTGTCGGAGCCGACCGGGTTATACGCCTCAATCCCGGCCCGCAGAGAGGAGACCTCCGCGAGACGGTTGGCGCCGAGTGCCACTGTCATGGCCGTGAAGAGCCTGCCCGGGTGATGCCGCGCCAGCGCCCTGCGCCACAGCAGCAGGGCGCTCGCCATCTGCAGATTGTCCTCGGTAGTGCTAACCGCTTCTGTCAGCCCTCGCCCGCGTTGCGGGGCCTCCGCGACGTCGATTCGCCCCCATGGTTGCCAGCCGGCATTATAGCCTTCACGCTAGAGGAGCTCTTTGAAGTTGCTGGAGTGCTCATGAACCAATTACTTCTTCTTTCCGAAACACCCGCGCGGTTGCCTCAGAGTAAATCCAGAGATAGGGGCGACTCCGCATGGTGCGCCGACGATCACGAGAAGGCACGAGGTAGCACTTATTTCCGCCTCGCCTTGGAAGCAATTGCGCTACCACCAATGCAAAGCACTCCAACCACAGTTAACGCGAGACCCAGAATGAAGCCTATACCCGCGCCTATGTTGGCTCCGCCACCGTCGGCCGATGTGACCATATTGAAAAGGCATGATACGAGTGCCAGGACGAGCCCGAAAATAAGAATTACCAAACCAGCGTTGGTCGCAGCCTTCATGCCCACCCCATTCAAGCAGGGTCTCCAGTACCCTCGTAGTGACTTCTACCAAATATGCGTACGGCGCGATAATAGGTGTTGGCTGCCCCCAAACATGCCGTCTCTTGCTGATTCCCGTCCGGGTATGCGGCATCACAGGCGGCCCTAAGGCCATAACGAAGTCGCTGGTCACAAAGCTTACGAGAAAGGTCCGAGGTGCTCGAGTAACAAATATCGTGCGAATCACATGTGGGCCGAAAATTCGCTGCCCCCCAACTGTCCGGCGAATAGCTGCACCCATTAGGGGGTGCGTAGGGGGTTATCTTGTGGTCGCTACCTTGAAGCGCAGATGTAGAATACTCCCATGCATCGATAATTGCATTACCAACGTAGCTATCTTTACTGCTGGCAGAGGAGTCGGCCGTAGCGGGGGTGTCCGTAACAGTTAGATCCGAAAAATCGCTTGAGTTCCAGGTTGCTGTCAGTCCGTCGCGCGTATAACTGTGCTCGGTAGTTTCCGCGTCAGCCCGCGATGGCGCTAGCGCCAACATCAATACGATAATCGTTAACCACGCTAGCACACTCAAAGACAATCTTGTTCGGACCGCTGTATCCGTCACCCCTCCTCACGTTAGGCTTCCTCGGGTGGTTGTGACAACATAGATTGCCGCCCCCGCTGGTAAGTCCGTCCTTTTTGCACGCTTCCACAATATGTGATTGTGTGATACATGTCAACAACGTTGGCCCAGATGGCTACCGGATGGTGAACGGCAAACAGGCTCTTCGCGGTTCGTGGTGAATGACCCTGCTGTGGCGGGTATTCACGCTACGGTTCTCGCGGCGCTGGTCAGCAGGATACGGGTCCGGTAGTTCTCCGGGTTGCGGAATCCGCGGCCGGTGCGTTTGATGTTCTTGATGCCGGTGTTGCCCGCTTCGACCTTCGCGGTGGTTGCGCCGGTGACGATGAGGACCTCGATCGCGTCCCACCAGGCCACGACGGTGTCGTAGAGCTTCGTCGTCTCGGGCATGTTCGCGATCTGGGCGAAGTAGCCCATCCGCATCCGTTCGTCCCAGGCCTGGGCGAGAGTGTCGGTGGCCAGCAGGCGGCGGAGCTGCTCCTTGATGCCCCAGGCGGCCGAGAGCTCGTCAGTGGGGTCATCGGTGCGGAACACCGTCTCCAACCGCTCCCACGCCCTCGGGGTCAGGGTGTCGCCGCCGCGCAGCAGCAGCATCCGGTGGGCCCAGGCCGGGTCGTCCTTGCGACCCCGCCGCCCGCGATGGGTGCGGGCCAGGCGCTGCCGGACGGTGGTGACCATGTCGTTTCCGAGCTTGACCAGGTGGAACTTGTCGACCGAGACCGCGGCCCGAGGCAGGTAGGTCCGCAGCGCCTTGCGGAACGCGGCCGACGGATCGATCGCGACGATCTCGATCCGCTCCCGCCACAGCTCGGAACGCTGGGCCAGCCAGTCCCCGACGGCCCTGGAGTCCCTGCCGTCGACGATGCCGAGGACCTGCCCGGTGGCCAGGTCGACCAGTGTCGTCATCCACGGCTCGAACCGTCTCCAAGCGCCCTCGTCGGTGCGGAACCAGCGCACTGACCGGTAGCGGTGCTCATCGACCCCCAGACGCCTTACCCGCACGTCGTCGACGTCAGGCAGGACCACAGCGGCGGCGCTGAGGGCGGACTGGACCAGCCACCACGAGACGCCGTGGGCCCGGGCCACCTCGGAGGCTGCTCGGCCCGAGGTGATCACGGCCGAGACGACCTCTTCCCGCAGTCGGGTCGTCGAGCGTGCGTAACGAGGGATCTGCTCGGTGGCCTCAGCGAACGTGCCCCGGGCACAGGCCGGCTCCAGGCAGAACCAGCGCCGCTTGGCCCACACCACCACCGCCGCGCCGGCGACGGGAACGTCCCTGACTTGCTGTGACCGTCGGGAGTGGACCTTCGTTGCGAGCACCCCGCAGGACGGACAGCCCGGCGGGACGGTCGAGGCGATCACCACCCGCCGGCCACCATCGGGCAGGTCGACGGCATCGATGACGCGGTAATTGGGCAAGTTGAAGATCGTGCTCGCAGCATCCCGCTGCGAACCAGTATTCTCGTGCACAGGCTCGTGGTCCTCTGGAATGTGGATGTCTTGACAACACCCATCACAGCAGGGCCACGAGCCGTTCTGCGCCTACGACGCGACGCTCCCCATCACCACGAACCGGGAAGAGCCTGTTTACATCGCGTACTCCGCCGTCGTTGCACCGGTGTCATCGGCCAGGCACTCCCGCACGTTCGCCGGCTTCACGACCGCGAGCTCAGCGACCGCCGCCTCATCTCGTCCGTCCCCGTCCGGATCCTGGTCCGGCGCCAGCAGGTCCGTTCCCGTCACCATCGTCATGGTCATCCCCTTCCGCTGCGGCGGGGCCTCCCCCGCCTCCGCCCCGCGGGGACCTCCCGCCGGGCACGGCAACCGAGTGGTTTGCCGTGCCACGAGAGTGGACCCGATCAGCGGGCTGCGATTGGGACGTGGAAGGGCTGTGGACACCACGGACGGATTCCACCTCCACGCGTGCGCACCTCTCCCATGCACACGAACGGCCTGTGACGCATCAGTGCGCCACAGGCCGCGTCGAGCTCGGCTGTCAGGTCAAGATGAGTCTGGTTCTCAAGCCGGGCTGAGTCGCTCGCGGATCGCGTCGAGGTCACCGCGGAGGAACAGGTCTGCAAGCACGCGGACCGTCTCGCGATCAGGCGCCTGCGACGACTCGAACTCGCCACCCTCCTCGACGTTCTCGAAGGTGATGGCATCCGGGTTGACGTTGAGGTTCCACTCATCGGAATCCGTCATGAAGACATCGCGCCAGTCCTCATCGCGGCCCACCTGCGCGACCGAGTCGTAGAGCTCCATGAATCCCTCGAGCGATGCCTCGGCCGGGGTTTCCTGCCCGTACCGGTCGTACATCGTGATCGTTCGTGCCATCGTGTGCGTCTCCTCTACAAGTCCGGACAGGTCCGCAGTGGAACCGACCGCCCCACCGGCACCACAGTATCGATCCAGGCGCTCCGCGTGTTCCGCACTCAGAATCTCCAGAAGTCGACGACCCCGGATATCACGTCCCTCATGTGAAGGGCTCTGAGTCCGAGTCCCCGACGTCTAGCGCCCCCGACGCCAGAATCCCCCGCCCTCAGACTCCCCCGAACGCGGGCCCCAGACCGCTCACCAGTGTCAGGAGCACCGGGACGACGCCCAGCAGGACGAACGCCGGCAGCACGCACACGCCCAGCGGCAGCACGAGCATGACGCCCAGCCGCGCAGCTGCGATCTGTCGTCTGCGGTGCTCGCCGCGCCGCAGCTCGTCCGCGTGCGACTGCAGCAGCGGTGCCAGCGCGACTCCCGTCCGCGCGGAGAACCGAATGACCGCCACCACCGAGGCCAGAGCTCGTGCCGCAGGACTCTCACCTGCGACGCCATCACCGGCCGCACCTCCCGTGGTCTCCTCCCACCGGAGGTCGTCGAGTCCCCACCGTGCCGCTCGGGCGATCTGGCCCAACCCGGACCTGTCGCCTGCGGCTCGCGGGACAGCGCTCGGACACCTTGGCGTATCGCATCCTCGATCCGTTCGAGGTGGCTGAGATGGAGCTGTACCCGGTCGAGCACCTCCGTAAGGAGCCCGTCAAGGAGAAGCGTGCACAGGTAGACGCGATCGAGTACTCGGCATACGTTCACGCGATCAGGGACTCGAAGTACAAGGCGATCCTCAACGAGAAGATTCCGCCGGTGTCGCCGCTCGTCGAATTGCCAGCGTCTCATCGCTTTACGGGCTCTTCGCGGTTCGTGGTGAATGATCCTGCTGGGGCGGGTATTCACGCTACGGTTTTCGCGGCGCTGGTCAGCAGGATACGCATCCGGTAGTTCTCGGCGTTGCGGAAGCCGCGGCCAGTGCGTTTGATGTTCTTGATGCCGGTATTCGCGGCCTCGACTCGAGCGGTGGTCGCGCCGGTGACGATGAGGACCTCGATCGCGTCCCACCAGGTCACGACGGTGTCGTAGAGCTTGGTCGCCTCGGGCATATTCGCGATCTGCACGAAGTAGCCCATCCGCATCCGTTCCTCCCAGGCCTGAGCCAGGGTGTCGGTCGCCAATAGGCGGCGGAGCTGCTCCTTGATGCCCCAGGCGGCGGAGAGCTCGTCGGTGGGGTCATCGGTGCGGAACACCGTCTCCAACCGCTCCCAGGCCCGTGGAGTGAGGGTGTCAGCGCCGCGTAGCAAAAGCATCCGGTGGGCCCAGGCCGGGTCGTCCTTGCGGCCGCGACGACCGCGATGGGTGCGGGCTAGGCGTTGACGGACGGTGGTGACCATGTCGTTTCCGAGCTTGACGAGGTGGAACTTGTCGACCGAGACCGCAGCGCGGGGCAGGTAGGTCCGCAGTGCTTTGCGGAACGCGGCCGAGGGATCGATGGCGACGATCTCGATCCGCTCCCGCCAGAGCTCGGAGCGCTGGGCGAGCCAGTCGCCGACGGCGGTGGAGTCCCGGCCGTCGACGATACCGAGGACCTGCCCGGTGGAGAGGTCGACCAGGGTCGTCATCCAGGGCTCGAACCGTCTCCAGGCACCGTCGTCGGTGCGGAACCAGCGCACCGACCGGTAGCGGTGCTCATCGATGCCCAGGCACGTCACTGACACGTCCTCGGCGGTGGGCAGGACCACGGCGGCAGCCGCCAGCGCGGCCTGGACCAGCCACCACGAGACGCCATGGGTCCGGGCGACTTCCGAGGCTGCCCGGCCAGAGGTGATCACCGCGGAGACGATCTGGTTTCGCAGCCGGGTCGTTGAGCGCGCGCGGTGCGGGACCTGGTCGGTGGCTTCCCAGAACGTGCGCCGGGCGCAGGCCGGCTCGAGGCAGAACCAGCGTCGCTTGGCCCACACCACCGCCATCGCCCCGGCCACGGGGACGTCCCGGACGTGCTGGGACCGGCGGGAGTGGACCTTGGTCGCGAGCACTCCGCACGACGGACATCCGGGCGGGACGGTCGAGGCGATCACCACTCGACGGCCTCCGTCGGGCAGGTCGATCGCGTCGATGACGTGGTAGTCGGGCAGGTTGAAGATCGTGCTCGCAGCATCTCGCTGCGAACCAGTATTCTCGTGCACAGGCTCGTGGTCCTCTGGAATGTGGATGTCTAGACAACACCCATCACAGCAGGACCACGGGCCGTTCTACGCCAGCGACGCGACGCTCTCCTTCACCACCAACCGCGAAGAGCCGGCAAACATGGCGATCTCCGGACAGTTCGGGAGACGGGGTGCAGCGGGTGAGGGTCGCCGAGGTCTAGAACTCGCGAAGGGCCTGCTCTCCGTTCTGCGGGCGGAGAAATTGCCAAGACCTGCGCATCGGTGTTCCGCTACTCGACCGAGGAGTTGCTGGCCGGCGCTGTCAGCGCCGGTCACTCGGACCGGAATTGTTCCCCAGTCATCGCGTTCGTCTGCTCGTACTTCTTGCGGATGTCGGCTTGGGTGTCTCCTTCGACCCACGGGCGCTCTAGCACGACAAGGGCGGCCCAGTAGACCACGGTGGTGACAGCCCTCGTGATCAGAGCCCCGGAGGACGCCGGCCCGAAGAGCAGTCCGATGAGGAAGCTGATCGGCAACGGAAGTACGGCGACAATCGCCGTCATCGGGACGCTTCCGGGGTCCGGGTGCCGGTGACGGAGAACGAAGATTCGCTCCACGCCGGTCGTGGCAAGCTCGACGGCGACCATCACGACCACAGCCGTGATGATCGCCGTTCCAGCAGGAAAGCTTGCAGTCCACCCAGTCAGACCCAGCCCCCATAGCAGCAGTGCAATTGCGACAACCTTGACCGCCCCAGTCGCAAGATGCCCCGTGAGGGCGAAGGAGAACGCCGGGGGAATGAAGTCGCTGACATCGCTGTTATCTGCCATCAAAGTGGATTCCTTCGGGTCAACGAACGGGTCAGAGAGAGCAGGCGGAGACGACGCCGCCCACTCCGAGAATGTCTTGGAGCACTGTGACCGCTTCTTCGCCGATCTCTGCGGCGGCGGCCCCGACGAACGTTGCGGTGAAGAACTTTCGCCGATCCATGATTCCTCCGGTTGACGGTTTCTTGCGCGATGCGTGCGAGCCCCATTCCGCGAGCTCGCGCGCACCTACTTGGATAACGAACAACGTGATCTATGCCAAAGCGTGGCGGTTGAGACACTGGCTACCGGACGGTAGGTAAGACAACGGGTGACTTCGCACCTCGAGCCTGCATGTCCAGCCCTATAGCTCGGTGCATCAAGCCGCCTGTTGGCGGTCTCCTGGCCGATGATCGGTCTGGTCGTCGGGGCGTTCGACGAGGCGGCCTTTCTCGAAGGTAGCGCCGGCTCGGACGAGGGCGACCAGGTGGGGAGCGTTCACGGCCCGCCAGCGGGTCTGAGCGGACTCGATCAGCTTGAATGCCATCGCGACGCCGGCGGCGCGGGAGCCGGGACCCTTGGTCACGCGCTGGCGCAACCGCACGGTGGCGAACGTGGACTCGATCGGGTTGGTGGTGCGCAGGTGCATCCAGTGCTCGGCGGGGTAGTCGTAGAACTCCAGCAGCACGGCGAGGTCGTCGGTGATCTTCGCGACGGCCTTGGGCCACTTGGCCCCGTACTCGTCGGCGAAGTTCTTCGCGGCCGTCTCGGCATGGGCACGGTCCTCGGCCTGCCAGATCTCGGCCAGGGCCTTCTTCGCCCCGGGCTGGGCGGACTTCGGCAGCGCGGACAGGACGTTTCCGATCTTGTGGAACCAGCACCGCTGCTCGCGAGTGGTGGGGAAGACGTCGCGGACCGCAGACCAGAACCCCAGCGCGCCGTCGCCGATCGCGAGCACCGGGGCGGCCATCCCGCGGCGCTTGCAGTCACGCAGCAGATCGGCCCACGACTCCGCAGACTCGCGGAACCCGTCGGCCAGGGCGATCAGCTCCTTGCGGCCATCGGCACGCACCCCGATCATCACCAGCAGGCAGACCCTGTCCTGAGACAGCCGCACGGTGAGGTGGATCCCATCGACCCAGACATAGACGTAGTCCGTGCCGGCCAAGGACCGGGTGTTGAACGCCGTCGCCTCGTCCTGCCACTGGCCGGTCAGCCGGGTGATCGTCGCGGGCGACAGGCCTGCGCTGGTGCCCAGGAACTGCTCCAGCGCAGGAGCGAAATCGTTGCTGGACAGCCCGTGCAGGTACAACAGCGGCAGCACCTCCGCCACCTGCGGCGACTTGCGGGCCCAGGCGGGCAGAATCGCCGAGGCGAACCGACGTCGCTCCCCGGCCTCGTCGGTGCGCTTGTCGTTGACCCGCGGAGCACGGACCGGCACCGCGCCCGCCGCGGTGGTCACCTCGCGCGGTTCGTGGTGACCGTTGCGGACCACCAGCCGGTGGCCGTCGGCGTCGACCTCATCGGCCGCGGCATCGACGTAGGCGGCGACCTCGGCCTGCAGCGCCGCCGCGAGCATCTGCCGCGCCCCGTCACGGGCAAGCGCGTCGAGCACCGACTCGCCGGACGGATTCGCCCCGTTCTGATTGGCCTCGTCGGAGTCGGGGACTATCTTGAGCATCGGGCGTACCTTCCCGAACCAGCGCGCCAACGCCGGTCCTTGATCAGAGAGTTCGTTCCTTGCGGATCATCCTCGGGAAGGTGCGCCCCTTGCACGCCCCCTCGCCGGGAGTCATCCACAGGTTCTGATCATTCCTCTTCCCTTCGTTGTAGCACTGGAGGCAGCCGATCCAAACGCGGGGTGTAGTGTCGAAGCTCCTTGTCATAGCGGTCTCCTCTGTGTCGAGGAGAGCGGTGGCGCGACTGGCAGTCAGGCTCTAGTGAAATGACGCGCTTATGCCGCGTCAGCCGCTCTCGGGAGACCTCCCGGGTCCGCTTCGCGGACCGCGGCCTACTTCGACACGATCTCGACCGATGCTGGATCGAACCCTTTGCGCCCTCTGGGCTGTGGAAACACCGTGACAGTAACCAGCGCGTCGATCACTTGACGTCGGATCTCAAGCGATGCGCCTCTGAACGCGCCTGGCGGGTCATCGGTGTCGAGGATTGGTCGCAGCACACCAGCGCGTCCCCGCAGTGCCTTTTGGGCCTCCAGCTCCTGTATGCGCTCCTCGGCGGCGTCGCGCACGCGCTTGAGGTCGCGCCCCTCGATGATCTCCTCGTCGTAGTCGTGCTGCGCACGACTGATCCTGGCTCGTTGGTCGCTGATCGCAGCGTCGAGGGCCTCGGTCTGTGAGCTGTCCTTGGGCTTGAGGATCTTCTCCGCCGCGTCATCCATGGCGAGACGGGCGCTGATTGCCTTCGTGACGTACTCGTCTATGGCGGGACCAGAGCGGACCAAGTGACCTGGGCACGTGTACCCGCGTGGTGCGCCTGTGACTTTCTTGCCGCAGACCTCTCCAGTCACAGAGACGACGACACCACAGCGGTACAGTCCACTCCCGAGGCGCTTGCGTTTGGTTGCACCACTGGTGTTGGTCACGCGCTTCTTGTCGTCGAGAATCTCCTGGACCTTCCACCAGGTTTCGTCATCGACGATCCGCTCCCACTGGCCCCGGATCGGCTCTCCGGCGTCGTCGCGGAGGATTTGTGCCTTCCACATCCGGCGACGCTTCCCGTCCGCCTGGGCGAACTTCGGCGTGTAAGTGCTCAGCGCCGCATAACGCGGGTTGCGCAGGATGCCGAGCACGGTCGAAGGCGACCACGGACCGTCTTCGACGATCGGTCGGGGGTCGAGGCCCTGCTCCTCGCGGGCGGCGGCGCGCTCGACGCTGACTGTGTGCGTGTGCTTGGGAAGGGCAGAGAGCCCTTTGATCTTCTCGGTACCACTGAGCGCCCGGGCGAGCGAGCGTAGCGACTCAGGGTTTTCGATCCTCGAGAACAGGGCATAGATCGCTTTCACGACCACGGCTTCATCAGGCATCACACTGCCGTCGACGGCATAACCAAGCGGACGCATGCCCTTCGGGGCACGCCCCTGCATAGCGCGCTGTCTCTGCGCCGCAGACTGACGGGCGCTCTTGCGCTCCATCTCGGCGCGCGCCACGGCGGCCTTGATGCGTGCGTACATGCGACCGCCGTCGGTGGAGAGGTCCGCGTCGCCGTTGGCCGTTACGAGGGCGAGGCCGCGAAGCTCGGCGGCGTCGATCCAGTCCTCCAGCTGCCGCGGCTGCCGGGTGAGCCTGTCGAGGTCGTAGCAGATGATGGCGTCGAACCGTCCGACCAGGTAGTCGGCGACCATGCGGTCGTAGTCCGGACGGATCGCGGACCGGTCGGTAGCGCTCTTCGACTGGTCCACATAGGTCTCGACGATCTCCCAGCGCCGGAACCGAGCGAGGTTCTCACAATCCTCGCGCTGGCGTTCGATGGCGAGCCCATCCATCTCGCGGTCCTGAGAGATACGGAGGTAGATGGCTGCCTTGCGGGGTGCGCTGCTCATACGTGCACCATAACAGCATCACGTAAGCAGTGTTCGGGACACAGGAATATGCGCTCCCCTCCTACAATCTCGGAAGGATCACGCCGTTGGGCTGCAGGCGTGGCAATACTACTTTCGGCGGCGTCACCATAAGAAGTCAGCGGTCCATGAACGGCCAGACCGGCCAGAATTGGCTCGCGGGTGGCACACGGCCGGCGCAGGCATGCTCGGGGCCCGTTGACTAGCCGAACTCGTGCCTGCTGAGTGGGGCTTATGAAGCCTCTACGCTCGCCAACATTGAACTCTCAAGCCGGTCTATTGCGTTGGCCTCCAACCGGTTAGCCTCGGCGAAGTCCTTCCAGCACTGGTACGCAGCGTCTCCACGGACTTCATCGATCGGCGGGAGGATCACGTCGTCCAGGTCGCCCGGGTAAACGGCGTCGACCACTGAGCCGCACGATTGCGCCTTCACCTGAGCCTGTACCTGCCAGCTGGCGAAACACAGGTAGAGCCAGCCCGGGTTCACCCCGGCACGTGGGCGAACGCGCATTACGTGGTTGTTGGCTAGCCGAGGTGCCCCAAACGCACTTACCCGTGATCGTGCGCGTGTGCGCGGTCTTATTCTACCCCTGAGGGTCAGCTCTATGCCTGCTTCTTCTCCTGAACCCGGTAGACGACGTAGCCGATTGTCCAGCCAACGATGCCGAACAGTAAAAACACACTGATGGCCACTGGCAGAGTGAACCATTCGCTGAAGAGAAGTAGCGGAAATACGGTTGCGAGCATCGCAAGAAAATGTACGAGTGAGCGTTTCGTGAGAGACCACGAGTTGATATCGTAAATCGGTATCGCAGCAATGGTGACCGCCGCAATAAGCCCCGCAACCAACGTGCTCTTCGATTGGGCGGCATCCTCGATGAAGAATGAGATTGCCACCATGACTGTGCCCGTTATTACGCCTGAAATAGCGAACGGCCGCGTTTGTCTCATACCTGTGATTCTAGCCGCGGCCTGCCCGTGAATGAAGCCGCCCACCGGCTGCACAGAAGGGAGCGTCGTCGGAGCTAATCCAGGCATGCTACTTCTTACCTCCAGATGTAAGTCCTGTCCTAAACTCGACCACGTCGCCGTCCTTCATGACGTAGTCCTTGCCCTCGATGCGCACCCAGCCCTTGGCCTTGGCCTCCGCCATTGAGCCGGCCTCCATGAGCTGGTCGAAGGAGACGATCTCGGCCTTGATGAAGCCTCGCTCGAAGTCGGTGTGGATGACGCCGGCGGCCTGGGGGGCGGTGGCTCCCTTGGGGATGGTCCAGGCGCGGGACTCCTTGGGGCCGGCGGTCAGGTAGGACTGCAGGCCGAGGGTGTCGTAGCCGACACGGGCGAGCTGGGCGAGGCCCGACTCCTCCTGGCCGGTGGACTCGAGCATCTCGGCGGCCTCGTCCTCGTCGAGCTCGATGAGCTCGGACTCGAACTTCGCGTCGAGGAAGATCGCCTCGGCGGGGGCGACGAGGTTACGCAGCGCCTGCTGGGAGGCGGCATCGGCGAGCCCCTCCTCGTCGGTGTTGAAGACGTAGATGAAGGGCTTGGCCGTCATCAGCTGCAGGTCCCGGATCGCGGCGACGTCGATGCCGGCCGCCTCAGCGCCCTGGTAGAGGGTCTTGCCGGTCTCCAGCAATGCCTTCGCCTTGATGACGTTCTCGAGCACGGCGGAGTCGACCAGGCCGCGCTTGGTGTCCTTCTCCAGGCGCTGCATCGAGTTCTCGATGGTCTGGAGGTCGGCGAGGATCAGCTCGGTGGTGATGACCTCCATGTCGTTGGAGGGGTCGGTGGAGCCTTCCACGCGGGTCACGTCGGGATCGGCGAAAGCGCGGGTGACCTGGCAGATCGCGTCGGCCTCGCGAATGTTGGCGAGGAACTTGTTGCCCAGGCCCTCGCCCTCGCTGGCGCCCTTGACGATGCCGGCGATGTCCACGAAGGACACCGTCGCCGGCAGCAGCTTCTGACTGCCGAACACGGTGGCGAGCTCCGCCAGCCGCGGATCGGGCAGCGGCACCATGCCCACGTTGGGGTCGATGGTCGCGAACGGGTAGTTCGCGGCGAGGACCTCAGCGCGGGTCAGGGCGTTGAAGAGGGTCGACTTGCCAACGTTGGGCAGTCCCACGATTCCGATTGTTAGAGCCACGGGAGCTGATTCTACGGGACCGTGCCCGGCCGTGACCCCGCCCCGGGGGTGACGTCGCAGACCCCATGAGGATCACCTGGACATTCGGGCCTTCGCCGTCGGCGGTGGTCAGCACAGTGGGCGCTCGTCGCAGCGCGCCGCGCGGGTACCGGCTCGGCCGGCTTCTGGGGAGGGCGTGATCTTTAGACTCGGAGCATGTCAGCCTCGCGCGCCTCCATGACCTACGCGACCGCCCTCAACCGCAACGAGCTGTTCGAGAGCCCGGGGCTGCGCCGCGACATCCCCTCACTGATGACTCCTGAAGAAGAGGTGCTGCTGGTGCTGCCGGGTGTGGCCGGCGACTTCCCGGAGGTCATGATCGTGACCGCTGCGCGCGTGATGATCGCCGCCGTCGCAGGGCCGATCAAGCAGGCCAAAGTCAAGCGGGAGGTACCGGCCTCCGAGGTGACCGGTGTGACCTACCGGCCCGGGCTCTTCGCGCGCGTGAAGGTGGCCGCCGCCTCGGGCCGCGAGCTGAAGATGGTGCCGCACCGCAGGGCCGACGCCGAGCGCTTCACCCGCGAGTTCGACCATCTGCTCCGCACGGGCTCGCTCCCCTCCTGAACGATGACCGGCCGGCACGACAGCGAACGGCCGGGCCCCGGTGAGGCCCGGCCGCTGCGCAGAGGCGGATCAGCGCGCGAGGGTCGTTCAGTAGGCGACGGCGAAGCGGGCGCGGCGGTGGGCCGGCGTCTCGACCTCGTCGAGGATCGCGAGGGCCAGATCCGCGCCCGAGAGCTCGGAGTTCCCCTCCTCGTCCGCGAGCATCACGTCGCCGCCGACGCGGTAGGTGCCCTTGGCCTCGCCCGGGTTCATGCCGTTGAACATCGCGGCGGGGCTGACGAAGAACCAGTCCAGCTCCTCGCCCTCGGCGCGCAGGTCCTCGAGGACGGCATCGAGCTCACGGGCCTCGACCTTGAACGGCTCGGGGAACTCGGGGATGTCAACGAGCTTGGGGCCGCCCTCGGAGACGAACAGCGAGCCGGCGCCCCCGATCACGCCGAGGCGGACGCCCTTCTCGGCGGCGAGGCCGCGGAGGTCCGTGTAGGCACTGCGCAGCAGGCCCGCCTCGGCGAGGTCGCCACGGGGCGACGCGGCCGCGATCACGACGTCGGCGCCGTCCAGGAGCTCTGCGAGGAACTCCGCATCGCGCACATCGCCGGCGCGGTGGGTGGTGCCGGCGGGCAGCGACTCCGGCGCGGTGCGACTGACGGCGACGACCTCGTGGCCGCGGCCTGCCGCTTCCGCGACGATGTGGCTCCCGGCGTATCCGGTGCCTCCCAGAACGATGATGCGAGCCATGGGCTCTCCTTCCGTGCGCTCTCCTGAGCGCGGTCGAGATCACGGGGCGAGGATGCCCCTGGCCCGCTGCAGATGCCGTGGACCTTGACACTCACCGTAGGTAACCTAGTCTCTAATGGGAAGTAGGCACTTTGCGGTAACCATCCCTCCGCGGTATTCCGTCCCTCACAGAGGAGCTCGTGATGGCCCTGTTCGACTTCGACCCCTACAACCGCGAGTGCCCCTCGCGACAGCTGCTCGACCGCATCGGCGACCGCTGGACGGTGCTCGTGATCGGCATGCTCGAGGACGGCCCGCAGCGCTTCTCCCAGATCTCCCGCCGTGTCGACGGCATCTCGCAGAAGATGCTCACCCAGACCCTGCGCTCGCTCGAGGCCGACGGGCTGGTGCTGCGCACCGCCTATCCGGAGATCCCGCCGCGGGTCGAGTACGAGCTCACACCCCTCGGCCGCTCCCTGCTGGCGCCGCTGCACGGCCTGGTGGAGTGGGCGCGGCAGCACATGGACGAGGTGCAGGCCGCGCGGGCCGGCTCCGCGCTCGCCTGAAGTCCCTCCCGTCGGCCGTCGGGCGTGGCGGCGCTCGCGCGTCACACCCCCGTGGTGTGCTGGGGCGCATGAGCGGAACACAGATGCTCCTGATCGGGCTGACCCTCGGCGCGGTGCTCGGCGCCGCGGTGACCTGGCTGCTGCTGCGCGAGCGTGCGCGGGCGCTGGTGGAGAGCCGGCGCTCCGAGACGGATGCGGCCGGGCAGCTGCTGCGCCTGGCCGATGAGCGCCACGAGCGGGACGTCGCCCGCAGGGACGCGGCCGAGGAGGAGCGTGAGGTCGAGCTCCAGCGCACCCTCGCGCCGATCTCTTCCACGCTCGCCCATCTCGAGCGGTCCCTGGCCCGTTCCGAGGCCGCGCGCATCGAGGCGGAAGGGGCGCTGCGGGCGCACCTCGGCCAGCTCGCCCAGCGCGCGCAGTCCCTCGAGTCCGGCACCAGCGCCCTCACCGCCGCGCTGCGCGCCCCCACCGCACGCGGACGCTGGGGCGAGGTGCAGCTGCGGCGGATCGTTGAGGCCGCCGGAATGATCGAGCACGTGGACTTCTCCGAGCAGCTCTCCGGCACGCGGGCCGACGGGAACGCCGGGCAGCGCCCGGACCTGGTGGTCCACCTCTCCGGGGACCGGCATGTGGTGCTCGATGCGAAAGCGCCGATGGACGCCTATCTCGATGCGACCGAGGAGACGGACCCGGAGCGCGCCGCGTCGCGCCGGAAGGCTCACGCGAAGGCGCTGCGCCACCACGTGGGCGTGATCTCCGCGAAGGCGTACTGGAAGGCGCTCGGGGACACCCCGGAGTTCACGGTGCTGTTCGTGCCCAGTGACGGAGTGCTGGCCGCGGCGCTCGAGACCGATCCCCATCTGCTCGAGGATGCCTTCGCCAAGGACGTCGTGATCACCTCCCCGTCCACGCTGGTCGCGCTGCTGCGCACCGTCGCGCACACCTGGCGCACCGACGCCCTGAACCGCGATGCCCGCGCCGTGCTCGACGCGGGCCGGGAGCTGCACCACCGGCTCGGGACCTTCACCGGGCACCTGGGCAAGGTGGGCCGTTCGCTGGACTCGTCGGTCGCCGCGTTCAACGAGGCGGTCGGCTCCCTGCAGTCACGTGTGATGGTCACCGCACGACGATTCGAGGAGCTCGGACTCGCCGGCACCCCGGTGGACGAGGTCGAGCAGCTCACGCGACGGGCGCGCACACTCGATGAGGAGGAGATCGCGGACCTCGCCGCACCGGTGGAGTCCCGCTCGCAGCCCCTGCGCGAGGACCGTACGGGCTGACTCGGGCGGGCAGCGCTCAGATCAGGACTCGGCGGTCGCACCCTCACCGGTGGGCTTGGTGCGGCTGTCGCTCACACCCCGGTTCTTCATCTCCTGGCGCAGCTCGCGCGGGAGGGAGAACATCAGGTCTTCCGTCGCAGTGCGCACAGGCTTCACGTCTCCGTAGCCCCGCTCGGCCAGCTCGGCGAGCAGCTCCTGGACCAGCACGTCCGGCACCGAGGCACCGGAGGTCACGCCCACGGTCCCGACGCCCTCGAACCACTCCTCGCGCAGCTCGGAGACCGAGTCGATGCGGTGGGAGGCCTTCGCGCCGGCATCCTTGGCGACCTCCATCAGGCGCACGGAGTTCGAGGAGTTCGGGGAGCCGACCACCAGCACCAGATCCGCGTCCGGGGCGATCTTCTTGATCGCGACCTGGCGGTTCTGGGTGGCGTAGCAGATGTCATCGCTGGGCGGGGCCTGCAGTGTCGGGAAGCGTTCACGCAGCTTGTCGACCGTCTCCATCGTCTCGTCGACGCTGAGGGTGGTCTGGGAGAGCCAGACGACCTTCTCGGGGTCGCGCACGGTGACCTTGTGGACGTCGTCCGGCGAGTTCACGATCTGGACGTGCTCGGGTGCCTCGCCAGCGGTGCCCTCGACCTCCTCGTGGCCCTCGTGGCCCACCAGCAGGATGTCGTAGTCCTGGCGGGCGAAGCGCACCGCTTCCTTGTGGACCTTGGTCACCAGGGGGCAGGTCGCATCGATGGTGCGGAGATTGCGTGCCTCGGCCATCTCGCGGACCTTCGGGGAGATGCCGTGGGCGGAGAAGATCACGAGCGCCCCCTCGGGGACCTCGTCGACCTCCTCGACGAACACGGCGCCCTTCTCCTTCAGACGGTCCACCACGAACTTGTTGTGGACGATCTCGTGGCGCACGTAGATGGTCTCGTCGTAATGCTCCAAGGCACGTTCGACGGCGACCACAGCTCGGTCGACACCCGCGCAGTAGCCGCGCGGCTCGGCAAGAAGGACGGTTCCGGTGCTCACGCCTCCCATCGTAGGAGGCGAACCGCGCTGGTGGCAGGGTGGTGGGGCAAGACTCACCATCCCTCCACAGGCACCCTCGCTCCACAGGCACTGTGCGGCCACAGGCGCTGCGCGTCCACAGGCACTGTCCCTCCACAGGTGCAGTGGGTCCACAGCAGGGCCCGGCTGCGATGAGCTGTCCGGACCTCGTGCCAGAGTGGACCCCATGACGCAGACCTCTCCCGAGCCGGATGCGGACAGCGGCGCGGCAGCCCGGCCCGCACTGGCCGCCACCGCAGCGCAGACCACCGCAGAGAATCCGTGGCCGCTGCGGCAGCTGTCCGTCAAGGTCGGCGAGTACGTGGCGAGGATGGCCCCACTGTGGGTCGAGGGCGAGATCGTCCAGCTCAACCGTCGACCGGGCGCGGGCATGAGCTTCATGACGCTGCGGGACATCGACGTGGATATGTCGTTCTCGGTCCCGGTTCGCGAGCATGTGCTGCGCACCCTCCCGGTCGAGCCGGTCCCGGGTGCACGGGTGGTGATCCACGCCAAGCCCACCTTCTGGACCAAGCGCGGAAGCCTCCAGCTCGAAGCCGACGACATCCGTCCGGTGGGCCTCGGTGAGCTGCTGGCCCGGCTCGAGCAGCTCAAGCGCGTGCTCGCAGCCGAGGGGCTGTTCGCCGCCTCTCGGAAGCAGCCGCTGCCGTTCCTGCCCCGCGTGGTGGGCCTGATCTGCGGCCGGGAATCCGCGGCCGAGCGAGACGTGGTCGTCAACGCCCAGCGCCGCTGGCCAGCGGTGAGGTTCGAGATCCGTGAGGTCGCGGTGCAGGGCGCGAAGGCGGTGCGGGAGGTCTCCGCAGCCTTGCGCGAGCTCGACGAGCGCGAGGAGGTCGACGTCATCATCATCTCCCGTGGCGGCGGCTCCCTCGAGGATCTGCTGCCCTTCTCCGACGAGCAGCTGACCCGGCTGGTCGCCGCCGCGAAGACTCCGATCGTCTCCGCCATCGGTCACGAGGTGGACACCCCGCTGATCGACCTCGCGGCGGATGTCCGCGCGTCCACCCCCACCGATGCCGCGAAGCGGGTTGTCCCCGATATCCAGGCCGAGGTCGAGCAGCTGGACCTCGGCCGCACCCGGCTGCGAGCGGGGATCCGGGCCCGCATCGAGCGTGAGCAGTCCGCGCTGGATGCGATGCGATCGCGGCCCGTGCTGGAGAACCCGGCCACGATCCTCGCTGGCCGGGCGGACGAGATCCGGTCCCGGATCTCCCTGGCCCGCACGCTGATCGGCTCCCGCCTGGACCGGGCGGCCGACGAGGTCGATCACCTGGGACGCCAGGTGCGCTCCCTCAGTCCGTTGGCGACCCTCGAGCGCGGCTACGCCGTGGTCCAGGACGCCGGCGGCACGATCATCCGCGCCCCTGACCAGTCCGCCACCGGGCAGGCACTCTCGGTCCGCGTGGCCGGGGGTCGCTTCGGGGTGCAGCGCACCACCGATGACCCGTACACCCCTCCTGCGCAGCCCACCCAGGCCTTCCCTTCCGAGCAGGACGTCGCTTCCGGCAAGACTCTGCCCTCCGACCGGGCCGTCCCTTCCGACCAGGCCCTGCCCTCCCACCAGACCACCCCTCCCGAGGAGACCCGATGACCCCGAGCACGAGCCCCGAGAACGAACTGACGGCGACCGAGGGCGACCCCGCGGCCAGCAGCCCCTCGGTCACCCCCGCCGACGGTGCGCAGCAGCTGCCCGCCGATATCGCTGAGCTCTCCTACGAGGCCGCCCGCGACCAGCTCGTCGATGTCGTGCGGCGGCTCGAATCCGGGCAGGGCGGGCTCGAGGATTCGATCGGGCTGTGGGAACGCGGCGAGATGCTCGCCCGCCGCTGCCAGCAGTGGCTCGACGGCGCCCGCGAACGCCTCGACGATGCCGTCGCCGCGCGACGCTCTGAGGACGGCGCCTCACGCTGACGCAATGCGGCTGAAAGCCGCTCGACTGCGGGCCAGTGCGGCTTCGCGCGGCCCAGCGCCGACCATCAATGCAGCAGTGTGGCCCCGGGTCGCGCGGCCATGAGGCAGTGCGACTGCGGGCCGTTCAGCCGATCGACGTCAGAGCGGCGCCCGCGAGCTCCTCGAGCTCGGCCTGCTCGGCATCGCCGTGGACGAGGAAGCCCCAGTCCGTGCCCTGACAGGAGATGCCGAGCTGCCTGGAACTCTGCTCGCCGCCGCTGAGCAGGCTGCACTCGGCGCCCTCAATGGTGAGCTCCTCCTCGACGGCACTGCCCGGCAACGCTGCGGAGAGCATCGGAGCACTGACCTCAGAACCCTCGGTGAGGGTCACCAGCTGCCCCTGCGGTGAGGAGTACTGCACCACCCAGCGCGGGTCCTGCCCATCGGCGAAACGTGCGGAGCGCTCGCTCCACTCCTCCCCCACCGCAGGCACGGCCACCGGGAACGGCACGCTGCGCTGTGCACGCTCCGCGCTCGCGGACACATCGAGGTCGGAGTTCTCCAGCGGCTCACGCTTCAGATCACTGCCCACGCCGAAGAATGCGATGCCGATCACGACCACCACCGCCATCGTCAAGGCGAGCGCCCACACCATGTTGCGCAGCACGGTGTTCTTCTTCGACGGCAGCTCATAGGCGGACTTCGGCTGCGGCCGGGGTGCCGGGGACGCTGGCTGCGCGGTCGGCGCAGCCTGCTCCGGAGGTGCGGAGGTCTCGTGGTCGGGATCGTGCATGACCCCATTGTCCCTGCTCCCCTCCGCGCTGGCTGTCAGGGTGAGGCGCCCCACCCGTCGACCTCACCACAGGCACTGACACGCGCCGCGCCGCCTCGTGCAGCACAGCGCCCGGACCTGGCTGAACCGGATCACCGCGAACCAGACCCGCCGCACGGCACGGCACGGCACTGCAGGCGGCCGGTCGCTGCGCCCCGCCGCCTGCTCCCGCGTTCGCCCCGCCCCCAGAAACCTGCAATGATCGAGCGGTGAACGCGAGATTCCTGATCGTCGGAGAAGCACTCACTGACATCGTCGTCGACGCCGACGGCGTCCGTCGTGAGCATCCCGGCGGGTCCCCCCTGAACGTGGCCGTGGCGCTCAGCCGCCTCGGCCATCCCACCGACCTCCTCACCCGCATCGGCAACGATGCGCGCGGCGACGCGATCCGTGCCCATCTGGAAGCGTCAGGCGTACGGCTGACGGCCGGCAGCTCGGTCGCCGCGCCGACCTCCACGGCGCTCGCACAGCTGGATGTCACCGGAGCTGCCACCTACGAGTTCGATCTGCTCTGGGACCCGGACCCGTCGGGCCTGCCCGCTCAGATCGAGGCCGTGCACACCTCCTCGATCGCCGCAGTGCTGGATCCCGGCGCCAGCACGGTGCTCGATGTGCTGCGCAGCCGTCGGGAGAGCGCGACCATCAGCTACGACCCCAACGCCCGCCCTTCCCTGATGGGGGCGCCGGAGCTGGTGCGCGAACGGGTCGAGGCGAGCATCGCCCTCAGCGACGTCGTCAAGGCGTCGGATGAGGATGTGGCCTGGCTGTACGGCACAGACGACGTGGAGGATGTGGTCGCCTCCTGGCGTGAGCTCGGCCCCGCGCTCACGGTGATGACCCGGGGCGCCGAGGGCGCAGTGGGCTTCGCCGAGTCCGGCCGGGTGCAGGTCTCTCCCGTCGTCGTCGACGCTGTCGACACCGTCGGTGCCGGGGACACCTTCTCCGCCGGGATCCTCGATGCCCTCGCAGCGAAAGGCCTGCTGGGGGCTCAGAAGCGTCCGGCGCTGGCCGCGATGCCGAGCGTCGAGGTCGCCTCGGTCTTGAGGCGCGCCGCGGCGCTCGCCGCGATCACCGTCTCTCGCGCGGGAGCGAACCCGCCCTGGAGCCACGAGCTCAGCTGACCGGCCATTGCGGCCGGCACATCCGTACCGGGGCTCCCGCACCCTCGACGGCTCCCGCGCCCCAGACCACTTCTCCTGCCCCTGTTCGTTCCCACCGATCCACTGCATGACAACCCCGAGGGAGGCCTCTCCATGAACCAGTCCACGACCGCCGCGCAGCAGGATGGCTACCGCATCGAGCACGACACCATGGGCGAAGTGCGGGTGCCCGCCTCGGCCCTGTACCGGGCGCAGACCCAGCGTGCAGTGGAGAACTTCCCGATCTCCGGTCAGGGCCTGGAGCCCGCACACATCCACGCCCTCGCCCAGGTGAAGAAGGCAGCGGCGCGCGCGAACCAGGACCTCGGGGTGCTGGACTCGGCCATCGCCGACGCGATCGTCGCCGCGGCGGATGCGGTGATCGCCGGCGATCACGACGACCAGTTCCCGGTGGACACCTACCAGACCGGCTCCGGCACCAGCTCGAACATGAACATGAACGAGGTGCTCGCGACGCTCGCCACGAACGCCGGCACCGAGGTCCACCCCAACGACCACGTGAACTGCTCGCAGTCCTCGAATGACGTCTTCCCCACCTCGGTGCACGTGGCGGTCACGCAGGGCGTCGTCGAGAAGCTGCTGCCCGCGCTCGCCCACCTCGCCGAGTCGCTCGAGAAGAAGGCCGAGGCCTGGAAGAGCGTCGTCAAGGCCGGCCGTACCCACCTGATGGATGCCACCCCGGTGACCCTCGGCCAGGAGTTCGGCGGCTATGCGGCATCGATCCGCTACGGCATCGAGCGTGTGGAGGCGGCTCTGCCCCGCACCGCTGAGGTCCCCCAGGGCGGCACCGCCGTCGGCACCGGCATCAACACCCCGATCGGCTTCCCGCAGAAGGTCATCGCGAACCTCGCCGAGCAGACCTCGCTGCCGCTCACCGAGGCGCGCAACCACTTCGAGGCGCAGTCCAACCGCGACGGCCTGGTGGAGATGTCCGGTGCGCTGCGCACCATCGCGGTCTCCCTGACGAAGATCTGCAACGACGTGCGCTGGATGGGCTCGGGCCCCAACACGGGCCTCGGCGAGATCTCGATCCCTGACCTGCAGCCGGGCTCCTCGATCATGCCGGGCAAGGTCAACCCCGTGATCCCCGAGGCCGTGCTGATGGTGTGCGCAAAAGTCATCGGCAACGACGCCGCGATCGCCTGGGGCGGCGCGCAGGGCTCCTTCGAGCTGAACGTGCAGATCCCGCTGATGGGCACGAGCCTGCTCGAGTCGATCCGGCTGCTGGCCAACGCCTCCACCGTGCTGGCGGACAAGACCGTCGACGGGCTGGTCGCGAACGAGGAGAAGGCCCGCTTCTACGCGGAGGCCTCCCCCTCGATCGTCACCCCGCTGAACAAGCTGATCGGCTACGAGTCCGCCGCGAAGATCGCCAAGCACGCCGTCGCCGAGCGCATCTCCGTGCGCGAGGCCGTCGTCGCGCTGGGCTTCGTGGAGCGCGGCGAGCTCACCGAGGCGCAGCTGGACGAGGCCCTGGACGTGCTGTCCATGACCGCGCCGAAGGCCTGATCAGAGTCTTCTGAGCGACGGGGCTCCCCACCGGTCGGTGGGGCGCCCCTTCCTCTGTCATGGCGTAGTCAGCGGTCGAGCTCGTGCCATCGCCCGAGCGGCATCTCGGCGGCTGCGCGAGCGGTCTCGGGAGCGATCTCACCGCGGTCCTCGAGGGCGCGCAGCACGCGGTCCCCGTTGCGTCGCAGCGCATTCTGCTCACGCTCCTCCAGCAGTGCGACGGCCCAGCCGAGAGCTGCCACCGGTCCTCGCGGGCCCGAGTGCTGCTGGCGCCATTCGGTGTCCTCGGTCAACGCGTGCTGGATCCGTTGCAGATCGCGGGCGTGGGCGTGTTCGAGGCTCCGCAGCGAGGTGACGGCGAGGAGATTCCCGATCGCCAGTGCTGCGGCGGCGATGTTGAGGGATGCCGGGCTCCCCCAGTCCCCCGTCCCACCGCGGATCGCGAGGAACAGGCCGCTGAACAGCACCAGAGGGAAGACGAGCAGGACCGCGACTGCGCTGATCAGTCGCACCACGTGGGCCCTCGCCGGCCAGACCGCCCATGCGAGCAGGAGTACGAGCTGCACCGCGATCACCAGCAGCGAGGTGACCTCGAGTGCTTCGAGAAAGCGACCGGTGCGATGATCCAGGACTGCTGGGCTGCTCGAACCGGTGTGCCGGGGGATCAGCAGCAGCGGCAGCGACGGCAGCGCGATGAGTGCGGCCCAGAGCGCCCAGCGCAGCGGTTTCAGCCCTGCTCGGAGCCGCGGGTGCAGGAATGGGGTCTCCGTCTCGCCATGCCGTCGGGTGTCGAGCACCGTCGAGGTCAGGTGTCGATCCCGGCGTACGAGCCGCGCCTCGGCCTCCGCCACGGTGAGCGGGCCCTCGGCCGTCCGCGCCCACTCCGCGACATCGTCCAGCTGCTCCCGTGCGCGGCGACGGGCGGCCCGTCGGGTGGTGCGGACGGATTCCTCGGGCACGATCGCGGGTCCTCTCGGCACCGTGATGGCGCACTGCTCAATAGTTCTGCGCCATCAGTGTGCACCAGGGACGGCTCCGGAGCGCTCCTTGACCTGGAGTGCACTCCAGGTGGTGTGCTCACTCCATGATGATGCTCCTCGCTCTCGTGCCCTTCACCCTGCTCACGCTGATGCAGCTGCTCGCCCTGGTCGCTCTGCGCAGCGGCCTGCAGGAGGGCGTCGTATCCCTCGCGGCAGCCTGGCCGTCCGTGCTGGCTTACGTGCTCGCGGCGCTGCTGTGCTGCACCGCCCTCGGTCTCGCCCTGGGCCTCGGGGCGTGGGGGAACGGTGGCGACCACAGCAGGGTTCTCGCCCTCACCCTTGGAGTCGGGGCCGGTGCCCTGGTGGTATTGGGGCCGCTGCTATGGGGCCATGCGGCCGGTGAGTTCACCCTGTCCCATCACCTGGTGCGGGCTCTGCTGGTCGCGCCCGCCGTCGTGCTCTACTGCTGGTATGTCTCTGCTCATCGGTGAAGTCTCCGCCCGTAGCGGGCTCAGCCATGACACTCTGCGCTATTACGAGCGGGTGGGAATGATCCCCGCTCCGGAGCGGGATGCGACTGGCCGGCGCCGCTACGATGCGGCGGTGCTGGACCTGCTGCGGATCGTGGATGCCCTGCGGCGGGCGGGGTTCTCGCTCGCGCAGGTCTCCTCCGTGCTGGAGGTGAAGGCCCGCACCCGGACGGTGAGGGGGCGCACCGTGGCGATGCGGCAGGCGATCGCGCTCCTCGAACAGGATCTGGACAGCCGCACCGCAGCGATCGCGGATGCCCGGAGTCTGCTGTCCTCCTGGCAGGAGGAGCTCGATGCCGGCGAGCCGTGGCCGGACACGCCCCTGGACTGCTGAGGGGCGCGACCTCCCCGATCAGAACACCGGCTCGTCCAGCACGTGGGTCACCAGCTCTGCGACCTTGGAACGCTCGGAGCGCTGCAGGGTGATGTGGGCGAAGAGGTCCTTCTCCTTGAGCGCCTCGACCACGGAGGCGATCCCGTCATAGCGGCCGATGCGGAGGTTGTCGCGCTGGGCCACATCGTGGGTGAGCACCACCCGGGAGTTCTGCCCGATGCGGGAGAGCATCGTCAGCAGCACGTTCCGCTCGAGGGACTGGGCCTCGTCGACGATCACGAAGGCGTCGTGGAGGGAGCGGCCGCGGATGTGGGTCAGGGGCAGCACCTCGAGCATGCCGCGCGAGAGCACCTCGTCGATCACGTTCTGGGAGACCATCGAACCCAGGGTGTCGAACACGGCCTGGCCCCAGGGCCCCATCTTCTCGCCCTGGTCGCCCGGGAGGTAGCCGAGCTCCTGACCGCCCACGGCGAACAGCGGGCGGAACACCATGATCTTGCGCTGGGTGCGACGCTCGAGCACGGCTTCGAGCCCTGCGCACAGCGCCAGTGCGCTCTTGCCGGTGCCTGCGCGGCCGCCGAGGGAGACGATGCCGAGGGACTCGTCCTGGAGCAGGTCGATGGCAATCCGCTGCTCGGCCGAGCGGCCTGCCACCCCGAACACGGTCTGATCGCCCTCGACCAGGCGGACCTCGCGATCGCGGGTGACGCGCCCGAGGGCAGAGCCGCGGGGGCTGCTGATCGTCAGCCCGGTGTGCACGGGCTGATGCGCCACTTCAGGGATCTCGACCGTCTGGCCGTCATAGAGATCGGCCATCGTCTGCTCATCGACCGCGGTGGTGACCAGGCCGGTGTAGCCGCGATCGCGCGCCAGCTCGGCGCGGTACTCCTCCGCGTGGATGCCCGACGCGCTCGCTTTGATCCGCATCGGCAGGTCCTTCGAGACAAGCACCACGTTCTTGCCCTCGAGCTGCAGGTTCTTGGCGACGGCGAGGATGCGGGTGTCGTTGTCCCCGAGCCGGAACCCGTCCGGCAGGGAGGCGGTGCTCATGTGGTTGAGCTCGACGTGCACGTGCCCGCCGTCCTTGCCGATCGGCAGCGGCTGGGCGAGGTTTCCGTGCAGCTCGCGCAGATCATCCAGGAGGCGCAGGGCCTGGCGGGCGAAGTAGCCGAGGTCCGGGTGGTGGCGCTTGGCCTCGAGCTCCGTGACCACCACGATCGGGAGCACGATGTCGTGCTCGGCGAAGCGATGCAGGGACAGCGGGTCCGAGAGCAGCACGGAGGTGTCCAGCACGTAGGTGATCACCCCGGTCTCGACCTCAGCGAGCATCTGCTGAGCGGCGCCGGGGAGCAGCGAGGGGACCACCGGGGCACCGTCGTGGTTCGCCGCGTCGATCACCGCCGCTCGGCTGCGGGTGCTGAACGATGCCGTGCCGTCGGTGGCGGGCATCGTCTCGCGAGCAGTGATGGTCTCTTCCATGGGTGCCTCCCGAGATCGAGCGGATGCCTGGACCATAGCCGCGCCGGCAGCCGCCATCGGGCGCGTACCGCAGGGTGCGGGTACGACGTTCACCCGATCGTCACCGGGTGTTCTGCAGCACTCCCGGAGGCCTTCAGTGTGCCACCGGCCACAGCAGGTGGCGTGGAGGCGGGCGGGAGTGTTCGCTCTGCCGTGCCACGTGACGCCCGGCTAGACCCCCATCCAGACGACCCGCCGCACCCTCAGCCGCTCTCCCCGCAGCGCCCACAGCCGGACCCCGCCCGGGCCGAGACAGGACATCGTCCGTTCAGGCGCCGAAGCGGCGCTCCCGGCGGCAGAAGTCCCGCAGCGCCCGCAGCAGGTCGATCCGTCGGAAGCCGGGCCAGTAGGTCTCGCAGAACCAGTACTCCGAGTGCACGGACTGCCAGAGCAGGAAGCCCGAGAGGCGCTGCTCGCCGGAGGTGCGGATGATGAGGTCCGGGTCGGGCTGGCCGCGGGTGTAGAGGTGCTCGGCGATCGAGTCGACGCTGATGTCCGAGGCGATCTGATCGCCGTCGAGCCCCTGCCCGGAGAGGTCGCGCACGAGCTCGCGCACCGCGTCGACGATCTCCTCGCGGCCGCCGTATCCGATGGCGACGTTCACGGTCAGCGAGGATTCTCGAATGACCTGCTCCTGAGCCCGGGCGATCCCGGCGCGCATCTCTTCAGGCAGCGCCTCGGCATTGCCGGTCAGCCGCACGCAGTGACCGGCCTGGATGATCTGCTCGATAGTGCCGGTGATGATCTCGTAGAGGGCGACGAGCTCCTCGGGCGGGCGGCGCAGATTGTCGGTGGAGAGCATCCATACGGTGACCAGTGGGATGTCGAGACCGTCGCACCAGGAGAGGAACTCGAGGATCTTGGCGGCACCGACGCGGTGGCCATGCTCGGTGGTCTCCCCCGCCTCCTTCGCCCAACGGCGGTTGCCATCGACGATCACGCCCAGGTGCTGCGGGAGCGAGAAGGACTCGAGCTCCTTGGTGAGCCGACGCTCGTAAACGCGGTAGAGGAGACCGTCGTCGTCCATCCCAGCCTCCGTTCCGTCCCGCTGTTGCTCATACCCGGTGGTGCTCATGCCCGCTGGCACTCATGGATGCCCGCGCCACGGGCCGTTCTCCACCCCGCCTCAGCGACGCGCGGTCGTGGGCGCTGGGGCGCACCTGTCCATTATCGGTCACCCTGCGGCGCGGCCTCGACGAACCCGGGAAATCGACACCGGATGGACACAGCGAGCACACCATTAACCTACGGCCCCGTAAGTTACGGTGTTCTCATGAATTCCGGATTTCGACACGAGGACGGCCGGCGCCCTTCCGGGCACATCCCCGACGCTTCTGATCACGCACAGACCGCACCCGAGTTCGAGGATCCCGCCGCGCGGGAGCTCTTCGAGGCGACCTCGGGCAGCGGGGGCACCGAGCTGCCGTCCGACGACGACCTGCCCACTGCCGAGAAGTTCCCGTTCGCTCCGCGCACCCTCACCCGGGCGATGGCGCAGCGGGCCACCCAGCTCGGCCTCCAGCTGCCCAAGCCGCGCCTGCGCGGGACGCTGCACCTGATCGCGTTCCCCACCTCTTTGGTGGCCGGCCTGATGCTGGTCGCTGTCGGCGACACCTTCGCGATCCGCCTGGCCTGCGCGGTGTTCGTGCTCACCGCGGGCCTGCTGTTCGGCATCAGCGCCGTCTATCACCGCGGCACCTGGACCCCACAGAAGGCGATCATGCTGCGGCGCTTCGACCACGCGAACATCTTCCTGATCATCGCCGGCACCTACACCCCGATCGCGGTGGCGATGCTCGAGCCTGGCTCGGCTCGCACCCTGCTGGCGATCGCATGGGGCGGCGCGCTGGTCGGCGTCTGCTTCCGGCTGTTCTGGACCGGTGCGCCGCGCTGGATCTACGTGCCCGCCTACATCGCGCTGGGCTGGGTGGCGGTGTTCTACATGCCGCAGCTGCAGGCCAGCGGCGGCTGGGCCGTGGTCTGGTTGCTGGCGATCGGCGGCCTCGCCTATACGGCGGGCGCGGTCATGTATGCGCTCAAGCGCCCGAATCCCTCACCGGCCTGGTTCGGGTTCCATGAGCTCTTCCATGCCGGGACCCTGATCGGCTTCGGCTGCCACTTCGCGGCAGTCACGGTTGCCGTGGTCTGACGAGTCGTCGTGATCTGGCGGGTTGCAGTGATCCGACGGGACGCCGTGCCCTGATGGGCCGCAGCATTCCGGATGGGCCGCCGTCAGCTGACGGTCGCCGCTCAGCGGTCCTCGGTGGAGGGTCGGGTCCCGCCCTCGGGGCGGTCGCCCGCTGGGCCATTCGCCTCAGAGGTCGACTGGTCCGTCGTCGATGGGTCCTCCGCCGGCTGCTCGCTTGCCGACTGGTCCGTCGTCGGCTGAGATTCCACCGGCTGTGTTTCCACCGGCTGTCCGTCCACCGACTGTGCATCCACTGGCCCGCCGTCGGCTTCCGCCGCCGCCTGTTCGGCCTCGGCGCGCTCTTCGGCCTCGATCCGCTCCTTGAGCCGTGCCTGGGCCTGGATCCGGCGGGTATGGCGGGTCATGCTGATCGCGAGCAGCACCACCAGCACCGCCAGCACGAAGGCCGCGAAGAAGCCCGGCAGCCCCGGCGAGACGGTGACGGAGTTGAGCTCTCCGCCGTCGGAGGGGCTCGGGGCGGCGAACACCAGGCCGGCGTCGAGCAGAAGCTGTGCCCCGTTCATGCGCGCGCCTCCATGGTCTCGTTCCGCAGCCCTGCGAACAGGTCGGTCTCAGGAAGCTTGACCCCGATCCGAGAGATGTGCAGCTCGTAGTCCTCGGTGCCCCAGGCCGCGGTCTCGGCATCGTGCGAGATGCGGAAGAACGGCCCTTCGGGATCGACCTGGGTGGCGTGCGCCCGCAATGCATCGTCCCTCACCGCGAGGTAGTCACGGACGTCGATGCGCGTGGTGAGCAGCCGATCATGGCTCTCGTCGTAGTGCTGGAGCATCTGATCGAGCTCCTCGTTCGGCGTTCCTTCGGTGCGCAGGTGCCGGCTGACCGCCGAGAACCGCTGCCGGTGGAAGCCGTTGATGTAGTAGAGCTTCGCGATCGACCAGGGATCGCCCAGCTCGGGCGCGAAATCCGGGTCCGCTGCGAGGTCGAAAGCGGCCACGCTGATCCGATTGACCTGGATGTGGTCGGGATGCGGGTAGCCGCCGTTCTCGTCATACGTGGTCATGACATGGGGGCGAAGGCGACGCACGGACTCGACCAGGGGGCGCACCGCCTCCTCGACTGGGGTGGCGGCGAAGCTCCCGGCCGGCAGCGGTGGCAGCGGGTCGCCTTCGGGGAGCCCTGAATCGATGAAGCCCAGCCACTCGTGGTCCACGCCGAGGATCTCTTTGGCGCGCTCCATCTCCCGGCGACGGATACCGGGCAGGGCCTCGACGGTCACGGTCGGGTCATCACGCAGGCGCGGGTTCAGGACATCGCCGCGCTCACCGCCGGTGCAGGTGATGACCGTGACCTGGACACCCTCGCGCGCATATCGAGCAGTCGAACCGGCACCCTTGGACGACTCGTCGTCCGGATGCGCGTGGACGGCCACCATCCGCAGTGGTTCATCGGAAGCGGGCAGCTGGACGGTCACGGGACTCCTCGGAGGCGGCTGGACGGTGTCGGGACCCCCAGCGACGGTGCGCATGCTCTGCACGGAGCCGGTGGGGTGCACCAGCGTCCGATCGTACGCCACCCCCGCTGAGTGGAACCGGGAGGAACCGGGGATTCCCGGACGACGTGACAGGCACCTCCCCACCTCTCCGGACGCTCCCGGGGAGCACCCGGACAGGGTCTGGGAGACTGGCCCCATGAACGACGTCAGGGAGCGGCACGCCGACCGCTATGGGAAGCCGCTCGTCAGCCGACGCACCGCCCGTGTGCTCCTCGCGCTCGCTGTCGCGGCGTTCGTGGCCGTGGTGCTCTACGTGGGGATCCAGGCCGCGAGCACGCCGGTCCGTTCCGAGGTGCTCTCCTACGAGCATCTCGCCGATGACTCGATCGGCGTGGACTTCATGGTGACCATGGACCCGGGCACGGAGGCGAGCTGCCGTATCCAGGCGCTGAACAAGGGCCGTGCGCAGGTCGGTTTCGTGGAGACGGAGATCCCTGCCCAGGAGGATCGACGCACCGCGCACCACGTCGAGATCTCGACCCAGGGCGATGCGGTCTCTGCAGAGGTCGTCAGCTGCTCCGCACGGTGAGCTGGCCGCGGTGATTACTCGATGCGCGTAAACGTGCCGGGGATCCCCGGGAAAGCGTTCTGCGCGGTGTAATGTATTCCGAAACCGGCTCGACGCCGATTGATCATCACCCGCACACGGGGCGCATGAGGACATGTGCCCCGTGATTCGCGTATATGGGGATCGTTTCCCGATGCGCACTACCGAGGACGACAGGAGTGAACCCATGAGCAGCCAGCCTAATGGCGCCTGGCTCACCCAGGACGCGTACGACCGCCTGACCAAGGAGCTCGCGGAGCTCGAAGGTCCGGCACGCGCAGAGATCACGGAGCGCATCGCTGCGGCTCGTGACGAGGGGGACCTGAAGGAGAACGGCGGCTATCACGCCGCTCGTGAAGAGCAGGGCAAGATGGAGTCCCGGATCGCGGATCTCCAGCGTCTGCTGAAGAACGCCGTGGTCGGCGAGGCTCCGAAGGACGACGGCGTGGTCGAGCCCGGCATGGTCGTGGGCATCACGATGGCCGGCAAGGAGCGCACCTTCCTGCTGGGGAACCGCGAGATCGCTGACGGCGACGACGACCTCGAGGTGTACTCCTCGGAGTCGCCGCTGGGCAGCGCGATCCACGGTTCCCGGGTCGGTGACACCGTCGAGTACACGGCGCCGAACGGGAAGACGTTCTCGATCGAGATCCTGACGGCCACGCCCTACAAGGCGTGACCCGCACGGCGTGAGCCGCCGCCCGAGATCGCGGGCGCAGAGCATGAAGGAAGGCCCCCGTCCCGGCAGCTGCTGGGATGGGGGCCTTCTTTCACGCATTCAACGAGCGCCCGCCCGGGGCAGGCGCCCAGGCCGGGCGCCTCGGGGCCCGAGCGGGCGGGCGTGGAGCTCAGATGCCGTCGCGGTCCTCGCGCGCCGGGTCGTGTAGCGGGTCCTGCGGCGCGTCTCCTCCCGCGTCGGCCACGGGGGTGCCGGAAGCCGGGAGGTCCGCGTCAGGGGCCGGATCCACCGGAGCCGGATCGGAACCCGCTGTGGTGGTGGCAGGAGTCGCAGTGGCGGTGACAGGAGCCGCGGCGGTGGCTGCAGCACCGGTGGTGGCCGCGCCTCGGGGAGCGGTCGCACCTCCGCGGACCGCGCCGGCCGGGCGCACCGTGGAGGGGCGCAGCGCGGCGAAGCTCGGGATCGCGAGCTTGATCCCGCCACCGCTCTCCGCGCCCGCTGCGGGGGCTCGTTTGCGGGTGAGCGAGGCGAAATGCTCGCGGCTCGCCCTGTCCTCTCCGAGATCCGGGCTCGGGTCTCGGCCCACCACGTACAGCAGCGTGGCGTTGACGAAGGCGATCACCGGGATCGCGAACAGCGCGCCGGGGATGCCGGCGATCATCGCGCCTCCGGCGACTCCGAGGAACACCGCCAGGGGGTGCAGCTCGACAGCTTTGCCCATCAGGAACGGCTGGAGCACGTTGCCCTCGATCTGCTGCACTGCGAGCACGATCGCGAGCATGATCAGCGCCCCGATCCAACTCTTCAGCACGAGCACCAGCAGCACGGCGATCACGCCGGAGAGGATCGCGCCGACCAGTGGGATGAAGGAGAACAGGAACACGAGCAGCCAGATCGGCACCGCATAGGAGCCGAGCCCGAGCGCCACCATGCCGATGGCGATGCCGATGGCGTCCACGGCGGCGACCAGGATCTGGGTGCGCATGTACGCCGACAGCGCCTTCCAGCCCCGGCGGAACGCTTCATGGGTGGGGACCCGGGCCGCGGGCGGCAGCAGGCCCACCACCCAGCGCCAGATCCCGGCACCGCCCGAGAGCAGGAAGAACAGGGTGAACAGCGCCACCAGGATGCCGGTGACGACGTTGCCGAGCACTGCAGCGGTGCTGAGCGCTCCGGAGACCAGCTGCCCGGAATACTGCTCAAGCTGCTGGAGGCCCTCGTCGAGTGCTGCGTTCATCATCGGCAGGTCGATCTGGAAGGTCGTGGTGGCCCACTCCACGAGGCCCTGGAACCCCGTGACGGCCTTGTCCTGGATATCCGCGAACTGTGCGAACAGCTGCCGTCCGGCGAGGGTGAACATCCCGGCGATCACCAACAGCAGACCGAGCAGCGCGATGCCGCTGGCCGCAGTTCGCCCGAGGAAGGTGTAGCGGGTGAGGACCTTGACGATCGGCGTCAGCAGCGCGGCGAGCAGGATGGCGATGAGCACCGGGATCACGATGGTGGTGATCTGCAGCAGCCCCCAGATGATCAGGGCGGCGGCAGCGACGACGACGATGAGCCGCCAGGACCACGCCGCAGCTCGACGAACGCCCAGCGGGATCTCCTCGACCTCCGGCGCGAGGCTCGAGGCCCTCGGGGTGGCGCGCAGCTTCGACATGGGACTCCTTCCGTGAGCCACGGCGGCTCAGGGGCATCCTAATCACGCACGCTCGAAGATCCGCACGCGAGCGCGGGAACGGGACCGACAGCGAGACCAGGACCGGGACCGACGAAGGTCGGCCCCTGACTCACCGAGCGGGGGGCATGTGCCTGACCTCGCGGGAACTACCGTGATCCCATGCACAGTGAGCACCCGTCCTCCTCTCCTGATCTCGAGGTCCCCCACGCGCCGCCCTCCCAGGCGGCCCCCGCTCCTTCCGGAGTGACCCCCGCTCCTTCCGGAATGACTCCCGCTCCTTCAGGGATGGCCGCCGGCCCTTCAGGGATGGACCCTGCTCCCTACGGGGCGGCCCCCGCATCGCAGCCGGTCCACGGGGTCGCCGCGCCGATCGCTGCCGACGCGGCGATCCCGGAGCGGAGCGCGCTGTCGATCCGAGGCCTGCGGAAGTCCTTCGACAAGACGGAGGTCGTGCATGGGATCTCCCTGGATGTCCCCCGCGGCTCCTTCTACGGGATCGTGGGCCCGAACGGGGCGGGAAAGACGACCACGCTGTCGATGGCCACCGGGCTGCTGCGCCCGGACGGAGGCACCGCCCATGTGCTCGGGCACGACATGTGGGCCGAGCCGCAGCAGGCCAAGGCCCTGCTCGGGGTGCTCGCCGACGGGCTGCGCACCTTCGACCGGCTGACCGGTCGGGAGCTGCTCACCTATGTCGGCCTGGTGCGCGGGATGAAGGCCGACGTGGTCGAGGAGCGGATGGAGTCACTGCTGACCGCACTGGACCTCGCCGGAGAGGACGGCAAGCTCGTCGTGGACTATTCCGCCGGCATGACCAAAAAGATCCTGCTGGCCAGCGCACTGCTGCATGCGCCCCGGATGCTGGTGCTGGACGAGCCGCTCGAGGCGGTCGATCCGGTCTCCGCGCAGGTGATCCGCAAGATCCTCACCGCCTATGTCGACGGTGGCGGCACCGTGGTGCTGTCCAGCCACGTCATGGAGCTGGTCGAGGGTCTGTGCAGCCACGTCGCCATCATCGCCCAGGGCGAACTGCTGGCCGACGGCACTCTGGACGAGGTCCGTCACGGCGGCAGCCTGGTCCAGACCTTCATCGACCTGGTCGGCGGCGGCGACGTCGCGGAGGGGAGCCTGTCGTGGTTGGAGTCCTGAGCAGCGAGCACGCAGCGACCGCCTCAGCAACGGACGTCCACCACGGTGCGATCTCGCAGAAGCACCTGATCCGCCTGCAGCTGACGCTCAAGTGGACGCTGTGGAAGCGGTCCTACCGCAAGAACGTCGGCAAGCTGGTCGGCACCATCTTCGGTGTGCTGTACACCCTCGGCGCCCTGGTGGGCCTGGTGTTCCTGTTCCTGGGCACCACGCTTTGGGCTGGGGAGGGCTCGACCTTCCCGCTGATCGTGCGGGGCCTGGGGGCTCTGGCCGTGCTGCTGTGGTTCCTGATCCCGGTGGTCGCCTTCGGCCTCGACGACACCCTCGATGCGCGGGCCTTCGCGCTCTTCCCCCGCAGCGCGAAGGAGCTCCAGCCCGGCATGTTCGCCGCTGCAGCGCTGAGCCTGCCCAGCCTCTTCACGCTGCTCGCGGTTGCGATCGCGACCGGGTTCGAACTGCTGTGGCTGATCGTGTTCGGCCAGGGCGCTGCATGGATCATCCTGGGTGCGCTCGCCCTGGTGCCGGCGAATCTCGCCGCCTTCGCCCTGTGCCTGCTGCTGCCTCGCGCCTGGTTCGCGCATTCGGCGAGCCGCGCCTCCTCGCGCAGCGGGCGTGAGGTGGGCGGGATCCTCGGCTTCCTGCTCATGTTCATTGTGATCTACGGCTTCTCGCTGGGCATGCAGCGCGTCTCCGATCTCGACTTCACCCTGCTGGGGCGCATGATGCCCACGGTCGTCGAGGCGCTCGCATGGACCCCCGTCGGCGCGCTCTTCGCCGTACCGATGGATCTCGCCGAGGGCCGGGTGCTCACCGCGCTCGTCCGGGCCCTGATCGGGGCGGTCACCATCGCGCTGGTGTGGCTGTGGTGGCGACGTTCGATCGATCTCTCCCTCACCTCGGCGCTCACCGGGGATGCCTCCTCGGGGAACACCAAGGTCTCCCCGCTGGTGCCGCGCTTCATCGCCCCGAGCGCCTTCGGCGCGGTGATGGGCAAGTCGCTGCGCTACTGGCGCCGCGACACCCGCTATCTCGCGGCCCTCGGCATCTATCCGGTGATCATCGTGTTCTTCGTGGCGATGGGGTTCATGCTCCCGGAATCACGACCGATGATGCTCGCGATGACGATCCTCATGTGCGGGATGAGCGGGATCAGCCTGGCCAACGAGATCGGTTTCGACGGTCCCTCGGGATGGGTCAACATCGTCACCGGACTGCCCTCCCGCGCAAACCTGACCGGCCGCATCGCCGCGATGGCGGTGCTCATGGTGCCCGGCGTGGTGGTGGCGACGATCGCGATCCCGCTCCTGTACGGGATGGCGGACCTGATGCCGATGACGGTGATGATCTCGCTGGGGGCGATGGCCTGCGGCTGGGGCATCTCGATGGTGACCGGCGTGCTGCTCCCCTATCCGAGCTCGCCTCCCGGCACCAACCCGATGAAGGACAAGTCCGCCTCGAGCTCGAACGCGATGGTCGCGATGACCGTGGCGATGGTGGGGGTGTTCGTGCCGCTGATCCCGGCGATCGGCGTGGGCATCTGGGGTGCCGTCTCAGGCAGCCTCGCCCTCACCCTGCTCGCGGGGGTGCTCGCGCTGGTGGCCGGTGTGGTCGTGTTCCTGGTGGGTCTGCGGATCGCCGTGGTGCGGCTGGACGCACGCTACCCGGATGTGTTCCAGAAGGTCCGCAACCACGTCTAGCGAGTGGCCCGCGGGCTCTGGGAGAGGTCGCGTTCCATCACCAGCGCATCGATCCGTCGGCCGCGGATCCGGTAGTAGCCGCGCCGACGGTCGATCTCCCGGTACCCGGCAGCCGCGTAGAACGCGCGCGCCCGAGTGTTGTCCTCCCGCACCTCGAGCAGCATCCGCTCGGCGCCGCCTTCCTGTGCCTGCTCCTGGCACCAGTTCAGCAGCGCCCGGCCGATGCCGGCGCCCTCGCGGCGGGTGCCGATGGTGTGCAGGTCGGCGATGTCTCCGGCGAGCATGATCCCGGCGTACCCGAGCAGCTCGCCGTTCCCCTGCGGCCCGGCCGCGGCGATGACGTAGCGACGGTCAGGGTGCTCGATCTCGGCGGCGAGCTGGAAGACGTTCCAGGCCTCGTCGGGGAACAGCTCGAGCTCGGCGAACGCGATCTCCTCGACGTCCTCGATATTCGCCGGGCGCAGCGCCCAGGCGGGGTCGACAGCCGGCTCGCCGGAGGGCACGGCGGGCGGGACTGCGGGGCCGGTCACGTCAGCGACCCAGGGCGCTCTTGCGTGCGGTGGGCTTGGCCGCATCCGGCTCGCGCAGGTACATCGGCTCGGTGCTGCTGAGATCCACGCCCCGCGCGGTCAGCGCGGCGGCGGCGAGCAGCAGATGCCCTGCATCGACATGCACCAGCTCCGCGGTGGCGGGCAGCAGGTCCGGGTAGATCCCGGTTCCGGAGCCGACCAGGATGTCGCAGGCGGTGAGCTCGTCGGCGACCGCCGCCGGGGCATCGACCGCCGGCTCGGAGATCCGGGTGACCTCACCGCTCGCCTCCCGGCGATAGCGGGCGTGGTAGACCTCGCGGCGACGGGCGTCGAGGGCCACCCCGACGGTGACGGTGCCGTCATGCGCGGCCCCTTCCTGGGCGGGGTCGAGCTCTGCGAGCGCCTGGTGGGCGAGGCCGTCGAGGGAGCTGAGCCCGTGCAGCGGTACCCCGAGCACTGCAGCGATCGAGCGAGCCGAGACCAGCCCCACCCGCAGGCCGGTGAAGGGGCCGGGGCCACGGCCCACCACGACGCCGGTGAGCTCGGACCGCTCCACTCCCGCGGCCTGCATCGCCTCGTCGATCAGGGCCAGCAGCACCTCGTCGTGGTGGCGGGAGCGCTCGTCGGCGCGGACCTGCAGGATCTCGGGTGCAGGGCCGGTGAGCTCACCGCTCGCGATGGCGACGCTCACCGCCCCGGAGGTGTCGATTCCCAGCAGCATCAGCGGTTCTCCTCGAAGGATTCGGCGGCCTCGGCGATCCCGTCGGGGCCGGTGATGGTGGCCAGCGCCGCCTCGAGGCGGGTGATCGCCGGCTCGTCCCAGCGAGGGCCGTGCGGGGTCAGCAGCAGGGTGCGCGGTTCGTCGGGGTCGTGCGGATCGTCGACATGGTCCGGGCGTTCGAGCTCGACCATCAGGTATGAGTCCACGAGGTGCTCGACCCGGTCCCGGCCCCACTCCACGACCGTGACGGCGCGGTCGAGATCTGCTTCGAGGTCGAGGTCGTCGATCTCTCCGCCCCCGCCGAGGCGATAGGCGTCCACATGGACGAGGTCGGGGCCCGCGCCGAGGCTCGGGTGGACCCGTTCGATGACGAAGGTCGGGGAGGCGACGGGCCCGCGCACGCCCAGTCCGGCACCCAGGCCCTGGGTGAAGGTGGTCTTGCCGGCGCCGAGAGGGCCGTCGAGCACCAGCAGGTCTCCGGGCTGCAGCACCGCGGCCAGCGCCCGGGCGACCGTGCGGGTCCCGTCGGCGTCGCGGGTGCGCACGGGCAGTGCTCCCCTGCGCGCATCGCTCATGAGCGCACCTCGCGGGTGACGCGTCCGGAGACGGAGGTGAGGACCTCGTAGGGGATCGTGCCGGCGGCACGCGCCCAGTCGTCAGCGGTCGAGGCGGCGGGATCGTTCGGGGCGCCGCCCGCGTCGCCGAAGAGGAACACCTCGTCGCCCGCACGCGCGTCCGTCCCCGGGCCCAGGTCGATGACGATCTGGTCCATGCTGATGCGGCCCACCTGCGGGGCCCGACGGTCCCCGGACTCGGTGCGCACGATCACGTCGCAGCGGTCGCTGGCGGCGCGGTGGAGTCCGTCGGCATAGCCGATCGGCACCAGCCCCAGGCAGGTGGGGCGGTCGGTGGCACGGAGACGGCCGTAGCCGATGCTCTGCCCCTCCGGCACCTCTTTGACCAGCGCGAGGCGGCTGGTCAGGGTCATCGCCGGGCGCAGCGGCACATCTGTGGGCACCGGCGGGTAGCCGTACAGCGCGATGCCGGGCCGCACGATGTCGCGGTGCAGATCCGGGCGTGTGAGGGTGGCTGCAGAGTTCGCGATGTGCTGCAGCGGGATCGGACCGACCTCCTCGGCGAGCGCCGCGCAGGCGGAGTCGTACAGCTCCACCTGCTGATCGGTCGACGGATCGGAGGGGTCATCCGCCGTGGTGAGGTGGGTCCAGGCGCCGGCGACCTGGATGAAATCGTCCTCCCGCATGGCGGCGCCGATCTCCCGGATCTGCCAGGGCAGCACGCCGTTGCGTCCCATCCCGGTGTCGATCTTCAGGTGCACGCGGGCGCGGCGGTCGGCCTGCCGGGCCGCCTCGGCGACCAGCGCCAGCATCTCCGGGGAGCCGACGGAGACGTCCACGCCGGAGCTGAGCACCTCGGGCAGCACAGTGCGCGCGGTGTGCGGCTCGTAGAGCCAGGTGAGGATCTGCGCATCGAGTCCGGCCCGGGCGAGTGCGAGCGCGCTCGCGGGGTGGGCGACGCCCAGCCAGGTCGCACCACCCTCGATCGCGGCGCGGGCCGCGGTGAGCATGCCGTGCCCATAGCCGTCGGCCTTGACCACCGCCATCAGCGCCGTCTGCTCCTCGAGCAGGGTGCCCAGGGCACGCGTGTTCTGCGTGATCGCCGAGGGGTCGATCACGGCCCGGTTGGGCACGTGCCGAGGGTCCTCGGCAGGGATCGGGATGGTCATCGGGCTCCTTGGATCACGGCTGGGCGCCTGCCAGGATAGTCCCGATCGCGGCGGGCAGGTGTGAGGCCACCTCGAGGGCGACCAGAGGGTGCAGGCCGTCGTGCGAGGCGAGTCGGCCGGCGCGGCCGTGGAGGATCGCGGCGAGCGCAGCAGCATCCGGCCCGGGAAGCCCCGCAGCGAGAAGGGTGCCGAGCACCCCGGCGAGCACGTCCCCGGTGCCGGCGGTCGCGAGCATCGGGGTCGCATCGTCCTGGGCCCTCAGCGGTCCACCATCCCCGGGGGCGACGAGCGTGATCGCGCCCTTCAGCAGCACGGTGGCGCCGGTGGCGCTCGCGAGGGCGGGGGCGAGGAGCACGCCCGGCAGGTCGGGGTCCAGGCCCAGGCGGCTGGCGAGCCGTTCGGCCTCCCCGCGGTGCGGGGTGAGGACCACGTCGGTGCCGAAGCGGTGCTCCGGAGTGATCGTGCCAAGGGCGCCCGCGTCGATCGCGCCGCGTGCGATCGTCTTCTCTCTCGCGCCATCTCCCGTGCCATCTCCCGCGCCGTCTTCCGCGCCGTCTCCCGCGCGCAGGCAGTTCACGCCCGCAGCCGCACGAGGGTCCTCAGGTCCGAGCCCGGGGCCGACGACCAGCGCGTCGGTGCGGCCGACGGCGGTGAGGTCCGCCGCGTCCGGCCCGCCCTGGGCGCGCTCGACCCGGTGCCCGACCACTTCCGGCCGCTCGCGCAGCACCAGGTCGAGCACCGTCTGCGGGGCGAGGCAGCGGACCATCCCGGCCCCAGCCCGCGCCGCGCCGGACACGGCGAGCACCGCCGCGCCCGGGTACTGCTCGCTGCCGGCTGCGAGCGCGACCACCCCGCGGGTGTACTTGGTGGCGTCCCGCCCCGGCTGCGGCAGCAGGCCACGGGCGTCGGCGTCTTCGAGACGCAGCACAGCGGGGGCGGGCAGGTGCGGGCCGAGGCCGAGGTCCACGAGGTGGAGGATGCCGGCGCGCTCGGCGCCGCCGGGCAGCAGCAGCCCGGCTTTGACCGCTCCGAAGGTGACGGTCTCGGTGGCGTGCAGGGCCTCGTCGGCGGCCTGTCCGGTGGTGGCGTCGACGAAGCTCGGCAGGTCGACCGCGATCACGGGGACTCCGCTCCCCCGCACCACCGCCAGCAGCGGGAGGAGGTCGGCGGGGACCTCGGGGCGGCCACCGATGCCGAGAATCGCATCGAGCACCAGCGTGGTCCGGGCCAGCGTGTCCTGGAGCATGCCGGGTGCGGTGTCGGCCAGCGGGAGGATCTCGCCTCCCTGCTCGCGCAGCGCAGCGGCCCCCTCGTCGTGGAGGCGATCTGCAGTGGCGATCGCGTCGGCGTGGATGCCGTCGGCGCGAAGCATCGCGGCGGCATGGAGCCCGTCGCCGCCGTTGGCACCAGCGCCGACGAGGACCAGCACCCGGGGCACGTCCGGACTGCTGGTGTCAGGGGCACCCAGTCGGGCCGCGACGTGGCCGGCCAGGGCGCGGGCGGCGCGGAGCATGAGCGGCTCCCCCGCCGCCAGCAGCGGCGCCTCCGCCGCACGCACCGCCGCCGCGGTGTGCCCGCAGATCACGGGAGCCTGCTTCCGTCGCCGGTACCGACCCCGCGTTCGGCGACGACGATCGCGGTGGCGACGTCCCCGTCGTGAGAGAGGGACAGGTGCAGGTGGGCCACGCCCTGGGCCTCGGCGGCCCGCAGGGTGGCACCGCGCAGGCGCAGGTACGGGCGGCGCACCTCGGTGCGCTCGACGGTGACGTCCTGCCAGGAGAAATCGCCTGGAGCGCCGAGGGCCTTGCCCACGGCCTCCTTGGCCGCGACCCGGGCGGCGCGCGAGGCGGCGGAGAGATGGCGTTCTGACGGGGTCAGCAGCCGGTCGAGCAGGGCGGGGGTGCGCTCCAGCATCGCGGTCAGGCGCGCGATCCCCACCACGTCGATGCCGACGCCCGCGATGGTGCCATCATCCTGGGGCGCGAACGCCCGGCCCCCGAAGCTGTGATCGGGGCCGGGCGTCGGCGATGCAGTCGGAGAAGTGCTCACCCCGGCAGTATCACACCCCCGCCTGGGCTGAGCGGGAGTGCCGGCTCACTCCACGGTGACGGACTTGGCGAGGTTGCGCGGCTGATCCACATCCAGGCCCTTCGCCGTCGCCAGCTCGCAGGAGAAGATCTGCAGCGGGATGACGGTCAGCAGCGCGGCGAAGAGGGTGCGGGTGGCGGGCACCCGGATCACCACATCGGCATAGGGCAGCACCGCATCGTCGCCCTCCTCGGCGATCACCAGGGTGCGGGCGCCGCGGGCGCGCACCTCCTGGATGTTCGAGACCACCTTGGAGTGCAGGGAGTGACGGCCGTTCGGGGAGGGCACGATGACGAACACCGGCTGTCCCTCCTCGACCAGGGCGATCGGGCCGTGCTTGAGCTCCCCGGCGGCGAAGCCTTCGGCGTGGATGTAGGCGATCTCCTTGAGCTTGAGCGCGCCCTCCATCGCCGTCGGGTAGCCGACGTGGCGGCCCAGGAAGAGCACGCTGGTGGCGTCCTTCATGTCGCGGGCGAGCTGCTCGACCTGTGCGGAGTTGTCCAGCACCTGCTGGATCTGGTCCGGGAGCTGCTCGAGGTCGCCCATCAGCGCCGCGATCTCGTCGGGGTAGAGGTTGCCGCGCACCTGGGCGAGGAACAGGCCCAGCAGGTAGCAGGCCGCGATCTGGCCGAGGTATGCCTTGGTGGAGGCGACCGCGATCTCGGGGCCGACGTGCAGGTACAGCGCCGCATCCGCCTCGCGCGGGATGGTCGAGCCGCGGGTGTTGCAGATCGCGATGACCTTCGCGCCCTGTTCCCGGGCGTGGCGCACAGCCATCAGGGTGTCCATGGTCTCGCCGGACTGGGAGATCGCGACGACGAGCGTCTTCTCGGTGACCACGGGGTCGCGGTAGCGGAACTCGTGGGCGAGCTCGACCTCGGTGGGGATGCGGCACCAGTGCTCGATCGCGTACTTCGCGACGGCGCCGGCATTCGCGGCGGTGCCGCACGCGACCACGACGATCTTGTCGATGCTGCGCAGCACGGAGGGGTCGATGTCCATCTCGTCGAGCTTCAGGGAGCCGTCCTCGAGGCGGCCCCGCAGGGTGTCCGCGACGGCGCTGGCCTGCTCGTGGATCTCCTTGGCCATGAAGGAGTCATAGCCGCCCTTCTGCGCGGCCGCGGCGTCCCACTCGATCGTGTATCGCTTGGCGTCGGTGACCTCGTTGCCGTCGAAGTCGATGATCGACACGGAGTTCGCAGTGACGGTGACGACCTGGTCCTGGCCGATCTCGAGGGCCTCCTTGGTGGAGTCTACGAAGGCGGCGACGTCCGAGCCGAGGAAGTTCTCGCCCTCGCCGAGGCCCACCACCAGCGGGGAGTTGCGGCGGGCGGCGACCACGGTGTCCGGGGCGTCCTTGTGCACAGCCAGCAGGGTGAAGGCACCCTCGAGGGAGGCGGCGCTGCGGCGCATCGCCTCGGTGAGGTCCCCGGCCTGCTCCATCTCGCGGGCGATCAGGTGTGCGGCCGCCTCGGAGTCGGTCTCGGAGGTGAAGCGGAAGCCGTCGGCCTCGAGCTCGGCGCGGAGGTTCGCGAAGTTCTCGATGATGCCGTTGTGCACCACGGCCAGCTCCCCCTCGCGGCCGCCCAGGTGGGGGTGGGCGTTGAGGTCGGTGGGTGCTCCGTGGGTGGCCCAGCGGGTATGGGCGATGGAGACCCCGCCGGTGGTCTCGGCGGCGTCCTGGAGCGCCTCGCGGAGGTTCGCGAGCTTGCCGGCGCGCTTGGTGACGCGCACGGAGCCGTCATCGATCACGGCCACGCCCGAGGAGTCATATCCGCGGTACTCGAGGCGAGCGAGGCCCTGAAGGGCGACGTCCACCGGACGGGAAGAGGGGCTCTTGGCCCGAGGGCCTGCATATCCGACGATTCCACACATGCCGCTCACGCTAATGATCGCGGGAGAGTTCGGCACTCCCCGTGCGGATTCCGTGAGAGGCCTTCCTCACGATGGCGGACCCCGGCGCGCAGCCATGGCCAATGGCTGCACATAGTGAGCAGAAATGAGCAGGCATTCATGCGCGGAGCTGACCGCCTCTCGCCTGCGCTCCGCCCGAGTCGCACCACGCCGCACCCGTGGCCCGGGCCCGCACCGCGAGCTGGAACAATCACCCCATGAAGTCTGCGTCGACGTCGAGCACCGTCACTCCTTTCGAGGAGATCCCCCGGGAGGACTGGGCACGGCTCTCGCAGCAGACCCCGCTGCCGCTGTCCGAGGAGGACGTCACCCGGCTGCGCGGCCTCGGCGATCGACTCGACCTGCAGGAGGTCGACGCCGTCTATCGGCCGATCTCGCGCCTGTTGAACATCCAGGTCGCCGCCGCCCAGGCGCTGCGCCGGAACCGCGAGGACTTCCTCGATCAGCACCAGCAGCGCACCCCGTACGTGATCGGAGTGGCCGGCTCAGTGGCGGTCGGCAAGTCCACCACCGCCCGACTGCTCCGGGAGCTGATGGCCCGCTGGCCGGATACCCCGCGGGTGCAGCTGGTGACCACCGACGGATTCCTCTACCCCAACGCCGAGCTCGAGGCGCGGGGCATCATGCAGCGCAAAGGCTTCCCCGAGAGCTACGACCGGCGCCGCCTGCTGCGCTTCGTCGCCGACGTGAAGGCCGGGCACGAGCGCGTCGAAGCGCCGATCTACTCCCACCTGACCTACGACATCCTCAAGGACGAGCGCGTGGTGGTCGAGCAGCCCGACGTGCTGATCGTCGAGGGGCTGAACGTGCTGCAGCCGGCCCGTCCCCGCCGCGACGGCCGCCTCGGGATGGCCGTCTCGGACTTCTTCGACTTCTCCGTCTACGTCGATGCGCGGATGGAGGACGTGCAGCGCTGGTACGTGGACCGCTTCCTGCAGCTGCGGCGCACCGCCTTCTCCAACCCCCGCTCCTACTTCCGCCGCTACGCGGAGCTCACCGACGAGGAGGCCAAGGAGACGGCGCTGGGGATCTGGCGCTCGATCAACGGCCCGAACCTCACCGAGAACGTAGTCCCCACCCGGGGCCGCGCCGACCTGGTGCTGCGCAAGGACGGCCAGCACCGCGTCCACTCGGTGCTGCTGCGGAAGGTGTGAGCGGCCCGGTTGTCATCGCGCATAGACCCCTGACAGCGAGACACCCCCCGATCACGGGACCCCTCACGCGACACGCCCGCCGAGACCACCGATCCCATCCGTTTCTGGCAGGAATCCGCGTTCTCGACGGGCGTGCCCCGAGACCGGAGAGGGTCAGAGACCCACGCGCTCCCGGACGATGACGGCGAGGCGCTCGGCCATCTCGGTGGCCTGCTCATCGGTGGGGGCCTCGACCATGACGCGCACGACGGGCTCGGTGCCGGAGGGGCGCAGCAGCACCCGGCCGGTCTCCCCCAGCTCCTGCTCCACTGCGGCGACGGCGTCGGCGACCCCGCGGTCGATGGTGGCCTTGGCCTTGTCGATGTTCTTGACGTTGATGAGCGCTTGCGGGAGCCGGGTCATCACGTTCGCGAGGTCCCGGGCGGTGCGGCCGGTCTCGGCCATCCGCTGCATCAGGTGCAGGGCGGTGAGCTCGCCGTCGCCGGTGGTGGCGTGCTCGGCGATGATCACGTGCCCGGACTGCTCGCCGCCGATGGAGTAGCCGCCGAGGTTCATCTCCTCGAGCACGTAGCGGTCGCCCACGCCCGTCTGGCCGAGCACGATCCCGTGCTCCTTCATCGCGAGCTTGAGGCCGAGATTGCTCATCACGGTCACCACCAGGGTGCCGTCATGCAGCTTGCCTCGCTCCTTGAGGTCCAGCGCGAGGATCGCCATGATCTGGTCGCCGTCGATGATCTCGCCGTCGGCGGCGACTGCGAGGCAGCGGTCCGCGTCGCCGTCGAAGGCGACGCCGATGTCCGCGCCGTGCTCGAGCACCGCGGCCTGCAGCGGCTCGAGGTGGGTGGAGCCCACGCCGTCGTTGATCAGGCCGCCGTCGCTGCGGTCGCCGATCACGTGCACGGTCGCGCCGGCGCGACGCAGGGCGTCGGGGCCGGTGAGATAGGCGGCGCCGTTGGCGCAGTCCGCGACCACGGTCAGGCCGTCCAGGGGTCGGTCCAGGGTGGAGACGAGGTGCTGGACGTAGGCCTCGACCGCGCCGTCGTAGCGCGAGATGGTGCCGACGTCGGTGCCCTGGGGGCGGTCCCATTCCTCACCGAGGCGCGCCTCGATGGCGTCCTCGACCTCATCGGGCAGCTTGGTGCCGCCACGGGCGAAGAACTTGATGCCGTTGTCCGGCGCCGGGTTGTGGGAGGCGGAGATCATCACGCCAAGATCCGCACCGGTGGACTGCACGAGGTACGCGAGGCCGGGGGTGGGGAGCACCTCGGCGTCGAACACGTCGACTCCGGCGGCGGCCAAGCCTGCGCAGACCGCGGCGGAGAGGAAGTCGCCGGAGGGGCGGGTGTCGCGGGCGACGATCGCGCGGGGCCGGGTGCCGCCGAAGGCCCCTAGGGTGCCCAGCACGTGGGCCGCGCCCACGGACAGCTCGACCGCGAGCTCCGCAGTGATGTCACCGTTCGCGCGTCCGCGCACTCCGTCGGTGCCGAAAAGTCGTGCCACAGGATTCTCCTCATGAGGATTCGGGGTCTGCGGGCCCCCGTGAGCACTGCCGTGCGGGCGTGCCGCGTGCAGGTTCCGTGCCGGAGGTCCGCTGTGAGACTACCCGCTGGCGGGGGCCCTACTCCTCAGGTTCCTCGTCATCGAGGGGTTGCGCCGGTTACTTTGGAGGGATGTCCGATCCCGTGCTGCTCCCCCGCCTGCTGCCCTCCGCGATCAGCCATCACGTGGGCGATCGCACCGCGAGCAGGGGACTCGGCGCAGCCCGCGCCGGTCGTGTCACGGATCTCAGCTGGGAGCCGGCGAGCTCGACCGTCTCGGCCGAGGTCGCCGAGGAGGACGGCACGCTCCGCCATCCCGAGGTGCAGCTGACGGAGTACGACGACGACTCCGTCTCCCGCCGCTTCCACACTCCGGGGCCCGGCGGTCTGTGGCGGCCGCGCGGCTCCGCCTGCGACTGCTCCGTCGGCGAGGCGTGCGTGCACGTCGCGGCGACCCTCTACCGGCTCAACGACCTGGGTTCGCAGGCCATGACCGAGAGCCCGCCCGCCGAATGGCGCAGCGTGCTGCGGCCCCTGCTGAACTCGACGCCGACCACCGACGGCGGCAATGCCGCGATGGCCCGCCCGCTGGCCCTGCGCTTCGACCTCGAGGCCGGCACCTCCGGGGCCAGCACCTCCCGCCATCATCGCGAGGTCGCGACTCCCGCCCATGTCGAGGCGGGCGCCGAGCTGTGGCTGGGGATGCGGCCCCTGACCCGTGGCCGCAAGGGCGCCTGGATCAAGGGGGACCTGTCGTGGCGCACCTTCGAGTTCCGCCTCGCCGGTCGGGAGTACGACCCGACCCATGGCGAGGCGCTGACCCGCATCTTCGCCGCCGCCTCGGTGGAGCGCTCCTACTCCAGCGGGGCGATCGATCACCTCTGGCTGAACTCGATCACCTCCCCTCTGTTGTGGCAGTCGCTCGAGCATGCCCGGGGCGCCGGGGTGGAGTTCCTGCCCGGCAGCGGGCTGGCCGCCATCGACCTGGTGGCCGGTGGAGAGGTGGGACTGGACCTGCAGTCCGACGACACCGCCGGGGAGCTGTACGTGCGGCCCCGCATCGCCGTGGCTGGCGAGAAGGCGCTCCGAGGTCGGCTCCTCGGGGCGTCCGGGGTGCTGGATGTGGAGACCACGGAGGACGGGCTGCTGGCCGCTCGCCTCGCCCCGCTCGGCTCCTCGGTGCCGCGCGCCCTGCGCTCACTGCTGCATCGCCGGGAGCCGCTGGTGATCCCGGCGGAGGATCGCCAGGCCTTCCTCGAGGTCGCCTACCCGCAGCTGCGGACCCTGACCACCATGACGAGCCTGGACGGCAGCGTGGAGCTGCCGGCGGCGCGCCGGCCCACCCTGCACCTCACCGCCGCCTACGCCTCGGGGGACCGTCTGTCCCTGCGCTGGTCCTGGCGCTATCACGACCCGGACCGGCGCCTGCCGATGGATCAGCGCCAGGGCGCCCACCGCGACCTGGCCCACGAGGAGGAGGTGATCGCCGCGGCGATGACCCTGTGGCCGCTGGAGGCGACGGACTCCCCCGAGCTGCTCAGCGGCACCGACACCGCCGATTTCACCGAGCACGTGCTGGACGACCTTGCCGCGATGGACCATGTCGAGGTCGAGATCACCGGCACCCGCCACGCCTATCGCGAGCTGGACAGCGCCCCGAATGTGCGCGTCACCCAGCAGGCCTCGCCCGGGAAGAACGACTGGTTCGACCTCGGTTTCGAGATCACCATCGAGGGCCGCCAGATCCCGTTCCCGAGCCTGTTCGTGGCGCTCGCCCGGGGCAGCGCGAAGCTGCTGATGCCCGATCGCACCTACTTCTCGCTGGACCATCCGGCCTTCGACGCGCTGCGGGAGCTGATCCGCGAGGGTGAGGCGCTCGCGGAGTGGGAGCCGGAACGGCAACGGATCTCCCGCTTCCAGGTGGACATGTGGAACGACCTCCAGGAGGTCGCTGACGAGACGGTCGCGAGCAGCGAATGGAGCCGCACCGCGCTGTCCCTGCGCTCGCTCGAGGACACACCGCCGCCCCCGCTCCCCCGCGGCCTGCAGGCCGAGCTTCGCCCCTACCAGCACGAGGGCTTCACCTGGCTGGACTTCCTCTTCACGCACGGGCTCGGCGGGGTGCTGGCCGACGACATGGGCCTGGGCAAGACGGTCCAGACCCTGGCCCTGATCGCCCGTGCCAGAGAGCAGGATCCGCAGGCTCCGCCGTTCCTGGTGGTCGCCCCTGCCTCGGTGCTGCCGGTGTGGCGACGTGAGGCCGAGCGTTTCACCCCCGGCCTGACGGTGCGGGTGCTGGACCGCACCGCCGCCTCCCGCGGCACGGACCTTCCCGCCCCAGCGATCGGGGCTGATCTGCTGGTGACCAGCTATTCGGTGCTGCGCATCGATGAGGAGGAGTTCGCGAGCTCTCGCTTCCAGGGCTTCGTGCTCGATGAGGCGCAGTTCGTGAAGAATCGCCGCTCGCGCACCCACCGCGCCGCGAAGGGTGTGCAGGCCCGCTTCCGGCTCGCGATCACCGGTACCCCGATGGAGAACTCGCTGGATGATCTGTGGGCGATCCTCGATCTGGTCGCCCCGGGTCTGCTGGGCACCGCGATCGGGTTCCGCAAGCAGTACACGCTGCCGGTCGAGTCCGGTGACCACCCCGGCCGGATGGAGCTGCTGCGCCGCCGGGTGCGGCCGTTCCTGCTGCGCCGCACCAAGGAGCTGGTCGCAGCGGAGCTGCCCGAGAAGCACGAGGAGGTGCTCATGGTGACCCTCTCGCCGGAGCATCGTGCGGTGTACGACTCGGTGCTGCAGCGAGAGCGGAAGAAGGTGCTGGGCCTGATCGACACGGATCTTGATCGCAGCCGTTTCATCGTGTTCCGTTCCCTGACGCTGCTGCGGATGCTCGCGCTGGATCCGGCTCTCGTCGACGCCGAGGAGTACGCGGACGTACCCAGCTCGAAGCTCGAGGCGCTGTTCGATCGTCTCGAGGAGGTGATCGGCGACGGGCACCGGGTGCTGCTGTTCAGCCAGTTCACCTCCTACCTGGACCGGGTTGCGGCCGAGCTCGAGCGGCGTGGGGTGGGCTATTCGCATCTGGACGGTTCCACCCGCGACCGGGATGCGGCGGTGACCGGCTTCCGGGAGGGCGATGCCCCGGTGTTCCTGATCTCGCTGAAGGCGGGCGGCTTCGGCCTCACCCTCACCGAGGCGGACTACGTCTTCCTGCTGGACCCGTGGTGGAACCCTGCCGCGGAGAACCAGGCTGTGGACCGTGCGCACCGCATCGGTCAGGAGCGCCAGGTGATGGTGTACCGGATGATCGCGGAGGACACGATCGAGGAGAAGGTGCTCGCGCTGCAGCGGCGCAAGGCCGAGCTGTTCGATGCCCTCACCGATGGTGGCGAGGCGTTCCGCTCCGCGGTCACTGCGGAGGACCTGCGTGAGCTGCTGAGCTGAGTCGGCTCGCTCAGCGTTTCCAGGGCGTCGCGGCGGTGCCGTATGCGCCGATGGGCTGCTCGATGCTCGCCTCGGCCACCCGCAACGGGGGCGGGACGGCGTCGAGCAGGGACCCGGCCGACTCCACTCGCACCCGGGGCACCTCCAGCATCGCCGGGGCCTCCGACGGCGGTGAAGGCATCGCCAGCAGAGTGTGGGCCGCGCCGAGCAGGCTGAGCCGCAGTGTGCTCGCCCGCGCGCGGGCCAACGCCTCCATCACCTGCGCGGCCAGCATCTGCCCGGTGGAATGGTCGAGGGCCTGGACGGGCAGCGCTCCCGGCCGCCCTTCTGCACCGCATTCGACGGCGATGCCGGTGGCAGCCTGGACGATCGAGTCGAAGCCGGCGCGGTGTGCCCATGGCCCCGTCTCACCCCAGGCGGAGAGGGAGACGATCACTGCCCGCGGCGCCAGCTGCTCGAGCTCCTCGATGCCGAGACCCAGTGTGGCAAGGGCCCCCGGTCGATAGCCCCACACGATCACATCAGCCTCGGCGGCGAGTGACCGGAGCTGCTCCGGGGCGCGGCGCAGGTCCAGCTGGGCGCTGCGCTTGCCCATCCCGGTGGAGAGGTGCTGGTCCAGGAGCTCCGGGAGATGCGGCGGGTCGATGCGCAGCACGTCCGCGCCGAGGCAGGCGAGCAGCTGGGTGCCGCTGGGACCTGCGATCACCCGGGTCAGGTCCAGCACCCGCACCCCTGCCAGCAGGGCGAGCGCGGTAGTCCCGGACGTGTTCGTCGCCGGGGGAAGTGCCGGGCGCTCCCCGCGGTCGGTGACGCTCACCCATTCGGCTTCCTGCGGCGCGCTGAGAGCGTCTTGCCGCGCCCGGGCCTGGGGATGCGCGGCCCACTCCTGCCTGGTGCGGACCCGCGCCGCGATGCCGCCGGCCGCGGTGACCTCCTCCTCGATCTCTGCGGCGTCGCGCCGTGCGATCGCACGCTCGAGCCCAGCCCGGTCCTGCACCCCGAGCACGCGGCGGAGCACCTCGGCATGGTGGGGGTAGTTCCCGTGCAGCCGCACCCAGCCGTCCCGAGCCTCGAGGAAGCCGGAGAATTCACCCCACGGCTGCGGGACCCGCCCGTCGATCCGCAGATGCTCGATCGCCGAGAAGGACGCCGCGACGAGCCCCGGGGCGGTGGCGATGGTGAGGTGGAGGCCGCGCGCTGTCGCGAGCTCGGCGGCGGCATCCCGCGCTCGCCCCACAGAGGACCAGGCCAGCTGTTCGACATCGAACGGGCCGGTCCACCAGCGGCGCGGGGTGAATGCCCAGTCTTCGGCGGCGTCTCCAGCGGCGACCATGTCCGGAGCCTAGCGGGGCGGGCCGCCCACTCGCGCGAGCACCCCCGCAACGCGACGATGCCCCCGACCCGGAGGTCGAGGGCATCGTGCGTGCGGCGTGAAGGGTGCGGAGCATTGCCCCGCGCCCGATCAGCGCTTGGAGTACTGCGGAGCCTTACGGGCCTTCTTCAGACCGGCCTTCTTACGCTCGATGACGCGTGCATCGCGGCGCAGGAAGCCTGCCTTCTTGAGGATCGCGCGGTTCGCGTCTTCGTCGATCTCGTTCAGCGCGCGGGACACACCGAGGCGCACGGCGCCGGCCTGTCCGGACGGGCCGCCGCCGTGGAGGCGGACCCACACGTCGAAGCGGCCCTGGAGGTCGAGGACCGTGAACGGGTCGTTGACTTCCTGCTGGTGCAGCTTGTTCGGGAAGTAATCCTCGATGGCGCGGTCATTGATGATCCACTGGCCGGAGCCGGGGGTCAGGCGCACGCGAGCGATCGCGCGCTTGCGACGACCGGTGCCGTAGCCCGGTGCGATCGCGGACTGTCCGGCGCCGACGGCGGACTCGCCGGTCGACTCGGTGGTGAAGCTCGAGGGTGCGGACTCGTCGGTCACGGCCTCGAGGTTGTCGGTGGTATCGGGGGTGGTCTCAGTCACGGTTCTCCTTGGTTCGTCCGTGCGGCAGGGCGGAGTGGCGGGACACCCGCTTACTGCGCCACCTGATCGATGGTGAAGGGGACGGGCATCTGAGCGGCGTGCGGGTGCTCGGAGCCCTTGTAGACCTTGAGCTTCTTGATCTGCTGATCAGCAAGCTTGTTCTTGGGGAGCATGCCGCGAACAGCCTTCTCCACTGCGCGCTCGGGATTCTTCTCGAGCAGCTCGGAGTAGGGGGTGCCGCGGAGGCCGCCGGGGTAGCCGGAGTGGCGGTAGGCCAGCTTGGCCTCCCGCTTGTTTCCGGTCAGCGCGACCTTGTCAGCGTTGATGATGATCACGAAGTCGCCTGCATCCACATGGGGTGCGAAGACCGGCTTGTGCTTTCCCCTCAGGAGCTGTGCAACCTGGGAAGCGAGCCGGCCGAGGACGACATCCGTTGCGTCGATGACGTGCCAGGAACGCTCGACATCGCCGGGCTTCGGGGTGAACGTACGCACTCGTGCCTTCTTCTCTCGTCGTGGTGCCCGGGCGGCAAGACGCCGACCAGGCACGGTTCGATGGACCGTGGGCACGCTTCCTTCGGGTAAAAGCATGGCCCCTATGGCTGTACCCGGCCCGCTCCGCTCACGACGCGACGGCGGTCCTGGATGTGGGTGAGATTCCCTTTCGCGCCGGGCATCAGAGAACGGCTGCGGAGTCGGGGCACACATCAAGGCACAACAGCGCTCAACAATACGCACTGCCGCACCCGAGCGTCAACGCAGAAGACCCCTGTCAGAGGTGTGATCTGCGCCCGACTCCGGTCCCGGTCCTGCCCGGCTCTCCGCCCAGGCCCGCTCCGGCTCCCCACCAGGCTCTGGACCCAGCTCTCAGCCTGCCTCTGGGCCCGCCTCGGGGAGTGGCTCCTGGGGCGGCGGCTGGCGCAGCGTCCGGGTGCGCGCAGCCCAGGCGGCGAGCTCCTCATCGGGAGGGTAGGCGACGTGGTCCAGGGTGAGTCCCTGCGGGGGGCACAGCGGGGCCGCGCCGACGCCGTCGCGGGTGGCGGCCTGGCGCGTGCGGGCGGTGAGCACCTGCGCCGGCCAGTCGAGGTCCCGTCGGCCCTCCCCTACCCCGATCAGGGCCCCGACCAGGGAGCGCACCATGTGATGGCAGAAGGCGTCGGCGACCACGGTCGCGACGATCAGCCCCGCATCTGCACGCCCCTCCTCCGGTCGCTCCCAGGTCATCTCGCGCAGTTCGCGGATGGTCGTCGCCCCTTCGCGGGGGCGGCAGAAGGAGAGGAAGTCATGCTCGCCGAGCAGCGGGGCGCTCGCCCGCGCCATCGCCTCGACGTCCAGGGGCCGACGGTGACGCAGCACGTCCCGACGCAGCGGGTCATGGGCGGCGGGCCCATCGGAGATCCGGTATCGGTAGCGTCGCCACAGCGCGCCGAAGCGGGCATCGAAGTCGCCCGGCACCACCCGTGCGACATGGACCACCACGTCGTCGGGCAGCACGCCTGCAAGCCGGGTGACCAGCGCTTCAGCGGGGCTGCGGGGCGAGCGCCCGGGCAGGGTGGCCAGCACGTCATCGGGCAGTTCGAGATGACAGACCTGCCCCCGGGCGTGGACCCCGGCGTCGGTGCGCCCGGCGACGGTCACCCGTGCCGGGACTCTGGCGATCCGGCCGAGCGCCTGTTCGAGCTCCCCCTGAACGGTGCGCTGGCCGGGCTGGGCGGCCCAGCCATGGAAGTCGGTGCCGTCATAGGAGAGGTCCAGGCGCAACCGGGTGACGGCGCGGGCGCGGGGCAGCGCGCCGGCGTCGGTCACGGCGGGATCGGGGTGCTGGAGCTCGGCGGGCATGGGATCGATCGTAATCGCGCAGCACCGGTGCGGCGCAGTAGTACTGCCCGCGCAGCGCCTGCACAGCACCGGGGCGGCGCCCGGAGTCGCGCTCCACGCCGACCCGGGAGGGCCGCTCTGCGGGCACTTCTCCGACGGTCGTCCGAGTCTGGGTACCCTGCCCGCGTGAAGATCCTCATCATCGGCAGCGGCGGCCGCGAACACGCGATCCTCCGCCGGCTCGCCTCAGATACCCCCACCCCCGAGCTGCACGCCGCGCCCGGCAACCCCGGCATCGCGCAGCTCGCCACCTGTCACGACGTCCCGGTGACCGACCTCGATGCCCAGGTCAGCCTCGCCGAAGAACTGCAGCCCGACCTGGTGGTGATCGGCCCTGAGGCACCGCTGGTCGCCGGCGCCGCGGATCACCTGCGGGAGGCGGGGTTCACTGTCTTCGGACCGTCCGCTGCCGCCGCCCACCTCGAGGGCTCCAAGTCCTGGGCGAAAGAGATCATGGCCGCCGCTGGCGTGCCGACTTCCGCCTCGGTCACGGTCAGCGCCCTGTCCCAGCTGGAGGCCGGGCTGGACCGGGTCAACCCGCTGCAAGATGTGCCCTTCGTGGTCAAGGCCGACGGTCTCGCGGCCGGCAAGGGCGTCGTGGTCACCAAGGACCGGCAGGCCGCAGTGGCGCACGCCGAGGCGGTGCTGGCAGCCGGCGGTTCAGTGGTGCTCGAGGAGTTCCTCGACGGCCCCGAGGTGTCCCTGTTCTGCGTGAGCGACGGCACCCGCGTGGTGCCGCTGGCGCCGGCCCAGGACTTCAAGCGCGCACTGGATGACGACGAGGGTCCGAACACGGGTGGAATGGGCGCCTACTCCCCCTTGCCGTGGGCGCCGGAGGGCCTGGTCGACGAGGTGCTGCGCGCCGTCGCCCGGCCCACGATCGCTGAGCTCGCCGACCGCGGCATCCCCTTCAACGGGGTCCTGTACTGCGGGCTGGCGCTGACCTCCCGCGGACTGCGGGTGATCGAGTTCAACGCCCGCTTCGGCGATCCGGAGACCCAGGTGGTGCTCGAGCGGCTCACCTCGCCGCTGGCCCCGCTGCTGCTCGCGGCCGCTCGCGGCGAACTGGCCGAGGACACGGAGCTGACCTGGAGCGAGGACAGCGCCGTGACCGTGGTGCTCGCCAGCGCCGGCTACCCGGCGACGGTGCGCACGGGAGACCCGATCTCCGGAATCGACGCTGCGGAGGCGCTCGGCACCCATGTCATCCATGCCGGCACCGGCATGGTGGACGGCAACCTGGTCAGCGCCGGCGGTCGAGTGCTCTCGGTGGTCGCCACCGGTGAGGACCTCGAGGCGGCCCGCGCGCTCGCGCTGACCGGCGCCGAGGCGATCGGCCTGGAGGGCAGCCACCACCGCACCGACATCGCCCTCCGGGCTGCGGCAGACGCCGGAGCGCACACCGACACCGACACCGACACCGACACCGACACCGTGACGGAGGATCGCGCATGAGCGTCGACGCCACCCCGCTGATCGAGGCCCCGCAGCTGCCGGGCTGGGACCACGTGGTCTCCGGCAAGGTCCGTGAGCTGTACGTGCCGGAGGGCCAGGACCCGTCTACCGCCGACCAGGTGCTGGTGGTCGCGACGGACCGCATCAGCGCCTACGACCATTCGCTGCAGCCGGGCATCCCTGACAAGGGCCGACTGCTGACCGGCATCAGCCTGTTCTGGTTCGAGCAGCTGGCGGACATCGTCCCCCACCATGTGCTCTCCGGAACCGATGTGCCCGAGGCCGTCGCTGGCCGCGCGGTGCGCTGCCGGGGCCTGGACATGGTGGAGCTGGAGTGCATCGCGCGAGGGCATCTCACCGGCTCCGGCCTGGCCGACTACCGGGCCGGCGGATCGGTGGGCGGGCACGTGCTGCCGGCCGGCCTGGTCGAGGCCTCTCGCCTGGAGCCGGCGATCTTCACCCCCTCGACCAAGGCCGATGCCGGGGAGCACGACGAGAACATCACCGTGGCCCAGGCGCGCGAGCTGCTGGGTGAGGAGCTCGCCGCCGAGCTCGAGTCGCTCACGCTCGCGGTCTTCGAGCGGGCCCGCCGGATCGCCGCTGAGCAGGGCATCATCCTGGCCGACACCAAGCTCGAGTTCGGGCATTCCCGGGTCGATGGCACGCTGATGCTCGGCGACGAGGTGCTCACCCCCGACTCCAGCCGGTTCTGGTCCGCGGACACGTACACCCCGGGCCGCACCCCTCCCAGCCTGGACAAGCAGTTCGTGCGGGATTGGCTGACCTCTCCCGCTTCCGGCTGGTCCAAGGGTTCGGACCTCCCCCCGCCCGCTCTGCCCGCCGAGGTGGTCGAGCAGACCCGCGCGCGGTATGTCGAGGCGTACGAGCGCCTGACCGGAAGGGGCTTCTGAGCGGACGCCGCAGAGTCCCCGACCTCAGCTGAAGTGCTTCGAGGTGGCAGCTGCCGCCTCGAAGCACTTCAGGGGGAACCGTTCAGGACAGGACGAGCACCGCGGCGACCACCAGGGCGACGCCGAGCGCCAGCAGCGCATCGGCGACGGTGAGCGGCACCGGGCGCCACAGGGTGCGGGGGCCGTCGCCGAGCCCGCGCGACTCGAGCGCGAAGGCGAGCCTCTCGGCGCTGCGCACCGCATCGACCAGCAGCGCGAAGGCGCAGCGCAGCAGGTGACGGGCGCGCAATCGCGCCACCGCACCCTCGGCGGTGAGCGGCAGACGGACCCGGTGCGCACGGGTGAGGGTCTCCCAGCGGCGCGGCAGATCCTCGAGCAGTCTCCGTCCCGCCAGCAGCGCGTAGGTGTACCGGGGTGGCAGGTGAGCGTGCTGCTGGAGGCTCACCATCGTGCGCCGCGGATCGGCGGCGCGGGTGACGGTGAGGGCGCCGAGGCCGATCACCAGTGCCCGGAGGGCCAGGGCGGTGCCCAGCACGATCCCTTCCTCCGTGACTCGGATCGGCAGCTCCGGCCACGGTTCATGCCCGGGCCGGCCGAGCACGTTGACCATCAGCACGCCACTGGCGAACACCATGAACGGCAGCTGGGCCCGCAGCAGCCTGAGCGGTCCGAGCCGGCAGCCGATCATCGTCCCCGCCGAGAGCAGCAGGTACAGCAGCACCAGCGGCAGCGGGTCGGTCAGCAGGATGCAGACGATGCTGAGCGCGGTCAGCAGGCCGAGCAGCACGGTCGGGTTACGGCGCGAGAGCCATCCGGATGCGTCCCGTGGGCGGGCGGGCTCGTCGGCCGCACGGGCCCTCGCCACGGGCGGCTTCACCGCCGGCGCCGCCCCCGGGACCAGCGGTGCCGCCACGAGCCCCGCGCGCTGCAGCAGGCCGCGGTCCCGCAGCAGCGTCTGCGGTGACATCGGTCCGAGCAGCCGGCCGTCGGCGATCACCGCGACCGCATCGGCCGCGCGGACGGTGCGCAGGTCATGGGTGGTCATCACCACGCCGCGACCGGTCCCGGCCGCCTCCCGCAGCAGCGAGAGGACGGTCTGCTGAGCGACACGATCGAGGCCGTAGCCGGGTTCGTCCACGAGCAGCACGGGGCGCTGGGTCAGCAGCATCGCGCCGATCGAGAGCCGGCGCTGCTGACCGCCGGAGAGGCTGAAGGGACTGGCGTCCCGCTGCGCCTGCAGGCGCAGCCGGGCGAGCATCTCCTCGACCTGCTCGTGCCCGGCCCCGGACGCGGCGAGCTCCGCCTGCACGGTGTCGGCCACGAACTGCGCCTCGGGTCGCTGGAACACGAGCCCAGCCGCCGCACCGTCGACGGTGCCCGCCTGCGGGAGGTCCAGGCGGGAGAGCGCGCCGAGCAGCGTGGACTTCCCGGCGCCGTTACGGCCCACGACGGCGAGCAGACGCCCCGCATTCACGGTGAGCTCGACCTCGCGCAGCACGGTGCGGTCGCCGTGGCCGAGCTCGGCGCCCCGCACGGTGAGCAGCGGATCCGGCGTGGCCTCCGGGCCTGGGGACGGAGCCACCTCCCCGGACCCCCTCTCGGAGCTCAGCGTCTCCTCGACCTCCCCGGGCAGCCAGCACCCCGCCTCGCGCAGCGCGGCGCCGTGACGGGTGAGCACCACAGTCGTCGGCCCGTCGGCGAGCACCTGCCCGGAGGCGTCGAGCGCGATGGTCCGTGCCGGAAGTCCGGCCAGGCCCGACTCCCCCGCCCAGTCGTCGAGGCGGTGCTCCACGAGGATCGTTGCCACTCCGCCCTCGCGCGCAGCCCGCTCGACGCCGTCGCGCACAGCGCGCACGCCCTCGGCATCGAGCATCGCGGTGGGCTCGTCCAGCAGCAGCAGGCGCGGCCGGGCGACGAGCGCCGCGGCGAGGCCCGCACGCTGCAGCTGTCCGCCCGAGAGCGTCGCGGCCGGGCGGTCGGCGAGCGTCTCGATGCCCGCGTCTGCGAGAGCTTCGCGCACGCGCTTCCCGATCTGCGCGGGCGGCACGCTGCGGCTCTCGAGCGGGAGGGCGACGTCATCGGCGACCCGCGGGAGGCACACCCCGTCGGTCGGATCCTGACCGAGGAATCCGACGGTCCCCGCGGTGGCCAGGACCCCCTCGGCGATCGGGTCGATGCCGCCCACCCGCAGGGTGCCGGTGACCCGGCCGCGCTGGTGGGAGGGGAGCGCGCCGGCGAGCGCGCGCAGCAGCGTCGATTTGCCACAGCCGCTGGGGCCCAGCAGGAGCACCTGCTCCCCGGCCCGGATGCTCCCGGTCCAGGGGCCGACGCCGTCCCCCGAGGGCAGGACCACCTCGAGCTCCCGTGCCTCGACCACCGTCCCCGACTGCCCGGGGGCCGCCGCCTCCCTCTCGCCCGGCGCGGTGACCTCGGCGGCCGCTGCGGCCTCAGCGGACACGACGTGCCGGGATGCCGTCGTCGCCCTGCGCGGCGGCACCGATCGCGAAGTTCGCGAGCACGCCGGTGCGCTCCAGGGCGCGGACGATCACCCTGGCGAGCAGACCGCCGAGCACGATCCCGGAGAGCACCTGCATCCCGAGCCGCAGCGCGAGCAGGTCCTGGCCGTACCAGCCCATCCGGTAGGCGGTCCAGAAGAACACCAGGCCCGCACCGAAGGCGCCCGAGGCGGCGAACACTCCCCAACCGAACCGGCGGTAGCGGGTCAGGGCGAAGGGCAGCTCGCTGCCGATGCCCTGCAGCGCGGCGGCGAGCACCAGCATCGGGCCGACGGGGCTGCCGAGGAAGACGACCTCGATGATCGCGGCGAGCATCTCGGCGAGGATGCCCACGCCAGGGCGGCGCAGGATCGCCAGCGCCACCGGTCCCACCAATAGCCAGGAGCCGAACAGGACGTGCTGGGCGAGGTCCCCGGCGGGGCCCATCGCGATCGCGAGCCCGTTCCAGGCCTGGACGAACACCCAGTACAGGAAGCCGAACACGACACCGAGCACCACCACCAGCACGATCTCGCGCAGGGAGAGCCTCGGACGCCGGGCGGCACGAGCGGCCAGATCAGAGGCCTGCGAGGGAGTCTGGCCGGGAGCCCGGGAGGGGGTCTCTGCCGGAGTCTGTGCGCGGGTCATCGCGTCTCCTCGCCGAGCTCGCGCACCTCGTGGGAGGGGCTGTTCAGGGAGAGGGTGAGATGGCTGGTGACGTGCTGCACGCTGCGACCCACCTGCAACCAGCCGGCGACGGCAGTCGCGATCACCTCGCCGATGTCGCCCTCGAGGCGGGTGACGAAATGCTCGGAGCCGCGGAAGGTGCCCAGCTCCCGGGCGCGGTCGATCGCGGCGTAGATGTCGCGCATGTGGTCCGGCGCGGTGCCGTCGGCGGCGACCTGGTCCGCCAGCGGGTACAGCGCCCACTCCGCGGAAGCGAAACGGCCGGTGCGACGGGGCTCGGTGATCCCGACGTCGCGCGGGCCGGCGCCACCGGGAAGCTCGCAGGTCACCTCTCCCGGGCAGCCGCGCGAGAGGGTCACGGAGAGGGTGGCGTGGTGCTCGGTGCGGGCGAGGTCGTCTGCGAGGTCGATGAGATACCGCTGCAGGTGGGCTTCGTGGCCGCCGAGATAGGTGGAGACGTCCCCCGTCTCGCGCACCAGGCCGGTGAGGTCGAGCCGGGACAGGATGCCGACGAGCACTCGGGCGTAGTCATCGGTCATGACGGCTGCGGTGACCCTGGCGCCGACGCCGAAGCCGAGCGGGGTCTCGGTGGGATCCGGGGCGGTGCCCGGGAGGGTGGCGGGGGTGCCGACGGGAGTGATGCTCACGATCCGTGCCTTTCACGAGGGCACGGGCGCGCAGCGACGATCGCCTGGCGGAGCTTCCTGCGCCGGCATGATCCGGATCAGGTTCTACGGTCGGAGTTCGAGAACTCCCTCTCAGCCCGGCCTACCGGACTCCCGTGCACGGAAGCACCGTACCCCGATCCGGCGTCCCTGGAGCGCGGCGGTCCACGAACCAGTGGCTGGACCGGGCGGCGGCGGAGACCAGGATCCGGTCGAAAGGTCCGTCCGCCGGCGCCCCCAGCACCCCGGGGAGGGCTTCGCGGATCTCCGCGCGGCCGTCCTCGCGGCCGACGGTCCCGGCGAGCGCGGCACGGGCAGGTGCCAGCAGGCTCACCTGCCGCTCCACACCCACCACGCTCCCGGAGGGTCCGACGAGGTGGGCGAGCAGCGCCGTGGTCCAGCCGGAACCGGCACCGACGTCGAGCACGTGCTGCCCCTCACGCACATCGAGCAGGCGGAGCATGTCCAGCACCGTGCTGGGTTGGGAGTTGGTCTGGCCCACTCCGATCGGCAGCGGGGAATCCACGCCGGCACGGTCCCGCAGCTCCGGGGGCAGGAAGTGCTCCCGGGGCACCGCATGCATCGCGCGGGAGGCACCGTCGCCGGTCCCTGCTCGGTCCGCGGGGTCCCGCCGGTCCTCGGACCGGTTCCTGTTCCTTTCGGCGCTCATGGCGCGTTCAGCTCCCGGGGAGCTCGATGACCCCGTCGACCGGCCAGTCACGCACCTCCGTGCCCTCGGGAGCGAGGGCAGTGGCCTGGCGCAGATAGATCGGTCGGCCCACGTCGCTCGCAATCGCCTCATGCACGGGCAGGGCCAGCGTCGGGCCGACGGCGCGGAGGAAGTCGACGGTCTCGGACACTTTCGACCAGGGGGCGACGACGGCGAAGGCGAGCACGTCGATGCCGTGGAACTCCGGCAGCGGCTCGAGGGAATCTCCGGTCACGCCGAGCCGGGGGCCGTCCCCCGCGGAGATCACGAGACCCGAATTGCCGACCCGCGGAATGTCCGGGTGGATGATCGCGTGCCGGCCGCCGACAGCCTCGATCCGCAACGAGCCGTGGCCCTGGACCGCGGCAAGCACGTGCGCGTCCCCGGCGGCGAGCGGACGCAGCTGCTCGGGGCGCACCGCAGCGGCGCCGTCGACCGCCTCCCGCAGCTGCTGCGCGGTCTCGGGCTCCGCGATCACCTCGGCGGTGGTCGCCAGGCGAAGCACCTCGTCCAGCAGGGTGCGGTCCACGTGATCGGGGTGCTGATGGGTCAGGAGCACGGCGTCGATCCCTGTCAGCACCGCGGCGCCGAGGCCGCGCACGGCCTCGCCGCTGAAGCCGCCGGGATCGATCAGCAGTCGACGCCCGCCGGTCTCCACCAGCAAGCACGAGTGGACGAGGTGGCGGATCTTCATCGGTTCCTCCTGGGAATGGGTGCGACGGTCCCTCGAACCTATCGCCGCCGGCACCGTCTGCACAGGGGGCGGCCCCCCGGCGCGTGCTCGCCTCCACCGATCGGTGGAGGCGATCGTGGCTACTCGGTGGTACCGACTGCATCGCCGCGCTCCCAGACTCGAGCCATGACCAGCACACGGACCGCCCCGACCCCGGCACCCGCCGCAGACCCTCCGCCCGCCCTCGCCGTCTCCCACCTCGTGAAGTCCTACAGCGGCCGCCGCGTCGTCGACGATGTGTCATTCCGTGTCACCCGGGGCACGATCTTCGGGCTGCTCGGCCCCAACGGCGCCGGTAAGACCACCACCCTCGAGATGTGCACGGGGCTGCGACACCGCGAGTCCGGCACGATCGACCTGCTGGGCCTGGACCCGACGGCGCTCGGCAGCCGGGACCGCAACCGGGTGGGGATCGTCGCCCAGAGCGGCAGCGAGCGCGCCTCGCTCACGGTGCGGGAGATGGTCTCCCAGTACGCGGCCTACTGCGAGGACCCGTGGGACGTCCCCGAGCTGCTCGAGGCGACCGGCCTCGCGGAGAAGGCCGGCGCTCGCATCGCGAGCCTCTCCGGCGGGCAGCGCCGACGCCTCGACGTGGCCACCGGGATCGTCTCCCGGCCGGAGCTGCTGTTCCTCGACGAGCCCACCACCGGCTTCGACCCGGCCGCGCGGCGCGAGTTCTGGGAGCTGATCCGGGAGCTGCGCAGGCTCGGCACCACCATCGTCCTGACCAGCCACTACCTCGATGAGGTCGAGTTCCTGGCCGACCGCGCCGCCGTGCTGCGTGCCGGGCGGATCGTTGCCGAGGGCACCGTCGCCGAGATCCGTCGGGCCCACGGCACCAGCTCCACGGTCACCTGGACCGGCCCCGACGGGCCGCAGGCGCGCGTGGTCGAGGACCCCGATCCGCTGCTGCGCGAGCTGCTGGCCGCCCATCCCTCCCTGCCCGATCTCGAGGTGCGCCGCCCGTCCCTCGAGGAGATCTACCTCGGCCTCGTCTCGGAGGGACCCCGATGAGCGCCACCACCGCTCCCACCCTGCATCCTGCCGCCCCGACGTCGGCCGCCTCCCGCCGCGCCCCCTCCCTGCTGCGCGCCGTCGGCGTGCGCACCCGCGTCGAGCTGCTGCAGTTCTACCGCGAGCCGCTCCAGGTGATCTTCGGCTTCGCCTTCCCGATCGTGCTGTTCGCGATCTTCGCGACGATCTTCGACCAGGCCTGGACGCTGCAGGACGGCACCGAGGTCGCGGCCTCCACCTACTACCTCGCCGGGATGATCGCCGCGGCGGTGATGACCTCGGGCTTCCAGTCCACCGCGGAGATCATCGCGACCGAGCGCGATGACCGCACCCTGCGGCGCCTCGTGGTGAGCCCCATGCCTCGCAGCGCCTACCTGATCTCCAAGGTGGTTCTCGTGGCCCTCAACACCACCCTGCAAACAGCCCTGCTGCTGGTCGTCGCGCGATTCGCCTTCGACGTGCCGATGCCCCACCAGATGTTCACCTTCGCCTGGGTGCTGCTGCTGGGCACGGCCGCGACCACCGCCGCCGGGGTCGCCTTCGCCTCGGCGCTGCCCTCGGGCCGGGCCGCGATCGCCGCCTCCGCCCCCATCACGGTGGTGCTCAGCTTCTTCTCCGGCAGCTACATCCCGATGTCGGAGCTGCCCACCTGGCTGCAGAACCTGGGTTACGTCTTCCCCCAGGCATGGATCGCGCGCGGTCTGCGCCTCTCGCTGCTCCCGGAGGAGTTCGGGGAGCAGATCGAGATCGCCCCCTTCGGCCTGGACGACCTGTCGATCCCGGTGCTCGCGGCACTAGTGTTGAGCTCATGGCTGATCGTCATGCTGGTGCTGGCGAGGACCACGTTCCGGTGGAGTCCTCGTGACGCAGGCTGAGCGTCGCACGCTGATCGCCGGCGGGAACCTCTGCACCCTGGACGGCGTGCCGCGGAGCTGGGCCACCAACTGGCCCCTCCACCTGATCGTCGCCGGGACCGCGCTGCTGGGACTGGTGATCTCCCCCGGGCCGCTCACGGCCCTGCTGGTCTCGTTCTGGCTCGCCGCCTACGCCGCCACGCACTGGGCGGTAGTGCTGCGCAGCCTGCCCGGTGCCGGCGTGGTGGGCACGATCGTGCTCGGCGGGATCGCCGTGGCCCTGTTGGGGGTCTCGAACGTGGGCCTGCACCTCTTCGCCGCGTTCATGCTGATGTGGGTGCTGCATTCCACCTACCGCGCGGGGCTGGCCGCGACGCTGCTGCTCGCGGGCGGGGTCGTCCTGGTGCGGTTGCCGCGGGGGCTCGAGAGCGGCTCGGCCGGGGTGGCGGTGGCGCTCGCGACCGGGCTGGGCAGCGCCCTGTTCTCCGTGCTGATGGCGACCTGGATCTGGCAGATCGAGACCCTCTCCCACGAACGCCGGGAGCTGGCCGAGAAGCTCGCCGACTCCGTGCGGAGCCTGGAGCGGACCCGCTCCGCGCTGCTCGTCCTCGAGCATCAGCGCGGGGTCGACGAGGAGGCGGGCCGGCTCGCCGCCGAGATCCACGACACCCTCGCCCAGTCCTTCACCTCGATCACGATGCTCTCCCAGGCCGCCCGGCACACCAGCGGCTCCGACGGTCCTGACGGGGTGGGCGGGACCGACAGCACTCCCGTGCCGCTGCTGGCCCAGATCGAGGAGATCTCCCGGGAGGGCCTCGCCGAGTCCCGCGCGCTGATCGCCCGCACCCAGGCGCCCCTCGACCTCGGTGCGGCCCTGGACCGTCTGGCCGCGGACCTCGAGCAGCGCACCGGCGTACGCACCACGGTGGACTCCTCCGGCTGGTCCTCGGTCGCGACCCGCACCGAGGTGGTGCTGCTGCGCTCCCTCCAGGAGGCGCTGCGCAACATCGAGCGGCATGCCGGCGCGGGCTCCGTGCGGATCCGCCTGACCCGCGAGGAGGGGGACGCGCTGCTCGAGGTCTCCGACGACGGCGCCGGCTTCGATGTGGACCTGCCCACCGCGGGCTACGGCCTGGTGGGGACGCGCTCCCGGCTCGAAGCCGAGGGCGGGGTGCTGCACCTGGTCTCCTCCCGCGGCGCGGGCACCACGCTGCGGGCCGTCCTGCCCGTCACCGCGACCACCCCGGAGGTGCCCGATGCCGAGCCCGATGCCGAGTGAATCCCTGCGCGTGGTCCTGGCCGATGACCACCCGATCTTCCGCTCCGGGGTGCGGGCCGTGCTCGAGTCCGCCGGGCACGAGGTGGTGGCCGAGGCCGGCACCGGCCAGGAGGCGGTCGACGCCGTCGAGCGCCTCCAGCGCGACGGCCGGGGCCCCGACGTGGTGCTCATGGACCTGCGGATGCCCGGCACCGACGGGGTCGAGGCCACGCGCCTGCTCAGCAGCTCCGCGTCTCCGGTCCCCGTGCTGGTCCTGACCACCTACGACACCGACGCACTGATCCTGCGAGCGATCGAGGCGGGAGCGACCGGCTACCTGCTCAAGGACACCCCTGCGCCGCAGCTGCTCGAGGCGGCGGCGAGCGCCGCGACCGGCCGCACCACCCTCGCCCCCGTCGCCACCGCCGCGATCGCCTCCTCGCTGCGCGCACCGCGGCCCGAGGCCCTCACCGCCCGTGAGCTCGACGTGCTGCGCCTGGTCGCGACCGGCAGGTCGAACGCGGAGATCGGACAGCGGCTCTCGATCGCGGCGTCGACGGTGAAGTCCCATCTGCTGCGGATCTTCACGAAGCTCGGGGTGGACGACCGGACGCGGGCCGTGACCCTGGCCCTCGAACGTGGCCTGCTCTGAACCGAGGCGACCGGGAGGTCGTTCCCACGGTGGGCAGGCCCCCGCCGATCGGCTCCGGCTCGGTACGATGTCCTCGTCGGGCCCGACCCGTCGGCCGACCCCGTGCCGACCGCTCACCCGCACTGCAGATCCACCCGCCCGGCCCGCCCCATCGCGGCCGTCGTCCCCCAGGAGAGTCCCCATGCCACGTGTCGTGGTCCACGTCATGCCGAAGCCGGAGATCCTCGACCCGCAGGGCAAGGCCGTCGCCGCCGCACTGCCGCGACTCGGTTTCGAGGGCATCGCCTCGGTGCGCCAGGGCAAGCGCTTCGAGCTCGAGGTCGAAGGTGAGATCACCGACCAGGTGCTCGCCTCCCTCCGCGAGGCCGCCACCACCCTGCTGTCCAACCCCGTCATCGAGGACGTCGTCTCGATCGACGTCGAGGACGAGGCCGACGGGGCGCAGGCCTGATGCGCATCGGTGTGGTGACCTTCCCGGGCACGCTGGATGACCGGGATGCGCTGCGCGCCGTGCGGATCGGAGGGGCCGAGCCGGTCGCTCTCTGGCACGGCGAGGACTCTCTCCAGGACGTCGAAGCGATCGTGCTCCCCGGCGGCTTCTCGTACGGCGACTACCTGCGCGCCGGCGCGATCAGCCGCTTCGCCCCGGTGATGGAGAAGGTCGCCGACGCCGCCAAGGGCGGGATGCCGGTGCTCGGCATCTGCAACGGCTTCCAGATCCTCTGCGAGACGCATCTGCTGCCCGGCGCGATGATCAAGAATGCGCACCGTGCGTTCCTCTGCCGCGACCAACCGCTGACGGTCGAGAACACGAGCACGGCCTGGACCTCCGGCTACGAGAAGGGCCAGGTCATCCGCATTCCGCTGAAGAACCAGGATGGCCAGTACGTCGCCGATGAGCGCACCCTCGCCGAGCTCGAGGACGAGGGCCGGATCGTGTTCCGCTACGCCGCTGGCGCCACCCACGGCCCGGCCGGTTTCGAGGCGAACCCCAACGGCTCCCGCCATGACATCGCCGGAATCACCAACGCCGCAGGCAACGTCGTGGGCCTGATGCCGCACCCTGAGCACGCGGTCGAGACCGGCTTCGGCCCGGACCAGCCCGGCGAGGGCACCCGCTCCGGCACCGACGGCCTGGCGATGTTCACCTCGGTGCTGCGCAGCATGGTGAGCTGACCAGCCCCGCCAGCGGTCCCAGCCCCGTGAGCGGGGCAAAGTGGGGGAAATAGCGCAGGCTATCGCCCTACTTTGCCCCGCTGACGGGGATTTTTAGTTGCGCCCAGGTGACGGGGCTTTTCACGTCGCTCCGCTGGAGTGGCGTCTCAGGGCGGGAGCGGACGGGTCAGCGGGTGGCGCTGAGCACGGTGAAGCGGCGGTCGCGGGCGCGCTGCTGCACGGCACCGACCCGGCGCTCCACCTCGGTGCGGTAGCGCAGGTAGGAGTTGTGCACGAACCACAGCTGACCGCCGGGGCGCAGCACGCGCGCGGCGGTGTCGAGCAGCCCCTGCACAAGGGTCGCGTCGACAGAGGTGCCGTCGTGGAAGGGCGGGTTCAGCAGCACCAGGTCCAGGCTCGCATCGGCGACTCGTGAGAGCGCGTCGTCCCAGCTCACCTCGACGCCGTCCCGTTCGAGGCCGCTTGCGGCGAGGGTCGCGCGGGCGGAGCTGACGGCGTCTGCGTCCGCGTCGCTGCCCAGCACGTTCGCCTCGGGCAGGGCCGCCGCGAGGTAGGCGGTCATGAGACCGTTGCCGCAGCCGAGGTCCGCGGCGGTGGTGAGCGGGGCGTCGGGTGCGGTGAGCTTCCCTGCGGCCAGGGCTCGGTCGAGGGTGTCCAGCAGCAGACGGCTGCCGGCGTCGGCCGAAGCTCCGCCGAAGACTGTGCCGATGCCGCGCAGCGCGATCGTGCGCTGCTGTCCGCGCACCGTGACCCGCGCGGAGCTCTCGGCCGCAGCCGGGGCCGCGGCGGACTCCCGCAGACCGGTCGCGATGAGGGCGCGTGACTTGCCGATGCCGCGGCTCGCACGAACCTCGGAGAAGACCGTCGCGAGCGCGTCGTTCTGAGCCCGGGTCATGTGCTTCACGCGGCCGCCCGCGATGATCTCCAGACCGTCCTGACCGCCGGACCGGACCGCCGCGGCGAGTCGCCGGGCGCGGTCCTCGAGGGCGTGGACGGCCTTGGGCAGCCGCATGAGCACCCGCAGGTGCCCCTCGACCTCCGCGGCCGCCTGCTCGAGCGGGATCGTCTCGGGGCCTGCAGGGACCCGCAGGCGACCGGCCTCGATCTGCGTGGCGAAGCGCTCTCGCAACGTCGCGGCGAGCGGGAGGGAGGAGGTCCAGCTGAGCACCACGGCATCCGGGTGCTCGGCGACGGAGGCGAGGGCGAACGCGGTGAGCTCGCCGGTCGCGTCGTCGACCACGACCAGGTCGCACGGGCAGCCGGCACCGAGCTCCTCGGCCGCGGCGATGATCACGCGGTCGGTCTGGTCCGGGCCCTGAGGCGCAGGCGCAACCGGAGGTGCGTCGACGGCTTCGTCAGCGAAGAGATCCCCCTCGAAGGGATCTGAGGCGAAGGGATCTGCGTCGGAGGGGTCTGCTGCGGGGTTCTGGGGCACGGGGTTCAGTCCTTCGGAATGCCGACGCGGCCGCGCGAGCGCAGCCGGCCGTTGGGGAGTGCGGGAGCGGGCAATGCCGCGGGGGTGTGCGGGGCGAAGGGGCCGAACTGCTCGGCATCGGCCGACAGGCCGCCCCACGAGCGGGCCTCCGGGTGGATCGGGGCCTCGGCGAGCGTACCCTCCGCACCGATCTCCGCCTGATAGCGGGCCCTGAACTCCACGATCTCCTCATGGCTGCGGCCCACGAAGTTCCACCACATGAGGATGTCCTCGCCGAGCGGTTCGCCGCCGAGCAGCATCGCGCGAAGGTCCTCCCCCTCCTCGGCCCGGATCTCGAGCACGGTGGCACCGTCGGGCAGCACCAGCAGCTCGCGTTCGGCGGCGCGGGCGCTCCGGTCCACGGTGTGCGGCACCTCGGCGGTGGGTGCCCCGTCGACGGCGGGTCGTGCGGCGCTGCCAGCTTCGGCGTCCGTGGTGGGTCCGACGGCGGTGAGCTGCGCGGCGCCGCGGTCCACGAGCAGGCCGTACTCGTGGCCGGGGTCCAGCGCGATGCGCAGGGTGCTGCCGGCGCGCAGATCGAGCTGGACCATGCTCAGCGGAGTGTCGGTCTCGGTCGCGCTGCGGTCCTCGAGCACGGTGCCGTCCTCGAGCTCGCCGCGGAAGCTCCCCAGGCCCACTCGGGCGCGGGCATCGTCGTTCCCGATCACAGGTGGGGTGGAGACCTCGAAGCGCTGCGCGCCGAAGCGGGTGCGGTCCGGGAGCGCGTACCAGAGCTGGACGCCGTGCAGGATCGTCGTGTCCAGGGCGGAGAACTCCGAGTGGGTGATGCCGGAGCCGGCGACCATCATGTCCACGTCCCCGGGGCGCACGAGGGCGTGGCTGCCGATCGAGTCGCGGTGGGTGATCGCGCCGTCGAACAGCCAGGACACGGTCGCGAGGCCGGTGTGCGGGTGGCGGGCGACCTGCATGCCCCCACCGGCGGAGACGTCGTCGGGCCCGAAGTGGTCCACGAAGCACCAGGCCCCGATGAGCGACGTCGCCCGGGCGGGCAGGGTACGGTGCACGGTCATCCCGCGGGGGCCGCCGAGCGGCACCTCGCGCGGTTCCAGCAGCACGAAATCCTCGAAGGCGCTCATGGAGTGAGTCTAGAGAAGCGTCGCGGTTCCGGGGCGGGCGGGGCCGGGACCGGGACCTCCACCCTTGCCCCGCCACAGCCGCCCTCCTAGCCTGAGCGCATGTCATCGCAGACCGTGCCGCCCCCGCTCGTGCTCCGCGCCGTGGAGGACGGCATCGTGCCCGGCGCCGTGGTCGCGGTGGGCCACGACCCCGATCCGGTCGCGATCGGCACCATGGCGGTGGGTGGTCCGGCGATGCCGACCGATGCGATCATGCGCATCCAGTCGATGACGAAGCTGGTCACGGCGGTGGCGGCGCTGCGCCTGGTGGACCAGGGCTCTCTCACGCTCGACGGGCCGGTGGCCCCCTGGCTGCCCGAGCTGGCCGCCCCGCAGGTGCTCACCACCCCCGACGGCCCGCTCAGCGGCACGGTGCCCGCCGCACGTCCGATCACCGTGCGCCACCTGCTGACGAACACCTCCGGGTACGGCATGATCCTCGCCGACTCCCCGCTGCAGCACGCGATGGCGGAGAACGGGACGGAGGCCGGGCTGCTGCCCTCGCCCCTCGGAGCCGACGCATGGCTCGCAGCACTGGCAGAGCTGCCGCTGGTCGGGCAGCCTGGCGAGATCTGGCGCTACCACCACTCCTTCTCGCTGCTCGGGATCCTGCTGGCCCGCCTCGCCGGCACCAGCGCCGGTGAGCACCTCGCCAGCTCCCTGTTCGAGCCGCTGGGGATGGTCGACACCGGTTACTCCGTACCCGTGTCGAAGCGCGAGAGGCTGCCCGCGCTGTGCTCCTGGTCCAGCGGCGAGCTGGTCGAGCTCGAGGAGCTCGGGGGCGGCCCCCACGTCGGCCCTCCATCCGAAGATGTGAGCCACGGCGAGCTGCTCTCGACAGCACCGGACTATCTGCGGTTCCTGCGTGCGCTCCGTGATGGCGAGCTGCTCTCCCCTGAGCTCCTCGCGATGCTGCGCAGCGACCAGGTGCCTCCTGCCGCGAAGCACTCCGACTCCTTCTTCCCCGGCTTCTGGGACCGCACCGGATGGGGGTTCGGGGTGGGTGTGACCACGGGCGACCCCCATCGAGGGCGCTGGGGCTGGTCCGGCGGGGCGGGAACGGACTTCTTCGTCGATCCCGACGGGAGGCTGGGCCTGCTCCTCACCCAGGTGGAGATGGGGCCGTGGATCGAGCCCCTGCTGGGGGCCTATGGGGCGGTGGAGACGCGCTGACCGCACCCTGATGTTCGTCGTCGAGTGAGGCGCCGAGGGAGGCGCCGAGGGAGGCGCCGAACTCTCGGCGCCTCCCTCGACAGGCTCGACACGGTCGGTGCGTCACTCCCAGGTGGCGGTCTCCGGGTCCACGCCCCGGGAACGGGCGTTCTCCTCGATCACGTGTCGCACCCACGCCGCGAGCCCGGCGGCCCGCTCGTCGTAGTGCGCGGCGAAGCGCGGGTCCTCGGTGTACATCCGGGCCAGCACGACCTGCATGGAGCGGGAGCAGTCGTAGTGCCGGTCGATCGAGTCGCGGTGGCGTTCGGCCAGCGCATTCGCTTCCTCGCTGCCCGCTGCCACACCCCGTCGCATAGCGTCGGCGAGCGCGGCTTCGGTCGCGTCGGTCTCGTCCTTGATCTCCTGCCACTGCGCGGCGTCCCAGCCGCGGGTGCGGGCGGCGGACTGCGCCCAGGCGTCGGACTCGCCCCAGCGCTCGCGGGCCTCGTCCTGGTAGGCGGGGTCCCAGTCGGTGCCGAAGATGCGGGCCTGCTCCTCGGGGCTGAGGGTGGTGGTGCTGTCGTCCATGTCGGTCCTCTCGATCATCTCGTCGACGGCGCGCGCCGTCTGCTCGAGCCGCTGGATCCGCTCCGCGAGGAGGGCCCGTTGGCGCTGGAGGTGCTCGCGCGGATCGACGGAGGGGTCATCGAGGATCTCTCCGATCTGCGCGAGCGCCAGACCGAGCTCGCGGTAGACGAGCACCCGGTGGATCCGGGCCACATCAGCGGGGTCGTACAGGCGATACCCCGACCAGCTGCGTCCGCGGGGGCGCACCAGGCCGATGCTGTCCCAATGGTGCAGGGTGCGCACGCTGACCCCGACGAGGCCGGCCACGCGGCCGACGGTGAGGTCCTCCTGCTGTGTCTCGGTCATGGGAACCACCTTCGGGCCTGACGTCGCGTGAGGGTCAAGTGCGGGCATCGAGCTGTGCGACGAGGCGCGCTCCTGCCACGGTGCGATAGGACTCCTCGATCAGCTCGGCGAGCTCGACGCGGTCGGTGCGCTCATCGAGGTCGATCCCCGACCACCCGGAGGGGCCGAGATAGGCGGGGACGAAGGCCCGTGGATCCTCCCTCAGTGCTGCGGTCTCCCCCGGTGGCAGATGCACCACGATGCTCTGGGGATGCTGCACCCACTGCCCGTCGACCTTGAGCGCACCGCCGTAGTAGCAGTGGACCTTCACGGTATGGAAGGCAGGACGACCGTGGCTGATCTTCTCGCGCGCCCCGGGCAGGGCCAAGGCGATCTCCCGCACCATCTCGAGCAGCGGGTCGTCGTCGTCGAACATCTGCAGATGCGCCATGCCGACATCTTCCCGCAGGTCCCCCACCCGAGGCCAGGGGGCGACGCCCTCGATGGTCGGCGCGTGCGGCGGCCCGCTCGTCCGGCGGTCCGACCCTCCAACGGTCCGCATCGCTCCGTCGATCCGACCTCCCGTCTTCCCTCGTTGCGCCGCGCGCGCAGTGCCGCGTCACCGCCGTAGGCTGGAGCAATGAGCGTTCCCCTGCTGGTCGACTGCGACCCCGGCATCGACGATGCGATCGCCCTGGCCTACCTCGCGAGCCGTCCCGACGTCGAGGCGGTGGGCCTGGTCTCCACCGGCGGCAACGTCGACGTCCACGCGGTCCATCGCAACAACCTGGCCCTCGCCGAGCTGCTCGGGACCACCGCCCCCATCGCGCGGGGTGCGGAGCGGCCGCTGGTGCAGGAGCCGATGTACGCCGACGACACCCATGGCCCCGGCGGGCTCGGTCATGCAGTCCTCCCTCCCACGACTCGTAGGGAGGATCCGCGCAGCGGCGCGCAGCTGTGGGTCGATGTCGCGCGCGCATATCCCGGGGAGCTGGTCGGCCTGGTGCTCGGACCGCACACCAACCTCGCCCTCGCACTGGAGATCGAGCCGGAGCTGCCACGGCTCCTCAAGCGCCTGCACATCATGGGCGGGGCGATCAATCATCGCGGCAACACCGGACCCACGAGCGAGTGGAACATCGCCGTGGATCCGGAGGCCGCCCAGCGCGTCCTCGCCGCGTTCTCCGCCGCGCCGCACCGTCCGGTGCTGGGGTCGCTCGAGGCGACGGAAAGCGTCCGCTTCACGCAGCGCGAGCTGGATCGCTTCGGCGAGCTCGCCGAGCGCACCGGCCATCCAGTGGCGCAGATCCTGGTCGACGCGCTGCGCTTCTACTTCGAGTTCCACGAGGCCGACGGACTCGGCTGGTCCGCGCATGTGCACGACCCGCTGGTCACCGCGCATGCGGTCACCGGCGGCTTCGCCTCCACCCGCGCGCTCGCCGTGGACGTGGAGCTCACAGGCACCCTGACCCGCGGTCAGACGGTGGGCGATGTGCTGGGTCGCTGGGGCCGGGAGCCGAACGTCGACGTGCTCACCGAGGTGCGGCCCGCGGAGTTCATCGACCACCTGCTGGAGACGCTGCAGACCGGACTGGACCGGACCGTCCGACCAGACCATCCCGTCGGCGGCTGACCACGACGGGGCATCTCACCCCATCCTCGCCGGGGGCGACTCACCCACGTCGAGAACGACCTTCGGAACAACATCTCGCGAGGAAGGTGTGCCAAAGGTCGTTCTCGATGCTGTGGGGTGGGATCTCGGTGCCGTCAGGTGGCTCCGGGTCCTCTCTCGCGACTCAGCAGCTCAGGGGCTCACCGGCCCAGCGTGGTCACCTGGACCTCGAAGCAGCGCCGGGGGCCCTTGTCCCCGCGCCCGGCGCGCCAGCCCACGCAGCGGGTGGTTCCCGCGTCGCGGTCGTCCTCGAAGGCGACGAGCACTGTGCCGGGCAGGGTGACAGGGGCGTCGAAGCTGACGTCCCAGCGCAGGGGACGGGAGAGGTCCACGCGCGCCTCGGTGAAGGCGCGGGAGGCGGTGTACATCCCGTGCGCGATCGCTCTCGGGAATCCGAAGGCCTTCGCACTGAGGGCCGACATATGGATCGGATTCACGTCGCCCGAGACCGCCGCATAGCGCCGACCGGCATCGGCCGACAAGGACCAGCGGCCGGTCGGCGTCGGCGCCTCGAAGGCACGACGCGCGGCGCGACCGCCGTCGGTCGAGGACGTGTCGCGCGCCGCCTGGACGGTGGACGGCGACTGCTCGGCAGACGCCGTCAGCGCAGGGGACGCCGCGCCGCCCTTGGTCAGGTAGGTCGACACATCGGTGGCGATGATCTCCCCGTCCTCGCCGAGGATCGTGGAGACCGCCTCGAAGGTGCGCCCCTTGCGGTGCGGGCGCAGGTCCCGCACCCGGCATTCGACATCCACCAGCTCCCCCACCCGCACCGGGCGGTGCTGGAGGACCTGGTTGCGCAGGTGGACCAGGCCCAGCAGGGGGAAGGGGAAGTCCCGCCGTGCCATCAGGGCGAGGGAGACCGGGAAGGCGAGCACGTGCAGCACGCCCGGGTGGACCAGGTCCGTGGCGGGCCCACCCATCAGGTGGTCGAAGTCGCGGGCCCGCTCGGCATCGATCCGCACGGAGCGCACCCGGTAGGCGGTGCTCGGGAGCACCGGTTCACCACGGGTGCGGCCACCACGGGTGCGGCCACCGCGAGGGTCGAGCGCGGCGGCATAGACGGCGGGGAAGGAGGGGATGTCGGTGAGGTCCTTCATCCGCTCGGGCATCGACTCGGAACCGCCCTGCTGAGAGGGATCCTGCTGCGAGGAGCCGGGGTGCGAGGGGCCCTGCACGGCGCTCACTTCCCGACCATGTTCTGGCCGCACACCCGCAGCGTCTCGCCGCGGATCCCGCCCGCCTCGGCGGAGGAGAGGAAGGCGATCGTCTCGGCGACGTCGACGGGCAGCCCGCCCTGCTGGAGCGAGTTGACCCGGCGAGCGACCTCGCGGGTGAGGGCCGGCATCTTGGCGGTCATCTCGGTCTCGATGAAGCCGGGGGCGACCGCGTTGGCGGTGCCGCCCAGCGGCTCGAGCCTCCCGGCGAGCGCGTCGACGAAGGCGATCACGCCGGCCTTCGAAGCGGCGTAGTTGGTCTGGCCGCGGTTGCCGGCGATGCCGCTGGTGGAGGCCAGGGACACCACCCGGGGCTGCTCGCCGAGCACGTCACCCGCGTCGATCAGCGCCTCGGTGAGGGTGATCTGGCTGGTGATGTTGACCGCCAGCACGGGGTCCCAGCGGTCGGCGGTCATGTTGGCCAGCAGCTTGTCGCGGGTGATCCCGGCGTTGAGGACGATCACATCGAGACTCAGCCCCCGCTCACGGAGGAAGCCGACCAGCCGCTCCCCTGCGCCCTGGGAGGTGACGTCGAGCTGGATCGGCACCGCCCGCAGCTCATTGGCGAGCCGTGCCAGCTCGGTGCCCGCGCCCGGGACGTCGAGCACCACGAGCTTCGCACCGTCGGCCGCGAGGGTGCGGGCGATCGCCGCGCCGATGCCGCGGGCGGCGCCGGTGACCAGGGCGGTGCGCCCGGCCAGCGGCAGCGTGTCGTTCTCGGTGCGGCTGCCGGCGTCGGTGGAGACGGTGAGCAGCTGACCGGTGACGAAGGCGCTGCGAGCGGAGAGGAAGAAGCGCAGCGCCCCGATCACGCCGGGGGCGTCCAGCTCCACGCCGTCCTCGACGAGGACGCCGTTGGCGGTCGCCCCGCCGCGCATCTCGTGGGCGAGGGAGCGCAGGAACCCCTCGACCCCTCCGCGGGCGGCGTCGCGAGCCGGATCCTCGCCGCGGGCAGGACGGGACAGGGTGACCACACGGGCACCGGGGGCGAGGCTGCGCAGGGCGCTGCCCAGCGGGAGCACCAGCGGGCCGAGGTCAGCGGGCGTGGTGATCTCGTCGGCCACCACGATCACGGAGCCGATCTTCGCCAGCTCCTCGAAGCGGCGGCGCACGTCGGCGCCCCACTGCAGGAGCTGCCGTGCGATCTCGTCGGCACCGGCGGAGTCGCCCAGCACCACGACCGGGCCGAGCACGGGCTCCGGCCGGTCCGCGCGGCGCGGAAGCTTCGAGGGGCGTGGCAAGCCCAGCTGCTTGGCGAGGGCACCACCGGGGGCGGAACGGGTGATACGGGTGTAGGCGTCGGTCATGGGAACCTCCGGTTCAGAGCTGCGGGCGCGGGGCGGTGGAGCGGGTCGTATCGGGCTCAGTCGGTGACGGACTCGAGCAGCACCACGGTGCCCTGACCGGCGGCAGCGCACACCGAGATCAGTCCGCGCTGGACGCGACCGGTCTCCTTGGCCCGCTCGTGCAGGAGCTTGGCGAGGGTCGCGACGAGGCGCCCGCCGGTGGCCGCGAAGGGATGGCCTGCCGCGAGCGAGGAGCCCGCGACGTTGAGCTTGGCGCGGTCGATGCTTCCCAGCGCCGCGCCTCGGCCCAGCCGTTCGCGGCAGAACTCCTCGGACTCCCAGGCCTTCAGGGTGCTCAGCACGGTCGAGGCGAAGGCCTCGTGGATCTCGTAGAAGTCCAGCTCCTGGAGGGAGAGACCGTTCGCGTCGAGCAGCTCGGGCACGGCGTAGGCGGGGGCCATCAGCAGGCCCTCGGCGCCGTGCACGTAATCGACGGCGGCGCTGCGGGCGTCGACCACCCGCGCGAGCGGCGTGAGGCCGCGCTCGGCGGCCCACTCGGCGCTGCCCATCAGCACCGAGGAGGCGCCGTCGGAGAGCGGGGTCGAGTTGCCGGCGGTCATGCTCGGCTCGGCGACCTGCGGGGACTTCACACCGAAGACGGGCTTGAGGGAGCCGAGCTTCTCGAGCGTGGAGTCGGCGCGCAGGTTCTGGTCGCGCGAGAGTCCGCGATAGCCGGTGACCAGGTCATCGAAGAAGCCGGCATCGAACGCGGCGGCGAGGTTCTGGTGGGAGGCGAGCGCGAGCTCGTCCTGCTCCTGGCGCGTCACCCCCCACTGCGCGGTGGTCAGCGCCTGGTGCTCCCCCATCGACAGGCCGGTCCGGGGCTCACCGTTGCGGGGCGGGACCGGCGCGAGATCGGCCGGGCGGACCGCGCTGAACGCCTTGAGGCGCTGACCGGTGGTCTTCGCGGCGAAGGCACGGTGGAGGATGCGGCGCAGGCGCGGGGTGACCTCGATCGGGGAGTCCGAGGCGGAGTCGACGCCGCAGGCGATGCCCGAGTCGATCTGGCCCAGCTGGATCCGGTTGGACACGTGGATCACGGTCTCGAGGCTGGTGGCGCAGGCCTTGGACATGTCGATCGCCGGGGTGCGCGGGTCCAGGGGCGTGCCCAGCGCACTCTCGCGGGTGAGGTTGAGGTCACCGGCGAGCTTGAGCACCGCGCCGCCGGCGATCTCGCCGAGCTTCTCGCCCTGCAGCCCGAAGCGGGCCACGAGTCCCTCGAGCGTCGCGGTGAGCAGGTCCTGGTTGGAGATGCCGGCATAGGGGCCACCGGAACGGGCGAAGGGGATCCTGTTGCCGCCGAGGATCAGGGCGTCGCGCGGGGAGTCGTGCTGGGTCACTGGGTGCACCTCTTCGTAGTCACTGTGGTCACGGCGATGGTTGTGGTCACTGCGGTCTTCGTGGTCACTGCGGTCTTTGTGATCACTGCGGTTCTGTGATCACTGCAGCGGTTCGTGGAGAGCGCGGGCCGCGGGAGCCCGGGCCGCCGGTGCACTCTCGCGCCCGCCGGAGCCTTCCGAAGGTTCTTCTCCGGAGCACTTTACATAGAACCGGCAGTACTTGATACCCTAGGTCTCGTGAACGCGACGACGCAAGCCCCCGTGGACGGCCGATCGGCACGCTGGGCCCGCCACCGGGAGGAGAGACGCGCCGAGCTGCTCGACGTGGCCCGGCACCTGATCCATGAGCAGGGTCCCGATGTGACGATGGAGGACATCGCCGCAGCCTCCGGCACCTCCAAGTCCATCGTCTACCGCTACTTCGAGGACAAGGCCCAGCTCCAGCGCGCGCTGGGGCGCAGCATCCTGTCCACGATGCACGGCAAGCTGCTGGAGGAGATGCGAGCCCTCGAGGCTCGCGTCGGCCGCGAACCGGAGGCCGACGAGCGGATCCACGCGATGATCCGCGCCTATGTCGAAACGGCCCAGCGCTCCCCCGGCGTGTACCGCTTCGTCACCCGGCCCAGCGACGGGCTGAACCACTTCCTGTCCTCGGTCTCGCGGCTGGTCGCGACCTTCCTGCCCGCCGAGATCCCGGCGCCGCAGGTCTGGGCCCACGGCTCCGTCGGCTTCGTCGAACGCGCCGTCGACGTCTGGATGACTGATCACGACACCGCCGTCGCCGCCGACGGCTCGCAGGACACGGGCAGCGCTGCCCGACCCTCCACCCCACTCACCTCCGATCAGCTCGTGACCCACCTGGTCACCTGGCTCATGAAGGGACTGCACGCATGACCACCGATTCCCGCACCGCACCCGTCACCTACGACACCACCACAGCCACCCCGATCGCCGACACCTCCGACGCGACCACGACGGCCAATCCCACCGGACCCATCTCGATCCCGCCCGGGGGCAGCCCCCGCCTGGACATCGCGCAGGTCTCCGAGGCCCTGCTCGGCAAGTGGGCCGACGCCCGCCTCGAGGCCCGCGAGCGTGCCGCTCGCCCGGAGCTGCATCGACCGGTGGATGTGACCGTCGCCGAGCACCGCGAGCGCGTCTTCGAGCAGCTCCAGCTGCTCGCCGCGGAGGACATCTCCCGACGGATGCTGCCCGAGCACCTGGGCGGCCCCCACGACAACGGAGGCAACGTCGCCTCCTTCGAGGAGCTGGTCGTCGCCGACCCCTCGCTGCAGATCAAGGCCGGCGTGCAGTGGGGCCTCTACACCTCCGCGATCATCCAGCTGGGCAGTGAGGAGCAGCAGCACGCCTGGGTGCCCGACGCCATGGATCTGACCACCCCCGGCGCCTTCGCGATGACCGAGATCGGTCACGGCTCCGATGTCCAGTCCCTCGCGACCACCGCCACCTTCGACCCCGCCGGCGGAACCGATGGGGAATGGGTGATCCATACCCCGTTCCGCGCTGCCTGGAAGGACTTCCTGGGCAACGCCGCGATCCACGCGAAGGCGGCGACGGTGTTCGCACGCCTGATCACGAACGGCGTGGACCACGGCGTGCACTGCTTCTACGTCCCGGTGCGGGACGCGAAAGGCGAGCTGCTGCCGGGCGTCTCGAGCGAGGACGACGGGGAGAAGGGTGGGCTGAACGGCATCGACAACGGCCGTCTGGCCTTCGACCAGGTGCGCATCCCCCGCACCAACCTGCTGAACCGATACGGCGACGTCGCACCCGACGGCACCTACACCTCCCCGATCGAGTCTCCCGGCCGCCGGTTCTTCACGATGCTGGGGACCCTGGTCCAGGGCAGGGTCTCCCTGGACGGCTCCGCGATCCGGGCCAGCCAGCTCGCCCTGCACATCGCGATCACCTACGCGACCGAGCGCCGCCAGTTCAGCGCCGCGGATCCCACGCAGGAGACGGTGCTGATGGACTACCAGGCGCACCTGCACCGCCTGCTGCCGAAGCTCGCCGAGACCTATGCCGGCGCCTTCGCGCACGAGCAGCTGCTGCAGGCCTTCGATGACGTGTTCTCCGGCCGGGCCGACGACCCCGAGTCCCGTGAGGACCTCGAGACCCTCGCCGCGGCCCTCAAGCCCACCTCGACCCGGCTCGCGCTGGACACCGTCCAGGAGTGCCGCGAGGCCTGCGGCGGTGCCGGCTTCATGGCGGAGAACCAGCTGGTGGGGCTGCACCAGGACCTGGACGTGTACGCCACCTTCGAGGGTGACAACACCGTCCTGCTGCAGCTGGTCGCCAAGCGTCTGCTGTCCGACTACACCTCCGAGCTGAGCAGCGTGGACCGTGCCGGGATCGGTCGCTTCATCGCGCAGCGCGCCGAGGTGCTCGCCAAGCGCCACACTCCCTGGGCGCGCCTCGGGCAGAGCGTCGCCGATCGCGGCAACGCGCGGCGCGCCTTCGATTCCATGCGCCAGTCGGAGTTCCAGGAGGAGCTGCTCGCCGATCGTGCCCGGATCAAGGTCGAGGAGGTCGCTCTCGCCCTTCGCGGAGCGGCGAAGATGAGCCCGGCCGACGCCGCCTCCGAGGTCAACAAGCACCAGGTGGAGATGCTGGACGCCGCACGCGCCCACGCGGACCTGGTCCGCTGGCGCGCCTTCACCAGGGGGATCGAGGCGCTCACGGATGAGGGCTCCCGGGCGGTGCTCACCGATGTCCGGGACCTGTTCGGGCTCACCGCGATCAACGACGACCTCGCCTGGTTCCTGCTCAGCGGGATGATCTCCACCCAGCGCGGCCGCCAGATCGACCATGATCTGCGCCGGCTGCTGTGGCGGCTGCGCCCGCATGTGCTCGATCTGGTCGCCGCCTTCGACGTGCGCCCCGGTCACGTGCGAGCACCGATCGCTCTGGGCGGGGAGCAGGAGCGGCAGGACGAGGCCGCTGTGTACTTCCGTGCGCAGCGCGCCAGCAAGTCCGCGCCGGTCAGCGAGAAGGTCCTGCGGGACCGGGCGAAGAAGGCGAAGAGGGCGAAGCAGGGGGCCGGCCCGCGCGGCAGCGGCGCCCGCTGACCGCTGCAGGGCGGTCCGGGTCTCAGCACCTGCCCCGGTCCGCCCTGTCGTGCGCCGCGATCGTAGACTGTGGTCGCCGGGTCCGGGCCCTCACGGCCCGCCCGCACCCCAGCCCTCGTGATGAACGGACCCGAAACCGCGATGACCGCCGACCTCGCCCCCTCCACCCCGCACGGCACGCCCGCGGACGTCGACACGGTCGAGCATGCCGCCTCCACCCCTGACCAGGCCCAGCCGTTCGCGGATCTCGGGCTCAAGGAGGACGAGTACGCGAGCATCCGCGAGATTCTCGGCCGCCGCCCCACCAACGCCGAGCTCGCCATGTACTCGGTGATGTGGTCCGAGCACTGCTCGTACAAGTCCTCCAAGAGGCACCTGAGCACCTTCGGCAAGCACACCACCGAGAAGATGCGCGAGAAGCTGCTGGTGGGCATGGGCGAGAACGCCGGCGTGGTCGACATCGGTGACGGCTGGGCGGTGACCTTCAAGGTCGAGTCCCACAACCACCCCTCCTACGTCGAGCCCTACCAGGGCGCGGCCACCGGCGTCGGCGGAATCGTGCGCGACATCATCTCGATGGGTGCCCGCCCGGTCGCGGTCATGGATCAGCTGCGCTTCGGCGCGATCGACCACCCCGACACCGCCCGCGTGGTCCACGGCGTCGTCTCCGGAGTGGGCGGCTACGGCAACTCCCTCGGCCTGCCGAACATCGGCGGCGAGACCGTGTTCGATGCCGCCTACCAGACCAACCCCCTGGTCAACGCGCTCGCACTCGGCGTGATGCGCCACGAGGACATCCACCTCGCCTCCGCGACCGGCCCCGGCAACAAGGTGGTGCTCTTCGGTGCCCGCACCGGAGGGGACGGCATCGGCGGCGCCTCCATCCTCGCCTCGGAGACCTTCGAGGAGGACGGCCCCCTCAAGCGCCCCAGCGTCCAGGTGGGCGACCCCTTCATGGAGAAGGTGCTCATCGAGTGCTGCCTCGAGCTGTTCGCCGCCGGCACCGTCGAGGGCATCCAGGATCTTGGCGCCGCGGGCATCTCCTGCGCCACCAGCGAGCTGGCCGCCAACGGCGCCTCGGGCATGCACATCCACCTCGAGGAGGTGCTGCTGCGCGACCCCACCCTGAACGCCGGCGAGATCCTGATGAGCGAGTCCCAGGAACGCATGATGGCCGTGGTGAGCCCCGAGAAGCTCGAGGAGTTCCAGGCGATCGCCGCGAAGTGGGATGTCGAAGCCGCGGTGATCGGCGAGGTCACCGGTGACGGCCGGCTCACCATCGACCACCACGGACATCGCATCGTCGACGTGGACCCGGCGACGGTCGCGATCGACAGCCCCGTCTACGATCGCCCCTACGCCCGGCCCGACTGGCAGGACGCCCTGCAGGCCGACACCGCGGAGGTCCTCCCCCGCCCCGGCACCGCCGAGGAGCTCGCGGCGACCGTGCGCACCCTGATCGCCTCCCCGAACCTCGCCTCCAAGAACTGGGTCACCGACCAGTTCGACCGCTACGTGGGTGGGAACACCGCGCTCTCGATGCCCGACGACGCCGGCGTGCTCCGGATCGACGAGGCCACGGGCCGCGGCATCGCGCTCGCGACCGACGCCAACGGCCGATACACCAAGCTCGATCCCCGTACCGGGGCCCAGCTCGCGCTGTCCGAGGCCTACCGCAACGTGGCGACCTCCGGCGCGGTGCCGCTCGCGATCACGGACTGCCTGAACTTCGGCTCCCCCGAGGACCCGGGCCCGATGTGGCAGCTGGTCGAGGCGATCGGCGGGCTCGCCGAGGCGTGCGAGACGCTCGAGGTGCCGGTCACCGGCGGCAACGTCTCCCTGTACAACTCCACCGGCGAGCCGGGCCTCATCGATTCCGCGATCCACCCCACCCCGGTGGTCGGCGTGCTCGGCGTGTTCGAGGACGTCGCGCGCCGCGTCCCCTCCGGCTGGCAGGCAGAGGGCCTGTCGGTCTTGCTGCTGGGCACCACGCGTGAGGAGCTCTCGGGCTCGGCCTGGGCGGATGTCATCCACCAGCACCTGGGCGGCATGCCGCCGCAGGTCGACCTCGAGGCCGAGCGCTCGCTGGCCCGAGTGCTGATCACCTCCGCCGAGGAGGGGCTCGCCACCGCGGCGCATGACCTCTCCGAGGGCGGTCTGGCCCAGGCCCTGGTGGAATCGGTGACCCGCTTCGGCACCGGTGCCCAGGTGGATCTCGTGGGCCTGACGGAGCGCGACGGCGTGGATCTCGCCAGCGCTCTGTTCTCCGAGTCGCAGGGTCGTGCTCTGGTCGCGGTCCCCGCCGAGCAGGAGGAGCGGCTGACGGCGCTGGCCGCCGAGCACGGGGTGCCGGTGCTGCGTCTGGGCACCACCGGCGGCAGCGCCCTGGCGGTCGAGGGTGTGGGCACCTTCACCGTGGGCGAGCTGCGGGAGCTGCGAGACGGCACCCTGCCGCGCTACTTCGGCTGACACCGCAGGACCACAGGAGGGTCTCTCCGCGCGCGACTGCGTGCTCGGAGAGACCCTCCTGTGGTGTCAGGTCCGTCGATTCCCCGGGCCAGCTCCGACAGAGGCAGGCTCAGTCGCTGAGATTCCCCGGGCTGGCTCGGACCGAGGCAGGCTCAGTCACCGCGCGAGGGGCGTTCCCGACGCGCGACGCCGCCGAGAGCCCGGCGCCCCGCGCGTCGCACGAAGCCCGCGGCACGGCCTGCTGCGCCCTGCCCGGCGCTTCCCGGCGCGATGCCGTCCAGCCGCTCGTGCAGCTGCGCGACCTCCTCGCGCAGCGCCTTCAGCTCCTCGAGAAGCCTCTCCTCGCTGCGTTCGACGACCGTCTCGGTGTTCTTCGACAGGAACATCGGCAGCCCGATCCCGTGCTCCGCGACCCACGGCCGGAAATACCGCTCGCGCAGCTCGGCATCGTAGTGGCGGTGGCCTCCGGACAGGGCGTACATCGAATTGCTGCTGGCTCCCACCGCAGCGGGCCGCTGCCGCCACTGCGCGAGCGGACGGTCCAGGAACCCCACCTCCGCGCTCTGCAGCAGCTGCAGGTGGAAGGCGTAGTCGCCGACCACTGGGAGGGACTCGTCATAGGGGCCCACGATGTCGTGGACCCGCCGACGATGCAGCATCGAGATCGGCACGTTGCGGTTCACGGCGATGTAATCCACCAGCCGCACGCCCTCGAGCTCGGGCCAGGACAGGAACATCTCGTCCTCGACGAAGCCGGTGGGGGTCTCATGCTCGTGGACGATCAGCGTGCGCACCACCACCGCCTCCTGCTCGGGGTGCGCCTCGAGATGGCCGAGGGTCTCCTGGAGGAAGGTCGCATGCCAGGTGTCGTCGTCATCGTGAATCACCACGGCGGGCGCTGAGGTCTCGCGCAGCCCGTGATTGCTCGCCGCCTCCATACCGGTGGAGGCCTCGCGGTGGATCACGCGGAGGCGCCCGTCGGCCTCGCTCGCATGCCGGGCGGCGACAGCGTCGACGGCCGCCCGGTCCCCGGCGTCGTCGACGATCACCAGCTCCCAGTCCTGGCGGGTCTGGGCGAGGACGTCCTGGACGGCGCGGTCGAGCATCTGCGGCCGGTCGCGGGTGCGCATGATGATCGCCGCCGACGGCTCCCCTGCACGGTCCACGGCCCGGGTGAAGGGTGCCAGGGCAGAGCGCAGCGGCTCGCGCCAACGCTGCTCCGGCGTGAGACCGGCACCCACCGGATCGGTGTGTTCGGAAGCGGAGTGTTCCTCACCGGCCAGCGCTGCGGCGACGCGGTCCCACCAGGACTCCGCCGCAGCCAGCAGCTGCGGCCGGGCGGCCTCGAACGTGGCGTGCTCGGCCTCCCGGCCGGCCACGAGCGCCTCGACCACGGGACCCACCAGGTCCGACGGCCCCTGAGCGACCGGATCCCACAGCGCTGCGGCGGGCACCGCCGCGCCGGCGAGCCCGATGTTGCGCAGCGCGCCGTCCATCCGGGAATGCCCGTAGCGGTTCAGCGGCAGCGCGAGCACCGAGGAGCCGGCGGCGGTCCCGAAGACGACGGGGTGGAAGCGGGTGCTGATCACCCAGGCTGCGCCGGTGGTCCGTGCGGCGGCCGCGGTGTCCTGCTCGATCGGCAGCACCGTCGCAGGCATGCTCAGCTGGGCGGCCACTTCATGGTGCAGCAGCAGATCACCGCCACCGTCATCGGGGTCAGCCATGTGCGGGACCAGCTCCACCCGGGCACCGGTGCGCCCTGCGAACTCCTCGATCACCGCGCACGCCAGTGCGATGTAGGCGTCCCGCGGCAGGGGGTCCCCATCCCCTCCCAAGGTCACGCTCAGCAGCTCAGGGTCGAGGTCATGTGCGCCGGCCGCTGCGGACAGGCCGAGCCCGACGGCGTCATCGAGCGTCTGCACCAGCGCGGGGTGGGCCGGGCACAGCTCGCGCGCGATCCGCACGCTGTGCGTGTCCCGCAGGCCCACCAGCGTGCACAGCTCCAGCAGCTCGCGCATGCTCTCCCGGTCGGCCGGGGTGAGCTCCGGGCCGAGGCTCTGCCCGGTGAGCACCACCGGCTTGCCCAGGGACCGTGCGACCAGAGCGGTGGCGAGGCGCTCGTCGAGCAGCCAGCCGTAGCGGGAGGTGAGGCTGCCGCCCCCGCCGATCACGACGGAGTCCACGTCCTTCAGTTGATCGATGATGGTGAACAGCTTGTCCGCAGCGGGCAGGGCGCCCGGGTCACCGGCGAGGGCCCGGCGGATCTCCGCGAGATACCTCGCCCTGTCCTCGATCGGCCAGGGGAAGGTGAGCGCCGGGATGCTCGATGCCGGCGCAGCACCTCCGGGCCCGTACTTCTCGTGCCGCGAGAGCCGCACCACCTGATGGCCGCGCGCGGTGAGGCGCCGTGCGCTCATCGTCGCGATGGCTTCATCACCGACGTGGTAGACGGTCTGATCGACGTCGCACAGCAGAGCGACCTTCACCGGCATCTCCTTCTTCCGGAGCAGGTCTGCTCCCTCAGGGGTCAGAGTCCGCGCACATCCATCCAGCGGATCATGAACGCGGCCATCGCATCACGGGCGATCGGCGCGACGGGACGGAAGGTGCCGTCCGGCCAGCCGGTCGTGATGCCCGTCGAGGCGAGCCACGTGATCTCCTTGCCGAACTGATGGTTCGACGGGACATCGGAGAACGGGTTCGCGGTCTTGGTGGACCGTTCCCCGGAGGCACGGTACAGGAAAGCCGCGACCGCTCCACGCTCCACGGATGCTGTGGGACGGAAGGTGCCGTCCGGCCAGCCGGTGGTGATCCCCTTGGCATGCGCCCAGGTGATCTCCTTGTAGAACATCCGGCTGGGCGGCATGTCCTTGAACGGGGACCTCGTCGGCGGGGTGAAGGCGGGCTTCCCCAGTGCTCGGTAGACGAAGGCGACCATCGCATCGCGCTGGATCGGTGCCAGCGGGCGATAGCTGTCGTCGTCCCAGCCCGTGGTGATCCCCTTGGCGGCGAGCTTCTCGATCTCCGCCCGGTACATCAGGTTCGGGGGGACATCGATGAAGCGGGAGTCGTGGAACTGGACGGACTTGCCGGTCTTCACCACCGCGCCCTGCTGGAAGGTCTGCACCGTCTGCCCGAAACGGGTGGAGGCGGAGCCCGTCGGCCGGCCCCAGGTACCGCGCCACTGCGAAGCGAACGGCGTCACATACCCTGCGGCTGCTCCACCCTCCTGGAGGACCAGGCCCTTGGTGAGGACCGTCGCGGTGTACTTCCCGGTGCGGTGGGCGCTCTTGACCACGGTGCCGAGCTTCGAGGTGCCGCCCGCACCCTGGAAGGCCCAGAGGTGCTCTTTCCAGCCCCCGTCGATGAAGGCCTGGGCCTCCCCGCGGATGGTGTCGAACTGGCGGTACAGGCTCAGCCCCGGGCACTCGGTGTAGTTGACGTCGCGGTGGCCCATCATCTTCGCGAGCGAGATCGTCTTGCCGGCGGTGAAGCGGGTTCCGGTCCCCGGGGTCCAGGAGGACTTCGCCCAGACGCTGGTCTGGAAGGTGTTCAGCAGCTTCCAGCCCACCAGCTGCGCGACGGCGACGCGGGCGGCGCGCGGCGGCGCTGTCGAGGAGTAGTCGCCCATCACGGAGATGCCGAAGGAACCGGTGTTGAAGCCATAGGCGTGGGCGCCGGTGATGTTGCGGTGCAGGCCCCCGCCGCGTCCCTCGAAGATCTGGCCGTACTTCGAGACCAGGATGTTGTAGCCGATGTCGGCCCAGCCCATGGTCCCGGTGTGATAGTTCAGGATGCCGCGCACGATCTGCGCGGACTGCGAGGAGGAATAGTTGTTGGTCCCCGCGGTGTGGTGAAGGACCACTGCCTTGAGCTCATCGGCGCCGCTGGTGCCCCGCACCTTGGACTCATCGGCGCCCCATGCGGCGCGGGAGACGTAGGAGGGAGCCCCCGGCCCGAGGACGGGCGTGGCAGGGTTCGTCGAGGCGGCAGCGGCCATCGTGGTCACCTGATCGGCCTGGGAGACGCGCGCGGAAGGGCCCGTGTACTGCCCGACCTGGCTGTCGGCCGGGGCTGGCGAGGTGGTGACGACGTGCGCGATGAGGGACTCTGTGACGTCGGCGCCGTCGAGCTCGGCCCGGATCTGCAGCGCGGAGACCACACCGATCCATGCGACCTCGGTGCCGGCGGCGTCCTCGCCCGTCTCGGGGTTCTCTGCGGTCTCCAGCGGGAGCCACGGCGTCCACTCGCCGTCCTCGCCCAGACCACGCGCCTGGACCTCGGGAGCGTCGGCGTCGTTCGGCCAGGTCACGCCGACCATGGTGGCCGGCTGATCGGCGAGGTCGCGAACCTGCGCGCCGCTGTCATCGAGCAGCGGGACGTCCGCGAGGGGGACGTCGACGATACGGGTCTCGCCGTCGGTCACTGCGGGATCGGCGAGCGCGGGGGCGGCAGAGAGCACAGCGGCCCCGGCCGGAACCGAGGCGGCGGCGACGAGGAGGCCACGGCGCGAGAGGGGTGAGGGTCGAGACGTGTCGGGGGCGGGGGGAATGTTCCGCGTGGACATTGATGAACAGCTCCGAACGAGAGGTGGTGAGGCACGAAGACCGGGGCCGAGGCACACCACGAGCTCGAGGAGCGAGACGAGGTTGCCCGGGGAACGGACATCCGTGGATCACCGTAGTGCACGAAGCCCACGGGGGAACTTTCGCCCGGGTCACGATCGGACAAACACCGGAGATGCTGGTCTCAAAACCGCTAGTGGAATGCGGAATGTCCGGTAAAGACCTATCGTCCGTATTCGCCGATCCTCACCGGGAAGGTGCGCTGATTCCTGAAATTCCGATGAGAACGAGGGCGGACCGTCGGGATCTCTCCCGTCGGCCCGCCCTCGGCGTGGCGCTGCTCCTCAGAGCAGAGTGCTCACTTCTCGTCGTCGGCGCCCTCGGCGGGCTCGACCGGAGCGACGTCCTCGGCAGCAGCGGTGTCGGCGGCCGCAGCGGTGTCAGCAGCCTTGGCGTCGTTCTTGGCGGCGCCCTCAGCCTCCTTCACCACGGACTGCTTGGCCGAGAACTCCTCGGTGACCAGCTCGATGACGGCCATCGGGGCGTTGTCGCCACGACGCGGTGCCACCTTGGTGATGCGGGTGTAGCCGCCGGGACGCTCGGCGAAGGTCGGTGCGATCTCCTCGAACAGCGAGTAGACGACGCCCTTGTCACGGATGGTCTCCATGACCCGACGACGAGAGGCGAGATCGCCCTTCTTCGCCTGGGTGATGAGACGCTCCGCGTGGGGGCGCAGGCGCTTGGCCTTGGTCTCGGTGGTGGTGATCGCCTTGTGGCGGAACAGCTCGGTCGCGAGGCTGGCGAGGATCATCCGCTCGTGCGCGGGGGATCCGCCGAGGCGCGCACCCTTGGTGGGGGTAGGCATGGTCGTTCTCCTAGTGAAAGATAAAGGTCAGTACTGGTCGCCGAAGCCGTCGGAGTAGGAGTCCAGGGCAGACGGATCGAATCCGGCCGGGGAATCCTTCAGCGACAGACCGAGGTCGGCGAGCTTCGCCTTGACCTCGTCGATGGACTTCTGGCCGAAGTTGCGGATGTCGAGCAGATCGGCCTCGGAACGGGCGGTCAGCTCGCCGACGGTGTGGACACCCTCGCGCATCAGGCAGTTGTACGACCGGACCGTGAGGTTCAGGTCGTTGATCGGAAGCGCCAGATCGGCGGCCAGAGCCTGATCCGTGGGCGACGGGCCGATCTCGATGCCCTCCGCCTCCTGGTTCAGCTCATGAGCCAGCCCGAACAGCTCGACCAGGGTCTTGCCGGCCGAGGCCACCGCATCGCGGGGCGAGATGGCGGGCTTGGTCTCGACGTCGACGATCAGCTTGTCGAAGTCGGTGCGCTGCTCGACACGAGTCGCCTCGACCTTGTAGGTCACCTTCAGCACGGGCGAGTAGATCGAGTCGACCGGAACCCGGCCGATCTCGCCGTCGACGCCCTTGTTCTGCGCGGCGGAGACGTAGCCGCGACCGCGCTCGACGATCAGTTCGATCTCCAGGCGGCCCTTCTCGTTCAGGGTCGCGATGTGGAGGTCGGGGTTGTGGATCTCCACGCCGGCGGGCGGGGTGATGTCGGCAGCGGTGACGCGGCCGGCTTCCTCGCGACGCAGGTACATCACGACCGGCTCGTCGTTCTCGGAGGAGACGACCAGGTTCTTGACGTTGAGGATGACCTCGGTGATGTCCTCCTTGACGCCGGGGACCGTGCTGAACTCGTGGAGCACACCGTCGATGCGGATCGAGGTGACCGCAGCTCCGGGGATCGAGGACAGCAGGGTGCGGCGCAGGGAGTTGCCGAGGGTGTAGCCGAAGCCCGGCTCGAGCGGCTCGATGACGAACCGTGAGCGGTTGTCCGACACGACCTCTTCGGTCAGCGTGGGGCGCTGTGCAATGAGCACTGTGGATCCTTTCAGCGAGCGTCCGCCATATGACGCTCAGAAGGGGGCGATGGGCCTAGAAGGTGAGTGGTGTCCAGGGTGCCGGGCGCGGCAGGAGCCCCGCCCGGCACGGAACGGCACAGCGGGGAGCAGAGCCCCGCCGTGACCGTAGAGGTCAGACGCGGCGGCGCTTGGCCGGGCGGGTGCCGTTGTGCGGCTGCGGGGTGACGTCCTGGATCGAACCGACCTCGAGGCCGGTCGCCGTGAGCGAACGGATCGCGGTCTCGCGGCCGGAGCCCGGGCCCTTGACGAAGACGTCGACCTTCTTCATGCCGTGCTCCTGGGCGCGGCGAGCGGCGGCCTCGGCGGCCATCTGCGCGGCGTACGGGGTCGACTTGCGCGAGCCCTTGAAGCCGACCTGGCCCGCGGAGGCCCAGGAGATGACGGCGCCGTTCGGGTCCGTGATGGACACGATGGTGTTGTTGAATGTGCTCTTGATATGAGCCTGGCCGTTGACAATGTTCTTCTTGTCCTTGCGGCGCGGCTTGCGCGCAGCGGCCTGCTGGGTCTTGGATGCCATGCGGCAGTACTCCTCTGGTGGGTTTCGGGTGCGCCGGGTCCCTCAGCGGCGCGAAGTGACTACGGGTCCGAAGACACTCGCGGTCCGACGGCGGAAGCCGTGGATCAGCGGGCCTTCTTCTTGCCGGCGACCGTGCGCTTGGGGCCCTTGCGGGTGCGCGCGTTGGTCTTGGTGCGCTGACCGTGCACCGGCAGACCACGGCGGTGGCGCAGGCCCTGGTAGCTGCCGATCTCGACCTTGCGGCGGATGTCACCGGCGACCTCGCGGCGCAGGTCACCCTCGACCATGTAGTTCTCTTCGATGTGATCGCGAAGCTTGACGAGGTCCTCGTCGCTGACCTCGCGCACGCGCAGGTCACCAGAGACGCCGGTCGCGGCCAGGGTCTCCAGGGCGCGGGTGCGTCCCACGCCGAAGATGTACGTCAGGGCGACTTCGAGGCGCTTTTCGCGCGGAAGGTCTACTCCCACCAGACGTGCCATGTGCAGATTCTCCTACTGTCTCGGAGGCCTGATCCGACAACTCGCCCGGGTCTGTTCCCTGGACGCCGCAGCCTCCGCGCTGCGGGTAGCCGACCCGAGGGCCGGTGGTGTCGTCTCTTCTTTTATGTGTGTCCGACGGATCGGACGGTGCCCTTCAGGGCTGCCGCCTCTGGGGCGGCTGTCACGACAGTTGCCGGGATGTGCGGAGTGCTCCGCTCAGCCCTGGCGCTGCTTGTGACGAGGGTTCGAGCAGATCACCATGACGCGCGAGTGGCGACGGATCACCTTGCAGTTGTCACAGATGGGCTTGACGCTCGGATTGACCTTCATAGCTTTCCTTCTCCCGGGACGATCACTTGTAGCGGTACACGATGCGGCCACGGTCGAGGTCGTAGGGGCTCAGCTCGACGACCACACGGTCCTCGGGAAGGATGCGGATGTAGTGCTGGCGCATCTTCCCGGAGATGTGCGCGAGCACCTTGTGCCCGTTGTCGAGCTCGACACGGAAACGCGCATTCGCGAGCGCCTCCGTCACCAAGCCCTCGACCTCGATCACGCCGTCCTTCTTCGCCATGCCTCCCCAATCTCTCGCCCCCGGCAAGCCGGTGCCGAGTTCCGCGTTCCTGATTACTCAGGCTGTGCTCACCGACCGTCAGGTGACGGTACGGTGGTCGACAAGGGTGCGCGTTGTGCGTGTCGTCGGCCTCGCTGATCTTCACGGCTGAGCCGTTGGATCGATCGGCGCGACGGGACTGCACGACCTGCGATGAGGACGACATGCACGGAGCACACCCGATGGATCAGCCTACACGCGCCTCGCGGATCAGGCGAGAGGCAGAGGCGATGACCCCGGTCACGTCGGGCCGGAATCCAGGCGATGAAAGGCCGCGCCCCGTCCTGGTCCTCACGTAGCAGGGTCGGCCAGCGGATCCGGCGCGGCCACGATGCCCCGCCGCGCGAGCTCGGCGGCACCGCCGTCGCCCTCGGTGAGCACCAGCAGCCCCTGCTCGGTCACGGCCACGGAGTGCTCTGCGTGGGCGGCACGGCCCCCGGCGGTGGCACGCACGGTCCAGTCGTCATCGTCCAGCGTCCAGTTGCCGGGACCCTGGATCAGCATCGGCTCGATCGCCAGGCACATCCCCGGGCGCACCCGGGGCCCTCGGGAGCGGGTGCGGTAGTTCATGACGTCAGGCGCCTGGTGCATCGCCGTACCGATCCCGTGCCCGCCGAAGCCCTCGAGGTGGGAGAGGGACTCCCCCGCCGCCTCAGCGACGTAGTCCTCGATCGCGGCGCTGATCTGACCCACCCGGTCCGCGGTCGCGAGCGCGGCGATGCCGGCCCAGAGCGCCTCGCGCGTGGTGCGGACCAGATCCTCATCGGCCACCGAGCGCGCCCGGCCCACGATGTGGGTGCGCGCCGCATCCGAATGCCAGCCCTCGATGATCAGGCCGCCGTCGATCGAGACGATGTCGCCCTCGACCAGCGGACGTTCATCGGGGATCCCGTGGACCACGACCTCGTTGACGCTGATGCACAGCGTCGCCGGGTACCCCTGGTAGCCCAGGAAGTTCGGGGTCGCACCCTCGTCGCGGATCATGTCGTGGGCGAGGGTGTCCAGCTCGTTCGTGGTGATGCCGGGCCGGATCTGCGCGGCGAGCATCTCGTGGACGCGGTGCAGCAGCATCCCGCTGCGGCGCATCACATGGATCTGCTCGGGGGTCTTGAGCTCCACGCGCTCCGGCAGGATGCTCATCGGTCGGCGAGGGCCTCGCGCAGCGACGCGGTGACGTCGTCGATCGTTGCCATGCCGTCGACCCGGCGCACCAGATCACGCTTCTCGTAGACGTCGATCAGCGGCGCGGTCTGCTCCGCATAGACCTCGAGCCGGCGACGGATCGTCTCCTCGGTGTCGTCGCTGCGGCCCTGCTGCTCGCCACGCTCGACGAGGCGGCCCACGACCTCCTCGGTCTCGACCACCAGCAGCAGCACCGCATCGAGCGTGGTGCCCAGCTCGGTGAGCATCCCGTCCAGCGCCTCGACCTGGTCGAGGGTGCGGGGGTAGCCGTCCAGCAGGAAGCCGTCCTGGGCATCGGCCTCGCCGAGCCGCGAACGGACCATGTCGTTGGTGACCGAGTCCGGAACGTACTCGCCCTTGTCCATGTAGGACTTCGCGAGCACACCGAGCTCGGTCTCGCCGGACACGTTGGCCCGGAAGATGTCGCCGGTGGAGATCGCCGGGATGGACAGCTCCTCGGCGAGGCGCACGGCCTGGGTGCCCTTGCCCGCGCCGGGCGGGCCCACGATCAGGAGGCGGCGGGCCTGGACGGGCGAGGCGGCGGAGGTGGGGGTGTTCACCGAAGAATCCCTTCGTAGTGGTGCTGCTGGAGCTTCGCATCGATCTGCTTCACGGTGTCGAGGCCGACGCCGATGATGATCAGCAGGGACACACCACCGAGCGGAAAGTCCTGCGAGGTTCCGAGATAGACGAGAGCGAACAGCGGGATCAGGCAGATCACCGCGAGATAGACCGCGCCGGCGGACTGGATCCGGTTGATCACGTAGCGCAGGTAGTTCTCGGTGGGCTTGCCCGCGCGGACGTTGGGGATGAACCCGCCGTACTTCTTCATGTTGTCCGCGATCTCCTCCGCATTGAAGGTGATCGAGGTGTAGAAGAACGCGAAGAAGACGATCAGGGTCACGTACACCAGGGCGTAGACCCAGGAGAAGGAGAAGCCGAGCACGAGGTGGGTGTTCACCCACGCCACCCAGGGGGCCTCAGGATCACCGAAGGAGGAGGCCATCTGCGGCAGCGCGAGGATCGAGCTCGCGAAGATGACGGGGATGACGCCGGCCTGGTTGACCTTGACCGGGATGTAGGTGGAGGTGCCGCCGTACATGCGGCGCCCGACCATGCGCTTGGCGTACTGGACGGGGATCCGCCGCTGAGACTGCTCGACGAAGACCATGCCCACCATGACGACCAGCGCCACGACGATGACCAGGGAGAAGGTCAGCCAGCCCTGCAGCTGCCACACCTGGCCGAAGGAGCCGGGGAACGAGGACGCGATCGAGGTGAAGATCATCAGCGACATGCCGTTGCCGATGCCGCGCTCGGTGATCATCTCACCCATGAACATGATCAGCACGGTGCCGACGGTCATGGTCAGGACCATGGTCAGCAGGGTCGGGATCGACTGGTCGGGAACCAGCTCGAGCTGGCAGCCGACGAAGAAGTTGCCCGAGCGCACCAGGGTGATGATGGTGGTCGATTGGAGGATGCCCAGACCGATGGTGAGGTACCGGGTGTACTGGGTGAGCTTCGCAGTACCGGATGCCCCCTCCTTGTGGAGGGCCTCGAACCGCGGGATCACCACGCGCAGCAGCTGCACGATGATCGACGCGGTGATGTAGGGCATCACGCCCAGGGCGAAGATGGAGAGCTGCAACAGGGCACCACCGGAGAACATGTTGACCATGCCCAGCACGTTGGAGCCACCGGCCGAGGCGGCCTGATCAGCACAGAACATCACGTTGGAGGCGTCGAATCCCGGGGTGGGGATAAAGACACCGAGGCGATACACCGCGATCAGACCGAGTGTGAAGAGGATCTTCGCTCTCAGCTCGGGGGTGCGCAGCGCGCGCACGAACGAGTTCACCTGTTTCCCTCCTGGAGGTCCGGGGACGGGACCAAGGGTGTCACGGTCCGTCCCGGTGCCGCGGGATTGCGCGGCCATCGGACCGGCCCCGAAATGACGACAGGGCACCGTGGCACAGAATATTCCGTGCCACGGTGCCCCGTCAAAAGAGACTCACGCGGTGGTGACGGACCCGCCAGCCGCCGCGATCTTCTGCTCCGCCGAGGCGGAGAACTTCTGGGCGGTGACGTCGAGCTTGACGCTCACGTCGCCGGCGCCCAGCACCTTGACGGGCTGGTTCTTGCGCACGGCGCCCTTGGCGACGAGATCCTCGACCGTGACGGTGCCGCCCGCGGGGAACAGCTCCTGCAGGGTCGACAGGTTCACTGCCTGGTACTCGACGCGGAACGGGTTGGTGAAGCCGCGAAGCTTCGGCAGCCGCATGTGCAGCGGCATCTGCCCGCCCTCGAAGCCGAGGCGCACCGTGTTGCGGGCCTTGGTGCCCTTGGTGCCACGCCCGGCCGTCTTGCCCTTGGAAGCCTCACCGCGACCGACGCGGGTGCGTGCGGTCTTCGAACCCGGCGCGGGGCGCAGGTCGTGAAGCTTCAGAGGGCTCTGGTTGGAATCAGTCATGTCAGTCCACCTCTTCGAACGTCACCAGATGGGTGACGGTGCGGATCATGCCGCGGATCTCAGGGCGGTCTTCCTTCACCACGGTGTCACCGATGCGCTTGAGGCCGAGGCCGCGCAGGGTGGCTCGCTGGCTCTTGGTGCCGCCGATGTCAGAACGGGTCTGGGTCACCTTGATCTGCATCAGGCACCCACCTTCTGTGCACGGGCTGCAGCGCGACCCGCGGCCTGGGCCCGCAGGAGCGGTGCCGGGGTGACCTGCTCGACCGTGAGGCCACGACGTGCTGCCACGGCCTCCGGCTCCTCGAGCATCTTGAGCGCGGCGACCGTTGCCCGCACGATGTTGATCGCGTTGGTCGAGCCGAGCGACTTGGAGAGCACGTCGTGCACTCCAGCGCACTCGAGGACGGCGCGGACCGGGCCACCGGCGATCACACCGGTACCGGGAGCGGCCGGGCGCAGCAGGACGACGCCTGCTGCATCCTCGCCCTGGACCGGGTGGACCACGGTGCCCTGGATACGAGGGACGCGGAAGAAGTTCTTCTTCGCCTCCTCGACGCCCTTGGCGATCGCCGCGGGCACCTCCTTGGCCTTGCCGTAGCCGACGCCGACCGTTCCGTCGCCGTCACCCACCACCACGAGGGCGGTGAAGGAGAATCGACGGCCGCCCTTGACGACCTTCGACACGCGGTTGATGCTCACGACGCGCTCGAGGAATGCCGACTTCTCGGCTTCCTGACCGCGGCCGCGGCCACCCTGACGCCCACCGCGATCGTTGCCGCCCTGGCGGGCACCGCGATCATTGCTGGTGTTCGTGTTGTCGTTCCCACGGCCGGAGGCCGCGGGACCGTTGCTACGCTGCTGTGCAGCCATATTCAGATCCTCTTCTCGTCCTGTGTCCGGGCGGCGATCACAGCGCCAGGCCAGCCTCGCGGGCGCCGTCTGCGACGGCGGCCACACGGCCGTGGTACTTGTTGCCGCCGCGGTCGAACACGACGGAGTCGATCCCGGCAGCCTTGGCACGCTCAGCGACGAGGGTCCCGACGGTGCGGGCCTTGTCGGTCTTCGCTGCCTCGGTGCCGCGCAGGTCGGCTTCCATGGTCGATGCCGACGCGATGGTCTTGCCGAGAGCGTCGTCGACGACCTGGACGAAGACGTGGCGTGCCGAGCGGGTGACCACCAGGCGCGGACGCTGGGCGGTGCCGACGACGCGACGACGGACCCGCAGGTGACGGCGGCCGCGCGAACGCAGCTTGCTGCCGCGGTTGCCCTTGGTGTGCTTGAGTGCGTAACCCATGATCACTTACCAGCCTTTCCGGCCTTGCGGAGCACGACCTCGTCGGCGTAGCGCACACCCTTGCCCTTGTAGGGCTCGGGCTTGCGCAGCTTGCGGATGTTCGCTGCGACCTCGCCCACCTGCTGCTTGTCGATGCCGTTGACCGAGAACTTGGCCGGCGACTCGACGACGAAGGTGATGCCCTGGGGCGCCTTCACCACGACGGGGTGGGAGAAGCCGAGGGCGAACTCGAGGTCCGTACCCTTCGCGGTGACACGGTAGCCCGTGCCCACGATCTCCAGCTTCTTGGTGTAGCCCTCGGTGACACCGAGGACGATGTTGTTGATGAGGGTGCGGGTCAGGCCGTGAAGGGCCTTGCTCTCGCGCTCCTCGTCGGGGCGGCTCACCACGATGGTGCCGTCCTCACCGCGCTCGACGGTGAGGGGAGCCGGCACGATGTGCTTGAGCTCGCCCTTGGGGCCGGTCACCGTGACGGTGCGGTCCTCGATGGTGACGTTCTGGACTGAGGCCGGCACTGCGACCGGCAGGCGTCCGATGCGGGACATAGCTGTTTGTCTCCTCTCCCGCTCACCAGATGTAGGCGAGGACTTCCCCACCCACACCCTTCTTGGCTGCCTGCCGGTCGGTCAGAAGGCCGGAGGACGTGGACAGGATCGCCACGCCCAGTCCGCCGAGGACCTTGGGCAGATTGGTGGACTTCGCGTACACACGCAGGCCGGGCTTCGAAATACGACGGATCCCGGAGATGGCACGCTCACGGCTGTCCGAGTACTTGAGCTCGAGGACGAGCTTGGAGCCCACCTCGGCCTCTTCCTCGGTCCAGCCGAGGATGTAACCCTCTGCCTTCAGGATGTCCGCGATGCGGGCCTTCAACTTCGAGTACGGCATGGACGCGGTCTCGTGGTACGCCCCTGAGGCGTTACGGATCCGCGTCAGCATGTCCGCGATCGGGTCGGTCATGGTCATGTCTGTTGCTTCTTCCTCACCTGGTTTCCCTCGGCCGCCATGTATGCGACGAGGGACCTCTGGCGGTAGTCCTTACCAGCTGCTCTTGGTCACGCCGGGGAGCTCACCGCGGTGAGCCATCTCGCGAAGGCAGACTCGGCAGAGCCCGAACTTGCGGTACACGGAGTGCGGACGGCCGCAGCGCTGGCAACGGGTGTAGCCGCGCACAGCGAACTTGGGCTTGCGCTCCGACTTCTTGATCAGGGCTGTCTTCGCCATATCAGTTCTCCTTGAAGGGGAAGCCGAGCAGCTTGAGCAGCGCGCGTCCCTCGTCGTCGGTCTTCGCAGTGGTCACGACCGTGATGTCCATACCGCGGACGCGGTCGATCTTGTCCTGGTCGATCTCGTGGAACATCACCTGTTCCGTGAGACCGAAGGTGTAGTTCCCGTTGCCGTCGAAGTGCTTCGGGGACAGGCCCCGGAAGTCACGAATACGGGGCAGCGCGGTGGACAGCAGGCGGTCCAGGAACTCCCACATGCGGGCGTTGCGCAGGGTGACGTGGGCACCGATCGGCATTCCCTCACGCAGCTTGAACTGCGCGATGGACTTGCGAGCCTTGGTGACCTGGGGCTTCTGGCCCGTGATGTCCGCGAGATCGCGGATGGCACCGTCGATGACCTTGGAGTCGCGAGCGGCGTCGCCGACGCCCATGTTCACGACGATCTTGGTCAGACCGGGGACCAGCATGACGTTGCTGTAACCGAACTGCTCGGTCAGCTGAGCCTTGATGGTCTCGTTGTACTTGCTCTTGAGGCGCGGGGTGGTCGCCTGGGTGGCAGTCTCGCTCATCTCAGATGTCCTTCCCGGAGCGCTTGGCGAAGCGGACACGCACCTGCTTGGTGCGGCCGTTCTCGAGCTCGAGGGTCTCGACGCGGTAACCGATCTTGGTCGGCTTGTTGTCCTCCGGGTCGACCAGAGCCACGTTCGAGACGTGGATCGAGGCCTCGCGCTGCTCGATGCCGCCCGCGCCGCCAGCCTGGTTGGGCTTGACATGGTGCGTGCGGCGGTTGATGCCCTCGACCAGCACACGCTGGGAATCGGGGAACACCTGCAGGACACGGCCCTGCTTGCCCTTGTCGCCGACCTCGAGACCGCGCTTGGCGGCGGTGTCGCTGTCGCTGGTGCGACCGGTGATCACCTGGACGAGGTCGCCCTTCTTGATCTTCATCTTTGCCATGTCACACCACCTCCGGTGCCAGCGAGACGATCTTCATGAAGCGCTTGTCGCGCAGCTCGCGGCCGACGGGGCCGAAGATGCGGGTTCCGCGCGGCTCCCCATCGGTCTTGAGGATCACCGCTGCGTTCTCGTCGAAGCGGATGTAGGAGCCGTCGATGCGACGGACTTCCTTGGACGTGCGGACGACGACCGCCTTGACGATGTCGCCCTTCTTGACGTTGCCACCGGGGATGGCGTCCTTGACGGTCGCCACGATGGTGTCCCCGATGCTGGCGTAACGGCGACCGGAGCCACCGAGAACACGGATGCAGAGAATCTCCTTGGCACCCGTGTTGTCGGCGACCTTCAGTCGCGACTCCTGCTGAATCACTCGTTCTCCTATCGTCTCACCGGTTCTCTTCCCACCCGCGGGAGCGGATGAGCCGAGCCTTGCGGAACGGAATATGGACACTGCATATTGCACTTCACCGACTCTGGGCAGAACTTCGACCAAAGGCGTGACCGTCGACCGGTCCCGGGCACCAAAAAACTCCTCATCCGGACTCAGGCACTAGCGTGAGGAACGCACAGCGTTCGCTTCTCGTGCGAGGTCTCCGGGGAGGATGGATCTGGTGACACCGGATCCTGTCGCAGCCGTCCATCCGCCAGCATCCGAGGATGCATGCGCACAGCCGTCCGGCAACTGCTCAAGACTACGCGCCGCACCAGCCGCTGTCACCCCTTCTCCCCGAGGCGAACCGTGTGTGCTTGCTCTCCTGCCGATCACCGCCGGCAGCACTCCCCCACGACACTCCCCCACGACGGCGATCACCGGTCGGGCACGGCAGATTCTGGGGTGGGGCATAGGCTCGTGCCCATGATCGACATCGACATCGCACGGCGCCTGCGGGACGCAGGACTGCAGTGGGCGCCGGCGGACGGCGACCTCTTCATCATCGACAACGAGCAGCTGCGGGACGAGACCTTCATGCTCTCGGCGATGGTCATCGAGCTCGGGAATGGGCGCAGCGGAGAGCGGGTCTTCCGGTTCAACGGGACCACCGAGTGGGCGCTGGATTCCGTGGAGCAGGAGGATGCGCTCTGGATCCCCCGGGAGGATCAGCTGCGCGCAGCACTCGGTGAATCCTTCAGCGCGCTACGCCGCACCGCGGACGGCAGCTATGCCGTCGCGCTGATCGACGGCGAAGGCGCCACCCGGGAGGTCCCCGCGCCCGCAGCGGAAGATGCGCTTGCCGGCGCACTGCTGATCCAGTTGACCGCCTGACCCGGCTGGGACGGCGCGGCGCACCACCCCCGCGGCCACAGCGGCCAGCTCGGCAGCAGCGCAGAGACGAAGAGAAGGGCCGACCCTCCCTGTGGGAGGACCGGCCCTTCTCTGGATCACGGAGCGGTCACTGGGACCGCCCGATCACTTGGCGCGCTCGACGATCTCGACCAGACGCCACCGCTTGGTGGCGGAGGTGGGACGAGTCTCCATGACGACGACACGGTCGCCGATGCCGGCGCTGTTCTCCTCGTCATGAGCCTTGAACCGGCTCGTCTTGGTCGTGACCTTGCCGTAACGGGCGTGCTTCACACGCTCCTCGACCTCGATCACGATGGTCTTGTCCATCTTGTCCGAGACCACGTAGCCACGCTGGGTCTTGCGGTAGGGACGCTCGTGGGAGGACGCGTGCGCGCCTTCCTTGTCGAGCTCCTCGACGGCCGGGGTCTCGGCCTGGGTGTTGTCAGTCATCTCTGTTCCTCGCTTCGCGGTCACTCGGCGGCGCCGGGCGCCTGACGGATGCCCAGCTCTCGCTCGCGCAGGATCGTGTAGATCCGTGCGATGTCCTTCTTGACGGACCGCAGACGGCCGGAGTTCTCGAGCTGACCGGTCGCGGACTGGAAACGGAGCTTGAACAGCTCGTCCTTGCCCTTGGCAAGTTCTTCCACCAGCTTCGCGTCGTCCAGCTTGTCGAGTTCATCGGCGGTGAGCTTGGTCGCTGCCATCAGATGTCACCACTCTCTCGGCTCAGGATGCGGCTCTTCATGGGGAGCTTGTGCTGCGCCAGGCGGAGTGCCTCGCGAGCCACCTCCTCCTCGACGCCGGCGAGTTCGAACATGACTCGACCCGGCTTGACATTGGCGATCCACCACTCGACCGAACCCTTACCGGAGCCCATGCGGACCTCGGCAGGCTTCTTGGTGAGCGGACGATCGGGGTAGATGTTGATGAACACCTTGCCGCCACGCTTCATGTAGCGCGTCATGGCGATACGTGCAGCTTCGATCTGACGGTTGGTGACATAGGCGGGCTCGAGAGCCTGGATGCCGTAGTCGCCGAACGCGAGATCGGTGCCGCCCTTGGACATGCCACTGCGGTGCGGTCGGTACTGCTTGCGGTGCTTGGTCCTGCGAGGGATCAGCATGTCGCTCAGGCCTCCGTTCCGGGCTGCTGTACGGGCGCGGGTGCCGCCTGCTCGGCGGAAGCGGACGGAGCAGCAGCCGGAGCTGCACCCTCCGAGCCGTCCCGACGCGCGGTGGCGTTGCGCTCGTTGCGACGGCCACGCGGGCGCTCTGCACGCGGGGCGCCACGTCCGCCGGAGCGGGGACCCTGCGAGGCGGCCTGCTGAGCCGCGAGCTCCTTGGCGGTGACGTCGCCCTTGTAGATCCACACCTTCACGCCGATGCGGCCGAAGGCGGTCTTGGCCTCGTAGAAGCCGTAGTCGATGTTCGCGCGAAGGGTGTGCAGCGGCACGCGACCCTCGCGGTAGAACTCGTTACGGCTCATCTCGGCGCCACCGAGGCGACCGGAGACGGCCACTCGGATGCCCTTCGCACCTGCACGCTGCGCGGACTGCATGCCCTTGCGCATCGCACGGCGGAAGGAAACGCGGGCGGCGAGCTGCTCGGCGATGCCCTGAGCAACCAGCTGAGAGTCAGCCTCGGGGTTCTTGACCTCGAGGATGTTCAGCTGGATCTGCTTGCCGGTGAGCTTCTCGAGCTCACCGCGCAGGCGCTCGGCCTCCGCGCCACGACGCCCGATGACGATGCCCGGGCGGGCGGTGTGGAGGTCGACGCGCACACGGTCACGGGTGCGCTCGATCTCGACCTTCGAGATGCCAGCCCGCTCCATGCCCTTGGACATGAGCGTGCGGATCGCGACGTCTTCCTTCACGTAGTCGCGGTAGCGCTGACCCTCCTTGGAGGAATCAGCGAACCACCGGCTGCTGTGCTCCGTCGTGATCCCGAGACGGAACCCATTCGGATTGACCTTCTGGCCCATTCGGGACTCCTTACTTGTTCACGGGAGCGACGACCACGGTGACGTGGCTGGTGCGCTTCTTGATCTGGAAGGCTCGACCCTGAGCACGCGGCTGGAACCGCTTCTGGGTCGGACCCTCATCGACGAAGGCGGCGGCGACGGCGAGGTCGCGCTCGTCAAAGCGCTCCCCTGCCTGATCAGCCTTCACCCGCGCGTTGGCGATCGCGGACTCGACGAGCTTGAGGACGGGCTCACTGGCGGCCTGCGGGGCGAACCGCAGGATGTCCAGGGCCTCGGCCGTGCTCTTGCCACGAATCAGGTCCACAACGCGGCGAGCCTTCATGGGCGACATGCGGAGATGCCGCACCTGCGCCTTGGCTTCCATTGCTGTCCTGCTTTCTTCTGGGTGTCGGGACGTGCTGCCGTGCTGACCTCAGGTCAGCGACGACGGCCCTTTCTGTCGTCCTTCTCGTGGCCCTTGAAAGTCCGCGTAGGAGCGAACTCGCCGAGCTTATGGCCGACCATCGACTCGGTGACGAACACCGAGACGTGCTTGCGACCGTCGTGCACTGCGAAGGTGTGGCCGAGGAAGTCCGGGGTGATGACCGAACGACGCGACCAGGTCTTGATGAGGTTCTTGGTGCCCTTTTCGTTCTGGACATCCACCTTCTTCTGAAGGTGGTCGTCCACGAAGGGGCCCTTGGCGATACTGCGAGGCATAGTTCCTGGTTCTCCCTATCAGCGCTTCTTGCCGGTCCGACGACGGCGCACGATGAGCTTGTCGCTCTCCTTGCCCGGCCGACGGGTACGGCCCTCGGGCTGACCCCAGGGCGACACCGGATGACGACCACCGGAGGTACGGCCCTCGCCGCCACCATGCGGGTGATCGTGCGGGTTCATGACGACGCCACGCACGTGAGGGCGCTTGCCCTTCCAGCGCATGCGGCCGGCCTTGCCCCAGTTGATGTTGGACTGCTCGGCGTTGCCGACCTCGCCGATGGTCGCGCGGCAGCGCGCATCGACGTTGCGGATCTCGCCGGACGGCATGCGCAGCTGCGCATACGGTCCTTCCTTGGCGACCAGCTGCACGGAGGCGCCGGCGCTGCGGGCGATCTTGGCACCGCCACCGGGCCGAAGCTCGATGGCATGGACCACGGTGCCCAGCGGGATGTTGCGCAGCGGCAGGTTGTTGCCGGGCTTGATGTCCGCGCCTGGACCGTTCTCGATCCAGTCGCCCTGACGCAGCTTGGCCGGCGCGAGGATGTAACGCTTCTCGCCGTCCAGGTAGTGCAGCAGTGCGATGCGCGCGGTGCGGTTGGGGTCGTACTCGATATGAGCGACCTTCGCGTTGACGCCGTCCTTGTCGTGGCGGCGGAAGTCGATCACGCGGTAGGCCCGCTTGTGGCCACCGCCCCGGTGACGGGAGGTGATACGACCGTTGTTGTTACGACCGCCGGACTTGGACAGCGGACGGACCAGCGACTTCTCCGGCGTGGATCGGGTGACCTCGACGAAGTCGGCGCCACTCGAGAAACGACGACCGGGCGTGGTCGGCTTGCTCTTACGAATTGCCATGTGGGATTCCCTCAGACTCTCTTCGGCTCCTCGGATATCGGCCGCCTCAGGCGACCGACCCTCCGAAGATGTCGATGGCTCCGTCAGTCAGGGTGACGATGGCGCGCTTGGTGTCCTTGCGCTTGCCGGTCCCGAAGCGCGTGCGGCGCGTCTTGCCCTGACGGTTGATCGTGTTCACCGAGGAGACCGTGACGTCGAAGACCTTCTCGACGGCGATCTTGATCTCGGTCTTGTTGGCGTCGGCAGCCACCAGGAAGGTGTACTTGCCCTCGTCCATCAGCCCGTAGCTCTTCTCGGAGACGACCGGGGCCAGCAGGATGTCGCGGGGGTCCTTGTTCAGCGAGGTCACTTCGACTCCTCCTCGGTGGACTCCTTGACTGCGTTCACGAACCCGGCGGCCTTGGCGGCCTCCTCAGTCGCGAACCAGACCTCGGCCTTGGTACGGCCGTACCACGGGGAGTCCGGGGTGTGGAACTTCATCGAGTCCTGGTTGCCCTTGATCGTGAAGCCCTCAGGTGCGGAGTCGTCGGCCAGCGGGGCCGCCGATCCCTCACCGAAGGGGGCCTCCTGCGCAGCAGCCGGGGCGGCAGCGGCAGCAGCCGGTGCAGCCTTCGCAGCGGCGAAGGTCGAGGTGGACAGGGACAGGGTTGCCTGGGCCACGAAGTCCTCGAGCGCAGCGGCGGTGAAGACCACGTCGTCGGAAAGCATGACGTCGTAGGTGTTCACCTGGTCCGCGTACAGGACGTGGGTGGCAGGCAGGTTGCGCGAGCTCAGCGCGCCGAGATCGTCATCGCGACGCACGACCACCAGCAGGTGGCGACGGTCGGAGACGTTCGCCAGGGTCTGGCGGGCGGCCTTGGTGGACGCGACGTCACCCTCGAGCAGCGAGGAGATGACGTGGATGCGGCCGTTGCGGGCGCGGTCCGAGAGGGCTCCGCGCAGGGCGGCGGCCTTCATCTTCTTCGGGGTCCGCTGGCTGTAGTCACGCGGCACGGGGCCGTGGACGACGCCACCGCCGGCGAACTGCGGCGCACGGAGCGAGCCCTGACGGGCACGACCGGTGCCCTTCTGCTTCCAGGGCTTCTTACCGCCACCACGCACCTCGGCGCGGGTCTTGGTCTTGTGCGTGCCCTGACGAGCGGCCGCCTGCTGGGCGACGACCACCTGGTGGATCAGGGGCACGTTGGTCTGCACGTCGAAGATCGACGCAGGCAGCTCGACGGAGCCGGACTTCTTGCCGGCCGGATCGAGCACGTCGACAGAGAGATTCGCTGCCATCGGGCTCAGGCCTCCTTCGCGGGGCTCTTGACAGCCGAGCGGACGAGCACGAGGCCGCCCTTGGGGCCGGGAACGGCACCCTTGACGAGCACGAGGCCCTTCTCGACGTCGACCGCGTGAACGGTCAGGTTCTGGACACTGGTGCGGTCGCCGCCCATGCGGCCAGCCATGCGCTGACCCTTGAACACGCGACCGGGGGTGGATGCGCCACCGATGGAACCGGGCTTGCGGTGGTTGCGGTGCGCACCATGGGAGGCGCCGACACCGGAGAAGCCGTGGCGCTTCATGACGCCCGCGGTGCCCTTGCCCTTGGAGGTGCCGACGACGTCGACCTTCTGGCCGGACTCGAACACCGAGGCGTTGATCTCCTGGCCGACGGTGTAGTCAGCGGCGTCGACGGTGCGCAGCTCGACGAGGTGACGGCGCGGGGTCACGCCGGCCTTCTCGAAGTGGCCCTTCAGCGGTGCCGACACCTTGCGGGGGTCGATCTGGCCGTAGGCGATCTGCACGGCGTCGTAGCCGTCGGTCTCGATAGACCGGATCTGGGTGACGACGTTCGCACCGGTCTGCACGACGGTCACAGGGACGAGCTTTCCGTTCTCGTCCCAGACCTGGGTCATGCCGAGCTTGGTGCCGAGCACGCCGGACACCGGACGGGCCTTCTGGCCGGTCAATTCGTTGCTCATCTCCACCACCCTCAGAGCTTGATCTCGATGTTGACGTCCGCCGGCAGGTCGAGGCGCATGAGCGAGTCCACAGCCTTGGGCGTGGGATCGACGATGTCGATCAGTCGCTTGTGCGTGCGCATCTCGAAATGCTCACGGGAGTCCTTGTACTTGTGGGGAGAACGGATCACGCAGAACACGTTCTTCTCGGTCGGCAACGGCACCGGGCCCACCACAGTCGCGCCAGCGCTGGTGACCGTGTCGACGATCTTGCGCGCCGAGCTGTCGATCACCTCGTGGTCGTACGACTTGAGCCGGATGCGGATCTTCTGTCCCGCCATGGCGTCCTGTCTCTCTTCTAGGTCTGGCATGGAAGCAGCCGTCTCCCGGTACCCGAGGACGGGCGTGTCGGCCTCTGCGGGGCACACGAGCCCAGCACAGAACCGCCGAAAGTCGGCTGCTGCTGCGTCGATTCCCTCGTTCGATGCGCGATCCATGCCAGGGGCAAGGTTCGCATCCTCGGGACGGGCCTCATCCGGTGATCATTCGCCGAGGTGCCCCAGGGGACACTCAGAGAACGGAACCGGGTATGTCGGCCCACGCAGACAACTTGAACAGTGTGCCAGAGATCGGACCGCCCCCACAAGGGAGGGGCAGGTGCAGCCGATCACATGCTCAGCACCGGCGCCGGTGCCGGAACTCAAGAAGGGCCCGGACGCTGCCGCCCGAGCCCTTGCCACCGTACCCTCCCACGCCGTCCCGCTGGCACATCCGCCGTTCAGAGGGGAGGCGACCGATCACTTGTTCGTGCTCGGCCCGATCCCGCCCTGCAGCTGACGTTGGAAGATGAGGTACACGATCAGCACCGGGATGATGGTGATGGTGACGGAGGCGAACATCGCGCCCCAGTCCGAGTCGTACCCCTGCTGGGCCTGCATGTTCGCAAGACCCTGGGCGAGGACGTACTTGTCCCGATCGGTGTTCAGCACGATCGGGATCAGGAACTGGTTCCACAGGCCCAGGAAGTTGAAGATCGTCACGCTGGCCATGCCCGGGCCCGCCATCGGCAGCATCACCTGGAAGAAGGTCCGGAAGTCCCCCGCGCCGTCGATCGCCGCCGCCTCCGCGATCTCTTCCGGCAGCTGCCGGAAGAAGGCGTAGAGGAAGAACACGGTGAACGGGAGCGCGAAGCCCACATACGCCAGGATGAGGCCGATGTAGGTGCCGCGGATGTACAGCGACTCCATGATGAAGAACAGCGGCACCACCGCGAGGAACAGCGGGAAGGTGAGCCCGGCGATCAGGCCGTAGTACAGCACCTGCCGGCCCGGGAAGTCGTACCTCGCCAGCACGTAGGCGCACATCGCGCCGAGCAGCATGACCAGCACCAGTGCGACGCCCACCACCAGCACGGTGTTGCCGAAGAATCGGCCGATGCCGGCTTCCGTCCAGGCGGTGACGAAGTTGTCGAAGTTCCATGATTCCGGCATGGCGAACGGAGAGGCGAGGATCCCGCCGGAGCTCTTGAAGGAGCTGAAGACCGTCCACAGCAACGGCAAGAGCACGACCAGCGCCCACAGCGAGAGGATGGTCTGGGCGACCACCGTGAACACGCGGTCCTTCGGATTGGCCCGGCGCCGACGGGACGCGGCTGTCGCGCCGGTGGAGTGTGCCGGCGCGGATCGGGGCGCCTTGAGCTCGGTGTTCATCGCTCCCCCTTCTGGCGGGTGCTGAACAGGACGATGACAGCCATCAGCATCGTGATCAGCGCCATCACCACACCCATCGCCGAGGCGAGGCCGAATCGGGAGTCACTGAATGCAGTCTGGTAGAGATACCTCGAGACCACCTCGGTGCTCTTGCCGAGCCCGCCGTTGGGGGTCATGACGTTGATGTACACGAACATGTCCAGCGCCATGATCCCCATATAGACCGCCGCCGTGGAGACGTTCTCCCGCACCATCGGCAGGATCACCGCCACGGAGAGGCGGAAGCGACCGGCCCCGTCGATGCGGGCCGCCTCGACCACCTCGGAGGGGATCGACTTGATCGCCGCGACGAACAGGACCATGTAGAAGCCCACCAGGCTCCACACCACGGCGGCCACGATCGCCGCCAGTGCGAAGCGCCGATCGCCCAACCAGGCGATGTGGATGTCCAACCCCACCAGGTTCAGCAGCCCGTTCAGGAGCCCGCCGTTGGGCGAGTAGATGAAGGCGAAGAGGATCCCGACGACCACCGCGGGGATGACGTAGGGGAAGAAGCTGACGACCCGGAAGATCGTCGCGCCGCGGATGCCGCGGATCGTGCCGCGGCTGTCCCCACCCACCGTCACCAGGATGGCCAGGATGAAGGCGAGGGTGATGGTCACGGTGGGCAGCACGATCATGAAGATCATGTTGTTCCGCAGTGCCCGACGGAAGACGTCGTCGTGGAAGAGCGTGACGTAGTTGTCCAGCCCGATGAACTGCGGCGCCCTGGCCAGGCCGCGCCAGTCGGTCAGCGAGTAGTAGAACGCCTGCAGGAACGGCGAGACCACGAACACGACATAGATCAGCATCGGGAGGCCGAGGAAGAGCGCGAAGAACAGCACGCGGGAAGGGGTGATGCGGGCACGCCTCCCCCGGGAGCGCGGGGCGCTCACCGGAGGAGTGGCCGCGGGGACTACCGCCATCATTCGACGTCGAACTTCTCGATGCTGTCGTCTTCGCGGACCTTGTCGATCGCAGCCTGCGAACGCTCCCGCGCCTCGTCGGCGGTGACGTCACCGTTGAGGAACTCCGCCCACAGGGGCTTGAACTCATCACCCATGCCGTACCAGTCGGTGAAGTTGTAGGTGAAGACATCCTCTCCGGCGGCGTCGATCATGGAGCTGACCGAGGCCAGACCCGTCGAGCCGAAGCCGTCGTCGGGGATGGTGTCTTTGACGATCGTCATCGAGGAGGTGAGCTTCGAGAAGTTCTCGCACTGCTCCTTGGAGAGCATGACGCGGAGGAACTCGAGCCCGCCTGCCCCGTTGGCGGCCTTGCTGGGGACCATGAAGGGCTCGCCGGCAGCGCCGTGGATGGCGGTCGGGCTCATCGTGCCGCCGTCGGCGAGCATCGGGGTCGGGGCGCCGGTCATGGCGTAGTCCTCGGGCGTGGTGCTGCGCTGCTCATTCTCGATCCAGGACCCGGAGGGGTACATGACCGCCTTGCCGGTCACCCACTGGGTCTGGGCCTCGGTGTGCTTGATGCCGGCGCCGCCGGAGAGGAAGTACCCGGCCTTGACGGCCTCCTCGATCGCGGCGAAGGCATCGACCACGGTGGGCTGCTCATAGGCGCCCTCCTCCAGGCGATCCAGCATCTTCGCGACCTCCGGGCCGCCCTGCTTGATCGCCATCGACAGCGCGAGCTCGTGATAGTAGTCGGCGGCGTTCTGACCGCCCCAGGCGAACATGGCCAGACCCTCACCCTTGGCGGCCTCGGCGATGGTCATGACATCGTCCCAGGTGGTAGGGGCCTCCCAGCCCTTGTCCTCGAACTGCTTGGCCGAATACCACAGGGCGAAGACGGTGTACATGTAGTTCAGCGCGTACAGCTTGCCGGAGTAGGTGCCCGGCACCAGCACACCGGGCAGCAGGGACTCCTCGATGGTGCCGCCGTCGAGCGACGGCGCCTTGATGAGGGCGGCGAGGTCCGCGAGGCTGCCCTCGGAGATCAGGGCGCTGGCGTTCATCGACTGCGCACCTGAGTTGTCGAACAGGTCCGGGGGGTTGCCGCCGATGAAGCGGGGTTGGAGGTCGGGCTGGATGTTCACGGTCGAGGTCACCGCAGCGGTCGCCTCGGGGTAGAGCTCCTCGAACTTCGTTCCGGCATCCTTTGCATACTGGTCGCCGTAGCCACCGTTGAAGATGACCACGTCGACGGTCGAATCCGCTTCGACACCGAAGGGGTTCTCATCGCTGACGTCGCCGCCACCCGTGGCGACAGCGCCACCGCCGTCACTTCCTTCGTCGTCACCGCCACCACCGCCAGCCGCACAGGCGCTCAAGGCCACGGCACCGGTGCCGAGGGAGGCGAGAGAGAGGAAGCGGCGGCGGGAAGCGCCCATTCTGTCCAGGGGAGTCTCGAGCAGGGGATCGCGCTCAGCGTCCATGGTGTCCTCATTCGTTGTTCGTCGTCGAATACGAGTGCTGTACAGGACAGTAGTCGTTTATGTCGCGCGTCACGTGGTTTTCAGCGGCGTGCCCCGGATCGTTACCTGCACCCCCTGCCGCCGTGCGGGCGGAACCCAGCAAGTTCTCTCACGACTGCTCTACCGTGGGCTCCATGAGCCAACCGATGCAGTCCCCCCGCTCCGCGTCGCCGCTGACGGCGCGCCTGTACGACCTCGAGTACCCGCGCTCTCTCGGCGTCTACAACACCTACCAGGAGGTGCAGTCCGTGGTCGACACCCTGGCGGACCGTGAGTTCCCGGTGCAGAGCACGCTGATCGTGGGCACGGATCTGAAGCTGATGGAGCGGGTCACGGGGCGAAAGACCTGGCCGCGGGTGGTCGGGCAGGGCGTGCTCTCGGGCCTGTGGATGGGACTGTTCCTGGGCCTGCTCCTGATGCTGCTGAACCCGGGCGACCTCATGATCGTGGTGACCAGCGTCCTGATGGGCATGGTGTTCTTCACCGTGTGGTCCGTCATCGGATATGCGATGACCGGGGGCAAGCGTGACTTCACCTCGATGACCTCGACCATCCCGATGCAGTACGAGCTGCTCGTCGAGCACAAGCACGCCGCGCAGGCGCGCCAGATCCTCGCTGACTCCGGTGCGGGGCCCGCTCCCACCGCTGCACCCGCCCCGGTGACGGCTCCGCCTCACGGCCATACCCCGCTCCCCCACGCAGGCGCACCCTCCAGCGGGGGCCAGCAGTTCGGCGCACGCACGCCGCAGCCCGGCGCACCCGTGTCCGGCGCACCCGCCCGACCCAGCTACGGACAGCCGGCCTCCGGCGCGTCCCCAGCCCAGGGAGAGCCTCGCAGCCACCGGCCCACCTTCGGGAAGCCGGCCGGTGCACCCCTCCATGAGCAGGCGACCTCGCCGTCGACTCCGCAGGCGTCTGCCGCCTCCGGCAGCTTCGGAGCGCCGGCACCTGCGCCCGAGCCTGCGCCTGGTGCCGGGGGTGCCTCACAGTCCCACTCCACACCGGACGGCCGTCCGAGCAGAGGCGATCATGCCGCTCCCCCGCAGGACGGCAGCCAGGACGGCGACGCCTCGCGCTGACCGGTTCGGCTCAGGGGGCAGGCCCCCGCATCAGCACGTCGGGCGTGCTTGGTGCGGGGGCCTTTCTCTGCCCCGTGCCCCTGAGCTCCGTGGTCCTCAGGAGCTCACTGGCCTGCCGTCCCGCCGTCCTCGCCGCCTGCCGGCCTGCCCTCCAGCTGGCCCGGGCACCTGCCGCCAGCCCTTCTGCTGCCCTGCTGCCCTGCTGCCCGTCCTGCTGCTCACGCGCATCGGCAGGATGATCAGCTGTACGGCGTGGGCCCGAAGACGGAGCGGGCCCAGAGACGACGAAAGACCCCGCACCGGTCATCCCGGTGCGGGGTCTTCGTTGCTCAGCGCTCGCAGAGAGAGCGCCTCACGGTTGCGGGGTCACCCCCGCGGCGATCACTTGGTGATCTTGGTGACGCGGCCGGAGCCCACGGTGCGGCCACCCTCACGGATGGCGAAGCCGAGGCCCTCCTCCATGGCGATCGGCTGGATCAGCTCGACCGTCATCTCGGTGTTGTCGCCGGGCATGACCATCTCGGTGCCCTCGGGCAGCGTGATGACGCCGGTGACGTCGGTGGTGCGGAAGTAGAACTGCGGGCGGTAGTTCGAGTAGAACGGGTTGTGACGCCCGCCCTCGTCCTTGGACAGGATGTAGACCTGCGCCTCGAAGTTCGTGTGGGGGGTGATGGTGCCGGGCTTGGCGACGACCTGGCCGCGCTCGACGTCCTCACGCTTGGTGCCACGCAGCAGCAGACCGCAGTTCTCGCCGGCCCATGCTTCGTCCATCTGCTTGTGGAACATCTCGATGCCGGTGACGATCGTCTTCTGCGGCTCGCGGATGCCGAGGATCTCGACCTCGGAGTTGATCGCGAGCTTGCCGCGGTCGACCTTGCCGGTGACGACGGTGCCACGACCCTGGATCGTGAAGACGTCCTCGATCGGCATCAGGAAGGCCTGGTCGAGATCGCGGACGGGGTCCGGGATGGACTCATCCACGGCGTCCATGAGCTCTTCGATGGCCTTGACCCACTTCTCTTCACCCTCGAGGGCCTTGAGAGCGGAGACCTGGATGACCGGCGCGTCCTCGTCGAAGCCCTGAGCGCCCAGCATCTCGCGGACCTCCATCTCGACGAGCTCGAGGATTTCCTCGTCGTCGACCATGTCGGACTTGTTGAGAGCGGCGAGCAGGTAGGGAACGCCGACCTGCTTGGCGAGCAGGACGTGCTCACGGGTCTGAGCCATCGGGCCGTCGGTGGCGGCGACCACGAGGATCGCGCCGTCCATCTGAGCAGCGCCGGTGATCATGTTCTTCACGTAGTCAGCGTGCCCGGGGGCGTCGACGTGCGCGTAGTGGCGCTTGTCGGTCTCGTACTCGATGTGCGAGACGTTGATCGTGATGCCGCGCTGCTTCTCTTCGGGCGCGTTGTCGATCGTGTCGAAGTCACGCTTCTCGTTGAGATCCGGGAACTTGTCGTACAGAACCTTCGAGATCGCAGCGCTCAGCGTGGTCTTGCCGTGGTCGACGTGACCGATGGTGCCGATGTTGACGTGCGGCTTGGTCCGCTCGAACTTGGCCTTCGCCATGATGGTGTCCTCCTAGGACTTCTAATCGTGGTACTTCTGGATCGGGATCGGATCCCGCCTCGGCGAGGCGGAGCTCCGAAGGGAGTGTGGGGGAAACAGGAGAAGGAGCCTACCTGCTTCCCCCGACTCCTCACTCGCCCCGGGTCTTTGCGATGATCTCGTCCGCGATGCTGGACGGGACCTCCGAGTAGCTGTCGAACTGCATGGTGTACATCGCACGGCCCTGGGTCTTGGACCGCAGGTCGCCGACGTAGCCGAACATCTCCGACAGCGGCACGAGAGCACGGACGATCTTGACCCCGCTCGCGTCCTCCATCGACTGGATCTGACCTCGCCTGGAGTTCAGATCGCCGATGACATCTCCCATGTACTCCTCAGGAGTACGGACCTCGACGTCCATGAGGGGCTCGAGGAGGACCGGCTGCGCCTTGCGCAGGGCCTCCTTGGCCGCCATGGAGCCGGCGATCTTGAACGCCATCTCCGAGGAGTCGACGTCGTGGTAGGCGCCGTCAAGCAGCGAGGCCTTGACGTTCACGACCGGGTAGCCGGCGAGGATGCCGGAGACCAGGGCGCTCTGGATGCCTGCGTCCACGCTCGGGATGTACTCGCGCGGGATGCGGCCGCCGGTGACCTTGTTCTCGAACTCGTAGAACACGCCGTCTTCGGCATCGGTCAGCGGAGCGAAGGTCACCTGGATCTTCGCGAACTGGCCGGAGCCACCGGTCTGCTTCTTGTGGGTGAAGTCGAACTTCTCCACCGTCCGCTTGATCGTCTCGCGGTAGGCCACCTGCGGCTTGCCGATGTTGGCCTCGACGTTGAACTCGCGACGCATACGGTCCACGAGGATGTCGAGGTGCAGCTCGCCCATGCCCTTGATGACGGTCTGGCCGGTCTCCTCGTCGAGCTCGACCTGGAAGGTCGGGTCCTCCTTGGCGAGCTTCTGGATGGCCACACCCAGCTTCTCCTGGTCGCCCTTGGTCTTCGGCTCGATGGCGACCGAGATGACCGGCTCCGGGAAGCTCATGGACTCGAGCTGGATCGGGTTCGCCGGATCGGTGAGGGTGTCACCGGTGGTGGTGTCCTTCAGACCGATGAACGCGTAGATGTGGCCCGCGAAGGCCTCATCGACCGGGTTCTCCTTGTTGGAGTGCATCTGGAACAGCTTGCCGACGCGCTCCTTCTTGCCGGTGGTGGCGTTCAGGATCTGATCGCCCTGCTTCACCTGGCCGGAGTAGACGCGCACGTAGGTCAGCGACCCGAAGAACGGGTGCGCGGCAACCTTGAAGGCGAGGCCGGAGAAGGGCTCGTCCCACTCGGGCTTGCGGGTCAGCTCGACCGACTCGTCGTTCGGCTTGTGGCCGACCATCGGGGGCACGTCGAGCGGCGAGGGCAGGTAGTCGATGACACCGTTGAGCATGGGCTGGACGCCCTTGTTCTTGAACGCGGTGCCGCAGAAGACCGGGTATGCCTCGGAGTTGACCGTCATCGAGCGGATGCCGGACTTCAGCTGCTCGAGGGTGAGGTCGCCCTCCTCGAGGTAGGCCTCCATGAGCTCCTCGGAGCTCTCGGCGACGTCCTCGACGAGCTTGCTGCGGTACTCCTCGACGGTGGCTGCCAGATCCTCGGGGATCGGGATCTCGCGCTGCCACTGGCCGAGCGAGGGGTCACCCTTCTTCGAGTTGATCGCGGGCATGTCCTCTTCGAGGGTCTCGGGCCAGTCGTAGGCCTTCATCTCGACGAGGTCGACGATGCCGGTGAAGTCGTGCTCTGCACCGATCGGGACCTGCATGACCAGCGGCTTCGCGCCGAGGCGGTCCACGATGGTCTTGACGGTGAAGAAGAAGTCGGCGCCGAGCTTGTCCATCTTGTTGACGAAGCAGATGCGGGGCACGTCGTACTTGTCGGCCTGGCGCCAGACGGTCTCCGACTGGGGCTCCACGCCCTCCTTGCCGTCGAACACTGCGACAGCGCCGTCCAGCACGCGCAGCGAACGCTCCACCTCGACGGTGAAGTCGACGTGGCCGGGGGTGTCGATGATGTTGATCTGGCTGTCGTGCCAGTAGCAGGTCGTCGCGGCCGACGTGATCGTGATGCCGCGCTCCTTCTCCTGCTCCATCCAGTCCATCGTGCCGGCGCCGTCGTGGGTCTCGCCCATCTTGTAGTTCACGCCGGTGTAGAAGAGGATGCGCTCGGTCGTGGTGGTCTTGCCAGCATCGATGTGAGCCATGATGCCGATATTGCGGACCTTGTTCAGGTCGCTGAGCACTTCAAGTGCCACGGGCTGTGCCTTTCTGGAGAACGGATGCTGGTGGAGCTGCCGAAGGACAGTCGGTGGGGTCCGCCCAGACGGGCGAACCCCACCGTGAACTCACCAGCGGTAGTGAGCGAAGGCGCGGTTGGACTCGGCCATCTTGTGGGTGTCCTCGCGGCGCTTGACAGCTGCACCGAGGCCGTTGGAGGCGTCGAGGATCTCGTTCATCAGACGCTCGGTCATGGTGTTCTCGCGGCGGGCGCGGGAGTAGCTGACCAGCCAGCGCAGCGCCAGCGTGGTGGAGCGGCCGGGCTTGACCTCGATCGGCACCTGGTAGGTCGCGCCGCCGACTCGGCGGGAGCGGACCTCGAGGGAAGGCCGGATGTTGTCCAGAGCCTTCTTCAGGGTGACGACCGGATCCTGGCCGTTCTTCTCACGGGCACCCTCGAGGGCGCCGTAGACGATGCCCTCGGCGACGGTCTTCTTGCCGTCCAGGAGGATCTTGTTGATGAGCTGCGTGACGATCGGCGACCCGAAGACGGGGTCGACGGCCAGCGGGCGCTTGGGAGCGGGGCCCTTACGAGGCATTACTTCTTCTCCTTCTTGGCGCCGTAGAGCGAGCGCGCCTGCTGGCGGCCCTTGACGGACTGGGTGTCCAGTGCGCCGCGAACGATCTTGTAGCGCACGCCGGGGAGGTCCTTCACACGACCGCCGCGGACGAGCACGATCGAGTGCTCCTGGAGGTTGTGGCCCTCGCCGGGGATGTAGGCGCTGACCTCGATGCCGGTCGACAGCCGCACACGCGCGATCTTGCGCAGCGCAGAGTTCGGCTTCTTGGGGGTCTGGGTGTAGACGCGGGTGCAGACACCGCGGCGCTGGGGCGAACCCTGGAGCGCGGGCGTCTTGGAGGAGGACGAACGACCGTCCCGCCCCTTGCGCACCAACTGCTGAATAGTAGGCACAGCTTCTCTTCCTTGTCAGCCCTCGGAGCTGTTGGCACCGAAGGATCAACATCTTCGACCGCTTGCACGGTCGGCGACCCGATATTCACCGCCCCCATGGCCCGGGAGGCTCGGCGTATCGGCCCGCCCGACAGGTGATGGCACCAGTCGGGCGTCCAGGAGGACCGTGATCGGCGCCCCGGGGCAGGAGGCCGGGCATGGCCACCCTTCCCATATTCGGGCACACCGCGAGGATCCGCTCCTCGCGGGGGACACCCCCCGCAGCCCCGAAGGGCACGCGGGTCAGTCCCGGGTCACGACCAGAGGGCACTCCGGACGCATACGCAGTCTACTGAGATGCGCGGGATGCGGTCAAAGCTTCTGGGAGGTTCCGACACAGATCACATGACGCCCTGTGACCGCCGGCCGAACCCGCAGCAAAGCGCCCGGCGAGAGCCAGCATCTCCCCAGGTCAGCGCTATGCGAGCTGTACTGCACATCCCTGACGCCGTGGATCCCACTGGATCCCACGCACAACGGGACCCCGGGCCAGAAGCCCGGGGTCCCGTGGAAGATCAGTGCATCAGCACGTCAGTACGTCGCTCAGCGGATGCCGAGCTTGGAGGTGCAGGAGGGCCATGCGCCCCAGCCCTGCTGGGCCTGAACCTTCTTGGCGATGTCGATCTGCTGGCCGCGGGTGGCCTGGTTCGCGGTGGAGGCGTACTTGCCGCCGCCGAAGGCCTTCCAGGTTCCTGCACTGAACTGCAGGCCGCCGTAGTAGCCGTTGCCGGTGTTGATGGACCAGTTGCCACCGGACTCGCACTGGGCGATGCGGTCCCACACGGAGCCCGACGGAGCAGCCGGCGCCGAGGCACCGGTGTTCCCGGAGGACTCCGACGAGCTGCGCTCGGAGCTGCGGTTGGACTTGCTGCCGGTGCTGCGCTTCTCGCTGGAGGACTTCTCGGAGGACGACTTCTCCTCCTGCACGGGCTCCGGCTTCGGGGCGGGCTTGGTGCCCTTGGCGACGACCTCGGTCACCGGCTCGGTGACGACGGTCTCGGAGACCAGCTCGGACTCGGTGACCTCACCGTCGACGGTCTTCTCGGCGAAGACCTTCTCGGTGGCGCCCGCCTTGCCCTCGGTGGTGGTCTTGGTCTTGCCCTCGAGCAGCGAATCATCCTCGACGGTCTTCGTCTCGAACGGGATCTCGACAGACTCGGTGCGCTCGCCCTCGCGGACGCGTTGGACCGTGTGGGTCGCGCCGTCCTCGAGCAGGGTGTCGCGGGGGACGTCGGCGGTGTCGGTGTCCTCGATATCTCCGAGCACCTTCTCCATCGCCTCGCCAACGGTCAGGGCGGACACCTCGAAGGTGTCCTGGCCCTTCTGGCCGACGAAGGTGACCGTCTTACGGGTGACGATCTCGACCTCGCCGTTCGCGGCGCTGAGCGAGGAGGTGGGCTCCGGGGTGATCACGGCGCCCTCGGCCTTGTAGTCGGTCTCCTCGAGCGCATCGGCCACGGTGTCGCCGGTGGTGAGCAGATCCTTCGCCACCCCGTCGATGGTGACGGTGACCGGGGTGCGCTGGATGACCTGGATCTCGAGGCCGTCGGTGACGGCCTCCGTCAGGGCCGGCACCACCAGGTCGGTGTCCTTGACCTCGATGCCCTGGGCGGAGAGCAGATCCCCCACGGTGGGCTGCGAGAAGGTGCGCACCGAGGATTCCTCGCCGTACACGTTGAGCTGCGCCTCATTCGACATGGCGAACGCGGTGCCGCCACCTCCGACAGCGACGACGCACACGGTTGCGGCTGCGACGATCCACGGGGTCTTCTTCACTGTTCCACCTGTTCCTTGCCGCGGCATGCGGCGTTCGTGTCGTTCTCAGAGCTCCGGTCCCCAGCAGGTGGGGCATGCAGCTCCGGCACGCGCACGCACTCCGACGGAGATGCGGCAGGAAAGCCTGCGCGGGAACTGCCAGGTGCCATCGTTTCCCGGTTCGTCCCATTGCGTAAGGGGAGAGGCGAGAGTTTGAAGAAGCACCCGAGAGGTCTTTACCCTCTCGTGAACCTCAGGGTCTGCCAGGTCACGCCGCAGAGCCCTGGATCCGCCTGGAACGCGACCGGGACCACAGCGGACGCGTTCGCCGCCACTCCCCCACAGCCATCTGCCGCGGATCCCTCCCCGTGCCCTCTCGCGCCAGTCCCCCGTGCCCTCGTGCGGGGGTCCTTCCCTAGACGGGAGCAGCGCCAGTCCCTATACAGGGGCATCGGCAGCAGGCCCCGGACGCAAAGACGCCGCGGGGCGGCCCCACCGAAGTGGAGCCGCCCCGCGGCGTGTGGTCGCTCGTGCGCCGCCTCGACGGCGGACGAGCTCCCGCGCTCAGCGCAGGATCACCGGATCACCGGAAATCAGTGCGGAACGGATCTGCGTAGTCGATGTCGTCGAGGTTGACGGCACCGGTCTGGCCGAAGCCGGAGAAGTCCAGCTCGTCGTAGCCCGGCACCTGGTACATCTGTGCCTTGGCCTCGTCGGTGGGCTCGACCGCGATGTGGCGGAACCGCGACAGGCCGGTGCCAGCGGGGATGAGCTTACCGATGATGACGTTCTCCTTGAGCCCCATGAGCTTGTCGCTCTTGCGGTTCAGGGCAGCCTCGGTGAGCACTCGGGTGGTCTCCTGGAAGGAGGCCGCCGAGAGCCACGACTCGGTCGCCAGCGAGGCCTTCGTGATGCCCATCAGCTCCGGACGACCCGAGGCCGGCTGACCGCCCTCGGAGAGGACCCGACGGTTCTCCCGCTCGAAGTTGACCCGCTCGGCGAAGTCGCCGGGCAGCAGACCGGTGTCACCGGACTCGATGACCGTCACGCGACGGAGCATCTGGCGCACGATGACCTCGATGTGCTTGGCATGGATGTCCACACCCTGGCTGATGTAGACCTTCTGCACCTCGTCGACCAGGTGCTGCTGCACGGCACGCGGGCCGAGGATCCGCAGGACCTGCTTCGGGTCCACCGAACCCAGCGTGAGCTTCTGGCCGACCTCGATGTGGTCACCGTCGGCGATCAGCAGGGACACGCGCTTGGAGACGGTGTAGGACACCGGCTCGGAGCCGTCGTCCGGGGTGACCGTGATCCGGCGCTGCTTGTCGTTCTCCTCGACCTCGACCCGACCCGAGAACTCGGAGATCGGCGCGAAGCCGGCCGGGGTACGGGCCTCGAAGAGCTCCTGCACACGCGGCAGACCGTGCGTGATGTCGCCCTCGGCGCTGGCCACACCACCGGAGTGGAAGGTACGCATGGTCAGCTGGGTGCCGGGCTCGCCGATCGACTGGGCCGCGACGATGCCGACGGCCTCGCCGATGTCGACCAGCTGGCCGGTCGCGAGCGACTTGCCGTAGCACTGGACACAGGTGCCCACCGCGGAGTCACAGGTCAGCACGGAGCGGATCTTGACCTCGCGGACACCGGCCTCGACGAGCTGCTCGATGCGCACATCGCCCAGCTCGGTGCCGGCCGGAGCCGCCTCGGTACCGTCGGCGCCGATGGCCGCAGTGGCCAGGACGCGCCCGTAGACGGTGGATTCCGCGTGCTCGTGGGGACGGAGCACGCCGGCCTCCTCGACCGCGATCGGAAGCACCAGGCCCTTGGTCGTGCCGCAGTTGTCCTCACGGATGATGACGTCCTGCGAGACATCGACCAGACGACGGGTCAGGTAGCCCGACTGCGCGGTCTTCAGCGCGGTATCCGCCAGGCCCTTGCGGGAGCCGTGCGAGGCGATGAAGTACTCCAGGACCGAGAGCCCCTCCTTGTAGTTGGAGAGGATCGGGCGCGGGATGATCTCGCCCTTCGGGTTGTTCACCAGACCACGCATACCGGCGATCTGGCGGACCTGCATCCAGTTGCCTCGAGCACCCGAGTCCACCATCCGGAAGATGGTGTTGTTCGAGTCGAAGTTCGCCCGCATCGCCTGGTCGACCTCGTTGGTCGCCTCGGTCCAGATGTCGATGAGCTCCATGTTGCGCTCGTGCTCGGAGATCAGGCCCAGGTCGCGGTTCTCCTGGATCTGGGCGTTCTTCTCCTCGTACTTCGCGATGATCTCCGCCTTGTTCGGCGGGGTCACGACGTCGGACAGGGCGAAGGACGCACCCGAACGAGTCGACCAGGAGAAGCCATAGGACTTCAGCGCATCCAGCGATGCGGCGACCTGGCCCTTGTCGTAGCGCTCCGCCAGGGCGTTGACGATGCCGCCCAGACGCTTCTTGCCGACCTGACCCTGCACGAAGGGGAAGTCCTCGGGCAGCGTCTCGTTGAAGTGGACGGCGCCCAGGGTGGTGGTGAGGATGATCGGGTCACCCTCGGTCCAGCCCTCGGGGGCCTCCCAGTCGCTCGGCGGGACGATGTCCGTGAAGCGGATGTCCACCAGCGCGTTGAGATCCAGCTCGCCGCGGTCGTAGGCCATGATCGCCTCGGCCTCGGAGGCGAAGCGCCGACCGATGCCGGGGACGCCCTCGCGCACCGTGGTGAGGTGGTACAGACCGATGATCATGTCCTGTGCGGGCATGGTCACGGGGCGGCCGTCGGACGGCTTGAGGATGTTGTTGCTGGACAGCATCAGGATGCGGGCCTCAGCCTGCGCCTCTGCCGACAGCGGCAGGTGAACAGCCATCTGGTCGCCGTCGAAGTCCGCGTTGAACGCGGCGCACACGAGCGGGTGCAGGTGGATGGCCTTGCCCTCGACGAGCTGCGGCTCGAACGCCTGGATGCCCAGACGGTGCAGGGTGGGCGCACGGTTCAGCAGCACCGGGTGCTCGGTGATGACCTCTTCGAGGACGTCCCACACCTCGGGGCGTGCCCGCTCGACCATCCGCTTGGCGGCCTTGACGTTCTGGGCGTGGCTGAGCTCGACCAGGCGCTTCATGACGAAGGGCTTGAAGAGCTCGAGCGCCATGCCCTTGGGCAGGCCGCACTGGTGCAGGCGCAGCTGCGGGCCGTTGACGATCACGGAGCGGGCGGAGTAGTCCACGCGCTTGCCGAGCAGGTTCTGACGGAAACGACCCTGCTTGCCCTTGAGCATGTCCGAGAGCGACTTCAGCGGGCGGTTGCCCGGTCCGGTGACCGGACGGCCACGACGACCGTTGTCGAACAGCGAGTCGACCGACTCCTGCAGCATCCGCTTCTCGTTGTTCACGATGATCTCGGGAGCACCGAGATCCAGCAGCCGCTTGAGGCGGTTGTTGCGGTTGATCACGCGGCGGTACAGGTCGTTGAGGTCGGAGGTCGCGAAGCGGCCACCGTCCAGCTGCACCATCGGACGCAGGTCCGGCGGGATCACCGGGACGGCGTCCAGCACCATGCCCACCGGCGAATTCGTGGTGGTGAGGAAGGCGGAGACGACCTTGAGGCGCTTGAGCGCACGGGCCTTCTTCTGCCCCTTGCCGGTGGCGATGATCTCGCGCAGCAGCACCGACTCGGCCTCGAGGTCGAAGTCGGCCAGACGACGCTGGATCGCCTCGGCGCCCATGCCGCCCTCGAAGTACGTGCCGTAGCGCAGCTTCATCGCACGGTAGAGCTGCTCGTCACCCTCGAGGTCAGCGACCTTGAGAGTCTTGAAGCGCTCCCAGATGCGAGTGATGCGGTCGATCTCGGCGTCGTACTTCTTGCGGATCTGGGCCTGCTCACGCTCGCCGGAGTCGCGGACCTTGCGCTTCGCGTCGGCCTTCGCACCCTCCTCCTCGAGCTGGGCGAGGTCCTTCTCCGCGGACAGCGCGCGGTTGTTGATCGCGGCGTCGCGCTCGTTCTCGAGCTCCTTGACCTCGAGATCGAAGCGGGCCTGGAGGTCCGGCATGTCGTCGTGACGTGCCTGATCATCCACTGCCGTGATCATGTACGCGGCGAAGTAGATGATCTTCTCGAGATCCTTCGGCGCAAGGTCCAGCAGGTAGCCCAGGCGGCTCGGCACGCCCTTGAAGTACCAGATGTGGGTGACGGGGGCGGCGAGCTCCACGTGGCCCATGCGCTCACGGCGCACGGAGGATTTGGTGACCTCCACGCCGCAGCGCTCGCAGATGATGCCCTTGAAGCGGACGCGCTTGTACTTGCCGCAGTAGCACTCCCAGTCCCGGGTGGGGCCGAAGATGCGCTCACAGAAGAGGCCGTCCATCTCGGGCTTCAGGGTGCGGTAGTTGATGGTCTCCGGCTTCTTGACCTCGCCGTGGGACCAGCCGCGGATGTCATCGGGCGTCGCAAGACCGATGCGCAGCTCGTCGAAGGTATTGACGTCGATCACAGGTGTCCTTCTCTCGATCGGAAGAGTGGTGTCTGAGGGAACGGGGTCGAGGGCGGGGCTCAGGGGGCGGGTGCCGCGTCGCGCGGCGACCCGGCCGCCCGAGCCCTATATCCCTCAGACCTCTTCGATGGAGCCGACGCCCTCGTGAGGCCGGCGGGACAGGTCGATGCCGAGCTCCTCCGCGGCGCGGAAGACCTCCTCATCGCCTTCCTGAACTTCCTGGGCCGTGCCGTCGGAGGACAGGACCTCGACGTTCAGGCACAGGGACTGCATCTCCTTGAGGAGCACGCGGAAGGACTCCGGGATGCCGGGCTCGGGGATGTTCTCGCCCTTGACGATCGCCTCGTAGACCTTGACGCGGCCGGCGATGTCATCGGACTTGATGGTCAGCAGCTCCTGCAGGGCGTAGGCGGCGCCATAGGCCTCGAGGGCCCAGACCTCCATCTCGCCGAAGCGCTGGCCGCCGAACTGCGCCTTACCGCCCAGCGGCTGCTGCGTGATCATCGAGTACGGGCCCGTGGAGCGCGCGTGCAGCTTGTCGTCCACCAGGTGGTGGAGCTTCAGCAGGTACATGTAGCCCACGGAGACCGGCTCCGGGAACGGCTCGCCGGAGCGGCCGTCGAACAGCCGTGCCTTGCCGTCCTCCTTGACCATCCGCTCGCCGTCCCGGTTGGGGCGGTGGTTGGCGATCAGGCCGGTGACCTCGTCAGCGGTGAGGCCGTCGAAGACGGGGACGGCGACCGGGGTGCCGGGCTCGCCGTGCAGAGCTGCCTCGGGCAGATCAGCGGCGGTGGCATCCGTCGGATCCAGATCCCAGCCGGACTTGGCGACCCAGCCGAGGTGGGTCTCCATGACCTGGCCGATGTTCATTCGGCCGGGCACGCCCATCGGGTTCAGGATGATGTCGACCGGGGTACCGTCCTCCAGGAACGGCATGTCCTCGACCGGCAGGATCTTCGCGATGACGCCCTTGTTGCCGTGACGGCCGGCGAGCTTGTCACCATCGGTGATCTTGCGCTTCTGGGCCACGTACACGCGGACCATCTCGTTGACGCCGGTGGGGAGGATGTCCCCGTCCTCGTCGTCGTTGAAGACCTGCACACCGATGATGGTGCCGGACTCGCCGTGAGGGACGCGCAGGGAGGTGTCGCGCACCTCGCGGGCCTTCTCGCCGAAGATGGCGCGCAGCAGGCGCTCCTCCGGGGTCAGCTCGGTCTCGCCCTTGGGCGTGACCTTGCCGACCAGGATGTCTCCCGGCTCGACCTCGGCGCCGATGCGGATGATGCCGCGCTCGTCGAGATCGGCCAGCACGTCGTCGCCGACGTTCGGGATGTCCCGGGTGATCTCTTCCTTGCCCAGCTTGGTGTCGCGGGCGTCGACCTCGTGCTCCTCGATGTGGATCGAGGTGAGGACGTCATCCTGGACCATCCGCGAGGACAGGATGATGCCGTCCTCGTAGTTGTGGCCCTCCCAGGACATGAAGGCGACCAGGAGGTTCTTGCCGATCGCGAGCTCGCCCTGATCGGTCGAGGGGCCGTCGGCCAGGATCGAGCCCGCTTCGACGCGGTCGCCCTCGTCGAAGAGCACCCGCTGGTTGTAGGAGTTGCCGGCGTTGGAGCGCTGGAACTTCCCGATCGGGTAGGTCTGGCGGGTGCCGTCGTCGGCCATCACCACGACCAGATCTGCGGAGAGCTCCTCGATGACACCGGCCTTCAGCGCGGTGATCACATCGCCGGCGTCGACGGCGGCGCGACGCTCCATGCCGGTGCCGACCAGCGGCATCTCGGAACGGAGCAGCGGCACGGCCTGGCGCTGCATGTTGGAGCCCATGAGCGCACGGTTGGCGTCATCGTGCTCGAGGAAGGGAATCATCGCCGTGGCGACAGACACCATCTGCCGAGCGGAGACGTCCATGTAGCCGACGTCCGCGACGGCGACCAGGTCGGGCTCGCCGCCGGGGAGGCGCACCAGGACCTCTTCCTCCAGGAAGCGGCCCTTCTCATCGATCTTGGCGTTGGCCTGCGCGATGATGTGGCGATCCTCGTCGTCCGCGGTGAGGTAGACGACCTCGTCGGTGACGTGGCCGCCCACGACCTTGCGGTACGGGGTCTCGATGAAGCCGAAGGGGTTGATGCGGGCGAAGGTCGCCAGCGAGCCGATCAGACCGATGTTCGGACCCTCAGGGGTCTCGATCGGGCACATGCGGCCGTAGTGCGAGGGGTGGACGTCACGGACCTCCATGCCGGCGCGGTCGCGGGAGAGGCCGCCCGGGCCCAGCGCCGAGAGCCGGCGCTTGTGCGTCAGGCCCGACAGGGGGTTGTTCTGGTCCATGAACTGCGAGAGCTGGGAGGTTCCGAAGAACTCCTTGATCGCCGCCGTGACCGGTCGGATGTTGATCAGGGTCAACGGCGTGATCGCCTCGACGTCCTGCGTGGTCATGCGCTCGCGGACGACGCGCTCCATGCGGGACAGGCCGGTGCGGACCTGGTTCTGGATCAGCTCGCCCACCGCGCGGATGCGACGGTTGCCGAAGTGGTCGATGTCGTCGGTCTCGACGCGGACCGGCTTGTCGTCGGTGCTGGTGTACTCGCTGACACCGTCATGCAGGGCGACGATGTACTTGATGGTCGAGACGATGTCCTGCAGGCGCAGGGTCGACTCGGAGAGGCTGCCGTCGAGACCGAGCTTCTTGTCGATCTTGTAGCGGCCGACCTTCGCGAGGTCGTAGCGCTTGTTGTTGAAGTAGAGGTTGTTCAGCATCGCCTCGCCCGCATCGCGCGTGGGCGGCTCGCCCGGGCGCTGCTTGCGGTAGATGTCGATGAGCGCCTCGTCCTGGGACGCGATGCGGTCCTTCTCCAGGGTCGAGCGCATCGACTCGAACTCGCCGAACTCCTCGAGGATGTCCGAGTGGGACAGGCCCAGGGCCTGGAGCAGGGTGGTGACGGACTGCTTGCGCTTGCGGTCGATGCGGACGCCGACCTGGTCGCGCTTGTCGATCTCGAACTCGAGCCAGGCGCCGCGCGACGGGATCATCTTCGCGGAGAAGATGTGCTTGTCGCTGGTCTTGTCGATCGACTCCTCGAAGTACACGCCCGGGGAGCGGACCAGCTGCGAGACGACGACACGCTCGGTGCCGTTGATGATGAAGGTGCCCTTGGGAGTCATGAGCGGGAACTCGCCCATGAAGACCGTCTGGGTCTTGATCTCGCCGGTCTCGTTGTTCATGAACTCCGCGATGACGTACAGCGGAGCCGCGTAGGTGAGATCCTTGTCCTTGCATTCGTCGACCGTGTACTTCGGGTCGTCGAAGGTGTGGTCCCGGAAGGACAGCGACATATTGCCGGCGAAGTCCTCGATCGGGGAGATCTCCTCGAGGATGTCCGCAAGACCTGAGGTCTGCGGGACGTCCTCCCGACCTGCGGAAGCGGCTTCCTGGGCACGCTCCTGCCAGCGGTCGTTGCCGAGCAACCAGTCGAACGAGGTGGTCTGCAGACTCAGCAGATCCGGGACCTCGATCGGGTCGCCGAGCTTCGCGAAGGTGACGCGAGGTGAGGCGGTACGAAGTGCGATGTCAGTGGTGCGATCGGTGCTCGAGGCAGCCAAGGGGGGTCCTTCCACAGGCCGATGACGGAATCCCAGGCGCGGCGAACACCCGTCAGGCGGTGGAGCAGACAATGTGGTGAACAGAGCGGCAGAACCGACGGGCGACGCGTAGCGCAAGGACCGAGCATACAGAAATTCGCGGATGGACACAAGTGCCGCGACGCGACTGGTCCATCCACGTCGGCCGCTATATGCCTGGCGCAGAGGTTCTGTCGGTGCTTCCTGCCCGTCTGTCTCGACCGGCCCGGCGGTGTGAACACACCGGGCACGTGCAGCAGGAACAGCTCCGTACGGGAAAAAGCATGAAGGGAAATCGCGCCAGAGTCAAGCAGGCAGGGTCCCGCCCGGAGTGTCGGGGCACGTCAGGGCACCTTTGGGTACCTTTTGGGCATCTTCCTGCCTCCGGGCGGAGGGTGCGCGTCCGGCGCCTTTGCAGCCCCGCAGGGCCGGCCGCGCGCGGCGCGCGAGCACCTTAGGGACAGCACGTGGGGCCGCGTCCTCTCTCAGAGGATGCGGCCCCACATGATCTGCCTCACCGTTCCGGCTCGGAGTCCGTTCCGGCTCGGAGCCGTGTTTCAGCGCCGGAGCTCAGGACCGGGACTCAGGGCCCGTGGTGTTCAGCTTCGGCGGCGAAGCGCGATCAGCCCCCCACCGGCCAGCAGCAGCGCCGCCGCCGCCCCGAGCGGGACGAGGATCTCGGTGCCGGTGCGGGCGAGTGGACCGCCCGAGCCCTTACCGGCGCCGTCAGCCGTGCCGGTGCCCTGTCCCCCGCCGCTGCCAGATCCGCCTCCGGCGCCGGCATCGCCACCGTTGCCATCTCCGCCGGAGCTGCCGTCATCACCGCCCCCGTCACCGCCGGTCCCGCCGCCGGGTACCTCGGCCGGCAGGATCAGGTACGAGGCCTGGGAGGGCCCGGAGAAGGTCAGCATCCCGTCCGCCCAGGTGGAGGTCACCGGCAGGCGGGTTCCGTCCTCCAGCAGCTGCAGGACCCGCTCGCCCTCTGCACCAGGCACGGTGATGACCGACTCCAGGGAGCCGTAGACGTTGGCGAGCGTCACCACCCGGCCTTCGCCGCCCTCGGCATCACCGATGGTGGCCGTCAGCGAGTCATCGCTGCGGAAGGTCGCCGTGGCGCTCACCTCACCCGCGGTGAGGGTCACCTGCTGCAGGGCCACCGTCACGGTGATCCCCAGCTCGACCGCCTCGCCGCCAGCGCCCATGACCGGGTCACCGGCCGCATCGACCACAAGGGCCCGCACCGCTTGCTCTCCGTCGGCCAGGACGGTCCCCGGCGCGAGCCGCAGGCTGTATCCGGCCGCGGCGGCGGCCTCGGCGTCACCGTCGAGTGTCACCTGGTAGCTCGCGAGCGCCGCCTGGGCCAGCGCGGCCTGGTCGCCCAGCTGCTCGCGGTGGATGCTCAGCTCCACCGTCTCGGGACCGCTGATCCCCAGCTCGGGCTCGGCGGCGACGACCTGGAAGATCCGCTCTGAGGTGGACGTGCTGCCGGCGAGGTCGGTGGCGAGCACCGTGAGGGTGTGGTTCCCCTCTGCGAGGTCGGCCGTGGGCACCTGGGTGCTCAGCTCGGTCTGCGCGGCACGGGTGCTGGTGCCGAAGGTCGTGACCTCGTCGACGCCATCTGTGCCGTCGGTGTCTGCACCCTCAGCGTCTGCGCCGTCGGCGTCTTCGCCCTGCAGCTCCCGCAGGTCGACCAGCGCGTCTTCGAGGGCGTGCTCCTCGGTCGCGAGGTCGGTGGCCGCGTCGTGGACCACCTCACCGTCCAACAGCACCTGCATCCCAGCCAGGTTCTCGTCCGCGACGGAGACCTCGATCTCGCGGGCGTCGTCGATGACTTCGCCGTCGGCCAGGTTCGCGATGTCGACCCTTGTGACGTCCTGGTCGAGGATGACCGGGATCAGACCCAACAGCACATTGCCGTTGGAGTCCACGAACTCGACCAGCAGCGTGTCGCCATCGGCCACGGTGATCTCGGTGGAGAAGTCGCGCTGGTTGGACTGCTCCCCCGGGCTGCCGATGTCGAACCGTTCGATGACCGTGGAGTCGTTCAGCCGGAGCCCGTAGCCCCAGCCGTCATCGGACGCGGTGCCGGCCACGGTCACCTGCTCTGTGTTCGTGTACAGGGTCCCGCCCACCAGGGTGGGTTCGTCGATCTGCAGGGTGGGTGCCGTGACATCGAAGTACAGGCGGACCCCGCGGTCGTAACGGATGGTGCCGTCCGCGTCCTCGATCACCATGCGGTAGTGGTTCTCACCGGTCGTGACCGGGAGCTCGGCGGCGAAGGCGCCGTCCTCCGCGATCTGGGCCGTGATCGGCTCCGGGTCGGTGTACTTCCCGTCCTCGTCCACGCGGCTGCCCGGGGTCAAGGTGATCGTGCCCCCGGACAGGTACTCGCCGCGGAGGGTGAAGACACTGCCGTCGGCACTCGTATCCGGGGTGTCGCCGGGCACGAAGCATGCGGCCTGCTCGAGCACGCAGTCGGCGTTGGTGATCTCGGGCATCGCCCAAGTCTCGGCAGGGGCCCGCCCGGAGATCGCGAAGGACTCCGAGCTCGTATTCACGCCGTCCGAGGCGGAGAGCGTGAAGGCCGCTGCGATCTCGCCCGGAGTGACCGTGATCTCGAAGCTGCCGTCCTCGGCGATCTGCGCCGTGATCTCACCGGAGGTGACGCTGAGCTGGGCGCCCTCGCGCTCGTCGGCGACCGTGCCGGCGACCGTGAGGGTCCCGTCCTCGCCGACCACGGCGTGTCCCTCCGCGTCGGTCTCCATCGCGGTGATGGTGAGCTCCGGTGCGGTCGAGTCGAAGGTGACCGGGAGCGTCCGTTCCTGCAGCACCGTGCCATCCTCGCCGAGCCCCTCGACGAGGAACTCCTGCGTGCCCTCGGCCAGCGGGAGCACGTGGCGGGAGCGCCCCTCGGGGGTCTCCACCGTCTGGTCACCGACACGCACGGCGACGATGTCGGAGGAGACATAGCCGCTCAGCAGCAGCGATCCGTCCTGCACCAGCAGCGACTGCGGGCCGAGGACGCCCTGCTCGAGCTGGGAGGCGTTGGCGATCAGCATCGTCGAGGGTTCGAAGACCTTCGTGCCGACGCCCAGGTTGAAGCCTGCATCGAGCACCGAGACGGTGACGAACGGGACCGACTCCGGGTCGACCTCGATCGAGAACGTGCCGTCAGGCGCCTCGGTCACCGGGATGTCCTCGCCGGCGGCGCCGGTCGCGGTGGGCGGGGCGAGGATGCCGGAGCCGTCCTCGAGGACCGAGAAGGAGAGCAGCCCAGCCTCGTAAGGACCGAAGTCGACCTCGGGCGCGGTGGCGTCGATCCCGAAGGAGAAGTCGGTGCTCTGCCAGTCCTGCTCCTCACCGAGCCGGGCCTCGACCCGGTAGGTGTACTGCCCATCCGGCAGCGCGGCGTAGCCCACCGCCTGCGGGTCGTAGAGGGTGCCATCGAAGGCAGCCCCGGTCCACTGGAGCTCGCGCGGATCGGCGACGAGTCCCCAGTCGCCGAGCAGGTTCCGGTAGACCCCCTGCTCCTGCCCCAGGACCTTCACCTGCGCACCCGAGGCGTCCAGAACGCTGTAGCGGATGTCGGAGGCATTGCGCATCGTCACCAGATTCGGCGCGATGGTGTCCATGTCGCCGTCACCGTTGGGCGAGAGCCAGAACTCTCCGATGTCGCTGCTGAGCGGCAGGGTGGAGCCGCCCCACATCGTGATCAGCTCGCTCTGCACGCCGACGCCCTCGAGCGGTTCGCCCACGGGGAGCACGATCGGCTCGGCATTCCAGTCACCGGCGAAGCCGAGGAAGGGGATGGAGAGGTTCGGCTGGTCGGCGTCATTCGAGGTGAACTGCACCCAGCCGCCGGTGAAGTGATCAGCACCCGCCTCAGGGGTGACGGCGACCTCGACGGACGCGGTGCCACCGGCGGGCACGGTCACCGTGTTCGGCGTGGCCACGGAGCCGCTCGAGCTGCGCACCGTGGTGGCGCCGCCGGCGTCGTTGGTCTCAGCCAGCAGGGTGGTGCTCGGGAGGGTGAACTCCGCGGCGGTGTCGCCGCTGTTGGTGAGCGTCACGGTGAAAGAGGCGGTGCCGGAGATCTCGCGCAGCGCGGCCGCGCCCTCGCCGTCGACGGTGGCGATGACATGGGAGTCCAGCGCCTTGTCGACCTGGGCGAGGCCGGCGCCGACCTGGCGCGGCGAGGCCGACGGCACGGCGGTGTCGCCCTGGACGGGGATCATCGCCGTGTTCATCAGCATGATCTTCGCCAGATCCACCCGCTCGGCACCGGTGACGTCGGGACGGGTCTGCTCCAGATGCTGCAGCACCAGCGCGGTCATCCCGGCGACGTTCGGGGAAGCCATCGAGGTGCCGGAGTTCATGCCGTAAGTGCCGTCGTTGTACGTCGAGTACACATTGCCGCCGATGCCGGCGATCTCGGGCTCGAAGTCGAGCGTCGGGGTCGAGCCCCACGAGGTGAAGCTCGACGGGGTCAGCGCGGTCGCGCTCGCACGCACATCGACCTCGTCGGTGATGCGCAGCGTGGTCTCCCCCGCCTCGATGGCGGCCTGCAGCTCGAGGCCGACGGACTGGCTGACGGTGATACCGGGCAGGGTGAAGCTCTCCACCCCCGCCATCCCGAAGGCTGCATCCTCGGTGTTGTAGACGACGACGCCGCCGGCGTTGGCCGTGATGGCGTTCTCGTACTTCTCGGTGAAAGAGATCTCGCCGCGGGAGATGAGCGCGTAGGCGCCGTCCAGATCCACCCCGTCGATGTCCGCTGCGGTGCCGAGGCCCAGGTCGACCAGGCGGTGCGGCTGATCATCGAGGGTCCCGGTGGCGGGCGAGTAGGGCACGCCTTCGGTCTCGTCGTTCACGTACGCCATCAGCTGCGTGAGGACCGAGTTGTCGATAGAGGCGACGGTCAGCGCGGAACCCAGGGTGCCCGGCGCGCCGACGGTGCCGTCGTCATGGAGCCCGTAGAGATCATCGGCGACCCCGCTGGGCGAGAAGTTCTGGCCGTCGTTGCCGGCGGCGATCACCGTGACGACCCCCGCGTCACGGGCGGACTCGATCGCGAGCGAGCTCGCGTCGGAGGCGTTCTTCTGCCCGTTGGAGGAGCCGAGCGACATGTTGATCACGTCGGCGCCCTGCTTCACCGAGTCCTCGATCGCGGCGACGATGTCCGAGTCCGTGGCACCGCCGCCGGAGTTCGAGAACACCTTCATCGCGAGCAGCTGCGCGTTGGGCGCGGCGCCGTCCAGCTCGCCGGTCTCGACGAAGTCACCGGGGTGGTCGCCCTCGGAGCCGTTGGCCGCGGCGATGCCGCCGACGTGCTGGCCGTGCGCGTCGACCACGCCGTCCTTGATCACGTAGCTCTCGTCGGCGTAGTTGTAGCCGTCGGGGATCTTGCAGGTGAACCCGGCCTCGGCGGCCGGATTGATCTCCGAGATCGCGGCCGCGCCGCAGTCGTCGAGTCGCAGGGCGGGGTGGCTCGGGTCCAGGCCGGAGTCGATGATCGAGATGACCATGCCGGTGCCGTCCACGCCGTGGGCATCGAAGGCCGCGGGCACTCCCTGCAGATCGCGGGCGGTGTGCTCGGTGCGCTCGTAGACCCGCTCCCGGCGGACCGAGAACACCTCCGGCTCGAGCGAGAGAGCGGCGAGCCGGTCCCCCGGCACGGAGGCGCTGAACCCGTTGACCAGGTAGCCGAACTGTCGGTCGATGACGAGCCCGTGCCGCTGGGACCAGGTGTCGATCAGGGACTGCTGAGCCTGCAGCCGCGAGCTCTCCTGGGACATCGAGAGGGTCGAGTCCTCGCCCTTCAGCAGCACCACGACGTCCACCGGATCCGAGGTGACGTCGTCCGGGAGGCTGGGGACACCCTCCACCGGGCTGGGTGCGGCCGGTGGCGTCGGCACCTCAGGGGCCGCGACCGCGGCACTCATACCGAGACCGAGGGTCCCGATCAGCAGTGCGCCGGACAGAGCGGCGAGACGACGAAGCGGCCGAAATGGCACAGGAACCCCCGGGTGATTCACGACATAGGCGGGGTCAGCCTATGGAGCATCCAGCGAACTTTCACCTGGTCGTCAGCATCCGGAAGTCACGAAACGGTGACGGTGCGCCGATGCGCCCCCGGAGCGGGCAGGCATCGCGGCCCCGGGGCGTCTCCGGGCATGCAGAAGGGCCGCCCCGCATCGCGGGACGGCCCTTCGGAAGCAGTACGACTGCCGTCAGATCAGGCGCGCGCCGGAGCGCACGCCACGGATCACTTGACGGAAGCGGACGCGCCGGCCTCTTCGAGCTTGGCCTTGGCAGCCTCGGCGTCTTCCTTCTTGACACCCTCGAGGACAGCCTTGGGGGCCTCGTCGACGAGCGCCTTGGCCTCCTTCAGACCGAGGGAGGTGAGGGCGCGCACCTCCTTGATGACGGCGATCTTCGCGGAACCGGCCGACTCGAGGATGACGTCGAACTCGGTCTGCTCCTCCTCGGCAGCGGCCTCGCCACCGGCGGCGCCACCGGCAGCGGCGACGGCCACGGGGGCAGCAGCGGTGACGTCGAAGACGTCCTCGAACTGCTTCACGAACTCAGAGAGCTCGATGAGGGACATTTCCTTGAAAGCTTCGATGAGCTCGTCGTTGCTGAGCTTTGCCATGGTGGCGTTCCTTCCTATGGTCGGGACCTGCGTCCCTGCGGTGTGAGGCGGCGCTTTCGCGCCAGGTCTTGCGGACCGCGCTTCCTGTGAAGGAGGCACGGGGGACAGCGCTGAGGCTGTGGGTGCGGAGAGCTGAGAGGCTCAGGCCCCTCAGGCCTCCTGCTTGGCCCGCAGCGCGTCCACGGTGCGTGCTGCCTTCGACAGCGGCGCCGCAAACACTGCGGCGGCCTTGCCCATCGACGCCTTCATAGCGCCAGCGGCCTTGGCCAGCAGGACCTCGCGGGACTCGAGGTCCGCGAGCTTCTGGACGTCTTCCTGCGAGAGCACATTGCCCTCGAAGAAGCCGGACTTGATCACGAGCTGGTCGTGGGTCTTGGCGAAGTCACGCAGGGCCTTCGCAGGCCCCACCGGCTCACCCTTGATGAAGGCGATAGCGGTAGGACCGCTGAGCGTGCCATCGAGAGCGGTGATGCCGGCCTCGCGGGCGGCGATCTCCGTGAGCGTGTTCTTCACCACGGCGTAGGTCGTCTCGGAACCCAGGGAGCGACGAAGCTCCTTGAGGTCACCCACGCTGAGCCCGCGATACTCGGTGATGACAGCGGCATCGGACTCGCGGAAAAGCTCCGCGATCTCCGAGACGGCATCCACCTTTTCGGGGTTAGCCATGGCCCTCCTTCCAGAGGTCTCTCGCCACCGGGTGAAGAAGTCTGAGAACAGGAAAGGCCTCGACACGCAAGTGTCGAGGCCTCGAACGCGGTGGGTGCCCGTGCCACGAATGGCTCCAGCCGGGGCCGGACGGGCGACTTCGCGAAAGTCGCTTCTTCACCTGCGCAGGCCATCCCTGACGGGATCTCTTCGGTCGCTCTCGGGGTCGAGCACGACAACCGGCGGTCTTCGGTAGGTCCAGAGTAGACCAGACCCGCGCGCCCGCGCCATGGCGAGAGCCGCGTTCTGCATCACATCCGCGACGGCATCCCCGGCCGGTCCACTCCCCCGTCGAGTCCGCCGTCGAGGGACACGCCCGCCCCCGGCCCACTCCCCCTCCCGGCTCGCTCCCCGTCGGCCGATGCCGCGATGGCGAATGGCAGATGGGCAGATGGGCAGATGGGCAGATGGGCAGATGGCGACACTCCGCTCTCAGGCCGTCGAGATCACCGATCTCCCCCGTTTCCGGCAGAGATCGGTGATCTCGCGCGGCGCGTCGTGGGGGAACCCGCGACAGGGGCCGATCGCGCGCGGCCGCGACTGGGCCTATCGCCGGGAACTGCGGCTGGGCCAGTCGCGGGGAACTGCGACTGGGCCGGTCGGGCGCCGCTGCGGCTCGGCCGGCGGCAGGCAGGGCGTCGTCACATTCCAACGCCCCGTGCATGACGACGGCGCCCCGCCCACCTGCTGGTGGACGGGGCGCCGGAGTGCACCTTCGAGGCGTACCGGAGAGGATCAGGCCTCGTCGGTGTCCTCGAGGAGGTTGCGGGTGCGGTTCACGTCGACCGGGATGCCCGGGCCCATGGTGGTGGACACGGTGATCTTGGTGATGTAGCGGCCCTTGGAGGAGGACGGCTTCAGACGCAGGATCTCGTCCAGCGCTGCGACGTAGTTCTCGACCAGCTGCTGGTCGGAGAAGGAGACCTTGCCGACCAGGTAGTGCAGGTTCGCCGCACGGTCGGTGCGGAACTCGATCTTGCCGCCCTTGATGTCGGACACGGCCTTGGTCACGTCCATGGTGACGGTGCCGGTCTTGGGGTTCGGCATGAGGCCGCGGGGGCCGAGCACGCGGCCCAGCTTGCCGACCTTGCCCATCAGGTTCGGCGTGGCCACGGCCGCGTCGAAGTCGGTCCAGCCGCCGGCGACCTTCTCGATCAGCTCGTCGTCGCCGACCTCGTCGGCGCCGGCCTCACGGGCGGCGTCAGCCTGCGCACCGGTCGCGAAGACGATGACGCGGGCGGTCTTGCCGGTGCCGTTGGGCAGGTTGACGGTGCCGCGCACCATCTGGTCTGCCTTGCGGGGGTCGACACCCAGGCGCATCGAGACCTCGACGGAGGCATCGAACTTGGCCGGGGAGGACTTCTGGGCCAGACGCAGTGCGTCCAGCGGTGAGTAGGCGCGACCCTCTTCGATCAGCGCTGCACCGTTCTTGTATGCCTTGCTACGGAAACCCATTGTCGTCAGCCCTCCACCGTGATGCCCATGGAACGAGCGGTGCCGGCGACGATCTTCGCCGCGGCCTCGATGTCGTTCGCGTTCAGATCAGGCATCTTGGTCTCCGCGATTTCGCGGACCTGTGCCTGGGAGATCTTGCCGACCTTGTCGGTGTGCGGCGTCGCGGAACCCTTCGAAAGCCCAGCGGCCTTCTTGATGAGCTCAGCGGCCGGCGGGGTCTTCGTGATGAAGGTGAACGAGCGATCCTCGTAGACCGTGATCTCGACCGGGACGATGTTGCCGCGCATGTCCGCGGTGCGATCGTTGTAGGCCTTCACGAACTCCATCATGTTCACGCCGGCAGCGCCGAGCGCGGGACCCACGGGCGGCGCAGGGGTGGCCGCGCCGGCCTGGATCTGGAGCTTGATGACGCTCGCGATCTTCTTCTTGGGAGCCATTGCTCTTCCTTACTGTGGTGTGGTCCGGGCGGAGCTCATCATGCGCTCCTCCCACGGCTGGACCCATCTCCGCAGTCAAGCGGAAAAGGGTCCGGGGTGCGACGTTACCTGCACGTCGCGGCGGCGTCGACCGGTATCGAGAGTGATCCTGGTCGTACTGACGCGGCAGCTGCCGCGCGCCGCTCAGATCTTGGTGACCTGGTCGAAGCCGAGCTCGACCGGGGTCTCGCGACCGAAGATGGACACCAGCACCTGAAGCTTCTGGGACTCGGTGTGGATCTCGGAGATCGTGGCCGGCATGGTCTCGAAGGGACCGTCCATGACCGTGACGGACTCTCCGACGTGGAAGTCGGGCATCTTCTGCGCAGCGGCGGCCTTGGCCGGCGTGCCACCCGAGGAGCGCTTCTTCTCCGGCAGTCCGACGGAGGGCGCCAGCAGCGAGTAGATCTCGTCGAAGCTCAGCGGGGTGGGGTCGGTCGCATTGCCCACGAACCCGGTCACACCAGGGGTGTCGCGCACGACGCGCCAGGACTCGGTGGTCAGATCCATGCGCACCAGCACGTAGCCGGGCACTCGCACGCGGCGGACGATCTTCTTCTGGCCGTTCTTGACCTCGGTCGCGTCCTCCATCGGGACCTGGACCTCGAAGATGTAGTCCTCCATGTCCTGGGTCTCGGTACGCGTGGCCAGCTGGGTCTTCACGCGATTCTCGTGACCGGAGTAGGAGTGGACGACGTACCACTCGCCGAAGGAGGAGCGCAGATGCATCTTGAGCTGCACCAGCGGGTCCTCCTCCTCGGGCTCCTCGGACTCCTCAGCGGATTCTGCCTGCTCGGCGTCCTCCGGCTGCTCGGCGGAGTCCGACTCGCCCTCGGTCGGCTCGTCCTGCTCGGAGGACTCATCCTGCGAGTCCTCGACGGGCTCGGACTCGCCGAGGGTCTCGGGATCCTGCTCCGCTGCGGAGTCGTCGGCCTCCGGCGCCTCATCGACGGTCTCGTCGGCGGGCTGCTCGTCGGCGTCCACCTGGGGCGCTGCGGTCTGCGGCTGCGAGGAGGCGGAGAAGGAGAGGGAGTCGTCGACACCCTGGTAGGACTCGTCGGGGGTGGAGGACTCTTCGGGGGTAGAGGTCTGGTCGCTCATCGGCGGGTACCTGCCTTCCTGGCGGCGTGGAACTGATCGGTCACGGTGCGTTGCGTGGTGCGGGCCAGCCCGCGGCTCACACGTCGGGAACCGTGAAGGCGATCCTGGAGAGCCAGCTGAACACGGAGTCGAGGCCGAAGATCAGAAGGATCATGAAGACGACGAACAGCAGAACCGTGATCGAGTACAGGACCAGCTCCCGACGGGTCGGGACGACCACCTTCCGGAGCTCCGCGATGATCTGGCGGATGAACAGACCGATGGCCAGGAACGGGTTCTTCGACCCGGAGCCCTGGGCGTCGGCACCGGTGGGCGTCGACGGGGCGTTCTGGCTGGAGTTCACGTCTGGGCTGTCCGATCTCGTCGAGGTCATCCGCATCCGGTCGGGTGACCCCGACCGGACCGGCAGGGCAGACAGGGCTCGAACCTGCAACCTGCGGTTTTGGAGACCGCTGCGCTACCAATTGCGCCACTGCCCTTCACGAGGACCAGGCCTCATGAGGTCTTCGCACTGCCCCCGGAGGAGCATCGTGATTCTGACCAGCGACCAGCATACAAGCCGCAGGGACCTCGTGCGAATCGGCTGGCAGCAGATCACATCACATCTGCTCCAGGAACGGTCCCCCAGCGTTCTCCCCCGCCGTATTCCCCCGTGTCCGAATGGGGTCGGACCTGGCGACTGATCGCGTGCTCTGCCACGATAGGCGGGTGACCAACGACGATGCCAGCATCTCCGCGACCAGCCCGCACACCCCTCAGCACGCCCGCATCTCGCAGCAGGTCGGAGCGATCCAGCCGTCGGCGACCCTTGCGGTCGATGCGACCGCGAAGGCGCTCAAGGCCGCCGGTCGGCCGGTGATCGGCTTCGGTGCCGGCGAGCCGGACTTCCCCACCCCGCAGCACATCGTCGACGCCGCGATCGAGGCGGCGCAGGATCCGCGCAATCACCGCTATTCGGCCACCGGGGGCCTCCCGGAGCTGCGCGAGGCGCTGGCCGAGGCGTTCTCGGGCACCACCGGTCTGGAGATCCAGCCCTCCCAGGTGCTCGTCACCAACGGTGGCAAGCAGGCCGTGTTCCAGACCTTCGCGACCCTGCTGGACCCGGGCGACGAGGTGCTGCTGCCGGCCCCCTACTGGACCACCTACCCCGAGGCGATCCGGCAGACCGGAGCGGTCGAGGTGCCGGTGCTGGCCGGGGTGGACCAGAATTATGTGCCGACCATCGACCAGCTCGAGGCGGCCCGCACCGAGCGCACACGCGCCCTGGTGCTCTGCTCCCCCTCGAACCCCACCGGGGTGGTGCTGACCCCCGAGCAGGTCACCGAGATCGGGCGCTGGGCGCTCGAGCACGGGATCTGGGTGGTCACCGATGAGATCTACCAGTCCCTCACCTACGACGAGATGCCCTTCACCTCGGTCCTCAAGGCGGTGCCCGAGCTCGCCGAGACCACAGTGCTGCTGGGTGGGGTGGCGAAGTCCTTCGCGATGACCGGCTGGCGGGTGGGCTGGATGGTCGGCCCGGCCGACATCATCAAGGCGGCGACCAACCTGCAGTCCCACCTCACCTCGCACGTCAACAACATCGCCCAGCGGGCGGCCCTGGCGGCGCTCACCGGCCCCACTGAGCCCGTCGAGCAGATGCGCGAGGCGTTCGATCGTCGACGTCGCCTGATCGTGGAGAAGCTCTCCGCGGTACCCGGGTTCACGGTCCCCACCCCCACCGGCGCGTTCTACGTGTTCCCGGATGTCTCCGGAGTGCTCGGCCGCGAGATCCGCGGGCGGAAGATCACCACCTCGGCAGAGCTGGCGGCTGTGATCCTCGAGGAGGCGGAGGTCGCCGCGGTGCCGGGTGAGGCCTTCGGCGCCCCTGGTCACCTGCGCTTCTCCTACGCCCTGGCCGATGAGGACATCGCCGAGGGCATCGACCGGGTGGCAGCGCTCCTGGCCGGATGAGTCCGGCCGATGGTGCTGGCCGCGATCTCGCGGCACTGCCCAAGGCGCACCTGCACCTGCATTTCACGGGGTCGATGCGCCAGCGGACGCTCCTGGAGCTAGCGGACGAGCGGGGCATCCGACTGCCCCGCTCGCTCACCGACGACGTCGCGCTGCAGGTCGAGCCCACGCGCCGCGGCTGGTTCCGCTTCCAGCGCCAGTACGACGCGGCGCGGGCGGTGGTCGATTCCGAGTCGGCCATGCGCCGGATCCTGCACGAAGCGGCCGAGGACGATGCTGCCGAGGGTTCCGGGCGGCTCGAGCTGCAGGTGGACCCCACCAGCTATGGGCCCTTCGTCGGCGGTCTGACCCCGGCGATCGAGATCGTGCTGGACCAGGCCGCCCGTTCCGAGCAGGAGACGGGGGTGAGCATCGGGATCGTCATCGCCGCCTCCCGCACCCGTCACCCCCTGGATGCGCGGACCCTCGCCCGGCTGGCGGCGCGGCACGTCGGCCCGGTGGTCGGCTTCGGTCTCTCCAATGACGAGCGGCGCGGCACCACTGCAGACTTCGCGCTGGCCTTCCGGATCGCTCGCGACGCGGGGCTGATGTCGGTGCCGCACGGTGGGGAGCTGCTGGGACCCGAGCATCTGGAGGACGTGGTGGAGCATCTGCACCCGCACCGCCTGGGCCACGGGGTGCGCGCCGCAGAGGACCCGGCTCTGCTGGAGCGGGTGGTCGAGGCCGGGATCGGTCTGGAGGTGTGCCCCGCCTCCAACGCCTCGCTGGGGGTGGTGGAACAGGCGGCCGACGTTCCGCTGCGCCGCCTGGTGGATGCCGGGGCCCAGATCGCCCTGGGCGCCGATGACCCGCTGCTGTTCGGCTCTCGCCTGCTGGACCAGTATGAGACCGCGCGGGAGATCGGCTTCGACGACGCCGAGATCGCGGACCTCGCTGCGTCCTCGATCCGGATCTCGGCCGCGCCGGTCGCGGTGAAGGAGCGCCTGTTGGGCGGGGTGAGGGCCTGGCTGGCCTCCCCTCCGGCAACGTTCTAGGGTCGGCGCATGAGAACTCCGCGCAGGATGCTCCCGCTGGTGGCGGTCGCCGCCCTGGTGATCACCCTGGTGGTGCCCGTCAGCGTCTCCAGCGATCCTGATTTCGACGCGTTCCTCATGACCAGCGCCGGCCAGCCGGGGACCACCGATTCCCTGCCCCTGATGCTCCCGATCTGGGCGATCGTGCTGGTCGCCGCCGCGACGGTGTGGATCCCGCGCTGGCCGGCTCTCTGGGCGGTCGTCGCCTTCGTCGCCGCTCTCACGCTGGTCATCCTGCCGGCGACCCTCGTCCTGGATCCCCCACGGTTGATGTGGGACGGCTGGGATGAGGCGAACAATCGGCCGACCGGAGGAATGGTGGTTGGTCGACCGTTCATCGGCTCGGCCCTGTGGGTGGCGGGCTCCCTCGCCCTGACGGCCTCGGGAGTGCTCGGGATCCTCGACGCGGTGCGGTCGCGGGCGAGGCGCCCTGCTCAGACGCGGTGAGAGCGAGGGCGACGGGGCCAGGGTGGGCACGGTGTTCTCGGTCAGCGGGGAGAAGCAGCCTCGTTCAGAGCGGCCAGTTCCTGCCGCTCCACCCTTCCGGACGCGGCAAGGAGATCACCCGCACGCCGAGCGCAGCGGCCTCGTCGAATCCGGTGGTCACCAGCAGGATCTGGTCCCCCTCGGCTGTCGCAGTCGGCGTCTGCAGACGTGGCCGGCGTGTCAGCGGTCCTGCCCGGCGCCTTCCGAGGGCAGTGCCAGGAAGAACTCCGGGGCGTCGAAGCCATGCTCGGCGAATGCCGCAGCGATCGCCGCCGCGACCTGCGGGGCCTGCTGCGCCTCGACCAGAGCGATGGTCGAGCCGCCGAAGCCGCCGCCTGTCATCCGCGCACCGTGGGCACCCGCCCCCCGCGCGGCCTCGACCGCGACGTCGAGCTGCGGGACGGTCACCTCGTAGTCCTCGCGCAGGGAGTCGTGCGAGGCGTTCAGCAGGGCGCCGAGGTCCGTCACCTGCTCGCGCACGGTGCCGGCGGCGAGCAGGGCGTCGAACTCCCGCACCCGCTGGATCTCGGTGATGACGTGATGGGCGCGACGGCGCACCACCTCGTCGTCGATCCGGGTGAGCTGCTCGTCCAGCTGTGCGGGGTCGACGTCCCGCAGCGTCGGCACGCCCAGGGCCTGCGCCGCGCGCTCGCTGTCCGCACGGCGTGCCGTGTACTCGCCATCGACATGGGAGTGCTCGGCGCGGGTGTCCGTGATCAGCAGGGCGAGGCCCTGCGAAGCGAGGTCCCACGGCACCGGACGGGTGGAGAAGTCACGGCAGTCCAGGAAGAGGGCATGCCCCTCGCGTGAGAGCACCGAGGCGGACTGGTCCAGACCGCCGGTGGAGGCCCCGGCGAAGTCGGTCTCGGCGGTGATCGCAGCCCGCACCCGGTCCAGCGGCTCGGTGCCGAGGCTCAGCAGCGCCTCGATGGCCTCGGCAGCGGCGCATTCGAGCGCCGCGGAGCTGGAGAGCCCGGCACCCAGCGGCACCTGACCGTCGATCATGATGTCCATCCCGCGGGTCGAGGCCCCCGAGATCCGGGAGCGCAGCGCCCACAGCACACCCGCCACATAGGCCGGCCAGCCGGTGACAGCCTCGGGCGTGAGCGCACGCGCATCGATGTCCAGGACCGTCTCGTCCTGCGCCGAGCGCACCCGCAGCCGATCCGTGGGGGTGCGCGCCGCCGCCGCGAAGCAGCGGTGCGAGATCGCCATCGGCAGGCACAGCCCGTCCTGGTAGTCGACGTGCTCGCCGATGATGTTGACCCGGCCGGGCGCGGACCACACTCCGTCGGGCTCGTAGCCGAAGGACTCGATGAACAGCTGTGCGGCGTGATCCGCGGCCTCCGAGCGGTCCGGGGCGGCGGACAGCTCGACCGCGGCCGGATCTGCTCCGAGTCGCGCAGCGGCGGCGGGAGAAGCGGCAGAGATCATGGGGGTTCCTTCCGAAGCGGTGAGGAGCCGGCGGCGCAGCGGGAAGCGCGCCCTGTCCGGCTCGGCGTCCGAGAGTCTAACCGTCATCTCGACAAGAGCCGAGGAGCAACGTTCAGGGACGCACCGCGAGGCACGCCGCCGACGGAACAGGGATCGGCTCCCCCACCACCTCGAGCCGCTCCCCCGCGCGCCTGAGCACATCGATGCAGTCCCCTTCCTGCGCGGCGACCAGGATCAGTTCGCCCCACTGGGTGAAGTGCCGCGGATGCGCCCCGACCTCGATCTCCGCCACCAGCTGCGGCCGCATCATGGCCAGCGAGAGCAGGGAGAGCGTGTCCGGGCCCCGGTTGGCCACCACCAGCAGCGACTCCTCTGCCGCGAGCTCGATGTGGGAGAGCGCATTGGGACCCTCATGACTGCTGGCCGGGGTCATCGAGCGCACGCTCCAGCGATGTCCGGCCCGCGGGTCCCGGCCGGCGGCACCACGGGTGAGCTGCGGTGCGGGCTCGTCCCGGGATGCGGTGGCGACCATCCCCGAGAGCTCGCAGGCGATGTAGAGCTGCTCCGATTCGTGGTCCGGGGCGAGATGTCGTGGTCCGCTGCCCCGCCGCAGCGGGATCTCCCCGCTGAGGTTGATCATTCCCTCCACGTCCTGGCGGTAGAGCAGCACCCGATCCAGGCCGAGATCCGGCACTGCGAGCACCTCGGTACCGGGCAGCGGGACCACCTGGTGCGGATGCGGGTCCTCTCCGTCGCTGTAGTCGTGATGGTCGTCCAGATCGATCTGCTCGAGGGGGACGCCGTCCGCATCCAGCCGCACCGTGACGACACTGCCCGCCCCGTACTGCGCGATGACCAGCGTGGACCGGTCCGTGCCGAAGCTCAGATGACAGCCCCCGGAGCCGTCCACGGCAAGCTCTCCGAGCACCTCCGCCGCGCACCCGTCGGCGCTCACCCGCACCGCGGCCACCCGGGTGGGGTCCCCTTCGAGCACCGCGTACAGCAGCGTGCCGTCCTCGTTCCAGAGCACGAAGGAGGGATCGGCGAGATCCACCACCGCCAGCTGCTCCACCGCAGGCACGGCGTGGGGATCCTCGAGGGTGAGCTTCAGCAGGGTCAGACCCGGGCCGCGGCCCGTGCCGCTGCGCGAATATCCGCCGACGGCGATCTGTGCGGTGGCGCTCACGGCGGTGGTGCTCAAGGCGGTGGTGCTCACGAGGGCTCCTCGGGGTCGGTGCGCCGCCGCGAACCGTCCTCGAGGTCCGAGGGCGGATCGAGATCCGCCAGGAAGGACGGGTCCTCGAACATCGTGGAGGACAGCGCTGTCATCTCGCCGGTCATCGTAGACGGCTCGATCACCGGCGCGCCACGACGACGCCGCTGCCCGCGCGAGCCCAGAGAGAGGCGGCGGCGGCGCAGCGTGGTGAACGGCGAGGAGATCGCCGGGGTGTACGCGATCCCGGTGCGGCGGATGTAGGGCATCAGGCGCGAGGCGAGCAGCTGCCCCAGCACCACCCCGGCCGCGATCGAGACCGCGATCTCGGCGGCTCCCAGCAGATCGGCGACGCCGGTGCCGAGATCATCGCCCAGCCCCAGCAGGCCGCGGTAGATGAGGCTGCCGGGGACCAGCGGGATCACGCCGGCCATCACGAAGGCGAGGGACGGGGCGCGCAGCCGATCTGCGAGCGCCGTGGAGACCATGCCGGTGCCGAAGGCCGCCAGGGCGACGGCGACGGTGCGGTCCAGCAGCAGGCCGGACAGCAGATGCGCGAGGATCCCGGAGCCCCCAGCGACCAGCGCCGCGAACAAGAGCAGCCGGGCGGGCACCTGCGTGCCGACCCCGTAGCCGAGCCCCATGCCCAGCCCGGAGATGATCACCACCACCGCTGTGGTGAGGGTGAGGGGAAGGGCTGCGCTGACCGAGATATCCGCGCCGACCAGGTCGGCGAGCAACATGCCTCCGCGGACCCCGGCCACGAGGCCGACGGTGAGCATCAGCGCTTCGAGCATGCGTCCGGCCGCGGTGACATACCAGCCGGTGACCGCGTCCTGGACGGCGCTGATCGAGCTCAGCCCGGCCAGCTGCACGATGATGCAGGAGATCACCACCGTCGAAGGGTTCGCGCTCTCATCGAGCAGGGCCACGAGCACTGCGCCCCCCACCGCGATGAAGCCCCCCAGCACCTGGCTGTAGAAGGGCGGGATGTTCCATCGCGCCAACAGCTCGCCGATCGCGATCAGCAGCCCGGCGGAGAGGGTCGCCGCAAGCACCACGAGGCTGCCCGCTCCGAAGAAGAGCGCCGCGGCCCCGCCCATGACGGCGAAGCCGGCGACCACCAGGGGGATGCGGTACAGAGGCTGGCGCTGCGGGATCGCGGAGGCCTGACGGCGCGCCTCGTCCAGCGGCAGCTCTCCGGAGAGGTAGCCGTGGGAGATGTCCTCGAAGGCGGCCAGCCGGGCGAAGTCCTGCACCCGTTCGCTCGCGGAGCGCACCCTGGTGAAGGGAGTGGCGGATTCGTCCGCCAGGTAGGAGATCGTCACCTCGTTGAACGTCACCTGCACCGAGACGTTGCGAAGACCGGAGGAGCTGGTCACCCGCAGCACGGTCGCCGTGACCTCGGAGGCCGCGGCGCCGTTGGTGAGCAGGCCCTCGCCGATCCTCATGGCGAGGTCGAACACGGCATGGAGCCGGGTGGAGTCGGTGGGCACCCACCGATCGTGCCACACGCGCCGGGACCTGGAACACTCCGCGGGCCGCTTGACGCCTCACAGCCTGACGCTTCACCGCGCCGACCGGTCCGCGCGGTGCTGCTGCGCCGCGGCGCAGCACGTCCGTCAACGAGGAGGACCGCAGTGACGTCAGCGGAGAGCTGGCGTCAGCGGAGACGTCAGCGGAGAGGTGGCGTCAGGCCGGAGGTCAGAGGTTGGGCGAGGCGGACAGCACAGCAAGGGAGATGGCGAGCAGCAGCAGCACCACCACGTCCAGCCCTCGGGAGCGGACCGCGAGCGCCCCGACCGCCCGCACCGGAAGCACCGCTCTCAGCACGGCGAGCACCCCCAGCAGCGCGGCCAGCAGCAGCCCGGCCAGCGGCACGGAGGCGAGCACGGCGATCGCCACGACCGCACCCAGTGCGCACAGGGCAAGAGTCAGCACCGCCTGCCGCTGGAAGGCGGCGGCGAGGGTGGTGGGGGAACGACGCTCGGACACGGACCCATCGTACGGTCCACGCCGTACGGTCCTCGCGTCGGCCCCGACGCGGCTACCCTGGCCGTGGTCGGCAGCGCCGTCGACCGCAGAGCGACCTGGAGGACTCCTTCACATGACCATCCCCGGTGCGATGACCGGTACTGCGACCCGCACGGAGCATGATCTGCTCGGCGATCGCGAAGTGCCCGCCGATGCCTACTACGGTGTCCAGACCCTGCGTGCGCAGGAGAATTTCCACATCACCGATGTGGCGCTGAGCCACTTCCCCCGACTGATCGAGGCACTCGCCCAGGTCAAACGGGCCACGGCCCGCGCGAATCACGGTCTCGGAGCGCTCGATGACGAGCGAGCGGCCGCTATCGAGCAGGCCTGCTCCGAGATCGCCGGCGGTGAGCTCCACGAGCACTTCGTGGTGGACATGATCCAGGGCGGCGCCGGCACGAGCACCAACATGAATGCGAACGAGGTGATCGCGAACCGGTCGCTGGAGATCCTCGGTCACGCCAAGGGCGAGTACGAGCACCTCCATCCGAACAACCACGTCAACCTCTCCCAGTCCACGAACGACGTGTACCCCACCTCGCTGCGGCTGGCGATCCTGCTGACGTTCCCGGCTCTGGTGGACTCGATGGAGCATCTGATCTCCACCCTCCGCACCAAGGGCGCGGAGTACTCCGAGATCCTGAAGATGGGTCGCACCCAGATGCAGGACGCGGTCCCGATGACCGTGGGCCAGGAGTTCAACGCCTGGGCCACCACGATCGAGGAGGACGTCGAGCGACTCACCCGCACCGCGTCGGCGTTCCAGGAGATCAACCTCGGGGCCACCGCGATCGGGACCGGCATCACCACGGATCCGCGTTACGCGCAGCGTGCCACCGAGGAGCTCTCGTCCCTGACCGGCATCGACTTCATGGTCTCGATCGACCTCGTCGAGGCCACCAGCGACACCGGCGCGTTCGTGACCTTCTCCGGGATCCTGCGCCGCATCGCGGTGAAGATCTCCAAGATCTGCAACGACCTGCGCCTGCTGTCCTCGGGCCCGCGGGCCGGCTTCCACGAGATCAATCTGCCCGCGGTGCAGCCGGGCAGCTCGATCATGCCGGGCAAGGTGAATCCGGTGATCCCGGAGGTCGTCAACCAGGTCGCCTTCGAGGTGATCGGCAACGATCTCACGGTGGCCTTCGCCGCCGAGGGCGGGCAGCTGCAGCTGAACGCCTTCGAGCCGGTCATCGCGTTCAACATCCTCGAGTCCACGCGCATCATGACCCGGGCGATGAACACGCTCGCCGATCGCTGCATCGCCGGCATCACCCTGAACGAGGACATCCTGGAGGACCACCTGCGCCGCTCGATCGGCGTGGTCACCGCGCTGGTGCCGGTGATCGGCTACGCCGCCGCGACCGATGTGGCCGCCACCGCCCTGGACACCGGCCGTCCCGTCGCCGATCTGGTGCTCGAGCGAGGCCTCCTGGACGAGACCCGGCTGAAGGCACTGCTGTCCCCGGCCTCGATGACCCGCCCGCACCGCACCACCCCCACCGGCACCCTGCCGGCGCTCTCGGAGGAGTGGCTGGACTCGGGGGAGATCGCCCGCCTGCCCGAGGAGCCGATCACGGAGGGCTGACTCCCATCGCTCCCCTCGCCCTTCCCCCGCCCCTCACTCTCGACCGCGACACGCCGACCGAGAACACCGGCTCCGTCCCCGAACGGGAGCTGCCGGTGTTCTGGGCTGGCGTGTCGGTGCGTGCGAGTGCGGGAGGGGTGCGTGCGTGCGCGCACGGTATATGCGGGCGCGCCGAGGGAGCATCAGCTCACTCGTCGGCCTCTTCCATCTTGCCGCGCATGACGAGCTTGGGATCGGGGAGCCCGACGACCTCGTGGTCCTTGTCCTCGTACTCGAACTGCGAGAGGAAGTAGCGCATCGCGTTCAGCCGCGCCCGCTTCTTGTCGTTCGAGCGGATGATGGTCCAGGGCGCGTACTTCTTGTCCGTGCGGCGGAACATCTCCTCTTTCGCCTCGGTGTACGCCTCCCAGCGGTCCAGGGACTCGAGGTCCATCGGGGACAGCTTCCACCGCCGCACCGGATCCAGCTGGCGGATCGCGAAGCGGGTGCGCTGCTCCTTCTGGGAGACGGAGAACCAGAACTTGGTGAGGTGGATGCCGGAATCGACCAGCATCCGCTCGAAGTAGGGCACCTGGTTCATGAACGTCTCGTACTGCTCGGGCGTGGCGAAGCCCATCACCCGCTCGACTCCGGCCCGGTTATACCAGGAGCGGTCGAACATGACCATCTCGCCATCGGTGGGCAGATGCTGGATGTAGCGCTGGAAGTACCACTGGCCGCGCTCGCGGTCGCTGGGCTTGTTCAGCGCCACCACCCGGGCGGTGCGCGGGTTCATGTGCTCGGTGAAGCGCTTGATGGTGCCGCCCTTGCCGGCCGCGTCCCGCCCCTCGAAGATGATGACCGACTTCTGATCGTTGTCTTCGAGCCAGTACTGGTACTTCAGCAGTTCGACCTGGAGCTTGTACTTCTCGCGCTCGTACTCGTCCCGGTCCATGCGGGTCTCGTACGGGTATCCCTCCTGCCAGGTGTAGACGGGATTGCCCTGAGGGTCGATGAGATCCGGGTCCGGAGTGTGCCCGTCGAGGACCGAGTACCCCTCTTCGCGCAGATGCTCGATGTACTCGCGCAGGCTCTGGTTGTCAGGGATCTTCACGGTCGCTCCTTCGTACGCTGGTGTATGGGTCCAACTCTAGAGGCCCCGCATGTCCATTCGGTGAACTAGAGGGCCCCTCGACATGCGCGATGGGGGCACCGGCGCCCCGCGTGAGCGGGACGCCGGTTCCGCGGGCGCGGATGCCTGCACCGCCCCGGCGAGAGTCCCCGCCGCCGGGGCGGGCGACCGGCTCAGTGCGCGAAGTGGCGCGTCCCGGTGAGGTACATGGTCACCCCGGCTGCACGGCAGGCCTCGATGACCTCCTCGTCGCGGATCGAGCCGCCCGGCTGGACGATCGCGCGCACGCCGGCGTCGAGCAGGATCTGTGCACCGTCGGCGAAGGGGAAGAACGCGTCCGACGCGGCGACCGCACCGCGGGCCCGCTCAGGCACCGCGGCACCGTCGGCGGCCTGTCCCAGGCTGTTCGCACGGGCGACGGCAAGACGGCACGAATCCAGGCGGTTGACCTGGCCCATCCCGATGCCGACCGCTGCGGAGTCCTTGGCCAGCAGGATCGCGTTGGACTTCACAGCCCGCACCGAGCGCCAGGCGAAGGCGAGGTCCGCGAGGGTGGCGGCATCCGCCGCGTCGCCCGCGGCGAGGGTCCACTGCGAAGGATCGTCGCCCTCAGCGGCGATGGTGTCCGCGTCCTGGATCAGCATCCCGCCCCAGATCTCACGCATCTCGACGCTGCGGGAGTACTCCCCCACCAGTCGCAGGATCCGCAGGTTCTTCTTGGTGCGCAGCAGCTCGAGCGCCTCGTCCTCATAACCGGGGGCGAGGATGACCTCGGTGAAGACCGGCTTGACCTGCTGGGCCATGGCGAGGGTGACCGTACGGTTGGTCGCGATGACACCGCCGTAGGCGGAGACCGGATCGGTGCCGTGGGCGCGGGCATGGGCGAGTGCGATGTCCTCGGACTCGTCGGCCACCGCGATGCCGCAGGGGTTGTTGTGCTTGACCACGGCGACGCTCGGACGGTCGTGGTCGTAGGCCGCGCGCACGGCGGCGTCGGCGTCGACGTAGTTGTTGTAGCTCATCTCCTTGCCGCCGAGCTGCTCTGCGCCGGCCAGGCCCGGGGCGCTCTCGTCGGTGACGGCCAGACGCGCCCGCTGGTGCGGGTTCTCGCCGTAGCGCAGGGTCGCGGTGATGCCGAGCTCGGCGGCGTCGGCATCGGAGAGGTCGAGGATGGAGATGTCCTCGTCGTCGTCGAAGGAGCCGTCCTCGTCGGAGTCTGCCTGGTCGTCGGCGCCGGTCGGGGTGTCATCCTCGGCCGTGTCCTCGAGCTGCTCGAGCATCCAGTCGCTGATCGCGTCGTCGTACTCGGCGGTGCGGGTGAAGGCGATGGTCGCGAGCTCCTGGCGCTCAGCGAGGGTGAACCCGCCGGCCTCGGCGGCCTCGGCGGCGATCCGGTAGACCTCCGGGTCGACGACGACGGCGAGGGAGGCGAAGTTCTTCGCTGCGGCGCGCACCATGGTGGGGCCGCCGACGTCGATCTTCTCGATGATCTCGTCGAAGGTGCCCCCGGCGGCGACCGTCTCGCTGAACGGGTACAGGTTCACCACGACCAGGTCGAAGGGTGCGATGTCGTGATCGGCCAGCTGGGTGCGGTGCGCGTCGAGCCGCTGATCGGCGAGGATCCCGCCGTGGATGCGCGGGTGGAGGGTCTTGACCCGGCCGTCGAGCATCTCGGGGAAGCCGGTCACGCTCTCGACGTCGGTGACGGCGATGCCTGCGTCACGGATCGTGGACCCGGTAGAGCCGGTCGACACGATCTCGACGCCGTTCTGCGCGAGGGTGCGGGCGAGGTCGACGATGCCGGTCTTGTCGAAGACGGAGATGAGGGCTCGACGGATGGGGCGGCGTTCTGCGGTGCTCACGGGGCGTGCTCCTGTTCGGATCTGCTGCTGCGGGCACCCAGGCGGTCGATGTCCACGCTCGTCACTCCCCGGTGGTCCCCCACCTTCGCCAGTCGTGTGCCGCCATCCTAGCCGGGGCCCGTAGGCCCCTTCGGCTCAGCCAGCCGCGGTGAGACGCCGCACAACCTCGACCAGCAGCGGCTGCTCGACGGCCTTGATCCGTTCGTGGAGGGTCTCCTCCGTGTCCTCGTCGAACACCTCCACGGCGGTCTGGGCGAGGATCCGTCCGGTGTCCACACCGGCATCGACCTCGATCACGCTGCAGCCGGTGACCTTGACCCCGTGCGCGAGCGCGTCGCGCACCCCGTGAGCTCCGGGGAAGGAGGGCAGCAGCGCGGGGTGGGTGTTGATGATCCGCCCGCCGAAGGCTTCCAGCAGCGGCGGCCCCACGAGCTTCATGAAGCCGGCCAGCACCACCAGGTGCGGGCTGTGCGCCGCGACAGCGGTGACGAGCGCCTGATCCCAGGCGTCGCGGTCCGGATGCGCGGACAGTGACACCACCTCGGTGGGGATGGCAGCGGCCCGGGCATGCTCGAGGCCCGCGGCATCGCGGTCGGCGATCACGGCGACGACCTCATAGGGACAGTCCTCGCCGCGCGCGGCGGCGAGCAGGGCGGCGAGGTTGGAGCCGGTACCGGAGATGAGGACGACGACGGGGAGGCGGTTCACCGCTCCAGAGTAGTCATCGCAGTCCTCCTGCAGCAGCCACGACGAGCTGCGCGGGCCGCATTCCCTCGAACAGGTCAGGACGACGGGTGCGGCTGACGGGTGCGGCTGACGGGTGCGGCTGACGGCTGCAGCCGACAGGTGCGACCGACAGGCCCGGCCGACGGATGCAGCTGACGGGCCCGACTGACGGGTGCGGCCGACGGGTCCGACCGACAGACCCGTTCGACGAGCGCGTGGTGACGAGTCGGCGATAGAGAACCGGGTTGGCCGTGCCTGCGCGCGCGAACGGGCACAATGGACTCGATGAACAGCGACTCCTCCCCCGGCCCGAAGCAGGACCAGGCATCGCGGCGCCGCCCCCGCCTGGTGGGCGGGCTGACCCTGGCGATGCTGGCCTCCTGGCTGCTGATGCTCTCCCCGCTGCCGTATTCGCTGCTGTCCGGAATCACGGGCCTGGTCGCCCTGGGACTGCTGATCCCGGTGATCGTGCTGTCGATCAGGGAACGGCGCTATTCGATGGCGGTGATCGGTGCACTGCTGGGCGTGCCGGCGACGCTGCTGATCATCGCGGGCGCGACACTCAGCATCCTGTTCTACGGACCGATGGCCGAGCTCGAGGAGTGCCGCTCGACGGCGATCACCGAGCAGGCCCGGATCCAGTGCGACGACGCCGCTCAGGGCTCCATGGCCCAGTGGATCAGCGGTCTGTTCGGCGGCTGATCCCCGAGCCGGGCTGCGCGGGGTCCGAGGCATCCTCGGTATCGAGCGACCAGGCATCAGGCTCGAGGTCGGCGCTCGCCTCTGCGCTGGTCTTCCCTGCGCCGGTCTTCCCCGCGTCCGTCTTCCCTGCACGGTTCCGCCCTGCGCCAATCTTCTCAGCGTCGAGCTTCACGGCGTCGGCGGTCGCAAGGATCACGGGCTCGGGGACGTCCTCGACTGCTGAGCTGTCCGCCGACTCCGCCCCGTCCGCCGTCGCAGTGTCCTCGCCACCGGCGTCCTCTCGACCTCCGGCGTCCCCACTTCGCTCGGTGCGCTCCGCTGCCTCGACCCGCTCCCGCATGGACCGGAACGCATCGCGGGTCCAGGGGATCAGCGGGGTCGCGAGCACCCCGAGCACGACGGCTGTGGTGAGCACCACGACCCCGATCAGCGGGAGCACCAGGGTGCTCATCTGCGGTCCCAGATGCACCAGGCGCCCGTCACCGATGCCGCCGGTGGACAGACCGGCAAGCAGCAGCAGGGCGACGATGACGACCAGCGGATACGCCACCCAGGCGGTGATCCGGTCGCGCCGCTCGAGGGCGGCGACGTCGCGCACCAGTCGCACCGCCCCCAGCGCCACCGGGATCGCGGGCAGGATCATCAGCACCCAGGCCCACCCGGGGAAGGACCCGGGAGCCGGCAGCGCACCCAGCAGAGGCAGCGCGGGCAACACGCCGGTCTCCGCACCGGCCAGGGAGATGCCGGTGGCCGTCCCGACGCCCACGGTGCCGCCGAGCACCACCGTCAGCGCCCACACCGCGAGCAGCGGCAGCAGGGCGAGCTGGACCAGAGCGAGCACGAGCCCGCCGACGGGGCCGGGGGCGAGGCCGTCGAACAGCGCGGACTGCGCCGGCACGGAGAGCAGGAGCATCACCACCACGACCGCCATGCCGACGCCGAGCAGCCCGGTCACCGCGAGCAGCGCGGAGCGTGCGATATCGCCATACGGTGCGGGCAGCAGGTCCAGGACCCGCACCCCGGGCACCGACTCCGTCGGCTCCCGGCGCAGGGACCACAGCAGCCCGATCAGACCACCGGTCACCGCGACCATCGCCCCGGAGACCACCGCGGAGGTGACCATGGGCGAGGAGTCCGCACTGCGACCGATGCTGGCCACCAGCGCCAGTCCGATCGCATAGACCAGCGCGTACATGCCCAGCGCGGAGCCGACGTCACGCAGCGCGCCGGTGCGCAGCAGGCCGTCGTCCCGCACCGGCCGCAGCGCCCGGCCCACCCGTCGCATGGCGCTGGCGGACAGCAGCACGAGCAGGAGCAACAGGCCGAAGGGGGTCAGCGTCACGGCGCCGTCGATCACCCCGGTGCTCAGCATGATGCCGCCGCCGTGCCCGAGGATCAGCAGGTTCAGGGAGATGATGATCGCGTCGAGCGCGGTCGCGGTCGACGCGGTCCCGGCGACCTGTGCGGCCAGCGCCGGCACCACCACGACGGCGACGGCGATGCCGAGCGAGGTGAGCGCCCCGAGGACACCGCGGACCAGAGGTGTCGCGATGCTTTCGGCGGTGCTGCTCACGTGCTCGCTCCTTCAGGAAGTGAGGGGACGGGGACGCGGGGCCGGGAGCGGCTCCGCACGCCCCTCGGGCGGGGTCGCCGGTCCATGGTCGCACCTCGCAGCAGCGGCTCGGCGCATCTGGCCACGGGACGCGGGTCACGGCCCAGAGCGGCTGCGGTGTCGCATAATGACGGGGATGTCTGCCCCGCTCCATGCCCCCGACGCCCCCGCGGCGACCCTGTTCGTGCGCACCCAGCGGATCGAGGACCCGGTCGACCTGCTCGAGCACGTCCCCGCCGAGGTCAGCGGTGCCTGGATCCGTCACGGCCAGGGAGTGGTGGCCCTGGGCACGGCCTGGTCCGTGCAGACCACCGGCCGGCACCGCTTCACCGCCGCGAGCGCCGCATTCCGCGAGATGGCCGACCGCGCCCGGGTCGATGACGAGGTGCGGGTGCGCACCAGCGGGCTGATCTCGCTGGGCAGCTTCTCCTATGCCGACGCCTCGCAGCGCCCCTCGACGCTGATGGTGCCGCGCGCTCTGCTCGGCGTGCACGACGGCGAGGCCTTCCTCACCGTCGTCGGCGTCGACGAGGAGCCTTCGTCGCCCACCTCCTGGCGCGACCTCTTCCCCTCTCCCCCGGTGCCCGCGGCGGGGCCCGACCAGCTCGAGCTCGAGGCCGACCACACCCCGGAGGAGTACCAGGCGCTGGTGCAGGAGGCGATTCTCGAGATCCACGCGGGCCGCGCCGCGAAGGTGGTGCTCTCCGAGCGGACCACCGTGCGCAGCCGCGTCCCTCTCGAGCCTGCGGTGCTGCTCACCCGGCTGGCCCGCGCCTATCCGAGCACCTGGGTGTATCACCTCGAGGATGTGGTGGGCGCGAGCCCCGAGATGCTCGCCCAGACGGAGGACGGCCGGGTCTTCTCGCGAGTGCTGGCCGGCTCCCGGCCGGTGGCCGACGACGGCGAGCTCGACGAGGTGGACCGCCGCGCCTTCCGCGCCGATGCCAAGGAGCGCTCCGAGCACGCCTTCGCCGTCGATTCCGTGGTGGACCGGCTGGCCGGCCTGGCGGAGGAGATCGAGGTCTCCCCTGAGCCCTTCGTGCTGCGCCTGCCGGGACTGGAGCACCTCGCCTCGGACGTCTCAGCGCGGCTGCGGAACGGCACCACGAGCCTCGATGTGGCCTCGCGCCTGCACCCCTCGGCGGCGGTGTCCGGCACGCCCCGGGAGGAGGCCGACGAGATCATCGCGCGGCTCGAGCCCCGGGACCGCGGCGGCTACGCCTCTCCGGTGGGCTGGATGGACGCCCGCGGGGACGGGCAGTGGGCGATCGCGCTGCGGATGGCGCACCTGGTCGATGACCGGACGGTGGTGATGCAGGCCGGTGGGGGCCTGGTCGCCGCCTCGGATCCCGTCTCCGAGCATGCCGAGGCGCTCGCGAAGTGCCGGCCGATGCTGCGCGCCCTGCGCGGAGAATCCTCCGCGTGAGGCTCAGGAGGGACGCACCCCGAGCGTGACGTCGATCGTCTGCACGACACCGTCCCGCACCACCTCGAAACGATGCGTCGATCCGATCTCTAGCCCGCGCACCACGCCCGTGAGCGCCGCGGCACCGCCGACCGGGACGTCGTCGACCTCGATGATGAGATCGCCTTCCCGCAGATCGACCTCGGCAGCGGGACTCTGCTGCTCGACGCTGACCACCTCAGCCCCGCGATGGGTCGCCCCACCCTCCGAGGAGGATCCATCCGTGCTGGTCACCCCGAGGAAGGCGTGCTCGGCGGTGCCATCTTCCTGGAGCTGGCGGGCGATCATTGTCGCGGTGTTCGACGGGATCGCGAAGCCCAGTCCGATGCTGCCGGCCTGACCGGAGGCGTTGGGGATCCCGGCGATCGCGGTGTTGATCCCGATCACCTGGCCGGCGGCATCCACCAGCGGGCCGCCGGAGTTGCCAGGGTTGATCGCGGCATCGGTCTGGATCGCGGACGAATAGGTGGTGTCGGACCCGTCGGACTCCTCCCCAGAGGCGGTGACCGGACGGTCCAGGGCGGAGACGATGCCGGTGGTGACCGTGTTCCGCAGTCCCAGCGGGGTGCCCAGCGCCATCACCGGCTGCCCGACCTCGACCGTCGTCGAGTCGGCGAAGGCGGCGGGCTGGAGGTCCCCAGGCGCGGAGTCCATCCGGATCACGGCCAGGTCCGTGGTGGAGTCGGTGCCGACGATCGAGGCCGGGTAGCTGAGCCCGTCGCTCGTGGTCACCTCCACGCCCTGGGCGCCGTCGACGACATGGTTGTTGGTCAGGATCGTGCCCTGCTCGTCGAGGATCACGCCGGTGCCCTGGCTGGTGCCGCTGCCGGTGGAGACGTGGATCGCCACCACACTGGGCCCGACCAGCTCGGCGATCCTCGCCCAATCGGCGTCCTCGCCGCTGGACAGCGCGGCTGGGCGAGCCTCGGTGCTCGAGGCGGGGGCCTCCTGCACGATGGGGGCGGGATCGGAGCGACTGAGCTGGTCGTAGGCGACCACTCCCCCAAGAGTCACCCCGCTGGAGAGCAGCATCCCGAGCGCGACCAGTCCGGCCACCCCGCCCCAGCCCGGCCCACGGCGCGACGGCGCAGAGGCAGGCGCGGGCGCAGGTCCGGGTGCAGGTGCAGCTGCACCGCTCATGACGGGGTCGGGGGTGCCGTAGGGGCCGGCGGCGTCGACGGGGTCGGCGGGGTGAGCGGCGGGGGCAGGGGTCGAGACGGCGGGGATCGCGGTGGTAGGGGTCGCTGCAGCGGACAAGGCTGCAGGGTCCGACTCCGCGGCAGGAGCCGAGGAGGAGGTGCCCTGATCGGTCCGAGGGTCGGGAGCCAGAGGGTCGGGAGCCGGTGGCTCCGACTGCCAGGGCTGCCGGGAGGCGGAGACGTGATGATCCTCGTGCGAAGCGTGCTCGTCCTTCATGGGGTCCATATCAGCATCTCTGCTCAAGAGTTCCTCGGGATGCCGCTGGACGTCTCCTGGACGACCAGCACGCGCAGGCCGTGGGCCGGCTCAGCCAGAGCGGTCGGGAGCGTCTGAGGAGTGACCTGCTGTGTCTTCGCCCCGAGAGCAGCGGCCGCGGCGGTGATATCGACCCCGTGCGGGGTCGTGAAGAAGCGTCGCAGCAGTGCGGGTGGGGCCGCGGCATGCTCGAGTCCAGAGAAGATCCGGCCGCCGCCGTCATCGACCACGATCAGATCCAGCTCCGGGGTCTCCTCCTCCGGCCCGATGATCAGCCCGGTGAGGTCGTGCAGGGCCGTGAGGTCGCCGACCAGCGCCCGCACGCGTCCGGGAGCGCCCTGGGTCTCCCGAGCCTGCTGGGGGTCTTGGCCGAGCTGGGGGTCCTGGGCGGGCTGGGGGTCCTGGGCGGGCGAGGCCCGCTGAGCCAGGGCGATGCCTCCGGCCATCGCGGCGGTGCCGTCGATACCGGCCAGGCCGCGATTCGCGATGACCCGGGCCGCGCTCGGGCCGGCGTGCTGTTCGAGGTCGCGGATCAGGCTCGAGGAGCCGAGCACCAGCATGTCTTCTGGTCCGGAGGACTCCCAGACGGCGAGCGCGGCGTGCTGCTGCCAGGTCATCGGCAGCGCCGCTGCAGCAGCGGTGGCCGCCTCTGCCCACGCCGCCAGTCGCTCGGTACGCCGTGTCTCGTCCACGGGGAGCCTCTCCTGCCCCACCGCGGCAGGGACCACGAGTCGCGCCCGACGTGCGACGTCGGGCCAGTCCAGGTGCGGATCCACCACGATCACCTCGACGTCCTCGGCCCCGAGCAGGGCGCCGACGACGGGCCGGGAGAGCGTGGGATGGCCGAAGACGATCGCCCGCTGCGGTCGCAGCGGATGCTCCGGATCGGCCATCACCTCGCGCAGCAGCGCGGGATAGCGGGGCACCAGGCTCGCCCCGTGGAGCGCACCGGAGCTCGGTTCGGCCAGGAGTGGCAGCTGGTGGCGGGCAGCGAACTCGGCGGCGGAGGGGCCTGCGCCGTCCCCCGCGACGACCACCGTGCGGTCATCGACCGGCACCGCCTGCGGGGCGGGTCCCGCAGGGTGGGCGCGATGGGTGAGGACGATCCGCTCACGGGAGGGTTCGGAAGCGCTCCGGGTCGTGTCGTGGTCCTCTGAGTCACCGGGCTGCGGGCGCGGCACCAGCGGGTCCCGGAAGGAGAGGTTCAGGTGCACCGGGCCCGGATGTTCCGCCGTCGCCGCGGCCAGCGCCCTCGCAGCGGTGGAGACGACGGTGCGCAGCTCGATGGGGCTCGCCTGTACGGCGGCAGGTGCCGGCAGGTCCACCGCCAGGCGCACCAGGGAGCGGAACATCCCGGCTTGCCGGGTGGTCTGATTGGCACCCACCTCCCGCAGCTCGGCGGGACGATCCGCAGTGAGCACCAGCAGCGGGATCCGGGAGTGGTGGGCCTCCATCACCGCGGCATGCAGGTGCGCGGTGGCGGTGCCCGAGGTCGTGACCACCGCTGCCGGATGCGCCGGGTCCTGACGGCTCAGCCCGAGCGCCGTGAAGGCCGCCGCCCGTTCGTCGATCCGCACGTGAGCGCGGATCCTTTCCGCGTTCCCCTCCACGGCCAGGGCGTAGACCAGCGGGGCCGATCGGGAGCCGGGGGCGATCACAGCCTCGCGCACGCCGAGCGCTGCCAGCGCGCTCCAGAGCGCCACGGACTGGTCGACCGCCCCGGAGCCTGTGGGCACGGGGGCGTCGATCCACGCGGGCGGGGTGGTCAGGGAGGTTCGCTCAAGCACCCCGTCAGCGTAATGCGCGCGGGGTCAGAACCGCGGCGAGCGCCGAGTCAGAGCTGCGCGGCGCAGGCCTCGAGGCGCTGCTCCCAGCGGGCGGCGAGCGCTGCGTCCGCGGCATGGCGCTCCAGCAGCTCAGGAGCCGGCGCGGGACGGTCCACGGGCAGGACACCCTGCGAAGCACGAAGCGGCTCGTCGACGAGGTCGCCGGTGAGCAGCGTGGCGGTGGCGAGGCCGCAGGCATAGGGCAGCTCGGGCAGCGCGGCGGCGAGGGCGAGGCCGGCGCTGAGTCCCACGCTGCTCTCGAGCGCGGAGGAGACCACCACCGGCAGCCCGGCCTGTTCGGCCAGCTCCAGGCAGCGCTGCACTCCCCCGAGGGGCTGGACCTTCATCACCAGCAGGTCAGCGGCCTCGGCGCGGGCGACGAGCAGCGGGTCCTCGGCGCGGCGCACGGATTCGTCCGCGGCGATGGGGATGCCGAGGGCTCGGCGCAGGACGGCGAGGTCCGCAAGCTCCGCGCAGGGCTGCTCGGCGTACTCGAGACCGCCGGCGGCGCGCTCCAGCACGGGAAGCGCGGTGAGGGCCTCCTCGAGGGTCCAGGCGGCGTTGGCGTCGATCCGCAGCCGGGCGGCCGGACCCATCGCGTCACGCACCGCCTCGAGCCGCTCGGCGTCCTCGGCGAGGGTCGATCCCGGATCGGCGACCTTGATCTTCGCGGTGCGGGCCCCGCCGACGGTCGCGATGCGATGGGCGAGCACCGCCGGCACCACGGGAATGGTCGCGTTGACCTCGATCTGGTCGCGCAGCGCGGCAGGGCGTTCAGTAGTGGCGTCGGCGAGGGCAGCGCGCAGCCAGGCAGCGGACTCCTTCGCGTCGTAGTCCCAGAACGGGGAGAACTCCGACCATCCGGCCGGGCCGTGCAGCAGCAGGCCGTCACGCTCGGTGATGCCGCGGAAGCGAGTGGTCATGGGGATCGACCACGCGTGGACGCGATCGATGCCGTGCTCGCGCAGGGCGGAGGGGATTCTCATGCCCTCGAGGGTAATGAGGTGGCGGCGTCGAGACCAAGCCGAGAGGATGGCACCGTGACCGGCTCTTCGCGGTTCGTGGTGAATGACCCTGCTGTGGCGGGTATTCACGCTACGGTTCTCGCGGCGCTGGTGAGCAGGATACGCGTCCGGTAGTTCTCCGCGTTGCGGAATCCGCGGCCGGTGCGTTTGATGTTCTTGATGCCGGTGTTGCCCGCTTCGACCTTCGCGGTGGTTGCGCCGGTGACGATGAGGACCTCGATGGCGTCCCACCAGGTCACGACGGTGTCGTAGAGCTTCGTGGCCTCGGGCATGTTCGCGATCTGGACGAAGTAGCCCATCCGCATCCGCTCCTGCCAGGCCTGGGCGAGAGTGTCGGTGGCCAGCAGGCGTCGGAGCTGCTCCTTGATGCCCCAGGAGGCCGAGAGCTCGTCGGTGGGGTCGTCGGTGCGGAACACCCTCTCCAACCGCTCCCACGCCCTCGGGGTCAGGGTGTCGCCGCCGCGCAGCAGCAGCATCCGGTGGGCCCAGGCCGGGTCGTCCTTGCGGCCCCGACGACCGCGATGGGTGCGGGCCAGGCGCTGCCTGACGGTGGTGACCATGTCGTTCCCGAGCTTGACCAGGTGGAACTTGTCGACCGAGACCGCGGCGCGAGGCAGCCAGGTCCGCAGCGCCTTGCGGAACGCGGCCGAGGGATCGATCGCGACGATCTCGATCCGCTCCCGCCACTGCTCAGAGCGCTGCGCGAGCCAATCCCCGACGGCCCTGGAGTCCCGGCCGTCGACGATGCCGAGGACCTGCCCGGTGGCCAGGTCGACCAGCGTCGTCATCCACGGCTCGAACCGTCTCCAAGCGCCCTCGTCGGTGCGGAACCAGCGCACTGACCGGTAGCGGTGCTCATCGACCCCCAGACGCCTGACCCGCACGTCGTCGACGTCAGGCAGGACCACTGCGGCGGCGCTGAGGGCGGCCTGGACCAGCCACCACGAGACGCCGTGGGCCCGGGCCACCTCGGAGGCTGCACGGCCGGAACGGATCACGGCAGAGACGACCTGGTCCCGCAGTCGGGTCGTCGAGCGTGCGTATCGCGGGATCTGCTCGGTGGCCTCGGCGAACGTGCCCCGGGCACAGGCCGGCTCCAGACAGAACCAGCGCCGCTTGGCCCACACCACCACCGCTGCGCCAGCGACGGGAACGTCCCGGACCTGCTGTGACCGGCGGGAATGGACCTTCGTCGCCAGCACGCCGCAGGACGGACAGCCCGGCGGGACGGTCGAGGCGATCACCACCCGCCGGCCCCCGTCGGGCAGGTCGACGGCATCGATGACGCGGTAATTGGGCAAGTTGAAGATCGTGCTCGCAGCATCACGCTGCGAACCAGTACTCTCGTGCACAGGCTCGTGGTCCTCTGAGATTCGGATGTCTTGACAACACCCATCACAGCAGGACCACGAGCCGTTCTACGTCAACGACGCGACGCTCCCCATCACCACGAACCGGGAAGAGCCCCGTGACCGCACCCTTCCTCCCGGACTCCCCCACGCCATCCGCTCTGCCTCTTCCCCCGGACCCAGCCCACGGATGCCGGCTGCGTCCCGTGCGCACGGACGACGCTCCTGCCCTTCTGGAGGCCTACCGCTCCTCGGCGGACATGGCGCGGCAGGGCACCGTGACCACGCTCGATCAGGCTCGGGAGCAGACGGCGTGGCTGCTGTCCCCTGAGCGCCGGGCGACTGCGATCGTCGACGGGAACGACGCCCTCGTCGGCCTGGTCGCGATCAGCATCGACGAAGAGAACCGGAGCGGCTGGTTCTTCTATTGGCTCCATGCCACGCATCGCGGGAGGGGATCGGCTGCCCGCGCGGCGGCAGCGGTCGCCGATCGCGCGCTGGCGCCGTCGGCCGCAGGAGGGTGGGGGCTCGAGCGCCTCGAGCTCGGCCACCGCGCGAACAATCCGGCCTCCGGCGCCGTGGCCCGCGCGGCAGGTTTCGTGCACGAGGGCACCGAGCGGGGGAAGTTCCTCATCGCCGGCGAGCGCCTGGACGTGCTGACCTACGGTCGGCTCGTCGGCGATCCAGCGCCTCCTCACGAGGCACTTCCCTGGCTCGAATGACGGGCATCTGCCCGCCTCGTCACCATTGAAGCAGTGTTTCGCCGGTCATGTTCTCGTAGATCGCGATGAAGAGGCTCACGGGCTGCGCGCCGGGGAACCAGGCGAAAGCCGGCATCGTGAGCCATCCCAGCGTCGTCGAAGCGATCTCATACTCGAAGCTGCCTTCTTCGGCGCCGAGGGCCTCGATGATGTTGCCACCGAGATTCTGTCCGAACCTCGTCGTCGGCATTTCATTGAGCGCGTCACCGACATATTCCAGCGGTGATCGGTCCATATCGAAACCCATCGCGATCAAGTCACTGATGGCCACTGCCGGAGCGAGCGGACTGAAGTCGAGCGCGATCTCCAGTAGGTCGCCGTAGAAGGCTCCAGAGTCCCCCTCCTCCAGGTGGCGATAGGCATCTGGGAGCTCCACCAGGGCACCAACCCAGGGGAGGATCTTCCCGAGTCGAATCAAATTCTTCAGCTGCGGATCGTGGCGGTACTCGTACTCGACTGTGTCAAAGAGCAGGCCCAGCAGTGTGAGCTGGTCATCCACCCACAGGTCGAGCCAGGCTCCCAAGGACTCCTGCCAGGTCGGTGGGAAGTTCTTTTGTGCCTTCTCCCGCAAGCGCACATATTCCTCGGCCGACAGGCCGCGAGACTTGGACCATCCGTGATGCTTGGCCCACTGCTCTATCGCGCGAGACGCCAGATCCTGCTCGGCTGCATGCTCCTTCATTTCTTCCACCCGGTACCGCAGCAGTTCGACGCGGGTGCCTACGAGTTGCGACTCGGAAGCGAAATCTGCGCGGAAGACGTCGGCATCGGGACCGTACCACTCGACATTGTCGACTGTCGTCTGTAGCTCACGGAATAGCTCTTCGAGCCGCATTGAGCCATTCGCAACGCGATCACTCTGCAGCCGCAGTTCTGTGGTGTCAGCGCCGTAAAAGGTCATGCCGCGAACCTAACGGGGCCATCTCGGGGTGTCCATGGGGACAACTCCCCTCGCGGCACGACCTGGCGACCCTCGGACTACCCTGGCATCCATGACCACCCCGCCTGCACCGCTGCCCCGTCGGGTCTCCGACACCTTCGATCCGCACCTCTGGCGGGAGGTGCCGGCGAGCGAGCACGGCGGGCCCGCATTGACGGACCTCACCTATCACCGGGCGGTCCAGCGGATCGAGTCCGCCGACGGGGAACGCACCGAGCGGGACCTGCCCACCGTGCGGATCGCCTTCGACCGCCCCGAGGTGCGCAACGCCTTCCGCCCGCACACGGTCGACGAGCTGTACCGGGCGCTGGATCACGCGCGCCTGGACACCGGCGTGGGCGTCATCCTGCTCACCGGCAACGGCCCCTCCCCCAAGGACGGCGGCCACTCCTTCTGCTCGGGCGGCGATCAGCGGATCCGGGGCCGCGCCGGCTACGAGTACGCGGCAGAGGAGGAGTACGGCGACACCGCGCAGGTGCGCACCGGCTCTTCCGGCCGGCTCCACATCCTCGAGGTGCAGCGCCTGATGCGCACCATGGGCAAGGTCGTCATCTCGCTGGTGAACGGCTGGGCCGCCGGCGGTGGGCATTCTCTGCACGTGGTCTCCGACCTCTCGATCGCCTCCCGCGAGCACGCCCGGTTCAAGCAGACCGATGCGAACGTCGGCTCTTTCGACGGCGGCTACGGCTCCGCCTATCTCGCCAAGCAGGTGGGTCAGAAGCGAGCTCGGGAGATCTTCTTCCTCGCCGAGGAGTACTCCGCCCAGGACGCCTACGACTGGGGCGCGGTCAACCGCGTGGTCGATCACGCGGAGATCGAGAATGTGGCGCTGGAGATGGCGGCGACCATCGCCACCAAGTCCCCGCAGGCGATCCGGATGCTGAAGTTCGCCTTCAATCTCGCCGATGACGGGCTGATGGGCCAGCAGGTGTTCGCCGGGGAGGCGACCCGCCTGGCCTATATGACCGACGAGGCCGCTGAGGGCCGCGACGCCTTCCTCGAGAAGCGAGACCCCGACTGGTCCCACTTCCCCCACCCGCAGGGCTGAGGGAACCGGCGCTGTGATCTCCGCTCCCGCCGTGCACTCCTCACCTGCCGCGCTGCCCTGGCTGGTCCCCCCGGCCTATGATGCCTCTGCCGCCTCGCTGACCGCCCACGTCGGCGCGATCGGCGAGGTGATGGCCGGGCGGGCCCGGCTCTGGCTGGGCCCCTTCGCCCCGCCCACGCAGCTGCCCGCCGGCTTCGAGGACACCGCCCTGGTGGTGCCCACCTCCGGCTCCACCGGCACCGCCAAGGCCGTGGCTCTCACCCGGGAGGCACTGCTGGCCTCGCAGGATGCCACCGCGGAGCTCTTCGCGGCCGACGGCACCGCCCCGCGCACCCGCGGTCATGGCTTCTGGCTGCCGCTGCTGCCGCCCACCCACATCGCCGGGGTGCAGGTGATCGCCCGCGCGCACCGCACGGCGCAGGTCCTCGGCCTGGAGGCCCCGGCACTGCCCGCACCGCTGCCAGATCTGCGCGGTCACTTCGATGCCGCCGCCTTCGCCGAGCTCGCCGGGCCCGTCCTGGAGCAGGCCGAGCAGGCGGGGCTGCCGGCCATCACCTCCCTGGTGCCCACCCAGCTGACCCGGATCGTCACCGGGGTCACGGGCGCCGACGCCCGCGCCCGCGGTCTGCTCAAGCGCTTCGCCGCTGTGCTGGTGGGCGGCGCTGCGACCAGCCCGGACGTCCTCGCCCGGGCTCGAGCGCAGAAGATCGCCGTGCGCACCACCTACGGCTCCTCGGAGACCGCGGGCGGCTGCGTCTACGACCGGGCTCCCCTGCCCGGTGTGGAGCTGCGGCTCGAGCAGCCGGACGCCGCCGGGGCGGGTCGACTCCTGATCTTCTCCCCCACCCTGGCGCTCGGGTATCTCACGGCCGACGGCGGCACCGACCACGGCCCCTTCAGCGCCGGGTCCCCGCGCGGCTTCCGCACCTCGGACCTCGCCGAGCTGGGCCCTGACGGCGGGCTGGCGGTGCTGGGCCGCGCCGATGATGTCATCAACACCGGCGGCCGGAAAGTGCTCCCCCAGGACGTGGAGCGCGCCATCGACCGCTCGTTGATGCTGCGCGGGATGGTGCGCGCGAGCGTCGTGGTGGGGGTCGCGGATCCCGAGTGGGGGCAGCGGGTCGAGGCGCTGGTGGCCCTGGAGCCCGGGATGGACCCGGCGGAGGCGAGCTCCCTGGTGCGCTCGGCACTGCGCACCAGCGAGGTGCCCGCGCACATGATCCCCAAGCGGGTGCACGTGGTCGATGAGCTGCCGCTGCTCGGGATCGGCAAGATCGACCGTGCCGCCGCCCGCCGCCTCGCCGCCGGCTGAGCTGGCGGCCGAGTTGCCGGCCGAGCTGGCGGCTGAGCTGCCGCGCTCGCTGGACCGCCACCTGCTGTGCCGTCGGCCACGGGAGCGGTTCGGTGCTGTGACCGCGGCGTATCCTCGAACGGGCCGTCGCGCGGCGGCCCTCGATCTTCATGAGGAGCACGATGGCCAGCCTGTCGCAGTGGGTGCAGGGCGCCCGACCCCGGACCCTCCCGGCGGCGCTCGCCCCGGTTGCCGCGGGCACCGGTGCCGCGGTGTGGCAGCTGGAGAGCCTGCACGGGGAGGTCGACTGGTCCCTGGTGATCCCGAGGGCACTGCTCGCCCTGGCTGTGTCGTTCTCCCTGCAGGTGGGCGTGAACTTCGCCAATGACTATTCCGACGGGATCCGCGGCACCGACGATGACCGGGTGGGCCCCTTCCGCCTGACCGGCTCCGGCGCCGCGCAGCCCGCGACCGTCAAGCGGGCCGCGATCCTCTCCCTGGCCCTCGGCGGAGTGTTCGGGCTGGCGCTCATCGCCGTGGCCCAGATCTGGTGGGCGCTGGTGATCGGTGCCGCCGCGATCATCGCTGCCTGGTCCTACACCGGCGGGAAGAAGCCCTACGGGTACCTGGGCCTGGGCGAGCTGTTCGTGTTCATCTTCTTCGGCCTGGTGGCCGTCAACGGCACCGCCTACGCGATCACCCAGCAGCCCACCTGGGTGGCGCTGCTGGCCTCGGTCGCGATCGGTCTGCTGGCCGTCTCGCTGATGCTCACCAACAATCTGCGCGACATCCCCACCGACGAGCTCTCCGGCAAGCGCACCCTCGCGGTACGACTGGGCGAGCGCGGCACCCGATGGCTGTACACCGCCACGCTGCTGGTGCCCTTCGTGCTGATGGCGCCGGTGATCGCGGAGCACCTGCCAGCGGCGCTGGTGCTGCTGGCGCTGCCGCTCGCGATCTCTCCGGTGCGCACGGTGCTCCGCGGCGCCGCCGGGCGTGACCTGATCCCGGTGCTGGGGGCGACCGGCCGGCTCGAGCTGGTCTATTCGCTGCTGCTGCTCAGCGGTCTTCTCCTCTGACGTCTCCTGTGCTTTCTCCTCCGACGTCTCCGCTGGCGTCGTCCGGATCCTCGAGGTCCGGCAGCTGCTGCGCGGGACCGGCCGGCTCCTCGGGGTCCGTCCCCGCGGCGTCCAGCAGGGAGTCCTCGTACTCGGCGTCCTCGTCGACCTGCACCCCGCGGCGCTCCACCCGCCGTTCATGGGCGCCCTTCCACCGCATCGCCGCGCCGTCGCGCAGCCGCTCCAGGAAGAGGATCGAGAGCAGCATGGCGATCAGCGCCGCCAGCACCCCGGCCAGCATCACCCCGACGTCGAGCAGGGTCAGCAGCCACCAGATCAGGGCCCACAGGCCCAGGCGGATCACGGCATAGAGCAGGAACTGACGCATGGGTCCAGGGTAGTTCTCCTGCCGGATGCTCTGCGCCGGTGCTCACGACCACCGCCCCCACCTCGCGATCAGGTGCATTGCCTACACTTCGGCCATGGCCCGCGGAATCCTGGCAGTTCTCTCCATCGCCCTCACCGTCTTCGCGCTCGCTGATTGCGTGCAGACGGAGGACGACAAGGTCCGCGGGGTCCCGAAGTGGGCCTGGATCGTGCTGATCGTGCTGCTGCCGTGGGTGGGGCCGATCACCTGGCTCTTCGTCGGCAAGGATCGCTCCCTCAGTGCCGGCGACGCCCAGCCCCTGCGCAAGGGGCCGGTCGCCCCGGACGAGGATCCGGACTTCCTGCGCAAGCTCGACGAGGACATCCGCCGCGAGCGCCGTGAGCGTGGTCGCGAGCAGGGCGAGGACGGTGAGGCCGGGCCCACCGACGCCGGGCCCACCACGGACGACGGGGACCGCGGCGCCTGACGCGCGCCGGGGCTCAGAGCCTTGAGGCTCAGATCCCCGAGTAGGAGTGCAGTCCGTTGATCACCGTGTTGACGATGGTGTAGTTGAAGACCACGGCCACGAATCCGGCCAGGGCGAAACCGGCGGCCCGGCTGCCGCGGAAGCCACCGGTTGCCCGTGCGTGCAGGTAGGCCGCGTAGATCACCCAGATGATGAAGGTCCACACCTCCTTGGGGTCCCAGCCCCAGAAGCGGCCCCAGGCCTCGCGGGCCCAGATCGCCCCGAAGATCAGGGTGAAGGTCCAGCACACGAAGGCCACTGAGTGGATGCGGAAGCTCAGGGCCTCCAGCACCGTCGAGGAGGGCAGGCGGTCCAGCACGTGACCGAACCGGTCCCAATGCTCCGGATGCTCCTCACCGGCGCTCACCTTCTCCACCAGGGCGCGTTCGTGGCGGGCCTGGAGCAGCTGCATGGTGGCGATCACCGCACCGAGGATGGACAGCGCGGTGGCGAGGATCGCGACGCCGATGTGGATGTAGATCCAGTGGGAGTTCTGCAAGCTGGGGGTGAGTGCCGTGGCCGGCACGATCCAGAAGGTCTGCGCGAGCAGCAGCACCAGCAGCACCGGGCTGACCACGAAGGTGCCCAGCACCCGCAGCTCCGTGCGCTTGATGCTGAACACCAGGAACGCGACCATCACCAGGGCGGTGCTGGTGGTGGCGAACTCGTACATATTCGCCCACGGCACCCGCTGGGTGGCGGCCGCACGGGTCGCCACCCCCACCACGTGCAGCAGCGTCGCCGCACCGGCGAGGAGGAAAGCGAACTTCTGCGCGCTCATGGTGCCGGAGGTGTCGCGCGACCCCTCGCCGAGGGCGCCGCCCTCGGTGCCGGCTCGGCTCTCGCCTCCGACGCCGCTGCCCGCGGCGACCGCACTGCCCTCCGCGGCAAGCGCTCCACCCTCCGCGCCCACAGCCGCGGCCTGCAGGGCACGGGCGTTCTCTTTCCGCTCGAGCGCGGCGAGGCGCTCATCGCCGCGGCGCTGCGAGGTCGATGCCAGATCGGCGCCGAAGCCGATCAGGGCGAGCACGTAGAGAACGATCGTCACCACCAGGGCGAGGTTCGAGATCTCCGCCAGCTGCTCATTGATCACTGTGCACTTCCTTCAGGGGAATCGTCCGTGGGGTTCGAGCGGCGGTCGAGGGGGCGAGAGTCGCTCCGCGGTCCACCCTGCTCTTTGTCCTGTGCCTCATACTGCGCCTTATCCGGCGACGTCGCGAGGGTGGAGGCCAGAGCCTGCACGTCATCCGCCAGGGCGGGGTCGTCACTGCGGGCGAGGCCGGCCACCTCGAGCACTGCGCCGTCCGCGGTGGTGCGCACCCGCACCCAGAGGCGGCGGCGTGGGATGAACAGCGACAGGATCAGCCCGCCCACGGCGGTCAGCGCGCTGATCAGCACCCAGCGCTCGAAGGGGTTGTGGGCGACATCGAACGCTGCATAGCGCCGCAGCCCGTCGAAGCTGACGGTGGTGCCGTCGGGCAGCTCGAACTCCTGGCCGGGGTAGAGGCGGATCAGCACCGGGGTGCCGTCCTCCCCCGCCACTGGGGTGAGGGTGGTGACGTCCACCTCGTAGGCGTTCTGCGGGATCCCGGAGTCGAGGCCCAGATCGCCCTGGTGGACGGTCAGCGCGAGCTGTGGGTCCAGGGAATCCGGGTACAGCGAATGGGGGCCCTGCTCGTCGATGGTGCCGGTGGGCAGGAAGTATCCGACCACGGCGGTCTGTTCGGGCCGAGCATCCGGGGCCTTGATCACGAGCTGTGAGGTGTAGCCGACATCGCCCATGGGAACGGTGATGATCGGGCCCTCGGCGACCACGGTGCCCTCGGGGTCGGTGACGGTGACCTCGGGGGCGTAGCCGTTGCCCAGCAGGTACATCGAGGCGCCGTCGATGTGCAGCGGCTTGTTGACCTGCACGGTCTGCGAGCGCTCGGGGTCCCCGGGGGTGGTCACGGCGACGTCGGCTTCGAAGGAGCGGGGCTCGCCGACGTTGCCGGACTCCCCGGGCTGAACGTAGGTGGCGCGGAAGTCCTCGAGGGTGAGGCGGAAGGCCGGCATGTCCCGCTCGTCGAACCAGGCCCCGGACTCGAAGGAGTCGTACTGTGTCAGCGAGTTCGAGAACCCGGTGCCCTCGATCACCGTGATCTGGCCCCGGTAGCTGGTCATCTGCCCACCGGCGATGCAGACCAGCACCCCGACCAGGGCGATGTGGAAGGCCAGGTTGCCGGTCTCCCGCAGCAGGCCCCGCTCGGCGCTTACTGAGCGGGAGGCGGTCTCCTCCCGCACCTCGGTGCGATAGCGCGAGCGGCGCAGCGCATGCTGCGCCTGCTGCAGCAGGGTGTCAGCATCGGCACCGGGCAGCTCGACCCGGGTATGGCCGACGAACCGATTCAGCCGCGAGGGGGTCCGCGGCGGCTTCGAGCGCAGCTGCCGCAGGTGCACGCCGACGCGCGGCACGATGCAGCCGATCAGCGAGATGAACAGCAGCAGGTAGATCGCGGAGAACCACGGCGAGGAGAAGACCTCGAAGAAGCCCAGCGCGTCGAGGAACTCCCCCCACTTGCCGTTCTCCTCGAGGAACTGATCCGTCAGTGCCGGGTTCACGCTGCGCTGCGGGTAGAGCGAGCCGGGCACCGCGGCGACCGCCAGCAGCATCAGCAGGATCAGCGCGGTCTGCATGCTGGTCAGCTGGCGCCAGAGGAACAGCAGCGTGCCGCGCAGGCCCAGGCCGGGCACGGTGACCGGCGCGGTGCCGTCGATCTCGGGCTTGCTGCTCCAGGAGCCGCTCGCCCCGCGAGCGGCAGTGTCCGGAGCAGGAGTGTCCGGAGCGTCGGTGCCAGGGTTGTTCCCGGGCGTCTTCTCGTTCATCACACCACCGGCTCGAAGGTCGCGATCAGGCCCTGCAGCCCGCTCATCCAGGTCGACCACACGCCGGTCATCAGCAGCACCCCGATCGCGATCAGCAGCGCCCCGGAGAGCAGGCCGATGGTGCGCCGGTGGGCGGCGAGCTTCTTGCTCAGGCCCAGTGCCCGCTCGAAGAGCAGCGCGAAGACGATGAAGGGGATGCCCAGGCCCAGCGAGTAGGCCAGTGCCAGCACGGCGCCGCGCAGCGCAGCACCTTCGCCTCCGCCGTCGAGGGAGAGGGCGACGATGGCCGCGTAGGTGGGTCCGATGCAGGGTGTCCAGCTGAGCCCGAAGATCAGTCCCATCAGCGGAGCACCGAGCAGTCCCGCATCGGGTCGCTTCGAGGAGACGGGCCGGGTGGCGGACAGGCCGGGGAACACCCCCATGAACAGCAGACCCATGAGGATCACGATCGCGCCAGCGACGCGGTTGATCCACACGCTGTACGCCTGGAGCAGGTAGCCCAGCGCGCCGGCGAATCCGCCGAGCACCATGAAGACGATGGCGAAGCCGGCGACGAACAGTGCGCTGCCGGCGAGCAAGCGCCCGGTGCGGGGTCGGGCGCGCTTCGCGCCGGCGCCCGTGCCCGGTCCCACCGCGCTCTGCCCGGCGAGCCCCGAGACGTAGCCGAGGTATCCGGGCACCACCGGCAGCACGCAGGGAGAGAGGAAGGCGACCAGGCCCGCGGCAGCGGCCACGGCCACGGCCAGCAGCAGCGAGCCGGACAGCGCGGTGGCCTGGAAGGCGGCCCCGACCTCGGCGACGATCATTCGGCGACCACCACATCGATCATCGCGCGCAGCACCGAGGGGTCCGCGGCGCCGGAGATGCGTGCGGCGACCCGACCCTCGCGGTCGATCACCAGGGTGGAGGGCACCGCATTGGGTGCGACCTGGCCTCGCAGCGAGAACATGATCTCGGCGTCCGGATCGGGCAGTGAGGAGTAGGTGATCCCGTAGCGCTCCTCGAAGGCCTGCGCCGGGCCGGCGGCATCGCGCACGTTGACCCCCAGGAAGGACACGCCCTGCTCCGCGTACTCCTCGTGGATCGCCTGGAGGTCAGGAGCCTCCTTGCGGCAGGGCGGGCAGGAGGCGTACCAGACGTTCAGCACCAGCACCTCGCCCCGCCGGTCAGCGGCCGTGATCTGCTCACCGTCGTAGGAGGTGCCGGAGAACTCGAGCGGCTCGGCGCGGTCCGCCGGCGGGATCTCGGTGGCCACGCCGTCGCCGGAGACATATCCGGAATCCCCGGAGGCATAGCGTTCGCCGGTGTCGGTCCCGCAGGCGGCGAGCAGCAGCGCGGCGGAGGCGCCGCCAGCCGCTCCCAGCAGGCCGCGCCGGGTCAGGCGCAGGGTGCGCGAGGATGAGGTCCTGATGCTCACGTGAGCTTGCCTCCGGTGGCGTCGACCGCCCCGGCGTACAGCGCGGCAGCGGGTTCGGCGTAGCCCACGTCCGCGAGGTGCGGGCCCACGAAGCGGAGGCTGGTGACCGAGCACAGCCCGCACTGGCGGCGGCGCGGATCATGGAAGAGAGGCTTGCCCTCGGCGCTGCGGCGCGTCACCCAGATCGGGAGCTGGTGGAGCACGAGCACGGCCTCACGGCCTTCGGCCGCGGCGCGCGCGTCGTGCACCGCCGAGACCACCCGTGCCACCTGCGCACGGTAGGGCTCGCCCCAGGAGGGGCGGAAGGGGTTCAGGAACCAGCGCCAGTTGCGCGGATCGCTCAGCTTGGCCTCACCATGGCCCATCCGGTGGCCCTCGAAGTGGTTGCCGGACTCGATGAGCCGCTGGTCGGTGGTGATCTCGAGGCCGTGCGGGCTGGCGATCGGGGCGGCGGTCTGCTGCGCGCGCAGCAGCGGGGAGGAGCGGACCACCGCGATATCCGCCTCAGCGAGATGCTGGCCGACCAGGCCTGCCATCTGCTCACCACGATCGCTGAGCCGGTACCCGGGCAGGCGGCCGTACAGGATGCGCTCGGGGTTGTGCACCTCGCCGTGGCGGACGAGGTGGACCGTGGTGGTGGTCATGGGCGGGGAGTCCTCTTTCACTGTCGCGCTGCGGGCTCAGGCCCGAGCCGCTTCACGGTACCAACCGAACCTCCGGATCGGCGGGGAGCGGAGGCCGTCTCGTGAGGTGCCGGACATCCGACGGCCACGGGGGCGTCCTCGTCGAGCGTCTTGCCGAGGATCCGGCCCAGCTCGAGCAGATCGTCGTGGCCGATCACATCGAGCAGGTGCTCGCGCACGGAGCGCACATGCGTGGGGGCGGCGCGCTCGAGCATCTGCTCTCCGGCTGCGGTCAGCTGGGCCTGCCGGCCGCGTCCGTCATCCGTGCAGCGAACCCGCTCCACGAGCCCCCGCTTCTCCATGCGGGTGATCGTGTGGGTCAGGCGGGAGCGGGAGTGGACGACCTTGTCCGCCAGCTCGGACATCCGCAGGAACTTCTTCTCCGCCTCGGACAGACGCACCAGGATCTCATATTCACCGAGGGTCAGGTCGATCTCGGCATCCGCCTGGAGCGCCTCGCTGAAGCGGTCGTTCAGCAGGGTCGTCGCGTAGAGGTAGGTGCGCCATGCCGTCTGCTCCTGCGGAGTCAGCCACAGCTCCCCCGGGGTCGAGCCTCGACCCTCGCCGGGCGTTATCGTGTCGTCCATCACGTTCTCCTCTTTCCTGGGATCCGATGCTTGCCATCCTCCCCCAGATTAGTTTATATTTCAAGCAAGCTCGTGGTGATCGCTTCCAGACCGCCACTGTCCATTCAACTCCAAGGAGACCTCTCATGACGGACCTGACCCCCGGCACCTGGACCCTCGACCCCGCCCACACCTCCGCTGCGTTCACCGTGCGTCACGCCGGCATCTCCAAGGCTCGTGGCCAGTTCCATGACCTCGAGGGCTCCCTCGAGGTCGGCCAGGGCGGCGAGAACCTCTCCTTCTCCACCGCGCTGAAGACCGCCTCGATCAACACCGCTCAGCCGGATCGGGACGCTCACCTGCGCAGCGGCGATTTCTTCGACGCCGAGAAGTTCCCGGAGATCACCTTCACCTCCACCAAGGTCGAGGGCGACAAGCTGATCGGTGACCTCACCATCCGCGACATCACCAAGCCGGTCGAGCTGGACTTCACCTACGAGGGTGCAGCCACCGACCCCTTCGGCATCTACCGCGCGGGCTTCACCGGTGAGACCACCATCTCCCGCAAGGAGTTCGGGCTGACCTGGAACGCGGCACTCGAAGCCGGTGGCGTGATGGTCGGCGACAACGTCAAGATCCTCATCGAGGCCGAGTTCACCGCTCCGGCCGCCGCCTGAGCCTCCCCGCTCCCCCGGCGCGCTGCGCCGTATGAGTCCGACGGGCCGTCCGCACTGCGCGGGCGGCCCGTCGTCGTTCCCGCACCAGCTCGTCGGCCCCGCATCACCGCCGACCCCCGGCGCATCGCCGCCCGCCCCGCCTCGATAGGGTTCGCCCATGACCGCACCGCGCATCCCCTCACCCACCGATCCGGACGCTCGCGTCCTGTACCTCACCCGAGAGGGCTGCCACCTCTGCGAAGAGGCCCTGCCGGTGGTGCGGGCCGAGGCGGACCGGGTCGGCTCCACCGTGGAAGTACGCGACATCGATGCCGATGATCAGCTGCGCGAGGACTGGGACTACGACGTGCCGGTCATCATCGTGGACGGCAAGGTCCACGCGAAGTACCGGGTCGATGCCGGGCAGCTCCGCGCAGCACTCGCCAAGCGCCCCTGGTGGCGCCGCCTCACCGGCCGCGCCTGAGCATTGGCCGTCCGGCCGCGCCCGAACCTCCCGCTGGCCGCGCCCGAGCGTCTCTCCGGCCGCGCCTGAACGCCGCGTGATGAATGCCCCGTGACATGCGTCGGCCCCCGCCTGATGGCGGGGGCCGATGTGCGTCACGCAGAGATCACCGTGCGGCGATCACTTCTTGTTACGACGCTGGTGACGGGTCTTGCGAAGCAGCTTGCGGTGCTTCTTCTTGGACATGCGCTTGCGTCGCTTCTTGACGACTGAACCCATAGGGAACCTCAGTTCTGCAGGTCAGTGCCTGCGGTGATGCAGCGGATCAGGTATGCGCGGCCCGCGGAGACTGCACGGGGAGCTGCCTCGTGCGGGCCCGACGCCACGGTCGACCAGTAATTCTACACAACCACCCTGCATCCTCAGCCGTGGGCGAGTGCGAGATCCCTCGCAGCCGTCGCCGCGAGCGTCAGCTCGGCCTCGACCTCGTCGACGACGAGGTCGTGCGCGACCTCCCTGACACGGGCCGTGAGCACTCGTCGCGCCCGGCGGCGGTGCCAGGAACCGGTGAGCGCAGCGACCACTCCCCCGGCCACGCCGATCAGGATTCCTGCCGCGATCCCGAGCACCACCAGCACGGTGGGCAGCGGGATCGGGATCCAGAGCTCCTCGACCATCGGCATCGGCGGCGGCGGAACCCCGAGGAATGCCAGCAGCGCGTTCAGCCCGAGCCAGCCCAGGCCCACCACCCAGGTGAGCAGCGCCAGCCACTGGAGCACATCGAGCACCGGCCACCACCAGGAGGTCGTCGTCGCGCGCAGATCGGCGCCGGCGACCGCCTGGTCGAGGGCATCGGGCAGCTCCTCCTCATGGGAGCGGGCCGCTGCCCGTACGGCGGCGCGCCAGGGATCGCTGCCGCCGACGGAGGCGGCATCGGCGAAGCGACGAACCCCACCGGCGGCGCGGGCTCGGGCTGCGGCGTCCGGTTCGGGCAGGGACGTGCGCTCGAGCCCTTCGCCGTCGCGTGCCCGGCCGATGCCGAGGCGGCGCAGCGGATCGGGCCGCGCAGCGCGCAGCCAGCGCAGCGGGGGCCAGCCCACCTTCCCCGCCGCTCGGTAACGGTAGGAGGCGCCGACGGCGCGCGCCACCGGCTCGACCCGGGCTGCGGTGGCGAGATCCTCGACCAGGTCATCGATCTCGGCCGGGGTCGCGGCCGCCGGCAGCCCGGTGGGGTCGGCGGCGTCCTGCAGTGTCTCGGCGGCGCCGCGCACGTCGGCCCGGTGCCGGGAGGCGATGGCCTCGCGGCTGCGGGCGATCTGCAGCAGATGCTCGCGCAGCTCGTCGACGCCCTCCCCGGTGCTCGCAGAGGTGGCGAACACGGGGGCCTGCTCGAGCCCATCGGTCCGGGCGAGGGAGGCGAGGGAGGCGATCACGGCCTCCCGCTCACTTTCGCGGATCCGGTCGATCTGGTTGAGCACCAGCACGGTGACGGCGTCGTGGCCGGCAAAGGGGCGCACGAACTCCTGGTGGAGGACGGCGTCGGCGTACTTCTGCGGGTCGGTGACCCACACCAGCACGTCGACCAGGCCCGTCATCCGTTCGGCGACGGCACGGTTGGCGCTCTCGACCGAATCGAGGTCAGGCAGGTCCAGCAGCACGATGCCGGGAGCACCCGAAGGCCCAGAGGCCTGCTCCCGCCGGGCGCGGCGGCCCGAGGGCGCCTGGACGGCGGAGGTGGCGAGGGCGGCGTCGGTCCCGTCGAGATGGTGGCGGTCCTCGACCTCGAGCCAGTCCAGCAGCGCATCGCTGCCGGGGGCGCCGAGCACGGCGGCGACCGGCTTCGCGGTGGTCGGCCGGCGCACCGCGGCGCGGGAGACATCGACCCCGACCAGCGCATTGACCAGCGATGACTTTCCGGAGCCGGTGGCCCCGAAGAGCCCGATCACGGTGTGTTCGGCGGAGAGCGCGCGGCGCCGGTCGACGCGGTCCAGCAGCTCCGTCACGCTCTCGAGCGGTCCGTCAGCGGCGACGCCGTCGAGCGCCTCGAGGGCGCTCTCCAGGGCGTCGATCCGTTCTGCGAGCGGGGCGGGGCCCTTCGCGGAGCGGCTCAGCAGCGGGCTCATGCGTCCTCCCGGATGTCGCGGGCGAGCTGGGTGAGGGCATCGGCGTCGGCGCCCAGCAGCTCGCCGGTGCCGACCTCGCCGAGGGCGTCGAGACGGTCGAGGAAGGGTCCGGAGCGTTCGGCGACCAGTGCGTCCAGCCGGGAGGTGAGGCGCTCGCGGGCGATCGCGGCCATGCGGCGCACGGCGTCGTCGCCGAAGATCGTCTCCAGCAGCTTCTGGCCGACGACCGCGGTGGCGGCCCCCGCCCCGACCTCGAGGCCGGTGGGGATGAAGGCGGTCGAGGCGAAGACGACGACCATCAGCGCGACGCCGACGACGTTGACGCCGAGCGAGAGCATGCGGGCCTTGGTCCGGCGGTCGGCGCCCTCGGAGCGGACCAGTTCGAGCACGTCTCCCTGCCAGGCCCGGATCGCGCTCGAGACCTCCTCGCTGTAGCCGTCGGGGAGGCGGGAGAGGTCCTGTCCCTCGGTGAGGTGTCGCCCCGCGGCGGAGGAGCGCCAGGCGTTCTCGGCCCGTTCTGCGCCGCGGGCGGTCTCGTCGATGACCACGTGCACCAGGCCGGTCCCCAGCGCCTGCTCGGCGGCGACGGCCGGGGCGGGCTTCCCGCTGAGCATCTGGCCGATCCGGTCCCGGGCCCTGGTCACCAGGGACTCCACGCCGCGGAAGAACTCCCCGGTGCCCACCACATCCTGCCAGCGGGCGAGCACCTCGCCGCGCAGCAGCGAGCCGTCCCCGAGGGCGTCGTCGATCCGTTCGCGCGCTCCGGAGAAGGCGGCGATCGCCTGCTCGCGCAGCTGCTGGCGCTCGGCGTCCTGCACGGCGGCGTGCTCGGCGATCGTCCGCGCGGAGCCGGCCAGGCCATCGAGTGCGCCGGCGAGGGTGCGGCGGGCGATGCGGCTGCGGGCCTCGCCGTCGGCCGCGAGGGTGCTGAGGTGCTCATGCAGCTCGGCGATCACTGCGGGCGGCAGCATGCCGTCCTCGTCGATGTCGGTCTCGGGGACCAGGAACAGGCGGTCCACGTCGATGCCGTTGCGCTCGAGCATGCCGCGGAGGTCCTCGGCGAGCTCCTCGGAGACGCCCTCGCGCGGAGGGATCCGGTTCATCACCACGTCGACGGTGACATCGCGCTCGGCGGCGGTCCGCAGCACGTCCCATGGCACGGCGTCGGCGTAGCGGTTGGCGGTGGTGACGAACAGCCACAGATCCGCAGCCCGCAGCAGCTGCCGGGCGAGCTCACGGTTGCCGACCGCGACGGAGTCGATGTCCGGCGCGTCCAGCAGTGCGAGGCCCTGCGGCACCCGCTCCTCCCCACGCAGCTCGAGGGAGGTCGCAGGATCGATGTCGCCGGTGGTGTCGCCGGTGCCCGGCGCCTCGGGATCACGCCGCTGACCCGCATGGACCCGGGCGAGGCCGGGCAGGATGCGGGCGCCGGTGAACCAGGGCTCATCCAGCGGATGGTGCAGCAGCACCGGCCGACGAGTGGTGGGACGGATCGCGCCGGACCGAGTGACCGGATGGCCCACCAGCGCATTGACCAGGGTGGACTTGCCGGCACCGGTCGAACCGCCGATGACCACCAGCAACGGGGCGTCGAGCGACTTCAGGCGCGGGATCACATGGTCGCCGAGCTGGGAGCGGGCGGCACCGGTCTCGGCGCGGGCGATCTCGACACCCTCGACAGGCAGCGGGAGCTCGAGGACACGCAGATGCTCGGCGAAGGCGTCGAGCACGGCGGTGGTCCGGTTCGTCATGGATCCCCCTGAGGTCTGTGCACGAGTGGTGACGGCGTCATTGTGGCAGGCTCGCGCCATGACGACGGCGTTCAGAGCATTTCCCCCGGTGCTGATCCTGGCCGCGCTGACGGTGATGGTGCTGCCCACGTGGCGGACGGAATGGCTCGGTCCGACGGTCGATTCGGTCCATGTCGTCGAGTTCCGCTGGTTCGCGCCGATCATCCTGGGGTACGGGAATCCGTTCCCGCTGCTGTGCCTGGGATCCACGGTGCTCGCGCTGGTCATCGCCCTGGCGCGACTGACCGGCGGCCCCGGCGGCCCCGGCGAACGCAGCGGTCGCCGCGGAGCCGACGGCAGCCGCGGACTCGGTGACGGGCGCGGAGCCGGTGGAGGGCGCGGCATCGCCCTCGAGGTGGTCCTGGGCGTCGCGATCGCCGCAGCGGCGTGTGGCGCAGTGATCTTCGACGGCCTGCACGGCTGGGCCTTCGCGTCGCCGGCCCTCCTGCTGCTCTGCCTGCTGGTCCTGCTGCTCTCGCGTCTGGTCGCGAGGGTGAGGCGCTCGCGAGCTGGGCACTCACAGCCAGGGAGCCCACCGCCGGGGAGCCCACAGCCGGGGAGCGTGCGAGAAGAGATCAGTCCAGGAACGGATCCAGGCCCCATTCGGGGAAGCTGACCCGCCGCGCCGCCTGGACCGCTCGGTCGAGGCCGTTCTCGGGATCGAATCCGTGCTCCCAGTCCCGTACGGCCAGGGGTCGCCCGTCCCCGAAGGTGATCAGCCCCGGCTCCGGGGAGAGCCCATGGGCGGTACGCGCCGCATCGGCAGCGGCGATGTACTGGGCCGGCAGCGGGGCGGTGGCCTCGATCGCCTCGCCGGTCGCGATCGCGATCAGGTGCGCCCAGGAGCGCGGCACCACGTCGATCACCGCATACCCGCCTCCGCCGAGGGCGAGCCAGCGCCCGCCGCAGACCTCATCGGCCAGCTCTCGCATCAGCAGCATCACCTCGCGCTGTGCCTCGAGGGAGACCGTGAGATCCGCCAGCGGGTCCAGCCGGTGGGTGTCGGCTCCGTGCTGGGTGACCAGCAGCGTCGGCTTCACTGCGCGGACCAGGGCGGGGACGGTGGCGCGGATCGCGCGCACCCACCCGTCGGCCGTGGTGCGCGAGGGCAGCGGCACGTTGATCGCGGTGCCTGCGGCCCCTGCCCCGCCGGTGTCCTGCACGAAGCCGGTGCCGGGGAACAGCCGTTCCCCGGTCTCGTGGACGGAGAGGGTGATCGCGCGGGGCTCGTCCCACATCGCGCGCTCCACGCCGTCACCGTGATGGACGTCGACGTCGACGTACATCACGCGCTCCTCCCCCGTGTCCAGGGCGTGGCGGATGGCGAGTGCGGCGTCGTTGTAGACGCAGAAGCCCGAGGCGGTGGCCGGCTTGGCGTGATGCAGCCCTCCGGCGAAGTTCACGGCGCGCCGCACCCGGCCCGAGAGGATCGCATCGATCGCGGCGATCGACCCACCGGCGATCCGGGCGGAGGCGATGTGCATGCCGGGGAAGGGCGGGACATCATCACCGCCGAGTCCGAAGCGGATCAGCTCGTCGAGCTCCTCCGCCGTCATCTCCTCCATCGGCCGTGAGGCCTGCTTGACCGCCGCGATGTAGTCGGGGTCATGGACTCGGGCGAGCTGTTCATCGCTCGCCACCGGTGCCGGGAGGGTCACCACCCCGGGGCGGCCCAGCAGCCCGGCACCGCGGGCGAGCTCCCGGGTGAGCGTGAGCCGGATCGGGGCCATCGGGTGGAAGGGTCCGAAGTCGTACTCGCACAGCGCGTCGTCCCACACGATCCCGGTGGGGGCCGGCGCATCGGCATCATCGACCGGGTCGACGGGGAGGGAGGGCAGCGCAGCATCGAGCATGGATCGAAGCGTACCCAGGGTGACGGGTTCGTGCCCGCCCACCGGTCCCCCGCCTGCCCGGCCGTCGCATGGACGTCCCGCACGGGCATCAGCGCATGGGAGCGCGCCGGGGCAACGGTCGTAGACTGCCGCGGACCGCGACCGCCGGTCACGGTCGTGGAGCGAGGAGCAGCATGAGCACACCCGGAAGACGCGCACGCCTGCAGCGCACCCGGCCGCTCGGTGCCCAGAGGCGTCCACCCGAGTGGCGCATCGCGATGCATTCCCTCACCCGCGCCACCCCGGCACGGATCGCGCTGGCCGTGTTCACGGGCTTGATCGGGGCGTTCACCGCACTCCTGTCGCTGCCTGCAGCGACCCTGGAGGGGGTGCGCACCAGCTTCACCGACGCGCTGTTCACCGCGGTCTCCGCGATCTGCGTGACCGGGCTGTACACGGTCGAGACCGGCACCCACTGGTCCACCTTCGGCCTCACCGTGATCATGATCGCGATCAAGCTCGGCGGCCTGGGGCTGATGACCGTCGCCTCGCTGCTGAGCCTGTCGGTGATGCACCGCCTGGGCCTCGCCCAGCGCGTGATCACCGCCCAGGAGACCCGGGCCGAGCGGCTCGCCGAGGTCGGCGGGGTGCTGAAGGTCATCCTCATCACCTCGACCACCTTCGAGGTCGCGACCTTCGTGGCACTGACCCCCTACATGTTCATCACCGAGCACGGGATCCGGGAGTCACTGTTCCTGGGCCTGTTCTACGCGATCAGCGCCTTCAACAACGCCGGTTTCGTGCCCGAGGCAGCGGGGACCGCGCAGTACGTCGGCGACCCCTTCTTCACCATTCCCATCGGCCTGGCGGTGCTGGTGGGCTCGCTGGGCTTCCCCGTGATCCTGGTGGTGGTGCGGAAGCTGCGCACGCCCCGGAAATGGAGCGTGCACGCGAAGCTCACGCTGACCACCACCGCACTGCTGCTGCTCCTCTCCTTCCTCGGCTATCTGGGCCTCGAATGGTCCAATCCCGCGACCCTCGGTGACCGCCCGCTGGGCACGAAGCTGCTCGGTGCGGCGTTCGCGGCGGTGATGCCGCGCTCCGGCGGGTTCTCCACGATCGACGTGGGCCAGCTGACCGCCGAATCCCGCCTGCTGACCGACCTGCTGATGTTCATCGGCGGCGGCTCCGGCTCCACCGCCGGCGGCATCCGCGTCACCACCTTCGCACTGCTGATGCTCGCGATCTGGGCGGAGGTCCGAGGCAACCCGGATGTGGAGGTCTTCCACCGCCGGATCCCCCGGGATACGATCCGCCAGGCCATCGGGGTGCTGGTCATGAGCGCCTCCGTGGTGTTCCTGGCAACCTTCCTGCTGCTGCGGATGACCCCGTACACGCTGGACCAGACTCTGTTCGAGGCACTGTCCGCCTTCGGCACCGTGGGGCTGTCCACCGGGATCACCACCTCCCTGCCCGAGGAGGCGAAATGGGTGCTGATCCTGTGCATGTACGTCGGGCGTCTGGGGCCGATGACCCTCGGGGCCGCGCTCGCGGTCCGCTCCCGGGTGCGGATGATCCAGCTCCCCTACGAGCGCCCGATCGTCGGCTGACCCCCGGCCTGGCCTGGCGGCCGAGGCTCTAGACTGTGCCCGCTCAGCTCGCGGGATCCCCGCGGGCCCGTCCCTGAGGAGCAGACATGCCACGCAGCACGCGCGACGAGGGAGTCCTGGTCATCGGGCTCGGACGCTTCGGCGCCTCGATCGCCCTGACACTCGAGAAGCTGGGCACCGAGGTGCTCGCGATCGACACCGACGAGGGGCTGGTCCAGAAGTACTCCGGGCAGCTCACGCACGTGGTGCGGGCCGACGCCACCCAGCCCGAGGTGCTCGAGCAGGTGGGTGCCGGTGACTTCTCGATCGCCGTGGTGGGGGTGGGCACCACCATCGAGGCCAGCGTGCTGATCGCCGCGAACCTGGTGGACCTCGGCAAGCCCGTGATCTGGGCGAAGGCGATCTCCGCCGCGCATGGCAGGATCCTCCAGCGCATCGGCGCGCACCATGTGGTCTATCCGGAGGCCGACGCCGGCAAGCGGGTCGCGCACCTGGTCAACGGCCGGCTGATGGACTTCATCGAGTTCGACGATGACTTCGCGATCGTGAAGATGCGTCCCCCGCACGAGGTGCAGGGCATGACGCTCGCCGAATCAGATATCCGCAAGCGTCACGGCGTGACCGTGGTGGGGGTGAAGTCACCGGGCAAGGACTTCACCTATGCGGTGCCCGAGACCATGGTCGCCGCGCATGACCTCCTGATCGTCTCTGGGCGCACCGGGCTGATCGAGAAGTTCTCCCACCGCGCCTGAGGGCGGCTGGGCTGGGCGACCGGATCAGGCCTGGGCACTGGCCGACCGGATCAGTCCTGGGTCATCTCCCGGGACTTCTCGGCAGCGGCGGCCATCGCGGCGGCGACCCCGGCCCGCATCCCGGCGCGCTCGAGCGCGGCGAGACCCTCGACGGTGGTGCCGCCCGGGCTGGAGACGCCGTTCTTCGCGACTGCGGGATGGATGCCGTGCTCGGTGAGCATGGTCGCCGCGCCTCGCACCGTCTGCTGGATCAGCGTCGCGGCCAGGTCGCGCTTCAGACCCAACCGCACGGCCTCGTCGGTCATCGCCTCGATGATCGCGAAGACGAAGGCGGAGAGCGATCCGGCGGCGCCGATGAAGGCGTGGACCTGGTCCTCGGTGATGTCCACGGCGACTCCTGCGCGGGAGAACAGCGCATGGACCAGCCGATGCTGCTCGTCGGTCACGGCGCTGCCGCGCATCAGGCCCACCGCGCCCTCCCCGACCGAGATCGGGGTGTTGGGCATCGCCCGCACCACGGCGCTGCCCTCGGGAAGGGCCCCCTCGAGCTGGGCGAGGGTGATCCCGGCGGCCAGGGAGATCACGACCGCTCCGGCGGGGAGCTGCTCCCGCAGCTCGCCGGCCAGGTCGAGGATCTGGTACGGCTTGACTCCGAGCACCACGACATCGGCTTGCGCGAGCGCGTCCTCACGGGAATCGGCGGCGGTGGCGCCGAGCTCTTCGGCGGCGCGGCGGCTGCTGTCCGCGCTGGTGTTGGCGATCCGCAGCTGGTCGGGCCGCACCCCGGCGTCGAGCATCGTCCGGGCTACCGGCCCACCCATGTTGCCGGCGCCGATCACGGCGACCTGAACAGCGGCGAGGTCGACGCCGTCGGCGGTGGGGACGGTGGAGTCGGTGTCGTTCATATCCCCAGCGTAGTGCGGGCCGGGCTCAGGGACAGCCCGTGCGCTGAGCGGGATGGCTCGTTCATGAGCGGATGGCTCGTTCATGAGCGGGAGGGCCCGTTCAGCGGCCGCGGCCCCAGTGCGGGGGCACGTCCCCGGCGATGCGAGCATCGTTGGACTCGTCGACCCCGGGTTCCGGAGCGTCCTCGTCGACGCGATCGGGGAGGATCGGTCGGCGCTCCTGGGGGGCGCGGCCCGCCGGCGACGGAGAGGCGGGCTCGTCCCACGGGATCGGCTTGCCGGTCACCGAGGAGATGACCACCCGGCGCGCGGGGCGTGCCGCGCGCTCGTCGGCCGGTCGTCCGCTGCTCGCCGCGCGGTCAGCAGCTCCGCCGTCAGCTGCTGCGCGGTCAGCAGCTCCACGCCCTGCCGGCCCGTCTGCTGCGTCGGTGCTCACTGGCGCTCCTGGTAGCGGCGGATGGCGCTGGAGACGGAGACGTCCAGCAGCACCGAACGCTGCTCGAAGCCGAGGAAGCTGCGCACTTCGGTGGCCAGGTGCTCCTCGAGGCGAGCCCTGCCGTCGGAGCAGATGTATTCCACCACCGCATCGAAATCGTCGCTCGAGTAGAAGGACAGCTGATGGCCGGCAGGGATCTGCGGTCGAGGGAGACGATGGCGGATGGTGCCCACGCCCGAGGGTGAGTCGGAGCGCTCCTCGGCCTGGACCAGGCGCAGTGCCCGGTCCACGGCGCGTCGGATTCGCTCGGCTTCGCCGTCGGGGTCGATGAACAGCGCCCAGGACCAGACCCGTTCGGTCGCCCAGCCGGCGGCCTCGAGCCGTTCGGCGCGCAGCCGGTCGCGTTCGCGCTGGCTGGGGGTATCGACGTAATGGGAGCCGTCGGTGTCCACGGCCAGCAGCAGGCGGCCCGGCATCTCCGGATGGCCCAGTGCGAGCTCGATCCGGTCGGCGGAGAGTCCGAAGTCACGTTCGACCAGCAGGCCGAGCCGGAACAGCCGATCTGCGAGGTCCTGCACCAGAGCGTCGGTCTCGAGCTCCCGGGGGGCACGGGGCTCAGGAGTGGGCTCAGCAGGCTCGGCGGGCTCTGCAGGCTCGGCGCCGGATCCGGCAGCTGTCTCTGAAGCTGCCTGCTCGGTGCCCGTCTGGTCGTCCGCCGTGGGCTCAGCACCCACGAACTCGCGCTCGCTCTCGTTCTCGTTCACGGAGGCGTCGAGCGGCGCGGCGCTCTGCGGCGACTGGGCGGACTTGCGGCTCAGCGCCGCTTCGATCGCGGCGTCCATGTCCTCGTCCGACAGCTCCGCCGGCGCAGACTTCTCGTCGGCGGGCGGGGCAGCGGCCGGGGTCCGCTGCTGGATCGGCACCGCCGGGGAGAGCCGTGGCTCCTGCGGGGCAGGCGGGACGATCTCCTCTTCGCTGCCGGTGAGGGAGGCGACATGCGGGACGACGGGGACGTCCGGCCCGCCCTGCAGCACCCACAGCATGGCCCGCAGGTCGCGGGCGCCGTCGGAGCGCAGGCGGGCATGCTCGAGATCCTGGACCCCGATCGAGGAGACCACGGTGGTCCGGCCCCGGGCGCGCGTGATCACCGTGGCCAGTGCCTTGCGGCCACCGGCCTCGGAGAGCGGCCCGAAGCGGTGCAGCAGCCTGCTGTGCGGGGTCTTCCCGAAGCCGACGGAGACGATGATGTCGTCACGCACCACCGCGGTGGCCTGATCGGCAGGCAGGACGGTGAAGACCTCTTTGGCCGCAGGATCGAAATAGTCGCGCAGCGCAGGGATCACGGAGACGGTGTTCATGATCCGCTCCATCAGCCGACGGGCATGGTCCTCGGTGAAGGTGAGCACCGCGAGCGAACGCTCGGGGCGGCTGCGAGCGTGCTCGATCACCAGATCGGTGACCCGTCGCAGCTCGGCCTCGGTGCTCTCGACGTACTCCATGCCCTCGGTGACCGGGCCGCGCCCGTTCTCGACCATCACGAGCCGGTCCTGCTCGGGAGCGACCGGGCTGGGCACCGCGACCACCTCACCGACCAGCGCTCGGCGCTGCGCGAAGCCGCGCAGCCCATCGGTGGCGGGGTGGGGATCGCGCAGGATCTCGACGTGCGGGGCGATGCGCAGCATGTCATCGAGCAAGCTGGGTGCGGAGTCCCCGCCGTACTCGAGGGGATCGCCGACCACCACGGTCTGCTCGGCCCGGACGATCGAGGGCAGAGCGGCGGCGGTGGGCAGCCGGCCGCCGTCGGACACGATCACCACGTCGAAGTGGCGGCCGCGTGGGATCACCTGCGGGACCAGGTACGGCGAGGCGAGCCAGGCCGGACGGGCGGCGAAGAGGATGTCCTCGTATTTCGCGGCCAGGTCCCGGATGGAGACGGTCGAGGAGCGGGCGAGCTCCGCGATCGCGGAGCGGGAGGTGTCCGGGTAGGACTTCATGGTCTCCACGCGATTCTCGTCGGCCGCGGCGTGCACCCGGGCGGCGGCGTCGGCGAGGTATCCCGCATCCAGGCGGCGGAAGCGCTCGGCGACCTGGGACAGCGAGGTCCCGTCGTACTGCGAGATGGTGGGCTCCGCTCCGGCGATCAGCTCGAGCACGCTGCGCCACCAGCTCAGTTCGAGCTCCGCGCCGACCTGCTCGGCGGGCACCCGGCGCAGGCGGAGGTCCTCGACCAGCTCGCCGAGTCCGTCGAAGCTGAGGCGGCGCAGCAGCTCGGTGCGGCGCGGGAGGGTCTCGAGGTCCGAGCGGTCGGCGGCGAGGGCATCGATCCGCTGCTCGAGCTCGTCGAGGTCGGTGCGGGTGAGATCGGCGCCGGCGGGGGTCCCGTGCAGCAGCACGGACAGCTCGTCCAGGGCCTTCTCGGACCGGGCTGCAGCGCGGCGGACCGCCTCGAGATCGTCCGGCAGCGCAGGACGGGACGGCTCTGCTCTGTTCCCGGAGTTCCCGGAGTTGCCGGAGTTCCCGGAGTCTCTGGCATCGTCCGGCGCCGGCTCGATCGCGGCTCGGCGCCAGCTCTCCGCGATCTTCCTCGCCTCTCCCAGATCCTGGTGGAGATCCGGGGAGAGCGCGGCGGGGCGCTGCAGGGTGGTGGCCTCCCGACGCAGGCGCCGACGCAGGCCGAAGCCCATCGTGACCCCGTGGTCCTCGCGCCAGCGCTTGTCCGCGGTGGCCGCGACGAGGTCCGCGAGCGGCGCGGAGAACACCGCTGGTTGGAAGGTGCCCAGCAGGATGCGCACCCGATCCAGCAGAGCGAGACGCTCGTCCAGCTGGGCGAGGGTGGTCGGCTCGGTGAGTCCGAGCTCGCCGCCGGCGCGGGCGCAGGTCCGACGCAGCTGAGGCAGGATCTCCTCACGCAGCTGGTCCACGAGCTCCTCGGCGCGCGCGGCCTGGGTGTCACTGCTGATGGGGGCTCCGTACCAGCTGGTCAGCTCCGGTCCGGTGGTGAGCACTCCGACCTCGGCGGCCTCCCGCAGCACTGCGGCGTAGCGGTCGCGCTGTTCGCCGATCATCTGCGCGGCGACATCCGCGCGCAGTCGCACCTGGGTGCGGGGAGCCGGGTTCAGCCTGGTCAGAGCGGCGAGCGCGGAGATGGCGTCGTGCGCGGAGGCGTCCCAGGGCTGCTGCACCCGGTGCATCGCCTCGACGTGGCCCACCAGGATGTCTCGGCTGGCGCCGAGCTCCTCCGGGATCCCGTCGTCGGGACCCAGCCCGTGGGATCCGGCACGTCGCAGGCTCCGCAGCAGCGACGCAGAGGCGTTGCGCTGCAGGGAGGGATCCGGGGAGAGGTCGAAGACGAGCTCCTCGAGCCCTCGCCGCTGCGCGATCTCGATCAGCTGTGCCAGATTTCGGCGACGCTGGGAGACGATCAGCACGGAACGTCCGCGGGCGTTGAGCTCCTCGGCGAGGTCGACCACCAGGTCGAGGCTGGTGGTGCCGGGCGGGGTGACGACAGCGAGGTCCTGCCCCGCGAGGACCCGGGCGAGCACATCGCGGTGACCGGGGTCGACGGCGGCGACCAGCTCTGCTTCCGGCACCTCGGGAACGGCGGCGGCAGAGTCCTCCGCGCGCACCACGGCCTGCGCCTCCGGGTCGCCGGCGAGGGCCGCGACCAGCGGGGAGGAGGCCCAGTCGGGACGGTCGGCGGCGAGATCATCGGCGACCGAGCCGGTCGCGTCCATCAGGTTTCCGACCACCAGGGCGTGCACCACGCGGAAGCCGGGCAGCGGCTGACCCAGGGAACGGAAGGCGTCGAGCACCGGGGTGGGGTCGAAGCCGTGGGTGCTGTCGGTGGTGGCCAGCAGGGCCCGGGCGTCGACGGCGACGCCGGCCTCGCGCAGCGAGCGCAGCAGCACGGGGTTCAGGTCGGCGGTGGTGTCGACCTCGAGGTCGACGTCCTCGCGGGCATTGCCGCGCAGCCGCAGGGTGATCGGTCGCACCAGCACCGGGGCATGGATGGGCGCGGAGCCGTCCTCCGGGTACCAGATCGCCTCGCCGATGCCGAGATGGCAGGTGGTCAGACCCACCTCCTCCGCGTGCCGCTCGGCGATCTCCCGGATGGAGCGGGCGTGGGCGCGGGCATCGGCCAGCGCCCCCACCTCGCGCACCAGGGAGGACAGCCGGGTGGGGCCGCGGCCGGCGAGCAGCTGGGCAAGGCCCGAGGGGTGCGAATGGGTCAGGTCCAGCACCACCCCGCCAGCGCGGATCTGGGTGAGGAAGGAAGGGGCGGCGACCCCGCCGGTGAGCTGCTGGGTCCAGCGATCCAGGGCGTCCGCGACCCGATCCTCGCGGCTGAGCGGACGGTGCTCCCGCGGGGTGACGGGAAGATCGTCCTCGTCCTGCTCGGGAGCGATGCCGGCGCCGACCTCGTCGAGGTGGCGGTCGACCACCACTTCGTAGCCGCCGGTCTCTCCCGGTGCCGCGTCGCTGTCCTCGGGGGCAGCGGCAGAGCCCGGACCGGTCCTGTCCGAGCTTTCCGAGCTGTCGGGGTGTGCGCGCGAGGCGCCTCGGCGCTCACGGGCCATGGCCGAGAGGGCATCGTCACGAGGGGTCGTGTCCTCGTCCGATCGCTCTGACCGCTTCTTCCCGCGCAGGAAACTCCACATGGTCGCTCACGCTACCGGGGCCGGGGCGCACGAGGGTGCAGGCGTGCCGCAGAACCGCTGCCCGGCCTGCTCACATCGCACGAGACCCGGAGCCTTTACTGCACCCACGCTCCGCACCCACACCCGCCGGCACGGCTCGCCCCTCTCGCATCGCCCCTCTCACACCTCGTGCAGGCGCACCGAAGCCTCCGCGAGATGGTCGCGCAGCGCCTCCGGGACAGGCCCGGCGATCACCAGGTCGGTGAGCACCGAGACCGGGCAGATGCCGGCCAGTGCGCGGTGCCCGATCTTGTCGGCCGTGGCCAGGCCCACCACCCGGCGGGCATGACCGATCATGATCCGGGTGACCCCCGCCTCGGCATCGGAGTTGCAGGTCAGGCCCGCATTGAGATCGATGCCCACGGTGCCGACGAACATGGTGTCGAGCCACAGATCGCGCATGGTGGCAGTGGCGAGCGGGCCGGTCAGCTCGAAGGAGTACGGCTCGGCGACGCCGCCGAGCACCACCGTGCGCACGGAGGGCCGCAGGACCGCCTCGGTGGCGATGTTCAGCGCCGCACAGACGACAGTGAGGCCCGGCTTCCCGTCCCGCGAGTCGATGTCCGGCCGCGACACCGCACGGCGCGCGGTCGAGGTGGTGGTGCGACCGCCGTTGAAGCCGATGATCTGTCCGGGCTCGACCATCGCCGCCGCCCTGTCGGCGACGCGCTCGCGCTGGGCAGCGCCCTCGTCGGCGCTGCGGGGGACGGTCGCCAGCGAGTAGGCGACGTCGACCGCGACGATCCCGCCGTGAGTGCGCCGGGCGAGCTGTGCGCGCTCCATCTCCATGAAGTCGCGGCGCACGGTCGACTCGCTCACCCCGAGCTCCGCGGCCACTGCGGCGACGCTCAGCCGCTTGGTCGATGCCAGCAGGGTGAGGACATGGTCCCAGCGGGCGCTGCGGTCCGCGGGCGGGGTGCGAGCCTCGTCCCCACGCTGCGCACCCTTCTCACCGGCCCTCTTCTGTTCGGCCCGCTTGTCGTCGGCCCTCTTGTCGTGTTCAGAATTGCGCAGAGTCACGCAGCCAGTATTGCGCGTTCGTCGCCGACTGGCCGGGAATCCGTGCATAACATGCCAGTTCCGCGCAGGATTCGGAGGTCACGTTTGAGTCACGAGTCCTTCCCGTCGTAGGTTGACCGCGTCGCCCTGCACGGGGCGGTTCCGCGAACGAAAGGACATCCTCATGGGTTTCGATGACGCGCTGAACAAGGCCAAGAATCTTGCTTCCGAGAACCCGGAGCAGGCTGAGCAGCTCCTGGACGCCGCTGGCGACCAGATCAAGGAGCGCACCCCCGACAACGTCGATGGACAGGTCGACTCCGGTCTGGATGCAGCCCGCGACAAGTTCGGACTCGGCGGGGACGAGAACAAGGGCAACTGAGCCCGGTCTTCCCGACCACGTGAGGAGGGGCCCCGACGCCATCGGCGTCGGGGCCCCTCTACGTCGCGAGTCTGCGCGCTGTGCGGGTCGTCGCGGTGTTCAGTCGCAGCAGTACGTCGCGGCAGCCAGTCGCAGCGCTCAGTCGCGGCGGTCAGTCCCGGCGGTCAGTCCCGGCGGCGCACGATGAAGTAGACGGCGACGGAAGCACCCACGGCGATCACCGCGAGTATCCCGATCAGGGCTCCCATGGGGAGGCCACCCTCGTCGTCCGAGGACTGCGCCGAGGCGCCCTGCTCCTGCGGGGCGTCGTCCGTGACCGGAGCGTCCGAGCTCTCCGCTCCCCCGGCATCGCTCGCCGCGGCGCCGGGCTCCTCCGCAGCACCGCCGCCGTCGCTCGGGGCTGCGGACGCGGCCGGTCCCTGCTCGATCGTGAGGGTCTGGGTGCCCTCGATGGGGTGGCCGTCGCTGGAGACCACGCGCCACTGGATGGTGTGGGTGCCTGCGGGCAGCGGCTCCTCGAGCGTCGCGGTGGCGATCGGACCGTCGACGGTCGGGACGATCTCGGCGAGCTCGGTGCCGGACTCGTCGGAGATCCGTACCAGCGGGCTCACCTCGAGGACATCTGCGGAGAACGTGAAGGTGAGCGCCTCGGGCGAGGCCTCCAGAGTCGCGCCGTCCTCCGGATCCGAGCTGAGCAGGGTGTCATGCGCCTGCGCCGGGGCGGGCATCGCCAGCAGCACGGCGAACAGCATCGCGCTGCAGAGCGCGAGCAGCGTGACCAGACGGGCAGGGGCACGACGGGCAGGAGCGGGGCGAACAGAGCCGAAGCTGTCGATCGAAGACATCATTCCTGCAGGCTACGCCAGCAGGGCACGGTGCCGCCGTGGCGCCGGTCACCTCGGGTCACGCCAGCCGCAGGGTCAGTCGCGAGGAAGGTCCACGTGATGCTCGAGCACCGGGAGCGCGGCCCGGGCAGCATCGATCTCCTCGAGATCGAGATCCACCAGCAGCAGCCCCGGCTCGCGGCCGAGCTCCTGGCGGATGGCACCCAGCGGGCCGACGGCGGCGCTGCGGCCGATGCCGCGGGCCGCCTTCCCGGTGTACTCCGCAGGCGGGGTCTGGTCCGCGGCGAGCACCACGGTGGTGGAGTCCAGAGCGCGGGCCCGCAGCAGCAGCTGCAGCTGCTCCCGCTTGCCCGGCCCCTCGGCCCAGGCCAGGGGCAGCAGGATCGCCTGTGCTCCCCGGCGTGCCAGCGCCGTGAACTGCTCCGGGAAGCGCACGTCATAGCAGGTGGCGATCCCGAAGCGGGTGCCGTGCAGATCGAAGGTGACCAGCTCGCTGCCCGGGGCGACGGTCCGGGACTCGTCGGCACCGAAGGCATCGAAGAGGTGGATCTTGCGGTACTCGAGGTGGGGATCCCAGTTCGGTCCACGCACGATCACGGTGTTGTGGACGCGGCCGTCCTCGGTGGGGGTGAAGGAGCCGGCGACGACCACGAGCGAATGCGCTTCGGCGAGCTCCTGGACCAGCTGGGCGAAGGAGTCATGGTGCGCGAGAGCTGCCGCTCGCAGATCGGTGCCGAAGGGGGTGAGCGTCGCCTCAGGCAACAGCACCAGGTGCGCCCCCTGCTCGGCCGCCTCCGCGACCGCGATGCGCACGGTCTCACAGGTGGCCTCGAGGTCTTCGGAGATCTCGATCTGAGCCAGGGCAATGCGGGGACCCGCGGCGCGGCGCACCTGGGCCAGGGCATCCGGGGTGTCGATGTCCGCACCCTCGGCGCCGAGCGCACGCAGGGTTCCCAGCTCCTCCGGACCGAGCTCGGCGTAGAGCCGGCGCAGGCTGAGATCGGCCCAGCCACCGTCTTCATGCTCGACCGCACCCAGTGCTGCTCGCAGCCGGCCCAGCGGCCAGGCCGCGCCGAGGAACTGGAGGTGGCCGTCGTCGGCCTCGAGGGCCACCACCTGCCCGGTCTCAGCGCTGCGGGTGGCGAGGCTGCGCAGTGTCTCGGGACGAAGCATCGGCATGTCTCCGCCGAGCACCAGCACGGTGGCGCTGTCCGGGCCTTCGGAGAACTCGGTGACGCCACGGGCGAGAGCGGCCAGCGGCCCGGAGCGCGGCGGATCCTCGAGCACGAAGCGAGCGCCATGGCGGGTGGCGAGGTCACTGCCGTCCTCGCCGCTGGGACCGACGACGATGCGCCGTCCGTGGGGGGCGGCGCGCAGCACCCGCTCCAGGGCGGTCGCGCCGGCGATCGGCAGACGGGTCTTGTCCGCGCCACCCAGGCGCGAGGACGCACCACCGGCCAGGATCACGGCGGCGACGGTGGCGGAGGTCTCGGGCAGCTCGCTGGACATGCTCAGATCCTGCCATGGAGCGCTACCATGTTCGAGGCTCAGGTCCCGGTTCGTTCCGGGCATGGGCCGGATCGCCCCCGTAGCTCAGGGGATAGAGCACCGCTCTCCTAAAGCGGGTGTCGCGCGTTCGAATCGCGCCGGGGGCACGAACCATGGGGCCGGGTCGAACCAGCGGGCCGGGTTGAGCGAGTGGACCGACTTGAATCAGAGGGCCGACTTGAAGTAATGAGCCGAGCTGTGCAGCGCCGCCAGCTCACTCCTGCGCATCCCGTAGCACTTCGAGCCGTCCGCGATCCTTCACCGCGGTCCAGCGCCGCCCGGAGTCGATCAGGCCCTCCCTCTTCCACCGGCTCATCACGCGGGAGACGGATTCCGGGGTGGAGCGGGCCAGGCCCGCGAGATCCGCGCGGGACAGCGGCACCTCGAGCATGATCCCCTCGCTCCCACGGTCCTCACCGAGCTTGTCCGCCAGGCGGAGCAGGGTGCTCGCGACCCGCTGCTCGACGGTCGCGGAGCCTTGCGAGCCGATGTCGGTCTCAGCACGCGAGAGGCGGGCGGCGACGTCGTCGAGGACCCGCAGCGCGATGCGCGGCTGCTCAGCGAGGACAGAGCGGAAGTCGTCCTGGTCGATGCGCAGCACGCAGGTGCCCACCAGCGCCGAGGCGGTCTGGTGGTGGATCGGCTCGCCGAGAGTGCTCATGGTCCCGAACAGCTCCCCGGGGACCAGCAGATCGGTGACCGTCTCGGTCCCACCCGCAGTGACCTGGGAGAGCTTCACGCGGCCTTCGGCGACCACGTAGAGGGACTCCGCCGGTTCGCCGGCGCGGTAGATCGGGGCGTCCGGGGCGAAGGTCAGGGTGCGCATCCGGGCATCGATGCGGTCCAGCTCCTCCTCGCTGAGCCCGAGGAAGTAGGGCGCGCGGGCCAGGACGTACAGCCGCACCGGCCGTGGGCACTGGTGAGGCAGGGTGATCTCCGTGAGCGGGATCGTGCGCCGACCCTGGGCGGCGGGCCCGGCGGGCGGCTCCGTGACGGTCATGGATCGACTCTAGCCCTCCCCCATCCGGCCTGGTCAGAAGTGATGTGCAGTTGATTGATCCCCGTCATGTCGCTGCCACAAGAACACTTCTAGGTTGAGAGCACATCGAGGGACATCCCCTCGAGGACCACGCTCCAGAAGGAAGGCTCATCATGACTGCCACGCCCGTCACCAGCACCCACTCCATCTTCCGCGCCGAGGGCTTCAGCTGCCCCTCCTGCGTCGCCAAGATCGAGAAGCAGGTGGGCCGCCTCAAGGGCGTGCAGAACGTCAGCGTGAAGTTCGCCTCCGGCCGCGTCGAAGTCGACCACGACGCCTCCGTGACCACCACCGACGAGATCGTCACCGCGATCGGCAAGGCCGGCTACACGTCCGTCCTCTCGGCCTTCTGACCCCCTGGCGGCCGGGCCCCGCGGCCCGGCCGCCTTCCCCGGACCCTGCTCCGCATCCTGCGCCGCACCCGACTTGAAAGGCACCACACCATGTCTGCTCTGACCCGTTGGCTGCGCGGTCCCTGGGGAACCCCGATCATCTCGGGTCTCCTCATCGTCGTCGCCGCGATCCTCTCCCTGTCCATCGGGGTGAACCCCTTCGGCTCCGGCCACCAACACGGCCTCGGCGTCGAGCTGAACGGGCCCACCGCCCTGGTCACCTCCGATCTCTTCATGGTCGCCGCGGCCCTGGTCGCCGGCATCCCGATCATCCTCAAGGCCCTGCGCGCGCTGACGGTCAAGGTCATCGCCATCGATCTGCTGGTCTCCATCGCCGCGGTCGGTGCGCTGATCATCGGGCAGTACTGGGAAGCGGCTGCAGTCACGTTCCTGTTCGCCATCGGCCACGCCCTCGAGGCCGGCACCATGAACCGCACCCGCTCGGCGCTCGCGGAGCTTGTGGCTGTCGCCCCCGATGTCGCCGTGGTGATGCGGGAGGGCGAACAGGTGGAGATCTCCGCCGCCCTGGTCCAGCCCGAGGAGACGGTGCTGGTCAAGAACGGCGCGAAGGTCCCTGTGGACGGCATCGTCATCGGCGGTACCGGGGCTCTGGACGAGGCGTCGATCACCGGCGAGTCCATCCCCGTCGAGAAGGGCGAGGGCGACCAGGTGTTCGCCGGCACCATCTCCGGCGGTGGCTTCCTGCAGGTGCGCGCCACCGGCATCGGGGCCGACACCACCCTGGCCCGCATCATCCATCGCGTCGAGGAAGCGCAGGACGCCAAGGCCCGCACCCAGACCTTCATGGAGAAGTTCTCCACCTGGTACACCCCCGGCATCATCCTGCTGGCCCTGATCACGGGGCTCATCACCGGGAACGTCGTGCTCGCCCTGACCCTGCTGGTGATCGGCTGCCCCGGGGCGCTGGTCATCTCCATCCCCGTCTCGATCGTGGCTGGCATCGGCCGCGGTGCCAAGGACGGCATCCTCATCAAGGGTGGCGAGTACCTGGAGACCAGCGCGAAGATCACCGCCGTCGCCCTGGACAAGACCGGCACCCTCACCGAGGGCAAGCCCTACCTCACCGACGTGACCGTCCTGGACCCTGCCCTGGATCGTGCCGACGTGCTCGGCTGGGCGGCACGTGCCGAGGCCGGTTCCGAGCACCCGCTGGCCCGTCCCCTGATCGACGCCGCGGCGGCCGAGGGCCTGCCCACCCATGGCCTGCCCGAGCACACCGAGCCGGTTCCCGGCAAGGGCATCGTCGCCACCCTCGAGGGTCGACGCGTCGCCGTCGGCAACCTGCCGCTGCTGGCGGCCGAGGACATCTCCGAGGATCGCGGCGCGACCGCGGAGGTCGACCGGCTCGCCGGACTCGGCCGCACCCCGATGGTCGTCACCCTCGACGGCCGCGTGATCGGCGTGGTCGCGGTCGCCGACCGGATCCGCACCGACGCGAGGGAGATGATCGCCCGGCTCCACGCGACCGGGGTCAAGAAGGTCATCATGCTCACCGGTGACAACCGGCGGGTCGCCGAGGCGGTCGCCGCCGAGGTCGGGGTCGACGAGGTCCGCGCCCAGCTGCTGCCCGAGGACAAGCTCACCGTCGTCCAGCAGCTCCAGAGCGAGGGCTGCACCGTGGCGATGGTCGGCGATGGCGTCAACGACGCCCCGGCCCTGGCCACTGCCGATATCGGTGTGGCGATGGGTGCGGCCGGCACCGGGGTCGCCATCGAGACTGCTGACATCGCCCTGATGAAGGACGATCTGCTGAGGCTCCCGCAGGCGATCGGTCTGGCCCGCAGCACGGTCTCCGTGATGCGACAGAACATCGCGATCGCGCTGATCACGGTGATCGCGCTCCTGGTGGGCGTGTTCGCCGGTGGGGTCACGATGGCGATCGGCATGCTGGTCCACGAGGGCTCGGTGCTGCTGGTGATCCTCAACGCGATGCGACTGCTGCGCCGCCGCAAGGATCAGCACGGCGCCCGCCCGGGCTCCCCGTCCGAGACCCGCATTCCGCAGAGCGTCGGGGCGAGCCAGAGCATCTGACCCCGAACAGAACCATGTCCACTCGAGAGGAAGCGCATCATGTCTGAACAGCATTTCGCCCTCGAAGGCGACGTCGAGCACTTCACCATCGCGGACATCGCGACAGCGAATCCGGACTTCCGCAAGGTTCTGTGGACGGGGAAGCACTCCCAGATCGTCCTCGTGACCGTGCCGGTGGGCGGAGAGATCGGGGACGAGGTCCACGAGACCACGGACCAGATCCTGACCTTGGTCTCCGGGACCGGTGAAGCCGACCTCAACGGCCACACCCACGCAGTCCACGCCGGTGATCTGTGCGCGGTGCCCGCCGGCGCCCAGCACAACGTCCGCAACACCGGGGAGGAGCCCCTCGTGCTGTACACGATCTACAGCCCGCCCGAGCATGCGGTGGACGGCGCCTTCGCCACCAAGGAGGAGGCGGACGCCGCCGAGGCCGCAGGCGAGGACCAGTCTCCCCAGGCCTGATCCCCCGCAGCACCCCTGATGGCGGCCCCACGGGCACACGCCCGGAGCGGCCGCTCCCCGCACAGCAGCAACGACACAGGAGAACGCAGATGTCCAAGGTTTTCGTCTTCACCACCTACGGAGGCCCGGAGGGTCAGCAGCTCACCGAGCGTGAGGCCCCAGCCCCCCGTGCCGGGGAGATCGCGATCGAGGTGCGCGCCGCCGGCGTGAACCCCGCGGACTGGAAGCGGCGCGAAGGCGTCTTCGGCACCCGTGGCCGTCTGCCGGTGGCGATGGGCCTCGAGGCCGCCGGCATCGTCACCGCTGTCGGCGAGGGAACCCGGGACTTCGCCGTCGGCGACGAGGTCCTCGGCGCCCCGGCGCGCGGGCTCGGCGCCTTCGCCGAGCACACTGTCCTGGACGCCTCGGCGACGGTCGTCAAGCCTGAGGAGATCTCCTTCACCGATGCCGCCGCGATCCCGGTCGCCGGCACCACCGCCTACGACCTCACCCACCAGGTCGAGATCGAGGCCGGGCAGACGCTGCTGGTGCTCGGCGCGGGCGGCGGCGTGGGCCGCATGGCCCTGCAGATCGCGAAGGTCCACGAGCTGAAGGCCATCGGTGTCGCCTCGGAGTCCAAGCGGGAGCTGGTCGAGGCCACCGGCGCGACCTTCGTCCCCTCCGGTGAGGGGGTCGCCGCGCGGGTGCGGGCGCTTGCCCCGGGCGGCGTGGATGTGCTGGCTGATCTCGTGGGCGGGGACGCGCTGCGGGAGCTGGCGCCGCTGGTCAAGCTCCCCTCAGGGATCGTCTCCGCGGCCGACGGCGCCACCGCCGTCGAGCTCGGCGGGGCCGGCCGGGAGCGCTCCGAGGGGGTGCTGGGCAAGATCACCGGAGTCGTCCAGTACGGTCTCGTGGACCCGCACGTGGTGGAGACCTTCCCCCTGAGCCAGGCTGCTGAGGCACTCGCCTTGGTGGAGTCCGGTCACGCTCACGGGAAGATCGTGATCGTCCCCTGACCTGCCCTCGGTGGCGCCCGCGGCTCCGGTAGCGTGACGCAGATGACCTCTCCCACCGCTGACCCTGCCGCTCCCTCGACCCCGTCTGCTGATCCCGCTGATCCCGCTGGATTCACTGATCCCGCTGGATTCGCTGATCCCGCTGGATTCGCTGACTTTGCTGACATCGACGGCTTTCTGAGGATCCCGCGCGTGGCCTCCGTGGTCGCGAGCGACGACGGGCGCGTTGTCACGGCGATCCAGGAGGCCGACGAGCCCGGCGCGAAGCTCGTCTCCTCGCTCTGGGAGCTCGACCCGGCCGGGGAGCAGCCCGCCCGTCGGCTGACCTTCTCCGCCAAGGGCGAGAGCTCGCCCCGGTTCGCCCCCGACGGGTCGCTGCTGTTCAGCTCCTCCCGGCCGGATCCTGAAGGCGGTGCCGAGGAGGAGGTCACCGCGATCTGGCGCCTGCCGCGCACCGGCGAAGCACAGGTGGTGGCCTCCGCCGCCGCAGGCCTGTCCCTGCTCTCGGTCGCCGCGGACGGGACCATGCTCGCCGCCACCAGCGTGCTGCCGGGCAGCAACCTCGAGGAGGATGCCGAGCGCCGCAAGGCCCGCAAGGACGCGAAGCAGACCACCATCTGGCACACCGGGATGCCGATCCGGCTGTGGGACCACGAGATCGGCGACCAGAGCCGCCGCCTGGTGCGGGTGTCCCCGGAGGGTGACCTCACCGATCTCACCCCGGACGTCGGCACCGTGACCCTCTACGCCGCCTCCGCGGACCTCTCCCCCGACGGCTCCACCGTCGCGACCTCCTGGACCCAGCGGGTGCGCAGCGGCGAGACCCGCAGCTCGCTGGTGCTGATCGACACCGCAACCCTGCGCCGCAGCGTGCTGCTGGAGGCCGACGAGTCTGCCCAGTACGGCTCCCCGCTGTTCTCCCGCGACGGCCAGAAGCTCGCCGTGATCCGCTCGACCGCCTCCTCGCCCACCGACACCAGCTACAGCCGCCTGGAGATCCACCCCCTCGGCGGCGGCGAGATCAGCGGCGGCGAGCCGGTCACCGCGCTGCTCGGCGATCTGAGCATCACCGACCTCGAATGGGCCGCTGACGGCAGCCTGCTGGTGGCCGGAGACCTGCACTCCTCCGGCGCGGTGCTGCGAATCGACGCGGCCACCGGCGAGGCCCGCACGGTGGCAGGCGACGGCGTCTTCTCGTCACTCGCCGCGACGGCCGACGGCACCCTGTTCGCACTCCGCAATGACGTGACGACCCCGTCCCGGCCGGTCCGGATCGACGCCGGTTCCCACGCTGGCGCCGGTGCCGTCACCGAGCTGCCTGCACCGGGTGCGGTCAGCGCACTGCCCGGTACGCTGGAATGGGTGGAGACCGACGTCGACGGGCTCACCGTGGGCGGCTGGCTGTGCGTCCCCGCGGGGGCGTCGGCCGAGGCCCCGGCGCCCGTCATGCTGTGGATCCACGGCGGGCCGCACGGCTCCTACAACGCCTGGAGCTGGCGCTGGTGCCCGTGGCTCGCGGTGCAGCGCGGCTATGCGGTGCTGATGCCGGATCCGGCGATGTCCACCGGCTACGGGGATGCGGGGCTGAACCGCGGCTGGCCGCGCCGTCCGGACGTGGTCTTCCACGAGTGCGAGACCCTCTTCGATGCGGTGCTCGAGCGGGCGGACCTCGACGGTTCCCGCACCGCGATGCTCGGGGCGTCGTTCGGCGGCTTCATGGCGAACTGGATCGCCGGGCACACCACTCGCTTCGACGCGATCGTCACCCATGCGGGGCTGTGGGCGCTGGATCAGCAGCACCGCACCACCGACGCCGCGGCCTCCAAGATGCGCGTGCACCGTCATGAGGATGAGGATCCGGACTGGTATCGGGCGTTCTCCCCGCATCACGAGGTCGACGCGATCACCACCCCGATGCTGATCACCCACGGCAACCGCGACTACCGGGTGCCGATCAGCGAGGCGCTGCGGCTGTGGTGGGACCTGGTCTCCACCTGGGACGGCGAGCCGCAGGGCATGCCGCACCGCTTCCTGCAGCTGACCAGCGAGAACCACTGGGTGCTCACCCCATCCAATGCGCTCGCTTGGAACCAGGCCGTGCTCGCCTTCTGCGACCAGCACGTCCTCGGCGCCGAGCCGATCCCAGAGGTCCTGCCCTGGTGAGTGCGGAGCTGACAGCTGCTGCTGCTGGGCAGGGTCAGTTCAGCGTGCCGGTGAGCCGGCCGTGGAACTGGGTGGAGTGCTCGTCCAGCCCGGTGAAACGCACTTCGATGCCGTGGTCGGAGTACTTGGTCTGCACCGAATCGAGGACGGCGACGGTCGAGGCATCCCAGATCTGGGCGGCGGAGAAGTCGATGGTGACCTGCGGCGGGTCCTCGGCGTAGGTGAACTGCTCGACGAGGTCGTTGCTGCTGCCGAAGAAGAGCGGGCCGCGCACCGTGTAGGTCGCCGCCCCGTCGGTGACCAGACGGCGAACGCTCGTCACGTGCGCGATACGGCGGGCGAACAGCCCCATCGCCAGCAGCGCCCCGGCCGCAACGCCGATCGCGAGGTTGTTGGTGGCGACCACGACCACGACCGTCGTGACCATCACCAGGGTCTCCGACCACGGCATCCGCTTCAGGGTCGCGGGTCGCACGCTGTGGAAGTTCACGGTGGAGACGGCGACGACCATCATCACCGCGGCGAGCGCGGCCATCGGGATCGCCTCCATGAGGTCCGAGAGCACGGTGACCAGGATCAGCAGCATCGCTCCGGCGAAGAAGGTGGACAGCCTCGTGCGGGCCCGGCCGAGCTTCACGTTGACCACGGTCTGCCCGATCATGGCGCAGCCGGCGATGCCTCCCCAGCAGCCAGCGAGGATGTTCGCGACGCCGAGCGCCCAGGATTCACGGCTCTTGTGCGAGCGGGTGTCGGTGATGTCGTCCACGAGCTTGGCGGTCAGCAGCGTCTCCATCAGTCCCACGAACGCGACGCTGAGGGCGGTGGGCAGGATCAGGCGCAGCGTGTCGAGGTCCAGCGGAACCTCGAGCGGGGTGATTCCGGGCAGCCCGCCGGAGACGTCGCCCTGGTCGCCGACGGTCGGGACGGACAGGTGCGCGAACATCGCGATCGTGGTGACCAGCACGATCGCGACCAGCGGTGCGGGCACGGCCTTGGTGAAGCGCGGCAACAGCAGCACCACCAGCAGGGTCAGCGCGAACAATGGGTAGACCATGACCGGCACGTCGAGCACGTGCTGCAGCTGAGCGGCGAAGATCAGGATCCCGAGCGCGTTGACGAAGCCGATCATCACCGATCGCGGGATGAACCGCATGATCCTCGCGAGCCCCAGCACGCCGAAGAGGATCTGGATGATGCCGGCGAGGATCACCGTGGGCAGCAGGTATTCGACGCCATGGGTGTGCACCAGCGGCGCGACCACGAGCGCGACGGCGCCCGCGGCGGCGGTGATCATGGCGGGCCGGCCACCCAGGATCGACATCGAGATCGCGAGCACGACCGAGGCGATGAGGCTGACCTTCGGGTCCACGCCGGCGATCACCGAGAACGAGATGACCTCGGGGATCAGAGCGAGCGTGGTGACCGCCCCGGCGAGCGCCTCGGTGGTGAGGAGCCGCGGGTTCCGCAGTGCCTGCAGGGTGGTGGGGCTCGGAGCCGAAGGGGGAGTCGCTGTCACGCCCGTGATGATATCGATGGGGCACGGCGACGGGGGTGGGGTCTGCTCCCTGGCGCGCGAGGTCACAGTAGCCGGGACTACCCTGGTAGTTCCCCTCCCGTCGGCCCTGCCGGCGGGTCTGATCGGACAGAGGATCCATGACTGCACCCACGCGTCGCCGCTTCGACGCCACCTGGCTCCCCTTCGGCATGATGATCGGTTTCACCGTGGGAATCGGCTTGGGGCTGGCCGTCATCAACAACATCTTCATCGGTGCTCTGATCGGCTTCGCCGTCGGCGCCACACTCGGTATCGCCCTCGGGTTCCGCGATCCGCGACGCTCTGTGGACGACGAGGATGCCGAGGACGACCGCTACCGCCGCGAGCACGGCGACCCCACCCCTCGCGGCCCGGATGCCTGAGCCCGGCCGGAGCCCCGAACGACAGCTGCACACAAAATCTTCACCTCGCCATCGCGCCACACCCGTGACTAAGCCTTGACCTTTCCTTTACCTTTTGGCACCGTGTGACCCGGGCCATTTGGCTCGATGTCCACCACGGTGCAGCCGCCCCGCGGACTCCCGAGGAGAGGAACCGTCATGACGAAAACGAGCATCGGCCGACGAGCCCGCACCGCGATGGCGCTCTGCGCCGGCACGGCACTCCTCGGGCTGAGCGCCTGCGGGGCCGACGTCGACACCCCTCCGGAGACCCCCGCCGGGGCCTCCGAGGTGGGCGCCGATGACACCTCCGACGGTGGTGGAGAGCAGGACCAGCAGTCATCGGAAGGCGGGGACGCCTCCGACGAGGAGTCCGCGTCGGACGGTGGCGGCGAGGAAGAAGAAGAGGAAGCAGGAGACGGCGCAGGGGCCAATGAGGGTGCGGGAGAGGACGGGGGTGAGCCGGGTGCCTCGAGGGAGCGCACGCGGATCATGCTGGTGACCGATCTGGGGACGGACGACACCAGCGGAGAGGGCGCCCCCGCCCTCACGGACGACGACCTGGCAGCACTTCTCGCAGCACCCTTCGAGGGCACTGCCGAATGCGAGGACGAGCTGGTGCTCGAGCCGGGCGCCGCAGCGACCGGATGCCTCGGCCCGGCGAGCTTCGATACGACCGAGCCGCACCAGGAGTGGGTCGCCAACGTGGTCTTCGTGCCGTCGGAGGACGGATTTCAGAACGGTTCGACGGTGGCAGTGCTGTTCTCGACCGGGACCGAGCTGCCCACAGCGGCCGATGGCCTGCTGGACGAGGACGTCAGCCTCACCGGGGTGGGATTCGGCTCGATGTTCGGTGCCGAGCCGCTCAGCGCCGACGAGGTCGCCGAGAGCACACTGCAGACGCTGACCTCCGAGAACGCCTATGTACCGGTCAACACAATGGCCGAGTGGAGCGACGTCACCTGCGAGGACGGCCTGGACTTCACCGAGTTCGAGACCGTCGACTGCGAGGCCACGACCACCGACGGCACCACCTGGGGGCTGCTGGTCGCCCCGGGCACCTATGCCGACAACGACCAGGGCCTGCTGGTCGGGATCTCGGTCCCCCGGGACGGCTGAGCCACCGGCCACAGAACTGCTGAACTGCTGGACTGCTGGACTGCTGGACTGCTGGACCACCCACTCGCTCAGCTGCTCGGCTGCTGAATCACCGCCCTCGGTGGTCAGTTCCCTCACCGGGAGCTGACCGCCGGGCGCGGTGAGGTTACGGTGGGGAGGCGCCGCGAGGAGAGTGCCGGCGCCGCCGCCGGGACGACCCGGTCCGCGCAGTCGCAGGGAGGACGGCCTCGCAGGAGGATCCCCCATGACCCCGACCGGCCACTCCCCCGCCCAGCCCGGCCCCCGTACCCGCAGACAGCTCGCGCGCGAGCTCCTCACCCGCGACGCCATCGGACGCCTGGTGCTCGGCTGGGCCGCCGTCGGCGCTCTGAGCCTCGCCGGCCCGCTGCTGGCCGCGCCGCTGCCCTCCCCCGTGCTCGCATTGGTGCTGGCCGCGATCATCGCGGTGATCGTGGTCGCCGCCGGCGGAGTGGTCCACCAGGCCGAGGCGCTCGCGCGCCGGCTCGGCGATCCCTACGGCACGCTCGTGCTGACGCTCTCGATCGTGGTGATCGAGGTGGTGCTGATCGCCGCGGTCATGCTCGGTCCCGGAGAGCACGCCGTGATCGCCCGGGACTCGGTGATGGCGGTCTCGATGATCATCATGAACCTGGCGCTCGGGCTCTGCCTGCTGGTGGGCGGCCTGCGGCACGGCTCCCTCGCTACGCACCGGGTGGGGACCTCCGCCTACCTGGTGATGCTCACCGCGCTCGCGGCGCTCGCCTTCGCGCTGCCGGCGACGATCAGCGAGAGCGGCGGCTATGCGCCTCCCCAGGCACTGGTGGTCGGTGGGCTCACGGTGGCGGTGTACGCCTTCTTCCTCTGGCGCCAGATGGGAGCCCAGGCCGGTGAGTTCCAGGAGATCGAGCGAGCCGTGGGCAGCGCCGCGGCCGCCGAGCCCGTGACCGACGCGAACCCCACCACCGCCACCCGCACCACCGCCGCCACCACTCGCACCGCCCGCACTACCGGGAACCGCACCGCGCTGCGGGAGGTCCTCTCCCTGCACCGGGAGGAGCTGCTGGCGCGCGCCGCCCTGCTGATCGCGACCGTGCTGCCGATCGTGCTGCTCTCGCACCATATGGCGGGGCTGCTCGATGACGGCCTGGCGCGGCTCGGTGCCCCGGTCGCCCTCGGCGGAGTGCTGATCGCGATGATCGTGTTCACGCCGGAGTCGATCACCGCGGTGCGGGCGGCGCTGAACGGGGAAATGCAGCGGGTGGTGAACCTGTGCCATGGCGCACTGGTCTCGACCCTCGCCCTGACGATCCCGACGGTGCTGATGATCGGACTGGTCACCGGTACCGAGGTGGTGCTCGCGGAATCGCCGACGAACCTGCTGCTGCTCGGGGCGACCCTGGCCGTCGCCGCGATCTCGGCGAGCGCCCCGCGAGTCACTGCGGTGCACGGCGCCGTGCACCTGCTGCTGTTCGGCGTCTACATGCTCATGCTCTTCTCCTGAGCACTGCTCAGCTCAGCGCCGGGGCCGCCGGCGGTCGAGCTCCTGGAGCCGGTCGCGGACCTCTCGGCGCAGCACCTTGCCCATCTCGTTGCGCGGGAGCTCGGTCAGCACGTGGAAGCGTCGCGGCACCTTGTACGCGGTCAGCCGCTCCTTGAGCCGCTGCCGCAGCACCTCGACGTCAGGAAGCAGCCCGTCAGGGGTGACGATCGCGGCGACCACCTCCTCGGTGCCCAGTTCATCGACCAGGCCCACCACGGCGATGTCCTCGATGCCATGTTCCCCCCGGATCGCGTCCTCGACCTCGGAGGGGTAGACGTTGAAGCCGCCGGTGATCACCATCTCCTTGAGCCGGTCGACAATCCTGAGGAACCCGCGCTCATCGACCTGGGCGATGTCGCCGGTGCGGAACCAGCCGTCATGGAACGCCTCGGCGGTCGCCTCGGGGCGGTCGCGATATCCGGAGAACACCTGCGGGCCCCGCACCAGGATCTCCCCCGGCTCACCGGGCTCCACATCCCGGTCGAGGTCCTCGGGGTCGACCAGGCGTACCTGGGTGTCGGGGAAGGGGATGCCGATCGAGCCCGGGGTGCGGGTGCTGTCGACGGGGTTGCCGCAGACGATCGGCGAGCACTCCGAGAGCCCGTAGCCCTCGATGAGCAGGCCCCCGGTCGCGTTCTCCCAGGCCTCGATGAGTTCGGGTCGCAGCGGCATCGCTCCAGCGATCCCGGTGCGGATTCCCTCGAGCGAGACGCCCCGCTCCTTCGCGCCGGTGACGACGCGATCGAACAGCGGTGGCACCGCGATCATCGTCGTCGGCCGCCGCCGCTTGATCGCATCGAGGATCAGTCCGGTCTCGGGCTTGGGGATCAGGTGCAGCATCGCCCCGACGGTCAGGCCCGCGTTCATCGACAGCGAACAGCCGAACACATGGAAGAGCGGCAGACAGGCCATGAACACCTCCTTGCCCGGGACCAGGGGCGTGACCCATTCGCGGGCCTGAGTGGTGGAGGCGATCAGGTTGGCATGACTGAGCGGCACGCCCTTCGGGGCGCCGGTGGTGCCCGAGGTGTACAGCAGCAAGGCGGTGTCCTCGCGCGCCGGACGGGAGGCGGCGGGTGCCGGGGCGGCCTCGCGGCGCAGCCCGGAGAAGGGAAGAGTGCTGGCCGGCGCGGGCCGGGAGAGCTGGCCCCGTGAGGCACGGGCCTTCTTCAGCGGCAGCCGCAGCAGGGCGCGCTTCCCGCGGGGCATCTCCTCGATGAGATCCACCGCGATGATCGCGCCCGGGCGCACCTCTTCCGGCAGCTCCTGCAGGGTCCCGGCCGCGACGTTCCACACGATCGCGACCTCCGCGCGGTGGTCGGCGAACATCGGCGCGAGCTCGTGGGCCGGGTAGAGCGGGTTGTGCTCGACGACGGTCGCGCCGCACCGCAGCGCGGCGTAGAAGGCGACGACGTGCTGGGGGCAGGTGGGCATCAGCAGTGCCACGGTCGATCCCGGCCCTACGCCCAAGCGGTGCAGGTTCCCGGCCACGGCCCGCACCTGGGCGGCGAGCTCGGCATAGCTCGTGCGTCGGCCGAAGAAGTCCAGCGCCGCCTGCTCCGCATAGGTCACCGTGTACGCATCGAACTCGTCGACCAGGGAACCGGCGGGATAGTCCAGATGGCGGCGCACCCCAGGGGCGTAGGCGGCGGTCCAGCGATCCTCGAGAGCGGTCATGGTCGGTCCTCAGCGGTGATGGCGACGGGTCGGTCAGGATCAGGGTAGGCCCGGTCCCTGAAGGCCACCGGCGACGCGACTGCCAGGTGCCGTGATTCCGGAGTCCCCGGCGCAGGCACGCGGGTTACAGTCAGGGCGTGACTGCGACGACGCTTCAGATCCCCACCGATGCCGGCGACCTGCCCGGACTGCTCTGGCTGCCGGAGGACCTCGAGGAGCCGGTTCCCGGCCTGGTGGTGCTGCAGGAGATCTTCGGCCTGTCCGACTACATGCAGCAGCGCTGCGCGGATCTCGCCGCGCTCGGCTATGCGGTGCTCGCCCCACAGCTGTTCGCCCGTCTGGACCCGCCGCTGGTGGGGCTGGAGGATTGGGACGACTTCGACTCCTGGCTCGCCGAGGGTGTCGCACTGACCGGGCAGCTTCCCTGGGAGCGTGCTGAGGCCGACGCGATCGCCGCGCTGAATGCGCTGCGCGCCCACGGCGCCGTCGATGTGGAGCAGGTGGGCCTGTTCGGCTTCTGCTACGGCGGCGGGCTGGCCTTCGCCGCCGCCGCCTCGGCCGCCGAGGAGGAGCGACCGCCGTCGGTGCTCATCAGCTACTACGGCTCCGCCCTGCCCACCCTCCTGGACCGTGCCACGCAGGTAGAGGTGCCGAGCCTGCACCACTTCGGCACCGCCGACGCCTTCATCCCCCAGGAGGCCGTTCAGGAGATCCGCCGGGCGGTCACCGCCGATGACACCCGTGACCAGGTGCGCTTCCGCGTGCACGAGGGTGCCGGCCATGCTTTCGACAACCCCCATCCCGGGCTGCACCACTCCGAGGCCGCCGAGGCCGCCTGGCAGCAGACCGTCGACTTCCTCGCAGAGGCGCTGCACTCGCGCAGCTGAGCCTGCAGAACCTTCAGAACCACGCTCCGGTCGTCATTCCGAGGCGCTGCACATCCTGGGCCGCAAGGGGTTCACGGAGGACTTCCCCGAGGTCGCCGACCACCTCAGCCGGATCCAGATCTCCGGCGAGCTCTACAACGACCTGGAGGACAAGGTCGTCAACGAGTTCGGAGAGGGCAAGGAGGCCGAGGCCGTGGCGGCCTGGCTCGAGGAGAACCCGGACGTCATCCCAGCGCCCCCGGAGGCTTGAGGCTGCAGAGCCCGGAGATACTGCCGACGGGTCCGCCCACCGGCTGGACGTGGCACGAGGGGCCGATCGCGAGTGATCGCGGTCGGCCCCTCGTGCCTGCTCAGGTGGGAGGCCCGCTCAGTCGGCGGCCGCCACCTCGACCGCAACTTCAGCGCCGGCCGCCGCTGAGGCGTAGCAGGCGTCGATCACGCGGGCGCGACGCAGCGCGAGCGAGCCGTCGTGCGCGGACCAGTCCTCGGAGCGCACCTTCTGGAGGAACTCGGCGATCGCCCCGGCGTGCCGGCCGTCCTCGCCGACCACCGGCTGCAGCTCGGCGGGGATGCCCGCGACCTCGGTCCAGACCTTCAGCATCTGGTGCGGGTGCGTGGGATCGCCGCCCCATTCGATCGTGGCACCGCCGTCAGCCCCATAGAGGGTGACGTAGCAGAGGTCGTGCGGGATCCACTGGGCCCAGCTGGACTCCAGCAGCATCGTGCCCCCGCCGTCCAGGCGCAGGAAGGCCGTGGCGAGGTCCTCGACCTCGAAGGGCACGCCCTCTTCGACCTGCGAGATGCCGAAGCCGGAGCCGCCCCGGCCCAGCGGACCGAACTCGGCGTGGGCGGCGGCGGATGCCGCGGTGACCTCGGGTTCGCCCATCAGGTGGAGGGTCATGTCGAGCATGTGGATACCGATGTCCATCATCGCTCCGCCGCCCGAGCTCGCGGCCTTGGTGAACCAGGTGCCGAGCCCGGGGATGCCCTGGCGACGGATCCATCCGGCCTTGGCGTAGTAGAGCTTCCCGAGCACGCCGGAGTCGACCACGGACTTCAGCGCCGTGACGTCCCCACGCTGGCGGTGGTTGAAGGACACCTCGAGCACCCGGCCCGCACGGTGCGCGGCCTCGACCATGCGGGCGGCGGCCTCGCCGGTCTGGGCCATCGGCTTCTCCGTGAGCACATGCACGCCCGCCTCGAGGGCGTGGACCGCCATCGGTTCGTGCAGGAACGTGGGGGTGGCGATGGAGACGACGTCGAGCTCGGCCTCGGCGAGCATCTGCTTCCAGTCCTGGTAGCGGCCGGGCACGTCGTGCTCCGCGCCGAACTTCTCCAGCAGGTGCTCCTCCATCGCGGACAGGGCGACGAGATCGACGGTGGGGTCGGCGGCATAGGCGGCCACGTGCTGCTGGCCGGCCCAGCCCAGGCCGATCACTCCGGCGCGCAGGTTTCGCTGGGCGCCCTCCGGTGCTGCAACGGTCATAGTGCGTGATTCCCTTCGATCAGTCAGTCGGTTGTTCAGTCGGTCAGGCTGCGGGTCGGTCTGGGGAGAGCAGGTCCAGGGGGTCTGCTCGAAGTCGGGTGAGGGCGAGCTCGATCGCACCGCGCACCACCACGTCCCTGCCCAGCGTGCTCGCTCGCAGCGCAGGATAGGGCGGCGTGGAGATCTGCGGCAGCACGCTGCGGGAGCGTTCGAGCACCGGGTCGATGGCCTCGGCGATCGCGCCGGCCACCACCACTGTCTCGACGCCGAGCAGACTGGAGAGGATCGCGGCGATATGGGCGAGCCGGCCCCCGATGCGGTCGAGCACGCCCCGGGCGAGCAGATCCCCCTCCCGCGCGGCGGTGAAGACATCGATCGCGCTGAGGTCGGCGCGGGGGATCTGCGCGAGCACCGCAGAGGTCTCCCCCGCCGCGAGGGCCTCGAGGGTCCAGCGCCGGGCGAGGGCGGCGACGCCGTCGGCCCCGCGCGAGTCGCCGAGCACGCCGTCGAGGAAGCGCATCTCCCCGGCGCCGCCGTCGGCCCCGCGCAGCAGGTGCCCGTCGACGATGAGACCCGCGCCGAAGCGCTCTCCCATCAGCAGCGCGGCGAGGTGGTCGCTCGAGGGTCTCGCAGAGGCGTCTCCGAGCGCCTGCTCGGCGAGGACGGCGAGGTTCGCATCGTTCTCGACCACGATCCTGCCGTCCAGGACATCGTTGAAGCCCGGGTTCATAGCGGGCCAGTAGCCCTGGTCACCGCGGGGTGAGCGGCCGGAGGAGTCGACCGGGGCGGGGACGCCGACCACCGTCAGCAACCGGTGCCGACCCTGCGCCCCTGCCTGCTCGAGCACCTGGTCGATGAGCTCGCGCACCGATTGAACCCGGGCCCGACCGGCGCTCTCCTCCCCCGTTCCCTCGCCCCCCGGCGAGCGCTCCAGGATGCCATCGATCGTGCGGCGGGCCGCGGCGAGCTCGCGCCCACGAAGGTCGGCCACGCGCGCGGTGAGGGTGTGCTGGCCCGCATCCACGCCGATCAGCACGGCAGCATCCGCGCGCAGCGCGAAGTGACGGGCCGGGCGTCCCCGCTGCACGGTGCCCTCATCGCGGCTGCCGGAGACTTCCTGGAGCCATCCGGCCTGCTCGAGCTCGGCGCAGACGCCGAGCACCGTGGCCCGGGTGAGACCGGTCGCGGCCATCGCATCGGCCGCGGTGAAGGCCTCCGCTCGCAGGGCGTGCTGCATCAGCGCCCGGAGGTTGGTATGGCGCATCAGCTGCGGGGAGCTGGCGCCCCGATCTCGCACTGTTGACATCGTCTGCTCCACGCCCCCATACTTTCGATAGATCGTAAATATAACCTCTGTCGTATCTATGATCGCATCACACAGCGGGCTCGCAAGCCCCATTCGCAAAGGAGACGGCGTTGTCATCCTCGAACGGCCCGCGCGGGCGCCTGAACCGACGAACCCTGCTGGCAGGGGCCGGCGGCGCGCTGACCGCGACCGCCCTGGCCGCCTGCGGCAGTGCAAGCGGCTCCTCCCAGTTGACGCTGTACCAGTCCAAACCGGAGGCGATCCCCTACTTCAGCCAGCTCGCCGCGGACTTCTCCACCTCCCAGGACCGCTTCTCCGTCCAGCACGACATCGCCACGAACCTCTCGGCGAGCTTCGTGCGCAACAACCCGCCGGACCTCGGCTGCCTGAACTACAACCTCGAGATGGGCAGGTTCATGGAGCGCGGCGCCCTCTCGGACCTCTCCGACCTGCCCGAGGCCGCGATGATCCGCGAGGACGTCGCCGAGCTCGCTGACTGGTACCCCACCTACGAGGGCCGCACCAGCGTGCTGCCCTACTCGGTCACCGCCGCCTCGGTCATCTACAACCGGCGGATCTTCGAGGAGCACGGCCTAGAGGTCCCCACCACCTGGGACGAGTTCATGACGGTCTGCGAGACCCTGCAGAGCGCGGACGTCACCCCGGTCTACGGAACCTTCCTGGATCCCTGGACGGTCGCGCAGGGCCTGTTCGACTACACCGTCGGCGGGATGATCGACGTGCGCAGCTTCTACGAGCAGATGAACGAGCTCGGCGAGAACGTCGGCCCCGACTCCGAGGTCTCCTTCCAGAACACCCTGCTCGCACCGGTCGAACGCATGCTGGAGATCGTCCAGCACGTGAACCCCGATGCCGGGAACCGCGCCTACGGCGACGGCAACACAGCGATGGCCCGGGAGCAGGCCGCGATGTACTTCCAGGGGCCGTGGGCCTTCGGGGAGATCGAGAAGTCCGGCTCCGATCTGGACCTCGGCACCTTCCCGCTGCCGATGACCGATGATCCGGCCGACCTGAAGGTGCGCGTGAACATCGACCTCTCGCTGTGGATCCCCGAGGCCGCCAACGAGCACCAGGGCGCCCGCGAGCTGCTGCAGTTCCTCATGCAGCCGGAGGTGCAGAACCAGTACAACGACTCTTTCCTCGCCTTCGGCACCACGAAGGATGCCCCGGCGGTGACCGACGACCGGATCGCGGAGATGCAGCAGTACTACGACGAAGGCCGCTTCTACATGGGCGCATCCCAGTTCATCCCCAACTCGATCCCGGCCCAGAACTACCTCCAGTCGATCGTCGGCGGCGCCGACGCCCGGCAGACCCTGGCGCGCATGGATGCCGACTGGGCCCGCCTGGCCTTCCGGGAGTGATCACCGATGACGTCTCAGCAAGGAGCCCCGATGTCGACGACGACACCACCGCGCACCGCCCCCGGTGACGGCGGGAGCCGATCCCGCACCCCGATCGTCCATCACAAGCGACGGATCGACCCCCTCTACTACCTGTTCCTGTTCCCCTCGCTGGCCCTGTTCAGCCTCGCCGTCACCCTGCCGGCGGTGCTGGGCTTCGGCTACAGCTTCACCAACTCCATCGGCTTCGGCGACTGGGAGTTCATCGGCTTCCGCAACTACATCGCGATGTTCCGCGACCAGGGAATCCTGGGCTCCTACACCTTCACGCTCGGCTTCTCGCTGATCACCGTGATCCTGGTGAACATCCTCGCCTTCGCCCTGGCCCTGGGCCTGACCTCGAAGATCCGCTTCACCACCGCGCTGCGCACGATCTACGTGATCCCGATGGTCATCTCCGGCATCGTCATCGCCTTCGTGTTCCAGTACCTGTTCGCGAACACCGTTCCGGGATTGGGGCAGGCGATCGGCGTGGACGCCCTGTCGACCTCGATCCTCGCCAACCCCGACTGGGCCTGGCTGTCGATCGTGATCGTCACCGCGTGGCAGTCGATCCCCTCGACGATGCTCATCTACATCGCCGGACTGGTCACCATCCCCGGCGAGGTGTACGAGGCCGGGTCGATCGACGGCGCGACCGGCTGGCAGAGCGTCAGGCACATCACGCTGCCGCTGGTCTCCGGGTTCATCGTCATCAACACGATCCTGGGATTCAAGAACTACCTGAACGCCTACGACATCATCGTGGGCCTGACCGACGGCGGCCCGGGCGTGGCCACCCGCTCCGTGGCGATGTCGATCTTCCGCGGGTTCGAGGGCGGCGATTACGCCTACCAGATGGCGAACGCGATGGTCTTCTTCCTGATCTCGATCGCGCTCGCGCTCCTCCAGCTCCGCATCACCCGAGGAAGGACGGCGTTCTGATCATGTCGACCACCACTTCCGCCGCTGCCGCGGCCCCGAGCCCCACGTCCTCCACCGCCACCTCGACCTCCACCTCGCAGCCCGTGCGCCGCCGCCGCGGGAAGGTGGGCCGGGATCGCACCAACTGGTCCGCCACCGTGCTGCTCATGGTGGGCGCGCTGGCCGTGCTGGTGCCGCTGTTCGTCACCGTGAACATGGCACTGAAGACCACCGAGCAGGCGGTCGACGGCAATGCGTTCGGCCTGCCCTCCCCGCTCACGTTCTCGAGCTTCGTCGAGGCCTGGAACCTCACGAACTTCCCGCGCGGCTTCGCCATCTCGATCTTCATCACGGTGATCGCGGTGATCGGCGAGATCGTGATCTCGTCCCTCGCGGCCTACGCGATCGTGCGCAACTGGGATCGGCGCGCCTTCCGCTGGTCGTTCTTCTACCTGCTGGCGGCGATGTTCATCCCGTTCCCGGTGGTGGCGCTGCCCCAGATCCAGCTCACGGGCATGCTCGGGCTGGACAACCCGCTGGGGGTCGCGATCCTGCACATCGCCTTCTCCCTCGCGTTCAACACCCTGCTGTTCACCGCATTCCTGCGCACCATCCCGCTCGAGCTGGAGGAGTCGATGCGGATGGACGGCGCCGGCACCTGGAAGGTGTTCTGGAAGCTGATCCTGCCGCTGCTGGGACCGATGTGCGCGACCGTGGGCATCTTCGCCTTCATCGCCTCGTGGAACGACTTCATGATGCCGTCGCTGATCATCTCGGACCCTACGCTGCAGACCATCCCGGTGCTGCAGAACATGTTCCAGACCCAGTTCAGCAACAGCTACAACGTCGCCTTCGCCTCGTACCTGATGGCGATGGCGCCGGCGATCATCGTCTACCTGTTCGCGCAGCGCTGGGTCATGTCCGGCCTGACCCAGGGCGCCATCAAGTAGCGGGCGAGCCCGAGGGCGGCCGGCGGCGTCGGCCACCCTTCGTGACGCCCCGGCGCGGCCTGCCCACCTGCCGCTTCCCCACCCGACTCTTTCCCCTCACACCCGTTCTTCACCCACCACCCGCAGAACCCGGAGGTTCCTCGACCGTGACCACTCCTTCCCTGACCGTTCCCGCCGACCAGCAGGCTGACGCCGACTGGTGGCGCCAGGCGGCCGTCTACCAGATCTACCCGCGCTCCTTCGCGGACAGCAACGGCGACGGCATCGGTGACCTGGGCGGGATCATCTCCCGCGTGCCCTACCTGCAGCAGCTCGGCGTCGACGCCGTCTGGCTGAGCCCGTTCTACCCCTCCGCGCTCGCGGACGGCGGCTACGACGTGGACGACTTCCGGGACGTCGATCCGAAGATCGGCACCCTGACGGAGTTCGACGAGATGGTCGCCGCGCTCCATGACGCCGGCATCAAGCTGGTGGTGGACCTGGTCCCCAACCACTCCTCGGACCGCCATGAGTGGTTCCGCGAGGCGCTGGCCTCCCCGCAGGGCTCGAACGCTCGGGCGCGGTACATCTTCCGCGACGGCACGGGCGAGAACGGGGAGCTGCCCCCGGCGGACTGGACCTCGATCTTCAGCGGCCCGGCCTGGACCCGGGTGCCGGACGGCCAGTGGTACCTGCACTCCTTCGCCACCGAGCAGCCCGACTTCAACTGGAAGCACCCCGAGGTCCACGAGGACTTCAGGCGGACGCTGCGGTTCTGGTCGGATCGCGGAGTCGACGGCTTCCGCATCGATGTGGCGCACGGGCTCGCCAAGGATCTCGGCGAGGTGCTGCCGAGCAAGGCGGAGCTGCAGGCGATGCCCAAGGACGGCACCCACCCGCTGTGGGACCGCGATGAGGTCCATGAGATCTACGCCGAGTGGCGCGCCGTGTTCAACGAGTACTCCCCGGCACGCACCGCCGTGGCGGAGGCCTGGGTGGAGACCCCGGAGCGGCGCGCGAAGTACGCGAGCCCCGAGGGCCTGGGCCAGGCGTTCAACTTCGATCTGATGGAGGCGGACTTCGACGCGACACACTTCCGCGACATCGTCACGGACAACCTTGCGCAGTCGGCGGCGACGGGCTCATCCACCACCTGGGTGTTCTCGAACCACGACGGAGTGCGCCATGCGACCCGCTACGGTCTGCCCCCGCGCGCCGGTCGTGACGTGAAGCAGGGCGCTGAGTGGGTGCTCGCCGGCGGTCCGGACGAGGGCATCGATCGTGAACTGGGTCTGCGCCGCGCGCGTGCGGCGACGATGTTCGAGCTGGCCCTGCCCGGCAGCGCCTACCTGTACCAGGGTGAGGAGCTGGGCCTGCACGAGGTGGCCGAGATCCCCGACGCACAGCGGCAGGATCCCGCCTTCTGGCGCACCACCGCGGAGGATCGCGGCTTCGACGGTCTGGGCCGTGATGGCTGCCGGGTGCCGCTGCCCTGGACCCGCGAAGGCTCCTCATTCGGCTTCGGGACCGGCGGCGCGCACCTGCCCCAGCCGGCCTGGTTCGCGGACTTCTCGGTCGAGGCCGAGGACGGGGTCGCGGGCTCAACCCTCGAGATGTACCGCGAGGCGCTGCGACTGCGTGGGGAGCTGCAGAGCGAGGAGTCGCTGACCTGGGACGAGGAGGTCTCCACCGGTGACGTCCTCGCCTTCGAGCGGCCCGGCGGCTGGTTGAGCGTGACGAACTTCGGTGACGCGCCGGTCGCACTGCCGGACGGCGAGGTGCTGCTCGCGAGCGCTCCGCTCACAGCGGCCGACGGCACGGCACAGGAGCTGCCCGGCGCGACCACGGTCTGGCTGCGGCGCGCGGAAGCCTGATCCGCCGACCAGCGGCGATGCCCCGGATGCCGACCACTGCGGTCGGCGTCCGGGGCATCGTCCTGTCGAGCGTCGCGCGGATGCTTCAGGGATAAGCGATGAAGTCGAGTTCCTCGAAGGCGCTGACTTCGCTGCTCCACCGCGTTGCGACGAACTGCTGATGCTCGGGGTGCGCATCGTAGGCGGCGTAGGTCGCCTGGTCTGCGAAAGTCATCGCGAACTGGAACCGGTAATCCGACTTGGGGCTGACCTGTCGCGAGACGGCGAAGTCCTCGACTCCATCGATCTCGCGGAGCAGGGCCGGCGCCTGGGTGAGGAAGTCCTGCTCCGCTGCGGAGTCCGCAGCGTGCACGAGGGTGAAGGAAACGGTGTGACGGATCATCAGGTCACAGTAGATCGAGACCCCCGCTGCAAGGGCGTGGCGGTGACGACGTGAGACGCGGTGGTTCCACGGCACAGCAGATCGAGACGCGCGCGGTGGCCGCGCGCAGTGTCGAGTCTCAGGATGTCGAGTCTCAGGACGTCGCGGCGCACGACGGCGCCGGTCGCAGGACTTCGTCGCCCGTGGGGTGCATCCTGGCACGCCAGCGCTTGCGGGCTTTCCCCGAGGAGGTCCGACCATTCTGGGATATCCGCTGGGCTGCTCGGCGTCACCCTCGGGAATCCGACAGCTGATCGACAGCTCGCTACCCGTGCACGGTGCGACGTCGGCACTGCCGGCGATCCCGCCAGGCTCTTCCTGGTCCTCGCCCCGGCCATTGCCCTGGCCCTCGTCCTGTTCCGAGTGCTCGACCTGGTCCTCATCGTGGCATTCGGAGCGATCGACGGGGCTGTCCTCCACCGGCGCGATCGGCCCGAGCGGCGGCGCGGCGGTGATGACCGTCGTGCCACCGTGACCGGTCCAGGCCACCAGGTGGCCGGGGAGCTCCGGGTCCTCGACGCGCTCGACCCGGGCGACGTCGTCCTCTCTGGCGAGGTTGCAGTACGCGCAGGAGCCCTGACCGTTGTCCACGCTGGTGGGGCCACCCTTGCTCGCCGGCACGATGTGGTCGTGATGGCGCAGGGGCGCATCGCAGTACGGGGCACGACAGGTGCCATCACGCCAGTTCAGGAACCTTTTCAGGGCAGCCGGGAACTCCCGGGCCCGAGACTCCACGGCGACCAGCTCCCCGGCGGTGGGATGGAGGTACAGACGCCGCAGGACGACCCGCAGCTGCGGCCCGTCCGGTCCGAATCGATCCTCAGCCGGATCCTCGGGCTCGGCGAGCGCGTTGCGCAGCTCTTCGCGCAGAGCCTCAGCCGGGACTGGGCCGTAGCCCTCGATATGGGCGACGTCCCCATGGTCCGGGGAGAGCAGGGCACGGTCGGTCATCATGAGCCCGATCTCGAGCGTCACCGGCTCCATCCCGCTGTCCCGCCCGAGCAGTGTGTCGGTGAAGGCATCCGCCATCAGTGCGCCATGGCCCTGCCGAGCACCGTCGGCCCGTCGGCGTTCCGCCTCGAGGGAGAGCCGTTTATGGACGAGCTTCGCGTCGAGGGCCGGCAGGTACGCGCTGACGGTCGCCATGCCGTGCTCGCCCGGGGTGAAGTTCACGTGCCGGTTCTTGCGCGCCGCCTGGTGACGACCGGCGGCACCGTGAGGATCGAGCTCAGCGATGGCCTGGGCGACAGCTTTCTGCCATCGCTTCACTCCGGCGCCGTCCATCCGCGGCAGTCGCGCGAAGAGGTCCTCGTCGACCTGGCGGCGCTGCCGGTCATCGAGCGGCCCCGTTGCGGAGGCGATCGCATAGGCGACCGTGGCCGTGACCTTCCCCCCGGCCAGAGACTGGAGCATGCGGGGCATGGCGCCGATGAGGCGCCGCGCAGACGTCAAGGTCCTCTTCGTCGTCGACGGCGAGCGCCTGGTGGCCAATGAAACATCCCGTGCGGTCCTGGCGTCGGCCTGCCGGATCAGCCGGTCCAGCGGTGGGAGAAAGGAGTTCTCGTGGGCAGCATCGTCACGCGCGGCCTGCACCTGGTCACGGGTGGTCGCCTCGGCGAGCGCGACCACGGCGCGTGCCTCGAGGGCGTCGAGAGAGCTGCGCGCCTCATGGATCTTGTCGAGCAGGTTCTTGTACGTACCGCGCGGTCGCGCACCGGGCGTGAACATCCGTCTCGGGGTGGCTGCGATGGCGGAGAGCAGGAAGTCGGTATCCCCGATCAGCTCCGCGAGACCGGTGGGGCCTGCCTCACGAAGCGCAGCGAGGAGCGCCTCGGGAGCGGGATGCTCCTGCGAGGACTCCGGAATATTCGCTGTCGACATGCCTCCATTCTTCCCGGTTCGGCCCAGAATCGAAACCCCGTCCGAGAAATGTGGATAACGTGCTTGCCGCCCCCGGCATCCCCTTGAACCGACCTGAGCACCCTCACAACCTGCAACGATGCACCGGCACCGCGCTCCCCATCGACGACGTCGCAAAAACCTGCGCCCCTGCCGTCGAGACTGTGGATGAATTTGTGGATAAATGGCCACTGTGGAGGAACGGTCGCAGGTTTTCACTCACCGCAAGTCCCTACTTGCCACTCGGCGAGGCCTTGCACTTCACGCCGCCCGGGTATCTGATGGGCACCACCACTCCCCCGCCAGCAGGAGGACCAGATGGATAAGCTCGACCGCCCGCCGACGACCACCGGCCCGGAGACGTCATTCACCGGCGAGGTCCTCCTGGATGCGATCCGCGGCCCGCGCGGTGAGTCGCGGGCAGCGATGAACCATGTGCATTTCGCTCCAGGCTCCCGGACCCACTGGCACTGGCATCCGGTGGGCCAGACGCTCTACGGGACCGACGGCACGGGTTTGGTGGTCACCCGCGCCGGGGAGGTGCTCACCCTCGAGCCCGGCCGCACCGTCTGGATCCCGCCGCGCGAGGAGCACTGGCATGGCGCGCTCAGCGCCTCCCCGATGTCCCACATCGCGGTGCAGGAAGCCGATCAGGACGACGAGACCGTGATCTGGCTCGAGCCGGTGAGCGACGAGGAGTTCGCTCGGGCGAACGCCGCCGTCGGCGCCTGACCTGACAGGCCCCGACCTCCCCCACGACCCCGGGCACATTTGTCGACCATCCGGTCTGCTCCCGCTGCGACCTGCACGAACACCCCGTAGGGGCCGTTCAGGCATGCTCGGAATAGCCGCTTCAGCACACGGTCACCTACGTTGGTAGCCCCCGTCGGAGACTCCGGTGGGTTGCCTCGACCGAAGGAGATCGCCATGCGCAAGGCCGTCCTTCCCATCAGCCTCACCACCATTCTGCTGATCATCATCATCCTGCTGCTCGTGCTCTGATCTGCACGTGCTCACGCAGCCTGAGCAGAGTCACCACCCCGCACAGGGCATCGGCAGCGCCGGTGCCCTGTGCGCTGTACCGGCAGACGGGCGACGGGCGCCGGGCACTGTCTGCCCGCCGAGCCGACGCAGACTCTGCGGACAGGCCCTGTCCGCACAGCAACGGACGATAGGGGCACAGCGGCACACTGCCACCCTTCACCAGCCGAGCACCCCACGGACCCACACCCCGGGAGAGCACCCCATGAGCGCCACCGTCCAGATCACGTTCGATGCCCGCGACCCGCGCACGCTCTCGCTGTTCTGGAGAGAGGTGCTCGGATACGTGCATCCGGGCCCTCCCGGCAACGCCCTGTCACCGGGCTCCGATCCACTGGAGGCGTGGGACGACTTCCTCGCGGCGAGCGGCGTGCCCGAGGAGCAGCGCAACAGCGCCTCAGCCCTCGAGGATCCCGACGGGGCCGGGCCACGACTCTTCTTCCAGCAGGTCCCGGAGGGCAAGGTCGCCAAGAATCGGATGCACCTCGATGTGCGCACCGCACCGGACCTCCGCGAGGAGGAGCGGATGGCCGCGCTCGAGGCACGGTGCGAGCAGCTGCTCGCGCTCGGGGCCACGCGAGTGCAGCGCCACGAGCCCGAGCCGCCGATGAACATCGGATTCATCGTGATGGCCGATCCGGAGGGCAACGAGTTCTGCCTCGACTGACACGGCGGGACTGACACGGCTGAACTGCCTCGACTGGACTGACACGGCCGGACTGACCCGACTCGACTGACCCGGCTGGACCGACCCGTCTGAGCCGTCCCTCCACGCCGCCCCGGACTGCGCTCCCCGGTCCGGGTCTTGACCGCGCCCTACAACTGTCCTACTGTATTAGTTACCTAATACATTGAGACAGGGGGTCGCTGATGCAGTTCGACAGTTCACTCCCGATCTGGATGCAGCTGGTCACAGAGTTCTCCCGCCGGATCGTCGTCAGCCAGTGGCCCGCTGGAGCCAAGATCCCGGGCGTTCGCGGGCTCGCCACCGAGCTCGGCGTCAACCCGAACACGATCCAACGAGCTCTGGCCGAGCTCGAGCGCGAGGGGCTGTGCCGCTCCGAACGCACCTCCGGCCGCTTCGTCACCGAGGACACCGACCGGATCGACCGGCTGCGAGCCGACCTCGCCGAAGGCGCCGCAGACGACTTCATCCAGCACGCCCGAGGCTTCGGCATGGGGCGAAGCCAGGCCCAGCAGCTCCTCACCGAGAGATGGAATCACCATGACCACGACAGCAACGGCAGTCCCCAGACCGAGGGAGCCTGAGATGACCATCCCTGAGCATGCGAAGCACCCTCTGATCTCCACCAGGGGGCTGACCAAGACCTTTGGTCGGATCACAGCGATCGACTCCCTGGATCTCGAGCTCGAAGGAGGCCGGATCATCGGCCTGCTGGGCGAGAACGGATGCGGCAAGACCACGCTGATGAAGATCCTCGCCGGCGTGATCAGCGACTACCAGGGAGAGGCCCGTATCGCGGGCCTGGTCCCGGGCCCGGCCTCCAAGGCAAAGGTCTCCTTCCTCCCCGACACCAGCTTCCTGCCCGACGGGGCCCGAGCGCGCTACTGCGTGGACCTGTACAGCGACTTCTTCGAGGACTTCGACGCCGCGAAGGCCCACGAGCTCCTGCGGTTCTTCGGACTCGACGAGTCGATGCGCCTGAAGGCGATGTCCAAGGGCATGCGGGAGAAGGTCCAGATCGCGCTGGCGATGTCCCGCCGGGCCGAGGTGTTCCTGCTGGACGAGCCGATCAGCGGCGTCGACCCCGCCGCCCGCCAGATCATCCTCGACGGGATCCTGGGCACCCTCGAGGAGGACTCGCTGCTGCTGATCTCCACCCACCTGATCCACGACCTCGAGCCGATCCTCGACTCGGTGGTCATGATGCGGCACGGCTCCGTGGTCCTCGCCGGCGAGGCCGACGACCTCCGCGCCGCGCACGGGGCCAGCCTCGATGAGATCTTCAAGGAGACGTACCGATGATCACCACCCTCATGAAGCACGAATGGCTGCGCACCCGTGGGCTGCTCGGCACCATCGGCGCGATCGTCCTGCTGCTGGTCGCTGCGGGCACCGCGCTGACCGCCACCGGCTGGCCCGTGATCTCCCTGATCGGAATGCTGATGGTGGTGGTCCCGCTCACCGGGCTGATCCCGGCGCTGCAGATCGCCCTGACCATCCATTACTGGCAGTCCAGCTACAGCCGCACCGGATACTTCACCCAGTCCCTCCCCGTGCGCGGGGCCACGATCTATGCGGCCAAGCTGCTATGGGCGCTGCTGATCTCCCTCGCCGGGCTGCTGGTGGCCTTCGGCCTGCTGTTCGCCGCCTGGCCCGTCATCGGCGGGCAGATGGGGACCGATCGCAACCCCTTCTCCGTCATCCAGCAGCTGTGGAGCACGGGCGCGGCGGTCACCTCGACGCCGCTCCTGATCGCCGGCATCGTGCTCTTCGTGGGCATGATCCTGGTCTGGCCGATCCAGTACTTCTTCGCCGCCTCGGTGGGCAGCGAGACCCCGCTGAACCGGCTCGGCCTCGGCGGCCCCGTGGTGGTCTTCCTCGGTCTCTACCTCGCCTCGCAGGTCCTCATCTTCCTCGGGATCGCCGCCCTCCCCTGGGGCATCGCGATGGTCGACGGGAGCCTCGGGGTGGTGCACTGGTCCGTGTTCAGCGAGATGGCGGCAGGATCCACCAGCACGGACGACATCATGCCGATCGGGTTCCTGCCGGTGATCCTGCTGATGACGCTGGTGTGCCTCGTGCGCAGCGTCCACTCCTGGAGGAGCAAGGTCAGCCTCGTATGAGGAGCGTGATGCCCGAGGGCTTGGATGCCTGAGGAAACGCACGACGGAGGGCCGCCCCGACGAGGGGGCGGCCCTCCTACTTCGCTGAGGAGCATTCGAACCGCCTCCCGAGGAGTACGAGGATGTACCACGGAACACCCCTGCGCGAGGCCCGCGTGCTCATCACCGTCCGCGAGCAGGTCGCCGCCGCCGCACTGGTGGCGGGCCCGCAGGACGTGGTGATCAACAATGCCGGCATCATCACCGGCACGCGGCTGCTGGAGGCGAGCGACGAGGACATCCGCCGCACCTTCGAGCTGAACACCCTTGCCCTGTTCTGGTGACGCGCGCCTTCCTGCCCGGGATGCTCGAGCGCGAGCACGGCACCATCGCCAGCGCCGCGGGGCTGGCCGGGGTCGCCCGGCAGACGGACTACTCCGCGAGCAAGTGGGCCGCAGTCGGATTCACCGAGTCGCTGCGGGCTGAGCTGCGGGCGGACTCCAGCGCCGTGGGGACCTTCGTGATGTGCCCGTTCGACATCGACACCGACATGTTCGAGGGGGCGAGCACGAAGTTCCCCCGCCTGCTGCCGATCCTGACGTAGCAGGAGGTGGCACGCAGCGCGCTCACGGCGATCGAGCGCGGGAAAGAGCAGATCATCACCCCGTGGCTCGCCCGGCTGCTCCCGGCGGCGCGGATCCTGCCGGTGCGGCTCTTCGACCGCGGCCTGGATCTGCTGGGCGTCAACCACACGATGGACGGCTTCGTGGGGCCGGGTCCGTCCAGTTCGCAGGGTTCAGGGCGAGCAGCACGACCAGCACCATGATCACGGCGGCGACGATGCCGAGCACGGAGAAGCTGGTGGCGACCAGGAGCGGGCCACCGGTCGCCGGCCGCAGTCGCACTCCCCCGCGATCCGCCGGGCGCCGGCGCCGTCCCGCTGGGGGCGCAGCTCGCAGCGCAGACGGTGCACCCTCTAGAACTGCTCTCGACGGGCGCATGCTCGGCGCCGCTATGCAGGAGACTGGCCGCATGGACTGCCACGACACCGCACACGGGATCGCCGAGCTCAGCCGCTGGATCGACGACGGCAACGCGCACCGCGATCCGGAGGCCGCGACCTGGGCCCGGCTGGCGAAGATCACCGAGGAGGCCGGCGAGGTGGTCTCCGCGCACATCGGTGCGACCGGCCAGAACCCGCGCAAGGGCGTCACCCACAGCTCAGCGGATGTCGAGGAGGAGCTGCTGGACGTGGTGATCACGGCGCTGGCGGCGCTCGAGCACCTGCGCGGTCACGATGAACGGTCGTTGGCGCTGCTCAGCGACAAGGTCGCCGCGACCTTGCGCCGCGCCGGCCTGCGGGACTAGTCACTCGCGCGGCGCGCCCGCGCTGAGCGTCGGAACCAGTTCACGAGCACCCCGGGCACGAAGCGGTCCACGAACGGCGCGCCGAACCGGGCGAGGACCTCGACCAACAGCCCGAGGAAGAACGCGACCAGAGGCATCCAGAGGGCGAGGCCGACGTCGACGACGACGTTGCCCATCATCCCCATCCGGGCCTGGGTGCTGGTCCAGACCAGCGCGAGCAGGATCACCGAGCCTCCGAAGTAGGCGAGCGGGAGCGCCGCCCAGGAGGCGGCCTGCGCGAGGATGTTCCCCTTCACGAGTTCGCGGTCCCGGTTCCACAGCAGCGCGACCGCCGCCGGCATCAGCAGAGCGATCAGCACCATGGGGATCCATCCGTACCAGGGCAGGTCGAAGAACCACAGGAACTCGTTGGAGCGCTCCAGCCCGAAATCCTCGACGTTGCCCTGCAGGTTCATATGCACCGGCACGGACAGCATCCCGAGCCCCGGCAGCAGGGCGAGGCCGGTCAGTCCCCAGATCGGGAGCGAAAGCAGGAGGGGCAGCACGGATCGCGCCTCCCCGTCGATGATCATCGCGATCGCTCCGCCGACCACGATCAGCACCCCGACCGGGATGGCGAATGCCAGGGCGTGCAGGAGCGCGAGCCGGGGCGCGGCGGCGAGATCCGCCACCAGCGGCCACCAGGCGGGCTTCTCGCTCCCCGCCACATGCCCCAGGAACAGCGGCAGCGCGATGAGTGCCCAGGTGCCGAAGAACATGTCGGCCCCGGCGGAGTGCATCGAGAGCGCCATCCCCAGCGAATCGTCCTCGATCGCGAACGCGGTGACGCGCGTGGCGATCACGGCGAAGATCGCCACTGCGAGCCCGGAGAAACCCGACCACAGCAGGGCGCCGAGCGCTCCGTTCGAGCTCCAGCGGCGCTGGACGAGACGCGCGGCGAAAAAGGCTGTCGCCACCATCGCGACGGTGATCAGGAGCGGCAATCCCCGCCAGCTCATCGTGGCACCGCCCAGGAAACCCAGGCTCAGTTCGATGTCATAGGAGCCGAAGGAGGCGAGGGAGACCAGCTGGAACGGGATTCCCACCAGGCCCACGATCGCCCGCCACCCGCCATCTCCCGAGGGCGCGGTCGCACCGCCGGTCGGCGAGGTGGTACCCCCGGCCAGATCGCCGGTGTCGAGGGTGAGCACGACGGCGATGGCCGAGACGATCACCAGCAGCGCAGCACCGAGGGCGATGACGTAGGCGAGCGCGCCGACCACGAAGGTGGGGAGAGGGTTGCCGATACCGAACCGTTGCAGGGCGGCGCCGGCTTGCGCCGCAGACAGTGTCTGCGTCCCCTGGGCGTGGGGCGGTGCCTGCGGGTGCGGCGGTGCCGCCGACGCTGACGGGGCGGAGGCTGCCCAGGGCCCCGGCGAGGCGGACGGCGCCGAGCTGAACGGGGCTGGCGATCCGGGCGGCGGGCCGGATGGCGGGCCCGGCGGGACGGAGCCGTAGGGCTCGGGAGCCGGCGGGACCTGGCCGTACCCATACGATCCGGAATGGTTGCCCGGCTGTCCGCTGCCCGGATGGCCCTGGTCTCCCCTATCGCCGTAGGGATGGTTCGCCTGCGACATGTGTTCCCCTCTCGCGTGACCGGCCTTCGTGGGCGCGGTCCTGTACCCCGGTATCGAGCCTAGCCGGTGGCACGTTTCCGAACCGAGGCAGGCACCATCGAGGTCAGCGGACGGAGGAGAAACGGAAAACCCTCAGACCTGGGCGATACGCCATCCGTCGCTCCAGCACAGGGGGCTAGTCGTGGGCCCGGAGGGGATCGAACCCTCGACCCGCGGATTAAAAGTCCGTCAGGACAGGTGCGAGCGGACACGTTTCACCAGGTCATCGCCCCGATCCGGCTCGAGCGAGCCGACCGGACACCGTCGCGTTGCTGTCAGCGTTGCTGTCAACTGCAATCACGTCTCGCGCGCCACGCAGCAACCGCGAGCCGGTACACCCTGCGGGCAGGGACACCCAGCCTTCCAGCACCGACAAGTGTCACCCCATTCTGCTACCTTCTGGACATGGAGAGAGACTCGCGTGGTGACGATTCGCGTCAATCAGACGCAACCGATCCGTCTGGCGCGCCCCGAGCTCCAATTAATAAAACAGTTCGGCGCACCGAGAACATCGGCCTGTCAATCGACAGGATAGCTCTTGCCCTCTCGTCACTTACGCCACTGTCAATCCTGCTTTCAGTCAGGTTTGCCGGACCCGACTGGGTGGCATTTTCCATCTTCGCAGGAATTGCAACTATCGGCTTCCTTGCTACAGTGTATTTTGCATTCCGATCAACCGGTACAGAGTCGTTCGCGCCAATAATATCCAGGGTGGAGGATGCCGGCCCCGAAGCCGCCGCATACCTAGTGTCTTTTGTCTTTCCATTCCTGGTCACCCAACAGCCCTCAGGTTGGCAGGAGATTGCAATGTACGTAATCTTCAGTATTATATACATACTCGTGCTCTCGGGAACCAACATGATCGCAATTAATCCCCTATTCTTCATGCTCGGATTGAAGATATGGCGAGTGGAATCCGAAGATTTTGAACACTCGACTTCGCTCCTCATTGGCAGGCGGCGTCCCGAAGTGGGCAATGAATATCGCATGTCAGGCCGACACGGCATATACCTCAGCATCAAGGAGAGAACTACGTGACTTCGTTCAGCTGGAAAGATCTATCCCTGTCGGATAGCACGCCGCTCTTCCTTCTAGGCAACCCGCCCCAGTCAGGACTTGTTACCGCCACGCGAGTCCATGTCGCAAAAGACGCCTTGGACGCCCTTCAAAGCTTTGCAAACATGGCGGCGGAACGAATTACTTCAGAAGACGCACTGCCGTATTCGGAAACGGAACTTCTCAGCCAGGGACAGCATTTTATCGGCTCACTCAAGAGCATTCTCGGGCTCGCGCTTGATCCCGTCGACGAGGGTAGCGCCGGACAGAAGCCAGAATCCACGGGCGGCGGTTCGACCGCCCAGGATGAGGAGCCCGTATCGGCATCACTACTGGAGCAAATAGTAAAATCGCGACGATCAGACGAAAGACTAACGCCCGCCGATGTAGCGGAGGGGAAATATGTATTCTACGTCGTGGTTGGGAAAGACACTCACGGCGAAGACGTCGCATTCATCCGCAAGCCGCAGGGTGTCCGAGTGTCAACGAAGAATAGATTCTACATGCGTCAGTCCGACATGCTCCGAAAGCTGGAAGAGCCGCTATTCAAAGTCGAGGAGCGATTCGACTTTGCGGTTCGAGGTGACGATGTATTGATTTGGCACCCCGACAACTTCCTTCACCTCTTTTCCGACGTGGAAGCGTTAAATAAGGCGGTACCCTCGTTTGTGGGAAATATACAAAAGTCGCTTCCTTTGCAATTGAACGGTGACGCGGTGGAAGCAATAACCAAAGTCGGAAAAAACGGCGTGCGAGCGGCCCAGCAGATTCGGCGAGTATCCCGCCTGGCATATCTCAACTCGATTACCGCCACGAAGCTGGAAAGCTACCTAGCCGAAATAAAGGAGATTAACCACAATATCTCAATAGTTGACTCGGAGATCGGCGTTCCAGAGTCTGACGTCCCGTCGTTTTTGCACCTCTTAGAGCAACGGCTTTGGAAGGGGCCTTTTGACGGAGCGGTTCGCCAAGCACAAGCTTTTTCGAAGCTGTCATAACAGTCAACCGCAGGCGGGCGTTGCACCAGCGAGTCTCAGGTGCGGCAGGGGCATGGGCTGGAGCGACCAACGACCCTGGGCCCTACCCGCGAGGGCGGTGGCTGTAGGCCGAGGACCGCAGCGCAGCGAGGACCTCGGCCCGCAGTCACCGCCCAGCCGGCGAAGCCGGCGCTTGAAAGAGTAGAGAAAGTTCTCACGGACCGATGGAACTACTGCTTGCGTGGCGCACTGCAGCGAAGTCCTCGGCACGGTCAGCTGTCGGTGCCTCATGGTGGAGTTCACCTAATGACGGGCACACACGAGGCGTGCCCAGTCACACCCGGGGTGTCCTCGCGCCCGCCGCGAACGCGTGCCTCATACTGAGGGTGAAGTAGAAGGCTCGGTGATCGAGCCGCAACTGAAGGAGTACCGAGCATGTCCGACGACCTGACAAGCATCGACCTCTTCGCGGGGTCCGGCGGCTTGTCGCTGGGGCTTCACCAAGCAGGTTGGAAGGGTATCTTCGCCATCGAGCGCGACCCCATGGCCTTCGACACGTTGCGCAGCAACCTGGTCGACAAGGACGCGCCCTATAAGGCGTATGAGGAGTGGCCCGACTGGGTCGACCAAGCCCCACACGACATCGACTCATTTATGAGCTCTCCGGAGAACGTCGAGCGCCTACGAACGCTTCGGGGCACAGTGACGTTAGTCGCAGGCGGCCCTCCCTGCCAGGGCTTCTCGGTTGGCGGGTCGCGCAACGGAGCGGACGAACGCAATCACCTTGTCCACCGGCTGCTGGAAGTCGTCGACGCCGTACGCCCAAAGATTGCACTAATCGAGAACGTCGAGGGCATCACTCGAGCGTTCAAGTCTCGGCCCCGCGAAGGCGCCACCACCTCGGTTGCAGATGAAGTTGTCGCTGCATTTGAATCTCTTGGCTACAGCGCGGACTTCGGAATCGCGAACGCAAGCCAGTTCGGCGTTCCACAGATCCGCAAGCGGGCAGTGATCATTGGCGTACGGAAGGATCTGGGCTTGTCGCCTACCGATTTCTTCCGCCATCTGGAAGATATCCAGCAGGAACACCTCCGCTCCCACGGCCTTCCGCTTGATCGCGCGGTAACCGCAGGAGAGGCACTAGGCGACCTCTTCAACGCAAAGGACCGTCAGCCGTCCCCGGACTCGCCGAAGTTTGAAACTTCAAGTTACGGGGCTCCCGTAAGCGCCTACGCAAAGATCATGCGCAAGGGCACTCTGGCCGGCGACGTGCCCGACTCACACCGTTACACAAAGCACGGCGAGCGAATCCTTGAGCTCTACAAGAGCGCCCACGAGACGCAGCCTAAGGGGCGCTTGTCTAAGAGCTTCCTTGTTTCAATGGGCACAAAGAAGGACAAGAAGGTTCTTATCGACCCTGACGCACCCGTGTCAACCATTACCACGCATCCTGACGAGTTTATTCACTACGGTGAACCACGAAACATCACTGTACGGGAGATGGCGCGACTCCAATCGTTCCCCGACGACTTCCACTTCAAGGGTCGATACACGATTAACGGACCTAGGCGGAAGTTTGATGTTGCCCGCTGTTCGCAAGTCGGTAATGCGGTGCCCCCGCTATTCGCCGAAGCGGTCGGACAAGCTATCAAGACGATGCTCGATGACTGACGGCCAGCTCACGATGCCGAACTCTGAGCAGAGCTGGGACCTCGGCCCAGTGGCCTCCTTCCTCTCATCTCGCTCGGAATCGCGCGCTGAGGCCGCTTGGGTCGACGCACTCCCTGTCATTAGCGAACGATTCGTACCGGATGCCTGGGGCGCCGACGTTAGCGTCAACCCCTATGGGCAAGGTGCGCACAGAAACCTCTACCGGGTGGAGTGCCAGAAGGACTTCCGTAACTGGCTTCAGGAAAATGGTGTGTCGGAAGAGAGATACAGTGAAGTCGTAGGGCCGATCCAGTACGTCAGCTTTCAGATTCATTTGCTTTCGCTGATGGAGCGGCCTCGGAGCAACAAAGGGTGGCGTGTGCGCGCCATAGGTTTCCCATCTCTCGGACTCATTGCCTGTGGTTTGGGTAGTCACTACCAGGGAACGCAGAATCATAATCAGATGGGTAGCGCCTCGCAACTTATTCGGACTCGCGCGCTTGAAGTAGTTTCCGGCGAGTCGAGGAAGGCCCTGGAAGACTGGCCCGCCGCAACTCCTGAACATTGGGAAGAGCGGGGACTCATGTCTGAACCCGTGCTCAAAATCGGCGACCTAGACATCTCGACATACGATGAAGGGAATGGAGCCAAGCTTAGGATGGTCCGAAACACAACGGTAAAGAAGGAATTGGCTACCTTTTTCGCCCTCAAGGGAATGACTGTCGAGCAATTTATCAACGATGGTCCCGAACATTTGGAAACCTTGCGAAGAATTGCCTTCGATCTCGGACGCCTGGAGGCATAGTTTGAGCAATCCCTTCGCCGACACAGAGTCCTTTGAACGCCTCCGCGCAGCAGCGCTCGAAGGCGTAGAGGCTTATGAGCGCTATCGTCGCAGAGAAGCGGCTTCAGCTCGCCGCAATGTGTCCCGAGTCGTGGAGATCCAGCTAGCGGCACGAGTGGAACGCATGGTGGAAGTAGCCATTGCCTCTTCGCGTGCGGTTCTTCTCGTCGGCCCTCCCGGTACCGGGAAGACCGAGATTCTTGAACAGATCGTCGACAAGATCGATCGGGACCCGGCGAGATTTGGATTCACTAGCGATGGGATCGATACCTCGTGGGTTACACCCGAAGAAGAGTGGACCTTCGAAAAGCTCGTGCTTGGCGAGACGGTCGAGAACGGCGAAATAAGCAGTGTAGAAGGCGACCTTCTCCAGGCAATAAGACTCAATCAGTGGCTGGTTCTCGACGAGACGAACAGGGCCGATATGGATCGAGTCTTAGGCGGCGTCCTCACCTGGCTTTCGGGAAAGAAAGTAAGGGTGGGCAGCAGGAGGCAAATCGATAAGCCGGCTGTGCCCGTATACCTTGATTGGATAGAGCAGGCCGAGTCCGAGGTTCGCGAGATCGATACCCCGCCTTCTATTGAGTACTCGGCAGGAACCGAGTGGCGCGTGCTCGGAACGTACAACGCAGTGGACGCGCAGCGAGTTTTCCGGATGGGCCAAGCACTTAGTCGTCGCTTCAAGCACGTGCCCGTCCCTCCCGCTTCGAGGGCTGATTTCGAACGCATCATCGCAGGCCACGTCGTAGATGAGAGTTTGTTGGACTGGTTCACAGAGCGAGTTACGCGACTGTATGCGGCGCATTTGGCGGTGGAAGACGCTCAGATCGGCCCAGGCCTGCTTGTAGACGTGCCTGCGTACGTCGAGAAGGGCTTGCAGATGGCTGCTTACGACGGTGTAAGTGCCGACAACAATCCTGTCCAGATGCGACCGGCAGGCGAAGCACACTCCTCTGAGCAGGGAGTGATGGTTGCGGCACCGGAGTCCGAAGGAGATTCAAGCGCAGACTACGGCGGGCGCAGCTCGGAATTACTTGAGGATCTTCTCGCCGAGGCGTACCTTATCTCCGTTGGCAACCTTGTTTCCAAGTATGAACCGGATCTTCTCGACGAGCTCAGTATGAGCATCGCCGCCAACAAAGCTCTGAACCCTGCCAATTGGGCTTGGGTGAAGGAGAGCCTGTTTGCGATGAGAGCTTGATGTGACTAACTCATCTGGCCTGGCGATTCATGAAGACGGACTTCTTCGAGTTCTATCAGAGTGGTCTGGAACCGGAAACCTCTTCAACGCTATCGCGGCCGTAGCGCCAGATTCTCTGGCCCGGAAGTGGTCCGCCAAGGATGTCGAACAGAGAGCGATGAGAATACTACTCCTTGAGTGCAGTCCACTCCTTCGCCGCTGGCCGAAAAATGCCAAAGGGTGGCAGGACCACCTGCCGACACTCTCGCACAGACACAGGTTCTGGTCGGACGTCCCGAAAACTCGAGTTGACTGGGGAAAGACCCGACGTCGTGGGTGGCCCCCGGACACCTTCGCGATTCGTCGGAGGCACCGTTCAACCGATCAGGGAACGCTGTCCGTACTCGCGTGGACGCTCGGCCGCCTCGAGGACGCCTTTGCTGCTTCCCAGAGCCTGGTTGGTCCGGTAGTAGATGGCCCTGAGGCGCTTGCCAGTGACGTTGAGGCGAAGATCCGCCAAACACTTCCGATCCTGGAACTCCTCGAAGAGTCTGACGAGTCCAGACCTTCACGGGAGACAATACGTGCTGTTCGAGGCGCAGGCTGGCCATGGAATGCCGTCGCTGACGTGGCAGAAGTCTTCACGGCATTGGATAGAGGCGGCTCAGAGGCGCTCGCACGACGGTTGCTGCGCCCGGACGGTTTCCCTGAGTCACTGTTCCAGCTGAGTGTTCTCGGGCTCATCCTGGATTGCGCCCAGTCCCTCGGAATGACGGTCACCAGCTTGCGTCCAATCGGCTACATGACGCGCGGTCCCGTCTATCAACTTCAGATGCCCGGTGAGGACCCTTGGGAGCTTTGGTGCGAGGCAGCAAATTGCTGGGCGGAATACGGATTAACGGACGGTTACCGTGCGCTGGCTGCCACGCTTACCTCGAGCGAGGGGTTCCCTTTCCAAGCGCGGAATATCCGCCCAGACATCCTGCTTGCGAGGGCTGGGGACCGCGCGCTGGTCCTTGAGTGCAAGTTCCCAAGCGAGAGTCTCGATCCGGGCTACGTTGCCCACGGGCAGTATCAGGCAGCGTTCTATGCTCAACAGCTCGCGCCCGCCTTCCGAGAGGTCACAGGCCTCTCGATAGGACCGCGAGAGCTCGTTCCGGTCCATCGAGAGCGCGCCCTCGGAGGAGTTACGGTCGGGTTGGCCAGTCCGGAGAGTATCACTCAGCTCGTCGCGAATTTTGTCCGACCCAAATATCGATGGGACATTGCCCGGATGTCGAAAGCTGACGCGGAGTTGGAAATACCCCCGTTAGTACACAAGGAATGACTTGCCGGAAAATATTGTTTGCAGTTCAATTTTCTCTGCGCTCCGACGCGAGTGCTTCATGATATCTGACAATCAAGACTCAGACCTCTGCAGCGGCATTAGCTCCTGACTATCGCACAGCATCCACGTTCCATCGGCGAACATAATCTCGATGGTCTCCGTGCTCGCACATCCGCTTGGGACGTCATTCATCGCGAAGACCGACTCCCCGTTTCGCTCGATAGCATTTGCGTCTCGAGTCACCCTTGAGCTGAAGGATCCGATCGGCTCCAGAGCTAAACTAGACACATCTCCATCTTCCATGGAGCGGCGCCGGCGGTGCTCGCCGATACTTCGAATAGTCATGACTGACCCCCTGTTGCGACCTCGAATGTATAGTTCCACTGAAACCGGCTTGCCCGATAAAGTGCTACCGAGTACTCAATAGGGAATGCCGAAGCAGAATATACTCGGCGTCGAACTTCGACAATAGGCTCCCCGACCGATACTTCCATTAGCCTGGTTTCGTCTGCATCCGGAAGACGTGAATGCAGCCGTTCGTCAATGGTCACGGGTTCAAAACCAACATCGGTCAAGATGCGAAATTCTCGCCAGGTGTCTGCCGGACCGGACTCCTCGCTCATCAGCAGGGTTCCTTTGGCTATTGCGTACGCATAGTGCTTTTTTAGAACTTGAGTTACGGCTCCATCGGAGTCACGAATAACGCTCACACGGATCACCAGGTCATCTCCCGGCACCATATTCAGCCGCTTCGCCATGCCCTCGTCCACGGAGGCGACCCCGACAGTCGTCAGCTCGGTAGGAACAGCGCTCTCTCCAGAGTTGGACCGTTGAACGGTGCTGTCCGAGCGCCGAGTGGTCCACTGGCTCCGGTGGTACGACGTGGATCCACCCTTCTGGAGTGGGACCTTCGGGAGGACGACCGTCCCACGACTCCTTCTCGACTGCACGCGGCCCTCGCGCTCGAGAAGCTTCAGCGCCGAGGCCATCGTATTGACGTTGACAGAGAACTCCTGAGCGAGCTCGGCCTGCTTGGGCAACGCGGACTGCTCGGGGTACTCCCCCTCATCGATTCGAGCGCGTAGCTCGTCAGCGATCTGCATGAACTTGGCGACCATCGGTCCTCACCTAGGTGTAGCTGGAGTCGTAAGGCTATCCCTAGTTGACACGGTCCGCCACCCATGCGAGGCTCAACTCAGAAGTTATCACTAGGGATAACTTCTGACGTTGTCCAATCACTAGGAGTGACCATGGCAGTCCAGACCCGTTTCCCCATCCAGATGGAGGACGTGTTCCCCCAGGGCGCATACATGATCGGTGAGGTCATCGCCGCAGATGACTTCGACAAGAAGAGGGCCGGCGAGGTCGACCCCCAGCAGCGGGACAAGATCTCGGGCCTGCGTGTCTGGCAGGTCCGGGTGCTCGATCCGGACCCCGAGAGCCGCAAGGGACAGGCCGAGGTGACCGTGAAGGTCTCCGCCGACCATCAGCCGGTACCGCCCAAGGGACCGACCACCGGCCCCTTCCGCGCAGTCGCCTTCGAGGGGCTCACCCTCACGCCGTACGTCGACACCAACGGGAACTTCCCGAAGATCGCGTACTCGCTGCGTGCCACGGGCTTTGCCGAGGCCAAGGCTTCCGCTCGCACCTCGAGCACCGAGGCGGCGTGATCATGGAGCGGAAGGCGATGCGTCTGTTCAATGTCGCTGCGATCGGGATCCTGCTCTGGCAGGTCGTCCCGCTCAGCTGGCAGCTGGCGTTCGGAGGTGCGTGAGCCATGCACACCGCTTCCCTCGCCTTCCGCTTCGGCCTCGCCGAACTGCGCTGGATCGCTACGGCCCTGTGGGGTCACGTGCGCTGGTTCCACCGGTTCTGGTTCGTCGTCGGGATGTTCACCTGGCTCGCGGCCGACCTCCTCGTGAGCTGGAAGCCCTTCGCGGTCGTAGGTGCCATCGCGCTCTACTTCGTGCTCTGGGCCCGGTTCTACCCAGAGACATACTTCAAGGCAATCTCTCGCCCGCTCCAGCGCCGGGAACTCTGGCTCGACCTGCTCGAGACCTGGCCGCTGCTCATGGAAGAGTGCGGGCTCTCCTCCATCAGCATCGATCGCGCGGGGCAGAAGCACACTCGCGTTCCCACCATTGCAAGCAAGCGCTGGCAGCGCGGCGAACTCGTCCTCATACCAGGGCTGCTAACCGGTCAAACAGTGGAGGACTTCCAGGCCGTCACGGAGCGCCTTCGAACCACGGTAGGCGCGACGAACCTCCGAGTGACCGGAGACCTCTCCCCCACTCTCAGCTTCACCTTCGGCGATGCCCTCGCCGAGACTGTTGCCCGCGGGCTCCCTGACGCCGAAGAGCCGTGGGACGCGCGCTCTGTATGGATGGGCGTCGACACGCGAGACGAAGACTGGTGGCTCCGCGTCGCAGGCACGCACACCCTCGTCGCTGGCTCCTCCGGCTCCGGGAAGGCGTCCCTGGTCTGGGGCGTCACCATCGGTCTCGCTCCCGCCATTGCTCGCGGTGAAGCACAGGTCCACGGGATCGACCTCAAGGGCGGCGTCGAGCTGGGAATGGGCAAGTACCTGTTCACCCGCTACGCCGTGACTCCCGCTGAAGCTGTGGTGGTCCTCGAAGAGGCGGTCGACGCCATGAGTGCTCGCCTCGAACGAATGGCCGGGAACACCCGCCAGCACACAGCAAGCGCCGACGAACCCCTCGTCGTCGTCCTCATCGACGAGGTCGCCGCTCTCACGTCGTACATCGAAGACCGCGACCTCAAGTCCCGCGCCCGCACCGCGATGTCGCTGCTCTGCTCCCAGGGCCGCGCCGTCGGCTACACCGTGGTCGCCTGCCTCCAGGATCCCCGGAAGGAGACGATCCCCAACCGTGGCCTCTTCACCCAGATGGTCGGACTCCGGCTCCGCGATCGCGAGGAGACCTCCATGGTCCTCGGTGACGGTGCGGTCGCTTCCGGCGCCCTCTGCCACAAGATCCCGCTCGCCTCGCCAGGCATCGGCTACGTGGTTCCCGAAGACGGCTCGGAACCGATCCGCGTGCGCGCCGCCTTCGTCGATGACGACCTGATTCGGGCTGCAGCCGAACGGTTCCCCGCACCCTCGACGATTCCCGTGATCGTCCCGGAACCGACTGAGAAGCCCCGCAGCTCACGGTCTCGCCCCCGGACCAAGCCAGACACCGAAGGAGCAGCATCGTGAGCGACACCGATCTCTACTCCCTCGACGTGGACGACCCCACCGCACTGACGCGGATGCTCTCCGACTGCTTCGAAGACTGGTCCAAGCAGGCCGCCTCGACCGGGTTCTGCTCCCGCCCGGTCCGCCTCTTCGGACAGGCCAGCACCTTCGACCGACGGACCGGGCAGCACCTCCACACCTTCGACAGCCGCGACCTGCCCGACAGCGTTCTCTACGTCCGCTGCGGCAATCGACGCGCCTCCCGCTGCCCCTCGTGCTCCCACGAGTACCAGGGCGACATGTGGCACCTCCTCTCGGCAGGCGTCTCCGGTGGAGATAAGGGGGTTCCCGAGAGCGTCTCCACTCACCCGCTGGTGTTCCTCACCCTGACAGCCCCCTCGTTCGGCACTGTGCACTCGTCGACTCGTCCCGGTGTCCAGCCTCGGCCGTGCACCGTCAACGCTGCGCCGGGGGTGTGCGAGCACGGTCGCCCTCGTCGCTGCACGGAGCACCACGACGTCGATGATGCTCGGGTCGGTCAGGCGCTGTGCCGGGACTGCTACGACTACGAGGGGCAGACGGTCTGGCAGTGGCACTGTCCCGAACTGTGGCGGCGGTTCACGATCCGGCTGCGCCGCCTCGTCGCGGCTCACCTCGGCATGAGCGAGAAAGCTTCGAGGGATCTCCTTCGCGTGCAGTTCGCCAAGGTTGGTGAGTATCAGAAGCGCGGGGCGATCCACCTGCACGCACTCGTGCGGCTCGACGGCGCTCCGACGGACGAGGAGCCCTTCCCTTCCCCCTCTGTCGACGTCCCCGCCTCCTGGCTCGCAGAGCGCTGTCTCGAGGCCGCGCGGGACGTCGAGGTCGATGCTGCTCCGGTCGACGCCTATGACTCCGCTCGCGTGCTCCGCTTCGGACGTCAGGCCGACGCTCGGCCCGTTCAGCGCCACACCGACGAGGACGGCGACGTCTCCCCCGAGATGGTGGCCGCCTACCTCGCGAAGTACGCCACCAAGTCAGCGGGTGATGTCGCCACGGAGGGCACGCCAAATCGCCACCTGAAGCAGCTTCGCGAGACCTGCCTCGAGCTGTGCGGCCGGGCGCTCCTCACTGACGGGTTCTCCAGCCCCTATGCGCTCCTCGGGAAGTGGGCCGATGCCCTCGGCTTCCGTGGGCACTTCGCCAGCAAGTCCCGTCGATTCTCGACCACCCTCGGCACGCTCCGCGACGCCCGGCGGAAGTACCACCGTGACCGCGAGCAGCTCGAGACTCGCGAGAACCCCGTGGCTGTCGACGACTCCCTCGACGCCGTCGAACACACCGTCGTGCTCAACGAATTCCGCTTCGTAGGCCAAGGCTGGCTCACCCCCGGCGATGCCGAACTTGCCCGTTCCGCCGCTGACGCAGCACGCGAGTGGAAAGACGCTCGCCGCGCTGCACGTCAACCCCACGAGAAAGGAAAGAATCATGGAGAAGCTCTGCTTCACAGCTGACGAGGTCGCTGATCGGCTCAGCGTCTCGAAGACCCGGGTGTACGACCTGATGCGCTGCGGTGAGCTGCCCAGCGTCAAGCTCGGTCGCTCCCGACTGATCAAGGCCGTCGATCTTCTCGCCTACGTCGAGAATCTCGAACCGGCTCCCGTCGTCGCATGAGCCGCTCGAACGGGGAAGGCAGCGTCTACCGTCGCCAAGATGGTCGATGGACAGGCGCTGCCTACGTCCTCACCCCGGAAGGCACCCGCAAGCGCAAAGCCGTCTACGGGAAGACCCGCAAGGAGGCCTACGACAAGCTCGCCGCGCTTCAGGACAAGTCCCGCGCCGGCATTGCTGCCACTCCGAGCCGGCTCACGGTGAAGGAGTTCCTCGAGACCTGGATGCGGGACGTCCAAGAGGCACGGCTCAGCCCCGCGACGTTCCAGACCTACGAGGGGTACATCCGCAATCACCTCGTCCCCGTACTGGGTGCGAAGCGGCTCGGCCAGCTCACGGCGTCGGACATCCGCGCCTTCCTCGCGATCAAGTCACGTGAGGGGAAGAGTCCGGCCACGGTCAAGCAGCTGCACGCGATCCTGCGTTCGGCGCTTCAGCACGCGATGCGTGAGGACCTCGTGCCCCGAAACGTCGCGAAGCTCGTAGTCGTCCCCACGCCTCCGAAGCAGGACGTCGAGCCCCTGACGCCCGACGAAGCCCGCAAGCTCCTCAAGGCTGCTAAGGGGAGCTCCTGGGAGGCTCTGTGGACGCTGTACGTGGGCCTCGGCCTCCGTCGCGGCGAAGCACTGGGCCTCCGCTGGGGCGACATCGACCTCGAGAACGGTTACCTCCGTGTCGCCCAGTCCCTCCAACGCTCGCGGGGTGAGCTGCGGCTGAAGAGTCCCAAGACGGACACCTCCCGGCGTCGTGTCGTGATCCCCGGCTTCTGCATCGACGCACTTACTCGGCACCGCACCTCCGAGCGAGAGAAGATTGCTTCGCTCGGGCTGCCCGTCGACCCGACGACGCTCGTGTTCACCTCCCAGGCCGGCACCCCGATCGAGCCCCGCAACGTGAACCGTGCGTTCGAGGCGCTGCTGAAGAAGGCCAAGCTCCGTCGGGTCAAACTTCACGACCTTCGCCACACCTGCGCCTCGCTGCTGCTCGCGGAAGGCGTCGCTCCTCGCGTCGTCATGGAGCTGCTGGGGCACTCCGCCATCGCGGTCACGATGAACACCTACTCGCACGTGATCCCGGCCCTCCAGGACGAGTCCGCGAAGCGCATGGACGCGCTCTTCGGTGCCGAGAATACGAATCTACGAGACTCCGAGGTTCGGTAAGTACGAAACTACGAATCCGCAGGTCATCTTGCATTTACGAACGTATCCGCCTAGGTTTCCACACACCGATCCGACGAGGAGAAGCATCATGCGACACCCGCTCGTTCCGTCTCTCCGGGTCCTCGGGGCCATCGCCGTGAGCGACCTGTCCGAGCACTCGTTCTTGGGCAGCAACCCGGAGCGTGAGGACCGTGCAACTCCGCATAGTTCCCGGATTCCGTCCTATGCCACCACCGCGCTTCCGGGGCCGATCCTGTACGTCGACCGGATGCCGAGGCGGCGCCACACTGACGACTGCCAGATCGAGGTGGGCTTCATCGCAGCATGGCGCTCCCTGAACGGCGCATCGCAGGGGGTCTTCTTTCTGAGGATCGACGAAGCTCGGGAGTTCATCCGCCTCGCCCGTCGGGGCATCCACACGCGAGGGTCATTCATCTTCCGCGCCGCGTCCATCACCAAGTTCAACGCTGGCACCGGCACGGACGAGCACTCCCTCGTCGTCGATGCTCAGCTTCACAATGAACGGTCCGACGGCACGCCCGAGTGGAACACCCCCTGGCGCGTCGACCCCATCCCCCGCACATAGAACCTTAGGAGGTTCCCCTTGGATCCCATCGAACGAGCCGAAGCCATCGCGCACCGAGCCCATGCCGGGCAGACCGACAAGTCTGGCCTGGACTACATCGACCATCCCCGTCGCGTCGCGGAGCGCGCAGCGCTCATCGCTCCGGCCGATCTCCGCACCGAATGCATCGCGGCAGCCTGGCTCCATGACGTCGTCGAGGACACCGACGTGACCCTCGAGGGTCTGAGCGAGCAGGGATTCCCTCAGCTCGTCCTCGAAGCGGTGGACCGGCTGACGAAGAAGCCCGACGTCGCACGAACCGACTACTTCGCGGCCATCCGCGCCCATGCAGTGGCTCGAGTCGTGAAGACCGCAGACCTCATCGACAACACCGATCCGGAGCGCGCCGCGCTGCTCGACGGGACGACCAGGAGCCGTCTCGCGGAGAAGTACGCAGAATCCTGGGCGCTACTGCTCGGCGACGCCTGACGATGGTCGATTTCTACCGCGCCTTCCACGACAGTCACCCCGATGAGAACGGCATTATCGTCGCCGACGACGGAGTCTCGGAGTACGCGTACGTGGCCAACACCGGGCTGTGGCACCGGGAGCCGATCGCAGGGCGCATCGTCCTCTTCGGCGACGAGCACTACGACCGCGTCCGCCTCGAGCCCGAGGACGTGTACGAACGCATCGGTCAGTGTCGACCGATCTGGAACCAGGGCTTCGGAGCAAAGGTGCTCCGTGCACGACGCCTCCAGCCCGATGCCGATAAGCGGACCAGCGCCGACCTCGGCCTCGATCCTGCCCGCGTCCCTCCCCTCGCCGACGACGCGTGGCGCCGCCTCCCGCTGGTCGATGACGACCCCTCTCCGGAGCACGTGAGCGTCGCCAACATCTGGGAGCAGGAGTCCGAGGGCCTCGAGTGGTCCGACTGCGGCCATCGCCCGCTCACCGTCGAGCTGCTGATGGCAATCGCCGAAGACGTCGTCGCGGTACCGGTGCCACAGCACCTCAGACACAGCGACGTCGCCGCCATCCTGAAGGAGCTTTGGGGCCTGCGGACGGTCTGCCACTACTTCCGAATGGCTCTCGAAACGGCGGCGCTTCGAGTCAACGTGACCGTTGACGCCAGCTACGAGCTCCCCGTCGCCCTCGTCATCGCCAAGGACTTCAGCGACCGCTGGGACGGCTGCCCGGACAAGGAACGTGCCAAGATGAGGAACGGTCGCGATGGGCACTGATAGCACCCGAACGTTCTTCACCGCCGATACCCACTTCGGCCACCGCCTCATGGCTCTTCAACGCGGGCATGCCCCCGGCGCCGGCTCCCGAGACGACGTCACCCTCGAGCACGTCCACGCTCACGACGAAGACATCGTCGCCTCATGGAACAGCGTGGTGAGCGCTGATGACGTTGTCTGGCACCTCGGCGATCTCACCCTCAAGCACACCGCCGAGATCGCAGACACCCTCCGACGCCTCAACGGGCGCATCCGCCTCGTCCTGGGAAACCACGACCGGGCACACCCCCACTTCCGCGAACGGGCCATCGCCGCTCAGCAAGAGCTGCTGCGCAACGGGATCGAGTACGTCTGCACGGCCGCGCGGGTCACGATTCCGGGAGGCAGCTCAGGCCGGATCCCGGTGATGCTCTCCCACTTCCCCTACAGAACCGACCGCCCAGAAGACCGCCGTTTCAGCGCATGGCAGCTGGAGTCTTCCGGCGATTGGCTCCTCCACGGGCACACGCACTCGCACGCGGCGATGAACGGTGATCTCCCCCGACAGATCCATGTGGGATGGGACGCCTGGCGGAGGCCGGTGAGCGAGGAAGAGATCCTCCGCCGCATCCGCAGCACTTGAGCCTCTTGCTTAAGACCGCTTCGCGTAGGGAATCATTGAGCTATGGACGACGAGTTTGAGAAATACGTGCCTATGACGGCAGCGGGCCGGCACGCGGCGACGCTCCTGGAGATCCCGGACGAGGAAGCCGCGTACAGCGTCTTGAGCACCTGCATGCGATACATCGCCAATCTGGATGAGCACGACCCCCTCGACATAGATGCCGTCGAGAGCACTCGCCTCAAGCGCGTGGATTCAGCACTTCGACCCTATGAGCTGTCAGCTGCCACCAAGAGATCCCTCTCCGCTTCGCACGACCATCTGCACACGCTGATGACACTTTTCACGAAGGGGGAAGCGCAGCACACCTATGCGCCGTTTACCCTCGTCCGAGGGTCCCTTGAGGCTGTCGCGCAAGGACTATACGGCCTCGGAGCGCGCAACACTTCTACGATGATCCAACGCAGCCTCCATCTGGAGTACTCAAATGTAAAGAACTCACACAGCTTCAGGCGCGCGTTCTCTGAGATCAACCCGAACGACAAGCGCCTGGCAAATCTGGAAGCTCGCGCGGAAGCGGCAGGTGTCGTAGTGAAGTCATTGAAGGATCATCTGACTTACAGTCACATCATCCGAACCGTTGACAAAGAGCACGGTGCTGACGGGATTAACACCGCCATTTGGCAGCTCACCAGCGGCATCGCACACAACAAATCCTGGGCAACCGTTGCGTTAACGGACCGCGAGGAGATCGAAGGCACGAGGGACGACATCGGCGCCTCGTTCCGCGTCACCAGCAATACGACCTGGTTGGCCACCTGCGTGCGGACCGCTTGCATCCTTCACGAGATTCTCCGCGTGACGCACGAGCGCCGCTCTCTGGGCATCGGCTACAGGAGAGATGCTCTCCAGGCGGAAGCGCTGATGGTGGTCATGGCCTCCTGAGTGCTCAGCGTGCGAGCTCAAAGTTCGCCACCTCAACAGGTCCCGTACCACTTCGAGCTCCGCCCGCACAGCCGCGTTGCTGTCAAAGCTGCTGTCAACGCCGGTTCGGAGCCCTTCCCCTAAGGGAAACTTTCTCGCCCTGACCAGCAGTGGGCCCGGAGGGGATCGAACCCTCGACCCGCGGATTAAAAGTCCGATGCTCTACCACTGAGCTACAGGCCCGTGCCCGCCGAGCGGGCCAGATCATCTTAGCGGCGCGCGAGCGGTGCCGAGGACGCCGGGGAGGCGGGAGTGGCCCACCTCCCCGGCGTCGGACGGCGCACCACCGGCGCAGCGCACCCCCGGGCGGCTCAGCGAGCGCTGGCCGGCTCCCGCTCCCGCACGTAGTCGCTGACGTCCACATCCTCCCAGACCTCGACGTTCTTGATCTCCGGCAGGTCGGAGGCCAGGAAGATGGGGTCCAGGCCCTGCGCGCGCTGAGCGTTGTAGTGCTTCAGCAGCGTGACCGCCGTGGGCGTGAGGATCGCGATCACCACCAGGTTGATGAGGGCGATGAACACCATGGACACCCCGGCGATGGTCCAGGCGAGGTCCACCGCAATCACGGAGCCGAGGAACACCAGCGCCACCACGGCGACGCCGAAGGCAACATGCCAGCCGCGCTTGGCGGTCAGGAAGTGCATATTCGCCTCGCCGTAGGAGAAGTTCCCCAGCACCGAGGTGAAGGCGAGCAGGAACATGATCACGGCGAGCAGCACCGCGGCCCAGGAGCCGAGGTTGGAGGCCAAGGACTCCTGCACCATCATCAGGCCCTCTCCGCCGACGGAGACGTCGGGGAAGGAGACCAGCACGATGAACCCGGTGATCGAGCAGATCAGCAGGGTGTCGAAGTAGACGCCGAGGGTCTGCACCAGGCCCTGCTTGACCGGGTGGCTCACCGAGGCGGTGGCGGCGACGTTGGGGACCGAGCCCATGCCGGCCTCGTTGGAGAGCATGCCGCGCTGGACGCCGTTGACGATGGCGGCACCGATGCCGCCGCCGATGACGGCCTGCGGGTTGAATGCCTCGGTGACGATCTGGCCCAGCACCCGGGGCAGCTCGCCGAGGTTCATGCCGACGATGATGATGCCGATGATCAGGTAGATCAGAGCCATGATCGGCACCATTCTCTGCGCGACCGAAGCCACCCGGCGCATGCCGCCGAAGATGATCCCGGCGGTGAGCAGCGCGAGCACCACGCCCAGCACGATCGGGAGCCAGGACAGGCCCTCAGGATCGGTGTAGAGCGCGACGGCGCCGGAGACGGCATCGACGATGGTGTTGGCCTGCAGCGAGGTGAAGGCGAAGGCGAAGCAGAAGATGAACAGGATCGCGAAGAACGCACCGAAGCCGCGACTGCCCAGCCCGCGGTGGATGTAGAACGCGGGGCCGCCCTTGTAGGTGTCCGCAGAGCGGGTCTTCCACAGCTGCGCGAGGGTGGACTCGATGAAGCTCGCCGCACCGCCGACGACGCACATGATCCACATCCACAGCAGCGCGCCCGGCCCGCCCAAGAAGATCGCCCCGGCCACGCCGGAGATGTTCCCGGTGCCCACGCGGGCGGCGGCGGAGACCGAGAAGGCCTGGAAGGCGCTGAGGGACTTGGTGCGCTCGGTGCGCTTACGCCCGCTGCCCACCGGCTCGCGCTGCGCCTTCTGGGTGATGGCGCCGAGCATCGCCGGGATCATCCGCAGCTGCACCGCACCGGTGCGGATCGTGAAGTAGAGACCGAGCACCACGACCACGGGCATCCCTGCCCAGGTCCAGAGCCAGCCCTCAGCATTTCCGAGGAACTCGTTCAGTGTTTCGAGGGGGTTCATGGGCACGAGAGTATCGAGGCGGCTCACGCAGGGACCGGACCCGCTCCCTGCTGGATCACCCGGCGAGACAGCGTTGTACCCGCGCGTGTACAGGCACGCGAAGCTGTGTCCCGCATCGCGGTCACGTGACGCACACCACAGCCGCTGTACGCCGGGCACGCGAATCGCCTGCTCAAAGACGGCATCGCCCCAGGTCGCCATGAATAGTCCACAGTTGTCCGACAATCTGATTCCCGGACGCCGGACAGTCACAGTTGCGTCACGACACTCCGAGGATGGCCCCCCGCAACCCCCCGGGGGACTGCACAAGCGTCACCGCTCTCGATACCGTTGACGGCGATATGGGCCCGTTGATGACGCACAGCGCAGACCACCCGTCCACCTCCGAGAAGACGACCGGACCAGGCTCCGACCTGGAATTCCGCCCTCCCACCATGGAGGAGGGCGCCGCCATGTGGCGGATCGCCCGCGACAGCGGCACGCTCGACCTGAACACCTCCTACGCCTACCTGCTGATGGCCCGCGACTTCGCGGCGACCACCCGCCTGGCGGTGCGTGAGGGAGAAGCTGTCGGGTTCGTGCTCGGCTACCTGCGACCTTCAGCGCCGCAGACCCTGTTCATCTGGCAGATCGCCGTGGACGAGTCCCAGCGCGGGCAGCGCCTCGCCGCCCGCCTGCTCGACGCCCTGCTGGCGGACCTCCCGCAGGTCGCCACGCTGGAGACCACCATCACGGCGGACAACGCCGCGTCCCAGCGGCTGTTCGCCTCCTTCGCCGAGCGCCATGGCGCCGAGCACACGATCGAGCCCCTCTTCGAGGAGGCGCACTTCCCGGACCCCGGCCACGGCGCCGAGCTGCTGCATGTGATCAGCGGACTGCACGCCGGGACCTGAACCCGGGCTCCTCCGAACCACCCGTCGGCGCGGGCGCTTCCGTACGCCCTCGCGCCATCCACAGACCAACGAACCACCACCCAGGGAGATGTCATGACCATGACTGCACCGACCGAGACCACCGCGAAGCCCGAGCTGACCGACGAGGTCAGCGCCCCCACCGTCGACCCGACCGAGCTCGAGTCCGGCGTCCGCAGCTACTCGCGCGGCTGGCCCACCGTGTTCACCCACGCCAAGGGCTCCGTGCTCACCAGTGAGGACGGCCGCGAGTACATCGACTTCTTCGCCGGCGCCGGCACCATGAACTACGGGCACAACCACCCCGAGCTCAAGAAGGTCGTCATCGACCACTACCTCGAGGACCGGGTCGTGCATGGCCTGGACATGTTCACCGACGTCCGCCGCGAGTTCCTGCAGACCTTCGACGCGAAGATCCTGAGGCCCCGCGGCCTGGACTACAAGGTCGCCTTCCCCGGCCCCGGCGGCACCAACGCCGTCGAAGCCGCGCTGAAGCTGGCCCGCAAGGTCACCGGGCGCGAGTCCGTCATCAGCTTCACCAACGCCTTCCACGGCATGACCCTCGGCGCCCTGTCCGTCACCGGCAACTCGATGAAGCGCGGCGGCGCCGGGATCCCCCTGGTGCACGCCACCCCGATGCCCTTCGACGACTACTTCGGCCAGGTCGTTCCGGACTTCATGTACCTCGAGAGCCTGCTCTCCGACGACGGCAGCGGCCTGAACAAGCCCGCCGCCGTGATCGTCGAGACCGTCCAGGGCGAGGGCGGCATCAACGCCGCCCGCGCGGACTGGCTGCGCGGCCTCTCCGCGCTGTGCAAGAAGCACGACATCCTGATGATCGTGGACGATATCCAGATGGGCTGTGGCCGCACCGGAGGGTTCTTCAGCTTCGAGGAGGCCGGGATCGAGCCGGACATGGTGACCCTCTCGAAGTCCATCAGCGGCTACGGCCACCCGCTCGCGCTCACGCTGATCAAGCCCGAGCTCGACATCTGGGAGCCCGGCGAGCACAACGGCACCTTCCGCGGCTTCGGCCCCGCCTTCGCGACCGCCACCAAGGCGATCGACCTGTTCTGGAGCGATGACGAGCTCGAGAAGTCCACCATCGCCAAGGGCGCCTACGTGGAGAGCCGCTTCAACCGCATCGCCGCCAAGCACCTCCAGCACGAGCTGATCGTCAAGGGCCGCGGCCTCGCCCGCGGTCTGCAGATGCCCGATGGCGAAATCGCCGGGAAGATCGCCGCCCGCGCCTTCGAGGAGGGCCTGCTGGTGGAAACCTCCGGCCCCTCCGACGAGGTCGTCAAGCTGCTGCCCGCGCTCACCATCCCCGATGAGCTGCTCGCCCGCGGCCTGGACATCATCGAGGCCGCCGTCGACGAGGCGCTCGCCGTCTGAGACCGCTCTTCCGTCGGCCCGCCTGCACCAGAGGGCGGGCCGACGGTCTGCGCCGGGCACCGAACGCCTGCGCAGAACCCCTGACCTGGACCATCCACCGGAAGGACACCCCCATGCTCGTTCGCTCGCTCGCCGAGGTCGAAGGCACCGACGCCGACATCAAGTCCGACACCTGGCGCTCCAAGCGCATCATCCTGGCCAAGGAGGGCGTGGGCTTCTCCGTCCACGAGACCACGCTGTACGAGGGCACCGAGAGCTACTTCTGGTACGCCAACCACATCGAGGCCGTCTTCATCACCCACGGTGAGGGCGAGATCGAGGACCTGGCCACCGGTGAGGTGCACCAGCTCGCACCGGGCACCCTCTACCTGCTCAACGACCACGACAAGCACAAGGTGCGCGTCCGCAAGGAGATCCGCTGCGTGTGCGTGTTCAACCCGCCGGTCACCGGCCGCGAGGTCCACGACGAGAACGGCGTGTACCCGCTGATCACCGAGGACGCCTGAGCACGGCAACGGTTGAGCGCTGAGCCTCAGCGCCCCGCATGACGGAGCCCGGCAGGACCGATGTCCTGCCGGGCTCCGTCATGTCCTGCGTCGTGTCCAGCGGCGGATTCAGCGGGCGGGTGCTCCGCCCCCGCGGGCATGGGTGATCGCGGCGATCCAGGCGGCCCGGCCGGTGACCACGAAGCTGCGCACCGTGCCGTCCCGCAGGGCGATGGCGATCGAGTTCGGCAGCAGCGGAAGCACCCCGAGCAGCTTCGTCCAGGCGGTGCCGACCTCGGCGACCAGTGAGAGCGGCAGCTCTGAGGGGCCGCTGCGCACATTGAACGAGTGAGCGATGAACACCAGGCGCGCGGTGGTCAGGAACAGCTTCCCGCCCGCCGTCTCGGCGCCGCGCTGCATGTTCGCACTCCCGCTGCGCACGAGGGACTCCCCCGCGGCGAGGGGGAACGGGAGGACCGCGGGATCCTCGATGCTCACGCCGTGCGCCGACGCACGATCAGCAGGATCACACCGATCGCCAGCAGCAGGAAGCCGAGTGCCCCGCCGCCGATGCCCAGGAAGATCCCGCCGACTCCGGCCAGGATCCCTCCAACAGAAGCCGGCGGGCCGACCGCGACAGGGGTGCCGCCGCAGTCGATGGTGTATTCGCCGCCCTCTTCCGCAGTGAAGGAGTCGACGGACACCCAGCTCGTCTCGCCGTCCTGGAAGCTGCTGCTCTGCGAGGTGCCTGCACCGACTGCAGGACCGTCCACCATGCAGGTCGGGGTCGGTGTGCCCTCCTCGACGTAGATCTGGAACGTCTCGTCGGCCTCGGCGATGACTGTGCCGCTGCCGCTGTCGAACTCCTCGAGCTCGCTGATGTCACCGATGGCGCCGCCGATGCCTACCACCGCCAGGATCACGCCGATGATCACGCTGAGGGCGAGGATCACGGAGCCGAGGATGATCAGGACCTTCGGCGCCTTGGACGGCTTCTTCACGGGTGCGCCGGGGCCGCCCTGGGGCGCGGAGTAGCCGGCGCCGGATCCTGCATAGCCGCCGTCGGGCGCGGAGTAGCCGCCCTGGGGGCCGGTGCTCTGGCGCCCGGGCTCGCCCGGGGAGGGCATGCCGCCCTGCGCGGGGATGCCGTGCTGGGGGGACAGCGGGCGGGACGATGGCTGCTCAGAGGGAGGCTGGGTCACGGGGAGCTCCTGACGTTCTCGAGGGCGACGGGGCCAGGCTACCGTCCGCCTACCGCCCGCCCGCAAGGCCGCTCCCCTGCGGCCTAGACTCGCCTTCATGCCCGATCCCTTCGTCCTCGCCGCCGATGTCGAGACCGAGCTGGTCGAGAAGCGCTCCCGGTTCCTCACCCGGCTGCATCGTGTCCAGGAGGTCGAGCAGGCCGATGTTCTGCTGCGCGCGGCCCGGACGCAGCACCCCGATGCCCGCCATCACTGCACCGCGCTGGTGCTGGGCGAGACCGCGGAGCGGGCGGAGATGCACCGCTCGAACGACGATGGCGAACCGTCCGGGACCGCGGGGATGCCGATGCTGCAGTCCCTGCTGCATGCGCGCCTGGTGGACACCTTCGCGATCGTGATCCGCTACTTCGGCGGGGTGAAGCTCGGTGCGGGAGGGCTGGTGCGCGCCTACACCGCCGGGGTCGAGCTGGCGGTCACGGCGGCGACCCTGCTGCGCCGCACCGAGCTGGTGATCGCGCAGATCGAGGTGCCCCCGGCGGAGGTCGGCATCGCCGAGAACTCGGTGCGCCTCTGGGCCGCCGCCCGTGGCGCTGCGGTCGTGCCGACGCAGTACTCCGCCCGCAGCGCGCTGCTGACGGTGCTGGTCGCGCCCGAGAACTTCGACGAGCTCGCGGCGGACACCGCCCGCTGGTCCTCAGGGCGCCGCACCGTCGAGGACGCAGGGCGGCGCACGGCCGACGTCCCGCTCTGAGCGCCCGGGGCTTCGAGCACCGCGAGCTCCGAGCGCTGGCGGCTCCGCGCACCGGGGGCTCTGCGCTTCGTGCTCAGATGTCGTCCTCCGCCGGAGGCCCGCCCTCGTTCTCCCAGTTCTCCAGCCGCTTCACGGTGCGCGGATTGAACTTCTGACGCACGCCATGGCCGAAGCCGGCGTGCTCATCCGCCGGCAGCAGTTCGATGCCGAACTCCTCGAGCGCGACGTGGAGCCGCTGCTCCTGCTCCGGTGTGAGGACGCGGAGCCCGCGCTCCAGGCCACGCAGGTGCTCGACCTCCAGGCCCGACTGCTCGGAGACGTCGAGGAGGGAGACCTGGGCGAGGGCCCGCGCAGCCCGGGCCAGATCCGCGGTGATCAGGGGCGCTGTATTGGTCATGACTCCAGACTGGCTCATTGCGCAGGAAAGCACCAGGGCACAGCCGGGCAGGACCAGACGGGAGCCGGCCGGGGCGGGGCGGGGAGAGCAGGCGGGAGCGGGATAGTGCGCACGAGAGCGTGCAGGCCGGGGCATGACAACGGCGCCGCCCCGGAAGATCCGGGACGGCGCCGTCGAGGGTGCGGCGCCCTTAGGCGCACGCGTCAATCAGTCAATCAGAAGCTCAGGCGCGGTTCTTCGTCGCGAGGCTGTAGATGAACATGACGATCAGGGCGCCGATGACGGCGAGCAGGATCGTCCAGAGGCTCCACGGGTTCTCCATGATGCCGCTGATGCCCGAGCCACCGAGGAGACCGCCGATGAAACCGCCGACGATCGCGCCGATGACGCCGAGGACGATGGTCGTCCCGAGTCCCATGGACTGCTTGCCGGGCATGAGGGCCCGAGCGATGAGACCGATGAGCGCGCCGATGATGATCCAGGAGATGATGAGTCCGATGAGGCCCATTGTCGAATGTCCTATCTACGAGGGGAAGAGAAGGGTACAGCCACACCATTCTGGTCGTTTCCCCTCGCCTCTTCGCGCAGGACTGTGAACACGCTGGTCACAGAGGCGACCGAGTGGTCCATAAACCGTTATTGAAACTTGGGTCACCTTGTGTGCGGGAACTTCGGGGAGCCCCGATTACCCTCTTCTCGCGTCTCGCCCACCACCCGCTGGTCCGCTCCTGGACGGTTCCGCGTCATCTTGAGGGGACACACTTCTGCTGTGAATGACTCTGCACATCTCCTGCCCGAGCTGCTCGCCGGGAACAGGGCGCCCGCGCCGACCACTTTGGTGGCGCTCTTCCGCCAGGTCGTGGCGGAGTCCGGGGACGCCCCCGCCGTGGACAGCGGGCTGGACACCCTGACCTATTCCGAGCTGGACCGGGCCGCGACCGAGCTCGCCGCCCGCCTCGCCGACCAGGGCGTGCGCCCTGGCGACAAGGTGGGGGTGCGGATCAAGTCCGGCACCACCGATCTGTACGTCGCGATCCTCGGCATCCTGGTCGCCGGCGCCGCTTACGTCCCGGTCGATGCTGACGATCCCGATGAGCGCGCCCGGGTGATGTTCGAGGAATCCGCGTCTGTCGCCGTGATCGGCAACGACCTGGTCATCACGCCCACTGCCGTCGGCCGCGCAGCCACAACAGATGGCGACAATGTTGGCGAGACAGCTGGCGACACAGCTGGTGACGCGACCGTCGGGCTGCGCGAGGTCGAACCCGGGGACGATGCCTGGGTCATCTTCACCTCCGGCTCCACCGGGAAGCCCAAGGGGGTGGCGGTCACCCACCGCAGCGCCGCCGCCTTCGTGGAGGCCGAATCACGGATGTTCCTTCAGAACTCCCCGATCGCCCCCGGCGACCGGGTGATGGCCGGGCTCTCCGTGGCCTTCGACGCGAGCTGCGAGGAGATGTGGCTGGCCTGGGCGTACGGAGCGTGCCTGGTGCCCGCGCCGCGCTCGCTGGTGCGCTCGGGCGTGGACGTCGGCCCCTGGCTGTCCGCCAACCGCATCAGCATCGTCTCCACCGTGCCCACCCTGGTGTCGCTGTGGCCGGACAGCGCACTGACCGAGGTGAGACTGCTGATCATGGGCGGGGAAGCCTGCCCGCCCGAGCTCGCGGCGCGGCTCCAGGCCCCTGGCCGCGAGGTCTGGAACACCTACGGCCCCACGGAGGCGACCGTCGTGGCCTGCGGCGCGATCCTCGACGGGACCGACCCGGTGAGAATCGGACTGCCGCTGGATGGCTGGGACCTCGCCGTGGTCGATGCCGAGGGGCAGCCCGTGCCCGCAGGCGCCTCCGGCGAGCTGATCATCGGCGGCGTGGGCCTGGCCCGCTACCTCGATCCGGAGAAGGACGCGGAGAAGTACGCCCCGATGCCGACTCTCGGCTGGGACCGCGCCTACCGTTCGGGCGACATCGTGCAGAACGACCCCGCGGGGCTGCTGTTCGCAGGCCGGGCCGACGACCAGATCAAGCTCGGCGGCCGCCGCATCGAACTCGGCGAGATCGACGACCAGCTGCTGCGCCTGCCCGGCGTGGTCAGCGCCGCTGCCGCCGTGCGCTCCACGAAGTCCGGCAACCAGCTCCTGGTCGGCTACCTCACCGTCGACGCCGGCTATGACGCCACGATCGCCAAGGAGCTGCTGCGCCAGCGGATGCCCGCCGCGCTGGTGCCGCGCCTGGCGGTGATGGACGAGCTGCCCACCCGCACCTCGGGGAAGATCGATCGCGACGCGCTGCCCTGGCCGCTCGCGCGCCGCGGAGCACCTTCAGCGGCATTGTCCGGCACCGCCGCCTGGATCGCAGAGATCTGGGGCGAGGTGCTCGGCGCCGAGGCCACCTCCGGAAGCGATGACTTCTTCGACTTCGGCGGCGGCTCCCTCACCGCCGCGCAGGTGGTCAGCCGGCTGCGGGAGAAGCATGCCGAGCTCGCCGTCGGCGACATCTACGCCCATTCCACCCTCGCCTCCCTGGCCGCGTACCTCGACGAGATGGGCACCTCCGCGGTGGCGAGCGACCGCACCGTGGCGCCGCTGCGACGCCGCACCCAGGTCGCCCAGCTGCTCGCGCTGGTGCCGCTGCGGGCGCTCGCGGCACTGCGCTGGATCACCTGGCTGATGCTCGCCTCCACCCTCGCCGCGGCCCTCACCGATCTGCCCTGGCTGGTGGCCTTCCCGCTGTGGCTGGTGATCCCGCTGGCCGTGGTGATGCTGCTGCCGCCCGGTCGGATGATGCTCGCCGCACTGCTGGCACGGGTGCTGCTGCGCGGGGTGCGGCCGGGCAGCCACCCCCGCGGCGGCCGAGTCCATCTGCGGCTGTGGCTGGCGGAGAAGGTCCAGGAGGAGCTCGGGGCGACGAACCTCGCCGGCGCCGCCTGGTTCCCGCTGTACGCGCGCCTGCTCGGGGCGCGCCTCGGCAAGGACGTGGACCTGCACACCCTGCCCCCGGTGACCGGGATGCTGGAGATCGGTGACGGCGCCTCGATCGAGCCCGAGGTCGACCTCGCCGGCTACTGGATCGATGGCGACCGGCTGCGGATGGGACAGATCCGGATCGGCAAGCGCGCCCGCGTCGGGGCCCGCAGCCTGCTCGGTCCCGGCGCGAAGATCGGCCCGGAGGCGGAGGTCGCGCCCGGCTCCGCCGTGCTCGGCACCGTCCCGGCGGGCGAGTTCTGGTCCGGCTCCCCGGCCGAGCGCCAGGCGAAGGCCCGCGGTCCCTGGTCCACCGACGCCCCGCGGCGCCGTCCGCTCTGGCTGCTGGTCTTCGCCGCGCTCTCCGTCCTGATCGCCGCTCTGCCGGTGGTGGCGATGCTGACCGGCGCGGCGGGGCTGCTGCCGGCCGTGCATGACACCGACAGCTTCGGTGCGGCGGTGCTCGCCGCGCTGCCCTGGCTGCCGCTCGCGGCACTCGCGGGCTTCGGCGCTCTGATAGTGCTGGTCGTGGTGCTGACCCGGTTGCTGGCGCTCGCGATCCGGCCCGGTCACCACCCGGTCCGCTCCGCGGCCGGGGTGTCCATCTGGGGGACGCTGCGCCTGCTCGACGAGGCGCGCACCTGGCTGTTCCCGATCTATGCCGGGGCGCTCACCCCGCTCTGGCTGCGCCTGCTGGGCGCCAAGGTGGGCAAGGGCGCGGAGATCTCCACGGTGCTGCTGATCCCGAGCCTCGTGCAGGTGGGTGAGCATTCCTTCCTGGCCGACGACACCTTGGTGGGCTCCTATGAGCTGGGCGGCGGCTGGATCCGGGTGGAGCACGTCAAGGTCGGCAAGCGCGCCTTCGTAGGCAACTCCGGGATGCTCGCCGCCGGGCGCAAGGTCCCCAAGCAGTCGCTGGTCGCGGTGCTCTCTGCCGCGCCGCGGCGCAAGACCGCGAAGGCCGGCACCTCCTGGCTGGGCAGCCCGCCCCGCAAGCTGCGCCGCACGGAGGGCGAGCACGACTCCTCCCTCACCTACGACCCGCCCACCGGCCTGCTCGTGCAGCGCGGGCTGGTCGAGACCGGCCGCATCGTGCCGCTGCTGCTGGCCCTGCTGCTCCCGGTGGCCGTCGGCGCAGTGCTGTTCGCGCTGCTGCTGCAGGACAGCTGGGGAGTCATCGCCGCGGTGGTCCTCGGCGGTCCGGTGATGCTCGCAGCCGGAATCCTCGCCGCCGGGATCACGGTGGTGGCCAAATGGATGATCATCGGCAAGCACCGTCCGGGCGAGCACGCCCTGTTCACGCCCTATGTGTGGCGCTCCGAGCTGGCCGACACCTTCACCGAGGTGCTCGCGGCCCCCTGGTTCGCGAATATCACCGCCGGCACCGCGGCGCTGAACCTGTGGCTGCGACTGCTCGGTGCGAAGATCGGGCCGGGCGTCTGGTGCGACCCGTACTGGCTGCCGGAGACGGACCTGGTGACCCTCGGCGCCGGCTCCACGATCAACCGCGGCTGCGTGGTCCAGACCCACCTCTTCCAGGACCGAGTGCTGAGCATGGACACCGTCACCCTGGGCGAGGGTGCCACCCTGGGCCCCGGCGGCGTGATCCTGCCGGCGGCGTCGATCGATCGGCACGCGACCGTCGGCCCCGTCTCGTTGGTGATGCGGGGCGAACGCGTACCACCCGGCACCCGCTGGACGGGCAACCCGATCGGCCCCTGGGAAGAAGAGGACGGCGCATGAGCACCCTCCGTCGACGAACTGTGAGGAACGAACGGGAGGAGATGGACGCATGAGCGCTACTGCCACGGGCAGCGATCCGTACGTCCCCCGGCATGGGGACTCGAACTTCGAGGTGCTCCACTACGACCTGAACCTCGCCTACCGGGTCGAGGGAAATCGGCTGGACGGGGACGCGACGCTGACCTGCCGGGTCCTGGAGGAGGCCGACGCCCTCCACCTCGACCTCCACGGCCTGCATCCCCAGAAGGTGTTCGTGGACGGCCGGGCGCACGGCTTCACCCATCTGCGCGGACGGCTCACGGTGAAGCTCCCGCTGAGCCTCGGAACAGAGCTGACCGTGCGGGTGAAGTACTCCGGCAAGCCCCGCCCGGTGTCCACGCGGGCCCTCGGCTCGGCCGGCTGGGAGGAGCTGGAGGATGGCGTGATCGTCGCCGCGCAGCCGCATGGAGCGCCGACCTGGTTCCCCTGCAACGACCGCCCCGACAACAAGGCGACCTACGCGATCACGCTCTCGGCGCCGCCCGGGTACACCGTCGCCGTCTCCGGGGAGCTGCAGGGCACCAGCCGCAAGGGCAACGCGGTGACCTGGTCCTACCAGCAGACCGTGCCGATGCCGACCTACCTCGCCACCGTCCAGATCGGGCGCTACCGAACGCTCGAGCAGGCGGGCGCACCGGTGCCGGTGCGCACGATCGCCCCGCGGGAGCTCAGCGTCGCGGACCTCGAGGGCTCCTTCGCCCTGCAACCCGCGATGCTCACCTTCTTCACGGGTCTGTTCGGGGACTACCCCTTCGCCTCCTACACCGCGGTGATCACCGAGGACGAGCTGGAGATCCCGCTGGAGTCCCAGGGACTGTCGACCTTCGGCAGCAACTTCGTGGACACCGCCTGGGAGAGCGTGCGACTGATCGCGCACGAGCTGTCCCACCAGTGGTTCGGCAACTCGGTCACGCTCGAGCGCTGGCAGGACATCTGGCTCCATGAGGGCTTCGCCTGCTACTGCGAATGGCTGTGGGCAGAGGAATCCGGGGTCTCGACCGTCCGGGCGGAGGTCGAGAAGCACCACACGCTGCTGGCCGACCTGCCGCAGGACGATCTGCAGCTCGCCGACCCGGGCCCCGCGCTGATGTTCGACGACCGGGTCTACAAGCGCGGCGCCCTCGCGGTGCATGCGCTACGCCTGCACCTCGGGGATGCACGTTTCTTCGAGATCATCAGGGGCTGGCTCACGGAGCATCGCGCCGGCAGCGTGACCACCGAGCTGTTCCTCGAGCATGTGCGGCGCGAGGCCGGCGAGGAGACCGCCGCGCTGCTGTCGCCGTGGCTGTTCGAGACCGCGCTGCCGCCGTGCCCGGTGCCCGTCAGGGCGTCATAGTCGGGGCCCGGGCTCCGCTCGCCTGGGTGTCCGGCCGTTCAATGAATTGCGTATCCGCAAATCTCTCAACAAGCGGACATCACACCAAGCGGGCAGTCCACCACGCGGGCAGGTCACCCCGCCCTCGTGGATCAGAGCCGGGCGAGGGCGGCGACGTGGCCGGGCGGCGCCGGCAGGTCCTCCACCGCGAAGTCCGCCAGGCGCAGTTCACTCATCGGGGTCTGCATCCCCGTCCCGAGGGCCTTGAGCACCGCCTCCTTGCGGGCCCAGAGCACGGCGCGCTCTGGCGGGTCCGCGCGTGCAGCGGCGGCCCGTTCGCTCGGATGCAGCATCAGCTCCGGGTCCCAGCCGCGGCCGACGGCGGCGATCGATTCGAGGTCGACGCCGACGGGTCCACCGGGATTCACCGCCGTCATCAGGTGCTCCCCGCAGCGGGTGAGGCTCACCGGGACCTCGTCCCGTCGGCCCCGCGCTCGGGCCCAGGGACGGCCGTGCGACGAGGAGCCGCAGCGCGGACACGAACGCCCCACCAGCACGTCCGTCGGCGGGAGTCCGAGCAACTCGGCGACGCGAGCGCGCAGGATCGCATCCGGATCCTCCTCCACCCGATGCAGGCGGACGATCCCGGCGGCGTCCAACGGTGCTGTCATGCCGCGCCCTTCTGTCTGCGAGCCTATCTGCGAGCCTGAGTGCGAGCCTGCCAGTGACGTCCTCGACATGCAGGACGGGCCGGGCGTGATCGCCCGGCCCGTCCTGTCATGAGGGGATCAGAAGTCCCAGTCGTCGTCTTCGGTCTCGACGGCCTTGCCCATCACGTAGCTCGAGCCCGAGCCGGAGAAGAAGTCGTGGTTCTCGTCGGCGTTCGGGGACAGCGCGGAGAGGATCGCCGGGTTCACCTGGACGGAGTCCTGCGGGAACAGACCCTCGTAGCCGAGGTTCATCAGCGCCTTGTTGGCGTTGTAGCGCAGGAAGACCTTGACGTCCTCGGTCCAGCCGACGGGATCGTAGAGGTCCTCGGTGTAGACCTCTTCGTTCTCGTACAGCTCCAGCAGCAGCGAGAAGGTGTAGTCCTTCAGCTCCGCCTTGCGCTCGGCCGAGAACTTCTCGACGGCCTTCTGGTACTTGTAGCCGATGTAGTAGCCGTGGACGGCCTCATCACGGATGATCAGCCGGATGATGTCCGCGGTGTTGGTCAGCTCGCCGTGGCTGGAATAGCGCATCGGCAGGTAGAACCCGGAGTAGAACAGGAACGACTCCAGCAGCACCGAGGCGATCTTCCGCTTCTCCGGATCGTCACCCTCGTAGTAGCCCATGATGATCTGGGCCTTCTTCTGGAGCTGCGTGTTCGTCGCACCCCACTCGAAGGCCTCGTCGATCTGCTTGGTGCTGGCCAGGGTCGAGAAGATCTGGCTGTAGGACTTCGCGTGCACCGATTCCATGAACGCGATGTTCGTGTACACCGCCTCCTCATGGGGGGTGACGGCATCCGGGATCAGGGAGATCGCGCCCACGGTGCCCTGCACCGTGTCCAGCAGGGTGAGCCCCGTGAACACGTGCATCGCCATCGTCTGCTCCTCGGGGGAACGACGGCTCCAGGACTGGATGTCGTTGGACAGCGGCACCTTCTCGGGCAGCCAGAAGTTACCGGTCAGGCGGTCCCAGACCTCCTGATCCTTGGGATCGGGGATCCGGTTCCAGTTGATGGCCTGGATCGTCGCGTTCAGGTGGTCTTTCACCGCAGCCTCACTGTCGTCGAAGGGGTCGTCCGGTCGGCGCAGAGGCGCACGGGACCGTTCTCTTCCAGTCTAGGCATCGGCCCGCGCTCGGCGGGGGCCCGGCAGGCCGACGGGGCGGTGGCAATGCCCACCCCGGTCGGCGCTCGGCGTCCCTTGACTCCCGTGCTTGTCTCGGGGCGGGCGGCCGGGTCAGACGACGGCGGTCATCCCGCCGCCGACGTAGAGCTCCTGGCGAAGGCGGGGTTCTTCGGGCCAACGCCTCGGCGGGGGTCTGAGCGGGGGTGCTCTGGACGATGTCGGCAGCTGGCTCGAGAGATGACGGGAGACCGACCTTCGTCGCGTGCCGGCGACCCGCAGGCGCAGGTAGGTTCGAGGCGCTCCACCGTCGGGGCCGCTCCGTCCCGGCACCGCCCGCCAGACCAGACCGAAAGGCCCGTTGTGAGCAGCTCGGCCGCCCCGTCCTCGGACCAGACCTCGCCTTCAGCTCCGGCCCGCGCGGGCGCCGCACGCCCGCACGCCGCCCCCCGTTCCCTGGCCCCGGACATCGCCCGCGGGCTGATGCTCGCGCTGATCGCGATCGCGAACGTCTCCTGGTTCCTGTGGGGGCATGAGGGCGGCGTCGGGATGACCCCGCACGTGCCGGCGCTCGGCCCGGCGGATTCCGTGGTGCAGTTCGTAATGACGGTCGCGGTCGATCACCGGGCGATGCCGCTGTTCGCCTTCCTGTTCGGTTACGGCATGGTGCAGTTCTACCGCTCGCGCATCGATCGCGGGATGGAGCCGCGGATCGTGCGACTCATGATGCGCAGGCGGCACTGGTCGATGCTGCTGCTCGGCTTCCTGCACGCGGCGCTGCTGTTCTACGGGGACATCCTCGGCGCTTATGCGGTGGCGGCCCTGCTGGGGGTGTGGCTGCTCTTCGGTCGGCGCACCCGCACGCTGATCATCTGGGCGAGCGTGATCGGCGGGGTGATGGTGTCCTACGCCGTGTTCAGCATCGTCGGCGCGCTGGGGATCATGTTCTTCGCCCCGCCGGAGGTGCTGATCGACATGCAGCAGGGGGCGACCACACCCTTCGCCAACGACTGGTTGCGGGACCTCGCCTACGCCCAGCCGTACCTGGTCTCGATGCTGACCCGGGCCGGGATGTGGGTGGTCAGCATGGTGCCGGCCGCCGCCTTCGGCGCCCCGCTGCCGATCCTGCTGGGCTGGATCGGCGCCCGCGCCCGGCTGCTCGACGAGCCCTGGCGCCATACCCGCACGCTGCGACGCCTCGCAGTCTCCGGTATCGCGATCGGCTGGCTCACCGGCCTGCCCGAGGCCCTCGTGATCATCGGCGTCCTGCCGGTGCCGGAGGCGTTGAGCTGGACCTTCCTGGGCCTGACCTCCGTGGGAGGGATCTGCTGCGGGATCGGTTACGCAGCCGCTTTCGGCCTGCTCGCGATGCGCCTGGAGAAGCGGCCCACGGTGGAGGTGACGCCGGAGGCGGCGCCCGACAAGGCTCAGCGCAGAGCCGTGCGCGCCGAGCGGGCTGCGGCCCATGCGGCGCTCTCCCCTGCTGAGCGCGCCTACGGCGCCCTCGCCGCGGAGGCCCCCTCCACGGCGGCGGCGCCGACCGGGCTCGTACGGGCGCTCTCGGCCGTCGGCCAGCGCTCGCTGACCTTCTACCTGTTCCAGTCGCTGCTGCTGGCACCGCTGCTGGCGGCCTGGGGCCTGGGGCTCGCGCCGCACCTCAGCACCGCGTCCGCCGTCGCTGTCGCGCTCGGCGTCTGGCTGCTCTCGCTGCCGCTCGCCGCCTGGATGGACTCCCGGGGATTGCGCGGGCCCGCCGAGGTCCTGCTGCGCCGGATGACCTACGGGAAGCACGATCCGCGGGGCCGGTCCTGACCGGTCCGGCCCCGTGGCGTGACCTCAGGCGATCGCGGACGCGACGCCGAACAGCACCAGCGACAGGATGAAGCCGACGATGGCCATCGCACCCTGGATCAGGGTCCAGGTGGACAGGGTCTGCTTCATGTCCATCCCGAAGAATCGGCTGACCAGCCAGAAGCCCGAGTCGTTGACGTGCGAGAAGCCCACCGAGCCGGCGGACATCGCCATCACGATCGCCACGACCTGGAGCTGGGAGAAGTCGCTGGCGGCGATCACGCCCACCATCAGCGATGCCGTCGTCGTCAGGGCCACGGTGGCCGAGCCCTGGGCGATGCGGACGATCTGGGCGATCAGGAACGCCGCCACGATCACCGGCAGTCCGATGTCGTTGAGCGATCCGGCGACCGCATCACCGATCCCGGTCACTCGCAGCACCCCACCGAACATGCCGCCGGCACCGGTGACCAGCACCACCGAGCAGATCGGCCCCAGTGCGGAGTCGGTGATCTTCTCGATCAGGTTCCCCTTCTTGCCCGCTCCCCAGCCGAGGACGAACATCGAGACCACCACAGTGATCAGCAGCGCGACCGGAGTCTCACCCAGCAGGCGCAGTCCGGAGACGACCGGGTCGGCGAGGAACGCCTCCGGATCCGGCCGTGCGGCGCCGGCGGTGTTCAGCCCGGTGTTGAGCAGGATCAGCAGCAACGGCAGGATCAACAGGCTGATGATCGTGCTCACCCGTGGGTTCGACTCGAAGCCGGTCTTCTCCGACGTGCTGTCGAGGATCGTGGGGATCGGGACGTCCAGGCGCATGCCCAGTCGCGGGGCCAGCAGGATGCCGACCAGATACCAGATGATCACTGCGAATACGATTCCGACGAGCATCACCAGGCCGATGTCGGCGCCGACGATGCTGGAGGCGGCCACCGGGCCGGGGTGAGGCGGGGCGAAGATGTGCATCGCGCTGAACGCCACCGCCGAGGGCAGGGCGATGGACAGGAACGATCCGCCGACACGGCGCGCGACGGCGTAGATGATCGGCAGCATCACCACGAGGCCGGCGTCGAAGAAGATGGGGAAGCCCATCAGCAGGCTGGCCAGCGACAGGCCGAGGCCGGCCCGCTTCTCCCCGGCCAGGTCGATCATCCGGTCGGCGAGCAGCTGCGCACCGCCGGAGGTCTCGATCATCCGCCCCAGCATCGCGCCGAGCGCGACCAGCAGCATCACGTTGCCGAGCGTGGAGTTGAATCCGAAGCCGAGGGCATCCATGAGGCTGCCGGGGGCGATGCCGGCGATGAGCGCCGTGCCGATCGAGGTGATCATCAGGGCCAGGAAGGCGTGGATCTTGAACGCCATGATCATGACCAGCAGCACGGCCACGGCGGAGACTGCCAGGATCAGCAGTCCCGCCGTGCCCAGCTCCCAGTTCAGGACGAGGTCTTCCATGAGGGCTCCTAGCGGAGGAGGGGAAGAGACGTCGCGCCCCTGGGACCGGGACGCGGCGGTGAGGGTTGCTCGTACCGCATCCTAGGTGCTGGTCGTCACGGCGCCGAGCCCGGTGGTGGCGGCCGCGGCGCCGTCGTCGCGCCCGAGTCCTCAGGTGCGGGCCCTGACCTGTACCCCTTCTTCCTTGCCCCGCCGGGTGGCGGCGTCGGCGATCTCCTCGAAGCGCTCGGGCCAGTCGGGGGCCCGCGCCAGCTGCGCGGCGAAGCCGGCGTCGGCGCCGTCGGGTCGGGCGCGCTGCAGCACCAGCGCGCCGCCCCCGGCCTGCGCGACCAGGCGCACGACCTGCAGCACCTCGGCCTGCAGCGCGGGGGTGACGGTCATGCGCAGCTCGTGGTCGACGCCCGAGTTGAGCAGCATGCCCAGGGACCGCTGCACCTTCGTGGCGGCACCGGCGCGACCCACCAGCGCGGGATAACCGGCCGGCGAGGCCTTGACGTCGAAGCCCACCCAGTCCACGAGCGGGGCCTCGCTCCGTGCCCCGTCCCGGTCCTGGCCCAGCAGTGCCGCGAGCCGGCCCGGGTAGGCGCCGCCGGTGTGGAGCCCGACGGCGAACCCGGCTCCGCGCACCCGGCGGGCGGCGGGCACCAGGGCGTGCTGCATGGTGGCCTCTCCCCCGCTGAACACCACCGCGTCCAGCAGGCCGTGGCGGCGGCCCAGCAGCTGCTCGAGCTGCGCCCAGCCCACTGCGCCGGGGGTGCGCGGGTCCAGGATCGCCGTGTTGTGACAGTAGGTGCAGGTCCACGGACAGCCCTGGCAGAACACGGTCGCGACCAGGTGCCCCGGCCAGTCCACACTCGACAGCGGCACCACACCGGCGATCTGCAGGTCCTCGGCGGCGACCGCAGGCACCACAGCGCCGTCGGCGCTCACGCCGTGCCTGCGGCCAGGCGCTGCTGCTCGGGCACGACGGACCCTGCCCCGACGCCCGAGGCGGCCTCGGTGAAGAAGGTGCGCTCGGCGTACTCGCCCTTTTTGCCAATGTTGAAGGACGCGACGGGGCGGAAGTAGCCCATCACCCGGGTCCACACCTCACAGGCCTGCCCGCAGCGCTCGCACTCGAGGTGCTCGCCCGAGAGGTACCCGTGGGTGGGGCAGATCGAGAAGGTCGGGGTGACGGTGAGATAGGGCAGGCGGAAGCGGGTCAGGGCGCGCCGCACCAGTTCCTTGCAGGTGGCCGCAGAGCTCATCGCCTCGTTCATGTAGAGGTGCAGCACGGTGCCGCCGGTGTACTTCGCCTGCAGCTCCTCCTGCAGCTCGAGCGCCTCGAAGGGGTCCTCGGTGGCGCCCACCGGGATCTGCGAGGAGTTCGTGTAGTACGGGTTCTGCGCGGTGCCCGCGGTGAGGATCCCGGGGAAGCGAGCACGATCCTCCTTCGCGAAGCGGTAGGTGGCGCCCTCGGCCGGAGTCGCCTCGAGGTTGTAGAGGTTCCCGGTGGCTTCCTGGAACTCGACCATCCGCTCGCGCACGTGGTCGAGGATCCGCAGGCACATCGCCTGCCCCTCCTCCGTCATGAGGTCGAGGCGGTCGCCGGTGAAGTTCCGGAGCATCTCGTTCATGCCGTTCACTCCGAGAGTCGAGAAGTGGTTGCCGAGGTGGCCCATGTACCGCTTGGTGTAGGGGTAGAGCCCGGAGTCCATCAGCTCCTGCACGGTGGTGCGGCGCCGCTCCAGGGTGTCCTGGCCCAGCTCCAGCAGGTGGTCGAGCGCGGCGATCAGCGCCGGCTCGTCCCCGGCGTGGAGGTGGCCGAGCCGCGCCATGTTCACGGTCACCACTCCGATCGATCCGGTGAGCTCCGCCGAGCCGAACAGGCCGTTGCCGCGCTTGAGCAGCTCGCGCAGGTCCAGCTGGAGGCGGCAGCACATGGAGCGGATCATCCCGGGATCCAGATCCGAGTTCAGGAAGTTCTGGAAGTAGGGCAGCCCGTACTTCGCAGTCATCACGAACAGCGCCTCGGCGTTGTCCGAGTCCCAGTCGAAGTCCTCGGTGATGTTGTAGGTGGGGATCGGGAAGGTGAAGGCGCGACCGTCCGCGTCCCCCTCGGTCATGACGTCGAGATAGGCGCGGTTGATCAGGTCCATCTCTGCGCGCAGCTCGCCGTAGGTGAAGTCCTGGACCTCGCCGCCGATCAGCGGGCGCTGCTCGCGCAGGTCCGCGGGGCAGGTCCAATCGAAGGTCAGGTTGGTGAAGGGGCACTGGGAGCCCCAGCGGCTGGGGACGTTGAGGTTGTGGATCAGCTCCTGCATATGCTGGCGCACCTGCTCGTAGCTCATCGAGTCCAGGCGCACGAAGGGCGCCATATAGGTGTCGAAGGAGCTGAAGGCCTGCGCCCCGGCCCATTCGTTCTGCAGCGTCCCCAGGAAGTTCACGATCTGCCCGCAGGCTGAGGAGAAGTGCCGTGGCGGACGGGAGCCGATCGCGCCGGCCACCCCGTTGAAGCCCTCCTCGAGCAGGGCCCGCAGGGACCAGCCGGCGCAGTAGCCGGTGAGCATGTCGAGGTCGTGGATGTGGAGGTCGCCCTCGCGGTGGGCTCGGCCCGCCTCCGGACTGAACACCTCCTCCAGCCAGTGATTGGCCATCACTTTGCCGGCGGCGTTGAGGATCAGCCCGCCCACCGAATATCCCTGGTTCGCGTTCGCGTTGACCCTCCAGTCCGAGCGCTCCACGTACTCGGTGACGGTCGCGACGGGGTCGATGAGCTGCCGCGCCGTCGACTCGACAGGCAGTGGCCCGGCGGGGGCTGCGGACCGGGCGGGGGTGGGTGCGAACGCGGTCATGGGTTCTCTCCTGAGAGGTGAGGGGGTGGGGCGGGGAGAGACCTCGGGGCAGAAGCCGGGAGGCGGTCGCCGACGAGGGCGATGAGCACACGCTAGGCAGGAACCACAACATCTAGTGCTCGCGACGCGCGGCGCACACAAGCTCTAGTGGTCTTCGCGCCCGCACGCCGTCCTCCACGGGACCGAGGTCCCGACCTGGGCTCCCCGAAATCCCCCGAATACCCCCCTTGCCGTACTACGGCTGCCGTAGTACGTTATGCGCATTAGTGCGGCGGACCCACCTGTCATGCATATCCGTCGCATGCGTACCCCCACCATCCAGAGGAAGAGAGGAGCCGATGTGATCGGAGCCGACGCCATTCGCGGGCACATCGATCTGATCCTGCTGGCGATCCTCGAGACGCAGCCCTCCTACGCCTACGAGATCTCCAAGACCATCACCGATCGCTCCCGCGGCGAGTACGTCATCAAGCAGACGACCCTCTACACCGCGGTCAAACGGCTGCAGTCCCAGGGCCTCCTCGACAGCTATGAGGACGCCTCCCCCACGGGCAAGCCGCGCACCTACTACAAGCTCACTCCCGACGGCCTCGACCAGCTCGGCCTCAAGCGCGATGAATGGCGCAGCACCCGAGCACTCGTGGACCACTTCACGGAAGGAAAGGACGCCTCGTGAACGTCATCGATTCCTATCTGGACACCCTCTTCGCCCCCTACCCCGAGACTCCGCGCCTGCGGGAGGCCCGGACCGAGCTGCGCGCCATGATGGAGGACAAGCTGCAGGGCCTGATCGAGGACGGCCTCCCCGAATCCCAGGCCGTCGGCCAGGTCATCGCCGAGTTCGGCACCCTCGAGGAGGTCGCCCCGGTGCTGGGGATCAGCGCCGAGCTGGGCCGCGCCGCCGCCGCACCCGTGGTGTCGCCGGCCGCCCCTCTGGAGCTCGAGCGCGCCCGCGCCTATGTCGAGGCCGTGCGCCGTTCTCAGTGGATGCCTGCCGCGGGCTTGGTCCTGTTCGTGCTCAGCGCGGCGCCGCTGCTGCTGCTCCTCGCCGCCACCGGCGCCCAGGAGGCGTCCGCGGGCTGGGTGATCGGCGTCGGCGTCACCGCGGTGCTGGTGATGGTGAGCCTGGGCCTGCTGCTGATGATGGCGCGGAATGCGCGGCTCAGCGACTTCGAGGACATCGACGAGGGGGGCTTCACCCTCACTGCGCAGGTGCGCAGCTACGCGCAGGAGATCCACCGAGAGCACCGCCGCAGCACCCTCCTCGCCACCGCCGTCGCGATCACGCTATGGATCCTCAGCGCTCTGCCCACCCTCCTCTCCGCGCTGCTCACGGACGGAGAATCCCCCGCCACGCTGTACGGCGTGAGTGGGACGCTGGTGATCGTGGCGCTGGGCCTCGCGATCATCGCCAGGGCCGGGTGGTCCGACTCCGCGACCAGCACGCTGCTCCAGCAGAAAGAGGAGAACGAGACCCTCGAGCACAGCGACAGCCCGGCGGTCCGCGTAGTGGCGGCGCTCTATTGGCCGGTCATGCTCGCGGCCTATCTGATCTGGAGCTTCGGCTCCGGCGACTGGGGACTGACCTGGGTGATCTGGCCGGTGGCCGGGGTGCTCTACGGCGCGCTGAGCGGTCTCGGCGTGGCGCTGCGCGGGGACGATAGTGCCCGAAAGCACGGCGGGAGCAGCTGAGAGTTCGGATCCGAACTGGCGAGAACTCTGCGGCACACGCTCTCACGCCTGCGCGGACGCCCAGGACTGCCGCCGGGTCTGCGGCAGGTTCCCGCAACACATGCAGAGTGGTCCGCCCATCGGCTCGTCAACCGCCTGCCCTTTGCCCCACGTCGTGCCGGGTCGACGCCAATGCAGACCCCAAGGATCGGTGAAGCAGAACTCAGGATTCGCGACACGGTCGGGCTCGAGCATGCCGATGGCGTTCCAGTTCGTGACCTCGATTGTTCCGCTGACGCTCTCGTGCGGAGCCAGGGTCCCCACCGCGACGCCCTGGAAGTAGTCGTCCAGGGTAGTGAGGGAGTCCAGGTCATATCGACTCTCGTTGTCGTCGTCCAGCTGGTGGACCACGATCTTGACGTTGGTGACCGGGAGCGATGAGTGGTTCGACAGCTCATACGTGTAGACGAGGACCCGTTCTCGACGTCCATTGCTGATGCGTTCCCGCCATTCGCTGCGCAGTGAGATCGATCGCCGCACGACGTCCTTCTTCTCCTCGCCCCGGAGCCGTTCCGAGTCACGGTGCTGACGGACCTGCCACGCCGCGACGAGGAGCGAGAGTCCGGCGAAGAAGAGCCCGACGACAGTTGCCACTGCCTGCGCCCAGGTCCCCACATCGCCCCACACCACTGCATACGGAACAAGGCCAGAGAAATACGCCCAGAGCAACAGTCCGATCAGTGCCGCTTCGAAGCCGATAACCCCGAGCAGCACGATCGCCAGCCACCTGGAACGGCGGCCGCTGCACCACGATCGTCTCTCCCTCATGGTGCGTAAGGATATTCGATCACGATCGGGAGGGCTCCGGAGCTCACGTCGTCTCCACCGACGAGAACGCCAGGGCCCGGGCGAGGATCTTCCTCGTCCGGGCCCCGGCGTCATCTCAACGGGCGAGAGATCAGAGCATGCAGCTGACGCAGCCCTCGACCTCGGTGCCCTCGAGCGCCATCTGCCGCAGGCGGATGTAGTAGAGGGTCTTGATGCCCTTGCGCCAGGCGTAGATCTGCGCCTTGTTGATGTCGCGCGTCGTGGCGGTGTCCTTGAAGAACAGCGTCAGCGACAGGCCCTGGTCCACGTGCTGCGTGGCCTCGGCGTAGGTGTCGACGATCTTCTCGTAGCCGATCTCGTACGCATCCTGGAAGTACTCGAGATTGTCGTTGGTGAGGTAAGGGGCGGGGTAGTACACCCGGCCGATCTTCCCCTCCTTGCGGATCTCGATCTGGGAGGCGATGGGGTGGATCGAGCTCGTGGAGTTGTTGATGTACGAGATCGAACCGGTCGGCGGGACAGCCTGCAGGTAGGCGTTGTACATGCCGTGCTCCGCGACCTCGCCACGCAGCTGCTTCCAGTCCTCCTGCGAGGGCAGGTGGGCATTGGACTCGGCGAACAGTGCACGCACCTTCTCCGTCTTCGGCTCCCACGCCTTGTCGATGTACTTGGCGAAGTACTCGCCGGTGGCGTACTTGGAGTTCTCGAAGTCGTAGAACTTCTCCCCGCGCTCCTTCGCGATCCGCATCGACGCCTTGATGGCGTGATAGGTGACCGAGTAGAAGTACATGTTGGTGAAGTCCAGGCCCTCGTCGGAGCCGTAGTAGATGCGCTCGCGCGCCAGGTAGCCGTGCAGGTTCATCTGCCCGAGCCCGATCGCGTGGGACTTGCGGTTGCCCTCGGCGATGGTCGGCACGGAGTCGATGTCCGAGGTGTCCGAGACTGCGGTCAGGCCACGGATGGCCGTCTCGATGGTCTGGCCGAAGTTCGGTGAATCCATCGCCTTGGCGATGTTCAGCGAGCCCAGGTTGCAGGAGATGTCCCGGCCCATCTCCTCGTACGTCAGATCGACGTTCATGGTCGAGGGGGTCGAGACCTGCAGGATCTCCGAGCACAGGTTGGAGTGCGTGACCTTGCCGGCGATGGGATTCGCCCGGTTCACGGTGTCCTCGAACATGATGTACGGGTAGCCGGACTCGAACTGGATCTCCGCCAGGATCTGGAAGAAGTCACGCGCCTGGATCTTCTTCTTGGAGATGTTCGGGTTGTCGACCATGTCCCGGTAGACCTCGGAGACGTTGACGTCCGCGAAGGGCTTGCCGTACTCGCGCTCCACGTCATACGGGGAGAACAGGTACATCGGCTCGTTCTTCTTCGCGAGCTCGAAGGTGATGTCGGGGATGACCACGCCGAGGGAGAGGGTCTTGATACGGATCTTCTCGTCGGCGTTCTCGCGCTTGGTGTCCAGGAAGCGCAGGATGTCCGGGTGGTGGGCGTTGAGGTACACCGCACCGGCGCCCTGGCGGGCCCCGAGCTGGTTCGCGTAGCTGAAGGAGTCCTCGAGCAGCTTCATCACGGGAATGACGCCGCTGGACTGGTTCTCGATGTGCTTGATCGGCGCACCGTACTCACGCAGGTTCGAGAGCAGCAGGGCCACGCCGCCGCCGCGCTTGGACAGCTGCAGAGCGGAGTTGATCGAGCGGCCGATCGACTCCATGTTGTCCTCGATGCGCAGCAGGAAGCAGGAGACGAGCTCTCCACGCTGTGCCTTGCCGGCATTGAGGAAGGTCGGGGTCGCGGGCTGGAAACGGCCGTCGAGGATCTCGTCGACCAGGTTGCGGGCCAGCTGCTCATCGCCGCGGGCCAGACCCAGGGCCACCATCACCACACGGTCCTCGAAACGCTCGAGGTACCGCTCGCCGTCGAACGTCTTCAGGGTGTACGAGGTGTAGTACTTGAAGGCGCCCAGGAAGGTCGGGAAGCGGAACTTCTTGGCGAAGGCCTGCTCCGAGAGAGACTCGATGAAGGAGAAGTCGTACTGCTCGAGGACCTCGGGCTCGTAGTACTTGTTCTCGACCAGGTAGTCCATCTTCTCGCGCAGCGAGTGGAAGAAGACGGTGTTGGGGTTCACGTGCTGCAGGAAGTACTCCCGCGCCGCTTCCCGATCCTTGTCGAACTGGATCTTCCCGTCCGGTCCGTACAGGTTCAGCATCGCGTTCAGCGCGTGGTAGTCGAGCCGCTTGTTGTGCTCGACCGGGGGCATCTCGGTCAGTGTCGCCAAAACTCTTCCAATCCGTCGTGGACCCGCGTCACATCGCGCGGAGTGCCGAACAGTTCGAACTTGTACATATGGGGGACCTCGCACTTGCGGGCGATGATGTCGCCGGCCAAGCAGTAGGCCTCTCCGAAGTTGGTGTTCCCCGCACCGATCACGCCTCGGATGTGCTTCCGGTTGCGTTCGTCGTTGAGGAACTTGATGACCTGCTTGGGGACGGCGCCACGGCCGTTGCCCCCTCCGTAGGTCGGAACCACCAGGACGAAGTCCTCGTCGACGACGAGGTGCTCATCCCGGGGGTAGAGCGGGACCCGGCGTGCCGGCATCCCGAGCTTCTCGACGAAGCGCTTGGTGTTGCCGGACACCGAGGAGAAGTAGACGAGGTTCGCCACGCCGACGCCTCCCGGGCCCGATCAGATGGCGGTGGCCTGGCGCTGTGCGCCGGCACCCACGAGGGTCTTGATCTTGTCGGGGCGGAAGCCGGACCAGTGGTCCTGTCCTGCGATGACCACGGGGGCCTGGAGGTACCCGAGGTTCATGATGCGCTCGCGTGCCGCGTCGTCCTCGGTGACGTCGACGACGTCGTAGGCGACGCCCGCCTTGTTCAGGGCGCGCTTGGTCGCATCGCACTGGACGCAGAGGGGCTTCGAGTACACGGTGATGTCCAAGGGAGGGGCCTTTCACGAGCGCCGCGCCGGGGCGCAGGACGGGAGCTTCACGGGTTGTCCGGGGGAGGTCCGAAGGACCGTGCCGCCACGCTCCGGAGCCGTGGATCAGGGGCGCAGCGATGAGTTCCGGTGCGCCGCCCGACCTCCGGTGACCCGGTACGGTGCGACTGCGTCAACACTACACCTAGTGGTGACCCGGCGCGACGACCACAAGATGTACTGAGTTACAACACTGTCATCCACAATCGACTGTTGATGGGCTGTGGATAGATCTGCAGGGTTGGGGACGAAGGGCTGGGCCACGCACGAAATCCGAGGATGCGTGCACAGAGCAGTGTGGATGAGGGGTCCGACAGCCCGTTCCTGCGGTGGATGACGCCGCTCCCCGCGACCTCCCGCAGCGCGAAGTAGTGAGGTAGGTCCCCGGCATGTCCGAGAGGACGCTCGGCGTGTCGTCGGCGTGTCCCGACAGTCGGCTCGGCGTGTCGTCGGCGTGTCGTCTTCCGGGGCCGTCGGAGGGTCCGACACGGGCCCACTGCGAGATCCGCGCGAGCCCCGGCGTTGCCCGCGCCCGCCCGCGTCATCCCCTCTGGGATCCGGGATCGCCTGGACGCGAGAACCCCCGCGGCCCAGTGGGCGGCGGGGGTTCTCAGCACTCGTGCGCGGTCAGGAGTCAGGAGCGAGGGTCCTCTGGGGCGGGAGCCGCCAGCGTCGGGCCGTCGACCGCAGGGTCGCCAGCCGCAGGGTCGCCAGTTGCATGGGCGCCAGCCTCAGTGCCGTCAGCCGCGGGGGCGTCAACCTCAGGGCCGTCAGCCGCGGGACCATTCGGCGCAGGAGCCTCCGGCGCTACGCTGCCAGCCGCGCCGTCGGCCGGGGTCTCCCCGCTCAGATGCCACACGTCGACGACCTCCTCCCCCTGCGCATCTCCCAGAGGCTCCGCGCTCTCGGGCGCGGCAGCTGTCGCATCGGCGGCGAGGGCCGCGTCGTCGGTTGCCGCTGGATCGTCATCGGCCGTCGCCGTCGCGTCGTCGTCGGCTGCTGTTGCTGTTGCTGTTGCTGTTGCAGCTGCGGTTCCAGGGGCCTCCGCTGCGGGCTCGGCGATCTCCACGATCAGCTCGGGTTCGCCCTGGGCGGTCGCGCCACCCACAGCAGCTGGCTCAGGCGCCTCGTCCTCCCGTGCCTCGCCCTCCACTGCCTCATCGCCCAGCACCTCATCACCAGGCGCTGCGTCGTGAGCCTCGTCGTCGGCGGCGTCCTTCTCAGCCTCGAGGCTGCGACCATCCGCGCCGACAATGCTCGAGAGCACCTCGCGCAGCAACGTCACCTGGGCTGCCGCCTCGGCAGCACCCGAGACCGGCTGCTTGCCCTTCTCCACGAAGGCGTGGAAGGCCTCCCACATGAGCTCCACCGCCCCCTTGGGAGCCGTGGTCGAGGTCTCCTGGACCACGCCCGACTTCTTCTCCCGCAGGGAGATCGTCGAGCGGACGTCGCTGTGCGAGGGGGCGGGCAGCTCCACGCGCATCCGTCGTCGCGCCGAGAGCACCTGCACGCTCTCGGAGTACTCCGGGGCGAACGGCAGGTAGTGCCACACCAGGCGCACCTGTGCCCCGCCGTCCAGCTCGCCGAGCAGCTCGATCGAGCCGGGGATCACTCCCTTGGGCCAGTGCCTCACCGCGACCAGGCGCGCGATCGGGCCATAGGCCGCCTCGATCACGGCCATCTGATGCGCCACGCCCGTCAGCAGGCCCTTGACATAGAGATCACGGTCGCGCTGAGTCGCACCCGCGCCCGCGCCCGCCTCGACCGCGGCCTGGAGGGCCTTGCGCCGCTGCGAGCGCACCTCGGTGGGCAGATCGTACGAGGCCGTGGTCACGTGGGCACTGCCGAACAGCGGCTGGCTCGCAGGCATCAGCACCTCGTGATCCACCATCCGCAGATCCTTGACGGGGATGTGCTCGGACATGCGGGTCACGGAGTCGTCGTACTGCTGGGGATAGGCCATCATCAGCAGGCGTCGGCCCGTCATCCGCTCGAAGCCGGCGACCTGCTCGACCTCGTCTGCGGAGAAGCCCACCGGCGGCTCCACGAGCACCGGGATGCCGCGGCGCATGAGCGTCAGCAGGTCCTCGACATGCAGCCCGTCGGTGGACAGCAGCGCGGCGTCGATCGCGAGGGTCTTGGCGCGCACCGCCGCGATCAGATCCGCGACCGTCTCGTAGCGCTTGTCCTCCTCGATCCCCCACACCTCGGAAGACTCGCGGCGCCGACGCGGGGAGTGATCCACCAGCGCGGCGATCGTGAAACGGTCCCAGCGCCTGCGCAGCACCGGGAGGTGCACGGCCTGGGCCATGGTTCCGGCGCCGATCACGGCAATGTTCAGGGTCTTGGGCATCGACTGGCTCCTCGGGCTCGGACGGGGTCGGCGGCAGCTCCGCGGGATCCTCGGCGGGCGCCGGGCCGTTCCGACAGTGCGCTCCGGACGGCACGGAGCGCACGCCTGTTCTACCACACCCCGGTGATGCCGGGCCGAGCCGCTCCCCCGGCGCGACCTGCGACGCAGGGACGGAGGTCACGCGGCGATCGGCACAGGAACCACCGGACCAGGATTATCGTGGGGCGCGGATCAGCACGTCTCAGGAGGACCACGTGGCAAGACGCTTCTACTTCGGCGCCCGCAACATCTCGCGCCCCTTCGTCAAGCTCTTCTGGAACCCTCGGGTCTCCGGGATCGAGAACGTCCCGCGCGAGGGCGGTTTCGTGATCGCCTCCAACCATCTCGCCAACATCGACAGCTTCGTGCTGCCCGTGGCGCTGCCCCGGCAGATCCGCTTCGTCGCCAAGGACACCCTGTGGACGCAGAAGGGGATCCGCGGGCGCGTCCTGCGCTGGTTCTTCGAGGCCGTCGAGGCAGTCCCGGTGGATCGCGAGGCCCTGTCCTCCGGGAAGGGTGCCCTCCAGGCCGGGCTCACGATCCTCCGCGACGGCGACGGCTTCGCGATCTATCCCGAGGGCACCCGTTCCCGGGACGGCCTGCTGCATCCGGGGAAGCAGGGCGCCGCCTGGCTCGCCGTCGAGTCCGGCTGCCCCGTGATCCCCGTCGGACTCAAGGGCACCCAGCACATGTTCTCGCGGCTGCTCCCCCACCGCGGCGCCATCACCGTGCGCATCGGCACCCCGATCCACCTCGAAGACATCGACCCCACCGCGTCCAAGGGAGTGCGGCGCCGGATCCTGAACGCCAGAATCATGGACGAGATCCAGAAGCTCTCCGGCCAGCGTCGCGCATAGGCACTGCCTGCCTATCGTCGCCCGGGCCGGGCTCGTCGTCGCACAAGTCGGGCCCTGCAGGCGCACGAGTCGTGCCCTGCAGGCGGACGGGTCTGACCCTGCTGGCATACCGGCCAAGGGCCTTATCGCCGCCGGTCCCCCCGCATACCGCCCGGCGACCAGTAGGATCTGGCCAGGCCGCGCACACCGAGCGGCGGCCGCCGCCCGGACCCCACCCGAGGAGAGCAGATGGCCGTCGTCGTCGGATTCATCCCCACTGACGTGGGTTTCAAGGCGCTGTCCGCAGCCCGCGACGAGGCGGAGCAGCGAGGTGGGCCGCTGATCGTGGTCAACGTTCTGCGCGAGGGGGTCGGAGCGGATCCCCGTCACGCCGACGAACAGCAGCTCGAGATCGCTCGTGACCAGCTGCGGCACGCCCGCGTGCGGGTCGCCTTCCGCCAGGAGACCACCGACGACGACATCGCCGATGTGCTGCTGCAGGTGCAGGAGGAGGAGAAGGCGGAGCTGCTGGTGCTGGGAGTGCGCCGACGCCAGGAGCTCGCCCGTCACCTGCTGGGCCTGACCGTCCAGAAGCTCCTGCTCTCCGCCGACTGCGAGGTCCTCGTCGTCTGAGCCGACCCCGGTGAGCCGACTCCGGCGGGCGGCAGGCACGAGGCACGGCAGACACGTCAAGCACGAGGCACTGCAGGCGCGGGGCATGGCAGTCGCGGGCCACGGCAGTCGCGGGCCACTGCAGGCAGCAGACATGAAAGGGCCGGGCCGGGGCATGTCGCCCCGACCCGGCCCTGACTGCTGTGGATCAGGCGTTCAGCGGATCCCCGCCGGGCTGCTCGTCACCCTTGGCGGTGTTCACGGCCAGCGCGATGCGCTCACCGATCGTGGTGTCGACGTTCTTCCAGTACTGGAGGGCCTTGCTCAGCACCGGCTCCTCGACCGTGCTCAGCGCACCGGAGACGGTCTCGACGAACTGGTCGCGCTGGGCGTCGTTGTACACCTCGCGCACCAGGATGCCGGGCTGGATGAAGTCGCTGTCCTCGGCGTGGAGGGTGTACGCGGCGCGCACCATCTCGCCATCGGCCTCCCAGCCGTTGTCGACCGGTCCCTGCTCGTCCTGGTAGGCGCGACCGTAGGAGTTCGGCGCGTACACCGGTGCGTCCCCGCTGTGCAGGAACTGCATGAACCCCTCCTTGTCGTAGGAGTTCGTGGGGACCACCGGCTGGTTCACGGGCAGCTGGTTGAAGTTGGTGCCGATGCGGTGGCGCTGTGCGTCCGGGTAGGAGAAGACGCGGCCCAGCAGCATCTTGTCCGGGGAGACGCCCGTGCCCGGCACGGTGTTGCCGGGGCTGAAGGCCGCCTGCTCGATCTGCGCGTAGTGGTTCTGCGGGTTCTTGTTCAGGGTGAACTTGCCGACCTTGATCAGCGGGTAGTCCGCGTGCGGGACGGTCTTGGTGAGGTCGAAGATGTTGAAGCGGTAGTTCTTCGCGTCCTCATAGGGGATCACCTGGACGGACATGGTCCAGCTGGGGTTCTCGCCGCGCGCGATGGCGTCGAAGAGGTCCCGGCGGTGGTAGTCGCCGTCGGAGCCGGCCAGCTTCTCGGCCTCCTCGTTGCTGAGGAACTCCATGCCCTGGTCGGTGTGGAAGTGGTACTTGATCCAGAACTTCTCACCGGACTCGTTGACCCACATGTAGGTGTGCGAGCCGTAGCCGTTCATGTGGCGCCAGGACTTGGGCAGGCCGCGCTCACCCATCAGGTAGGTCACCTGGTGCGCGGACTCCGGGGAGTTGGACCAGAAGTCCCACTGCATCTGGTTCGAGCGCAGGCCCGAGTCCGGGGTGCGCTTCTGGGAGTGGATGAAGTCGGGGAACTTCATCGGGTCGCGCAGGAAGAAGATCGGGGTGTTGTTGCCGACGATGTCGAAGTTGCCCTGCTGGGTGTAGAACTTCAGCGCGAAGCCGCGCACATCGCGCCAGGTGTCTGGCGAGCCGAGCTCACCGGCGACGGTGGAGAAGCGGGCCAGCATCGGGGTCTTGCGACCGGGCTGGAAGAGGTCCGCCTTGGTGTACTGCGAGACGTCCTCGGTGACCTCGAGCTCGCCGAAGGCACCGGAGCCCTTGGCGTGGGGGCTGCGCTCCGGGACGCGCTCGCGGTCGAAGCGGGCGAGCTTCTCGACCAGTGCGACGTCGTGGAGCAGCAGCGGGCCGTCGGCGCCGAGGCTCAGCGAGTGCGCATCGGACTCGCGGGGAGCGCCGGTTTCCGTGGTGCTCGGGATCGTGGGATCGAAGTCGGTCATCTGCATCTCCTGGGTGGTGGGGGATTCTGACAAGCTGTGAGAAAAAGTTCGGATACGGGGGCCGGGAAGGATTCCGGAGGTCATCGGCCTCGGATCAGGGAGCGGGGGTCGAGGCGGGTCCGGCGGGGATCGAGGACGCCGACGCCGACGTAGTCGCCGCCGCGATTGCCCGGCATTCCGAGCAGACGCCCCGATAGACGACATCTGCGATCTCGATGTCGAAGCCGTGGGAGTCGTGCGGGGTCAAGCAGGGCGCCTCTCCGACCGCGCACGGGACGTCCTCGAGCCGGCCGCATTCGCGGCAGACCAGGTGGTGGTGGTTGTCGTGGCGATGCATCTCGTACTGCATGCTGCGACCGCCCACCGACACCCGACGCAGCAGATCTGCATCGGAGAGGGCGTTCAGCACGTCATAGACCGCCTGACGGGACACGGCCCCCAGGCTCTCGCGGACGGACCGGGCGATCGTCTCCGCATCGGCATGCGGGTTCGCCTCGACCGCCGCCAGCGTCGCGAGCCGCGGAGCGGTCACGCGCAGACCCGCGCCCCGGAGGGCGGAGGTGTGAGCGGTGGTCGTCATGGCTCCACCATAGCGCCCTGTCTGGACTATCTCAAGAAAGCGTCTAGGTCCGGAGAGGGTGTGGGGTGTCCGGAGAGGGCAGGGCCGGGACGCCCGCGCAGCGGTTCAGCCCTTGGTCGCCCCCGCGGTCAGCCCGGAGACGATGTACTTCTGCGTGAACAGCGCCATCACGATCACCGGCAGCGTGATGATCACCGAGGCCGCCATCAGGCCGCCCCAGTCCACCGAGGAGTACGCGATGAAGTTGAAGATCGCGACCGGCAGGGTGCGGGTGCTCTGACTGGCCAGCACCAGCGCGAACATGAAGTTGTTCCAGGAGAAGATGAACGCCAGGATCGAGGCCGTCGCGATGCCCGGGGTCGACAGCGGCAGGGCGATCCTCGCGAAGACCCCGATGTTGGTGAGGCCGTCGACCAGCCCGGCCTCCTCGAGGTCGCTGGGCAGCGACTCGAAGAACGACAGCATCACCCAGGCGATCAGCGGCATGGTGACGAACATGTGGGAGATGATCAGCGGCGCATAGCCGCCCACCCAGCCCAGCATCGCGAACACGTAGTAGAACGGCACCAGCAGGGACACCCCGGGGATGATCCGGGCCACCAGCAGCATGCCGGATGACCGTGACATCCCGTACTTCGCCATCACATAGGCGGCGGGGACTGCGAGCAGCAGCGACAGGCCGACGGCGGCGACGCCGACGACCAGTGAGTTCAGCATGAACAACCCGAACTGCGCCTCGGTCATCACCCGGACGAAGTTGTCCAGCGTCGGGGTGAAGCGGAACAGTCGCGTGGGATCGGTGATGTCCAGGCTGGTCTTGATCGAGGACAGGCCCATCCACAGCAGCGGGAACAGGAACACCAGGGCGATGATGCCGATCGCGACATAGCGCGCCACGTTCTTCAGGAGCTTCTGCCGCCTCATCCGCGATCACCGCTCTGGGCAAAGCGGAACAGGGCCCAGGAGGCACCGACGATGAGGAGGAAGAAGACGACCAGCACGGCCGAGGCGATGCCGTACTCGTTGTACTCGAAGAACAGCGAGTAGGACAGGATGTTCAGCGTCTCCGCCTCATGGAACGAACCGCCGCCGCGACCCTTGGTCGCGTACAGCAGGTCGAAGGTCTTCAGCGCGTCGATCGAACGCAGCAGCACGGCGGTGATCACGACCGGCATCAGCTGCGGCATCACCACGAAGCGCAGCCGCTGGAAGAAGTTCGCCCGGTCGATCAGGGCCGCCTCCTCCGGCTCCTCCGGCAGGGAGGAGAGCCCGGCCAGCAGGATCAGCGTGACCATCGGGGTCCACTGCCAGATGTCGACGAACATCAGGGTCGGCATCGCCTGGGTCGGGGAGGAGATCCACCCCTGAGGCGGGAGGCCGAACCAGCCGATGAAGGTGTTCACGAAGCCTATGGTGGGCTCGAACAGCAGCAGCCACATCATCGCCACAGCCACCGGCGTGGCGACCAGGGGCAGCAGGATCACGACCCGCACGAAGCCCTGCCCGCGGAAGGGGCGTCGCAGCAGCAGAGCGATCGCCAGACCCAGCAGGAACTCCACACCCACGCAGATCACGGTGAAGTAGAGCGTCCGCCAGACGGCCGGCCAGAACCGGTCCAGGCCGGTGAAGACCTCGACATAGTTCGCCAGGCCGATGAAGCCGAAGCCTCGCTGCAGGGAGCCGCTGGCGTCCATGAGCGACATGATCAGCGTGTAGATCGCGGGGAACACGACCATCACGATGGTGAACAGGAGGGCCGGGAGCGCGAACAGCCACTTCATGTGCCGGTTCGCCCAGCCGGAGAAGCCGGGCGCCCCACCGGACACGGTGTGTCCCGTCGGCCGCCCGATCTGGGAGTCGGCCGTCATGGGAGGCTCAGCCCTCCTCGTCGAGGAAGGCCTGGTATTCAGTCTGCGCGGTGGTGATGGCCGCGTCGAGGTCGCCGCCCTCGATGCCGATCGGGATCGGGGCGCCGACGATGTCGCGTGCCTGCGAAACCTCGACCACGACCGGCCGGTCGTGGTCCACGCCTTCGGTGAGCGAGGCCTTGATGGTCGCGGTGAGGTTCTCGGGGAAGGCGGAGGTGGCGTCGGGGTCGTCCCAGACCGAGGTCCGGGCTCCGGCGACGCCGGCCTTGCTGATCTCGGTCATGATCTCGGCGGAGGTCGCCCATTGGATGAACGTCCAGGCGTTCTCGGTGTTCTCTGAGGCGGCGTTGATCGCGAGTGCCCAGGACGGGATCGAGTACGGCTTCGAGCCGGCGTCCCCGGCGGGCATCGGGGCGACGGCGAAGGTGTCGCCGATGCGCGACTGGGTCTCGTCGATCATGTTGTTGTAGAACACGCTGGCGTCGGTGTAGAAGGCGGCCTGGCCCTGCTGGAAGATGGCGCTGGCCTCCTTCCAGCTCATGTTGGTGGTGCCGGGAGGGCCGTAGCTGCGCAGCAGGTTGGTGTACATCTCGTACGCGGCCCGGGCCTCGGGGGTGTCGATGGTCGCGGTTCCGGCGGCGTCGTCCCAATCTCCGCCGTAGCCGTACAGGAAGCTCGAGAACTGGGTGACCGCCGCGGCGCGCTGCCCGCGGGCGACGAATCCGAAGACCCCGTCGTTCGCCTCCTGGATCGCCTTCGCGGCCGCCTCGAGGTCATCGAAGGTGGCGGGGACCTCGAGCCCGGCCGCCTCGAGCAGGTCGGTGCGGTAGTACATGACCTCCTGCTCGACCACGATCGGGACGCACACGATGCCCTCGTCGGTGGTCGCGGCGCCTTGGGCTTGGAAGTCGTCCCAGTTCCAGTCGCTCGCGCCGCTGACCTGGTCATCCAGCGGCAGCAGCCAGCCGTTGCGGGAGAACAGCTTGCCCTCCTGCAGGGGGCGCAGCATCGCGACGTCGATGTCGGAGGCGCCCGAGTTGAGCTGGACCTTGTACTGATCGGAGAGCTGGTCCTCCCCCAGCGTGGTGAGCTCGACCTTGAGGCCGCTCTCCTCCTCGAAGCGGGGCAGGAGATCCTTGACCACATCGGTCCACGGATGGTTCGAGAGGGTGAGCATCAGCGTGCCGCCCCCACCGCCACCTCCGCCGGACGAGGAGCCGCCTCCGCAGGCGGCGAGGGCGAGGGTGCCGGCTCCGAGGCCGGCACCGGCGAGAAGCGAGCGACGTGTGGGACGAGCGGACATGACAGCTGCTTTGCATCAGCATGCGCGTCGAACCAGACTCCCACACGCCGTGACGAACCTCACGTCGACTCCCCCTCTGGGGAGGTCACTATCCGGTGACGACGCCGCGGGTGACCCTCAGGGCATGCGCCAGGCCGCCCCCGGGTCCTGGGTGGCGAACTTGCCGCCGCTCACGTCGAGCAGTGCACCGGTGATGTAGCCGGAGAGGTCACCGGCCAGGAACAGGCAGAGGTTCGCGACGTCCTCTGGCAGCCCCCAGCGGCGAATGCTCAGCTGGTCCAGCTTCGTCGCCGCCGCGGACTCGTCGAGCGCGGAGAAGCCGTTCATCGCGGTGGGGATCATGCCGGGCGCGTAGGCGTTCACGGTGATCCCCCAGGGGCCCAGCTCGCTCGCGAGCACCCGCGTCATCTGCACCACGGCGGCCTTGGAGGCGCCGTACGCCGCCGCCTCGACGCTGGGGATGATCGCCGCGAACGATGCGGCGTTGATGATCCGCCCCGACTGCTGCCGTTTCATCATCGGGATGACCGCCTGGCAGGTGTTCAGCACGCCGCGCACGTTGACGGCGAAGACTCGGTCCCACAGCGCGGGGTCGAAGCTCTCCAGCGGCCCCTCGGCGTTGATGCCGGCGTTGTTGACCAGCACGTCGAGCCTGCCGTGCCGCTCCTCGATCCTCGCGATCGCCGCCCGTACCGCCTCAGGATCGGTGATGTCGCAGGTCAGGACCGTCTCGGCGAGGCCCTCCTCGCGCAGCTCGGCGAGCGCGTCGGGGTCGATATCGAGCCCCACGACAATCGCTCCCTCCCGGGCGAAGGTCTGTGCGATGGTGCGGCCAATCCCCCGCGCGGCGCCGGTGACGAGCACGACGCGCCCTGACATGTCGATCTGCATGCTTCTCCTCGGATCATGGGCTCCCGGGCGCGGGCGCGTGAGTGCGCTCTACGCTGGGCGGGACCCGATCTCGGGTCCACAGACACCGGGTCCCACTGTCGCCCCTGCTTCGGGCGTGGTCAAGGGACCGGAAGGAGAGACAGCGATGGATGCACGCACCGTCTGGGTGACCGGCGCGGGATCGGGGATGGGCCGCGCCTCTGCGCTCCTCGCGGCGCAGGACGGGAGACCGGTGGCGCTGTCCGGTCGGCGTGCCGAGCCGCTCGAGGAGGTCGCCGAGGAGATCCGCGCCGCGGGCGGGACCGCGCTCGTGGTGCCGCTGGACGTCGCCGATCGCGCAGCCGTGAAGGCGGCGGCCGTGCGGATCGGCGAGGAGCTCGGGAGCATCGAGGCGCTGGTGCTGTCGGCCGGGGCGAATGCGCCCCGCCGCTATTGGCGCGATCAGGACCTCGAGCAGTTCGCGGCGCTCACTGACATCAACCTGCTGGGACCGGTGGCGGTGATCGACGCGGCGCTCCCGGGGATGCGGGAGCGCGGCGCGGGCACGATCGTGCTGATCTCCTCGTATTCGGCCTGGCGCTTTTCGCCAGACGCCGGGGTGGCCTACAGCGCCTCGAAGACGGCGCTCGGTCCGCTGGCGGCGACCCTGAATGCGCAGGAGAACCAACACGGCATCCGTGCCTGCCACCTGTGCCCGGGAGACGTCGACAGCGCCTTCCTGGACCAGCGGCCGCAGGTGCCGGGAGCCGCCGACAGAGCCGTCATGCTCAGTCCTGAGGACGTGGGACGGGCCGTGTCGTTCGTGCTGACCAGTCCGCCGCATGTGGTGATCGACGAGCTCGTCATCAGCCCCGCGAAACCGGCCGTCTGAACCGGCTGTCTGAACGGCACCCGGAACTTCGGCCGGAACGGCATCCGGAACTGCGGAAGGGCCCCGCTCCTGTGCGTCACAGGAGCGGGGCCCTTCTGCATGCGGAGCCGCCTAGGAGAATCGAACTCCTGACCTATTCATTACGAGTGAATCGCTCTACCGACTGAGCTAAGGCGGCGTCGTCGCCGGGGCACGGCGGACCGGTTCACTGTACGTGACCTGCAGGGCCCTGTGCAAAGCAGGAAGGGGCGATCCGTGTCACCCCGTCGGCCGCCGCGGGCTCAGCAGGTCAGGCCGTCCTCCGGCACGGTGCCCTCGAGCAGGTAGGCGTCGACCTGTTCCTCGATGCAGCCGCCGGAGCGCCCATAGGCGGTATGGCCCTGCCCCTCGAAGGTCAGCAGCACACCGCTCTCGAGCTGCTCGGCGAGGCTCTGCGACCACTGGTACGGGGTGGCCGGGTCACCGGTGGTGCCGATGACCACGATCGGGCCGGCGCCCTCGGCGGCGATCGGGGCGGGCTCACGCAGCGCAGGGACCGGCCACTGGGCGCAGCCGCTCCCGCTGAACGTCGGGCCGAAGGTCGGGAACTCCTCCGCCAGGCGCTGCGCCTCCTGCGCGACCCATTCCTCGTCGGCGACCTCGGGGCGGTCCAGGCAGTTCACCGCGGCCTGCGCGAAGGTCGCGTTGGTGCGGTAGGTGCCATCCGCGGAGCGTTCGGAGGAGCTGTCGGCGATCGAGAGCAGCAGCGAGCCGTCCCCGCTCATCGCGGCGGAGAGCGCGTCGCGGCCGTAGTCCCATAGCCCGTCGTCGTACATCAGCAGCATCACGGCCGACCGGGCGAGGCTCCCGGTGAGCGGCCTTTCCGGGTCCCCGCTGTCCAGGGGGGAGGATTCCACGGCGGTGAAGAAGGAGAGCAGCTGCTGCCTGGCGTCCTCCTCGCTGCCCTTGAACGGGCAGCCCTCCCCCGCCTCCAGGCAGTCCGCGAGGAACGCCTCGGTGGCGCGTTCGAAGCCCTCCGACTGACCGGCCGCGAAGTCGTTGCTGGTCAGTGTGGGGTCAATTCCGCCGTCGAGCACGAAGTGGCCCACCCGCGCGGGGTACAGCTCGGCGTAGCTGGCGCCGAGATAGGTCCCGTAGGAGTAGCCCAGATAGTCCAGCTGCTCGGAGCCGAGCGCCGCACGCAGCACGTCCATGTCGCGAGCGGCGGAATAGGTGTCGAGATAGGGAAGGACATCCTCGGAGTGCGCTTCGCAGGCTTCGGCGACGCGGGTGCCCCATTCGATGGCGAGCTGCTGGGCCTCCGGAGAGCCGGGCTCCGCTCCGGCCGCGAGGTACTCGTCGGTCTCCTCGTCGCTGAGGCACTCGATGCCGGCGGAGCGGTTGACCCCGCGCGGGTCGAAGCCGACCAGGTCATAGGCGGTGCGCACCTCGGGTGAGATCAGGTAGGGCATGCTCTCGAGGTAGTTCACGCCGGAGCCTCCGGGCCCGCCGGGGTTCGTGACCAGGGCGCCGACCCGTTCACCCGAGGCCGCGATCCGTCCTACCGCGAGCTGGATGTCCCCGGCCTCCGGGTCGTTCCAGACCAGCGGCACGTCGATCGTGCCGCATTCGATGTCCGGCCCGTCCACGCCCTCGCAGGGTCCCCACTCGATGTCCTGCGCGTAGTAGTCCGCGTAGGCGGGATCCTCGGCGGGATCCGCAGGCAGGTCCACGGCGGCGGAGGTGCCGAGCTCCTCGAGCGCCGACCCGTCCGGTGCAGACCCGTCCGGCGCAGGCCCCGGCGCTGCTGAGGCGCCGCCGCCGTCGCTCGCCCCGTCACCGTCATCCGGCGCCCCGTCGGGCGCGGTGCAGCCGGCCAGCAGCAGGATGGTCACGGCTGCCGCGGCGGCGAGACGCGTGAGGCGGGGGTGGGCGGCGAGAGTCATGCAGGTTCCTTGTCCGTACGGGAGGCGGGCTGGACGGGCGGGGCGGCGGGATCCGCAGGGCCCGGGGGCGCGGCATGCGGTGGGCTTGGCGTGCGGGTGGCGCGGGGCCCGGCCATCCTAGGCCCCGCGCATGTCCTGCTCCCTGACCGTTCAGCCCACCTCGCGCCGGTTCCAGCGCCGGATCCCGAACACGGTCGGCACGATCACCAGCAGCAGCAGCGGCAGCAGCTCGAAGGCGGTCGCCTCCCCGCCGCCGAAGGTGATGGCGGCGGTCTGCAGGTCGACAGCGCGGATGATGTCGCTGATCACCTCGGAGCCGAACACCATCGCGAGGGTCCCGGCGGTGGTGATGACGAAGGGTGTTCCGATCGCGGTGACCAGGCCGATCACCGTGGACTGCAGCAGGATCGCCATCGCCAGGGAGAACAGCAGCGTCGCCGCCATCATCGCCAGCTGGGTGGTCAGGACTCCCTCCATGCTGGAGAAGATCGCGCCCTCGCCGAGCAGCTCACCGCCCACCCAGGTGGCGGCGGCCGCGAGACCGATGGACAGTGCCATCAGCGCGAGGAACACCACCGTGGCGGCGAGCACCTTCGAGGTCAGCACCGCGAGCCGGCCCGGCCGCTGCAGCAGCGTGTTCTGGATGGACTTGTCGGACCACTCCCCCGCCACCATCATCACCGTGATCACGGGGATGATCAGGCTCAGCGGGAGTGCGAGGACGGCGAAGGTGAACTCCACGTCGGAGGTGCCGCCCGGCATGACGGCTGGCTGGATGAGCCCGCCGAGGGCGGCGAAGCCGGCGATGATCAGCACGGACAGGGTCAGCAGGAACGCGGCTCCACGGGTGTCGAGGAAGCTGCGCAGGTCGATGGCGGGTCTCATGGGGTGACTCCTCAGGTGGGTCAGTGCGGGGCAGTGCAGTGCAGTTCAGGTCAATGCGGTGCGGGTCGGGTCGGGCGGTGCCGGCCAGCGCAGGGCGGGCCGCGCGGTGCTGATCAGCGCAGCGGTGCCGGGGCGGGCTCGGGGGCGGCAGCGGTCTCCGAGAACGCAGCGGCGTTCACGGGCTCCGCGCCACCGGACTGCTCGGCGCTGCCGGTGAGGGCGAAGAATAGGTCCTCGAGCCCGCCGCCGGAGGTCGCACCCAGGGAGGTGAGCACCAGCTGCTCGCGCAGCGCCAGGCGTCCCATGTCCTCAGGGGCGAGGCTCACCTCGAGCTCGGCGTCGAGGCGCTGCTCATAGGCGATCCCGTGCTTGTCCAGGGCCTTCAGGAGGGCGGCTGCGTCCAGTGCGGTGACGCGGGTGCCCGTGCCCGAGTCGGTGGTCAGCTCCTCGAGGGTGCCCTCGCGCACCAGGCGGCCCTGCGAGATGACCACCAGGCGGTCCACCGTCGCCTCGACCTCGCGCAGCTGGTGGCTGGAGAGCAGCACGGTGCCGCCGGCTGCGGCGAAGGAGCGCAGCAGGCGGCGCATCCAGCGGATCCCCTCGGGGTCCAAGCCGTTCGCGGGCTCGTCGAGGACGAGCACGGCGGGGTCACCGATCAGCGCCACCCCGATCCCGAGCCGCTGGCGCATGCCATAGGAGTAGCCGCCTACGCGCTTGCCCCCGGCGTCCTGGAGACCCACCTGCTCGAGCACCTCGTCGGCCCGGGAGGCGGGCATCCCGATCGTGCGGGCGGTCAGCCGCAGCGTCTCCAGGCCGGTGCGGCCACCGTGCAGGGCGCGGGCATCGAGCATCACCCCGATGGTGCGTGCGGGGTGGGAGAGCCGCCGGTAGGGCTCCCCGCCCACGAGCGCCTCGCCGGCGTCGGCCTGCGCCAGGCCGGTCAGGATGCGCAGCGTGGTGGACTTGCCGGCGCCGTTGGGGCCGAGGAAGCCGGTGACGGTGCCGGGACGGCACACGAAGCTGAGGTCGTCGACGGCCGCGCGCTCGCCGTAGCGCTTGGTCACGCCGCGCACCTCGAGGGTGGGGCCGGAGGATGTGGATGAAGGGGTCGTGATGCTCATGGGACGAGACTCCTCCTGCATCACGCGGCCGCGACAGCGTCGCGGGGCCAGGCCGGTGGCGACGAAGGTCGGGCCGCGGGTGGTCCACGGGGACGGCAGGGGCGACCTCCGTCGATCCCGTCCCCGACCTGGGGCGAGGACCGGGCGGACGCTGCTGGTCCGGGCGGGGGCCGGGAGCTGCGCGATTACAGTGGCCACGTGGATGAACCCGGAGCCCCGAGGCGGCAGCGCTGGCAGGAGGTGCTCGTCCTCGCCGTCGTCGTGGCCGAGGCGATAGCGCAGCTGGTCGTCGTGACCTCCCCCTTCGAGCCGTGGCGCGCCGCCCTGACGCTCGTGCTCGGGAGTGCTCTGCTGCTGCGCCATCGGCACTGGCGCTGGCTGCTGCCCGTGCTGCTGGTGCTCAACGCGGCGGTGATGGCGCTCTCGGTGCTGATCATCGTCGTCTACAGCTTCGCAACCCGCAGCCACCATCGGCTGCTGACCCTGCTGGTCGCAGCGCTGGCCGTGGCCGCCGGGGCGGTGCCCTCACTGCTCTGGGTCGGGGCCGGCCCGTACATGGGCATCACCGGACTGGTGGTGAGCACGCTGATCGTCGCCGCCTCAGCCGCGACCGGGATGTACACCTCGACCCGACGCGCCCTGCTCGCCCAGCTCCAGCAGCGGGCGGAGCAGGCGGAGTCCGGACGTGCTGCCGCCGAGGAGCAGGCCCGGCGCGCCGAGCGCACCCGCATCGCCCGCGAGATGCACGACATCGTCGCCCACAAGATCTCGCTGGTCGCCCTGCAGGCCGGCGCTCTCGAGGTGAACCCGAATCTCGAGCGCGCCCAGGTGCAGCAGTCCGCCGGCCTGATCCGGCAGACCGCGACGACCGCGCTCTCGGAGCTGCGCGAGGTGCTGGGAGTGCTGCGCGGCGATGGGGAGGAGGCGCCTCTGGCACCGCAGCCCACCTGGGAGGACGTGCGCCGCCTGGTGGCCACCTCGCAGGACGCCGGCATCTCCGTGGACCTCTTCGATTTCATCGACGATCCGGTGCCCGATCAGCTCGCGCGCACCGCCTACCGGGTGGTGCAGGAGGGGCTGACCAACATCCATAAGCACGCCCTGCACACCAAGGCGCGGGTGGCGCTGATCGGCGAGCCCGGCATCGAGCTGGTGATCGAGGTCAGTAATGTTCTCCCCAAGGGGTTCACGACGGATCTTCCCGGGGCCCGGATGGGCCTGTCGGGCATCGAGACCCGTGTCACCCACGCGGGTGGCACCATCACGTCGGGCCCCACCGACGACGGACGCTTCGAAGTGAGGGCGGTGATCCCGTGGCCGACGGCGACGTGACTCGTGTAGGACTGATCGACGACGACTCCCTGGTGCGTGCTGGGCTGGCGATGATCCTGGGAGCTGATCCGGCCATCGAGGTGGTGGGTCAGGGCAGCGATGGCGCGGAGGCGGTGACACTGGTGCAGAAGCACCGCCCGGACGTGCTGCTGATGGATGTGCGTATGCCGAAGCTCGACGGGATCGCCGCGACCCGCGCGGTCAGCGCCCTGCCGAACCCGCCCAAGATCATCATGTTGACGACGTTCGACATGGATGAGTACGTCTTCCAGGCGCTCGAGGCCGGAGCCAGCGGCTTCCTGCTCAAGGACACTCCGCCCCAGGACCTCGCCCGTGCAGTCCATGTGGTCGCCGGAGGCGAGGCCATGCTCTCCCCCACCGTCACCCGACGGATGCTCTCGCACTTCTCCGACGCCAATCCGGGCTCGCGCCAGGAGCAGCACCCCGGGCTCGATCAGCTCACCGAGCGCGAGACCGAGGTGCTCGGCGCGGTCGGCGCGGGACTGTCCAACGCCCAGATCGGGATGCGGCTGTTCATGAGCGAGGCGACGGTGAAGGCGCACGTCTCGAAGATCTTCGCGAAGCTCGACTGCACCAACCGCGTGCAGATCGCGATCATCGCCCATGAGGCCGGGCTCACGGACCTCGACGCCGACCAGGTCTGAGCGACCCGGCAGCAGTCCTCACGGGTCAGCCCCAGCCGAGCTCGTGGAGGCGGGCGTCGCTGATCCCGAACAGGTGGCCGAGCTCATGCAGCACGGTCACCGCGATCTCCCGGACCAGGTGTTCGCGGGAGATGGCATGGCGCTGGAGCGGGCCGCGGAAGATGAAGATCCGATCCGGCTGGGCGTAGCCGTCGAAGACCGAGCGCTTGTCCAGCGGGATCCCCTCGTACAGGCCCAGCAGCTCGCGACCGTCGGCCTGCTCCGGTGACGGCTCCTCCTCCACCAGGATCACAACATTCGCCTCGGCGATGGCGCGGGCGATCTCCTCGGGCAGCGAGTCCAGGGCGTCATCGACCGCTTCCTCGAACTCCTCGCGACTGATCCGGATCATGGAGCCATCGAACCATGCGCGGGCCGTACGTGGCGGGCTGCGCGCGGGACGTGACGCGACAGCCTGGAACTGCGCCGCATCGTGTCGGATACGACGCATCCATGCCGAACCCGGAGGCATAGATCGCCAGAGATGGGTATGCTCTGCGTCGGGCAGTTCTGCTGCCCGGGCCCCCATCGTCCAGTGGCCTAGGACACCGGCCTTTCACGCCGGCGACACGGGTTCGAATCCCGTTGGGGGTACTTCGCTCCAGGTGCGACGGAAACGTCCGGACCAGGCGAAACGGAAGTGCGAGACGGCTCACAGCCAGTTTGGTCGAGAGCCATCTGAACATCCGGTAGAGTTATTCGAGTCGAAGCGAGTACGCGAAGCGCACAGACACGCATGGCCCTGTAGCTCAGTTGGTTAGAGTGCCGCCCTGTCACGGCGGAGGTCGCCGGTTCAAGCCCGGTCAGGGTCGCCATCGAAAGCAGGCCCCGGAACATCGTTCCGGGGCCTGCTTCGTTCTCTGGATCCCCCAGCAGCCGACGCAGGTTCGAGTCCCCTAGCGGGGCATATGCCACCGCTCGCAGCTCACCCCCTCCGCTCGTTTCCCCTTACGCTCGAGGGATGAGCACCTCCCTGCGCAATCACCGCATCCGCCTCGCCTCACGCCCCCAGGGCGAGCCCGTCCCCGACGACTTCACGCGCGACGTGAGCGAGGTCCGGTCCCCCGAGGCGGGCCAGGTGCTGCTGCGCACCCGCTACCTGTCCTTGGACCCCTATGTCCGCGGCCGGATGAGCGCCGCGAAGTCCTATGCGTCGCCGATGGAGGTCGGGGACGTGATCGTCGGCGGCACCGTCTCCGAGGTGGTCGAGTCCGCGGCCGACGGCTTCGCGCCGGGCGACACCGTCCTCTCCTACGGCGGCTGGCAGGAGTACAGCGTCGAACCCGCCGCGCAGCTGCGCCGCCTGGACCCCGCCGCCGCCCCGGTCACGACCGCTCTCGGGGTGCTCGGCATGCCCGGCTTCACCGCCTACGCCGGTCTGCTCGCGATCGGAAAGCCCCAGCCCGGGGAGACCGTCGCGGTCGCGGCGGCCACCGGGCCGGTCGGCTCTGCCGTGGGCCAGATCGCGAAGATCCACGGTGCCCGCGCGATCGGCATCGCCGGCGGCGAGCAGAAGGTCGCACGCCTGCAGGAGCTCGGCTTCGACGCGGCGCTCGACCACCGGGCCCCGGACCTGGCCGGCAGGCTCGCCGCGGCCGCCCCCGACGGCATCGATGTGTACTGCGAGAACGTCGGCGGCACAGTGTGGGACGCGGTGCTGCCACAGCTCAACGAGTTCGCGCGAGTGCCGGTATGCGGGCTGGCCGCGAACTACAACGCGACCTCGCTGCCCGAGGGCCCCGACCGCAGCGGGCAGCTCATGGGCGCCATCCTCGCGAAGAGCCTCACCCTGCGCGGATTCATCCAGCGCGAGTTCGTCTCGGCGATGTTCGAGGACTTCCTGCGGGACATGACCGGGTGGCTCGCCTCCGGCCAGGTGCAGCACACCGAGGACATCACCGAAGGGCTCGACCGCGCCCCGGAGGCGTTCGCGGGCATGCTGCGGGGCCGGAACTTCGGCAAGGCGATCGTCCAGGTCTCCTGAGCAGAATCCTCGGCCCGACCGCGTCTCGTGGCGTGCCTTACACCACGCCGATCTGGTGAGGTGCCGGCCTCTCCCGCCTGGTACTCTGTTCCCTGGTCGCCTCGGCGGCCGCGGCTCTGTAGCTCAGTTGGTAGAGCGTTCGACTGAAAATCGAAAGGTCACCGGATCGACGCCGGTCGGAGCCACCACCACGAAGCCCCCTGGTACGCCAGGGGGCTTCGTCGTTCTCCAGGCTCGATCTCCTGCTGGGTCCGCCCTCGCGCTAGGTCCGACCCCGTGCTGAGTCCGGCCCCGTGCTGAGTCCGGCCCCGTGCTGAGTCCGGCCTCGTGCCGGACCCGGTCTGACACTGTGCCCGGTCTTGTGCCGGGTCCTCCACCGCCCTACCGTCGGCCTGGTGAACCCCCGCGACGTCCTCCCTCTCCTCCACGCCGAGCGCCTCGCTCTCGCCGATGCGCTGCGGGACGTGCCCGACGTGGACTGGGAGCGTCCTTCGCTCTGCGCCGGGTGGACGGTACGGGATGTGCTGACACATCTCACCGCCGCAGCGCGCACCCCGACCCTCCCCTGGCTCATGAACATGGCCGCCGCACGGTTCGACACAGACCGGCACAACCAGCGCCTGCTGCACCGGCATCGCGCTGCGGATCCGGCCCGCGGGCTGGCTGCCTTCCGTGACTCGGCGATGTCGTCGGCCGCACCGTTCGGGGAGCGGGCAGGCATGCTCGGAGAGGTCGTGGTGCACGGGCAGGACATCGCGCGACCGCTCGGCCTGCCGCTGGTCCCCGCGCGCGAGGCGGTACGGGTCGTGGCCGAGTTCTTCGCGAGCAAGGACTTCGCCGTCAACAGCCGCACGCTGGTGCGAGGACTGCGCCTCGAGGCGACCGACGATGACCTGGCCGTCGGCGACGGCCCCGAGGTGCGCGGCACAATGCTCGACCTCGTCATGGCGATGGCGGGACGTACCGCTGCGCTCGACGAACTGGAGGGAGCAGGCGCGGAGGTGCTCAGGGAGCGGCTCGCCCAACCCTGAACGCGGCGACCGGGCGACGTGCCCGGAGCTGGGCGGGACGGATCAGGACCGGCTCAGTCGTCCGTCGGCTCCTCCAGGTCCATATCGACCATCCCCCGCTCAGCCTCGACGGCTGCGACGATCTCCTCCACGGCTTCGTCGAGCGACATCTGGCTGGAGTCAATGATCAGGTGATAGCGACCCTCGTCGGTCGGCTCCCAGTGCATGAGCCGGCGCGACATCCGCGGCCGCATACGGTCCTCGCGCACCTGCCGCTGCTCGGCGACCTCGCGGGTGATCCCGTAGTCCGCGGCGGCCCGGTCCACGCGGTCCTGGACATCTCCGATCATCCGGATGTGGACCGCGCCGCGCATGTTGTCGAGGATCGCGGTCGCATCCCGTCCGAGCACCACGCCGCCGAAGCCTTTGACCAGGCCCATCACCTCGTCGATGTTCTTGGAGACCAGATTGGTGCCCACCTGCGCGTCTCCGGAGGCGGTGGCGACGTTGACGTCCATCCCCGGCCAGGAGAAGGAGTGCAGCCATCGCAGGGACCTGCCGGTGGTGTCGTCGGCCAGCACCTTCGGGTGGGAGGAGGACGCCCGTTCGAGATCCTCGGAGCTGAATGCGAGGCCCGCGTACGGCACCCCGAGCTTCTCGGCGACGCGCGGAGCCACGTAGGAGGCGCCGGCGCCGTAGTCCTCGTTGACGGTGACCACCGGGCGGCGGGCGATGAGCTGGTCGCCGCGCGAGGCGAGCACCACTCCCGCGCCGGGCGCGGTCTCCCCCAGGGCGCTGCGTGCTCGCCGCTGGTGGAGCTCCTTGACGATCCCGGTGTGCTCCTTCGCGGTGAGCGGGTACAGGAGCATCACCAGCACCGCGATCAGGCACAGCACGGCAGGTGCCCAGCCGGCGGCGAACTTGATGCCCTGCACCGCCTGGTCGGGCTGGTCCGGAGCGCCGGAGACGTAGCCGAAGGCGGCGATGATCGCGCCGCCCAGGAAGCCGCCGATGCCCTGGCCCGTCTTGCGGACGAAGGAGAGGATCGAGTAGCTGCCGCCCTCGGCGCGGGTGCCGGTCCTCCATTCGCCGTAGTCGACGGTGTCGGCCTGCATCGAGAACATCAGCGCATTGGTGCCGCCGAAGCCGATGCCGTAGATGAGGAAGGCCAGCAGCGTCATCGGCAGGTTCCCGGTCGGGGTGAGGCCCACGATGCTCAGGCCCAGCACGGCGAACATCGCCAGGCCCACGTAGCTGGTGCGCTTGCCGAAGCGTTCCGAGATCCGCGGGATCACCGAGGCGATCGCGATCGTGCCGACCGTCTGCAGCAGGAACAGGAGCGCGAATTATCCGGCGCCGCCGACCACGTCGCGGGCGTAGTACATCATCACCGCGTTCATGGTGAACGAGCCGCCGAGCAGGAACAGCGCTCCCACGCACAGCACGATCAGCGGCTTGTTCCGCCGCACCATCGACATGGTGGTGCGCAGGTTGACGGTGCCCGTGCCGGCCGTGACGACCTCCTTGGTGTTGCGGAAGCAGACCCAGTAGAAGACGAGCGCGAGGGCGGCCAGGACCAGGGTGGCGATCGTGAATTTCAGGCGGATGCCGTCGACGGCCGTGTTCTCGAACTGCGGGGAGAGCACCATCGACAGGATCACGCCGGTGACCGCGCCGCCGATGGAGCGCGCGCCCGCCAGGCGTGAGCGGTCGGTGCCGCCGATGCCGAGCCGGTGCCTGGTCCGCCCCAGCACCAGGTCTGCAGTTCCCGCGTCTTCCTTCTCCCACCGCCGTAGGCTGGTCCTCGGATCAGCCCGGCCCCGTGCCCGGGCGCTCGACACCCAATGGAGGACGACGATGTCAGCCGAGAACCCGGACCTTGCGATCGCCCAGGCGGCGACCCTGCAGCCCATCACCGAGATCGCCGAGAGGGCCGGGGTGCCCGCCGAGGCCCTGGTGCCCTACGGCTCCTACAAGGCCAAGGTCGATGTGCGGAAGATGACGCCGACGGGGACGACCGGGAGACTGATCCTGGTCTCGGCCATGTCCCCCACTCCGGCCGGTGAGGGCAAGTCCACCACCACGGTGGGTCTGGCCGATGCCTTCACGCTGCTGGGGCACCGGACCATGGTCGCGCTGCGCGAACCGGCGCTCGGCCCGATCATGGGGATCAAGGGCGGCGCCACCGGTGGCGGTCACGCCCAGGTGGTCCCGATGGAGGACATCAACCTCCACTTCACCGGGGACTTCCACGCGATCCAGATCGCCAACAACACCCTCGCCGCCCTGGTCGACAACCACATTCACCAGGGCAACGCCCTGAACATCGATCCCCGCCGGATCCAGTGGAAGCGCGTGGTGGACGTCAACGACCGGGCTCTGCGGAAGATCACGATCGGTCTGGGCGGCCCGACCCAGGGCGTTCCCCGCGAGGACGGCTTCGACATCGTGGTCGCCTCCGAGATCATGGCCGTGCTGTGCCTGTCCACCGACCTGAAGGACCTCGAGGCCCGCATCGATCGCATCGTGCTGGGCTTCACCTACGACCGGAAGCCCGTGAGCGTCGCCGACCTGGGCGTGGGCGGCGCGGTCACGATGCTGCTCAAGGACGCTCTGCTGCCGAACCTCGTCCAGACCCTCGGCGGGACCCCGGCGCTCGTGCACGGCGGCCCCTTCGCGAACATCGCCCACGGCTGCAACTCGCTGGCCGCGACCCAGCTGGCGCTGTCCCTGGCGGACATCACCGTCACCGAGGCCGGCTTCGGCTCGGACCTCGGTGCGGAGAAGTTCCTGGACATCAAGGCCCGCCTCGGCGGTCTCTCCCCCGACGCCGGGGTGGTGGTCGCGACCGTGCGCGCGCTGAAGATGCACGGCGGGGTCGCCAAGGACGGGCTGGCGACCGAGGACATCGACGCCGCCCTGGCCGGCACCGTGAACCTCGCCCGTCACGTGCAGAACATGCGCAAGTTCGGCATCGAGCCGGTCATCGCGCTGAACCGCTTCCCCACCGACACCGAGGCTGAGCTCGAGGCAGTGCTCGGATGGGCGAAGGAGCAGGGCTTCCGCGCCGCGCTCTCGGAGGTCTGGGCGAAGGGCGGCGACGGCGGCCTGGCGGTCGCCGAGCAGGTGCTCGCCGCGATCGAGGAGGACGCCCCGGACTTCCGCCACCTCTACGACCCGGCCGAGGGGATCGAGGCATCACTGCGGACCCTGGCTCGCGAGATCTACGGGGCCGACGACGTGGTCTTCGAGGACCGCGCACCGGCACAGCTGCGGATGCTGAAGCGCAACGGCTGGGACACCCTGCCCGTCTGCGTCGCGAAGACCCAGTACTCCTTCTCCGATGATCCCAAGGCGCTCGGCGCCCCCACCGGGCATGTGCTGCATGTGCGGGATCTGGTGCCGAAGATCGGGGCCGGCTTCGTGGTCGCGCTGACCGGCGCGATCATGACGATGCCGGGGCTGCCCAAGGAACCTGCCGCGCTGCGCATGGGTGTCACCGACGCCGGGGAGTCGGTCGGGCTGTTCTGAACTGAACTGAACTGAGTTGAGCCGGGGCGGGCCCGGCAGCCGGTGCGAGCCGGGCGGCCCGGCGGAGCGAAGGGCGCGGCGGGGCGGGCGGGCCGGCCCGGCGGAGCGAAAGGCGCGGCGGGCCGACGAGCCGGGGTGTCGGCCCGTCACCGGTGGTCGCGGCGGGCCGACGAGCCGGGGTGTCGGCCCGTCACCGGTGGTCGCGCTCGGCGACCTCCTCGGCCTCGAGCTCGGTCTCGTCGTCGAGGTCGATATCGATGATGTCCTCGTCCTCGACGTCGTCCGCGCGTTCCTCCGGGTCCACCCAGTTGGGATCCGTGAGCGGTTCGACGGTCTCGGTGAGCACGTTCTCGGGGAAGCGATCCACGTCGCCGTCGGCCATCCCCCGGTGATCGTCCCCCTCTTCGTCGATGAAGCCGTCCTCGTCATCGTCATCATCATCGGTATCTGCCAGCCGGGGGCTGAGCTCGTCGATCGCGTAGTCGCCGCCGCGCACGAAGCCGCGGCGGAAGGCGGCACGGCCCACCATGACGCTCGAGACCGGCACGGTCAGCATCTGGGCGAGCAGCACCACCAGCAGGAAGGCTGCCAGGGACCAGGAGCCCGAGAACAGCGCCGCCCCGCTGAACACCAGGATCAGCCCCAGCACCTGGGGCTTGGAGGCTGCATGGATGCGCATCAGCACGCCGTCGAAGCGGTTGAGCCCGATCGCGGAGACCACGCCCAGCAGCACGCCGCCGGCGATCAGCACAGCGGCGATGATCTCGATCGTCGTCATCGGGGCTCCTCCGTCGTTCCGGGATCACGGACGCCGCGGCGCTCGTCCTCGAAGCCGCGCCAGCCCGGCTGGGCACCGAACCCGTGCTCGTCCCCGTCCTCGAACGGCTCCGGCTGCTGCGGGGCGTCGCGCCCCTCCCCCGGCCGGCCTGTCTCCTCGAGAGCCTCCCCCGGCTGGAGCGGATCCTCCAGCGGGTCCTCGGCGGTCAGCGGGTCCTGGGACTCGGCGTCGACGAAGGTGTTGCCCGGCGTGCTGCCCGGTGTGCTGTCCGATGCGCCCCCCGGCGCCTGGTCCCAGGCCTCCGAGCTGGAGGGGTCGGGGTGGATCGCCTCATGGGGGCCGGTGTCCGTGCGCGGCTCGCGGGAGTGGCGGGTCCGGCGGCCCTGCATCGGGTCCTCGCGGGCCACGAAGCGGGCGAAGGTGACGGTGCCGATGAAGGCCAGGCCGGTGAGTCCCAGCAGTGCCGGCCCCGCCCAGGCCGCCTGGGCGTGCGCGGCGTAGAGGGCCATGCCCATCACCACCAGCGTGACCAGGGAGTCGCTGGAGATCGCACGATCCAGGATCGTCGGGCCCACCACCATCCGGTACACCACGCCCAGCGCAGCGGCCGCGAGGATGGCGGCATAGATGACCAGCAGGATCTCGAAGGTGCTCATCGCAGACCCGCCTCCTCGAGGACCTCGCGGCGGCCGACGGCCCACAGCAGCCGCTCCTCCTGGGCACGGACCTGTGCCCGCGCCTTCTCGACCTCCTCGGGAGTCCCGGTGTTGAAGGTGTGCAGGAACAGCATCCCGGTGGCGCGCTGCGCCTCGACCACGACAGAGCCGGGGATCAGGGTGCACAGCACGCCCGTGAAGGTCAGGAAGAAGTCCGAGCGCGACGCCATCCGCACAGCGATCACCGAGCTCGGCGGCTGCGGGCCCGGGCGCAGCGAGTAGTAGCCGACCTGGATGGCGGAGACCACCACATCGGCCAGGAAGCGGGCCGCGAAGAGGAGGAAGCGCACCGGGCGCAGGGTCAGCTCGTGGCCCGTCGGCGGCATCGGGAACAGCACGAAGACGAGGACGGCGACCGCGATGCCGCCCAGCACGTTCTTGAGGTCCACACCACCCCACAGCAGGCACCACAGCGCCACCGAGACCAGCGCCCAGATCCATGAATGCCGAAGGTCCCTGAAACGTCGGGAGATCATTCGTCCACCTCCTGCCCGTTGCCGTCGAGGCGGTGCCCGGCGTCATCGATCCGGTACTGCAGCTCGCCGGCGGCCTCGTCGCCGAGCACGGCGCCCACATACGGGGTGCGCTCGAGGATGGAGCTCGCCGCATTGTCGGCGTAGGTCATGATCGGGCCGGCGAGCACCGTGAGCACGAGCGAGAAGGCGATCATCGCGGCGGTCGCCCCGCCCATCACCTTGGGCAGCGGGACGTCACGGGCGATGATCTCGGCGCTGGGCTCCTGCCAGAAGGCGCGGTTCCAGATCTTGGCGATCGCATACAGCGTGAGCAGGCTGGTCAGGACGCTGATGACGATGAGGATCCAGCCCGCGGTGCGGTCGTACTGGATGCCCGCCTCGATCAGCCCCACCTTGCCGATGAAGCCGGAGAAGGGCGGGATGCCGGCGAGGTTCATGGCGGGGATGAAGAAGAGCACCGCGATCACGGGGGCCAGCTTCTGCAGCCCGCCGAGCTTGATCAGGTTGGTGGTCCCGCCGCGGTGCTCGATCAGGCCCGCCGCGAGGAACAGCGTGGACTGCACGGTGATGTGGTGGGCGACGTAGAAGATGGTTGCGCCCATGCCCAGCTGCGTGCTCATCCCGATGCCGAACAGCATGTAACCCATATGGGAGACCAGCGTGAAGGACAGCACTCGCTTGAGGTCCGTCTGCGCGACGGCGCCGAAGATGCCGATCAACAGGCTCAGCGCCGCCGCGGCCAGCAGCAGGTTCTGGATCTGCGAGGCCGGGAAGAGCAGGGTCTCCAGGCGCAGGATCGCGTAGATGCCGACCTTCGTCAGCAGGCCCGCGAATACGGCGGTGACCGGGGCGGGGGCGGTCGGGTAGGAGTCCGGCAGCCAGGCGCTGAGCGGGAAGATCGCGGCCTTGATCCCGAAGGCCACCAGCAGCATCAGCTCCAGGACCATCCGGATGCCGGGGTCCAGGCCATCCAGCCGGACCGCGAGCTCTGCCAGGTTCACGGTGCCGGTCGCGGAGTACACGGCGGCGATCGCGGCCAGGAAGATCACCGAGCTCAGCAGCGAGACGATCACATAGGTGGTGGCTGCGCGCACACGGCTGGCGGAGCCGCCGAGGGTGAGCAGCACGTAGCTCGCCGCGAGCAGCACCTCGAAGCCGACGTAGAGGTTGAACAGGTCGCCGGCGAGGAAGGCCATCGACACCCCGGCCACCAGGGCGAGGTAGGTGGGATGGTAGATCGCCACCGGGGTCCGCTCGGTGTTCTCGCTGACTGTCTGCGCGCTCGAGTACACCAGCACCGCGAGGGTGACGAAGCTGGAGACCAGCAGCATCAGCGCGGTAAGACGGTCCGCGACCAGCACGATCCCCAGCTGCGGGGTCCAGTTGCCGATCTGCAGGACCAGCACGCCCTCCTGCGAGACGTAGTAGCCCAGCACCATGGAGACGGTGAAGATCGCGGCCAGGGTGAGGATCGCGACCCAGAGCTGGATCCGGGTGTAGTGGCGCAGCAGCAGCGTGAACGCGGCACCGGCCAGCGGAAGCATCACCGGCAGCGCGAGGAGCAGTTCGATGCTCATCCCTCACCCCGCCCATCTGTGTGCTCTCGGTCGGTATCGGTGGCGGGGCCCGCGCCGGGCACGCTGCCCATGTCCTGGGACGCCTGGTCTGCAGCGGAGTGCCCTGCGCGCGGCGGGTCCTCGGGCCGCTTCCCTCCCTTGTCGGCACGGCGACGGCCGGGCCGTGGGGGCGGCGGCGCACCTCCCTCGTCGGCCTCGGTGGCGTCCTGCGGGACGTCCTCGGCACTGGTGAGGTCCGAGCCCAGCGGATCGTCGTCCTCTGCGGCGAGCAGTCCCTGGGACTGTGCCAGGGCACCGCGGCGGGACTCCTCCGAGAGCGCCTGGGACCAGGGCAGGTGGTCGGTCTCCTCGGGGCGGCGCCTCCGCCGACGCAGCACCCGTCGGTCCTCGACGTCGTCGGGGACCTCGTCGTGGCCGAAGAGCTGCCAGGCCCGGTAGGCCAGGGCCATGCCGAAGGCGGTGATGCCCAGCGAGATCACGATCGCGGTGAGCACCATCGCGAAGGGGAGCGGATCGGTCATCTCCGCAGGATCGCCGGTGCCCTCGAAGGGTGGCAGCCCGGGCTTCCCGGCGGCGATGATGAACAGCACGTTCACGCCGTTGCCCAGCAGCACGAAGCCCAGGATGATCCGCGAGAGGGTGCGCTCGAGCATGAGGTAGACGCCGCAGGTGATGAGCACCCCGGCGATCAGGAGCAGCGAGAGACTAACGGGCATCGATCTCCGCCTCCTGCTGCTGGTCGATCTGCGATCCGAGCGACCGCAGGAAGTCGAGCATCACGCCGACGACCACCAGGTAGACGCCGACGTCGAAGATCAGTGCGCTGGGGAAATGCAGCTCCCCCAGCAGCGGCACCTGCACCACCGGGGTCGCGCTGGCGAAGACGGTGCCTCCGAAGAGCACCGGGAGCACGCCCGCCAGGACCGCGATCGCCATCCCGGCGCCGAGCACGAGACCCGCCTGCACCGGCGCGGCCTCGCTCAGCTCGTAGCGGCCGCCCGCGATATAGCGCAGTGCCAGGGCGAGACCTGCCACCAGCCCGCCCGCGAAGCCGCCGCCGGGCAGGTTGTGCCCTGCCATCAGCAGGTACACCGAGAACATCATCATCATCGGGAAGGCGAGGCGTGTGATGACCTCGAGCATGACCATGCGCCTCTCGGGGGCCAGGGTCAGTCCCGCGGAGAGCCAGGTCCGCCAGCGGTTGCCCTCGGAGACGTCATCCGGGCGGGCGTCGAAGTCCAGGGCATTCTGGGGCAGCTCGGAATCCATCCGTCGCGGCCAGATGGAGGTCTTGGACTCCAGGTCGCGCACCCGGGAGATGGGGCGTTCGCGACGGGTGACGAAGATCAGCGAGGCCACCCCGGTCGCCACCACCAGCAGCACGGAGATCTCGCCCATCGTGTCCCAGACGCGGGCATCGACCAGGGTCACGTTGACCACGTTGTGGCCGCCGCCGATGGTGTACGCCGGCTCGATCAGGCCCGGGCCGAGCGCCTCGCGGTAGCGGGCATCGGCGGCATACAGGGTGCCGCCGCACAGCACCACCGCGGTCGCGATCGCGATCCCCCAGCGTCCCCAGGCACCGATCCGCAGGGGTCGGCGGGAGAAGTGGATCGGCAGGCGACGCAGCACCAGCACCAGCACCACGGTCATCGCGGTCTCGACCAGCACCTGGGTGGTGGCGACGTCCGGTGCGCCGGCGACCAGGAAGAGCAGGGCGACGCTGTAGCCCGTCACGGTGATCAGGAAGACGGCTCGCAGTCGCCGACGGGAACGGGCGGCGCCGAAGGCCGCCAGCGCCGCCACCGGCAGCAGGATCAGCTCGAGAGGATGCTGGAAGAGCACCAGGTTGTCCGGCAGCGGGGCCTGGGACACCGCGACCGGCCCCACCAGGGCGATCAGCACCACCAGCATCGTGCCCAGAGTGTAGGGCAGGGACCCTCGCTGGAACAGCGCGGTGGCCGCGATCGACAGCGCATCGGTGCCGCGCAGGATCCGGCGGAAGCCGCGCTCGGCATCGAAGGCCTCCAGCAGGCCGCCGTCGGCCCAGCGCTGCGGGGAGACCCGCTTCTGGAGCTTCGCGAAGGGCTTGGCGAGCAGGGCGAGTCCGATGCCGAGGCCGAGGGTGAGCACGGAGGCCAGCAGCGGGACTCCCAGATGCGGGATCACCACCAGGTGCACTCCCGGGCCGGTCTCCGGCAGCACCGAGGAGGAGGCGCGCAGCACCTCCTCGAGCGGGCCGGTGGCGACGGCGAGCGCCACGGAGAACACGGCCACCAGCGCGGGCGGCAGCCAGTAGAGCACCGGGATCTGCGGCTTCTGGACCCGGGGAGCTCCCGGGGCGGGCCCGAAAGCGCCCCAGACGAATCGCCAGGAGTAGGCGACGGTGAGGATCGATCCGGCGATCAGGGCGAGCAGCAGCAGGCGCTGCCAGCCGCCCGCGTACCAGAGCGCGGAGTAGATCGATTCCTTGGCCACGAATCCGTACAGCGGCGGCACCGCGGCCATCGAGGCGGCGGAGAGGGTGCCGATCACCGCGACGACCGGCGCGACCCTGCCCACTCCGGACAGCACGCGCAGGTCACGGGTGCCGAACTTCTTGTCGATGATGCCGACGACCATGAACAGGGGTGCCTTGAACACCGCGTGCGCGATCAGCATCGCGAGGCCTGCGAGCACGGCATCGTGCGTGGCCAGGCCGGTCACCGCGGCCAGGAATCCCAGCTGCGAGACGGTGCCGTAGGCGAGCAGCAGCTTGATGTCCGTCTGCCGCAGCGCCCGCCAGCCGCCGACCAGCATGGTCGCCGCACCCACGGCGGCCAGGATCATCGTGATCACTTCGAGGTGGGTCAGTGCCGGGGCCATGCGCAGGATCAGGTAGACCCCGGCCTTCACCATCGCCGCAGCATGGAGGTAGGCCGAGACCGGGGTGGGGGCGGCCATCGCGCCAGGGAGCCAGAAATGGGTGGGCAGCAGCGCCGACTTGCTGGTGGCGCCCGCCAGGATCAGCACCATCGCGGTGACGAGATACGGGCCGGCCTGCTCCCACATCGGATCACCGACGATCACCGAGAGCCGCATCGACCCGGCCTGCGAGGCGACCATCAGCAGGCCCACCAGCATCGCGAGCCCACCGGCGGTGGTCGAGATCAGGGCATTCAGTGCAGCACGCCGCGAGGCCTGCTTGTCCTGGTAGTGCCCGATCAGGAGGTAGGAGAAGACGGTGGTGAGCTCCCAGAAGGTGTAGATCACCATCACGTCATCCGCGAGCACCAGGCCCACCATCGCCCCTGCGAACGCGGTCAGCACCCCGGCGAAGCGCCCCAGCCCGGGTTCGGTGTCCTGGAAGTAGCGCGCGCAGTACAGCAGCACGATCGCGCCGATGCCGGTGGCGATCAGCGCCAGCACCCAGCTCAGCGGATCCAGCCGGAAGGCCAGGTCGATGCCGAAGGCGGGGATCCAGGGGATCGATTCCTCGCGCGGGAGCTCCGCGAGGGCCCGGGGGTCGATCGTGGCGAGCCAGAGGGCTGAGGCCCCCGGCACCACGGCCAGCGGATAGAAGGCGTTCCGACCGATCCATCGCACCAGGAGGGGTCCCACGAGCGCCGCCACCAGGTGGGCGAGCAGCATCAGGAACACGCGAGTCTCCAACCGGAGCAGGGGGAAGGGGCCGACGACATCTTACGGGAGGCCGCGCCCCCATTCCTGAATCAGGGGCATCCGACCACACATCTCACGGACTGCGGCACCGACACCCCGGCTGCTCCGTAGAGTGAGCACATGGCCACCATCTCGGACCCGGAGGCGCACGTGTCCGCTTCCCGCCCCGCGCGCCCGCCCGTCGTCCCCTTCGCGCTGTGGGACGGAGGGATGTCGGCCTTCAGCTCGGTGATCCTCACGTTCGTGTTCGCGACCTATGTCGCCAGCGCCGTGGCCGCCGAGGGTGCCGTGGGCGATGCGGCGATCACGGCCGCGCAGGCTCACGGCTCACAGGTGCTGACCACCTGGCAGTCCATCGGTGCGGTGGCGGTCGCGCTGCTCGCTCCCCTGCTGGGGAACCTCGCCGACCGGGGCGGTGCCCGCAACACCCTGCTGCGCGTCACCACCCTCGCCACCGTCGTGGTGATCGCCCTGATGCCCCTGGTCGCGCTGGACTCCGACTACCTGATGCTCGGCGCGGCCCTGATCGCGCTGGCCGTGGTGTTCAGCGAGCTCGCCGGGGTGTTCGTGAACTCCGTGCTGCCGGAGATCTCCACCCCCGCCAACCGGGGCCGCATCTCGGGCACGGCCTGGGCGGTGGGCTACTGGGGCTCGATCGTGTGCCTGGCCGTGGTGCTGGTGCTGTTCGTCATGCCCGGGACCGGGCTGCTCGGGATCACCGGCGAGAACGGCTGGAACTACCGGGCGATCCCGCTGTTCGTCGCGCTGTGGATCCTGGTGGGCACGATGCCGCTGATGCTGCGGGCCCCGAAGCACCCCGCCTCCGCCCCCGGCGAGAAGTGGAACCCCTGGCAGGGCTACGCGCACATCGTGCGCCGCGTGATCCGGGCCTTCCGCGAAGAGCCGATCATGCTGCAGTACCTGGTCGCCTCGGCCATCTATCGCGACGGCCTGGGAGCGGTGTTCTCGATCGCCGGAGTGCTGGCAGCGAACGCGTACGGCTTCTCCTTCACGGAGATCATCATCTTCGGCATCGCCGCGAACCTGGTGGCCGGCGTCGGGGTGTTCCTCGGAGGTCGCGTCGATGACCGCGTGGGGCCCCGTCCTGTGATCATCGCCGGGTCCCTCGGGGTCATCGTGCTGGGCCTGGTGGTGCTGTTCTTCAGCTCGAGCCTCGTGTTCTGGATCGCCGGCCTGGCGATCTGCCTGTTCGTCGGCCCCGTGCAGTCCGCGTCGAGGAACCTGCTCACCCGGCTCTCGCAGCCCGGTCGGGAGACGGAGAACTTCGGCCTCTACGCGACCACCGGCCGTGCGCTGGGCTTCCTGGGCACCGCCGCCTTCGCCGCGACGGTCGCGATCTCGGGCGAGACCCGCACCGGGATCTTGGGGATCGTGCTGGTGATGGCCGTGGGGCTGATCGCCTTCGTGCCGATCCGGCTCGGTGCCGCCGGGCGGGCTCCGGCGGCTGACTGAGGACTGGAGGCGTCAATGGCGCAGGCCGGCCCTCCCGCCGTAGGGCTGGAGGGTCAGCGGCGCAGGCCCGCCCTCCCGCCGTCAGCCGAGATCAGCAGGGTCGACCAGGAACCCCTCGAGGTCCACGACGTAGCCACCGACGCTCTCGATGAGCAGCCCGGCGATCAGTCCGATCCGCCGGTAGGCGTGCTCCCACCGCTCGGCGACCTCGGCCGAGGGGACCTCGACCGCATCCTCTTCCGGGTCTGCGGTGACATGCACCACCTGGTACTCCACGGCGTCGTCGAGCCATTCCAGCGCGGACAGCGCCGCAGGGCGAGAGCTGAGCCCCACCCGCACCGAGATCTCTTCCCCTCCCGGCAGCGAGATCGAAGCGCTGTACCCAGAGCGGGCGATATGTTCGGGAACCTCGTCGAGCGAGATCTCCGACTCGAGCGGGGCGAGCAGCTCGACCAGGGACTCCGGGGCCAGCGCGTGAGCGCTCACCACGCTCAGATCACGGATCTGGAAGGGATGCGGCTCGAGCCGCACACCGCCGTCGGTGACCACCGCGCCGTAGAGACGACGGCCCAGCGACCAGGCGAGGTCCAGCGCCCGCCGCTCGGCGCCGAAGGGCATCCCCTCGGGGAAGGCCCGGTCGTAGCCATGGGAGTCACCCATACCCTCGGGCAGCGGCACCTCCCGCTCCCGCGGGGTCTCCAGATCCCAGCGTCCCGCACCGCGCGGCGAGCGGTCCGGCACCAGGCGCACCTGCGCCTCGAGCTCGATCGCGCCGTCCTGGTCCTCGCCGGCGTCGGGGAGCACGTTACGGATCATGGTGAGGACGTCACCGGGGTCGGTGTCGCGGGGCAGCTGCAGACGATGCCGGGTGCGGCTCTGCTCAGTGCTCGACGGGGGGACCGAAGCGGTCACTGCTCCTCCTCGACAGGGATCAGGGTGCGATGGAAGTTCTGCGCGGAGCGCGACGGCGTCGGGCCGCGCTGGCCCAGGTAGCGGTTGAGATTCCCGGCGCTGCCATAGGGGCGCTCCGAGGCGCTCGAGAGCTGGAAGAAGCACAGCTGCCCGATCTTCATCCCGGGCCAGAGCGCCACCGGCAGGGTCGCCATGTTCGACAGCTCGAGAGTGATGTGGCCCTGGAAGCCGGGGTCGATGAAGCCCGCCGTGGAATGGGTGAGCAGGCCGAGCCGTCCCAGGGAGCTCTTCCCCTCGAGGCGCGCGGCGACGTCATCCGGCAGCGTGATCTGCTCATAGGTCGAGGCGAGCACGAACTCCCCCGGATGGAGCATGTACGCCTCCTCGGGGTCGACCGCCACCTCACGCGTGAGATCGGCCTGCTCGAGTGCAGGATCGATCATCGCGTGCTTGTGGTTGTCGAAGAGGCGGAAGAAGCGGTCTATCCGCACATCCACGGAGGCGGGTTGGATCATCTCGTCATCGAAGGGGTCCAGGCGTACCCGACCGGCCTCGATCTGGGCCCGAATTTCACGATCGCTGAGCAGCACGGCGCCCAGACTAGTCTCCCCGCGTCGAGGAAGGCACAGCATCCCAGCATCACCGCCCATGGCGGGGCTCCACCGGTGGGGCATCGCCGGTGGGGCATCGCTGGCGGGGCTCCACTGGCAGCGCATCACCGGCGGGGGCCTGCCGCCGGTGCGGAGGAAGCGCCCGCGCTCCGCCCGGACAGGACGCGCGGCGCCGGTTGGCGGAGCACTGCCGGGAGAGGGTATGCTGATTCGCGTTCGCTCGAGCAGCCGTGGTCCTCCGGGATGGCAGGCCAGGTCGGACGGCGTTTCGCGGGTGTAGTTCAATGGTAGAACTTCAGCTTCCCAAGCTGATAGCGCGGGTTCGATTCCCGTCACCCGCTCTCGATGATGTCGCAGGACATCCGAAGGGCCCGGCACCGTGAGACATGGTGCCGGGCCCTTCGTCATGCCGGGAGATCCCGGGGCCAGGCGGAGCTCAGCGGGCCGGCAGATGCTCCTGGATCCAGCTGATCAGCTGGTCCCGCACCTCGTCGCGGATCGGCGGCTCGTTGTGGATCTCGTGGCGGTATCCCGGCCATACCCGCACCATCACGTCCTCCACGCCCGCCTCGCGCAGCTTCCGGCCGACCTCCTCCGGACCCGCCCCGAAGCCGCCGACGGGGTCATCCTCCCCCGCGAGCACCGCCACCGGCAGGTCCGTGGGGACGCTGGAGTACCAGGCATCGGGGGTCACCTCGCGGTACAGGCCCACGAAGTTCCGCAGGAACCGCAGGGTCATCACCGCCTGGAAGTTGTTCAGCGGGTCGCTGGCGTGGTCGGCCACGACGCCGCGGTCCGCGGCTACCCAGTCCGTGGGTCCCTGGACGTCGTCGTAGCGATCGAGGAAGCCCTCGAACAGGGTGGGGAGGAAGGCGCCCGCGGGGGCGTCGCCTCCGTCCCGTGCGATCGCCGCATCGATCTCTGCGAGCGCCACGGCCTCGAAGGACGGCTGCGCGGCGGCGATCCCTCCGAGGAGGAGGCCCGCGAGCTCCTCGCCGTGCTGCGCGGCATAGCCGCGCGCGATGATTGAGCCCCAGGAGTGCCCGAACAGCACTAGCGGGAGGTCGGGGTGGAGCTCCCGGACCTTCTGAGTCAGGGCCCATTCGTCGGCGATGACGCCGTCGGGATCGGCCGTGCCCGAATCCTGCCAGTGCCCGCTCAGAGCGGCGGTGCGACCATGCCCCATATGGTCATCAGCGGCGACCACGAAGCCCGCGTCCAGGAACGCGGAGATCAGACGCAGATAGCGACGCGAGTGCTCGCCCAGGCCGTGCACGATCTGCACGATCGCCCGCGGCTGCGGCGGGGAGTAGATCCAGGCTTGGATCCGATCCTGACCGGATGTGGACTCGAACTCGAACTCATGCAGGGCCATCGTCACTCCTTCGTGGGGGTCTGGGTGCGCACACCCTACTCGCGTGCGTCACTATGCCTCCAGGTCAGCGCCGTACCTTCAAGTCAGCGCCGTCGCCACCTCCTCCTGGGGTCAGGCCTTGCCCGAGCCCGGTGAGCAGGAGCCTCCCGCACGGAGAGCACGGACAGCGCGGAAACCCGCACGTCGGCGCATCGCCGCCCGGGTTATGTCGATCTTCGCGGAAGTGTAAGAATGCGGCATGCCCAAGATCATCGGAGGATCCCTCGAGGAGCATCGCGAGCGCACGCGGGAGAAGATCTTCGCCGCGCTCGCCGAGCTGCTCGAGACGCAGTCGTTCGAGTCGGTCACCTTCTCCCGCATTGCGTCCGCGGCCGGCGTGGGGCGCACGGCGATGTACAACCACTTCCCCGACCGCGAGACCCTCCTGGTCGAGTACGCGATCCATGAGACGACGGACTACATCGCCCAGCTGCGTGCCGGGGTGAGCGATTCCGCCACCCCCCGCGATGCCGCGATCGCCTACGTGCACACCCAGCTGGACCTCAACATCTCCTTCCATGTCCCGCAGACCTCCGGCGGCGCGAGCCTCACCCCGGAGACGGCCGCGCGCATGCGCGACCACGTGGTGCTGATCGAGGACGTGCTGCGCACGATCGTCACCGACGGCGTGGCCGGTGGTGACTTCGCAGCTGATCTCGATGTGGACGCGACCGTGCGCATCATCAACGGTCTACTGGTGGGCTCCTCCGCCAAGCGCTACTCCCGTGAGGCGCTCGAAGGCTTCGTCCTGCGAGGCCTGGGCGTCGAGGCCTGACACCGGCGCCGACGCCGACGCCGCGACGCAGACAACCGAAACGCCCCGTTCGAACCGCAGCTGCGGATCAAACGGGGCGCTTCGCTGTCTGAGGCCGGCGGGGCCGTCTGAGCCCGACTACGCGGTCTGGACCCGGCGGGGCCGTCTGGGCCCTGCGGGGACGTTCAGTCCTCGTCCTCCTCGTCGGACTCCTCTGCGGCCCTCGCCTCGGCGCGGCGCTTCTTGCGCTGGGCGCGGGTCGGCTTCTGAGCAGGCACCGGGACCTGCTCGACGTTCTCATCGTCGGCCCCCCAGTCCATCGCATCCAGACCCCCGTCCGCAGTCTCCTCGGCCCGGGCGAACAGCGGCCGGGAGATCTCTCCCTCACCATCTTCGAGATCCACCTCGGGGGCCGTCGCGGCCACCACCCAGCAGACCAGCACGATGACGAGGGCGAGCACGGCGATGCCCCAGCGCAGGAAGGCGCTGGTGCCGTCGGTGGTCATGCCCACCACGGCGCTGACGGACAGCGCCGCCAGCAGCGAGGTGGTCAGCAGCAGCGGGAGCGCGACGGAGCCGACGGCGGCGCGCAGGATGCCGGTCAGCACCGTGCCGCCCAGGGCGCCGGAGTGGCCCCAGGAGCCGCGACCGCCATAGCGGCCCGAGCCGATCACGGCCGCGGCGTTCTCGAGGGTCGAGGCGGAGCCGAGCAGCCACAGGCCCAGGCCTGTCGCCGTGAGCACCACCCCGATCACCAGTCCGGGCAGAGCCCCCGGTCCCAGACCGAACCCGGCCACGATCGGCATCAGCACGACCAGCACCACGGACGGCACGGCGGCGCGGCGCACCATCTCCGAGAGCTCGACCAGCTCGGCGCGGGCACGGCCCTCGAGCATCGAGGCGCGGGTCTCGACCACGGCATTCGCACCGAGGCGGCGGGCGCCGTCGAGCAGGGAGGCGGTCACCAGCAGCACGGTGATCACGCCGAGCCCCACCCCGCCGAGCACGGTCAGGGAGGTGGGACCGACGGCGTGCAGGGCACGGTCCTCCCAGACGGTCGCGGCGCGGGGTGCGAGCTGCAGGGCGCTGCCCAGCGGGCCCAGCACGGGCAGGGCGGTGAGGGCGCCTGCCAGCAGCAGCGCCGCGCGCGGACCGGTCGCGGCACCGGCACCGGCGTTGGCCAGCCCGGCGTCGATCTCCGGGCCCTCGGTCAGAGTGGACGCCAGGAGGGAGCCCGCATGGGCCGCCACCACGATCAGGGCGCCGATCCCGGAATACGCCAGCAGCGCGAGCGCGAGGGCGGGCACCCCGGCGGAGAGCACGGCGATGACCGTGGTGATCAGGACCAGCAGGGCCACGACTCCGGCCGCGGTGAGCGCGGTCGAGCCGAGCCCGGCGGTGAGGCCGAGCGCCCCGCCGGTGCGGGCGGTGCGGGCGGCGCGCAGCACGGTCCCGCCGAAGCGGTGCCCGGTGCCGCCCAGCAGCGCCACCGTGCCCAGCGCGGTGAGGGCGCCGAGGCCGAGGGCGATCGCGACCACCACGTTGGGGGTGATCGAGTAGAGCGTGAGGGTGTCCAGGAAGGCGCTCGCGTACTGCGACTCATCGGTGCTGGTCAGCCACTGGCCCATGTCAGTCAGCGCGCCCTCGATCTGCGGCTCGAGCTGCTCGCGCGGGGTGGGGGTGCCGCCGGTGATCGCCGGGTCCGTGAAGTTCTCGAGGCCCACGTCCTCGAAGCGGAGGTCCTTGTAGAGGGACGGGATCCACAGCGCAGCGGCGGCGACTGCTCCGGCGGCGCCGAGCACTGCCGGGATCAGCCCGCCCAGACGGAGCGCTCCGCGCTCATGGCCGGTGCTGCCGACGTGGGGCATCACTGCGGCGACGGCAGCGGCCAGCAGTGCCGCTCCGAGCCCCAGCAGCACCACGATGAATCCTTCCGCCGCGAAGACGGGGATCCCCAGCAGCACTCCGACCGCGGCGACCGCTGTGGCCACGGCGACCAGATCGGCGCTGAGTCCACCTCCGCGGCGGAACATGCGGGCGCTGCGCAGGTGCGGACCGCCCAGGTTCTGCGGGTCTTCCGCGTCCAGCTCGTGCTCGTCGGTTCCCACGAGGAGCCCGGCGGAGGAGGCGGCCGCCTCGATGGGTGCCCCGCAGACCCGGATCGCCAGGGCGGAGATCGCAGCGCCTGCGGCCAGGGCCATCAGCGCCGGTCCGGCGGTCGTCTGCAGGAACCACACGATGATGACGATCGGGATGATCGCGACGGCCAGCGCCCCGGTGACGGCGAGCGCCCCCAGCCGGGAGATCATCGCGGCGCGTCGTTCGGCGGCGATGCCGAGGGCGGCCAGCTGGATGGCGATGCCGCGCCAGGCCGCGAGCGGTCCGAGGGCGACGCCCACCAGCAGCAGCGCGGAGCGCAGGATCCGGTCATCGGTCGTGCCGGGAGCGAGGTACAGCAGCACCGCGACCGGCAGGCCGATCCACAGCATCAGCGAGCCGGCGGAGAGCAGCTGCGCGCCGAGGCGATGGCCGAGTGCGTCGTCGACCTGGTCGCTGTCCTCATCTCGACGCATCCGGCTGGGGACGACGGCCCCCGCGACGAGGGCGGCGAGGGCGAGCACGCCGAGCGCCAGGAGGGTCCAGGCGAGATCGTCGCCCAGGGGGAATTGCGTGATCAGATCCACGGGTGAGCTTCCGACGACGGGGCTCGGCAGGCCGAGCAGGTCAACGCACCGGAGCGGGGCTCCGGCGGACGAGAATAGCGGAGGGCGGCGGCCGGGGCCTGGACCGACTCAGTCCAGCAGCGAGAGATCGAGATGATCCGGTCCGCCTTCGACGACTCGGATCGGGACTCCCCAGTCCTGCTGATGCATGTGGCAGGCCGGGAACTCGACCGCCGGATCTGCATCGCAGGAGGCGGCCCGGGCGCTGACGTGCAGCACTCCCTCGGTGTAGGCGGGATCGAGCTCGAGCGTGCGCTCGAGGGCGGTGTCCACCCCGGCACCTGCGGTGAGCATCGAGGACGGGGTGGTCGAGATGGTCACCTGAGTCGAGGGGCCCAGGGAGTCATCGAGCTTGTGGCCCGGCGGCGGGGTGAACAGCACTCGCACGGTGAGCGGGCCCGGTCCCACCTCGGTGACCGGCCGTTCGGAGCGCTGAGCGCCCTGGTCGATCATCCGTTCGGCAGCCTTCGCCACAGGCACCCAGGTGATGCGGTGGGTGCCGGACTCGACGACGATCAGCTGACCGATGCCGTCCACCGGCGGGCCGACGATCGCGTCCGACGGCTCCTTGAGGTCGGTGGCGACCGTGACCACGTGCGCGGTCCCGCCGCCATCCCCGGCCCCGTTCCCCCCGGCAGCGGTGCCCCCAGCAGCGGTGCCTGTGCCCGAGGCGCCCGGAAGGTCCGCGATCCCGACCATGCCGCTGAGGGCGGTGATGCCGCCCGTGGTGGCGTGGTCGCCGTCGGCCGACGGCTCCTCGATGATCCGGATCGCGCCGTTGTAGGTGTCGCTGACCGCGATGCGGCCATCGGGCAGTGCCGTCACCCCGAGCGGGTGCTGGAACCGCGCGACGTCCGCGGCGCCGTCCACATGCCCGAAGTCGAACAGCCCGTGCCCCACGAGGGTGCTGACCTGCATCGTGCGCGGGTCCAGGATGCGCACGGCGGAGGTCTCGGAGTCGGCGATCACGATGCGGCCGTCGGGCAGCTCGTCGAGCCCGGAGGGCTGGGCCCACCAGGAGGTCACGGCCGGACCGTCCACCAGGCCCTCCTGGGTGGTGCCGGCGAGCACCATGAGCGCACCGGTGACCGGGTCGAAAGTCCACAGCTGGTGGATGCCGGCCATCGCGATGACCGCCCGGTTCAGCACATGCGACCAGGTCAGGTCCCACGGCGTGGACAGTGAATAGGTGCGTGCATCCCCCTCGCCCCGGGGCAGCGGCTCGCCCTGCATCCACTGCGCACCGGTGCCGGCGACGGTGGTCACCTCGGTCGCGGTGCGCGAGCGCAGCAGGCGGTCCTGGCCGACCTTCACCCCGCGCAGGCGGTGATTCACCGTATCGGCGATCAGCAGGTCATAGCCGACCTCGGCGGCGATCTCGTCAGGGAGCGCGAGGACGCCGTTGGGCTCGGCGAACTGTGCGATCTCGGCGTCACCGTCGGCGTGGCCGCGGGTCCCGGTCCCGATGATCGCGTCGACCGTCGTGCCGTCGTTCTGGAAGACCACCAGCCGGTGCTGGCCGGCATCGGAGACCACCAGGCGCCCGTCCGGCAGGACCGAGAGCTTCGAGGGGAAGCGGAGGGTCTGGGGGGTGCGCTCGGTGAGCACGGTGGGGGCCGGGCCGCGACGCAGCGAGCCGTCGGCCTCTCCCTCGGCGACCAGCTGCTCGACGAGCTGGTCGAGGTTCGCGGCATGCCCCTCACCGGAGAGGTTGCCGGCGATGCGGCCATGGGTGTCCAGCACCATCAGGGTGGGCCAGGCGCGGGCCCCGTAGGCGCTCCAGGTCTCCAGCTCCGGGTCATCGATGACCGGGTGGGTGACCTCGTAGCGCTCGATGTTGGCGGCCAGTGCCTCAGGGTCCTTCTCGAACTCGAACTTCGGCGAGTGCACCCCGATGACCACGAGCTCCTGCTCCCACTTCTCTTCCAGAGGGCGCAGCTCGTCGAGCACATGCAGGCAGTTCACGCAGCAGAAGGTCCAGAAGTCCAGCAGGACGATCTTCCCCCGCAGCGCTTCGAGGTCGAGCTCCGCACCTCCCGTGTTCAGCCAGCCGCGGCCGCGCAGGGCGGAGCCGTGGGCGCGGGCGGTCAGGGGCGCAGAAGGATCGGACGCTGTGCTCATGGGGACCAGTGAACACCGGATCGGCGTCGCAGGTCGAACTCGGGTGACATGCGCGGACATCCGGGCCGCTCTCCCGCGTGCCCGCTCCTGCTGACGACCACGCTGACGACCACGCTGACGATCACGTCGTTCCCACGCCCTGCGAGACGGCCGGAACGGCTCCTTCAGCTCACCAGCTGCGGATCCAGGCCGCGAGGTCGGGGTCGGTCAGCGAGGTCAGCGCCAGATCCGCGGGCGGGGCGTCATAGCCGGGAGCCGGGACCGCGATCAGGCGCAGACCTGCATCGCGCGCGGCCTGCGCCCCGGTCCCCGAGTCCTCGAAGGCGAGCACGTCCGACGGCCCGATGCCGAGGGCACGGGCCGCGGCGGCGTACATGTCCGGAGCGGGCTTGGCGTTCTCGACGGTGTCCGAGGCCTCGAGCACCGCGAACTTCTCGCGCAGCCCGCCGAGGGTCAGCTTGTCCTCCAACGCGGCCAGCCACGAGTTCGAGGCGCATCCCAGCGGCACCTTCTCCCCCGCCAGGCGCAGGATCTCCTCGGCGCCCGCCACGGTGCGGATCCCGGCGGAGAGCTCACGCTCGAACTCGCGGTGGAGATCCGCGAGGACCTCCTGCTCGTCGTGGCCGGAGCGGCGTGAGATCAGCTCGGCGGCAGCCTCGATGGTGGAGCCGTGCAGCACGTCCTCGTCGCCGGCCTGGAGCTGGGCGTCGTGTGCCGCGACGACCAGGTCCTCGGTGCGCTGCCAGACCGATTCGGTGTCCAGCAGCAGTCCGTCGCAGTCGAAGACGACGGCGCGCGGGGTCCAGTCCCCGAATGCCTCCGCGAAACGGGCCGGCACCTCCGCCCCGCTCATCGCCGCAGCTCCCAGCCGGCGATCCAGCCGCTCAGCACCGGGTCGGCCATGGATGCCAGTCGGCGCGGCGCGCGCGGCTCCTGGCCGAGGATCGACGGCACCGCGATCAGCTGCAGGCCGGCCGCCAGCGCGGCCTCCGCACCGGTCTCGGAATCCTCGAAGCCGAGGCAGTCGACGGGGTCGACGCCGAGCGCACGGGCCGCGGCGAGATACATGTCCGGAGCAGGCTTGGGCTCTGCGACGTCGTCGATCGCGATCGAGGTGTCGATGACGTCGGCGATCCCGAGACCGTCGAGCTTGGCGTCGAGCAGATCGCGCGGGGAGTTCGAGGCGACGGCGACCGGGCGCACCGCGGCCATCGCACGCAGCGCCTCGAGCGCACCGGGCAGCGGAGTGAGCCGGTCCCCGACGTGCTCGCGGTGCGCGGAGATCAGCTCCTCGCCGACCAGGAGCGGGTCCTTGTCCACGACGTCCGCGATGGTGAGCACGACCAGCTCGGCGGCGCGGCCGGTGATCGCGCGGCGGGTCTCCGGGTCGAGGGCCGCGCCGTGCCGGGCGAGGTAGTCGTCCTGCAGCGCGACCCACTGGCTCTCGGTGTCCACCAGCAGCCCATCGCAGTCGAAGATCACTCCGCTCGGCGACCAGCGCGGGGGCCACTGGTCCAGCGGGGAGGAAAGAAGTGCAACAGGCTCGAGGGTCATGCCGACCAGGGTATCCACCCATCCTGCACGGCGGTCGAACCGCTCACGCCAGCTGCTCCCGACCAGGCTCCTCCTCACCAGGCTCCTCCCTCACGGTCGCGCAGCATCTCCCCCGCTCCTGACGACCATCCCTCCCCCGCTCCCGACAAGCATCCCCTCTGAACTGTCGCTTCGAGGTGCGCGAGCGACAGCTCAGAGGGGATGGAGGTAGGACCGGCGCCTCACGCGGCGAGGGGCGTGCGCCAGACGACGTGGGCGCGCGTCAGACGACGCGGCACGGGCGCGGGTCAGGCTGCGGCGGCGAGGCCCTGCTCGATGTCGGCGAGGATGTCGTCGATGTGCTCGATGCCCACGCTCAGGCGCACGAAACCGGGCTCGATCCCGGCCGCCCGCTGCTCCTGCTCGGAGAGCTGCGAGTGAGTGGTCGAGGCGGGGTGGATCACCAGCGAGCGCACGTCACCGATGTTCGCGACGTGGGAGTGGAGGGTGAGGGCGTCGACGAAGCGCTTGCCGGCCTCGAGCCCGCCGGGCAGGACGAAGCCGAGCACGCTGCCCGCGCCGCGCGGCAGGTACTTGTCGGCGGTCGCCTTGTAGGGGGACGAGTCCAGGGACGCCCAGGTCACCGGGCCCACGCGATCATCACCTTCAAGGAAGGCGGCGACCTTGTGCGTGTTCTCGAGGTGACGCTCCATGCGCAGGGGCAGCGTCTCCAGACCCTGCCCGATCAGGAAGGCGTTGAACGGGGATACGGCCGGGCCCAGGTCACGCAGCAGATTGGTGCGGGCACGGGTCGCGAACGCGGCCGGCAGGCCGGCGAAGACGAGGCCGTTGTAGGACTCGTCGGGCTCGTTGAACTGGGGGTACTTCTCCGCGTGGGCGGCGAAGTCGAAGCTGTCGCCGTCCACGATCACGCCGGCGATCGAGGTGCCGTGGCCGCCGAGGAACTTGGTCGCCGAGTGCACGACGACATCCGCGCCGTGCTCGAGCGGACGCAGCAGGAAGGGGGTCGCGACGGTGTTGTCCACGATCAGCGGCACCCCGACCTCGTGGGCGACGTCCGCGATCGCGCGCAGGTCCGGGATGTCCTGCTTGGGGTTGGGGATCGACTCGACGAAGAACGCGCGGGTGGTGTCATCCGCGGCGGCGCGCCAGGACTCGGGATCGGTCGGGTCGGCCACCCACTGCGCGGTGATGCCGAGCCGCTTCAGAGTGTGCTTGAAGAGGTTGAACGAGCCGCCGTACAGGCTCGGGGAGACGGCGATGGAGTCGCCGGTGCCGGCGAGGTTCAGGATCGACAGGGTGATCGCGCTCTGCCCGGAGGCGAGCAGCAGCCCGGCCGCGCCACCCTCGAGTGCGGCGATGCGATCCTCGACCGCGCCCTGGGTGGGGTTGTTGATGCGTGAGTAGATGTGGCCGGCCTCGGCGAGTGCGAAGCGGTCCGCGGCAGATTCTGCCGAGGGGAACACGAAGCTCGTGGTCTGGTGGATCGGCAGGGCGCGGGAGCCGGCGTCCGAGTCGGGAGACTGGCCGGCGTGGATGGTCAGGGTCTCGAACTTCTGCGTCTGCTGTGTCATGGCGGTGCTCCTCCTGGGACGGGTGATGGGCGCAGCCTGGCCCGGCAGATGGTTCCGTGCCGAGGAAGATGAACGCGTGTGACATCGCCCCGTCGCTGCCCGACGGAGCCGAGCCGCTGGCGCAGAACGCAGGACCAGAACGCAGGGCGCAGAGCGCAGAACGCAGGACCCAGGACCCAGGACCCAGGACCCAGGACCTAGAGCCCAGGACCCAGGACCCAGGGTCAGGCTCCGAGCTCGAGCCGCTCTCCCTGCCAGCGGCTGCGCAGCCAGCGGTCGTGGGAGGCGATCAGCAGGGTGCCGTCCCAGTCCTCGAGTGCCGCCTCGAGCCGGGTCACGGTGATCAGAGCGAGATGGTTGGTGGGCTCGTCGAGGACCAGCAGCTCTGGCGGGTCCAGAAGCACCGCGGCGAGCATCACCCGTCGCAGCTGGCCGCGGGAGAGCAGCTCGAGCGGCCGGTCGAGGTCACGAGGATGGACCAGTCCGAACAGTTCGGGGACTGCATCGTCGGCCGTCGCATCCAGCCCTGCGGCCGCGTGCAGATGCTGCCGGACGCTGCGACCCGGAATGGCCTCGTCGTCCTGACCGAGGTGCCCGATCCGCAGGCCCCGGGGCCTGTCCACGGTGCCACCGGTGGGGGCGAGCCGGCCGGCGATGACGTCGAGCAGCGTGGACTTCCCGCTCCCGTTCGCGCCGGTGATCAGCAGCCGCTCCCCCACCGACAGACTGAAGGAGGTGGGGGCGAGGCGGCGGGCGACCTCGACCTCGCTGACCGCGAGCTGCACCGTCCCGCTCTGCGCGCGGCCGGTGGCCTCGGGGAGGTGGGTGAGGTGCAGTTCGGCGGCGGGCTTGCGCACCTGGCTCTCCTCGAGCTGGGCGAGGCGTGCCCGCGATTCCCGGAGCCGGCGGGAGACGACGGTGGCGTTGCGGTCCTCGTAGAACCGCTTCGCCATCTTTCCCTCGGTGCGCGGCGCGGCACCTACGTGTCCGACGGTCTCGGAGTCCTTCACCTCCTGGCGCAGCGCCTTCAGCTCCTCCTGCTCGGTGCGATAGCGATGCTCCCAGCGGTCGCGCGCCTCGAAGCGGGCCAGCAGGTAGTCGCTGAAGCCCCCGGTGTAGACGGTGAGCCCGCCGGGCTCGTCCGCGACCGGCGATTCCGCGGGGTCCAGGTCGAGCTGTGCAGCGGTGGCGTCGTCGAGGAAGGCGCGGTCGTGGCTCGCGATCAGGACCGGTCCGGGGTGCGCGGCGATCGCGCTGGCCAGGAAGGCGGCGCCGTCGTCGTCGAGGTGGTTGGTGGGCTCGTCGAGCAGCCAGGTGGTGGGGCGGGCGATGAGCAGATGGGCGAGCGCCAGGCGCTCCCGCTGGCCGCCGCTGATCCTGCTGATCTCGGTGCTGGGCGCCACCGGGTCCAGGCCCAGGCCGCTCAGCACCTCCTCGGCGCGCCGGTCAGCGTTCCAGACGTCCGCGAGGGTCGCCTCCGCGAGCAGGGCGTCGTATCGGAGCACAGCGTGCGCGGCGAGCTCTCCCCCGTCGGCGGCGAGCGCCTCTCCGGCGGCGACCAGCTCCAGTTCGAGGCGGCGGGAACGCTCGAGGGCATCGGCGACCACGTCGTGCACGGTCGCCGCAGGGCCGAAGGGGAGCTCCTGATGGAGCACGCGGACAGGCCCGGGGGCAATCCTCGTGCCCGCATCGGGGGCGAGCTCTCCGGAGAGGATCCGCAGCAGGGTGGACTTCCCGCTGCCGTTCTCGCCGAGCAGGCCGGTGGGTCGGCCGGCGGGCACCACCAGGCTCACATCGGTGAGGACGCGGCGATCCGGGAAGGAGAAGGAGATCCCGTCGGCCCGCAGATGGAGGGCGGGGTCGCCGGTGGCGGTCGCCATGGCGGAGGGGAAGGGCGTGGTGGGGTGCGCAGGCATGGAGCAGCTCCTCGACGGGGAGGGTCGGTGGACGACGGAGGCTGATCACAGGCGCATGGGAGCACCGTAGACATCCCTTGCGCGGAGGTCCAGGGAATTCTCTGCGCGGCACCCCGCCGCGATCAGCTCCGCTCGTCGAGCGCGGCCACGGCGGAGCGGATCCCGGCCGGATCACCGGCGCGGCGGGCATCGCGCGGGAAACGCTCGAGCACCTCCGCGGCGGCGGCCGGCTCGGCGCCTGCCAGCAGCGCGACCAGTGCCACCCGCACGCTGCCGGCGGCGGCCTCGAGCACCTCGGCGGCGTGCTGCGGCGTAGCCCCGCTGGCCTGCACCAGCATCCGCACCGTGCGCGCCACGAGCTTCGCGTTGGTGGGCCGCACGTCGATCATCAGGTTCCCGAAGGTGGTGCCGAGCCGGACCATGGTCGCGGTGGACAGGGCGTTCAGGGTGAGCTTCTGGGCCGTGCCCGCTTTCATCCGGGTGGAGCCGGTGACGACCTCTGGGCCGACGTCCAGCAGGATCGGGTGATCGGCGAGGGGGGCGAGCGAGGCCTGGGGGTTCGCCGAGATCAGGGCAGTGGGCATCCCGGCGGCGCGTGCCGCCTCCAGTGCGCCGCCGACGAACGGGGTGCGACCGCTCGCGGCCAGGCCGATCACCACATCCCCGGCACGGCATTCGGTGCGCACCAGCTCCGCTCCTGCCTCGGCCGAATCCTCGGCGCCCTCGACCGCGGTGAGGAAGGCGCCGTCGCCGCCTGCCAGATGTGCGGTGATCATCGACGCATCGGCGTTGAAGGTGGGGGCGAGCTCGACGGCATCCAGGACAGCGAGCCGCCCGGAGGTGCCGGCACCGAGGTAGTGGACGGTGCCGCCTGCGGTGATCGCCGCGACGCAGGTTTCGACCAGGGCGGCGATCTGCGCGGCCTGCGCCTGGACTGCCGCGGCGACCGTCGCCTCCTCGGCGAGGATCACGTCGACCATGCCGCGGGCATCGAGCACATCGAGCTCGGAGCTCGCGGGGTTGCGCTCCTCGGTCGGGGAGGCGAGGTCGACGAGGCGGACGTCGAGGAGGCTCGGGTCCGGCTGGGGGGTGCTCACGTCGGTCTCCTGTGGATCGGGGCTGGATGTCAGTGCTGGAAATCCGGGCTGGACGTCAGAGCCAGATGTCGGGGCTGGATGTCGGGGCTGGATGTCAGGGCTGGAGTTGGGGCTGGATGTCCGGGCCAGATGTCGGTGGGGCGATGCCGCTGGACCTTCATCGGTCCTCGGGGCGTCGCTCACCGTGCTGCGGACCAGGGTAGCGAGATGTCGGCGCTCTCCCGTGCGGCCCGCCTACCATGTGAGGTCCAGACGAGGGGAACCGATGAATACGTCCGACGCTGAGCCGGCCTTTGAGCTGCCCACCGTGCCGTCCACCAAGCCGGTCATCGCGCCGTCGGTCGAGCCGGTCGATCGGCCGCCGACGGACGACGTCGCCGCGGCGCAGGCCGGTCACGGCGACATGCTCCCGACGAGGTCCGAGGCTCCGTCGCTGCTGATCGCGGGAGACATCGGCGGGACCAGCTCCCGAGTGGTGCTCGCGCAGAGGGACGGGTCCGTGGTCGCGGAGGCCGAGGGGCCGGGGGCGAACCTTCGTTCTTCGGGAGTCGAGGCCCTGGACAACTTGGTCGAGACGGTCCGCGAGGTCCTGTCCCGGGGGCGCGGGGAGCTGGAGCAGGGCGTCCAGGGACATGACGGTCTGGGACAGGCCGACGGGGTCGCCGCGGTGGCGCTCGGCATCTCCGGTGCAGGGCCGGCTCGGGCACTGGAGGTGCGCAGAGCGGTCGGCGAGCGCCTGACCCAGCTCGGCATCGATCCGGCCCGGGTCCTGATCACGGATGACCTGCACACCGGCTTCCTCGCCGGCGGCGTGGGCGATGACGGGCTGCTGGTGCTGGCCGGGACCGGCGCGGTCGCGGTCCGTTTCCAGGACCGGGAGGCGGTGGCCCGTCGCGACGGGATGGGGTGGCTGCTGGGCGACATCGGCTCCGCGGTCTGGCTGGGGCGCCGCACGCTCGAGGCGGTCGCCGCGGACATCGACGGCCGCGGACCGCGGACTCTGCTGACCGAGGAGGTCGGTGAGCTCCTGGCTCTGGATCTGCGGGAGGGGCTGCTGCCCCCGTCGGCCACCGGCGATCCCCGCCAGGACCTGATCCGTGCCCTCGATGAGCAGCTCCCGGCGGGTGCGCCCGCGGCGCTCGGACGCTTCGCCCGCCTGCCCGGACGGGTCGCGACCGATCCGGTGGCCCGCGAGATCCTCGAGGTCGCGATCGGCCATGTGCTCGAGACCGTGCAGGCGCTGGATCCGCAGGGCGAGCTGCCGGTGGTGCTCGCCGGGTCGGTGCTGGCAGGCCCGGGGCCGATCCGCGAGGCCGTCGAAGCCGGGCTGCGAGCGGAGGGGCGTTCCTTCCGCACCGCCGCTACCGGGTTGCCCGGGGCGCTGCTCCTGGCCCGGGAGCTGGCCGGAGAGCTGCAGTCATGACCGACTCCCCCACCGAGAACAGCCCGAGACCGTGGCTGACCAGCCCGACCACACGGCCGAACAGGCCCTCCAGCCCGACGACACGACCGAACAGACCCACCAGTCCGACGGTGCGGCCGAGCAGACTCACCAAGCCGACGACGGTGCGATCGAACAGACTCGCCAAGCCGACGACGGTGCGGCCGAGCAGTCGCCGAGCGAGCAGTCCCGGAGTGCGGCCGACCGTCCGGTGGTGAGGGAGCGGGTGCGTCCTGCGCGCCGCCGACGGCTCCCTCGGCACCGCCGTTCACTGCGCCGCCGCCTGCTCTCGGAGAACCTGCGGCTGCTGGCATCGAGCGTGCTCTCCCTGGGGATCGGTGCCGTCATCGTGGTGCCACTGGCCTCGTCGCTCCGTGGGGCGGAGACCGCCGAGGTGCAGCTGCCGCTGTTCCTCATGCTGCTGATCATCACTGTGTCGCTGTACTCGCTGACCTTCGCGGGACTGACCCTGTGGGTGCTCACTGCTCAGCCGCACCATCGCCTGGTCGCGGCCGCGCGGCTGCCCCGGGCACGGCGCCACGTGCGCTTCTACCGGTGGTAGATGGGCCGTTCGAGCTCTTTCAGCGAGGTGATGCAGATGCTGCTGATCGCAGTGCTCGCGGCGCTGCTGCTGATCGTCCCTCCGGCGGGGATACCGATCGCCGCGCTGCTCGCGCTGACGGCAGGTGCCGTGGTGACGGCCTGGATCGGTGCGGTGATGACCTTCGCGGTCGAATACGCCGCCGAGGACTCCCACGCCACCGCCTTCTCCCTCCCGGGGACCACCGGCAAGGACCGGGGCATCGCCGAGTACGTGTACGGGGCGGTGCTGATCCAGGCGTCCTCCGGCGCCGGGGACCTCACGCCGCTGACCGCCTCGGCCCGTCGCCTGGTGCGGAACCACGTGATCCTCGCGCACGTCACCAGCACCATCATCGTCACGCTCGGTGTCTCTGCGGTGGTCACCGCGGTGACCTGAGCCGCGGACTGCTCGTCGGCGCCCGCGGTGACGTCCCGTCGATCACGCTCGCGCCGTTGCGGCATCCCGCGGCGGGCTCGGCGATTAGGATGGCCAGCGTCCGCCCGCTGCTGAGCCGGGTGTCCGGAATCCGCACCGGGCACCGCGCGCCGCCCGACTCGGAAGAAGGCTCCTCTCGATGCCCGATCTCCACGACCAGATCCCCACCCGCGAGAAGGTGCTGATCATCGGCGCCGGCCCCGCCGGTCTCGCCGCCGCCGCAGCGCTGAAGGCGCTCGAGGTGCCCTTCGACCTGGTGGACCGTGCCAAGCACGTCGGCGGGATCTGGGACCCGGAGCGCGAGGACTCCCCGGTGTGGCCCACGATGGAGATGATCTCCTCGCGCGAGCACACCCAGTACGAGGACATGCTGCAGCCGGTCTCCTTCCCGGAGTTCCTCTCACCCACCCAGATGTCGAAGTACCTGCGCGCCTACGCCGCCCGGCACGACCTCACCGAGCATTTCCGACCCCGCACCGCGGTGCGCTCCGCCCGCCCCTTCGAGGAGGGGGTGTGGCAGGTGGAGCTGTCCACTGGCGAGATCGGGATCTACCGCGCGGTGATCTCGGCACACGGCATCTCCGAGCGTCCCCACCGTCCCGACTGGGCGCAGACCGTCCCGGCGACGGTGCGGGTGATCCACTCCAAGGACTGGAACGGGGCCGACGGGCTCGAGGGCCAGCGGGTGCTGGTGGTCGGCTCGGGCCAGTCCGCCGCCGATATCGCGGTCGACGCCGCCCGGCGCGCCCTCGAGGTGCGCTGGTCGATGCGCACCGGCCACTGGGTGGTGCCGCGCCGCATCGCCGGGACCCCCGGTGACGTGGCCGCCTCCCGCGAGCCCGCCGCGCTCGGAGGGCTCAACGCGAAGATTGCCGAGACGCTGATCCGCCGTACCGTCGGCGACCCCGCCTCCATGGGCCTGCCCGCCCCGGTGGCGCCCCTGCTCGAGGATGCTGTGATCGTCTCCGACGATGTGCTGGACCGGGTGCGTGAAGGGCGGATCACCCCTGCCGGGGAAGTCACCGGGATCGATGCCGAGGGCATCGTCACCCATCTCGGCACCGGATCCCATGCCGGGCATCAGAGCTTCGCCCCGGATCTGATCGTGCTCGCCACCGGATACGAGTCCGGTGCCGATCATCTCCCCCAGGACGTGGTGCCGCGCACCGCCGACGGCGACCTCGATCTGTTCCTGGGCGCCTTCGCCCGTGGCCGCGACGACCTGGTGATCCTGGGCCAGCAGCGAGTTGCGGGTGGGGTGCTGCCGATCCTGGTCGAGCAGGCCGATATCGCCGCATACATGATGGCTGCGACCCGCGACGGCTCCTCGTCCTCTGCGGTCGAGCAGTTCCGTCGCCTGCGCGCCGGTGCCGAATCCGCGGTCCCGGTCACCCACCCGCGCGCCGGGAGCGGGCTGCTGGGCCGGCTCGGCAGCGTGGTCGGCGCGAACCGCGTCACGATCCGCAGCGCAGCCTCGACGCACGAGACCGGCGAGAAGCTGGTTCCGGCAGCGGACCGCGACACCCTGCTGGCGCGGCTGAGGTCAGTGCGGGGCCTGTTCGCCTGATCTCGACCTCGCCAGGCCCGTCGGCCCACTGGACCGACGGGCCTGTCATGCATCACGGCCGTCAGGCAGCAGCGCGGTCACGCAGCAGGACCGTCATGCAGCACGCCCGTCGGGCAGCGGGGCCGTCGGGCCATCGCTCTCCAGGGCCCGGCTGCCGCCAGGCCGTCACGAGGCTCGCCGACGCCGCCTCAGGCGGCAGGATCTGAGCGGCGCCGACGCGGCACCATCACGATCACCGCGGCGACCGCCACCACCACCAGCACCGCGATGCCCGCGCGCTGCTGATCCGCGAGCGCATCAGCCCACCAGGTGCGGCCCGTGGCTCCGAACCAGCTCGCCGCCAGCAATGAGTCGGTCAGCAGCAGCGCGACCCCGGTGCCGAGACCCAGCAGCAGCGGAGCCCCGCGCAGCAGCAGGCGCTGCCAGGGCCGAACCGTGACGGGCACAGCCCGGACGGCGAGCGCGGTGAGCACTCCTCCGGCCAGTGCCAGCATCTGCAGCGCCAGATGCGCGGCATGCCCGTCCAGCGCGAGCCGGAGGAACGGGCTGACGTAGCCGAGGATCAGCAGCAACGGGCCGGCCAGGGCCAGCAGCATCCCCACCCACCAGCGGTCCTCGACCAGTGCCCGCAGACGCTGCGGAACGGCCCCGACGCTGCCCAGCAGCGTCCCGGCCAGAACCATCAGCAGCACATGCTGCAGCACGTGGGCGGAGACCAGCACCTTGCCATAGACGTTCAACGGTCCGCTGGTCATCAGCACCAGCACCATTGCGCCCAGCAGCAGGCGGAGGCTCTGTGTGCGCGGACGACGGGGCGCCCGGGGCCGCCACCACACCAGCGCCAGCGCGCAGGCCAGCGCCATCCCGAAGGGATCAGGCCGCCAGGCGGTGAGCACGCTGGACACCTCCGGCATCGCCGGCAGCGGGTAGCCGGTGAGCACCCCGGCGGTGCCCCCGGGCGGAGTCCCCGCCTCGGCGGGTGGTGGGGAGGAGCTCATCGCGGCGGCGAGTGCCACAGCGAGTCCCATCAGTGCGAGCTCTAGCACGGCGAGGCGCCGGTAGGTGGCTCGTGCGTGCTTGCCCGCATCCTTCGAGACGGCGCCCCGGGCAGCATCCGGGGCTGTGCCGAAGCCCTCGGCGATCTGTCGGCGCTGCAGGACCCCAAGGCCGCCGAGCAGGAGCAGCAGGACGGCCTTGGCGACCCCCAGCTGCACATACGGGCTGGTGAGGATCTCCCCGGGATGGTTCATCCTCACCGCGAGCGCCCACACCCCGCTCAGGGCGAGCGCCACCCAGCAGATGAGCGCCAGGTGCGAGTAGCCGCGCACCACGGCCCCGTCATCGCGTCCGCGGTCCGGGAGGAGCTGCAGCACGGCCAGCCCTCCCAGCCAGATCCCTACAGCGAGCAGGTGGATGAGCATGGTCGAGGTGCCCACCTCGTGGGTCTCGTCGCCGGCTGCGTGGCCCGTCATCGCAGCGCAGAAGGAGATCAGTCCGGCCAGCACCGCGACCGTGCGTGCGATGCGGACGGAGCTGCCGAGCACCGCGACGGTGGTGGTGGCCGCGGCGACAACCAGAGCCGTCAGCAGCCAGATCCCCAGATCGGTGGCGACGAAGACACCGAGATCGGACCCGAAGCGCGGCGAGCCGACGGGCTGCCCGGTCGCGACCGCATAGGAGAAGGCGAGGGAGGCTCCCCGGGCGAGGGTGGTGATCGCGGCGGCCACTCCCACCACGATCAGCACCCGGGCACGGTCCGCCTCATCACGCAGCAGCCAGCCGGCGATCACCGCACCGCCGAGGGTGAGGGCTGCGGCGAGGTCGGCGAGAGTCGCCGCGACCGGTGCGCCGTGGCGGGCGATCGGCCCGGCATCCAGCAGCACCAGGTTGCCGCCGCCCGCAGCATCGGCGGCGAGCACCGACAACCCGGCGAGCAGGGCGAAGACGGCCCCGAGGATCACGATCAGCATGGGCCGCGAACGCTGCGCGACAGACGTGCTCATGACGCGATCACCAACCCCAGCCACAGCGCCGCCATCCCGCCGCCGGCGCTCAGCATCAGATAGGCCAGGGCCAGGGAGAAGGTGGTGTGGCGCACCAGCTCGACGATGTCGAAGGCCGCGGTGGAGAGGGTGGACAGGCCGCCGCAGAAACCGACCGCCAGCAGCAGGTAGACGAACTCGCCGGTCCCTGTCGCGGAGCCGAACCTCGCCACCACGATCCCGATCAAGAAGCATGCGATGAGATTGGCGCCGAAGGTGGACCAGGGGCGCAGCCGCTCGCTGCCGCCAGCGGAGCGCGCTGCGGCCACGGCCGTGATGAGCTCTCGCAGACCCCACCGTGCGACGGCCCCGAGTCCGCTGCCGATCCCCACCAGCAGCGCGGCCAGCAGATACATCCCCGCGCTCATGCCCGGCCCTCCGCATCAGCATCGCGAGGGGCGACATCACGGGGCCCAGCATCACGGGCCGCTGCATCACGGGACTCAACATCACGGAGCGAGGCTTCACGAGGTGCGGCGAAGCGCCGACCGAGGATCAGTCCCACGATCAGGCCGCCGAGGCACAGCAGCACCGTCGCCGCCCCGTAGGCGAGGGCCAGCAGCGGGAAGTCGGCGCCGATCATCGCCGACCCTTCGAGCACCACGGCAGAGAAGGTCGTGAAGCCCCCGCACAGGCCGGTGCCCAGCAGCGGCTGCATCCAGGACCTCCCCGACCGCACCTCGAGCGCGCCGTTGAGCCCGCCGAGCGCGAGGCAGCCGAGCAGATTCACCCAGAACGTCGCCCAGGGCACCTCGACCAGCGTGGGAGTGGTGACCGTCGTGGCTAACGCCGACAGTGCGAATCGCAGCATTCCTCCGAGCGCACCACCTGCCGCGACCAGCAGCGCGGTCTGCCACCAGGTCAGTGGAGCGCGAACCGGCCCGGAGCCCAGCGTCTCGGAATCGATGACGTCCTCGAGGTGCACGGCGGCCATCTCGACCGTGTGCATCCTCGGGTCATCGCGACGCGGGGTGCGGGGCGCGGGAGAGGGGCTCGAGGTCACCGACACAGCGTACCGACGACTGCGCCGCCGCTGACCGCTCCCGCCGCCGAGGCGCTCAACCCCACACCTTCAGGTCGAGCTCCTCCCGCCGCGCCTCCGCCGCCGACTCGCACGCTCGCTGACGACTCCAGCTGCACAGTTCGTCGCTCAACCCCACACAAGCCCCAGGGAGGGGTCCTCCAGCACTGCGGAGACGTCGCGGAGCAGCTCCGCGCCCAGGGCGCCGTCTATCAGGCGGTGGTCGAAGCTGAGTGACAGCGTGGCGACCTGGCGCGGCACGATCTGCCCGTCCACCACCCATGCCTTCTCCTTGATCGCGCCCACCCCGAGGATCGCGGACTCCCCCGGGTTCAGGATCGGGGTGCCGGAGTCGATGTCGAACACGCCGTAGTTGGTGACCGTGATGGTGCCGTCGCGGGTGTCGCGCAGCGAGGTGCGGCCGGCGCGAGCGGTGCGAGCGAGCTCGCTGATGCCCTCGGCCAGCTCCCGCAGGGTCATCAGATGCGCGTCCTTGAGGTTCGGCACGATCAGTCCGCGGGGCGTCGCCGCAGCGATGCCGAGGTTCACGTAGTGCTTGTAGACGATCTCCTGGGCGGCCTCGTCCCAGGAAGCATTGACCTCGGGGTTGCGACGGATCGCGACCAGCAGCGCCTTCGCGATCACGGCGAGGGGGCTGATCTTGACGTCGGCCCACTCGCGGGAGGCGCGCAGCTGGGTGACGATCTGCACTGCGTGGGTCATGTCGATCTCGTTGAAGACCGTCACATGGGGTGCGGTGAAGGCCGAGGCCACCATCGCCTCCGCCGTGCGCTTGCGCACCGAGCGGATCGGCACCCGCGTGGTGCGATCGTCGCTCGTGACACCCGAGAACGGCTGGTCGCGCGTGGACTTCATCGCGCCGCCGAGACCTTCCGGGGCCTGCGGGGACTCCTCGGGGAAGTAGTCTCCGTCGGTCTCGCCGCCATATGAGCGCTGCTGCGCGTTCAGCACGTCCTGGCGGGTGACGGTCCCCTCGGGCCCGGTGGCGAGCACCTCGTGCAGCGCGACGCCGAGATCACGGGCGAGCTTGCGCACGGGCGGCTTGGCCAGGATGCGGCCGATCGGCACCTGCTGGCCGTCATCGGACTGGGCCGGTTCGGCGAGCCGGCGCCGGCGGCGCTGCGGGGCGGCCTGTGCGCCATAGCCGACCAGGTTCTTCGGCTCCTCCGTCGCAGCGGCTGACGCAGCAGAGGAGGCGGACGTGGACTGCGCGGCGAGCTCCTCGGCCGACGGGTCCGCCTCGGGCTGTGCAGAGTTCGACTGCACGGAGTTCGACTGCGCGGAGTTCGACTGCGCAGAGCTTCGCTGCGCGGCGGCGGGCTGAGCCTCATCACCGGGCTGCGGCGCAGCAGCGGGCGCCGCGCCGCCGGCGGTGTCGACCTGGATCAGCCCGGCACCCACTGGCACCTCGTCGCCGACCTTGACGAGGATCGCGACGACGGTGCCGGCGACATGGGTGGACAGCTCGACGGCGCTCTTGGCGGTCTCGACCTCGACCACCGCGGCGTTGATCTCGACGCGATCGCCCACGGCGACCTTGATCTCCAGGATCTCGGCCTCGGTGAGGCCTTCCCCGGGGTCGTTGAGCGGGATCGTCACGATCGAGCTCGCGCTGGAAGTTCCGGCGGAGCCTGCAGAGGTGGCGGCATTCATGGTCGTGATCCTTTCACGCGCGAGGCGCTTCCGTCAGTGCTCGAGCAGGCGGTCCACGCCGTCGAGCACCCGGTCGAGGTCGGGAAGGTAGGCATGCTCCATCCGCGAGGGCGGGTAGGGCAGGTGGTAGCCGCCGACGCGGAGCACCGGGGCTTCGAGGTGGTAGAAGCACTCCTCGGAGATCCGGGCCGCGATCTCCCCGCCGAGGCCGCCGAGCACCGGGGCCTCGTGGGTGATCAGCAGGCGGCCGGTGCGCTTCACCGAGGCGACGATGGTCGGGTAGTCGATGGGTGCCAGCGAGCGGGCGTCGATGACCTCCAGGTCGATGCCGTCGTCGGCGGCGGCCTCCGCGCTCTCGAGCGCCAGCGGCATGCTCGGTCCCCAGGCCAGCAGCGTGGCGTCGGTTCCGGGTCGCACCACCGCAGCCTCCCACGGGGACAGCTCAGGACGGTGGTCGGGATCCACATCGCCCTTGACCCAGTACCGCTTCTTGGGCTCGAAGATGATGACCGGGTCCTCGCACTCGATGGCCTGGCGGGTCATCCAGTAGGCGTCCTGCGCGGTCGCAGGAGCCAGGATCCGCAGGCCCGCGGTGTGCGCGAACAGCGCCTCCGGGCTCTCGGAGTGATGCTCGATCGCACCGATCCCGCCTCCGTGGGGGATCCGGATCACGATCGGCATGTGCACCGCACCGGCGGTGCGGTTGTGCATCTTCGCGACCTGGGTGGTGATCTGGTTGAAGGCGGGGAACACGAAGCCGTCGAACTGGATCTCGACCACGGGCCGGTAGCCGCGCACGGCCAGGCCCACAGAGGTGCCCACGATGCCGGCCTCGGCAAGCGGAGTGTCCACCACGCGCTGGGAGCCGAATTCGGCGTGCAGGCCGTCGGTGACTCGGAAGACGCCGCCGAGCACGCCGATGTCCTCGCCCATCAGCAGGACCTTGTCGTCCGCGGCCATCGCGTCGCGCAGCCCGGCGGTGATCGCCTTCGCGATCGGGAGGTTGGTGCTGCTCATGCGTGCGTCCCGTTCTGCTCGTCGCTCTCGTCGGCGGCGTCGTTCTCGTCTTCGAACTGGGCGACGTACTCGAGGTACTGCTCCCGTTCGGCCTCGACGATCGGATGGGGCTCGGCGTAGGCATGGGTGAACATGCCCACCGGGTCCGGGTCCGCCATGCCGTGGATGTGGTGGTGCAGCTGCATGGCGAGGTCGTGCGCCTCCTCCTCGCAGCGAGCGATGTACGCCTCGTCGATCTCGCCGATCTGCTCGAGGTGGCGGCGCAGGCGCAGGATCGGATCCTTCTCGGCCCATTCCTCCTCCTCGGAGGAGGGGCGGTAGCGGGAGGCGTCATCGCTGGTGGTGTGGGAGGCCATGCGGTAGGTGAGGGCTTCGACGAACACGGGGCCCTTACCCGCCCGTGCGGAGTCCAGTGCGATGCGCACGGCGCCGAGCACGGCGAGCACGTCGTTGCCGTCCACTCGCACCGAGGGGATCCCCCATCCGCGGGAGCGCTGGGCGAGCGGGACCCGGGACTGCACCGAGGTGGGCACGGAGATCGCCCACTGGTTGTTCTGGGTGTAGAACACGACCGGCGCCTGGAAGGAGGCGGCGAAGGTGAAGGCCTCCGAGACCTCTCCCTCGCTCGAGGCGCCGTCGCCGAACAGGGCGAGGACGGCGGTGTCGGTCTCCGGCTGGCCGGTGCCCACCACCCCATCGCGCTGCAGCCCCATCGCATAGCCGACGGCGTGCGGGGCCTGCGAGCCGAGCACGATCATGTAGGGGTGGGTGCGCAGCTCATTGGGGTCCCAACCGCCGTGGCTGACCCCGCGGAAGGACTCCAGCAGGCGCCAGGGTTCGATCCCGCGCGCCCAGGCGATGCCGTGCTCACGGTAGGTGGGCACCAGGTAGTCCTGCTCGCGGGAGGCGTGGCCGGCACCGATCTGGGCTGCTTCCTGGCCGAGCGCGCTGGCCCACAGCCCTAGCTGTCCCTGGCGCTGCAGGCTGGTCGCCTCGACATCCGCCGCGCGGATCATCACCATGTCGCGGTAGTAGCCGCGCAGTCGCTCGGGGGTGGCCAGGCCGCTCTCCTCGAGCACGGCGTCGAGCTCGTCGTGCGGGGTGCGGGTGCCGTCGGCCGCGAGGAGCTGGACCATCGGCTCCTCAGCCGCGACATCAGGGATCGTGGAACGGAAGACACTCACCCGGGTAGCGTAACTTACGGAACCGTAAGGTCAAGGGAGCCGCCTCCGGTTCGGCGCGCTTCTCGCCCGTGCAGCGCCCCTCCATGCAGCATCATCGCGGTCCGCCGAGCATCAGGTCGACCGCGGCGCGCATCATGGTGCGGCCGCCGCCGTGGGCGAGCACGAGGCGGCGGTGGTCCGGGGCGGCATCGGGCACTCCGGTGTGGACCACGATCGCCTCGGGGTTCCGGGCGAGCAGGGCGGCCAGGCGCTGCCCCTCCTCGGGGTCGCTGCGCGGCAGCCGGGTGATCACGAGCAGCTGGGCGGCGGCGCTCTGCAGGCCCTTCTGGCCGACCTGGCCGGGCGGGCCGGGATAGTCGGGCGGGCCGGGATAGTCGGGCGGGCCGGGCTGGTCGGGATAGTCGGGCTCTGCGGCCTGCACCCCGCGCTCGCGGAGCGCGTCGACGAGCTGCTGGGAGCGGGCGCCGGAGGCGTGCTGGGAACGGACGCGCAGGTCGACCACCATGGCGGGGTCCAGCGTGAGGGAGGCGTGGCGGGCCCGGACCGCGCGGGCTGCCGCCTCGGCGCCGAGGAGCTCGGCGCGACGCAGCGCATCCTCGAGCGCCGGGGCGGGCACGAAACGGCGCCGGACGCGCAGGGAGTGCAGGCGGGAGCGGGTGCGCGCGGCCCGGGCGCGCAGCGTCTCCCGGGGGAGCCGGCCGCTGTCGATCGCGTCCAGCAGGGCGTCGTGGGCCTCACGGAGCATCAGTTGGTCATCACGGCGCAGAGAGGTGCCCAGGCACAGCAGGTCCGCGCCGGCCTCGACCGCCCGCACCACGGACTCGCCGTAGCCGGGATCCGTGGCGACAGCCGCCATGTCCAGTGCGTCGGTGATCACGAGGCCCTGGTAGGTGCCGCCCACAGCTTGGTCCAGCAGCGGCCGCGACCAGGGGGAGATCGAGGCGGGGCCGACTCCATAGGCGGGGACCAGCACATGCGCGGTCATGATGCTGTCGAGCCAGGGCGCGATCCCCCAGGGGGCGAGGTGCTCGCGCTCGAACTGTCGGGCATCGAGATCGATCAGCGGCAGGGCGGTGTGGGAGTCGGTGGCGGTGGCGCCGTGGCCGGGGAAGTGCTTGGCGCAGGTGCCGAGCCCCGCCTCCATCAGCCCGGTCGCGAAGGCCTTGGCATGGGCGGCGACCCGGTCGGGATCATCGCCGAAGGCGCGGGTGCCGATCACCGGGTTCGCCGGGTCGGTGGAGACGTCCAGCACGGGAGCGAGGTCGAGGTCCAGGTCGCAGGCGGCGAGCAGGTCCCCGAGCGCCTTGCCGACCTCCCGGGTCAGCTCGATGTCGTCCACCTCCCCGAGCGCCCAGGCGGTCGGGAGGGAGGAGCCGGTGAGCGCCTGGAGGCGGGTGACGTCCCCGCCCTCCTCGTCGATCGCGACCACACACTCCTCGGCACGCTCGTGCACTGCACGGGCGAGGCGCCCGGCAGTGCCGGCGTCAGGGGTGTTGTGGCCGAACAGGATCACCGAGATCAGGCCCGCATCCAGCGCCGCACCTATCCATTGCGGCAGCGTCGTGCCAGTGAAGGGCGCCATCAGCACGCCAAGCGCGTCGGGATCCCAGGCGCCGACATCCACGGTGCCGAGATCCGCGACGTCGGCATCCCACGAGGCACGTTCCATGCCTCAGCCTTTCACAGCGCCGGCGGTCATGCCCTGGGCGAGGTTGCGCTGGACCAGCACGAAGAAGATCACGACCGGCAGGGTGATGATGGACGGTCTACTTCGAGCTGTCCTGTATGAAGGTCAGCGCGAGGATGAACTCGTTCCGCACACCTCCGCATCCCACCTCCGAAGGACGCCTGGCCAGGTGATCTGGTGGCGTGAGAGGTCGAGGTCCCACCGGTACTTCCCGAGAGCGTCGGTGAGGGCCTCGTCGAGCGCCTCCTGGCGCTCCAGGGCGTAGAGAATCGTGTGCTGGGCTGCCTTGCGGAAATCGGGAGAGATCATGCCCTGAACTCTAGGGTCCCGCGGGCCGGGAACTCCAGGGTGCGGGCGGGCCGAGAAGGGGTTCCCTCGCGCGGCCCGCCCGCCACGGCTCACTCGGCGGCTGATCCCTTGGCCGCCTCCTGCGCCGCGTAGAGCGCCTCGAGGTCGATCGGCTCCTGGTCCTTATCGAGGTCCTGGACCGGCAGGGGGCAGTCCCCGAGGTCCTGGATCACGAGCCGCTCGCCAGCCTGGTTCATCGACTGATGGGCGATGACCCCGGGCAGCGTGTAGCGGGCCGCCTGCCAGGCGTTGACCATCGGCTGCATGCCGTCGACCACGGCGCGGGCGAAGTCGTCGACCAGGAAGTGGTGGGCGCCCTCGTGTCCGTTGGGCATTCCCTGGAACTCCTTGGGCAGGCGCTCCTGGTGGTGGGCGGGAGCGGCACCCGCGACGAAGGCGTCGCGCAGGGCCGGGGAGACGTCCGCCAGGCGCGGGTCGTCCAGGCTCATGGTCGCACCGGTGGCGATCTGCCCGGTCACCTCCAGCACGCGCTTCTTGTCGTGCCAGTAGGTGACGTCGATGGTCTCCTCGAAGGAGGATTCCTCGCCGAAGAAGCGGAAGCGGGATTCGCGCTTGTGGCTGGGGTAGCCCACGCGGCGCAGCTCGTTGGTGCGGAAGGCGCCCCCGTTGTCCATGCCGAACAGGGCGAAGGCGTTGCTGACGTCGTTGCCGAACATCGAGACGTCCTTGTCGAACACGCCGTCCCCGCGGGTGTCGGGGCGGCCCAGCGCCGAGACGGACACGGCATGCCGCTCCCCCAGCACGCCGAGGATGCCGCCGATGGAGTGGGTCGGGTACAGCAGCGGCGGGTAGGACGCGGTGGACTTCCAGTTCTCGCCGCCGGAGTACTTGTAGGCGTCGTAGAAGCCGAGGTCCATGTCGTGGACGTAGTCACCCTCGGCGTAGAACACCTCGCCGAAGGCGCCGGAGCGGTGGATGCGGCGGGCCAGCACCACGGCGGCGTTGTACTGGCTGGTCTCGCCCATCATGTAGACGAGCCCCGTGCGCTGCACCTCCTCGGTGATCGCCCGGATCTCCTCCTCCTTGATCGCCATCGGCACCGCGGAGTAGACGTGCTTGCCGGCCCGCAGTGCGGCCAGGGCGTGCTCGCCGTGGGTCCAGCGCTGGGTGAAGATCGCGACCGCGTCGACGTCGGAGGCCAGCAGATCCTCGAGGGTGTCGAATCGCTTGTCGAACGCGACGCCCCGAGCTTCGAGGGCGTCGATCCGCTCGGGCACGGCGTCGACGGCGTAGAGCGCGTCGATCTCGGGATGGGCGGCGAAGAGCTCCGCGAAGTGGGAGCCGAACTGACCGATTCCGACGATGCCCAGCGTGAACGACATTGTTTCTCCTTGAAAGTAAGTGATGGGAGGAACGCTACGTCAGGGTACTGGGATGCGGCAAGCCCTCAGCAACCCAGGGCCGGGTCAGAGCCGGCGCCAGCGGCCCGAGCGCCAGACGTCGCGCCACAGCGGCACCTCCTGGCCACGAGCGGCCATCCTCCGCCGCAGGTTCCGGCGCGTGATCAGCATCCCGGCCACCCCGATCGCGAGCATCGGCAGCTGCACGGCGAAGGCGAGCCGGAAGGCCGCCAGGTCGTAGTTGCCGTCGGGCCGCAGCAGGTCCAGCACCACGCCGATGAGCAGGATCGAGATCAGACCGCCGATGAAGCCGCCCATGATCACGACCCCGGTCGCGGTGCCCAGCCGGTGCCGGGCCAGATCCGTGCGCGGGAAGTCGAAGCCGACGCTGCTGGCGGGACCGCCGATCGAGAAGCCGGCGACCAGCAGGATCAGCAGCCAGATCGGCGCCGGGCCGGGCCACAACACGAGTGCGAGCAGCGGCACCACGATGCTGACCACGATCAGCAGCACCAGGGTCGAGCGGCGCAGCGGGTGGCGCTGGGTGAGCGAGCCGATCACGGGCCCGGCGATGATCGCCACCACCACCAGCACCGTCATCACCGCCGAGGCGGCAGGCCGGCTGAGCCCCTCCCCCGCGGTGAGATACGGGTATCCCCACATCATGGAGAACGCGATACCGGTGAAGCCGGCGGTGAAATGCATGAAGAAGCCCAGCTGGGTGGAGGGGTGGCGGATGATCCGCACCAGCACCTGCGGGATCCGGCGCAGATCCTGCTTCACCCGGGGGCGCGGGATCCTGGCCGGGCTCGCCCGCACCACCAGCAGGACCAGCAGGGCGGCCACCGCGCTGAGGGAGGCGGCCGACGTGAAGGCGGTGCCCCAGCCGGCGAGACTCAGCAGCGCCACGAAGGGCACGGCCGAGGCGATCTGTCCCACCTGGCCGAGGATTCCGGTGAGCTGGGTGAGCAGCGGCACCCGTCCCGGAGGGAACCAGGCCGGGACCAGGCGGATCGCGCTCGAGAAGGTCAGCGCATCACCGGCGCCGAGGATGATCCGGGCGATCATCGCGGTGCCCAAGGTCTCGGTCTGCGCCATCAGCAGCTGCCCGATGCCCATCAGCAGCGCCCCGGAGACCAGGGTGACGCGAGAGCCGTAGCGATCCAGCAGCATGCCGGCAGGGACCTGCGCGAGGGCGTAGACGCCGAGCTGGAGCACCACGAAGCTGGAGACGATGATCGCCGAGGCGCCGAAGCGGTCCGCCGCCTCGAGCCCCGCGACCCCCATCGTGGTGCGCTGCAGCACCGCGATCGAGTAGGCCGTCACGGCCGCGATCCACACCAGGTACGCGCGGGGCCCTCCGAGTGCGGGGGCGGGCGCGGGGGGCGTGCTCATGGATGGTCCTTCGGCAAAGTCGGGCAGTCGTCGGGCAGTCGGACCGGACGCCTCGGGCGCCCTTCCCGCAGCGGCTGGGTCCCGACCACCTCCGAGGCTATCGGTGCGAGGCACCTCGGCGGTAGTGATGTCCGCCCAGGGCAGCCGAAGTGGACGGGTGGACAGCCGTCCCCACGGGGCCGACACAAGTGCTACACGAACGCTACAATGGTCGCATGAAGACGATCAGTCAGCGCGAGCTGAGGAACGACTCGGCCGCCGTCCTGCGCCAGGTGACCCAGGGAGAGTCGTTCCGGGTGACCACGCGCGGAACCCCGGTCGCTGTGGTCTCCCCCATTTCCGAGCAGCCACTCGACGGGCTGGTCCTGCGCGAGGGTTCCGGCGACTTCTCCTTCCCTCCCGGAGCGCAGATCCAGGAGTCCGCCGGTGACGCGCTCCGCGAGCTGCGTGGCGATCGATGATCCATCTGGACACCTCCGCACTCGCCAAGCTCCTCGTGGAGGAGCCCGAGTCTGATCCCCTCCGCGCCCATCTGGTTACCCAAGGGCAGGCGGGCACACAGTTCGCGATCTCCACGATCGCCACGGTCGAGCTGCGGCGGCTGGCGATCCGTCTCGGCCTCGAGGCGTCCCGGGTAGAGCCTGTGCTGCGGCCGTTCCACACCCTTCGACTCACCGAGGGCATCCTCGCGCTCGCGGGCCGGTTGAGCTTTCCCCATCTGGGGACGTTGGATGCGATTCATGTCGCGACCGCACTGACCGCGGAGGCGGGCACTCTGCTGACCTATGACACTCGCCAGGCGGAGGCCGCCGCCATCGAGGGGCTCACGATCCTGTCCCCGGCGTGAGGCCCTGACATGGCGGCCCTCACTGCGCCCAGCCACTCCTGGCTACCACGGTGGACTTGGCACCGTGACGCCCTGGCTCTGGGCTATTGTCCGTGCCATGCGCATCGCGAAGATCAGCTGGTGGGCCGTCTGAGGGCGGTCCCCTGTCGCATGTGCTGACACAGAAGCCGCCCACTGCCGGGCGGCTTCTTTCTGCAATGGAGCAGCCCGCGACGGGCCCGTACATCGGAGAACCCTCATGACCAGCACCGTCTCGTCCGCCGCATCGTCGGACACTCCTTCCTCGGATATCCCCGTCCCGGCAGCATCGGCGCCCGCCGCCTCCAGCTCAGCCGCCTCAGCCGCTCCGGCGGCGCATGAGCCTCACACCCTCGCCGAGGCCACGACCCTCACCCACTCCCCCGAGTTCGCCGGGAACACCGGAGGCCGCTTCGGGGAGTTCGGCGGTGCGGTCCTGCCACCGCCGCTGGTGGGTCCGATGGCGGAGGTTGCCGCGGCCTATGAGGAAGCACGCCACGATCCGGAGTTCTACACCGAGTACTCGCGCCTGCTGCGGGACGTCGTGGGCCGACCCTCCCCGATCTCGAGCGCGGATCGCCTCTCCGATGCCCTCGGCGGCGCTCGCATCCACCTCAAGCGCGAGGACCTGAACCACACCGGCGCGCACAAGATCAACCACACCATCGGCGAGGCGCTGCTCGCGAAGCGGATGGGCAAGCGCACCCTGATCGCCGAGACCGGCGCCGGCCAGCACGGCGTGGCGCTCGCGACGGCCGCAGCCCTGGTGGGGCTCGAATGCGAGATCCACATGGGTGCGGTGGACGTCGCCAAGCAGCACCCGAACGTGGTGCGGATGCGTCTGCTGGGCGCGAAGGTGGTCTCCGTCGAGGTCGGTCAGCAGACCCTCAAGGAGGCCGTGGACTCGGCATTCGCCGTCTACGCGGCAGACCCTGCCCGATACCTCTTCGCGATCGGCTCGGTCGTGGGGCCTGCCCCCTTCCCCGATATGGTGCGCGACTTCCAGTCCGTGGTGGGGCGCGAGGCGCGGGCCCAGCTCCTCGCCGCTCACGGGCGGCTGCCGGATGCGGTGATCGCCTCGGTGGGCGGCGGCTCGAACGCGATGGGCGCCTTCACCGGCTTCCTCGAGGACCGCGAGGTGCGCCTGATCGGTGTCGAGCCCGGCGGCCAGGGCGACGAGCCCGGCCAGCACGCGGCGACCATGACCTTCGGCACCCCCGGGATGCTGCACGGCATGGACACCCTGGTGCTGCAGAACTCCGACGGGGAAGCCGCAGAGGTCCAGTCGATCGCCTCCGGGCTGGACTACCCCGGGGTGGGCCCGCAGCATGTACACCTCAACAGGCTGGGCCGGGTCGAGTACGTCAAGGAGGGCGACGAGGCGGTGCTGGAGGCCTTCCAGCAGCTCAGCCGCACCGAGGGCATCATCCCGGCGCTCGAGTCCGCGCACGCTCTGGCCCACGCGATCCGCATCGCCCCGTCGCTGCCCGCCGACTCACACCTGTTGGTGAACCTCTCCGGCCGGGGCGACAAGGACATCGACTACGTCGCCGAGCGGATCGGGATGCGCGGAGAGGCCGACGAGGTCGTGCGCTGAGCGCTTCACCGCCTGGTGCGGGGAGTGCCGGGCGCGGGGTGCGATGCCGCACCTCGCGCCGGCGTCGAGCCTGCACAGGTGCTGGTGCTGGGCAGGCTGGACGGCCTGCTCAGCGCTCGCGCCAGGCCCCGCCGACCTCGATGATCAGATCGTTCGCCTCCTGCTCGGCGATCGTGGCACGCACCCCGTCAGTGCCGTAGGCCCGCAGCACGAGACCTCGCGCATCGGCGAACTCGGCGAAGGCCGCGGAGTCCTCGCCGAGCGGGAAGTACACGAAGTTGCCCTGGCTGACGGGCAGCTCCCAGCCCTGGCCGGCGAGCGCGTGCAGCACCCGCGAGCGCTCGGAGCGGATCCACTCCGCGCGGCGCTCGAGCTCCTCCTGCACCGCGGGGTCCAGACTTGCCAGCGCCGCGGCCTGTGCGGGGACGCTCGTGCCGAAGGGCACCGTGACCTGGCCCAGCGCCCGGGCGAGTCGTGGGTGAGCGACGGCGTAGCCGATCCGTAGGCCGGCCAGCCCCTGCAGCTTGGAGAAGGTGCGCAGCAGCACCACGTTGCCGTGGCGGCGGAAGATCCCCGCGGTGCCGAGCACGGTGGCGGGGTCGTGGAACTCTCGGTAGGCCTCGTCGATCGCGACCACCACGTGGTCGGGGACCTGTGCCAGGAACTCCTCGACCTGCTCGGTCGAGAGCGACGGACCGGTGGGGTTGTTCGGGGTGCACAGCAGCACCAGGCGGGTGCGGTCGGTGATCGCCGCGGCCATCGCCGGGAGATCGTGCTCACCGCTCGCGGTCAGCGGCACCGGGACGGGGACCCCGCCGTGGGAGCCGACGAGGATCGGGTAGGCCTCGAAGGAGCGCCAGGCGAAGACCACCTCGTCCCCCTCCCCCATCACGGCACGCACCAGGTCGCCGGAGACGGCGACCGATCCGGTGGACAGGGCGATCTGGGAGGGGTCCACGCCGTGCTTCACGCCGAGCGTCTCGCGCAGCGCCAGGGCGGCCGCATCCGGATACCGGTGCGCCCCGTCGAGGGAGGCGATCACGGCGTCGCGGACAGCGTCGACGGGTGCGAACGGGGACTCGTTCGAGGAGACCTTGTACCGCACGATGCCGTCGTCGGCCGCAGGCTTGCCGGGGACGTAGGCGGGCAGGTTCTCGAGGGTGGAGCGCAGGCGGACGTTCTCCAGTGGCTGGTCGGACATGCCGCAAGGGTATGCCGCACGTGCGCCGTCGGGGCGGGTTGTCCGGGGCACAGCAAGGATGGGGATAGCCCCACTGGCGCCCTCAGGATGAGTGCAGATAATGGAGCCATGAGATTCCTCGGCCACATCATCGTCACCGGTCTCGCGCTGTGGGTCACCGCGCTGATCCTGCCCGGCATGCATCTGGGCGACGACAGCGCGAGCGTGCTCACGCAGGTCCTCACCATCGGGGCGATCGCGCTGATCCTCGCAGTGATCAACGTGATCGTGAAGCCGATCCTGGAGTTCCTCACCTTCCCCATCACCTGTCTCACGCTCGGCCTGTTCCAGCTGGTCATCAACACGCTCATGCTGCTGCTGGCGAGCTGGGTCTCGGCCCTGGCCGGACTGACCCTGCAGTTCGACAGCTTCTGGTGGGCGCTCGGGGCCGGCGTGATCATCGGCATCCTCTCGGCGATCGTCGAAGGGGTCACCGGGCTCGGTGACGAGCGGGGACGTCGCAGCTACTCGAGCGGCGAGTGAGCATCCCGCCCGCATACCCATGACGCGAAGCACCTGAGCCGTCCGTCCGGCGGCGCGCTCGTCGGCCGGGCGATCGAATCTGGGAGAATGCTCCCCATGGCTCACTCCTTCGCGGACATCACCCCGCAGATCGCCCTGACCCCGCTCGACGGCCGCTACCGCGCGCAGGTCGCGCCGCTGGTGGACCACCTCTCCGAGGCGGCGCTGAACCGCTCCCGCCTGGTGGTCGAGACCGAGTGGATGATCCACCTGCTCGATCAGCAGGTCATCCCCGGCCTGCGCACCCTCACCGAGGACGAGCGAGCCCTGCTGCGCGCCATCCCCGAGGACTTCGGCGCAGACGGCATCGCCGAGCACGCCGAGATCGAGCGCGAGACCGTCCACGACGTCAAGGCGATCGAGTACTACATCAAGCGCCGCCTGGCCGGCACCTCCCTCGAGCCGCTCGCCGAGGTGGTGCACATCTACTGCACCAGCGAGGACGTCAACAACCTCTCCTACGCCCTGATGGTCAAGGGCGCGGTCGAGCAGGTGTGGCTGCCCGCGCTGCGTGACGTGATCGGGGACCTCACCGCCCTCTCTAAGGCTGCAGCCGAGGTGCCGATGCTCTCGCGCACCCACGGCCAGCCCGCGACCCCCAGCACGCTCGGCAAGGAGATCGCGGTCTTCGCGTTCCGCCTGGGTCGCCAGGAGCGCCGGATCGCCGCTGATGAGATCCTCGGCAAGATCAACGGCGCGACCGGCACCTACGCCGCGCATGCCGTCTCCGTGCCGTCAGCGGACTGGGAGCAGGTCTCCCGCACCTTCGTGGAGCACCTGGGGCTGACCTGGAACCCGCTGACCACGCAGATCGAGTCCCACGACTGGCAGGCCGAGATCTACTCGGACATCGCCCGCGCCGGCCGGATCCTGCACAACCTCGCGACCGACGTGTGGACCTACATCTCGCTGGGCTACTTCCGTCAGCGCCTCTCCGCGCAGGGCGGCACCGGCTCCTCGACCATGCCGCACAAGGTGAACCCGATCCGCTTCGAGAACGCCGAGGCGAACCTCGAGATCTCCGGGGCACTGCTGGACTCCCTGGCCTCGACTCTGGTCACCACCCGCCTGCAGCGGGACCTCACCGACTCCACCACCCAGCGCAACATCGGCCCGGCGCTCGGGCATTCGCTGCTGGCGATCGCGAACCTCCGCAAGGGCCTCGCGGGCCTGGACGTGGACGCCGACGCCATGGCCGCCGATCTCGACGGGAACTGGGAGGTGCTCGGCGAGGCGGTGCAGTCCGTGATGCGCACCCTCGGCGTGCAGGGCGTGCCCGGGCTGGACAACCCCTATGAGCGGCTCAAGGACCTCACCCGCGGCCACCGCGTGGACGGGGAGGGCATGCGCGAGTTCGTCGGGTCCCTCGGGCTGCCCGCGGAGGAGCAGGAGCGGCTGCTGGCGCTGACCCCGCACAGCTACGTCGGCTATGCCGGGCAGCTCGTCGACCACCTGGACGACAAGCAGGCCTGAGTCGGACGGGCGGGCACGACTGTGCCCGCCCCCGGCCAGCGGGGCACCCCGGTCAGCAGGGCACTCCATCGTCGGAGCACCCCGGTCAGCAGGGCGCTCCGTCAGCGGGGCACCCAGGTCAGCAGGGCGCTCCGTCGTCGGGACCCCCGGTCAGCGGGGTCTGACCGACAGGGTGTCGATGCTGGCATCCGTCGGCAGGCGCAGTGCAAGCGCCACGGTCGCGGCGACCGTGGCCGGGTCCATGTAGTCCTCGGCACGGAACTCGCCGCCCTCGAAGACGCGCAGCTCGCGCTGCATATCGGTGGCGACCCGTCCGGGATGGACCGAGCTGACCCGCACTCCGTGCTCGCGCTCCTCGGCGCGCAGCGAATCCGTCAGCGCACGCAACGCGAACTTCGAGGCGCTGTACGCGCCACCGCCCGGCCCGGCGGTGAAGCCCGAGCCGGAGTTGATCGTCACCACGGTGCCGCGAGCGCGGCGCAGAGCCGGCAGCAGCAGCCGGGTCAGCTCGGCCACGGCCACCACGTTGATCGCGAAGGAGCGGCTCCAGTCCGCAGCGGCGAGATCTGCGACGGTGCCGCTGACCAGGATCCCGGCCGAGTGCACGACACCGGCGAGCCCGTGCGGAAGCTCCAGCGCCCCCACGGCGCGCTCGAGAGCGGCGGAGTCGGTGAGCTCGGCGACGAAGGGCTGCGCCGAGGGGAACTGCGCGGCGAGCTCCTCGAGGGCAGCCGCATCACGGCCGCCGAGGAGCAGGTGGTGATCGGTGGCGAGCTCCTCGGCGACGGCGCGGCCGATGCCGCGGCTGGCTCCGGTGATCAGAACAGCAGGTGAGGTCATGCCCCGAGTCTGGCACGGGTCCGCTGCGTGCGACCGTCGCTGCCCCGCCCGTCTGCCTTCCCTGCCCGCCAGGTGAGAGCATGTGCGGGTGGAGCTCATGACCCCCAGCCGGCGCTGGCTGCGCGCCGAGGTGCTGATCGTCCTCGCCCTCTCCCTGGGCCGCAGCGCGGTGTACTCGCTGCTCGCCCTCGCCCAGGCCCTTGCAGCGGGGCCGCTTTCCAGCCAGTCCACCGCGCTGAACTCCTCGCTGCGGGAGGATGCGTGGCTGGACTTGCTCTACCAGCTGCTGTCGATCAGTTTCGCGCTGGTGCCGGTCGCGCTGGTGGTGCTGTTGCTCGCGCTGACCGCAGGCTCGCTCCAGCAGGCGCTGCGGGATCTGGGAATGGATTTGGGCCGGCCGCTGCGGGATCTGCTGCACGGCGTGCTGATCACCGCCGGGATCGGTCTGCCGGGCCTCGCGATCTACTACCTGGGTCGGTTGCTGGGCGCGACGGTCGAGGTGATCCCCGCGGCGCTGGACACCCACTGGTGGACCCTGCCGGTGCTGGTCCTCCATGCGGTGAAGAACGCGGTGCTGGAGGAAGTGATCGTGGTGGGCTACCTGTTCCAGCGGCTCGAGAAGCTCGGCTGGTCACCGCGGCGGATCATCGTCGTCTCCGCCCTGCTGCGCGGGGCCTATCACACCTATCAGGGGGTGGGCCCGGGGCTCGCGAATCTGGTCATGGGGCTGGTGTTCGGCGAGTGGTACCGGCGTACCCGGCGGACGTTGCCGCTGGTCATCGCGCACACCCTGCTGGATGTGCTCGCCTTCGTGGGCTACGCCCTGCTGCAGGACTTCATCTCCACCTGAGGCCGGGCCGAGGTGCTGCGCGCCGGCTGCTGATCTCAGCGGCAAGGGATCTTCGAGTCGAGGCGCCCGGAAGCGCGGAGCCTCAGAGGACGTACGCCTCGCCTTCGCCGTCGGCGACGATCGGCAGGCCGGACTCGAACCACAGGTCCATCCCGCCGGCGACGTTGACCGCCTCGAAGCCGTTGGCGTTGAGCCACTGGGCGACCTGGAAGCTGCGGCCGCCGCTGCGGCACACGATGTACAGCGGGTCATCGGTCTCGGGCAGCTGGTCGAGGTTCTCCATCAGCGTGCTGGCCGGGAGGTGCTGGGCGGTCGCGGCATGGCCGGCGTCCCATTCGTTCTGCTCGCGCACATCGATGAGATGCACGCCCTCGGGGACCGCGTTCGGAGCAACGTTCTCGAAGTTCATGGATCCAGCCTAATGGCCGCCGGGAGTTCGATGCGGGCCGACGGGCGACCAGCCCGGGAAGGGGCCGGTCGTCCGTCGGTAGCAGTGGCCCCGCTCCGGGCGGTCCTGGGCTCCGTTCAGGCGGAACCGGACTCCGCTCAGGCGGTACTGGAATCCGCTCAGGCGGGACGGAACCACGCTCAGGCGGCGCGCGTCGCGAACCGCTTCACCAGGGGCGAACCGACCAGCACCGCAGCGATCACCAGGGCGTAGGCACCGAGCACGCTGGCCAGATACTGCACGGCCATCGTCGGGTCGCTCGGGGCGCCGCCGAGGAAGGTGGTCAGCACCAGCAGCGCGGTGCCGGTCGCGATGATGGAGCTCAGCGCCACGGGCACCGCGATCTCGGCGAGGCGGGCGCGGTGCAGCTGACCCACCTCGGCGCCGGCGATGTGCTGGGCGCGCAGGCGTGGGGCCTGGTCGATCACCCGGGCGGTCTGGGAGACCCCGGTGCTGACCGCGGCGAGCACCGCGGCGATCCCCAAGGTGAGCAGGCCACCGGTGGTCATGGCGGTGAACATCATCGCCTCCTCGGGATTGGTCGCTTCGCCGAGGGTGGCGATCATGGTGAGGAAGCCCGCGATGACCAGTGCGAAGGTGATCCCGGAGACGGCTCTCCAGCCAGCCCGCGGATCACCGGCGAGGCGCCGCGCCCCGACCATCAGCGAGGGAGTGGGCGCGGTCTTCGCGAGCAGCAGCGCGGTGACCCACACGATGAAGGGGCCCACGACATTGATCCCCGCGACGATCGCGGCGATGAACAGGATCATGATCGCGATCAAGACCCCCGTGCCCGCTTCGCCCAGCAGCATCCCGCCGACGTTCATGAATGCCACGAACCCCACGATCAGCACTGCCCAGAGCACCACGCGCAGCACCGACAGGCGCACCACCCGCGAGTCACGTGCCACGCCCAGCGGGCTGAGCACGACTCCGGCGAGGGAAACGGCCGCAGAGCCGGCGGCGATCAGCACGAGCGCGACCACGAGCACGGGATAGGCCCACACCGGCAGCAGCAGATCGGGGACGGTGAACGGGGCGATCCCGAAGTCGAGACGGGTCAGGGCCGGAGTCACCGCCACATGGGCGCCGAGGCCGAGCACCGCGCCGAGCAGTGACTGAGCGGCGACGTCGAGCACCGCGACCGAACCGACCTGGCCGCTGGTCCCGCCGACCAGACGCATGGCGGCGAGGTCCTGCTCCCGGCGCGCGAGGGACAGCCGTGCGGCGGAGCCGCCGAGGCCGACGGCGCTGGGCACCAGCAGCACTGAGGCGATCAGCGCACAGATTGCGAGGAACGGCATGACCGAGGCCTCTCCGGTCATCGGCACATCGCCCGGAGGGACCCGGCCGACGAATGCTGCGGCGCCGCCGATCACCGTCGCGGTGATCGCGGTGGCGGCGGCGAAGGCGATCACGGGCAGGATGTCGGCGAGGGCGCCGCGTCGGCGCAGCAGCAGCGGGGCGGAGGCCAGCAGGGCGTTCATCGGGTATCTCCGGTGGTCATGGCAGTCGCTCCGGTGGTCGTCGCTCCGGCCGTCGCGGCCGTCGCCTCGGGGCGCACGTACTCCTGCGCGATGCGGCCGTCCTGCATGGTGACGGTGCGGCGGCAGGCGGCGGCAACCTTCGCATCGTGCGTGACCATCACCAGCGCCGCACCGGTCTCCCGGCAGGAGTCCACCAGGATCTGCAGCACGGTCTGGCCGGTGGCCTGGTCCAGCGCGCCGGTGGGCTCGTCTGCGAAGACCACCGAGGGGCGCCCGGCGAGCGCCCTGGCGATGGCCACCCGCTGGGCCTGCCCGCCCGAGAGCTGGGTGGGGCGGCGGTCGTGCATGCCGGACAGGCCCAGTCGGTCCAGCCAAGACGCCGCCTCGGCACTCGCGGCGCGTCGGGAGGTGCCGCCGAGCATGCGCGGCAGGATCACATTCTCGAGCGCGGTCAGCTCAGGCAGCAGCTGGCCGTCCTGGAAGACGAAGCCGAAGTCGCTGCGGCGCAGCCGGGTGCGGCGGCGGTCCCCCAGTGATGCGAGGTCGGTGCCTTCGTGCAGGACGGTGCCGGAGGTCGGGGTGAGGATGCCGGCGAGGATGTGCAGCAGGGTGGTCTTGCCGCAGCCGGAGGGGCCCATCACCGCGAGCGAATCGGCGCGGGCGATGTCGAGGTCCACGCCGTCCAGCGCCCGGGTGGTGGTGCCGGCGGTGCCGTAGCTCTGGAGCAGCCCGCGGGCGGAGAGCACCGGTGAGGGGTGCATCATCCCGGGCTGCGCGACCTGGTGCGTGCCGCGCGGCGAAGGTGGGGCCGGTACGGGCTGCGACGCCGGGAGCGGGGCGGGCGTCGGTGTGGAAAGGGCCGTGTGTGCGAGCGGGCTGGTGTTCATGCCCCAAGATTCCCGCGCGCACCGCTCTCGCCGCATCCGCCCCGGGGGCCGTTCCACCCGTCACGGGTCAGACCCTGGTCTGACCCGCCCGGGATACCGGGATCCGGTGCGGGGCTGACCGGCGCGAGATACCGGGATCCGGGGGCCGGACTGACCGGCGCGGGGACGCGTTGCGGGCCACGCCCGCCCCACCACGCGGCACACCGAACACGCGCGCCGAACGTGCACGTAAAGCGCGCACGAGTTGCGCGCGTACACCGCGCGCATGCGTAGCGCGGCACGCCGAACGAGAACACCGATACCTACCGTAAACGGGAGATATCGGTGTTCTCGAGCGGGGGCCGCCGGCGTGTTCCGGCGGGGCGCGGCGTGTCACGGCTGCTGCCGGCGTGTTCGGCGGGGCGCGGCGCGCTTCGGCGGGCCCGGCGCGCTTCGGCGGGCCCGGCGCGCTTCGGCGGGCCCGGCGCGCTTCGGCGGGCTCGGCGTGCTTCGGCGGGCGCCGGGGTGTCTCGACCGGGCCGGATCAGCCGAAGCGGCCGGAGATGTAGTCCTCGGTCTGCTTGTTCGACGGGTTGGTGAAGATCGTGTCGGTGTCGTCGATCTCGATGAGGTGCCCGGGCTTGCCGGTGCCGGCGATGTTGAAGAAGCCGGTGCGGTCCGAGACGCGGGAGGCCTGCTGCATGTTGTGGGTCACGATCACGATCGTGTACTCCTGCTTCAGCTCGTGGATCAGGTCCTCGATCGCGAGGGTCGAGATCGGATCCAGCGCCGAACACGGCTCATCCATCAGCACCACCTCGGGCTGCACCGCGATGGTGCGGGCGATGCACAGGCGCTGCTGCTGGCCGCCGGAGAGGCCCATGCCGGGCTTGTCCAGGCGGTCCTTGACCTCGTTCCAGAGGTTCGCGCCCTTGAGCGCCCGCTCGGCGAGCTCATCTGCCGCGGTGCGGGAGATCCGGCGGTTGTTGAGCTTCACCCCGGCCAGCACGTTGTCGCGGATCGACATGGTCGGGAAGGGGTTCGCCTTCTGGAACACCATGCCCACGCGGCGGCGCACGTTGACCGGGTCGACCTTGGAGTCGTAGATGTCCTCGCCGTTGATCTCGACCCTGCCCTCTGCATAGGCGCCCGGGATCACCTCGTGCATCCGGTTCAGGGTGCGCAGGAAGGTCGACTTGCCGCAGCCGGAGGGGCCGATCAGGGCTGTCACCGAACGGGGCCGGATCTGGACGTTGACATCCTCCACAGCGAGGAAGTCGCTGTAGTAGATGTTGAGGTCCTCGACGTTGATGGGCTGGGGGGCTGCCATCAGATGTCCTTTCGCGTAGGGCGACAGCTCAGCGACTGAGCTTCGGGGAGAAGTAGTGGCTGACCATTCTGGCGGCGATGTTGAGCACCATCACGATGATGATCAGGGTGAAGGCGGCGGCCCAGGCACGATCGATGTTCGTCGTGATCGAGCAGGCGTACACCTCCTGGTTGACCGGGTTGGTCACCGTATCGCTCATGCAGTTCGCGTTGCCGTTGCGGTACTGCTGGTTGATGAAGGTGGGCAGTGTCGCCATGCGGCCGTCGAACATGTTCCAGTTCACCGAGGTCACCATGCCCACCGTCAGCAGCAGCGGGGCGGTCTCGCCGATCACGCGGGCGATGGCGAGGGTGATACCGGTGGTCAGGCCCGCGATGGCGGTGCGCAGCACGACCTTGACGATGGTGAGCCACTTCGGCACGCCGAGGGCGTAGGCGGCCTCGCGCAGATCCATCGGGACCAGGCGCAGCATCTCCTCGCTGTTGCGCACCACGGTGGGGATCATCAGCAGGGACAGCGCGACCGCGCCCATGATGCCCATGCGCACGCTCTGGTCCGGCATGAAGGCGATGAACAGCGCCAGGCCGAACAGGCCCGCGACGATCGACGGGATCCCGGTCATGACATCGACCAGGAAGGTGACGCCCGTGCCGAGGGTCTTCTTCCAGCCCTGATCCGCGTATTCCACCAGGAAGATCGCGGTGAACAGGCCCACGGGGATGGAGATGATCGAGGCCCACAGGGTGATCAGCAGGGTGCCGACGGTGGCGTGGAACACGCCGCCCGCGTCGGCGCCGCCGATGATCCCGGACATGTCGGTGGTCCAGAAGGCGAGGATGCTGGGCTTGGCCGCGAGAACGCGGGTCAGGCCCCTGCCGACGACCGCCCAGAGCAGCGAGAGCAGCGGGAACATCGAGACGGCGAAGGCCCCGATGACCAGGAGGGTCACCAGGCGGTCCATGGCCCAGCGCGGACCTTCGCGCACCAGCGAGTAGGTCCAGCCGAACAGCAGGTGCAGCACGAAGCCGAGCAGGATCGCGCTGGCGACGGAGAGGGCACCGGCGATGGACAGCACGGCGACCGCGACCAGCAGCCCGGCGAGACCGGTGAAGACCAGGTGGTACCAGGGCAGTCGGCGTTCGTCGTTCGACCGGACCGAGATGGGTGCCTGCACGGATGTGGAGGAGCTCATGGTGACCTCTCAGCTCTTGGGGCCGCTGCGGGCGACGATCCACCGGGCGAGTGCGTTGATGATGAACGTCAGCACGAACAGCACCAGGCCGGTGAAGATGAGCAGGGACATGTCCACGCCGGACGCCTCCGCCTGCTTGGACGCGATGTTCGCAGCGATCGAGTTGTGGCGTCCCACCTCGAGGATGTGGAAGGAGAAGGTCGCGCCCGGGGCGAGGATCATGAGCACGGCCATGGTCTCGCCGAGAGCGCGGCCGAGCCCGAGCATCGAGGCGGCGACGACACCGCCGCGCCCGAAGGGGAGCACGACGGTCCGGATGGTCTCCCAGCGGGTCGCGCCGAGAGCGAGCGCGGCTTCCTCCTGCAGGCGCGGGGTCTGCAGGAACACCTCGCGGGAGACCGCGGTGATGATCGGCAGGACCATCACGGCGAGCACCACCGAGGCGGAGGCGAGGTTGCGCATCGGCGCGGTGGGATCGCCGCCGAACAGCGGGATCCAGCCGAAGTAGGTGTTGAGGAAGACGTACAGCGGCTCCATCTTGGGAACCAGCCAGATGCCGCCCCAGAGGCCATAGACGACCGACGGCACCGCGGCCAGCAGGTCGATCATGTAGCCCAGGCCCGAGGCCATACGGCGCGGTGCGAAGTGCGAGATGAACAGGGCGATGCCGATGGAGATCGGGATCGCGATGGCCAGAGCGATCGCGGAGGCGAGCACGGTGCCGAAGATCAACGGCAGCGCGGTCTCGATGAGAGAGAACTCCGCGGTGCCCGAGAACTCCTGGCTCGCGATGACAGCCGGCATCGACTCGGTGGTGAGGAAGACGGCCACTGCGGCGAGGGTGAGGAAGATGAGGATGCCCGAGCCGATGCTCAGGTAGGAGAAGATCGAGTCGCCGATGCGCCGGCCGCTGGTCCTCATGGACGAGGGCGGTGCGGTCAGTGATTCCGATTCGACATCAGTGGTGCTCATAGGGGCCTTCCTCAGAGCTCACGGGCAGTGGAGTGGTGCAGAGTGCCGAGTCACGGGTGTGCCGCCGGGCCACGAGGGTCCCGGCGGCACACCGCTGTGCAAGGGCAGGTCAGCCGACGGTGATGCCGTCGATCGATGCCTGAGCCTCAGTGCGCAGCTCCTCGGAGATCGGTGCGGAGCCGGCGTTCTGCTCGCCGACAGCCTGGCCGTCCTCGGAGATGATGTAGGACGCGTAGGCCTTGACGGCCTCGCCCTCGGCGGAGTCGGCGTAGGAGCCGCACAGCGCGAGGTAGGAGATCAGGACGATCGGGTAGACGCCGGACTCGGTGGTGGTGCGGTCCAGTGCCACGACGATGTCGTTCTCAGCGCGACCCTCCTCGCGCGGCGAGACATCCACAGACTTCGCCGCGGCGGCGGAGCTGAACGGGACGAACTCCTCGCCGACCTGGATGGCGGCGGTGCCGAGGTTGCCGGCCTGCGAGGCGTCGGCGTAGCCGATGGTGCCGTTGCCGCCCTCGACCGCGGAGATCAGACCGGAGGTGCCGTCACCGGACTGGCCGCCGTCGATCGGCCAGGTCTCGATCGGGCCGTGGCTCCACGCCTCGGGAGCGTTCTCCGAGAGGTACTCGGTGAAGTTCTCGGTGGTGCCCGAGTCGTCCGAGCGGTGGACCGGGACGATCGGCAGATCGGGCAGGGTGGCGTCGGGGTTGAGCTCGGCGATCGCCGGGTCGTTCCAGGTGGTGATGGTCTCGGCGAAGATCCCGCCGATCACCTCGGGCGAGAGGTTCAGATCCTCGACGCCGTCGAGCTTGAAGACGACCGCGATCGGGGAGATGTAGACGGGGAGGTTGAACGCCTGCTCACCGTTGCAGGTCTCGGCGGAGGTTGCGAGCTCCTCCTCGTCGAGGGCGGCATCGGTGCCCGCGAACTTCACCTGGCCGGAGAGGAACTGCTCTCGGCCGGTGCCGGAGCCGGTGGGGTCGTAGGTGACCTGGATGTCGCCACCCTCGGCCCCCACAAGGCCCATGAAGGACTCGGTCCACGCGTTCTGGGCGTTCTGCATGGAGGACGCGCCGGAGCCAGCCAGGTTGCCGGTCAGCTCGGCGTAGCCGCCTGCCGAGGCGCCACCGTTGTCCGAGCCGGCGTTGCCGCCGTTCTCTGCTTCGGCACCCCCACCACAAGCGGTCAGCGCGAGGCCGCCGATGAGTCCGAGTGCGGCGAGCGAGACGAGCTTGTTCTTGCGAACCTTCACTGCGAGTCCTTTCGGGGCCGGGGGCCCGCGGATGCTGTCCTACTGGAAGTTCTGACAGCGGGGACGCTAAGGAGGGCAGATGACAGGCCGCCCGCTCTCGCATGAACAGCAGGTGAACTCCCCACCGGGCAGCATGAACTTGCAGGTCAGAACCAGGATACGAACAGGTCACAGTGCTGCTCGTCACGGAGCGCGGGAGTGGCCTGCTCCACCGGGAGCAGACCGTGCGGGCCTGACCTGGATGAGCCAGGCGGAGGTGCCCGGACGAGTCAGGCGGAGGTCGCCCCGGCGATGATCGCGACGATGACGAAGGCGAAGTAGAGCACGAAGAAGAGGAACGGGATCAAGCCGATCAGGGACGTCACCAGCCCGGCGATCGCGAGGCCGCGGCCGCCCTTGGGGTTGATCGCCGTCGGTCCCGTCTCCTTCATGCCCTTCATGGCGAAGATGATGCCGACGGGCGCGGTCAGCCCGGCGCACATGGTCAGCGCCAGCAGGCCCAGAACGAAACCCGTGATGCCCGCTCCGGAGCTCGGGAGCGGAGGCGGGAACTGCCCATAGCCGGGAGGTCCCGACGGATGGGTCCCGTACTGCTGCGACCCGTACTGCGGGGATGAGTCGTAGGAGGCGACGGCGTATCCGCCGGACTGTGCCGGCGCGGAGGAGCTGAAGACCGGGCCGAACCCGTCGGCCTCCAACGGGTCTGTCGCATACGGGTCCTGCGCAAACTGGTTCTGCGCATACGGGTCGCTCGCATGGGCGTCGACTGAGTAAGGGTCAGTCGCATAAGGGTCAGGCGCATAGGGGTCGCTGCCGTACAACGGCTCTCCCCCGCGTCCCTCACCGCTGGAGCGGCTCCCGGGTCCCCCGTTGTAGTCCGGCAGACCGCCTCCGTACCCTGCGCTCATCTCTGTCCGTGCCCTTCCCCTGGCCCCTGGTCCCTGGCTGTCGTCTTGTCGTTCGTCGTGCCTGTCCTGGCCATCGAGTCCGGCGTGACCGTCCCGGCCGGCGTACCCGTCATGCGCGTCATGCGCGTCATGCGCGTCATGCGCGTCGTGCTCGTCGTGCCCGGTGTGCTCGCCGTGCGCATCAGGCTCGTCACCCGATGTTCGGCAGGTGACGCTCGATCGCGACCACCGTGCCGCCGGCAGTGGTGTGGAGCAGCAGCGCCTCCCCGGCGGCGAGGAACGGATCCTCCCGCGGCAGCTCGAGCGCCGCCCCTTGCTGGGCGACTGCCCGCACCGACTCGATCGCGGTGGGCAGCACCGGGCGGTGCGTGCACACCACGGTGGGACGGGCCTCGCGCAGCACCCGGTCGATCACCGCGGCGGTGCGCGAGGGATGCGCGGCATGCGCCGCCTCGGTGAGCTCATCCTTGGTTCGGACCTTCAGCCCCTCGACCTTCGCCAGCGGCTCGACGGTGGTCAGGCAGCGCTGCCAGGGGCTGCTCACCACACTGGCCGGGTCGAAGGCATCCAGCAGGGCCGGCAGCGCCTGGGCCTGCTTCTTCCCCTTGCTGTTCAGGGGCCGGGACTCCTCGCTCTTGCGCCACTTCGCTCGCGAGACGGCGGCGCCGTGGCGCTGGATGATGATCGGCACGGTCCTGAGCTCGTCGGCGTCCAGGAATCGGCGCAGCGCCACCAGGGGCACCTGGTCGCCCTGCCGGGTGACCAGCTGCTCCGCCTCGTCGAGGGGAACCCAGCGGACCTCGTCGACCTCACCGCGGTTCTTGGGGCCGGGACCGATCTTCGCCCGTACGGTGGCCGTCCAGTACTGGACGATCTTCGTGCGGCCGTCCGGCAGCAGGTACACGGAGGCCGGGAGCGGCCGGTGCAGGCGCACCCGATAGCCGGTCTCCTCGGCGACCTCGCGCACCGCCGCGGCCGGGAACGTCTCGCCCTTGTCCAGCTTCCCCTTGGGGATCGACCAGTCGTCATAGCGGGGGCGGTGGACGAGCAGCACCTGTATCCCCTCACCCTTCTCCCGCCAGGCGAGAGCGCCGGCGGCGAGCACGGGTGGTGGCTTCCCGGGGGCGACGAGCATCGATCAGCCCCTCTCTGCCGCGCGCATCTGGACGTCGCGGCCCGAGACGGTGAAGCCCCAGTTCTCGTAGAGCCGCAGCGCCGGGGTGTTGTCGGCCTCGACGTAGAGCTCCACGCCCGGGACCCCGCCCTGCTGCAGGCGCGCCAGCGCGGTGGCCATGAGCAGACCCGCCACTCCGTGCCCCTGCACCGAGGGGTCGGTGGCGACCACATAGATCTCGGCGTCCTTTGTGCGATCACCGGGGTGCTCGCGCTTGATCCACACGAATCCGACCAGTTCGTCATCGCGCAGCGCGACCAGCATGTCCTCGGCGTCGAACCACGGCTGTGTCAGCCGCTGATCGAGGTCCGCGCGGGTGAGCGCCCCCTGCTCGGGATGGTCGGCGAAGGCGCGGGCGTTCACCGTCACCCAGCGCTCGGCATCTCGTCCTGCCTCGAAGCTCGCCAGCCGCAGCCCCTCGAGGCTCGAGGCGGGGATCGCGGGCAGCGGGTGCGTCGCAGCGAGGTCGCGGTGCAGGGTGAGCAGGCGGCGGGTCTCCTGCAGACCGGCGGCGGCGAGGAAGGCGAGGGATCCCTCGAGCGCGCCATGCGCCCAGACCCCTGCATCGGGGTGCAGGTCGAGCGCCTCGCGCAGCACCGTGGTGCCATGACCGCGACGGCGGTGCGCGGGATGGACCATTCCTTGGACGGTGCCGTCGGCCAGCACGCTGGCATAGGCGAGCAGCGCGGCGTCGGCCTCGCCCCCACCCGTCCCCTCGAGCAGCAGATGCTGGGCACTGCCGCCGTCGAGCGCGAGCAGGGCCGCTTCATCGAGGGCGGCAACGCCATCGTGCTGCGTGGCCGTCTCGAGCAGGTCGCGGACGGCGTCCCGCTGCGTCGCCGACACGGCGGCCGTGATGATCATGGGGTCCTTCCGGGGACTCTGCGGCAGTGCTGACCTCCTGCGGCCGACGGCCGGATGAGGTGCACGAGTATGCCGTCACCTGCGGGCACTCGTAGACTGCCACTGTAGCGCCCGAGGCGGACCCCTCGTCGGCGTGACCTGAGACCGGAATCGACTGCCTGGGAGGACCTGTGACCGCTCCCGAGCGCGCTCCCCTCGGGGCCGCACTCGCGCTGCTGCTGAGCGTGGTCTCGCTCACCGGGGCGATCTCCCCGGCGCTGATGGCGGCCACCGTGGCGCTGCTCTCCCTGCTGATCGGGCTGGCCTGGCCGACGCTGCTCGAGCTGCCCTCCCCCGGCGGCACCCGGATCGTGGTCGCCGGGACCGGGATCCTCGGCGCACTGATCACGGTGCTCGCTCCGGAACGGTTCACGCCGATCTCCGGGGTCGTGATGATGTGCGCGGCAGGGGTGCTCGCCTCCTTCGTGCACCAGATGCTGCGCGCCGAGCGGCGCGAACTCACCGAATCGCTCACCGGAACCGTCGCCGGAGTGTTCGTGGTGGGGATCGCCGCCTGCTGGGTGATCGCCCAGACCGGGGCGGACGCCGCGGGTGCGGGCATGCTGGTGACCGCGATCTCCGCCGGCCTCGCCGGCACGCTGCTGCTGAACTCGACCCCGCTGCCCACGATCCTGCGGTTCCTGCTGTCCGCGCTCGTGGGGACCGCGGTGACCGCGGTGCTCGCGGTGACCCTGGCCGGGGTCGCGCCACTGCTCGCGGCGGGCGCGGGACTGGTCACCGCGATCGGGGCGAGCTGCGCTCACCTGCTGGTGGGCTCCTCACTGGTCGCGAAGGAACCGGTCCCCTCGCTCGCAGTCGCGGCGGTGCCGGTGGCGACCGTCGGGGTCGTCGCGCACCTGATGGTGCTGCTGCTCGTCTGAACTGTTCACGCCCGGCCGTGATGCCACTGCTCACGCCCGCGTGTGATGCCGGTTCCCGCCCCGCCATGATGCCGCGCGCAGCCGCCTCCTCACGGCCTCCAGGGCGATAGACTGTGGGGCATGTCCGCGCTCTCGCTTCTCTTCATCGCCCTCGTCGTCCTGGTGGGCGTCGGCACGCTCGCCTTCGCCGTCCTGGTGCTCACACGACTGTTCAACCGCTGAGCGACCTGCGGCACCGATGCCCATCACGCTTGACACCTCACTTCCTGAGTCGCTGTACCCCCTGGCCTGGCTGATCGGCAGCTGGGAGGGCAGCGGCGCACTCCAGCTGCCTGATCAGGACGTCCCCGACGCCCGCATCGAGCAGCAGCTGGAGTGCACGGCTGCCGAGGACGGCACCCTGCGGTGGCGCTCACTGATCCACCGCGTCGACCTGCCCGCACCCTTGCCGCCCACCAGCGTCTTCGCCCGCGACGAGGCGGAGGGGGACGCCACGCCGGCGAGGCAGGGCTCCGGGGAGCGCACCCTCCTGCACCGGGAGGAGGGAAGCTGGACCGTCGGCGATCTGCTGCCCGGCCAGGACCGTGCCGTGTCCGAGGCCGCGAAGCCCGGCACCCCTGCGAGCTTCCTGTCCTATCGGCTCGACGCCCATCTCACGCGCCGCGGCGAGAGCCCGGAGCTGTGGGTCGGAGAGGTCCGCGGCCCCCGAGTCCAGCTGGCACTCGACAGCACCGACGGCGAGGTCTCCGAGACCCGCATGTTCGGGTACGTGCGCGGTCGTCTGATGTGGCTGTGGGAGCGTCGCCTCCCGGTGCCTGACGGCCCCCCCGGCGAAACCTCGTTGGCCCCCTATCTGTCTCTGGAGCTGCACCGTGTCTGATCCCGCCCATGTCGTCCGTCCCCTGCTGAGCACCCGCGCGGTCCTCGGGGAGGGACCCGATGCGGGAGTGCCCGCCCACTACGGGGCCCCGCTGCGCGAGCAGCGGCATCTGCTGGACGGCACCGCGGTGGTCGACCTCGGCCACTTCGAGCTGCTCGAGGTCCGGGGCGCGGACGCCCGCAGCTGGATGACCACGATCACCACCCAGGTCCTCGCCGGCACTCCCGTCGGCTCCTCCTCCTCGCTCGCGGTGCTCTCCCCGCAGGGCCGCGTCGAGCACATGGCCTCGGCCGTGGTGCTCGAGGACGATGCGCTGCTGCTGGTGCTCGATCCCGGCGCCCGGGCAGGGCTCCGCCACTACCTCGAGATGATGCGCTTCGCGGCCCGGGTCGAGCTGACCGACCGTGACGATCTGCGTGTCCTCGGCGCCCTCTCCCCCGCCCCTGAGGTGCTGCCTCAGCTGGGCCTGCCCGCACCTTTCGCCGTCTGGTCCGAGCCCTGGCCGCAGGTCGCCCCGGGCGGCGTGGCCTACGGCCCCGATCCGGAGGACCCGGTGGGCGCCGTCCTCACCGTCTTCGAAGCCGCCGCGATCGAGCAGCTGCCCTGGCAGAGCTCGCACCTGGCCGGGATGAGCTCCTGGGAGGCGCTGCGGATCGCTGATCACCGCGCCCGCGGAGCCCGCGAGGTGGACGAGCGCTCCATCCCCCACGAGCTCGACCTGCTGCGCACCACCGTGCACACCACCAAGGGCTGCTACCGCGGCCAGGAGACGGTGGCGAAGGTGCTGAACCTCGGCCAGCCACCTCGACGGCTGGTCATGCTCCACCTCGACGGCTCCCAGGATCTGCCCGCCGCGCCGGGCGGCGAGATCCGGCTCGGCGGCTCGGAGGGGAAGGTCGTCGGGACCGTCACCTCTGCCGCCCTGCATGCCGATCTGGGCCCGATCGCCCTGGCAGTGGTGCGCCGCGCCGTCCCGCTGGATGCGGGGCTTTCAGTCCAGGTCCCCCTGGGGGACGCCGACGGGGAGACCTCATCGGTGTGGATCGACGCCACCCAGGAGCCGATCGTGCTGCCCCGTGAGCATGGCGGCCGCCCCGCCACCGCCAAGCTCTGAGGGACAGTCCTCCACGACCCGCTTCACGGCCCTCCTCACGGCTCTCTTCACGGCTCTCTCCATGACGCCCTCCACGACGCCCTCACGGTTCCGGCACCGCCCTCCTACGCCACTGCCCGGTGCAGAGGCCGCTCAACTGGAACAATGGGGTGCATGAGAGCTGAGGGTGACGAGCAGGACTGGAGCCGGCACCGCCGCGAGGCGTTCGAGGTCAAGGAGCAGGCGATGCGTGCCGCCCGCCTGCAAGAGCACGAGCAGGCCACTGCGATGATCCGCGAGGCCGTCGACCGTTTCCATGCCGCCGGCATCTCGCCCGTCGCGCTGCGCGCCCGGCCCTACCAGGGCGGCGGCACACTCCGCACCGGCCTCGAGGGCTGGTACCTCAAGAAGGACCGCAGCCTCGCGATCGACGCCGAGGGTCACTACTTCGTGATGCGGGTCGACGGCGGTCTGCGGGCCCGACTGCGCGGCGCCGCCCCGGCACCGACCTATGCCCCGCTGGTCGTGGGGCGGGGCGGGCGCGACGGGGACTGCTTCCGCCTCGAGGAGCTGCTGGAGATGCGGCTGCAGGACCCGGTGCCCGCATGACCCCGCGCACCCCTGGCAGCAGCGCCCCCGCTGGCTCCAGCTCCCGGACGATGGGCGCGCTCCTCGAGCAAGCTCGCCACACCGTGCGCCAGTGGTTCCTCAAGGGCGTCTCCCGCGGCCACCGAGACCTGCTGACTGTGGGCCGAGCCGCGATCGCCGCGGCCCTCGCCTACCTGGTCAGCGGGTTCCTCTGGAACCACGAGCACCCCTTCTTCTCCTCGATCGTCGCGTTCATCATCATCGGCTTCGGCATCGAGAAGAAGATGCGCAAGATCGTGGAGATGTCCTGCGGCGTGATGCTCGGCGTGCTGCTGGGCGAGCTGGCGCGCGGGCTGCTCGGCTCCGGGACCTGGCAGATCCTGGTGGTGGTCTTCGGCGCCGGGATGCTGGCGCGCTTCATCGACTCCAGCAACCTCTTCGGGTTCCAGGTCGCGATCCAATCACTGCTGGTGATGATCATGCCCGTCACCCCCACCATGACCCCGGGCGGGCGGGCGCTGGACGCCGTCACCGGTGTCGTGGTCGCGATCATCATCCATCTGCTGCTCTCGGGCGATCCCCGCCGGCTCCAGTCCCGGGCGGCAGCCTCCTTCTATCGGGAGCTCGAGGACACGCTGGTGAGCTTGGCGCTCTCCGCGCGCAGCGGCGACCGCGGCGTGGCGCAGGCAGCGCTGAAGAAGCTCCGTGAGGTCTCCCAGAAGTACACCGACGAATGGTCCCTGGCCAATGACGTGGCCAACGAGATGGCGACCTTCTCCCCCTCGGGGCTGCGCCACGCCGACGATGTGAACCGGCTGCAGCACCTGCTGGTGGGCTCCGATCGGGCCATGCGGAACATGCGCGTGATCGCCCGTCGCGAGGTGGAGTTCCTCGAGGCGGTGCGCGGGGACGCCCATTCCCGGCTGGCCGATGCGCTGCTGGCCGCACGCGATGCGGTGCTCGAGCTCAGCAACGCCGTCTCGCACGAGGATGTCGACTTCACCGAAGCTCGGCGCAAGCTGCGCCTGTTCTGCTCCTACCTCTCCCCCGAGATGCTGCTGCGCAATGACGAGGGGATGCGCCCGGGTCGGGCCGGGCACTTCGAGGGTGTGACCCTGACGATCCAGCTGCGCTCCCTCGCGATCGATCTGCTGCAGGCCACCGGACTCAGCGCCGCGGAGGCCAAGCAGTTCCTGCCGAGCCTGGTGGTCGCCGCGGACGGCGATGCGATCGGCCCCCGCCCGATGACGATGGAGATGCGCGCCCTCGAGCCGCCAGCCACCACCGAGGCGCTCGAGCTGCTGATCACCGATCGCTCGGATCCCGACCGGCGACGCTGAGCATCTCCCGGGTCCGGGCGGCGCGTGCGGGGCCCTGCGCCACGCCGCCTGCTCGGGACCTCGGCCGGTTCGCTCCTGGCGTGTACCCGCCGGGGTCCGGGAACTGCCCAGCCATCACCCGTATCCTGAAGCGATGATCGCGCTCATCCAGATGTGGATCTTCCTCGTGCTCGCCGTGGCCCTGCTGGCGGTCGAGCTCTGGGCACTCGTCAACGCCCTGCGCTTCCGTCCCGACGCCTATGTGGCCGCGGGCAAGCGCACCAAGGTGTTCTGGTGCGTGCTGACCGGCGTCTCCGTGCTGCTGGGCTTCCTGTCGCTCCCATATCCGGTGGGCGGCGGCAGCTCGATGCTGTTCATGATCGCCGGAGTGGTCATCGCCGGAGTCTTCCTGGCCGACGTGCTGCCCTCCCTGAAGCAGGTCATGGGCCGCGCCCAGGGCAACCGCTGGTGACCCGCTGCTGACCAGCTGAGGACACTGTCGACGTCGGGCCTCGATCCCCAGCGGATAACGGGGGCGACCGACCGGGTGCAGACTACCGCGCGCAAAGAACTGCAGACGACCGCGCGCAAAGAACCGGGCGCAGACGAGGAAGACCCCGGAGCCGAAGCCCCGGGGTCCCGTGGAGTGCTGAGCTGATCAGCTCAGCTCGACATGTCGATCAGGCCACATCCATCGCCTGATCTCCTACCGCTCGCACGCTCGCAGTACGTCGATCAGGCCTGGTGCGTGCCGGCGGAGCGGAGGTTCTCGGCCGCCTCGACCAGGCGTGCGGCCAGTCCGGCCTCTGCCTTCTTGCCCCATGCGCGGGGGTCGTAGGCCTTCTTGCTGCCGACCTCGCCGTCGATCTTCAGCACGCCGTCGTAGTTCTCGAACATGTGCGAGACCACGGGGCGGGTGAAGGCGTACTGAGTGTCGGTGTCGATGTTCATCTTGATGACACCGTTGTCGACCGCGGTGCGGATCTCCTCGAGGGAGGAGCCCGAGCCACCGTGCATGACGAGGTCGAACGGCATCTCCTTGCCGTACTCCGCGCCGACGGCCTTCTGGATGTCCAGGAGGATCGACGGGGTGAGCTTGACGTTGCCCGGCTTGTACACGCCGTGCACGTTGCCGAAGGTGAGGGCGGTCAGGTAGCGGCCGCGCTCGCCCAGGCCGAGCTTGGCGGCGGTCTTCATGCCGTCCTCGGGGGTGGAGAAGAGCTTGTCGTTGGAGACATCGGCGACCACGCCGTCCTCCTCGCCGCCGACGACGCCGACCTCGATCTCGAGGATCTTCTTGGCTTCGACGGACTTCTCGAGCAGACGCTCGGCGATCTCGAGGTTCTCGTCGACCGGCACGGCGGAGCCGTCCCACATGTGCGACTGGAAGAGCGGGTTCAGGCCCTTCTTCACACGGTTCTCGAGGTCCCACTCGATCAGGGGCTCGACCCAGGTGGGCAGAACCTCCTTGGCGCAGTGGTCGGTGTGCAGTGCGACGTTGATCGGGTAGTTCTTGGCGACCGCGTGCACGAACTCGGCGAGTGCGATCGAGCCGGCGACGCGGTCCTTGACGGTGGAGCCGGAGAGGTACTCCGCGCCGCCGAAGGACACCTGGATGATGCCGTCGGTGTTCGCCTCGGTGAAGCCCTGCAGGGCTGCGATCGCGGTCTGCGAGCTGGAGACGTTGACGGCGGGGTAGGCGAACTTGCCTGCCTTCGCGCGATCGATCATCTCTGCGTACTGATCCGGGGTTGCGACTGCCATGAGGCACTCTCCTTCGCTGACGGGATGGGAGACGACCGGCGGGGCGGGCCCGCGCAGGGTCGTTCTATCGACCTCATTGTTCCACAGCGACCGGGTCGCTTCCTGTCCGCAGGTCCCCGTGGACAGATCCCCAGGTGTGCACTGCCGTGCACCGTCAGAACGGGCGGAGCTCGAGGAAGATCACAGCGCGCTGACCCTCACCGGACTGGGAGGTCGCAGGATGCGCAGCAGCACCCTCGAGATGGACGAGCTCCAGCTCTCCAACCCCCTCGATGCGCAGTCTCTGCCCGACATCGAGGCCGATCACGCCGGGCGAGGGGATGCCCAGCTCCCGATGGGTAAGGACCTCGCGCCGCACCTGGCTCACTCGTGACCCCTCCGACGCCACGGGGTCCAGATGCGCGCCCATCACCCCGATCAGGAGCGGGCCGACCACCTGCTGCGTGCCGTGCGTGATGCGGGCGCGCACCGATCCGTCGGATTGCGTCGCCGTCGCGTTGCGCACCATCACCTCACCTGTCCCATTCGTCTGCGGGGCTGCCGATCACGACGCCATCGAACAGCTCCCGGTACTCGTCCTCGGTGATCGTGATCCGGTGGGTGCCGTCGGTGGTGTCGTAGGAGGTGTTCGTGCCCCACGGATTGACCAGTGTGAGCGTCCCGTCAGGGTTCACGCTCTCGACGGTATGGGCATGCTGCTCGACGATCTGCGTGCCGTCGGGGCCGGTCGAACTATCGATGGTGCACAGCACCACGGGTTCCCCGTCCGCGACCGATCCCACCACGTTCTCGTAGCTGGGCATGTCCTTCGCATGTGTCCAGGGGTCGTTGTCCATGTATCTCGGCTCGCTGCCGGTCACCGCCTCCAGGACTCTGGCGGCGCCGGAGTTGGAGCTGTACCCGCCTTCCTCGCCGAGCACGCCCTCCTGGATCAGCGCCTGCTCATAGATGGTCGCCCAGTTCTGGTTTCCGTCGGGTCCGCGCACTCCGTCCCGTGCAACCTCGCCGCTCACCTCGACCGTCGTCCACTCACCGTCGATGTACAGGTCCACCTCGTACCGCTCCCTGCCCACTCGGCGCACGTGGTCGGCCAGGAACTCCGGGTCGGTGTGCGCGATGCTCGCCAGGATCGACAGCGCCACGCAGTTGCGCTTGCCCTCCTGGTTGATCGAGTCGATGGTGAACGCCTCCTCATCCAGAGGGATGTCGTTCTGCAGATCAGCGGTGTCTCCCCAGAGCGGTGCGAAGCCGTCCTGCCACACCCAGGGCTTGTTCTCGTCACCGTCGACCTGCTCAGGGCTGGAGGGACTGACCCCGTCGGGCTCGGAGACTCCGTCCTGTTCCTCCGCCTGCTGCTCGAGAGTGCGGGCCCGGTCAGAGATCTCCGCAACGGCCGACAGGAGCGGATCGAGCACCTCACGGTGTGCCCTGGCGAGGAACTCCTCCGCATCCGCGCCTCTCCAGCCCGCGCTCGCGACGCTGTGGATAGGCCAGGCTACGGGTCAGTGGCTGTCCGTACGATGGGGAGAACTCCCCTGACCGTGCTCTGCGAAGGGGCCCTCTGCATGAGACGAGCACGAGCCTGGACGGTGCTGATCGTCATGGCGATCGGAGCCACCACCGCCTGCGCGTCCGGAGCTGTCCAACCCGGCATCCCGGCGGACACCTCGGGTCCGCTCACCCTCCAGCAGGCCGAACAGCTGATCGAGGAGCCGCTCGGCGCCCTCGCCGACTCCGTCTCGGAGAGCGCCGACGAGTACGCGTCGTTCTCCGCGGACACCCCTGCCGAGGTGCAGGAAGTGAACGGGAACTGCCTGTATGTCTCGACCGTCTATCACAGCACACAGCGGGTCGACAGCAAGGGGTGGGGCGCACTGGCCGATTCGGTGGAGCCGCAGATGGAGGCGTGGGAGATGGACACCAGTGCGCTCGACCGTGAAGAGCGTGCCATCGGCGCCGGACTGCACGGACAGAACCCGCACAACCAGGCGGAGCTGACCGTGCGGGCCTGGAACGACCACCTGGACGAGGAGCTGGACGGTCCCACGATGGGGCTGGAGATGACTGTGCAGGTCCCGCTCATGGACTCGGAGTGCGGCTGACCCGGCTCAGCGTGCGGATGATGCGGCCTGGAGTACGGCTGGCCGGGCTGGCCGGCACGGTCGAGATCAGCGCAGGGGCCCCGCGGGCAGCTCGGCATGCTGCAGGACCCAGCTGTGCATCGCGATCGCAGCGGCTGCGGCGACGTTGATGGAGCGGGTCGAGCCGAACTGGCTGATGCCCACCACGAGCTGCGCCGCCTCGAGGATCTCGGCGCTCACCCCGGGCCCTTCCTGGCCGACCACCAGCACCGCATTGCGGGGCAGCGAGGTGCGCTCGATCGGCAGCGCTCCCTCGACCAGATCTATCGCCACGAGCGGGCGCCCCTCGGAGCGGGCCCAGTCGATGAGGTGCTGCGCGTCGGGGTGGTGGAACTCGTGCTGGTAGCGGTCGGTGACCATCGCGCCGCGACGGTTCCAGCGGCGCCTGCCGACGATGTGGAAGGCGCCGACGGCGAAGGCATTGGCGGTGCGCACCACGGAGCCGATGTTCGCGTCGTGCTCGAGGTTCTCGATCGCGACGTGCAGCTCGTGGCGGTGCGTGTCGAGTTCGGCGATGATCGCCTCGCGGCGCCAGTAGCGGAAGCGGTCCTCGACGTTACGACGGTCTCCGTGCTCGAGCAGATCGGGGTCGAAGCGCGCGCCCTCGGGCCAGGGTTGAGGATGCGGTCCGACTCCGACCTCTCGTGATGCGGCCGGGTGGGAGATGGCCTCCGCATCAGTTCCTCCCACCGCGCTGGGGGCGTCGAGCACGTCGCTTCCGTCAGGCATGTCCGGGCCGGTCACCGGCCGTCGGTCCGCTCACGCCCGGCCGTCTGCGCGTCCCCCTGCGAGTCGCCCTGCGAGTCGCCCTGCGGGCCCTCCTGGGAAGGCTCCTGCGCATTCTCCTGGAGGTACTGCTCATCGGGGTCCGGAAGTCCCAGCTCGCGACGCTTCTTCTCCCGCAGGATCAGCCTGACCACGAACCACAGGATCACCAACGCCACGATCGCGTAGGCGACCTTGGAGAAGATGTCGGTGTACGGCTCGATCACGGTCCAGTTGCTGCCCATGTAGAAGCCGATGGTCAGGAAGATCGTGTTCCAGATCGCGCTGCCGGCGGCCGTGAGCACCGTGAAGATCCCGATCGGCATCGCGTACAGGCCCGCCGGGATGGAGATCAGGGAACGGACCCCGGGAACGAAGCGGCCGAAGAAGATCGCCTTGTGGCCGTGCTTGTCCATGAACGCGACGGACTTGTCGTAATCGTCGACGTGCACCAGCGGCAGCCAGATGACGATCTTCCGCAGACGTTCCGGTCCCAGGAGCCGCCCGAGGCCGTAGAGCATCCAGGCCCCGACCACGGAACCGGCCACAGAGGCCAGCAGCATCAGCCAGTAGGAGTTCTCCGGCCCTGCCGAGGCCACGCCGGCCAGCGGGAGGATCACCTCGGAGGGGATCGGGGGGAACAGGTTCTCGGCGAAGATCAGCAGGAAGACACCGAAAGCGCCCAGGCTGTTCATGGTCTCGACCGCCCAGTCGACGATGTTCATGCAGGTCTCCTCGCGATGGGGGTGCTGATAGGTGGATCTGCCCGGCGACGTTCAGAGCACGGGGTCATTCGCGCTCAATGCTATGCGGTGGCGAGTGCTGCCCGAGCGACCAGCCGGTCACGTCCCCAGGACCTTCACTGTCGCCGTTCTACCTGCTCACACCGCACGATCAGGTCTACTCTGTGCGCATGACCTTCAACCCGAATGCGGAGATCCGCTCCGACAACGTCTCCGCAGCTGGCGGCGGAGGCGGGTTCCGGCCCCGTGGCGGCGGCGGGCGCGGTGGCCGCGGCCTGAAGCTCGGCGGTGGTGGCGGCTGCCTGCTGCTGGTGATCGTGATCATCTACGCGCTGATGGGCGGCAATCCGCTGGATCTGCTGGGTGGCTCCTCCTCCCCGCAGGGCCAGGGGCAGGGCCCGGTCGCCGAGGGCGGCTCGCTCGATCACTGCCTCACCGGCGCCGATGGGAACGAGAAAGACGACTGCCTGGTGCAGGCGACGATCGAGTCCGGCGACTCGCTGTGGTCGCAGCTCGGACCGGACTCCGGCATCCAGTTCGTCGAGCCCCAGGGTCTGGTGTTCACCGATTCGGTCCAGACGGGCTGCGGCGCTGCCACAGCGGATGTTGGCCCCTTCTACTGCCCGGCCGATTCCACGATCTACGTCGACACCACCTTCTTCGATTCCCTGTCGAGCCAGTACGGCGCCGACGGCGGGCAGCTGGCGAAGATGTACGTGGTGGCCCATGAGTACGGCCACCACGTCCAGCACCTCTCCGGATCGATGCAGGGCGCGGATCGTTCAGAGACGGGGCCGCAGTCCGACGCCGTCCGGCTCGAGCTGCAGGCCGACTGCTACGCCGGGGTATGGGCGCACCATGCCGCCAATACCGTGGACGACGACGGGAACGCAATGCTGTCCCCGCTCACCGACGAGGACATCGCCTCGGCGCTCTCCGCAGCCAGCGCCGTGGGCGATGACCACATCCAGGGCGAGGTGGCCGGCGGCCAGGTGCGACCGGAGTCCTGGACCCACGGCTCCTCCGAGCAGCGCCAGGCCTGGTTCACCACGGGCTATGAGCAGGGCACGGTGCAGTCCTGCGACACCTTCGCGGTGGACTCCGTCTGATCGACGTGCTGCGAGGAACGAGCGGCAGGAGAACAGACAGGATCAGCCCCGCCTGATCGACGTGCTGCGAGGAACGAGCGGCAGGAGCCGCCTGGCTGAGTCGCCTCAGATCTCCAGCTCGGAGATGTCGTACGCCGCGAGGTAGCGGTATCCGGCGGCTTCGACGGCCTCGCGGGAGGCGTCGGAGCGGTGCACGATCACGGCGACGGCGGCGATCTCTGCTCCGGCCTCGGTGAGCGCCTCGCAGGCGGTCAGCACGCTGCCGCCGGTGGTGGAGGTGTCCTCGACCGCGACCACGCGCCGGCCGGTGACGTCCGGTCCCTCGATGCGCCGCTGCAGGCCGTGCGCCTTGTTGGCCTTGCGCACCACGAAGGCGTCCAGCGGGTCGAGCGACTGATCGGCGGCGGAGGCGTGCAGGATCGAGGTCGCCACCGGATCGGCGCCCAGCGTCAGACCGCCCACGGCCTGGACCCCGGGCAGCAGCCCTTCGCGGCGCAGAAGGTCGAGCATCACGCGTCCCACCAGTGGGGAGGCCTCGTGGTGGAGGGTGATGCGGCGCAGATCGACGTAGTGATCGGCCTCCGCGCCCGAGGAGAGGATCACGTGACCGCGCACCACGGCGAGGTCGCGGATCAGGACTCGCAGACGCTCGCGGGCGGGCGCGATCGAGGCGGGCTGGGCGGAATCAGTGCTGGTGCCGGACATACGGCCAGAGTAATCGACCGAGCGCGGACAGCGCCCGACGGCCCACCGCGGCCGACGACGCACCGAGGGCGACGGATCCTGAGCCGGCAGCCTGCGACGTGCGCTGGGCTATGCGCCGTCCTCGCGCTGCCAGGGGGCATGGAGGTTCCGTCGTGACGCCCTTCGGCGGGAGCGATGCACGGAGCGGGACTGCATCCGGCGGTACCAGTCCGGAGAGGTGAGGGCACGGATCAGCGGCCGTGGTGCAATCCTGGAGAACTCGCTGGCAGTGCGGTACTTCACCGACGGAATCGACAGCACGTTGCCCTTGGCGGCGTCCTTGAGAGCCTGCTCGACCACATACGGCGCCTTCAACCAGGTGATCCGCGGCAGCCCGTCCATGCTCATCGAGGCGCGCTCATGGAACTCAGTCTGCACGAACCCGGGCAGCAGCGCGGTCGCCGTCACGCCGGTGCCCTTGAGCTCCATCGCGAGCGATTCGGTGAACACCGTGACCCAGCTCTTGGACGCGGCGTAGGGGCCGGCCGTGGTGTATCCGGCCAGGGAGCTGACGTTGAGGATGGCGCCCTTGCGACGCTGGACCATGGTGCGGGCCGCGGCGTGGGAGAGCACCAGCACGGCCTTCATCAGGGTGTCCATCTGCTTCTCGTGGTCATCGACGCCGACCTCGAGAAACCCACCACGCAGCCCGTAACCGGCGTTGTTGACCAGCAGGTCCACTCGTTCGACGGGGTCGGTGAGACGGATCGCGACGCGGTCGAGCTGCTCGCGGTCCGAGAGATCTGCGGACAGTACCTCGACCTCGACCTTGTGGACGTCGCGGATCTGCTCGGCGACGGCGCCGAGCCGATCCTGGTCACGCGAGACCAGCACGAGATCATGCCCGGTCCCGGCCAGCTGCCAGGCGAATTCGAGTCCTAATCCGGAAGTGGATCCGGTGACGAGTGCGCGCGCCATGGCCTGAGTTTACGACTGTCCGGGCGGGACTGCGGACGACTTCGGTCCCCCGTAGGATCGGTCGCATGCGCATCGCCACCTGGAACATCAATTCGCTGCGGGCCCGGATGGATCGGGTGCTCGCCTTCCTCGAGCGGCACGACGTCGACGTGCTCGCCCTGCAGGAGATCAAGGCCAAGCCTCAGCAGCTGGACCTGACCGCACTGGAAGAGGCGGGCTACGAGGTTGCCGCGCACGGCCTGAATCAGTGGAACGGGGTGGCGCTGATCTCCCGCGTCGGCCTCACCGATGTGCGCACCGAGCTGCCGGCTGTGCCCAGCTTCCCCGAGGACGAGACCGGCGTGGTCGAGGCACGTGCGCTGGGCGGCGTGGTCGGCGATGGACTGCGGATCTGGTCGCTGTATGTGCCCAACGGCCGCGAGCTCGACCACCCGCATTACGCCTACAAGCTGCGCTGGCTCGAAGCGCTGCGCGCCGAGGGCGCCCGAGAGCTCGCCGAGGATCCTTCGGCCCGCGCCGTGCTGGTGGGCGACTTCAACGTCGCCCCATTCGACGAGGACGTGTGGGACATGAGCTTCTTCGAGGGAAAGACCCACGTGACCGAGCCGGAGCGCACCGCGTTCCAGTCCGTGGTCGACGCCGGCTACGCCGATGTGATGCGCGCCGACCATCCGGGGCCCGGCGTGTACACCTATTGGGATTACCAGGCGCTGCGCTTCCCGAAGAAGGAGGGCATGCGGATCGACTTCGTGCTCGGCTCCCCCGCCGTGCAGTCCGCGGTGACCGGATCCTTCATCGACCGCGAGGAGCGCAAGGGCAAGGGCGCCTCGGATCACGCACCGGTGGTCGTGGATCTGGAGTTCTGAGCCCGACGCCCGGGCGTCGCGATGGCGTTTCGGGTGTGCCGCTCACACAGCGTCCCGTCGCGCAGCTCGCGACGGTGAGTCGCGAAGCCCGCGGAGGTTCTGCGCAGAAGAGAGCAGCAGGGACCAGAAGAGATCTGAGCGCAGCAGAGAAAAAGTTCTGCGCACAAAAGAATGGAGCGGCGTCGCGATCTCTCGCGGCGCCGCTCCGGACGAGCCATGTGCATCGGGATCAGGCGTACACGTGATCTAGCTGCGGTGGCGCTTTCGACGCCTCACAGCCGGTCCGTTGCGGGGACCAGTCGTACGTGGGTTCCGATGCCGGTATTCGTCGTTGTGAAGATCACACTACGCGCCTGCCGCCGGGTGCGCAAGGACCTGGGTCCCGCGGACCGTTCCTCCACAGAACGCAGTTGTCCACCATCTCCGATCGAGCCTGCCCGGCCGGCCGGATTGCGGCCACCATGGCCGTATGACCAGCACAACCTCTCCCTCCGCTGCTCCTGAGGCCTTCTTCCCGGGCCTGCCGGATGCCCTGATCCCGACCGCGCCGGACGGTCCTTCGGACACGTCTCCGCGCCGTCGCAGCGCACGGTTCCCGGGCCTGGAGAAGGCGGCTGCGGCTCCTGGTCCGAGTGCCCGCCCGCGGGTCTGCTGGATAGGTCCGGAAGGGCCGCTGCGCGAGCTGGTTCGAGACCACGCGATGGCGGTCGGAGCCGAGCTCTCCGATGTCCTCGAGGGCGGGGCCGCGGCCTGCGTGGTCGCAGATGCGGATGCTCTTGCGCACCGGGCCGGGGTGCTTGGCCGGGACCGGGCACCGTTGCTGGTGGTGACCTCCCAGAGCGAGATCCCCGCCACAGTGTGGCCGCTCGCGCTCGCGGCCGGCGCGCGCGCCGTGATCCCCCTGCCCGGTGGCTCCGAGGAGTTCCTCTCGCGTCTGGCCGATCTCGCCCGCCCCCGCACCGCGTCGCTGCTGCTCGGGGTCGTCGGGGGCTGCGGCGGAGCCGGCGCCTCGAGCTTCGCGGCACGGCTGGCCGCCGCCTTCCGCTCCCGAGGACCGGTGACTCTGATCGACGCCGATCCGCTGAGCGGCGGGCTCGATCTGCTGGTCGAGGCGCCATCGGCGCCAGGGATCAGTTGGGCGGAGACGGCCGATCTGGGTCCGGACGATGGGGAGGCGCTGCGCGAGGGCCTGCCGACGGTGGACGAGGTGCGTCTGCTGGTCGCCCAGGAAGGATCCGGACCGGATCGCTCCGCGGTCTCCCGGGTGCTGTCCGCTCTGGCCCCGCTGGGAGGGACCGTAGTGGTGGATCTGAGCTCGGAGATGGTCCCGGCCGCCGCAGAGCATCTCGATCAGCTGCTGGTGCTCGTCCCCTCCACCGACCATGCGGTGCGTTCGACGACCCGGAGGCTGCGTGCCTGGCAGCTGTCCGAGGGCCTCGCCCAGGTCGTGGTGCGCCGCAGCGGACCCCTCAGCAGCCGGGAGGTCTGCGAGGACCTCGCGCTCCCCCTCGCTGCAGCCTTCCATGACAGCACCCGCGGCGCCGTGCCCCTGCTGGATGTGCGACGTCGGGGCGCCGACCGCGCTGCACGAATGCTGGCCTCCGCCCTGACCACGAGCGGGCGCTCATGAGCGCCTCGCAATCGCCCGTCCTCGACGAGGACCTCTCACCGATTCTGGACCTCGTGCGAGAAGATCTGGTGCGCTCCCCCGGCCTGGTGGACGTGCCGCGCATCGTCCGGGTGCTCCGCCGCCAGGGGCGGGTGCTCGGTGCGGCAGCGACCCTCGAGCTCACCTCTCGGCTCCGTGACCACGTGGACGGCCTCGGTCCCCTGCAGCCGCTGGTCACCCCCGGGGTGACGGACCTCCTGGTCAATGACAACGGGACGGTGTGGGTCGATGATGCCGCCGGGCTGCACCCCACCTCCGTGCACCTGGAGCCGGGTCAGGCCCGCGATCTCGCGGTGCGGCTCGCGACGGCGGGCGGACGGCGGCTCGATGATGCGGTGCCCTGGGCCGACGCGCATCTGCCGTCCGGCATCCGCTTCCATGCCGTGCTGCCGCCGCTGTCCCCGGGCGGGACGATCCTCTCCCTGCGCCTGCCCTCCTCCACCCGGCTCGACCTCGAGGATCTGGAGCGGTCCGGCGCGATCGACTCCGCCACCCGAGATGTGCTGCGAGCGATCATCGCGGCACGGGTGCCGTTCCTGATCAGCGGCGGCACCGGGACCGGCAAGTCGACCCTGCTCGCCGCGATGCTTCGCGAAGCATCCCCTGGCGAGCGGATCGTGATCGTCGAAGATGTGCTCGAACTGGCCGTGGACCATCCCCACGTGGTGCATCTGCAGTCCCGTCATGCGAACAGTGAAGGGGCCGGCGCAGTGGACCTCACCGATCTGGTCCGGCAGAGCCTGCGGATGCGACCGGACCGGGTGGTCCTCGGGGAGTGCCGTGGAGGCGAGGTCCGAGAGCTGCTGCAGGCGCTGAACACCGGACATGAGGGCGGCTGCGGCACCGTCCATGCGAACACCGCCGCGGATGTCCCCGCCCGGCTCGAGGCGCTGGGAGCGCTCGGCGGGCTCGACCGCGCCGCGCTGGCCGCCCAGGTCGCCAGCGCCCTGGAGGTGGTGGTCCATCTCGCGCGCCGAGACGGGTCGCGAGTCCTCGAGGAGATCGCCCTCCTGCATCGCGGCGACGACGGAATGCTGCGAACCTCGACCGCGCTGCGCCTCCGCGACCGCCGTCTGGAAGAGGGGCCGGCCGCGCAGGCTCTCGCCGAGCGGGTCCGCGCCGCCCAGCCCGTGCCCGCCACCCGCGCGACGACCGCGCCCCAGAACGTCGCTCCGAGACCCCGAGCCGTGCGCCGGAGGTCGGCATGATCATCGCGGCTTTCGCCCTCTCGGCCACCCTGCTCTGGGTGCTCTCCCCTCCGTCGCTCGCCGTCGCCTCGACCCCGACCCTGCGAACGCCGAGACGTGCCGCCGCAGGACCGCTCGAGATGGCACGCCTCGTGGAGCAGCTGGCCACGATCATCAGCTCCGGCTCCGGGCCCCGCCAGGCCTGGTCCGCACTGGCCCGCACCCTCCCCGCGGGAGACCTGCAGGACCTCTCCCGTGCTGCCGCCTCCGGCGCCGACCCCCGCCGCGCCGCCGGGGCGCACCTGCAGCGGTCCGAGATGGTCAACGCCCTCGGCGCGGCCCTCGCGGTCTGCGCACGCACCGGCGCACCCACGGCCGAGATGCTGCAGAGCCTCGCGGACGCCCTGCGGGACCTCCACGATGCCGCTCAGGCGCGCCGCAGCGCCTTCGCCGGCCCACGTTCCACCGCCCGGATCCTGCTGGTGCTCCCGCTGGCAGGGCTCGGGCTGGGGATGCTGCTGGGCGGGGATCCGCTGCGACTGCTGCTGGTGTCCCCGGTCGGCAATCTGCTGGGTCTGACCGGGCTGGTGCTCACCCTCCTCGGCTGGTGGTGGATGCGTCATCTGATCCGGCGAGCGGACCCTCCCCGAGAGCACCGGGTGGATCCGTCCGTGGGACTCGAACTGATCGCCGGGGCGCTCGATTCCGGGCTGCCGCTGGCCCGCGCCGTCGCCGCTGTCGGCGATTCCCTGGAACCGGGCCCCGACGCGAAGACGCTGAACCGGCTCGCCGCCTCCCTCGCCGCCGGTGTCCCCGCTGCCCACGCCACCAGGGTGCTGCCGCCGACATGGAGCGCGCTCGAGCAGTCCGCGGCTCTGGCCGAGGGCACGGGTGCGGATCTCGCCCGGGTCCTCCGCTCCGCGGCGCGGGATGCCCGCCGCGGCCATGCCCGCGATGCCGAGGTGCTCGCCGCCCAGCTCGCGGTCCGTCTGGTGATGCCCACCGGCCTGACCCTGCTGCCAGCCTTCGTGGCACTCGGCATCATCCCCACGGTGATGTCCCTGCTCGGCGGCACCTTCTCCCTCACGGTCGGCGGAGCGTGAGGCCATGACCACCGGGACCCTCCCGGTGCACCGACTCCTCCCGGAGCCGGTGACCGGCAGCTGCGGCTGCCACCCCCGGGACGGCGAACGCCGTCCCCGACACGAAGGAGGACCTCATGTCCCTCACCAAGGAGCGGCTGCGCCGCACCCTCGACCGCGTGATGCGCGGCGAGGCGGGCGCCTCGACCGCGGAGTACGCGATCACAGTGCTCGCCGCCTGCGGATTCGCCGCCGTCCTGGTCGCCCTGCTGGCGTCCGGGGAGGTGCGCGAACTGCTGATGGGGATCATCACCTCAGCCCTGTCCAAGGGGTCATGATGCCGCGGTCCGCCCGGTCGTCCCGTCTGCGGGACGACCGGGGGTCCGCCACCGCGGAGACCGCGATCGTCCTGCCCGTTGTGGTGGTGATGGTGCTCGTGGTGCTGCTGACCGGGGCTGGGCTCGGCACGCAGGTGCGGCTCGAGAGCGCGGCACGCGGTGCCGCCCGGGAGCTGGCCCGCGGGGAGGACTCGGCCGCCGCCACGGCCGTCGCACAGCGGATAGGCGGTGAGGGCACGACGGTCGAGATCGTCGCTGGCGGTGAGTGGGTGCGGGTGGAGGTCAGCCGCACCCTGCAAGCCCCCGCTGGAGCGCTGTCCGGGGCGAGCTGGGAGCTGAACGCCGATGCCGAGGCCCGGCTCGAACCCCATCTGCTCTCGGGGCGAGCACCATGAGCACCGGTGCCGCGTCGGTGCTGGCCTGGACCGGAGCCGCCACCGCGGTGGTCGGGGGCCTCTCACTGCTGGGCACCGGCGTGATCGCCCAGTCCCGCGCCGAGACGGCAGCCGATCTCGCGGCCCTTGCCGGCGCCGACGCCCTCGCCGCCGCCCACGGTCAGCCCTGTGAGGTGGCCGCCGAAGCCGCGGACCGGAATGGGGCGCTGCTGGTCTCCTGCGAGCAGCGTGAGTGGGACGTGCTGGTCACGGTGCAGGTCGAGGCGTCCCCGCTGCCGGTGGCAACCTCCCGCTCCCGAGCCGGGCCGGGCCCGGCAGACCTGCCGTGACGGTGTGATCGGGCTGCTCGTCGGGGCTGGTCGTCGAGGCTCAACGCTGGCCGCGGGCGTCTCCTGTAGGTGCCGGGACCGGCAGGGGTGGCGCGGCGCGCCGTGCAGCCCAGGCTGTCAGCCGTTCGAGCGGACCGCGGCCGAGGAGGGCCGCCCACGCCAGGCACACCAGGATCAGAGCGAGGCTCATCAGCACCCACACCAGGTTGCTGGAGATCCATCCGCCGGGCCCGACCAAGGCGAAGAGCGCGAACACATGGACCGAATAGGCGGTCAACGGCATCGCGCCCAGTGCCGACAGCGGCAGCAGCACCCATCGCAGCGGCCTCGCGAGCAGCAACAGCACTCCGATCACGCACATCGCGAGCCCTCCGGAGCGGAATATCTCCACGGTGGAGCCCGAATGGGGAGAGAGCGAGACCACCGAATCGAGGAGCATCGGCCCCGGCTCCATGTCGATCAGGCTCTGCGGATAGGACGCCCATCCCTCGCCTCCGGGGTCCTCGGACCACGAGGACTCCTCCTCCAGCCAGGTATCCGCGTAGTCGGGCGGTTCGCAGTAGACGGTCGGATCCCCGGGATAGGGCGGGTAGCAGACCAGGCCGGTCAGGTCGATCTCCTCCCCCGGGACCGTGGCCGCGTCACCCTCCCACGACCCCTCGTCCTCCACAGTCCACGAGGAGCCCTCGCCGGAGCTGCCGGAAGCCGTCCCCTCCTCCCAGGAGGAGCTGCCCGTCAGGGCTCCCGGGGCCAGCACGCCGAGCAGCACCGCGAACAGCAGCCCCACACCGGTGCCGAGCACGGCGAGCGCCGCTCCTACCCCCGCCACGACGGCCGCGACCCGGCGCCGCTCCAGAGGCAGCCGCCCCAGCGCCATGCCCACCAGCATCAGCGGAGCCCAGGCGGTGAACCGATAGATGCCGGTCAGCACCAGCAGTGCCCCGCTCCCGTATCCCCCGAGCGAGAGCACCTCGACGGCGGCGACCAGTAACGGTCCCAAAAGCGCGATCGGGAGCGCGAGCAGCAGCAGCCTGCTGGCGCGCAGCCGCAGCACCGGCAGCGCAGCGATGTACATGACCCCGTAGAAGGTGAGTATCACCGCGACCCCTGTGCCGAGCATCTCCAGCACCAGACCGATCACGAAGATCACCGCGCCGCGGCCGAGGAGTGCGAGGCGCAGCCGCGGGAGCTCCTCCACGTCGGGCAGCTGGGTCCGGCCCGTCATCAGCGCGATCGAGACTCCTGCCAGCACTGCGAACAGCAGCGCGGAGTTCCCATGCACCACAGAGAAGTAGCTCAGCGGATCGCCCGGGGAGAACTCCGGGATGTCCCCCACGTGCGCGCCGATCATCCCGAGGATCGCGAGCGCCCGCGCCACGTCCACAGCAGTGATCCGTGGCGGCGAGACCAGGGCTCGCAGCCGCTGCTGCGGGCTGGGACGCTCCTGCGTCACTCCCACGACCGGTCGATCCGCGATCGCACTGCTCATCCGAGGCTCCTCCACCTCTGGCGACGCACGGCCGCTCCCCTCCCCGGTGTCCGGAGAACATCCTGATTGTGGGGCTCCACCGAGAACTCGCAGCGCAGCGCCGCATCACGGTTCGGTCACGGCGTGGGCAGCACGTCGCCGCAGCGCAATCCCTCTTTCGTCACGGCAACCGTCAGACGGTCGTCACCGCACTGATCCGGCGTTCCCCTCCTGCTCTCGCAACAGCTCCAGCAGGCGTACGGCCTGCGGTTTCGACAGGGGTTCATTGCCATTGCCGCACTTCGGAGAGACCACACAGGCGGGGCAGCCCGCCTCGCAGCCGCACTCACCGATCATGTCCGCGGTGGCGCGCACCCAGGCGGCGGCTCCGTCGGCCCCGCGCTCGGCGAAGCCGGCCCCGCCGGGGGCGCCGTCGTAGACGAAGATCGTGGGTGCTTCGGTGTCCTCGTGGAGCGCCGTGGAGAGCCCGCCGATGTCCCAGCGGTCGCAGGTGGCCAGGAGCGGCAGCATCGAGATCGCGGCATGCTCCGCCGCGTGCAGGGCGCCCGGCAGCTCCTCCTCCGGGATCCCGGCGGCGTCGGTCCGCTCCCGGGGGATCACCCACCACACCGCCTTGGTGGTCAGGGTGCGCGGGGGCAGGTCCAGCGGGCGCTGTGCGAGCACGGCCTGAGTGAACACATCACGCACCTGATAGCCGGTGACCTGGTCTGTGACATCCACGGTGCCGAAGCACAGCCGCACCCCGCCCGCCCATTCGACCTCGCGATCGATCTGCCGGATCCGCAGGCTGGAGGCGGACTGCGGATGGGTGGTGTGCAGCGGGTCCTCGCGGTGCACGAAGGCAGCGGCCTGCTCCACGTCGAGACGGTCCACTACATAGCTGCGTCCCTGGTGGAGGTACACCGCGCCGTCGTGGACCTGGGTGTGGGCGCTCGCGGCATCCACGGTGCCCAGCAGCACGCCGCTGGCCTGCTCGACGATCCGCACCGGCTCCCCACCGCTGCCGCGCAGGTCGGTGAGCTGGTGCGCGGATTCGCTCAGCGTCCAGTACCAGCCGGTGGCCCGCGAGCGCAGCACCCCCCGGGCCGCGAGGGTCATCAGCAGGTCCCGCGCCGTCGGCCCGAAGATCTCCTCCTCGCCGTCACGGATCGCGAGCTCAGAAGCGGCGGCGCACAGATGCGGCGTCATCACATATGGGTTCGCGGGATCGAACACGGATGCCTCGACCTCGGCGCCGAAGATCGTCTCCGGGTGGTGGACCACATAGGTGTCCAGCGGGTCCTCCCGCGCGACGAACAGCGCGAGCGCGCCGCCGTCGGCGTCCTGTCGCCGCCCTGCCCGGCCGAACTGCTGCCACAGCGAGGCCCGGGTCCCGGGCCAGCCGGCGACCACCACGGCGTCCAGGCCCGCGATGTCGATCCCCAGCTCGAGCGCGTTGGTCGACGCCAGCGCCTTCAGCTCCCCCGATCGCAGCGCGTCCTCGAGCTGGCGTCGCTCGCGCGCCAGATACCCGCCCCGGTAGGCGGCGATCCGGGAGGCACGGTCCGCAAGCCCAGGGGCGGCGGTGCGCTCGGCCTTCTGCGTGAGCAGGCGCTGCGCACCGCTGGAGACCAGTTCGGCGCCGCGCCGAGAGCGGGCGAAGACGAGGGTCTGCACGTCCCGTTCGACGAGGTCGGCGAGGATCGCGCCGGCCTCGCTGGTGGCCGAGCGGCGCAGCGGGTCCTCTCGCCGCTTCCCCGCGGTGCCCTCGCCGGATTCATCGTCGATTTCATCATCGGCGGAGTCGTCGACGTCCTCGGCGTCCTCGGCGTCCTCGGCGTCCTCGGCGTCCTCGGCGTCCTGCCACCGTGCCGGGTCCCCGCGGCCGTCGACCCTGGTCCGGGTGCCCGGCTCCCACAGCCCGATCGTCAGCCCGGCCCGGGGAGAGCCGTCCTCGGTGACCGCCTCGACATCCCGACCGACCAGCCGCGAGGCGGAGAGCTCGGGATTCGCGGTGGTGGCGGAGGCGAGGATGAACGTGGGATCGGCACGGTAATGCGCGGCGATCCGGCGCAGCCTCCGGATCACCATCGCGACATGGCTGCCGAAGACTCCGCGGTAGCTGTGGCACTCGTCGATCACCACATAGCGCAGCGCCCGGAAGAAGTGCGCCCACTGCTCGTGCCCGGGCAGAATCCCGAAGTGCAGCATGTCGGGATTGGTGAGCACCACGGAGCCGTGGCGACGCACCCAGCGGCGCTGCTCGGAAGGGGTGTCGCCGTCGTAGACCGCGATCCGGGCGTCGCGGATCCCGGCACCGTCGGCCATCGCGGTGATGTTCGTGAGCTGATCCGCGGCCAGCGCCTTGGTGGGCGAGAGGTACAGGGCGGTGGCGCGGGGAGCCTCGTAGTCATGCTCGCGAGCCCCGATCGCGGTGAGCACGGGCAGCAGGTAGGCGAGCGACTTGCCCGAGGCCGTGGCCGTGGCGAGCACCACATCCTGACCGTCGTGCGCGAGTTGCGCGGCCTGCTCCTGGTGCGTCCAGGGAGCGGTGATGCCGCGCGCGGCGAGATGCTGCACGAGCCGCGGATCGGTCCACTCCGGGAAGCTGCCGCGGCGTCCCTCCCGCCCAGGTCGGCGCTCGACATGGGTGAGGCAGCTGCGGCGGATCAGCGGCGCGGTGAGATCGGTGAGGAGGTCCTCGGCTGCACCTGCCCGCATCCGCCTGTCCCTCCCCATCTCTCACTTCGCGACCGCGCACAGAATGTGCGGATCTCCCCCGCCTGGTGTCCGGTCGGACCCCAGGTGGCTGATGCACAATCGTAGCCATGCCCACCGACTCACCGACCCCGCCCCCGCGCGTGCTGACCGCGGAGATCGCGGCCCTGCGCACGGACCTCTCGGCCGGCCTGTACACGAGTGCCAGGATCGAGGAGCTGCTGGGGCCGGTCGCCTCCGCCGCGCTGCGGCGCGAGAACCCCGTCCCGGCTCGCCGGATGCTCGAACCGCTGACTGATCCTGCCGCCGTGCTGCTGCGCCTGTTCACCCTCGGCGCCGTGCTGTCCCGGGCGCAGGTGCAGGCCGCGCTGCCCACCCTCGGCGTCGACGGCGCGCTGCGCCTGGGCCTGCTCGGCCCGGCCGGTGATGACCCCGACTCCGCGCTGCAGGCGCTGGTGGACCTCGCCCCGTATTCGGCACGCGATGACGCCGGAGAGATCGACTGGTGGATCGCCTCGGACCATTCGGAGCTCGCCACCGGCGCCCCGCTGGGCCCGGAGCACGTGCTCGGGGTGGGCGGCGCCTCCCTGACCCTGGCGAGGATCACCCCGCGCGAACCCGCCCGCCGGGTGCTCGACCTCGGCTGCGGCGGCGGGATCCAGGCGCTGCACGCCTCCCGCCACGCCGAGCAGGTGGTCGCCACCGATCTGTCCGAGCGGGCGCTGGGCTTCGCCGCCTTCAACGCCGCGCTGAACAGCATCGAGCTCGACCTTCGCCAGGGCTCCCTGCTCGAGCCCGTGCGCGGCGAGACCTTCGACCTGATCCTGTCCAATCCCCCCTTCGTCATCACCCCGCGTGATGTCGTCGCCGAGGACACGACCTGGACCTACCGTGACGGCGGCCGCGCCGGGGACACACTGCTCGCCGAGCTGCTGCGGGAGCTGCCCACCCATCTCGCTGCGGGCGGCAGCGCCGTGATGCTCGGCAACTGGGAGATCCGCGACGGTGAGGACTGGGACACCCATCCCCGGGCGTGGATGCAGGCGGCCGTCGCCGACGGCGTGGACGCCTGGGTGCTGCAGCGCGAGCAGGAGGATCCCGCTCAGTACGCGGAGACCTGGGTCCGTGACGGCGGCATCACCACCCGCGATGAGCGCTGGCCGGCCCTGACCGGGGCATGGCTGGATGACTTCGCGGCCCGGGATGTGGAGGCGATCGGCTTCGGCTACCTGCTGCTGCGCCGCCCGGAGAGCGCCGCCGCGCGACCCGGAGTGCTGCGCACAGAGCTCGTCCCGGGCACCGGCAGCGGCTCCCTGGCCGCCCACCTCGCCGCCTCTCTGAGCGCCCTCGCCGCGCTCGAGGACCACGACGACGAGGCGCTGGCCGCCTCCCGCCCGGTACGGGCGGAAGACGTGATCGAGCGCCGCCATCTGACCCCCGGGGACTGGGACCCGATGCTGATCGAGCTCGTCCAGGGCGCGGGCTTCGCGCGGGTGGTGCGGGCCGACCAGCTGCTCGCCGCGACCGTCGGCGCACTGGACGGCACCCTGACCCTCGGGCAGGTGCTCGGTGCCGTCTGCGCGCTCACCGACGTCGATGAGGACGAGGCCCGCGCCCGGGCGCTGCCTGCGGTGCGCGAGCTGCTGATCACCCAGATGGTGGCCCTGTGAGCGCCGCCAGCACCGCTGGCCGCCGGGATGCCGCCCGCTCCGGGAGCACCGCCCGCGTCGGCGGTCTCGCCCGCCCGCTGCTCTCGCTGCTGGCCGCCGCCGTATGCGCCGCCGCGATCGTGGGCCTCGCCCGCGGCGCCGTGGGCACCGCGAGCGGACAGCGCCTGGATCAGCTGATCCTCTCCGGCGCAAAGGCACATGAGGGCCCGCTGTCGCAGTACGCCGAGCTCGCGGTCCAGTCGGTCAGCGTGCCGGTGATCGCGGTGCTGCTCGCGCTGGCGACGGTGCTGGTGCTGGTGCGTCGACGGCTGAGGCTGCTGATCCCGCTGACCGTCCTGGCCATCGGCGCGAACCTCACCACCCAGCTCATCAAGCACGTCCTGGTCACCCGTCAGGCGCTGGGGCCGGGCATCGACATCACCCCCAACTCCTTCCCCTCGGGGCACACCACCCTCGCGGCCACCGCGATGATCGCGGTGGTGCTGGCCGCCGGGCGGGCGCGGGTGGTGCTCGCGCCCCTCGGCGCGCTGTGGACCCTCGCCGCCGGCCTCGGCACGCTGGTGGTCGGCTGGCACCGCCCCAGCGACGTGATCGGGGCGATCGCGGTCGCGGCCGCCTGGACGTTCCTGGTCCTCGCCGCCGACGGGCTCCACACCCGCCGCCTCCGCGCCCGGGCCGCCGCCCATCCCGGCCGTGGCCGCCGCCGCCGCGGCATCGAGGTCTCGAACTCCTCCCGCACCCCGCGTCATGGCGCGGGGACGGTGGTGATGGCGGCGGTGCTCGGTCTGGGAGGCCTCGCTGGCCTCGGGATGGGAGCAGTCGGTCTGCTGTCCCTCCCCCGCCCGCTCGAGCTCCACGACGTCCCCCAGCAGCTGGCCGCGTTCCGCGCGACCGCCGCGCTGATCGGTGGCGGCACCGGCGCCTGGATGGCCCTGGTGCTGGCGCTGCGCACGCCGATCTCACACCGGGGGCGCATCAGCGAGCGTGTACCGTGAGCAATCGCCGAGCGCAGTGGATGCGTCCGGTTCATCCCGGACCACGGCATTCAGCCACGGCGAACGGGCCGCGACGTGACGCGGCGAGGAAGGACATATCAACGTGACTGGCGGACGGCATCTGGTGATCGTGGAGTCCCCTGCGAAGGCTCGCACCATCGCGCGCTATCTCGGGGACGACTACATCGTCCAGGCTTCGGTGGGGCACATCCGCGACATCCCGGTGCCGCGTGACCTGCCCGCCGAGATGAAGAAGGGTCCCTACGGGAAGTTCGGCGTCGATGTGGAGAACGGCTTCGACCCCTATTACATCGTCAGCCCCGACAAGAAGAAGACCGTCGCGGAGCTGAAGAAGGCCCTCAAGGACGCCGACACGCTCTACCTCGCCACGGATGAGGACCGCGAGGGTGAGGCGATCGCCTGGCATCTGCTGGAGACCCTCAAGCCCAAGAAGTCCCTGCCGGTCAAGCGGATGGTGTTCCACGAGATCACCAAGGACGCGATCCGGGCGGCGCTGGACAACACTCGCGAGCTGGACACCGACCTGGTCGATGCGCAGGAGACCCGTCGCATCCTGGACCGGCTGGTGGGCTTCGAGCTCTCGCCCGTGCTGTGGCGGAAGATCAAGCCGTCGCTGTCCGCCGGCCGTGTGCAGTCCGTCGCCACCCGTCTGGTGGTCGAGCGCGAGCGCGAGCGGATGGCCTTCGTCGCCGCCGACTACTGGGATGTGACCGGCACCTTCGGCACCGACACCACCCAGTTCACGGCCAAGATCCAGACGGTCGACGGGGCCCGCATCGCCACCGGCGCCGATTTCGCCGACGACGGCACCCTGAAGCCGCGGGCGAAGAACGCCGCCGTCCTGACCGAGGAGTCCACGCGGACCCTCGTCGAGGTGCTGGCCGATGCTCCCGCCACCGTGGCGGCGCTCGAGTCGAAGCCGTACACGCGGCGTCCGGCCGCCCCGTTCACCACGTCATCGCTGCAGCAGGAGGCCTCGCGCAAGCTCCGTCTCGGTGCCCGTCAGGCGATGCGGGTCGCGCAGTCGCTGTACGAGAACGGCTACATCACCTATATGCGTACCGACTCGGTCACGCTCTCGGGTGAAGCGATCCGTGCGTCCCGGGCCCAGGCCGCCGAGCTCTACGGCTCCCAGTACGTGCCGGACAAGCCGCGCGTCTACCAGAACAAGTCCCAGGCCGCGCAGGAGGCTCACGAGGCGATCCGTCCCGCGGGTGACCACTTCCGCACCCCTGCCGAGGTGGCCGGGCAGCTCGCGGGCGATGAGTTCCGTCTCTACGAGCTGATCTGGAAGCGCACGATCGCCTCCCAGATGGCCGACGCCAAGGGCACCACCTCCACCGTCGAGCTGCAGCTCGAGCAGGGCGGGCGGACCGCGACCTTCCGCGCCGCCGGCACAGTGATCACCTTCCGCGGCTTCCTCGCCGCCTATGAGGAGGGCCGCGACGCCTCCCGCTACGGCAACGACGAGGCCGAGAACTCCGGGGACAAGCGTCTGCCGCAGATGGAGGAGGGGCAGCAGCTCGACACCCGCGACCTCACCCCCGACGGCCACTCCACGACCCCTCCCCCGCGCTACACCGAGGCGTCGCTGGTGCGTGCGCTCGAGGAGCGCGGCATCGGTCGTCCCTCGACGTACGCCTCGACGGTCGCGACCGTCCAGGACCGCGGCTATGTGCTGCGGCGCGGCACCGCTCTGGTGCCCAGCTGGACCGCCTTCGCCGTGGTGCGCTTGCTCGAGGAGCACTTCGGGCCGTTCATTGACTACGACTTCACCGCGCAGATGGAGCAGCAGCTGGACCGTATGGCCCAGGGCGAGCTCGGACGCTCGGAGTACCTGAAGAACTTCTACCTCTCCGACGGGTCGGCCGGACCGCTCGGGCTGAAGTCCATGGTCGACAACCTCGGCGAGATCGACGCCCGCGCGATCAACAGCATCGAGATCGGTGAGGGCATCACCCTGCGCGTGGGGCGCTACGGCGCCTACGTCGAGCAGGCCGCCCGGGACGAGGCCGGCGAGCTGATCGACGGTGCGGATCCGCGCCGTGCGAACGTCTCCGACGAGGTCGCCCCGGACGAGCTGACCGTCGAGGTCGCCAAGGAGATGCTCGAGCGCGCGAAGGACGACGGTCGCGTGCTCGGCACCGACCCCGCGACCGGGAACGAGATCGTCGCCAAGGACGGCCGCTACGGCCCCTATGTCACCGAGATCCTGCCCGATCCCGAGGAGACCGGCGGCAAGAAGGTCCCGAAGTCGAAGCAGCCCAAGCCCCGCACGGGCTCGCTGCTGAAGTCGATGGATCTCTCCACCGTGTCCCTCGAGGACGCGCTGAAGCTGCTGAGCCTGCCGCGCGTGGTCGGGACCACTGAGGACGGCATCGAGATCACCTCCCAGAACGGCCGCTACGGTCCGTACCTGAAGAAGGGGACCGACTCCCGTTCCCTGGAGACCGAGGAGCAGATCTTCTCGGTCACCATGGAGGAGGCGGAGAAGATCTACGCCCAGCCCAAGACTCGGGGCCGGGCCGCTGCGAAGCCCCCGATGAAGGAGCTCGGGGTCGATCCCACCAGCGAGAAGCCGATCGTGATCAAGGACGGGCGCTTCGGTCCGTACATCACCGACGGCACCACGAACGTCTCCCTCCGTGCGACCGAGAAGGTCGAGGAGATCACAGAGACGATCGCGATCGAGAAGCTCGCGGAGAAGCGTGCCAAGGGGCCGGCCAAGAAGCCGGCCGCCAAGCGCGCCCCCGCGAAGAAGAGCACGACCACCAAGAAGGCCACCACCGCGAAGAAGAGCACCACCGCGAAGAAGTGACCGCGCTCGGCCCCTGAGGGCCGCGCGAGCAGAGGGCACGGACCATGACGGTCCGTGCCCTCTGTTCTGTGCGAGCAGGGCTGGTTCCCCCTGTGCGCGCAGGACGGGACCGGGAAGCGCTTATCTCATCACGAGACGGCATCACCACCGCAGCGAACCGTCTCCGATGCTGGTCGCGAGCTCGATCACGCCTACAGTGTGACCATAAGCACCTTGTCGACTCACAAAGGGGCTCTTCGCGGTTCGTGGTGAATGATCCTGCTGGGGCGGGTATTCACGCTACGGTTTTCGCGGCGCTGGTCAGCAGGATACGCATCCGGTAGTTCTCGGCGTTGCGGAAGCCGCGGCCAGTGCGTTTGATGTTCTTGATGCCGGTATTCGCGGCCTCGACTCGAGCGGTGGTCGCGCCGGTGACGATGAGGACCTCGATCGCGTCCCACCAGGTCACGACGGTGTCGTAGAGCTTGGTCGCCTCGGGCATATTCGCGATCTGCACGAAGTAGCCCATCCGCATCCGTTCCTCCCAGGCCTGAGCCAGGGTGTCGGTCGCCAATAGGCGGCGGAGCTGCTCCTTGATGCCCCAGGCGGCGGAGAGCTCGTCGGTGGGGTCATCGGTGCGGAACACCGTCTCCAACCGCTCCCAGGCCCGTGGAGTGAGGGTGTCAGCGCCGCGTAGCAAAAGCATCCGGTGGGCCCAGGCCGGGTCGTCCTTGCGGCCGCGACGACCGCGATGGGTGCGGGCTAGGCGTTGACGGACGGTGGTGACCATGTCGTTTCCGAGCTTGACGAGGTGGAACTTGTCGACCGAGACCGCAGCGCGGGGCAGGTAGGTCCGCAGTGCTTTGCGGAACGCGGCCGAGGGATCGATGGCGACGATCTCGATCCGCTCCCGCCAGAGCTCGGAGCGCTGGGCGAGCCAGTCGCCGACGGCGGTGGAGTCCCGGCCGTCGACGATACCGAGGACCTGCCCGGTGGAGAGGTCGACCAGGGTCGTCATCCAGGGCTCGAACCGTCTCCAGGCACCGTCGTCGGTGCGGAACCAGCGCACCGACCGGTAGCGGTGCTCATCGATGCCCAGGCACGTCACTGACACGTCCTCGGCGGTGGGCAGGACCACGGCGGCAGCCGCCAGCGCGGCCTGGACCAGCCACCACGAGACGCCATGGGTCCGGGCGACTTCCGAGGCTGCCCGGCCAGAGGTGATCACCGCGGAGACGATCTGGTTTCGCAGCCGGGTCGTTGAGCGCGCGCGGTGCGGGACCTGGTCGGTGGCTTCCCAGAACGTGCGCCGGGCGCAGGCCGGCTCGAGGCAGAACCAGCGTCGCTTGGCCCACACCACCGCCATCGCCCCGGCCACGGGGACGTCCCGGACGTGCTGGGACCGGCGGGAGTGGACCTTGGTCGCGAGCACTCCGCACGACGGACATCCGGGCGGGACGGTCGAGGCGATCACCACTCGACGGCCTCCGTCGGGCAGGTCGATCGCGTCGATGACGTGGTAGTCGGGCAGGTTGAAGATCGTGCTCGCAGCATCTCGCTGCGAACCAGTATTCTCGTGCACAGGCTCGTGGTCCTCTGGAATGTGGATGTCTAGACAACACCCATCACAGCAGGACCACGGGCCGTTCTACGCCAGCGACGCGACGCTCTCCTTCACCACCAACCGCGAAGAGCCCACAAAGGAGTGATCATGGCTCGACGTCCCAGTCGGCGTGCGGTCATGTCCGGAGCCGCGGCCACCGCCGCCCTCGGGATGACCGGATGCCTCCAGAATCCCGACCCTGCCGGTGGCGGTGGCAGCGGTCCGGTCGAGCGGTACACCCCGGGAGACACCCCCGGCTCGGGCACGGTGAGCATCCTCGGCGCCTTCGGCGGCCAGGAGGAGGAGGCGTTCCTCGCCTCGCTCGAGAAGTTCCAGTCCGACTCCGGCATCACCATCGCCTACACCCCGGACACCGACTTCACCAACACCATCCAGCAGCGCGCGGGAGCGGGCGACGCCCCCGATATCGCCCTGTTCCCCCAGCCCGGCGGCATGTTCGATCTGGCCGCGAAGGGGATGATCACCCCGATCGACGTGTTCCTGGACTACGACCAGCTGAACTCGACCCTGATCCCGGGCTTCCTCGACTCTGCCCGGCTGCAGGGCCGCGTCTACGGCGCCCCGATGCGCATGGCGTGCAAGTCGCTGCTGTGGTTCCCGAAGAAGGCCTACGAGGAGGGCGGCTACGGCGACAAGCCCGCCACCATGCAGGAGCTCTACGAGATCACCGAGCAGATCAAGGCCGACGGCATCGCGCCGTGGTCCGACGGCTGGGGCGCCGACCAGGCGACGGGCTGGGTGGGCACGGACTGGATCGAGGAGTTCATGCTCCGCGTCCACGGCCCGGTGGTCTACGACGACTGGGTCAAGCACCGCCTCCCCTTCAACTCCGAGGAGGTCGTGCAGGTCTTCGATCTGGTCGGCGATCTGCTGAAGACCGAGGGCAATGTGCTCGGCGGCACCGACGCCATCATCAACACCCCCTTCTCCGAGGCGCCGCTGCCCCTGTTCGAGGATCCGCCGAAGGCGATGCTCGTGCGCCAGGGCAACTTCGTCACCGGCTTCTTCCCCGAGGACGTCATGGCGAACATGGACGAGGAGGTCGGCGTCTACGCGATGCCCACCTGGGAGGACGGCTTCGACGGCCAGCCGATCCTGGGCGGCGGCGATCTGGCCGCCCTGTTCACCCTTAACGACGACACCGTGAAGGTCATGGAGTTCATGGCCTCGGACGCCTTCGGGGCCGAGTGGGCACAGGCCGGCGGCTGGCTGAGCCCTCACCGCACCTTCGACCTCTCGCAGTACTCCGACGAGATCACCCGGCAGGTCGCCGAGATCGCCTCCGGAGCGGCGGTCTTCCGCTACGACGCCTCGGACCTGATGCCGACGGCCGTCGGCTCGGGCTCCTTCTGGAAGGGCATGGTCGAGTGGCTGCAGGGCGCGAAGACCTCCCAGGAGGTCTGCGACGAGATCGAGAACGGGTGGCCGGAATGACCACCGCGACCGCGACCCGCACGGGGTCGGAGGGACCGACGGAGGCCGAGGACCGGGGACGCGGCGGCGCACGCCCGGTGCGCGTGCTCGTGGGCATCATCGGGATGGCGGTGACCGCCTGGGTCGTCTGCAACGCCTTCCTCGCCTTCGCCTACTACCCGGACTGGTTCGCGAACTCCGGGATCCTCATCGGGCTGCTGGGGCTGATCGTCGGCATCGGCGGTTCGGTGGTGTTCTTCTACTTCCTGAACATCTGCATCGAGGGCTTCCCCACCCGGTTCGCGGCCGGGCTCATCCCCTACGCGTTCCTGCTCCCGGGGTTCAGCCTGATCGCCCTGTTCCTGCTGTACCCGACCGTGCAGACGATCGTGTACTCCTTCGCCAACGACGACTCGACGGCGTGGGTGGGGCTGGCCAACTACGAGGCGATCTTCTCCAGCGGGCACTTCTGGTCCACGCTGCTGAACAACTTCCTGTGGATCCTCATCGTCCCGGTGGTCACGGTCGCCTTCGGCCTGGCCGTCGCGGTGCTCGCGGACAAGCTCTCCCCGGCCGGGGAGAACGCCGCGAAGTCGATGATCTTCCTGCCGATGGCGATCAGCTTCGTGGGAGCGGCGACGATCTGGATCCTGGTCTACGCCTACAACTCCCCCGGCGACGCCCAGACCGGGCTCCTGAACGCCATCGTCACCACCCTCGGCGGGGATCCGCAGCCGTGGTACCAGATCGAGACAGGTCGGCTGAACTCGATCGCGCTGATGGTGATCCTGATCTGGATGCAGACGGGCTTCGCGATGGTGCTGATCAGCTCCGCGATCAAGGGCGTCCCCGAGGACACCGTCGAGGCGGGGCGGATGGACGGCGCCGGTGAGATGCGCATCTTCTGGCAGATCATCTTCCCGCAGGTGCGGCCCACCCTCCTCGCCGTGCTGATCACGGTGCTGATCCTGGTGCTGAAGGTGTTCGATCTGATCTACGTCACCACCAACGGTCTGTACGACTCCGACGTGATCGCGAACCTCTTCTTCCGCAAGCTGTTCACCGATCAGCAGGCCGGGCAGGCCTCGGCCATCGTGGTCGTGCTCCTGATCCTGGTGATCCCGATCCTGATCTACCAGGTCAAGAGCTTCAGGCAGCAGGAGGCGAACCGATGAACGGCACCATGAAGGACGGACGCAAGCGCTCCCCCCTGGCCATGATCGCGATGCCGCTGCTGGCGCTGCTGTGGACGATCCCCACGATCGGTCTGCTGGTGACGAGCCTGCGCACGCGCGAGGCCGCGGCCTCCACCGGCTGGTGGACCTCGCTGTGGGAGGGCGGGTGGACGCTGGACAACTACACGGCCGTGCTCTCGAACTCCTCGACGACCAGCTCGCTGGTCAACTCGGTCGTGGTGGCGGTGCCGGCGACGGTGCTGCCGATCATGTTCGCGGCCTTCGCCGCGTATGCGTTCACGTTCATCCAGTTCCCCGGCAAGGACGTGCTGTTCATCGTCATCGTCGCGCTGATGGTGGTCCCGATCCAGGTCGCCTTCCAGCCGATGCTGGACATGCTCGGCCCGCGAGGGCTCGGGATCAACGGACAGTTCGTGGCGGTGTGGATGCTGCACACCGGCTTCGGCATGCCGCTGGCGGTGTACATCCTGCGCAACTACATGGCCACCCTGCCGGGCTCGGTCGTGGAGAGCGCGAAGATCGACGGAGCCTCGCACTTCCAGACGTTCTGGCGCCTGGTCGCTCCGATGTCCTCCCCCGCGATCGCCGCCTTCGCCACCCTGCAGTTCCTGTGGGTGTGGAACGACCTGCTCATCGCCAAGCTGTTCCTGGGCGGCGGCGAGAACAAGACCATCATCGTGAACCTGCAGCAGATGCTGGGCACCCAGGGTCAGGGCGCCGAGCTCCTGACCGCCGGCGCCTTCGTCTCGATGGTGATCCCGATGCTGGTCTTCTTCGGCCTCCAGCGCTTCCTGGTGCGCGGCATGACAGCAGGCTCCGTGAAGGGGTAGCCCGCAGAACCACGGACGGGGCGGGGCGACCGATGTCGCCCCGCCCCGTCTGTCGTCGTCCGCTGCTCAGCGGATCACCACGGATCCCCGTGCCTCTCTGCGCCTCCCGGTCACTTGACCGATCCGGCGGCGAGACCGCCGATGATGCGGCGCTGGAAGATCAGCACCATGATGATCAGCGGCACCGTCACGATCACGCCGGCGGCCATCTTCGTGCCGTACGGGGTGTCGAATTGCGAGATGCCGGTGAACTTCGAGATCGCGACGTTCGCGGTCTGCATCAGCGGCGCGTTCACCATCGTCAGCGCGATGAGGAACTCGTTCCACGCCGCGATGAAGGTGATGATCGCCGTGGTGAACACCCCGGGCGCGGCCAGCGGCAGGATGACCCTGCGGAACGCCCCGAAGCGGGTGGTCCCATCGATCATCGCCGCCTGCTCGAGCTCGACCGGCAGCTGCCGGAAGAACGCGTTGAGGTTCCACACCGCCAGTGGCAGCGCGAACGAGATCGTCGGCAGGATCATCGCCTGGTAGGTGTTGATCCAGTTGAAAGGGAACCACACGAAACCGCCGCTGAACAGCTTCAACAGCGGGACCACGAGCGTGACGACCGGGAACATCGAGGTCGCCACGATGAGGAACATGACCAGCACCTTGCCGCGGAAATCGAGCCGGGCCAGCGCGTAGGCGCCGAACACGCCCAGCACGAGGACCAGCAGTGTGGTGCTGCCGGCGACGATCAGCGAGTTCAGCAGAGCGCGGGCGAAGTGGTTCGACGGGTCGAAGACCGCGATGAAGTTCTCGACGCTGATCGGGCTCGGGATCAGCTCCGTCGAGCGGCCCTCGCTGGGCCGGCGCAGCGCGGAGACGATCATCCAGTAGAACGGCGCGAGGCAGTACACCAGGATGAACGCGATGCCCAGCGCGATGACGACGGAGCCGAGGATCCGGCCCTTGTGTTTCTTGGGCTTCAGCACCTCGCCCGTGCGGGAGACGACCTCGGTGGTGGTGGCGGTGCTCATGGCATGCTCCCTTCGGAGGTCGTGCGCAGGCGGCGCGGGACTCGCCTCTTCTTCGGCGGACGGTTCTGATCACCGATGACGTCGGCCCCGAGCAGTTTGATGAACAGGAACGCCACCAGGCAGATGTAGGCGAACAGCACCATCGAGTACGCGGAGGCGGCACCGAAGTTCGTCTTGGCGGCGGCGTCGGTGGCGAGCATGGAGAGGGTCTGGCCAGAGTCCAGGGTCCCCAGCAGCACGTACGGCAGGTCGAACATGCGCATCGCGTCGAGGAGCCGGAACAGCACCGCCACCACGAGCACCGGGCGCACCAGCGGGAGGGTGATCCTCCAGAAGGTCTGCCAGCGATTCGCGCCGTCGACGGTCGCCGCCTCGTAGACCTGCTTGTCGATGGTCTGCAGCCCGGCAAGGGTGAGCAGACCGATGTACGGGGCCGTCTTCCAGATGTCGGCGATGAGCACCGCGGCCTTGGCCTGCCAGCCCTCGGTGGTCCACAGCACCTGGTAGTCGAGCAGCCGGTTCGCGATGCCGTTCGCATCGAAGATCAGCTGCCACATCAGGGCCGAGACCACCGTGGGGATCGCCCACGGGATCAGGATCGAGGCGCGCACCAGCCCGGTCGCGCGCATCGCCTTGGCCATGATCAGCGCCATCGCGACGCCGAGCACGGTCTCGATGCTCACACCGACGACGGTGAACAGGGTGGTGTTCCAGAACGCGTTCCAGAACCCTGCCCCGGCGCCCGTGCCGGTGACCGCGTCGATGTAGTTGTCCAGTCCGACGAACGTGTCGCCCTTGATGATCAGTCCGGTGGCCGGGTCGATCCCCTGGCCCGACTGCATCAGGGACTGCCAGGCAGACAGCACCAGCGGGAAGCCGACGACGAGCGCGAGCAGGACCAGCGTGGGGAGCAGGAGGAGGTACGCCATCCTGCCGTGGTCGCCGCCGATTCTCTTCCCACGCCTGCCGCCGATCGTCGCGGAGCGAGCGGCGGTGGAAGTCATTGCGCCGTGAGCTCGGTCAGCTTGGTCTGCAGATCCTTCATCGCTGGCTCGGCATCCGTCTCACCGGAGAAGCAGGCGTAGGCCGCCTCCTGGATCGCCTGGGTCACCTCGCCGTACTGGACGACGGCGGGACGGCTGGCCCCGTTGTCGATCGCCTCCTTCAGCTGCGGCAGGAACGGGAACGCCTCGAGCATGTCCGCATCCTCGTAGACGCCGACGTTCGCCGGAGCCTGCGCGGTCGCGAGACCCCATTCCTTCTGCTGGACGGCATCGACCATGAAGGAGATGAAGTCGACGGCGGTGCCCTTGTTCTTCGCGAAGGCGCTCACCCCGAGGTTCAGCCCGCCGAGCGTCGAGCTGCCGGGCCCGTCGAACCCGGGCACCAGGCTGGCGACCATCTTCCCGTTGACCGACGAGGAGCCGTCCTCTGCCTGGCCCAGCGCCCAGACGTACGGCCAGTTCTGCAAGAAGGCGAGGCGGCCGTCCTGGTAGGCCGCGCGGGACTCCTCCTCCTTGTAGGTCAGCGCCTCCTGGGGGATGAAGCCCTTATCGAAACCGTCACGGACGGTCTGGATCCCGGTGAGCGCCTCCGCCGAATCGGCGTGGGGCTTGCCCTCGGCGTCGAAGAGCTCGCCACCCGCCGACGCCACGAGTCCGGCCGCCTGGACGGTCAGCCCCTCGTACTTGGAGTACTGGGAGCCGAAGCCGAGCAGTTCCGGATCCTCCTTCTGGAGCGTCTCGATCGCGGCGTACATCTCTTCGAAGGTCTCGGGAGGGCCGTCGAGCCCTGCCTGCTCGAGCAGGTCGGTGCGGGAGAACAGCAGCTCCGCGTTCGTGATGAAGGGGACCCCGTAGAGCTTGTCGAAGTAGGTGGCGGTCGTCACCGTGGCGGGGATCAGGTCATCGAGCGGGAACTTGTCCTGCGGCAGCTCGACAACCCACTGGTTCGCCGCGAACTCGGCGGTCCAGACCACGTCCAGCCCGAGCACGGTGTACGCATCGGATTTCGCCTGCGCGTTGTTGATCATCTGACGGCGCTGCTCGTCGGAGGACTCGGGCAGCTCGATGAGCGTCACCTCCTCATCCGGGTGCTCCGAGTTCCAGGTCTCCAGGAACTCGGCGAGCTTGCCCGTGGTGTCCTTGCCCTTGGCCAGGGTGATCGGGCCCCGCTCCTCGAAGTCCGCGGCGGGCGCATCGCCACCGCCGCCACCACCATCGGAGGACCCACCGGAACACGCGGCCAGCGCCGCGGCCGCCGTCGTCACGCCGCCGGCGGCGAGGACCGTGCGCCGCGAGGCGAGAGGACGAGAAGTGCTGTTGAGCATGCCGAAACTCCTTTGTTCTGACGCGAGCACCACGTGTGCTCGATGTCACCAGTGTAGGAGCATCCGGGAGGGGTTCAGGTACCGATCGAGCACCGACTGCGCTCCCTCCACAGACCCCATCACCTGTGGATTCGCCGAGAGCGGACCGGGTGCCAGCCCGACCGATAGATTGGACCCATGACCGAGACCGACGCATCCGAAGCGCCTGCGGCAGCACCCTCGCTGACGCTGCCGCCCACCACCGTCCTCGACCCGGCCGCCGCGCCGGGTCTGCGCTGGGGCGTGATCTCTCCGGGCCATATCGCTGACCAGTTCACGGCCACCGCGTACCGTGCCACCGCCTCCCGGGTGGTCTCCGTCGTCTCCCGCTCTTCGCAGCGCGCCGAGGAGTTCGCGCAGAAGCACGGCATCGAGCGAGCCTTCGACTCCGTCGAGGAGATGCTCGCCGCGGGCGGGCTGGATGCCGTCTACGTCGCCTCCCCCCATGCCCAGCACCATGCCCTGACCCGGCCGGTGCTCGAGGCGGGCATCCCCGTGCTCGTGGAGAAGGCCTTCACCCTCAACGTGGGCGAGGCCCGCGATCTGCTGGACCTCGCCCGTGAGCGCGGAGTGTTCGCGATGGAGGCGATGTGGGCTCGCTTCCTGCCGCAGTACGACGTGCTCCGTCAGGTGATCGCTTCCGGTCTGCTCGGCGAGATCATCGAGGTCACCGCGGACCACGGACAGACCTTCCCCGCGGATCCCACGCATCGCATGTTCGCTCCCGAGCTCGGCGGCGGTGCTCTGCTCGATCTCGGTGTCTACCCGGTCTCCTTCGCGCAGATGGTGCTCGGTGATCTCTCCGACCTCGCCGTGCGCGGCCACCTCACCGACACCGCAGTCGACGCCTACATCGCGGTCCTCGCCCAGGGCCAGCAGAGCGGCCGCGCGCGCCTGTCCGCGACGTTGCTGGCCCGCACCCCCACCGAGGCCTTCGTCAGCGGCACCGCGGGAACGGCCCGGCTGTCCGGTCCGTTCTTCGCTCCCGGCACCCTGACAGTGTCCCTCCATGACGGGCGCTCGGCCCAATTCGAACATCCCGGTGCGCGCGGAGACGGCATGGCCTACGAGATCGCCGAGGCGGCCCGTCGGATCACCGCCGGCGAGCTCGAATCCCCGCTGATGAGCTGGGCGGACACCCTCAGCGTGATGTCCACGATGGACGCGATGCGAACGGAGCTGGGAGTGGTCTATCCCGGCGAGGTGACCGCATGAGCCTCCTGGAACCGGTGCGTGGCCTGCGCATCCCTTCACCGCATCCGCCACGGCGCGGAGTGTTCATCTCCTTCGAGGGAGGTGACGGCGCCGGGAAGTCCACCCAGATGCAGATGCTGCGGGACCACCTGGTCACCGAGCGCTCCGTCGCTGAGGACCTCATCCTCACCACCCGGGAGCCGGGCGGCACTCCGCTCGGCGAGAGCATCCGTGAGCTGCTGCTGCACGGCGAGCATGTGGAGCCCCGTGCGGAGGCGCTGCTGTACGCCGCGGACCGTGCACACCACATCTCCACCGTGGTGCGTCCGCATCTGGCGCGCGGTGGGCTGGTGCTCAGCGATCGCTATCTCGACTCCTCGGTCGCGTACCAGGGTGCCGGGCGTGACCTGGATGCCGACGAGATCACCTCGCTGTCGCTCTGGGCGGTCGAGGGTCTGCTCCCCCACCGCACGATCCTGCTGGATGTGCCGACCCAGACCCTCGATGAGCGTCGTGACCCGGCCACCCTGGACCGGCTCGAGGAGGCTGGCCTGGCCTTCCACGAGTCGGTGCGCCAGGAGTTCCTCGACCTCGCCGCCGCGGATCCGACACGCTACGCGGTGATCGATGGGACGCTCCCGCGCGACGAGGTCCATGCACGTGTGCTCACGGCCGTCGCCGAGGTGCTGGGCCTGTTCGATCCCACCTTCGAACCGGCTCCGCCCACCCGGCACCGGGACGAGCAGTGACCGCGACCGGTTTCGGCACTCGCGGTGGGGTGTGGGCCGACGTCGTGGGGCAGGAAGCTGCCGTCGCCCAGTTCCGTCGTGCCGCCTCTCCCGAGGGTTCCCTCGCGCAGGCCTGGCTGGTGACCGGGCCCCCTGGCTCGGGCCGTTCGACCGCCGCCCGCGCCTTCGCAGCCACCCTGCAGTGCGAGCAGGGCAGCGGCTGCGGGCAGTGCCGCGCCTGCCGCACCACCCTCGCCGGTACCCACCCGGACGTCACTGTGGTCGCCACCGACAAGCTCTCGATCGCGAAGGAGGAGGTGCGCGCGCTGGTGATGACCGCCCAGCGATCTCCCGCCACCGGTCGCCATCGGGTGCTGATCGTGGAGGACGCCGACCGGATGACCGCCGGCACCTTCAACGTGCTGCTCAAATCCATCGAGGAGCCGCCGCCGTCGACCGTGTGGATGCTGTGCGCCCCCTCCGCCGAGGACCTCGCGCCCACCATCCGTTCCCGCTGCCGCCTGGTGTCGCTCTCGGTGCCGTCCTCGGCTGTGGTCGCCGAGCTCCTGCGACGCCGTGACGGTGTCGACGAGGCCCTTGCGGTGCGCGCTGCGCGCGCCGCCCAGGGGCACATCGGGCTGGCGCTGCGCTACGCCACCCAGCAGGGCGCGCTGGCGGCCCGCGAGGAGTCCGCGCGCACCCTGCTCTCCCTGCGCGGTGCCGGTCAGGCGGTGCTCGCTGCCCAGACGCTGGTGGACCGCGCCACCGCCGAGGCGAAGGAGCATGCGGACCTGGTCGCCGCGGAGGAGAAGGAGCGCTTCCTGCACTCGGCCGGGATCGAGGATGGCAAGGTGCCACCGTCCCTGCGCTCACAGTTGCGTCAGCTCGAAGAAGATGCCAAGCGGCGGCAGACCCGTCTGGTCCGCGATGTGCTGGACCGCTACCTGCTGGATGCACACTCCGTGCTCCGCGATGTGCTGAGCCGTCAGCTGGGCACCGGCTCGGAGCTGGTCAATATCGACGTGACCTCCGAGATCGAGCAGGCTGCCGCGCGGGGCTCCGGGCGGATCACGCTGGGTCTGCTCGAGGCGGTGCAGGAAGCACGGGAGCGCATCAGCGGGAACGTGCCTCCGCTGCTCGCGATCGAGGCCCTCCTGGCCCGCGTCGCCGTCTCCCTGCACTGACGGCGACAGGCTCTAAGACGCCGCCCACACCGGCGCCAGCTCCGTGCTGCCGATCAGGCCCGGCCACCGCACAGGTTCAGACCACCCACAGGCCCGGCCACCACGCAGTCATGTGCGCTTCCGTTCCAGGACGTGGAACAGAAGCGCACATGACTGCAAGGACGGACCGCGAGTGCGGGTCAGTCCTCGGGCGAGTCCGCGTCGGGAGTCGCGGGCGCTTCGGGGGAGTCCACCTCAGCAGCCTCAGTGACCTCGGCGACTTCAGCAACCACCGGCGCCGCGGCGTCGGCCGGTGCGTCCTGACCGGCCGGTGCGACGTGCTGGAATTCGACGTCGAGCTCGTCGACGATCACACCGCTGCTGCGGGGGATCTCCCGGTCCTCTTCCTGCTGACCGGTCTCGGAATGTGCACCGCATCCGAAGTTGAGGTGCACGACGCGACCGTCCGCCGGGGACCACTCGTTCGTGCAGACGCCGAACTCGCCGCGCAGCGAACCGGAGAGCTTGGAGAGGAAGCCGCAGCTGGTGCAGTTGGCCGCCACGGTCCCACGACGGCCACGACCGGAGGTCTCCCGCGGCCCGAAGTCGCCCTCGATCCACCGCTCAGCGGCCTCGCTGCGACCCCCTGAGGAGAGCACCCGGGTACGACCCAGGCCCAGCTCCCACAGGGCGACACGATCGGCGTCCTCGTCCCCGGTGGCCTCGTAGCCCTGTTCGAGCCGCTCATCGTCATCACGGTAGGGAAGCAGATCATCCGCACCGACATCCGAGGGCTTCAGCCGCTCGGACCAGGGCTCCCAGTCCGGAGCGAGGATCGCATCCTCGCCGGGCAGCAGCGCGGTCTCGGCGACGGTCGCGGCCTTGGCGCGGGAGGCGCGGGTCAGCACCACCACCCAGGACCAGCCGCGGTAGCCGGGCATGGTGCACTCGAAGACGTGGGTGACCAGCCGTTCCCCGCTCGCCTCGGCCCGCAGGTGCTCGCCGACCTGGCCGGGCTCGGTGACCTCGAGCAGCGCCTCATGCGCGAGCTCGATGGCAGCGGACGCGATCGCGTCCAGCTTCGGCCGAGCGGTGCGGGCGCGGCGTGGGGCGGTGGTCGGTGACGTCATTTCTCAGGCCTCGAAGTTGTCGGCAACGGCACGGAGGACGGTGGCGATCTTCTGGGAATGCCCGCGATCGGGGTAACGACCCTGACGCAGCCCGTTGGAGGCGTCGTCGAGCAGGCGGATCAGGTCCTCCACCATCCCCGCCATCTCCTCGGGCTTCTGGCGCCGTGCGCGGCTGACGGAAGGGGCCGGCTCGAGCAGCTGCATCGAGAGCACCTGCGGGCCACGGCGGCCATCGACCATGTCGAAGTCGACCCGGGCGCCGGGCCGGAGGGCGCTGACCCCTTCGGGCAGATTCGAGGCGTGCACGTAGACACTCTGACCATCCTCGTCGTCGAGGATGAAGCCGAACCCCTTCTCGGCGTCGTAGAACTTCACCTTGCCGCGTGGCACGTGGATCCCATTCCTTGTCTGCTGCTCATCGGTCTGCTGGTACTGGTGTCCGGGGCCCGCGGAGCGTCCGTGCCGGCCGCTCCTGCTGCACCCCGAGGTGCTGCCGGAGACCGTCCGGCAACACTCGAGTCTATCGTGCCCTGACCCGCGGTTGGCGAGCGGATTCTCGCGAGGTGACGACAGCCACCGCCGTCGGGGTCAGCGGCGCCGTTCGGGCGGGATCTCGCGGGTCGGGGCGGTGTCGGAGACCGGGTCCAGCCCGAGCCCGGTGAGCACCTTCTCCAGGATCATCGCGGTGAAGCCCCAGACGAACGCATCGCCGGGGAGATCGAAGGCCGGCCCCACCCGCTGGCCGCCCAGCAGTCCGCGGAGCCGGTGCGCCGGATCGGTCAGAGAGCCCGGGCCGGTCAGCGGCGCCCAGACCAGCCGTTCGACCTCGAGCGGGTCCTGCACGCCCAGCTGCGGCACCGACCGCGACCAGCTCAGCACCGGGGTGACGCGCTGGATGCGCCAGGGCATCGGGATCGGGGCGAAGGCGCCGAGCACGTGCGCGTCGGCCGGATCCAGTCCGGTCTCCTCCTGCGCCTCCCGCAGTGCGGTGTGGACGTCGTCACGGTCCCCGGGGTCACGGCCCCCGCCGGGCAGTGAGAACTGCCCGGGCTGCGAGCGCAGCGCATGCCCGCGCTCCTCGAGCACCACTCGGGCATCGTCGAGCCCCGTGCCGGCGATGTGTATCAGCACGGCGCTGCGGCGCACCGCTCGCCCGCGGGGGTCCGGGTCCCGCGGGTCCGGGTCGCGGCTGACCAGCACTTCGCCCGCCGCGGCGCGCGCCGCGAGAGGGGCGAGGAACTGCGCATCTCCCGGGAGATGGAGAGCAGAACGGGGTGCGCCGCTCATGCGACCCCCACCTGGGGGCAGAGCTCGAGCAGGGTGCAGTCCCCGCAGCGGGGCGCCCGTGCGATGCAGACCCGGCGGCCGTGGAGGATCAGGCGCAGTCCGAGGACGGTCAGGTCCTCGGCCTCGGCGCCGGTGCCGTCTGCCTCGAGGTGAGCCACCAGATCCTCCTCGACCTTGCGCGGATTGTCGGCCGTGGACCATCCCAGGCGCCGGGCGAGCCGACCCACATGCGTGTCGACGGCCAGCAGCGAGTGGCCGAACCACGCACCGCGCACCACGTGGGCGGTCTTGCGGCCCACACCGGGCAGCTCCTCGAGCGCGGTCTGGTCGTCAGGGACCTCGCCGTCATGCCGCTCGACCAGTCCCCGGCCCAGCCCGATCAGGCGACGCGCCCGTGTCGCACCCATTCCGAGCGGGCGCACCACCTCGGTGAGCGCCGCCTCGTCCGCTTCGGCGAGTGCCGTCGCATCGGGCCAGCGCGAGAACAGCTCCGGGGTGATCTGATTGACGCGGACGTCGGTGGTCTGTGCCGAAAGCACCGTCGCGACCAGCAGTTCCAGTGCGTCTCGGTGGTCGAGCTCAGTGCGGGCCCCCGGGTAGAGATCCTGCAGAGCGGCCGCGACGAGCGCCCCGTCAGCCCGGGCAGCAGCGGCCACGGCGTCGCCTCCGTCGTCCGCATGAAGAACCGACCTCGACATCTGAACAGCACCTCCTCAGGCCGGTGGCGGGCCTCTGCGCCGCGAGCACGATAGTGTTTGACCATCATGTGACAGTCGCCACCGGTCTTCGTGGCGTCCGTTACAGGCGTCTCACAGCACGGCCCCGGCAGTCGGGGCCCCACACTCAGGAGGTTCCGTGGACGAGAACATCGTACGGTCATCACCGTTGTTCGCTGCGCTCGACGAGGACGGCAAGCAGGCCGTGCTGGCGTCGATGAAGCAGGAGGACTACCACCGCAGCGCCATCATCTTCCGTGAGGGGGATCCGGGCGACCGTCTGTTCATCATCGGTTCGGGCAAGGTGAAGGTGGGCCACGCCTCGGGCGATGGCCGCGAGAACCTGCTCGCGGTGCTCGGCCCGGGCGAGACGCTCGGCGAGCTGTCCCTCTTCGACCCGGCGCCGCGCAACGCGACCGCCACCGTGGTCGCCGAGTCGACCCTCTTCTCGCTCTCGCAGCAGGACCTCTACCGGGTCCTCGCCCAGCGTCCGGAGGTCGCCCGCCATCTGCTCGCCTCACTGGCCCGCCGCCTGCGCAAGACCAACGAGTCGCTCGCCGACCTGGTCTTCGCGGACGTCCCCGGCCGCGTCGCCAAGAACGTCCTCGACCTCGCCCAGCGCTTCGGTCGCCAGACGGACGACGGCGTGATGGTCGCCCACGGCCTCACCCAGGAGGAGCTCGCCCAGCTGGTCGGCGCCTCCCGTGAGACGGTCAACAAGGCGCTCGCGGACTTCGCCTCTCGCGGCTGGATCCGCCTCGAGGCCCGCGCGGTCCTGATCTCAGACGTCGAGCGTCTGCGCCGCCGCGCCCGCTGAGTCGTCCCCGCTTGGTCGGGCCTGCGCTAGGTCGGGCCCGCGCCCGTTCGGGCCTGCGCTAGGTCGGCCGGCGCCCGCCGTGGCGAAACACGCGCATCGAGACCACTGATCCCTTCCGAATATGGAAGGGATCAGTGGTCTCGGCGTTGCAGGCCCGCGTGTCGGGTCAGGCCAGGTCCACGTGCCGGGTCAGGTCGGGTCAGGCCGGGTCAGGCCCACGTATCGGGTCGGGTCAGGCCGGGTCAGGCCCACGTGTCGGGTCGGGTCAGGCCGGGCCAGGCCCACGTGTCGGGTCGGGTCAGGCCGGGTCAAGCTCGCGTGTCGGGGCGTGCAGTCCTCGCTTGGGGGCAGCACGGACTCCCCGCGGCGCGGCCGAACGCCCCGGCTCAATGCCCTTCGGCGAGGTGGTCGAGCGCGGCGCGGAGGTTCCAGCGGGCTGCATTCTGCAGCTGCGCGGGAAGCTCTGCACCGTAGATCACCCGCAGCAGCCGGTCCATGGTCAGCACTCCCGCTGTCCGTGCCCGGCGCACCTGCTCGATGCGTTCGCGGCGGTGGGCGATCGCCTCGTCGAGCGCCTCGAGCACGTCGAGCGGCGAGTCGTAGGCGGGCCCGTGGCCGGGATGGATCGAGCCGATCCGCCCGTCCACCGTCATCGCGCGCAGGATCGCGAGCGACTGGAGGTAGTCGGTGAGCGAGCCTCCGTCGTCCGGGATGATCACGGTCGAGGAGCCGCCCAGCAGGGTGTCGCCGCTGAGCAGCCGACCGCCGTCGATCAGCACCCCGACGGAGTCGGAGGTGTGCCCGGGCAGGTGGATCACGTGCCCCACGGTCCCCTGGTCGCTCTCGAGGGTGGAGGGCAGCGGACGTGAGCCGGGTACCCCGGACTGGTCCGCGGCCCACAACGGCACCTCGTGCCCGCTGCGGGCGGCCAGCTGTCTCGCCAGGGTGGCGGCACCGGCGGTGTGATCCTGATGCCGGTGAGTCACCAGCACCCCCCGGGGGCGCGCACCGTCGCCGCAGCTCAGCAGGAGCTCGGCGAGATGCTCGGGATCCTTCGGCCCGGGATCGACGATCCAGACCTCGTCCCCGTCGCGCACCAGATAGCTGTTGGTGCCGGCGAGGGTCATCGGCCCCGGGTTGTCGGCGCGGACCGTGATCAGCTCGACGGCAGGGGCCGCCGGGTCCCGCTGCGGGACGTGCTCACTCACGGCGTGCCGCTCAGGCGTTCGGGAGCTCGGCGTCGTCGAGCTCCACCAGCAGGTCGAGCTCGACCGGTGCATCCATCGGGAGCACCGCGACGCCGACGGCGGCACGAGCGTGCTGGCCAGCCTCGCCGAAGATCTCGCCGAGCAGGGTGCTCGCCCCGTTGATCACGGCGGGCTGGGCGGTGAAGGACGGGTCCGAGGCGACATAACCGGTCAGCTTGACCACGCGCACCACCCGATCCAGGTCCCCCACGAGCGCCTCGATGGCCGCCAGCGCGTTGAGGCAGCAGGTGGCGGCGAGCTCGGAGGCCTGCTCCGCGGTGACCTCTGCGCCGACCTTGCCGGTCAGCGGCAGCGTCCCGTCGACGAAGGGCAGCTGTCCGGAGGTGTGCACGTGGCGACCGCTCGCGACGGCTGGCACATAGGCCGCGACCGGCGCGGCAACGGCCGGCAGAGACAGCCCGAGCTCATCGAGCCGGGCACGGATGCGAGCGCTGCGGCCCGAGGCGACCGTCATCGGCTCAGCCCTCGCCCAACGGACGCTTGAGGTACGCGACCAGGTTCTCCGGGTTCGGGCCGGGCACGACCTGGACCAGCTCCCACCCCTCCTCGCCGTAGTTGTCGAGGATCTGCTTGGTCGCGTGGATCAGCAGCGGGACGGTCAGGTACTCCCAGCGGGTGTAAGTGCTCATGGCGCGAGCCTACCGGTGGCAGCGCGGCCGTGAGATGCCCCCTCGTCCCGAGGGGTCGGCGACGGCGGAGCAGTCCGGCCGCGCCGATAGCGCTGGTCTGCCCCTCTCAGCTGCCCACGGCCTGGTCAGCTGCCCACGGCCTGGTCAGCTGCCCACGGCCTGGCGCTGGGCCCGGCGCAGCGCCTCCGACCAGTCGCGCACATCGGGATGGCGGCGCAGCATGCGTCGCCGCTCCCGTTCCGTCATGCCGCCCCACACCCCGAAGTCGACTCGATTGTCCAGAGCGTCGGCCAGGCACTCGGTGCGCACCGGGCACGCACCGCAGGCGAGCTTGACCGCATGCTGCTCGGCGCCCTGCACGAAGAACCCATCGGGATCCATGCTCACGCAGGCACCTCGTGTCGCCCAACTTGAGTCTTCGGTGATCGGCGTTGCCGCAATAGTCATCCTCGTCCCCTTCCCAGGTCCCGAATCGACGTTGATTCGTACATGTGCCCAACTGTATGGAGACCGTCGCCACATGGCAAAACCGGAGATGTTCCGAGCCTTGCGAGCCAGACTGTGATAAGGCGTTCGCGATCCGCCAGGCCCACCGCAGCTGCTCCGCCGGGTCGCGCAGGTCTCGAGGACGCATCGGGTTGGTGAAGATCCCGCATGCGTGGCATGCCTCATGGCCCCCGCGCCGGACCGCCCCGTACTGTGTGACCATGCCCCGCACCACGCCTGCGTCCGCGTCCGGACGCTCACTCCCCGTTGCACTGCTGCAGACCGTCTACCTGCTGCTGGGGATGCTCGCCGTCTCAGCCCTCGCCGGTGTGCTGCTGGCCGCCTTCTTCCTGCCGATGGTCTCTGCAGGTTCGGCCGTCGCCAAGGACGGGGTGGATCTGTTCGAGTCGTACCCGACCGAGCTCGAGGTCGAGCCGCTGAATGAGGCCAGTCGCATCGAAGCGGCCGACGGGTCGCTGCTGGCCACGTTCTACACCGAGAACCGCATCATGGTGCCGCTCGAGGAGATCTCGCCGCACATCCAGCATGCCGTGGTCGCGGTCGAGGACCGCCGCTTCTTCGAGCACGGAGGCGTGGATCCCAAGGGCATGTTCCGTGCCTTCGCCTCGAACGCGGCCGGCGGGGCCACCCAGGGCGGATCGACCCTCACCCAGCAGTACGTGAAGAACGCGCTGCTGATGGACGCGGTCCAGCGGGGCGACCAGGAGGACATCAGCACCGCCACGGAGCAGACCTACGGCCGCAAGCTGCGCGAGGCGAAGCTCGCACTGTCGCTCGAGAAACAGTGGTCCAAGGAGCAGATCCTCAACGCCTACCTGAACGTGGCGCAGTTCGGGCCCTCCCAGTACGGGGTCGAGACCGGCGCCCGGCATTACTTCTCGAAGAGCGCAGTAGACCTCAACCCGGGTGAGGCCGCGCTGCTGGCCGGCATCACCAACGGCCCCAACCAGTACGACCCCGTCGCCCACCCCGAAGCCGGCCAGAAGCGTCGCAACGAGGTGCTCGGCGATATGCGTCGCGAGGGGTACATCTCCGATGAGGAGTACGAGCAGTACACCGCCCAGCCTGTCGCTGAGATGCTGAAGATCCAGAACGTCCGGGCAGGGTGCGCCGATGCGGGCACCAGCGGCTTCTTCTGCGACTACGTGACCCGTTCGCTGCTGAACGATCCGACCTTCGCCCCCTCCTACGAGGAGCGGCGCAAGCTGCTCTACGGCGGCGGCCTCACGATCCGCACCACCCTGGATCCCAGCACTCAGGCAGCGGCCTCCGAGATCCTGCAGCGCAAGGTTCCCGCCGACGCCCAGCACGGCTTCGGCCACTCGATCGTGACCGTCGAACCGGGCACCGGGAACATCCTCACGATGGCGGAGAACCGCTCCTTCAACCCCTACCAGGAGGTGGGGCCGGGCGAGACCGCGATCAACTACAACGTCCCTCACACCCTCGGGGGCGGCAACGGGTTCCCCGTCGGCTCGACCTTCAAGCCCTTCGTGCTCCAGCAGTGGCTCGAGAGCGACCGCTCCATCTATGACCGGGTCAGCACCAAGCGCGAGCCGATCACCTACGCCCCGGCGAAGTGCCTCGGGGGCGGGGCCTGGCGCGAAAGCAAGGGCTGGAACCCGGACAACGCGGTCTCCGTGCGGATCGCCCCCATGGAGACGGTCCTGAACTCGACCAAGTTCTCGATCAACACCAGCTACACGGACATGGCCAGCCAGCTGGACCTGTGCGAGATCGCCAATACGGCGCGCAACATCGGCGTGGTCCCGGCGCGGTTCGACCCGTACGACGCCTCCACCTGGGAGATGCCGATCGAGGACATGTACGGCACCACCCTGGCACCCGCAGCGCTGGTTCTCGGCGAGCTGAACATCTCCGCCCTCGACATGGCCGGCGCCTATGCGACCTACGCCTCGGGCGGCACCTACTGCAAGCCGCAGGCGATCACCGAGGTCAAGGACCGCAACGGCGATCCGATGGAGATCTCCGGCGCCGAGTGCCACCAGGCGGTCGAGAAAGATGTCGCCGACGCGATGGCGTGGACCCTCCAGCAGGACCTCGAGGATCCGAAGGCCACCGGCAAGGGCAAGATCATCGACGGCCATCCCGCCGGCGGCAAGACGGGAACCTCGGGCGAGCAGTTCCACACCTGGTACGTCGGCTTCACCCGCCAGATGTCCACGGCGGTCTGGTTCGGTCACCCGCAGGCGAACATCCGCCCAGGCGGCTTCGACGTCGACGGTCAGATGCTCCGCAGCGGCAGCGTCTGGGGCAACACGGTCTCCCTGCCCACCTGGCAGGAGTACATGAACCGCGTTCACCAGGGGCTGCCCAGCGAGCCGTTCCCGGCCGCACCGAAGCCCCCGTCGAAGCCCACCTCGGACATCGTCCAGAAGGGCGTCGTGCCCGACGTCTCGGGCATGGTGCTCAGCCAGGCGCAGGCCACGGTGGAGTCAGCCGGCTACAAAGTCGAGGTGCGCAACCAGTCGAGCTCGGACGTCGGCAAGTGGTACGTGATCGGCACCGACCCCGCCCCCGGCACCAAGCTGCCGGAGAACGAGACCGTGGTCATCCGCCAGTCCTCCGGTGAGGGCTGAGATGCGGCTGGAATCCGCTGCCGGTTGGACCATCGGAGCCCTGGGGGCCCTGGGCCTCGGGGCCGGAGCGGCGGCGCACATCTGGGCCCGCCACGTCGAGATCCACCGGTACACGCTGCGCGAGCTGGAGCTGCGGATCCTGCCGCCCGGCAGCCGCACCATCAGGGTGCTGCACATCAGCGACATCCATCTGCTGCCTGACCAGAAGCGCAAGCTGGATTTCCTCGAGCACCTGGGGATGCTCCGGCCGCACCTCGTCATCGACACCGGGGACAACATCGCCTCCGCAGCAGCGGTGCCGGTGCTGGCCGAGGCGCTCGAGCCGCTGCTACGGCGTCCCGGCGCCTTCGTGATGGGCTCCAACGACATGTTCGAGCCCGGCCCGAAGAACCCCGCGCGGTACCTGCTGCCGGACCCGCGCCCCGAGGGTATGACCGCCCCCAAGGAGCTCACGCTGCCCACCGCGGAGCTCGCGCAGAGGCTCTCCGCCCACGGGTGGAAGGACCTCACCAACAGCCGCGCGAGCATCGAGCTCGGCGGGCTCGAGATCCGCTTGGTGGGTGTCGATGACCCGCATCTCGAGCGCGATGAGATCCCGGCTCCGGCCGCCGTGCCCCCGGCTCTGCCCGAGCACGGCAATGTGCTGCGCCTGGGGGTCGCGCACGCCCCGTACCGGAGGGTGCTGGACTCCTTCGTGGCCGACGGTGCCGACCTGATCCTGGCCGGGCACACCCACGGCGGGCAGCTGCGACTGCCGGGGATCGGCGCCCTGGTGACCAACTGCGATCTTCCGCGTCAGCAGGCGCGCGGCCTGTCCGCGTGGCAGGGCGTCCCGTTGCATGTGAGCGCCGGCATGGGCGCGAGCCCCTATTCGGACTACCGGTTCCTGACCCCTCCGGAGGCGACCTTGCTCACGTTGCGCGCACCGAAGCCCGCTCCGAGGAAGTGAGCACGCTCGAGGCCTGCTAAAGTTTCTCCTCGGTGCTCCACTTCGGTGCGGCACCTCCGGGGTGTGGCGCAGCTTGGTAGCGCGCCTCGTTCGGGACGAGGAGGTCGCAGGTTCAAATCCTGTCACCCCGACCGGAGAGAAGGGCCGTGAGATCGCGAGATCTCACGGCCCTTCTCGTCGTCGAGATCCGGAGGTGTTCCGCGCATTCCCGCGACGATTGTTCCGCCCGACATATTCGTCGAGAAATGGACAATGCAGACATACTGATCGGGCCCTGACCAGCCATCCGGCACCCCGAGTGCCGCCGGAAGCGCGGGACATGAAGGCACCCCGCCGAATAACAGTCGTGTAACTACCACAGTGGAATCTTCATTCCCGGCGGGAACACGGGGCAATTTCATGGTTTTTAGCAAAATCTTGGCAAAAGCCTTGAAGCTGGCAGGCAAACTCCCCTGTGGGCACGGCATGACCTGCACATACAGTGGCGGACGGTACCGCCCTGGTCGGGTGGTGCTCACCGGGCTGCCGCCTTCCCGTCACCGGCCCGGTCGCTTCCTCCACTTCCCTGGGTGACGGGTGCAGGCCTCGCGCGCGCGCCGTCCACGCCGCCGCTCGGGATCTCTGCGTGGCGACGGAGAAAGTGATTGCCCCACGATGTTCCGCACAGTTCCACGAGGCACGCACCGGGCCGCCGGCCGTGCCGTGATCGACTACCGAGGCCTCGCCGCCCCGGTGGGCCGGGGTGTCGGAGGTGCCGCCGTGATCGGCGCCGTCTCCGCGACCGCCGCACTCGCCGGTGGAGCCTCGGCCACTGCCCAGGCACCCGCCGCTCCCGTCTTCGGGACCGTGCGCGCCACCGCCCCGAGCGTCGCCCCGGCGTCCCAGTCCCAGTACACCTCCGTCAAGCTGCGCCTCGGCGCTCGCGGCGCGGCCGTGAGCTACCTCCAGCAGCAGCTGAACTCCCACGGCGCCTCGATCGGGGTCGACGGCGTCTTCGGATCCGCGACCCTGCGGGCCGTGGAGAGCCAGCAGTCCGGCGCCGGGATCGGAGTGGACGGCGTGGTCGGGCCGAAGACCTGGAGCTCCCTGACGGGTGCCGCTGCTGCGCCGGCGAAGCCGTCCACAGGCAGCTCGCAGCCCAAGCTCCGCTCCGGTGATCGCGGCTCGTCCGTGACCACCCTGCAGAACCAGCTCCGCTCCGCCGGCGCATCAGTCAAGGCCGACGGGGTCTTCGGATCTGCCACCTACTCGGCAGTGCGCTCGCTGCAGTCCGCCGCCGGGATCGGCGTGGACGGCGTGGTCGGGCCCAAGACCTGGAGCGCGCTGGGCAGCAACGTCCGCATCTCCGACAACGCGGGCAGCCGTGACGAGGACCGCGGCTCCAGCAGCGGCACCTCGATCAACGGCCAGGCCGTGATCAGCGCGGCTCGGGCCCAGATCGGGACCCGGTACAAGTGGGGCGGCTCCTCGCCGGCCAGCGGCTTCGACTGCTCAGGGCTGGTGTACCACGCCTACAACCAGGCCGGGGTGAACCTGCCGCGCAAGACGGCGAAGGGCTACACCTTCGGCGGCCGGATCATCTCCCAGTCGGAGGCGAAGCCCGGCGACCTCGTCGCCTTCACCGGCAACAACTACGGCCACATAGGCGTCTATGTGGGCAACGGGAAGATCATCGACGCCTCCGGCTCACGCCAGCAGGTCGTCGAGCGCTCCCTCTGGAACGCACCGCACGTGTTCGTCACCTACCGCTGAGCATCCGCACAGTCGGCAGCAGACGGATATAAGGCCACGACGGCCTGCTCGACGCGAAAGCGTCCTCGGGAAGGAGCAGGGCGACGTGAAGGGGCCCGGTCGGCATCGCCGACCGGGCCCCTGTGCATCCATGGGATGGCGCCGTGAGCCAGGTCTCCGTGGCAAACTGGTGCAGACCACGATCGCCGTCGTCGTTCCAGGAGAGTCCATGTCCGACCCCATCGCCCTCGTCCCCCTGCCCCAGTCCGTCGTGTGGTCGGAAGGCGTGTGGACGACGAACGATCCCTGGGAGGGGCTGTCCGTCGGTCTGAACGACTCCCTGGCACCGACGGAGTATGCGCTGTCGATCTCCCCGGCCGGCGCGGCGCTCAGCGCCGGCAGCGAGGCAGCGCTGGCCGACGGCCGCAACACCTTCGCCCAGATCGTGACCGGCGCGGGCGGAGAGATTCCCTGCGTGACCATCTCGGATCATCCGAAGTACGCCTGGCGCGGTCTCCACCTCGACGTGGCCCGTCATTTCCTCCCGGTGGAGGAGATCGAGACCTTCATCGATGCGATGGCCCTGCACCGGCTGAACGTGCTGCACCTCCATCTCACCGATGACCAGGGATGGCGCGTCGAGATCAAGGGCTACCCGCGTCTCACCGAGGTCGGTGGCTGGCGGGAGCAGACCCTGGTCGGCTCGATGCAGAGCCCGGAGGAGACCTGGACGTTCGATGGGACCCGCCACGGCGGCCACTACACTCAGGACGAGCTGAAGGGACTGGTCGACTACGCGCGACGGCGCGGCATCATGATCGTTCCCGAGGTGGACCTGCCCGGACACATGCAGGCCGCGATCGCCGCGTACCCCGAGCTCGGGAACTTCCCCGAGAAGCAGGTCGGGGTGCGTGAGGTGTGGGGCATTTCCGATCACGTCCTGGGAGTCTCCGACACCGTCTTCGACTTCCTGCGGGATGTGCTGAGCCAGGTCGCTGCGATCTTCCCCGCCCCCTATGTGCACATCGGCGGCGACGAGTGCCCGCGGGTGGAGTGGGAGCGTTCCTCGGCCGCCCGCGTCCGGCTCAACGAATGGGGGCTGACCCGGGTCTCCGAGATCCAGGGCCACTTCACCCAGTTCGCCTCGGACGTGCTGCGCGAGCAGGGCAAGCGGGTGATCGCCTGGGACGAGGTGCTCGAGACCCACCTGCCCGACGACACCATCATCATGAACTGGCGCGATTCCGCCGGGGTGAAGACGTCGGTGGACCGTGGGTTCCAGACCATCATCTCCACCCACGATCAGACCTACCTGAACTACTACCAGGCTGATCCGAAGGACGAGCCGGTGGCGCTGGGCCGCCCGAACACGCTCAAGAACGTCTACACCGCTCGGCTCGAGCCCGCCAGGCTCACGGAGGAGAAGCGCGCGCTGCTGCTCGGCATCCAGGCCCAGCTCTGGTCCGAATACCTGCCCGATGCCGCGAGCTTCCAGTACATGGCCTTCCCCCGCCTGTGCGCCCTCGCCGAGCGCGCCTGGGGCTCCCCGGAGCAGAGCTGGGAGGAGTTCGAGGAGCGGCTGCGTGCCCATCTCCCCCGCCTGGACGCCTTCGGCATCCGCTACCGCCCTTTGGACTGAGATGAGCTCCTCCCACCGCGATGCCCACCCCTACGGGCGTTCCGCCGATGACGTCCGCCGCCGCGACCAGCGCCTCCGCCGCACCCGGAGGATGCGCGCGACCCAGCTGACGATCTTCTCGATCCTCGCAGTGGTGCTGATCGGGATCGGAGTCTATGCCGTCGGCGAGCTGCGGGAACCTGCTGCCGAGCCGGGCCAGATCGCCCCGAAGTCCTTCGGACCGGATCCCGTCGCCCTCGTCTGCCCTGAGCCCGGTGCGGTCCCCCTGCCGCCTGGCGAGGTCACCGTGACGGTGCTGAACGGGACCACCCGCGGCGGACTGGCCGGGGAGGTCTCAGATGACCTCGCCGCACGCGGCTTCACGCTCGAGAGCGCGGGCAACACCCGCAAGGCCAACGGTCCCGCCACGATCGTCCACGGCCCCGCCGGGTACCTCGCCGCGCAGTCGGTCCGGATCCAGGTCCAGGGATCCCAGCTGCTTCTGGACGAGGCCCGTGAAGGCACCTCCGTGGCTCTGCTGATCGGTGACGGCTTCACCGGTCTCGAGGACGAGTCGGCGGCCGCAGCAGCTCGTGAGCAGCCGGTGGAAACGCCCGAAGGCTGCTGAGCGGATCGCCGCTCGGGCTCAGCCCAGGCGGTTGCTCTCCCGGTCCCGACGCTCGGTCGGCCCGGGAATTCAGTCCTCCCAGGCGCGGCGGTCGGCCTCCATGCGCATGCCGATCCACAGGCTGACCCCTCCGCCGAAGATCAGCAGCATCACCACGGTGCCGAACACTGCCGCGGTGCTCGGAGAGGACGGCATCAGACCGATCAGCAGGCTGTTGATGCCGCTGACCTCCGACCCCGCCTCCGCTGCCGCAGTGAGATCCGGATCCACGTCGATCACCAGATTCGCCTGCACCGGGATCCCCTCGCTGTCGACCACGTGGTAGGTGATCACAGTGGTGCGGCCGGTGAACCCCTCCTCGGGAACGAAGGTCACCGCGCCGTTGCCCGCGACGGTGTACTCGCCCTCCCCGGGGATCAGCAGCCGCGTGCCGCGACTTTCCTCGAGCTGGGAGAGATTCGTGGCCGCCAGCGAGCTGATCTGGACCGACTCCGGCACCAGGGGCTGGGAGCTGCTGCCGGCGGTGTCGTTGCCCAGCACATCCACGGTGACCGGAGACTGCGGGGCGGTGCGCGACTCGTCATCTCGCAGGGTCGCGATGACCGGGGAGAAGACTGCCTCGAGGGTGGCGTCGACCGGGTTGTCGGCGTAGACACCTCGAGCGGTGACGTCCACCGGGATCGCCGCCCCGGCGAATCCTTCCTCGGGAGTCATCACCACGATGCCGGAGGCCACGTCGATCTGCCAGATCCCCTGACCGGGGATCGTGAGCGTGGTGCCGTCGGCCGAGACCCGGGCCTGCTCGGGAATCAGCCCCGGATCGAACTGCAGGGAGTCGGAGCGGACGTCCCGGATCCCGCTGCCGAGGTCGAAGCTGATCGGCTCCCCCGGCAGGCCGGCCTGGGCTCGCGACAGCAGGATCGGATAGGCGGTGCTGAGCAGTGCGGTCGCGGCCGTCGCGCCTTCGCCGTCACCGCCGGTGATCCCCATCGGCGCGGTCTTGCGCACCTCCGCACTCTCCGGCGAGAAGCGCACCGTGGCCGCGGCCCGGTCCAGCACCCAGGTGCCCTCTCCCGGCACCAGCACCCGCGCGCCATCCGCAGAGGTCTCATAGGATGCCGGGTCTCCCAGCGGCTGCAGGCGCAGGGTCGACGGGTCCACGAACTGCTGTCCCTCGCCCACCACGAACAGGATGTCCTCGCCATAGGGCGCGGACCAGCTGAGGTCGGAGATGATCGGCACGGTGAGCATCACCTGTCCCGCCCGTACCGCTGCCCCCTCCCCGTCCTCGACGACGAAGCGGATCGGATCGAGCTGACGGCCGAGCCCGACCCCGGACGGAGTGTGCGTCAGCGCGTCGCCGTCGGCCGAGAGCTGCCAGACGCCCTGATCGGGAACGGTGGCCCGGCTGCCGTCGGACAGCACCGTGGAACCGGCCGGGAGCCCGGCCAGCTCGAGCCGCACGGACCCGTCGGCCGGGACGGATCCCTCGACGTCGATCCGGATCGGCACCCCCGCCGAGCCGTGCGCCCCGACCTCCTCGAGCTCGAGAGCCTCCGGGGTGAGGACCACCGGGAGCGAGCGGCTGTCGTGGAAGCCGCCGATGGTCAGCGCGATCGGGGTGCTCGGCGCGTCGACCCCGATCTGGGGCTGGAACACCAGGTCATCGCCGAGCAGGGTCCAGGTGCCCTCCCCCGCGATCACGATGCTCCGGGAGTCCTCCCCCAGCGCCATCTGGGCGCGCAGCCCCTCATCGGCGTCCTGGGGCACGGCCAGGCGCGCCGATCCGAGAGAGACCTGGGGTTCGAGATCGTCCTCGATCAGCGCGATCAGCGGGATCCGGGTGACCGCGCCAGGGACCATGTCCAGCGTGCGGGTCTCGGCCGGGAAGGCGAACGGACCGTCCTCGCCCAGGGCGGCGGCGGGCAGCGCCGTCGAGAGCGCGAGCATCCCGGCGGCGCACAGCGCGGAGACGCGCGCGACCAGGATCCCCGGATGCGCGCGCGAGGGGCGACGCGACCACAGCTCAGGCATCGGGCCAGGGTAGCAACGCCTGCCGGGAACCCGGTGATCCCGCGCGGTCTCGGGCTCGCGACCGTAGAGTGAGCGCATGGATGAGACGCACACCACCTCCTCTCCTGCTCCGGATGCCGAGGCGGTACCTGACGGCTCAGGAGCCGCCGCGCAGGACGTCGGCTCTGCCCTGCTCGACGGCTCTCCCCCGCTCGACGTCTCCCCGTTGCTGGACGTCTCTGCGCTGCCGCCGCTGGGCGAGGTGCTCGAGCAGCTCACCGAGCAGCTGGCGGCCTGGATGCTGGCCCAGCGCTGGTACGCGCACAAGGGTGCCGGGGCCCCCCGGGTCTCGATCCGCGGGTGGGCGCCGCTGCGGGTGGCTCCGGATCACGTGGTGGCGCTGGTCGCGGTCGCAGTCTCCCTCCCCCGTGACGCCGAAGCCCTCTATCAGGTCCCGTTGGTGCTGCGACGGCCCGGAGCGCCCTCCGGGGCGCGGGACGAGGGATCCGAGGTGGGGGTGCTCGCGGTGCCCGGCGGGCCGCTGCGGGTGGATGACGCCGCCCGAGATGCCGATGGCCGCGCGGCGATCATCGCGACCCTGGTCTCCGGGGAGGGCGCGCTCGGGCCTTCGCTGAGCCTCGCCTCCCACCGCACCGCCCCCGATGCCCCGCTCCCGCTGGGCCGCGCGATGCGCAGCCGCCTGCTCTCCGGGGAGCAGTCCAACACCTCGCTGATCGTCGAGACGGAGGGTGCCTCGCCGCTGATCCTCAAGCTGTTCAGGGTGCTCCAGGACGGTCAGAACCCCGACGTGGTGCTGCAGGGTGCGCTGACCGCCGCTGGCAGCCGACGGGTGCCGGCGATGGTGGGATCCGCGACGGTGGCGGTGGCGGGGCTCCGCACCCACTCCCTGTTCGCCCAGGAGTTCCTGCCCGGGGTCGAGGACGCCTGGCGGGTGGCGCTGCGCCTGGCAGCCGCCGGAGAGGACTTCCGGGAGGCCGCCCGCCAGCTGGGCGCCGCCGTGGCGGAGGTCCACCGAGATCTCGCCGATTCGCTCGGCACCACTCCCGCAGATGACTCCCTGGTGCGGGAGACCATCGAGCAGATGCGGAGGCGGCTCTCCGAGATCTCCGCCGAGGTCCCCCAGGTGGCCGTCCATCATGAGCGGATCGCGAGTCTGCTGGCGGCCGCCGCCGAGGTGCCGTGGCCCGCGCTGCAGCGCATCCACGGTGACCTGCACCTGGGCCAGGTGCTGCTGGTGCCCGACCGGGGCTGGGTGCTGGTGGACTTCGAGGGCGAGCCGCTGCGCCCGCTGGCCCAGCGCAACCTTCCCGACTCGCCGCTGCGGGACGTGGCGGGGATGCTGCGCAGCCTCGACTACGTGGTGGGAGCGGTGCACGCCGAGCACGGGACAGATGCCACCGCCTGGGCAGCAGACGCCCGCGCCGCCTTCCTCGAGGGCTATGCGCAGGCCGCGGGAGAGGATGGCGAGGACTCCGCAGCACCGGTGCTGCTGGCCGCATTCGAGGCGGACAAAGCCGTCTACGAGGCGCTGTACGAGGCGCGGAACCGCCCCGACTGGCTGCCGATCCCGCTGGCGGCGCTCGAGCGGATCAGCGCACCAGGCGCGGAGGCGGGGTCAGCGGGCTGAGCGCCGAGGTCGGACTGGTGGTGGCCCTCGGGGACAGGGAGCCTGGCAGGAACGGCGCGCTGATCGCGCGCACGGCCACCCGCACCCCGACGATCACCTCGAGCAGATCCCCGGTCGCATCGATCCAGGTGCGCCCGATGATCCCGCATCCCTGCTGCTCGGAGCGGCGACGCATGCCGCGGGACCGGGCGATGGTGTCGGCGGCGTCCAGCAGCTCCGTGGCGGCGGCTGCGGAGTCCTCCGGCAGGCCCGAGCTGGTCAGCAGAGCACTGACGTGGCAGAGAGTCTGGAGGCCATGCCAGGAGTTCCCGGAGGAGCGGTCGCGCTGGGGACGGTGATCCCCGAAGGTGATCAGCCCCGGCTGCTGCTCGAGCACTGCGGTGGTGACCGCGCTGAGCAGCTCGTGGATCCGTCCGTGGGTCTCGTCCTGGCCCGGGATCGAGTCCGAAGAGTGCACCGGGAGCGCTGACATCATCGCCCACCCTCCCCTGTCGTGCCGCCTCGGCGACGACGTGCCATTGCACCGCCGGACTGGAACGGTTGGCGACCAGGGTACCGATCCCGGGCCCCGCTGCCGATGGGGAGAACTCCCCATGCACTCAGACGCTACTGAATGGTAACGAGGGTTGATCCGCCCCGTCGTCTGGTCAGCACCCCGGTCGACGCGAGCAGCCCAGATCGACCCCGCCCCGTCCCTCACTCCGAGACGGGCACGAACTCCACCGGGGCCACGGAGGAATAGCGATCCTGACGGATCGAGACCACACCCACACCGCCGATGAACGGGGCCAGGGCCTGCGGGTTCTTGCCAGGGTTGGCGAGGATCACCTGGAAGCCGAAGTGACGGAAGGACTCCATGGCCGCGGTGATGAACTTGCCGGCGCCCTTGGAGAAGGCCTCGTCGATGATGATCGGGGCGTAGCGCGGCGCCTCCTGACCGGTACCAGCCAGCTGGTAGCGCAGAGCCGCCGCCAGGCAGAAGGTGGCCAGCCGCTCGTTCTGACCGCCCGAGAGCGGACCGCCGGATTCGTGGGCGTGGACCACCGTGCCCTCGGCGTCGACCTCCTCGGCGTGGAAGTGCACGTGCCGGCGCACATCGAGGATCACCCGGGAGACCTGGTCGTCGCGGGTGCGGGCCGAGCCGATCATGTCCATCAGGTGCCGCAGCGAGAGGAAGCGCTCCTCGGCCAGCTCGCGGTCGCGGGAGATGTCATGCAGTGCGGAGCCGGCCACCGCCTCCTCGAGCGCACGCTTGAACTCGTCCAGCGCTGCCAGGTGCACAGGGCGCATCGACAGCTGCAGATAGCGGCCGGAGTGGAACTCGACCTGCGCGAGCAGGGCGTTGATCCGCTGCAGGCGCTTGCGGATCTCCGCGGGCTCACGGGCGATCGCGGTGGCGAGGGCCTGCACGTCGCCGAGGGTGTTGCCGGTGAAGAACTCGAAGAAGCGGTCCTCGACCTCGGGCAGCTTCTCCTCCTCGATCCGCTGCAGGATCGCGAGGTAGTCGTCGGCCCCCTCGAGCGTGGGCGCGGTGTCCCCGGCCCGGGCCGGCCAGCGGCGGGAGAACTCGCGCATCGCGGTGCGCATGTCCTCCTCGGCGCGGGAGGTGCGGCGGGTGAGGTCCATCAGCTCCGCGTCGAGGGTGGCGGAGGCGTCCTTGGTGACCTGGTCGATCGTGGACAGCACGAGGGTGGGGGCGATCGCGGCGAAGCGTTCTGCCAGCTCCTGCTCGACCTCGGGATCGAGTGCGGATTCGGCGACCCGCTCGCGCGCCTCGGCGAGGCGCTCATCGGCCCGTTCCGCCTGCTCGGCGAGCTTGCCGGCGGTGCGCACCACCTCCAGCAGCTCCTCGTCGCTGTCCGCGATGGAGCGCTCGACCTCGTCGATCTGGTGAGCCAGCTCGGTGAGCGCGGAGGAACCGTCCTCGGCGGCGCGCACCATGTCGCGCAGGTTCGCCACCCGCCGGGCCACCGACGCCGCGTCGATGTCGTCCCAGGTGACCGCGCTGATCAGCTGGAGCGCGTAGAGGCGCTCCTGGCGTCGCTCCCGCTCGCCCTCGACATCCTTGCGGCGGGCCTGGGCCTCGAAGAGTGCCTGCTCAGCCCGGGTGCGCTCGGACTCGAACACCGCCCGCTTGGCTCGGTTGTCGAAGCCGAGGACCCACTGCGAGCGGTCATTGATCTGCCGGTCGGCGTTCTTCTCGTGCCGGGTCGAGGAGTGCTTGATCTGCCCCGAGCGCAGCACCGCGCGGGTCAGGCGGGTGAACTCCTCAAGGGTCTCCGCGCAGGTGTAGTCCATGCGGGAGGCGATCTCATGGGAGAGCCACACATGGAACTCGCCGTCCTTGACGTCGAGCTTCGCGGCGAGGGAGCGCTCGTCGATGTTCTTCGCCGGGCGGCGCAGGTCGGTGTTGACCCGGTTGTAGGAGATCCGACGGCGCAGCTTCGTGCGGTCGATGACCGCAGCGACCTCTCGGTACACCCGATCCGGGACCAGGATGGAGCGGGCCAGGCCCCGCAGCGCCTGCTCGGCGGCGGCGGTCCACTCCTCCTCACCGGTGCGCACCTGCAGCAGCTCGGCGGCGAAGGGCAGCTCGGCGGGCGAGATGCCCACCTCAGCCGCGATGTGGTCGCGCAGGGCGACGTCCTCGGAATGGAGGTTCGAAGCCCGGGAGGTGAGGGAGGCGAGCTCCTCGCGGGTGCGGGCGAGGGTCTGCGCCAGCTCGCGGACGGCCGCTTCAGCTTCCCAGCGGGCTGCGTCGGCACCCTTCTCCTCGGTCTCGAGGGACTCCCGCAGCGCCATCACCTCACGCTGCAGGGCCAGGAACATGTCCTCCCCCGCCGGGGTGCGCAGCTCGACGGTCGCCAGCTGGGCGGCGAACTCGGTGCCCCGCTCGCGGCGCCGCTCGCGCTCGACCTCGAGGCCCGCGATCTGCTGCTTCCAGTCGTCGATCTCGCCGCCGCCGGCGCGCTTGCGCTGCTCCTTGAGCTGGGCGAGGTCGGAGCGGGCTTCGGTGACGTCCTGGCTGAGACGGCGCTGCTGCGCTGCGAGCCGGTCGCGTTCGAGCTGGAGCCGGTCGGTCTCGTCTCCCAGCAGCCGCACCAGATGCTGGGCGGCGAAGACGTCGATATCGGCCCGGCGGTCCACCAGCTCTCCGCCCCGCGAGCGCATCGCCGTCCAGTTCTCGTGGTTGCCGCGCAGGCCGCGCAGCAGGTCCCGCTGCTCACGCGCGGTCACCAGTGCCTCGTACACCTCGGAGAGGTTGTGGAAGTTCGCGAGCGCCTGATCGGCCAGCTCGAAGGTGCGCGGCGCATCGAGCATGTAATCGCGCAGCAGCCCGTTGACGTCGCCGAGCTCCTTGGCGGACTGGATCTTGTGCAGCAGGCCCAACGCCTTCTCGTCCGGGATCCCCAGCAGCTGGCTGAACGCGGCGCGGTACTCGCGGAACTGGCGGAAGGTCTGGGTGCCCGGATGGGCGGCTTCGAGCGCCTTGCCCTCGATCTGCGTGGAGACGAACTGGCGCAGATCGGTGACATCCAGCGGAGTCCGCGCGATGACATAGAGGCTCTTGACATCGGAGTCCGCAGAATGACCGGCATGCAGCAGGAGCAGGCGGGAGAGCTGGACGGTGCCGCCCTTGCCATCGCTGTAGCGCAGGGTCAGCACCGACAGGGTGGTCTTCTCCCGCAGCACCTCCTGGCTGAACTCCCCGGTGGCCTGGTCGTAGTGCATCGCCCAGGCGCCGCGCACATAGCTGGCCACGGTGCGGCGGTACTTTGAGCGCTGCGGCCCGGCGTCCGAGGCCGCGGCGTTGAACTGCAGGGTGCGGGGCGGGGTCAGCAGCGCGCTGATCGCGTCCAGCAGGGTCGACTTGCCGGTGCCCGGACCGCCGGTGAGGAAGTAGCCCTTGGGCGAGATCTTCAGATCGTGCGTGCCGTGGAAGGTCCCCCAGTTGGAGACCTGGACAGCGACCAGCCGCCACTGCCCCGGATGGGGGTGGTCGGGGTCGGTGACCGTCCCCGCGGGCGCGGGCTCGGTCGGGACGCCGGGCAGATCCAGTCCATCCTGCCGCTGCGGGGTCACGGTCTCAGTCGTCGAAGGCACCCGGTCAGGGTACCGAGTCCGGGCGCCTTCCCATGCCGGTTGCCGTCAAGAGCGCCCGGTCCCTCTCAGTGGCGCTCCCATGGGGACGGGACGGGGAAGCGATTCGACAGATAGTTGGTCATCATCTCCACAGTGAATTCGGGGTCCGGATCGCCCCCTGCCTCACCGAGCGTCAGATAGTCCGTTCCGCCAGGGTTCACTCGTGTGAGCCGGGTGGCGGAGTCCTCGGCCCCCAGCGGGACGAAGGAGACCCGGAGCCCGGAGTGAACGTACACGCCGTCGAGGTGGCCCGAGTGCTGAGCGAGAGAGGAGACCAGCGAGACATCGGTGCCGCTGCGAAATCGCGCCGACCGGGTGCGGTCGATCTCTGGAGCATGTCTCCGGGTGAGCTCCTCCAGATAGCCGCGCCGATGGGGATGCGGTGAATGCAGCATCCCCTGGGTGATCGTGACGCCGAAGCGCTCCTCGAGCAGAGCCCGGTTGTTCATCGCGGCCGCCTCATGAGGCTCGGCAAGGTCCCCGAGATCGTTGATCTTGGTCGGGGACGGGAAGAACCGCGCCGCCCCGTCCGCCGTGAAGTACTGCTGCGGTTTCTGCTCGCGGAGGAAGAATCCGTCGTCGTTCAGGTACAGGAAGTGTTCGGCGAGCCCGGGGATCCGGTGCAGCACGGTCTCGATCGCATGGGAGTTGAACACCGGGAGCACGGAGCTGTCCGGAAACAGATCTCGGTGGTCCACCACCGTGAGCCGATCATCCTCGACGAGCCACTCGGGTCGCTGCGCATCCGTCACCAGATGGACCCGTCGGACCCACGGGAGGTGAGCGGCGAGCGACCTCAGCGAGAACCGCAGCTCATCGCGGTTCAGGAACCGGATCTCGCCCGCAGCGAGGTCTGCCTCCGGAATCGGTCCGGATCCCACCGGATGCGCGCCGTCCGCCTCGACGGCCGCACGCTTCCGACACCAGGCCGGATCGGAGCCGTCCACCCACGTGTAGACCACATCGATGGGGAACTCTGTCGATGTCCACAGCGGGCGCTGCCGCATGGGCTCCCATGGCTCGAAGAGCGGCAGGTCGAACTGTTCGTGAGCGAGGACGTCGATCTCGTCATTCGCCTGTCGGGCACGCAGCAGGCCCGGGCGTCGTTCGTCCTCCTCCCAGAATTCGATGGTCAGCCCCGCGGCATAGCCGATGTGCACTCCGGAGCGTCCCACTTCGTAATGATGGAAGAGATAGGCGTGGCTGACGCCCGAGAGGTCGAGGGCTCCCGGGTCCCGGCGCCACGTCCGTCCGTCCTCGTCCAGGCGAATGGCTCCGGCATACAACCGGACCTCGAGCGCTGCATTGTCAGAGGTATGCGCGAGCAGGTGCTGGAGCACCCGGCTGCGGTCAGCCGCAGGAACTGCCCACGACTGGCCACGGGAAGAGCGAAGCGGTCGGCTCCGCGCGTCACAGGTGGAGAAAAGCGAAGCGAGGGCGGAACGGTTGTTCTCGCGGGCTCGGTGCGGAAGCACCTCTTCAGCGGCGACGCTGATGACATCGTCCGTCGTCTCGCTGCCCGTCGTCTCCCTGCCGTCCTCGGGCGCCACCCCGTCACGCTCCGACTCCGAGCCCCCCGACGAGATGTGCTCTTCGGTGCCCTCGCGCTCCCCTGCGCCTGTCGTCAAGGCGCCGGCCTCGGAACCGCGTCGACGCACCGCGATACCACCCCGCGTGAGATCCTCGAACAGTGATGACCACTGCTCGGCGACGACCTCCGGCGCAAAGCGTTGCATCGATTCAGCGGCATTGCGCGACATGGCATCGCGACGCGCTTCGTCCGTCATGAGCAGGCGCAGCGACGAGGCGAAACCGCCCACGTCGCCGACCGGGACGAGATACCCGTCCTCTCCGTTCTCGATGATCTCCCGAGGACCCGTCTCGCAGTCATAGGCGACCACCGGAAGGCCTGCCCCGCGCGCCTCGAGCAGCACCAAGGGAAGGCCTTCGTAGCTTGAGGCGAGAGCCCCGATGGAGGCACGCGCCCACTCCGCCTCGATGTCCGTCGTCGGCGGCATCAACTCGACCTGACCGGCGATGCCGAGGTTCCTCGCCATGCGCAGGAGGTCCCCGCGCTGAGGACCGTCGCCGAAGATCCGCAGCCGCCAGTCGGGGTGCTCATCGGCGACCTCTCCGAAGGCACGGATGAGATCGATGAAGCCTTTGGACCGAACGAGCCGTCCGGCGCCCATCACGACCTTCTGCCGTCCGCCGCTGAGCGGCCGGCCCGTCGCAGGAAGCGCGTTGGGGATCACCTCGATCCGAGGCGCCCGATCCCCCCACTGCTCCCGCAACCACTCGCCGTTGCGTTCCGTGAGCACGACGAGGGCATCGACCCTGGGTCCGTGGCGCAGGAGCGGAGCCGCGGTGATGCCCCGTCCCATCGAGGGGCGATGTTCCTCCTGGACGATACGCACGGAGCCGGGGCAGGCGAGCAGCGCGAGCACGGTGAGTGCTGGCGTCGACGTGATGACGACGTCGGCATCGCCTGCCGCGAGCCGCTGCATCAAGGCGCGGTCGGTCGCTTCGCAGAATTGGTTGTCCCATTCGACGGGGATGATCAGGCTGGGGGGCCCCTTCGGGGACTCAAGATCCGTCAGGTAGGTCAGACGAGTCCCGTCCCCGAAGTCGAAGCCGGTCTCCGCCAGCCGGTAGAGGCTCAGCACCTCGATGTCGTGGCCGAGCGCGGCCATCGCCCGCGTCTGGTCCGCGAACGTCTTCTCCGTCCCGGCTCGCGCGTCCGCTGTGGTCAGCACATACGTGAGCTTCATGCAGACTCTCCTCCTATGCTCGGCGCGGACGTCAGCTCCAGCGCGAGATGATCATCCTTCGTCCAATAGGGTCGAATCTTGATGCGGCGCCCGGGCACGGCGTACGAGAAGACCGCTCGCAGGCGCAGCGCTACACGGGGGCTCTCGAGACCGCTTCCGCGCCACGCCGCGCGCAGTCGCTCCTCAGGTGCGCCGTCACCGCGAAGCACGACGTCCCAGACCGTCGTCTCGCCCGTTGTCGGAAGTTCAGCCTCGCACCATTGAGCAGCGCCCAGTCGATAGACACGCGCCCCACTCGTCGATCCGGACCGCGGCGCGACCGGCAGCGCACGCCCTCCCCCACGCCGCTCCAGCGTCAAGGCCCAGGAAGTGTGGGCCGGCCCTACCTCGAGTGTCACGATCCCGTGCGCAGCATCGAGCGCGAGAATCCCCGGCTCCTCGTCCGAGGCTGCTCGGTGAACGAGTCGTGGAGCCGGTCCATGCTCCAAATACCAGGTGCCGAGGTCCGAGGATCGTGCCTCGTTCCGAGTGCCGTCCCCTGCCGGGAGCAGCTCGACCGGTTGCACGCCCCGAGCGGTCCTCGCCCGGATGAGGTGAGATCCCGGCGCGAGTCGGTCGAGCCGCAACAGGCCGTGCGGTGGACCGCTGGTGTCGAGAGCGGTGACCTCCAGCCGTCGCCCTCCGCGTCGAGTTCCGAGCAGCAACGCGTGCACGCCCGCTTCGGTGGAGCGCCAATTGAGCACACCGTGCCCATCGAGCGTGATCTGAAGAGGGACCGTCTTCGCCTGCGAGAGCGTACGGACTGCAGACCGAGCTCGATGTAAAAGGGCGCGAGCGGGACGGCGGCCTCGTCCGAGGAAGCGACCCGCAGCGGTCATCGGCCGGATCATCGAGCTCCTTCCTCGGCCACAGGATCGTCACCGGCGACCAGCTCCCATGGCGCGGGATCGGGGTAGTACCTCTCCAGGAAGCTGCTCAGCTCGGTGCGCATGGTCGGGGTCAGTGCTCTCTCCTCGGTGTTCAGGCAGAAGGTGTCGTAGCGGCGCAGCGACCCCAGGGCGTCGAGCGCCTGTGGCGCATGCGGGGCCGACAGGTCGAGATACAGGTAGTTCGGGGTCGACGGCACGGACCGTCCCTGCGCATGCGCGTACCAGTGATGGAGGGAGGACGCCACCGAGAGGTCCTGCGGGGAACGGAACAGCGCCGCACGGGTCCGGGCGATCGCCTCGGGGTTCTCCGCCTCGATCTGGGCGGCCATGCTGCGCAGCTGCGGATGGACGGTGTGACGGATCTTCGTGCGCACCTCGATCCCGAAGCGGTCTGCCAGCAGCTCCCGACCGTTCTTGGCAGACGCCATGAGCGGTGGATCGGCGGGCGTCGGGGGCCCGGGGTCGATCGGCAGGTCCGAGGGGAAGAAACGGGCGACCCCCTCCGCCGCGAAGAAGTCGCCCGGGTGCGCGATCCGGCCGAAGAGCACGTCATCGTTGAGGTAGAGGTAGTGCTCGGTGAGGTCGGGGATGCGGTGCAGCGCTGATTCGATCGCATGGGAGTTGAACCGGCTGCCGCCGAGCAGCTCACGGTGATCCACGACCTGGATCCGCGGGTCGTCCGGACGCAGCCAGTCCGGGACCTGGCCGTCGGTGACCAGGTGGATGCGGCGCACCCAGTTCGCGCAGCGGTGCAGAGAGCGCAGGGAGTAGCGCAGCTCATCGGAGTTCTCGAACCGGCCCTCGTCGCTCGCCGAGGGGTGCCGGGCGGTCGTGCCGTCCACGCCCGCTGTCGCCGCCAGCGCGGCGTCGCGACGCGCCCGCCATCCCGCATCGCCGCCGTCGACCCAGGTGTAGACCACGTCGATCGGTCCCCTGATCGCGGGAGGACCCGGCTCGCGATGTGAGGCCGAGAGGCTCTCGAGAGCCATCTCCTCCCAGGTCGCGGCGGGGATCCTTCCCGGGGTGCCGGGGGCGGCGCCGCGGTGCGTCTCCCCCTCCCGCCGCAGCACATCCACCCTCAGCTCGAGGTCGGCCGTGCGCTCCAGCTCGCGGCCGGCGACGGCGAACCGTTCTCGCAGGGCCACTGACCTGCCGTTGCGGGCGGGCGTGACCTCCCAGTGCGGCGGCAGATCCTGCAGCGCGTCGAGCAGGGCGGCTGCGTCCTGCGCGCGGATGGCGAGTCGCCACGGATGGCGCGGGACGGGAGGGGCGAGGAGAGGCACGATCGGGGAGATCGTCGCGAGCACGCCCTCCAGCAGCTCGCCGCGAAGTCGGTGCAGGTCCGGGGCGGCGACCAGGCGGGCCTGGCGCGGCCGCGCGCGCAGGCCTGTCCAGACGTTCCCCGGCGCTGCCGCGGGCAGGAGGCCACGGCCCGACAGCCTCAGCTGACGGACCACATCCCCTCGATGCAGTTTCGCTGCGATGCGCCGGGTCTCTCCCACAGTCGCCGAGTGTACGGTCAGACGCGCCCATCGCAGTACACCTCGCGTTCATCGGCGGTTCACATTGCTATAGTCCGGAAACTCGCCGTTCTCGGGTTCTGACCCTTGGACGGCGTCGTCGTCCGGCAGCTCGTCCCTATGCGCTGATGACGCCATCGTCCCTGTCCCCGTCCCGGAGGGAGCCCACCAGGCCATGCCGCTGCGCACCGTCTGGCGCCGTATTCGCCACCTGGAGAGCCTGGTGGCGGAGACAGCCCGTCGCGATCGGACGAAGCGGCGGATGCGCACCCTCGACAGCGCGCTCACCTTGTCAGAGAGCTCCGCCTCAGGGAGCGCCGCACGAGCCGTGCTGGACGCCCCTCTTCCCTTCCGTGCGCGAGACCTTCCGGTGCGGGCAGTCCCCCTGCGCTCCTCACAGGAGCACGCGCACGAGCTGCTGGGGCACGTGCGAGAGGCCCTCGGCGCGGAAGGGATCACCGCGGTCGCCGTCCGGTCGCCCACTGCCGCCTCCGCTGTGCTGGGCGTGCGCCGGGAGGACTGGGGGCGCGCGGCCGCGGTCCTCACCCGCGATCTCGACCACGTGCTGCTGGGCAGCGGTGATGCTGCCGCGGGCTGCGCCGTCTACAGCGCCGCACCCCCCACCGAAGATGTCGAGGGCGCCTCCACCCTCCATCTCCTGGCCCCCGCCGTCACGCTCCACGAGGGCCGCGTCATCGCCCGCTACGGCTTCGAGACGGCCGTGCGCCTCGAGCGCTGGGACCGGGCCGACGGCGGCCGCTTCACTGCCGCCGTCTGGAACAAGTTCACGGAGCTCCTCGAGGAGGAGGCCTTCCAGCCGGCGACGGCGGCAGCAGACCTCCCCGCCCCGCCCGGCGTCCCCTCGGCGACCCCCTCGCCCGCACTCGGGACCACCGCGCAGGACGCGCTCGCCCCGCTGCAGCAGACCGCGCTGCTCGAGGTCGGCTTCCCGATCGACGTGGTCTACACCTGGGTCGACGGCACCGACCCGGACTGGCTGGCCCGCAAGCGCACGGCCCTCGAGGCCGATACGGGGCACGGGATGACCGAGCATGCCGCCGCCGATCTACGCTTCGTGGCGCACGATGAGCTGCGCCATTCCCTGCGCTCCCTCGAGCAGTACGCACCGTGGGTGCGCCACGTCTACCTGGTCACGGACCGCCAGCGCCCCACCTGGCTGCGAACGGACCATCCGCGGCTCACGGTCGTCGACCACGCGGACATCGCTCCGGCTGGGACCAGGCTGCCGACCTTCAACTCGCAGGCGATCGAGGCGAACCTGCACCGGATCGAAGGGCTCAGCGAGCACTTCCTGTACTTCAACGACGACGTCTTCCTCTCCTCCCCCGTCGCCCCCGAGCTCTTCTTCAACCCCAACGGGATCGCGTCGATGTACATGTCCCGCGCGCATGTCGCCCCCGGCGCGCCGGCCCAGGGAGAGCCCGCCTCCGACTCCGCCGGGAAGAACGCCCGGGCGCTCGTGCACGAGGCGACCGGGAAGCGGGTCTCCCGCAAGCTCTTCCACACCCCGTTCGCCCTGCGCCGCACGATCTCGCAGGAGATCGAGGAGCGCTGGCCGGAGGTCGTCGCCGCGACCCGCGACGCCCAGTTCCGCCGCATCGACGACGTGACGCTCTCCGGCGCCCTGCACATGAACTACGCCCACGCCACCGGGCGTGCGGTCACCCGCGGCATCCGCTACCGCTACGTGAACGTCGGCGCTCCCGACGCGGCCGAGCGGCTGGCCGGCCTCGAGCAGGACCGGGACGTGCTGGAGACCTTCTGCCTCAACGAGTCCACCCAGGAGCTCGATGCTGCGGTGATCGACGCCCAGGTGCGCGCCTTCCTGCGGCGCCGCTTCCCCGATGCCAGCTCCTTCGAGATCCCGGGGCGGGCATGAGCACGGCCCACCGCGCTTCCCTGATCCTGGGCACCTGGCGGGCTCCCGATTCCGCCGCCGCCGGCGCTCCCCTCTGGGGGCAGGCATTGCCGGCCTCGGTCTGGCGGACCGTGCTGGGCGATGCGGCGGTGACCCTCGAGTTCGAGGGCGGGCCCGCCACCCTGTGGGCGGCCCGTTCCGGGCAGCGCTGGCCGCTCGCCGTCGATATCGTCGGCGGCCACCAGGTGCGGCTCTCCGCCCGAGGGCCGCAGTGGCTCTGGATCGAGGGGCCGGTCGGCACCGTCACCTGGAGCGTCGAGCGTGCGGTCGAGCTGCCGCCCGTCACGGTGGTGATGCCCACCCGGGGCCGCGAGCAGGATGCGATCACCCAGGCCGAGCGCTTCGCCCGGATGCACTGCGTCGATGAGGTGATCGTCGTCGATCAGGGCCACACCCTCGCCCAGCTGCCCGCCGTCACCCGGCTGCTCGCCGAGCGGCCGGAGATCCGGCTGATCACCCAGCCGAACCTCGGTGGTTCCGGCGGCTATGCCCGCGGGATGCTCGAGGCCGCCGCCTCCCCCGGCCACGCGGTGCTGTTCTCCGACGATGATGCGGTGCTGTCCGAGGAGTCCCTGCGCCGCATGGTCACCTTCCAGGCGCTGTGCGCGGTCCCCACCATCCTGGGCACCCCGCTGTTCTCCTCCGAGCAGCCGGACCGCCTGATCGCCGTGTCGGAGGCGGTGCGGGGCGGGGACTTCCAGTGGCATGCCACGGACGGCATCCGGCGGCCCGTCGAGCTGTCGGGCACCACCCCCGAGCAGTGGAGCTTCCTGCGCGCCCATGGCGAGGCCAACTACACCGGCTGGTGGGCGACCCTGTTCCCGCCCGGCACGGCAGCGGAGCTGGGACTGCCGGCCCCCTACTTCCTGAAATGGGACGACGCCGAGTACGGGCTGCGGGCCACCGAGCACGGGTACCACCACGTGGTGCTGCCCGGGACCAGCGTCCATCACCCGCCCTGGACCATGTACCGCACCCAGATGACCTGGACCGCACGGGTGCTGCACCGCAACCGGCTGGCGACCGCCGCCGCGCACGGCTCCGGCCGCGGCGTGATCGCCTCCTCCCTGCTGCACCAGGGCAAGCACATCCTCTCCGGGCTGCACCTGACCACCGCGCTGTGGGACGACGGCATCGGGTCCTTCCTCGCCGGCCCCGACTCCTGGCTCGGACGGGACCTCGCACGGGCCCGGGCCGACGGCGGGAAAGTGATCGCCGAGTGGACGATGCAGGCGGGTGCCGACTGGACGACGCAGGCGGGCGCCGACTGGACGGCCCGGACGGATGCCGATCGCGCAGCCGAGCCCCTCGCGATCACCCGCCACCGCCCGCTGCCGCTGCTGCGCGCCCTCACCCGCGCGACGCTGCGCCTGCTGCGCCCGGACCGGCCGCCGCGCCTGGTGATGGGTGTGCGGGAGGACCGCCTGACCTGGCGCACCGCCCTCGGGGCGGACGCGATCGTGATCACCGACGCGACCGGCCGGGCCCTGATGGCCCACCCGGTGCGCGGCTCGACAGGACGCCGCCTCCTGCTCGGCACGGCGCGGCGCCACCTGCGGATGGCCTTGCGCTGGGGGCCCCTGCGCCGCAGCTATCGCCGTGCCCTGCCCCTGACCACCACCACCCAGGCCTGGTCGCAGCTGTTCGACTGCACCGACCCGACCACCTCGCCCCGCGAAGGGAGCAGGCCTTGCAGCCTCGAGAGAACACCCTGAACCGCCGACTGCGCAGCATGGGCGGGCGGCTCCTGCGCCGCTACCACCTGCTGCCCGGCGGAATGCCCGACGGCCTCGGCGACGACGAGGACCTCCAGGACCAGTCCCTGCACGGCGACGTCATCGTCTACTTCGCCGACACCATAGAGAGCATCTACCAGCTGCGCGGCTGGTACGGCCCGCTCCGAGCACTCCATGCGGAGCTGGGCGTGACCGTGGTGTGCATGGACTCCCGGGTCGCGGAGGTGCTGCGGGACGAGATGGACATGCCGGTGGTGACGGTCGCCCTGGACGCCACCCTCGACGGGCTGATCGCCCGCAGCGACACCAAGCTGATCCTGTACGTGAACTACAACCCGATGAACACGGCGCCGCTGCGCTCCCGATCGGTCATCCACGTGTCCCTGCTGCACGGGGACTCGGACAAGGGCGTCTCGGTCTCCAACCAGGTGAAGGCCTACGACTACTCCTTCGTGGCGGGGCAGGCGGCGATCGACCGCTATGCGCGGTACACCTCCCTGTTCGACGCCGCCGCCCGCTGCCTCCCCGTCGGCCGCCCCGCCCTGGACACCGACCGGGAGGCGGTCGCCGTCCCGGAGCGCCGGGATGAACGACCGGTCGTGCTCTACGCGCCCACCTGGGAGGGCGGCCAGGCCTCTGTCGCCTACAGCTCGCTGCGCACCCACGCCGAGACGCTGCTGCGCGCCGTGCAGGAGGAGGGGGCCCGGATCATCTATCGCCCCCATCCGCTGACCGGGGTGCGGGTGCCGGAGTTCGGCGAAGCGGACCGGACGGTGCGGGAGCTGCTCGCCGAGGGCGGGCACACCATCTCCGACGACCGCCCGCTGTCGCTCGACGTCGCGGAGGCGGATCTGCTGATCTGCGACGTCTCCGCCGTCGCGAACGACTGGCTCGCCACCGGCAAGCCGCTGATCATCACCACCCCCGCCGAAGGAACTGCTCAGGAGGCCGGTACCCGGATGCTCGATGTGCTCCCCCGTCTCACCGTTCAGGAGGCGTCGGCCGCCGGGCGGCTCGCCATGGAGGCGATCTCCCGCGATCCGGGCCGTGAGGAGCGACTGCGCCTGAGCGAGTACTACCTCGGGGACACCACCCCGGGGGCGTCCCTCGACCGCTTCCTCACCACCTGCCGCGACCTCGCAGCGCAGCGGGACGAGCAGTGGGCGCGGATCGGCGGGCCCGATCCGAGCCCGCCCGACCCGCCCGCTCCCGCTCCGCCGACGGACGAGGCGCCGTCCGCTCCGAGCAGCCGGGTCACGACCCCGTGAGCCGGCCCGTCCCCTACACCGCCGGGACCCGCACCTCGACCGCGCAGACCCTCCGGGAGCTGGTGCGCACCCGGAAGATCCTCGCGGTGCTGATCCGGCGCGACCTCAAGCTGCGCTACGCCGATTCGATGCTCGGCTATGTCTGGACCGTGCTCGAGCCGCTGATGATGGGCTCGATCTACTGGTTCGTGTTCACGGTGATCTTCCATCGCACGGTGGGCGCGGAGCCGTACATCATCTTCCTGCTCTCCGGGCTGCTGCCGTTCATGTGGTTCACCAACGGGATCAACGAGGGCATCCAGTCGCTGGCCTCCCAGCGGCGGCTGATCGCCTCGACCTCCCTGCCGCGCCAGATCTGGGTGCTGCGCAGCACCGGCGCGAAGGGCGTGGAGTTCCTGCTGTCGATCCCGGTGCTCGCCGTCTTCGCGGTGTTCTACCGGCCGCAGTTCGATCTGCAGCTGGTGCTCTTCCCCGTCGGCATCCTGATCCAGCTGATGCTGCTGCTGGGACTCGCCCTCCTGTTCTCCCCGATCACCATGCTGGTGCGGGACGTGGAGCCGCTGATCCGGGTGGCCACGCGTGCGCTGTTCTACGCCTCCCCGATCATCTACAGCCTGAACGACGTGGTGGTCACGTCACTGCCGCCGGTGGTCGTCGGGCTCTACAAGTTCAATCCGCTCACCGGGATCCTGGAGTGCTATCGCGCCGGGCTCTTCCCCGGTCCGGTGCACTGGGACGCGATCCTCGTGGCCGCCACCATCTCTGCCGCCATTCTGGTGATCGGCTGGACGGTGTTCGGTCGCATGGAGCGTCAGGTGCTGAAGGAGGTCTGATGAACGACACGAACATTCTCCCCGCTGCCGACTCCCCCACCGGGGGGCCCGCCGGGAGCCCTGCCGCCCCCGTGATCTCGCTGGACGGGGTGGGAGTCGAGTTCTCCCGCAAGCGTCGCGACCTGAGCCTGCGCTCGATGCTCTTCCGCCGCGACAAGGGCCCCGACGGCGACGCCTTCTGGGGCCTCAAGGACATCTCCTTCGAGGTGGGTCAGGGCGAGGCGGTCGGCGTCGTGGGCCGCAACGGGCAGGGCAAGTCCACGCTGCTGAAGGTGGTGGCGGGGGTGCTGCTGCCCGATGCGGGCCGGGTCTCGGTGACCGGCGGCGTGGCACCGCTGATCGAGATCACCGGCGGTTTCGCCCCGGACCTCACCGGGCGGGAGAACATCCATCTCGCCGCCGGCCTGCACGGGATGCGGAAGGAGACCATCGCGGCGAAGTTCGACGAGATCGTCGACTTCGCGGAGATGGAGAAGTTCCTGGACACGCCGTTCCGGCACTTCTCCTCCGGGATGAAGGTCCGGCTCGCGTTCTCCGTGATCTCGCAGCTCGATGAGCCGATCATCCTGGTCGACGAGGTGCTCGCGGTCGGCGACAAGGCCTTCCGCACCAAGTGCTACATGCGGATCGAGGAGCTGCTGGCCGCGAACCGCACCCTCTTCCTGGTCTCCCACAAGGACAACGACCTGCGCCGCTTCTGCACCCGAGGGCTCTACCTGCGCCAGGGACAGCTGGTCCAGGACGGACCGATCCGCGAGGTGCTCACCGCCTACGAGAAGGAATCCTGAGTCGGCGATGAGACCAGAAGAGATGACACCAGCAGAGAGGAGACACCCATGACGACGGCCGCTGCGACGTTCTCGCTGGTCCTGCTCAACGGCGGGGTGGGGGCCCGGGTCGGAGCGGGACAGCCCAAGCAGCTGCTCAAGCTGCGCGGCATCCCGATCCTCGTGTACACCCTGGTCACCGCGGATCGCCTGCCGCAGGTAGGGCAGATCGTGGTGAACTTCCCCGAGGGCTGGCGGAAGGAGATCGAGGAGGTGCTCGAGGCCTACGCGATCTCCACCCCGATCACGCTGGTGCCGGGAGCGCCGACGCGTCATTCCTCGGTGCGCGAGATGCTCCCGCACTGCGAGTACGACCAGATCCTCCTGCACGAGTCCGCCCGCCCGCTGGCGACCGCCGCGGACTTCACGCGCCTGATCGACTCGCCCTGGCAGAACGTCGCGCTGATGTCACCGATCCCCTTCACCGTCGCGCCCGTGGATCCCGAGACCCACCAGGTCACCGGCTCGCTGGACCGGGACCGGCTGCGCAATGTGCAGCTGCCCCAGAAGTTCCGGCGCACCGATCTGGTCGCCGCCCACGAGAAGGCCCTGTCCGAGGGCATCGAGTACACGGAGGACGCGACCCTGGTCGCCGACGCCGGCTTCCCGGTGCACTTCCTCGATGGCAGCGACACCAACCTCAAGGTGACCTCCCCGACCGACGTCCGCATGGCCACCGTGCTGCTGCAGGGAGAGAGGGATCGAGATGTCTGAGCAGACCACCGCGCGCAGTGCTCAGCCAGAGCTTCCCGGCCGCACCGCCCTGATCACCGGCGCCTCCCGCGGGATCGGACTGGCGACCGCCCGCCGGCTCGCGCAGGAGCCGGACATCTCCACGATCATCCTCGTCTCCCGCAGCGCCGAGGACCTCGACCAGGCCGCCGGGCTGCTGCGCGAGGAGGATGACGGCAGCACCCGCTTCCTGTCCTGCGTGCTCGACGTCGGCGACCGCTCCGCCCTCAAGCGCGCCGCGAAGCGGCTCTACGACGAGGTGGGCCACATCCATCTGCTGGTGAACAACGCCGGTTACACGAACCCGGTGCCGCTGCAGCAGGTCAGGATGCCGGACTTCGAGCGCACCATGGAGGTGAACCTCTATGCACCGTTCCTGCTGGTGAAGACTCTCCTCAATCGCGGCAACGTCTTCGACCTGATCGTGAACGTGGCCTCCACCGCCGGGGTCACCGGGCGTTCGGGCTGGCTGACCTATTCGGCGTCGAAGTCCGCGCTGATCACCATGAGCGAGGTGATGCGGGAGGAGCTCTCGATCTACGGCACCCGGGTCGCGTGCATCTCCCCCGGGCGCACCGCGACCGAGCTGCGGCGCGTGCTCGCCCCGGACGAGGATCCGCGCACGATCATGCAGCCCGAGCATGTCGCCGAGGTGATCGGCGCGCTGACCTCCCCGGTGGGCGCCTACATCGATTCGGAGAACATCATCGTGCGGCAGTGAGGCGGGTGCTGGTGCGGCCGGTGCGGCCAGGGCAGCCCGCGTCCGCTCCGTCTCCGCTCTGCGTCCCCTCCGCGTCTTCGCCGCCTCTTCGCCGGGTCTTCTTGCGTCTTCTTCGCGTCCGCTCCGCTCAGTGCTCGGGCCGGCCCAGGCGCCAGTACCCCATGAAGGAGACCTGCTTCCGGTCCAGCCCCAGCTCGCTGACCAGGTGTCGGCGCAGGGTCTTGATCACCCCGGCCTCCCCCGCCAGCCAGGCGTAGAAGGCGCCGTGCCCGGTGGTCGTCTCCCACAGCATGGTCTCGTCGACGTCGACGTCCTCGAGCTCCGGTGACGCGGCTGCAGCGGACCCGTCGGCCCCTGCGAAGCCATCGGCCCCCGCGGAGCCCTCAGGCGCTGCGGGATCATCCCCCGCCGTGCCCCGGAATGCCTGGGCGTTCGCGCTCATCAGCTCCCGCACCGCGGCGTCGAGCAGCTCGCCGTGCGGGCGGCCCTCGCGGGGCAGCCAGGTCACCTGCACCCCGGAGCGGGTCAGCAGCTGCTGCTGGTCACCGGCCTCGGGCACCTCGAGCAGAGCGTGACCGCTGATCGAGGCGGGCAGCGCCTCGAGGATCGAGCCGACGGCCGGCAGCGCGGTCTCGTCGCCCACCAGCAGCACGGTGCGGGCGGTGCCGGGCCGGAACTCGATGCCGCCGTACTCGGGGCCCACCAGATGCCGGTTGGGACCGAGCATCGTGAGCGTGTCACCGACCCTCGCATCCCGGGCCCAGCGGGCGGCGACGCCCTGGCCGGGGACCTCGACGGGGTCGAGGTGCAGGACCACGTCGATGTCGATCTCGGGGTTCGCGGTGTGGTTCCCGGGATGGCCGGCGGCGCGATGCTCACGCACCGTGTAGGTGCGCATCCAGCCGCGGTCGGTGGGATCGATCTGCAGCCAGCTGCGGTACCAGTCGGAGTGGATGACGGGGTCGAGCAGCGCACCGGGACGCACCGGGGCGAAGTGGTCTGCGCTCGCGGCAGGCCCGGGGATGATCAGCTTGATCCGCAGGTCCAGCACATGGGAGTTGGTGCCGAAGTGCTCGAGCTCAGGGCCGGTCAGGGTGAAGCGCACCAGCGAGGGGCCGAGGCTGCGGCGTGCGGCGACCTCCAGCTCGAAGGCGAGCATCGAGCTGTGGTCCAGGGCGGAGACGCGCGTGTCGGTCGCAGCGGGAGTCTCGGTCGGGGCAGCCTCGGTCGGGGCAGTCGCGGTAGGGGCAGTCGCGCTCAAGGCGGTCTCGGTCGGGGCGGTCTCGGCGGTGGTCGAGATGGGGTCCTCCTCGTGGTGGTGGTGTGCACCGGGGGCGGTGCGGTCACGGCCCAGCGGCAGCACCATCGGGGTGCCGGTGACCGGATCGGGGGCGATGTGGGCATCCAGGGCGAAGACCTCATGCGCCATCTGGCGGGTGATGACCTCGGCCGGCGTGCCCTGGGAATGGATCTCGCCGGAGCGCATGGCGACCAGGTGATCGGCGTAGCGCGCGGCGAGGTTCAGGTCATGCAGCACGATCCCCACGGTGGTGCCGCGCTCCCGCTGCAGGTCCCTGACCACGTCGAGCACCTCGAGCTGGTGGGTGACATCGAGGTAGGTGGTGGGTTCGTCCAGCAGCAGCACCTCCGTCTGCTGGGCGAGCGCCATCGCGATCCAGACCCGCTGGCGCTGCCCGCCGGAGAGCTCCTCGAGCAGCCGGTCCTGCAGCGCGTCGGTGCGAGTGGCGGCGAGCGCCTCGGCCACCGCCAGCTCGTCCTGGTCGGACCATTGCGGGAACAGGCCCTGGTGGGGGAAGCGGCCGCGGGTGACCAGCTCCCTCACGGTGACGCCGTCGGGGGCGATCGGAGTCTGCGGGAGCAGGCCGAGGCGGCGGGCGAGCTCCTTGCCGCGCAGGGAATGGAGATCACGGCCGTCCAGCAGCACGGTGCCGCTGCGCGGAGTGAGCAGGCGTGACATCCCGCGCAGCAGGGTCGACTTCCCGCTGCCGTTGGCGCCCACGATGATCGTGATCTGCCCTTCGGGCAGGCTCAGGCTGAGGTCGCGGACGATGTCCCGACGGTCATAGGCCAGGTGCAGGTTGCGGGTCTCGATCAGTGCCATCGTGGCGAGGTCACCTTCCGGGTCCGGAGAACGTGGTGCGGGTGAGCATCCACAGCAGGAACGGGGCACCGAGCGCGCCGGTGATGACTCCGGCGGGCAGCTCGGTGGAGCCGAAGAGGTTCTGGCCGGCGATGTCGGCGAGCAGCACGATCACGGCGCCGACGGCGGCGGACAGCACGAAGCTGGGCCGGCCGGCGAGCATCCGGGCGATCGGCCCGGCGAGGAAGGCCACGAAGGAGAGCGGGCCGGTGACCGCGACCGTCAACGCGCAGAGGATCACCGCGACCATGATCAGCCAGATCCGGGTGCGGGGCACCGCGAGGCCGAGCCCGGTGGCGGTCTCATCGCCCAGCTGCAGGATCCGCAGCCGGGGCACCAGCAGTGCGAGGACCGGAAGCAGCACCGCCAGAGCGATCGCGAGCACCACCACTCGGTCCCAGGTGGAGGTGGACAGCGAGCCGACCAGCCAGTGCATCGCGTCCCCGGCGGATTGCAGGGTGAGCCGGGTGAGCAGGTAGGAGACCAGGGCGCTGAGCGCCGCGGCGACCCCGATGCCCACCAGCACGAAGCGGTTGTCCACCGCGCCGGTCGCGCCCGGGCGGCCCGCTCCGGCCACCGCGAGGATCAGCAGCGCCGTCAGCACGCCGCCCAGCAGCGTGAACCAGAACAGCGCGCGGCCGTCGGTCTCGAAGAAGCTCATCGCGATCACCGCCCCGGCCGAGGCGCCGAGGGTCACCCCGATCACGTCAGGGCTGGCCAGCGGGTTCCGCAGCAGGGTCTGGAAGATGGTGCCGGAGAGCCCGAAGGCGATGCCGGCCAGCAGCGCGACCACCGCGGTGGGCAGGCGGTTCTCCATCACGATGAAGGAGATGCCGGGGATCGCCTCGCCGCCGATCACCCGCAGCGCCTGGTCCAGCGGCACCATCGGGGTGCCCAGCAGCACGCGGGCCGCGACCAGGGCCAGCACGATCACCCCGGCGACCAGGGCGGTCAGCGCAGTGCGGCGGGAACGGCCGGGAGAGCGCGGGCGGGAGCCGGGGCCCGGGCGGGAGGCGCGCGGCGCGGGCTCGGGAGCGGGAGCGGGAGCGGCGTTCACAGCCCCACCTGCCGCCGGGTGCGCAGCAGCACCACGAAGACGGGCACTCCGATCAGGGCGGTCATCACGCCGACCTGCACCTCGGCGGGCGGGGCGACCACCCTGCCCACGGTGTCGGCCAGCAGGATCAGCACCGGGCCGCCCAGCAGGCACAGCGGGACGATGCGCCGGTAGTCGCCGCCTACCAGCAGCCGTGCGGCATGCGGGACCACCAGGCCGAGGAAGCCGACGGGCCCGGCGAGCGCGACCGCCGCCCCGCACAGCAGGATGATCGCGATCCCCAGCACGATCCGTGCCCGTGCCACCCTCACGCCGAGGCCCACCGCGGCGTCGTCGCCGAGGGCGAGGGCGTTGAGCACACCGGTGGTCCCCGTGATCAGCACCGCCCCGATCGCCATCAGCGCCGCGACGACCGCGATATCGGAGAGGCTGCGGGCGCCGAGGGTGCCCACCTGCCAGAACCGCAGCCGGTCCAGGGACGCGTCGTCGAGAAGCACCAGTGCGTTGATCACCGAGCCGAGACCGGCGGTGACCGCCGCCCCGGCGAGCGCGAGCTTCACCGGGGTGGCGCCGTCGCGTCCGAGCGAGGCGACGGCGTAGACGACGACGGTGCCGACGGCGGCGCCGATCAGGGCGAGCACCATGAACTCGGCGACGGCGGATGCATCCAGGAGGAACACCCCGATCACCACGCTGGTGGTGGCGCCTGCGTTGATCCCCAGGATGCCGGGGTCCGCGAGCGGGTTGCGGGTCACTCCCTGCATCGCGGCGCCGGCCACGGCGAGCGCCGCACCGACGGCGACCCCGGCGGCGGTGCGCAGCAGCCGGGCATGGATCACGGCGTGGTCCGCGAAGCCTGCGTCGTAGGCGGTCAGCGCATCCCACACGGTGCTCGGGGCGACGGTGCGGGCGCCGATCATGAGGGAGAGCAGGCTGGCGATCGCCAGGGCCAGGAGGCCTCCGGCGATCGCCAGCGGGGTGGAGCGTCGCACCGTGGCTGCTCAGCCCCGGACGTGCTGAGCGGTCTCGACGATGGACGGCACCAGGTGCTCGAGCGCCCAGGGCAGGCTCAGCGCATTGGCTGCGGAGATCGACAGCGTGAGGTGGTCGTCGTCGGTGAGCACCACCCCGCCGGAGGCCACCGCGGGGATCTGCGCGAACAGCGGATTCGCCTGGAAGTCCTCGACCGTGGTGCCGGGCGCGGCCCAGGTGTAGAAGAGGTCTGAGACCAGCTCGTCGGCGCGCTCGGCGGACCATTCGAGGTAGAAGCTGTCCGCCCCGGGGGTGTTCTCGTCGATGACCTCCGCCTGGGTCATCCCCAGCGCGGTGAAGAAGCGCGGGCGGGTGTCCTCGCCGACGTAGAGATTGATCGAGTTGTCCGCGAGGCCCAGGGTGCCGGCGATGAAGGTGGCGCCCGCGACGGCCGGGTTCTCCTCGCCGACGGCGGCGAGATCCGCGGTGATCTGCTCGACGAGGCTCGTGGCCTGCTCGGAGCGACCGGTGGCGGTGCCGACGGCGGTCAGGACGTCCTCCCAGCCGGCGGTGTAGTTCGCCGCCAGCGGGCCGATGGTCGGCGCGATCTTGCTCAGCTGCGTGTACTCCTCCTCGGTGAGGCCGGAATAGGCGGCGATGATGAGGTCCGGGAGCAGCGCCGCGATCTCGTCGTAGTTGATGCCGTCGGACTCGTCGTACTGGGTGGGGGCGTTCTCGGTGCCCCAGTCGGCACCGAGCTCGGTGAGCTTCGCATCGATCCAGTCGGTGGAGCCGTTGTCGTTGCCGCCCCAGGTGACGGTCGGAATCCCGGCCGGCACCACATCGAGCGCGAGCAGGGTGTCGGCGTTGACCCAGGAGACGGTCGCGATGGTGACGGGCTCCGCCTCGATCACGGTCTCGCCGTAGAGGTGGGTGAGGGTGACGGGGAAGGACCCGTCGGCCGCGCCGCCGCCCGCGGTGGGAGCCGTGCTGGTCCCTGCCTCCCCGGAGCAGGCGGCGAGCGCGGGGACGGCGAGCGCCGCTAGGACGAGTGCACGGCGGGAAAGCTTCACAGCGGGTCCTCCAGGTTCGAGACCACCGGGAACCGGTGGTTAGGCGAGCCTGACCTTATTCCGTAATGCCGATGGTGCGCAATTGCCGTCCGGGGCGAGAGCTCTCCGCTGGGGACCGCTCAGGCACGGGGCGACCCCGGGAAAGCGAGCCAGATCACGCTGGCCGCAGACCCCGGGGCCGCTCCGTCCGCGCACCCCGGGCCGCCCTGTGCAGGGAGGCCCGGGGGCCGGGTCACTGCCTGCGGTCGTACGCCGTCTGCTGGATCTCCAAGAACTCGCTCAGCCCGATGCTCTCGAGGGTCTCCACGAAGGTGCCCCACTCGGACAGCGGCAGCTGGCCGGTGATGAAGCCTGCTCGCGCCTCGCCGAGGTACTTGCCGATCTCGGTGCCGACGGTGCCGAGCACGTCGGACTCCTCCGGGGTGAAGGTGAAGGCGGACCACACCTCGGGGATCGCGTACGGCTCCATGGCCTTCGAGCTCTCCATGGCCTGCGGCATGCTCTCCACACCCCCGAACCAGCGCTCGGTCACCCAGCCCGGGTAGCTGCCGCCCATGAAGATCGAGTGCGGCTTGAGGCCGTCATCGACGGACTGCCCCTCGGTGATCTCGGGCAGCAGCTTGTACTCGCCGCCCACCTCTTCCCAGCTGTCCCCCTGGTTGCCGAGGAAGAACTGACGAGCACCCTCCTCGCTGTACCAGTAGTCCATCCAGCGGGCGAGCGCCACGGGATGCTCGCAGCGGTCGGTCATCACGAAGTGGCAGATCGAGGCGAGCTCGGAGCGCACCGCATGCCACACCGGGGTCTCCCCCGCATTGCGGGTCAGCGGGGGCACGACGACGTACTTCTCGCCCACCTCGCCGAAGTATCCGGCAGGGGCGGGCGTCCCGCAGGCGGCCACGATCCCCTCGCTGCCCTGGGCGGTGAAGGTCGCCCGGTCCGAGGAGAAGATGTCTGCCGGGATCAGTCCCTTGCTGTAGAGCCCGTTGAGGTACTCCATCATCTCGCGGTAGCCGTCGGTGATGGGGAAGTAGCGCACCTTCCCCGTGTCCGGATCCAGATCGATCTGTCCCCCGGCGGTGCCCTGGTTCGCCACCCCGAAGGCGCCGTAGAGCGTCGGGTAGGTCTCTCCCAGGTTCACGGGGTCGGTGAGGCCGATCGCGCCGTCGATCGTGTTGACGGACTCCTCGAGATAGGCCTGGAACTCCTCGGTCGTCTCGGGCACGGCCATGCCGAACTGGTCCAGCCAGTCCTGCCGGGCCCAGAGCTTGAACATGTATCGCAGGCCCAGGAAGCTCGGGTCGTAGATCTGGGGCGTGGAGTAGATGTTCCCGTCCGGGAAGGTCAGCCCCTCGCGGATCTGGGGGCTCTTCTCCATCAGCGCGGTCAGGTTCGGCATGTGCTTCTCGAGCAGATCGTTCAGCGCGATGAAGGTGCCTCGCTCCCCGTAGGTGGCGATGTCCCCGGTTCCGACCCCCGTGCGGTAGAACGCGCTGGGGTAGTCGCCGCTGCTCAGCACGAGGTTGCGGCGCTCGGTCGCTCCATCCTGGGGGACCAGGCCGAAGTCGATGTGGACGTTGGTGAGCTCCTCGGTCGCCTGGATGACGGAGACCTCGTTCCAGTCCTCTGCGGTGGTCGAGGGGCGGGCGCTGAGGAAGTCGATCGTGATCAGTTCGTTCGCGATCGGCATGCCCTCGGGGGTGATGTTCTCGTCGGGGTTCTCGATCTGGTCGAGGGTGTCGATCTCTTCGCTGTCGTCGCCGCAGGAGGCGAGGACCGCAGCGGAGGCGAGGGCGGCGCCTGACGCCAGCGCGGCACGGCGGGTGAAGGGGTGGTGGGACATGGTGCAGGGATCCTTTCGGGACGTGACTGAACCAGGCGAGTGACCAGTTCAGGGTTTGTGGGGTCGAGGGGTGGCAGGTTCAGGGGAAGGTGCGCCGCAGGCACCAGGCGGCGGCCACGAGAGGGATGCTGATCCCGCAGACGGGCAGCAGTCCCGGCCAGCCGCTGGCGATCAGCGCCATCGGCCAGGCGATCAGAGGAGCCAGCAGGCAGAGGGTCAGCACGGGGCGCCCGAGGCCGACCGCGAGCGCCGCGGTGAACACGACGGCCAGGCGCGGCGGGGCACCGTCGACCTCCCGCCCTGCGATCCAGAGCAGATGCGGCATCAGCGCGACCATCAGGAGCAGGCCCAGCAGCGCAGGCCCCTGCGTGAGTGCGGCCGGGACGGGCGGCAGGCCGCGCGAGAGCCACCAGGTGACGATCAGGGCTCCGCACAGCGTGAGGGCGAGCAGGGTGACGGCGTTGGTGAGCCGCCAGCCCTGGCGCCACTGCTGCCACATGGCGCGGCCGATGGGCAGGTCCCTCTCGCCGCGCATCCAGCGCTGCGCCACTTCGAGCGCGGCGAAGGTGGCGGGGCCGACGCCGAGCACGATCCCGCCGGCCGCTGTGAGCCCGAGCCAGCAGGTGTTCAGCCACACCAGCCGCACCAGCCAGTGCAGGGCGCCGTCGAGGCGGGTCAGCATCGCGCCCTCACCCCTTGACCGAGCCGACGAGCACGCCCTGGGTGAAGAAGCGCTGCAGGAAGGGGTAGATCACCAGCAGCGGGAGCGAAGCGACGATCATCACCGCGTACTTGATCAGGGCGGCCAGTCGCTGCTGCTCGATCAGCGAGCCGGCCGCACCCGCCCCGCCCTGGGAGGTCTCCTGCGAGACCACCAGCAGCTCGCGCAGGACCAGCTGGAGGGTGTACTTGTCCCGATCGGAGAGGTAGATGAGCGCCTTGAAGTACTCATTCCACAGCCCGACCCCATGGAACAGGGCGAGCGTGGCGATGATCGGTGCGGAGAGCGGAATCGCGATGCGCAGGAAGATCTGGATGTCACCCGCGCCGTCGACGGTCGCCGCCTCGGCCAGCTCCTCAGGGACACTCTGGGTGAAGAATGCTCGGCCGACGAGGATCGACCAGGCCCCGGCCGCCCCCGGCACCACCACGGCCCAGATGGTGTCCAGCATGCCCAGGTCCTTGACGACCAGGTAGGTGGGGATGATGCCGCCCGAGAAGAGCATCGTGATCAGGATGTACCAGGTCACCCCGGTGCGGCCCGCCATATTCCGCCGCGAGAGCGCGTAGGAGCAGGGCAGCACGATCAGCAGGTGCAGGGCAACTCCGACGATCGTGTAGATGACGGTGTTGCGGTATCCGGTCCAGATGGACCCCTGGGAGAACACCCGCGCATAGCCGTCCAGGTTCAGGTCGACCGGCCAGAGCCACACCTGGCCCGTCTGCACGGCATGCGGATCGCTCACCGAGGCGATGAGCACGAACCACAGCGGATACCCGATCACGGCGACCACTGCGAGCAGGAAGACGGTGTTGAGGCGGTCGAACCAGCGATCCTCGCGAGAGGTGAGCGGGCGCCGCTTCGGGCGCCGCGAGGCGGGGCCGGGCCCTGACGACTGAGGGCTCCGCACGGCCTGCGGGCTCTGCACGGTTTGAGGGCTCTGCAGGGCCTGCGGGCTCTGGGAAGGGGAGGAGGTCACGGGATCACCACAGGCTGTTCTCTGAGAAACGGCGGGCGAGCTGATTGACGCCGACCAGCAGGAGGATGTTGATGACGGAGTCGAAGAGCCCGACGGCCGCGGCGTAGCTGTACTGCCCCTCCAGGAGCCCGGTCTCGTAGACGAAGGTCTGGATGATGTCCGAGGCCTCGGCGTTGAGCGAGTTGTTCATCAGCAGGGCCTTCTCGAAGCCCACTGCCATGAAGCTGCCGAAGTCGAGGATGAACAGGATCACGACGGTCGGCATGATCGCCGGGATGTTGACGTGTCGGATCCGCTGGAGACGATTCGCGCCGTCGACCTGGGCGGCCTGATGGAGCTCAGGGTTCACACCGGAGAGCGCCGCCAGGTAGATGATCGTGCTCCAGCCCAGGGACTGCCAGACCCCCGACCACACGTAGAGATGCCGGAACCAGCCCGGATCCTGCATGAACTGGATCGGTGCGAGGCCGACCAGCTCGATGAGGTGGTTGACGAGCCCGAGGCGCGGATCGAGGAACGCGAACAGCATGCCGACGACGACCACCAGCGAGACGAAATGCGGCGCGTAGGTGAGCGTCTGCGCGAATCGCTTGAAGAGGTGGTTCTTCACCTCGTTGAGGGAGAGCGCCAGGATGATCGGGAGCGGGAACAGGGCCAGCTGGTAGAGGCTCAGGATCAGCGTGTTCCGCAGCAGGCGCCAGAAGTAGTAGGAGTCGAAGAAGCGCTCGAAGTGCTCGAGACCCACCCAGCGACTCCCCCAGATCCCGTCGGAGGCGATGAAATCGCGGAAGGCGATCTGCGCCCCGTACATCGGGACGTAGTTGAAGATCAGGAAGAAAACGACGGCGGGAGCGACCAGCAGATAGAGCTGCCAGCTGTTGCGCACAGCGCGCAGGGCACGGCGCCTCCGCGGGGCCGCAACCACCGGTCCCCCCGGAGCCGGTGGCCGCTCCACCTCCGGCGCTCCGGTGGCTGCGGCCACCGGTGGCGCGGTCATCGTTCGGGTCCTCTCACTGGACTGCCTCCTGCTCGGCGCTCGTCTCCCGAACGCGTCTCTCCACGGGGAATCAGCAGGCGTGGGAGCGCTCCCGTGAGGCCGCGGACCGAGGCGAGGATCTTCACCCGCATGGCGACCTTGGGGAGCACGTCGCGAGGGCCCGCCTTCCCGCAACCGGGCACGGCGGCACCCCACTGACCTGCTACGACAGTTATTCCATGAAGCAGTCGGCTCAACAAGAGGGTTTTATGAAATGGCCTTTCATATACACCCGCTGTTCATCGTCGACCCGGCAGAAGAGCGCGCAAGAGCGCCCCGCGGGGCGACGCGGGGAGGTGCGCAGAGGCGCGGGAGGGCCGGGGCGACACCGGGAAGTGCGGGGAGACGCCGGGCGGGCTGAGGCGGGAAGAAGAGGAGCGCAGCGGGGAGGACCATGGCCCGCGCGGCGCGGCGACAGGGCGTGAACGGTCGCCCTCGAGCCGCTCGGCAGTGGCACCCAGCGACTCGAGGTCCGGCACTGCGCGGCACCCCGCCGCGACACGCCCGACCGACCGACTGGCCGACCGGCTGACCGGCTGACCGGCTGACCGGCTGACCGGCTGACCGGCTGACTGGCCGACTGGCTGACTGGCTGACTGGCCGAGTGACCGGCCGACCGGCCGACCGAAGGGTCAGGCCTTCGTCTCGGCAGCCTCGTCCTCGGGGTCGTCCTCGGTGTCATCGCTGGGGTCCTCGAGACCGCTCACCCCTGCCTCGCGGTACAGGGCGATGAACTCCCGCGCGGTATCGGGGCCGATCATCAGGCGCAGCACGGGAGAGACCTCGTAGTCATCCCCCTGCTCGTCCAGCAGACCGGTGCGCTGAACCTTCGCGATCGAGGCCCGGACCTCCTTCGCGAATCCAGCCTCGTCGGTGGAGGTGGTGCGGCGGTAGGCGGCCAGCGCCTGCTGCAGCTCCGCCTCGGAGACGACGGTGCGCTGCCCGCGCGAGGACTGGGTCAGCAGCATCTGGCGCAGCACCAGCAGCAGCACCGAGTCCAGGCGATTCATGCCGGTCAGGCGGCGCAGGAGCTTCGGCGCATCAGGATCGTCCTCGCTCTGGCGCACGAAGGCGACCTGAGCGTCATCGTCGACGATCAGCTCGAGGAAGAGGTCCGCCAGCCGGGATTCGATCGCGGCGCGGTCACGCAACAGCTGGGCGTAGCGGTTGGCGTCCCGCCGACCGTCCAGGAAGGGTCCTTGGAGCAGGTGCACGAGCACCCGTCGGGACTCGTCGACCAAGGCGGTGCCGGAGGCGGAAGGGCTGCCGGCTTCGGCCTGGGGGAGGACGTCGGCATCGGTGCGGGTTACGGAGCTGCTCACGACCACGTACCTTACCGGGGCGGGATTCGTCGATTCCGCGCCGCCCGTCATGACAGTCGGCGGGAAATGCCCCCATGGCGGGCTCAGATCTGGTGCAATCGACCTACACGCTGGAAGACCTTCGTGCATCCGTGCGGAGGAGTCGACCGCAAGGAGCCGACCATGGAACTGTCCACGCCCGTCATCATCGGGATCGTCGTGCTGGCGATCATCCTCGTGATCGTGCTGATCGCGGTGGGAGTGATGGCCTCGAAGCGTCGCAAGGCGCAGCAGCAGGAGGAGGACCGGCGGCGTGCCGCGCAGCTGCGGGACGAGGCCTCGAAGCAGGAGCAGCTGGTCCAGGAGCGCGATCTGAAGGTGCGCGAGACCGAGCTCGAGGCTGACCGCGCGCGGCTGGAAGCCGAGCGGAAGGCCAAGGAGGCCGAGCAGGAGCAGCTGGCCGCCGAACGCCGCCGTTCGGAAGTGGAGCGAGAGCGCGCCGAGGTCGATCAGGAGCGCAGCACCGTGCAGGAGCGCCTCGCCGAGGCTGACCGCCTTGATCCCGACACCCCCGACGACGCCCCCCGGCGCGACCGTGACGGCTCCGCCGTGGCGACCGACGCTCACCGTGAGCATCGCGACGATCACGACGGCCGCAACGTTCGCGAAGACCATGACCGGCATGACGGTCATGACAGCCGTGACAGCCGTGACGGCCGTGATCACCACGAGCATCGCGAACACCGCGAGCACAGCGAGCACGGCGCGGGCCGTGACCACGATGCGCACCGTGAGAGCGTGAACGGACAGCCCGACCATGGGCGCGAGGGTGTCCGCGAGGACCGGACTGCGGACCATGGTCGTACGACGCGAGATCCCGATCATGCAGCGCACGACCGCCGTGATAGCGATGATCGCCATGGCTCCGGTGCTGCAACAGCGGGCGCCGTCGGAGCTGGTGCTGTCGGCGCCGGTGCGGCTGGCGCGGGTATTGCGGGAGCCGCCGATCACGAGGACGGCACTGCGACTGACGACGCCGGTGCCCGCGGCGCGAACCATGGTCGTCGCGCAGCGCGCCCGGCTCATGAGGAGCCGCTGACCGGCGATGCACCGGACCGCACTCCGGCCGCCGCATCGACCCCTGAGACTCACGCGGTGGATGGGAACCGGGCAGGCACCGATCCCCGGACCTCGTCCGATACGAGCACCGGTGCTGGAGCCGGCCCCGCTGCAGGAGCTGGTGCAGGTGCTGGCGCAGGAGCCGCCGCAGGCATGGGCGCTGGCGCGGCCGGAGAACATGACCACGACCAGCCGCGTTCTGATGGAGGCTTCGGCCGCCCCGTCAACGAGGACCGTTTCGAGCAGCACTCCGACGTGTCCCGCACGGGACGCCAGGAGCACTCCGCAGGTGCCGAGCACTCGTACGAGCAGCAGACCCCGCCCGCGGAGCAGCAGTTCGGGCACTCGCGAACGTACGGCGAACAGCAGACCCCGCCGGCCGATCAGCAGTTCGGCCAGCACGACCGGCAGCACGATCAGCGCGATCAGCACGGTCAGCACGGCCAGCGCCATCAGGATGACCAGCAGTTCGGTCATCATGACCAGCTGGGCGCTCAGCAGGACGTCCGCCAGGATCACCTGGCCGGACGGGACTCGCGCGTGCAGGACGGGTCGATGCCGCAGGACACCGCTGGCCGGTCGGACCACAGTGCGGCCCAGCCCGAGCACGGGGATGAGCAGGATCCGTTCTTCCAGCAGCAGCAGCGGCTGGAGGAGCATAACGGGGAGCTGCCACCGAGGGCGCCGGAGTACGGCGATCCGCTCGACCGCCCGCTGCAGGATGGCCCTGCCGACGGTCGCTCTGCGGAGAATGGCTCTGCGGAGGACGGCACGCACCGCGGCTGAGCACCGCGAGCACTGAGCCTGCCCTCGCGCAGCCTCAACCCACCGACGGCGGCCCGGAACCTCTTCTCGAGGTCCCGGGCCGCCGTCGGTCGTGAGGGCCGTGCCAGACTGACATCCATGCCCACCGGACCCCCGCGCGCGCGTTCCCGCATGGACGACATCACCGTCGAGCGGGTGCTGCGCGTGGTCGAGTCGATCCCTTCCGGGCAGGTCGCGGCCTACGGCGAGGTCGGCGCGATCGTCGGCGTCGGCCCCCGCCTGGTGGGTCGCATCATGCGCACCTGGGGCTCTGGCGTGCCCTGGTGGCGGGTGACCAGCGCCTCCGGCGACCATCCTCTGCTGGCTCGGGCCCTCCCCCATTGGGAGGCCGAGGGCATCGCGGTGGCGCCGCACGGTCGCGGCTGCCGGATGGCGGATTTCGGCGCAGATCTGGAGGAGCTGCGGGAGCGGTCCCGCGCCCTCCTCGCGGAGCTCGACGAGGCGTGATCACCGCTCCTCGCAGCCTCCCGCGCGGCGTGGAGGCCGACTCGAGGGGCCCATCCCCTCTGAGCTGTCGCCACGACCTCCGCGCAGCGACAGCTCAGAGGGGATGGGCTAGCGGAGGGAGACTCCTCGGGAAGCGCTCCCGGGTCACTCCACCGGGACGTCGCCCAGGAAGTAGAACGCCGGCACCTTCGCGGCGTAGTCGTTCCCATCGAGCTCCCGCCAGTTGACGACCTCGGTGGAGCCCTCCCGCTCCTGGGCATGCTGGGTGGCCAGGAACATCAGCCCGATCACGCTGGCGAGTCCCTGATCGGCGGGCTTCGCGCGCAGGATGTCGCCGATCGACGCCTGGCCGGAGAGGCCGCGCACCTCGTTGATGTCGCCGGTGAGGCCCACGATGTCGATGTCGTTGGTGCGCACCAGGTCCGCGAGCACCTCGACGCTGAGCGAGGTGGCGTCGTGCACCTCGGCCTCTGCGGGGGCGCCGGGGTCGGTGGGGTCCTTGAGGCGATGCTGGGACACCGAGTTCATCAGCACCCGCGAGAGGTCCAGCTCGAGCGGGAACGGAGTGCGGGTGGGGACCTGGTCCTTCTGCGCGAGCGCAATGCCCTGCGCCTCCTGGAGCGCCTCGAGCATCACCCGGTGCTGGCGGAAGTCCTGGGAGCGCACGAAGCGGGCGAGGGAGCGGTACAGCTCCGTCTTGACGTCCAGCACCTCCTGCGCGGGGTCGTAGAGGTCGCTGAACACGTTGGCGAGCTTCTCGCGCTCGTCGCGTCCCAGCGAGCGGGCGAAGTCGCGCTCGAGCAGCCGGTCCACCAGCTCCTGCGCGGTGCGGGTCTGGACCGGGTCGTTGAGCATCCGGAAGAAGGCGGTGAAGGTGCGGCCCACCGAGGACTGACCGAGCAGGTCGTCACCGGCCAGCAGCTGCTCGAGGATCTCGCCGCGCGAGCCTTCCGGAGAGAGGATCTGCTCGCGCAGCCGCAGATCGACGGCTCGCAGATCTTCCCGGTACTGGAGGAAGTCACCGGAGAGCTCCGCGGCGATCTGCAGGATGTCCCGCAGGCGGTCGCCCGAGACCTCGGGGCTGGGCAGCATCAGCTCGCCCTCGGCGAGGTCTCTGATCTCTGCCTCGATCCGCTCCCGGCGGCGCTGGAGGTCGGCCAGGCGCACATCGCGGTCGGTCTCGGTCTCCTGCGCGAGGTGCTCGAACTGCTGGACCACCAGCTGCAGGCGGGACTCGGTGGTGGTGGGCCGATGTTCCTCGAGCGAGGCGATGAACTGGATCGCGTCGATCGTCGCCGGGGACGGCTCGAAGGTGGTCTCGGTGCGCTGCGGGTCATCGCGGCGGGTCAGATAGCCCTCGCGCACCCAGCCGTCGACGTATTCCGCGGCGGTGCGACCGATGCGGCTCTCCGCCTCGAGCTCCGGCGCCTCCGGGATCTCATCGTCGTGGAGGAGGGGCAGGTGCGCGCCGACGCGGGCGATCAGCTCGCTGCGCGGGAGCCGACGGTCACCGGCGGGGAAGGTGGACTGCAGGATGGCCAGGACGGCAGGCGCCTTGGTGGCAGCGAGCAGTCGCCAGGTGCTGGCCCGGCGCAGCTGCTCGTACGTCTCTTTGCGCGCGGACACGGCATCGCTGCGGCGGTCGGTCCACCGGTTCGGCTCAGTCGTGGTCACGAGGGGAGAGTCTAGCGTCGCCGGCCGGCGGTCCCGGGAGCGGACAGGGAGGCCGGCGGTGAGGTGGGGCCGATTCCGGCCTCGGTGGGCGCGGCGCGCAGCGTGGCAACGACGTCGAGTCGGTCCGCGGTCTCGCGGTCAGCGCCCCTCGACGTGCCTGAACTTCTCCCATGCCGATTGGCGGGCGACGCCGAGCCCGGCGCCGATCGACTCCCATGACGCGCCTCGCTCTCGCATGTAGGCGACCAGGTCTGCCTGGAAGCGCTCGAGCTGAGGGCGCTGCCGGGTGACCCCGCGGAGCATTGTGGTCAGCTCCTCCTCGGTGAACTGCTCGAAGGCGACCGTGGCGACCTCGGTGCCGGATTCGAAGGAACGGGCCGCTTCCCGCGCGCAGTCACCGCAGATCATCACGCCGAGTCCGCCGAGGAGAGGACGCTCCCGAGTGCTCGGGAGCCCGCAGAAGCCGCAGTGCATCTCGGAGGTCCCGCCTGGTCCGCGCATGGCCCGAGTCTAGAGCGACCCGCCCGCCCCGTCCCCGCTGCGGCCGGGATCGTCGGCGGGCAGGTTCTTGCGGACCGGAGGTGCGGCTATCGGGACATGCAACCGACGGGATCCGCCGGGCCGTTGCATGTCTCGACCCGGCCCGCCCCGTCAGGCTATCCTGACACTGCAGCCGTCAGGAGATCCTGACATTTGTGGTGGCATCCGCGGCGGACGCCCCGACCCCGACCACCGGAAGCGACGGTGACCATGCGCCGGATCCTGATCGCCACTCTCGGCGAGTCCACGGGCGATGACGCGATCCGCACCCTGTTGCCGTTGATCGCGGTGACAACACTCTCTGTCGGCGGCGGACTGCTGGGGCTGCTGAACGCTCTCCCATTCCTCTGGTACCTGTTCGCGCACCGCCAGATCGGCGCCTCGGTCGATGCTCTCGGTCATCGGCGTGCGGTGATGCTCGGCAACAGCCTCCGGGTCCTCACCGTGAGCGTCCTGATCCTGCTGCTGGCCACGGGCCAGCTCTCGGTGCTCGTACTGCTCCTCCTGGCCGCAGCGATCGGGCTGGGCGATGCGCTGTTCACCACTGGGCACAGCGCGATGGTCCCTGCGGTCGTCGGTCGCGATCGCACGGCTGACTGCTACCGGCGCATCGAGACGGTCAGCGCGGTCACCCGCGTCTCGAGCCCGGCGGCGGTCTCCGCGCTGCTGCGCCTGGCGGCCCCCGCGATAGCGCTGGGCCTCGCGGCGATCGCGTATCTGCTCAGCCTGGTCACGCTCGCCACCCTGCCGCGTTCGGCAGTGCACGACGCACCGCCGACCGCGAATCCCGAGACGATGGACGCCCCGCCGTCCGACAGCGCGACGCCGACGGCGGCGCCCGCGGCTTCGCGGTCGGCGTGGACGGTGCGCCGGGTGCTGACCACCTACGGCCTGGCCCACCTCACTCTGGCCACCTCGCTCCTGAATGCCGCGGCCATGGTCTCGGGCACCGCCCTGGTGCTCTTCGCGCTGGAGACCTTGGGACTATCTGTATCGACGGTCGCCCTGTTCACCGCCGCTGGGGCGTTCGGCGCGCTCCTCGGCGCCATCGGCTCTGCACCGCTGCTCAGACGCCTTGCCACCGGCTCCGCGAAGCTGTTGACCACGGGAGGCGTCGCGCTCAGCAGTTTGGTGGCCCCCGCCGCCCTGCTGGCGCCGGCTGGGCAGGCGGTACTGATCGGGGCCGGCGAGCTGATGGTCGCAGCATGCGCGACGGCATCGATGATCGTCGGCTCTGACGTGCCGGCGCGCCTGATCCCGCAGCAGCAGCTGGGCAGGGCGTTCGCCGCGATCCGGTTGCTCACGATCGGCGTGATGCCGGTGGCGAGCGTACTCGGCGGCCTGCTGATCGCGGCGACCTCACCGGCAGCGGCACTGCTGGTCGCGGCCGCCATCGCCGCCCTCGCCTGCCTTCCCGCCACTTGGATCCGGCACTGGTCCCCGCCAGCTGCAGCCGAAGAACCGGGCTGAAGCCCTCGAACTCTGCTCAGCCCACTCGACTGCCCACCCCGGGAGTACACTTCCTCGTGAACGTTCACGAACCCGGTCTGCCACTCGCCGACAGGCCTCGAGACCAGGAGACGCCTCACCGATGAGCACCCCGCTGCCCTCCACCAACAGCTCCGTCCGCACCGACCGCTGGTGGGAGGAGCTGCCTGCGGGCCGGAAACGACTGCGCGGCCGCGCCCATCTGCACACCGACGCCCCCGAGCTGAGCCTCGACGGGACCTGGGATTTCCGCTACGGCACCCGGGCGGACGGCTCGGGTCTCGGCGAGCCCACCGAGATCGAGGTGCCGGGTCTGTGGCAGCTGCAGGGCCACGGCGCCCCGCAGTACACCAACGTCATCTACCCGATCCCGCGGGAGATCCCGCATGTGCCGGACGAGAACCCCACCGGGCACTACTCGCGCCCGCTTACCGTCCCCGCCGACTGGGCCGAGCAGCTGGCCGCCGGCGCACGCGTGCTGCTGCGCTTCCAGGGCGTGGACTCCGCGGCGAAGGTCTGGATCGACGGCGTCGAGATCGGCGTGACCGCCGGCTCCCGCCTCACCCAGGAGTTCGATGTCACCGAGGCCCTCTCCTCCCCCGCTGAGCAGGGCGATCACCGCGAGCATCGCCTGGAGGTCCGCGTGGTGCAGTGGTCGGTGAACACCTACGTCGAGGACCAGGACATGTGGTGGGCCTCCGGCATCTTCCGCAGCGTGGACCTGCTGCTCCGCCCCGTCGGCGGGATCCATGACCTGGTCACGGTCGCGGACTTCGATCCGGAGACCGGCCGGGGCACCCTGAGCGCGACCGCCTACGACGCGGACGGCCAGGAGGTCGTGGCGAGGATCGAGGTCCCCGCACTCAAGCACTCCGCCTCCACCGGCGTGGATCCCCTCAGCCTCGGGAAGGTGCGGCCCTGGTCTGCCGAGGATCCTCACCTCTACGACGCCACCGTGCGCACCGACACGGAGACCATCTCCCTGCGCGTCGGCTTCCGCCGGGTCGAGGTGGACGGGGAGATCTTCCGCGTCAACGGTGAGCGGATCGTCTTCCGCGGCGTGAACCGTCACGAGGCGGATCCGCTCGTCGGCCGCGCCCAGCAGCTGGAGAACCAGGATCTCGACGTGGCGCTCATGAAGCAGCACAACCTCAACGCCGTCCGCACCTCCCACTACCCGCCCCACCAGCGATTCCTCGAGGTGTGCGACGAGGCGGGGCTGTACGTGATCTGCGAGGGCGACTTCGAGACCCACGGCTTCCACGCCGATTCCACCTGGGGCGAGGACGGCACCGGCGCAGCCGAGGGCCCGGCCCAGAACCCGCTGTTCGAGGAGTCCCTCGTGGAGCGCTCGGAGCGGTTCGTGCGCCGCGACCGCAATCACGCCTCGATCATCATGTGGTCGATCGGCAATGAAGCGGCCAGCGGCCCGGTCACCGAGGCGATGGTCGCGGCGGTGCGGGAGACCGACGCGACCCGTCCGGTGATCTACGAGCAGGACTATGCCGCGGAGTACGTGGACGTGTTCTCGCTGATGTATTCCTCCATCGAGGAGTCCGAGCAGATCGGGCAGCGGGAGCTGTCCAGCAAGTACCAGGACAAGCTCACCTCGATGCTGCGGAGCTTCGCACTGGACGTCCCGGACGGCTATTTCGCGAATCCGCCAGCACTCACGAAGCCCTTCCTGTGGATCGAGTACGCCCACGCGATGGGCAACGGCGCGGGCTCGCTCAAGGAGTACATGGAGCTCACCGAGCGCTACCCGGCGCTGCACGGCGGCTTCATCTGGGAGTGGATCGATCACGGCCTGACGACCACCGACGCCGAAGGCAATGAGATCTACGGCTACGGCGGCGACTTCGGCGAGCGCCTGCACGATTCGAACTTCGTGGCCGACGGGCTGGTGCTGCCTGATCGCACTCCCTCCCCGGCCCTGCTCGATGCCAAGCACCACTACTCCCCCGTCGGCCTCGAGGTCTCCCCCGGGAACGTGCGGATCACCAACCGGTATGCCTTCTCGGATCTCTCCCCCCTGCGCGCCGAGGTGTCGCTGGATGCCCAGGCGAGCTGGCAGGAGCTCGAGCTGCCGCAGATCGCGCCCGGTGAGAGCACCGAGGTGCCGCTTCCGGAGCACGACGGGGCGAGCACCACGGTGCGGCTCAGCACGCGCGAGGCGCAGGGTCCGGTCCCGGCCGGGCACCTGATCGTCTCCGCGGATCACGTCGACACCGAACGGCTGCGCGGGGACGTCGAGCGCCTGCGCACTGCGACCAGCCCGTCGGCCGCCGCGAGTGTCTCCCCGCAGCGGCATGCGGACGGCTCCTGGTCTCTCGGGCCGGCCCGCTTCGATGATCTGGGGCGGCTGGTGGCGCTCGGCGCGCTGGAGATCGAGCACGCGGGGGTGGATCTGTACCGCGCGCCGGTGGACAACGAGCGTGCCCGCACCCGCGCCCCGCTCGAGGCCCGCTGGAAGCGGATCGGCCTCGATGTCGCACGGCGCCGCCTGGTCGACATCTCCGCGGACCCGGACGACGGCGAGACGCTGCGGGTGCGCAGCCGGATCGGGCTGGACGGCTCGGCGCTCGGGGCCGACGTCACCGAGCGCTGGCGCGGCGATGCGGACGGCCTCGACGTGGACGTGACGGTCTCGCCCTCGTCGTTCTGGCCGGGCGATCTGCCGCTGCCGCGCATCGGCTGGACCTTCGCCCTGCCCTCGGCCCCCGACCAGGTGGAATACGAGGGCTACGGCCCGCAGGAGTCCTATCCGGATACCGGCGGCGGCACCACCTTCGGCCGCTGGGCCTCCTCGGTCGAGGATCTGCAGGTGCCGTACGTGTTCCCGCAGGAGAACGGGAACCGGGCCGGGGTGGTCCGCGCAACGCTGAGCGGGGGCCCGCAGGGGCTCGAGCTGCACGCCCCGGACGGCCTCGGGCTGGCGGTGCGTCCCTGGTCCAGTGCCGAGCTCGATGCTCGGGCGCACGACGGGGCGCTGCGTCCCGACGGCCGCACCTGGGTGACGCTCTCCGCGTCGCTGCATGGCGTGGGATCGGCGGCCTGCGGTCCGGAGCCGCTGCCGCAGTACGTGCTCTCCGCCCGAGAGGAGAGCTTCCGGTTCCGCCTGGCCCCTGTGCCTGCCTGAGATCGCCACCACTCCGCAACCCCGCTGTCACCTGGCCACCGCCTCCCCACGGGGGCGGGCGATAGCCTGGGAGGGGCGTCGCCGTGACGTCGCGACGATGCAGCATCGAGGGAGACGCATGACTCAGGGGTATGGACCGGGCCACGGACAGCAGGGGCAGTGGGGGCAGGCCGGGCAGAATCCGCCGCCCGCACCGCAGCCTCAGCAGCAGCCGCAGTGGGGGGCTCCCGAGCAGGCCCCGCCCGCGCCGCCGCAGTGGGGACAGGCCTCGCCCACCGGAGCGCCCACCGGTGCGCCGGGCGCCTACCCGGGTGCGGGCTATCCCGGCGCAGCAGGAGCGCCGGGTGCCTTCGGCTCCGCAAGTCCGGCAGGTTCGGCAGGTCCGGCGTCGACGGTCGCCAAGCTGATCCAGTGGATGTTCTACGCGACTCTCGCGGTGATCGCGGTGCGCCTGATCGGCAACGTGATCGTCTTCGCCGTCCAGTTCGCCGGCGGCGCCTCGGGCTCGGCCGGCCTCGAGGGTGCCGGTGGCCTCCTGGGCCTCCTGCTCCTGCTGGTGAACGGCCTGGTCACCCTGGCTCTGCTGGTCCTCGCCGTGATGGTGATCGTCAAGGCCTCCGGCCGTGGCCGGACGGGCGCGATCATCATCATCGCCACCGTGATCCTCTCCGTGATCGCGTACTGGATCCTCAGAGTGATCCTCATCGCGGTCCTCGCCACGTCGACCGACATCTCCACAGTGGGCCTGATGTCCCTCGTGTATCTGGTCGCCGAGATCATCCGAGTGCTGATCGTCTTCGCCGTCCTGATCGTCGGCGCCCTGATGTCTCGTCGCTGGGCGAAGCAGAACGCCTGACCGCTCCAGCTCCACGCATGGCAGACGCCCCGGATCTCTGAGAGGTCCGGGGCGTCTCACGTGCGGCCACTCCGCGGTGCTCTGGCCGTCGCACCTGCCGATACGCTGGTGCGCACCACGAGAGGTCGCCGGCTGGCGATGCTCCGGCGCAGCGCAGGGAGAGACGCATGACTCAGGGATACGGACCGGAGTTCGGCCAGCAGGGCCAGCAGGGCCAGTGGGGGCAGCAAGGACAGCAGCCGCAGTGGGAGCAGCAGCCGCAGTGGGGTCAGGCCTCACCCGCCCCGGTGCCGGGTGGCTACCCGGGCAGCGCAGGCCAGGGCGGCATGGGCACCGATCCGCAGTTCGGGCCCGGTGACGGGGTCAACTGGCGCCGGGTGAAGCTGCTCGGCCTGATCCTGCTGATCGGGACGGCCCTGCTGCTGCTGATCCGCCTCGGCATCAACCTGGCCTCCTTCATCGGAGCGGATGAGGTCGCCGCCACCGATGCCGGTGGCGAGATGGGCGCGCTCGGAATCGGTGCGGGGCTCACCTCCCTCGTGCTGACCATTGCCAGTCACGCCGTGGGCCTCATCCTGTTCGTCCTGGCGATCATCGCTGCGGTGATGGGTCGCGGCAAGGCCCGGACCGGCGGGATCATGGTTGCCGTCGCGGTCCCGGCGTCCGTCGTCCTCTACTGGATCGTCACCGTGATCGTGGCAGTGGTCCTCCTCGCGTCCGGCATGGCCGACGCTGATACCGGCGAGCTCACGGGCAACGGCTACCGCATCGCGGCGGCGGTCGATGTGCTGCGCAACCTCCTCATCATCGCGATCATCGGGCTCGGTTCCTTCTTCGTCCACAGCACCGCGGCGAAGAAGCTCTCCGCCTGAGGGTCGATAGCTCGGCGGCGGTCACGTCGCTGCGGCGGGCGGGCTCCGGACTGGGCTCGGGTTCAGGGCCCGGGCTCGGGTTCACGAACCGTGTCCACGGACCGGGTCAACGGTCCGGGTTCAGGACCCGAACCGCAGGCTCTCCCCGTCCACGGTGACCAGCGCTCTGCCGCCGCCGACGGGGCGCACGGGGCCGACGTCCCCGTCGATGATCGCCTCGGCGGTGACCTCGCCGGTCTCCGTGTCGATCACTCGCAGCCGCTGCGCTCCGCGCGGGTCCAGCGGTGACGTGCGCGCCACCGGGTCCAGCACCACCGCGGTGCCCGCCGAGAGACGTCCGCTCACCGTCGCGTCCGGGGAGCTGAGCGGCAGGGTCCAGATGTTCGCCCCGGTGGCGGTCTCATAGGCGACCAGCTGCCCGCTCGCGTTGGCGACGACCATCGCTCGCCCATCGATGCCGATCCGGGAGGTGAACGCCTCTGCCTGGGCCACACCCTCGGCCCCGGGAGCGGTCCACTCCGCTCGCTGCTCGGAGGCGACGATCTCTCCGGCGGTCTCGGTGCCCGCCTCGGTGCCGGTGGCCAGCACCCTCCCCTGGTCGATCCGCACCGACCAGTCACCAGCCGGGGACGGCGCCGACTCCCACAGCACCGTGCCGTCCTGGTGGGCGGTTGCGGTCAGCGCACCGTCCTCTCCGGAGCAGACGGCGAGCACCAGCGGCACCTCGCGCAGCGGGTCCTGCGGATGCGGCGACGGCCCGGTCGCGGAGATGCGGCAGTCCTCCTCGGGAGCCACCAGGATGCGGCCGACGGGGAACCCCGTGGCGGGGTCGAGCTGGACCCAGCCCTGGGCGGGATCGAAGCGCAGCGGCACCGCCGGGAGCACTCCCGTGGCGCGTGCAGCGTCCAGCAGACCAGGCTGTGCGTCGGGCCGGGCGGCCACCTCCACACCGAGCGGATCGACACCGCGGGTCTGTTCGGCGTCCAGGAGGGTCCACAGCGGAGCCGCGGGGTCGGTGAGGTCATAGCCGCTGAGCCGGCAAGTGCCCTCCGTGCAGTGGCGCAGCACGAGCAGGTCGCCGGCCAGAGCGAGCGGGGTGCCCTCGAAGGTCTGTGCGGGGAAGCCTCCGTCCGGAGCGGAGGCCGTGGGGTCCAGCAGGATCACCTCGGTGCCGGTCCCGGTGGCGCGGACCAGTCGGGTGCCGTCGGCGGAGAGGGCGAGCACGTCCTCGGGGAGCGCCTCAAGGCTGCGAGATCCGGTCCCGTCCAGCAGTTGGGCACCACCGTCCGCTCGGCGCACCAGCACGGGTGTGCCGGGCTCCGGCAGGGAATGCACGGTGTCGCCGTCAGCGACGGCCTCGGCGGTGACCAGGGCCTGTTCCGAGAGCGGATCCAGCCGGGTGGCAAGCACGGCCGGGACGGTCAGGGCGAGCATCAGGGCCGCTGCCACGCCACCGGCGAGCAGGACCCGCGAGCGGCGTCGGAGGCGGTTCCCGACCAGGGCGAGCAGCGCCGCGCCGACCCCCAGCCCGGCGAGGACGCCCGCCGCCAGGCGCAGCACGCCCAGCAGGAAGTGCTCCCCGAGCAGTGCACAGATCCCCGCGACGGCGAGCAGCAACACTGCAGCCCCGAGGGCTGTCGCTGTGTCGATCTCCGGGCGCTCGCCTGGCGCCGCGCCAGCTGTCCCCGTGGCGTCGTCTGCGCCCGGGCGCTCGCCTGGCGCCGCGTCAGCTGTCCCGGTGGCGCCGTCTGCCCCCGGGTCCTCGTCTGTCGCTGCGCCGTCTGTGGCCGTGGCACCGGCCGCCAGCGCGCCGGGCTCTTCGGGGTCGGGTACTTCGGGGTCAGGCTGCGGCGCCCAGGGCGACTGCTCGCTCATCGGCCGCTCACCGGGGTGAGCCGTAGTAGGCGCCGGTGGTCTCCTCCCGCAGGGCGTCGAAGTCACCGGTGCGCAGGGAGTCGCGGATCCGGTCCACCAGGCGCACCACGAAGCGTTCGTTGTGGATCGTGCACAGGGTCGAGGAGAGCATCTCCTTGGCCCGGAACAGGTGATGGACGTAGGCGGCGGTGTAGTGGGTGCAGGTGTAGCAGTCGCAGCCCTCGTCGATCGGGGCGAACTGGCGGCGATACTTCGCACCGGTGAGGTTCACCCGACCGGTGCGCGTGTAGACGGCGCTGTTGCGAGCCACCCGGGACGGGGAGACGCAGTCGAAGGTGTCGGCCCCCGCGGCGATCGCGACGAAGAGGTCATCGACCTCGCTGATGCCCAGCAGGTGGCGCGGCTTCGCCTCGGGAAGCTCATCGGTCACCCATCCCACGATCGTGCCCAGGTTCTCCTTCTCGAGCGCCCCGCCGATGCCGAAGCCGTCGAAGGACCAACCCTCCACGTCCATCGCTCCCAGATCGCGGGAGGCCTGGCGGCGCAGATCCTCGTACTGGGCGCCCTGGATCACGCCCCACAGCTGCTGGTAGGGGCGGTGGGTGCGCTCCGCGGTGAGGCGGGCGTGCTCGGCGAGGCAGCGGATCGCCCACAGCCGGGTGCGCTCGAGCGCCTGCTCCTGGTAGCCGCGGGAGTTCATCAGCGTTGTCAGCTCATCGAAGGCGAACATGATGTCGGCCCCCAGCCCGTGCTGGATCTGCATCGAGATCTCGGGGGTGAAGCGATGCTCATCGCCATTGATGAAGGAGCGGAAGGTGACCCCGTCGTCGTCGACGTGGGCGAGCCGCTCCTTGCCCTCGGCGACCGCGTCGTCCTCCCCTGAGGAGGTCCGGGCCTTCTCGCCGCCGGAGAACTCGCTCGAGAGGACCTTCTTGAAGCCGGCCCCGAGGCTCATCACCTGGAAGCCGCCGGAGTCGGTGTAGGTGGGGCCGGGCCAGTTCATGAAGGCGCCCAGGCCGCCGGCCTCGTCGACCAGGTCGTGGCCGGGCTGGAGGTAGAGGTGATAGGCGTTCGCGAGCAGTGCCTGCGCTCCCAGGTCGCTCATCGACTCCGGCAGCACTGCTTTGACCGTGGCCTTGGTGCCCACCGGGATGAAGGCCGGGGTCTGGATCTGTCCGTGCGGGGTGGTGAGCACCCCGGCGCGCGCCTTCTCCCCGTGGCGGGCGATGATCTCGAATCCGCTGTCAGCGGGAAATGGCGCTGCGGGGATCGACGCTGCGGATATCGACGCGGCGGGGGTCGACGCGGTCGGATTCAGCGCGGCAGGGATGGGCGCGGCAGTCGGATCGGCACTGGGAGAGGTCACCGCTCCATGATCCCACGACCCTTTACAGCTCCCGGCTCCCGACTCCGCGTCCCCGATCGGCCGCCCCCGCGCCACCATCGCTCTAGGATCGACCGCACCCCGCCTTCTCACTCCAGGCCTTCTCACTCCAGGACATCTGTGATGACCCAGCCCGCTTCCGTGCCGTCCACTCCCACCCCAGGTGCCCCGCCCGTCGGGGTCCGCACTGGCGGGCGTGCCGAGGCGCCGCTGCGCCAACCCGCCCTCGCTGTCACAGTGCTGGCCGGGGCAGTGATCCTCACCGGTGTGATCGAGCTGCTGCTCCTGCCTCTGCAGGGCCCGTTCGAGGCCATGCAGTACGTGGTCCAGGGCTTCTACCTGGTCATGGTCCCGGTCAGCCTGGCTTTCAGCGCCTCGGTGCTGTGGCTCCTCGCCGCCTCCGGCAACGCCCGCGTTGACGAAAGGCGCCTCTCGCGTCAGCCACTGCTCATGCTGGGTCTGCTGGTGCTCTCGGCGCTGGTGTTTCCGGCGGGTCAGCTGCTGGCCCTGTTCCTGCGGATGCTCGGGGTGGGCGATGACACCGCCGTCGGATACGGCCTGCGCACTGCGATCGGCAACCTGTTCACCAGCGGCGGCACGATGCTGCTCACCGCCATCATCGGCATGCTCGCGCTGTTGCTGTTGAGGCGCCCGCACCGGGCGGAACAGACCCACCGAATCCCAGTGGGCCCTGTGCCGGTCGCCGTGGTGCTGCTGATCACGGCGCTGCTCCTCGCGGGGATCGTGCCTCTGCAGAACCTGGGCCCCCAGTGGGCAGCCCTCGACTGGGAGGTCCTGCAGGCTCTCCACTCGCTGCTCACCGTCGCGAAGGGGCTGCTGGCCGCGCTGCTCGTCCTCACGATGGGTCTGCTGCTCGCGCTCACCGCCGGACGGACGCGCAAGGTCCTCTGGGCAGGGTTCATCGCCTACTGGGTCACGCAGCTGCTCACCGTCGTGCTGATACGCGCCTTCGTATTCCAGATGCTGAGCGGGGCCGCGGCCGGCGGCGACTGGTTCACCCCCGTCGCCGGGATGGTCGATGTCCTCGGGACCCTGCTGCTGGCGGCGACGTCGGTGGTGGTGATCGTGCTGCTGGCACGGCGCTCGCAGATCCCCAGGAGCTGAGGCGCAAGAAAGCTGAGGCGTGATCACTTCCGGCCGTATCCACTAGGATCCACCGCAGCGCCGGGATCGGGAAACCGCCTGTCCGCGGCAGTGGTGGCCACCGGCCGTGCGGAAGGGGATCGCGATCAGCTCGCCCAACGATCCGCCGCACCCTCGGCATGGTGGGCGCGGCACACCTGCGCACGACGCCGATGAGCAGGCACGGCAGCGTGATGCAGCCAGCGCCTGGGAGCAGCCCGCCCATCTCGAGGACGAGCCGGCCGCGGCGCCCCTCGAGGCCTGGACGCAGGATCCGAGCATCGAGCCGGACAGCGCACCAGCGCCACCTCCTGCACCGGAACACGCCGCATCCCTCCCCCGTTCGGACCTTTCGGCCTGGATCGCGGGTCCGCTGCCTTCGGCGACCTCGTCCCTCGGGGACTGGCTGCAGGGCCCGGCCGAGCTGCACGCCGAACGGGAGGCGGAGGACGCCTGGTCCACGAGCGACTCCGTCTCCGGGACCTGGCGGCCGCGCGGCGAGGCGAGCCGCTCCCGCATCCCGCAGCCCTCCCCCGTCGGCCCTGCCGCAGAAGCCGGCACGGAGCCCTCGCCCACCGCTCCCTCTGCTCCCTCCGACTCCCGGCCCGCCTTCCGGCGCGAGCTGCACGGCCTGCGTGCGGTGGCGCTCGGGCTGGTCGCGGTCTACCACATCTGGCTCGGCCGGGTCTCGGGCGGAGTGGACGTCTTCCTGTTCCTCTCGGCCTTCTTCCTCACCGGCACCTTCTTGCGCCGGCTGGAGAACGGCCGCCCGCTCGGCGTGCCCCGCTACTGGCTGCACACCTTCAAACGGCTGCTGCCGCCCTCGGCAGTGACGATACTGCTGGTCCTCGCGGGGACGGCCGCCTTCCTGCCCGCCTCGATGTGGCAGACGATCATGCAGGAGGCGGTGGCCTCGGCGGCGTACGTGCAGAACCTCCTGCTGGTGCTGCTGCAGGTCGATTACCACGCCCGCGACGCCGGCGCCGCCTCTCCGCTGCAGCACTTCTGGTCCCTCAGCGTGCAGGGGCAGGCCTTCGTAGTCTGGCCGCTGCTGTTTTTGCTGGTGGCGCGGCGTGCTCGAGCCGGAAAGCCGGTGCGCCGCCCCCTGATCGCGATCATCGCGCTGATCGGGGCCGCCTCCCTGACCTGGTCCATCATCTCCACCCAGAGTCAGCAGCAGATCGCCTACTTCGACACCGCGGCCCGGCTGTGGGAGTTCGCCGCAGGATCCCTGCTGGCCCTCGCCCTGCCGGTGCTGGACCGGCTCACCGGGGCGCGGCGGCCGGAGGACGGCCTGGCACCTCGCCATCGGACCCTGCGCGCACTGACCGGCTGGCTGGGCGTCGCGGGACTGCTGGCCTGCGGTGTGCTGCTGGACGTCTCGACGATCTTCCCGGGCTGGATCGCGATCTGGCCGCTGGCCGCCGCGGGCGCGGTGGTCGTCGCCGGACATTCAGGCCGCCGCTGGGGAGTGGATGCGGTGCTGTCCACTCGTCCTGCCGCCTTCATCGGCGACATCTCCTACGCGCTGTACCTCGTGCACTGGCCCATCCTGGTGATCTGGCTGCACCACAGCGGGCAGGAGCGCGCCGGGCTCCTGGACGGCCTGGTGGTGCTGACCGGCTCCATGCTGCTGGCCTGGCTGGTGACCCGGGCGGTGGACGCACCGGTGCGTCGTTCCCGCTGGCTCGAGGCGAAGCCCTGGCGGGCGCTGACCGCGATCGCCCTGAGCTTCGCGCTGGTCGCCGGCGCGGCCGGCGGTTGGTGGATGTTCCTGCACCGCGACCAGCCCCAGCCGCCGGTGGCCGAGGGGCCGAGCCTCGCGACCGACGAGGTCGCCACCGTGGCCCCGCCGGATGTGCAGCCCTACGGCTGGCAGCTCGGGAATCAGTGGCCCGACCTGCCGGAGCGCTGCGGCGGTCCCTGGGCGCCCGAGCGCGGTTTCCGCCATGTGAACTGCCAGCAGCTGCTGCCGGGGGATGCGGAGGCGACGGAGACCATCGTGGTGGTGGGCAGCTCGCACTCCCGCCAGTTCATCCCCGCCGTGCTGCCCCTCGCCCAGGCCCGCGGTGCCCAGGTCGTGAACCTGACGATGGACGGCTGCTCCTATCTCGCCGGGACCGAGCGGTGGACCTACTGCGAGGGCTACGACGAGTACGTGCTGGAGTACCTCGATGCGGTGAACCCCGAGACGGTCATGACCACGGTTACCGAGGCCGCCCCCGATGCCCCGTCCGAATCCCTCCCCGAGGGCACCGACGGGGCGCTCCAGATGATCCTGGACCGCGGCATCGAGGTGATCGCCGTCCGCGACACCCCGCGCTGGGAGCAGGATCAGTACCAGTGCGCGGAGGCGGTGATCGATCGCGGCGACACCCCGGCCGATGCCGATGCCGCCTGCGGCGCCGATGTCGAGGACAAGCTCGCTCCGGAGAGCCCTGCCGCTCCGCTCGCAGCGCTCAGCGGCCCGGACGCGTCCGTGACCCTGCTCGATCTCTCACCGCTGATCTGCCCTGACGGCCGCTGCGCGCCGGTGCTCGGAGACACCTTCGTGTACATGGATGACAACCATCTGACCAGGCTCTTCGTCGAACAGACGCTTGCTCCCGCCGTGACACGTGAACTCGAGGCCGCAGCGGTCTGAGCCGGGCGCGAGCCAGATCGGGACCGGCAACGGACCGTCGTGGGCCGTCGTGGGCCGTCCCGGACGTCGACGGCAGGTGCGCGGACTAGCATGTGCCCGACCCCGGGGCGCTCGTACCCGCTCGAGAAGGAAGCAGGTGCACCCCGGTGGACGTCCTGAAGATCCTCGCGACTCTGGGAGCGGCGCTGCTGGTGCTCGGCGCTCCCGGTCTGCCGACGGTGCTGGCGCTGCGCCTGCGGCCGCTGACCGCGGTCGCCGCAGCGATCCCGGTCTCGCTGCTGATGGTCACCGTCGCCGCGGAGGCCGGGCATGTGCTCGGGATCCCCTGGATGGTCCTCTCCCCGCTCGTGCTCGGGCTGCTGGTGGGCGGTGCGCTGTGGCCGCTGGGACGCCGTCAGGCCCGCGCTGCGGCCTCGGAGCAGACGACCATCCCCGCAGAGGACGGGTCGCCCCCGCTCCCCGCGGGCGGCTTCCTGGCGACTCGGCGCGGGAGCACGGCCGCGGTCCTCGCCGGTCTGGTGATCGGAGGCGGCATCCTGCTGGCGCGTGTGCTCCCGATGATGGGTGGGATACATTCCCTCAGCCAGACCTACGACAACGTCTTCCACCTCAACGCCGTACGCCACATCCTGCGCGCCGGGGATGGCTCCGCCTGGGTCGTCGGCGGGATGACCACGCTGCCCGGGAACGAGAAGTACTACCCGGCGATCTGGCACCAGGTGGTCAGCCTCGTCACGCAGGTCTCCGGTCAGGACATCATCCTCGCCTCCAATGTGGTGATGCTGCTGCTCGCCGTGGTGCTGTGGCCGGTGGGGCTCGTGACCCTGATGCGCACCTGCACCACCGCGGGACCCGTCGGCTGGATGGCCGCGGGCATCCTCGCCGGCGTCACTGGTGCCTTCCCGCTGACTCTCATGTATTGGGGCATCGTGCTGCCCTACTTCCTCTCCATGTCGATGATGCCGCTGGTGGTGATCCTGGTCAGCCACCTCGCGGGCCTCGTCCCGCGCAGCGGACAGCGTCTGACCGGCCTCCAACTCACGGTGCTGCTGCCCGTGGTCTGCGGCGCCGTCGCGCTCGCCCACCCGCAGGGGGTCTTCGTCGGCATGGTCCTGGGCCTGCCGATCCTGGTCTGGGGGACCCTCGCGCGAGCGCGCGAACGCTTCTCCCCGCGCCTGCCTGCAGGCCATCGACTCTGGCCGCTCGCGACACTCACGGTCGTGGCGCTCGCCAGCTCCGCCGCGGTGTGGATCCAGTTCCGGCCCTCGAGGGACTCGGCGGTCTGGAAGCCGAACGCCTCGCTGCAGGAAGCGCTCGGACAGGCGATCTCGCTGGCTCCCAACGCCACCCCCACCTTCCTCCCGCTGGGCCTGGTGATGCTGGGCTGCGCGGTCGCAGTGCTGCTGCTGTCCCGCTCCCGCTGGTTGCTGGCGCCCTGGCTGGTCGCCACGGCGATGTCCGTGCTCACCCGCAGCACCCCGGTGGGCGACCTCCGCTACCTCCTCTTCGGGAACTGGTACACGGACAACAACCGCGTCACAGCGATCATCGCGGTCGCCGCGATCCCGGTGCTCGCTCTGGGCATCGAGTCCCTCCAGCGCTGGGCCGGGCAGCACCTGCCGCGATTCGCCGGGCCGACCGGTCACGTCGCCGTCGCCGTCGCCGCGCTGCTCGTGCTGGCGCTCGGCATCCTCTCCCCCGGCTCCCGGGTCAACGAGGACTACTTCGAGATGGACTGGAGGAGCGGCGTGCTGCTCACCGACGACGAGCGAGAGCTGCTCGAGCTCCTGCCCGAGGTGGTCCCCGAGGACGCCGTGATCGCGACCAACGCCTGGAACGGCAGCTCGCTCGCCTACGCGATCTCGGACCGGCAGGTGCTCAACATCTATATGGGCTTCCAGGCGGAGCCCGAGGTGCACCTGCTCAACGCAGAGCTCGACGATGCACAGACCATCCCGGAGGTGTGCGACGCGGCGGAGGACCTGAACGTCGAGTACGCGCTGGACTTCGGCCCCCAGGAGATCCACAACCGCACCGCCACCTACACCGGCCTCAACGAGATCTCCGAGACCGGCGCCGCCGAGGTGGTGCTCCAGGTGGGCGATGCGAAACTGCTGCGCCTGCTCCCCTGCCGCGGCACCGATGGTTCAATGAACGGGTGACTCCCTTCTCCGCCGCCGCTCCCTCGCCCCGTGCCCGCGCCACCGCCCTCGATCTCGGGGCCTTCGTGACCGCTGCCCCGTCGAGCTTCCACGCCGCACGGGAGGCCGCCCGCCGCCTCGAGGCCACCGGCTTCACCGAGCTGGTGGAGACCCGCGCCTGGGATGCGGCGGACGTCGCCGGGGACCGCTATGTGCTGCGCGACGGCTCGCTCATCGCCTGGTCCGCCCCTGAGGGTGCGGAGGTCGCCAGCCCCTTCCGGATCGTCGGCTCCCACACGGACTCCCCCGCGCTGAAGCTCAAGCCGAACCCGCAGCTCGGTGCCGAGACCCTCGCTCAGGTGGGCGTCGAGATCTACGGCGGCCCGCTGCTGAACTCGTGGCTGGACCGTGAGCTGCGGATGGCCGGTCGGCTCGCGCTGGCCGACGGCAGCACCGTGCTGGTGGACACCCCGCGCCTGCTGCGCGTCCCGCAGCTCGCGGTGCACCTGGACCGGGCGGTGAACAAGGACGGCCTGCAGCTGGACCCGCAGCGTCATATGCAGCCGATCATCGGCTTCGCGCCGACCGACGTGATGGAGATCCTCGCCCACCATGCGGGCGTGGCCCGCCGGGACATCGTGGGCATGGACGTGGTCACGGTCGACGCGCAGGCGCCGGCGCTGTTCGGCGCCGAGGAGGAGTTCCTCGCCTCGGGCCGGCTGGACAACCTCAGCTCGGTGCACGCCGAGGTGGAGGCCCTGATCGCCGTCGCCAGGGGTGACCGTGCGGAGACCGCGACCGGTCCGGCACCGATCGCGCTGCTGGTGGCCAACGACCACGAGGAGGTGGGCTCCGCCACGCGCTCCGGCGCCGCCGGTCCCTTCCTCGAGGACGTGCTGGTGCGCGTGCACGCCGCGCTCGGCGGGGACGAGTCGAGCCGCCGCCAGGTGCTGGCGTCCTCGATGGTCCTCTCGGCCGATGCCGGACACGCCGCCCACCCGAACTACCCCGAGCGTCATGACCCGGTGACCCGGCCGCGACTGGGCGAGGGGCCGATGCTCAAGATCAACGCCCAGCAGCGGTATGCGACCGATGCGGTCGGAATCGCAGCTTTCGTTGCGGCCTGCGAGCGTGCTGGGGTGCCCCATCAGCATTTCGTCTCGAACAACGCGATGCCGTGCGGCTCGACCATCGGACCGATCACCGCGACCAGGCTCGGGATGACCACCATCGATGTGGGCATCACACTGCTGTCCATGCACTCCGCACGGGAGATGTGCGCGACCGCCGATCCGCTGCTGCTGCAGCAGGCCTGCGCCGCCTTCCTGCGCGGCTGACGGTCCCGCCCCCCGATGTCCTCGACCGCGCCTGTGCACACCCCTGCGCCCGGCACCGGCTCCGTGCCTGATGCCGGCTCAGTGCCCGGCACCGGCTCCGTGCCCGCCGCCGGGACCCATGCCGGTCGGTTCCGGCCCGAGCTGCACGGGCTGCGCGGGCTGGCGATCGGCTTGGTGGTGCTCTATCACGTCTTCTTCGACCGGGTATCCGGTGGGGTGGACGTCTTCCTGTTCATCTCGTCCTTCCTCCTGGTGGGCACCTTCGTGCGGAAGGTGGATCGCGGGGAGCCGATGAGACCGGCCGCCTACTGGGGTCGCACCTTCAAGCGACTCCTGCCGCCGACGGCGGTGGTGGCGCTCGCGACCCTCGGCGGCGTGTACCTGCTGCTGCCCCCGGATCGCTGGATGCCGGGCATCACCGATGCGATCGGCTCCCTGATGCATGCGGAGAACTGGGTGCTGATCCAGCGCGGGGTCGACTACTACGCCGCCGAGGACACCGGTGCCTCCGCCTTCCAGCACTTCTGGTCGCTGTCCATCCAGGGTCAGGTCTTCCTGGTCTGGCCGGTGCTGATCGCGTTCGCGGTGCTGATCGCACGCTGGCGGGGGCTGTCCGCCCGCGGGGTGCTGACGGTGGTCTTCTCGCTGGTCCTGCTGGTGTCCTTCGCCTGGTCGGTGTACTCCACCCAGACCCAGCAGCAGGTCGCCTACTTCGACACCTTCACCCGGCTGTGGGAGTTCGCAGCCGGTTCCCTGCTGGGGCTGGGGCTGCCGTGGTGGGAGCAACGGGCGCGAGAGCGGCGCACGGCGCACGCCTCCCGGCATCGACTGCCCACACCCGCCCCGGTGCTGCCGCGGGTGGTGATGGGCTGGGTGGGCATCGTCGCGCTGGTCTCCTGCGGTCTGCTGATCGACGTGCAGGGCGCGTTCCCCGGGTGGATCGCCGCCTGGCCGCTGGCCGCCGCGGCGCTCGTGCTCTGCTCCGGGACCACCGGGCACCGGCTGAGCGTGGATGCGGTGCTGTCTACCCGGCCGGCGGTGGTGCTCGGCGACATCTCCTACGGCCTGTACCTGGTGCACTGGCCGCTGCTGGCCCTGTTCCTGGCCCGCACGGGGAAGGAGCGGGCGGGGCTGCTCGAGGGCATGCTGCTGATCCTCGTCTCCCTGGTGCTGGCCTGGCTGCTCACCCGCGTGGTCGACACCCCGATCCGGCGCTGGCCCTGGGCTGCGGCGAAGGCCTGGCGCTCGGGGCTGGTCGCGCTCACCTGCCTGGCAGTGGGCCTCGCCCCGATGCTCGCAGCCCAGCAGCACCTGCTGGGTCAGCAGCGAGAGGCCGAGTCCCGCGCAGTGGCGGACAATCCAGGCGCCCGGGTGCTCGATGCCGACTTCACCGTCCACCCCGATGCGAATCCTGATGCCGAGGCGCTGCCCACCGCGGCACTGCTCGGCAAGGACTGGGTCGCTGGGGAGGAGCGCTGCACCGACGAGCTCGCCCCGCAGGGCATCGAGACCACCCGCCTGACGAAGCTGTGCCGGATCGTCCCCGGGAAGGAGGGCGCCCCGGTCATCGTCAGCGTGGGCAATTCCCGTCTCGAGCAGTTCAGCGCCTCGCTCATCGCCCTCGCGAAGAAGGAGGGCTGGACGCTGGTCGCCCTGTGGAAGGGCGGCTGCGCATACACCCCGGACGCGGAGATCGGAATCGAGGCCTGCGACGGCTTCAGCGCCGAGGTGAAGTCCTATCTCGACCGGGTGAAGCCGGACGCGGTCGCTCTGAACACCACCTTCATGGACCGCGACGGCACCGAGACGGTGATGCCGGGCATGGAGCGGACGCTCCCCGACCTCACCGCCACGGGGACTCGCGTGATCGCGGTGCGGGACCTGCCGCGGATGCCCTTCGACCCTCCCCTGTGCACGCAGGAGAAGGGGTTCGAGGATCCGGACTGCGCCCCGCCGCTCGCCGAGCCGCTCCTGCAGGAGCGACCCGATGCGCAGCTGCTCTCCGACCTGCCCGGCTCCGTCACCCCGCTCGAGGTCAACGACCTGGTCTGCCCCGACGGGATCTGCACGCCGGTGATCGGCAACGTGGTGGTCTCGATCGACGACGACCACCTCACGGGCACCTATGCGGAGTCCATGCAGGGCGAGGTCGACGCCCGCCTGCGCGAAAACGGCTTCGACTGGTGAGGCAGGGCGCCTCGCGCTGAGCCGCCCTCGCTGAGCCGCACTCGCTCAGCCGCCCTCGCAGGCCCTGCCTCGCTGGGCCGCACACGCAGGCCCTGCCTCGCTGGGCGGCCCCCGCTGCGGCTCGCGCCAGGCGTGCCGCAGCCCGCGGGCTCAGTCCGTCGGAGCCTGCGCCTTCATCCCGATCGCACGGACCGCCTCGACCGCGGCCCGTGATCGGGTGACGGCCTCATGGTCGGGACCGTGGTGGCGCTGGGCGTCCTTGAGCAGCTCCTCGACCTGGTAGTACGCATCATCGAGATGGCCGGCCTCGGCCGTGGCCTCGGCGAGTTCGGCGCGCAGTTCGATCGCCTCCGGGGTGAGGGACTCCCCGTGCTCGAGCAGATCGAGCAGGCTGCGGGTGGCGTCGTGGACGCGCTGCTGCGGGGTGCTCATCGGTGTCTCCTGGGAACGTCGCGGTGGGAGTGGCGCCTGACCCTCGATTCTACGCCGGGACGGCCCGGTCCCGCGGCACCGCCGTCGTGCGGCGCAGTACGCTGAGCAGGCCATGGAGATCAATCCGTTCGAGTCGCGCCTGCGCATGCTGCAGCAGATGGACGGCGTCCAGATGCAGCGCGAGGCGGCTCCCGACGAGGAGACCGCCGGCTGTCCCGGATGTCCGTACTTCTGGACCTGCCCGGTGCCGCATCGCGGCGAAGAGGTCCGGGCCCCTGCCGAGATCGACCTCGAGGACGTCCGAGAGGTGCTGGGCCCGCGTCGCGAGTACAGCCCTCGCGATGAGTCCGACATCGGCTGGACCGATGTCTGGGTCGACGAGGACGGCCTGCGACTCGAGCCGGAGGAGAGGCTCGACGCGCCTGAGCAGGCGCCCGCAGCGGCCCCCGTGGACGTACCCACAGAGGAACCCGCAGAGGAGTCCGCAGAGGAGTCCGGTGCCGTGTCCTCGCCCCGTGGCTGGCGTCGGATGTTCCGGCGCCGACGGTGACCAGTCGTTCGAGGGCGCTCACACACCCACTGCGATCACTGACCCGCAGCCTTCACGGCACCGCAGCGATCAGCCCTCGCCGCTGACCTCCTCCGAGCTCTCCGGGCCGTATCCCGCGGGGCACTGCCCGCCGCGCAGCGCCACCCGGGCGATGTCGGAGGCGGAGAGGCTGCTCACGGCGATGGCCGGGATCGGCTCTGCGGCGTTCTCGAGTGCTGCGGTGCGCGGCGGCACCGTCCGATCTGCGCGCATCCAGCCGGCGGGGGCGGGCTCGCCCAGGACCGTGCTCGCGCCGGTGGTCGCACCGGTGGCTGCGGCAGCGGACCCGCCGACGGCCCCGTCAGCGGTCCCACCGACAGTCGCTGCGTGGTCCTGACCGGCGGAGATGTCGATCCCGAAGATGGTGTGGAAGGCCTCGACGTAGGCATCTGCGTAGCCGGTCTCCGCGAGGTGGCGGGCACGTTCGGCGGGCTGGTGCATGACCTTGGAGAGGATCCGGCGCACGGACCGCTCGAGCTGGTCCGCAGTCTCGCCGGAGACGTCCCGGCGCAGCCGGTCGATCTCCCCGTCGGCCGCATCGAACACCTCGCGTCGCAGCGCGGCCATCGCGGGATCGATCCGGCGCACCTCCTGCTGGGTGCGGAAGGCCTCGACGTTCTCGGCGACGATGGTGCGGGCGGTGAGCAGCGCCGGGTCGGTCTCGGCCTCGGTGTCGAGCCGGAGATCTGCGAGCCCGAGCACCGTGACCCCCTTGAGGTGGCCCACCAGCGGGTGCAGGTCGGAGTGGAGGGCGAGGTCGAGCACGACGGTGCGCCCGGCATTCAGGAACAGCTCGGGGAACAGGGAGGTGCCGCGGCCGGAGCAGGCCAGCACCAGATCGGCCTCGCGGATCGCGCGCTCGAGCTGCGTCTCGTCCACGGTCTCGACGCCGTGCCGTTCGGCGAAGCCGGCAGCACGTCCCGAGGGGGAGAACACGCGCACGTCCTGCACCCCGCGGCGCGCCAGCTCGGCGAGCCCCAGCCGGGCGTAGGCGCCGGTGCCGACGATCAGCACGCTGCGGCCGGTGAAGCCGCCCAGCTCGACGTCGGCCCGATCCACCGCGACCGCTGCGCCGCTGCGGCCCGCGGCACCCACCGGCGCCTCGGTGGCCACGGCCTTCGCACAGCGGAAGCCGTGCTGGAAGAGGTCATGGAGCATCGAGGTGGTACGGCCTTCGCGGCGGGCAGCTTCGTAGGACTGCCGCACCTGTCCGCCGATCTCCGCTTCGCCGAGCACCAGGGAGCGCAGCCCGGAGGTGACCTCGTAGAGGTGCTGGGGGACGGGGGTGTCCATCGCCGCGTCGAAGCAGAGGGAGACCACCTCGCGGTCCATCCCGCTGGTGCGGGCCACCGCGTCGAGGACCAGGTCCACGCCCTCGTGGAAGCGGTCGGTGTCGAGGTAGACCTCGAGCCGGTTGCAGGTGCTGACCACCACTTCGCCCGCGACCACCGGGGGCTCGCCGGTGACGGCGGCGCGCTCGCGCTGGAGCTCCTGGATCACGGCCGGGAGGGCGTCCGCGCCACGGGTCAGGGCATCGAGCACCCCGAGGTCGAGGTGCTCGTGGGAAGCGCGGAGGGCAGCGAGCATGATCGCCAGTCTAGGCATCTTCGGGGCGATGTTCCGATCCCTGGGAACTCCGTCATCGAACCTGTGCACAATGGTGTCGCCATGAACAAGAACCCTACGTCAGAGCACCTTTTTGGCGACAGCGCGTCAGATCGATCGCGACACCTGTCAGATACCGGGAACGCCCCAGGCCCCGGCCTCGCCACCGCCCCCGCGATCGCCTCCACGACCCCTCCCGGGACCCCCTCGGCCCTGCCCGCGGAGCACCCCCTGCAGCGCTCCGCTGCGGAGGGCGGGGTGGCCGACGCCTCACTGCTCGGCGAGCTGCGGGGCGTGAGGAGCGCCACCCCCAGCGTGTGGTTCATGCGACAGGCCGGCCGTTCGCTGCCGGAGTACCGCTCGCTGCGCGAGGGCACCACGATGCTCGACTCGTGCGTGCGCCCGGAGATGGCTGCGGAGATCACCGTGCAGCCCGTGCGCCGCCATCAGGTGGATGCTGGGATCTTCTTCTCCGACATCGTGGTGCCCGCCCGCCAGGCGGGGCTCGGCGTCGAGATCAAGCCCGGCGTGGGCCCCGTCTTCGAGCACCCGATCCGCACCGAGGCCGACGTCGACGCCCTGCCCGTGCTCGGCGACGACTACGACGCGGCGCTCGAACCGATCCGCGAGGCTGTGCGTCTGACCGTCGCGGAGCTCGGCACCACTCCCCTGATCGGCTTCGCCGGCGCTCCCTTCACCGTGGCCAGCTACATGGTCGAGGGCGGCCCCAGCCGCGACCACCTGCGCACCCGGGCGCTGATGCGCTCCCAGCCCGAGGTCTGGGCGCGCCTGGCGGCCTGGGTCGCGGAGCTCTCGGGCCGCTTCCTGCGCGCCCAGGTGCTGGCCGGCGCCTCCGCGGTGCAGCTGTTCGACTCGTGGGTCGGCGCGCTGAGCTCCGAGCAGTACCTCACCCATGTGCAGTCGCATTCTGCGGCAGCTCTCGCCCACGTCACCGACCTGCCGGTGCCGCGCATCCACTTCGGTGTCGGCGCCTCGCACCTCATGCCCCAGATGCATGCGGCCGGCGCGACCGTGATGGGCGTGGACCACCGGCTGCGGCTGGACCAGGCTCTCGAGATGCTGCCGGCGGGCACCCCGCTCCAGGGCAACATCGACCCGGCCGTGCTGTTCACCTCCGAGCAGGCCCGTTTCGCGGAGGCTCGCGGAGTGCTCGCGGCCGGCGCCGGTGCGAGCGGTCACGTGGTGAACCTCGGTCACGGCGTCCCTCCGGACACCGACCCGCAGGTCCTCACCGATCTGGTGAGCTTCCTCCACGAGCAGGACGCCCTCGCGCAGGACGTCCACTCGCAGGATCCCGCCACGGCATGACCACCCGCACCCTCGTCGTCGGCGGCGGCCTGGCCGGCCTGCTCGCCGCTCAACGCCACCTGCGCGCAGGGCACCGGGTGGTGCTGCTCGAGGCGACCGGGAGCATCGGCGGCGCGATCGCGCAGGCCGCGCTGCCGGGCGCCGGGGGGCTGGCGGTGAACATCGGCGCCGAGGCCTACTCGACCGGTGCCGGAGCTGTCGATGCGCTGGTCACCGAGCTGGGGCTGGCGGAACAGGTCGTCGCCCCGCGTGAGGGTCTGGGCAGCCGGGTGGTCTCCTCCGCAGGCGTGCACCGCGCCCCCGGCGGCAGCCTGCTGGGGATCCCCGGCCGGCCCCTCGCGGCCGATGCCCGGGCGGTGCTCGGCACCGCCGGGGCGCTGCGCGCGAGCCTCGAGCGGTTCCTCCCTGCCCGCGTCGGCGCCCGTCCCGGGGCGACCGTCGCCGAGGTGGTGGGCAGGCGGCTCGGCCGGAAGGTGCTCGAGCGACTGGTCGCCCCGGTGGTCGGCGGAGTGCATTCCGCGGATCCCACGACCCTCGAGTTCGCCGCCGCCTCCCCCGCGCTGAGCCGCGGCCTGGCCGAGCACGGCTCCCTCACCGCTGCGGTGCGACGGACCCGAGGACGCAGCGCCGGCGCCCGGACCGCCGCGAGCGCCGGCACCCGCGTGCACGCCCTGTCCCCCACCATGGCGCTCCTGCCCCAGACGCTGCAGGCGCAGTTCCTCGCCGAGGGCGGCATCCTGCGCACCGGGGTCGAGGTCGTCGATCTCGGCCGGGACGAGACCGGCTGGACGGTCCGCACCTCTCGCCAGGAGGAGCTCACCGCGGACCGCCTGGTCCTCGCCTGCCCACCGGACACAGCCCGGGAACTGCTGCGGGAGGCGACACCGGGGATCGCAGAGGCGATCCCGCAGGCCCCGTCGGCCCCTGTGCGCCTGGTGGCCCTGGTGGTGGACTCCCCGGCGCTGAACGCCTTCCCCTCGGGCACCGGCGCGCTGGTCGCCCCGGGCACCGACGGGATCCGCGCGAAAGCGCTGACCCATGCGAGCGCCAAATGGGAGCACGTGCAGCAGGCGCTGCACGACGCCCTGCCCGCCGCCGGGAGCCCGCATCTGCTGCGCCTGTCCTACGGCCGCCCCGGCGAGCAGCTGCCTGCTCGGGGCGAGATCGTCGGCCTCGCCCTGGCCGATGCATCCCGCATCCTGGGGGCCCCGCTGTCCGGCACGCAGCTCCTGGCCTCCGAGGTGATCGACTGGGAGCGTGCCATGCGGCAGCCCCAGGCCGGCCACCGCGCCGCCCTCGACGCCCTCTCCGGGCTGCTCAGCGAGCAGCCCTCCCTCGAACTGGTCGGCTCCTGGAGAGCCGGCACCGGCATCGACGCGATCGTCCGCGCCGAACAGTCGCTCGCAGAAGACACCACCCCCTCGGAAGGAAACCCCTCATGACCGACACCCCCGCTCAGGAAGCGCAGTCCGTCGAGGACATCGCGCAGACCACCCGATACACCAGCTACACCGTGTTCCGTCGGCTCTCGGGCCTGACCGAGGACGGCGAGCTGACCACCGCGCAGATCCGGTCGTCCCTGGAGGAGGTCACCCAGCTCATCGAGTCCGCCTCCGAGGGCGGCGTGGAGATCCTCGGCTTCTACGACGTCTCGGGCTTCCGCGCCGAGGCGGACCTGATGCTGTGGCTGGCCGCGGATGACCCGGCCGATCTGCAGACCGCGCTGCGCGAGTTCGAGCGTTCCCTCGCCGGGACCTGGCTGCACCGCGAGTGGGCAGGCGTGGGCGTGCACCGCATGGCCGAGTTCGCCAAGGGGCATGCACCCTCGTTCATGGTCCCGGGCTTCGAGCGCAAGCAGTGGATCACCGTCTACCCCTTCGTGCGCAGCTACGACTGGTACCTGCTGGCAGACGACGAGCGCAACCGCATGCTGCGCGAGCACGGGATGCTGGGTCGCGACTACCCGCAGGTCAACGCCAATACCGTCGCCGCCTTCGCGCTCGGCGACTACGAGTGGCTGCTCTCCTTCGAGGCGGATGACCTCCACGACCTGGTCGACATGATGCGCCACCTGCGCTACTCCGACGCCCGTCTGCACGTGCGCGACGAGCTGCCCTTCCACACCGGCCGACGCCTCGACTCCCTCGAGGACGTCGCCGCGCTGCTCGCCTGACCCACCCCACCATCGAGGACTCACCATGACCGACTCCACCCCGCCGATGCCCAGCCCCTCGACGTCCAGCCCGTCGATGGCCCGCCCGCGCCCTGCGGCGCCCGACTCCGCCACCCATGCCCGGCGCGGCGAGCAGAAGCCCTTCGACGCGATCCTGTTCTCCTCGTTCGGCGGCCCCGACGGTCAGGACGACGTGATCCCGTTTCTGCGCAACGTCACCCGGGGACGTGGGATCCCCGACGAACGCCTCGAGGAGGTCGCCGGCCATTACCGTGCCCTCGGTGGCCGCAGCCCGATCACCGCGCAGAACGAGACGATCATCCTCGCCCTCGAACAGGAGCTCGCCGGCCGCGGGATCGACCTGCCGATCTACTTCGGCAATCGCAACTGGGCGCCCTACAACGCCGAGGCGGTCCGTGCCCTGCATGAGGACGGCCACCGCCACGCCCTGGGCCTGGTGACCAGTGCCTACTCGTCCTACTCCTCGTGTCGGCAGTACCGCGAGGACTTCGGCATGGTGCTCGAGGAGACCGGTCTGGCCGGAGAGGTGAGCATCGACAAGGTGCGCGTCTACTTCAACCATCCGGGGTTCCTCGAACCTGTGGTCGACGGGGTGGCCAGCGCCCTGGCGAGCCTCACCGCGGCCGGGCACGACGCCGATCGGATCGCGGTGCTGTTCTCCACCCACTCCGTGCCGAACTCGATGGCCGAGGCCTCCGGCCCTGAGGAGACCCGGGTCGAGGGCTCCGGCGGCTGGTATGTCGAACAGCATCTCTCCGCCTGCCGCTGGGTGATGGAGCAGCTGCACGACGACGTCCCCGAGCTCCCGCAGTGGCAGCTGGTGTACCAGTCCCGCTCCGGGGCGCCCCACATCCCCTGGCTCGAGCCCGACGTCAACGACGTGATCGAGCAGCTCGCCGCCGACGATGTGGCCGATGCCGTGATCGTGGTCCCGATCGGCTTCGTCACCGATCATGTCGAGGTGGTCTGGGATCTGGACACCGAGGCGAAGGAGACCGCCACGGAGAAGGGGCTGGACTTCCGCCGCGTCGCGACCTCCGGCGAGGATCCTCGGTTCATCGCCGCGCTGGCCGATCTGGTCCAGGAGCGACTGGATGCACAGTTCCCCCGCCGCATCGTCACCGACTTCGGGGGCACGCCGGACGTCTGCGGGGTGAACTGCTGCGTCGGCCGTCTGTGCCGCCCGACGACCAGTGCCGTGGACTCGGAGCGGGATGTGGAGCGCGCGCGAGCAGAGGCGGCCACAGCAGGAGCGGGCTCGTGACGCCCGGCCCCCGATCAGCCGGAGCCGCGGGGAATGACGGGGCTGCCGGGCCCGCATCCTTCGTCGGCTCCGCCCTACGGATCGGCACCCGCGCCTCCGATCTCGCGCTGACCCAGTCGGGGCAGGTGGGCGAGGCGCTGGTGGCGGGCACCGACCACGCCGTCGAGCTGGTGCACCTGAGCACCCGCGGAGACCGTGACCGCATCAGCCCGCTCGCGCAGATCGGCGGTACCGGCGTGTTCGTCACCGCCGTCCGTCAGGCGCTGCTGGATGAGAAGGTCGACGTGGTGGTCCACTCCTGCAAGGACCTTCCCACCGCACCGCTGGAGGAGATCACCCTGGCCTGCTACCCGGCCCGGGAGGATCCGCGCGATGCGCTCTGCGCCCGCGACGGGCTCACCCTCGCCGAGCTGCCGGCGGGCTCGAAGGTCGGCACGGGCTCCCCGCGCCGCGCCGCCCAGCTGCTGCGGGCCCGGCCGGATCTGGAGGTGCTCGGGATCCGCGGCAACGTCGAGACCCGACTGGCCCGGGCGCTCGGGGAGGACGCAGACCTCGACGCAGTGGTGCTCGCCGCCTCCGGGCTGCGCCGAGTGGGCCGCGACGCCGCGATCAGCGAGCTGCTGCCGGTCGACGTGATGCTGCCAGCCCCCGCCCAGGGCGCGCTCGCCGTCGAGGCGACCACCGCCGCGCTCGCGACCGCTCCCTGGTTCGCCGACCGGCTGGCCGCGGTCGACGACCCCGCCACCCGCGCAGCGGTCACCGCCGAGCGGGCGCTGCTGCGCACGCTCGAGGCGGGCTGCTCCGCTCCGGTCGCGGCCTACGCCGAGCTCGAGCTCGCCGACCGCGACGAGAGCGACGGCGGCGGCGTGCACGGCAGCGGAGCGCCCAGCGACGGCGAGCACAGCGGAGGTCAGCCCCGCAGCCACGTGCTGCGGCTGCGCGGGCTCGCGATCCGTCCCGACGGCAGCCATGTCGTCGAGGGCGAGGCCCGGGTGGCGCTGGACCTCGCGGTGGATCAGCTCTCCGGTGCCGGCTCGGTGCCGGCAGAGCTCGGGGCCGAGCTCGCGAGCGATCTCCTCGATCGCGGTGCCGGGGAGATCCTCGCGGAGGCCAAGGCCTGATGTCCCCGCTCGACGCTCCCCGTCCCGTGCTGGTCGCCCGACCGGCCGGGCGCGGAGCGACGCTGCTGGCCCGGCTGCGGGAGCGCGGGATCCAGGCCGAGCATCAGCCGCTGATCCGGCTCGAGCACGCCACGGACGAGGAGCTCGCCGTGGCCCGGGAGCGGCTCACCGGCGGCGCCTACTCCCATCTGGTGATCACCTCCCGCACCGCCGCCGAGGCGCTCGGCGCGGTGGTGGTGCCGCCGGGCACCGAGGTGATCGCCGTCGGCGCCGGCACCGCGGCGACGCTGGACGCCTTCAGGATCACGGCCACGATGGTCGCCGGTGGCTCCGGTGCGGCCCTGGTCGCGGAGATGCCGTCTGCGCCGGCGGGGGCCACGGTGCTCTTTCCCGCCTCTGCCGCCGCCTCCCCGACCGTCCCCGAAGGACTGCGGGCGAAGGGCTACCGGGTCCACCAGGTGACCGCCTACCGTCCGCAGCGGCTCGAGCCCCCCGCCCCGGTCGCCGTTGCTCTGGCGACCGGGCGCTACGGTGCGATCGTGCTGACCAGCCCGATGATCGCCCGCCACGCCGCCGCGCTGGGCGTGCATCCCTCGACCCCGATCATCTCGATCGGCGACCCCACCTCCGCCGCGGTGCGCGCCGCGGGGCTGCCGCTCGCCCGGCAGGCGGAGCAGCCGACGGATGATTCCCTCGCCGACGCGGTGCAGCAGGTGCTCGCCGCAGGCTCGTCAGTTCCTGGCCCGTCGGCCATAGACCCGTCGACCGCTGATTCCTCTCCCGCTCTTCCTAAGGAGCCCCGATGACCTCTTCATCCTTCCCCGGCCCGATCGATCGGCCCCGTCGTCTGCGCAGCAGCGCCGCGATGCGCTCCCTGGTGCGTGAGCAGACCCTCCGGCCCGCCGATCTGGTGCTGCCGATGTTCGTGCGCGAGGGTGCGAGCGAGAACCGCCCCGTGAGCTCGATGCCCGGTGTCGTCCAGCACACGATGGACTCCCTGGTCCGCGCTGCGAACGAGGCGGTGGAGCGCGGGGTGGGCGGCGTGATGCTGTTCGGGGTACCCGAGCTCAAGGACGCCATCGGCTCCGGCGCGACCGACCCGGACGGCATCCTCAACCGGGCGCTCTCGCGCCTGCGCTCCGAGCTCGGTGATGCGACCGTGATCATGGCCGACCTGTGCCTGGACGAGTTCACCGACCACGGCCACTGCGGGGTGCTGGACGCCGCGGGACGCGTCGACAACGACGCCACCCTGGCGCGCTACCGTGAGATGGCCCTCGCCCAGGCCGAGGCCGGCGCGCACCTGCTGGGGCCCTCCGGGATGATGGACGGCCAGATCGCCGCGGTGCGCGATGCGCTGGATGGCGCCGGCCATCTGGACACCGCGGTCTACGCGTACACCGCGAAGTACGCCTCGGCGTTCTACGGCCCGTTCCGCGAGGCGGTCGACTCCTCCCTGCAGGGCGACCGCCGCACCTACCAGCAGGATCCGGCGAACGGCCGGGAGGCTCTGCGGGAGCTCGCGCTCGACGTCGCCGAGGGAGCGGACATGGTGATGGTCAAGCCCGGCCTGCCCTATCTCGACGTGCTCCGGGATGTCGCCGAGGCCTCGCCGGTGCCCGTCGGCGCCTATCAGGTCTCCGGCGAGTACGCGATGATCGAGGCGGCCTCGGCGAACGGCTGGGTGGACCGCGACCGCATGATCCTGGAGTCGCTGCTGGCCTTCCGCCGCGCGGGCGCCTCGACCGTGCTGACCTACTACGCGAGCGAGGTCGCCGGCTGGTTCCGCGAGGGCCTGCCCGCCCACCTGCGCGAATTCCTCTGAGCCTCCGCCCCTCCCTCGTCACCCACCACTCCGCCCTCTGATCAGGAGATGCCCCGATGACCCGCACCACCGCCTCTGCCGACCTCTTCACCCGCGCCCAGCAGGTGATCCCCTCCGGCGTGAACTCGCCCGTGCGCGCCTTCGGCTCGGTGGGCGGCACCCCGCCGTTCCTCACCGACGCCAAGGGCGCTCTGCTCCATGACGCCGACGGCAATGAGTACGTGGATCTCGTCGGCTCGTGGGGCCCGATGATCCTCGGCCACGCGGACGACCGTGTCGTCGAGGCGGTGCGCGAGGCCGCGGGCCGCGGGCTGTCCTTCGGCGCCCCGCAGCCGGGCGAGGTGACCCTCGCCGAGGAGGTCGTGCGCCGCATCCGCCCGATCGAGCAGCTGCGCCTGGTCAACTCGGGGACCGAGGCGACGATGAGCGCGCTGCGGGTGGCCCGCGCCGCGACCGGCCGCGACGTGGTCGTGAAGTTCGCCGGCTGCTATCACGGGCATGTCGACGCGCTGCTGGCCGAGGCCGGCAGCGGCGTGGCCACCTTCGCGATGCCGGGCTCGGCGGGCGTCACCGCCGCGACCGCGCGCGACACCGTGGTGCTCCCCTACGGCGACCGTGCGGCCGTGACCTCACTGTTCGCCGAGCGCGGCCAGGAGATCGCCGCGATCATCACCGAGGCCGCTCCCGCCAACATGGGAGTGGTGACGCCGCCGACGGAGGACGGGGTGGGCTTCAACCGCTTCCTCTCCGAGACCGCGCACGCGAGCGGCGCGCTGCTGATCAGCGACGAGGTGCTCACCGGCTTCCGCGCGAGCCGTGAGGGGCACTACGGGGTCGACGGCCCGCGCGGCACCGGCGAGGACTGGGCGCCGGACCTGATGACCTTCGGCAAGGTGATCGGCGGCGGCCTGCCCGTCGGCGCCTTCGGCGGCCGCGAGGACCTGATGGGCCTGCTCGCCCCGGCCGGACCCGTCTACCAGGCCGGCACCCTCTCGGGGAACCCGCTCGCGACCGCGGCCGGGCTGGCGACCTTCGCCGGGCTCGACGACGCGGCCTACGAGACGCTCGGCCGCGCCTCGCGGACGCTGCAGCAGCTGGTCGCCGACGCGCTGACCGCCGAGGGCGTCCCGCACGTGGTCCAGACCGCCGGCACCCTGTTCTCGGTGTTCTTCCGCGGCGAGCCCGTCACGACCTACGAGGACGCGAAGGCGCAGGACACCGAGGCGTTCACCCGCTTCTTCCACGCGATGCTCGAGGGCGGGGTGTACCTCCCTCCCTCGGCCTTCGAGGCCTGGTTCGTCTCCACCGCCCACACCGACCAGGTCCTCGACCGGATCGCGGCGGTGCTGCCGGCTGCGGCGAAGGCGGCGGCGCGGGGCTGAGCCGCCAGGTGGGTCGTGCCATGGAGAGAACTCCCCATGGCACGACCCACCACGCCGCGGCTAGCGTGAGGGACAGGCCAGAGGTCCGGGAGACGAGCACCGTCGCTGCCCGGCCGTGTCGGCCCCTTCCGCTCGCCGCACCAGGAGATGCATCGATGTTCCTCGGCATGAACCCCCACCAGGTCAGTGAGTTCGCAGCGCGCATCGACGCAGCGCAGCAGCGCCTGACATCCCACGCCACGACCCTCGACGGGCAGGTGCGGGCCAGCGAGGGGTTCTGGGTGGGAGCGGACGCCGAGGGCTTCCGCATGTCGTGGTCCAGCGGTGCCGGACGGCTCCTGGAGCAGGTCTGCGGGGATCTCGCACAGCACTCCGCGACCCTGTCCGAGGAGGTCGAGCAGCAGAACACGGCCTCTGCAGCGGAGACTCCCGGGAGCGGTGCATCCGGCAAGGAGAATCTCAGCGGAGCCCGGTTCGGTCCGTACGACGACCAGATCCTCCCGGGAGACCCGGACAACGTCTCCATGGAGGTCGCGATCGCGTGGCATCAGATGTCGAACGAGGAGAAGCAGCTCGTCCTCGAGGAGATCGTCGAGCAGGAGCTCGAGCGGCAGGGCATCGAGGCGGAGATCACCGTGCACTTCGACGACATCAGGGACGGCGGGCCCGCGGGCTACTGGAAGGAGCACGACCTGTTCCGCGGAGAGCACATCGTGATCGACGAGGACTGGGCCTGGGATCCGTACTCCATCAACATCGCCGCCCACGAAGCCCGCCACGCCGCGCAGGACAACTGGGTCGAGCAGACGGAGGGACCGGGATGGCAGTTCTGGCGCGAGGACACCAGCGAGGCGGAGTACGAGCGCATCGAGAGGGAGCACGGGGTCACCCGAGAGGAGATCGAGGCCTGGCGCGAGAACGACCGCGACTATCACGGGGGCCCCGACGGGCCTCGCCCCCCGGATACGGCTCCGCAGGAGGAGCGCGACGCCTGGGAAGCGGAGTACCAGGAGTACCTCGACCAGCCGTTGGAGGAGGACGCTTTCGACACCGGCGGCAGCTTCGCCGAGGACATGACGCTTGAGGAGTTCCAGCAGTACCAGCGCGACGCCGGGGTTCCGGTCACGTCGTAGCGGCGTCGCGCGCCGAGCCCCTGCGTCCTCGAGCGGGTCTCGCCCGTGCCGACGCCGGCCAGTGACGGGAGGACGATGCTCGGGTTCCCGCCTCCCCGTAGGATCGGAGCCGACAGAGCGAGCCACCGCCTCCTCACCGCCGATGCCATTCACTGCCCACAGCACTCGACACAGGACGGGACACCGTGAACTTTCCGGACACCATGGAGGCGTACGCCCTCGACCCGACGCCGGAGCACCTCGAGGCGCTGCATCGGGAGATCACCGCGGCACCGAGCTATAACCCGATGGTCGCGATCACGCAGATCGTGACCCCGCTCGAGAAGGCCGGTGACCATCAGGGCGTGATCGATGCACTGTGGGCGCAGATGCCCGGCATCTTCCTCAGCCCCGCCGCGCACATGCACCTATCCCAGGCCTATGCGGCGCTCGGCGAGGACGCGGACGCGACCCGCGAGCGCAAGTTCGCGCTGCTGGCGATGGACAGCATCCGCACTGCGGGCGAGGGCACCGAGGAATCGCCCTATCCGGTGCTGCGGGTGGAGGACGAGTACACGGTGCTGGCCGCCGAGCGTCGGCGTTCCACCGCCCAGGAGCTGGTCCCCACCGAGAACGGTGAGTGCGACGTCCACACCCTCGAGGACGGAACACAGGTGTGGTTCCGCCTGCTCTGGCGCACGGCGCAGCCGACAGGCGCCTGACCGGCCCTCGACCATGGCTCCTCCGACCCGTCGTCACGCGCTGCTCGGCGCCTCCGCCCTGTCCGCCGCGCTGCTGCTGCCCGGCTGTGGCCGGCTCCCGTTCCTGGGGCCGGCGCCGAGCTCCTGCCTGGGCCCCGAGGAGGAGCTGCCGGAGTTCGAGGACGGCGGCAGTAGGGTCCCTCCGGGGGCTCGCGTCACCCCCTATGAGCCCTCCCCGTCCCGCTGGTTCAACGACGCCGGGCTCGCCGTCTCCCCCGACGGCGCCCTGATCGCCGCCGCGGAGCATCCCGACCGCTCGATGCTGGGACTGACCGATGTCCAGGGTGTGCTCCTGTGGGACACAGCCGAGGGGAGTGTCGTGCGGCGCATCGCCGGTGCTGCCGAGGGAGCGATCGCCTGGCATCCCGACGGCACCCGGCTGGCGATCGGCGACCGGCGGCACATCGCGATCGTCAGCGTCGACGGGGAGCTGCTGTGGAACCTGATCGGCCATGAGGACCCCCGTGACACGTCGGCGCGGATCACGGCTCTCGCCTTCAGCCCGGACGGCACGCAGCTGGCCTCCACCAGCAAGGACGGCACGGTCCGCCTCTGGGACGTGAGCGGTGACCAGTGCGGGGCGGGCCACATCCTGCAGCCCGACGCCCCTGCTCCCACGGCCCTGTCCTACATCGCGGAGGGCACGACCCTCGTCGTCGGCGGCACCGACGTCCACGGACGAAGCGACCCGCCCAACCGCCTCTCGCACTGGGATCCCGCTACCGGGGAGCGGCGCGAGGTGCTGGACGCTCAGGAACGGATCCTGGTCGACTTCGGGTACAGCGCGGACGAGACGCTCGTGCTGGTCACCTATGCACCGGCGACCCTCGAGGTGCGCGCACCGGACGGCACGACCAGCACCGGCCCCGAGGTCTCCCCCTACACCCACTCGGCCCGCCTGGCCGTCGGGGCGCAGAGCCGGATCGCACTGCAGAGCCCCGGGGATCTGCTGATCTGGGACAGCGCCACCGGTGAGGAGACCCGCTTCGAGGATCTGTTGCTGCAGCGGATCTGCTGGTCCCCGGACGAGAGCGTGCTGTACACCCTGGACGAGGCCACGGGTGTCTCGGCGTGGGACGGGAAGGACTGGAGGCAGTTCGATCTGCCGTGAGCACGTCACTCGTGAAGCTCTGGGCAGAGCTGCCGAGGTGAGGATCTAGTTCCCCGTCCGGCCCTCGGGCTCCGTCGGCGCCTGCAGGTCGGTCGTCTCCGGCGGTTCGGTGCTCCCCGGGGACTCGGTCGGCGTCGGCGGGTCGGTCGGCGGCTGCACCGGGCTGTCACCGGGCAGTGGGTCCATCGGACCGCACCGATGAGTCAGCGCCGCGGCGCGAGTGCGTCGGGTGGCGCCGAGTCTCGTCGTCCACTCCACCACGTGCCCGTCGACCGCCGGGTCCCCGACCCGCTCCACGCTCGCCAGCTGCTGCTCCTTGTCGTTGCAGTAGGCGCAGACCCCCTGCCCGTTCTCCAGGCAGGTGCATCCCCCGGCAGCGTGGGGCCGGATGTGGTCGATGTGGCGGATCGGGGCGTTGCAGTGGGGGCCGCGACAGGTCCGGTCGCGCAGACGGATGAACCGGGCGAGCGCGGACGGGAAGGCCCGCGCCCGGGATTCGACGGCGACCAGCTCCTCGGTCCTCGGGTGCTCGTACAGCTTTCGCAGCACGGCGCGCAGCGCCGGACCGTCGGGACCGAGCGGGTCCTCGTCCGTGCCCGCGATCGCGTTGAGCGGATCGCGCAGACTCTCCCTCACCGCCTCGGCGGGAACCGTGCCGTAGCCCTCGATCTGGGCGAGGTCGCCCGTGCCGGGGTCCAGGAGCACGTGGTCGGTGATGATCACGCCGATGTCCAGCGTCACCGGCTCCATGCTCCCGCTGCGGCCGATCAGGGTGTCCACGAAGGTGTCAGCCTGGATGGCCTGATGCCCGCGGCGGTCGCCGGCAGTGCGCAGCCGCTCGGCCTCGAGGGAGAGGCACTTGCGGATCAGGGCCGCGTCCAGCGCGGTGACGTGCGCCGTCACCGTCGCCATGCCGTGCTCGCCGCGGCGCACGGTCACGTGCCGCTCCCGCTTGGCGTGCTGGTGGCGCCGCGCCTCGCCGTCGGGGTCGGCGAGGGAGATCGCTGCGGCGCGGCCGTCGGCCCATTCCTCGGAGCCGGCGCCGTCGAGGTAGGGCAGGCGCTCCCCGAGCAGCCGGTCCGCCTCGCGGCGCTGGGCGGGGGTGAGCGGGGCGAAGGAGCGGGCGGTGCGATAGGCGTCCTCGGTGGTGACCTGGGAGTCCGCGAGGGCGGAGAGCATCACCGGCATGTCCGCCACGAGCCGGCGCCGGGCGGCGAGCGAGCGGGAGGCGGACGCCGGGGAGCGGCGGGTGAGCATCGAGACCTCGCGGGCCGCCTCACGGGACGCCGCGCGCAGCAGCTGTGCGGGCGGGGTCTCCTCCCCCGCCTCCTGCGCGGCGTGCGCCCGCGCCTCGGCCTGCCTGCGCAGGGTGAGGGAGTCGGCGAGCGCGACGACGGCGCGGGTCTCGAGCGCGTCGATCGCGCTGCGCAGGGAATGCAGGCTGCCGATCACGTCGCGGAACGCCTCGGCCGACGGATCCGCGGGGGCGAACAGCTCCTGCGGGAACCCGGTGAGGGCGCTCAGCACATGAGCGCGGTCGCCGAGCTCCTCGGCGAGCGCTCCGGGACCTCCCGCACGCACGGCGTCGATCAGCTGCTGGTGGGGATCACCAGCAGCCGCGCCGAGGTCCTGCACTGCGAGAGTCATGGCCCTATTCTTCCGGCCCCCACCGACAAAGGAAAGGCCCGCAGAAGAATGTGGATAACGCCGATCAGGGAGAAGCTGTCGCGCGCACACCCGCCCGCCGATCCGAACGTATGTGCAGGCCAAAGACATTCCACTCGGACCCGAGCGTCACATCCTGAAATGCATCCACACACCACTCGGACACTCCACCGAATTCGACGCGAGAATGTGGATAACCACCCTCTGTGGAGGAAAGGTCGCGGGTGCCGCACCTCGAATGCGACGGCAGATGACAGCGCGCTCGACACCGCCGGACCGGTCCCGCAGGCTGGTCCCACAGCACCCGTTCGACACCACCGCTTCGTAGCTCAGCCCGGTAGAGCAGCTCCCTCATGAGGAGTGGGTCGCAGGTTCGAATCCTGCCGGAGCGTCTCCCCCTCCCCGTACCCTCGAGGACGACCTCACGCCGCCGACCCGAGGACCCCATGCGCCGTCGCACCACCACCCGCCCGCCCGTCCTCGAGCGCCTGGTCCTTCCCGACCTCGAGGAGGCGGACGCCGCACAGCTGAACGCCCAGGACCGGTACGACGGCCTGCGCCTCGTCGGCGCCGATCTCACCGGGGCGGACCTCACCGGCGCGACCTTCACCGAGTGCGAGCTGGTCGACGTGACCGCGCACACCACCGTGCTCCAGCACGCCCGGCTGCTCGAGACCCGGATCGAGCGCCTGAACGCCCCGGTGCTGGATGCGACCCGCTCCACCTGGCGCGACGTCGAGCTGGCCGGCTCGCGGATCGGGGCGCTGGACGTCTACGACGCCGAGATCCGCTCCACCCGCATCACCGGCACGAAGTTCGACTGGATCAACCTGCACTCCTCGACGCTGGAGGACGTGCTCTTCGAGGACTGCACGATCGACGAGCTCGACCTCGGCGCCGTCACCGCCTCCCGCGTCGCCTTCGTGAACTGCCGCGCCGGCTCCGTCGCCCTGCCCCACGCCCGGCTCGAAGACGTGGACCTGCGCGGGCTGGAGATGGGGTCGATCTCGAACCTCGAGGGCCTGTCGGGCGCGACGCTCGACGCCGCGCAGGTCACCGCGCTCGCGCCCCTCCTCGCCGCGCACCTGGGACTCCGCATCGAGGGGTGAGCGGTGCCGGTGCGCCCCGGATCACCGGACCCGCAGGACCGGCCCGAGCGGCGCCGGGCCCCAGTGCTCATACCCCCGGACAGCAGAACGCGGGCCGGGGTGATCCCCGACCCGCGCCTGACTTCCGAGCGTACGCTCAGCGCCGCGCGCTGACCCGCTGCTTGCGGGAGGTGATCTCGCCGGTGTTGAACCCGGCCAGGTGCAGCCCGCCGTGGAAGCGGGCGTGCTCGATCTTCACGCAGCGGTCCATCACCACGTCCAGGCCCCCGTCCTCGGCGATCGCGGCGGCCTCCTCGTTCCAGGAGCCGAGCTGCAGCCACAGCGCCTTCGCGCCGACCTCCACGGCCTCGCGGGCGACGCCCGGCAGGTCGGCGTCCCGGCGGAACACGTCGACGATGTCGGGCACCACGGGCAGGTCCGCGAGCGAGGCATAGGCCGGCTGTCCGAGGATCGTCGTCGCTCGGGGGTTGACGAAATAGACCTCGTACGGCGCGCTCGAGAGCAGATAGGTGCTCACGAAGTAGCTGGCGCGGGCGGGGTTCGTCGAGGCGCCGACGATCGCGATCGAGCGCGCCCGGCGCAGGATCACGAGCCGCTCCGGGGCCGAGGGGCCCTGCCAGGTGCGCGCGGGCACTCCCTCGACGTCCGTCGCCGACGGCGCGGCGCAGGCCGCGCCGGACTGGATGCTGATGCCGCTCATGCCTGCTCCTCCCTGCTGCGGCCGGTCGCCGCGGTGATCGCCTGGTCGAGGTCCCAGAGGATGTCCTCCACGTCCTCGAGGCCCACCGAGATGCGGATGAGGTCGGGCCGGACGCCGCCGGCGACGAGCTGCTCCGCGGTGAGCTGGCGGTGCGTGGTCGAGGCCGGGTGCAGGACGAGGGTGCGCGCGTCCCCGATGTTCGCCAGGTGCGAGGCGAGCTGCAGGTTCTCGATCACCCGCTCGCCCGCGGCGCGGGCCGCGGCCGCCTCGTCCTCGGCGCTCGCGTGCTCCCCCGTCGGTCGGACGCCGAAGGCGAAGACGGAGCCGGGGCCGAGCGGCAGGTACTTCGAAGCGCGCTCGTGGTGCGGATGGGACTCGAGCCCCGCCCAGGTCACGAACGAGACCCGCGGGTCCGCGTCGAGCCACTCGGCGACCGCGCGCGCTCCGGCAAGGTGCGCATCGATCCGCTGCGGGAGCGTCTCCACGCCCTGCAGCAGCTGGAACGCCGCCTGCGCGGAGAGGGAGGGGCCGATGTCGCGCAGCTGCTCGGAGCGCAGCTTGGTGAGGAAGCCGTACTCGCCGAAGTTGTCCCACCAGCGCAGCCCGCCGTAGGACTCGACCGGCTCGGTCATCGAGGGGAACTTCCCGTTGCCCCAGTCGAAGCGCCCCGACTCGACGACGACGCCGCCGAGGGTGGTGCCGTGCCCGCCGAGGAACTTCGTGGCCGAGTGGATGACGATGTCCGCGCCGTGCTCGAGCGGTCGCACCAGGTACGGGGTGGCGAGGGTCGCGTCGACCACGAGCGGCACCCCGTGCTCGTGCGCCAGGTCTGCCAGCCCCTCGAGGTCGGCGATCTCGCCGGAGGGGTTGCCGATGATCTCGACGTAGAGCACCTTCGTCTCCGGCCGGAACGCGGCGCGGTAGTCCTCAGGGTCGGAGGAGGGCACGAAGGTGGTCTCCACGCCGAAGCGGCGCAGGGTGACGTCGAGCTGGGTGACGGTGCCGCCGTAGAGCTGCGCCGAGGCGACGACGTGGTCGCCGACGCCCACCAGCGCCGCGAAGGTGATGAACTCCGCGCTCATCCCGGAAGCGGTGGCGACCGCGCCGATCCCGCCCTCGAGGGAGGCGATGCGCTCCTCGAAGGCGGCGACGGTGGGGTTGCCGATGCGGGAGTAGATGTTGCCGTACTTCTGCAGCGCGAAGAGGTTCGCGGCGTCGGCCGCATCGTCGAAGACGAACGAGGTGGTCTGGTAGATCGGGACTGCGCGGGCGCCGTGCTGGGCGTCGGGGGTGCCGCCCGCATGGAGGGCGCGGGTGCGGAACCCGAAGCTGCGCTCGGGGCTCGGCGCGGCGGCGGCCGACGGGGGCTGCGCGGTCCGCCCGGCCTGGGTGGTCTCAGCCTGGGTGGTCTGGGCCTGGGTGGTCTGGGCCTGGGTGGTCATGCAGCGGCTCCTGCCTTGGCCGGGTGATCGGCCGGGAGGGTGTCGAAGGCGGCATTCGCGGCGTCCTCGGCGGAGACGCCGGGGACGACGGGCAGCAGGTCGGTGTTCAGCTCGGTGCCGCGGGCGCGCGCGAGGTCCGCTTCCTTCTCGCGCAGGATCGGCAGCACGTCCCGGCCGAACATCGCCACCTCCTCGGTGAAGTGGAGATAGCAGGTGAGCAGCAGGTTCACGCCGATCTTCTTGTACTCGATGATGCGGTCGGCGATCTCCTCGGGGGTGCCGATGAGCTGGGTCTTGAAGCCGTCGTTGTACTGGACGAGGTCCTCGAAGGAGGAATCGGCCCACATGCCCTTGCCGTCCTTGGTGGAGGCGCCGGCCTCCTGGACGGACTGGCGGAAGCCCTCGACGGCGGGGCGGTGGGCCTTGGCCACGATCTCGCGCAGGGTCTCCTCCGCCTCCTTCCGGGACTCGCGGGCGATGACGAAGCCGTTCAGGCCGAACTTCGGGGTGCGGCCTGCGGCGGCGGCCGAGGCGAGGACGCCGGCGACGTTGTCCTCGTAGCCCTCGAGGGTGCGGCCGTTGGAGAAGTACCAGTCCGCGACGCGGCCCGCGGTGGCCTGCGCGGCGGTCGAGTTGCCGCCGAAGAAGATCTCCGGATGAGGGCGACCGGCTACGTCGACGGGCTTCGGGGAGAGGGTGAAGTCATCGATCGAGTAGTACTTCCCGTCCTGGGAGTACCCGTTCTCGGTGAGCAGCCCGCGCAGCGCGGAGATGAACTCCTCGGTGCGCACGTAGCGCTCGTCGTGCTCGAGCCAGGGCAGGCCGAACTTCACGAACTCGTCCTTGAGCCAGCCGGAGACGATGTTCACCGCGGCGCGGCCGCCGGAGAGGTGATCCGCCGTGATCAGCCACTTGGCGAGCACGCCGGGGTGCCACATGCCGGGGTGGAAGGCAGCGATGACCTTGAGCTTCTCGGTCGCGCCGAGCAGCGCCATGGAGAAGGCGGAGGCCTCGTGCTGCTTGTCCGCGCCGTAGCTGGCGGCGTAGCGGGTCTGCGTGAGCGCGTACTCGAAGCCGGACTGCTCGGCGACCTGGGCGAGCTTCGTGTTGTACGGCAGCTGCCAGTCGGTGCGCTGCTCGATGGTGGAGACGACGAGGCCGCCGGACACGTTCGGCACCCAGTAGGCGAACTTCAGCGGCGTCTCGAAGGTCGAGGTGGGGACGGTGGTGGTCATGATTCCTCCAGGGTCGGAGTAGGTGGAGTCTGTCGAGGTCGGGTCAGGGAGGTCAGGTCACATCGGGTCAGGTCAGGTCAGGAGAGTGGGGCGACGGTGGGATCCTCCGCCGGCAGCGCGGCGAGCACCTCGGCCACGGCGTCGACGGCCTCCGGGTTCTGCAGCGAGGTGATGTCCCCCAGCGGCACCGGCGGGCGGCCCGCGCGGCGGTCCCGCTCGGCGTGCACGAGCTGGGCGAGCAGGCGGCGCATGATCTTGCCGGAGCGGGTGCGGGGCAGGTCCGGCACCTGGATCACGAAGCGGGGTTTGGCGATCGGGCCGATCTCGGTGGCGACGCGGGCCCGCAGGGCGGGCACGTCCAGGGCCGACGAATCCGCAGCCCCCGCTGAACCCACTGCACCCGCTGAACCCGCCGGGATCACGAACACCGCGACCGCCTGCCCGGTGAGCGGATCCTGGACCCCGGTGGCGCCGACCTCCTGCACGGTGCGGTCCGCGACCAGCGCAGATTCGATCTCGATGGTGGACAGCCGGTGCCCGGAGACGTTCACGACGTCGTCCAGGCGGCCGAGGATCCAGAAGCACCCGTCGGCATCGACCGTGGCGGAGTCCCCGGCGACGTAATAGCCGCCGTGCTCGCCCCGGCCCGCGTAGTCCTTCCAGTAGGAGTCGCGGTACCGCTCGGGGTCGCCCCAGACGGTGCGGGCCATCCCGGGCCAGGGCCGACGGGCCACCAGGGTGCCGGCCACGCCCGCGGGCTGCTCACGGCCTTCTGCATCGACCACGGCCATGTCGATGCCGGGCAGCGGCACGGTCGCGGAGCCGGGCTTCAGCGTGGTCACGCCGGGCAGCGGGACCAGCATCGCGGCGCCGGTCTCGGACTGCCACCAGGTGTCGATGATCGGCAGCTCGCCGCGGCCGAAGGTGCGGTGGAACCACACCCAGGCCTCGGGGTTGATCGCCTCGCCGACGGTGCCCAGCAGGCGCAGCGAGGAGAGGTCGTGCCCGGTGGGCAGCGTGTCCCCGAACCAGCTCATGAAGGTGCGGATCAGGGTGGGGGCGGTGTAGTAGACGGTGACGCCGTAGCGCTCGATGATCTCCAGATGCCGCTCCCGGGTGGGCTCGCCCGGGGTCCCCTCGTAGATCACCTGGGTGAGGCCGTTGGAGAGCGGGCCGTAGATCTCGTAGGTATGGGCGGTGACCCAGGCCAGATCCGCGGTGCACCAGTGGACGTCGCCGGGCTTGGCATCGAAATGCGCCCAGTGCGCCCAGGAGGTGTGGGCGAGATAGCCGCCGCTGGTGTGGACCAGACCCTTGGGCTTGCCGGTGGTGCCGGAGGTGTAGATGATGAACAGCGGATGCTCGGCGTCGAAGCTGCGGGCCTCATGCGTCTCGCTCGCCGTGCCGACGCTCTCGTGCCACCAGACGTCGCGGCCTTCGGTCCAGGCGATGTCCTGGCCGGTGCGGCGCACGACCAGCACGTGCTCGAGCTCGGGCAGGTCGCGGGCGGCGGCGTCGGCCTGGGACTTCACCTCGACGGCCTGACCGCGGCGGAACTGTCCGTCGGAGGTGACCAGCAGCTTCGCCCTCGTGTCCTGCAGGCGGAAGCGCACCGCCTCGGCGCTGAACCCGCCGAAGACGAGCGAGTGCACGGCGCCGATCCGGGCGCAGGCCAGCGCGATGACCACGGTCTCCACGAGCACCGGGAGGTAGACGACCACCCGGTCCCCGGGCTCGATGCCCAGGTCCGTCAGGGCGTTCGCGGCCTGGGAGACGCGGCGCTGGAGATCCTCGTAGGTGACGGACTCCCGGTCCCCCGGCTCGCCCTCGAAGTGCAGGGCGACCTTGGTGCCGTTGCCGGCGCGCACGTGGCGGTCCACGCAGTTCTCGGCGACGTTCAGCCGGCCGCCCACGAACCAGCGGGCGGCGGGGACGCTGAGCTCCTCGGCGGCGGAGTCGGCGGTCGTGCGGGCAGCAGAGCCGGCGGCGGAGTCGGCGGCGGGGTCGGCAGCCGGTGCGACCGTCGGCGCCTCCCATTCCAGGGCGGTGTGCCAGGGCTCTGCCCAGTCGAGCCGGTGCGCGGCGGCCTCCCAGAAGGCGGTCGGATCGGCCGACGCCGTCGCGTAGATGCTCGCATCGACGTTCCACGTCCCCTCGAGCGCGGGGTTCGGCGGGAAGCTGCGGGTCTCGACCAGCCGGGTCTCGGCGGCAGCGCCGGCGGCGGTCCCTGCGAGGGGATCCGCGGCGGTCTCGGTGATGCTCATGTCCACCTCTTCAGCAGCTTCTTCTCGGCGAGGCCCAGCAGGGCGTTGGTCAGGCTGCCCAGCAGCGCCAGCAGCACGATCGCGAGCAGGATCCGATCCACGCGGCCCGTCTGCTGGGAGTCGTTGAGGATGAATCCCAGCCCCATCGAGGAGGCGATCAGCTCGGCGGCGACCAGGAACAGCCAGGCCTGGGCCAGCGCGAGGCGCAGCCCGGAGACGACCGAGGGCACCACGGCCGGCAGCTGGATGGTGCGGAACAGGGACCAGCCGCGCAGGCCGAAGCACCGCCCGGCCTCCACCAGGTGGGGGTCGATGTGGCGCAGGGCCGCGGCGACGGTCGTGAACACCGGGAAGAAGGCACCGATCGCGATCAGCGTGACCTTGGATTCCTCCCCGATCTGCAGCCACAGGATCAGCAGCGGCACCCAGGCGAGTGAGGGCACGGCGCGCAGCGCGGCGAGGGTCGGGTTCAGCAGTGCATCGCCTGCGCGGGACAGGCCCACGATCGCGGCGACGGCGAGGCCCACGAGGGAGCCGATCGCGAAGCCCAGCAGCACGCGCTGCACCGAGATGGCGATGTGCAGACCCAGCTCGCCGCGCTCGATCAGCTCGACCCCGGCCTGCAGCACGGTCAGCGGGCCGGGCAGGCGGTAGGCGGGCACCAGCCCGGCGGCGGTGGTGAGCTGCCAGGCGGCGAGGATCAGCAGCGGCAGCACGGCGCCGGCGGCGAGGCGCACTCCGGTGCGCTCCCAGAAGGCGGTGCGGCCTTCAGCGGATGCGTGTTCCGCTCCGACCGGGGACGCAGCGGTCGGCGGGGCTGTCGCGGTGGTCGCGCTCACTGCTTCTCCGCCGTCTGCTTCTCCACTGCGGCCGTCGCGAAGTCAGCGTGGAGGATCGAGCCGCGGGCCTTCTCGACCGCGTCGGCCCCGCCCCGGACGTCCCCGGAGTCGGAGAGCATCGGGGAGATCGCCTCGAGGACGGCGAGCTGGTCCTCACCGGGCACGCCGGAGACGTCGAGGTTCGAGCGCTCGGTGATCACGGTGGTGGCGACCGCGAGGTCGATGCCGACCGCATCGGCCAGCAGCTGCGCGGTGGCCTCGAGGTTCGCGAGCGCCCAGGTGCGGGCCTGCTCATAGGCGTCGACGACCACCTGGGCGACGTCGGCGTGGTTCTCGATGAAGTCCTCGGTGGCGTTGAGGAACCCGTAGGTGTTGAAGTCGACGTTGCGGTAGACCAGCTGGGCACCGGACTCCACCTCGGCGGCGGCCATGATCGGGTCCAGGCCCGACCAGGCCTCGACGCTGCCGCCCTCGAGGGCGGAGCGGCCGTCGGCGTGCTGGAGCGGCTGCAGCTCCACGTCCTGGATGCTCAGTCCCGCCTCGGTAAGGGTCTGGACCAGGAAGAAGTACGGGTCGGTGCCGGGGGTGGCGGCGACGGCCCGGCCGGCGAGATCGGCCGGGCCGGTGATGTCGCTGTCCTCGCCGACCACGAGCGCGGCCCACTCGGGCTGGGAGTAGATGTCGATGACCTTGATCGGGGAGCCATTGGCGCGGGCCAGCAGCGCGGCCGAGCCGGCGGTGGACGCGATATCCACGGAGCCCGAGCGCAGGAACTCGTTGGCCTTGTTGGAGCCGGCCGACTGCACCCACTCCACGCTCACCGACTCGCCGAGCACGGTCTCGATCAGCTGCTGGTCGCGGATCACGAGGCTGAGGGGGTTGTAGGTGGCCCAGTCGATGGTGAGCGAGTCGGTGCTCCACTCCCCCGCGCCGCCCTCGCCGCCGGAGCCGCCGGAACCCGCTGTGTCCTCGGAGCCCTCCCCGGGCACGCAGGCGGCCAGGCCGATCCCGGCCACGGCGGAGAGTCCGAGGGCGGTGGCGGTGCGGCGGCTGATGCGGTGGGTCATGAGAGGTTCTCCGTCGTGAGTGCGGGGGCGGACGCTGTGGCAGGCCCGGGGGTGGGTGTTCTGGGATGGGCGTGCACGCCGAGACCCTCGAGCAGCTCCACGCGGAGCTCGGCGAGCGCGTGGTCGGCGCGGTCGCGGGGCCGAGCCCCGGGCACCTCGACGACGCGGGCGATCGAGCCGGAGGTGGGGTCCTCACGCAGGGAGCGCAGCAGCAGCACCCGGTCGGCGAGGTACAGCGCCTCTTCGACGTCGTGGGTGACCACGAAGATCGTGGTGGGCTCGGCGGCGTGGATCTCCAGCAGCAGGTCCTGCATGCGCAGGCGGGTCAGGGCGTCGAGCGCGCCGAAGGGCTCATCGAGCAGGAGCACCTCGGGGCTGCGGGCCAGGGCCCGGGCGAGCGAGGCGCGCTGGGCCATGCCGCCGGAGACCTCGCGGGGTCGCTGGTCGGCGGCGTGCTCGAGGCCCACCAGCGCCAGCAGCTCGCGCACCCGCTCGCGGCCCTCGCGCTTCCCGGTGCCGCGGGGCAGGCCCAGGGCCACGTTCTTCTCGAGGGTGCGCCAGGGCAGCAACCGGGGTTCCTGGAAGGCGACCGCGGTGCGCGGATCGGTGCCGGTCAGGGCGGTGCCCCCGATCCGGATCACGCCGGCGGTGGGTCGGTCCAGGCCCGCGATCAGGCGCAGCAGGGTGGACTTCCCGCAGCCCGAGGGGCCGACGACCGCGACGATCTCTCCCGAGCCGAGCTCCACGTCGACCTCGCGCAGCACCTCATGACGCTCCTGCGGGGAGTCGAAGGTGCGGGCGATGGCGTCCAGGCGCACGCCGTTCGGCCGTCCCCGCGCAGGGGGCGCGTCGGCGTCAGGCGCAAGGCCCGGGCGCAGATCAGGGGTGGTGGCGGTACTGGTCATGCCGCCGATCATGAACGCCGACGCGGCACCGACGCCAGATTCTCGTCATAAGCCGTCATAGTCGCGGCCCGAAGAGGAAGCGGGAAGAGATCCGTGCGGAATAGGTCACACCGAGCAGTCCCGCTCAGCCGAGCTCGCCCTCCAGGATGCTCAGCACGTCCGCCTCCCGGAAGCCGAGCGCCCGGTTCAGGGAGAGCATCGGGGCGTTGTCGAGCGCCGTGTAGGTCTGGATCCAGCGTGAGGACTTCGCCTCGGGAACGGCAACGAGATTCTCGAGGTTGGCGAGCTTCAGGGCGCGACCGATGCCCCGGCCGCGGTGCGCGCGGTCCACCAGGGTGTCGTCCTGGGTGAGGATCTCGGGGTCATGACGGTTCACGAAGAGCTCGGTGTATCCGACTGCGACTCCGCCGTCGTGGGCGAGACCGCGCACGAGCGCCCAGCCCTGAGCGTGCATGCGCTGCTCGTTGCGGCGGATCTCGTTGACATCGGCGCGGGAGGCCGGGCGGGTGAGGTCGCCCATCGGCACGTCGGCCTCCATCTGGGTGGTGAGGCGCGCCCAGTCCTCGAGGAACTCCTCGGGGCAGGCGCCCTGCCAGGTGCGCACCTCGATCCCGGGCGCGGGGCGCGCCTCGGCCTGCAGCAGCGCGGGGTCCAGCGGCAGAGCGAGCAGCAGGCGGTGCTCCTGATTCGCGACGCGCAGCCCCTGCGCGCGGGCGAAGGCGACGCCCTCCGCGCTGTAGGTCTCGGCCTGGACCACCGCGGCGTGACCGGTCAGCGCGCCGCGCACGGCAGCGGCGAGCGCCGTGCCGATGCCCTGGCGACGATGTGCCGGGAGCACGGAGATCTCGACCTCGGCAGGGTCCCCGGGGTCGACGTCGGCCCCGGCTGCCCCGACCAGCTCCCCCTCGTTCTGCGCCACCAGCAGCACGGACAGGCGCCCGGGCTTCGGGTCCGCGAAGCGGGCAAGGATCGTCTCCTCGCTCGCCCACCAGGCCGCTTCGCGCCCAGCGTTGAACCCCTCCCCCAGCACGGCGTTCCAGGCGAGCAGCGCCTCACGGTCGGTGCGGTCGACAGGGCTGATCTGCACGGGGCTGTCCTGGGCTGTGCTCATCGAGCCATCCCACCACATCGGGGCCCGCTCTCCCAGCGTTCTTCGCTCCCTTCGCACCTGCGCCGCACGTGTGCCGCAGGTCATCCGCAGAGGTCAAGTCACACCATGTCGAGGCCATCTGGGCCGCCCCGCAGGCCAAGGGCCGACAAATGCTTCTCTTCGGCCGGTTCACGTCTCTTCACGTGCGCGGGAGCCGCTCCTAGTGTTGATCTCGCATTCCCCGGGCTCTCCGGCTGTGGGCCCGCTCCCACAGGATCTCACCGCTCCCCGAGAGCCGCGTCGCGGAATGCACCAGACCACCAGCAGTACGCGAGAAGGACCAGACCCCATGGCACATCTGAACACGCACCGCGCAGTCGGCCGCGCTGTCACCCCGCTCACCGGCACCCACCGCGCGGCGCGCGCTCTCGGCGGCAGCGCCGTGCTCGGCACCGTCCTGGTCGGCGCCGCCTTCGCCGGCGGCACCTCCGCGATGGCGAACGACACCGCACTCGCCGGCGGCGATGAAGACCCCAGCGCCGCCCATTCGGCTCCCGCCGCTTCTGGCTCCGACTCCGGCAGCTCGTCCCAGAAGCTGCGCCAGGGCGATTCCGGCGAGGCCGTCGAGGCGCTGCAGTCCGCGCTGAACGCTCAAGGCGCAGAGCTGCCCGAGACCGGCTACTTCGGCTCCATGACCGTCGCCGCGGTCCAGGACTTCCAGGCCGCGAACGGCCTCCAGGTCGACGGCGTGGTGGGCCCCGAGACGCACGGCGCGCTCGGCGGCGCCCCCTCCTTCGGGGGCTCCTCCGCGGGCGCGCCGACCGCCGGTGCGACCACGGTCCCGACCTCCATCACCTCCGGGACCGGCAGCGCGATCGTCGACGCTGCCCGCTCCGCCGTCGGCACCCCCTACTCCTGGGGTGGCAGCTCGCTCGGCGGCATGGACTGCTCGGGCCTGGTGAACCACGCGTACGAGGCCGCCGGCATCGAGGTGCCGCGCACCAGCAGCCAGATCGCCGCCCAGGGCCGCAGCATCTCCCCGTCGGAGGCGCAGCCCGGCGACCTCGTCGTGTGGCCCGGCCACGTCGCAATCTACGCCGGCGACGGCCAGATCATCGACGCTTCCGGCTCGAAGCAGCAGGTCGTCGAGCGCGGTCTATGGGGCAACCCCACCGGGTTCGTCACCTACCGCTGATCCCGCCGTCGGTCCGCACGCCGACTCACCGAGGCCCGGTTCCGCCGCACGCGGGGCCGGGCCTCGCCCATGCCCCGCAGGAGGGGCCAGAGCGCTCAGCGGCGCAGACGGTGCTCCAGGGACGCCTTCACACCGCTCCACTCGTCGGCCAGGATCGAGTAGACGACGGTATGGCGCAGGGTGCCGTCAGGCATGATCCGGTGCGCGCGCAGGATCCCATCCTGCTGCGCGCCGAGTCGTTCGACGGCGCGGCGTGAGGCGATGTTCAAGTGGTGGACCCGGAACTCGACGCCGAGGCAGCCGAGCTCCTCGAAAGCATGGGTGAGCAGGGTCAGCTTTACTGCGGCGTTGATCCCGGTGCGGTGGATCGAGGCTGCCAGATAGGTGGTGCCGATCTCGAGGCGTCGGTCCCGCAGGGAGATGTTCAGGAAAGACGTGTGGCCGACCACCCGCTCGCTCGCCCGGTCGATCACGGCCCAGGAGGCCGTCGTCCCGGCGGTATCGGAGGCGCACTGCGCGGCAACGGCCTCCGCGACCCGCTCCGGAGCCGGGACATGGGGCGCGTAGGGGATCTTCCAGATCTCCCCGTCGGCCACCACGTCGCGCAGCCCGTCCACGTGCTGCTCGCCGAGCGGCTCGAGCCGCACCCGTGGGTTCTCGAGCGGAACGGGGCGGGGCTGAGGCATGGGGGCAGTGCTCGTCATCCCTCGATCATGCGGGTGAAGAGGCAATGGCGTCGATCCTTCCCGTATGCCGACACCGGTCTCGCGGCGCCGTGTTCGCAGTCCTGCTCGCGCGGCGCCCTGCTTGCGATCTCGTTCTCGCGACGTCATCTTCGCGATCTCCGTCGCGCCGCGTCACAAACCTTGGGAGTGGGCCAAGCGCTACTTATGCTCGGCTGCGTCCTCCTCGGAGGGCCCCCGCATTCCGCCCCCGACCTCTCCCCGCGTTCCCTGCGTTCACCCGCGGCGCGCGAACGACCTGGACGTCGACCCCACTTGAAAAGGTGCCCCACCGATGACTGAGACCCTTCACGAGGCAGCCTCCGCTGCGAGACCGGTCGACGGTTCCTTCGATGCCTCGGGGAACGACGCCGCTGCCCGGGGCTCCGCCTCTCGAGACGTGACGGACTGGGACGCCACGGACTGGGATGCGACGGCCTGGAATGCAGCGGCCTGGGATGCCCTGCTCACCGAAGCGGCCCGGCAGGTGCGGCAGCGCGAGACCGATCATGTCCTGCCCCGTGCACTGCTGGCACGGCTGCTCCAGCTCGGTTTCGGGCGAGTCCGGGTTCCGGCGGCGCACGGTGGGTTCGGGTGGTCGCTGCGCGAGACCTTCGAGCACCTCACCGACCTCGCCGCCGCCGACTCCCACCTGGCGCACCTCTTCCGCGGGCACTTCGTGCTGCTGGAGGAAGTAGCGCTGTTCGCGGAGCCCGCGGAGCGGGATCTCTGGTTCGCCCGCGCTGTGGCCGGGGACTTCATCGGCAACGCCCAGTCAGAGAAGTCCGAGACGCTCGACATCGCCACCACCCTCACTCGCGAGGGTGACCGGCTGGTGCTCAGCGGCACCAAGTACTACACGACCGGCAGCATCTACGCGGACTGGATCGACCTGCTCGCCACCACCGAGGACGGTGACGTGGTGCTGGTGACGGTCTCCACCGACCAGCCGGGCGTGGTCTGCGAGGACGACTGGGACGGGTTCGGCCAGCAGCTCACCGGCACCGGCACCACCCGTTTCATCGGCGCCCTGGTCGACCCCGCGCACGTGCGCGGCACCGACCGCTCCACTGTCGAGGGCCAGCTGCGGCAGGGACTGTTCCAGCTGGTCCTGCTCGCGGTGATCGCCGGGATCGGTCAGGCCGCGGTGAGCGAGTCCGTGACCTATGTCCAGGGGCGCCGCCGCCTGTTCGGTCGCCTGGGTGCCACCGAGGTCCGCGAGGACCCCCTTGTCCAGGACACCATCGGCTCCGCCTCCTCAGGGGCCTTCGCCGCCCGCACCCTGGTCCTGGCCGTCGCCGACCGCTGGGATCAGATCATCGAAGGTCATCGGCGGGGTGCCGCCTCGGAGGCGGACTTCCGGCAGGCCAAGCGCGATGTCTACCGGATCCAGGGCGAGATCGTCGACCGGGTGCTCACCCTGACCACAGATCTCTTCGAGGTCGGCGGCGCCTCGCAGGTGTCTACGCGCCACGGCTTCGACCGCTTCTGGCGACATGCTCGCACCGTCGCCTCCCACAACCCGATGAAGCAGCGGCGCCGGCTGATCGGCGCCTACGAGCTCGGAGTCGAAGAGAGCGCCGAGCAGTTCGGGGACGTCGCACCAGCGACTCCCGCTCCCCCTGCCACGCCCCGTGACCTGACCGCACCAGGAGCCCACCGATGAACGACGAGACCCGTCCCGCCGAGCACGACCCCGCCTCCCAGCGACTCGAGGAGGCCCTCGCCCGAGCCAGCTCCGAGGACGGCAGGATCCGTCGGCGACGCATGATCGGCGGCGGAATCGCCGCGGTCGCCGTGGTCGGTGCGGCCTCCGCCTGGGGCTTGGCCAGCCGTGGTGGGGCCGACGCCACCGCCTCGGGCAGCGCCACCGCCGGCAACGCCACCGGCAGCCCGGTGAGCGGGGGGACCCTCGTCTACCTCGACGCCGAGGCGAGCCGTTCCACCCAGCCGCAGGGCGCCGGGACCTGGCAGGACTCTGCCTACCTCGAGAACATCGCCGATCGCCTGATCTGGAAGGATCCCGCCACCGGCGAGCTGCAGCCCTACATCGCTGAGAGCTGGGAGATCTCCGCGGACGGCCTCACCTACACCTTCGCCGTCCGTGAGGGCGTGACCTATTCCGACGGCACGTCGCTGGACGCCGCGAGCGTGGCCCGGAACCTGCAATGGCAGGCCGCGGGCGATGACGCCAAGGGCATCCAGCCCTCGGCCCAGTGGCCGCAGCTCGAGGGGATCAGCGTCGCGGGCAGCACCGTCACGGTGACCCTGCTCGAGCCCTACGCCGAGTTCCTCGACGTGCTCTCGGGATGGGCCGCCGTGCTCGTCGCGGACGCCACGATCGATGCGCCTCTGGAGAGCCAGCAGCAGATCACCGGGATCATCGGCAGCGGCCCGTTCACCGTCGAGAGCGAGAAGTACGGCGAGAAGATCGTATTCGTGCGGCGGCAGGGCTACGACTGGGCCCCGCCGAGCCTCGCACATCAGGGCGAGGCGCGCCTCGAGCGCCTCGAGGTCCACGCCGTCACCGACGACACGGCCCGGCTGGGAACGCTCCGCTCCGGACAGGCCGATCTGATCCGCTACCTCCAGCCCGCCGACGAGCTCCAGCTCGCCGAGGATCCGTCCTTCCAGATCCTCTCCGCGCAGGGCATCGGCGCGACCAATCACTGGCAGCTGCGGGTCTCGATCCCCGCGCTGCAGGACGCGCGCGTGCGCCAGGCGCTCCAGGTCGGCATCGATCGCGCCTCCCTGGTCAGTGACCTGTACACCGAGAACTGGGCGGTCGCCCGGAGCGTGGTCACCGAAGACGCCTTCGGCTTCGTCGACCTCAGCACCCAGCTCACCTACGACCCGGTGAAGGCCGCTGCACTGCTCGATGAGGCAGGATTCTCGGATCTCGACAGCGAGGGCTATCGCCGCCGGGACGGCGAGCGCCTGTCGCTGGTCACCGTCATCGATGTCTACGACTCGACTGCCAAGCCGCTGTACCAGCTGGTCCAGGCCCAGCTCAAGGAGCTCGGTGTCGAGCTGTCGCTGCGCGACGCGGACTATTCCCAGGTCTCCGAGGCCTACGCCGCCCCCGACGTCGCCACGGTCCGCTCCGGCTGGCCCTATCCGGCGACCTGGGCGACGCTGCGCACTCAGTGGGCGGCCGACGGCACCGACGCCTTCTCCCTCGACGGCGCCGATCCGACCCTCGATGAGCTGCTCACTGAGCAGGCCACTGCGACGGACCCCGCCGAGCGGTCCGCCCTGCTGGCGGAGCTGCAGCACCACGTCATCGAGAACGCCTATGTCCTCCCCCTGCTCAAGGACTCCCAGATCTTCGCCGCGCAGAGCGATGTGCAGGACTTCTCCTGGAGCGCCGAGGCGCGACCGCTGTTCTACGCCACGTGGCTCGATCGACCGTGACCCCGTGAGGAGAACCCCCACCATGCGCTCCCGCTATCTCATCACCCGGATCCTCCAGGCCATGCTGGTCGTGGCCATCACCTACCTGCTCACCTACTGGGTGCTGTTCGCCCTGCCGGGCGATCCGGTCGCCAACCGCCTCGACAACCCCCAGAACCCGATCCCGCCCGGGCAGGCGAAGGCGATCATCGAGTACTACAACCTCGATCAGCCTGCCCTGCTGCAGTTCCTCATCACGGTTGGGCGCCTGTTCCAGGGCGATCTCGGCTATTCGCTGGGGACCGGCCGCGCCGTGAGCGACATGGTGATGCAGGGGCTCGGCTCGACGCTGCTGCTCGCCCTCGCGGCGCTGGTCGTCGCCGCAGTGATCGCGGCCTCGGTGGGGCTGCTCGCGGTCTTCGCCCCCTGGGAGCCGGTGCGCGGCCTCGCCCGCCTGGTGCCGGCGCTGTCCCTGGCCACGCCCAGCTTCCTGATCGGTCTGCTGCTGCTGCAGATCTTCTCCTACCAGCTCGGCTGGGTCTCGTCTCTGGACACGGAGAGTCTGTCCAGCCTGATCCTCCCCGCGCTGACCCTCGGCATCGCCGCCAGCCCCTCGATCACCCAGGTGCTCATCCAGGGGCTGACCGAGGCGAATGGGAGGCCCTTCGTCCGGGTGCTCCGCTCACGGGGCCTGTCCCAGGGGTCGATCGCCGCCCGGCATGTCATCCGCAACGGGTCGATCCCGGCGCTGACCCTGCTGGCCCTGACGATCGCGGATCTCATCGCCGGCTCCGTGATCGTGGAATCGGTCTTCCACCGCGCAGGGCTCGGATATGTCACCGAGCAGGCGGTGCGCTCGCAGGACGGACCCATCGTGCTCGCCGTGGTGCTACTGGTCTCCTCGCTGTACTCGCTGATCAACCTCGCCACGGACCTGCTGTACCCGGTGATCGACCCCCGGATCAGCATCACAGAGTCCCGCCTGGGAGCCGACGCCCGGGCCACTCGCTCTGCCCAGCCCGCCCAGCCCGACCGGCCTGCTCGCTCTGCCGAGCCCGCCCAGCCCGTCCTGACCGAAGGAGCGTGACCCCGTGACGAGCATCCACTCCCCGACGGTACCCTCGACACGTCCTGCGCCACCCCGCGCCTCCCGTGGCCTGGCTTCCCGGGCTCGGATCTCCCCCGGTCTGGCCTCTCTCGGCGTCGTCGACATCGCGGCGATGCTGCTGCTGGCGCTGCTGGTCATCGCGGTCCTCGCACCCGCTCTGCTCGCCCCTGGCGACCCGCTCAGCGCTGCGACCGCGCAGGCTCTGGATGGCCCCTCGCTCACCCACTGGCTGGGCACGGACTACCTCGGCCGCGACCTCTACACCCGGATCGTCCACGGGGCGCGGACCTCGCTCAGCGCCTCTGCCGTCGCCGTCGCGGTGGGTCTTGCGGGCGGTCTCGCCCTCGGCATCATCTCGGGCTACCTGGGCGGCTGGGTCGATGCGGTGGTCAGCCGACTGATCGATGTGCTGCTGTCCGTGCCGGGCCTGCTGCTGTCGATGGTGATCATCGTGGCCCTGGGCTTCGGAGCAATCAATGCCGCGATCGCCGTGGGCATCTCCTCGATCGCGAGCTTCGCCCGGGTGACCCGCGCGGAGGTCCTCACCGTGCGCACCTCCTCCTATGTCGAGGCGGCGCAGCATCAGGGCTCCTCGCGCTCGCGCACCCTGGTCCATCACATCCTGCCCAACGCGGTGGGCCCGGTCGCCTCGCTGATCCCGCTGCAGTTCGGCGGCTCGATCGTCTGGATCTCCTCGTTGAGCTTCCTGGGCTTCGGCGCCGTGCCCCCGCACCCGGAGTGGGGGCTGCTGGTGGCCGAGGGCCGTCAGTACCTGCTCTCCGCCCCTTGGCTGCTCCTCGCTCCGGGAGCGGTCATCGTCATCACCGTGCTCGCGGCATCCCATCTGCAGGGTGTCCTGGGAAGGATCCGGAGGACCACCGCATGACCACCCATCACCTCGATCTCGATCTCACGCTCCCCGCCGCCGTGGCGACCACGGCCACTGCGCGTCCCACGAACGCTGCGCCGCCCGCGGTCACTGCACCGCCCGCGATCTCGGTGGATTCCCTGAGCATCGGCTACTCGAGCGGTGGCCGCATCGTCCCCACGGTCATCGAGGCGTCCTTCGACGTCCCCACCGGCAGCACCACCGCGCTGGTCGGTGAATCAGGGTCGGGCAAGACCACGATCGCCTCCGCGATCAGCGGTCTGCTCGCGGACAATGCACGCTGGCTGACCGGCGGCGTCCACCTGCTCGGCCAGGACGTCTCCCGCCTCGGCGAGCGCGGCTGGCAGGCGGTGCGGGGCAGCATTCTGGGGTATGTGCCGCAGGATCCGCTGGGCTCGTTGGACCCGCTGCAGACCGTCGGAGGGCATGTCGCCGAGTCGGTGCGCCAGGCCCGCGATGTTCCCCCGCGGGAGGCGCGACGAATCGCCCGGGAGCTGCTGGAGACCGTGCACATCGCCGATGCGGAGCGGAAGCTCGCGGCATATCCGCATGAGCTCTCCGGCGGCCAGCTCCAGCGCGTCCTGATCGCCGGTGCCCTCGCCGGGAACCCCAGCGTGCTGATCGCCGACGAGCCCACCTCAGCCCTCGACGTCACGGTGCAGAAGCGGGTGCTGGACCTCCTCGAAGAGCTGCGCGACGAGCTGTCCCTGTCGGTGCTGCTGATCACCCATGACCTGTCCCTCGCCGCGGAGCGCAGCGATCGGGTGGTCGTGCTGCAGCACGGCCGCGTCGTCGAACAGGGCTCCTCCGCGCAGGTGGTCGCGAGCCCGTCAGCCCCCTACACGCTGCAGCTGTTCCGCGACGTCCCCGCGATGACGCCGCAGAAGTACGCGGCGGCGCGAGCCACGCTGCAGACCCGGCGGGAGAGCCTCGAGAGCGAGCCCGCGGTGCAGGTCACCGCGCTGGCGAAGTCCTTCGACGGCGTCCACCGGGTGCTCGAGGAGGTCGACGTCACGGTGCGGCGCGGCGAGATCCATGCGCTGGTCGGAGAGTCGGGATCCGGGAAGACCACCCTCGCCCGGATCATCGCCGGGCTGACTGCTTTCGACACCGGCACGGTGGAGGTCTCGGGAACGCCGCGGCCGCGCATTCCCGCCGCCGTCAACCCCGATCCGTCCGCGCTCCAGCTGGTGTACCAGAACCCGCTGGCCGCGCTCGATCCGCGCCGTCGCGTAGTCGACCTGGTCGCAGAACCCCTGCGCATCGGCGGGACCGCGAAGGCGGAGGCGCGTTCCCGCGCCCAGGCGCTGCTGCGACAGGTCGGGATCGCCGAGGAGACCGCGGCGCGGCATATCGGCCGGCTCTCCGGCGGCCAGCGTCAGCGCGTCGCGATCGCTCGGGCGCTGATCCTCTCCCCGTCCACGCTGGTGCTGGACGAGCCCACCTCCGCGCTCGACGTCACCGTGCAGGCGCAGATCATCGATCTGCTCTTCGCGCTGCGCGCCGAGGATCCGGCGCTGACGATGCTGTTCATCTCCCACGACCTGAGCCTGGTGCGACAGATCTCCGATTCGATGACGGTCCTGCAACGGGGCCGGGTCGTGGACCAGGGCCCGGCCGCGGAGGTCTTCGCCGCGCCCTGCTCCGCGTACACGCGTGAGCTGATCGACGCGATCCCCCGGGCGCCGAGGGCCAGGGAGTGACCGAATATCAGCCGGTGATCCCGGTGCGGTGCTTCTCGATCGCCATCTCGTAGTAGCGCAGCAGGTCATCGGAGGCGTTCTCCCAGGAGAACTTCTCCGCCTCGGCGCGGGCAGCCTCGCGGATGCGCCCGCGCAGCACCCCGTCGCCGAGCCGGACCAGCGCCGCGTCCAGGCTCGCCTCGTCCCCGGAGTCGAACAGCAGCCCGTCCACCCCGTCGGTGACCTGTTCCATCGTCGGCCCCGAGCGGGCGGCGACCACGGGGAGCCCGGAGGCCATCCCCTCGAGGATCACCAGGCCCAGCGTCTCGGTGACCGAGGGGAAGATGAATCCGTCGGCGCTCGCGAAGGCGCCCGCGAGCTCCTCGCCCTCCATGAATCCGGGGAACAGCGTCGAGGTGCCGGCGAAGAGCTGCTCGAGCTCGCGCCGGTACGGGCCGTCCCCGACGATCGCGAGCGCCACGTCCTCGCGTCGTTCCATCATCGGTCGCAGCGTGTGGATCTCCTTCTCCGCAGCGAGGCGGCCCACGAACACCAGGAGCTTCTTCTCCGGGTGCCCCTGGGTGAGGCGCTCCCGCATCTCCGCGGAGGCGAAGCGGGGATGGAACGCTTGCGTGTCCACGCCGCGGCGCACCACGTGAAGATTCTGGATGCCCTGGGTCGCGAGCTCGGCGCGCATCGTCTCCGAGGTGGCGATGTTGATGTCCGCGAGCGCGTGGTTGCGCCGGATCTGCCACCACACGGGGCGCTTGCCCCAGCGGTAGGCCCGGTAGAGGTCCAGGTAGCGCGGGATATGCGTGTGATAGCTCGCGACCAGCGGGATCCGCTGCCGATGCGCGGCGAAGGCCCCCGAGGAGGCCAGCAGCAACGGCTGGGCGGCGTGGACCACATCCGGGTGGAAGCCGCGGATGATGCCGTCCACGGTGGGGTTCGGCAGAGTGAACCGGCGGTGCTTGTAGAACGGCAGGGTCACGGGCTTGACCCCCACCACCCGCGCCCCATGATGCTCGGTGACACCGAGGTCGGGCGCGATGACCATGACCTCGTGGCCGAGCTCGGTCATCCGCTCGACGGCGTGGCGGAGCCTGGTCACCACGCCGTCGACCGACGGCAGGAAGGTCTCCGTGACGATCGCGATCTTCACGGGCTGCGGGTCACTTCCAGGTGACGGTGGGCATGACCAGCTCGCGCTTGACCCGGTCGGTGTTGTTCATCGCGACCTTGAGGACCTCGGTGAGGTGCTCGTCGGTCAGCAGGTGCGGCTCCAGACCCAGCGAGAGCAGGCTGGTGTTGACGGCGTTGTAGTAGTGGTCGTACTTCTCCACGCGCGGGTTCTCCATGCTGGAGACGGTCACCTCGTTGCCGAGGTCCGCCGCGACCTTCTGCACCTTCTCGGCCAGCTCCTTGACGGAGAACTGCTCGGTGAACTGGTTGTAGACGCGGAACTCGCCGACGTCCGCCGGGTTCTCGCAGGCCAGCTCGATGCAGCGCACGGTGTCCTGGATGTCCAGGTAACCGCGGGTCTGGGAGCCGTTGCCGTAGACGGTGAGATCATGGCCGATGGCCGCCTGGACGATGAAGCGGTTCAGCGCGGTGCCGAACACGGCGTCGTAGTCGAAGCGGTTGACCAGGCGCGGGTCCAGGCGCGTCTCGGCGGTCTCCAGGCCGTAGACCACGCCCTGGTTCAGATCGGTGGCGCGGATGCCCCAGATCTTGCAGGCGAACATGATGTTGTCGCTGTCATGCACCTTGGTGAGGTGGTAGAACGAGCCGGGCTGCTTGGGATAGGGCAGGCGGTCCTTGCGGCCCTTGTGCTCGACCTCGAGCCAGCCCTCTTCGATGTCGATGTTCGGCTGGCCGTACTCGCCCATGGTGCCGAGCTTGACGAGGTGGCAGTCGGGGGCGAAGTCCTTGATCGCCCAGAGCACGTTCAGGGTGCCCTCGATGTTGTTGCGGTGGTTCTCGATCGCATGGGCGCGATCGATCATCGAGTAGGGCGCGGAGCGGTGCTCGGCGAAGTGCACGAACGCCTCGGGCTGGACGTCCCGGATGACGGCGGCGGTGGCGTCATAGTCGGTGAGGTCCACGATCCGGGCGGCGATGTCCTTCCCGGACACCTCCTTCCAGACCTCGACCCGCTCCTGGAGCGGGAGGATCGGAGTCACGGAGTTCGAGCCCAGCTCCACATCGATCTCGCGGCGCACCAGGTTGTCCACAATGGTGACGTCGTGGCCCTTCTGCGAGAGGTACAGGGCAGTGGGCCAGCCGCAGAATCCATCTCCACCGGCGACGACGATCTTCATCTCGTGAGTCCTCCATCAGGTCAAAGTCCCGGCGTGCGAAGGACGACGCAGCCGGATTGTGCACTTCCGTGTCCACCCATAACGTAGTGCAGGTCGGGCACCGCTCAAAGACGCGGGGACCCGGCCTGAACCGCGGAGGAACGGACCATGAACAACGCACTGGACGAGAGCGCGACACGCCGCGCTCCCGTGGCCGGATCCACTGTATCGCCCGCACCCGAGCGGACGCCGAGTGCTCCACGGCCTCTCGCCGCACCGCGCTCCACCACCTCCCTTCCCACCGCACCCACCGCACCTCGGCCGCTGCCGGACACCGCCCGCCGGGTGCTGGTGATGGGCATCGTGAACCGCACCCGTGATTCCTTCTTCGACGAGGGCCGCACCTGGGCTCTGGAGGCCGCGGTGGCCGCCGGGCTCGAGGCCGCCGGCGCCGGCGCGGACCTGATCGACGTGGGCGGGGTGAAGTTCGCCCCCGGGGACCCGGTGCCGGCGCCGGAGGAGATCGAGCGGGTGGTCCCGGTGATCGCCGCGCTGCGCGATGAGCTGCCCGAGCACGTGCTGCTGTCGGTGGACACCTTCGACGCCGAGGTGGCTCGGGCCGCGATCGAGGCCGGGGCAGACCTCATCAACGACACCACCGGGCTCTCGGATCCACGGATGGCCGCCACGGTCGCCGAGACCGGAGCCTCCCTGGTGATCACCCATTCCGTGGCACAGCCCCGTCAGCCCCTCCCCCGGCCGCATTACGACGACGTGGTCACCGAGGTGCGAGACTTCCTCGCCGCACGTCTCCAGCGCGCGCTCGAGGCCGGGATCCCCCGCTCGCGAGTGGTGCTCGATCCCGGGCCGGACCTGAACAAGAACACCCTGCAGACCCTCGAGCTGTTGCGCGGCTTCGAGCAGTACTCCTCGCTCGGCCTGCCGATGCTGGCGGCGCTGTCACGCAAGGACTTCGTGGGCGAGTCGCTGGGCCTGACCAAGGAGCACCGCCTGGAGGGCTCGCTCGCAGCCGCGGCGTGGACCATCCACCACGGCGCCCGGATCCTGCGGGTGCACGACGTGGAGGCCACGGTGCGCCTGGTGCGCATGCTCGAAGTGCTCGCCGGCTGGCGCGACCCGGCCGGGCCGCTGGTCCACAACACCTGACCCGGCGGTCCGGTTCAGCCCGGGTCCTGCTCCCGCCCGGTCCTACTCCCGCCCCGGCCCAGATCCCGCCCTGCCCAGCTCCCGCCACGTCCCAGCTCCCGCCACGCCCCAAAAAGTACCGCTGATATGGGACCTTTCGTCACGCGGCATCCGGCGCCCCTCCTGTTATGTCGCAGGACATCGGTGACAGTTCTGTATCAGGACATCGGTGACACTTCCGTGGCTCTTGGTGGTGACACTTCGCCGGTAAAAATGGGCGGTGAGCAGAAACGAGCCCGTCGATCCCACTGTCCGCCTGGCCATCTCGCGGTGGCCTGATGACGCGCCGCGTGGGTCGGTGAGCACGTTCTGCGTCGAGCACGGCATCTCGCGCAAGACGTTCTACGTCCTCCGTGCTCGCGCCCGCGTCGATGGGCCCGCGGCCGTGCTCGAGCCCCGCACCAAACGACCACATACCTCCCCGGGCCAGCTCGATGAAGAGGTCAAGGACCAGGCTGTTCAGGTCCGCGCCGCACTCGAAGCGTCTGGGCTGGATCACGGTCCGATCAGCGTCCACGACCGGATGAAAGCGATGGGACTTGAAGCGCCATCGATCGCGGCCCTGGCACGGATCTTCCGCGAACGAGGCGTGGCTCGACTGGAGCCGAGGAAGCGGCCTCGCGCGTCCTGGCGGCGGTTCGTCTATCCGGCACCGAACGCGTGCTGGCAGCTGGATGCGACCCAGTACGTCCTCACCAACGGCCGGACCTGCGTGATCTTCCAGCTCCAGGACGATCATTCGCGCCTCGCGGTCGCCTCTCACGTGGCGGGCAGCGAGACCGCTGAAGCAGCGATCGCGGTGTTCAACAAGGGCACCGCGCGTTGCGGAACTCCACAGCGTCTGCTCACCGACAACGGAGCCGCGCTGAACCCCACGCGCCGTGGGATGAAGGGCCAGCTCGTCATCCACGTGACCGCGCTGGGAGTCGAGGCGATCACCGGGAAGCCCTACAAGCCGACCACGCAGGGCAAGAACGAACGATTCCACCAGACCTTGTTCCGCTGGCTGGACAAGCAGCCCATCGCGGGAAGCATCGAAGAGCTCCAAGCACAGGTCGACGAGTTCGACGTCATCTATAACGAGCAACGCCCTCACCAGGGACTTCCCGGACGGATCACACCACGCCAAGCCTGGGACGCGACTGAGCCGGCACCGTCTCCCCGGCCTGTCGTGGAGCCCAGCCTGATCATCGAGTCCGTCGGGGACAGCAAGAAGCGTTCCCGGAAGCTCCCCCGGGAGCGGGTCATCCAGACCGGTGAACGAACACGGGTGGTGAACAACAACGGCACGATCACCCTCCACGGCGTCGCGTTCCAGGTCTCCTACCCTCATGCCCAGCAGGAAGTGCACGTCCTCGTCGAACAGGCCAGCGTCACGTTCGTCGACCTTCACGGCGAGATCCTGGCCGAGCACGCTTGGCCCCCGCTCGGCATCCGATACGCCTCCAAGCACACGGGTCAACGGAGCGGCAAACGCCGAGGCCGGCCACCGAAGAACCCCGAACCGTCACCGATGTCCTGAGACATCAACTGTCACCGATGTCCTGATACAGAACTGTCACCGAAGTCCTGAGACATCACAATCCGGCGCCCCTCCGCGACGCCGAGAAAAGTGCCAAATTATGGAACTTTTCGCAACGTAGCCAACGGGAGCGGACGGGGCAGCCGATCGGGGAGCGGCTCGACGGGGTGGAGCGCGCCGACGGGGTACGCGGCACCACCGAGCCCCCTGAGCCCCGTCAGCCCCCGTGCGCTGTGAGCACGGCGTCGGCCAGGCGGGGCATCACCTCTCGGTGGGCGTCGCAGAAGTCGTGGGAGGTGCCGACCACCAGCGCGAGCCCGGCGACGGGGTCCACCCAGAAGGCGGTGCCGCGCATGCCGAAGTGGCCCACGGTGGCCTCGCTGTTGCCGGTGCCGGTCCAGTGGGGGGACTTGGCGCCGCGCACCTCGAGGCCGAGCCCGAACGGGTTGGGGGTCTGCTTGCCGAAGCCGGGCATGATCCCCACCAGCTCGGGGAACTGCACGCCGGTGAGCTCGGCGAACCAGCGGGGCTCCAGCAGTGTGGGCTGCAGCAGCTCGGCGGCGAAGAGGGCGAGGTCGGTGAGGGAGCCATGGGCGCCGACGGAGGCCGAGCCGCTCCATTGCAGGGAGCCCATCCCGAGCGGTTCGGCGATGCGCTCCTGGATCCAGTCGCCGTAGTCGCGGCCGAGCGCCCGCTCGATGTGTCGTGCGGCCTCGTCGATGCCGTAGTTGGAGTAGTGACGGCGCAGGCCGGGGGCCTGCAGCGTGCTCTCGGACTCGTAGAAGTAGCCCGAGGCGTGGGCGAGCAGGTGGCGCAGCGTCGCGCCGGGAGGGCCCGCCGGGTCCTCGAGATCCACCGACCCCTGCTGCAGCGCCAGGGCGGCGCCGCAGCCGGTGAGCGCCTTGGTGACTGAGCGCCATGGGCGCAGCCTCTGGACGTCGCCGCGCCGTTCCCGCTCCCCCTCCCGGCCGAGCACGATGGCTGCGGCCTCGAAGCCGAAATCGTCGAGCAGGTCCAGGGCGCTCATCGCGCGGTCCCGCTCCCGTCGCCCCAGTGCGCGAGGATCTGATCGGTGAGGCCGGGCCAGATCCGCACGTGATCGGGACCGAACGGCTGCGCGCCGAGGAAGGCTGCGGTGAGTCCGGCTGCCGGGTCCACCCAGAGGAAGGAGCCGGACTGGCCGAAGTGCCCGAAGGTCTCCGGCGAGGAGTGCGCGCCGGTCCAGTGCGGATTCTTCCGGCCGCGGATCTCGAAGCCCAAGCCCCAGTCGTTGGGCTTCTGCCGCCCGTAGCCGGGGAGGATTCCCGCCAGCCCCGGGAACTGGACCGCAGTCGCCTCGCGCCAGAGGTCCTCGGGGATCAACGTGGGCGCGAGCAGCTCCCGTCCCACGGCCAGCAGGTCGCGGATCGAGCCGCGGTAGCCGGCGGCCGGCGAGCCGGTGACCTCGAGGTCGGTGAGGTCGAGCCCTGCGACGACGGTCTGCTCCATCCAGTCGGCGTAGTCGTAGCCGGTGGCCTCCTCGAGGTGCGCGGCGAGCACCTCGAAGCCGGTGTTGGAGTAGATGCGGCGGGCGCCGACAGCGCCGACGGTCTCGTCGCCGTCGAAGGCGTAGCCGGCGGTGTGGGCGAGCAGGTGGCGCACGCTCGCTCCCTCCGGGCCAGCGGGCTCGTCGAGGTCGACGAGGCCGCGGTCCACTGCGATCAGGGCCCCGATCGCGGCCAGCGGCTTGGAGACGCTCGCCAGGTCCCAGACCTGCGCGTCATCGCCTTGGAGATGCAGGGTGCGCTCGGCGTCGGACACCCCCACCGCATGCGCGAAGTCGATGTCGACGGGGATCTCGGGCTGGGTCTCGGTCTCCACGCGCTCAAATATGGCACATCCGAACATGGCACATCCGCCTCGAGCTGTCCGCCTCGAGACGTCCGGGCGGTGCCGCCGAGGGGCCACGCCCCGTCAGCAGTCCAGAAGCCCCCGCCTCCTTCGATGCCATTTCGTGACGTGACCGTTTTGTCGCCCCGACCAGGAGTGCTATCGATTGCTCCCGGGAAACCTCAGGAGCTGCAGCTTTTTCCTCTTGTTTACCTGTTCTTGGCGTGCACATGATGTAGCCGATCGCTCACCGACGAGCATCCCGGACCCACGGTTCGCCGAACCGCCGGCACCTGCATGAGGGGGAAGAATGAATCACCTGGACATCACCCGGAGACCGGAGCGCGCCACCGGCGCGCTGCTGCCCATCGCTGCACCGTCCCGGCGCGCCCTGCTGCTCGGGGTGGGCACACTGGGTGCCGGGCTGGCACTGGGCACCGGCGCCGCGGACGCCGCTCCGCCCACGCTCCGCAGAGGCAGTCGGGGATCTGCCGTCAGCTCGCTGCAGCGGAGGCTGAACGACCTGAAATACTGGGCCGGCACAGCCGATGGCAGCTTCGGCCACCTGACAGAGCAGGCGGTGTTCGCGCTGCAGAAGGCGGCAGGTCTGGGGAAGGACGGAGTCGTGGGTCCGAAGACATATCGGGCGCTCGATGCCGGCACCCGGCCCTCACGCAGGATCACCACCGGCGTGGGCTTCGAGGTCGATCTGAAGAAGCAGATCATCATCGCCACCACCGGCGGCTCACTGGCCTACATCCTCAACACCTCCACCGGCAGCGGCGAGCGCTACTACTCCGGGGGTCGGTGGAAGACGGCGACCACTCCGCGAGGAGACTTCTCGATGTACAGCCTGTACAGCAGGGGCTGGCAGAACGGTCCGCTGGGCAACCTCTACCGCCCCGGCTACTACGACCGCGGCTGGGCGATCCACGGCTCGACCTCGATCCCCACCTACCCGGCCTCGCACGGCTGCTGCCGGATCTCCGTCGACGCGTCGGACATGCTGTGGCAGCGCTCCTGGTTCATCAAGGGGCGCCGCGTGCTCGTCTACTGAAGCGCAGCCGAGCCGGACTGCTGAACCGGCCGGGGAGGGGTGGCGCCGCCGTCCCTCCCCTCCAGGGTCGCGCCTCTTCACGAGCCCTGCACGATTTCCTCGCCGCTCCCGCGCCCGGCGGTCCCGGCAGGGACCTGCTCTCGCGATACGATCGGGTGGCGAGCAGCCTCATCGACCCACTTCGTCGATCGGCGCTCGCCCATCTGTCAGCCACTGCGAGAGCGAAGGACCACCGTGGGGATCTTGGATCGGATCGAGCGCGGCCTCGATCGCGGCGTGACGAGCGTCTTCTCGCCCGGCCGCGGCCAGCTGAAGCCGCTCGACCTGGCACAGGGGCTCAAGCGAGAGTGCGATGACCAGATCCAGGTGCTCGACCGCGCCCGGACCCTCGCCCCCAACGTCTACACGATCTACCTGCACTCCCAGGACTACGACCGCTTCGACTCCTGGCAGGACACCCTCCTCGACGAGCTGCAGCGGGTCCTCACCGAGCATGCCGACAAGCAGCGCTATATGTTCGTCGGCGGGGTCTCGATCGAACTGGCACGCGACGACGAGGTGCGCACCGGCCGGTTCGAGACCGAATCCCGCACCGAGCGCGGCAGCGTGGCCCCGGCCACCGGTGCCGCGCAGGCGGGGGCCGGCGGCAGCCCGATCATCGAGATCGACGGGCAGCAGTACCTGCTGACCGGCCCGGTCACCGTGATCGGTCGCGGCGGCGATGCGGACATCATCCTCGAGGACACCGGGGTCTCCCGCCATCACCTCGAGCTGCGCGCCGAGGCGGATTCCACCCTGATCGCCACCGACCTGGGCTCCACCAACGGCACCTTCGTCGACGGCGAGCGGATCCGCACGCCCGTCGCCCTCCATGACCGCTCGCTGCTGAAGATCGGCCGCACCCGCCTGACCGTGCTGCTCCCCGCTGCCGGCCCGGTCAGCTGGTGAACGCCCTATGAGTGAACTGACACTGGTCGCCCTGCGCCTGGGCTTCGTGCTCGCGCTGTGGATCTTCGTGATCGTGGTGGTGCTGGTGCTGCGCAACGACCTGTTCGGCACCACCGTGGTCACCCGCTCGAGCCGCGATCCGCGTCGCGAGCAGCGCCCCGCCTCCGGGCCGATCGGTGGCGCCGCCGCCGAGGCCGGCAGCCCACCTCAGCTGCGCACGGACCCCGAGGTCACCCAGGCCGCCATGGTCGTCACCGCCGGCCCTCTGCGCGGCACCTCGTTGACGCTGGGATCCACCCCGATCCTCATCGGTCGTGCCCCCGAATGCACCCTGGTCGTGGATGACGACTACGCCTCCAACCGCCATGCCCGCGTGTTCCAGCGCGAGGGCGAGTGGATGGTGGAGGATCTGGGCTCCACCAACGGCACCCTGGTATCCGGTCGCCGGATCGAGGGCGCCGTGCCCTTCCGGCCCGGGGCCCAGGTGCGGATCGGCCGCACCGAGATCGAACTGAGACGAGGTCCGCGATGAGTATCGCCCTGCGATATGCCGCCCGCTCCGATGTAGGCCTCGTGCGGTCCAACAACCAGGACTCCGGCTACGCCGGCAGCCATCTGCTGGTGGTGGCCGACGGGATGGGCGGCCATGCCGGCGGTGACGTCGCCTCGTCGGTCGCGATCGGCCGCCTCGCCCAGCTGGACTCCGAGACCCCTGCCTCGGACATCGTGGCCACCCTCGAGGAGAGCGTGCTCGCGGCCAATCAGGAGATCCTGCGCCGTGCCCGGGACGAGCCTCAGCTGCGAGGCCTGGGCACCACCATCACCGCCCTGCTGCGCGCGGAGGGCAAGTTCGCCCTCGCCCACATCGGCGACTCCCGCGCCTACCTGCTGCGCGGGGACGAGACCACCCAGATCACCAAGGACCACACCTTCGTGCAGCGGCTGCTCGATGAGGGCCGGCTGACCGAGGACGAGGCCGAGCGGCATCCGCAGCGATCGGTGCTCATGCGGGTCCTCGGCGACGTGGATGCCGATCCCGAGCTGGACCTCTCCCTGCGCCCCGCGCATGCGGGCGATCGCTGGATGCTCTGCTCCGACGGTCTGTCCGGACTGGTGTCGCTGGGCACGATCGACGCGACCCTCAAGGAGATCGAGGATCCCGGGGAGTGCGCCGAGGAGCTGATCCAGCTCGCCCTCAAGGGCGGCGGCCCCGACAACATCACCTGCATCATCGCCGACGTGGTGGATCTCGACGCGCTTCCCCGCGGCGTCGAGGCCCCCTCGACCAGCCCGCAGATCGTCGGCTCCGCGGCCCGCAACCGCCACGCCCCGACGACGGCCTCCGGGCCCGCCGCGAAGGCCGCCGCCCTGACCCGGGAGGAGCCCGAGGTTCCCTATGAGGACGAGGACTTCTCCGCGGAGGAGCCGCCGCGCCGCAGCCCCTGGCCCGCGCTGGTGGCCCTGATGCTGCTGATCGCCCTGCTCGGCGGGCTGCTCTGGGCGGGCTACGCCTGGTCCCAGCGACAGTTCTATGTCGGCACCGACGGCACCCACGTGGTGCTCTATCAGGGGATCTCGCAGGATCTGGGACCGATCTCGCTGTCCGATCCGATCGAGGTCACCGACATCGAGCTCGAGGCTCTGCCTCAGGTCACCCGGCAGCAGGTGGAGAACACGATCAACGCCTCCGATCGTCCCTCCGCCGATCAGATCATCGATCGGCTCGAGCAGGCCGCCATCGCGAACCAGCCGCCGCCCGCCGTCTCCCCCGCCCCCTCGGACGGCGGTGGCGCCTCCGACGCCGGCGGTGCCTCGGATGCGGGCGGCCTCGAGGAGGACGCCGCCGAGGACATGGAGCCCCTGCCCTCCCGTTCCGACCGCACCATCCCGCCGCCCGATGAGGGCGAGGAGACGTAGTGGCCACGATCGTCTCGTACACCGCTCGTCCGCGGCGCCTCACCCAGGGGCTGCTGCTGCTCTCCGCAGTGGTCATCGGGGTGGGCGCCTATGCACTGGTGGGCCTCGGCCGTTATGACGCACTGCCCGAGAACCTCACCCAGGTGGGGATCGGCGCCGCTGTGCTCGCGCTCGCCCTGCAGATCGCGGTGATGTGGCGCGCACCGTACGCCGACCCCGTGATCCTGCCGATCGTGGTACTGCTGAATCTGCTGGGCATCGCGATGATCGAGAGCATCCACGCGGCGAACCAGATCTACGGGATCCGCAGCTCGGGCAGCGCGGATCGGCAGATGCTGTGGGCGGTGCTCGGTGCGGCGCTCTGCATCGCGCTGCTGGTGCTGCTGAGGGATCACCGTCGCCTGCGCCGCTACACCTGGATCAGCGCCGTGGTCGGCGCGGTGCTGCTGCTGCTGCCGCTGGCCCCGGTGATCGGCTCTGCCCGCAACGGCTCGAAGATCTGGATCTCCATCGCGGGCTACAGCTTCCAGCCCGCAGAGCTCGCCAAGATCGCCTTCGCCATCTTCTTCGCCGGCTACCTGGTCTCCCGGCGCGACACCCTTGCGCTCGCGGGGCCGAAGGTGCTGGGCATCCAGCTCCCCCGCTGGTCGGACTTCGGCCCGATCCTGGTGGCTTGGGGCTTCGCGATGGCGGTGCTGGTGTTCCAGACCGACCTGGGCACCTCGCTGATGTTCTTCGGCCTGTTCGTGGTGATGCTCTACGTGGCCACGGACAGGCTCAGCTGGCTGGTGATCGGGGCGGTGATGTTCCTGCCCCCCGCGGTCTTCGCCGCCACCCAGATGGGTCATGTGCGCACCCGCATCACCTGCTGGCTGGATCCGCTCTCGAGCGCGAACTACGCCTCCTGCGAGCAGATCAGCCAGGGCCTGTTCGGCCTCGCCAACGGCGGGATCACCGGCGCCGGCCTCGGCGAGGGGCGGCCCGACGTGGTGCCCCATGCGGAGTCCGACTTCATCTTCGCCTCCTTCGCGGAGGAGCTCGGCATGGTCGGGGCCTTCGCCCTGCTGCTGCTCTACCTGCTGCTGGTGCAGCGCGCGATCCGCGCCGCCGTCGGCATCTCCGACGGCTTCGGCACCCTGCTGGCCGGCGGTCTCGGCTTCGTGATGGCCCTGCAGGTGTTCGTGGTCGTCGGCGGTGTCACCCGGGTGATCCCGCTGACCGGCCTGACCCTGCCCTTCCTCGCCGCCGGTGGCAGCTCGCTGGTGTGCAACTGGATCATCGCCGGGATCCTGGTGCGGCTGTCCGATGCCGCTCGTCGGCCCGCCGCCCGGCAGATCTCGGGCTCCACCGCGCCCGCACCGCCGCGTGCGGGTCAGGAGGTGGGCGCATGAACAAGCCGCTGCGCCACGTCTGGCTGGTGACCGGGGTGCTGTTCATCCTCCTGTTCACCTCCACCACTTACTTCCAGGTGGTCGCCCAGGGACGGCTGAATGCTCACGGTCAGAACGACCGCACCCTGTACAACGAGTACGGGCGGCATCGCGGCCCGATCGTGGTGGACGGGAACGCGATCGCGAGCTCCCGCGAGTCCGGGGACACCTACGGCTACCTCCGCAGCTACGACCCCGCCGAGATCTATGCCCCGGTGACCGGCTACTACTCCGTGGTCTACGGCTTCACGGGCATCGAGCGCTCCCTGAACGACACCCTCTCCGGAGAGGCCGACGCGCTGTTCTACCATCGCATCTCCGCGATCCTCTCGGGGGAGCAGGGGCAGGGCGCGAGCGTCGAGCTCACCCTCGACAGCGCAGCCCAGGTAGCCGCCTGGAACGCCCTGGACGGGCGCCGCGGCGCGGTGGTGGCGCTGGATCCGGAGACCGGCGCGGTGCTCGCGATGGTCTCCGCGCCCAGCTTCGACCCCAACCTGCTCGCCTCGCATGACACCGCTGCGGTGAGCCGCGCCTGGACCGAGCTGAACGACGACCCTGAGCGGCCGCTGACCAACCGCGCCATCGGCGGCGACCTCTACCCGCCGGGCTCCGCGTTCAAGCTGGTCGTGGCCTCTGCTGCGCTCGAGTCCGGTCAGTACACGGCCGAGACCGAGATCCCCGGCCCCGGCACCTACCAGCTGCCGAACTCCTCGGCGGTGATGAACAACCGCGCGTCCGGGGGCACCGAGCCGTGCGGCCCGGACGACGTCTCCACCCTGGCCGACGCGCTGCGCCAGTCCTGCAACACCTCCTTCGCCCTGCTCGGGCAGGAGGTCGGCGAGGACCAGCTGCGCGAGACCGCCGCGGACTTCGGCTTCGGGCAGCGGCTCGAGATCCCGCTGTCGGTCACCCCGTCGACGATCGGGGAAGAGCTCGACGCGGCGCAGCTGGCCACCACCTCGATCGGGCAGTACGAGACCCGGGTGACGCCGCTGCAGATGGCGATGGTCGCCGGGGCCTTCGCGAACGACGGCGTGGTGATGGAGCCGCAGCTGGTGCAGGCGGTGCGCACGGGCGACCTCTCCACCGTCGCCGAGCTCAGCCCGAAGGAGCTGGGCCAGCCGCTGACCGCCGCCAATGCCGCGCAGATGCGGCAGATGATGGTGGGGGTGGTCGAGGACGGCACCGGCTCGGCCGCCGCGATCGACGGCGTCGAGGTGGGCGGGAAGACCGGCACCGCGGAATGGGGCGAGGATCGTGCCCCCCATTCCTGGTACGTGGGATATGGCCAGCAGGGCGACCAGAAGATCGCAGTGGCGGTCCTGGTCGAGGAGGGCGGATACGGCTCGCGCACAGCGGCGCCGATCGCCAAGAACGTGATGGAAGCGGTGATCCAGCCATGAGGACCAACCCAGGGCTCGTGCTCGAAGGGCGCTACGAACTGACATCGCTGATCGCCACCGGCGGGATGGGACAGGTCTGGAAGGGACGCGACCAGGAGCTCGACCGCGAGGTCGCGATCAAGGTCCTGCGCGAGGAGTACGCGGGGGACGAGGGCTTCCTCAAGCGGTTCCGTGCCGAGGCCCGCCACACCGCCGCGCTCTCGCATGACGGCATCGCCGCGCTCTACGACTACGGCGAGCTCGACGGCCGCGCCTACATCGTGATGGAGCTGTGCCCCGGCAGACCGCTGTCGGACCTCATCGAGGAGAATCCCGGCGGGCTGCCGGAGAAGCGGGTCCTCACCCTGCTCATCGAGCTCGCCCGGGCACTGGACGCCGCCCACTCCAAGGGCGTCGTGCACCGCGATGTGAAGCCCGAGAACGTGCTGGTCGACGAGAAGAACGACTGGTCCATGAAGATCACCGACTTCGGCATCGCCCGCAGCAAGGACCAGGCGCGGCTGACGAAGACCGGGCTGGTGATGGGCACCGCCCAGTACCTCTCCCCCGAGCAGGCGATGGGCAAGCAGGCCACCTCGCTCTCGGACATCTATGCGCTGGGCATCGTGGGCTACGAGATGCTCGTGGGACATCGTCCCTTCACCGGATCCAGCCAGGTCGAGATCGCGATGGCACAGGTCAAGCAGCAGCCGCCGGAGCTGCCCGCGGCGATCTCCGCAGATCTGCGCCGCCTGGTGATGATGATGCTGGCCAAGGCCCCCGCGAACCGTCCCCGCTCGGCGGCGGCGGTGGCGCGGATCCTCGAGGCGATCCAGCGCGGCGTCGAGCCGCGCTTCTCCACCGGCGCGATCCCGGTGACCCGGGTCGAGGACCATGACTGGACCGGGGAGAACCGCGTCCGTCCCCGCAGCAGCACCGGCCGCGACAGCTCTGCGAGCTCGCCCGCTGCGGGCTCGCCCTCCGCGAACTCGCCGTCCACGGGCTCGCCGTCTGCCGACGGTCCCCGCCACGGGACCTCGCCCACCGGCACCCGTACCGCCGCGATGCCGCTGCCGCTCTCCGGTCGCCGGGGCATCCGTCACCGCTCCGCCGCGTCGGGCCCCTCCGCGCTGTCCGCGGCCTCGGCCGGCCCCGCCCCGCGGCGGTCCGCGGCATCAGCCCGCTCCGCGGCGTCACCCGCGCCCGCTCCCCGCTCGGCGCAGGCGCAGGCAGCGACCGAGCGCTCCTCCCCGCCAGCGGACGCCGCAGGCCCGGGGACCCACGGCACGGACCGGGCCTTCGGGGTCGGCGCCTTCGACGATGTGGACACCGCAGCCTCCTCCCGGACGGTCCACGGCACCTCCACCACCGGCCGGAAGTTCGCCGGCATGTCCTTGCCCGGACTCGTGCTGCTGCTCCTGGTGATCGTCGCGATCATCGCTGCCGTGCTGGGCGGGCTGGGCATGCTCCCCTTCACCGCCGCAGACACCGGGGCCGGAGCAGGGACGGGGACCTGGGCGGCGATGGCCGGCGTGGAGATGGCTCACCTCGGGGAAGGTGACACCGCGTCAACAACTACGATGGTCGAATCGGTCGGTGTCGACCACGGCACGAGGACGGGTGTGGAGTGAGCGAAGAAAACGTGGTCCTGGGCGGCAGGTACCGCCTGGGCAAGATCCTCGGAACCGGGGGCATGGCCGAGGTGTTCATCGCAGAGGACACCCGCCTGCACCGCACGGTGGCCGTCAAGGTGCTGCGCTCGGACCTGGCCCGTGACGCGAACTTCCAGGAGAGGTTCCGGCGGGAGGCCCACAGCGCCGCGTCCCTGAACCATCCCTCGATCGTCGCTGTCTATGACACCGGCGAAGAGCAGCAGACCACCATCACCGGGGCGGACGTCACCATCCCGTACATCGTGATGGAGTACGTGCACGGCGATACCCTGCGCGAGCGCATCAAGCCCGAGCATCCGATGGATGCCCACCAGGCCGGCGAAATCATGGCCGCGCTGCTGAGCGCGCTGGAGTACTCGCACCGGGCCGGGATCGTGCATCGCGACATCAAGCCCGGCAACATCATGATCAACGAGGCCGGCGCGGTGAAGGTCATGGACTTCGGGATCGCGCGCGCGATCGCGGATGCGACCAGCGCGATGACCGCGACCCAGGCGGTGATGGGCACCGCCCAGTACCTCTCCCCCGAGCAGGCGCGCGGCCAGCTGGTCGATGCCCGCTCCGACATCTACTCCGCCGCCTGCGTGATGTTCGAGATGCTCACCGGGCGCCCGCCCTTCACCGGCGACACCCCGGTCTCGATCGCCTACCAGCACGTGCGCGAGGAGCCGCTGGCCCCGTCGGCCTACAACCCGGCGATCACGCCCGCACTGGACGCGGTGATCCTCACGGGCCTGGCCAAGGACCGCGAGGAGCGCTACCCCAGCGCGGTCGCCTTCTCCCGTGACATCGCCACCGTGGTCGCGGGCCGGGCCCCGACCCTGGTCGGCGGCGCGGTGCCGCGCAGCAGCGATGCCGAGGCCACCACCGTGCTCAGCCCGCTCGACGACGCCACCGAGGCGCTGCCCGCGATCACCGGTGCCGGCGCAGGGATCGGCGCCGCCGGACTGGGGGCCGCCGGCGCAGGTGCCGCCGGGATCGGCGACACCGCCGGCCTGCGCGCCCAGAACTGGAGCGGCGGCTCCGCGCCGAGCCCCGCCACCGGCCCGCTCGCACTGCGCACGGCCGACGAGGTCGAGGAGCAGGAGAAGCACAAGAAGCCCTGGTGGCTGATCATCCTGGTGATCGTGGCCGTGCTCGCGCTGGCCGGTGCCGCGATCGCGATCTTCCAGCCCTTCGGCGAGCGCGGCCCGGACCTGGTCCCGGTGCCGGGGGTCGTCGGCGAGACCGACGAATCTGCCGGCGCCATCCTGCGCGACGTCGGGCTCGAGCCCGAGTTCACCACCGTGGAGTCGCAGGACGTGGAGGCCGGTCTCGTCATCGAGACCACTCCGGCCGAGGGCGAGGAGGTCGAGGCCGGTGCGACGGTCGCGGTGACGGTCTCTGCCGGGCCCGAGTCGGTGCAGGTGCCGGACGGGCTCCAGAACATGACCCGCGATCAGGCTCAAGAGGCGCTCGAGGCGGCGGGGCTCACGATGACCGAGGGGGAGGAGGAGAACGTCCCGCAGGAGCAGGGCACCGTCTCCAGCACGACCCCGCAGAGCGGCGCCACCGTGGAGAGGGGCTCCTCCGTGGAGGTGCGCTTCGCCTCCGGCAATGTCCAGATACCTGATGTCGAGGGCACGCAGATCGCGAAGGCGACGGAAACCCTCGAGGCGCGCGGCTTCACCGTGCCCGAGCCCTCGGAGCGCGAGGACGCGGAGGCCGAGCCGGGCACCGTGCTCTCCCAGACCCCCGCCGCGGACAGCGGCCTGGTGCCCTACGGCTCGAGCGTGGACCTCGTGATCGCGGCGGCGCCCGGACCGGTGACCGTTCCCAACGTCACCGGGCAGCCCCTCGCCTCCGCGCAGCAGACCCTGGGCGAGGCCGGCTTCGGCATCGAGCCCTCCACCGAGTTCTCCGCCTCCGTGCCGGAGGGACAGGTGATCCGCACCGAGCCCGGCGCGAACGAGCAGGCCGACCGCGGGTCGACGATCAAGGTCGTGGTCTCCTCCGGCCCGGAGCCGACCCCGGACCCGACCACCGCCCCCACGGAGGAGCCCACCGAGACTCCCTCGGAGACCCCGAGCACGACGCCCACGGAGGAGCCCACCGAGGATCCCGATGACGGGGACGACGGCGCACAGGGCAACAACGGTCGCGGGAACGGCAACGGGAAGGGCAACGGCAATGGGAACGGCTGAGAAGCGCACCACTCGGATCCTGGTGGTCGACAACTACGACAGCTTCGTCTACACCATCGTCGGGTACCTCGAGCAGATGGGCGCCGAGACGGTCGTGGTGCGCAATGACGAGGTGCCGCTGACCGCCGACGGCGCAGTGGACCTGGACGGCGTCGACGGAGTGCTCATCTCCCCCGGCCCCGGCACCCCGAGCACCGCCGGACGCTCGCTCGACGTGATCGGAGCCTGTGCCGCACGGATGGTGCCGATGCTCGGGGTGTGCCTGGGACACCAGGCGCTCGGGCAGTTCTTCGGCGCCACCGTGGACCACGCCCCGCAGCTCATGCACGGGCGCACCAGCGAGCTCACCCACCAGGGCACGAGCGTCTTCGCCGGGGTCCCCTCCCCGATGATCGCGACTCGCTACCACTCCCTCACCGTGGTGCCGGAGACGATCCCCGCCGAGCTCGAGGTCACGGCTCGCACGGCCGACGGCATGGTGATGGGCCTGGCGCATCGGGAGCTGCCCCTGCACGGGGTGCAGTTCCACCCGGAGTCGGTGCTCACCGAGAACGGGCATCTGATGCTCGCCCGCTTCCTCGAGCTCTGCGACGGCATCGACGCCGTCGAGCGCTCCGCGGGCCTCGAGCCCCTCATGACCGCGGGCTGAGCAGGTCTCGTCCCGGCCCGTGCGAGCACCTGAGGCATGGCTCAGGACGCGTGCGGGGCCGTGCCGTTCCCGCGCTGCAGCGCGCCGACCAGGCCGTCGTTGAAGGGCATGTACGGCGCGATCGCCGGGAACACCCAGCCGAACAGCGCCACGATGAGCGCCGCCAGCAGCACCACGGTGAGCAGGATCCTCGCCCACAGCGGTCCGGGCAGGTGACGGAACAGCCAGCCGTACATCAGCTCTCCTCCTCGGTGCCCGCAGGGATTCTCCCCGCCAGCACGTTCCCCGCAGGAATGCCGCCGGGAGCCCCGCCGCTCGAGGCGGCGCCGTCGGATGCTCCGCCGTCGGATCCCCCAGCCCCCGTCGCGAGGGCCTCGGGGATCCCGTCGGCCCGGTCGGTCCAGTACGCGAACTCGGCGTGGACGATGTACCGCTCCCGTGCGGAGTACATCGGGTGGCAGGCGGTCAGCGTGAGCATCTGCTGTGTGGGCTCGACCCCGGGCTGTCCGGGGGCTGGCGCGATCACCTCGGTGTCCTGTGGCTGCACGATCAGCGACTCGGTCACCTCGTACACGTAGAAGGCGTCGGCCGTCTCGACGACGATGGCGTTCCCGGGCTCGAGCCGGGCGATGTCCTCGAAGACTCGGCCGTAGGTGTTGCGGTGGCCGGCCACCGAGAAGTTGCCCACCTCGCCCGGTAGGGCGGTCTCCGGATAGTGCCCGGCGCCCTTGACGTTCAGCACCTGCTCGAGGCTCACGCCCTCGGCGAGCGGGAAGGCCGGACGGTCGAAGGCGGGCACGTGCATCTTGCCCCAGACCATGGTGTCGGCGGGCGTCTCGGGCACCGGTGGGGGGCCGTCCTGCCGGGGCGCGATCTGCTCGGAGTCGACCTCGCCCCACTCCTGCTCGAGACCGTCGATGATGCCGGCCTGCTCGCGATCGGCGACCACGTCCGTCCACCACAGCTGCCAGACCAGGAACAGCAGCAGCAGCACACCGACCGTGAGCAGGAGCTCGCCGACGACGCCCACGAGGCCTCCGCCGCGGCGTCGTCGGTGGGAGGGGGTCATCGGATCACCTGCGCGTCGACGGTGAGGGAGCCCTGGAAGGCGGGCAGGGTGGTGGTCTCGAGGTCCTCGACCTTCTCTCCCAGGCCCACATGCTCCACCCACTCGCGGTACACCTGGACGCCGGGGGCCTGCTCGAGCGTGGTGGTCATCTCGTCCACCGGGCCGATCACGGTGATCACGAAGGGCGGCGAATACACCCGGCCCTCGAGCAGGAGCGTGTTGCCGGCGCAGCGGAAGGCGCTGCCGTTGATCACCCGCTGGTCCTGCAGCATCATCGCCTCGGCCCCGCCTGCCCAGAGGGCGTTGATGTAGGACTCGAGATCCTGCTGATGGACCACGAGGTCGTTGGGTTCGGTGCCGGGGATCGCGCCCAGCGCGCCGCTCGGGGCGTCCGTGAGGGTGATCTGGAGCCCCGGGCCGCTGACTTCGCTGAGGCCGACGGCATCAGCCATCTGCGCTGTGCGCTCGACGGTCTCCGCGCCGGCGCTGCGGCCGCGCAGCTGTTCGACCTCGGCCCGCTTCTCGGATGTCTCCTGCGTGAGCTGCTCGATATCGCGGCCACGCTCCTGGAGCACCCCGACCACGTCGCTGCTCTCGTCACGGATGGACCCGCCGCCGGAGAGTCGGGCGGTGGTGGCGAACAGCACCCCGCACAGCACCATCACCACTGCCACGCCGACGCGGCCACGAGAGCCGCCCACGGGGCGCGCGGAGGGTCGCTCGGACGGCTGCTCAGGGGGCTGCCCGGAGGGTCGCTCAGAGGGTTGCTCGGAGGGTTGCTCAGAAGCCGGGTTCACACCCTCTGCATCCATCGCCCCTCCTCACTTCGCACCCTCGCTCGACGAGCATTACCCTAGGCCAAGGTCCGCACCTGTGGACCGGCGCGGCACGCCCGCGATCATCGCCGCCTCGAGGGAGCACCGTCACATGGCCAGGAGCAGGAAGAAGTCGTCCGCTCGGACGACATCGAACGCGAAGGCCGAGGCCGCGTCGACGTCACCCGCGATCACCGCGGAGGATCTCGCGGCAACCAGCGCCGACGACGCGACCGAGACGAGCGCGACGGGCTCTGCGACCAAGGACACCACGGCGAAGGGCGCTTCGTCGAGCGGCTCGCCCGCTCAGGGCTCGACGGCGACGAAGGACTCCAAGACGTCCGCGGCGAAAAATGCGAAGGACGCGGCACCCGCACGTCGCTCTGCGAAGGATCCGGTCTCGAAGGGAGCGAAGCGCTCCGGCGGCAAGGACCCGGTCAAGGCCAAGGGCGGCGAGGTCACTGAGAAGGCCAAGGACTCCACCCGTGCCACGTCGGTGAAGAAGGCCGCTGCTGCGGAGAGCTCGCGCACCACCGGTCGCCGGGTCGCCGTGGCGACGCAGAACCCCGCCTGGCTCGCTCCCACCGCTGTGGTGTTCTTGATCCTGGGCCTGCTCTACCTGGTCACCTATTACATCTCCTCAGGTCAGCTCCCCCTGCCGATCGGCGACTGGAACCTCGCGGTGGGCTTCGGCGTGCTGATGGTGGGCGGCGGCATGCTGATGTTCTGGAAGTAGTCACCGGATGACCAGCGCGATGGGGAGTTCTCCCCACCGCGCAGACGCCCCTGCCCGGGTACCCTGAGCGCAACGTGCACAGCCACCGACGCCGTGCGCGGTTCCAGCGAACCACCCGATGGGGGCCCCATGTCCAGCAGCATCTCGATACGGCGCAAGATCGTCGCCGTCCTCCTCCTGCCATTCCTCATGGTGCTCGCCGGGTGCGGGAAGTTCCACGCAGACTTCGACATCCAGGACGTCGACACGATCAACGTCAACTACGACTTCGCGATGGACGAGGAGTTCGCCGAGGGCCTCTACAGCTCCGCCGACGAGTTCTGCACGACTTTCGAGGACAGATACACCGTGGCCGGGGAGACGGCGCCCAGCGCCGAGCCCTACGAGGAGAACGGTCAGCTCGGGTGCCGCATCACGGGCACCATGACCAGTGAGAACTTCGGGGGCGGCTTCTCCCTCACTGAGGCCGACGGCGAGTACCACCTGGTGATCGATGGCAGCGAGAGCGTGGGGCAGGACCTGAACTCCCCCGAGATGGAGGGCTTCGAGATCGACTTCCGGATGACCTTCACCTTCCCCGGCAAGATCCTTGAGTCTCAGGGTGGCCAGGTCGACGGCAACTCCGTGACCTTCACCGATCTGAACGAGCTGGCGGCGGGGATCGACATCCGCGCCGACGCCAGCGGGTTCCCCTGGGTGATCGTCGTGATCGTGGTGCTCGTGCTCGGGTTCTTCCTCCTGCTGCTGCTGGCGGCGATCGCCTTCTTCGTGATCCGTGCGCGCAGGAACAAGGGCGGCGGCTCCGGCGGCTCCGGCATGCCCGTCGGCTACGGAGCAGCCCCCTCGGGCGCAGCGGCCGGCACCATGCCCCCTGCGGCGCCGCAAGGCGGTCAGCAGTGGGGGCAGCAGCCGGGTGGCCAGCAGGGCGGTCAGCCTGACGGCCAGCAGTGGGGCCAAGCATCCCCGCCGCCCGCACCGCCGCAGCCCGGCGGTCAGCAGGGCGGTCAGCAGTGGGGCCAAGCATCCCCTCCGCCGGCTCCGCGGCAGGGTGGTCAGCAGGGCGGTCAGCAGTGGGGCCAGCAGCCCGGTAAGGGGCAGCAGCCTCCGCAGAATCCGAGCTGGTGAGCTCTCGCCGGTGAGCGGTCCGGAGGCCGTGTGAGCAGGGTCATGGCCTCCGGATTGGCGCCGATCTGCAGGGCGCGCTAGAGTTTGTCAGGTCGGTTTGGTCCGACAAGCGCCCGTAGCTTAACGGATAGAGCATCTGACTACGGATCAGAAGGTTGGGGGTTCGAATCCCTCCGGGCGCACCGCAGAACGAAGCCCCTCATGGCACCGAAAGGTGTGGTGAGGGGCTTCTTCGTGAGGCTCGTGCACTCGGCGCTGTCAGGAGTCGCTGTCAGGAGTCGGTCGCCGCTGGCGCGTGGGTCTGCAGCGACTCCCTGTCGATCCGGCCCAGCCCCCACTCCCCCAGCGCGCCGAGCGCGGCGTTGAGGTCACGACCGTCATCGGTCAGCGAGTACTCGACGCGGGGTGGGACCTCCGCGTACACCTCGCGGTGGAGCAGCCCGTCCTCCTCCATCTCCCGCAGATGCTGGGTCAGCATCTTCTCGCTCACCCCGGCCAGTCCGCGACGCAGTTGAGCGAACCTTCGCACCTCGTGGGCGTCCAGCTCCCACAGGATCAGGCCCTTCCGTTTGCCGCTGACCACGTCCATCGCCGCATCGATGCCGCAGATGTACGGTCCACGACGTGGCCTCCTCGATGACGCTGCAGGCATGAGCACCCTCTCCACGACACGTACCGATGAGTGAGTACCCCAGTAAATAGTGGGTACTTCCCGAAGTCCAGGGCGCTCCGGAGCATGGGAGTCATGTCGACTCCTTCTCTCACCCTGCTCGACCTCGGCGCGATGGGCCACGCGCTGGCCACTACCGCACTCGATACCGGACACCCGCTCACCGTCTGGAACCGCACCCCGAGTCGCGCCGGGGCACTCACCCGACGAGGCGCCGTGGAGGCCGCCACCGTCGAAGAGGCACTGACCACCACGGACCTGACCGTTGTGTGCCTGTACGACCATGCCTCCGTCCACCACGTCCTCGACACCGCAGCAGCCGCCCTGACCGGCCGCACGCTGATCAACCTGACCACCACGACGCCGGAGGAGGCCCGCGAACCGCCACCTGGGCGGCCGCACACGGTGCGAGGTATCTGGACGGCGCCATCATGGCTGCTCCCTCCATGATCGGCTCCCCGGACTCCGTCATCCTCTACAGCGGCTCCTCTGACGCCTTCGAGGCACATCGGAGCATTCTGGAGTCCTGGGCCACCAGCACCTTTGAGGGCGCTGACGCAGGGCTCGCCTCCCTGTGGGACCTGGCCATGCTCTCGGGGATGTACTCCATGTTCGCCGGCTTCCTGCACGGCGTCGCCATGCTGCAATCGGCCTCGATCCCGGCGGGCACCTACGCCCGGCGCGCCGCGCCGTTCCTGGCGGCCATGACCGAGCTCCTGGGGCATTCCACCGAACATCTCGACGAGCGCGACTACAGCCGGCCTCTTCAGAGCCTGGAATGGACCACGACGCTGCTGGGCACGATCGAGCGAGCCAGCCTCGAACAGGGCATCGCCCCTGCCCCGACAGCGCTGGTGCAGCGACTCGTGCGCGACCAGATCGACGCCGGCCACGGCGAGGAGGACTTCGACAGGATCATCGAATCCCTGCGGTGAACGGCCTCGGGGGCCGATGGGCAGCGGGCGTCAACGATGCGCTGAACCCAGACACCTCCGGGCGCACTGTGAAAAGAGCCCCTCGCGGCACCGAAAGGTGCGGTGAGGGGCTTCTTCGTGTCCGCCGCGCACTCATGCTCGCCGCGCGCGGATCACCGGGCGGCGGTGGCCCGCCACTCCGCCGGAGGTCACTGCTCAGCAGCCCCTCAGTATCCGTGAGGGTCATCCCCTGCCGCCGCTCCGGTGACGTGCTCGGCGTGCGAGAGCGTCTCCGTGAGCAGCCGGCGCACATGAGAGTCCGAGGCGCGATAGAAGGCGAAGGTGCCCTCCTTGCGGCTCTGCACCAGGCCGGCCAGTCGCAGCTTGGACAGATGCTGACTCACCGCGGCGGGCGCCGCACCGATCGCCTCCGCGAGCGCGTTCACACTGCGCTCCTGCTGGAAGAGCGCCCAGAGGATCTTCACCCGGGTGGGGTCGGCGAGCATCCGGAAGGTGTCGGCGGCGACCTGGGCATGCTCGTCGTCAGGGACCAGATGGACGGGCGCGGGATGCATTCCGCCATCGTACGCAGATCTTGCTATCCGCATGTCTACGCAGATAGATTGATGTCGTGTCCCCACTCCCCGCACCTGATCACTCGCACGGCCCTCATCCCGCGCCGCAGCATGACCACCCGCACCCGCACCCGCACGATGATGGCCACGAGCACGGGCACGAGCACAGGCACGACCACGACCACGACCACGACCACGACCACGACCACGACCACGATGATGGCCACGGCCACGGGCACGGCGATGAACACGGCCACCACGACGGTGCCGGGATCTGGTCGCGCCTGCGCCACGCCCTGACCCCGCACAGCCACGATCACGGCGAGGCGATCCGCACCGCCGAGGAATCCAGCGCGATCGGCATCCGAGCGGCCTGGGTGAGCCTCGCCGGCATGGGGGCGACCGCACTGCTGCAGATCGCCATCGTCGCCCTCAGCGGCTCGGTTGCCCTGCTCGCCGACACCCTCCACAACCTCGGCCATCTCGCCACCACGATCCCGCTGATCATCGCGTTCCGCCTGGGACTGCGCGCCCCCACCCGTCGCTACAGCTACGGCTTCCGGCGCGCTGAGGACCTGGTGGGGCTCCTGATCGGAGCGGTGATCGCGCTGTCAGCGGGCCTGATCGTGTGGGAGTCAGTACGGGCGCTCACCTCCTCTCGGGATATGACCCATCTGGGGTGGGTGCTCGCCGCCGCCCTGATCGGTGCGGCCGGGAACGAGCTGGTCGCGAGATACCGGATCCGTGCCGGCCGGAAGATCGGGTCGGCCGCGCTCATCGCCGAGGGACAGCACGCACGCACTGATGCGCTCACCTCACTGGCAGTCGTGATCGGCGTGATCGGAGCCTGGCTGGGGCTCGCCTGGATCGACCCCATCATCGGCCTGGTCATCTCTGTGATGGTGGTGCTGGTGCTGATCAGCTCGATGCGCACCGTGATCCACCGCCTGATGGACGGCGTCGAGCCCGGCACCTTGGACCGGATCGAGGCAGCCGCCGCGGTCCCCGGCGTGCTCAATGTGCGCGACGCCCGGGCCCGCTGGATCGGGCATCGCCTCGAGGCGGAGGTCACCGTGGAGGTCGACCCGACCCTCAGCGTCGGCCGCTCACGGCTGCTCGCGGACGCGATCGAGCGGCAGCTGCACCAGGCGCTGCCCCACCTGGACCGTGCCGGGGTGCGGGTCACGGCGGGCGTCGGTCAGTCGGGTGCCGATCAGTCGCGCACCGATCATCCGGATGCCGATCAGTCGGGCACGGGGCAGTCGGGCACGGGGCAGTCGGGCACGGGGCAGTCGGGCACAGGGCGGCCGACGAGGCACTGACCGGGCAGCCGCCCGTCACGGCCGTTCAGAGGACCAGGTCGTCCCAGACGAACGTGGTCGTCTCCCCGGTCTCCCAGTCGCGTCGCAGGATGCTGTAGGCGACCGAGGCGAGCGGCGTCCCGCCATCCACCGGCCAGCCCTCCCGGTAGTGCGCCTCCTTGACCCAGCCGCCGCGGTGGAAGGTCTTGCGCATCGCGATGTTGTCCTCGCGGGTCTGCCCCTCGAAGCGATTCACGCTCGGCATGGTGCGGAAGACGTGGTCGGCCACGGCGCGCAGGATCTGGAGGCCGAGGCCGCGTCCGCGGAACGGGGTGTCCAGGCGGAGGTCGAACAGCGGGTCTTCGTCGCTCAGATCCTCCAGGCGCAGGAAGCCGATGCGTCCCAGCTCTCCGTGATCGATCCAGAACGAGTCGTTGTCCTCATCCCGGTAGGCGCCTTTGCTGATCAGGCCCTCGATATCGGCGGCCCGCGGGCGGGTGCGCACATGGAACGGGAACTCGTTCCGCGTCATGAAATCGACGAGGGCGTCATGATCTGCGCCGACGGGGTCCAGACGCGCGAAGGTGATGCTCATGCGCTGAGCACCTCGCGCACGGAGGTCCAGGACTGCATCAGCTCCCGGGCCGCGGGATCCGTCTCCGCCGTGATCGCCTCGACGCGCGCCTGTTCGAGCAGCACGTCGATCTCGACTCGCTGTCCGCTCTCCACGGAGGCCACCGCGGCCTCGACCATCGCGAAGCTCAGCAGGTTCTCGCGCACCTCGCACATCGGGGTGCGACCCTCGCGCAGGGCGCTGACGAACTCCACGAGCGACGCTGCGATCTGGTCCGGCTCCGGGGCGTCCTCCGCTGCGACCTCCGCCTGCAGGCGGGCGGTGGTCTCCTCGTCCTCGGTGCCCAGCACCGGAGCTCCGGTGCCGTCCCAGGTGGCGGAGCCGTGCTGGGCGGCGATCCGCCACTCGCTGTTCCACCAGGTCGGCAGGCCCCGGGCGTTCCAGGTGCCGTGATAGGCGAAGAGGGATCCATCGGTCATCTCGAAGGTCGCGCTCACCGTCGCGTCGTGCGAGTAGACGCTCCAGTCGGGCCGGGCACCGCGCGCCGTGACCGCCACCGGATCGGCACCGGTGATGTAGCGGGCCGTGTCGAAGGCGTGGATGCCCATGTCCCGCAGCAGCGGATGGTGCTGGGTGCGTCGGAACCCGTCGTGCTCGACGAACAGCGAGAAGAACGCGCTGGTCATCACCGTCGGCCCATGAGCAGCGACGAAGCTGCGCAGCTGCCGCACCTGGCGGAAGAACCGCCGGGACTGGGAGACCATGAACGGCACCCCGGTCAGCTCGGTGTGCGCGACCAGGCTCAGCGCCTCGGAGAGGGTCTCGGTGACGGGCTTCTCGCCGAGGACCGGGATCCCGGCGTGCAGCGCCTTCACGGTCACCGGGTGGTGCGCGAGCGGCACGGTCGGGTTCACCAGCAGGTCGGCACCGACCTCGAGGGCGAGGTCGACGCCGTCGGCCCCGGTGGCGACGCTCGCGGGGTCGGCGACCCCGGACTGCTCGATCACCCGCTGCGGCGCGCCCTCGACCAGATCGGCGACGCCCACCAGCTCGGCGACCCCGCTGGCGACGATCTCCCGCGCCCACCAGCTGCCCATCCCGCCGGCGCCGACGACCACCACGCGGGCGGGACGGTCCGCAGGCAGGAGTGGGAAGCCGGTGCGCTCGACGGCGGGCGCCGGGGCGCCGGAGGTGTCGGTCAGCGTGCGGGCGGAGCGCTCAGATGACACGCGGGACCTCACCGCCGCGGAACCAGTCGCGCGGGGCGTTCGCGATCTTCACCGGTGCCGCCTCGCGCTCCTCGGGGCGGGCCCAGACCACGGCGTTGGCGAGCACGCGCTGGATCTCTGCCTGGTGGTAGACCGGATACTCCTGGTCGCCGGGGCTGAAGTAGAAGACCTTCCCCTTGCCGCGGCGGAAGGCGGCACCGGAGCGGAACACCTCTCCCCCGGCGAAGGAGGAGACGAAGACCAGCTCGTCGGGGGCGGGGATGTCGAACATCTCGCCGTACATCTCCTGCGCGGGGATGACGATCGGATGGGGGACGCCGCGGGCGATCGGGTGGGAGCCGTTGACGGTCCACACCCGTTCCTCCTCCCCCTCGTTGCGCCACAGCAGGTTGCAGGTGGTGCCCATCAGCGCCTTGAACGGCTTGGAGTAGTGAGCGGAGTGCAACGGGATCAGGCCCATGCCCTCGTGGACGCGGCGCACCACCCGCTCGGAGATCTCGTCAGGCACATCCTCGTGCGCCATGTGGCCCCACCAGGTGAGCACGTCGGTCTCGGCGAGCGCCTCCTCGGAGAGGGACTCCTCGATGTCATCGAGCAGGGCGATCCGCACCTCGGCCTCGATCCCGTCGGCCGCGAGCAGGGAGCGCAGAGCCTCCGCGATCACGGTGTGCATCCCGTCGGGATAGATCTCCTGCACCGTGGGGTCGACCTTCTCGTGCCGGTTCTCACCGAAGACGGCGATGCGCAGTGCCATGGGGTTCTTCATCCTGTCGCTGAGGGTTCGTGGGCCGTCTCGGAAGACGCTGGAACCATCGTAGAGGCGCGCCCGCACCGCCCGGGACCCGCTGCGGAGGAACCGTGTCTCTGCGCCTGCGGAGGCCTGGTCGGCCCGCTGGCCTCGGGAACCGTGACCGGGATGTGATCTGTTTCTCATCCGGGACGGCTATGGTCGAACACAGGCTCCTTCAATGGCGAAGGGGCCTGCACTTCTCGGGGCAGCCAGACCTGCCCCGAGGCCGTCACAGGGGCACTGTGCCCCGGACATGCCGGGCCGATGCCTCCTTCGGGACTCAGCACCATCGGCCCGGCGCGCCACCGGCGCGGCGCACTGTCAGTCCGACGCACCCTCGCCCCGGCCCACCCTCAGCCCGGCGCCGACCGACGGGCCGGTCAGAACTTGCGCACCTGCACGAGCCGTCCGTCGGCCCCGAGCTGCTGCTCGAGAGCGGTCAGCGTCTCCAGGTGCACGCGGGAGGCGCGGGCCCGCCCGGAGGCTCCGCCGAGCGCACGGCCGGCGGACTCGCCCCACACGTATCGGATCTCGGTGACGCCGGGGCCCTCTCGCAGCTCGATCGGTGCGGTGAGGTGGAACTTCCGACCGGCGAAAGCGCCGAGGAGCACGCTGCGGCGTCGGCTGCCCCGCTCGTAGTCGATGCGACCGGGACTGCGCTCCTGAGCGCTCCAGCCGCGCCCGAGGAAGAACTGGTCGAGGGCAGTGCGTGCCGAGCGCACGTCGCCGCGCACCGTGAGCGCCGCTCCGCCGGGGAACTGCACGGTCATGATCGGCTCTTCTCCCTGGCGGGCACGTCACTGGCAGGCATGCCTCTCGCGGGCCCGAGCAGTCGCAGCTCGGCATTGCCGAGATGCGACTGCTCGCGGTGGTCATGGGGATCTGCCCCGGCTGCGAGCGTGAGCGCGATCTGCAGCACGTCGCCGTGGGCGACCAGCACCACCGGCGCGTCGGGGGTGAGCTCGTCAGCCTCGCGCAGCACCGCGAGCACGCGCGCAGCGACCGCCGCGACCTGCTCGACCCCGTCCTGATGGGTGCCGCGATCGCGATCGATGCCCCACACCTGCTCATAGGCGTCGGCTGGACCCTCGTCGTGATCGCCGAAGCTGCGCTCATGCAGGCGCTGATCGATCCGCGGCGCGGCGGCGCCGAGACCGGCGGCGAACTCCTCAGCCGTCTGGAGAGCGCGTGCGAAGTCGCTCGAGATCACCAGCGTCTCCGGTCCCAGGCCCCGCGCGGCGCCGTCCCGGGCGGCCTCGCGGGCCTGGGCACGACCGCGCGCGGTCAGCCCCACCTCGGTGAGCGCGCGCGGCCCGGGGACCGACACGATCAAGCCCTCCACGTTCGCGGTGGACTCACCGTGGCGGAGCACCCAGAGCTGGTTCATCAGCGCTCCCGTCAGGGGGTGGTGACCTTGCCGGGGTTCAGGTTCCGGCCGGGGTCGTTGTCGGCGAACAGCCCCTTGACCATGCGCACCCCCACCTCACCGATGTCCTCGGTGATCCACGGCTGATGCTCGGTTCCCACCGCGTGGTGGTGCGAGACCGTCGAACCCAGATCCATGAAGGTCTGCTGCACGGCGCTCTTGGCGGCGTAGTACTGCTCGAGGGCCTGCTCGTCGGAGGAGTAGGGGAAGGCGAAGGTGAAGTAGAGGCAGGCCCCTGCGTGGTAGCTGTGCGACATGTGGCAGAACATGAAGCCCGGCAGGCCCTGCTCCTCCTGCACCGAGTAGAACGCCTCGTAGGCCTTCGCGTGGACCGCGTTGAGGTTCGACCAGGTCGCCCCGGTGTCGCAGACGTCCCCGAAGACCTGGTAGTTCATCAGGAAGTCACGCAGGTAGGGGGTGTCGAACTTCTTCTGGTCGTAGATCGCGCCGGGTCCCGCGCCGAGGGTGATGCCCCCGTTGCTCTTCACGATCTTCTTGACGATCGACTTCTGCTGCTCCACCGCCGCCTTCGAGCCCTCGAAGCAGACGTAGGAGATCGACATCTCGTTCGTGGTGTCCCAGCCCTGGGAGCGGAGGTAGGCGAAGAGGCCGTCCTGCACCTTCGCGGCGACCTTCCCCTTCGTGGAGCTGGGCTCCTTGACCATGGAGAGGCTGAACTCGGTCTCGGGTCCGTCGGAGAGGCGGGTGAAGGTGGGCTTCACGTCGGTCGAGCGGGCGATCGCGTGCATGCCGCGGATGCCGTGCTCCCAGTCGGGGTACATGTAGGCGATGACCTGGCGCACCGGGGCCAGGCGGTGGACCTGGACGGTGGCTTCGGTGATGACGCCGAGGCGGCCCTCGCTGCCCAGGATCATCTCGTGCACGCTGGGGCCCGAGTCCCGGCCGGGGATCGGCTTGGTCACCGCGACGCCGTCGGGGTGGACCATGCGCAGGCCGCGCACGATGTCCTCGATGTCCCCGTACTTGTCGGACTGCATGCCCGAGGAGCGGGTCGCGGCCCAGCCGCCGAGCGTCGAATAGGCGAAGGAGTCGGGGAAGTGGCCGACGGTCCACCCCTCGGCGTTCAGCTGCTCCTCCAGGTCCGGGCCGTAGGCACCGGCCTCCACCCGGGCCAGGCCCGCGGTGTCGTCGATCTCGAGCACCTCGCGCATCCGGCCGAGGTTCAGGGAGATCACGGGGCGCTGCTCGGAGATGTCCGGCGTGACGGAGCCGGAGATGCTGGACCCGCCGCCGTAGGGGATCAGCACCAGGTCCTGCTCCAGCACGACCTTCAGCAGCGCGGCCACCTCCTCCTCGGAGGCGGGGTAGACGACCGCGTCGACCAGACGGGCGAAGTCGCCGGCCCGCACGCGGAACAGGTCCGGCAGGGAGCGGCCGAAGGAATGCACGACCCGGACCTCGTCGTCCTCGAGCACGCTCTCCTCGCCGACCACGCTGGTCAGCAGTGAGCGCACGGGCGCGGGCAGCCGGCTCGCGGGCACCTCGAAGTCCGACAGGACAGGCGTGACGGGGGTGCTCTTGGCAGCCAGGTCCACCCCGATCTTGTTCTTCGCCAGCGGGGCGAAGGCGGGCTTGTTGTCGTAGCGGAAGGTGACATCGCTCAGACCCCAGCCCCACCACTTATGCCGCTTGACCTCGCGTGCGCTCAGCCGGTCGCTCATGCGGATTCCTCCTCGTCCCGGACAGCGCTGCCCAGAACCTCGTCGTGATGCTCGTCGTACAGGTCCTTGACCCGGGCCCGGATCCGGGCGGAGAAATCCACCGCGGATTCGTCCTCGTGGGAGATCATCGGCTCACCGAAGACCACGGCGACCGGGGGGCGGCCCGGCTTCGGCCAGCTGCGCCCCTTGGGCATCGCCTCGTGGGCTCCGATGATTGCGGCGGGGACGACGGGCACGCCGACCCCGATCGCGAGTGCGGCGGCGCCGGGCTTGAAGTCGGCCATCTTCCCGTCCAGCTGGCGGGTCCCCTCGGGGAACACCAGGATCGGCACGCCCGCGCGGAGCAGCTTGCGGGAGGTGCCGGAGTGCTTGCGGGAGCCGCCGCGATCGATCGGGAAGGCGTTGAAGATGATCCGCACGAAGAGCCGGCGGTACCAGACGTTGAAGAAGTAGTCCGCCGCGACTCCGGTGGACAGGAAGCGTGCCTGCGCCCAGGGCAGGCCGCGCGCCAGCATCGGGGCGTCGATGTGGCTGGAATGGTTCGCGACCAGCACGAACGGACCGCGCACGGTCTTCACCCGGCGGTGGACCACCTTCGAGGTGGTGAGGTTCGAGCCGACCACCGCGCCGAAGAACCCGCGCTGCGCCACGAAGCGCAGTGCGGCCCGTGCCTGCGAGCGGTACTTGGCCAGATCGCCCTGGGGCCTCTCCCAGCCCTCCCCCCGGGAGCGCGCGGACAGCGACTTCAGCGTCCGCCTCCCGCGCACCTTCGAGGAGACGGGTTCCGCAGTGGCTGCAGCGCGGCGGGTCTCGTCGGCGGACAGCGAGCCTTCACCGGGGCCCGTGACCTCGGCGGCAGCCGCGCCGTCGCCTGGGGGTGTCCCGTCGGCCGGAGGTGTGCCGTCGGCCGGGTCGGTGGGTTGCGGGGTGTCCTCAGAGGTCACGCGATCACTTCTCCCGCTTCCGGCGATGGCTGAGCAGGGCGCTCAGCCGGGCCACCAGACCGCGCGGAGTCATGCGCAGCACCGCCGCGATCCCCTTCCAGCGCTTCGAGGGGATCGAGACGGGCTTCCCGCGGGAGACGTCCCGCAGGCAGTCCTCGACCAGGCGGTCGGCCTCGAGCCAGAGCACACCGGGGATCGAGGAGCCCTTGATCCCGGCGCGGGTATGGAACTCCGTGCGCACCCAGCCCGGCATCAGCGCCGTGACCTGTACGCCGGTGCCGATGAGCTGGACGCCGAGGGATTCCGAGTAGTTGCCCACCCACGCCTTGATGGCGGAGTAGTTGTTCTGGGTGACCAGTGCGGAGACGGAACCGACGTTGATGATCCAGCCCCGACCCCGGGCGCTCATCCCCCGCCCGGCGGCGCCGCCCAGCTTGAGCACCGCTCGGATCATCACCTCGAAGCCGAGGTCGTGCTGCGAGAGGTCCTCATCGAGCAGCGAAGCCCTCACCGAGAACCCGGCGTTGTTGACGAAGACGTCCACGGGATCGGCGGACGCTTCGAGGCGGTCGGCGACGCGCTGCTGGGCGTCGCGGTCGGAGAGGTCGGCGACCATCGTCTCGACCTCGACGCCGTACTCGCGACGGAACTGCGCGGCGGCCTCTTCCAGGCGCTCAGGGTTCCGCGCGACCAGCACAAGAGCTGTCCCCCGGCCCGCGAACGCTCTGGCGAACGCGGCCCCGATGCCTGCAGTGCCGCCGGTGATCAGGGCCCTATGCATGGCGGCTACGATACACTAGCGAGGCCCTGACCAGCGCGGAGAAGCTCCCTGGTGGGAGCACCGCAGGGCTCCCGCGCGCGACCCGTGTGGCCCCGGAACCCGCGCCCCGCCGTACCCGTCCACAGAGGATCCCATGACCCACACCACCGCCCCCGCCGTTCAGACCGCTTCCGGCGGCACCACCAGCGGAGGGCGTCGGATCCTGTTGACCGGAGTCACCGGCTTCCTGGGCCAGGCAGTGCTCCGCTCGCTGCTGGAGACCACGCCGGACACCCATGTCACCGCCGTCGTGCGCCCCAAGGGCTCCGTCACCGGGCGCAAGCGGCTCGAGCAGCTGCTGCGCAAGCCTGTCTTCTCCTCCTGGGCCGAGCTGCTGAGCGCTGAGGGCACCGACGAAGCACCGGTCGACGGCAAGGCACAGCTGAAGGAGATCTTCGACGCTCGCGTGAGCGTGCTCGAGGGTGACCTCACCGATATGCCCGCGATCACGGAGCCCTTCGACACCGTGATCCACTCGGCCTCCTCGGTCTCCTTCGACCCGCCGATCGACGACGCCTTCCGCACCAACGTCGGCGGTGCCCGGAACCTGTACGAGGCGCTGCTGGCCTCGGGCCAGGACCCGCACGTCATCCATGTCTCCACCGCCTACGTCGGCGGCATCGCGAAGGGTCTGCGCCAGGAGGGCTCCCTCCAGGCCGACGTCGACTGGCGCGCCGAGTACGAGGCCGCGATGCAGGCCCGCGCCCGGGTCGATGCGGAGTCCCGCCGCCCCGAGACGCTGCGCTCCCAGATCAATGCCGCCAAGGGCCGTCACGGCCGGATGGGCCCCTCGGCAGTCGCCGCAGCCTCCGAGGAATCGCGCCGCGAATGGGTCGACGAGCGCCTGATCGACTTCGGCCGCACCCGCGCCCAGTCCGTGGGCTGGACCGACATCTACACCTTCACCAAGGCGATGGCCGAGCAGGTCGCCGAGGAGCTGTGGGCCGGCAACGGGCACCGCGTTTCCTTCGTGCGCCCCTCCATCATCGAATCCGCGATGAAGAAGCCCTATCCGGGCTGGATCGACGGCTACAAGGTCGCCGACCCGCTGATCATGGCCTACGGCCGCGGCGTGCTGCAGGAGTTCCCGGGCCTGGCCGATTCGATCCTCGACGTCATCCCCGTGGACCACGTCGTCAACGTGATCGTCGCGCTCGCCACCCAGGACGTCTCCCGCCGCGGCGACGACGCCTACTTCCAGGTGGTCTCCGGCGCGTCGAACCCGCTGCCCTTCCACGAGATGGTCACCGCGGTGCGCGAGTACTTCGTGAAGTACCCGCTCGAGGATGACAAGGGCCGTCCGATCCCGGTGCCCGAATGGTCCTTCCCCGCCGTCGAGATGGTCGAGCAGCGGTTCCGTGCCAAGGAGCTCTCCGCGAAGCTCGGCTCCGCCGCGGTCGCCTACCTCCCGGCCACCAAGCGCACCCGGGAATGGACCGCCAGCCTGCACAAGGCCACCTCGGGCCTGACCATGCTGCGCAAGTACATCGAGCTGTACCGGCACTACACGAAGACCGAGATGGTCTTCGACGACGCCAACACTCGGGCGCTGCGCGAGGAGCTGCCGGCCGCCTTCCTCGAGACCCATGACTTCGACATCAAGGGCCTGGTCTGGAAGGACTACTTCCAGCAGCAGCACCTGCCCGCGGTCACGGACCTCACCAAGGCCTACTCCCGGGCGAAGTCCGCCCAGAAGAAGCGGGCCTCCCGCCCCGTCCCCGAGCTGAAGCGCTCCGAGAACACGCTGGCCGTGTTCGACCTCGACGGCACTGTGCTCTCCACCAACATCGTCCAGCAGTACTTCGCCGTGGTCCGCGCCACCAAGCCGCGCCGCACCTGGCCGGCGGAGATCGGCGGCCTGCTGGCCGCTGTCCCCGGCTACCTGCGTGCCGACAAGCGCGACCGCTCAGAGCTGATCCGCCTGGTCAACCGCCGTTACAAGGGGTACCGCAGTGCAGATCTGCGCACCCTGATGCAGGGCGAGGCCGGGCGCCGGATCCGGGCCTCGATCCTCCCCGAGGCACTCGAGACCATCGAGCGCCACCGCGCCGCCGGGCACCGCACGGTGCTGGTCTCCGGCGCGCTGGACGTGCTGGTCGAGCCGCTCGCCGATCTGTTCGACGAGGTCATCGCCACTCACATGGACGAAGACACCTCCGGGGTGATGACCGGCTACCTGGCCACTCCCCCGCTGGTCGATGAGGCCCGCGCGAACTGGCTGCGCAAGTACGCCGACCTGCACGGCGCGGACCTGTCCACCTCCTACGGCTACGGAGACTCCCACGCCGACGCCGCCTGGCTCGAGCTGGTGGGCACCCCCGCCGCAGTCGCCCCGGACCTCGGCCTCTACGCGGTTGCGAAGAAGAAGCGCTGGCAGATCCTGGAGTGGTGACCCGCTGAGGGCAGCCGGCCGCCGGGCTGGCTGCCGTTCGGGCTGGCTGCCGGGGTGGCTGCCGTTCGGGCCAGCTCCCGCGCAGGCCAGCTCCCGCACCGGCCAGCTCCCGCACGGGCCGCCTCCTATACCGGCCCCGCGTGGGTCACCGGTACGGGCCACCAGTACTTTGTCTGTGGTGAGGGTTGAACGGCTCTACACCGTTCAAACCTCACCACAGACCGTTTTCTGGTGGAACCTGTCGTGCTCTGCCCGGCGCAAGCGGCCTTTCCGTCCGCGACGGTTCCTCCCCACCTCCACGTTGTCCACAGCGATGACGGTCTCGCCCCGTTGCGCCCCGTCGTTGCCGAGACTCGGGACATGTACGGACCGAGTCGACTGATCCTGCCGGCGAGCGCAGGGCCTCCCTTCCGCCCGAACCGTCGGCGTCGAGGACACCTTGCACCTCACCGCGAGGCAGCTCGGCATTGCTCGGCGCAGCGAACTTGTCGTCTTCGGCCTCACTCCGTGGACGATGCGAGCCGCTCTCGAGCGAGGCGAGCTGCAGCGCGTGGCCCGAGGCTGGATCGCGCGGCCCTCCGCCTCCCCTGACGTGATCCGCGCGCTCATCGCCGGGTTTCGTCTCACCTGCGTGGATGCTGCCCGGCTGCATGGGCTGTGGACACCGGATGACACTCCAGCCGAGGAACACCTGCTTCACGTCTACCGCTATGGCGATGAGCGTGCCGTCCCCGACGGCATGATCACTCATCTCCCCCGCGTCAGATCTTGGCCAGAGCAGGATGCGGTCGCCTCCGTGTCTCTCACCCTCGAGCATGCGCTCCGCTGCTGCAGCGGGGAGACCGCCGCGGTACTTCTCGAGTCCGCGATGGAGCGCCGGCTCTTGTCCCCTGCGGCCGTGCAGCAACTGCTCGACGATGCCCCTGACGCAGTCCGCTCACGGATCGGAACTCTGTCCGCCGCCAGCGACTCGGGATCGGAGACGAGGGTGGCGCGCTGGCTGCGTCGGCGGCACTTCCAGGTCGAACAGCAGGTGTTCGTGGACGGGGTCGGGCTGCTGGATGCCTACGTCGGCGGTCTCTTCCTGGAGATCGACGGCCGGGAGTTCCACGACGGCGAGGATGCCTTCAGCCGGGACCGGCGCCGAGATCTGCGGGCGATTCGACACGGGCTGCAGGTGCTCCGGCTGAGCTACGCGCAGGTGTGGCACGACTGGGAGAGAACCCAGCAGGACATCCTCCGAGCCATCGATGAGGTCGGTGCCTTCGGCCGACGCAAGGTCGAGCAGCTGGCGCTGCGCTGAGCGCGGCACCAGCACGTCAGGCACCACCAGCACGTCAGTTGCCACCAGTAAGCCAGGCAGCCCCAGCACATCACCCGCCACCAGAACTCTGTCCCTGGCGAGGCCCGAACGGCTGTAGGGCGTTGAAGAACTCGTGAGAGACAGATTGGTGGTGGCACCGGGCTGTGGGTGCCGCTGGTGTCAGGCGGAAGGACGGAATGGCGGGTGGCGAGTGGCGATGGGGACCTCTGACTGGGCAGCTCTGCACGGGTACTCCTCCCCATGGCGCGAATCGTGTAACCTTCCTAGGCTCGACGCATCGTCACAGGCCAGGGACCGCAACACCGGTCCCGCGCCGAGGACCGGGGCCGCGCGACCGTGCAGCTCCTCAACGCAGGGGAACGGCCTTCGCCGTACCCCGGCCCGCAGAAGGAGGACTCCATGTCCCGCACGATCATTGCCCGCGGCGCCGCTCTGGCCGCCGCCACCATGCTGGCCCTGACCGCCTGCGGCGGTACGGACGAAGCTCCCGCCGAGGAGCAGCCCGCCGCGGTCACCGAGCAGGAGGCGGAGCCGGAAGACGCCGACGCCGAGGAGTCCGCAGACACCGAGGACACCGCCGACACTCAGGACGCCGAGGACACCGAGGAGGCCGCGGACGATGATGACGCAGCCGGTGATGACGCCGCGGGCGCCGAGGCTGGCACCGTGGTGGAGATCGGCACCGAGTTCACCGACGAGGAGACCGGCGATGTGATCACCATCGTCTCCGCGGTGCGCGGCAACGACACCGAGTACTACATGGCCAGCGATAACCCTGACGGCGAGATGATCTACCTCGAGGTGAAGGTGACCGCCGGCGACCAGTTCGGCGGAGTCATCAGCCAGCAGGACTTCTTCCTCGACGACGGCGGTGAAGAGGTCAACTACGCCAGCACCGCGGACGACGAGCTGACCGCGGCCGGGTTCACGTACTTCGAGGGCACCCCGCGCAGCGACGGTGAGGGCACCGGCTATATCCCGATCTATGTCGAGACCACCGGGGACACCCTCAAGGGCGCCTACGTTCGGCCGGAGATGAAGATCCTCGGCGAGGACGAGACCGTCCCCGAGTTCCGCGGCGAGTTCGAGATCCCCGCTGCCTGATCCCGGTGGGCTGACCATCGCCGGCTGACTCCGGTAGCCGGTAGCCGGTAGCCGGTAGCCGGTAGCCGGTAGCCGGTAGCCGGTAGCCGGTAGCCGGTAGCCGGTAGCCGACCATTGCAGTGCAGGGTGCCCCATGCGTGGGGCACCCTGCACTGCGTTCAGGGCCGACCCATGCGCTCAGGCCGCCATCAGAAGAGCGCCACCAGAACTTGGTCTCTCGTGAGGGTTGAACGACTGTGGCGCGTTCAAGACCTCGTCAGAGACAGAAAAGTGGTGGCCCATAAGGTAAGACGGGCCAAGGACCGGCTCAGAGCACCGAGGCGAGGAAGCCCTGCAGCCGTTCGGACTCGGGGTGGTCGATGACCTGCTCAGGGGTGCCTCGCTCGAGGATGCGGCCCTCGTCCATGAACACCACCTGGTCGGCGACCTCGCGGGCGAAGCCCATCTCGTGGGTCACCACGACCATGGTCATCCCGTCGGCCGCGAGATCCTTGAGGACGGTGAGCACCTCGGAGACCAGCTCCGGGTCCAGGGCGCTGGTGGGCTCGTCGAAGAGCATCAGCTCGGGGTCCATTGCCAGCGCGCGGGCGATCGCGACGCGCTGCTGCTGACCGCCGGAGAGCTCGGAGGGGTAGTGGTCCGCGCGGTCGGCGAGGCCCACGCGCTCCAGCAGTGCCCGCGCCTTCTGCTCGGCGACGGCCTTGGGGAGGCCGCGCACCTGCCTCGGCGCCTCCATCACGTTGCCGAGCGCCGTAAGGTGCGGGAACAGGTGGAAGCGCTGGAAGACCATGCCGATGCGGGAGCGCTGGGCGGCGATCTGGGCGGAGGTGAGCTTCTGCCAGCGGCCGTCGGGCAGCGGGTCGGGGGCGTAGCCCTGCACCACGTCGTCGATCAGGACCCGCCCGGCGGTGGGCTCCTCGAGCTGGTTGATGCAGCGCAGCAGGGTGGACTTGCCGGAGCCGGAGGGCCCCACCAGCACGGCCACCTCGCCGGAGCGCACCGTGAGGTCGCAGTCCTTCAGCACGTGCAGGTCACCGAAGGATTTGTGGACGCCCTCGACCTGGATCACGGTCCGGGGCTCGGCGCTCACGGTCCGGGGCTCGGCGTCAGTGCTGCTGGTGGTGATGGGATTCTGGGGCTTCTGGCTCATCACAGCTCCACCTCCGGGAGCGGGTTCTGCGGGGTGGTGCCGGCGCTGTTGACCGCCGCCTGACGGGAGCGCCTGCTGCGGCCGGTGGTCGGGGTGCGGTCATCGAAGCCTCGACCGAAGTGCTTCTCGAGGTAGTGCTGACCCACCATCAGCACGCTGGTGATCGCGAGGTACCACAGCGCGGCGACGATCAGCAGCGGGATCGGGGTGAACAGCTTGTTCGCGATGCCGTTGGTGGCGAAGGTGAGGTCGAGGGTGAACGGCACCGCGAGCACCAGCGAGGTGGTCTTGAGCATGCCGATCGTCTCGTTGCCGAGCGGCGGGACGATCACGCGCATCGCCTGCGGCACGATGATGCGGCGCAGGATCTTGCCGTTGCTCATGCCGAGGGCCTTGGATGCCTCGGTCTGCCCCTTGTCCACGGAGTTCAGGCCGGAGCGGATGATCTCGGCGAGATAGGCGCCCTCGTTCAGGCCCAGGCCGATCACGGCCGCCCAGAAGGCGGTGAGCAGGTCACGGGTGGAGAAGCTCAGCAGTTCGGGTCCGAACGGCACGCCGATCACGATCTTGGGCACGATCACCGTGAACAGGCCCCAGAACACGAGCTGGGTGTAGACCGGGATGCCACGGAAGACGAAGATGTATGCCCAGCTCACACCGCGCAGCACCGGGTTGTCGCTGCGGCGCATCACTGCTGCGGTCAGCGCCACGACGGTGCCCAGCACCATCGACAGCACCGTCAGCAGCAGCGTCCAGCCGACGCCCTGGATCACCTTGACGTCCAGCAGGTAGGTGGCCACGGTGCCCCATTCGAGCACCGGGTTGGTCACCAGGAACCAGATCAGTCCCAGGACCAGCAGGGCTGCGATGACGGCGGAGATCCAGGTGCCGGGGCGCGGGGCGGCCTTGGCGCGGATCGGGGAGAAACGCTCCGTCGCGGGCGGCGGGGCCGACGGGGACGGGGCGGGGGTCTGGGTGGTGCTCACGGCTGGGGGTTCACTTCCGCGGTCGGGATCAGGCCTGCTTCATTGCCCCATGCAGCGAGGATGCGCTCCATGTGGCCGGCGTCGATGAGGTGCTGGACGGCGGCGCGCAGGGCCTCGGCCAGCTCGGGCTGGTCCTTGGCGACGACGATGCCGTTCAGCGCCGATTCCTCGATCTCGCCGATCTCCTCGAGGGTCCCGCGCGAGCGGGCGATGGCGTAGGCGGTCACCGGGGAGTCGGCCATCAGGATGTCGCCCTTGCCGCCGGCGACGTTGGTCGCCGCATCGGAATTGGACGCATAGGCGAGCAGGTCATACGCCTCTGCGCCTCCGTCCCGGCACTCCTGGGAGCGCTCGATGGAGAGCTCCTCCTGGTAGGTGCCCACCTGGAGGGCGACCCGCTTGCCGCAGAGGTCGTCGGGATGGATGCCATAGGGGTTCCCGGCCTTCACGGCATAGGAGATGCCGGCCTGGAAGTAGGAGACCATGCTGACGGCCTCGAGCCGCTCCTCGTTGACGGTGAAGCTCGACATGCCGACGTCATAGGTGGAGCCGACGGCGGGGATGATCTGCGCGAACACCGCAGCCTCGGTGCGGGTGGTCAGCCCCAGCACCGCACCGATCCCGGCAAGGATGTCCATGTCGTAGCCGATCGCCTCGCCCGAGGAGCCCACGAACTCGCCCGGGGCGTAGTTCAGGGCCGCGCCGTTGACGAGCTCACCGCGCTCGCGGATCTCTGCCGGGACCAGCGCGGCGATCTCGGGCACCTCGGCGATGCCGGAAAGGTCGACCTCCGGCACGGCGTTGGACTCCGCATCCAGGCGCTCGGAGGCGCGGGTGCAGGAGGCCAGTGCCGAGGTCAGCACAGCCGTGGCCAGGGCCAGGGGCGCGGCGCGCAGCAGGGTGCGCCGTCGGGGGCGAGAAACAGTCACCGATGAATAGTATTCATAGGTTTGCATGGAAACAAGTTGCTGTCGCGCGATTCACCAGGGGCGTGACCGGCGGGGCCCAGCCGCCCCACCAGCTCAGCCTCCCAGCAGCTCAGCCGCCCCACCAGCTCAGCCGCCCAGTGCCATCCCGCCGGTGGTGGTCGCTACCTCGTCCTCGGCGTCCTCCGCCCCGCTCCCGGCGAGCTCCGACTCGGCGTCGATATCCACCGCCGCGCCCTCGAACTGCGAGCGGTACAGGCGGGCATAGGCGCCGCCGACGGCGAGCAGCTGCTCGTGGTCGCCCTGCTCGACGATGTCGCCGTCCTCCATCACCAGGATCAGATCCGCATCGCGGATGGTCGAGAGGCGGTGGGCGATCACGAAGGAGGTGCGCCCGGCGCGCAGCGCATTCATCGCCTTCTGCACGAGCACCTCGGTGCGGGTGTCCACGCTCGAGGTCGCCTCGTCGAGGATCAGCAGGCTGGGCCGGGCGAGGAAGGCACGGGCGATGGTCACCAGCTGCTTCTCACCGGCCGAGAGGGTGGTCTCGTCGTCGTCCACGACGGTGTCATAGCCCTCGGGCAGCTGCCGGGCGAAGTCGTCGACGTGGGTGGCGCGGGCCGCCTCGATGACCTCGTCGTCGCTCGCGTCCAGGCGGCCGTAGCGGATGTTCTCCATGAGCGAGCCCTTGAACAGCCAGGTGTCCTGGAGGACCATGCCGGTGCGCTCGCGCAGCTGGGCGCGGGTGAGGTCGCGGATGTCGATGCCGTCGATCGTGATCCGGCCGCCGTCGACCTCGTAGAACCGCATCACGAGGTTGACCAGAGTGGTCTTGCCCGCGCCCGTCGGCCCCACGATCGCGACCGTGTGCCCGGGGTCTGCGACCAGCGACAGGTCGCGGATCAGCTCGCGATCGGGGCTGTAGGAGAAAGCGACATGTTCGAACTCGACGCGTCCCTCGCCGATGCCGGCCGCGGCGGTGTCCACCGTGCTCTCCGGCTCCTGCTCCTCGGCATCCAGCAGCTCGAAGACCCGCTCGGCGCTGGCCACGCCCGACTGCAGCATCGTCGCCATCGAGGCGACCTGGCTGAGCGGCTGGGTGAACTGGCGGGAGTACTGGATGAAGGCCTGCACGTCGCCGAGGGTGAGCTGGCCGGAGATGATCCGCAGGCCGCCCACGATCGCGATCGCGACATAGCTGAGGTTCCCCACGAACATCATCAGCGGCATGATCAGCGAGGAGACGAACTGGGCGCCGAAGGTGGCGCGGAACAGGGTCTCGTTGCGCTCCTCGAACCGGGCGGCGACCTCGTCCCGTCGGCCGAAGACGGTCACCAGGCCGTGCCCGGTATATGCCTCCTCGACCTCGGAGTTCACCACGCCCGTGGCGTCCCACTGCTGGGCGAACAGCTTCTGCGCGCGCTTGCCGACGACGCTGGTCAGCACCAGCGCCACCGGGATCACCGCGAGCGCGATCAGGGAGAGCTGCCAGGAGATCGTGAACATCATGATCAGCACGCCGAACACGGTCAGGATCGAGTTCACGAGCCCGGTGACGGTGTTCATCAGGGTGTTCTGGATGTTGTCGATGTCGTTGGTGACGCGCGAGAGGATCTCCCCGCGCTTCATCTTGTCGAAGTAGGCCAGCGGCAGCCGGTGCAGCTTCTCCTCGATGTCGCGGCGCAGACGCGAGACCATGCGGTAGATGATCCGGTTCAGGGCGATGCCCTGCAGCCACATCAGCAGTGCGGAGACGGCGAAGAGGCCGACGGCGAGGCCGAGCGTCTGGTACAGCGCATCGAAGTCGATGCCCACCCCGGGGGTGAGGGTCATGCCTGAGAGCAGGTCAGCGAACTGCTCCTCGCCCTCGGCGCGCAGCTGCGCGATCACGTCCGCGGGGTCGGCCCCCGCGGGCAGATTCTTCGAGAGCAGGCCGGTGAAGATGATGTCGGTGGCGCGGCCCAGGATCTTGGGGCCGACCACGCTGAACGCCACCGAGATGACGCCGACGGCGATCGCGAGGAACAGGTAGACCCGCTCGGGCCCCATCTCCCGCAGCAGACGCTTCGTCGAGGGCCAGAAGTTCTTCGCGCTCTGACCGGGCCGCAGCCCGCGGGCGGCGTCCTTCTCGGCGGCGATCTCCGCCGCGGTGGACGCCTCGTCCCCGGCGGGGGTCGCAGGAGCCTGGGAGCCGACGGGGGTCGCGGGGTCCTCAGGACGCTGAGGAGTGTTCTTCGGAGCAGTCATCAGGCCACCTCCTCCTCGACGCCCTGCGAGCGGACGATCTCCTGGTAGGTCTCCGAGCCCTCGAGCAGCTCGGCATGGGTGCCCTGATCGATGATCCGACCGTTGTCCAGCACCAGGATCAGATCCGCGGCGGTGATGGTCGAGACCCGCTGGGCGACGATCAGCATCAGGGCATCCTTCGTCTCCGGGACCAACGCGGCGCGCAGCCTCGCATCGGTGGTGAGGTCCAGCGCGCTGAACGAATCGTCGAACAGGTACAGGGACGGTTTCGCGACCAGCGCCCGGGCGATGCACAGCCGCTGCCGCTGCCCGCCGGAGACGTTGGTGCCGCCCTGCGCGATCGGGGACTCGAGCTCCGTGGGCATCGACGCCACGAAGTCACGACCCTGCGCGACGGTCAGCGCATGCCAGAGGTCCTGTTCGTCGGCCGTCGGATCCCCGAACCGCAGGTTCGAGGCGACCGTGCCGGAGAAGAGATAGGGCCGCTGCGGGACCAGGCCCACCCGATCCCAGAGCACCCGCGCGTCGAGATCGCGCACGTCGTGCCCGTTCAGCAGCACCCTGCCCTCGGTGGCGTCCATCAGGCGGGGCACCAGGTTGATCAGGGTGGTCTTGCCGGCGCCGGTGCCGCCGATGATCGCGACGGTCTGCCCGGCGCGGGCGGTGAAGGAGATGTCCTCGAGCACTGGACGCTCGGCGCCCGGATAGGTGAAGGAGACCTGGTCGAAGGTCAGCTCGACCGGGCCCTCGAGGTCGCGGATCCCGTCGGTGCGCTGGTGGACGCTGGTCTCGGTCTCGAGCACCTCGGTGATGCGGTCGGCGGAGACCATCGCGCGGGGGATCATCATCGTCATGAAGGTCGCCATCATCACCGCGATCAGGATCTGCATCAGGTAGGCGATGAAGGCGGTGATCGAGCCGATCTCCATCTGCCCCGAGTCGATGCGCGGCGCGGCGACCAGCAGCACCATCACGCTGGAGACGTTCAGGATGAACATGATGATCGGGTTGATCAGGATCATCAGCAGCCCGATCCGACGGTTCAGGTCGGTGAGTTGGTCGTTGACCACCGCGTAGCGCTCCCGCTCGCGGTCCTCGCGCACGAAGGCGCGCAGCACCCGGATGCCGGTGATCTGCTCGCGCAGCACCCCGTTGATGTCGTCGATCTTGCCCTGCATCTGCTTGAACAGCGGCGCGGCCTTGAAGATCAGGATGCCGACGGCGATAAGCATCACCGGCACCATCACCGCGATCAGCCAGGCCATCCCCGGCTCCACGCGCAGCGCCAGGATCACGCCGCCCACCCCGGTCACCGGGGCCTGGACCAGCATGTTCAGGCTGAAGAAGACCAGCATCTGCACCTGCTGGACGTCATTGGTGGAACGGGTGATCAGCGAGGGGGTGCCGAATTCGGCGAGTTCGCGCGGGGAGAAGGAGCTGACACGCCCGAACACCGTCGAACGCAGATCCTTGCCGACCCGCATCGCGGAGCGCGCGGCGAAGTAATTCGCCACCACCAGCGCGATGATGTTGCCGAAGGAGATGACCAGCATCAGTCGGCCGAGCTGCCAGATCACGGGCACATCAGGCTTGGCGACACCATCATCGATGATGTCCGCGTTCAGGGTGGGCAGGTAGAGCGCAGCCAGCACGCCGACGATCTGGAAGAGCACCACGAGGAGCACCCAGATCCAGTACGGCTTCAGGCCCCTCAGCACCAGGCGCAGCAGGGTCACAGGATTCCTTCCGAAGGGCCGACGGCGCCGGGCACGGACCTGTCGACCCGGGAAGCATAGGCTTTCCCGGCGTCTCACCGCATCCGACTTAGGGCGGATCCGCGCAGGGCGGAACAGTCGGACGGAACGGTGGGGTGGAACCGGGATCCGGGGCCGACGGGCGGGGTCGGGCGCGCGTGCGCGACGGTCGGACGCCCGTGGACGGGGACCGGCCGCACGTGGCGGCGACCACCTCTCCCCCTGCCCGCCCAGAGGTGTCGTCTACCGTGGGGCGGGTGAATCGACCAGTCCAACGCCTCATCATCATCGCGCTCGCGGTCCTGCTGGTGGTCCCCCTCGGAGTGATGGGGATCGGTCAGCTGATGGGGCCGGGCGCTGAACAGCAGACGGCCGAGAACTCGCAGAGCGCTGAGAGCCCGGAGGACCGGCCGACCGCGGACCCCGCCGCGCAGCCGCCGCGCCCCGAGCTGCCCCGCCCCGCCGAGCCCGCCGGACTCACGGAGCAGAGCGCCGAGGGCGCACAGGCCACACTCACCTACCTGCTCGAGTCCTACGACTACATGATGAGCAGCGGCGATGTCTCCGTCTGGGAGGACTCCATCGATCCCAACTGCCAGGTGTGCGTGAGCTTCCTCAGCAATGCAGAGACGCTCGCCGCGCAGGGCGGCTATCTCGTGGACGGGGCCTTCGTGATCCACTCGACGTCCTTCGAGGGCACCGGCGAGCCTCCGGCCACCGGGACCGTGGTCGCCGACTTCGCCCAGGAGGAGTCCATTCTGGTGGACGACCCGGACCTGCAGGCCACTCAGCTCACCGAGGTGACCGGCCAGCTGATCGCCACCATCGCCTGGGACGGTGAGCGCTGGCGCATCACCGACATGAGCATCGCTCCTCCGGCCGATGAGACCGGCGGGCCAGTCGGGCCCTCCGACTCCGGCGGGGCGAGCGGCGCAGGCGGGGCGGGAGGCTGAGCCCCAGGCTCCACGCTCCGCCAGCCCACTGAACCTCTCGTCCGCCAGCCACCCTCTCCACGCCTCTCCCACCCCTCTCTCCACCACTTTTTGGGCACCTCTCTCCACCCCTCTCTGGGCGCCTCCCTCCGCACCTCTCTTGGCTACTGGCAGGTATCCCCTCTGAACTGTCACTTCGGGGCCCTCTCACCGACAGCTGAGAGGGGATGCTCCGGACAGATCACGTCGATCCCCTCTCTACTGTCGCCTGCACGCTCGCCAAGCGACAGCTGAGACGGGACGCCACGTCACACCCGGTCGTCACGCCCTGGTGGGCTCCCTTGCCCTCAGCCTCGCCCTGGGCTGTGCTGGGCTCGGCTGGGCTGGGCTGGGATGGGCTGGACTGGGCTGGGCTGGGCTGGACTGGACCGGGCACCTGTCCAGGGTCCGTTCCTCCCCAATCCGGGAATGTGGATGGCGCAGAGGCACTGCCCACCTCCGAAGGCACCCTGAGGACATGACGCCTCGACCGGCTCCGCTCCCCGCCTCGCTTCAGTGGCGTGTCTTCACCCGCACTGAGGCACTTCGCGCGGGGGTCTCCCCGGAGCGCCTGCGGCGCAAGGACCTCACCGTGCTCCGGCCGGGTTGCTCTCTCGCACGGGCTGGAAACTCACGGAGCAAGACATCGCCGCCGCGATCTGCCGGGAGGACCCGGCTGCCGTAGTCGTCGGCCTCTCCGCCGCGCGGATGCAGAGCTTCCCGCTCTCTCTCGACCCAGAGTCCTGGTCATCCAGCAGTCCGGTGCACTTCTCCATATCCGGTGGGCGTGCGGGTTCCGATGAGGTCGTCCGCTGGCACGAGTTCGTCCTCGATGCCGCTCAGGTGCGCTCGGCGAGGTACCGGCTCGCGCCGGAACCTGACGGTTCCGAGCTCCCGTTGGCACAGGTGCGGTTGACGACCCGTGCCCGGACCTGGCGTGATCTGGCCGCCGCACTCCCCCATTTATGGCTGGTCGCGATCGGAGATCACCTGGTGCGGATTCCGCGTCCCGGCCTCGAGCAGGGGAGAACCGAAACCTGGTGCACGATCGAGGAGCTGCGCCAGCTCTGCACCGGCCGTCATGCCGCAGCGCTGCGTCGGGCTCTCGAGGACGTGCGCATCGGCGCCGGCTCCCCGCGGGAGACTCTTCTCCGCATGGCGTTCGCCCGCGCGGGGCTGCCGACGCCGCAGCTCAATGTCCCGCTGATCGGGACGGACGGGGTGTCGCGTCATGAGCCGGATTTCCTCTGGCCCGAGTATCGCGTCTGCGTCGAGTACGAGGGCCAGGGAAAGGGAAAGTTGCAGGGTCACAACGACCCGAAGCAGATCGAGAGGGACATCGAGCGCGCTCGCCGTGCGGCCCAGGCGGGGTGGCTGGAGGTGCGGCTGTACAGCAAGGACGTCGGCGAGGACTGCGCGAGCGCCCTCCGCATTGTCCGCGAGGCGCTGTCCGCCCGTGGGTGGCGCCCATAGGTGGCGGACTCCGTTCGTACGCACGGCGCACCCACCCGCGTCGGCGACAGGGTCGGGGTCGGCGAGGGCGACGGCGACGGGGTCGGCGACGGGGTCGGCGACGGCCATCCCATCGATCCCCTCTCTGCTGTCGCCGGAGCACTTGCCAAGCAACAGCTGAGAGGGGACCGGGGGTGATGCCTACGTCCTGGGGTGATGCCTACTTGATGCCGCTCATCATCACTCCACGCACGAAGTACCGCTGGAGGAAGATGAACACGAGCAGGGCGGGGATGAACATGACCACGGCCGAGGCCATCAGGGTCGCGAGGGAGACGTTCTGCTCCTGGAGGCTGTTGAGTCCGACGGTGAGGACGTAGTTGTCGGGGGACTGCTGGGCGACCAGGGGCCAGAGGAAGTCGTTCCAATGCCACAGGAACACGAAGGTCCCCAGGGTCGCGAGGATCGGTTTGGTCTGGGGCAGGATGATCGACCAGTAGACCCGCAGCTCTCCAGCACCGTCGATCTTCGCCGCGTCGATCAGCTCATCGGGGATGTCCTGGATGAACTGACGCATCAGGAACATCGCCTGCGCGTTGGCGACGGTGGGCAGGATCAGGCCCCACATCGAGTCCAGGCCACCGATCTGGCCCACCAGCAGGTACTGCGGGATGATCGTGAGCTGGTACGGGATCATCAGCATCGCGATGAACACCCAGAAGATCACCTCGCGGCCCAGGAACTTCTTCTTCGCGAAGGCGTACCCGGCCATCGAGGCGAACAACAGCACCAGCACCACCGAGACCACCGCGTAGATGGTGGTGTTCACCGCCCAGCGCGGGATGTGAGAGCTGCGCAGCGCCTGCCGATACGCCTCCAGCGACAGGTCGGTGTTGAAGAAGATGTCGGGGACCTGCACCGGGATCCCCGGGTGCAGGGAGATGATCACCATCGCCAGGAACGGGAACAGCGTCACCAACCCGATCACCGCGAGCGGGATATGGATCAGATGCTTCCGGGCCCGCACTCCCAGCGGTGCCCGCCGGCGCAGCCCCGGCCCGCGACGCCCGCCAGCACCTGCAGCGCTCGAAGCAGTGGAAGTGTTCGAAGTGGTGGAAGTAGAGGTCATGAGTTGTTCCCTCCCACGAGGCGGCGCTGGATCAGGGACAGCACCAGCGTGATCACCAGCAGCACCACACCCACGGCGCTGGCATACCCGAACTCGAAGTATCCGAAGCCCTGGTCGAAGATCATGAAGGTCATGGTGTAGGAGCCGCGGGCAGGGCCGCCACCGGTCATCACGTAGATGATGTCGAAGGCCTGGAAGCTCTTGACGGTCTCCAGCACCAGCACGAAGAACAGCGCCGGCTTCAGCAGCGGCAGCGTGATGTATCGGAACCGCTGCCAGGCCGACGTGCCGTCCAGCTCGGCGGCTTCGTAGTAGTCCGGCGGGATCGCGAGCATCCCCGCGAGCAGGATCAGCATGTTGTAGCCGAAGCTGCCCCACGCCGCGACCAGCGCCAGAGCGGGCAGGACCAGCACCTGATGCTGGAGCCAGGAGCCCAGCTCCACCCCGAGCAGGCCGAGGGTCTCATCGATCGGGCCGCCACCGGAGAACAGCCACACGAAGATGATCCCCGAGATCACCGGCGAGGTCACCACCGGCAGGAAGAACAGCGCCCGGTAGAACGACATCCCCCGCATCGTGCGGTTGCACAACTGCGCCATGAACAGCGACAGCACCACCGACAACGGGATCGCCAGCACCGCATAGATCGCGGTGACCTGCAGCGAATGCCAGAACACATCGTCCTGGAACAGGCGCGTGAAATTCTCCAGCCCCACGAACTTGAACCGCCCCGACAGCGAGAAGTCACCCAGGCTCAGCACGATCCCGTAGAGCGCCGGGATGATGCGGAACGCCAGGAAGAACGCCACATACGGGAAGATGAACGCATACGCGATCAGCGCCCCACGGGACGTTGCCAGCTCCCGCCATGACGCCACCCGAGGCGTGACGACAGAAGGCTCGACGTCGTCGGCCGGGGTATCGGTGGTGCCGGGTGCCACGGACGTGGACATGCGGCTCCTCTCAGGACTGCGGCGCGCCGGGCACGTGGTGCTCGTGCACGTGGTGCTGGTGTGCCCGGCGCGCGGATCGGGTGTGGTCAGCCTCGCGCGAGCAGCTCGTTGACGGTGGTCTCCATGGTGTCGAGCGCCTCCTGCGGGTCCTTGCCCTGCAGCAGCACCGCCTGGATCTCGGGCTTCATCACGTCGATGATCTCCCGGGCCTTGGGGTGGATGATGCCGGCGTTGACCACGTCGAGGTACTGCTCGAACTCCGCGACCTGCTCATCGTCGTCATGGATCCCGGTGACGTCGGTGCGCGGGGAGTAGTAGACGAACTCCGAGCACACGAACTCGATGAAGTCGGGCTCGGTGAGGTGGTGGACCCAGGCGGCCGCGGCCTCGGGAGCCTCGGTGGTGTTGAAGATCGACAGTGCGCCGACGGAGCCGATCGCGACCTGCTCCTTGTACGTCAGCGGCGGCAGGATGGTCAGCGGATCCTTGAGCACCGCGCGGACCGAGCCGATGTTGCTGCCCATGCTGTACGCGACCTTGCCCTGGGCGAGGTCGGTCTGCTCGAAGGGGAGCACCACGCTGATCGGCTCTTTGGGTGCCCAGCCGTTGTCGACGATCTCCTTGACGAACTCGAGCGCCTCGAGGCCCTCGGGGCTGTTGAAGGCCGCGGTGCTCATGTCCTCGCTGAGCACCTCTCCACCGGCCTGCCAGAGGTACATGTAGTAGTTGTGGTTCAAAGTGGCGTCGCCGCTGTACTCCAGCAGGTAGTAGTCCTTCTCCTTCGCGGCGGCGCCCACGGCGCGCAGCTCGTCCCAGGTGGTGGGCCCCTCCATGCCGATCTCGTCGAGGACCTTCTGATTGGCGAAGGTCTGCGAGGCCTGCATCAGGATCGGGGCAGAGTAGAGGGAGCCCTCGTAGGTCATCGCTTCGAGCGAGGCGGGGACGAAGGCGCTGTCCCAGTCGTCGCGCAGATCATCGAGGTTCACGAGCAGGTCCTCGACGGCGAAGCGGGGCACGAAGTCGGGGTTGAAGTAGACGACGTCCGGGGCGTTGCCGCCGCTGATCGCGGTGGTCAGCTGCTCCTCGCGGTTGGCCCAGGGCTGCTGGACCACCTCGACGGTGACGTTGGGGTACTTCTCCTTGAAGGAGTCGACGTAGGGCTGGTAGGACTCGGCACTCGCGGAGTCGCTCAGCGGATAGATCCACATGACGATCGAGCCGGAGATGTCTTCCGAGCTCTCCGGCGGGGCCTCCGCGGTGTCACTGCCGCCACCACCACAGGCGGCCAGTCCGAGCGCGGCGGCGCCGGCTGCGCCGACACCCAGGGCGCTGCGGCGAGAGATTGTGTCGACCATGTCTCCTCCTTGAAACAGGCGGGTCACCGCCGGGCGGCAGGTGATGTGTCCCGGGACGTGCGTTCGGCCATCGACTCGTCGGGAGTGGCAGGGATCGACAGCGACCCGGCAACGATGACGGCAGCCGACGACGACGGCAAACGATTTCTATACGCTAGCCGGGGATGTGACCCAGGTCAACAACGAAGAGATCACGAGAGGGTCAAGCCGCGGCGGCGGCGGACTCAGCCAGCGGGGCCGTACTCAGCCAGCGGTGTCTGACTCAGACAGCGGTGCCCGGCTCTCCCGTCGGCCGATAGAGGAAGACGTCGGTGCGGTACGGGACCCCGACCACGTCCCCGGGGGCATGGCCCAGGTGCTCGTGCAGATACCAGTCGAGGTTCGCGAGCACCTTCGACCGGCGCTCCTCGGGGGCGGTGATGACGTAGCTGCGGGTGCGGGCCAGATCGATGACGTCCTGCGTGGGCATCGGGTCCTCCCAGCGGTGCAGGCTGCGCCCGGTGAGCTCGAGGCCTGGTCCGACGGTGGGCAGGAAGTCCTCGCGGTGGATGTCGCCGGCGTGCATGATCCGGGAGAGGCGATGGACCCAGGGGATCGTCACATCGAGCATGTTCCACACCAGCGCGAGCACGCCCCCGGGCGCCATCAGCCGCACTACTTCGGCCGACGCCGCTTCGGCATCGAACCAGTGCCAGGCCTGGGCGACGGTGATCAGCGCGGCGGAACTCGCGGGCAGGCCCGTGTCCTCCGCAGGGGCCACGCGGGTGGTGACGGCACGGCCAGCGAACGGGGGCGGGCCCGTCGGCCTGCGGCGCAGTGCGGTCTCGAGCATGGCGGGGCTGGTGTCCACAGCGGTGACGTCCAGCCCTCGTCCGGCAAGCGCCCAGGACAGCTTCCCCGTCCCGGCACCGAGGTCGATCGCACGCACCGCGGTACTGCCGGGAGGCGCCGCGACCTGGGCGAGGAACACGTCGAGCACGGCGTCCGGATAGCCGGGGCGCAAGCGGTCATAGTCCTCACCCTGCTCCTGAAAAGCGGCGGCGAGCGCCCTCTTCCGCTCGGCGCTGCCGAAGCGGGGCGCGTCGCGCGAGGAGATCGGGGGGACCGGCGGGTTCCGCGGATCGGACGAGTTCAGCGCATCAGGCACGACCGAATCCTAGGACCTCGCCGTCGGTGGGGAATCGCGCCCGCGCAGCACGAGCCTGCTCAGTACGTGTCCTGGGACATCCCGGCGGCGAGGGCCAGCACGGCAGTGGCGAGCGCCAGGGCGAGGCAGGGCAGCACGAGCACCCAGCCTCGCACCCCGCGTCGGCGCACGAGCCCCCATCCCCCGAGCGCGAGGGCGATGGCCGCGAGGAGGAGGGCGAGGGCACCGAGCGGCGTGAGCAGCAGAGAGGGCAGGTGCCAGTCATGATGTTCGGTGGCCACTGTCGAATCTGGCGCCGGCAAGTAGTACGTGACGCGGGCGGATTCGAAGACGAGCGCCGTGACCACGCCCGACCACGCGGCGCCGAGCGCGCCCAGCACGATCGACAGTGCAGCGAAGACGGTGCGGCGCCGCGACGTCACCCCAGGCACAGACGCCACCCCAGGCTCATGAGGACTCTCGAGGTGCTCCGCGCTCACTGCTCTGCTCCCCCGGGTCGATGGCGATTGCTGCTGCGTCGTGGGACCCGGTGGGCCGGACGCCTCGGGACGCTGCCATGGGGAGTTCTCCCCCTGGTGGCGGCCCTCTCCCCGCCATACTCTAGCGACCGAGGAGAAGGGGGACGTCGATGAACGCATTCCTCGGCGCGCAGACCGAGCAGCTTCGTGATGCCGGAGGGTCGATCGGAAGAGGTGCCGGAGACCTGGACCGGCTCTTCGAGGGACTCAGCGTCTCGATCGACAGGGTCGGATGGATCGGCGAGGACGCGGAGACGTTCCGGCAGATGTGGCACGCCCAGGTCGGACCGGCCTTCACGGCCTGCGCCGATCATCTTCGGCGCCGGAAGGACGAGCTGGCGAGCCATGCCGACGAACAGGATGCCGCCTCCGACGCCGACCCGGCTGGAGGTCCCGGGGGCGACGGGGAGGGATGGTCGCAGAGGGGTGACGGCACGTCCTCGGGATATCGGGGCGAGTCCAGCAATGAGGACGGGAGCCGGACGGAACTGCATCCCGAGGACCGGGAAGGGGACCCGGAGATACCTCCGGGGATCGAGGACTGGGACAAGTCCGACCCCAACGCGGAGAATGGGCATCACGCGCCGGACCAGGACATCGATCTCGACGACAGGCCCTTCAGCGTCGATGACATCAACCAGCGCGGCATCGGGGACTGCTGGTTCCTCGCTTCGCTCGGCGCCACGGCCCGCGCCGACCCCGCCTGGCTCCGGGAGCAGATCTCCGACAACGGCGACGGGACCTACACGGTGACCATGTATCACGAGGGGGAACCTGTGGAGATCACCGTCGAGGGCACGTTCAACGCCGCCGGAACCAAGGGTGGGGACGGCCAGCCGAACTGGGCCTCGATCTACGAGAAGGCGGCGGCGGAATACATGGGAGGTTCGTACGGAGACATCGTCGCGGACCAGCCGGAGCTCGCTCTCGAGATGATCACGGGCAACGACGCCCGCTATGCCGACGGCGCGACTCTCGAGGACATCCAGGGGTATCTCGAGGACGGTTCTGTCGTCGTCGACACGAAGGTCGAGGAGAACGGATGGTGGATCTTCGAGAGGGATCACGTCGAGGCCGACAACATCGTCCCGAACCACTCGTATGTGGTCGATGCGGTCGAGATGCGGGAGCACCCGCCCGGTTCCGGCACCATGGAGCAGATGATCAGGGTGCAGAACCCGTGGGGCCCGAATGCTCAGGTGAACGAGAATCCCGGAGGGAGCCTGTGGCTGACGGAGGCCGAGTTCCAGGAGAACTTCCGCCGCACGAACTATGTCGACGCACCGACCGCCGGAGAGTGAGGAGACGATGATGGAGTTCATCGATCACCCGCAGGGCACCCAGGCCATGCTCGGCAGCACCCTGGTGGGGATCATGCAGGTCGGACACACTGGCGAGGGGTCAGTGGTCCGGGTGATGATCCGCAGTCGGGATGGCGACCTGATCGTCACCGCCTTCGAGGGCGACGAGATCGCCATACCGGGCGATGGTTCCGCTGTCGTCGGCCCGGCCAGCGCGCCGGACGGGACCAGCGCACGATGGCGGATCGCACTGGCGCATCGGCCGTCTCCGATGCCCTGAGCCGAGGTCACGGCACGGCACGGCACGGCACGGCACGGCACGGCACGGAGCATCCGCCGCGTCAGCGCTCGCTGCGGTGCGCGACCCAGGAGCGGTGCAGCCCGGCGTAGATCCCGCCTTCGAGGGCGACGAGCTCGGCGTGGGTGCCGTGCTCGGCGAGGTCACCGCCGTCGAGCACCATGATGCGGTCGGCGCGCTCGGCGGTGGAGAGGCGGTGGGCGATGGTGATCGTGGTGCGGCCGCGGGCGAGGCCGTCGATCGCCTGCTGCAGGCGCACATCCGCCGCGGGGTCGACGGCGCTGGTGGCCTCGTCGAGCACGATGATGTCGGGGTCGGCGAGGTAGGCACGGGCCAGCGCGACCAGCTGCCGTTCTCCTGCGCTGAGGGATTCACCGCGCTGGCCGACGGGGGTCTCGAGCCCCTCGGGCAGCTCCGCGGCCCAGGTCGCCAGGCCGAGCTCCTCGAGCGCCTGCTGCATGTCCTTTGTGGTGGCGTCGGGCTTGCCGTAGAGCAGGTTCCCGGCCACCGAGGTGTCGAAGAGGAAGCCCTCCTGGGGGACCATGATCACGCGGGCGCGCAGGGAGTCGTAGGGCACCAGGTGCAGGGGGACCCCGCCGATGAGGATCTCGCCGCTCGCGGGGTCCATCATGCGGGTCAGCAGCTTGGCGAAGGTGGTCTTGCCGCTGCCGGTCTCGCCCACGATCGCGATCCGGGAGCGGGCAGGGATCGCCACGTCGATGCCGTGCAGCACCTCGGGGCCGGTGGGGTACGCGAAGCGCAGATCGCGGATCTCGATATCGAGCAGACCCTGCGGCAGCGGGGTCGCGCCGGGGACGGGTGCGCGGTGATGCCCGGTGTGGGGATCCATCGCACCGGCGGGGTCGGCGACATCGGCCGGGGTGTCGAGCACGCCGAGCACGCGCCGCCAGCCGGCCACCGCGTTCTGCGCCTCGGAGAGCATCTCGATGCCCATCCGGACGGGCTGGCTGAACAGGGAGACGAGGAAGACGAAGGCGATCACGCCGCCGGCGGTGAGGTCGGCGCCGGGCAGGTCGATGCCGAGCGCGCCGGTGCCCAGCACGATGCCGACCACGACCACCACGGCGGTGGCGAGCCCGTCGGCCGTCTCCGAGAGGAAGAAGGACGCGGACTGGGGCTTCAGCACCGCGAACTGGGCGTTGCGCACCTCGCCGATGCGTCCCACCTGGGAGGCGCGGGTGCTCTCCTCGGTGCCATAGGCGCGCACGGTGGCGGAGCCGACGAGGGACTCGGAGACGGCGCCCAGCATCTCGCCGACGTTCGTGCGCACCCTCTGGTATCGGGCGCGGATGCGCTTCTGCAGCGAGCCCATGATGACCAGGATCGGCAGGTAGCAGATCCAGACGGCGAGGGCGAGCGGCCAGGAGTAGAAGGCCATCACCCCGGTGGCCAGGACGAGCTGCATGCTCATCACCACCAGCATGATGCCGCCGAAGCTCATGAACTGGCTGACGGTGTCGACGTCGCTGGTCACGCGGGAGACCAGCGCGCCGCGCTGCTCGGTGCCCTGGGTGAGCAGGGACAGATCGTGGATATGGCGGAAGGCGCGCTTGCGCAGGGTGGCCAGGGAGTGCTCGGCCAGGCGGAACAGGCGCCGGTTCATCAGCACGTTGCAGGAGGCGGTGACCAGCAGCACCAGGGCCGCGAGGCCGGCGGCGCCGGCGACGAAGGCGACGTCGGGCGTCTCCGGGGCGATGATCCCGCGGTCCAGGATCGACTGCACCGCGATCGGCACCACCACCTTGCCGGCGGTCGCGACCACGGCCAGCAGCAGGGTGATCCAGAGCCCGCGCAGCAGCTCAGGGGTGAGCGCGAGGCCGCGGCGGATGGTGGCGATCGCCCCCTCGTCGGTGGTGGTCTCGCTGCCGAGTGCGGAGGAGCCGGGGGCGGTCATCGGTCGCTCTTCTCATCGGTCTCGACGCCGGATTCGACGGCGGGCTGCAGCTCGACGGCGGGGAGGGCGCCGGTGCGGATGGGCACCTCGCACTCGCCCTCGTCGGCCCCTGATTCCTCGTGGCGATGACGGCCGACGGCGCCGTGGATCGCGATCGCGCCGGTGACGGTGCGCTCCCGCTCGGCGGGCACGGCGACCGCGGGGTCGGGACCGTCGCTGGGCTGCGGGGCGGAGGCTTCGAGCAGGTTGTGGGAGATCGCGGCCTCGTCGTAGGCGTCGACCAGGGCGCGGTAGCCGGTGGAGCGGGTGCGCAGCTCCTCGTGGGTGCCGGTGTCCGAGACGCGGCCGTGGTCGAGGAAGACGACCTGGTCGGCGAGGGAGATGGTGGATTTGCGGTAGGCGATCAGCAGCAGGGTCGACTCGGTCATCTCGCGGCGGATCCCGTCGAGGATGGCGAGCTCGACGCTGGGGTCGCAGGCGCTGGTGGCGTCGTCGAGGATCAGCAGCCGGGGCCTGCGGGCGAGGGCCCGGGCGAGCGCGATGCGCTGGCGCTGACCGCCGGAGAGCGAGCCGCCGCGCTCCCCCAGCTCGGTGTCCAGGCCGTCGGGGAGGGCGTCGACGAAGGTCTCGGCCTGGGCGACGCGCAGCGCCCAGCGCACGGTCTCCTCGTCGAGGTCCTCGCCGAGGGTGACGTTCTCGCGCACGGTCGCGTCGAACACGAAGGCCTGCTGGAGCACGAGGGCGACGTCCGCGGTGAGGGCGTCGGCGGTGAGGGTGCGCAGCTCGGCGCCGTCGAGGCTCACGCTCCCGGTGGTCGGTGCGACCAGGCCCGCGGCCAGCAGCGCGAGGCTGGACTTGCCGGAGCCGGTCGCGCCGACGACGGCGAGCACACGGGTGCCGGCGTGCGGGTCGGCGTGCAGGCTGACGTCGTGCAGGGCATGGCCCTTGCGCACCGCGAGACTCGCGCCGTCGACGCCGCGGCCGAGGATCACCTGGGACGGGTCGTCGAGGTAGACGAAGGAGACGCGGTCGATCTCGAGCACGCCTGGGCCGTCCGGGAGCGGGTCCGGGCCGTAGGTGCGCTCGTCGGCCACGTCGAGGATCTGCTGGACGCGGCCGCCGCCGACGACGGTGCGGGAGAGGTCGCCGAGCACCCAGCCGAAGGAGCGGATCGGCAGGGACATCAGCGTGAACAGGTAGGCGACCTCGACGAGCTGGCCGGTGGTGAGGTGCCCCTCCCCGATCCGCCAGGCGCCGAGCACGGCGACCGCGAGGATGCCGAGGTTGGGGAGGGCGTCGATCGCCGGGTCGAACCAGCCGCGGATGTAGCCGAAGCGGATTCCCGTCTCCCGCAGGTCGTCCGCGGCGCGGGTGAACCGCTTCTCCTCGACGTCCTCGCGGCCCAGCGACTTCACGACGTTCGCGCCGTCGAAGGACTCGTGGGCGATCTCGGCGACCTCGGCGCGCAGCTGCTGAGAGCGCATCGCGATCGGGGTCGCGAAGCGCTGCATCAGCACGTTGAGGATGATCAGCAGGATGATCAGGGCGAGCATGACCAGCAGGATCACCGGGTCGATGCGGGCCACGACCACCGTCGCGTAGACCAGCATCACGATCGTGGACAGCGCGAAGGGGAAGGGTGCCATCGCGAAGAACGTCGCCTCGACGTCGGAATAGACGGAGCTCAGCAGGGTCCCGGTGGCCTGGCGGCGGTGCCACAGCAGCGGCACCTTCGCGTACACCTCGACGATCCGTTCGCGGTAGAGGCGGAAGAGGTCGAACTGGGTGGCGGCGGCGAAGATGCGGCGGGCCATCACGGTCACGGCGCGGGCCACGGCGATGCCGAGGATCGCGAGGCCGCCGCCGATGATCAGGGCGGGTGCCGCCTCGCCGCGCTCGAAGGAGGGCACGATGACGTGCTCGGTGACGCGGCCGATGACGGCGGAGGTCCCGATCTGCAGCAGGGCGAAGGCGACCGCGCCGAGCACGGCGAGCAGGAACCAGCGCCGCTGCTCCCAGGAGCCCTTCAGCAGGCGCTTCAGGCCCGGGATGAGGACGGCGGGGTGCTGGCGCTGGGTGGGCGCGGTCATACGGTCACGAAGTGGACGACGACCGCGATCGCGAAGGTGATCGTGGAGAGCATCGCGAGGGAGAACTCGATGAGGATGCCGGTGCCGAGCGCCTTGATCGCCACCCACGCGGAGGTGAAGCCCTGCTTCCAGTCCTTCTGGCGCAGCGCCTCGCTGACGTACAGACCGATCAGGAACCCGATCGGCAGGCCCAGGAAGGGGATCACGAAGATGCCGACGATGCCGGCGGCGATGCCCACATAGACCGGCCACATCGGCACCTCGGCGGCGTGCAGCCGTTTCCCGGTGAGGACATAGCTGGTGGTCATGCCGATCGCTCCGAAGATCAGCACGAGCGCGAAGGCGACCCACGCGGGCCACCCTCCCACCACGATCGCCCAGATCAGGGTCGCGATCACGAGGGTGATGGTGCCGGGCAGCACGGGCACGACGATGCCTGTGAGGCCCACGATGTAGGCCAGTCCGACCAGGACCGTCACGATGATCTGGACGGTCAGGGAGTCCACCACGGTTGTCCTCCAAGGTGTTCAGGGATGGGGGCGGTGCGCAGCGCGGGACGGCGCGCGGGACGGGGCGGGCCGGGAAAGCGTCTGCACGCCCTCGTCCATCCTATAGGGAACGGCCGACGGTCATACGCGGAGCGCCCCTGCGATCAGGGCAGCCGCACCACCTGGCCGGCCCACGCGAACCCGCCCCCGAAACCGATCAGCAGCGCCGTGGCCCCGGCAGGGATCCGCCCGGTCTCGCGCAGCCGGGAGATGGCCAGCGGGATGGTCGCGGCGGAGGTGTTGCCGGAGGTGATGATGTCGTCCGCGACCACGGCGTCCTCCCGCAGGCCGAGGGCGGCGGCGAGCGGCTCGATCATCCGCAGATTGGCCTGGTGGGGGACGAACACGTCGATGTCCTCGATGCCGAGGCCCGCCGCCTCGACGATCCGTCGGGCGATGCCGGGCGCCTCGCGCAGCGCCCAGCCGAGCACCTGGCGGCCCTGCTGGGCGAAGTAGGGTCCCTCGCCAGCGGCGTCGGCATTGATGGTGACGGCGTCGGCCAGCTCGGGCTCGGTGCCCCACACGACGGGGGCGATGCCGGGCTCCTCGCTCGCGCGCAGCACCATCGCGCCCGCCCCGTCGGCCGTGAGGATGCAGGTGGCGCGGTCGGTGTAGTCGGTGAAGGCGGAGAGCTTCTCAGCGCCGATCACCAGGGAGACCGCGGAGGCGCCGGTGCGGATCGACATGTCGGCGACGGCGAGGGCGTGCTCGAAGCCGGAGCAGGCCGCACCCACCTCGAAGGCGGCGGGGGCGGGGATGCCGAGCGCCTGGGCGACGCGGCCGGCGGCGCTCGGTGAGCGCTCCTCGTTCGAGCAGGTCGCGACGATGATCTGGGTGACCTCGGAGGGGTCCACGCCGGCGTCGGCGAGGGCGGCGCGGGCGGCGGCGGTCGCCATCTCCGGCACCCCTTCGCCCGCGGCGGCGATGCGTCGGGACTCGATCCCGGTGCGCTGTCGGATCCATTCGTCATTGGTCTCGACCAGCTGCTCGAGTTCGTGATTGGTCATCACGCGCTCGGGCCGGTAGTGGCCGGTCCCCACGATCTGCGAACCGGGGCTCAGGGGCGCCGCGCGGAGGGCGGGACGCGGTGCATCAGGGGATGAGGACATGTCGGCTCCTGCAGGATCGTGGCGGACCGGTGCGGCCCGCGCCCAGCAGGAGACCTTACGGTGCTGTCGTGAACGAGTTGATGCGGCTGGCCCTGGTGGGCATCGCGGGCGGACTCGGCGTCTTCGCCGTGATCCTGCTGCCCGCGATGGGGCTGCAGCGACGGCGCTTCGGGCGGGTGCGGCCCTCCCGGCTGACGGCGGTGGCGGCGATCTGCGTCTACACGATGAGCCTCGCCGGGCTGACGATCGCCCCTGCCTATGACGTGGCGACCACCTGTCGCAGCCGCTCGGGCGGTGCTCTGCGGCTGGACCCCTTCCATTCCCTCTCCGAGCTGCTGGGGATGCAGCGCGGCGGCGCCGGGCTGCTCGAGCTCGCCACCAGCTTCCCGGTGCTGCAGATCCTCATGAACATGGCGCTGTTCGTGCCCCTGGGGCTGATCCTGCGGGGCGTCTTCCGCCAGGACACCACCACCTCGCTCGCCCTCGCCGTGCTGCTGTCAGCGCTGATCGAGCTCACCCAGTACACCGGCGCGTTCGGGATCTATCCCTGCGGCGTGCGGATCGCGGACATCGAGGATCTGCTGAGCAACGCCGCCGGGGCCTGGGTCGGGGCGCTGCTCGCTCCGCTGCTGACGCGCTTACGGGTGCCGCTGTTCGCGAGGGAGGAGCGGCGGCGGGAGGCAGACGGCGACGGGGACGACGGCAGCGACACGGCCGACGGCACCGACGAGGTCGAGGACCTGTTCCGCCACGGTTTCTGATCGGGCGACCTGGGACCATCTGGTCCGTCAGGGACGTTCAGCGTCGTGCGGGCGGCCCGACCTCCAGCAGTCGAGGGTCCACCGCGCCGTCGAGCCAGGTGAGCAGGACGTCGTTGAACAGGCCGACGTCCTCGATGTTCCAGATGTGGTGCATCTTCGGGGCCAGGCGAAGCTGCGCCTGGGGTGCGGCGCGGCCGAGCAGGGCGAGGGAGTCGCGGAACACCGACGGGTCGTGCTCGGCAGCGATGGCGAGGATCCGTCCCGAGCCCGGGTTCAGACCAGCTGGAATGCCGCCGGTGAACAGCTCGGTCGTGAGCGCCGACATGCTCTCCTTGCGCAGGGTGAGCCCGTGGGAGACGAGCTGTTCCCGCCCTTCTGCATCGAGCCCGTAGGCCTTCGCCTGCAACTCCCAGAACCAGCGAGCGTCCCAGAGCGCGATCTGCAGGCGGCTGAGGGCGCGAGCGGTGCGGCCGACGGGAGCGAGGATCGCACCGGTCGCGAGTGTCGAGCGGACGCGGTCCGGGTGACGTGCGACCACCCGCAGCGCCGTGACCGCACCGAGGGAGAGGCCGACGAGGTGGAAGGGCTCGGCGACCCCGAGCTCGTCGGCCCGGGCGATCACTCCGTCTGCCACAGCATCCAGACCCGGCCAGGTCTCGGCGGCGCGATGACCGAATCCGGGGAGGTCCAGGGCGAGCACCACGCGGTCATCGAGCGCACCCAGCTGTTCGGTCCACATCCAGTTCGCGACGGTTCCGCCGTGCAGGAGCACGACGGGTGCGGCTGACCCTGGTCCGAGGGGAGGGTGGAGTTCGGGGAAGGTGGTCACGGTAGTGATCTCTCGGTGTCGTCGAGCCAGCGGAGCTCGGCGCGGGCATGCGTGATGCCGTGGTCGAGGGTGGCGAGGCGCAGGGTCCCGGCGCGGTTCCCCTCGGCCTCGTCCGCGATCTCGGGGCGCATCCCCTCGAACTCGGCGAGCCGCTCGGTCACTGCCGTACGGCGGTCTGCGACGAGTGTGCGCAGGGCGCCGTCATCGAGCTCGTCGGCGAAGAACAGTCGGGCCAGGAAGGGGTGACGGGAGGGCTGCGGCTCCGGGGGCGAGGTCAGCCACAGCGCGAGCGCGTGCCGGCCAGCGTCGGTGAGGCGGTGCTCCTGCCGATCCGGGGCACCGTGGCCGGGGATCGTCTCGACCTCCGCGTAGCCCTCGGCGACGAGGGTGGCGAGGGTGCGGTAGATCTGAGATTTGTCGGCCCACCAGAAGTGCCTCACGGAGGAGTCGAAGTGCCTTTTGAGGTCGTATCCGGTCATCGGGGCGAGGGCGAGGAGCCCGAGGATGATGCGCGAGAGGTTCACACCACTAGTAGACAATGCACCTAGGTGACTTGTCTACTATTGCTGACCGGGCGCCGCACCCCCTCAGGCGGTGATGGTCAGGCTCGAGCGGCTGTCTGCGCCGCGGCGCACGTGGATCTGCTCGGGGATCTGGGCCTTCATGTCGCCGACATGGCTGACGATCCCGATCACGCGGCCGCTCTCGGCGAGCCTGCCCACCTCCCGCACCACGGTCTCGAGGGTCTCGGGGTCCAGGCTGCCGAAGCCCTCGTCGATGAAGAGGGTCTCCATCTGCACTCCCCCGGCCTCGCCCATGACGATGTCCGCCAGGCCCAGTGCGAGGGCGAGGGAGACGAAGAAGGTCTCGCCGCCGGAGAGGGTCTCGGGCACTCGCACCTGGTCGGTGCGGCGGTCCAGGACCAGCAGGTCCAGGCCCGTCTTCTTCGCGCCGCGGGCGCCGGTGTCACGCAGCAGCTCGAGGTCGGAGCCGGAGAACAGGGCGAGGCGGGCGTTGGCGGCCTCGATGACGGCGTCCAGCCGCCACATGAGCACGTAGGTGGAGAGCTGCACGCGCTCTCCGTCGGCCGAGCGGCCGGTGGCGAGGTCGGCGACCCGCACGGTGATGCCGGCGTCCTCGCTGACGCTGCGCACCTGGGCCGAGGCGGTCTCGAGCGCGGTGCGGGCGGCGGCGCCCCGCTCGGAGATGCCGCGCTGGCGGGCGGCGAGACCGGCGGCCTCGGTGGAGGCTGCCTTCGCGAGGGTGAGCTTCTCATCGGCGGCGACCACGGCGGCCTCGGCCGCCTCCTTGGCCTCGTCGCTCGCGGAGACCTCGGCGATGCCCTCTTCTGACATGCCGTCGGTGAGCCGGGACTCGTCGACGGCGCGGGTCTGGACGAGCTTCTGCAGGCGGGTGCGCTCTGCGGGGACGAGCACTGCGGCGCGGACCGCGTCGGGAGTGGCGAATCCGCTGGCGGACAGCGAGGTCACCGCCTCGTCGGCGAGCTCGGCGGCACGCTGCTCGGCCTCGGTGCGGGTGCGCAGCACCTCTCGCAAGGCGGTCGCGGCCCGGGCACGGTCGCTGTGGGCACGGCGACGCGCGGCGATGGAGTCGTCCTCCCCGCGGGCCTCGGTGACCTTGGTGCGGTCGCTCGCGAGTGCGTCGGCTGCGGCGGTGATCTCGGTGCTCTCGCGTTCGACGGCGAGGGCGTCGTCCTGCTTGCGGCGGGTGAGGTGCTCGGTCTCCTCGTCGAAGGCGGCCAGGGCTGTCTCGAGCTCGGCAGCCTTCGTCTCGGCGGCGCGCGCCGCCGTGACCTCGGCCTGCGCGGTGTCGACGGCGGTCTCGGCGGTCTCGGGGGTGAGGTCTCCGGCGGCTTCGCGGAGCCGGGTGAGCTCCTGGCCGGCCAAGGCGTGCGCCTGGTCGGCGCGGGAGTGCGCCGCTTCGGCAGCTTGGCGGGCCTGCTCGGCGACTTCGACCTGCTCGGGACTGACGGCATCGTCAGCAGCCCCTGCCGGGTGGGGGTGCTCGAGTGCGCCGCAGACGGGGCAGGCGTCACCGCCCGTGAGGTCGACGGCGAGCTCGGCGGCGATCCCGGCGAAGCGGCGGCGGCGCAGCTCGGTCTCCGTCGCCGCCCGTTCCTGGGCCGTGCGGAGGGTGGTGGTCGCCTGCTCGCGCAGCGTCTCGACCTTCTTCTCGTGGGCGACAGCAGATGAGGTGGCCTGCTGTCGCTCCTCGGCGGTGCGCAGGGCGAGGCGGGCATCGCCCAGCACGGCGGCGGCTTTGCGGGCTGCGTCCCGCACGGTGATCTGCTCGGTGCGGCGGGCGGGCCGCGCTCCGAGCTGTGCGGTGAGGGCAGCGAGGGCGGTCGTCGCCGCAGTGAGCTGCTCGCGTCGCGCGGCGAGCTTCTGCTCGCGGGCGGGCAGTGCTGTCTCGAGCTCGACGAGATCCTTGAGCGAGCCGGCCGCGGTGGTGGCTTCGTCGGCGGCGGCCATCAGCTTCTCGTCGGCGTCCTCCTCTTCCAGCAGATCCACGAGCTCGCTCTGCTGCGGCCGGGTGGTGCTCGCCAGCTTCGCCAGAGCCTCGACCGCGACGGCCACCCGGGTGGAGGCGGCGTCGCGGCGGCGCAGCACTTCGACGACGGGTCGCGCGGACTCGTCGCGCTGCAGCGAGGTGCGTCCGATCTCGAGGGCGGGCTTCTCCATCGAGAGGCGTGCAGCCAGGGCGTCGAGCTCACGGCGACGATCGATGCGCTTGCGTGCAGCCGTGGCGCTCTCGGCGGCGGTGCGCGCAGCCAGCTCGAACTCGCCTGCCGTCTCTGCAGCGCCCTGTGCGTCGTCAGCCCGCGCGATGACCGCCGCGAGGTGCTCCCCGGCGAGCACCGCCAGCGGTTCCAGCCGCAGCGCCGTCGCATGCTCGTTGAGCACGGCGCTCTGTTCTGTCTCGAGCGCGGTGGCCTCGGTGAAGCGGGCGAGCGCAGTGCCGAGGGTCTGCTGGGCGGCGTCGACCTCTCGCTTGGCCCGCTTCCGCATCTCCTCGAGCTGCTTCTCCACCGCGGCGTAGGTCTCGGTGCCGAAGACGCGCTGCAGCACGGCCTGGCGTTCCCCGGTGCCGGCGCGCAGGAAGCGGGCGAACTCGTTCTGGGGCAGCAGGACGGTCTGGGTGAACTGGTCGCGGGTGAGGCCGACGGCCCGTTGGATCTCGCGGCCCACCTCGTCGATGCGGGTCGCGATCGCTTCAACGCCGCTGCCGCCGCCGGCGGTGTCGGCGATGACATCGGGGATCAGCTGCGGGGAGCCGATCCGCCAGAGCACGGCTTTGGCCTGCTCCTTGGTGGTGCCGGTGCCGCGCAGCTTCTGGCGCTGGAACTCGGGCTGGCGGCGCACCCGGTAGATCCCGGAGGCGGTCTCGAACACCATGTCCACCACGCTCGCCTCGGTAGGGGCGGCGAACTGGGAGCGGATCCGGTCGCTGCTGGTGACAGCGCCAGCGACCTGGCCGTAGAGGGCGTAGACGATCGCGTCGAGGATCGTGGACTTGCCAGAGCCGGTGGGGCCCTCGAGCAGGAACATGCCGCTCGCACCGAGGGCGGCGAAGTCGATCCGGGCGGTGCTCGCGAAGGGACCGATCCCGGTCAGTTGCAGGTGATGGAGCTTCACGAGGCTTCCTTCTGGCGGCGCACCGCGGTGTAGGCGCGGTCCAGGACGTCATGCTCGGCGGCGGTGGGGGCGGCGCCGGTGACGTGGGCGAGGAATTCGTCCATCACCTCGAGCGGGTTCTGCTCGCGGCGCACCACCGGGGTGCCCGCGCGCGCCTCCCTGCCCTCCGGTGCGTACTCGGTCAGCAGCAGGTCGGGGTACGCCTCACGCAACTGTTCCTGCAGGTGGGCGGGGCGAGCCGGGTCGGTGACGATGGCTTTGATCCAGTCGCCGCCGTGCTCGTCGCGCTGGCTGAGGATCTCTTCGAGGGTGCCGCGCAGCTCGGTGAGTGGGCGTGGGACGGGGGTCTGGATCCGTTCTACGGACACTGCCGCTCGGCCGTTATCTCTCGGGGCGCCGAGTTCGACCAGCAGCACGGACTTGTGGTGGTGGCGCTCGGAGAAGGAGAAGGCCAGCGGGGAGCCGGAGTACCAGGCGGGGGCACCGACGGTGCGGGTGAGGTCCTGGCAGCCGTGAAGGTGGCCGAGGGCCAGATAATCGATCCCGCCGAGCACCCCCGCGGGGACGGAGTCGACGCCGCCGACTGCGAGGTCGCGTTCGGAGTCGCTGGCCTCGCCACCGGTGACGAAGGTGTGGGCGAGCACGACGATGCGGGCGCCGGGGTGGGCGGCGGCGCGCTCGTGGACGCGGTCCAGTGCGGCACGGGTGACGGCCTCGTGACTGCGGGCCAGCGGCGGCTCCCCCTCGCCGACCAGCTCGGTGCGCGCACGGTCAGGTTCGAGATAGGGCAGGCCGAAGAAGAGCACCTCGCCGTGCTCGTCTTCGACGCTCACGGGGTGCTCGATGCCGGGGACGTCGGTGAGCAGGTGGACGCCTGCCTTCATCAGGCCGCGGCCGAAGCCGAGCCGTTCCGGGGAGTCGTGGTTGCCGGAGGTGAGGACCACGGTGGCGCCGGTGTCTGCGAGGCGGGCCAGTGCACTGTCGAGCAGCTTCACGCTGCTCACCGCGGGGACAGCGCGGTCGTAGACGTCGCCGGGGATGACGACGACGTCGACCTGCTCTGCCCGGACCAGGGCCACCAGCCAGTCGAGGAAGACGGCCTGATGCTCGTGCAGGTCGACCTTGTGCAGGGTGCGTCCCAGGTGCCAGTCCGAGGTGTGCAGGATCTTCATGCCCCGAGCCTACGAGCGGGGACTGACAGCCGGCACCGCCATGCACAACCGGCAGGTCAGACCACCGGCAAGTCACACCACCGGCAAGTCCTGGGCATGCCGACGTCCCGGAGCACGGGAGAGTGCGCCAGGTGCGGCGGGATCTACGTGGGCCGACAGCCACGACGGCCACCTGACGCCACCGGGACTCCGGTGAACCAGTGCACCGGGGTGCTGGCGCGGCGACCAGTGGGCGAGTCAGTAGGGCGGGGGCCCGTACTCGTCCCAGGGTCCGGGCGGGATCTCGGTCCCGCCTGGCGGTGGTGGTGGTGGTGGCGGTGCCGACGGCGGTGGCGGTGGCGGTGCCGACGGCGGTAGCGGTGGCGGTTCATCCTTGCCGGTCGCAGGCTCAGTGGCCGGCTCCCCGGCATACGTGCCGCGCAGGAAGGCGACCCACGCGCGCTCGAGATCTGCGGCGATCTGGAGGCTCGCGGTGTCGAGTTCGTCGGTCGCGGTGGCGACGTCGCCATGGTGGCCGATGGCCCAGCGGGTCCGGCCGGGTTCACTGGCCCGAGTCGGGAGGCGAGTGGGGTCCAGGAGGCCGTTGGTCTTGTCAAGATGGTGCTGCCAGCACAGCAGATGGAGGTTCTCGATCTCGGTGAGCCCGCCCTCCCCCGGGGTGCCGCGCAAGCATTCCTCGATGTGATCGCACTGGGAGGCCCAGGAGGTGGGCCGGGTGCAGCCGGGGACCGCGCACTGGGCATTGCGCAGGCGCATGTGCTCGAGCATCGCGGCGGTGGGTTCGAATCTGTCCGCGGGCAGCGGGAGGAAGGCTCCGCTGCAACGGTCCGTGAGGACTCGGTACCAGGTGCCCGTGCTGCCGGCGAGAGAGCGGGCGAGCGCTGGGGGAAGCGGGATGGTGCCGTCGAGGCTGCCGGGTTCATCCGAGGCGCCGAGGAGGGTGAGCGCGGGGACGGTGATGTTCAGGCGGAACCGCTCGCCGGGGACATGCACTCCCTCGAGGTCCAACGCCGCCGTGGTCATGAGCACGAACCGCAGCTGGTTCAGCGGCAGTGCCTTCCCGGTGTCCAGGACCGTGCCGTCCGGGTCATGCGGGATCGGGGTGCCGTCGCGAAGCGCGGCGCGCTGGGCCGCTTGGATCGCCCGGGCAGACTCGTCGAGCTGCTTCCACTGCGCGAGGATCTCCGGGATCGGACCACTGATCTGGAGAGTCCCCATCCCAGGTGCGACGCTCGGCAGCAGGTCGACGCTACGGGTGAGCGCGGCGAGCGGATCCGGGTGCTCCTCACGCTGTTCGAGCAGCGCAATGAGCTTCTTCAGCAGGGTGAAGAAACGTTCCGCGGTGATATCCGGGGACCAGGAGGCGACAGCGATATCCAGATTCTTGCGGGAGCTGTCGGAGAGCTGGCGAGAAGTTTTCAGCATTTTCTGGAACCACGCCGCGGGCAGGTTCCCGGATTCCAGCTCCACAAGGCACTGCGGAAAGAGGTGCACCGCCTGGTAGGCGTCCCGCAGCTGCCAGCCGGCGGCACCGCGTGTCACCCTCAGCGCGAGACCGGCCCGCAGAGTCTCCACCTCATCGAGCTCGGTGACCTCCTCATATCCGCCGTCGTGCTCATAGAGGTCAGCCAGGGCGCGATACTTCTCCGCCAGGCAGAGCGCGGTGCGCTTCTCCGCATCCCACACTCGCTGGGTGGCCTCGCTGAGCTGAGGGTCGTCCATGCTCTTCCCGCGGCGGGGCAGTGACTCACGGGTGAGCGCCTGGCGCGCTGTGACGATCCGCAGGTGCGTGGGAAGCGACGCAAGGAAGGCTGCGTCGGCCGATTCGTCGCGACCCTCGTCATCGAACAGCGACGACGAATTCTCCACGGCGCTCATAGCGCTCCCCCTCCTTGCCGCCTCGCATCTGGTCGCGGACTCCGAAGTCCGCGAGGGGCGGGCCTCCCTGCCCATCCGACACCTCGATTTTATCGGAATGCCCCGACAATCGACAGGACGCGGGCCAATTGTGGATAACTTTCAGACAGCATCCCAGAACGCCCAGAGGGCTGGGCCCTGAGACATTCTTTCCTCCACAGTGCAGGGTTATCCACAATGCGGAGGCGAGGAGGGTGTTCCACCGGATGGATGGGCGCTGGCAGCCCAGGGCTCTCGCCCTGGAACGGGCCTGGCCGTCGGCGCGGTCCGTCCTGCGGCGTCATTGTGGGGACGGCCTCCCCGTGACCTCGGGGCCGGGACGGCGTAGCGTGCGAACATGACCGCCGACGATCAGTCCACTCCCGCCTCCTCTCCCGCCGATCCCACCGCAGAACTCACCGCCGACGTCGTCGTGATCGGCGGTGGGCCAGTGGGCGAGAACATCGCCCAGTACGCGATCGAGGGCACCGACCTCACCGCGATCCTCGTCGAGGGCGAGCTGCTGGGCGGCGAATGCTCCTATTACGCCTGCATGCCCTCGAAAGCGCTGCTGCGGCCGCTCGCCGTCGCGGGCGCTGCGGCGAACCTGCCAGGGATCAGCACCCCGGAAGTCGACCGCGAGGCGCTGCTGGCCCGGCGCGACACCTGGGTCTCGCACTATGACGACTCCGGGCAGATGGAGTGGGCCAAGGGCGCAGGCCTGCAGGTGGTGCGGGGGCACGGACGGATCATCGGCGAGCGCGAGGTGCTGGTCGAGGCGGTGGACGGCGGAGGGCCGACGCTCGTGCGCACCACCCGCGCCGTCGTGATCGCGACCGGCTCCCAGGCGGTCACCCCCGATGCGCTGAAGGAGCTGCTGCCGTGGACCTCACGCGATGCGACTGGGGTGCGCGAGGTGCCGGGCGAGCTGGTGATCGTCGGCGGCGGCGTGGTCGCGGTCGAGGCGGCGACCTGGATGGCAGCGCTCGGCAGCGAGGTCACCCTGCTGGTGCGCGGCGGCACACTGCTGTCAGGCTTCGAGCCCTTCGCCGGGAAGCACGTGCAGGACGGCCTGGAAGCTCTCGGCGTCGACGTGCACCTGGGCACCACCGTGCTCTCCGGCGAACGCGACGGAGCCCGGGACACCGGGCTCGGCCAGCTCCACGGCGGGCGGGTCACGCTGCAGATCGAGGACTCGAGCGGGCGGCGGGAGGTCGTCGCCGACGAGGTGCTGGCAGCGACAGGTCGGCGGCCTCGACTCGCCGATGTCGGCCTCGCATCGATCGGCCTGGTCCCGGAGGACGTCACGGGTGCGGAGCGCCCCACCTCGGACGATGCCACCGGCGCGCCGCTGCCCGAGTGGCTGCACGCCGTGGGCGATGCGAGCGGGGAGGCGCCGCTGACGCACTGGGGCAAGTACCGGGCCCGCGTGATCGGGCAGGCGATCCGCGCCGGCGCCACCGGAGAGGCGCTCGAGCCGGTGCCCGAGTCCGTCCCGGTGCCGCAGGTGGTGTTCACCGATCCGCAGGTCACCTCCGTCGGCCTCACCGAGGCGGCGGCCCGGGAGGCCGGGCACGATGTGGTCACCTCGCAGGTCCCCTTCAGCGGGGCGGCCGGTTCTGCGCTGCTGCGCGACGACGTCACCGGCACCGCCCAGCTGGTGGTCGATCGAAGGACGCGCACGCTGGTGGGAGCGACCTTCGTCGGCCCCGATGCCTCCGAGCTGATCCATGCCGCGACCATCGCGATCGTCGGGCAGGTGCCGGTGCACGTGCTGCGACACGCGGTGCCGAGCTATCCGACCGCCTCCGAGCTGTGGCTGCGCCTGCTCGAGGAGCTGCCGCGAGAGCTGCGCGCGGGCTGAACAGGGCTTCCGCACCGCCCTCCTCCCTTCGGAGGAGATGACAGATAACACTGGTCCCGGGGCCGACGGATCGGGTGGAATGGGGTGTGCCGCGACTCCGCGGCGCCGTCCCGCACCACCTCGGAGGATCATGTTCACGCGGCTGAAGCGCTCCCGCCAGCTCCGGCGGGCGAAGCCCGGTGACGGCAGCGCGCTGAAGGATCTGCGCTGGTGGCAGCTGCTGACGCGCACCCAGTTCTTCCTGGATCCGGCCGAGCCCGAGGGCCGCCCTGCGCGCTACACCGTGGACGTCCGCTATCTCGCCAGCGAGCTCGAGGGCGGGAAGATCGCCGAGGGCGCCCGCCATGCACCGGTGGCGCTTTATCGCGATGGCCTGCAGCAGCAGATCGCGACGCCGCCGGTGGCCTTCGCGGTGCCGGGCGGGGTGATCGAGGTGGCGACCAGCACCTACGGGCTGACCCGGATGCATCATGTGCCAGAGGGCAGTCGCGAGGGGCGCACGCTACGTCCGCATCAGCGCTCACTCGAGGGCCTGCGAGCCCGTTTCGGCCGACGCCACCCGGGCCCGAGCCGGGCGATCGGAGCGCTCGCGGTCCTCATCCTCTTGATGGGCCTCGTGCTGATGGTGCCCCAGGCCGCAGAGCTGATCACGAGCCTGGATCCGGTCGCCGAGCGGGTGGGCACCTTCACCTCCCCGATACAGCTGCCGGCCTGGGCGAACACCTCGCTGATCATCGCCGGCGCGCTGGCGGCGAGCGAGCGGGCACTGACCCTGCGGAACCACTGGCTGATCGATGCGGACACGACGTGGACCAGCTTCGGCTGAGGCTCCAGCTGCTGCCGGCCGCCCACTGATTGCTGTCCCGCGGCGAGGAAACCGGTCGCCGCGCCCCCGCCCTTCGTCGTACCGTCGGTGCCATGCCCCCGCTGCCTCCGCCTCTCGACCAGCCCGCAGGGCCTGACGCGCTCTACGCCGATCCGCGCCTCGCCGCCTGCTACGACACCTTCGACGGGGAGCGCGACGACCTCGACCACTACTGCACGATCCTCACCGAGCTCGGTGCACACTCGGTGATCGATGTGGGCTGCGGGACCGGCGCGCTCGCGGTGCGTCTGGCGGCCGACGGGGCCTCGGTGACCGGCGTGGATCCCGCTCTCGCGTCCCTCGAGGTGGCGCGTGGGAAGCCGCACGCCGAACAGGTGCACTGGATCCACGGCACCGCGCCGGACCTCCCGGCGCTCGACGCCGACGCCGCCGTGATGACCGGCAACGTCGCCCAGGTGTTCGTCTCCGACGAGGCGTGGGCTGAGACCTTGCGCGGGATCCGCGCGGCACTGCGCGACGGCGGGGCGCTGGTGTTCGAGTCCCGTCGTCCCGAGCGCCGGGCCTGGGAGGAGTGGCAGCAGGACACCGCGGAATCACGTCATGAGGTGCCCGGGCTGGGGCTGGTCCGCTCCCGCCCCACCCGCTTCGAGGTCGCGCTGCCCCTGGTCACCTTCGCCGATGAGTTCACCTTCGAGGACGGCTCCACGCTCACCTCGACCTCGACGTTGCGTTGGCGCACCGAGGCGGAGCTGCGCTCCACGCTCACGGAGGCCGGGTTCGCGGCCCAGGAGTTCCGCGACGCCCCGGACCGGCCCGGGCGAGAGTTCGTGGTGGTCGCCCGGGCGGTGTGAGGGCACCCGACGGCGGCGCGGGCTCAGCCCTCAGCGCCAGCTTCGGTGCCGGTCCCGGTGTAGAACCCGTAGGTGGCGTCGGCCCGCTGCTGGGCGACGTCCGCATCCTCTCCGGAGGCGGTGTGGGCCACGGCCCAGCCGTCCGCCGCGCCGCGGTAGAAGGAACGACCCTCCTCGGTGAAGGCCCAGGCCTCCGCCTCCGACGGGGCGAGCGACCCCCCGGTCGCGCCGAGGTGCAGGGCCAGGCCCAACAGGCCGCCGTCCCAGCCGACGCCCGTGGCGCCGGGGCCGAAGGTCTCCCACATCTCGGCGGGGATGTCCGCGGTGAGCGAGGTGTGCTCGAGCTCGAAGCGGGTGGTGTCCTCGCCGTCGGCGGCCAGGCGGATGGTCAGCCAGGACACCCCGCCCATCATCTCCCAGGTCACGGAGTACTCGGCGGTGCCGTCGGCCGGAGGTTCGCAGGCGAGGATCTCGCCGCCGGCGTTGCCCTCGAACTGGTAGCGGCCGCCGAGCTGGAGGTCGCCGCTGATCGGCAGGAACCAGCGCTGGATGCGCTCGGCGGTCGTGACCGCATCCCAGACGTCGGCGAGCGCGGCGGGGTAGCTCTGCTCGAGCGTCTGGACGTGCGCGGGGGCGCCATCCCGCTCCTCGACGCGATAGGCGCGAGTGACGGACTGCAGCTGGGTGGGGACATCGACCATGTCAGGTCTCCTTCTCGATAGTGGTGGTGGAACTGATGGTTTCTGCGCTGAGCCGGCGCTGCCGCTTGCCGCGAGCGAGCTCGGTGCCGAGCGCGTCGAGCTTCGGCAGCCAGAAGCGCTCGAAGGGGCTGAGCCAGTCCTTCGCCTCGCGCGGGCCGCGAGCGTCGACCGCATAGAGCCGTCGTCGCCCCTCGGCCCGGACGGTCGCGAAGCCGTGCTCGCGCAGGACACGCAGGTGCTGGGAGACGGCCGGCTGGCTGATCCCGAACTCCTGCTGCACGATCTCGCCGATTTCCCCCGCGCTGAGCTCCGGGGTGCCGCCCACGGGCGCATCAGGATCCCCGTCGTCGGCGAGGAGTTCGAGGATCCGCCGCCGCACGGGGTCGCCGAGGACATCGAGCGCGTGCATGCCCTGATCCTCCCCTCGAATAACGCATAAGTCAAGTCTTATGCATTGCGAGTGTCCTCCCTCAGCGGCGAGTGGCCAGCACGATCGCCCGGTAGGCGACGCCGAGCAGCACCAGGGCCACCCCGGCGACGACGGTGCTGCCGGGCAGCGCTGCGACCAGCAGCACGCAGCCGACGAGGCCCAGCACCTGCAGCACCTTCGGGAACAGGCGCCACTGGCCCACCTGGGTGAGCGCGGCGAGGTTCGCGACCGCGTAGTACAGCAGCACCCCGAAGGAGGACGCGGCGATCGCGACCAGCACGTTCGAGGCCAGCAGCACCAGCAGCACGATCGCGATCCCGGCGACCGCTTCGGCCCGCTGCGGCACTGCGTAGCGGTTGCTGGAGCGGGCGAGCGGGCGGGGCAGGTCGCCGCCGCGCGCCATGGCGAGCATGGTGCGGGAGACCCCCGCGACCAGGGCGAGCAGGGCGCCGGAAGCAGCGGCGACCGCACCGACGGTGATGACCACGCTCCACGCCTCGCCCGCGCCCACAGCCTGCAGGGCGGCGAGGAAGGGTGCGGGCCCCCAGCCCTGGTCCCCGGGGGCGGGGCCGACGAGGACCAGCACGATCGACAGCGCGAGGTACAGCACCGCCACCACGCCGAGGGCCACCAGGATCGCGCGGGGGATGGTGCGGCGCGGGGCGATGACCTCCTCGCCGAGGGTGGCGACCCGGGCGTAGCCGGCGAAGGCGAAGAACATCAGCGCCGCCGCCTGGATCACGGCGAGCACGATCCCGGCCGCTCCCCCGGTCCCGGCGCCGAGCACCGCTGCCAGTCCCCCGTCCCACAGCCCGGCGCGGGCACCGGCGAGCGGGCCCGGCACGACCCAGGCTCCTGCGCCGCCATCGCCCGCCGCGCCCGCAGCGTCCGCAGCACCGGTGCCCGAAGCGGTCAGCAGGCCGACGAGCAGCCTCCCGCCGGTCAGCACCAGCGCAGCGAGCGCGACCGTGACCAGCACCCGGGCCAGCGCCGCGGTGCGGGTGATGCCCACCAGGTTCACGCCGGTCAGCGCCACCACCACGAGTGCCGCGACGATCCGCTGGAGCGGTTCGGGCACCAGGTAGGCGGAGATCACCAGGGCCATCGCCGCGCAGGAGGCGATCTTCCCGATCACGAAGCACCAGCCGGCGAGGAAACCCCACCAGTTGCCGAGCTGCTCGCGCCCGTAGTGATAGGTGCCGCCGGAGCTGGGATGCTGGGCGGCCAGCTGCGCGGTGGAGGTCGCATTGCACAGGGCGACCGCGGCGGCGATCAGCACCGCCAGCGGGGCGAGAGCGCCCGCGAGGTCCTGGGCGGCGCCGAGGGAGACGAAGGCTCCCGCGCCGATCATCGAGGCGAGACCGATCACGACGGCATCGCGCAGTCCCAGCCGGCGGGCGAGCCCCCCAGGGATGGGGCCCTGGGACGTGAGCCGGCCGACGGCGGGGTTGGTGGGGACGGGGCCGTCCAGCTCGGAGCTGCCGGGAGTGGTGGTCATGAATTCCGTTCGATGAGGGCGCCGACATGGCGGGACGCCGGCGGTGCGCATTGCCGACGAAGGTCGGTGTGCACGGCCGGCGTCCCCATCATGCAGGTCAGGAGTGGCGGGGCGCCATCGCCAGGTGCGTCAGCGCCCCCGGCCCGCGCCGTGAGGGTCAGTCCTGTTCGGACAGGTACGTGATCTGCTGATCCACGCTGAGCCGGTACAGGAACGCGGCAGTCGCGTCACGGTTGGTGGCGTTCAGCGGCCGGTAGGTCCCATCGGTCCAGCCGGTGCTGATCCCCTCGGACTTCATCCACGCGATCTCCGTGGCGAACTGGGTGTTCGCCGGGACATCCTTGAACACCGCCGAGGTCGGATCCGCGAACTCCGGTGAACCGGCGTAGCGGTACACGAACGCCGCCATCGCATCCCGCGCGATCGGAGTGGTGGGACGGAACGTACCGTCCGACCAGCCCCGGGTGATGCCCTGCTGGTAGGCCCAGATGATCGCCTCGTAATGCTCATCGCCGCGCTCGACGTCGGTGAAGGGCTCGGTGCGCGGTGCGTCCACGTGGGGGGATCCGGCCAGGCGGTAGAGGAACGCTGCCATCGCGTCACGGTTCACCGGCTGCAGGGGACGGAAGGTGTTGTCGGACTCCCAGCCGGTGGAGTAGCCCTCGCTGCGCATCCACATGATCTCGTCGTAGAACATGTTGCTCGGCGGGACGTCGGCGAAGTCTGCGGGCTCGGCCGGCGTATCCGGGAAGCCGCCGTCCAGGCCCACGATCATCGGATCGTGGTCGGAGGAGGCGAAGGGGCCGGTCTCGTAGAGGTCGGTGAGGTTGTTCTGGTAGCGGGCGTACTGGGCCATCACGGACTCGGGGCCGTTGATCTGCCAGTCGTCCGCGCCGCTGACCCGCTCGGCGCCGGAGGCGTTGGCGATCACGTGGTCCAGGGAGCCGACCATCCCACCGTAGCTGTACGACCAGCCCTCGGGGTCATGGGTCTCGCCGAGGTTGACGAAGCCCTCCGCGTAGAAGAGCTGCAGCGGCTCCTCCCGGGTGTAGGCGTTGAAGTCGCCACCGTGGAAGACGTCCTCGACACCGAGCTCAGTCGCAGTCACATCACCCCAGGTCAGCAGTGCCTCTGCCTGCTGCATGCGGGAGGTGCGGGCATTGCCCTGCACCGGGTCCTCGGGGAGGGCGGAGTCCTCGGCATCGCTCGAGCCCTTGGACTTGAAGTGGTTGATGGTGAAGAAGAACGGCTCGCCCTCCACCTGCTCGCCCTCGACCTGCTCCTCGCCGCTGCCCTGGACCGGGACGAAGACCTGACCGATCGGCTCACGGGCGTTGTTGAAGGCCTCGTCACCGGCGAGGATCTGCGCGCCGCCCTGTGGCGTGACCGCAGCAGGCTGGTAGATGATCGCGTTGGTGATGGCGTCCTGGCCGCCCTCGAGGCCGAGCGCCTCGTAGGCGTCACCGGTGGAGATGTAGGCCCAGGTGCCCTCGCCGTCCTTCTCGTTCAGCGCGGCCACCAGGGTGGCGGTGGCCTCGTCGGACTCCTCGCCCAGGCGGGCGGAGTTCTCGATCTCGGTCAGGCCCACCACCTCGGCGCCGGTGCCGGAGATCGCGTCGACGATCTTGGACTGCTGGCGCTCGAGGTCGTCGGCTCCCCAGGCGCCGCGCAGGTCGCAGCCGCCGCGCACGGTGGTGCCCTCGCCGTGCATGTCGGTGTACGGCTCGCAGCCGGGGGTGTCCTCGCCGAGGGTGGTGAAGTAGTTCAGCACGTTGAAGGTGGACAGCTGCAGGTCACCGCCGACGTCATCGGGAGCATCCTCGCGGGTGTTCTCGAAGTCGACCCCATCGGACTCCGCAGAGGTCCAGGGGGTGGTGACGTTCAGCCGCCACTGGTCGAAGGTAAAGGCGACCACAACGGGCTGGGCGAAGGTGGGGGCGGCGCCCACGCGCACCGGCTCCTCGGTGGTCAGCCAGCTCATCGGCTCACCGGGATTGTTCTGGAAGTTCGTGGTGCGGCCGTCATCCAGCAGGATCATCTGCTCGGCGCGGCTGGCGAAGTAGGCGGTGGCCTCCTCACCGGGGCGCATGATGTCCCCGGCCTGCAGCAGCGGCTCGTCGCCGATCGCGAGGGTGACCTCGCCGAAGCGGTTCGTGTCGTACACGTCGGTGACGGTGAAGTCGCCCTCGCCCGGCAGGTAGAGCATGTGCTCGAGGCTCTCACGCTGCGCGTCCTCGGTGGGGAAGCCGCCGGAGAGGGTGGCGGGCACGACGGGGGCGAGCGCCTCGGTGAGGATCTCGAGACCGTCCGCGCCGACGCTGACCTGCGTGGAGTCGAAGTACTCGGAGACCTCGCCGGTCACGCGCACGGAGTCGCCGATCGCGACCTCGCTCGCCGTCGCGGCGGAGTACACGAACACGGCGGTGGAGCCGGTGTGGGTGCCGAGGTCCAGCGCCCCGCCGGTGCCGGCGGCCTGGATGATGTAGCCGTTCAGGCCACCGGTGGCGTACACCGCGGTGACCACACCCTCGGTGGTGACGGCCTGGCCGGCGAGCGGGCTGGCCGCGCCGGTGCCCTGGATCTCGGCGATCGTCGCCGCGATGGCGTCGGCCGGCGGCTCGTCGTCCCCGCCACCGTCATCCCCGCCGCCTGTGAGCTCCCCCGGGGTGGGGTCGCCTGCGGCGAAGTCGGTGGAGTTCTCACCGGTGGCTGCGATCCGGGCGACCGAGGTGGAGTTGGAGGTGCCGGGCGCTGACGCCTCGCCGGAGAAGGTGGTGGCGCCGCCCCAGCCCACGAGATCCACGACGGCCGGGTCCTCGGCGCAGGTGGTGCCGGTGCACTGCAGGGTGCCCTCGGCGTCGGAGAGGGCGAACACGCCCCCGGAGCCGGAGGCGTTGATGCCGCCGGTGAGATCCGCCGCGGGCAGCGGGTCGCCGTTGCCGTTGCCGGCGGCGAGCTGGACGAGGAAGGTGCCGCCTGCGGGGACGCTTCCCTCGAGGGCGACGGTGTTGTTGAAGGAGCCGGTCTTGGAGGCGTACTGCAGGCTCCAGCCGTCGATCGAGACTGCGGCGTCGGAGGTGTTCACGAGCTCGACGAAGTCGTTCTGGAAGGCGGCGCCGCTGTTGCCGCCGCCTCCGTAGATCTCGTTGATCTGGATCTCGCCCGGGGCGACGATCGCGGCCTGGGCCGACGGGGTGAGGCCGGGGGCGAGGCTGATGCCGAGGGCCAGCGCGGCCGCGCCGGCGCCGACGCGGGCCAGGTGGGTGCGCAGCGCGGCGCCGTGGGTGGGGGTGCTCATGGCGGGGACTCCTGGTGGGGGCGAGGGATGGCGCGTGCACAGTCGCTGACGCGGAGCGGGCGGGATGCGGAACGGGTGCGATGCGGAGCGGGCGGGGTGCGGAGCGAGTGGGGTGCGGAGAGGGTGGGGTGCGGAGAGGGTGGGGTGGGACGACGGCGCGGGCCGGGGGGCTGTGCTCCCCCCGCGCCGTGGTCTCAGTCCTGTTCGGACAGGTAGGTGATCTGCTGATCCACGCTGAGCCGGTACAGGAACGCGGCGGTCGCGTCACGGTTGGTGGCGTTCAGCGGCCGGTAGGTCCCATCGGTCCAGCCGGTGCTGATCCCCTCGGATTTCATCCACGCGATCTCCGTGGCGAACTGGGTGTTCGCCGGGACATCCTTGAACACCGCCGAGGTCGGTTCCGAGACATCCGGCGAGCCGGCGTAGCGGTACACGAACGCCGCCATCGCATCCCGCGCGATCGGGGTGGTGGGACGGAACGTACCGTCCGACCAGCCCCGGGTGATGCCCTGCTGGTAGGCCCAGATGATCGCCTCGTAGTGCTCGTCTCCCTCTTCCACGTCGGTGAAGGGCTCGGTGCGCGGCGGGTCCACGTGGGGGGATCCGGCCAGGCGGTAGAGGAACGCGGCCATCGCGTCGCGGTTCACGGGCTGCAGGGGACGGAAGGTGTGGGTGCCGTCCTTCTCCTCCCAGCCGGTGGAGTAGCCGTTGCTCGCCATCCACATGATCTCGGTGTGGAACATATTCGACTCGGGCACGTCGGTGAAGGTCAGGACGCCGCAGTCCTCGCCGCCGACGGCCGTGACCTCGTGGGTCACCGCGGTGCCGGTGTCGGGGGTGGCGGTGATCGTCAGCGCCACCTGCTCGCCCTCGGCGACGCAGAAGTCCTCGCCGAGGTCGACCTGCGCGACCAGGCGGCCGCTCTCCTCATCCACCGCGATCGGGGCGGTGAAGGTGCCGAGCTCGCCGGCGTCCACGCTCACCTCGGTGAGCTGCGGAGCACCGAGGCTCTCGGACTCCAGGCCCGCCAGGCGCAGCATCGGGGTATCGCCCTCGATGAGCTGCGCGTCGAGCTGGCGCTGGGAGTAGTCGGGGGCGAGATCCTCGTTCGCCGCGAGGTACTCGACGAAGGCGTCCCGGTCCAGCACGCCGGTGTCGCCCACGTTCTGCGCCCCGGTCAGTGCCCACATGTTGTCGCCGCCCTCGAAGAGGAAGCTCGCGGTGACGATGGTGTAGACGGCGTCGGGGTCGACGAGCTCGCCGTTGACGCGGATCTCGACGATGCGATCGTCGAGCTCACGGCTGCTGTCGAAGACGTACTCGACGTTCTCGGAGACGCTGAAGGCGAGGAACTGGCCGGTCTCCGCACCGTCCTCGTCACGCTGCCACTGCTCCTCGAGCATCTGCTTGAGCTGGGCACCGGTGAGGTCGCCGGAGTTGAGGGTGTTGCCGAAGGGCACCATCCCGTTGGCCTCGGCATAGGTGACCACGCCGTCGCCGTCCTCGCCGTTCGCGTCGTACCAGAGCTCGGCGCGGATGCCGCCGGGGTTCATCCAGCCGATGACCTCGTGCTGCTGGGTGGCGCCGCGTTCCTCGAGGTACCACTTCATGGAGTCGGCGAGCATGTTGCCGGCCGCGGAGTGGCGGGCACGGTTGTCGCCCTTGGTGATGGACTGGTTGGTGACCGGGTCGAGCGGCTCCCGGATGCCCTCGTCGTCGTACTGGGCCTTGTCATCGTTCCAGGAGGTGGTGATGTCTCCGGAGACGGAGCCGACCGGCTCTGCGCCCAGGACCGCGGCGTCGCTGATGGCGTCGGCGGCGACCTTGGCGGCGGCGTCGAAGGTGGGGATGCCGGCGCAGGCGTCGAGGTCGGCGTCGGCGGTCGGGATCAGCCGGGTGCCGTCCTCGGTGGCATCCCAGTCGCCGTCCGCGCCGAGCTCGAGGGTGACGGCGCCGAGGTTCACGCCGCTCGCGCCGGTCTGGACGATCGGGCGGACCTCGCCGTCCTGGCCGGGGACTGGAGCGTCGAAGGCATAGGTCTGGTGCGAGTCGCCGTTGAAGATGACGTCGGCCTCGGCGGAGGTCTCGTTCACGATCTTGTCGAAGATCGGATCGGTGTTGGTGGGGGCGCTGCCTGGCTCGCCGCTGCCGCTGGCACCCTCGTGATAGGAGACGACGAGCACGTCGTACTCCGTGCCGGAGGTGTTCAGCTCCTCGATGGCCTGGTTGACGGAGTCGACCGGGTCTCGGAACTCGAGGCCCTCGATCGCGACGGGGCTGACCTTTCCGAGCGTCTTGGTGGTCACGGCGCCGACCACGGCGACCTTCACATCGCCCGCATCGACCACCGCGTAGGGCTCGTGGAGGCGCTCCCCGGTGGCGGTCTCGTGGACGTTCGCGGCGAGGTCCGGGAAGTCGGTGCGGGGCTCGATGCGACCGGTGAGGTCGCCGCGGCCCTGGTCGTACTCGTGGTTGCCGATCGCGGTGGCATCGACGCCGAGGGCGTTGAGGAAGTCGATCGTGGGCTCGTCATTGGCCACGGCCGATTCGAAGGCGGTGCCGCCCACGTTGTCGCCTGCGGAGAGCAGGGCGTTGTTCGGGCTCTGCGCCTGGACGGTGGCGATCGTGCAGGCGAGGGCGCTTCCGGCTCCGAGGGCACCGTGGAAGTCGTTGATGCCCAGCAGGCTGACCTGGTCACCGGTCTCAGCGGCAGCGGCGGCGCCGAGGGGGATGACGGCCGACGCGAAGGCGACCGCGGCGGCACCGAGGCCGACGGTCGCACCGCGCGCGAGGCGGCGGACAGGGTTGTCACTCATGACGGGCTCCTGAGGAGAGGGGGGATGGCCGGGGTGTGCTCCAGCTCATCTCACCCCATCGGATCGAGACACGCCCGGCGTTTCACGATCCCGTCGGGCACCGTCATCCGATGTTCACCTCAAAGCCCAGGCAGGCAACCTGACGTGCACTGACGGATCCCCGAATCGTGACCTTCCCGTGATTCTCGCGGCGGGGCCCGCTGCGTTCGGAGGGGGTCCCCGCTGCGTTCGGTGCTGCGTTCGGGGCTGCGTTCAGGGCGACGGTCCTGGAGCTGGTCGGGGTGCTGGTCGGGGTGCTGGACCGGGTGCTGGTCCGGGAGTCAGCCAGGCAGACGGGCCCTCAGCGCAGAGCCCTGCCGGAGCGTCGACCGCTCCTGGCCGCGCATCGTCTCGTCTCCCACATCGGGACCCGCTGCGCCTGGGACCGAGGTCCCGATGTGGGTAGCATCGGTGAAGGCGTCCAGCGGTGCGCACCGTGGGCTGCACTTCTCGTCGCGCACGATGAGTGATTGCCCCGCGCCGCCCCGTTCCGCTCGCCGCGCCACGGCCTCCGCTCTCTCAAGGAGTCATCCCATGGTCATGCCTTTCCTCAGCCGCCGCCCCACCGTCCCCGCGAAGGACGGCGCGAGCTGGCCGCACGTGGTCATCCTCGGCGGCGGCTTCGCCGGCGCTCACGCAGTGGGCGCCCTGCGCGATGCGCGGGTGCGGGTCACCCTGGTCGACCGCAACGTCTACAAGACCTTCCAGCCGCTGCTGTACCAGGTCGCGACCGCGGGCCTGAATCCCGGTGACGTCACCATGTTCCTGCGCGGCCTCTCGCTCAAGGTGCCGAACATGCGCTACCGCCAGGGCGAGGTCGAGGGCGTCGATCCGGAGCGGAAGATCGTGCGCCTCGACGAGGGCCAGAGCGGCCAGCAGGAGATCGCCTACGACTACCTGATCGTCGCCAACGGTGCGACCACCACCTACTTCGGCACCCCCGGCGCCGAGGAGCATGCGATGCCGATGTACACCCGCGCCCAGGCGCTCGCGATCCGCGACCGGATCTTCTCGGAGCTGGAGCGTTCGAGCCGCGAGGTCGGGCTCGGCCGCGGCCACGACAAGCTGCATGTGTGCATCGTCGGCGGCGGGCCGACGGGTGTGGAGATCGCCGGCGCGCTGGCGGACTTCCGGACGCAGGAGCTGGACATCCTCTACCCGGAGATGGACCCCGGCACGCTGCAGGTCACCGTGCTCCAGCGCGGCGACGAGGTGCTCAAGGAGTTCTCCACCAAGTACCGCCAGTACGCGGCCGACGAGCTGCGGGATCGCGGCGTGGTCCTGCAGCTGGGCCGCGGCGTGAAGGAGGTCGGCTACGACCACGTGGTGCTCGATGACGATTCGATCCTCGAATCCGACATCACGATCTGGGCTGCGGGCGTCGCGATCCCGAAGATGGTCTCCGAGTGGGGCTTCCCCCAGGACAAGCGCGGCCGCCTCGATGTGGACGACTACCTGCAGGTCAAGGGCTTCCCCGGGGTGTACGCCGCCGGTGACATCGCGGGCCAGGACGAGCCGCTCCCCCAGCTCGCGCAGCCGGCGATCCAGACCGGCCAGGCCGCTGCCCGCGCGATCGCCGCGGAGGTCGCCGGCAAGCCCCGCAAGAAGTTCAAGTACACCGATCTCGGCACCATGGCCACCATCGGCCGTCACGCCGCGATCGCGGAGATCCCGGTGCTCGGCGGGCTCTCCGGCTCGCTGGGCTGGGCCGCGTGGCTCGGCGTGCACATCACCAAGATGATCGGCCACCGCAATCAGCGCGCGGTCGCGATGAACCTGGTCTCCCTCTACAGCGGCAGCCGCGCCACCCATCAGCCGAACCCGGTGGTGGGCGAGGTGAACTCGCTGCGCGCGGCGCGCATCTTCGAGGAGCAGGCCGCGCACCGGCTGTTCGGCGCCGGGGCCGGGGCCACCCGCACGGCCGACAAGGTCGCCGCCGAGAACGCCGAGGGCGCCGCCGACGCGGTGGAGCCGACGAAGGACTGAACCGACGACGTACTGACCTGCCGGCTTCTGACCTGCCGACTTCTGCGCGCCCCAGGACCGCTGTGACAGCGAGCATCGGTCCTGGGGCATGCTCAGTGCGGGCAGGCTCAGACTGCCAGCTCTGCTGACTCCGGCAGGCGCTTGCGGATCGCGTCGGGCCATTCGAGGCGCACGCCGAGCCCCTCGCTCAGCAGGGTCTGCAGCTCGCCGGTCAGCTCGGCGCTCTCGTGCACGGCCGCGGGATCTGCGCCATGGCGTCGGCAGATCTCGGCGAGCGCGCCCACGGCCTCGCCGATCGACCACTCCACCGGGTGAAGGCGGTAGGCGCCGTTGGTGATGTGGGTGGTGCCGATGTTCTTGTTGGCCGGGAGCAGGTTCTCGACGTCCTTCGGGATCAGCGCACCCAGCGGGATCTGGAACGGGAAGCAGTCGATGTCCACATAGTTCCGGGCTGCGGTCGAAGGGTGCAGGTCGATCCGGTAGTGCCCGGTTCCCACGGAGTCCGCGAACAGGGCCGAGCCGGTGAACTGCCCGCGCATCTCACGGCCGATGTGCTCCTCGGTGATGGTGAAACGGGCCTTGATGCGGCGCGCCTCGCGGATGTAGGCCTGGCGGGCGAGCCCGTCGGTCGTGCCCATCACGTCTCCGCGCAGCCGCAGCTCGGGGTAGCCCTTGCCGCCGTGGGCGGCATCGGTGCGCGGGGCCTCCGTCTGCAGCCAGTGGACCAGGGAGAGGGTGAGCTGGCGGGCCTCATGCTCGGCGAGCGTGCGCTGCTCGGCATCGACCCCGAGCAGCGGGAGATCCCAGTAGTCGATCTGGGGCCAGTTGGCGAGGGTGACCTCGCCGCCTGGGGTGTCCGGGTGCAGCTGGGCCCGGGAGCGGACGCGCCGGTAGTGCCAGAGGTCGTTGGTGCGTGCGGTCTCCTCCTGGTCAGCCGGATCGCCCACGAAGAGAGAGCGGTGACGCACCTCGAGGGTGATCGGGTGGACGTCGGAGAAGGAGAGCTGAGGGCCGGGCCAGAAGTCCGGCACGACGCTCGCGAAGCGGTCGTAGAGCTCGGGGCGCGGCACCAGCTCGTCGTGCCCGGGGGCCCATTCCAGGGCGCAGCACCAGGTGATGGCCTGCTGGTCGAGGGGGTCCGCGACCTCCGGGGCGTGGAGCTCGCCGTGCTCGCTGCGCGCTTCGGCACCGATCACATGGTCGATCTCGCCGAGGGCCAGCAGGTCTCCGAGCTCGGTCGCGTCCACGATCAGCGGCGCGCTCAGCCGGGACTGCTCGCCGGTGCACAGGTCACGGACCACCACGGCGCTGATCCGCGTGCCCTCGCGCTCGACGGCGACCGGCTCATGCTCGCGGAGCCATTGCAGGCGGCCGGAGGAGAGCAATGGGGAGACCATCTCCTCGAGCACCAGAGCGCCGACGCGCGGCTCATGGCATAACCGGGAGACTCCCCCTGCCCCCGGGTTCAGCAGCGGATCGGCTGCCGCCTCCGCGGTGAGCGGGAAGTTGCGCCGGTAGTGCTCGCGCACCCGCTCCCGGAACTCTGCGTAGCTCGCCGAGTTCGGGTGGGACTCGACCCACGCCGATTCGTCCGGCGGCACGCCCTGGACAGTGAGCTGCCCGCCGAGCCACGGATCGGCTTCGGTGAGCAGCACCTTCAGCCCGAGCCGGGCGGCGGTGAGGGAGGCGGCGACCCCGCCGAGGCCGCCACCGATCACCACCAGATCGGCGGCGCGCTCGGTGAGCTCGGGGGCGGTCTGTCCGGGAGAAGGCATCGTTGCGTCCTGTCGTGGTGCTTGTGGTGGTGTGGGAGTGCGCGGGGTCATCCCTCGAGCATCGAGAGGGTCCCCAGGTGGTGTGGCAGGCATTGCACGGTCTCGTGATGGTCGCGCGGCAGCTTGCCGTCGAGGATCCCGCCGAGCACGGCGACGCTGCGGATCCCCGCCTCGCGCTTGGGGATGATCAGGTGGGACCAGCTCGCGGCGCGGCCGCTGCGCAGCGGAACCTCGAGGCAGGCCGCGGAGAAGTCATCGGGGATCCGCAGTCCGGCGCGGGAGACGGCCCGTTCAATCGCCTCGGCGACCTCAGGGTTCTCGGCGAGAATCGCGGTGACACCCTCTTGCTTCCACCGCCTGATCAGCTCAGGGGTGACCTCGGTGAGGGCTGCGATGGAGGTCTCGTCCCCGCGGGTCGCAGAGGCGAAGGCGGCCCGTCGAGCGAGGGAGGGCAGTCGTTCGTTCTCATCCTGGACATAGCCGAGGCGCCGGTGACCACCCCGGTGGAGATCGTCGACGATCGCGCGCACGGCACGGTCGTAATCGACCGCGACCCAGGCCGCCTCGGGCACCGGGTCGTACTGCCCGATGCTCACGAAGGGATACTCCTCCTGGGCCAGCCGGGCTAGTTCCCCATCGTCACGGTGCATGCCCAGGATGATCGAGCCGTCAGCATGCTGGAGCCTGCTCGCCCCACCGGCGTAGATGCTGCGTCGCCCATCGACCTGTTGGGTGGAGGTGAAGAGCACCAGGTCCTGCCCGTGATCTGCGGCCCCGACCTCGATGCCCACCAGGAATTCGTGGAAGTACTCATCGGGTCGTGCAGGGAAGACGGGCTCGTAGGTGAAGACGCCAACGAGCCCGCTGCGGCCGCCGCGCAGGGAGCGGGCCGCCGAGTCGGGGACATAGCCGAGCTCGTCCATCGCCGCCCGGATCCGCTCCTGAGTGGCGGCGGACACCCCGCCTTCGGAGGCGCGCCCGCTGGCAACCAGCGAGACGGTCGCCTGCGACACCCCGGCGGCCCGCGCGATGTCGCGTTGACGTACTCGCATGAACCCCTCCTGTTTCGTATAAGTAGCGTTCGGCCACTGTAGACCTCCGCCTCCCGACACTCAAGACCCAGGTCAGATCCTCGGAAACGGTTGACCTCGACAGTAGAGCCTGCCTATGCTCCCGATCACAGCCGATACGTATGAGCATCTGATCGGCTCCACGTGACAGCACTTTCCTCACCCTCCTCGAATGGACCAGGAGCGGTGCAGGAGACTCGCCGACTGCTCCGAACGCGCTACAGCACCGATGCACCCTTCGTCGATCGGCTCCTTCCGTCGACAGCGAACCGAAAAGAGGACTCACCGTGATCCAGCCCCGCAGACGCACCGCCCTCAAGGCCTCCGCCGCGCTCCTCGGCGCACCACTCCTCCTGTCCGCCTGCGGCGGCGAAGGCGGAGGGGGGTGTCCCTATGTTCTTCGTCAAGGGGAAGCGCGAAGTTCTCTCGGGATCTGAGGGGGCTGAGGGGCGCGTTGGAGCTGCCGGCGGGATGGTGCTGTTGCCGGGATCTTAGGGCGTTCGTTGGTGTCAGGCGGCTGCCGCGGTGGGTGTCTTCTGGATGGCCGGTGGGGAGTAGAACGTGCCGTCGCGGAGCATCGCGAAGAGCACGTCGCAGCGGCGTCTGGCGAGGGCGATGAGGGCTTGGTTGTGTCGCTTCTTCTCTGCTCGTTTCCGGTCGTAGTAGGCGCGGGAAACCGGATCTCTCAGCGCGGCGAACGCGGAGAGGAACAGGGCGCGTTTGAGGACCTTGTTGCCTCGCCTGGAGGGGTGGTCTCCACGGATGGAGGTGCCGGAACGCCAGGTCACGGGAGTGAGCCCGGCGTAGGAGGCAAGGTGTCCTGCGGTCTCGAACTGCTTGCCGGTCACCTCGGTGATGATCCTGGCAGCTGTCCTGACGCCGACCGCTGGCATGGACGTCAGGAGGTCGTGAAGAGGGTGGTCTGCCACCAGTGCCTCGACCTGTTCGAAGACCTCACCGCGGGCGGTGCGGAGCTGGGCGAGTTGGATCGCGAGCTGGCGCAGCACGACCCCGGCCGCGTCGGTGCCGGCCACGACCACGGTCTGCTCGCTTAAGGCCTCGAAGATCTCGGCGGCCCAGGGGTTCCCGCCACGAGGCGCATACTTCCGCATGAACGTCGCGACCCGGGTCTGACCAGCCTTTTTCAGAGCGGCCGGGCCGGGGTATTTCTCCAGCAGGGCCGCCATGACGGGATGGTCAAGGTGTCTGCCGATGACGCGCTCGAGAGCGGGATGGATCTGGGTGAGCAGCCCGCGGATCCGGTTTGAGGCCGCGGTGACCTGCCCGGCGAGGTCATCATCGAAGCCGCAGAGCATGCTCAGCTGAGCGGCCTGCTCATCAGCCAGAGCGATCGAGCGCAGCGTCTGAGGCATCGTGCGGGCGGCTTCGGCGATGATCGCCGCGTCACGGGCATCAGTTTTCGCTTCGCCGGGGTGGAGATCGGCAATGCGACGCATCGCGAGGCCGGGCAGATAGCCGATCAGAACGCCCATGTCCTGAGCGACGGCCAGGGGCAGAGCGCCGATGGTCGCGGGCTGGTCCACGACGACGAGGACCGTTCCGTGGCCAGCAGCTTTGCTGATCAAGGTCCGGAGTTTCGCCTCGTCCTGCGGGAGAGGCTGGTCCAGGAGTTTCTTGCCATTGCGGTCGATCGCGACGGCGTGATGGTCGGACTTTCCGACGTCGATACCGATGAACACGTCAACACTGTCGTGTTCGGAGATCATGAGGTCCTCCAAGGCTGGTGCGGGCAGGAACGAAGCTGGCTTGTCCTGCGGCCCCAGAGCTCGGCATCCACGTTACGCCCGACCTGCCGGCATGACCTCGCGCGACTTGGTCTGGTCCCTATCAGCGATCCTCTGACGCCTACCGGGACCCGGTGACAACACCCCCCGGATCATGAACGACTGGGGGCAATAGTCATGCCGGGCCCGACAGGCCAGCAACCCCGATCCCGGAGAGGTCCGGGGCTACGAACAAGGTAACGGGGCGGGGAGGACGACGGCGGTGACCTGACCCTCTGGTTCCCCGGAACCAACCCCGCGGAGCAGGACTTCATCAACGACGTGGTGATCCCTGAGTTCAAGGAGTCTTCCGGCCGCGGCGCCGTCGCCACCTTCATCGATTGGGCGGACATGTCGACCCGGCTCAACGCCGGGTTCTCCTCGGGCACCGGCCCCGATATCTTCGGGCACGGTCCCGCTGCGGTCGCGGACCTGGTGAGCTTCGACCGGGTCGAGCCGCTGGACAGCTACCTCGAGGGAATGGACGACTCGGATCGCGCTGACCTCCAGGTGGGCCTGGACAGCGGGCTCGTCGACGGCGCGCATTACATCTTCCCGATTGCGAGCACGGGCCGTCAGGTGGGCTACAACGCCGCACACTTCGAGGAGGTGGGGCTGGATCCCGAGAACCCACCGACCACCTTCGAGGGCCTGCTGGAGGCTGCTAAGGCGCTCGCGGCGCGCGACGGCGATCGGCTCACCCGGGCCGGAATCGTCTTCGGGACACCGCCGGCCAGCATGCAGCAGGCGTTCACCACGATGCTCTGGGCCAACGGCGGGCAGATGTTCACCGAGGACAACACCGCCGTGCAGTTCAACTCCCCCGAGGGCGTCGAGGCGCTCGAGTGGTACGTGAGCCTCTACCAGGGAGACGAGCCGGTGGACAACGGGCTCGGCGGCACCTGGGAGGGACTGCCGCCGGCGCAGTCGCCGTTGATCACCGAGGACACCTCGATGATCTTCGCCGATCCGGCAACTTTCACCCAGATCATCGCCGCCGCCCCCGAGCTGGATCTCCGGTTCATGGACGTGCTCTCCTTCGAGGGCAACGAGCCGGCGGCCTTCGGCGGTGCCGCGACAGGGCTCATGATCAATCCGGACAGCGCGAAGAAGGATGCCGCTTGGGAGTTCCTCGCCTTCTTCGGCAGTGCCGATCTCGGCAACCGCTATGCCGAAGAGGTGGGCCACGTCCCGGCCCGAGCTTCCGCGGTGGACAGCGAATATGTCCAGTCCAATCCCGCGATCGCCGAAGCTGTCGAGAACAGCGAGAACTTCCGCTCGAACCCCAACGTGCCCGGCTGGACCCGGATCCGGGACACCCTGGGCAGCTACCTCGAGCAGGCGCTGAACGGACAGGGCACAGCGCAGGAGGCGCTTGACGGCGCCGCCGAGGAGATCGAACAGATTCTCGCCGCGAACGGATGAGCACCATGACCGGCACCACCGCCGTCCCAGGGCCGACCACAGAGAGCAAGGGTCCGGGCGCACGAGCCGACGGCGCCGCGGGGGCGCCCCGCCGTCGTCGGCCCCTGCAGCGAGCCCGGGCACGCGCCGGGATGATCCTGGTCGCTCCGGCGGTCCTGTACGTGATCGTCTTCCAGCTGATCCCGGTGGTCTACGGATTCCTGCTCAGCTTCACCAGGTACAGCCCGCTGCAACGCGGAGCCCCCACCTTCATCGGGCTCGATAACTACCTGGGGCTGCTGAAGGATGCAGACTTCCTCAACGCCCTGTGGGTGACCCTGCGCTACACCCTGCAGGTCCTGCCCTTCACGGTGGCGATCGCCCTCGTCCTCGCGCTGCTGGCGAACCGTCCGTTTCGCGGCGTGGGCCTTTTCCGCACAGCCCTCTACATCCCCCACATCGTCTCGCTCACCGCCGTGAGCATGATCTGGCTGTGGATGTACTCGCAGAACGGCCTGTTCAACGACCTTCTCGAGGTGATCGGGATGGGGCCGCAGCGATGGCTGAACGATCCGGAGACGGCCCTGAACGGGGTCTCCGTGATGCGGATCTGGAAGGCGCTCGGCTCCAACATGGTGCTGCTGCTGGCTGGGCTGCAGACCATCCCGAAGGAGCTTTATGAGGCCGCGAGCATCGACGGCTCAAGCCGCTGGCAGCAGTTCCGCTATGTCACCCTGCCGGGGCTGCGCCCGATGCTCGTCTACGTGGTGGCGATGGACATCATCTTCCTGTCCCAGAGCTTCGCGGAGATCTTCGTGCTGACTTCTGGCGGGCCGTTGGACTCCACCACCACCGTGAACTATCTGATCTACACCGAGGCCTTCGACTACAGCAGCATGGGCTCCGCCTCGGCCATGGCCTTCGTGCTGTTCGCGTTCATCGCAGGACTCACACTGATCGCGCTGCGCGCCGGGAGGGAACGATGAGCACTGAAGGCACGATGAGCACTGCTTCCACACTCCGACCTCGGCGATTCCGGGTCACCCGGACCGGCCGGACTCGGATCCTGAACTTACTCTTGCTCCTCATCGCCACGGCGCTGGTGCTCTTCCCGTTCCTCTGGATGGTGAGCCTTGCGTTCACCCCTGCGGAGGCCGCCTTCCGGGATGTGAAGCTGTGGCCCGACTCGCCGACGCTCGACAACTTCGTCACCGCGCTCACCGTCGGCAACCTGAGCCGGGCCTTCCTGAACTCGACGCTGGTGGCGCTGCTGTCGGTGCTGACCAACTGCCTGATCACGGTCGCTGCCGGATACGCCTTCGCCCACCTGCCCTTCCGCGGCAGCAATGTGCTGTTCTACGTGGTGATCGCCACCGCCGCGATCCCGGTCGCGGTCACCCTTATCCCGCTGTTCCTGATGGTCTCGAACTTCCCCCTCATGGGCGGAAACGACATTCTGGGCCGCGGCGGCAGCGGGCTGGTCGACTCTCTCGGCGGCATCGCGATCCCCTACCTAGTGGGGACCATGAGCATCTTCCTGGTGCGCCAGTTCTACAAGGGGATGAGCCCGGAGCTGTCCGAGGCGGCACGCATCGACGGTGCGGGCGAGCTGCGGATCTTCTGGTCGATCTTCATGCCTCTGTCCAAGCCGATCATCGCGGTGGTCGCGATCTTCTCGTTCACCGGGGTGTGGGACGACCTGCTCTGGCCGCTGGTGGTCTCCTCGTCCCCCAAGAGCCAGACAGTGCAGCTGGCCCTGACCGGCTTCAGCCAGAGCGGCAACATCCAGTACGCCCCGTTGATGGCCGCGACGATCATCGTCACCGTCCCGGTGTTGCTGGTGTTCCTGCTCAACCAGCGCCACTTCATCTCCGGCCTCTCGGAGGGCGCGGTGAAGGGCTGAGCGTGCGCCATCTGGCGGACTCGCAAGACATGTGCGCTCTCCTTCCACCTCTGGAAAGCAGAGCGCACATGCCTGTCGGGTTACAGGGACGCCGCGCCACCGGGGCCGGTCACCGGGGGAAGGCCGTCACCGGGCGTTGCGGATGAGCTCGATGACCTGGTCCGAGTCGTTGCGCAGCGGATGTCGAGGCCGCTCACTCTGCGCCGACGCGGGCGCGGGCGAGGGCGTGGAAGAACTCTCCGAGCCCGGGGCGGGCGCTGAGGCGGGGCCCGGGGCGGGCGCTGAGGCGGGCGCCGGGGTGGGCTCGTCCGGCAGGGGCGCGGCGTAAGTCGCGTCGGTGTAGGCGGCGGCGATGCGGGCGGCGGCGGCGCGCTGCTCGGCGGTGACGTCGAGCGTACCGGCGCCGATCTGGTCGAGCAGGTCCGTGAGGGCACGGGCAGGCGGCAGTGCGGGGTCGAGCCGGATCCGGAGGGGCGGCCGTCCCCAGGCTCCGGTGATGCTGAGCCAGCGGATCGCAGTCTCCCGCACGGCCAGCTCGCGGGTCAGCTCCGACCAGGCCAGCTCTCCGGCGCGGCGATGCATCCGCTCGGCGGCCAGGGCCGAGGCGTTCGCGACTCCGCCAGCACCGTCTCCCCCAGCGCCGTCACCACCAGCGCCGTCACCACCAGTACCGCCTCCGCCAGGGCCGCCTCGCCCCGCGCCGCTGCCCCGTCCCAGCAGCGCTGCCCAGCGCTCGTCACGGGCCTGCATTCGGCGGCGTCGGATCAGGATCACTGCTGCCGCAGCGGCCGCGGCCAGCAGCGTGCCGATCCCGAGGATGCCCATCACGCCTCCGCCGAGGCGCTCCACGGTCTCCTCGGAGGGGCCCCCGCCGCCGCCATCGGACGTCTCCGCGGCGGAGGTGTCCTCGGTGGTCTGCTCGTCGGTGGTGCCCTCCTCGCTGCTGGGCGTCTCCTCGGTGGGCTGATCCGACTCCTCCGGGTCCTCGGGTGCGGGATCGGGGGCGTCCTGCGGGGTGCTCGCGTCGGTGACACCGGGCGGGTTCACGCCGTTCGCCGCGGCGGCCGGGGTCGGCTCGAAGCGCACCCAGCCGTGCTCGGGGCCGAACCACACCTCGGGCCAGGCGTGGGCGTTCTTCGCGCTGACCCTCCATTCGTCGCCGTCCTGCTCTCCGGCGGTGAAGCCGATGACCACGCGGGCGGGGTAGCCCTGTGAGGTCATCATCAGTGCGAACGCCGCGGCGAACTGCTCGCAGTATCCGATGCGGTCGGTGAGGAAGGACTCCAGCGGGTCCTCGCCCGGGGCGGAGTTGACCGTGAGCGAGTAGGCGAAGGAGTTGCGGAAGTAGTCCTGATAGGCGACGGCGGTGTCGAAGCCGTTCTCGGCGCCCGCGCTGGCGGCGACGGTGGTGGCGAGCTCGGTGGCGACCTCGGGCACCTCGTCCTGGGAGGTGTAGCCCACCTCGAAGGGCTGCTCGAACACGGCGGGATCCACGGCACGCAGCTGCTCGGCGGTCGAGCTGCGCTGCTCGGAGGCGACGCTGTAACGCTCCCCGATCAACCCTGCGGAGACATGGTTCAGGGCGACCTCTCCGTGGGAGGGCTGGAGGATCATCGCCCGGTTCAGGTCCCGGTCTGAGGCCTGGATCTCGCGCACGTTGTCCGGCACGGGGAGGCGATCACCGGCGAAGCTGGTGATGTCGATGGTGGTGTCGATGAAGTCGTCGGCGCTGCCGTGCACAGCCACTCCGTCATCGCGGGAGTCGCTGAAGGCGGCGCGACCGAGCACCAGCCCCTCCCCCTCGACGTCGCCGCGGAACGTCTCGCCGTCGAAGCGGTTCAGGGCGCGCAGGCGCAGGTAGGAAGGATCCTCGGTGGTGGTGGTGTAGCGCAGCACCTCGGTGTCCTCCTGCTGGAGGAGCGAGCGGCGCACGGAGACGTCGTCGTCGATCATCACCGCGCCGAGCGCCGGGGCGTCGGGGTCCTGCCAGCGCTGCAGCAGGTCCATGTTCAGGGCGATCCGTGCGGGCGCCAGCTGCGGCAGCGCAGGGGCCAGCAGCGGGCTGAGCCCCGCCACCAGCGCCACGCAGAGCACGGTCACGGCGAGGGTGCGGCCGGGGTGGGCGGCGGGGCCCGCCTGCGGCCGACGATCCCCGCGGATGTAGCTCGGATCTGCGTGGACGGTGCGGGTGGCGAGGATGGCGCCACCGGCGAGGACGGGGGCGGTGACATGCCACCAGGGACCACCGGAGGGCTGCTGGAGTGCGGGCACCAGGATCGCGCCCATCAGCAGCAGACCGGTGGGGGTGTGCCATCCCAGGTCCAGGTACATCAGGTCCAGCAGCAGCGTCACCAGCGCGATCACCGCCACCACGAGCACGGTGCCGGGCGCGCCGAGGGTCAGCGGGGCCATGCCGGTGACCAGTTCGTTGACTCCGCGGCTGAAGATCTCGCCCTGGTCGCGGAGCACCTGGAGGGGGCCGTCCTGCCAGCGGGTGAGGCCCTGGGCGATCTCGACCACCCCCACCAGCACCACGATCAGCCCCAGCTGGGCCACGGGCACCAGCATCGGGGGGCGCAGCAGGCGTCGCAGCACGATCCCGCCGAGGATCACCGGGGCGCTGGCGGTGAGGGTCAGCAGCAGCCAGGAGGAGCCTGCCAGCAGCTGGGAGACGGGGGCGGCGGCGAGCAGCAGTGCGACCTGCAGCAGCAGGGCGCGGCCGATCAGGTGGAGGCCTTCGAGGGTGGGCCGGCCCATCAGGGGGCTCACGGCGCTTCCTCCTCGGCGGTGGTCAGCAGGTCATCGAGGGTGTCGGCGGTGGTGCCCCGCACCAGGGTCCAGGCCCCGAACTGGGACTGGGTGGGGGTGTGCCGGGCGCGGATCGTCTGCAGCTCGCGGACGTGCTGCTCATGGGCGTGGCCGAAGTCCTCGCCGTCGGCCGGGCCGATGCGGCGGGCCGGAGGCGGGTGCGGCGCCTCGTCTCCGTCGTCCTCGAGGGCGGGGCGCAGCGCGATCGCGGTGCGGTGGGTGGAGCGGCCTGCGAAGCGGTCCAGGTCCAGGCCCGAGAAGGGTTCGCCGTCATCGGGCCCCAGGGCGATCGCGAGCGCGGTGTGGCCGGCGGCGTGATCCTGGCCGATACCGCCGGAGGCGTCGTCGTCGAAGTCCACCTCCGCGAGGGCGAGAAGGGAGGCGCGCTGCTCGACGGCGTCTGCTTCGCTGCCCAGCGGCGAGGGGCCGGGGATGCCGCGGCGGCGGCCGCTGCGGGTGATCTCGTCCCCGGAGGCGTCCACGATCCGCACCTCCCAGCCGTTCAGGCCCAGCGCGTCCAGCACGGTCGCGGCGTGGGAGACGAGCGCGTCCTCGACCTGGCCGGAGGGGTTCTCGCGGCGGCTGGTATCCAGCACGATCACGGCGCTGTGGCCGGCGGCGGGTTCGTCCTCACGGGTCATCAGCTGGCCGGTGCGGGCGCTCGCGCGCCAGTGGATGCGGCGGATGTCGTCGCCGCTGGCGTAGGGGCGGGCGATGGGTCCGATCTCGCCGACACCCGGGGCGGGGGCGGCGCTGAATGCGCCCTCGCGGGTGATGCCGGTGGCGCGCTCGGCAGCCGGGGCCATCTCGGAGACCACCGGCAGCCCGGTCAGCGCCAGGCCGTCCTCGACGGTGCGGCGCAGGTGGAACAGCCCCAGCACGTCGCGCACGATCAGGGAGTAGGGGCCGAGCTCGTGGGCGCCACGGCGGCCGACGCGCAGCACGTGCGGCATCTGCCTGTTCAGCGGCAGGTCTCCCTGGCCGCCGAGCTCCTCGGGCAGGTGCTCGCGGGCGATGCCGCGGCCCAGCGGGACCACGGTGATCCAGGCGGTCCCGGTGAGCTCGAGCATCACCCGGGCGACGGAGCCGACGGGGACGGCGTCGTCCACCAGGCGGCGAGTGGGGCGCAGGCCCACGCTGCTCACCGCGATCCCGATCGCGCCGATCACCAGCATCAGCAGCAGAGCGGCGGCGAGCTGGCGCAGGGGCGTCACCCGGGCCAGGTCGCCCAGCACCCACAGCGCCCCGCAGCCCACGAGCACGACGATGCCGCGCCCGGTGGGGCGGAAGCGGGTGCCGGGGCGCGGATTCACGCCTGCGGGGTGCTGCGCAGCACCTGGTCGACCAGCTCCCCGGCGCTGGCCCCACGGGAGAGGGCCTGGGGGGTGAGGTGCATGCGGTGACGCCACACGGGCATGATCACGGCGGCGACGTCCTCCGGGGTGACGAAGGTGCGCCGGGCGAGCACGGCGTTCGCCTTCGCGGCGCGCACCAGGTGCACCGCAGCGCGCGGTGAGGCGCCGAGGGTGACCTGCGGGTGGGAGCGGGTGGCCTCAGCCAGCCGCACGACGTACTCCAGGATCACCGGGGAGGCGTAGACGCTGCGGACCGCACGTACGTGGGCGGCGATCTGTTCCGGCCTGGTGCGCTCGGTGACGGCATCGACCAGGTCGTGGTCCCCGTCGCGCACCGGTCCGGCTTGGGCGGCGAGCATCCGCACCTCGGCCGATGCCACCGGGTAGCCCATGGTGGTCTGGGCCAGGAAGCGGTCGCGCTGCGCCTCGGGCAGCCGGTAGGTGCCCTCCATCTCCACGGGGTTGGCGGTGGCGACCACCATGAACGGCTCGGCCAGGGGGTAGGTGGTGCCGTCGACGCTGACCTGCCGCTCCTCCATCGCCTCGAGCAGCGCGGACTGAGTCTTCGGGGAGGCGCGGTTGATCTCGTCGGCCAGCAGGATCTGGGTGAACACCGCCCCGGGGCGGAACTCGAACTCGCTGGTGGCCTGGTTGAACACGCTCGCGCCGGTGACATCCCCGGGCAGCAGGTCGGGGGTGAACTGGATGCGGTGACGCTCGGCGCCGAGCGCTGCGGCCAGGGACTTGGCGAGCATCGTCTTGCCCACGCCCGGGATGTCCTCGATCAGCAGGTGACCGCCGGCCAGCAGCACCAGCACGGCGATCCGGGCCACCTCGTCCTTGCCCTCGACGATGGTCGCGATCTCGCGGATCACCGATTCGGCCTCGGTGGCGATCTCGCGCGCCTGCTCCTGGGTGAGTCCGACACCCAGCTCGCGGGCCCGGTTCTGCGGATGCCACGGGTCATGGGGGGCCTCGACGGCGACGTCGTCCTGGGTCATGTCGTGCTCCTCCGAGTGACCACCGTGACAGGTGTTCATGAAAAGTTTGCCCCGAGATGAACTCCTCGGGACCCACGCGGCGGCATCGCCTCATACAGTATGACTGGTTCCAAATGTCTTCTGAGGAGTTCCGATGATCGTCCGTAGTGACCGGACCGCCCTCCGTGGCGGTGCGGGACTCCTCCTCGTCGCGGCCTGCCTCGTGGGCCCCGCGGCCGCTCAGGCGGAGCCGGCACCGGCGGAGATCGCTCCGATGCAGGGCGGGGCGGCGTGTGAGGGGATGAATCCGAGTGCTTCGGTCAGCGCTCAGTCGATCGAACTCGGGTCCTCCGTGACTATCACTGGCACCTGCTTCGACGCACGCAGCTTCGCGACGATCACCATCGTCACTCCGAAAGGTCCGGTTCAACTCGATGGACTGGAAACTGATTCTGAGGGGACCGCGTCCTGGAGCTACCAGCCAACGACCGGCGGAGATTTTAGCGCGGTGATCGACGTGGGCCAGCAGCAGGCGACCGGATCGTTCACGGTGACCGACGAGTCCGCGGAACCAGACCCGGAGCCGACACCCGATCCGGAGCCCACGCCAGACCCAGAGCCGACGCCGGATCCTGAGCCCACGCCGGAGCCAGAGCCGACGCAGGAACCGACGCCCGAACCCACACCGGAGCCGACCCCTACCCCCGAGCCGACGCCGACCCCCGAGCCGACGCCGGAGCCGACGCCAACCCCCGAGCCGACGCCGGAGCCGACGCCGACGCCGGATCCGACGACCGGTCCCGGCGAGGACGATTCGCCTGCCTCACCGAGTCCGTCCACCTCGGCGAGCCCGGACCCGGCACCGACCACACCCACCGCGCCGTCCCCCGGCGCGGAGGATGATCCGGCGCCGACGGCGGGCGCCAGCCCCACCGCGTCCGAGCAGACGCCCTCCGCGCCCGCCGCGGCAGCCCCCGGCCCGGCGACCAACGACTTCCCGGCCGCAGCCCCTGAGTACACCGCGGAGCAGCGGGAGGCGGCCTCGCTCGCCGTGCTGATGACCTCGCTGTTCGCACACGGAGTCTCGAACGGCCAGGTGGGCATCTCCCCCGCCGAGGCCGGAACCCCGAATGCTGATGGCACCGTCGGTGGCGGCAGCAATACTGAGGGCAGCAGCGCCGGAGAAGACGATGCCGCTGACGGCAGCGAAGCATCCGACGGCGGTGGCGATGAGCTGGCGGAGACCGGCGCGTCGGCCGCGGGCCCTGCGGTGCTCGCGGCTCTCCTACTGGCCGGCGGGGCCGCTCTGCTCTGGCACCACCGCCGCCGCAACGGCTGAGCGGAAGACTCAGGGGCGCTGGCTGAGCGCATCACCCGACGCGCATGACCCGACGCGCATGACCCGCCATGCCCGGCCTCAGGCGCTGAGGCCCCGCCTGGTCTGCATCGCGACCAGCGCACCGATCAGCAGCGCGCCGAGCACCAGGGCGATCCCGCCCACGGCCACCGCGCCGCTCACTCCGAGCAGCGCTCCGAGCCAGGCGAGGGAGATGCCGTTGCCGGTGCGCATGCCGCTGCCGATCATCGAGTAGACCCCCACCACGCGTCCTCGCTGATCCTCGGGCGCGCGCAGCTGCACGAGCGCCTGACCGATCGCGGTGGCGGCGAGGTTTGCGACCCCGCCGATCACGAGCGCGATCACCGCCACCGCGTAGTGGGTGGTGGTCGCGACGATCAGGGAGGTCAGTCCGAACATCACCGCAGCGATGACGGCGCCGCGCACGTCGACCTTGAGGATCCCGGTGGCCTCGAGCAGGAAGCCGCCCACGACTCCCCCGATCCCGTTGGCGAACAGCAGCGCGCCGTAGCCGAGCCCGCCCTCGTCGCCCGCGCCCAGAGTGTCGGCGAAGTTCGGCATCGACACCTGGAGCGAGGAGCCGACGCACACCGCGATCAGCCCCGCCAGGGCGATCATCCCCACCAGCACCTTGTCGTTGCCCACGGTGCGCAGCACGCGCGGGGTGTCGAGGATCGAGATCCGCTCGCGGTGCACGATCCCGCTGCGGGAGTGCCCGGTGAAGGGGGTGCGGAGCATCAGCAGCGTCATCGGCAGGTAGAACACGATGTTGGCGAGGATCCCGAACGTCGGCCCGAGCAGCAGCATCAGCACCGAGCCGACCACCGGCCCGGCGAGCACCCCGAGGCTCTTGAAGGTGGCGTTCAGCCGCACGGCGCTGGCCAGCTCGCGCGGCTCGGCGAAGTCATGGAGCATCAGCTGCTCGGCAGGGCCCCACAGCGCGCCGGCGCAGCCGTGCAGCACCAGCAGCACGCAGGCACTCCACATCTCCAGGGTGCCCGTGAGGAACAGCAGCCCCCAGGCCAGCGAGACGAACGCGAACAGCCCCTGGGCGATCTGGATGATGCGTCGGCAGTCGTACTTCTCCGCGAGGCCACCGAAGAGGACGGAGAACATCAGGAAGGGCAGCCAGTGGCTGATCACCTGGAAGCCCACCAGCCAGGGCGATTCGAACACCTGCCACAGCATCCAGTAGGTGATGACGTGCTCGATGTTGTCGCCCATCATCGAGAGTCCGGCGGTGACCAGGTAGGGGCGGGAGTGCTTGTCGCGCAGGGGGCCGAAGCGACGCGGGACCGACAGGTTCAGTGGACTCTGCTTTCCTCGTACAGGGGCGGGCACCGGCGATCGGGGATCGTTCGAAGGCGTTCCAGCGCTCGTCGCCCGGACCAGGTTACGTGGTGCCGCGTCGAGGGGCCGCGCCTCTCTCTGTAGTGCGTAAGGTGGGCGGCCCACTCGTTCCATCCAACTTTAAGCACTAAAGTTGGATCATCGGGCCACGATCACCACGTTAGGGGCTATGCATGGGGCACTTCACCTCGCAGTACTGGGAGAACCCCTATGACTCCGGCGTCCCCCGTGCAGATCGACGCTCGGGGGAATACCAGACCTACACGCCCTCCGCCCTCACCGGGATGAGGCTGGCGATCGGACCTGAGGTCGATGCCGAGGTCGCCGCCGCCGAACGCGCCGTGCGCGCACTGAACCGCGGCACATATCAGGATCTGGGCCTCGTCTCCCGGTTCCTGCTGCGCTCCGAAGCGATTGCGTCCTCCTATATCGAGGGGATCGCACCCAGCCCGAGGAACGTCGCTCTCGCCGAGCTCGCCCTCGAGGAGGATGTCCGCGGGCTCTCCGACACCGCTCAGCAGGTGGCGCGGAACATGACGATCGTGCGCGACGCTTCCGACGCCCTCTCCGAGAAGGAGGTCATCACCGTCGCAGATCTGGGCGCCCTGCAGGCATCGCTCATCCCGGCACCGACCGAGCTCCAGGGAGTGCGGGCAACGCAGAACTGGATCGGCGGCTCGCGCTACCACCCGCTCGAGGCCGCACACGTGCCTCCGCCGCCCGATGAGGTCCCCGCACTGTTGGAGGACCTGGTCCGATACATGGCCGGTGCCACTCACTCACCGATCATCCAAGCGGCACTCGCGCACGCCCAGTTCGAGACGATCCACCCATTCCCCGATGGCAACGGTCGCGTCGGTCGAGCCCTCATCCACACGGTGCTCACCCGCCGGGGCCTCACCGCAGAAGCGATCCTTCCGGTGAGCCTGGTGCTGGCGACCCTTCATGAGGAATACATCGATGGCCTGGAATCGTTCCGTGTCGAGGGAGGACCGGAGTCGCCACAGGTCTTCGCAGCGATCGAGACCCGGGTGAGCACTTTCGCGAATGCCGTGAGAATTGCTGCGGAGCAGGCCGCAGGCCTCGAGCGGCGCCTGGCAGAGCTGCGCGAGGAATGGTCGCGCATCATCTCGGAGGCTCGGCGCCGGGAGGGCAAGGTCCGGGCGACTCGGCGGAACTCGGCGCTGTCCACGATCCTCGACTCGCTGCCGGGCACCCCCGTGCTCACCACCTCCACTGTGACGCGCGTGCACGGAGTGACGACGACCGCCGCCCAGAACGCCCTTGCCCAGCTCACGGAGTACGGGATTTTGGAGACGATCTCGATCGGTCGTGCCCAGCGCGCCTACATGTCCCTCGACGTCCTGGATCTGCTCACCCGCAGCGAGCGCGCGATGGCGAGCAGGGACTTCGACACCGCCAGCTCGCCACCGATGCGCCCCGTGCCCGTACCGCGCGTGCGCTGAGCTCCGTGGGCTCACGAAACCGTCCCCGCTGCGACGCTCGCACCGTCAGGGGTCCAGCCTCGAGCGGGGGACGTCAGAGGTCGAGGACGAAGCGAAGGGCCCGGTCGATCGTGCTCAGCTCCTCGGGACCCAGCATTCCCCGTCGAGTCACGAGCCGCTCCGTCGAGACCGTCCTCAGCTGGTCGCACCGAGCGTGCGAGGTGTGCCCCAGGCCGCTACCTCCAGGCTCCACTTCTACGTGACTGCGCAGCCCGTAGGCAGCAGAGGTGATCGGCACAACCATGACAAGGCCGCCGGGACCGTTGTTCAGAATGTCCACCGACACCACGACGGCCGGTCGTCGCAACGCTGGCTCGTGGCCGATAGGCCGGCCGAGGTCGACGTCGTAGACCTCCCCCCGCCAGATCACGACAGCGCGTCCCACTCCTGCCGCTCCGCCACGTACTCCTCCCATTGCTCGGGATTCTCACGCAGTCGCGCGTAATCGGCGGTGAGTCCCTGCAGGAACTCCTGCTTCTCGAGCGCGTCGATCGCGACGTGGACGACCTCGATGACCGACGTGCCGCGGGACTTGGCGAGAACCTGGAGGCGCTCGGAATCGGACCGACGAACTCTGACGGTGGTGGTCTCTGAAGCAGCCATCCATCGACTGTAGACGAAATGTCTACACTTGGTGGCGCGGCAACTGGACGAGAGCGAGGGCGGGCAGGGGCCCTACCTCGCGCAGCAGTTCACGGCGCCAGCAGCACCGCGAATGTCTCGAGCGTCTCCTGCAGTTCGATCGACGGCTCGAGCAACCACTGGATCTGCAGGCCATCGCTCGCGGCGACGATCAGCGCGGCGGTGCGGGCGGGGTCCACGTCGTCCCGCACCAGCCCGGTGGCCTGATCGTCGCGCAGGCGCTGCTCGAGGTCGGTGCGCACCTGCTCGAACCGGGTGGTGAAGTACTCCTTGGCGGGGCCCGCTTCGGCCTCCAACGAGGTCGCCACCAGCGTGGAGTAGAGCTGCACCAGGCCCGGGACCTCGAGGTTCGCAAGCGCCGCGTTCGCCATCACGTCGACCGAGCGCACATGGCTCTGATCGCCGCGCTCGAGGTCGCGCCGATACTCGGCGTGCTCGTAGACGGCGACCAGCAGCTCCTCGCGGGAGGAGAAGTAGTGCAGCAGTGCGCCATGGGAGATGCCGATGGCCTCGGCGATGCGGCGCAGGGAGGTGCCGTCGGCGCCGCGCCGGCGGAACACCTCGATGGCGCGGTCGAGGATCTCCTGGCGGCGGGCGATGCCCTTGGAGTAGGAGCCCGCGCGACCGATGCGGGGCGGCGCGGCGGCCGACGGGCCCGGCTCGACAGCGGCGGCTGCCGGCCCCTTCTCCGCGGCCTCGGCCGGTGCATCCTCGGTGCTCATGAAGCCAATGTACCCATGACTCGAACTGCTCTGCAGGAAAAACCTCCAACTGGTGGGTTTGCTGTTATTCTGGCCGCCATGCGCCTTCGGTGACGCGGCGCACCCTCTGACAACGACGTACGAAAGCAGGTTCGACGTGGCACTGCCTCTCGCCTCCGTCCAGCTGTACACGCTGGCCGCGGAGTTCTCCGCCGACATGAACGGCTCCCTCGACAAGCTCGCGAAGATCGGCCTGAAGAACGTCGAGGCCTTCGACTTCGTGCGCCGTCCGAAGGAGATCCGCGCTGCGCTGGACGCTTCCGGCCTCTCGTCCCCCACCGGGCACGCCCCGCTGCTCTCCGACGAGCTGTGGACCCCGGACGGCTCCATCCCCACCCCGGCCAACGAGGTCGTGTTCGAGGCTGCAGCCGAGATCGGCATGAAGGCCGTCATCGACCCGATGGTCCCCACCGAGCGCTGGCTCACCGAGGACGGCGTGAAGGACATCGCCGAGCGCCTCAACGCCGCCTCCGAGAAGGCCAAGGAGTTCGGCCTCACCGTCGGCTACCACAACCACGCCCAGGAGTTCCTCGCGGACTTCGACGGCCAGACCGCTTACCAGCGCTTCCTGTCGCTGGTGGACCCGTCGGTCGCGATCGAGCTGGACCTCTACTGGGCCCTCGTCGGCGGTCAGGACGTCGTGGCACTGGTCAAGGAGCTCGGCGACCGCCTCGTGGCGATCCACGTCAAGGACGGCATCAAGCCCGAGTCCAACCCCTTCGCTCCGGGCGCCCCGAAGTTCGCCTCCACCAGCCTGGACCAGCGCCACGCCGGTGAGGGAGAGGTCCCCACCGTCGAGGCCATGAAGGCAGCGACGGGCGTCAAGTACGCCGTCATCGAGTACGACAACGCCCCGGGCGACGTCTTCGAGGACATCGAGAACAGCTACCGCTTCCTGATCGACGGAGGCCTCGCAGCATGAGCACCCCTTCCCCCTTCTCCGGCCCCGTGGGCGTCGGCTTCATCGGCGTGGGCGTCATCTCCGACACCTACCTGGAGAACCTGAACTCCTTCCCTGACGTCGAGGTGCTGATCCTCGGCGACATCAACACCGAGCGCGCCGCCGCCCAGGCCGCGAAGCACAACGTGCCCGCCTCCGGCACCGCGCAGGACGTGCTGGACCACCCGGGTGTGCAGGTCGTCGTGAACCTGACCCTGCCCGCAACCCACGTCGAGATCTCCTCCGCCGCGATCGCCGCGGGCAAGCATGTGTGGACCGAGAAGCCGCTGGGCATGGACCGCGAGTCCACCGCCGCGCTGCTGACGCAGGCCGACGAGGCCGGGCTGCGTGTGGGCTGCGCACCGGACACCGTGCTCGGGGCGGGCGTGCAGACCGCCAAGCGCGCGATCCTCGACGGTGTGATCGGTCGGCCGCTGTTCGCGCAGACCTCCATGCAGTGGCAGGGCCCCGAGGTGTTCCACCCGAACCCCGGCTTCCTGTTCGCCAAGGGCGCGGGGCCGCTGCTCGATATGGGCCCGTACTACTTCACCACTCTGGTCAGCCTGTTCGGCACCGTCGAGAAGGTCGCCGCGATCGGGCTGAAGGCCACCGAGGAGCGCATGATCCAGGTGGGCGACCAGGCAGGGACCACCTTCCCGGTCGAGGTGCCCTCGACGATCTCCGTGCTCACCCAGTTCGAGGGCGGCCAGACCGGCACCTCGCTGCTGAGCTTCGACTCGCCGCTGGCCCGCCAGGGCATCGTCGAGATCCACGGCACCGAGGGCTCGCTGGTGGTGCCCGATCCGAACATGTTCGAGGGCCGCATCGCCTATGTGCGCCCCTTCGACACCTTCGGCGAGCGCCCACCGGAGCAGGAATGGATCGAGATCCCGCAGGAGGGCCCGACCACCGGTCGCGGCCTGGGCCTGCTGGACATGATCCGCTCGATCCACGAGGATCGCGCGCACATCGCCACCGGCGAGGTGGGCTACCACGTCCTGGACATCATGCTCTCGGCCGAGGAGTCTGCGGCGAGCGGTGAGTTCGTCACCCTGAACTCCTCCGTGTCCGAGATCCCGGCCGTCCCGGCGGACTTCGACCCGCTGGCCCGCACGCTCTGAGGTAGCCGGCGCCGGCTGCTGCGGCGCCGGTGGCCGACGTTCTGCGCCCCAGGTGACTCCTGCGAATCCTCGCATCGGTCGCCTGGGGCGCAGATCTCTGCCGAAGGTGTCGCAGGGCAGCGAGCGTGCGGTCGCGGCGTCCGCGCTGACTGCCCCGCGCCGACGTCACGCGCTCAGCAGCAGTGCTTCTCCCTGCCCGCCGCCGCCGCAGAGGCTCACACCGGCGCGTCCGCCACCGCGGCGGACCAGCTCGAGGGCTGCGGTCAGGGCGAGGCGCGCCCCCGAGGCACCGATCGGGTGGCCGAGCGCGATCGCTCCCCCGTGGATGTTGGTCTTCTCGAGGGGGTAGTCGAGGTCGGTCAGCGACTGGACGACGACCGCGCCGAACGCCTCGTTGATCTCGATCAGGTCCAGGTCCTGCACCTGCAGCCCGTCGCGGGCCAGTGCCGCGCGCAGAGCGTTCGAGGGCTGCGAGTGCAGTGAGGAGTCCTCGGGACCCGCGACCTGGCCGGGGGCCCCGATCGCGGCGAGGATCGTGAGGCCGTGCTCCTCGGCGTAGGCGCGGGAGGTGATCACGAGCGCGGCCGCGCCGTCGGACAGCGGCGAGGAGTTGCCGGCGGTGATGGTGCCGTCCTTCGCGAAGGCGGGGCGGAGACCGGCCAGGGTCTCGACCGTAGTGTCGGGCCGGACGCCCTCGTCACGGTCGATGAGCAGCGGGTCGCCCTTGCGCTGGGGGACCTCGACGGGCGCGATCTCCTCGGCGTGGATCCCGACGCCTGCCGCGGCGGCAGCGCGCTGGTGGGAGGCGGCGGCGATCTCGTCCTGGTCGCGGCGGGAGATGCCGCGCTCGGGATTGCCGCGTTCGGTGAGGTCGCCCATCGCCTCCTGGCTGAGCGCATCGGTGAGCCCGTCGTGCGCAACGGAGTCCTGCACGGTGGTCGGGCCGTACTTGTATCCCTTGCGGGCGCCCATCAGCAGGTGCGGTCCGTTGCTCATCGACTCCTGACCACCGGCGATCACCGCCGTGGCCTCGCCGGTACGGATCAGGCGGGCGGCGTCGATCACGGCGGTCAGCCCCGAGAGGCACACCTTGTTGAGGGTCACGGCCGGGATGTCCCACGCCAGGCCCGCTCCGAGCGCGGACTGGCGAGCCGGATTCTGCCCCTGGCCCGCCTGGATGACCTGCCCCATGATCACGGTGTCGATCACCGCGGCGTCGACGCCGGAGCGCTCGATCGCATGGCGGATGGCGTGGGCGCCGAGATCGACCGCGGTCAGCGCGGCCTGCTGCGAGAGCAACCGGGTGAACGGGGTGCGAGCCCCGCCGACGATCACGGGCTGGTGGGTGGAGATGTCATTCCTGGTCACGGGGTGCTCCTTCTGAGGCTTCGCCCCTCGGCGCCCGCCCTGGATGGTGGGCGAGGTGCGTTGAGGAGCTCGGCTGCCGGCGCGTCGATGGGCGGGCAGCAGGGATCTATCCGGTGGGGACCATCATCCACCGGGCCGCGCCGCGGGGCCAGGCATCGGGTCCTCCAGCACGCCACGCCCAGATCTGCCGAATATCTCTGGATTCCCGCCGGACCAGTCGGCTAGGGTCCGCCGACATGTCCCAGAATCCGTACGAGAACCCAGAGGCCGCGCGCACCTACGATGAAGAGAACACTGGACGGCAGGACTTCGACTTCTGCCTCGAGCTGGCCCGCGAGCTCTCCCTCGACGGCCCGGGAATTTCCGTGCTGGACATCGGCGCGGGCACCGGCGCCCTGGGCGTCGAGCTCGCTGGGTCCCGGAACTGACCCGGGGCACCTACCTTCACCCCGAGGGCGGGACGTTCACCAGCTGGATCGAGATGCTCGACGTGCAGGGCGATCCCACCACCGGCGTCGTCGAGACCCACCGCGGGGTCACCGAGCGGGCCGGCACCAGGAGCTTCAGCGCCCCGGAGACGTTGGCGTTCCGTCCGCTCGCCACCCTTGACGCCAGCCTCGAGCAGGCGGGATTCGAGATCGAGCATCGCTTCGGCGACTGGCCCGGTGGCCCGGTGACAGCGCAGAGCCCCGAGCACATCCTCATCTCCCGCCCCTTGTGAGCCGCTGAGGGCGTCACTGGGCGGGCAGCGCGGATCTATCCGGTGGCAGCCACCATCCTCCGCGCCGCACACGGGGCACGGTGTCGACGAGCGTACACATTCGAAATTGTGGCAGATCGTAGACATCCAAAAGAAGTGGACGTACCATCACACTCATGAACAGTCGGCGCATCAGGACCCCGCAAGATCTCGGTGCCGCACTCCGTGACGGGCGTAAGGCGCGGGCGCTCACACAGGCCGAACTTGCACAGGTTGCCGGAGTCTCCCGGGAGTGGCTGATCGGCGTCGAGCAGGGCAATCGGCCGCGAGCCGAGCTGGAGAAGGTCCTCGCAGTGCTCACCGCCCTGGACCTCCCACTCACCGTCGGCGCAGCATCCCGCACCGTCACCCCTGACGCACCGGAACACACCACGTCGATCACGGAGCGCGCCACCCGCGAGGCGATCGAGGCGATGCGGGAGGCGTCGGCAATCCCCGTCGTCGTGGAGCACGGGCAGCGCGCCGCCCGGCTGCTCAACGCCGGTGTGGATCCCGAGCTCGCGGCTCACCTCGCCCAGATCTCCCGGGCTGCGACGCCGACATCTGACTCCTCCGCAGCCGGACGCACCGCCGATGAGGACGAGGACTCGTGATCAAGCGGCTATTCATGGTGAGCAACGGAGTGATCATCGGACACCTGGACCAGGACCACGGTGGAGCACTGCGGCTGACCGCGCCTCCAAGCGCAGGAATGCCGAGGCTGTCGCTGGCCTTCGCGCCGAGCATCGCACCGATCGCTCCGCGCAGAGCCCTTGCCTATATTGAGGGCCTGCTCCCGGAGGGGGACGCCGTCCGCCGTGCCACGGCACGCAGATTCGGCGTCTCACCGCGCAGCCCGTTCGCGCTGCTATCGGCGATCGGTCAGGACTGCCCCGGTGCCGTGCAGTTCCTCGACGAAGCACAGCTGGAGGACCCTGAGCCGGGCTCTCTCATCCCGGTCGACGACGAGCGAATCGGGGCACGACTTCGTGACCTCCGCACAAATACCGGCGCGACCTGGGTCGCCGAGGGAGAGCACTGGTCACTAGGTGGCGCGCAGTCGAAGCTCGCACTCCGGCTCGAGAACGAGCGGTGGCATGAAGCGCATGGCGCCGAGCCGACGACGCACATCCTCAAACCCGGAATCACGGCTCTCCGCTCACAAGCGCTCGTCGAGCACCTCTGCCTGCGGGCCCTCTCTCTCCTCGGTCTGCCTGTGGCCGGGTCCGAGTTCCGGGTCTTCGATGGCGAACCGGCGATCGTCATCAAACGCTTCGATCGGCGCCGGGTCGATGGGCGCTTGGTGCGCGTTCACCAGGAGGACCTGTGCCAGGCCACCTCGACACTCCCGGCCGACAAGTACTCGGTCACGGCCCTCGACGTTGTCACCACTCTTCGTCGGGGCGGTGCACCCGAGGAGGATGTCGAGACCTTTGTTCGGGCGGTGCTCGCGAACTGGGCGCTGGGCGCCCCGGATGGGCACGCTAAGAACTACTCCGTCTTCCTGTCGGCCGGCGACACAGCGCTCGCACCGCTGTACGACGTCGCGACTGGATTCGGGCAAGACGCTCCGTGGCCTGCGATGGCGATGTCCATCGGCGGAGCGCCATCGATCCATGACGTCACGCGTCGACATCTGCTGAAGTTCGCCGGACAGATCGGGGTGAGCCAGGAGTACGTCCTCGCCGCCGCCGAACTCTTCCTCGAGGGCATGCCGGCAGCTTTCGCCAAGGCGATGCGGGAGGTCGCCGGGGAGGAGATCGACCATGCGCACCTGGAGGCGATCCGCGCTGCGCTCACGGAGCACTGCGAGAGGCTCCGGACCACTCTGCTCCGCTGAGCGCGCCGGCCCTCTCCCCTACCCTCGCCGCATGACCTCCCCGCATCCCGATTCGTCCGCCCCCGGCGCAGGCAGCGCCGACGCACGCAACAACGACTCGAGAGCGGCCCGCGCCGCCACCACCGGTTCCGGTGCGGCCGACGGCACCCGGCGGGTGGACCTGGTGCTCGAGGGCGGCGGGGTCAAGGGCATCGCCCTGGCCGGCGCGATCGAGGTGCTCGAGGAGCGCGGGTACCGGGTGAACCGGGTGGCGGGATCATCGGCCGGGTCGATCGCCGGAGCACTCGCGACCGCCGGGATCCCGGCGACCACGATGGTGAAGGTGCTGCGGGAGACGGACTACCGCCGTTTCGAGGACGGCCCGTGGTGGACCCGCCCCCTGCCCGGCAAGGGGCTGGGCATCCTGCTGCACAACGGGATCCATCGCGGCGCCTACCTGCGTGAATGGCTCACCGAGCAGCTGACCATGTACGGGGATCCGGGCCGTACCGGCACCTTCGCGGATCTGCGCTACCAGGATCCCGAGGCCGGAATGGAGCTGGTGGGCGCGCATGCCTACCGCCTCGTGGTGACCGTCTCGGACCTCTCGGCCGGGCGGCTGCGGTACCTGCCGCTGGAGGCGGTGGACGTCGGCTCCACTCCGGACACGCTGCGGGTGGTGGACGCTGTGCGCGCCTCGACGTCGATCCCGCTGTTCTTCCGCCCGGTGCGGTGGAAGAACGCCTTCGGGAAGCCGGCGGTGCTGGTGGACGGCGGGCTGCTCTCGAACTTCCCGGTCTCGGTGTTCGACCGCCCTGAGGGTGAGGTTCCGCGCTGGCCCACCTTCGGCATCAAGCTCTCCGCCAAGCCCGAGGCCGATTTCGGGGTGCAGAACCAGATCCGCGGACCGCTCAGCTTCGGCAAGGCCGTGGTGGACACCGTCACCGGCTTCTACGACCGGATGCACATCGACGCCTCGCATTCCGTGGCCCGCACGATCTTCATCGACACCGCCGCGGTGCGCCCCACCCATTTCGACCTCTCCGACGAGGAGCGCGAGATGCTCTACCGGAAGGGGCGCAAGGCCGCGACGGCATTTCTGGACGGGGACCACGAGCAGGTGGCGTGGGATTTCGAGGCGTACAAGGCGCGGTTCCGTACTCCGATCGCCTGAGCGGCCGTCACTGCGCCGCGGGCTCTCATCCCCTCTGCTCGATGCGGGATCGAGCACGCTCGGAGAGGTACGCCGAAACGTGTTCTCAGAGGGTGTCCGCGCCCTATGATGAGCGCCTCCAGCTCGCCCGATCCCCTTGCCCACGCCCGCACATCGAGGTGATACGTGTCCACCACCCTCCGCCGGATCGCAGCGTTCGCGCTCAGCGTTCCGTTCCTCCTCAGCGGCGCCGCTGCCGCGACTGCAGATGGCCCCGGATCAGGCAGCCCCTCCTCCCAGGAGAGCAGCCAGGCCGAGGACTTCGTCCCGGTCACCGCTCCCGAACCGGCCTTCGACATCGAGGCCTCGACCTTCACCATCCCCGACCTGCCCGGGCTCCAATACGCCGACCAGGCCGCGAATCCGCTCGCTCCCGGCGTGCACCGGGCATCGACCTTGGAGATCATCCGCGCGTATCCGGCGCCGGGCCACTCGCTGACGGGCATCCACTCGTGGAACATCCGCTTCGAGCCCGCGAACACGTTCAACGACCCCGTCGTCGTCGCATCCCTCTCTCCCACGGTCGACGTGGAGCGACGGACGTTCACGATCCCTGACACCACCGGGCTGAACACCGCGCTGGACCCGTGGACCCCGGTCTCCGCCGGGACGCACGCGCTGGCAGACGGCGTGGACCGGCTGGGCGTCTCCGTGTATGACCAGGCCGGGTATGCGCATGTGGGCGTCTCAGGGGTCTCGGCGACGTTCGTTCCCCTGTACGGGTACCGGCTCCGCGAGCCGGTGTTCGACCTCGCCGGGCACACGGTGCAGATCCCGACGGATCCCCGCGTCCAGTACACGCTGAACGGCGGTGTGATCTCGCAGGGCGGGACCTATACGGTCACCGGGACCGTGACCGTCTCCTTCAAGGTCGTCGCCGAGCGGACGTTCTACACGCCGCTGAAGAAGACCTGGCGGGTCACGTATCCCGAGATCTCGCCCTTCGTGGACGTCACCCCCGGGATGGAGCATTTCGCTGCGATGACGTGGATGGCTCGGGAAGGGATCTCCACCGGGTGGCCGACGCCGCGGGGGGCCGAGTACCGCCCGCTGACGAGCGTGAGCCGTGACGCGATGGCGGCGTTCCTCTACCGTCAGGCCGGCTCTCCGGCGGTGACGCTCCCGGCAAAGTCGCCGTTCACGGATGTGAAGCCCGGCCAGCCGCATTATGAGGCAATCATCTGGGCCTCTCAAGAAGGCATCACCGAAGGGTGGAAGATGCCCGACGGAACGCACCAGTTCCGGCCGGTACAGCCCATCGCCCGTGACGCGATGGCGGCGTTCCTCTACCGGTTCGCAGGCGAGCCCGCGTACACCCAGCCGAGCGGGAAGTGCTTCACCGATGTGGCCCGCGGCATGCAGTTCTCCAAGGAGATGTGCTGGATGAAGTCCACCGGCATCTCCACCGGATGGAGCAACGGCACCTACCGTCCGCTCGATCCTGTGAAGCGGGATGCCATGGCGGCTTTCCTGCAGCGCTACGACGCGACGCTCTGAGTCGCAGCACTGCCTGACCGTGCGGGCCCGTCCGATTCGTCGGACGGGCCCGCACGTCGTTCGTCGACCCGACCGATCGGCCCGGAGCTTGCGCCCGGCCGTACCTCTCGTGCAACGCTCGATGGATCCGGCCCGCCGCGAGGCGACCGACACAGCACACGGAGGAGCACGTATGAGCACGAAGAAGGACATCTTCGTCCTGGGCCTGACGGACGTGCAGCACCGTGAGCTCGAGACGGTGAGGCAGGCCGAGGAGTACGCCTTCCACGGCGTGCTCGACTACGACACCCTGGTGAACACCACAGAGCTGGACTTTGAACAGCTGATGCGCGACGCCCGGGCGGAGCTCGACGCCTTCGACGGCAGCATCGACGCGATCATCGCGCACTGGGACTTCCCGGTCAGCGTGATGAGCACGATGCTCGCCGCCGAGCATGACCTGCCCGCTCCCACGCTGACCAGCCTGCTGAAGAGCGAGCACAAGGGATGGAGCCGGCTCGAGCAGAAGAGGTCGGTGACCGAGTGCGTGCCCGGTTTCGCCGTCTTCGACCCGTTCGCGGAGGACGCGCTGGCGAGCATCGATCTGGAGTTCCCGTTCTGGGTCAAGCCGGTCAAGGCGCACTCCTCCGCCCTCGGCTTCAAGGTGGAGGACGAGGCGGACTTCGACGAGGCGCTGGTGGAGATCCGCGAGCACATCGGCGAGATCGGCGATGCGTTCAACGAGGTGCTCCAGCAGGTGGAGCTGCCCTCCGAGCTCGCCGGCGCCGGCGGCAACTCGTGCCTGGCCGAGCAGTTCGTGGAGGGCATCCAGGCCGCCCCGGAGGGCACGATGTTCCGCGGCGAGTACCGTGTCCATGGCGTGTTCGACATGCACAAGGACGAGGCTGGCACCAGCTTCTCCCGGCTCGACTACCCCGCCAGCACCGTGCCCGAGCGCGTGCAGCAGCGGATGATCGACCTCACCGAGCGCTACCTGCGCCAGGTGGGGTACGACAACGGCTGCTTCAACTCTGAATTCATGTGGGACGAGGCGAACGATCAGCTGTGGCTGATCGAGATCAACACCCGCATCTCGCAGTCCCACAGCGACCTGTTCGCGAAGGTGGATGGCAGCTCGAACCATGAGGTCGCGATCGACATCGCGCTCGGCGAGCCGCCGCGGATGCCGCACCGCGAGGGTGACTTCGCTGTCGCCTCGCAGGCGATGATCTTCCACGATGAGGACGCGATCGTCACCCGCATCCCCACCGCCGAGGACAAGGCGGAGATCGAGCGCCGCTTCCCCGGGACCGTGCTCACCCTGACGGTGGGTGAGGGCGACCGACTCTCGGAGCTTCCGGGGCAGGACAGCTACCGGTTCGTGCTGGGCAAGCTGTACCTCGGCGCGAACAGCACCGAGCAGATGCTGGAGAACTACGCCGCGATCACCGCCGAGCTCCCCTTCGAGTTCGCCCCGGCCCCGACGGACGACTGACCACCGCACCCTCAAGGACGACCAGGAGGCGACCACGCATGAGGACCGTCACCGAGTTCCCCTACGAGATCCGCGAGATCGAGAACGTGTTCATCCCGATGCGGGACGGCGCCCGTCTCGCGGCCCGGCTCTGGCTGCCCGTCGATGCGGAGCAGCGGCCGGTGCCCGCCGTGCTGGAGTACATCCCGTATCGCAAGCGGGACTCCAGCCGCGCCCGGGACGATCTGAACCATCCCTACATCGCCGGTCACGGCTACGTGTGCGCGCGGGTGGATCTGCGCGGCAGCGGCGACAGCGACGGGGTGATGGTCGACGAGTACCGGCCCCAGGAGCACGAGGACGCGGAGGACGTCATCGCCTGGCTCGCCGAGCAGCCCTGGTGCGACGGCAACGTGGGGATGATGGGCATCTCCTGGGGCGGGTTCAACAGCCTCCAGCTCGCGGCCCGTCGGCCCCCGGCGCTGAAGGCGATCATCAGCGCGTCGGCGACGGACGATCTCTACGTCGACAACATGCACTACATGGGCGGCGCGCTGCTGGCGGACAACCTCTCCGAGGCGACGGTGATGTTCGCCTTCAACTCGCTGCCGCCGGATCCGCAGATCGTCGGCGAGCGCTGGCGCGAGATGTGGCATGAGCGCCTCGCCGGCAGCGGGCTGTGGCTGGAGACCTGGCTGACGCATCAGCGGCGGGACGACTACTGGAAGCCGGCGTCCGTCTGCGAGGACTACAGCCAGGTGCAGTGCCCGGTGATGGCCGTGGGCGGCTGGGCCGACGGGTACACCAACGCGATCTTCCGCCTGATGGAGAACCTGGATGTGCCGCGCAAGGGTCTGATCGGTCCGTGGGGCCACAAGTACCCGCATATCGGAGTACCGGGCCCGGCGATCGGGTTCCTGCAGGAGGTGGTGAGCTGGTGGGACCACTGGCTCAAGGGCACCGACACCGGGGTGATGGATGAGCCGATGGTGCGGGCGTGGATGCAGGACAGCGTCTCCCCCGCGGCGTCCTATGAGGACCGTCCGGGGCGCTGGATCGCGGAGGACCAGTGGCCCTCCCCGCGGATCACCGAGCGCGAGTACGTGCTGCGCGGCCACCACCTCGAAGAGGGCACGGCCGACGAACCGGGCCGGGAGGTCTCCGTGCAGTCCCCGCTGAGCGTGGGGATGTTCGCCGGGAAGTGGGCGTCCTACGCCGCGGTGCCGGATCTGCCCTTCGACCAGCGGGAGGAGGATGGCGGGGCGCTGTTCTTCGAGACCCCGGACCTGACCGAGGAGCTGGAGATCTTCGGCCGGCCCACGTGCGTGCTCGAGGTCAGCGCGGATCAGCCGGTCGCGCAGTTGGCGGTGCGGCTCTCGGACGTGAACACGGCCGGGGAGGCGACCCGCGTGACCTACGGGGTGCTGAACCTGACCCACCGCGACGGCAGCGCGGAGCCGCAGCCGCTCGAGCCGGGGAAGACATACCGGGTGGAGGTGCCGCTGAACGGCATCGCCCAGTCCTTCCCGGCCGGGCACCGGCTGCGGCTGTCGATCTCCACCTCGTACTGGCCGCTGATCTGGCCGGCACCGGAGGCGGCGACGGTCACGCTGAGCACCGGGTCCAGCAGCCTGCGCCTGCCGGTGCGACCGGCCCGTGACGCGGACGCGCATCTGCACGAGTTCGGTGAGCCCGAGGGCGCGGAGCCGCTCGAGGTCACCGACCTCTCCCCCGGTGAGCACCACTGGCGGGTCACCCGCGACCTGGCGACCAACGAGTCCGTGCTCGAGGTCGCCAACGATCAGGGCGAGTTCGTGATCGAAGAGACCGGCACCCGCATCCGCCGGGCTACCACCGAGTGGTACAGCTTCCGCTGGAACGACGTGAACTCGGTGCGGGGCGAGACCCGCACGGTGCGCCGCGTGGAGCGGGAGGACTGGGGCGCGATGGTCAGCACGCGCACGATCCTCACCTCCACGAGCGAAGAGTTCGTGATCGACGCGCAGCTGGACGCTTTCGAGCTGGACGCCGAGCGCGGTGACCCGCGGGTGTACTCGCAGAACTGGGAGCGGAGGATCCCGCGGGATCTGGTGTGAGAGCGGCGAGCCCGGGATCAGCTTCGTGACTGCTGCGGCGCCGCTCAGCTCGCCTCGTCGATAACTCGGGCGCGGCTCCGTGACCTCGATGTCAGTTATCGTTTCAGCACGGCACGCAACCAGTCCTGGGCTAGCACTCAGCGATCAGAAGGAGCGCACACCATGGCCGGAAAGAGTCTGATCCCGGGCCCGTCCACGACGAAGTCGGTCATCCACACCGCGAAGTGGCTGCTCCCGCTGCTGGCTGCGGGGGCGCGCTGGCTCTCCTCTCACCCCGAGGTGTGGGAGTCGATCAAGGAGCAGGGCGCGAAGCTGCAGAAGGTCACCACCGATAAGCCCGACGGCGTGCTCACCACGGTGGGCATCCTCCGCGAGCAGGTGGGTTATCTCGCGGACTCAGCAGACGATGCCGGCGAGGCGCGACGGGCCGAGGATTGGGCGAAGCGCCTGGACAGCTGCCAGCGCGCCGCCCAGCTGCTGAAGGCGCCGGGCACCACCCGGAAGGACCGCAAGACGCTGAAGAAGCGCGTCGAAGCGCTGCGCGAGGAGATCTTCTCCGCGTACATCGCGGAGATGGGCGAGGATGCGGAGGCCGGGACGGCGCCGAAACGCTGAGCTGCGGCGCTTGCCCCGTCAGGTTCTCGCAGGTTCCGATCCCGAGATCGATGGATCGCGCTTCGATGATCGCGGTGTCCAATCGCCGCCCGCTCGGATCCTCGACCGTGATGCCGAAGCGCATCGTGGATCCGAGCCCGAGCAGGCCGAGCAGGCCAGCGGGGATCGTCGTGGTGTAGGTGCCGTCGCCGTTCTGTGTCGTGTTCGAGCTGACGCTGAATCCGAGGACAGGCTCGAGGATCGAGCCGACGCCGCCGGTCGCCTGCTGCAGGGTTGTCTGCTGGAGCGTGTACCCCTCCGGGTGATCCCAATAGATGCGCACACAGCTGCTCGAGACATCGGCACGCGGGATAGGTCACGGCACGCCGAGCCTCACCCCGCCCAGCCGTGACCTTTTCGTTATCCTCGCGGGTGCTGTCCATCCCGAGGAGTTCCGTGACCGCCCCTGCCGTCTCTGCCCCGCGAACAGGCCCTGCGCACAGGCCTGGCTTCCGCCCTGACATCCAGGGGCTGCGGGCGATCGCGGTGATGCTGGTGCTGCTCTACCACGCCGGTGTCTCGGTGCTTTCCGGCGGGTTCGTGGGCGTGGACGTCTTCTTCGTGATCTCCGGCTTCCTCATCACCACCCACCTGCTGGAGGCGCTCGCGCGGGAGGGCCGGATCAGCTTCGGCGCCTTCTACGCCAAGCGGGCCCGGCGCATCCTGCCGGCCGCACTGCTGGTCGCGCTCCTGACGATGCTCGCGGCCTGGATCTGGATGTCCCCGCTGCTGATGCAGGACGTCCTGCGGGGCGCGGCCGCGACCGCGCTGTATGTGCCGAACTACCTCTTCGCGCAGGAGGGCACGGACTATCTCGCCGAGACCACCCCCTCGGTGTTCCAGCACTACTGGTCCCTCGGCATCGAGGAGCAGTTCTACCTGTTCTGGCCGCTGCTGCTGGCGGCAGGCTTCTGGCTGCTGCGGCGCAGCGAGCGGCGCCTGATGATCGGTGCCGCGGTGCTCACCGCCGCGTCCTTCCTCGCCTGCGTGCTGCTGATGGACGTCTCCCAGCCGTGGACCTTCTTCTCCCTGCCCACGCGCGCCTGGGAGCTCGGGGCGGGTGCCCTGGTCGCTTTCGGGCTGCGGTCCGGGGCGCGCTGGCTGCGCGCCGAGCGCACCGGCATGCTGGCCTGGGTGGGGCTCGCGGGGCTGGCACTGGTGGCGCTGACCTTCGACGAGGGCACCCCGTTCCCGGGATGGACCGCGGCGCTGCCGGTGCTCGCCACGGTGCTCCTGATCGTGGGCGGCGCCGCTCCGGGGCGGTGGCATGCCGGGCGCGTGCTGGGGCTCGCGCCGATGCAGTTCCTGGGCAAGATCTCGTACTCGCTGTATCTGGTGCACTGGCCGCTGCAGGTGATCCCGCAGGCCGCCGCCTTCTCCGAGGAGCCCCTGCCACTGTGGATCCGGCTGCTGCTCGGAGCGGCGGCGGTGCCGCTGGCCTGGTTGCTGCACCGGTTCGTCGAGCGGCCCGTGCTGCGCTGGCCCTCCCTGAGGCGCCGACCGTCCTGGGTGACCGGCGCCCTGGCGGCCGCAGCATCGCTCGCGGTGATCGCGACCTCGGCGGGCATCGCCATCGCCGTCCCCCAGCAGGCGGTGTCCTCCGAGCGCACGGCGGCCCCTGAGAAGCAGGCCCTCGATCCCGTGGGCACGGACTTCGTCCCTTCGAACCTCTCCCCCACCCTCGACGCGGTCGCCGCGGACAACCCCTCCGTCTACGACGCGGGCTGCCACCGCGACGAGGAGAATTCCGATCCCAGCGGTTGCCGGATCGGGGAGGAGGCCGAGGCGCCGCTGGTGTTCCTGGTGGGCGATTCCCACGCCGCCAGCTGGTATCCGGCCCTCGAACAGCTCGCGGACGAGGGGAAGATCCGGCTGGACAGCAACACCAAGAACTCCTGCCTGCCGCTCGAGACGGAGCAGCAGTTCCTGGACCGGCCGTACGACTCGTGCGCGCAGTGGCGCGACGGGGTGCTGGACCGGATCGAGGCGGAGCAGCCGGACCTGGTGGTCCTCGCCGGCTTCAACAATCGCGAACGGCTCATGCCGGGTTCGGGCGCCGACGCCGACGCGCAGTGGCGAGCGGGGCTGGCCGAGACGATCACCCGGATCGACGGCCCGCAGGTGGCGGTGATGAGGGACGTGCCCACCCAGGTCCAGACACCGAACCACTGCCTGGCCAAGCACCTCGAGACCGCGAACAGCTGCGCCGCCCCGCGCCAGGACGCGTTCGATGAGCCTCTCGTCGCCGCGGAGGCCGAGGCCGTGGCCCACTCCGGCACGGACGCGCAGTACGTGGACCTCACCCGGTACTTCTGCAACGACGCCACCTGCCCCGCGATCATCGGGAACACCGTGGTGTTCCGCGATCAGCACCACCTCACGCAGACCTTCAGCCGCGAGATGGCCCAGCCCCTGTGGGAGCAGATCGGGCCGATGGTGGCGTGACGGGCAGGAGAGCCCCCGGGCACCCGGGCTCAGGAGCGTCGATCCTGCTCCGCAGACGGATCCGTCAGGCAGCGGCGAGACTCTGACCGCCCGAGTCTTCTCGGTACCGCGGCGGGGAGCTGAGTGACGGCGCGGAAGCAGTCACCCGCTGGGCCGTTCGTCACCGCCCGTAGCGGTACACCCGGTCCCAGGGCCAGTCCTCGGCGAGCCACTGTGCGACGGCGTTCGCGAGCGGCTCGTCCAGCTCGGTGTGAGAGGCCCGTACCCAGGATTGCACCTCCGCGTCGTGCTCCTCCGAGTGCGTGGGGTAGATGTACACGCAGCCGATCACGTCGCCGTCCGCCGGATCCAGCACGGTGAAGGTGAAGCCTCGGCGTGCCGCGAAGTCGGCGGCATGGCGTTCTAGGTCCTGCCGGTTGCGCTCGGGGGTCATGCCCTCGGACGGCGGCCAGGAGCCGTCGGGGTAGCCGGGGGTGGCGCGGATGTGCGCGACGCTCGAGGTCCAGGCGGCGAGATCGGCCGCGTTGTGCTGCGGGCCGAGCGGCTCGAGGCGGAAGCGTTCGTGTGCCAGCGAAGTGGGCGGCACGAAGTCGGCGGGGACGAAGGCGTCGGAGTCCATGTGCCGACCGTATCGGCGCCCCGTCCCTCCGGCCACGGGTTTTCTGCGCGGCCCGCAGCACGTACGGTGCAGGGATCCGGCCCCTCTCAAGACAAGGCGTCCCCGTGGCCTCACTGCTCCGACTCTCCGGCCCCGCGCTCGTGCTCGGCGGGGTGCTGATCATCGTGACGGTCTCGTTCGGCGAGGGGATCGGGCCGCTGTACCTGGCCGGCGTGGCACTCGTGGTGCTGGGGCTGATGGGACAGTTTCTGGGTGCACGCCGCCAGCGCCCGACGCAGGAGCGGGCACCGCTGCTGATCGAGGTGCCGGTGACCGGGCGGTGGCGGGGTCTGAACTCACCCGCCTCGAAGGTCCCCTCTCACACGCACGGCCTCGCGCAGACGTACGCCATCGACATCACGCATGAGCCGCCCGGCGCCTCGCCGCGGGCGATGGACTGGCTGTGGCCGCCGATGCGCCAGCCGCAGGAGTTCCCGTCGTTCGGCCAGCCGGTCCTCGCCCCCTTCGACGGCGTGGTCGTCGCGACGCGCAGCACCAGCCGGGACCACCTCACGCGCCTGTCCCCGCTCGGGCTGATCGTCATGCTCATCGAGAGCGTCGTGCGCAGCGCGGGCACGCCCCGGCATCTGCTGGGAAATCACGTGCTCCTGCGCGCCGAGGCCGACGGGCCGGCCGGTGGGCCGGCTACCGGCGGCACGCCCGACGGCACCGTGGTCGCCGTGCTGGCGCACCTGCGTCGCGGCTCGGTCCAGGTGGTGCGCGGCGAGCGCGTGACGGCGGGGCAGCAGATCGCCGAGTGCGGGAACTCCGGCAACTCCTCGGACCCGCACGTGCACTTCCAGCTGATGGACGGGACGGACATCACCACCGCGCACGGCCTGCGGTTCGAGTGGGAGTACGTCTCCGACGAGGGTGCCCCGCAGCGCGGCGTGCCGGCCAACGAGGAGCTGTTCGTGGTGCCGCCGGCGGGAGCGGACCCTGGCGAGCGCTGACCACGATTCAGCCCGTGTCCGCAGCCCACCGCGATGACGCAGATGTCAGTTCTTGCCGACCAGCGGGAAGAGGTCGGTGGCGATCCGCTCGAGCTCCTCGTGCAGCGGTGAGGCCTGGATGAGCAGCAGGTTCACGCCCGCCTCCTCGTAGGCGCGGATCTTCTCCGCCACCTGCTCAGGGGTGCCGACCAGCTCGGGGCGCAGCGCCCGGGTGCCGACGGAGTACTCACGGGCGGAGACCTCCACGTCGAGGTTCGAGTGCTTGGTGAACTCTTCGAAGGACGCGTAGCCGGGCGAGTCCGGGTTGATGGTCGTGATGCGCTCGAGCTCGGCGCGCGCCTCGGCCTCGCTGTCGCGGATGATGACGTAGGCGCTCATGCCGATGGAGTCGAAGGCGGCGCCCTGAAGGCGCTCGCGGCGGGCATTGACGTCAGCGACCTTCTCCCGCAACTCGTCGACGGTCCCGCCGTGGGTCACGTAGGAGTCGGAGAAGGCCGCGATCGCCTCGCGCCCACCCTCGGATTCCCCTCCGGCATAGATGGCGGGCAGCGTGGCCGGCTTCGGCTCGACCACGGTCGAATCGATGTCGAAATAGCGTCCGTGCTGGCTGTAAGGGGTCTCGGTCCACAGCCCACGCAGGGCATCGACGAACTCGGTGCAGTGCACGTACCGATCGTCGTGGGAGGGGAAGACCCCGCCGAACTGCGAGGCCTCCTCCGCCCACCAGGCGGCGACGACGTTGAGGGAGAGGCGGTCCCCGGAGATGTCCGCCAGGGTGGACAGCCTCTTCGCCGTGACCTGCGGGTTGTGGTAGCCGGGGCGGATCGCGGTGAGGATCTCGAGATTCTCGGTGACGGCCGAGATGGCGGTCGCGAGCGACCAGGCCTCGAGGCTCGGCGCCTCGGGCCCCTTGCGGTCGTTGAGGTAGAGCTCGGGGACGAGCGTCAGCTCGAACCCCAGGCGATCGGCGAGAGTGCTCACCTTCCGCACATACTCCCAAGTGGCAGGCATGCCTTCGTCCTCGACGTTGCGGAGGAAGCCCCCGTACACCGGGGTCCAGTAGCCGAATCTCATGTCTCTCCTGACGTGGGTGCGAGCCCGGAAGGCACGCGGGTGGAATACAGGCCCGTGGGCCGGGCGTGTGGAATACAGGCCCGAGAGTCGGGCGGGGGGAAGGCGGACCCGAGAGCCGGGAGGATGGTCAACAGGCCCGAGGTCCGGGCGGTGGTCAACGAACCCAGGAGCCGCCCGCGAGTGGGGTCCGCGGAGGAAGGGGCCGATCAGTGCGGTGCGGGAGCCTCCGTCGCGGCCGCGGTCGCTCTGGCCACCGCTTGCAGCGCCTGGGCGAGGTCGGCGCGGAGGTCGTCGGGATCCTCGACGCCGATCGACAGGCGGATGGTGGTCAGGCCGATGCCGGCGTCGGCCCGGCCCGCCTCGTCCAGGCGGGAGTGCGTGGTGGTCGCGGGGTGGACGACGAGGGAGCGCACGTCGCCGATGTTGGCGACCAGGGCGAACAGCTCGAGGGAATCGATGAACGTCTCGACGACGTCCGGATCGCCCGCCAGATCGAAGGAGAAGACGCTGCCCAGCCCTTCGGGCAGCAGGTTGCTCACGAGCTCGTGCTCGGGATGCCCGTCCAGACCGGGGTGGTGGACGCGGGCCACCTCGTGCCGCTCATCGAGGAAGCGAGCCAGCTCGAGGGCCGTCGCCGTCTGTCGGCGCACGCGCAGCTCGAGGGTCTCGATGCCGAGCAGGATCTGCGAGGCGTTGGTCGGCGAGAGCGTGGGCCCGAGGTCGTGGACGCTCTTGGCCCGGGCCAGGACCAGGAAGGGGGTGCGGCCTTCGCTGCCGTCGAAGGCGTCGGTGAACACGATGCCGTCGAACCGGGGATAGGGCTCGGTCAGGCGCGGCCACCTCGCGGGGCGGGCGGTGAAGTCGAAGGTGCCGCCGTCCACGATCACGCCCGCGATCGCCGTCCCGTGGCCACCGAGGTACTTGGTCGCGGAGTGCACCACGATGTCGGCGCCGTGCTCGAAGGGGCGCAGCAGCACCGGGGTGGCCATGGTGTTGTCCACGACGACGGGGATGTGCGCGGCGTGGGCGACGTCCGCGATCGCGCGGAGATCCGGCACGGTGAGCACCGGGTTGCCGATCGACTCGAGGAAGAAGCCACGAGTGGTGTCGCGGATCGCCCCGCGCCATGCCTCGGTGTCGAGGGGATCCACGAAGGTGACCTCGATGCCGAGATCGGCGAAGCTGTCGCCGAGCAGGTCCGAGGTGCCGCCGTAGAGCTTGTTCGAGGCCACGAAGTGGTGCGTGCCCGGCCCCGCGGCGGCGATGAGGGTCAGCAGGGAGACGGCGACGGCCGCCTGCCCGGAGCCGAGGGCCAGAGCACCGGCGCCGCCCTCGAGGTCGTTCACCCGGCGCTCGAGCACCGCATTGGTGGGGTTCCCGTTGCGGCTGTAGATGTTGCCGGGCCGGCTCAGGGCGAAGGTGTCGCGGGCGGTCGCGAAGTCCGCGAACTCGTAGGCCACCGACTGGTACACGGGAACGGCCACCGTGTTCTGCGGGACGCCGGGCGTGTACCCGGCGTGGACCTGACGCGTGGCCAGCGCCCTGGCGCGGCTCGTCGAGGCGGCTGGGGGCCGCGTCGTCCGGGCCTCCTGCTCCGGGGTCGGAGCGGTGCGGTGTGTCATCGCGGTGAGTTCCTCTCTGATCGCTGCCCGTCATCCTGCGTCACGGTGTCGCCTTCCCCGCACCCTCGTGAAACTTATTGACCCCATAAGTACAACCATGAACGAATCGCGGCGCGAAGACCCTCTCCCGTGCCACGGTGTGACCCGAGCGCTCCCTCGGGAGTCAGCCCGGGTCCCATGTCCCGGTCTCCGATCCAGTCGACCAGTCAGAGGCACAGATGGTTCTCCAGACCCCGCAGAGCCCTGCAGCGGACCCGCAGCGAGGACGCATGCTGCCGCGCCGGGCCCTGATGCTCGGCGGACTACTCGGTGCCGCCGGCCTCACCGCCGGCTGCGCCGCCGCGTCAGGTGCCCTCACCGCGCTCGGCGGGGACGGCGGGGACTCTGAGAGGCTGCCCCACTCCCTCACCTGGGGGTGGCGGCTGCCGACCACATGGGACTCCGCCCGCGGCATCGGCTACGACGTCCACGTCCTGTCCCTCGTCCACTCGGGTCTGACCCGCCTGGATCCCGACGGTGAGCTCGCCCCGGACCTCGCGCACTCGTGGACCTACAACGACGCAGGCGATGCCGTGACCTTCCACCTGCGGCCGGGCCTGACCTTCAGCGACGGCGCCGCCGTGGACGCCGCGGCGGTCAAGGCCGGGCTGGAGCGCAGCCGGGACCTGCCCGGGGCCACGAGCGCGCAGTCCCTTGCGGTCATCGTGGACATCACCGCCGACTCCGAGACGGACGTGACCCTGCACCTGGCCGGGGTGAACCACCAGGTCCCGCTGCTGCTGGCCGGTCTCATCGGCCATCTGGTCTCGCCCGACGCGATCGCCGCGGGCGTCGAGCTGAACGTGGCGCCGGTGGGGGCGGGTCCGTTCGTGCTCGACGAGTACATCCCCGGATCACACGCCCGCCTGGTCAGGAACCCGGCGCATTGGAATGCCGCGGAGATCCTCCTGGACGAGCTGCGGGTGGTGCCCCGTCCGGCGGAGGCGGTGACCTTTGCGGGCCTGAGCTCGGGCCAGTACGACATCGCGCATATCGACGACTCCCAGATCGCTCCGCTCGAGCAGGCCGGTTTCGAGATCACCACGGGCACGTGCTTCAACGTCCACACCATCGAGGTCAACAACCGCCACGCCCCCTTCGACGACCCGCTGGTGGTGGAGGCGTTCAACCGCGCGATCGACCGCGACGCGATCGTCGAGAGCGTCTTCTTCGGGCACGGCGAACCGGACTGGCAGCCCTTCACCCGTGACCTGCAGGGCTACGACCCTGCGCTGGACCGGCACTGGGACCACGACGTGGAACGGGCGCGCAGTCTGCTGGCCGAGGCCGGGCACACCGACCCGATCGCCGTGACCTTCCACGTCCTCAGCGACGGGGGCGATGACACCCAGTCGAGGATCGCCGAGGTGATCCAGGCCCAGACCGCCGCGGCGGGCTTCGACCTCACCCTGGAGATGGCGCCTCCTGGCTCCGGGCAGAAGGCGGCGCACTCCTACACCCTGTACATGTACTCCTTCTCCGGCCGGGAATCACCGGTCCAGGCGCTCGAGGTGCTCTATGACGAGGACGGGTGGATGAACATCTCCGAGCAGCATCCCAGCGGCTTCGACGAGGCCCTCGACCTGGCCCGCCGCACCCCGCTGGACTCCCCTGACTACACCCCGAACCTGCAGGCCGCGACCCAGCTCGCCGTGGTCGGTGCGACCCCGCACGCCTGGATCGCGAACTGGAATCGCGCCCATGCGATGAACGAGCGGGTCACCGGCTTCACGCACTGCCGGCACACGCAGCGCTTCGAGGGCGTGGGGGTGCGGTCATGAGGCGCATCGTGCCCCGCGCGCTCCTGCGCGCCGTCCCGGTGCTGCTGGTCACCGCCGCGATCACCTTCCTGCTCGGCGCGTTCGCGAAGCAGGAACCGGCCGAGCTGCTGCTGGGCGAATCGGCCACCGCCGAGGCGGTCGCCGCGCTCGACCACGAGCTGGGCCGGGACCGACCGCTCGTGGTGCAGTTCCTCACGTGGATCGGCGATGCGCTGCAGGGAGACCTCGGCGCGAGCTGGTTCACCGGCATCGCGGTGACGGACACGATCACCCAGCGCCTGCCGGTGAGCCTGTCGATCGCCGGCCTGGCGCTGCTGCTCGCGGTCGCGCTCGGAGCAGGTGCGGGGATCCTCGCCGCCCTGCACCGTGGCAGCTGGATCGACACCGCGGTCACCCTCGCCGCGTCGACGCTGGCGACCCTGCCGCCGTTCGTGGTCTCGATCGTGCTGATACTGGTGTTCGGCGTGGCCGTGCCGGTCCTGCCCACCGGCGGTTTCGTCCCCTTCACCCAGGATCCGGCGGGCTGGCTGGCCTGCATCATCCTGCCGGCGATCGCCCTCTCGCTCGAGGCCGCAGCGGATATCGCCCGTCAGCTGCGCACCGCCCTGGTGGCGACCTACGAGGAGAACTTCGTGATCGGCGCCCGGCTGCGCGGCCACTCCGAGGCACGGATCCTGCTGCGCCATGCACTGCCCCATGCCGCCGGCCCGGCGCTGTCGGTGGTCGGCCTCCAGGTGCCGCGGCTGATCGGTGGGGCGATCATCGCCGAGCAGATCTTCTCCCTGCCGGGCCTGGGCCTGATGGCCTTCGAGGGAGCGACCCAGGGTGACATGCCGGTGGTGCTCGGCGCGGTGATGGTGACCGTCCTGGCGGTGCTGCTGAGCACCTTCGTGATCGACCTCCTGCTGACCGCGCTGAACCCCGAGGAGCGCACTGCCGCCCGCACCGAGAGGACCTTCGCATGACCACCTTCCGTGCTCTGCTGGCCCGGCCGACGGCCCTCGCGGCCCTGCTCGTCCTCGGCGTCGTGGCAGTCCTGACCGTGTGCGGCGCGTTCATCGCCCCGCATGACCCGCTCGCGCAGAACACCTCGGACGTGCTGGCCGCGCCGTCGGCGGCGCATTGGCTGGGCACCGACTACCTCGGCCGCGACATCCTCTCGCGGCTGCTGGCCGGTTCCCGGCTGTCCGTGCTGGCCGCCCTCGAGGCGGTGCTGATCGCCCTCGTGCTCGGCACCGGCGCGGCCCTGGTGGCGGTCTTCGCGGTGCGGCCGGTGCGCTGGCTGATCGAGCGGATCTTCGACTCGTTCATGGCGCTCCCCTTCATCACCTTCGCCGTGGCGATCGGTGCGCTGCTGGGCAACAGCATCCATGCCGCGATGATCGCCGTGGGGATCCTGGCCGCGCCCACCTACTTCCGAGTGGTGCGGGCCGCGGTGCTCGAGACCGTCCACACCCAGTTCGTGGAGGCGGCGCGGCTGTTCGGGGTCCCGGTCCCGCGGATCGTCGTCACCCACGTGCTGCCGCGGATCGTGCCGGTGCTGCTGGTGACCTCGGCGAGCGCGCTCGCGGCGAGCCTGCTGGTGGTGGCGAGCCTGACCTTCCTCGGGGTGGGGGTCCAGCCGCCCACCCCCACCTGGGGCGGCATGCTCGCCGCCGATCTGTCCTATCTCGCCGCGCGGCCCGCCAATCCGGTGGGCCCGGCGCTGGCGATCATGGTCACGGTGGCGGCGCTGGGCGTCCTGGCCGACAGGCTCCGCGATGTGCGCACCGGGGCCGGGACCCGCACCGCCGGGACGGCGCAGGAACCCGGCGCCGAGCTCTCCGAACGCGCCGCCATTACCGACGACGCCGACGGCGCGCGCACCACCGAGACGACCACGACCCCACCGCTGCAGCAACCCCGATCGGGCGGGGCGGAGGTCGAGACCGACCGGGCACTGGTCGAGATCGAGGATCTGCACGTCCATGCCGAGTCCTCCGATGCGCACCTGGTGCGCGGCGTGAGCCTGCGCGTCCCCCGCGGCTCGAGCGTCGGGATCCTGGGCGAATCCGGGTCCGGGAAGACGATGACGGTCAAGTCGCTGCTCGGCGTCCTGCCCGACGGCGTCTCCGTCACCGGAGGGAGCATCGCCTTCGACGGCCACGACCTCACCGCGGGTGAGGCCTCGTGGAAGGACCTGCACGGGCGCCGCATCGGCACCGTCTTCCAGGATCCGGCCACCTGGTTCACCCCACACCTGAGCGTCGGCGCCCAGGTCGACGAGGTGCTGCGCCACACGCTCGGCCTGAGCCGGAGCGAGGCGGCCGCCACCCGCGCCGAGCTGCTGGAACATGTGGGCCTGCGCGAGGTGTCCAGGGTGGCCGGCCAGTACCCGCATGAGCTCTCGGGCGGGATGCTGCAGCGGATCCTGCTGGCGATCGCGGTGAGCGGCGAACCGGATCTGCTCGTGGCCGATGAGGCGACCACCGCACTGGACGTGACGGTGCAGGCGGAAGTCCTCGCCCTGGTGCGCAGGCTGCGCCGCGAGCATGCGCTCACGGTGCTGATGATCTCCCACGATCTGGCGGTGCTGGCCCACAGCTGCGACTACCTCTACGTGTTCCGCCACGGCGTGGTGGTCGAGGAGGGGCCGACGGACGCCGTCCTGCGCGCCCCGCAGCACCCCTACACCCGCACTCTCGTCGCCGACCACACCGTGTTCGGGATCGAGGCCGTCCGCGCCGCCGGAGCTGCGTCGGGCGAGCCGACCCGACAGAAGGAGGCAGCACCGCTATGACCACCACCGCGATCACCGACATCGACCTCGCCCGGGCTCCCGAGCACCCAGCGGCCCTCGAGGCCCCACCACACCCGGCCCTGGCCGTGCACGATCTCACCCTCCGCTACGGCGACCGGGAGGTGCTCCATGGCATCAGCCTGGAGGTCGCGCCCGGCGAGGTGGTGGGCCTGATCGGCGAATCCGGCTCGGGGAAGACCTCCCTCGCACGCAGCGTGCTGGGGCTGGTGCCCACCACCCGGGGCACGGTCGCCGTCGACGGCCACACGGTCAGCGGCTACACCCGCGCACGCTGGCGAGCGTTCCGCCGGGCGGGGCACGCCCAGTACGTGTTCCAGGATCCGCTTCGCAGCCTCGACGGACGCTTCACCGCCCGGGACTCGGTGCTCGAAGGGGCCCGCCAGGCGTTCCCGGCCGCCCAGGCGAGGCAGCACGCCGAGGACGCCCTGCGCACCGTCGGCCTGGACCGCTCGCTGTGGGACTCCCGGCCCGCCCAGCTCTCGGGCGGTCAGCGGCAGCGGGTCGCGATCGCGCGGGCCCTGGCCGTGGACCCGGTGCTGCTGGTGTGCGATGAGCCGGTCAGCGCACTGGATGCCTCCAGCCGCATCGAAGTGGTCCGCACGATCGAAGCCGCGGCCCGGGCCGGCACCGGCATCCTGCTCATCTCCCACGATCTGTCCTCGCTCGGCGCGATCGCCGATCGGGTCCTGGTCCTCCATGACGGCGGGATCGTGGAGAGCGGGACCGCCGCCGAGGTGCTGGGCGCTCCCCGGCACCCCTACACGCGCCGCCTCATCGACGCGATCCCCACCCTCGAGGGCGCTCGCGCACCGCGTTCGCCCCACCCCATCTCTCACTGAAGGAGACAGCAATGGCAGAGATCCTCGGCATGCTCTCGTCCCAGCGCGGATCCGAGACCGATCCGGTCACCGGCCCCGCCGTCGATCCCGGGTGGATCCGCGACTTCGCCCGCGCCCATGAGGAGGCCGGCTTCGACCGGGTGCTCATCGGCTACTCCTCCGCCTCGCCGGATGGGTTCGCGCTCGCCTCCGCCGTGCTGCAGGCGACCGAGCACCTGGGCGTGCTCATCGCCCACCGGCCGGGCTTCGTCGCGCCGACGGTGGTGGCGCGCAAGCTCGCGACTCTCGACCAGCTCTCCGGCGGCGGGCGGGTGGCGATCCACCACATCTCCGGAGGGTCCGACGCCGATCAGGCGCGCGACGGGGACTTCTCCACCAAGCCCGAGCGCTACCGCCGCACCGCCGAGTTCATGGACCTGCTGCGCCAGGCGCTGGCCTCCCACGAGCCGCTGGACTACTCCGGGGAGCACTACCGGGTCCAGGACGCGCAGAGCGCCGTGCACCCGGTGCACCCCGGCGGGATCCCGCTGTGGTTCGGTGGGCTCTCCGAGGACGCGGTGCAGGTGGGCGGCGAGCACGCAGACGTCTACGCGCTGTTCGGCGAGACGAAGGCGGAGGTGGCCGGTCGCACCGCAGAGATCCGCCGGGTGGCCGCGGCCGCCGGCAACGAGGCGCTGAGGTTCTCGCTGTCGACCCGGCCGGTGGTCGCCGAGACCGAGGAGGCCGCGTGGGAGAAGGCCGATGCGTACCTCGAGCAGGCACGGGCCCTCAAGGAGGCCGGCGCGGAGGGCAACCCGCTGCGCCTGCGCCGCCATGCCCCGAGCGAGCCCACCGCCGTCTCCGCCGACCGCCTCCAGCGCCTCGCCCAGGAGCGGGATGTGCACGACGAGCGGCTGTGGTTCGGGATCACCAAGCTGATGGGCCCGCAGGGCAACTCCAGCGGGCACGTGGGCACCGGCCAGCAGGTCGCCGACGCGCTGCTGGAGTACTGGGACCTGGGGGTGGAGAACTTCCTCATCCGCGGCTTCGACCAGCTCGGCGACGTGCAGGACTGGGGAGAGCTGCTGATCCCGGCGCTCCGGGCCGGGATCGCGGAGAAGCAGGCGGCGCAGAGGGAGGTGCTGGCGGGGGTGTGAAGCCGTGGGGGGGGCGACCGATGGGCGCAACCGGCCTGCCAAGGCCTGCGTCAGCTGTTGGAGCGACAGATCAAGTGCGAGACACCGACCATCGCGCCCAGTTGCCACCATGGGGCAGCTCCGCCAACCGGCACGCCACTGCCTTGCAGAGGCGCGGGGTGCCGGCGAACGAGGAGCTGTTCGTGGTGGAATGACCGGACAAGGGCGGAGTCATCGCGCCGGACCTGCCACGGAGTCTGCGCACCAGGTGGTCGCCCGGACGTCACTGCCGCTCACGGCCCCATCCGTATCCCCAACCCGGCTCTTCCCGGTTCGTGGTGATGGGGAGCGTCGCGTCGTTGACGTAGAACGGCTCGTGGTCCTGCTGTGATGGGTGTTGTCAAGACATCCGAATCTCAGAGGACCACGAGCCTGTGCACGAGAGTACTGGTTCGCAGCGTGATGCTGCGAGCACGATCTTCAACTTGCCCAATTACCGCGTCATCGATGCCGTCGACCTGCCCGACGGGGGCCGGCGGGTGGTGATCGCCTCGACCGTCCCGCCGGGCTGTCCGTCCTGCGGCGTGCTGGCGACGAAGGTCCATTCCCGCCGGTCACAGCAGGTCCGGGACGTTCCCGTCGCTGGCGCAGCGGTGGTGGTGTGGGCCAAGCGGCGCTGGTTCTGTCTGGAGCCGGCCTGTGCCCGGGGCACGTTCGCCGAGGCCACCGAGCAGATCCCGCGATACGCACGCTCGACGACCCGACTGCGGGACCAGGTCGTCTCTGCCGTGATCCGTTCCGGCCGTGCAGCCTCCGAGGTGGCCCGGGCCCACGGCGTCTCGTGGTGGCTGGTCCAGGCCGCCCTCAGCGCCGCCGCAGTGGTCCTGCCTGACGTCGACGACGTGCGGGTCAGGCGTCTGGGGGTCGATGAGCACCGCTACCGGTCAGTGCGCTGGTTCCGCACCGACGAGGGCGCTTGGAGACGGTTCGAGCCGTGGATGACGACGCTGGTCGACCTGGCCACCGGGCAGGTCCTCGGCATCGTCGACGGCCGGGACTCCAGGGCCGTCGGGGATTGGCTCGCGCAGCGCTCTGAGCAGTGGCGGGAGCGGATCGAGATCGTCGCGATCGATCCCTCGGCCGCGTTCCGCAAGGCGCTGCGGACCTGGCTGCCTCGCGCCGCGGTCTCGGTCGACAAGTTCCACCTGGTCAAGCTCGGGAACGACATGGTCACCACCGTCAGGCAGCGCCTGGCCCGCACCCATCGCGGTCGTCGGGGCCGCAAGGACGACCCGGCCTGGGCCCACCGGATGCTGCTGCTGCGCGGCGGCGACACCCTGACCCCGAGGGCGTGGGAGCGGTTGGAGAGGGTGTTCCGCACCGACGACCCCACCGACGAGCTCTCGGCCTCCTGGGGCATCAAGGAGCAGCTCCGACGCCTGCTGGCCACCGACACTCTCGCCCAGGCCTGGCAGGAGCGGATGCGGATGGGCTACTTCGTCCAGATCGCGAACATGCCCGAGGCCACGAAGCTCTACGACACCGTCGTGACCTGGTGGGACGCCATCGAGGTCCTCATCGTCACCGGCGCAACCACCGCGAAGGTCGAAGCGGGCAACACCGGCATCAAGAACATCAAACGCACCGGCCGCGGATTCCGCAACGCGGAGAACTACCGGACGCGTATCCTGCTCACCAGCGCCGCGAGAACCGTAGCGTGAATACCCGCCACAGCAGGGTCATTCACCACGAACCGCGAAGAGCCCCCAACCCTGTCCTGCGCAGGACGAAGAGCATTCACACCACGCCCATCCCGAGGTCCATCGGAATGGGCGTCGAGGCCAAAGCCCCGATGCCCGCGCTGGTGATGTACATCTTCAACAGCGTCACCACCCAGAGGAAACATGGGTTGAACGGGGTGGTCGGGTTCATCGAGCTGTCCCCGATGCCGCTGTCCCGCCCATTCCTCATGGGTTCATGGAGTTCAGCACCGGTCCCATTCGGCCGGCCAGGGAGTATCAGGCAACAGCCTCGAATGCGCGCTCGACGATCAGGTCGTAGACGTCCTGCGTGTAGTGATACGGCGCAGGTCCCCAGCGGTGCTCCGGATCGGCGTGCACCTCATTCTCGGTGAGCGAGACGATCCGGAAGCCCAGTGCCTTGAGGTAGTGCACGTAACGGCGGAAGTGACGATTCGCCTCCTCCGCCGAGAGTCCGTTGCTCGAGGTGATCTCCTCACCATCGATCGTCGTACGCGCCCATGGCACATCGAGAACAAGGGTCTTGTCGAAGACTCCGGCACTTTGCAGCACTCGCTGAAAGCGACGTGCCTGCCCTTTCCAGGCGACATAGTGCTCTTGGGTTCCGAACGCGATGTGAGCTCCACCCTCATGGATGCTTCGCACCTCTGGAATCTCGAGCCCGTCGACGCTTCGGGTGAGGATAGTGCCGTCTGCCAGCTCACTGACCCCATCGCGCTCATCGGTGAGGTCCCAGAGCAGCACATCCGTCTTCTCCGCGGCGGCGCGGATCAGAGACGGCATCCGCCCGGCGAAGTCGGTCTGCAACGCTCGCAGCAGGGAACGGGTCACCCCGGTGACCTCCTGCGGGAACATCGCGGCACCGTTCGTCCCGAAGGAGAGCAACGAGTTGCGCGACACGTGGTCAGTGATCTTCGCTCCCCTTCCCGCTGCGAGGTCGATGGCATCGCGGGCGACAGGGCCTCCATAGATCGTCACGCGCACCGGGGCTGCTGGTTCGGGGATCTTTTCGAGAGTGCGCCCAGCACTCTCGAAAACCTGCTGCATCACAGCGTCATAGGCGTCTTGGGTGTAGTGGAACGGGGCCAGTCCCCAACGGTGCTGGGGATCCGCGATCAGCAGCTCCGGATCGATCTCGAGTGTGCGAACTCCGAGCCCGACGAGGTGGTCGTAATACCGCTCGTACAGATAGTTCGCCTCGATCGGGAGCTTTCCCATGCTCCCCGGGGCTGCTTCACCCTCATTGGTCACCATTGCCCAGGGGATGCGCAGCACCACAGTACGGTCGAAGAGATCCATCTCTTTCAGATTCTCCACAAAGGATCGAGCCTTCTCGGCCCACTTCTCGAAGTGCTCGTCCGTCCCGAAGTCGAGATGGCGAGCGTTCTGAGCGGCCTCCCATACTTCCGGCTCGCTCAGCAGATCAAAGGTGCGGGTGACGACCTTCCCATCATCGAAGACGAGTACGCCATCCCGCTCATCGGCGAGGTCCCACAGGAGCACATCGGTCACGTCGTGGAACTCATGCAGCTTCGCCTCAAGATCGCCGGCGAAGTCCGCCCGCAGCATCCGGCGGCGGAATCGGTGCGCAGTCCGAGCACCCGCCGGGTACCGATCTGACGCATCACTGCCTGCGGAAAGCAGGGACTGTCGTGCGATGTACGTCGTGACCGTGGACTGGTCGCCGCCTCCGGCGAGCGCCACCGAGTCCCGAGCCACGCAGCTGCCATACACGGTGACGCGGAGCGGGGTCCGCGCTGCAGGGGTTGCGCTCACGTCGGTCCTCCTCTGGTGGAATGAGATTCGCACAGCGTACCCAGCCGGTCCGACGATTTGCCCAGCTCGGTCCGCCATCGGAGTGACGTCACATCCGCGTCGCTCACCTCCCGGGGAATCATGCCGACGCAGCGCCTCGACGCTGACGCACATACGATGACTCCATCCCCCGTTTCTGCGCCCCGGAGCTGACGATGCCCACGACCTCCTCCCCTCTCCAGACATTGCGCACTGGGCTGTGGCACCTGAGAACGGGTGGGCTCACGCAGCTGCGCACCTGGAACCGACGTCGCCGGATCAATTACGGCGTCGGCGATGGTCTCGGCTCTTTCGATGAGGCCGGCAGACTCACCTTCCCGCCGTTGCCTCGGCCACAGCGCACACCCACCTTCGACGGCGTGAGGATCGCAGTGATCCTCGACGACTTCTCACAGCAGGCCTGGTCCTACGAGTTCGACACGGTGCCGGTCACTCCCGCGACATGGCGCGAGCAGCTGTCGGCGTCGCCCGTGGATCTGCTGCTCGTGGAGTCCGCGTGGCACGGCAATGCAGACGCTTGGCAGTATCACCTCACAGGCTCCAAGGCGCCCACTGCAGCGTTGCAGGAGCTGGTCGCACATTGCAGGTCCGCAGGTATTCCCACGGTGTTCTGGAACAAGGAGGACCCGCCCCACTTCGATGACTTCCTCGATACGGCTCGGCTCTTCGACCACGTCTTCACGACCGATATCACCCTGCTGCCCCGGTACCGGAAGGAGCTCGGCCACGACAGCGTGGCGGTGCTCCCCTTCGCCGCCCAGCCCGCAGTCCACAACCCCATCCGACCCCGCCACGGGCATCAGGAGCGCGACGTCGCCTTCGCGGGGATGTACTTCGCCCACAAGTTCCCCGAGCGTCGCGAGCAGATGGACATGCTGCTGGGAGGTGCTCTGGATGCCTCGGCGCAGATGGACACGGGGTTGGAGATCTTCTCCCGATTCCTCGGCGACGACGAGCGCTACCAATTCCCCGGGGAGCTCGGTGACCGGGTCGTCGGCTCGCTCGACTACGACCGGATGTTGACGGCCTACAAGGCGTACAAGGTCTTCCTCAACGTGAACTCAGTGGTCACGAGCTCTTCCATGTGTGCACGGCGCATTTTCGAGATCAGCGCTTCGGGCACACCTGTGGTCTCTGCGCCGTCCCCGGCGATCGGAGAGTTCTTCTCGGCGGACGAGGTTCCTCAGGCCGCGTCGCGAGAGGATGCGGCCCACACCGTGCGGGCTCTGGTCCGGTCGCCCGAGCTTCGCGATCGCACCGTGCACCGCGCGCAGAGGCGCATCTGGCACGAGCACACCTACAGCCATCGCGCACGAACGGTCCTGGAGGCGGCGGGACTCGGAGCACGTGCTGGCAACTCTGGCAGGCCGGGCGGTGCCGGGCTGCCGTCGGTCAGCGTTCTGGCGGTGACGAACCGACCGGGCCAGCTGGAGCACCTCGTGGAGCAGGTGGCCCGACAGACCGGGGTCGAGCGTCAGCTGTTGTTGGTCACCCACGGGTTCGAGGCCGAGAAGCATGTGATCGAACGGGCCCGCGAGCTGGGCATCGCGAGCGTGAAGGCGATGGAAGCGCCTGCGGCCTGGTCGCTCGGGTCGTGTCTGAACGAAGCGGTGCAGCACGCCGACGGCGAGGTCTGCTCGAAGATGGATGACGACGACATCTATGGCGAGTTCTACCTCCACGACCTGCTGCGAGCACGTGAGTTCTCCGGGGCCGAGGTCGTCGGCAAGCACGCCCACTACATGTACCTCACCGGCACAGATGCGACATTGCTTCGCTTCCCCTGGAGGGAACATCGCTTCACCGATCGGCTGATGGGGCCCACATTGACCGCTGGGCGGGACATCTTCCTCGCCCATCCCTTCGAGCAGATCTCGCGCGGGGAAGACACCGCATTCCTTTCGGCGGTGTCCGAGGCCGGGGCACGGATCTATTCAGCAGACCGCTTCAACTTCACCCAGATGCGGCGCGGAGAGGCAGGCGGGCACGCGTGGTCAGTGAGCGATCGAGAGTTGCTGGCGAGTGCGGATGTCGCCTGGTTCGGCCGGAACGACCACCACGTGATGGTGTGATGACCAAGGTTCCTGCGGTCCACAGCCGGCAGAAGCCGGACCCGAGGAGCTCGCAGTGACACGCCGTCAGGGAGTGCTCCTCGCCGCCGGGCTGCTCGCTGTGGTCCTGGTCATCACCGGCACGTTGATGCTCCGCCCGCTGCTTCTCGGAAGTACGTCCTCGGACGATCGCGATGGTCGTAGGGCATCGGCATCGCCCTCCCCCGCGCCACCCTGGAACTCGGTCGACCTCCCCGGCTACGAATCCGACCCCGGTCCGTTCACACTGGCACCCCTCGACGAGACGAGCGGAGCGGCGGTGACGATATCTCTGTCTTTCGACGCGGACTCGGTGACCACGGGAGGAAACATCGGCCTGAGCTTCGATGCCACCGAGCTCGCGAACCCGATCTGGGACGCCGAGCAGTCGAATCTGACACTCACGCTGCAGGAGCTGGACCGCCCCGTGCTTCGATTCGGCGGAAACGGGGTGGACCGCCGGATGTGGTGGACCTCGAACGGCGAGCCCGCACCGGCGTGGGCCGAGGTGACGGTCACGCCTGACGATCTGGCGCGGGTCGCGAAGGTGGCGGACGACGTGGATGCCCAGGTCACCCTCGCTCTCGACCTCGGCCACGACGATCCGGCCCGCGCCGCCGACATGGCCGCCCACGCCGCTCAGGCGTTCGGAGACCGTCTTCTCGCTGTCGCGTTCGGCAACGAGCCCAACGGATACCTCCATGAGAACCAGCCACAGCTCGCCGTGCGCGATGCAACGTGGGGGCCCGAGCCCTACCAGGACTCCTTGAGGGAGTATTCGGCCGCGCTCGAGGAGGTCGCTCCTGGACTCCCCGTCGCCGGTCCGGGTGCCTACGACGCTCCGTGGTGGAGAGCCTTCGCGGAATCAGGTATTCCGAATCAGCGGGCTCTGACGATGCACTGGTATCCGCTCTGGGACTGTGACGGTCCTGCCTCGTCGATCGCAAACCCCACGGTGGAGGACCTGACCTCTCCCGCGCTGCGGGACCGTGCCCGTCACATCATCGGCATGGGTGCCGAAGTCGCCGACGAAAACGATCTTCCGCTATGGATGGAGGAGACAGGACCTACCTCCTGCCCCGGCACCAACGACACGTCCCGCACCCATGCCCAAGCTCTGTGGACGATCGACTACGTGATGACCGCTGCAGAGCTCGGCGTCGAGCGCACTGCCTTCCACGCGACGCTGCAGGCCTGCCAGGGCGGCGCCCCGATGAGTCCGTTGTGCGCCACCGGGGAGCTCGAGGACCCGGGGATGGTGGTCGCAGGACGGACGAGCTACCTCGCGCTCATGCAGCTCGGCATGCTCACCGACGGGCACGTGCTCTCCTCCGCGGCGTCAGGCGACGGTGCCGTCATGGTCCACGGGGTGCTCAGCGACGACGGGTCACTCAACCTTCTGATCGTGGACCTCCGGGATCCCACGAGCGCGTCTCCGACACCAGTGCAGATCAGTGCGCCGAGCGGACTGCCCTCAGACGCTTCATCGGCGTGGACCCTGGTCGAGGGCAGTCGACTCGCGGGAGAAGCACTCGACGCTCAAGAAAGCACCTTGACTGCTCTCGCCCCGGTCACGGGCGAATTCAAGGATGCCGGCTTGGCGCGCTCCCAGCCGGTCACTGTGAGCAGTCACGCCGGGACCGCCACTCTGCTGCGCTTCGCGCCCGTCGAGGAGAGCTCAGCGTCGGACGGCGGAGGCCGATGACCTCACACTCGAAGCTCACCGGCCCGCGGCCCTCGTATTCCTCGGCGTCGTCAGCCACGGACACCGGATACCGTAGAGGGTGCGGAGTGCCCTCGACCCCGCCCTGTCCGCTGCCCCAGGAGACTGCGTTGTTGACGTTCCCTCTGCTCCCCCCGCTTCTCGGTCCGCACGTCCGGACCCAGCTCTCGGGAGGGTCACGATGATGGCTCGCCGGAGCGCAGTACCCGGGATGACACGCCTGCGGAAGCTCTTCGCTCCGGAACCTGGCGGTGGAACGGACGATGGGCGTGCTCAGCAGGCCGAGCAGCTCGCCGGACTCCGCAACGATGCCGAAGCGGCGAAGACGGTGGACGACGCAATCGTCCTCTTCCGGAACGCGGCGGCACAGTCCGAGTTCGACGCCCAGGTCCTCCTTGAGTTTGCTCGCTATCTCATCCGCCACTCCCGAGGAAGCATCGCTGAGGAGGTTCTGGGGCTCTCTCTCGCCCAGGACGGGGCACAGCCCGACGCGTTGGAGGCCTACCTGGACCTGGTGCGTGAGCTCGACCTGCGCTCCACCCGTCAGCGATGGGCACTCTCCCGGCTCGAAGCGGACCTCAGTGCAGCGTCGGGCGCTCACCGCGGCGCCTTGGACTTCGCCATCCCCTACTCGCTGCACGACGCCCTGGAGACGATCGGTCGCGGGACCGACCCCCTCAATCGCCTGATCGTCGAGATCAACCGTGCATCTCGTGACGAGACGCTCTCGGAGGAAACACTCGCCACTCATCGTGAGAATCTGGGAGACAACGATGTCGTGCGCGCCAGGATCACCGTCGCCCTGGGGCGTGGGGATCGCGAGCTCGCGGTCCGCCTTCTCCGCGACGCCGATCCGCGCGCCGTTCCCCTGAACGCACTGCGACGCGCGATCCGCCGAGGCCGTGCAGCGGGACGCACGAGGTACGTCACCGATTACCTCGAGGAGTACCGCAAGCATCTGCCTGCCGACACCTGGGCCAAGGCACTCCAGAATGAGTACAAGCACGGGCTCATCAGCAACTACCAGCTGGGCAAGAGCGGCTTTCCCTTCCCGGACATGGCGACCGAACCGGCATATGAGGCGCGTCGAGATCACGTGCTCTACCTGCTGCACAACTCGCTCCCCCACCACTCAGCGGGCTATGCGACCCGCACCCATGGGCTCCTGTCGCAGCTGAACCGCCTCGACTGGGACGTCGACGGGGTGACGCGCCTCGGCTATCCCTACGACATGCCAGGGATGGAGGACCTGCCGGATGTCCCACGGCAGGATCGGGTGGGCAACGTGGAGTACCACCGACTGCTCACCGGACGCGAGATCGAGAAGAAGAACCCGCTCTTCCCCTACACCGAGCGCTATTCAGCAGCTCTGCAGGAACTCGCGAAGGCCGAGCGCCCCGCGCTCATCCACGCCGCTTCCAACCATTGGAACGGCCTCACGGCCGTGAAGACCGCGCGCTCGCTCGGCATCCCGTCGATCTACGAGGTACGTGGGTTGTGGGAGATCACCCGCGGCTCACGCAATCCCGAGTGGGCCGAGAGCAACATGTTCCGATACATGGCGAAGATGGAAGCCGACGCCGCCAAGGGTGCCACCAAAGTTTTCACCATCACCGAGGCCCTGCGCGCTGAGATGATCGACCGCGGTGTGGATGAAGACAAGATCACCGTGGTCCCGAACGGCGTGGACACCTCTCGCTTCACTCCCATCGGCCGCGATGAGCAGCTGGCTTCAGAGCTCGGTGTCACGGGGAAGACCGTCATCGGCTATGTCGGATCGGTTCTCGATTACGAGGGCATCGAGCTCATGCTTCAGGCGGCGCAGCAGCTCTCCCGCACTCGCGAGGACTTCCATGTCCTCATCGTGGGGGATGGTGCAGAGCTCGAGCGGTTCACGCTCTTCGTCCAGGAGCAGGACCTCAGCGACGTCGTCACCTTCACCGGGCGGGTCCCGCACGAGCAGGTGGAACGGTACTACTCGCTGGTCGACATCACACCGTTCCCGCGCCTCCCCCTGCCGGTCTGCGAGATGGTATCGCCGCTGAAGCCTTTCGAAGCGATGGCCATGGGCAAGGCTGTGATCGCCTCCGACGTCGCGGCCCTCGCAGAGATCGTCACGCCCGAGGTGAACGGTCTGCTGCATGAGAAGGGGAACGTCGAGTCCCTGATCGAGGCCCTCACCACGCTCCTCGATGACAAGGCGCACGCTCAGCGACTCGGTGCACAGGCTCGGGATTGGGTCGTCGAGAACCGCGACTGGTCGCAGCTCGCCCAGGTGATCGCCCGGGCCTACGACGAACTGATCCCGTGAAACTGGCCGGCCCGGCAGAAGCCGGGCTGATCAGGGCGACGGCCCCATCAGGACTGGTGATGACGGTGGACCCGCACTGACTCCTGCCCGATGCTCACCGACCACCAGGAGTCCCCCCGCACCGGGGACAGGATCAACGATCCGCCCTGCATCACGAAGGAGTCCACGAGGCCCAGGGGTCGCGGCGAGTGGGCACCGATCAGGGTGACGAGCTGAGGGGCTGTCCCAGTGGCCCGAGCCGTGAGGCGAGTGGCCGGCTCGAGCGTCTTCCACCTGGTGCCGACGTATCCGGTGAGATCTTCGCCCTGGGCGGCGTCGTGCCGGGCCAGCGTGTGCTGAGTCCCCAGCCAGGTCATCGTCATCGTCGTGGTCGATGTCGTGTCGTTCAGTCGGAACCCTTGGTCACGGGGCCGAACGGCCACGCCGACATCCGTCTGCCAGTGCTGTTCGAGAGTGAGCTCCTGCTCGTCCCGACGACTCGCCCGATCCCAGACGATCCAGCAGTCCGCGTCCCGGAGGTAGACGACCCTCCGTTCGAGGTCTGCGCCGTCGTATCCACGATCGATGAGGAGAAGATCGTCGGCGGCGTCGGTGAAGCTGCTGCGCACGAGCTCGAAATCCGCCTTGGGCTCACGGTCCAGCTCCGGCAGGAGGGGAACATTGTGCGCTTCGCGGGAGGCGAGGTAGCGGCGCGTGGGGTCACCGGTCTGGTACGAGTGGAATCCGGGGTCGACCAACCAACGTCGCCCCGCGGTGTAGAGGTGGACGCTGCCGGAGTCGAAGTGACCGTGGGCTCGCGCGTAGGCACCGTGTCGGACCACCAGGTGCGACTCCTGCGCGGCAGGTCGGTCCTCTCCCCATCCGCTCCGGGAGATCGCGTAGCCGCGCTCCAGGACAAGTGCGCGAGCTCCGGGGGTCTCACCGCGCTTCCCTGCCGAGAGGACGAAATCGGTCACCTCGCTGAGCCCCGGCACGACCTTCGACCGTGCCGAATCGCCGATCTGCGGCAGCTCGCCGTCGGGCTGGGCCAGATGGGCGAGCACCGTGCAGGCGGCGTCCAGCCGTGCCGTGACGTGCGTCGGCACCTCCAGGCCCTCAGCATCGACTCTCGCCCAGGTCTGTCGCCACCAGCGGATGTTCATCTGGTGATAGGCGACCGACCCTTCTTCGTTGCACCCCTGTTCGTCGAACGCCCTCTCGAAGCTTCGTACGAGCCGCCCCAGCGACTTCTTCATCGCGGCATGGTCACGCAGCACGGCGCCGACGACGAGCAGTCCGGTGTTCTGGTGCAGACCATGGTTGCCGCCGACGATGTGCGTGTCGTCCATCAGCCAATCGCGATGGGCACCGAGGAGCTCGACGAACCACGAGGCCTCGGCGGGGACCAGGGGCGCCCCGAGAGACAGCTCGACGGCACGATTTCCGTCCGCCATGTCTTTCCAGGCAAAGGCTCCGACCGCCTTCTCTGCGGGCACGTTGGCCTCGAACCAGGACTGGGCGACCCGAACCCATTCGCTGCGGGCAGCGTCATCGCCGTCTACGGCGGCCCAGCGGATCGCGTTCACCCAGCGCAGGGTGTGATGCTGGAACTGCCAGTTGCGGTCCTTGTACGGGTCCGCCGCCCAGTCGGTGAAGTTGCCCTTCCAGTCCTTGTGCGGAGGCAGTCGCAGAGCGCCGGCACGATATCTCGCGACCTGGGACTCACCATTCTTCGGCCGGCCGAAGGTGCCACCGAAAGCTTGACGTTCGGCGACGCCGAGATCGAGATCTGCGACGGTCGTGGCGCGCGTGGTCATGGCTCGTCCTGTCCTGGGCTGATGCGGTCAGATCGCCGCGAAAGGCCATGCTAGCGTCGCTGGAACGTCTCGCTCTGCGGCACTGCTGAGCGGGGAGCGATGCCGAGGAAGGACGCTTCGTCATGGGTCTCGATCTGCTGGTGGCAGAACGACAGGCTTTCGGGTACGCGTACTCGCCTGAGGTGGTCGACGATCTCCTTGCAGGCAAGGTCACCCTGCTCCCGCATCCCGCCTGGGAGCTGCCATCGAAGATCACCTGGAAGGAAGATCCCTTCCAGGACAGGAACTGGACGTTCCAGTTCCATATGCTCCGGTGGCTCGATCCGCTGCGTCGTGCCGCTAGCAAGGACGGCAGCGAGCGGGCGTACTCCATGTGGTTTCGCCACGTCCGTGACTGGGTGGAGAAGAACCCGCCCCAACGGCCCAGATCGCGCTGGGCCTGGAAGGACATGTCCGACGGCATCCGTGCGCTGCAGCTCTGCCTCGCAGCCCCGCTCGTCCACGAGCGGTCTCCGGAAGAACTCCCGTGGCTCGAGAACACGATCCGCACCCATGCCGCACACCTCGCAGATCCAGAGAAGCAGGGCGTCGCGAACCACGCCCTGCACCAGGCGGAAGCTCTCTTCGTGTGTGGCCGCGTCCTCGGCGATTCCACATTGTGGGAGCTCGCCCTGGCAAGGATGGGCGCTCTGATCCTCGAGCAGTACGACGAGCAGGGGGTGAACGCGGAAGCCTCGATCTCGTATCACGACAGCAACTTCTTGTGGTGGGAGAAGACTCTGCGCCGAGTGGATGCAGAGCGGCTCCCGCGCCCGCCCGACGCGGCTCGTCACGGCCTCGCCCCCGAGCAGATCGCCCACGCCACCCGTCCCGACGGCACCTTGGTGATGATCGGGGACACCGACCCCCAGGCACCGAAGTCGGTGCGCTCACCATTCGTCCAGTTCGTCACCAGCGACGGTTCCAAGGGCACGGCTCCTGACGACCTGGTGAAGGTCTACGAGGCGGGGTACGTCTTCGGGCGCAGCGGATGGGGTTCCTCGACTCGTCGGTATTCGGAGGAGTCCTTCTTCTCGCTCAGATTCGGGCCAGCTCATCGTGTGCACGGCCACCCTGATGGTGGCTCCGCCACTTACTCGGCGTCGACGGTGAACTGGGTCGTCGATCCCGGGAAGTACGAGTACGGCAGCAGTCCTGCACGGAAGCATTTCGCCTCTCGGGCGAGCCATTCGCTGGTCTCGATCGAAGGGCGTGACCCGAGGGAAGGTGCCCGCGTCGAACTTCATCGGCAGTCCCATTCCGCACGCCACCATGAATTCGTCCTCGCCGACGACAGCTTCCCCGGAATCTCTCTGATGCGTCGGGTGATCCACTCGGTCCGGGGCGAGTATCTGGTGGTGGTGGATCATGTGAACTCGAGGCAGGAGATCACTGCGTGTCAGCGCTGGCAGCTGGGACCGGAGGTCGCGAGCTCGACCGACGGGCAGCGCGCCGAGCTCAGTGCCGGTGATCACCGTGCCGCGCTGATGTTTGCCGGCACTGCGGTGGAGCTGAGCGAGGTCACGGCGCAGGAGTCCCCGTTCGACGGCTGGGTCTCGACCGGATGGAAGCAGAAGGTCCCAGCCACGGCGATCACGGCACGAAAGAGCGGCACCAGCTTCCGCATCATCACGGTGCTCGCGGCGGGCGTCGGCTGTGCCCCGACGATGTCCTCTTTTCGGACTCCTGAGCCGGCCGCATTCGGTCTGCGGATCACCACGGGGGATGTGGATGAGCTGATCCATGTGGGACGGGACGAGGTCTCCTTTCCCGTCTCACCGCCGCGCTGAACTCCAGGGACGTCCGAGGGACGGACGTCCGAAGTCAGGACGTCAGAGGCCGGCGAGCACCGGATCGTAGATGGCGATCAGTTCGGCATGCAGCTTCTTCTCGTGCGGAGACTCCGGCAAGCCCCAGAACGCGGAATAGAGGCGGCGACTGTTGATCCCGGCGTGCGCGTTCATCCCGATGGCATGGACGGCGATCTGGAGCGCCGCCCAGTTCGCCATCCGGTGCTCCCAGTACAGGAGCAGCCCCGGGTCGACACCGTGGAGGTCCCCGTCGTAGTGCGCACGCTCGAGGAACTCTCCGAAGGCAAGACGGTTGGCCTTCTTGTACTCCAGGGAGGCGCTCTTCCGCTGCGGCCCTGCATTGAGGTAGTACGCGCGATCGAGGGGCGCCTCAGGGAGGAATGCCTTGGCGCGTCGACTGTAGGGACCTGCGGTCACGCCTCCACCGTGGCCATAGACGAAGACGTCCCGGGGAGCGGCATCCTGTGCGGCGAGAGCCGGCATCGTCGGCAGGCCACGTGTGTACCCTGCGGCGCGTCGCCCGGCCTCCGCGAGCGCCTCCCCTTCCGGGGTGTTGATCCGCTCGCGGATGTCGATCCATCGGTGCGGTCCTCCCAGGTGCTCCACCATGGCAGGGACCCGGGAGCTCTCCTCCTCTTTCATCGCTGCCCAGGACTCATACCTCATCGGGAGTCCCTTGCTGCGCAGCGCGGCGATCATCCCACGGGAGTCGACGCCGCCCGTCAGACCGAGGACGACTCCGTCGTGCCCGGAGAGGTGGCGCGCATAGTTCTCGAAGTACTCATCCCAGACTGCGAGCACGTCGTCCCGACCGGTCTGAGGGAGTGGGGAATGCGGCCAATAGCGCGAGGTCGTCCCGGACTGGAGGTCGAGCTCGACGTTCGGCGGCAGCAGGCGCACGCCGTCGTACAGCGAGCGGTCGCCGGGCAGGAATCGGGTGGTCTTCACTTTCTGCTCGGGCATCTGCATCAGCGCATTCATCGAGCGCGAGCGGGAGAGTCCCAGGTGCTCCGCGAGCAAGGATGCGTGCGAGGCCGCGGCATGGTGCCGATCGGAGGAGAAGACCGTCTGCGCTCCCATCGGGTCCTGCACCAGCCGCAGCGCAGCACCGTCCACGGCGAGAAGTGCGAAGCGACCGCTGAGGTCATCCAGCACGGCGTGGTCGTGGCTCGCGTACCGCATGGCGGCCTCTTCGACCGTCCCACTTCCATGCGCGACGAAGATGTCCCCGAGCACTGCCACAGCGCTCTCGGTGCCGCGGAGCGGGTGGATCGCGACCGGCGTCTCGGGATGCACGTGGATCCACCAGGCACCGAGCTCGTGGAGCGTCCAGGAGCTCAGGAAGTCCGGCTCCGCGCCTCGGCTTCCCGCCGGGGTGACGAGGAATCCCCGTCGATAAAGGATGCTGTCGAGCATCGGTCACCTTCCCGCAGTCTGATACCCAGGCGGTCTCCTGGCTGGATGTCCGCTGCGATCCTATGCCTGGCCAGGCCTCGGCACCTGTGTCTCGGTCGTGATCATCGACGAGTTCTCGCGGTGCACGACCAGGGATGCCGGACCGGTGTTGTCGAGCAGCACAGATACCCGGACTCGATCACCGCAGGCTTCGGCAGGGATCTCGACGTATCTGTCGACGTGCAGGAGCTGATGGTGTCGGTAGTGCTCCAGGTGCAGGCTCTGTCGGCTGGCGTCGATCGCCCCGCAGACTGCGCCGTCGTCTCCGACCAGGTCCAGCCGAGTCTCGATCTCGTACGTGCTGCCGGAGGTGTCGATGTCGTCCTGAGCGCACCACGTACGGCCGTCCTCCCTCGATCCCCCGACCCCGGTGCACGTGGTGAGGTTCAAGCTCGCATGCATCTGAAGACTGCCTTCGGCGAGCTCGCTGAGCGGCACCACCTCGGCGAAGGTCATCCTCCGCTCGCCCGCGGGAATCGTCATCGGCAGCCGCTCCACGGCAGGCGTCTGCACCGCGAGTCCGTCAACCGGCGTGACCGCCCATGAGGTGTCGAGAGTGAATGTGGTGCCAGCGGATGCGCCCTCATCATTCGGTGCGTTGAGGAACACCTCGCAGTGGAAGATTCCGTCCGCAGCTGCACGCAGCAGCACCTGGTTCCCAAGGACTACGGGCACTCCGGTAAGAAGGTTCTCGGTGCCTCCCGCGGTCCCCACCGTGGCACCCGAGGGGTCGGTGCAGGTGAGTCGGATTCCGAGGAAGATGTTCACCCCGTCACTGTCGGCGGGCTTTTCCGTCGCCACGTCGACTGCGACGACCACGGCCTCGCCCTGCTGAAGGGTGAACGCACCCGCGGCGGCGAGCACGTTCTCGGGCACGGTCAGCGAGGCCTCCTCCCGGAACACCTGCGGGGGTGCGTTCGGTCCTGCTGTGGTCCTCGCCGGGTCCGACGGTCCCGTTGCCGTCGGAGTCTCCTCAGGACTTCCGGGACCCCACGAGTCCCTGAACGGCCCGACCAGCGCGATCACGAGGATGAGCGCAAGTGCCAGCGTCACCGCGCCGGCGAGGAGGATCCTCCTCCGAGGCATCTGCGGACGTGGTCGTTCGGGCATTCGCATCCTTCGCGGCCAGGACTGGGAGCACTGTGAGCGTAGTCGGATCCGCTGAGCGGCGCGTGTGACACAAGAGCCCGAGGGCGCGTTGAAGGATTACTGGGATCCGGCTCACAGAAAACGCCCCGAGAGGTGACGTCTCGATGTTGTCTTGATGACAAGTGTTGAGGAACTCGTCTCCCAGCATGCTCACCGCGTTAGTGTGCACTGAAGAGAAGTGCATCCCACCCCGCTCAGTCCCCCACACCGCAGGAGATTCCGATGAGTCCGAACGTCCCCCTCGACACCGTCAGCGTCATCGGCCTCGGCTACATCGGCCTGCCGACAGCCGCAGTCCTCGCGCAGGCAGGCAAGACCGTCATCGGGGTTGACGTGAAGCAGGCCAACGTCGATGCCATCAACGCGGGCACCGTCCCCTTCGTCGAAGAAGGGCTCGAGACCGTCGTGGCGGGAGTCGTCGCGCAGGGCAAGCTCTCCGCACAGCTGGAGACGCCGAAAGCTGATGCCTACATCGTCTCCGTGCCCACCCCGTTCAAGGGCGACCATGACGCGGACCTCTCGTACATCGAGGCCGCCGCTCGCGGGATCGCCCCCGAGCTCTCCGGTGGCGAGCTGATCGTTCTGGAGTCCACGGCCCCTCCCGGCGCGACGGAGCACATGGCGAAGGTCATCCTCGACGCGCGCCCCGAGTTCACCGAGGAGCCCAACCTCCCGAACTCCCTGTACTTCTCTCACGCTCCTGAGCGTGTGCTCCCGGGCCGCATCATGATCGAGATGGTGGAGAACGACCGCATCATCGGCGGCATGACCCGCGAAGCCGCCGAGCTGAATCGCGACCTCTACGCGAGCTTCTGCCACGGCGAGCTGCTGCTCACCGATGCGAAGACCGCCGAGATGGCGAAGCTGACCGAGAACGCCTTCCGCGACGTGAACATCGCCTTCGCGAACGAGCTGTCGATCATCGCCGACCGCCAGGGCATCGATGTGTGGGAACTGATCGAGCTCGCCAACCACCACCCGCGAGTGAACATCCTCCAGCCCGGGCCGGGCGTGGGTGGACACTGCATCGCCGTGGACCCGTGGTTCATCGTCTCTGCCGATCGCCAGTTCTCCAACCTGATCCGCACGGCCCGCGAGGTCAACGACTCCAAGCCCGAGATCGTCCTGGAGAAGGTGCTGGAGAAGGCCGACCGCTTCAAGAACCCGACGGTCGCAGCCCTCGGCATCGCCTTCAAGGCGAACATCGACGATCTGCGTGAGTCCCCCAGCCGGAACATCGCGGGCGCTCTCGCCGAGCGGCTCACCGATGGCACCGTGCTGGTCGTCGAGCCGAACGTCGACGAGCTGCCGAAGGAGCTGGCAGAGCGCCAGAACGTCGAGCTCGCCGAGCTCGACTCCGCTCTCGAGCGTGCGGACATCGTGCTCCTCATGGTCGACCACGATCCCTTCAAGGAGATCGACCGTGCGCTGCTGCAGGAGAAGCTCGTGATCGATACCAAGGGTCTGTGGCGCTGAGCTCTACTCTCTGAGCCGCTCACGCACCCGGTACCCTCGGACACCGCGCCCCACGCTCCGTGCGAGAGCGAGTGGTGACCGTGCCGTTCATCGATCCCCGGAGGTGCTCCGTGCCGCAGCTGGCTGAGCAGGGCGCGGTCGTTCCGTCGCCTCGCGCCGCTCTGGTCATTCCGACCGACGTCCTGGTCGTCGCCCAGCTCGTGCTCTCGGACCACGTGCCGCAGGCATCGTCCGACCCGGAGCGCCTGCGATTGGAGGGCACCGTCGATTCGCTGCTCGACCAGCAGCTCCCGGAACGCACCGAGCTGCTGGTCGTCGTGCATGCCGTTCCCGGGGATTCCGCAGCGCTGGACCATCTCGCCATTGGCCCCCGTCGTACGGTCCCGGCATCGGCTCGGCTGCTGGTCGTCGAGGACGAGGAGCCGAACAGACGAGGAGCGCTCGTTCCCGCCCTGGCGGACCTCGATCCGCTCCCCTACCGGCGCGTGATCCGCCTTCGCCTCGACTGCGAGGACGCGCTGACGCCCGATACTGTGGCCGATGTGTGCCTCATCGCTCGCGCTGCGCGTCACGATAAGAACGGCGGCGGTGAGAAGCCGCTGGAGCTTGCGACGGAGCTGCTCCCGCAGCCTGTGACCGTGCTGGACGCGCCAGAGGCTTTCACTGCCGTGGATGCGTGGCCCCACACGACGATCCGTGATCGGACCGATCACGTCCTCGCTGCTGCCACTGCCGGTGGGGTCGCTCTCCGCACCGCTGTCGAGCCGGAGACCGGAGCGCGGACTTTCGCTGTGGACCGCGTGGAGGTGGAGCTGACCGTCGCGCGACACGGCGAGACGATCACGGTCGACTGCGATCTCTCATCCTTCGGGAGGTCGAACGTCACCATCTGCTACTACGTCGTGAAGTCCAGGTCTCGCATCGCGCTGCGCTGGCACGCCTCGGAGACAGCTGCGTCCTTCGAGGGGATTCCTCACGGTGTCACCGTGCGAGGATTCGTCCGCGTCGGCGGCACCGACGTCGCCCGCGCCGAGAGCGGAGTGCTCTGATGCCTCGATTCGAGCCCCTCCCCCGGGCCAAGGAGGTTCAGCCCCCGCAGTTCCGTCACCCCGAGACTCGCTGGGCGAACGTCCGCGATTTCCTCGCGGCCGGGTCCCACGACGACGGGATCCACGTGATCGGCGGAGGTCCCACACGTCAGCTCGAGCTGATGATCGGTGGCGACCCGTTCGCGGCGACGACCGGACCCGTCACCGTGATCTTCTCCGGCGCCGTCACAGAACGGAAGAAGAAGGTTCCGCCCTTCTTCTCGGGATCAGGCCTCGCCGCGGTGATCGGCCATCCTTACGTGGCGATCTCCGATGCCAGTCTCGAGCTCTCCGACTCCATGGCGATCTCCTGGTACGTCGGCAACTCGATCCACGACACGGCGCGGGGGCTGGCCAAGCTGCTGAGTCCGCTCTCTCGCCGGCTGGGGAAGCAGCTGTGGCTGGTCGGAGGCTCCGCAGGCGGGTTCGCGGCGTTGAACATCGCGCACCTGCTTCCGGGCGGTCCTTCCGTGTTCGCCTGGAATCCCCAGACTGACATCGTCGAATACTCCCGCAACTTCGTCACTGCCTACCTCACCCGTGCCTACCCGGTCCCCGTCGCATCATTGCGCGGGGACGACTACCGTGACGTGGCCCGCTCGGCACTGCGCTACTTCGGACGGCGCTACACGGTGCTCGAGGATCTTCCCTCCCAAGGCCCTGGGCGACTGATCTACCTGCAGAATGCCTCCGATAATCATCTTCGTGATCACTGCATCCCATATCTCCATTCTCAGAACTACGCGACCCACTCGCCGGGCATTCTGTGGAGGGATCCGGATCACGTGGTGTGGGTGGCAGATTTCGCCCCAGGCCATACCCCTCTATCGAGAGAGCGCCTGATAAGTCTGCTCACGCGATTCACCACGACGAGGTTCGATGTGCTCTCCGAGGTGCTCGAACTCGACGGTACGTCGGAGTACCCGGACGACCCTTCGCTGCGGCCGTCGCACCTTACGAGGGACTGCTCGAACTGACTGTCCGCAGCTCTCCCCTGAACCGATAGCATCTGAAACGTTGCGAGCCCGGGAACGCCCCGGCCCGATCAAAGGAATATCCCTCTCATGCGCTCTGTCTATGCCCACAAGACGATGGTCGATGGCGACCGCGGGAATCTCGGCGACATGATGGGGTTTCACATCGCCGACTGGTTGATCGGACCCGACGCGTACCAGCGCAAGGGGATGAAGCATCGCGATGCGCTCGACGGCGAGACGGTGGCTCTGGTGGGTTCCGTGATCGCGGCTCTCGTCGACTCCCCGGTCCGGGTCGTCGGCGGGGGGCTCATCAACGGCAACACGCGCAAGTACGCACCGCACGTGCGCCTCGAGGGTGTGCGCGGCTTCCTCACCCAGTCGGTCATCGAGCGAGACGCGAAGCTCGTGCCCGAGGTGATCGGCGATCCGGGTCTGCTGCTGCCCCGAATCTCCCCGATGCCTCCCCGGGCGGAGCGCAAGCCGCTCGGCTTCATCATCCATGACGTGGACCGCGAGGAGTTCGCCCGCCGCTACCCGGAGCAGGTGGAGAACATCGTCGACAACTACGCGGCGAAGGACGAGTTCGTCTCGCAGCTCGCCAACTATGACGCCGTCGCCTCCACCAGCCTGCACGGATGCATCTTCGCGCACGCCTACGGCGTGCCGGTGGCACCGTTCACCCTCACCGACAAGGTGTTCGGCGGAGACTTCAAGTTCCGCGACCACTACTCGGCGTTCGGGCTCGATGTGCGCCGCCTGCCGCTCGAGGGCTCGCCGGAATCGATCCTCGAGCAGGTGCGCCGCTTTCCGCAGCCCACGATGGATCAGGTCGTGCGGCTGATGGACCGTCAGCTCCAGCTGATCATCCCGGCTCTCGGCGCGGGCGCCTGACGAAGCGCCCGCTCACCTCGCTCAGACCAGGCGGCTGTCGATCCGCTCGACGACCTTGCCACCACGCTTGTGGTAGGCCCGCACCTTCACACCGGGCGGCACGTTGCGGAACATGACCCGACCCTTCCGGGAGTACGGGAGCATCCCCACCTTTTCGGCGCCCTGCATCAGGTAGTAGCAGACCTCGCTGTCGGGCAAGGCGATGTCATCGAAGCTGGTGAACACGTCGACGGTGGTCCCGTTGCGGCGGGCTTCGACCGACAGCCTCCCGCGCAGGATCCCGAACCACAATGGGGCGTCCACGTGGGGCACCTCGTCAGGGGTGAGGTCGAGGAGGGCCGCGGGCGAGGCCACTGGAGTGCGGCCCAGCGTACGGATGATCAGGCCGTCCTTGCGCTGTATCGAGAGGTTCTGGCCCCACCGCATGTACACGAAGCTCGGCACGTAGTTGCGTACCGCGTACAACCCGATGCCACGCTGCTCGAGACGTCGCTTCTGGTTGAGGTCCATCACCTCGGGGATCGACCAGGGTGAGTACGGCCAGAGCGTCTCGAGCTCCGCAGGTTTGTCGATGACGTAGTACTTGTCGCCGGTGAGGGTGCGCTCGAGGGCAAGGGTCTCGAGGGCGACCCCGCCCTCACCGGTGTATCCGAGGTTCACATCGAGCAGCCCGATGGCGAGTACCCCGTCCCAGCTCACGCGTTCGTCCTCGCGTGCCCGGGCAGCGACCTCGACGAGGTTCTTCACGTGCCAGGGAAGCCAGATGTCGTCATCGTCGATGGTGACGCGGAGCAGACGGTCGAGGGAATTACGGTCCACATCGTTATGCGCAGCCTCGAAGAGCTGCTCCCGATAGGGAGAATGCTTGCTAGGATTCTTCGCCCAGTCGACCCTTGTCGGGTCACCCTCGGGGTAGCCGATCTCAGGATGCGTGTAGTCGTGGATGCGGATCTCGACTCTGGGGCTCGCCGCTTCCTGCGCACGGGCGACCAGGGCACGCACCCGATCTCCCCACTCCCCCTTGTCGGTGGAGAGGTAGATCGTCGTGCGGAAGGTGACGCCCTCGGGCACCTCCTGGCGGGAGAGCGAGGTGACCGTGAGTTCGAAGCGCGAGAAGTAGTTGCCGAGGATCTCGGGATCGGACTCGTAGTCGCAGAAGATGGTCTCGAGCAGGACCAGGGTTCGCGCTCCCTCAGCGGTCGTCGATTCCTCGGTGCTCATCTGTCCCTCAGCGGTCATCGGTCGGCCTCTCCTTCATCGGTCGGTGCGGTGACCTCGAACTCGTCATCGTCGCGGATCAGGCGGTCCTCGTCCCAGCGCCCGAGCACCAGGTCGAGGTACTGCAGCAGGATATGGCGGTAGGGCATGTCGTGCCCCTCGGAGAGGGAGCGTACGTCGAACTCCATGCGACCGTCGGTACTGAGCGCGCGCTCGAGCGGCATCCCCAGCTGGGCGGCGAGCTTCCCAAGATGGTTCTCGCGATGGAACTCATCGCCGAAGTTCTGCACGATCAGGGCCCGGTTGGTCATGGTCGCCGTGGCCGGGTAGGCGTCGAGCACGGACAGCCGCCTCGGATGGGCCCGTCGTGCCTCGGCCAGATCTGCGTGTTCAGGGAAGGCGACTTCGCGCAGTCGACGAGCGAACCTCGCGTGGTAATCCGCGATGGTGATCTGCGGGTTAAAGGCGAGGGTGCGGGATCCCGGGGTACGGGCGGAGACCATGAGCGAGGCGTATCCTCCGGCGGAGCCGCCCATGAACAGCACTTTCTGAGCCCCGAGGGCGTCTCGGGTGCGAGCAGCCAGCCGCGCGACGCGGTCGAGGACGTCGACGCCCTCATTGCCGACGTACCACCCGATCTGAAGGTCCGAGGCCAAGCTCAGGGTGGGGTCCGCGACGTAGAGGACGTGTTCACGGCGACCCTTGAGGGTGCCGAACCATTCAAAGCGGGGCGGTGTGTACTTCTCCCTGTCGATCGCTCCGTGCAGCACCACGAGCAGGGTGTCTCCCTCGCCGGGCTGGAACAGCACCTCGAGCGGTAGTGTCTCCCCCCTGTGCGGTGCGGGGGCGATGACGTAGTGCGTCTTCTCGGGGCGGGGCGAGAACAGGGCGAGGTCTGCCCAGCGGACGATCGGGGCGTCGTGGCGTGAGTCCCAGACAATACGTGCGGTCATCGGGTCACCTCCGTGGTGGGAACGACCGTCGCGACGAGGTCCGCCAGCACGTCGTCGGCGCCGAAGTCCTCCTGGACAGTGCGGGCAAGGGAGGGCTTGTCAGGGATCGTGGTGAGGATCCGTTGGGCCATCTCCTCGACGGTGGCACCGATCCATTCGCGCGGATAGATGAGGTCTGCTCCTGGCCAGTCGACAGTCACCGGCAGCGCACCAGACGCGGCACCGTCCGGGATCGTGAGGTGGAAGGACTCGAAATCGCTCACAGAGATGGCAATACCGATCGTGCGGTACCACTCCTCCATGTCGGGTCCGTAACCGTCGAACTCGACCGCACCTGGATGCGTCGCGTTGATCGCGTCGATCCGCGCGTACTGGGCGTCGTAGAACCCCATCTCTTCCGGCCGATTGAGCATCCACGGGTAGTCAGCCGGCTGTTTGCCTTTGATGCGCAAACGGTAGCGGGAGTCTGCGTGGAGCAGGAGCTCGAGGAGGTCGAGCGCTCGGTCGAGACGCTTGGGCTGGGCGACGATCCCGACCATGCCGAGGGTGTGCTCCGCGCCGTCGACTTTGGGCAGATCCAGCGCCTCGATGTCGACGGGGTTGGGAATCACGATGGCCTTCTCCGCTGGCACCTTGTGACTCTCGATCGCGGCGCGCCGGATCAGTTCACCGACGAAGACGAAGGCATCGACGTTGGCGTGCTTGATGCGGCTGAGATAGGGGCGTCGCAGCTCCTGGGAGTGCACACGCACCACGATCCGCTGGTGCGGGGCTGCGACCTTCGAATACCACTCGGCGTTGCGCATGCCCCATTCGCACAGGATGACGTCGGCGTTCTCCAAGAGCTGACGGGAGCGTTCCTCGTCGTGCTGGGAATGGGAGATCCATTGGTCCAGCTCGACCGTGTGCCCTGCCTCGCGGAGCGCCTCGATCAGTCCGGCGGCGAACTTGAGGTCATGCCCGGCGACGATGACCCGGGCTTTGCGCCGGGTCCACGGCAGCACCGCGCCCGCCTTCTGGCGGGAAGGGGTCAGCGACATGCGCGGCGGAGGCAGCAGGAGCTCGATCCCGCGGACGGGGCGCGTGACGAGTGCACGGTCCAGGGAGTTGCTGAAGCGGACCAGGTCGCGGTGCACGAGGCCGGAACTCCCGTCGATGGAGTCGACGTCCCTCGCGAGCGGAAGGCCCTCACTCTCGGATCCCGCGATCGTGGAGGAGATGCGGTTCCAGTCCCCGAAGCGGGTCGCGAGCAGGAGATCCTCGAAATGGGTGCGCTCTACCGGTTCGGAGATCCGGCCGAGCCAGTCTGCGGCCGCGGTGTCGAGAGCTCCGACGCCACGTACTCGCACCCCGAGCGGGCTGAGCACACGGCTGGCGGCGGTGAAGCCGTCGGTCGTGAAAACCTCGAGCGGGAGCACGGACTGCTCGGCCACGGAGGTCACCAGCTCGGCTTCAGTTCCGTCCAGCACCAGACCGTACGTCGCGCGGGCCGGTGCCGAGACCGGGATGCCGACGGTGCGGGCGAGCAGGGTGAGGGCAGTGTCGACCGTGTGCGAGCGGTAGACGGCACGCATCTGGAGCCAGGCTTCTCGCACCCGCTCTTCGGGGTGCGTGCTCCAGTCATGGAGCAGGGCCCGCCACACGGTGTAGTCATTGCTGGCCGGGATCACACCGCCGAAGGTCTCGGTGACCCCTCGGCCGGGGCCGGAGAGCACCACGCCGCCGCAGGCCGCGACCTCCACCACGCGTCGCGAGAACATGCTGGGCGAGTCGATCACCGAGTTGACGTTGATCTGAGCGAGATGCGACTTATAGGAGTCGATCACCTGCTCGTAGGGCAGCACACCGCGTACGTAGGGTTGAAGCTCGGCAGGGAACTTGTAGGGCGAATCGGGGAACGCCAGCTGGCGGTCGAAGATGGTCAGACCATACGCAGAGGCCTCAGTCAGCAGACGCTCGAGCTGGCGGGAGCGGGCGGCGTACCGCTTGCCGTAGTACGTGCCGGCGTAGGCCGCGGTGGACTCGTACGCAGTCCGGGCCGGAAGGGGGTTGTGGATGACGGGCTGGGCGTAGAACGGCAGCGACGAGGCGGTGCGGGTGATCGCCCCGGGAGTCTCGAGGTAGTCGATGATCTTGTTGCCATCTGTGGTGAAGACGTGGTCGCATCGAGCGGCGGTGAGACGGAAGCGGTCGAAGTGGACCGGGTCCTCCTTGTTCCAGAACACGGTGGGGATACTCAGTTCTCCACAGAGTTCGAGCAGACCGTAGAGGTCCGCGTTCTCCTCCTCGCCGTAATGGCCCACCCCGCGGGTCCACTGGCCCCCGTTGCCGGCCCAGGCGGATTCGATGAACACGAAGTCGAGCTCTGTGGGGTCGATCTGCTCGCGCCAGCGCTCACGGTCCAGCGGGATCACGGTCATGGAGGCCGCGAGGGTGGCGGTCGTGAACTCATCGGCGACGAGCCCCGCGCGCAGGGAGGACAGCTCCCTGCCTTCGGGGAGCGCGGCGTCGTGCTCGCGCGCTGCGACGTCGTAGGCACCTGACATCGCTTGGCCGAGTCGTTCCCAGGTGCGCTCGTCGAGCGTCCAGAGGCGGGCGGTGCGACCCAGATCAGCCCGCAGGTCCGAGTTCCTGATGAGGCGTTCGAGCTGATCAGCGAGAGCAACGGCGTCTCCCGCGGGGAAGAGCAGTCCCCGTTGTTCATCGGGCCCGGCGAGGTCCCGGTGCGGTGCGACGTCGGAGAGGACCACCGCCTTGGCGCTCGCGAAGGCCTCGAGCGGCTTGAGCGGGGAGACCATCTCGGTGACGGCCGAGGAGACGCGCGGAAGGGCAGCGATGTCGAAAGTGCTGAGCAGTCGCGGCATGTCCTTCAGCGGCATCCGGCCCAGGAACAGGATCTTCTTCAGCTTGTACGTATTGCGCTGCGCCTTGAGGCCCTCGGCAGCGGCACCAGACCCGGCGATCACCACCTGGTGATCCACGCCGCGGTCAGTGAGGATCGCCGAGGCGTGCTGAAGAGTGTCCAGGCCCTCGTAGCCGACGATGCTGCCGGCGAATCCGATCACAGGCACGTCGGTGCGGATCTTCTTGGAGGTGGCAAAGGCCTCGTCTCGCGGGAGGGGCACGAACTGGTGCGGGTCCACAGCGTTGGTGGCGAGCACCATCTTGGCGCGGTCCACGCCGCGCCGCTCGAGCTCGTCGGCGATCTGCGTGGTGATCACCAGGACGGCGTCAGCCTCCTGGGCCACACGGGTCTCCAGGCCGGCTGTGTCACGGTAACGATCGGTGTCCTCCCAACCGGGCTTCTCGGCGGCCTCGGTGATCTCCCACAGCCCGCGCACCTCGTACACGAAGGGCACTCCGAGGCGTCGTGCGGCGATCAGAGCAGGCAGTGCCGTCCTGAAGTTCGAGGCGGAGTGGATCACCGAGGGACGCTGCAGGCGGGCCTCGCGCACGAAGGCGTCCGCGGCGTCGAGCACATAGCGGTCGATCGCGGTGGTGTTGAGATCCGCACCAGGGATGTGGACGTACTCGACGCCGTCGACCTCCCCCACGGTGCGCTCCTCAGCGGGCATGGCCGTGTCGGTCCGGGAGTCCCAGGGGTAGCCGGCGCGCGCCACGACCGTGACATCCCGCCCGCTGTCTCGAAGCCCGGCGGCGACGCCTCGTGTGCGCGTGGAGTAGCCATTGGAGTTGTATACGGGGGTGGAGTGCACGCAATACAGGACGCGGCCGGGCTCGGGCAGATACGCGATGCCACGGGCCCGTTCCGGGATGGGCAGCGCATCCGGTGCGAAGCGGTGATGTCCGAGGATCAGCCGGACCACTTTCTGCTCATTCGCGCTCATCTCGTCCACGAGCTCCGGATGCTCGAGAGCGAGCAGTGCCGGCTCGGTGATCTGTCCCAGAGTGAACCACTGACGGTTGATCACTCGGTACAGCGCCTTGGGGGTGGGATTCTCGTCGAATTCCGACAGCAGGGCCTCCAGGGTGCGTTCCGCGATCGGGATGGCACCGATCGCCGAGGTCCGCGCTGCAGCCGCGGGCTTCCCCGGCTTCGCGGCCGCTGCGGACTCCGGGCCCTTCGCCGGCTCGGCGGAAGGGGTCCGGCTGTCCTCAGCAGGCAGCGCGCCCGTCGACGGCGATTCGATAGCTCCCCGCGAACTCGAACCCTCGACAAGGCTCCCCTCAATGGTGCGCCCGCCGCGGAGGGCCCTTTTCGCCCAACCCGCCGGAGCGAGCACAATGCGCCCGATCGCCATCGACCGAGATCCGCGCACCCGTTGAAGATCCTCTTTCAGGCGGGCATTCTCCGCCCGGTACGCATCGAGCGCCGCGTGGGCGGTGCCGAGCTTCCGAGTCAGCTCCGCACGGTTCGTCTCAGCGGCTCTCTTTGCGGCCACACCGTCCTTGGCCGCCTTGGCTGAGGCGCTCTCTTTCGCAGTCGCCGCCTTGAGCGCCGCTTCGAGGTTTGCAATCTTCTGCTTGTCACGACGATGCCGCCCCTGCAGGCCCTCGAACCCTCGCAGCACTGCTTGCGGATCCGCGACGAGTTGCGCAGCACGCTGTTCAGTCAGGTGCTCCGCAGATCGTCTTTCGTCCTGATGCATCCGATGGGCTCCTCGATGGTGCGTCCCGGCGCCGACGGCAGTCGGCAGCCTCCCCTGGGCATTGATCCTAGCCAAGGGAGACGTACGATGACCCTTCCGGTCAGACAGGCCACGAGGAGATTTGGACCATGCCGATCGACACCACGCAGGACGAAGACGTCGTGCGCACATTCATCTGGGGAAGTTGCGTGAGTCGCGACACCTTCGGGTTCCTGCCCGAGCGTTTCCAGCTCACCACCTATGTGGCTCGGCAGTCGCTGATCAGTGCCGGAAATGATGCCAGTGTGATCCGCTCGAAGCTCACGCCGCTCAGCTCCGCCTTCCAGCAGCGGATGGTGCGAGGAGACCTCGCCGGCGACCTCTACCGCCGGATCGACACAGTCGGCGCCGAGATCGACCTGGTACTCATCGACCTCGTGGACGAACGCAGCGGCGTGGTCGATTTCGGGAACGGCACCTACGCCACCAAGCTCAGCGAGTTCTGGGGCGCTGGCGGGCGTGACGCATCGAAGAACGCCCGACTGATTCCCTTTGGGACCGCCGAGCACTTCTCCCTCTGGCGCGATGGGGCAAAGCGGCTGATGAGTGCATTGCGGGACAAGGACCTCGTCGATCGGGCTGTGGTGCTCCGCGCCGACTGGGCGTCTAGATTCGACACAGGCGAGACGCTCGCGGTTCCGACATGGATGATGCAGCCCACCGAGGCGAATCCTGCCTACGGCCCATATTTCGAGGAACTGTCGTCGTTGGGCCTCAGAATCTGCGCGCTCCCGGCAGAGCTGGCGCTCACCTCTGAAGCCCATAAATGGGGGCCGAGCCCGTTCCACTACCAGGACGCCGCGTATGAGTACTTCTCGGAGACAATCAGATCCAGCGTGAATCTCGATGATTCTTCCCCGCGGTGATCGGTCTCGGCACCGTGCCGTTCGCTCAGTGGATGTCACCTTGTTGCGGCCGCGACAATGCGTGCCTCGAGTCGCTGGCCGGTGAGACCGAGCGCACATCCCGGATTGGTTACGAGAACCTTCCTGGCAACTCTCCCGCAAACTTAACGAACGAGAATCGAGTGTCCCGCTGGGATGTGCCTCGCGCTAACTCATGTGCGATGCTCACAGCGGGCACCTAGCCACCCTGGCCGACACTACGAATCCGTGCCGCGCCGACATTCAGGAGGACGACCGCATGAAGCCCGGGGACCGCATCGCCTTCACTTGGCAGCCAGAGGAGCCAGTCGAGGCCTTCGAATGCATGCTCGTCACGAATCGCAAGTCGCTGACGGACCGCGCCTTCGCGGTCGCCGTCACCGCTTTCGACGCGGCCGGAGATCGAGTACTCCCCCGAGAGGGTGCCTGGTTCCATTCCGATCTACTCGGCACCCATTGCCAATACACGCGTGAGACCGAGCCGTTCTCTGCAGCTCGCCTGCAACCGTGGACAGGAACCGCGATTGCCCAGGTGTTCCAGATCGAAGCGGTGGCCTGGCCCTCCGGCGGCGACGACATCCCCGAGATCATTGCTCTCGGGGTCTCCGCTGTCCCGCCCGCCGCGACCACGGCCCGGAACTGGCAGTTGGTCCATCCTCAGGAAGGAGACGACGCATGAACGCGCAGGTATACAACGAAGCATCCGTCCCTCTCGTCTCCGTCATCATCGGATTCAAGGATTGGGGCCTCGAGCGGCTCGAACTTTCAGTGCGCTCCATCCACGACTCGCTGTCGGAGATCGATCACGAAGTAGTCATCTCTGATTATGGGAGCGAAGACACGGCATCGATCGCGGAGTCTGCCCAGCGGGTAGGCGCTCGTCACGTCATCGTCGAGACGGACGGCGAGTGGTCACGCTCCCGTGCACTCAACGCCGGGGTGCGAGCTTCTGGGGGTGAGATTGTGCTCGCCACCGATGCCGACATGTTGTTCACCCCCCGGGCCCTGAGCCGAGCGGTCGAGCAGATCCAGCGTCATCCGCACGAGATAGTCATCCTCCAGTGCCGCGACCTTCCCGTCGGCTACTCCCACGAAGTCGTGCGGCGCGAGGGATTCGACTGGGACCGATTCGCCTCGATCGGCCAGATACGTCCCCGTTGGGGAATGGGTGGTCTCGTGGCGGTCCACCGCGAGATCTGGGAGCGTCTGCGCGGCTGGGACGAGCGGATGCACACTTACGGCGGCGAGGATGTCGACTTCGGCAAACGGGCCCAGGCCGCGGGTTCCCGAATTGACTGGCTTGACGAACCTGGTGTCGGGATGTATCACATCTGGCACCCGTCGAGTGGAGCGAGTGCCACTCGGTCAATCGCCGCAACTGCGGCCATCGCGGCGAACCGCCGAATCCATTCGACCGACGCCACCTTCGCACGCAACCGGGTCCGGCCACGCTATCTCCCGTCCGACATGGTGCCGCTGGTCTCCGTCCTCGTCGACGCGCGGTTCACCGGGGCCGAGTCCCTCGAGACGACCATCACGAGCATCCTCGGGCAGTCGGTGCACGATCTCGAAGTTCTGGTTGTCGGCGAAGCCGAGCTGGTAGACGACCCCCGCGTTTTGCACTCATCCACGGACGAGGTGAGTGTGCGAGGTACGTTCGTGACCTCCGCTCGGGCCGGGGAGGTCTGGGCAGAGGACCGACTCGAAATCCTTCTGGACCTCTGGACCCCTGGTACCGGGCTGATCAGTGACTGCACGGCTCAGTTGCTCCGAGACGAGAACGGCACGGCGCTGGCACCGCTGAGCGTGGTTCAGACGAGCACTGGAGATCCGCGCACCACACTGTTGCGCAGCGCACTCCTACCTGCTTCGCTCTGTGCGTCTGCGCAGCGATGGGGCGATGCCGTGCGAGCTGTGGCCGCCAGCGGGGCCGGATGGGTTGTGGCTGCCGCCTCTCGCCATGTAACGATCATTGATCTCGCGGACGACGAGCCGGTGGCTGCAGAGCGCGCCGCCGATGCCCTTGCGCTCGACTCGGCACTGGCCCGCTGCGGACTCACCCCACCCGACCTACCGGCAACCACCGTTACAGCACTCGGCGTCCTGGCGAACGCCCTGCTGTACGGGCGCGCGCTCACTTTGGAGATCGTGGCCCCGTCTGCGATCGATCTCGCCCCATACCACGACCTCTTCGCAGACGATCGCGGTTGGATTCGTCGAACCGTTCGCACACGGGAGGGGACGATCCTCGAACGTGATGTGCGCTGGACCGGCGATGACCCTGCTTTCGTCGTCGAGGCGACACGGCGGCTCGCCGGCTCCGGCGCGGCCGTTCACTGGCGATACGCCACGGACGCGGACTACGAGCTCCCCGGGACAGCGAGTGCCGCTTCGCTAGTGCATTCAGCCGAATCGGTCTACGGGACCCCCGAGAAACCTGCCACCTGGCTCGCCATCTCAGAAGACCAGGGCTTCGACGACGCGCTCTCCGAGGCGCTCTCCAAAGCACCGTCGGTGACCGTCGTCCTTGACCGCGTGGCGGAAGCGGATGGAGCCGAGACCTCGTGGATGTTGGCCCGGTTCCGGAACGGGAACGTCGCCGAGGCGCTAGCTCTCGCGGCATCGCTGCCCACGCCCACCGCAATCGAAGTCATCGAGCTTTCTGCTCGAGTCCAGGGAACCGAGGTATCCCGATGAAGCTCATCTACACTGCACCTACCCCGCAGGGCTGGGCCGAGGTCATAGCGTCCCGCATAGATTTCGACGCGGCTCCGCCTATCGACCGACTGCGCGTCTGCTGGCCGCTCGGGGAGGCGAACGTCGACCGTACGGCCATCGCCGCGGCTCTCGTATTCTCCCCATGGGTCGCGGGTCGCTGCGACCTGATCCGGCCCTTCTCCGCCCTCACAGAGCAGCGAATCGTTGAGTGGTTCCAACAGAAGGCTATTTGGGTCGCCCCCACTCCGGTTCGCGCAGGAGGCCTGCCCCTCCCTCGCGGAACACGGCGATTCCACCTCAGCGGCGATGGAAATGGCGAAGGCGCTCATTTCCTCGCCCTCATGGACTCCCTCCACGGCAGCGGAGAGACCGGGACCACGACCCGGGTAGCGACAAACGCCGGAGTGCTGATGTCGAATGCGCCATCCGAGTCAGCAGCCTTCGAGATCCGGCTCGGAGTCGCAGTCCTAGTGGCCGAGTCATTGTCGGTCAACGAGCTGATCGATCCGGAGTTCGCAGCTGCAGCACCCGAGGCCTTCGGCCGTGCACAACGGCTCCTCGAATGCGTCGCTCTGGGACTCCGCGATGCTTGAGAAGACCGCCGATCGTCTCATCGTCGCGTTCAACTTCCCGCCATTCACCGACGGGAGTGCCGTCACGGTCGCCAAGCGGATAGTGGAAGCAGACGTCCCGGTCGACGTCATCGCCGCAGACCTAAGCGCCGTCCGCTCACGGGACGAATCCCTCATGGATCTCGTCGCTCCCTGGCTGGTCGAGCACCACACCGTGAAAGTGCCGGTCCTCTTTGCCGATGAACGGAGTTTGATTCCCTTCGTCGAACGGGGACTCAGGGCCGTGCGTCAGCGACGCGGGCTGCCCTACAGTGAGGTCTACTCGCGCTCGATGTGGCCGCACTCGCACTTCCTCGCGGCCCGACTCCGCTCAGAAGGAAATGCCCACCGGTGGATCGCGGAGTTCTCGGACCCCATTCTTTGGCACGTCGATGGGACGCCTCGCCCCTCGGGCCAAATATCCCTCTCTGGGGCAAATCTTCGTCTCCTACGCGCAGTTGGGGCACGCGCGCAAGATTTCCTTCGCGAGCACGCCACCGTGCTCGCGTGGGCGCAGTTTGTCCCGTTCCTGCTCGCGGATGAGTTGGTTTTCACGAACGATCAGCAGCTGCAGGTTATGCTCGCCGACGCCCCGGAGTGGATGCGAGACGACGTCGAGCGTCGGGCGACGATTTCTCCCCATCCCACGCTCCCTCCTTCGCACTATGCAGAGGAACGCAGCCCGGCGCTACCCACGAGCTCAGGTTGCTTCTCGATCGGGTACTTCGGCACCTTCTACCCCAATCGCGGCGGTGGCGAGTTCCTAGAAGCGATCAGTCTCCTGCCTGCGCATCTGAGGGAGCGTCTCACCCTGGACGTATACACCGCCGATGCTGGCCGCCTGCTCGAAGTTGCCGCTCACCTGGGAATAGCGGACAATGTGCGCAAGCAAGCTCCACTGCCTTTCCGACGATTCCTCCAGGCGGCCGGAGGCTACGATGCATTGCTCGTCAACGACATCGCGACGTCGCCTTTCGGGGTTCCTTCGCCATTCCTCCCGTCCAAGTACTCGGACTACGCAGGGAGCCCGGCTGGAACCATGGCGATCACACAACCGGGCAGCCCGTTGGATCAGAAGCCAAATCGATGGCGATCCCACGTAGGAGACGTTGACGGCATCGAAAAAATGCTAACCCGAGCGATAACTTCTCTTAACTGACTCCGAGCAGGCATTCAGAAATAGACCCCTCGTCGACCGCCCGATCTCCATTGCTTTATTTTACGGAATGAGGCCAGATGTACCGTGTGACCCAACTCAGTAACCAGGAACTTCCGGTCCGCCGGCGAGCCTAAACATTCGGCGAGAGCAGAAGTAATCCTCCCGCATCACCGGAGATGCCCTTCACCAGGAACTCCTTCAAGTGGCAAGCCCCGCCTCTTTCGCGAAAGCTCGCACGCCTCTTCCACCGCGGTAGTAAATACTAATCTCAGCAGATCCGGGGAAAGGTTCGACGCTACAGCATAGAGCCTCGACGACGCCGTCCTGTCTCCATCTAACACCTTTCGCACCTCGCTACGTACAACAGCAACAACTTCCGGAGCCTCAACGCCCGAATGAACAACCAGTGGGTCGAAGCGCTTCGCGGCGATACTCGGCGGATGATACTTCAGGACAGTACTGAAGTAGTCGAACCACGACTTTCTCCCTTCGCGAAGGTCCACCACAGCAAAATCTCCATTACGGGCCGCCGAAGCCAAAATCGACTCGTCGTTCGGACGCTCCAGTTTATGCAGGTCACCTCGCGAATAAATTTCTTTACGAAGTGCGAGAGCCGCGTTGGCGAGCGAGCGCGATACCCGGAAGATCGGAAACGCCATGGAAGCGACCTTTTGCCCAGGGACCCACTGCCAAAATGAATCTGCCCAGTACCATTTAGCGTCAGCTTCGCGATAATTAAGACATGCGAGATCTACATCTTCATCAAACCGTGGATCAGACAGGAGTGATTGCGCACCGTTCAAAAGGTGCACATCCGTCTCTACCACCCAAGCGTTTCTCCACTCCTCACTCAAGGCCCGATATAGTACATAATCGCCACACTTCCAGCCAGTGCGAGGACCCTCGTAATTGAGGTCCATGGTTTCAAGTGTCGCTCGCGTGATGGGAAGTATTTGGAATGGCGCATCCTTGATGGGGTGCGAGCGGTCACTACCCTCACCTGCCATATCGTCGAGAACCACGTAGACATTGGAGTGCCCAACAACCTCGCCCAGCTGGGCGCTCAGCTCCAATGCGCGACCGTCGATCACCCGTGACCGCACGAGCGCGATGTCCCGATCAGAATCGGCCATGTCAAGCCGCCCCCTGTGCACGAATGGCTTTGATTGCAGCCTCGAACGCTCGACGAATATCCATCTTCAGAATCCCCACCCTGCGGGGGTCAGAAGTAAAGCTCGCCTCCCAGATCTGGTCAACAGACAGCGGCACACCCGAGACTTTCATTAGGCAATCTCGACCAATTGACGAGAAGTAGTCGAAGAACTTCAAGTTACCCCCAGAATGCAGCCTTCCGAAGGAAAGCCAGGTATTTGGTATGCCATAAGCGTCCGCAAGGATAAGCCCGTGGAGGCTTTCACTCAAAATAATGTCACATCTTGCCATCTGCTGGACGAACGAGTCATAGTCTTCAGTACGAATATCCAAAAATTCGATCGGAAGATGACTGAAGCGCTCTCGCCACCCATCATCTTTCAAGCGCGAGTGATGGAGAATGACCCCGACCTTGCCGTCGCTTACTCGATCGGGCTCAAATAAATCGGCGCAAAGAATTCCCGGATCACCAAGGCTCACAGCGTCCGTATCTCTTGATCCAAGAGCTGTTCGAGTAATGGCGCCTCTAACCGAGTGGAACCGGAGGCACTCGGGGAGTTGCTTCCGCTCCAACTGGTGCATAGTCCCAGATCCGACGACATGGAGGGGCTTCGTCCGCTTCGGGACCGCCTCGTGATCCAATGCCATCCCGAGCACACTCCCCACGGAGATCATGTCAGCGCCATGAAGAGTTGAGAATTGAACGTCAAGGCCATAAATGCGTTCAAGAATTAGGCGCGAAAGTTCATCTCCAAGATTTGGGTACTCTTTACCCTTCCACCAGAATAGCTTCACCATTAGTTCTGCCCCACATTCGGTATTTACTGATCTGCTTGTAGTCGACAGTCTCGTTCATTGCGCATGGCGCTACACTTCAAAGTCTTCCGGCTTCGGGCCCATGGCGAACTTCCACGCAATTGCCTGAACCGTTCGCTCCGCGGCCTGACCATCACCATACGGATTAACCGCGTTCGCCATTCCTGCGTACGCCTCCCCGGAGTCCAGGAGGAGAGAGACTTCATCGATCAGCCGCTGCTTGTGAGTACCGATGAGCTTCACTGTGCCGGCCACGACCGCTTCCGGACGCTCGGTGTTCTCACGCATCACGAGAACAGGCTTCCCTAGGCTCGGCGCCTCTTCCTGGACCCCACCCGAATCCGTGAGCACCACGTCGGCGAGGCTCAGAACCTGGGTGAACTCCGCATAGGCGAGTGGCTCGATGAGCTGCACGTTGTCCAGCCCCTCCACGGCGGGCCGGATCGCCGCGCGCACCTTGGGATTCTTGTGGATCGGGAACACGATGGTGAGGTCGGGGTACTTGCGCGCCAACTCAGCGACGGCCTGCCCGATGTCCTCCATCGCCGAGCCGAGGTTCTCACGCCGATGAGCGGTGACCAGGAGCACCCGGCCAGCGTCGCCCTCGGCCTTCGCCGTACGAAGCTTCTGAAGACGCTCATCAGCGAAGTCGACATGAAGATTCTCCGTGGCGAACATGAGCGTGTCGATCACGCTGTTACCGGTGACGACGATGTCGTTCTCGCTGACGTCCTCTCGCGTCAGGTTCGCCTTGCTGGTGGAGGTGGGCGCGAGATGCAACGTGGCAATCTGGCTGGTCAGCTTCCGGTTCGCCTCCTCCGGGAACGGCGAGTTGATGTCTCCGGAGCGCAGGCCGGCCTCGAGGTGAATCACCGGTATCTGACGGTTGAACGAGGCAACAGCTGCACCCATGACTGTCGACGTGTCACCCTGCACGATCACAGCATCCGGCTTCTCCACCTCGAGGATCCCGTCGATCCCCGCAATCACCTTCGCCACGATTGTATTGAGCGACTGGCCCGCGCTCATTATGTTCATATCGTGATCGGGCACGATCTTGAACATCGTGTTGACCTGATCCAGCATCTCTCGATGCTGGCCCGTCACCACGGTGACGCTCTCTAGCTCGGGATCGGCCTCGATCGCCTTGATGATCGGGGCGACCTTGATTGCCTCGGGCCGGGTGCCGTAGATGGTCATGATGCGCAGTGCCACGGGAAATCCTCTCGTAGAAGTCGGTGTGGGGAGTGTTGAGTGCTCGGGAGAGATGTCAGGGGGTGCCGTTGATGTCAAGATCGTTGGGCAATAGTGCTCCGGGGAAGCGCCGTGCCTTCATATCTTGACTGAAAAGTTTGAGGAAAGGATCCGGTTCAAGCTCCGGAGTATTGTCCTGAGGCTCTTCCGCTTCATTGTGGTCAGGGAGTGTGAGCATTGATGCAGCCCTCACCGCGTCCCCCTCGAGGAAGGCGTCGCGCAGGAGACCTGCAGCCTTCTCCTCTTCGCCTTGGGCGAGGTTGTGGGCGAACCAGCGGTATCTGCGGGCCACCTCGACCGCATCGCCGTCGATCACTACGCGACCCTTCTCCATCCAGATCGCCCGAGAGCACATGTTCTCGATCGTCTGGGCGGCATGGTTGACCATGAACACGGTGCCCGCGTTCGCGAGCATGTCGTCCATCTTCTTCGCCGAACGCTCCGAGAATGTGGCATCTCCCGTCGAGAGCGCCTCATCAATCATGAGGATCTTCGGCTCGGCCATTACGGAGATTGCAAACTTCAGGCGCGCCCCCATACCCGAGGAGTACGTGCGCATGGGCAGATCGATGGTCTCCCCGAGTGCCGAGAGCTCGGCCGCCGCAGGAAAGATCTCGTCGGCTTCATCGCGGGAGAGCCCCATGGCCAAGAACCCGAGCTTGATGTTCTCGGCGCCCGTCAGTTCCGGAATCAGCGCCGCACTCACGCCCAACAGTTGCGGTCGGGCTGCGGTCATTACCACTCCCGAGGTGGGCGGTTCAACACCGGCCAACGCACGCAGGAGGGTCGACTTCCCGGAGCCGTTGCGGCCGATGATGCCGACGAACTCCCCGGAGCGGACCTGGAGATCCACCCCGCGAAGCGCCGAGACGGACACCATCTGCTTGCGCTTGACCAACTTCCCGAGTCTTCCCTTACGGGGGGTGCGATCCGTTCTCTGCACCTTATAACGCATCCGGAGACGGTGTGCGACCACGGTGACCGGAGAATCTTCCGGGGCCACCCATCGGGTTGTCGACGGAGCCTCGGGGGGCTCGTCACCGTTCTGCTGCCACTCAGCGCTGCTCGCGACCATAGCTCGCCTCCCCGCGCCAGAAGAAGAGGAACCCGAGCACAAGGATGCCCATCGTGACGGCTGTGACGAACAGCCAGCTGCTCAGGGGAGGCATGACGCCGTCCATGAGCAGAGACCGGTAGATCACGATGATCTGGAAAAGTGGATTCGCCTCGATGATCGCCAGTGCCGTCGGGTGGGTCACGAAGCGCTCGATCGGAAAGATCACGCCGGAGCCGTACATGAGGAAGCGGCTGATCACCGACATCACCTGGCTCATATCCGGAAGGATGAATCCGAGCCGGGCCACCCAGAAACGGATCCCCAGGTTAAGCAAATTGTGGATCACGAAGATCAGGGGGATGAACACCCAGGTGGTGGTGGGGGGAGCGAAGGGGGGAACCACCCAGATTACCAGGCACATCACCACCACCGCGATCACCGAGACCAAGGTGTCTCGCACCGCCGAGGCCAACGGGATCGCAGCCCGAGGGAAGTTGAAGGCTCGGATCATCGACTTTCCAGCCGTCATCGCCGAGGTCCCCTGCGAAATAGCGCTCGCGGTCGAGCGGTACGTCAGGATCCCGATCACCACGAAGGCGGCGTAGTTCTCGATTTCTCCACGCCCACCGAGGATGAGTCCGAAGATGATGAAGTAGAAGACCGAGTCGACCAGCGGCCGCAGCAGCAGCCAGACGTTTCCCAGTCGATTCCGGGAGTTCTGCGTGGCGGCGCGATGCCGCGAGTCCATCCAGATGAAAGCGCGTCGCTGCCACAGCTGAGCAAGGTAGCTGCTGAGCGGTGGACGGATCCCGATGGGACGCAGCCCGCTCGGGTCGAGACCTCGTGTCTCTAGGGCGCGTTTGACCTCGGCGACGCTCGTCACCTCAGATTCTGTTGCTCGTCGTGCCATTCCGCCCTTACGCCACCGTTCTGTACATGCGCTCGTATCTTCTCACCATCGCGCTCCAGGTGCGCTCGCGTGCCACTGGTGGGCCCGCAACTCCGACTTGTACGCGAAGATCTTTGTCGGCCGCGAGGACAGCGATCGCTTCGGCGAGCGCGTCGGAGGATCCGGCCCGGGCCAGCATCCCATGCAGAATGCCGCTCTGATCAGTTGCCGTCTCCCTGAGCGCGGGAAGGTCACTGAGGATCACCGGACGGCCGAGGGCGAGTGCCTCGATCGGCTTCTGCGGTGTCACCGTGCGAGACACTGCTCGATCCAAGCGTGGGATCACGACGACGTCGAGCGACTCGACCCAGCGTCGTGCTTCGGCGGCCGGTACCCTCCCCGGCATGTGCACTCGCTCTCCGATGCGGAGTTCGCGGACGAGCTCGGCGAGTCTCGGGGCCGCAACGCCGTCGCCGACGAGTACGACGTGCAGATTCTCTCGGAGCATGGCCGGCTGCTCGGAATCGGCGATCAGCTGCGCGGCAGCATGGAGGAGAGTTTCGAACCCTTCATAGTCGACCAGAGCGCTCACGGCCCCGACGGCGAAGGCCCGAGGCGGCAGATCCAGGCCCACCTCAAGCCGTGCCTCGGAGGCCGAGATATGGCCCTCAAGCAGGGTCTCGTCGACCCCGTTGGGGACGAGCGTGATGCGATCACGGTCTACGCCACGTTCCACGAGCTGCTCAGCCATCGTGCTGCTGAGTGTCACCACTGCTGCGGCGCTGCGTGCCAGTTCACCCTCACGTTCACGCACCAGGCGAACCTTCTCCGATCTCTCTGCCTCGACTCGAGCGTGCTCGGTGCGGCGAGAGGAGATCCAGGTCTGCTCCATCAACCCACGCACCTCGAGCACCCACGGGATGCCGGTGGCAGCGCTGACCGCTTGGGCGACCAGGGCATTGCGGTAGTCGGTGGTGGCGTGGAGGACGTGGGGGCGCAGTTCGCCGGCGATCTCGAGCGCCACATCGACCTCCTGACGAAGCCTCTCCTCGGGTGTCGCGCCGAGAGAGGTCGGCAAGGCACGGCGGTACTCGACCCCGTCCACCACATCGGTGTCCCCGGCAAGCATCTTGCCCACCATGACGGGGTACCCGGTCCGCGTCAGCGCCAACGAACGAACACCGCGTGCCTGCAGTGCGATGAGAATACGGTGGGTGCGCAGTGAGTAGCCGGATTGGGTATGCGGCAGGGAGTTGGTGATCAGGTGCAGGACACGTAGTGGCTCCCCTGAGTCGCGAGCGGACGCCTTGACAGAGGCACCGGAGGGGAACGACAGCTTGCGGCCCGTAGTAAGTAGGTCGAGCTCGCTGCGCAGGCGACGGGCATAGGCGGAGCTGCCCTGTCTTGCTGATTCCAGGATCTCCACCGCCTCGCTGAGCTCGCCGCGCGACCAGGCGGAGCGTGCACGAGTGGCCGGTGGAGCGCTAGCAGAGAGCAGGTCTGGTCGGTCAAGAAGGACAGACACCTCACCGTGCATCTTCGACCGCGAGTGCGGGTCGGCGACGAGCCGTGCCTCGGCATCGCTCGCGTCCCCGGCCATGAATGCCCCGAGCGCGGCGGCGCCACTACCGCCGGGCACCCTGGAGGCTACGATTCGAAGGAGGCGCCCCGCCCGCACGCGCGCCATGAAAGGCAACCGACGGCTCACCTGGACCACAAGCAGCGCAGGATCGTCCATCGCATGCTGGAGTGCTGACTCGAGCAGGAGGCGCGCATTGAGAGCCATGCGTCGTGGGCTAGGCATTGGCCTCCGCTCGGTATGGAATCGACCAATCGGCCGACACGTCCCTGCGATCTTAGCGATCGCTGGGTAGTTCGTGCCGACTTCCTGTATGCCGACGTGAGCTACTTACCTGTTCCCGGGCGGACGTTCATAAAGAGGTTGCCCGAATATAATCGTCACGACATAGAGCTGCTTTCGTGATGTCGACGCATGCGCGCCCGTCCGCCACCGGACAGCGTATATCGAGGGCGTCACCGCGAACTTCGCGTGGGGCCCGCGCTCGTCAGGCGCGGATCTCGTCTCTGTCGGTGCGGCGCACTTCGGTGGACCGGTGCACGATCAGGTGTCAATTTCGCCTGATCGCAATTTGGCCTGATCGCACTAGTCCAGGAAGGCCTTTCCATCACTCGATGATCCCGTCCCGCCCCGCCCGCCGTAGCGCCGCGAGCCCCTCCCGCATCACCCGCACGCTCTCCTCGCTGTGCCGGGGCCAGTCAGTCAGCTCCCGCACCACGCGCAACGGTTCGGTGCTGCGGTAGGAGCGGGTGGGGTTGCCTGGCATCCGCTTGTCAGTGACGTTCGGATCGTCCTCGACCGTCCCCGTCGGCTCCACGACGTAGACGCGGGGCTCTCCGTCGCCACGCGCGAGCTGCGCGCCCCAGGCCGCGGCGTGCATCGTCTGGGTGAGATACACGTGCCGCAACGGGGCGTCGTCGCGGTAGTTCGAGGGCTGCGCCGGGGTGAGGAGATCTCCCGGGGCCAGGACGGCCCTGGTGCCGTGGAGGTAGACACCTTCCTCGTACACCTCGAAGGGGACTGGCTCGCTCATCGCGTCCTCGCTCTCCGTCGGGCCCTCGCCCGGCCGGCCCTCATCCTCCTGCATGCGGACCCCTCGCGCACCGCCTCGCGGGAATCCCCCACCCCACGTTGGGGCCTGCCCCATCGTCCCGCGCCGCGGCCTCTCGTAACCTTCCGGCATGACGTTCGCCGGGATGCTCGCCTTCTTCGGGCTCGCCGTGGTGACGATGGACGTGCTGGGCGGCGTCATCGCGATCGGCGTCATGTTGCGCGGCGGCACGGTGCGGCACCTGCTCGCCTTCACCGGCGGATACACGGTGGTCATCATCGCGGCAACGCTGATCCTGCGTCCGCTGCTGGCGCTGCTGCACCGCTGGCTGCGGCCCGTGCTGGACTCCAACAATGCGATCGGCACGGTCGAACTCGTGGTGGGACTCGCCCTCGTCGGCTTCAGCGTCCACCAGTTCCGGGCCGCGTCTCGGCCGGCCCTGCCGCACGGCCGGCTCGAGCAGCGCTCCACCCCGAAGCGGCTGGCCACTGCTCCGCTCGTGCTCGCGGGCGTCGGCTTCTCGGCGACAGCGCTGGCCGATCCCGGCTTCACTATCGCCGTCGGCATGGCCTCTCAGGAACAGCATCTCCTGCGCCATGTGGCGCTGCTGGTGCTGTGGAATCTCGTCTATCAGCTGCCGCTCGTCGCCGTGCTCACCGCCGCCGCGTTCGGCCGGCACGAGCAGCTCGTCACGCGGGCCATGGAGCTCGTCGGCCCCAGGCGCCGCGCCCTGCAGGCCGTGCTCGCCGCCCTGCTCGCTCTCGTGGGCATCGCCGTGCTGGGCGACGGTGCCATCTCCCTGCTCAGCGAACATGTGCCGTGGCTTCGCCAGCTTCTCCTCCTGCGGTGAGCGTTACGCGGCGTCACGGGAGCTGCGGGGCGCGCCAGCCCGGAGCTCGGTGACGTTCTCGCCGTTCGTGCCGGCCCGCAGGATGCCGCCGAGAGCTGGAGCCGGGGGCTGAGCAGTGCGAGAGCGCGGCTATCGAACTCGCCGATCGCTGAGCTGGCGGCGCACAGCCGCTGACGAGATGTTCGGATCAGCGGATCTCGAGGGGCGTTCCCTCCTGATCGGCCTCCAGTGTGCCGCTGCGGTAGGCGTCGTAGAGGGGAACCGAGATCCCGACGGCGCCGCCCTCCCGATTCGATCGCTGCACCCCGACCTAGCGCCGACTGCTGCGCAGCTGCCCGTCGCTGAACCCCATCTCCGCCTCCAGCTGCTCGTAGAGTCCCGGCAGCACCGCCCAGGTGACGTCCTCGAGCGAGAACTCCTCGGCCGAATCGGGCTGGATCGTCGCCGGCCCGCGGCGGGTGACGTGCCAGCCGCGCACCTGGAAGCTGTCATAGGCGGTCGCACCGGGGATGTCAGGGCCGTGAACAGCACGTACCGCGGATACAGGTCCACCTCGGTGACGATGGGGTCGCCCCGCCGGGCGAGGTAGGCGTCGATCGCGGTGGCGGCCCTCCCTGGACCGCGCACATAGTCCGTGAGATCTGGACGCAGCGGGAAGGCGCGCGCCTGGGCCGCGAGCTCGTCACGGGCCGGCCAGGCGACCACGGCCGCGGCGGTGACGCCTGCGAGCCCGAGCAGGGCTCGGCGCGCGCGGCGGCGGCACCGAGGAAGATCGCGACGATCAGTCTGCGCACGCCTCCATTGTCACCGGCCCTCCCGCGCCGCGAATGACCCGCCCCGGAACGTCCCCGAGCTGCCTCGAGACGTTCACCGGAAGGCGACCGCATCGCGCGATCTCCCCGCCTCGCAGCGGCAGGTTCCTCAGGTGGTGGTGTAGCGGTAGAGGAACGCGGCCATCGCATCGCGCTTGACGGACTGCAGCGGTCGGTACGTGCCGTCGGACCAGCCCTTGGAGATGCCCGTGCTCTTCATCCAGCACATCTCCTTGGCGAACTGCTGATTCGACCTCACATCCGTGAAACACGCCCCCTTCGGGGTGGTGTACCTCGGGGAGTCCGCGTAGCGGTAGAGGAATGCGGCCATCGCATCGCGGGCGATGGGCTGCACCGGCCGGAACTCCCGACCCTTGGACGTCACCCAACCGGTGGTGATCCCTTCCTGGTAGGCCCAGATGATCGCCGTGTAGTGCTCGTCAGTGGGCTTGAGATCCCGGAACGGGGAGGTACGTGGCAACGTCACCTTCGGCGACCCGGCGGGACGGTAGAGGAATGCCGCCATCGCATCGCGGTTGACGGCGGAGAGCGGGCGATAGGTGCCGTCGGACCAGCCGGTCGAGGTACCGCTCTCCTTCATCCACACCATCGCGTCGTAATGTTCCATGCCCGGGCGGATGTCCTTGAAGGGGCTCGCCGGAGACACCGTGAGCGAATACTGCTTGCCCCGCGTCAGGTCGTTGCCGAACCGCGAGTAGATGTGGACGTAGAGATTGCCTGCCGGGACCGTGACCCGCTGCCCCCGCAGACCGGCACCGTTGCACTCGGAGCCCGTGAGCTTGCGGTCCAGGAGCTGCTTGCCCTGGTTGTCCAGAATCTCGAGTCGATACAGCTCCCCCGTGCCCAGATTGCAGGCGAAGCGGAAGTCCACCTGCACTGTGGTCCGCTTCGACAATCCGAGTCGGAAGTAGTCGTGGTCCCTTCCCACCCAATGCGGATCTTCCAGTGACGCTCCGACCGTCTTCTGCCCGAGTGCGATCACATCTGCCGTCGCCGTCGTCTCGTTGGGCTCCGTCTCGGAGGCCATCGCCGTCACGGTGGTCCTGAACGTGTAGGACGCTCCGTGCCACCGGGAGGAATACGTGTCGAGCGAGATGTAGAAGGTCCCGGCCTCCACGAACAGCGCAAGACTGCGGAGCTTCGCACCGCTGTACTCCGCGGGCGTGAGGATGATCCTCTCGATCTGAGTCCCCGAGGAGTTGAAGATCTTCAGCGTCAGGCTGCCCTCAGTCCCCAGGTGATCGCCGAAGCGGAGATCGAGCGTGAGCTTGCCCGGCTTGGGTGCCGAGAACCTGTAGAAGTCCGTGACCCGACCGCGGTCCTCGATCTTCCCTTGAACAGTGGTACCGAGGTCCACGCGCTGGGCAGTAGCCGTCGTGTCATTCGGCTCCTTCTCCTGCACCGTCGGCGCCGCATGAGCTGCCGATGGGCTGAGAAGGCTGGCCATGAGCAGTACGGCGAGCAGGAGCGCCATCAAGCCACCAGGCGGGGTGGCGCGAGAGTACGAGAGTTGTGAACCACAAGAACCTCCGACGAGAAGGGGCAGGGGCGCCTACGCAGACGACCAGGGAAGCCAGTGCTGGTCCATCGGCTCTGGCGCGCTCACACTATGGGAGAAGTGCCCGAAAAGTCCGAGTTCAGGACATACTCGTACAGCTCTCCGCGATGCGGTCATGCGGATCCCGAGTCATGCCCCTCCGCTGCGCGCTCAGCGTCACCTCTGCCGCGCCGGGTGCCCCACGACGATGGCTTCGTCACCCGTCAGGAATGAGCCGACGGCCTTCCAGCAGATCCGGACATCCCAGGACAGTGGCCGCTCACTCGATGATCTCGTCCCGCCCCGTCCCAGGCCATCCAGCCGCCCTCGGCGAGCTGCAGCTCGATCACGTTCTCCCCCACCCCGAGCAGGTCTGCCGGGATCGCGGGGTCGAAGAAGCTGCGCCGCAGCGTGGAGACGCCAGGGTCGCGACCCTGGCGCGGGAACCACGGACAGTGATCGGGGGCGTCTGCCGGAATCATGCGAGGTCAGGGTTCACCGACGGCACTTTCCGCACTACGCGCACCATCACTCGCGGCGAAGCCGCCCAGATGATGAGCGGGTTCAGCTACGACTGATGATATTTGAGGGCCGGCCCTCAGTGCACTGCGCGTCGGCGATGCGTTCAGGGCTGGATGAAGGTGTTCCCGCGTGCCGAATCGAGCACAGCCTCGACGGTACGGACGGCGTGGAGGCCTTCGCGCATGGTGACGATGTTGGACGAGTCCCCCAGGACGGCATCGCGCAATGCCTCGTGTTCCGTGAGCAGAGGCTCCTTGCGCTGCAGGGCGTAGGTGATCGAGTCGCCCTCGCTCACGCCGCGGAACTTCGCCATGGATTCCCAGCATAGAGGGACGGTGCGCCCGCCGATGAGCAGGGTGGAGACCGGCCCCGAGGGCCGCGGGGTCCCATCGTCTGTCCCGAAATTTCGAGCGGGGCCGATGGAGAATCCCGGGGCATAGCCTAAGCGGTTTCGGCCCCGGTTAGAGTTAAGGAATCAAATGGCCGAGCCGCCCAGAGGCTCCCCCCATAACCCCAGGTCAACGTCGTAGAGTCGACCCTCAGCACACTTTCTCCGTCGAGCTCGATGAGGCCGGGTTGGGCGGTCACGCCCTGCTGGCCGATGAGCGGCACGCTCAGCTCGGAGATCCAGAGCAAGCCGGCTCCCAGCAGAGGACAGTCGGTCGCGTTCGGAGTGGGGTTCGAGGTGACCCGGTTGCCCGAGCGCACGCAATGGAGCGCCCCGGAACCTCGGGAGTGTCAATATTGAGGACCTCAGCGACGTCGGGGGAAACTCGCCTCCGAGACGCAGAGGGAACAACGGCGACGGCGGCGAACGTTATGGCAACGAAGTGACCACTCCGTCAGTCGATTCGGCCCGACGACTCCATCAGTCAGTTCATAGTCCCCCGAGTGAACTCTTCTAAACACTCGTCCTTGCTGCAGGAACATCGTCAAGAAGATCCCCTTCTCACGTAGGCAAACGCGAACGACAGGGCTACTCGTCGATCACTGCGGGCGGTTCTGTCGTCTTGCTCGCGTACCCCAGCACGATGCCGGCAGTGAGGGTGACGATTGGGTACTCGTAGAGGTGGTCGATCATTGAGTGGATGCCCAGCGCGCTCCAGGCGGCGACGGCGATCAGGCCCGCTCGCCGGCTCCCCTGCAGTGCGAGCGCGGCGCCGGCGACGAGGATCGCGGAGAAGAGGACTACCCCGATCGCGCCGAGCTCGGAGCCGACTTGGAGGACGGAGGAGTGCGCCCGTTCCCACAGCGGTTTGGAGGCGGCGATCTCGGAATGTGCAAGGAAGCCTCCAGGCCCGGCACCGGTGATTGGACTCGCCTGCCACAAGTCCAGCGCATCGGACCAGAGCCGATGACGCACACCGCTGAGGCTTCCGCCCTCGTTCAGGGCACTCGGCCATGTGCGAAGACTGCCGAGGCTGATGACCGTCAGGGCTGCGACACCGATGGCGGTCAGCCCTGCAACTGCGACAGCGAGGCGAGGCGGGCCAAGCCTCATAACCACGGCGCACAAAATCAACACCGCCAGGGGCACTAAGAGCACACTTGCCGCCTGCGCACGGAACGCAAGCAGCACAGCCCCTAGTGCGAGCATTCCCAGGGCCGCGACGGCCCACCGATGATGCGGCAACAGCTCGCCAGCCCAAGGTAGGCGGAGAGAGAGCAGAGAAGCGACTGCAAGCAACTGGAGGCCCAACGCCGCTTGCGCATTGGCGTAGAACGGGACGACGAAGAGAATCGATACTGCGCAGACCGCGAGGACGGCAGGGACCTGTGGTCCGAGGTCCCGAAGGGGGAACCGAGCCCCCGCCAAGAAGCCGACAAGTAGAGAGATCGAGAAGCTTAGGTAAGGAAGAAGCGCACCAAGCGAGGAGCCCGCCCAGACCGCCGAACACAGCACGTACAGCGTCCAGGCCGTCAGCGCAAGCACCAAGTACCGCGAACGAGGGGCACCGCCACAAAGCATCGCGGGAAGCGCACCACGGCAGGGGCGCATACGCGACGCTTTGAAGTGGGAAAAAATCATAGACCCAGGGTCTCACCTGGGGCTGATGCGCTGGTAGGTGTCACGTGATCTGTGGCGCCCAGCGTCGGTGCAGGACGTCGCGCAGCAGATGTCGACTGTCGGCAATGACATCCTTTCGAGATGCTTCTGCAACCTGCAGGTCATGATGCGTACTCACCAGATCCTTACTATGGATCGGAAGTAGTCACCACCTGTCCATCGTTGTTCCAGCATGCGAATGACAACGGAGCCACGGCGTCTCCAACTTTTCCTCAGCGGAATCTAGTCGGCGATGCTCCTCAGCACTGATTCTGGTGCTGAGCCTGAGGGACGTTCGGCTCCGAACCGGACGAGACGACGCACTAGCGTTGGTTCTCTGAATGAGGAAGAAGGATCACCCTGAGCATGTCTTTGCCGCTGCCACCCGCATCGCCCGGTCGCACACCGCAGCGCACGCGCCCTCTGCCGGCGTGGCTCGCCGTCCTCGCAGACTCCATCTCGTGGCTCCTCGCCATCTTGGTACTCACCATCAGCCGATACCTGCTGGCCGACGACAACCTCGTCATTGAATGGACGCCCGTCCTGAGTAACGTGGCGCTTGTGTCCCTGCTCTGCATCGCGGTGATGTGCATCGGGGGTTGGCTGGGCGGGCTCTACCGCCACCGCTTCGTCGTGGGGTCGCTCGATGAGTTGAGAGCCCTGTCGATCGTCGCGTTCATGGCCTGGGCCGCATTCGCGATCGTGGTGCTCACGACGGTCGCGCTCCCGCGCAGCGTGGTGCTCGCGATCTTCCCGACTGTCCTCGTGCTCATGGGTGGCGTACGCCTGGTGTTCCGGAACGTGGTGGAGACCAGGTCCGGCCCCGCTGGGAACGCACTTCCCGTGCTGCTCTATGGAGCCGGGGAGCTCGGGCACTCGGTGGCCCGACAGATGGCGGCGGATCAGCACTCCGAGTTCCGGCCCGTGGGTTTCATCGACGATGATCCGCGCAAACGTCGCTTCGTCGTGAGTGGACTGAAGGTGCTGGGCTCTGTCACAGACCTCTCCCGCGTGGTCGCGGAGACCGGCGCCGGCGCGGTGGTGGTCTGCGTGAACCGGGTGGACTCCGCGTTCCTTCGCGACGTGCATGATCAGACGGACGCGCTGGGAATCCGCATGCTGGTGTTCCCCTCGATCAACGAGGCTCTGACTCAGCGGCGCAGCGCGGCGAATCTCCGCGACGTCTCCGTGGATGACTTGGTAGGACGTCACCCTGCCCAAATCGACCTGTCGTCGGTCGCAGGGTATCTGTCGGGCAAGCGGGTGCTTGTCACCGGGGCCGGCGGGTCCATCGGTTCCGAACTGTGCCGCCAGATCCACAAGTTCGGGCCCAGCGAGCTGTTCATGCTCGACCGCGACGAGTCCGGTCTGCACACCACACAGCTCTCCATCTTCGGCCACGGCCTCCTGGACACCAGCGATGCCGTGCTCGCCGACATCCGCGACCCGGACGCACTCCGAGAAGTCTTCCGCGACCGGCGGCCCGACGTAGTGTTCCATGCCGCAGCGCTGAAGCACCTCCCGATGCTGGAGCAGTACCCCGAGGAAGCGTGGAAGACGAACGTACTGGGGACCCTCAACGTCTTGGAAGCCGCCCTGGACGCGAGGGTGGAGCAGTTCGTGAACATCTCCACCGACAAAGCGGCAGATCCCACCAGCGTGCTCGGCCACTCAAAGCGCATGGCTGAGCGGCTGACCGCGTGGGCCGCACACGGGGACTCTGGGAGCTACGTCTCCGTACGCTTCGGCAACGTCCTCGGATCCCGCGGCTCAATGATCCCGACCTTCCAATCACAGATCGAGAAGGGCGGCCCCGTCACCGTCACCCACCCGGACGTCACCCGGTACTTCATGACGATCCCGGAGGCCTGTGAACTGGTCGTGCAGGCCGGCGCCATCGGCGAGGACGGGCAGGTGATGATCCTGGACATGGGCGAACCGGTGCGGATCCTCGATGTGGCGAGGCGCATGATCGAGATGTCCGGCGAAGAAGTCGAGATCGTGTTCACCGGGCTCCGGCACGGGGAGAAGCTGCACGAGGACCTCTTCTCCGTCGACGAGCAGGCGGAGGCTCCGCTCCATCCGCGGATCTCCCAGGCACCGGTCGACTGTGTCGAACCGAGCGGACTGGACTTCGAATCGTGGCTGCGAGCAGCGCAGGACAAGTCGGCACTGGCCGACAGCACACGTGATGAGAGCGTAGAACGCCGCTCGCTTGCCTTACGCGACGAAATTTTCGGCAACGCAGTTGGGTAACCGAATTTCGCAACGACCTGATGCTGAGCAATGCGACCGCTTGGTCGCTGACCCCGCATCGGGGTCATCTCCGCGGCGAGCCCGTAAGCTAGATTTAGTTCGCAGATGTGGCCCGTCGCTGAGGGACCCCTCCGTCGGCACGCGCCCCTCTGAAGAGATCGGGCCCTCCAGGGCCCGCAAGCCCGATCGAATGGATTCCTGTGGAGTTACAGCATTACCTGACGATTCTGCGGGACCGCTGGATCTCCGCTCTGCTCACCGCGTTTCTGGTGCTGGGTGCGGTAGTGGCTTTCACTCTCCTGCAGACCCCTGAGTATCAGGCGACCAACCGGGTGTTCGTCCAGACCCAGGCAGGCAGCACCGTTGCTGAGCTGAACAGCGGCGTGAACTTTGCGAGCCAGCAGATCACCAGCTATGCCGATGTGGCAACTACTCCTCTAGTCCTGGATCCCGTCATCGATGAGCTCGGCCTCGACACGACGGCGCGCGAGCTTGCCAGCCGGATCAGCACCACGGTTCCCCCGGAAACTCTGATCCTCGAGATCACCGTGACGGATGAAGACCCGGCCCAGGCAGCCACGATCGCAAATGCGACCTCGGAGAGCTTGCGCACGCAGGTCTCCGCGCTAGAGACCAGCGGGGAGGAGCCCACCGTTGAGCTGACCGTCATTGCGCCCGCCACCGAACCGGCGAGCCCTGCATCACCGAGCATCCCGCGGAACGTCGCAGTGGGCCTCATGCTTGCGGTACTTGCCGGAGTCGCGATCGCGATCATGCGCGACCTCTTGGACAATCGCGTGCGCCGCCCCGATGACATCGAGAAGCTTTTCGAGCAGCCCGTCATCGCGGCGATCCCCGCCGGCAAAGACACAAAGCACCTGCCTCTCGTCTCTGCCCAGCATCCTCAGAGCATGCAGGCCGAGGCGTACCGCGGTCTACGCACCAATCTGCAGTTCTTGGGGTTGACCAGCGAGAAGCGCAGTGTTCTGCTCACCTCCTCTCTCCCGGGGGAGGGTAAAACCAGCTCCGCGATCAATCTTGCTCACGTCATCGCCCAGGCAGGCAATCGCGTACTGCTGATCGATGCCGACCTGCGTCGCCCCTCGGTCGCTGAGTACCTGGGGATCGAAGGCGGTGCGGGCCTCACCACGGTGCTGATCGGCGAGGCCAATATCGAGGATGTCGCCCAGCCCCTGGAGACGGAAGGACTCGAGGCCCTGGCCTCGGGCCCGATCCCGCCGAACCCCAGCGAACTTCTCGGCAGTAAGAACATGCAGAATCTGCTGAACGACGCCATGGCAACGTACGACTTCGTTGTCGTCGACACCGCACCTCTGCTCGCGGTGACCGACGCAGTGGTCCTTTCCCACTACGTGGGGGGCACCGTGGTGGTTGCACAGAGTCAGCGGGTGCGGAAGCCCCAGCTCAGCCAGGCGCTCGACAAACTCGAAGCCGTCCAGGCGCGCGTCCTGGGAATCATCCTGAACCGTGTGCAGGGTGGTTCTCAGGGGGCCTACACCTACAACTACTCGTACTCATCCGATTCTTCACCTTCGAGTCCGCGAGCAATTGCGAAGGCTTCTACTCGGGTAGAGCCCAGGCCAATGCCAAATGTACAGCCGCATGGAGAAGGGGTGGCTTCTCGCTCCAGCAAGGCCCCACTGCCCACTCGTCCGAGCCGGCGCTCAGGAAAGCACCGTGATCGCCGCGTCGCCGCGGACCTCGCAGAGAGCACAACCCCTAAGGCGTGGCCCGGGGTTACTGACCAGGGTGGCGGGGCGCGGTGATCATGGGGTCGATCTTGGTGGTGTGCACGGGGAATATCTGTCGATCGCCGGTTGGAGCGGCTGCATTACGAGCACTCCTCCCCGAAACGCAATACGCGGTGTCGAGTGCTGGCACCCACGCCGCCGTCGATCGCCCGTCCGCTCGGGAGGCCGACGTGTTCATCGAGCGCGAGCTCGGAGTCACTCTCGACCATGCAGGCCGGCAGCTGTCGAAAGAACAGACTGAATCCTCGGACCTGATCATCACCATGACCGCAGAGCATCGTGCCTGGGTGGCGCGCACCGCCCCCCGAGTCGTGCGGCGTTCCTTCACGCTGCTCGAGTTGGGGGGAATCGTCTCGCTGTTGCCATCGGACGCCCTGTACGCAAGTCTCCGCGACTTCGCAGAGGCCGCCTCACGACTACGAGCACGAACCAAGACAGGGGGCGACTCGTTGGACATCCCGGACCCCTACGGCGGTCCTCCGGAAGGTTACGAGGACTCATTCAGCACCGTGCTTACCTCCGTTCGCCAGGTGGCTTCCGCGATCGCGGCCCACGTCGACATCGACAGTGAAGGAGATCGAGCATGAGCGAAGTCCCGTTTCTCCCGTTTGCCCGTCCGGATATCACCGAGGCGGAAGTGTCCGCCGCGGCCGACGCGATACGCAGCGGATGGTTGACCACCGGCGCGAACGCGAAGGCATTCGAGCAGGAATTCTCTGAGTTTCTCGCCCCGGACGTCACCGCAATCGCGGTGAATTCCGCGACCGCCGGCCTGCACCTGGCTCTGGAGTCGCTCGGCATCGGCGCCGGAGACCAGGTCATCGTCCCCACCTGGACGTTCACGTCCACCGCCGAAGTGGTGCGCTACCTCGGCGCCGAGCCAGTGCTTGTCGACGTCGACCCTGTCACCCTCAACATCGACTACGACACGGCGCGGACGGCGGTCACTGAGCGCACGAAGGCGGTCATGCCGGTGCACATGGCCGGTCTCATGGTCGCCCCGGCCGCGACCGTGCGATTCGCCGAGGAGTTCGGCCTCCATGTCGTCGAGGACGCCGCGCACTCATTCCCTGCCGCACGGGACGGAGCCACGATCGGCACTGGGGCCTCCCACGCGACGGTGTTCAGCTTCTACGCGACGAAGACGATCACTACCGGCGAAGGCGGAATGGTCGTCACCCGCGACCAGGACGCTGCCCAGCGCATGCGCACGATGCGATTGCACGGCATCTCCCGCGACATCTTCAACCGCTACTCAAGCACGACACCCTCATGGCAATATGACGTCGTAGCCCCCGGGTTCAAGTACAACCTCACCGACCCCGCTGCTGCCATCGGGCGCGTACAGCTCGGACGAGCCCACGAGATGCGCGACAAACGTGCCTCGATTGCCCAGCGCTACACCGAGGCGTTCCAGGACCTTCCGCTCGATCTTCCGGTAGACGCTCCCGGCGCCGACGACGTCCACGCCTGGCATCTCTACATGATCCGCGTCCAAGACGGTCTCGACCGCGATGAGCTGGTGAATCGGCTCTCTGCTCTCGGGATCGGGACCAGCGTGCACTTCATACCCCTGCATCTGCACCCGTACTGGCGCGATCGTGCAGAGCACAAGCCCGAGGACTTCCCGGTCGCGACGCGGGAGTTCGCGCGCATCCTCAGCCTGCCAGCGTTCTCCTCGATGACGGGCGCCGACGTGGACCGGGTCATCGACGCGGTCAGGGCATCATGCCGGTGACCTCGATGCGCAGCGCGCTCTCGAAGCGGGCTCTGGACATCTTCGGATCCGCCGGGGGTCTGCTCATCACCGCCCCAGTGCTGCTCATCTCCGCGGCGGCCATCGCGGCGACTGATGGCCGTCCCGTGCTCTTTCGCCAGCAGCGGGTCGGTCGGAACGAGCGGGCGTTCGAGATCCTGAAGTTCCGATCGATGCGCACCGGCGCTCCAGGAGCCCAGGTGAGCTCGGACCACGATCCGCGAATCACGCGGATCGGTGCGGTGTTGCGCAAGACCAAGATCGATGAGCTTCCCCAGCTCGTCAATGTGCTGCGCGGCGAGATGAGCTTGGTCGGGCCGCGCCCCGAGGTCCCCCGCTACGTCGAGGAGTGGCCGCAGGAGCTGCGACCGGTGATTCTGTCGGTGAGGCCGGGCATCACCGATCCAGCGAGCATTGCGTTCCGCAACGAGTCCGAGCTCCTGGCGGCGGCGGAGGATCCGGAGGCCACCTACAAGGATGAGATCCTTCCCCAGAAGGCCGCTATGTACGCCGACTACGTCCGGTCACGGACCTTTCGGGGTGACGTGCAGATCATGCTCGATACGGTAACGGCGGTGGTGCGCTCATGAAGATCGGCATGCTCACCCAGTGGTACGCCCCCGAACCGGGCCCCGCCGCGCTTCCCACCGAGCTCGCCCACGGCCTAGCGGCGCGAGGGCACGACGTGACGGTGCTGACCGGCTATCCGAACTACCCGACCGGCCGACTTCCTGACGGTTGGACCATGAAGCGCACGCAAGTCGACCACCATGATGGTGTCACCGTGCGCCGGGTCGCTCTTTACCCGAACCACGACCAGTCTGGGACCAAACGCCTCCTCAACTACGCCTCCTTCGGCGCCAGCGCGACGATCAACGGTTTCCGGGCCCTCGCGAACTGCGACGCGATTTGGGTCAACTACTCCCCCGTGACCATCGGGCTTCCGATGCTGGTCACCAAATACCTCCATCGCGTGCCGACTGTGACGCACGTCCTGGACTTGTGGCCGGATACCTTGATGGCCAGTGGCTTCCTGAGTGGACGCCCCGGACAGTTCGCCGAGCGCACCCTGGGTTGGTGGTGCTCGCGCCTGTACGCGGCCTCCTCGAGCGTCGCCTACATCTCGCCCAGCGTGGGCAACGCCCTTGAGACGCGAGGAGTGGACCGATCCAAGCTCGAGTTCATTCCCATGTGGGCCAACGAGCAGGTCTTCCACAGCGACGGGACGTCCATGCGTCAGGAACTCGGTATCGACAATGACGCCGTCGTGCTGTTGTACGCCGGCACCATGGGCGGCGCTCAGGGCTTGAGCTCATTGATCACCGCAGCCAGCCGATTCAGCTCCTCCGAGGTCACGGTCCTTCTCGCCGGCTCCGGAACCCATGAAGAGGAGCTGCGCGCCCAGGTGGAAGCCGCTGGCGCCACGGTCGTGCGTTTCCTGGGGCGACGACCTCAGGAGCAGATGTCTGACCTGTACGCCACGGCCGACATCAGTTACGTGAGCCTCAATGACCACCCGCTCGCCCGGATGACGATGCCAAGCAAGATCCAGGCATCGCTGGCCGCAGGACGGGCGATTCTCATCGCTGCACAAGGTGATGCCCGCAAGGTCGTGTTGGACTCTGGAGCCGGCGTCGCCGCGAAACCCGATGATCCCGACTCGATCGAGCAGGCACTGCGCTCGATGCTGGTCAATGGGCGAGACGGGCTCGCCCGGCGAGGCGACTTGGCCCGCGACTACTACGTCAACACCTTCTCGCTCGATGCAGGCGTCTCTCGTGTCGAGGACGCCCTGATCCGCGCCGCACAACTCCAAGGAGCACGTCAATGACCACCCGCAGCATCGAAGGCTCGACGATCGCCATCACCGGCGGTACCGGCTCCTTCGGCTCCACCATGACTCGGAACCTTCTGGAGCGCGGCGCCGGGAAGGTCCATATCTTCAGCCGGGACGAGGCTAAGCAGGACGAGATGCGGAAATCCTTCGACGACGACCGGCTGCGCTTCTTCCTCGGTGATGTGCGCGATCTCGACTCGGTCAAGCAGGCCTTCGTCGACGTCGACTTCGCCTTCCACGCCGCAGCGCTCAAGCAGGTGCCATCCTGCGAGTTCTTTCCCGAGCAGGCGGTCCTCACTAATGTGAAGGGCAGCCAGAACGTCATTGAGGCCGCCAACGAACGTGGAGTCTCCTCGCTGGTGCTGCTCAGCACCGACAAGGCCGTGTATCCGGTCAACGCCATGGGGATGACCAAGGCGTTGATGGAGAAGTCCGCCCAGGCCTTCGCCCGGAACCACCCGAGGTCTCGCACCACCGTCTCCCTGACCCGGTACGGCAACGTCATGTACTCGCGCGGCTCCGTCATCCCCCTGTTCGTGGATCAGATCCGCCAGGGCAAGGAGCTCACGGTCACCGAGCCAGAGATGACACGCTTCTTGATGTCTCTCGACGAGTCCGTGGACCTCGTAGAGCATGCCTTCCTCCGCGCAGAGCCAGGTGACCTATTCGTCCGCAAGGCTCCGGCCTCGACCGTGAAGGGGCTTGCCCAAGCCGTCGGTTCTCTGTTGGGCCTTGATGACCCGAAGGTGGCCAATATCGGCATGCGCCACGGCGAGAAGATGCACGAGACGCTCTTGAGCGCCGAGGAATCAGCCCGGGCCACGGATGAGGGCCAATACTTCCGTGTGCCTCTCGACGCCCGTTCGTTGCGCTACGGCGTCTTCGTCGAAGAAGGTGATGCTGATCGTGTTGCGGTCCAGGACTACACGAGTGAGAACACCGAGCGTCTCAATCTGCAGGGCACCAAGGAGCTCCTCCTGACAATCCCTGAGATGCGCCACTGGACGGAGGCGTTCACGGCATGATGACAAGCGACCTCACGATCCGTCCGGTACGTGCTGACGACGCTGCCGCGCTAGCTGTGCTGCACCAGAACGCGTTCCCGGAGTTCTTCCTCTCGTCACTCGGCACCGCCTTCCTCAAGCAGTTCTACCTCGGCTTCGCCAGCGACAATGCCGCGATCAGTACGGTGGCCGTCAACGACTCGGGTGAGATCGTCGGGACGATCGTCGGCACCACAGAGCCGGCTGGATTCTTCTCCCGGCTGCTCAAACGGCGGTTGCTCCAATTTGGTCTGCTCAGCGTCAAGGACAGCCTGCGTCGGCCCCGGATCATCCCCCGACTGCTCCGAGCAGTCACTTATCGTGGCGACGCCGGATCTCCGATTGATGGAGCGCTCCTCTCATCGATCTGCGTGCGAAGCGACCAGCAGGGCAAGGGCACCGGCACGCACATGATGACCGAGTGGACCGCTGCAGCAGCTGCAGCCGGCGCACGCGCTGCGTATCTCACCACCGACGCCGACTCCAATGACGGCGTGAACCACTTCTATCAAGAACTCGGCTGGGTCCTCGAGTCAACCTACGCGACGCCCGAAGGGCGCCGCATGAATCGCTACGCACGAGACTTGACCGACCAGAAGGAGACCCTCCGATGACCAAGATCATGACCATTGTCGGAACCCGGCCGGAGATCATCCGGCTCGCCGCCACGATCAAACGCCTCGATGCCACCGTCGATCATGTCCTGGTCCACACTGGCCAGAACTACGACTACGAGCTCAACGAGATCTTCTTCGAAGAGCTCGGCCTCCGCTCCCCCGACCACTTCCTCGGCGTGGACACGGGCTCGCTCGGAACCGTGCTTGGGGGCGTTCTCGAGAAGACTGAGAAGGTCCTCGAATTGGTCGAGCCCGACGCGATCCTAGTGCTCGGCGACACGAACAGCTGCATCTCCGCGCTCATGGCAGCGCGAAAGGGCATCCCCGTCTACCACATGGAGGCGGGCAACCGCTCGTACGACAACAACGTCCCCGAAGAGACGAATCGTCGCATGGTCGATCACGTCTCCGATTACAACCTCGCATACACCGAGCACGCACGTCGGAACCTGCTCGCTGAGGGGAAGCATCCTCGCCAGGTCATCGTCACCGGCTCCCCGATGCGCGAGGTGCTTGAGGCGCAGCGCGAGGCGATCGACGCCTCGGACGTGCTCGATCGGCTCGACCTCAGCATTGGCGAGTACTTCCTGGTCAGCGCGCATCGCGAGGAGAACGTGGATTCACCCGCACGCCTCACGCTGCTGCTCAACTGTCTCGAGGCCCTGCGCGAAGAGTACAAGCTCCCCATTCTGGTCTCCACACACCCGCGAACTCGTAAGCGCCTCGAAGAACTCGGACGGGAGGTCGAAGGTGTCACCTGGCACAAGCCACTCGGATTCAATGACTACAACAAACTCCAGTTAAGCGCCAAATGCGTCCTCTCGGACAGCGGCACAATCGCCGAGGAGAGCTCAATGCTTGGCTTTCCAGCAGTGACGTTAAGGGATTCGATCGAGCGACCCGAAGCAATAGACACCGGCGCCATCATCATGACTGGCCTCGACCCGTCGAACGTTCTCGAAGCGGTTAACTTGGCGACCCAACTGGATCGCGCAGACACGCCTTCCGACTACACGATTTCAAACACCAGCCAAAGGGTTGTGAACTTCATAGTATCAACCTACCGCAGGTACCCCCGGTGGACTGGGCGACGACCCTAAAACTAACGCCACCTAGTTGCAGATCCCCCACGTCAGTAGACCTGATTAAATAACACAAAAGGGGCCATATATGATCTCCAGGAATTCAACCCTATACACCATTTTACGTAACTCCCGGAACACTATAACTCGGGCATATCTGCGCCTACCAGACGCGCATCCCACAGCCTATATCCACCACACAAGCCGGGTAAGCAGAGACGTCAAAATCTTCGAGTATGGATTCGTGGGCGACCACTGCCGAATCGGCCCTGGAGTTAGTATCGGGCGCTATACGATGCTCGCTGCACACGTCGCAATAGTTGGCGCCGACCACATCAGCTCAATTCCAAGCACCCCAATCCAATTTTCAGGTAGGCCGCCCCAGCCGGCAACGAATATCGGCGCCGACGTATGGATAGGATACCGCGCAACGGTACTGCGAGGAGTCTCCATAGGTGACGGAGCAATCATCGGAGCGGGCGCCATTGTTACGAAAGACGTGCCCGATTTTGAAATCTGGGCAGGAGCGCCCGCAAGACGTATCGCGGAGCGCTTTGGCACTAATGACAAACTGCAACACCTTGAAGCGATCAAGGGCGACCTCATCGCTCCGCATTTCACCGATCCCCAAACACGAAACGCCGTCGACTCGGAGTAATTCCGTACAAGTATCGACTAAACGATCGCCACCGCTCCCGCCAACTGAGTATTCGTAGTCGTGGGAGCCACTAAACCGGCTCTTCGCGGTTCGTGGTGAATGACCCTGCTGTGGCGGGTATTCACGCTACGGTTCTCGCGGCGCTGGTCAGCAGGATACGGGTCCGGTAGTTCTCCGGGTTGCGGAATCCGCGGCCGGTGCGTTTGATGTTCTTGATGCCGGTGTTGCCCGCTTCGACCTTCGCGGTGGTTGCGCCGGTGACGATGAGGACCTCGATCGCGTCCCACCAGGCCACGACGGTGTCGTAGAGCTTCGTCGTCTCGGGCATGTTCGCGATCTGGGCGAAGTAGCCCATCCGCATCCGTTCGTCCCAGGCCTGGGCGAGAGTGTCGGTGGCCAGCAGGCGGCGGAGCTGCTCCTTGATGCCCCAGGCGGCCGAGAGCTCGTCAGTGGGGTCATCGGTGCGGAACACCGTCTCCAACCGCTCCCACGCCCTCGGGGTCAGGGTGTCGCCGCCGCGCAGCAGCAGCATCCGGTGGGCCCAGGCCGGGTCGTCCTTGCGACCCCGCCGCCCGCGATGGGTGCGGGCCAGGCGCTGCCGGACGGTGGTGACCATGTCGTTTCCGAGCTTGACCAGGTGGAACTTGTCGACCGAGACCGCGGCCCGAGGCAGGTAGGTCCGCAGCGCCTTGCGGAACGCGGCCGACGGATCGATCGCGACGATCTCGATCCGCTCCCGCCACAGCTCGGAACGCTGGGCCAGCCAGTCCCCGACGGCCCTGGAGTCCCTGCCGTCGACGATGCCGAGGACCTGCCCGGTGGCCAGGTCGACCAGTGTCGTCATCCACGGCTCGAACCGTCTCCAAGCGCCCTCGTCGGTGCGGAACCAGCGCACTGACCGGTAGCGGTGCTCATCGACCCCCAGACGCCTTACCCGGCTCTTCGCGGTTCGTGGTGAATGATCCTGCTGGGGCGGGTATTCACGCTACGGTTTTCGCGGCGCTGGTCAGCAGGATACGCATCCGGTAGTTCTCGGCGTTGCGGAAGCCGCGGCCAGTGCGTTTGATGTTCTTGATGCCGGTATTCGCGGCCTCGACTCGAGCGGTGGTCGCGCCGGTGACGATGAGGACCTCGATCGCGTCCCACCAGGTCACGACGGTGTCGTAGAGCTTGGTCGCCTCGGGCATATTCGCGATCTGCACGAAGTAGCCCATCCGCATCCGTTCCTCCCAGGCCTGAGCCAGGGTGTCGGTCGCCAATAGGCGGCGGAGCTGCTCCTTGATGCCCCAGGCGGCGGAGAGCTCGTCGGTGGGGTCATCGGTGCGGAACACCGTCTCCAACCGCTCCCAGGCCCGTGGAGTGAGGGTGTCAGCGCCGCGTAGCAAAAGCATCCGGTGGGCCCAGGCCGGGTCGTCCTTGCGGCCGCGACGACCGCGATGGGTGCGGGCTAGGCGTTGACGGACGGTGGTGACCATGTCGTTTCCGAGCTTGACGAGGTGGAACTTGTCGACCGAGACCGCAGCGCGGGGCAGGTAGGTCCGCAGTGCTTTGCGGAACGCGGCCGAGGGATCGATGGCGACGATCTCGATCCGCTCCCGCCAGAGCTCGGAGCGCTGGGCGAGCCAGTCGCCGACGGCGGTGGAGTCCCGGCCGTCGACGATACCGAGGACCTGCCCGGTGGAGAGGTCGACCAGGGTCGTCATCCAGGGCTCGAACCGTCTCCAGGCACCGTCGTCGGTGCGGAACCAGCGCACCGACCGGTAGCGGTGCTCATCGATGCCCAGGCACGTCACTGACACGTCCTCGGCGGTGGGCAGGACCACGGCGGCAGCCGCCAGCGCGGCCTGGACCAGCCACCACGAGACGCCATGGGTCCGGGCGACTTCCGAGGCTGCCCGGCCAGAGGTGATCACCGCGGAGACGATCTGGTTTCGCAGCCGGGTCGTTGAGCGCGCGCGGTGCGGGACCTGGTCGGTGGCTTCCCAGAACGTGCGCCGGGCGCAGGCCGGCTCGAGGCAGAACCAGCGTCGCTTGGCCCACACCACCGCCATCGCCCCGGCCACGGGGACGTCCCGGACGTGCTGGGACCGGCGGGAGTGGACCTTGGTCGCGAGCACTCCGCACGACGGACATCCGGGCGGGACGGTCGAGGCGATCACCACTCGACGGCCTCCGTCGGGCAGGTCGATCGCGTCGATGACGTGGTAGTCGGGCAGGTTGAAGATCGTGCTCGCAGCATCTCGCTGCGAACCAGTATTCTCGTGCACAGGCTCGTGGTCCTCTGGAATGTGGATGTCTAGACAACACCCATCACAGCAGGACCACGGGCCGTTCTACGCCAGCGACGCGACGCTCTCCTTCACCACCAACCGCGAAGAGCCCCTTACCCGCACGTCGTCGACGTCAGGCAGGACCACAGCGGCGGCGCTGAGGGCGGACTGGACCAGCCACCACGAGACGCCGTGGGCCCGGGCCACCTCGGAGGCTGCTCGGCCCGAGGTGATCACGGCCGAGACGACCTCTTCCCGCAGTCGGGTCGTCGAGCGTGCGTAACGAGGGATCTGCTCGGTGGCCTCGGCGAACGTGCCCCGGGCACAAGCCGGCTCCAGGCAGAACCAGCGCCGCTTGGCCCACACCACCACCGCCGCGCCAGCGACGGGAACGTCCCGGACCTGCTGTGACCGGCGGGAGTGGACCTTCGTCGCGAGCACCCCGCAGGACGGACAGCCGGGTGGGACGGTCGAGGCGATCACCACTCGACGACCTCCGTCGGGCAGGTCGATGGCGTCGATGACGCGGTAGTTGGGCAGGTTGAAGATCGTGCTCGCAGCATCCCGCTGCGAACCAGTATTCTCGTGCACAGGCTCGTGGTCCTCTGGAATGTGGATGTCTTGACAACACCCATCACAGCAGGGCCACGAGCCGTTCTGCGCCTACGACGCGACGCTCCCCATCACCACGAACCGGGAAGAGCCCCTAAACCTGTGCAGCACAGGCCCAAACGGGCGTCGGATCGCACCGCGACGGCGCGATAATCAGCGAATATCATTCGAGCGTCGGACCTTAGTGACCGCCAACACTGCACTGCGCGAGCGGCGAGCGAGGGCACCGAGATGTACCCGCCTTCAGGGAATCGTATTGGCTCGTTGACGGCCCATCCGTGCCTGCCTTTTAAGCAAAGATGCCCCGCAGCTCCAACAGGAGCGATAAGACATCACTCCCTCACCCGCCCTAAGTTCCAACTGCAGATCAGAACTCAGCCGCGCGACACCAGCCGCTCAGCCAGTGCCTCGGAGCTTAGCCAGCGGTTCAGCCTCGCACGCTCCCATCTATCAGCATCAAACGAATCCGCCCAAGCAGATATTGCTGACTCAAGCGAGAATCCCTCGAAGTGCTCGAGATCGCGAACAAGCATGCCGGATCTGACATTCTTCACCAGGTGTCCGACGAGATCATTCTCGGGAAGCACGACGAAAAGACCGGTCCCCATGGCTTGCTGTATCGTGATCGCCGGCATAGCAGGCCAAACCCCGACATCAGATGCACAGAAGACCTCGTTCAAGGACTGCTGAGACCCGAAGGGTAAAACACGCACCGCGCTCCAGTGATCCTTGTCAGCAGAAACGCCAGCATCCAAATCACTCAAAGTGGGCCCCACAACCAAAAGCTTCAGGTCGGAGCGAAATCTTGAGACACGAACGAATGCGCGAATGAACTCAATAAACCGCTTCTCAAGCTTGAACTTACCCGCAAGAAGAAACACCTTGTCCGATTCTGCGAAGCCCAGACTTTCACGCATCTTGCTGCGAAGATGCTCATCGAACCGAAACACGCTGTCATTAAACGACAGTGGCAGCACCTCCATCGGCGCCTTCCCGACGAATGGACGAATCCGGTGCAAAGTATCAGGAGTATATCCATAAACCACATCGGCATGACGGGTGGAGTATCTATACAGGAAGCCCTTAGATCCCGCAAATATCAAGTACTTTAAACGCTGCGCCCATCTTGGAAGACCAGCCCACATCGCTCGATTATCCCCAAATAGGACTTGACTGCGAACATTCCGCGTTGCGGCCGCGGCGAGCGCCGGGAGTAACTGACCGGGCATAACTTGAATAATCAAGTCTGGTTCTCGCCCCTGAATCACCCTAGACACGCCAGGAGCAAAGATCATGCTTCGAATCTCTAAGGAGGGAAGACGAATTAACACATACCCGTCTTCTTCGCGCTCGCCAGCGGCGTACTCGCGCAACTGATCGATACGCTCAAGATGCGAGTCAGAGAATATTGGACTAACCAGATTGCCTGCAACGACGGTGACATCGTGCCGCTTTGCTAGGGCCTGCACGAGGCCAATTTCTTGATACCCACTAAATAGATCAAAATAGCCCACCACAACGCAAATGCGCATCCTCGAACCCCTTTACGTTATTGGCCTACCACGACGAACTCTGCCAAATCCTAGCAACCTAGAGCTTCAGTACGTCCCGAATCATTCCGGGAGCGCCCTCCACAAGACGGCCTACACCAAAGTACTCCGTGAACCCACCTCCCTCGTAACCGCCTTCGGACATAATCTCCGCTGTAGGCAAATACCCGAAAGCAGCATTCGCACACCCGATTGGCATAACCGGCGAAACGGTAGATTGCATTCTAAGCTCAGACGCATGCTCCGCCATCGCTTCACCGTTGATTACGACAAGCCGCAGTTCACCAACCCGAGCGTGCACCGCTTCCAGTGCTCCGAACGAACCGGCACTAATGCTCGACAGAGGGACTGATAAGACGGTCGAATCCACTTTTCTGCCCACGAGAGCCCTGCCTTCGGCGACATTCCGCGCAACGATACCGGCTAGCCGATTAGACCAGTCATCGTACTCCGCGTCATCGAAACTTCTGAAAGCGGATCTACCCACCGAACGCAAAATGAATTCAAGAACACTTGACCGCGTACTAGATACCTTCGGGCGTGTATTTCCCGAAAAACCCTGAAGGAAGCAGACTGCCAGTCCAGGATTGTCGTATAATGTACGCAATCTCTCGCGCACCACGCCCGGAAAATGGGGGGATGCTGAAAGCTTGTCGGGGAACCCGACAGGATGACACGCGTAGTTCCAGACAATAGCCAAGGGGTCCCCTTCTGCACGATCCAATCGCAGAGTGCAGACAGTCTCATCGCGCGCCCCCCGAGGGTTCGGAGAAATGGCGACAGTCCTAATCTTGGGCCTTCGACTGAGCTGGAGAGCAACCTTGGTCCGTCGATTTACTGAGTGATTCGCGTCGCCCTGAGAAATTTGTGGAGCTCCTACGCTTGGTCGCATTGAGCGTATTGCATCAGTGATCGCCTCCTTAGACACCTCATGGACGAGACGCAAGTAGTCCTCATCGATCGCTCCTAAGCGAGGCTTCCCTCGATCGATCATCGGTGCTTGGTGCGTATGGCTGGCGGCCAGTATTAGCTTTGAGGCGCCGAGTTCCAGGAAATCACTGCGTAGTCGACTAGTCAGTTCCTCCCCAATGTAGAGCAAATCGAAGCTAGCGATGACTAACGGAACATCGTCATCGGAGCTGGCAAGCGCAACGACATTGACTTCCAGAGAGCCATCCAATCCGGTAGCAATACGGGCTGCTCCGGTGGAGCCAGCCAGCTCTTGGCCAACTTTTGCGCTAATGGATCCAACTGAAGTGCCAACCAGCATTAGCCATCCTCTCCTTCTATTCAGTGTAGTCCTGGACATGCAAATCTCTAACGGCGATCAATTCCACCAAACGCGTACCTTGTCGGCATGATCCTCGCCCAGTGAGCGAATCCGGGTTACGACAAGCTTGCGGAGAATGGTAACTACGTCAAGCCGACAGACTGGCACAAAACCCGCAGCTTCGATTCCCCTCCTCGAGGCCTCATTCGAAACAGCAGTGTCGATGACCAGGGCCTTCGAAGGGCGCTCTCGCAAGTGGCGATGGATCAACCCCATCAGCATTGCCTTGTAAATACCCTTTCCGCGATATTTAGAATCTACGTGAAAGGTGTGTAGGACGACACTGTTGGGCGTTAGCGGGAAGTATCCATTGAATAAAGATTCCACCTCCCCGCCCTCCTTGCTCGCACCGTGCGCAACTGCCTTACCGTCAATGAACATTCCGTATAGCCTCGAGCCCTCGTCTAGAGATGCTCTCAGGTAGGCGAGCGTCTTGTGATTTCGAAAGGCGCCAAACTGCTCTGCAGTCGTATAATCCATCTCTCTAAGCTCGCCCGGGCCGAGCACCATAAATTGGTTATCCCGCTCCTCCGGAAACGCGTAAATCATCTGCGTTCGAATCCTAACGATCCTACGGCCGACACGCTCAAAGTACCCTCGTAATAGAACGTGAGTCATGATCGATTCCTTATGCAAAGTGTCAAGGCTCCGGACCAGGAGACAAGATAGCTTAACCCGAGACCTCCGAATACGAGAACCGCGAAGTCGTGCCCCAGCGTCCCCTGCTGTAGTGCTAATCCCGCTGCGCCGACTACTAGTATAACTCGCAACGAGTCCGCAGCCAATGATGCCTTGCCTGCCGCGTACAAAGTGTAGACTCGCGAGACAGAATTAAAGACAAAGCTCCCAAATGCCGCAAAAGCGACCGCCTGGAAGTATCCGCCGGCGCCCATCCACTGTCTTCCCAGCAATGGCTCGGCCAGTTGGGGAGCTATAAAGTATAGCGCCAAAAAAGCCAGCAGTGCTAGCGAAGCGGATAGGATGCTCGTCTTCAAGAACAATGCCAGCACGCCGCTACTTGAGTCCCGAACTAGCGAGGATGCGCGGCCTGCGAAGGTTTGACCCAATGCAGTAGCAACTAGCGCCACGGGAGCCAGCGCTAACTGCATTGCGACCGCAACCCCGCCAGCTTGACTGGTTCCAAGCACAACTGCACAAAGCAGTAGCGGGAGTTGAGCGCCTAGTGAGTTCAAAAGGGCAGAAGGTGTGAAAGCAACGGGAAACTGACGATACTTTCGAAGGGCCCGCAAAGCACGTGCCCGACTTGGGCGTATGTTGTGCCCTGAAATAGTTCGCGCGAGAGATGTAGCCCCTAGCAGTCGACCTACTGACTGCCCGACTAGTAGACCAATGGCATTTGGCATAAAGACACTAGCGCCAAGCTGAGTTGCAACGACGCCGACATTTTGCAGTACGGGCCGTGTGGCTAGCAGGCTGTAGCGTTCAGATCGTATTGCGCACTGCGTGAATATCGAGATGCTTCCGCTTATGATGACTAAGGCTCCAACGAGTGTTGCCGCTACGGCGTTTCCCGCGGTACTAAGCATCCCTGCAAATCCTAGCATCCCCACGATTATTGCTGTTGCTACTCCCATGAGGACAGTGGATACGAATGCCGTACTGATTAGGTCATCAAGATCCGAGCGATCGCGTGGTAACAGTATTGCCGCATCCAACTTAAGTGCGGCTATTGGTGCGGCAATGTTTGCTACTGCGAACAGCGTCGCGTACTCGCCGTACGATTCTGGAGAATAAAGTCGCGTGAGCGCAAGCGTGGCGAGAAGTAACACCCCTTGTCCAGCAAGATTGCCTAGCACTATGCTCCCGGTGCCCGTTGCGAGGCTTGGCTTTCGAGCAGTCACTTGCGTAACGCCGTTCTTTTCGTTCTGTTGAGGAGTGCCATGTATGCGGGCCTAACTATCCCTTTGGTAGCTGCAATTGCATCAGATCGTAAACTGGAGGACGAGAATTGAAAGTATGTGGAAAGCTCCATCCCCCACGCGGATTTCGCGAGTGCCACGCTCGGAACGTTAGCTCCAATGTAGTCATAGTTAGACGATCCACTTTGACTTAATGATGTCAACGCCCCCAGCTGCATCAATTGTGCGACGCCATGCTTCAAACTCTCGCGATGTGTCCCCTGCAGCCAGCCGAGCCCGGTACCCCCGATCGAGCTCAGCCTGATTCCAGCACTTACATGGTTCCCATCTGAATCGATCACCGATTGGCTGTGGAGAACGTTCGATCCGAGAGCTTCATCAAGCCTGTGAAGTCCCTCGCTGGAGACGGCCAGTCGGAAACCTTGCGCGCGTGAGGTTTCCTCCAGTAGTCGGTACACATCGTCTATCTTCGCACCCGCTTTCAACGTATGTCCGGTTCGTTTTGCGCGCTCAATAGATTTACGCAGGGACTTCGAAATCGACTGTTCCTCGACCGGCAATGCGGTTGTGTATGTATAGCGGGGGGTGCAATCAAAGCCCGCCCACTGAAACGGTCTAACATCGTTGAAGCCGGGCGGTAGTGCGAGAGTCCCGGAGGTTCCGGCGTCTTTAAGCCAGGCAGCGTATGCGCCCGCCGTCGTGAACCATTCTTCAGACAGTGCCTTTTCGGTCAGGACCTTGCTGCTATTTCCGTATTTGCGCTCGAGCTTGACCGGAAGGTAGAAATTTAGCGGGGGCATTACGGCGCGTCCCTTTCGGTTCGTATACGCGACCGCACTAAGTTTCAGATTGTTACTTTCGAAAGAGAGCTGCGTGGCCTTGAGTCCCCACTCGGCCTCGTTCCAGCTTATCCATTCGGGCATCCAATGTATGGCGTAATCGAGGGGCACAAATTCTCCGTAGCTATATGCGGGCGGGGTTGAAGTTCCGCGTGGACCGGCGTGCGAGCGATAGGTCAATTGTTGCGATGCGGGGGAGGAGGGCCGTCTGCTCCACGTACCGATTCCTGCGCCGGGGCGAGAGTGAGGCCCAGGAACATCAGCACCCAAAGTAAACGGTTTCCGACAAAATCGGAAGAGAACTGTGCATTGATAAGTGCGGCGGAAAATAGTCCAAACAGCACTGCATTTGTTGTTCTCGCTTCCGAGTCGGCAAATCTTTTAAACGAAACGGAAACAAGCACGAGCACGCACGCCAGCAATATGACTCCGCCCTCGGAGGCTGCCTCGAGGAATATATTGTGCGCGTATACATCGGCGTCATTATAAGCGCCCGCGGGGAAAGCGCTCCGAAGCTCACCTAGGCCTAAGCCTTGGGGATTTTCGAGAAATGCTTCGAGCGCATGCCCCCAAAGGAACTCCCGTCCCGTGGAGTTTGTACTCAGTATGCGACTCACCGAATCTCTCTCGATTCGAATAAGTGCGTAGGTAATTGCTGCCCCTATTGCAGCAAGGGTGGCGAATGCGGCCAGGGATCTCGTGTATTTGACCTTTCTTGCGGTCACGAGAAGAAGTGCAAAGATGATCGCAACCACTGGGGCACGACTACCGGTCAAAGCGGCTCCCATCAAGAGTGCTCCGCCGGCAACGGTTGTCCAGACGCGTAGATGACCGCTGCGATAGATCGATATGGCCAGTAGGACAAATGCCCCGTACGTTGCTATTCTTCCAAGGCCAATTGGATTTAGTCCACCGTACGATAGCCGTCCTGCAAAAGTTGCGGTCTCGCCGATAGCTACCGTTATCCCTACCGTCGCAATGGCCGCGAGCGTAATGGTGGCCAGGAATGTTCTCTGCGACCCCATTGACCGTACGATCTGTGCGCAGGACCATGCGATCGCCAATGTCAGATACGTTTGGATCAATTTGTCCTGCGAGTACGCACTTGCGCCTGCGGCGAGAGCAGCGGGCAATAGCGCTACTGACGTCGCCATTAGGGCCACTGTCGGCCCGTCCAACCTCAGGCCCGAGGACAGCCAGTGCAAAAGCGCCAGAACGCCTGCGAGTGCCGCGCAAACGGTCGCGGGTTGCGCTGGCCCGAGCACAGACAATGCTGGGATGAAGAGATTTCCGGCTGCGGCGATCGCGGCGATTACACTTGCCAGAGCTATGCCTACACTTTGGCTGTTACTCGATCGCGCTCTAGTCGGAATTCCGCTAAGGGTGTCCATTGGTAGAGTTTCTAACCTAACTATCGAAAGTTCCGTTAGGCGCTTACGGCTGACCGCAGAGGCACGTCGTGCGGACACGTATCTGGGTCGGAGGCATTATAGAGTTCATTGATCCAAAACTGGGTAATTAACGTGCTGTCGCCTGTGTTCCGAATGTTATGTGCCCAACCTATTGGCATATCAACTGCAACCGGCTCGTCGCCATTAACGTCTAAGTCTACTCGCTCATCCGCTGTCCCCAGAACCTTCACGAGGCTAATGCACGCGCTCCCGTTCAGGACGACAAAGCGCTCAACCTTCCGAAGATGGAAATGATTACCGCGCGTGATACCGGGGACGGTAGTGGAGAAAGATGTCTGCCCTTGTCCACCACGCACGCGCGCCGTCTCAACAAAAGTTCCCCTTGCATCCACGTTCTTGGTCAGAGCAATGTCTGGGCGATCTAGGAACATTCGCGCTCGCAGCGTGTTGAAGAGATCCCGGTGGAACGGCTCGGAGATGTCCGGGATCTCGCCCCTCTCGTAGTAGCCATGCTGATGCACTAGCAGGTCCCACACGTCACGGACCCGCACCAACTTACCCACGGGTTCGACTACAGACTCTGTCGAACCGGCTGCGTCGATCAATGCCCGAGCGGCTTCCTGCACATGGAGAAGGGGTACGTCGCGATCCTGAATGTCAGGTGCCTTGCCGTTCACGACGAGCTCTACGAATGTCGCCACGAACGAGTTGTAGAAGGGGCGTCCGTGCTCTCCGAAAAGGTTGGGGAGTCGGAGGTCGATGTAGCTCCCGCCGCGCTCCTCCATCCAAACTCGAAGGTGGTCAGCGGCAGCAGTCTTGCCTCGACCGTACGGAGTGTCTGCCCCCGCAAGGATCGTGTTGGCGAATACGACCTTGCTCGGCGCATTGGTCCCGAATGCTTCTTGGAGCTTGACGGCAAGATCAAGATTGCCGTTCTCGATCACGTCATCCGAATCGCGGTTGATGCCCGCGAGATGGAAGACGGTTGTCACACCGTCGAGACGATCGCCCAGGTTCGTCCAATCGTCGCGACCCACGACGACCACATCAGCGCAACCCATCTCGAGCAACCTGAGTCGAAGGTGCCATCCGAGGAAGCCGCGTGCTCCCGTGACCAGGATCTTTCCCTCGGCAAGTGCTGCCACGTCGTGTCCCCTTTACTCTCGTGTTTCGCGGTCCGTGATCAGTTCAGTGCTTGGCGTAGTCTCCGATGAGCTCGTCCTTAAGCGCTAGCGTACGTCGGTTGAGTTTGCCGTCGCTGGCGTCCTTGGTGAGTGCAGTCTTGTCCTTCGCCGCCTCAAGCCAGTGCGGAAAGTCGAGCTTCTCGGGCGGAGCTGCATCCACCGGCGCGTTGGAGATGCGCGGGTGCTTGGGGTTGGTGATCTGCTCATCGATCGCGAAGAGGTCCTCATGGAGCTTCTCACCGTGTCGAAGGCCGGTGAATACGATCTCGACGTCCTTGCCAGACATCTCGATCATTCGGCGTGCGACATCGAGGATCTTCACGGGTTCCCCCATATCGAGGATCATCACCTGACCATCTTCGCCGATGGCACCTGCCTGAACTACTAGCTCGCATGCTTCGGGAATTGTCATGAAGTAGCGGGTCACATCGGGATGGGTGACCGTCACAGGCCCGCCCTTCTCGATCTGCCACTGGAAGGTGGGGATCATCGAGCCGCGGGATCCGAGTACGTTGCCAAACCGCACCGAGACAAAAGATCCCTTGTCCCGATGGGTTGCCCATGCGGTGAGCCTTTCGGCCATGCGCTTCGAGTGCCCCAGCACGCTCGTGGGGTCCGCGGCCTTGTCCGTCGAAATGTTAACGAAGCGCTCCACGTTAATCTCGAGCGCGGCATTGAGTACGTTCAAGGTGCCAAGGACGTTGGTTTTCCAGGCCTCCTCGGGGAGCTGCTCAAGTATAGGGAGTTGCTTCAGCGCCGCTGCATGGAACACAACCTCAGGCTTCCGGTCAGCGAAGACTGACTTCAAAGCCTCGGGGTCTCGGATATCTGCTAGGACCACATCACGAGTGTCCAGGAGGCCGTGTCCGTAGATGGACATCTGTGTGGTGGGGAGGCCGGACTCGTCGCGGTCGAGCATGAAGAGCTCGGAGGGTCCGTACTTTTGGATCTGGCGGCACAGCTCGGCACCGATCGACCCACCAGCACCTGTCACGAGCACACGCTTGCCAGAGAGGTAGCCTGCCACCGAGGAGAGGTCGATCTCGGCCGGATGACGACCTACAAGGTCGTCGACTGAAACATTGCGCAAGCTTGCCGTGTTCCGCCGTTGCATGAGGGCCTCGTTAGCCGAGGGGAAGACGAGCATACGGATGCCGAGCGCGTCCGTCTGATCGTGGACGTCACGAAGGAACGACGAGTCCACACGGCTGAGGCAGATAATGACGCAGCCCGCTCCCGTCGTCTCGACGAGCTCCGCGAGGTCCTTCCCGGTGCCGAGCACCTTCTGGCCTCCGACCACGAAGCCCTTCTTCTTGGGGTCGTCGTCGATGAAGCCGATGGGGCGGAACCCGGAGAACCGGTCCACCATGATCTGGCGCACAACTGAGTGACCGAGCTCACCGGCGCCGTAGAGCAGTACGGGAACAGCGTCGCCACCGGGTCCCACGCGGTTCTCTACAACCATGCGGTAGAAGAGCCGCACGCCCCCGAGGAGCAGAAGCACGCTCGGGAAAGTGGCCAACACAACGCTGCGGGGGATCGAAACAGTGGCCATTACAACGATGGTGAACACAAGCCACGAGCCAAAGGTAACGATCGACAGGGCGCGTAGCTCGTCGAGAGAACCTACGATGTAACGGTTCCGGTACAGGCCACTCGCCCATGCTCCGACGGCGAACACCACAATGCATATGAGCGACATGAGCCCGACGTTGGTGAACACGCGAGTCCACATAGCGACGACGCTGTCATCAGCCAGGAGATATCGCGAGACCGTGAGCGTCAGGATCGTGACGATCCACGCGGAGGAATCCGCGATCAGCGCGAGCCACGCCGGAAGCGGTCGTGTGCGACGCGTGACCTGCACTGCTGTGGGCTCCGGCGACATCGTCATGTTGAGCTGAGTCTTCTCCCTCGGTTTGGGCAGAGCCCGACGTCATGTACCCATCCGGCCTCCATAGGCCGGCCCGGCAGGAGACCTCGGACCCGCGGCCTACGTCGCGGAGCGTCGATCCCGTACATCGGAGCGTACCGCGGAGCCGGAAACGGAAAGTGAACTATTCCGTAGGTGGATTCCAGAGAAGGCCCCTCTTCAGCCGTTGGACACGGCGCTAACGACATATGTGCAGGTGAGAGTTTCATCGCCCTTACACCCCGGTGGCGATCTTCACCGTCGAGGCACATCACGGCTCTTCCCAGATGACGGTGTAGGTCGGCCGGGCGCGTCGGTCCGCAGATAGACGTCGAGGTCTCCCGACGACGGAGGTTCCTACGCCATCCATCCGAAAGACCTCGACGTGTCCGACGCTACCCCGCCGGCCGGCTTCGGCCGCCCTGACCTGACCGCCTTCGCTCGACTCGACGGCCTCGGTCTGAGCGTGACCGGGCAACGACTTGAACCGGATCGTGCGGTCCTCGCGTGCCGCGTGGTGGAACCAGATCAGTGGTGCCGACGGTGCGGCAGCGAAGGCGCTGCTCGTGACACCGTGATCCGGCGGTTGGCCCACGAGCCGCTGGGCTGGCGACCGACCGTGCTGGAAGTTGTAGTGCGCCGCTACCGCTGTGCCGACTGCGGACACGTGTGGCGCCAAGACACCAGCGCCGCGGCGGAGCCACGCGCGAAGCTCTCGCGCACCGGGCTGCGGTGGGCGCTGGAAGGGATCGTGGTCGCACACCTCACCGTCGCCCGTGTCGCCGAGGGACTCGGGGTCGCGTGGGACACCGCCAACAACGCGGTCCTGGCCGAAGGCAAGCGGCTGCTGATCAACGACCCCACGCGGTTCGAGTGCGTGAAGGTCATTGGCGTCGATGAGCACGTCTGGCGCCACACCAGGCGTGGCGACAAGTACGTCACCGTGATCATCGACCTCACCCCGGTCCGCGATGGTGCCGGCCCAGCAAGGCTGCTGGACATGGTCGAGGGCCGGTCGAAGGCGGCGTTCAAGACCTGGCTCGCCGACCGCGACGACGCCTTCCGTGACGCGGTCGAGGTGGTCGCGATGGACGGCTTCACCGGGTTCAAGACCGCCGCTGCAGAGGAGATCCCGGACGCGGTCACGGTGATGGATCCCTTCCACGTCGTGCGCTTGGCCGGTGACGCCCTCGACAGGTGCCGGCGCCGGGTCCAACTCGCGATCCACGGGCACCGTGGGTTCAGGGACGACCCGCTCTGCAAGTCGCGGCGCACGCTGCACACCGGCGCGGACCTGCTCACCGACAAGCAGAGCGACAGGCTACGCGCGCTGTTCGTTGATGACGCTCACGTCGAGGTCGAGGCGACCTGGGGTGTCTACCAGCGCATGATCGCCGCCTATCGCCACGAGGACCGGCAACGTGGCCGCGAGCTCATGGAGAAGCTGATCACCGACCTCAGCGCCGGCGTCCCCAAGGTGCTCACCGAGCTCACCACCCTGGGCCGGACCCTGAAGAAGCGAGCCGCTGACGTGCTCGCCTACTTCGAACGACCCGGCACCAGCAACGGGCCGACCGAGGCGCTCAACGGACGGCTCGAACACCTGCGCGGCTCCGCACTCGGGTTCCGCAACCTGACCAACTACATCGCCCGAAGCCTGCTCGAGACCGGCGGCTTCAGACCCCAACTTCTACACCCCCGATTGGGATGAGCCCCAAGGCCGCCATCCACCTCCTGACGGAGTCGATCCGGCTGCAGTTCGCCGACACCTCGGTCCAGATCGTCGAGCTGGCGCCGCCGGCCGTGCGCACCGAGCTCAGGCCCGGGCAGTCTGACGCGGAGCACGCGATGCCATTGGAGGACTACGTGGACGAGGTGATGTCGGTGCTCGAATCGCAGCCGGACGCCACCGAGCTGCTGGTCGAGCGCGCCAAGGTGCTGCGCTACGCCGAGGTCCGCGGCGACTACGCCTAGGTGGTGGGTGCGCTGAACCCGGTGGCCTGACCGGGCGACCGGGCGACCGGGCGACCGGACGGCGGAAGGCGCCAGCCCCCTTCATGGGGACCGGCGCCTTCTGCGATGCGGCGAGCCTGTCAGCCGACTCCCCCGTCGGCCCCACCGCGACCGGCCGCACGCGGGCCCAGGCTCCGACCACCCAGTAACGATTACGCTCGAGGCATCCCCGCCCGACGCCGTGCCCGTTGCTCGCCCAGGAGGAATCGTGCTTCTCGAACGCATCTATGACGAGGACCTGTCCCAGACCAGCTACCTGATCGCCTGTCAGGCCAGCGGCGAGGCGATCGTGGTGGATCCGCGCCGCGACATCCGGGTCTACCTTGGCCTCGCCGCGCAGCACGGCCTCACGATCACTGCGGTCACCGAGACCCACCTGCACGCCGATTTCCTCTCCGGCGTGCGCGAGCTGGCCGCCGCCACCGGCGCGACCGCGTACGTGCCGGGCACGGGCGGTGAGGACTGGCAGTACGGCTTCGAGGCCGAGCGCCTGCACGACCACGACACGCTCCAGCTCGGCAACATCACGATCACCGCCCGCCACACCCCCGGACACACCCCCGAGCACCTGAGCTACCTGGTCACCGACGGTGCCTTCGCGGACGAGCCCGGCTACATCCTCACCGGCGACTTCGTGTTCTCCGGGGACCTGGGGCGCCCCGACCTGCTGGACGAGGCCGTGGGTATGGAGAACACCCGCTTCACCGGCGCGACGCAGCTGTTCGCCTCACTGCGGGACGTGTTCCTGCAGTTGCCCGATCACGTGCAGGTGTTCCCCGGCCACGGCGCCGGCTCCGCCTGCGGCAAGGCGATCGGCTCGCTGCCCTCGACCTCCGTGGGCTACGAGCGCAGCTTCGCCTGGTGGGGCAAGCACCTGGCGAATGACGACGAGCAGGGTTTCATCGACGAACTGCTGGACGGCCAGCCCGACGCCCACGCCTACTTCGCGAGGATGAAGCGCCATAACCAGGAAGGCCCTGCCCTGCTCGGCGACCGAGTGCGGCCCCGCGAGGTCTCTGCCGAGGAGCTGGCACGCGGCCTCGAGAGCGGCGACCTGGCCCTGATCGATACCCGCCCCGTGGCCGAGGTCCACGCCGGCACCGTCCCCGGGGCACTGAACGTTCCGATGCTCTCCAAGGCCGCCGGCCACCTCGCCTGGGCCTTCGACCCGGACACCGACGAGGCCCGGCTGGTGGTCCTCGTGCCAGACGCCGCGCACGCAGCTGTGTACGGCGACCACTTCGTGCGCGTCGGCATCGACTCCCTGATCGGGTACGTGCCGTCGCTGGAGGGTCTACCGAGCGCCGTCCCGTCGGTCATCTCCCCCGCCGAGCTGGAAGGGCTCGGCAAGGCGGCGCTGCTGGACGTGCGCACCCGCAACGAGCACGCCGCGGGCACGATCCCCGGTGCCCAGCAGCTCTCGGCCGGCAAGATCCTGTTCCACCAGAGCCAGCTGCCGGAGCCGGACGCCGGACCGCTGGTGACCTTCTGCCAGTCCGGGCTGCGCAACACCGTGGCCGCCTCCGCCCTGCGCCGCGCCGGCTACGACGTCATCGAGCTGGAGGGCAGCTACAGCGGGTGGGAGCGGTGGAAGGCCGAGCAGCCCGGGGCCGGGGCCGACGCCGACGCCACCGAGGGGAGCGCCTGACATGTGCCGCGCCGTCACCTGCCGCACCTGCGGGAAGCCCACCTGGGCCGGCTGCGGCCAGCACATCGAGCAGGCCCTGGCCGGCGTGCCGGAGGCGGAGCGCTGCCCGGGCCATGCGGACGTCGCGCCCACAAAGGGGTTCTTCGCCCGACTGCTGGGGCGCTGAGACAAGCGAGCCTGGCAGCGACGCCGTGCGAGCTTGGGAAAGTACGCGCGGCAACTGCGATTCTGGTGGAGACTGCCGCTATGGACAGAAACATCCGAGACGGAATATTCGCCACGTTGCCGGGGATCGAGGGCGCAGAGAGCAGCTTTCTCGCCTTCGAACAAGGGCAACCCGTGTTACATCTCGACCTGTCACCCTTGGACAGTGCGCAACTGCTCCAGCAACGTAGGATCGAGGGATACACGCGCAATGTCGCCCGGTTCACCGCGACCCTGAATGGCTCGTTCACGACGAACGGCCGATTCACCTGCGCCCTCGATGATCTGCTCGTAGAAGTCCCATGGGACGAGGACCGTGGGGGCTTCGACCGAGATGTCGTACACTCAGCATTCGCGTTCTTCGACCCGCGCGCCGTCGATCAATTCTTCTTCCAAGAATTCCTGGCGCTCGGCACCGCGGTCGACGGCGAGGTAATCTCGCTCGACAATGCCGACCTGGCGCATAAGTACACGCCAGCGCACGCCAAAAATCTCGCCATATCCCTCACCACGAGGTCAGCACTGTATGGGCCCGCCGCCGACGTTCTCTCGCGCAGCAACTACGAAAGAGTTTGTCTGCGGATGGATTTCACCGAGCCCACGGATCTCGATACAGCTCGACGAAAAATTGCCGCAGTGCAATCCCTGATTGAGGCGATCGGCAAGCCAGGACCGCACTACCTTCGAGAGCTCTCCGTCCTCTCCTCCGAGCCCGGCACGGAGGGACTGTCGATCGTGGACTGGTGGTCAAAAGTCTTGCTCGGCGAACGCGGCGCTGTGCCGAATTCCGACGGCGACCCGCTTCGAAGCGGCGGGTTCAGTGACGGAAGGCTCGGTCCAACCGGGCTCAAAGAACTCGGAGGACTCGCTGCGCTCGGGAGATGGATAGATCTTTGCGACGACGTACCCCACCTGCTCTCAGTCCTTGACGCACAAAGCCGCGGCTTCGCTCTTGACGCACGCGCCTCGATCCTTTCGCTCGCTGTCGGCTGGGAACACCTGGCCGCCCACTCCCGGGGTGCGGTCGAACAGGCAGCGTGGCGTGAGATCTCGGCGCTGGTTACCGACGCGAAAGAATATCTGGAAGTCCATCGCCAGATGATCGAGCTTTGTTGGAATACTTACACCAAGATCAAACACGTTGCACTGAGAGGTGGTGAATCCGACTCCCGCGCCACCATCCGGGACGACGATCACGAGTCACTCGAACTTGCCGCAGAGTTCATGTACCTGGCCACCCTCGCTGCAGCCTTCAAGATCGCTGACATCCCCGACCCTTACCCTGTGACGTTCCGCCTTTTCGCCCACGATGACGAAAGAGGATGGTGGCCGCAGTGGACGGAGGTCGCGACCACGTACAGCAAGACATCGTGATCCCCTAACCTCGATATTTCATCGGGCTGGTGAGCGGGGGTGGTCGGCGTCGTTGCCGGTGTTCGAGAGCTGATTCTGGCAGGAGGGTGTGACGATGCGCCGCGTGTCGGTCGCGGTGGTCGGGCTCTCCAGGGCCAGAGGTCTTCCAAGGATCGTGGGCGGGCAGCGGCGGGTCCGCCGGGCTATCCGGCGGGTGTCGGAAGGGCGTAGAGCCGGGCGTGGGCTGCCTGAACGATCGGGGCCCACCGGGAGCGGTCCGTGAGGTGCAGGATCCGGGCGCGGGCATGGCGGGCGACGGTCGCGGCGGTCTGGAACAGACGCAGTCGCTGGCGTTTGGGCTCCCACCGCCGTGCTGGGGAGTCGGGGAGTGCGAGCAGTCCCATCCAGGCAGTGATCTCGCTGGCCAGAGCGATGATCTGGCACCAGATCCGGTTCTGGGCGAAGGACTTCAGTGGCAGGTTCCGCAAGCCAGCGTCTTTCGCGGCACGGATCCGGTCCTCGCAACGAGCACGGCGACGGTGACGGACCTCGAGGTCAGCCAACTGCCCCCGAGCGGTGTTGGTCGCGAAGGCGGTCAGCCGGTAGCCGTCGACGTCCTCGAACCGCAGCTGCGCGCCGGGATGAGGTCGCTCGCGACGGACGATGATTCGCATTCCCTCAGGCCAGTCTTCGAGGTCCAGCAGTCCGGTCAGCTCGGCCACGTCCGCCTCTTCGCGTGGGGTGCCGTCGGGGTCGTAGGCCGGCTCCCAGACATGCTCAGGGACGATCCGGTAGAGCTCCGGGGTGTTGGCGGGCAGTGTCCATCCTACCGAGTACGAGACCCGGCGCTTGACCAGCTCCTCGAGGGTCTTCTTGGTGGAGCCAGCGCCGTCGATCCGGATCAGCACCTTCTTCCCCGGCCGAGCCCCCATCCCCACCTGGGTCAGCGCCTGTCTGATCACGGTCTGGTGGTCCGCAGCCGTGTTCGAGCCCGCATTCCCTGGGCGCAGCAGGCAGGTCAGCATCTCCCCACCACCGTCGGGGCCGTGGTCGGCGAAGGCCAGCAGGGGGTGGAACCCGAATCCCTTCTTGAACGTCGCTCGTGCGTCTTCCTTCCCGCTATGAGCCGTCACGAGGGTGGCGTCCAGGTCGATGACCAGCGGGGTCTTCGCGGTGACGCGATGGTTGGGGGCATGCTTGCCGGCCCGAGACCACGCCGCCTCGCGGGCACGGCGGCGGGCAGTGTCGATCGCGCGTTCGGCAGCATCGACATCGCTGGCCAGGAGCGCGAGCAGGCGAGAGATCGTGGGATCCGAGGCCACTTGACCGTAGACGTCAGGCTCGGCCCCCACCGAGGCGACATCGGCCAGACAGTCCCCACCCACCGCCAACGTCAGTGCGAGGTCGAGCAGGATCTTGCCTGGATCATGCTGCGCCAGCGGGCGCCGCCACGGCGTCAAGGCCACTGAGAGAGCCTGGTCCAGGCCGGTGGCGCGGACCGTCTCGGTCAGCAGTACCCCACCCGCCTGCCCGACCGCCGCGCTCGGTGCGACATCGACCTGCACGCGTGGATACAACCCGGTAGTGTTCACCCTGAAGGTGCTCCTTCGACCTTGGAGAATTGGACCCTAAGCAAGCCCTATTCTTCCAGGTCAGGAGCATCTTTCTACGTCCGCGACCAACCCTCGGACACCTCAACGATGAAAGCCCGAGGCTAACGCCCTCACCCTAGGCTTACCGCGCCCGAGCAGACAGCCAGAGATCTACCGAGCCAGAGATATACCATCGGGACTGCCGCGCGGATAGGTGACATCTGATCTGGCTTGCCCGCAGGGCGGCCTGGAAGGATGTGCACCATGCCCGCTCCCTACCCCCAGGAGTTCCGCGAAGATGTCGTGCGAGTGGCCCGGTCCCGTGAGGACGGCGTCACGATCGCGCAGATCGCGAAGGACTTCGGCGTCCACGAGATGACGCTGCACAAATGGATCCGCCAAGCCGACATCGACGACGGCAACCGCCCCGGCAAGAGCCGGGAGGATTCCACCGAGCTGCGCGATGCCCGCAAGCGGATCCGGTTGCTCGAGCAAGAGAACGAGGTCCTGCGCCGTGCTGCCGCCTACCTGTCCCAGGCGAACCTGCCGGGAAAAAGCTCTACCCGCTCGTGAGCGAGCTCGCCGCTGACGGCATCCCCGTCGCGGTGTCCCTGCGGGTCTTGAAGCTCTCCCGTCAGCCCTACTATCGCTGGCGGCGCCAGCAGGTCACCACAGCCGAGCTGACCGAGGCCTATCGAGCCAACGCTCTGCTGGACGCCCACCTCGACGACCCCGAGTACGGCTACCGGTTCCTCGTCAGCGAAGCCGCCGAGGCCGGTGAGGTGATGTGTGAGCGGACGGCGTGGAGGATCTGCCGGGACAACCAGTGGTGGTCGGTGTTCGGTAAGAAGCGCGGCAAGAACGGAAAGCGCCCCGGTCCGCCGGTCCATGACGACCTCGTGAAGCGGGACTTCTCCGCCGATGACGTCAACGAACTGTGGCTGACCGACATCACCGAGCACTGGCCCGACGAGGGCAAGCTCTATCTCTGCGCCATCAAAGATGTGTTCTCCGGCCGGATCGTGGGCTACTCGATCAGCGACCGGATGAAGGCTCGCCTCGCGGTGAAGGCCCTGGACAACGCGATATCCAGGCGCCGTGACGCAGCCGGCTGCATCGTGCATTCGGATTATGCCGAGGTTTGTGTTAAGCCGAGGAGCTCGGTGTCTGGCGTGGTTGGAGCGGGGGTCGCTGCTGGTTCCTCGGCTTACCGATGCGGCGCTATCGGAGGTTGTAGAGGGCATTGAGCGTGTCCTCGGTGAGTCTTTCAGCAGCCGGAGTGCTGGTCATCGGAGTGGCGGCGTCAATGGCATCGCGCATCATGTCCAGGGTCGCGAAGGCGTAGAACGCCGAGGTGGTGGAGGCGTTCTCGTGGCCGAGCAGCCGCATGATGATCGGCAGTGGAATGCCTTGTGTGTAGAGGTCCATGGCCTTGGTCTTGCGAAGCATGTGGCAGTGGATGCGCTCCGGCACCGAGGGACAGTCCGCGGTCGCGATCGCGGCGGCCTTTTTCAGAACCGCGGCGACCGTGTCGGAGGAGATACTGGTCGGTTCTCCGCGGTGCAGGCTGTAGAACACCGGCCTGGTTGCGGGCGGCGTGGCCGGGCCGGGGTGGAACTCAGCGAGGTAGACGCGCAGGTGCTCGATCGTTCTCTCGGTGAGCGGCACGATGCGGGTCTTGTGGCGTTTTCCGGTCAGTGTGACGCGTCCGGGCGCGGTCAGGGATAGGTCCTGCAGGGTCAGGTTGGTGATCTCGCCGACGCGGGCAGCGGTGTCATAAAGGAGGATGAGCAGCATCCGGTTCCGGCGCGATTTCGCCGTCTGGCCGGTGAAGGCGGCGAGCACGGCTCGCAGCTCGTCGTCGGTGAGGTATTCGATGGGTGCTCGGGGCGCGGTCGGGGCTTTGAGCGTCTTCGCCTGCTGGTGAAGCGCGACGAGGGTGAGGTCCTCACTCGCGGCGTAGGCCAGGAACGCTTTGATGGCGCTGAGCCGGAGCGTGATGGTCCTCGCCGCATACTGTCGGTCCGCCCGCATCCAGGCCAGCCACGCTTTCAGGTGGGGCCGGTCGAAGTGGTCGAACGTCATATCTGCGCGGTCGAGGTGCTCGTGGTCGGCAAGGAAGGTCAGTAAGCACTCCAGGCTGATCCGGTAAGCCTCGATCGTCTTCGGCGACAGCCCGCGAACGGTGGGCATGTAGGCGTGGAAGAAGTCTCGGGCCAGGACCCAGAAGTCCGGGGCTCCGGTTTTCGGGTCGCGTCTCATTCGAATCCAACCTCCGGCAGCAGCGACTGGCTCTCGCGAGCGATGGTGGCGTAGGCGTCCAGGAAGTCAGGAGAGGTGTGGACGTAGTAGTAGGTCGACTCGAAGGTCGCGTGGCCCATGTAGCGGGAGAGGTAGGGCAGCATCGCGGTCACGTCAGTGCCCTCGCCCATCCAGCGTTCGAGGTTGGCGTAGGCGAAGTGGTGCCGGAAGTCGTAAGGTCGCGGCTGTCTGCCGGCCGTGGGGCGAGGCAGGCCGGCCTGGTCCCAGATGCGACGGAAGATCACACCGACCGCTGCCGCAGTCACCGGGGTCCCGGCGGCCGAAACGAAGAACGTCTGATGCGCCCCGAAGCGGGCTTGGGATCTCTGGTCGCAGACGGCCAGGATTTCGACGATCTGATCGGTCAGGGGCAGACGGCGGCTGCGCCGGGCTTTGGCCCCCACGATGTCGAGGTGCCCGTCGTCGAGGTCGACCTGCGCGGCCAACAGAGCGCGAGCTTCGCCGGTTCGTAGCCCGCAGGAGTGCATCAGCGTGAAGAACGCGATCGCCTGCCACCGCCACGGTGACTGCGCGTCAAGCTGGGCCGCGGCGGTGAAGAAACGCTCGATCTCGTCCCGGTTGAGCAGGTAGGGGGTGACCCGGATGAACGGGGCCTTCCATTGGTCAGAGAGCACGTAGGCGCTCGTGTGCCCCTGGGTCTGGAGCCATCGTCCGACGTCGCGGATGTAGGACATCCACGACCGGTACCGGCCAGAGCGCGCCAGCTGGGCGGTCACCCATCCTTCGACGGTGTCCCGATCGAAGACGCGCAGGTCGTGGCGGGTGCAGTAAGCGTCGAACTGTTTCAGATACCAGATCCGGGAGACGCCGTAGAAGCCCATGCTCTCCTTGAATGCGAGATAAGCCGTCAGATCGGTGGCGAACACGCTGGTGAAACCGTGGGCGTTCATGACCGGGCTCCCGCCGGCACCGGCAACACGCACTGCAGGAGACGCTGGTCATCGACGCTCATATACACGTTGGTCGACTCCTGGCTGGCGTGTCCGAGCACCGCCGAGATCGTCGGCAGCGGCACGGCAGCACGCAGCATGCGAGAGGCCGCGTTGTGCCGCAGGCGCCGCGTCCCGGCCTTCACTCCGATCACGCCGGCAGTCCGGAACGTTCTGGCCGTCACCTTGTATATCGAGGCGTGATCGACGAACGGGATGAACGGTGCCACCGAGCGGAGAAAAACGTGGTCGTCCTCGCCGGCGGGACGCTCCTCGAGCACGTAGCTTGCCAGCGCTACCGCCAGAAGACCGGGCAGCGGCAGCGTCACCGGGTTCTTCGTCTTCTGCTGGACGATCCCGATCGTCTGGGAGCGCCAGTCGATGTCTGCCAACCGCAGTGCGATGATGTCGCAGGCCCGTAGCCCGGTCAGCAACGCCAGCAATGTGATCGCAGCATCCCGAGCGGAGACCATGCCGGTTGCACACGCCTCGACGACCCGCTGTTCATCGGCGTCCTCGAGGACAGGCAGGATCGTCTGCGAACGTTTCACCCCGGCCAGGTTGACGGCATCGACCAGTTCGCGGCGGCCGGTGAACTTCAGGAACGGGCGGAAGTTCGACACCACCCAGAACAAGGACGACTTCGCCCACCTGGTCAGCAACGATTCGAGGAACGCGAGGATGCTGGCCGCATCAGTCTCCTCGAGGCTGTCGATCCCGCGATCCTCGAGGAACACGAGATAGCTGCGGGCCACCCGGCCGTAGGCAGCGCGCGTGGCCGGTGCCAGCCCACGGTCGGCCATGTCCGCTTCCCAAGCAGCATCCAGTGCTACGAACTCGTCCGAAGCAGGCCACGGCCCACCGCCGCCACGCCGACGGACCGCGAGATCGACCCGACCGGTGCGCAGGTAGGAGTCGAACACGGTAACGATCCGGCCGTAATCGAAGCGGCGCTGTGCGCTGAACCCACCGGTGCGCGGGCTCGTAGTCATCGCTGCGAACTCGGCACCCAACGCGGGCGAGTAGACGCCGCCACGGTCGGCAGCGAACCTGGTCAGCGCGCTGATCGACTTCTGATAGTTCCTGATGGTTGATTCCATGTAGTCGGCCGTGCGCAGCGCTGCAACAGTGACCGCGCCGATCTGTATGACCGTCGTATCCATGACCGCGTCCCTTCCCTAGACGGATGGATACGACGGACACTAGACACTGACTGCAGGAACGTTAAGCCGAGGAACCAACAGCGATCTCCGCTCCAACCACGCCAGACACCGAGCTCCTCGGCTTAACACAAACCTCGGCATAATCTGAGTTAAACCGAGTTCGGCTTAACTCAGATAGAGGATCGCAGTTCAGGTCACGGAAATTCGTGCACGCCCTGAACCGTCACCACCTCATCGGATCCATGGGCCAAGTCGGTGCTGCCGGTGATAACGCCGCGATGGAATCGTTCTTCTCGCTGCTCCAGAAGAACGTCCTGGACCGCAAACGGTGGCGAACCCGAGAGGAGCTGCGGATCGCGATCATCACCTGGATCGAACGGACCTACCACCGCCGCCGGCGTCAGGCCCGTCTGGGCCGATTGACCCCCATCGAATACGAGACCATCATGAACCCGGCCGTGAGCCTCGCGGCCTGACACCCCAACTGTCACCAGTTCGTGCGGCAGTCCCGAGCGCTGCCCGGGCCACCTTGACGTCGCTCCCACGAAGGGGTTCTTCGCGCGGTTGCTGGGACGCTGACGCTGCGCAGCAATGCCCGCTGGCCGCTGGCCGCTGGCCGCTGGCCGCCCACCGTAGACGCGACGCGCTGGCATTAATTCCACTGCCCGACGATTTCCACAGCCCATCGAAGCGGCGTCCGCTCGGTAAGCAGCAATTTATTTCCCCAATTGCGCACTTCAGAATCGGGCGGGTCCGACCGATTCGGCCGGCGACCAAGGCTGAGCCCTGGCTGCAGCGGAACAGTTGACAATTACGCCCGGTCACAATATAGGCGGCCACAACAACGATACCGCGTTACTGGGCGAGGCGGCTGACCATCCACGGCACTACGGGGCTGGCCGGGGTTCAGCCTCGCGATCGGTGCAAGTGGGTGGCATCGGAACCCGGGTTCTGACCCCGCAGAGTCACGCACCACACCCCTGCTGGAGCGAAGCACCACGGGCACCCGTTCTGTAGAGCAAGTCTACTATTCATACCCAAACGATTAATTCTCGACCGCTCGACCGCCCTAACCACCCCGAGAGCTAGCAATGCCAGGACGAAGGCCTCTGGCCCGTAAATCGCGTAGAACAACATCGGCATCAATGCGAGAAGCTCAACCACTGCGCACGCAACCGCGAGTCCAACGGCATTAATTGCCGTTGCCGCCATGCCGGGAAACTGATTGTTCAACCAGCTGAGCGTCGGCTCGACACGCTCGAAGCAGGCCAGAAGCAGCGCGTCGGAATTAATTGCTCTGTCGAGGTCAGCCCTCTCTAGTTCGGCATCACCCACTTCGGGGGCTAGCGTGCTTGCAAGAGTGCGCACCTCTTCGTCGCTAACCAGTCCGGTGAGCGCATCGCGAAACTCCTCAATGCCAGAATCCAGCTGGTCTGCGTGCCGGAGCTTCGCGGCGGCCTTCGCAATATCACCTCCAATGTCCAGCAATCGCGATTTACCAGCGACTTGCTTCTTTTGGTACCCCGAGCCAAGGTTACCTAATCGTTTCAGGTTGGGGTTTGCTTCAATCAACCGTGAGGAATAATTGCGAGCCTGCCGCATGACGCCCTTAACCTGAGGGTCGAGGTCGAGGCGACGAACCATCTCGGCATTCCTGGCCGAAATCGATTCATTCATCTTGTTGAACCACTGCTGATCAATTGAAGCAAAAGGTGCATGGCCGTTCATGCTGGCAAGCAGTCCTTTGGGTGCACTGCTTCTTAAAAGTTCCCTCATCATCTCGTCGAATTGATCACGCCATTCCATCTCGTACACTGTCATCCCCTAAAGTGAGTCGGCAACCATTCGGCCCATGTGTGAACCACAATTTTTGAATGCACCTAGGGCATGTTTTCACGGCCCCACTTGACGCCGACATGCCAGCCAATTTCGAATGACTTCTGAGGCGAGCCGAGATCTTGGGCCTCCGCAAACGCGCGGAACTGCATGATTTCATGCTTGAGGCCCGTCTCGCCCGCCCCCTTCGACCTGAGTTATCAGGCAGTCTACTGGTTACCCTATGCCAGTCTCGGATACACATCGCCGTGGCCGCCTTTGCGTTGCGCCGCGTCAACTTCAATATAATCGAGCTCGAGGGCGGCTCTCCCGTCGGCACACAGCAAAATGTCCAGACTGCCGTACTGACGCGCTCCGCGCCCTCACACCCCGCGGACCGCGTCGAGCACCGGCCACGCCCCGTCGGAGCTGTTGGCGAGGACCGAGGCGGTGATGCCGGTGGCCGGGTCGTGCCAGACGCGGCCGAAGATGCCTGCGTCGTAGTCCTCGAGGATCAGCAGATCGGAATCCAGGCCACGCCAGAAGCCGCGGCAGCACGTTGGTGCGCAGTCCCTCCTCGTGGAGGTAACCCTGCGCCACGTCGCGGCCGGGCTCGTCTCCGCGAGGGTGTCCCGACTCGGTCATGCCCGCCGACTCGACGACCCTTGTGCGCACGAGGTGGCGGAAGGTCTCTCCCGCGAGGCGCTGGGCGAGCAGAGCGAGCAGCACGTACCCGGCGTTGTTATCGACGAACCGGTCGCCCGGCGCGCTCTCCTGGGCGTGGTCGTCGAGGACGGGCATTGAGTCCTCGGCATCCTCGAAGGCGCCAGGCAGGACCCGACCGACCGAGCGTTAGCCACCGTTCTGCTCGCTCGCGCAGAGTCATACGCTGTGCAGACCCCGCAGGTGGAGTCGAAACGAGCGCGCATGGGACACGTCGTCGTCTTCACGCCGTCCCCCATCCTCAGCGTGACGGTGGAGGCGCAGCACGGTGATCCGGAGATCCACATCCACGCCGGCGGTCAGGGGATCTGGCAGGCACGGATGCTCAGAGCGCTCGGCACCGAGGTGACGCTGTGCTCCGCCCTGGCGGGCGAGACCGGCAACCTGCTGCGGCACCTGATCCGCGACGAGGGCATCGACCTTATCGCCGTCGACGCCACCGCCCACAACGGCGCCTACATCCACGACCGCCGCGGCGGCGAGCGGGAGAGCATCGCCGAGGCCGGCGGCGAGCGGATCTCCCGGCACGATTTCGATGAGCTCTACGGCCTCACCCTCACGGCCAGTATGGAGGCCGGGACCGTGATACTCAGCGGCGCGGTCCGGGAGGACATCGTTCCGGCCGACGTCTACCGGCGCCTGGCCTCCGACCTCGGCGCCGTGGGCTGCCAGGTGCTCGCGGATCTCTCCGGTGAGCATCTCAGCAAGGCTCTCGCCGGGGGTCTGACGGTGGTCAAGGTCCGAAGGGAGCACCACACTGTCCGCTGTGCATCGGATGCTCGGCCAGTCCCGGCCGATGAAGGACCTCGCCCTGCGCGCCCTGCCCGTCCTCGAGAGCGCCGCGGAGGATTCGCAGCGCGATCAGCAGCTGGATCGGATCCTGATGACCGCGATCAGCCAGAGCGCGACCACCCTATTCTACGCCGACGAGTTCATCGCGGCGCGTGATGCCCGCCGGTTGCAGGCCAGGTTCGCGGAGACCCTGCATCGGGCACACCATCGCAACGTCGCCTACGCGCATTTGGCCCTGATCCACGCGGTGAGCGAAGACCTCACCGCCGCTGCGAGCTACCTCGCCCGTATCGAGGCCGAGGACTGGCCGCACTCCTGGCGCGGCGGGTATCACGACGCCGTGGAGATCGTGGCCCGTGCCGGGGTGGCACGGAACGAGGCCCGCCCCGAGGAGGCGCTCGAGCTGCTGGCCCGGCTCGATCCACACTTTGCCACCATCGCGCCCTCGCCCCGACGCTGCTGGTCTTCCACGTCGCCACGGCCGTGGCCGGGCTCGCGATCGGGCTCGGCATGACCGCCACCCGCTCCCTGGCCTACGCCCTGCTGCCGGCGTCCGCAGCGGGCTTCGGGCTCGGGCTGGTGGGCGCTGCCGGGAGCCTCGCGGGGCTGATCGCGCCGCTGGCCGCTGCCGCACTGCTCACGCTGAGCACGAGCTGGGGAGCGGCGGACCCCTACACCGGGATGTACACGCTGCTGGCCCTCCCGGCGCTGCTGGGCCTCGCCCTGCTCCCCCTCACCCGGCCACCGAGCGCTTCCCAGCCGTCCCCCGCGGAGGTCGTTTCGTCCTGAGCCGAAGCGCGCAGCGGTGGGGACGCACGACGACTGCTGGCGCGGCGCGCCGGGGGCGGTCACTTTCCGCCCCATCGCGTGCCGTGACGTGCCGCTACGCGGCGCGGGTGAAGGCACCGAGCACCGTCAGCGCATCTCTCAGCGAGTCGGCGGGGAACGGGCCGACGGTGACTTCCTCCCCGTCCGTCGTGCAGGTGACCCAGATGCCCCCGGCGTCCGTGGTGAGGGTGAGAGCGTCGCCCTCGGGATCGGTGAGCTCGGCGACGTCGAGCGGCAGCATGCGCTCGGGCGCCGCACCGAATCGGTGGGCGGTGAGGGGTTCCACGGGGGTCACAGACTTCTCCAACGACGAGCGGGGACGGAGCCCCGCAGACGGGCATGCTGCCTGATGCCCTCAACAGGCAGGCGGGCAGCAGTGCGGTGGAGTCAGTCTTGACGAGGAATCGCGCCCGTGCGCTCCGAGCGTCGCCGAATCGCGTCTTTTCACCCCCGGCTCACCCCCGAGGGCCATCGGCCTCTCGGGCGAAGGGCTGCGCCGATGGACGCTGAGAGGCTCTCCTTAGATCCGCCCCCGCTGATCCGCCCCCGCGCGAGGCACGAGACCCTGAGCGCTGGACCTCGGGACCCTGGAACGATGCCTTCTCCTCGGCGGCCGGGCACCCCGGCGAACCGGCTCCGCGCCGCCGCGAGGCCGTTCCCGAACTCTGGCACTCTCGCCCGGAGAGTGCTAATCTGCTCGTACTTGAGTCGGAGGGACTCAAGGTTCGGCGACCACCGGACGACCGGGGGTCACATCAGAGAGGAGAAGCAATGGCCACCACCGATCCGTTCCGAGAGATGGAGCGATTCGCGGGCACTTTTCTCGATGCTGGACGTCGGGGACCGCGGCAGATGCCGATGGATCTCTACCGCGCCGGCGATCACTACGTCCTCGCGGCCGATCTGCCGGGTATCGATCCCGGTTCGGTCGACGTCGACGTGGACGGTCAGCTCCTGACGATCCGTGCGGAGCGGACCCTTCCGAAGGACGAGGGCGCGCAGTGGATCACGCGCGAACGCACGGGCGGGACCTTCCTGCGCCAGCTCAGCCTCGGACAGGGCCTGGACACCGAGCGGATCTCCGCGAGCTACAGCAACGGTGTGCTCAGCGTGAGGATCCCGCTCAGCGAGAAGGCCAAGCCTCGCAAGATCGAGGTCACCGCTGACAGCCCACCCGCGCAGATCGAGTCCACCGCGACCTGAGGCTCCCCCTGCTGCCGGGCTCCCGGCATCCCACGATGCCGGGGCCCGGGCAGCACCGACCTTCCCACGGCGAGCGAAGGAGTGACAGCCATGCATGACGAGCTCACCGCGGCGACGGTGCGCACCTGGGTGGACGGATGGGCCCGCACCCGGGAGTACGAGGTGGTCCATGAGGGCACCTCGCACACCGTCGGTCCGCGCACCGAGCACGGGGATTCGGAGACCGTCCTGTTCCGCTGGAGCGAGGACGAGCTGCGCAGGGCGACCTCCTCTGTCGCGGGGAATCCGGGTCACCTGCTGACCCTCATCTCCGAGGTCGGCGAGGCGCCGCCGGCCCTCGGAGAGACCGGCGATCTCGAACTGATCAGCGATCAGGAGAGACTCATGGTCACCGATATGGAGCTGCAGGACGTCGAGGCCCCGATCGTGCCGGACTCCTGCACGGTCGCCCGCGAGACGTTCGACGGCTGGACGCTCCTCACCGTCATCCAGGCGGGCCGTGTCGTCGCCCGAGGACGCATGGCGGTGGTCGACGGCTGCGCCGTGCTCGACCGGATCTACACCGCCAGCACGCATCGCCGGCGGGGTCTGGGCACCTTCGTCACCCGCACGCTCCTGGCGATCGCCCATGAGCACGATGTCGACACGGGCCTGCTCGTGGCGACTGGACGGGGCGTCGAGCTCTATGAGCACCTCGGCTGGACGCCCCTCGCGGACGTGCGCGTCCTCGGCGCCCCGGGGGCGCGGAACCGGCGCCGGCCCTCGCACGCCCAGATCGACGAGGAGCTCGGCTAGCGCAGCCGAGCGTCGGCGTCGATCCTCGCTTCGACGAAGCGCCCCGGGTTCTTCACCCGCCTCTTCGGTCGCTGATCGGAGTCACACGAGGATCGCGTCGTACCCGGAGCGGAAGTCCGGATGCCGGAGCTCTCCGAGCAGCTCCCTCATCCGCGCCCCGCTCAGCACGGTCCCGTGGCCGGAATCGGGGTCGGCGGCGGGCGGGACCGGCAGGCCGAGCCGGAAGGCGAGGTGGGTGACCACCTCTCCGAGGCGCGCGGGCGCGCCGTCGACCGCGTGCAGCAGCACCGGCGGTTCCGGATGCGCCAGCAGGGCGAGGAGCACGCTTGCGAGGTCCTCCTCGTGGATGCGGTTCGTGCGTCGGCGGTGGTCGACGGGGCGTCCCTCGCGCACCGTGCGCAGCAGCCGATCCCGGCCCGGGCCGTAGATCCCGGCGGGGCGCACCACGATCGCGTCGAAGAGCTCCCTCGCCAGGCGCTCCCCGTTCAGGAGGCTCTGGGCCCGGTCGCCGAGCGGCTGCGGGGCATCCTCCTCGGTGAGCACCGGGGCCGGATCGGCACGGTTCGCGTACCCCTCGAACACCCTGGTGGAGGAGACGAACACGGTCCGGGCGGGCCGGTGGGGCAGGGCGGCGGCCAGGTGGCGCAGCGGGGTCTCGTACCCGTCGGCCCCCTCCGGCGGGGGCAGGGTGATGACCATCGCCTCGCAGGCGGGCAGGGCCCCCTCCAGGGGTGAGGAGAGGTCCGCGGCCAGCGCGCGGAAGCCGCTCGGCACGGCGCCCGGATCTCGGCGCAGCGCGAGCACCTCTCCCCCCGCCTCCAGCAGGGCAGCGCCGGTGCGCCCGCCAAGGCGCCCGCAGCCCACCCACAGCGTCCGCGTCGGGACCGGTCCGCTCACTGCCCCACCTCTTCCTCGGTGAACCTGCGCTGCCTCTCCCGCTGGCCGTGGGTGAGGCTGCGCATATCGGTGTCCTTGTCGAAACTCGAGCCCAGCGCGCCGGCGACCACGCCCATCGCCGCGCTCAGCCACGCGATGTCCAGATACCGCGCCAGGACGGGCTCGCCGCCGATGACCTCGGCGAGATAGTCCGGAGCGATGACGATGAGCGCGCTGGTGAAGATCAGCACCACCAGGCACACGTACAGCAGCGCGACGATCATCAGCAGCGTGAGCACTGTCGAGAGGTTGTACAGCAGCACCACGCGAGCCAGCCGCTCGTATCTGGGCGCGTCCCACAGGCGGTTGCCGACGATGAGCCATGCCGTGATCGCGCCGATCGCGAGGATCCCGATCAGCAGCAGCCGCTGGGTGGTCAGGTGCATCGACATCGACCAGATCGAGCTGTAGAAAATGCCGAAAGCCCCGGTCGCGGCGGCCGCTGCGAGGGCGCTGGAGAGCTTCGGGGCGGTGCGGAGGGGTTCGTTGCCGGCCACCATCCCGGCCACGGTGCGCGCTCCCCCGATCACCCGCGATCCCAGCAGCAGCTGGTGATCGTCGGGGCCCGTCAACTCCTCCCACCGCGCCCAGCGCCGGGCATAGCGCGAGGCATCAAGCGATTCTGACGTCGGCGCCATGCGCAGGGTGCAGCGCATCAGCGCATCGAGGATGCGGCGCCGCGTGGTGAGCACCCCGAGCGTGGGGCAGGAGATCACCGCGATGTTGTGCTCGGGGAAAATCTCGGCGATCAGCGGCCTGCCGTCACGCAGACGCGGGATCTCCGTCAGCAGCAGCACGGCGTCCGGGTCGCCGGAGGACCGCGCCTGCTCCAGCACCTCGGACAGGTCCAGCGTCCCATCCGGGCGCAGCCGGAGCATAGAGGTGCGCACCTGAAGGCGGATCGGCGGGTCGTACACCTCATCGAGGTGCTGCTGCAGGGAGTCCTCGATCGACCTCGCCCGGTGCGTGGGCAGGCCGGGGTCGGCGACCAGCAGCACCGTGGCCCCGGCGGCAGGATCCGGCGCGGGGCCCTGTGGCGAGTTCTGCGTCTCCGACATGCGTCCTACCCTGGCAGATCACCCGGTGTGCGGCCAGCCCTGGTGCCGCGGACGCCCAGTGCTCCTGCCCACGAGCACCAGGACACCCCTGCCGACCAGCCGGTCGCTGTCCTCACCGACCCGCTCCAGTACCGGGCCCCGGCACCAGCGCCAGCGCCACGTCCGCGACCATTGGTTGTAGATCCGCACAACCACCGTCGGCCGACGCTGTCCCCAGATCCGAGGCGCAGCTCACCCTGCCGGTCTAGGCTCGAGGTCACCCTGCCCTTCCGCCCGCCCGGCATCGCCGCCGGTGGCCGTGAGGGCTGATACCAGCCGACAGGAGGGACAGCGATGTCCAAGGTCTCGGACGACGCAGCAGCCCAGCTCGCCGCGGTGCTGCGCGACGACATGACCATCGCGGTGGGAGGCTTCGGCCTGTGCGGGATCCCCACCGATCTGATCACGATCGTGCGCGACAGCGGGGTCACCGGCCTCACCATCGCCTCGAACAACCTCGGGGTGGACGGCAAGGGCCTGGGCCTGCTGCTGGAGAACGGGCAGATCGCCAAGGTGCTCTCCAGCTATGTCGGGGAGAACAAGCTGTTCATGCAGCAGTACATCGACGGGCAGCTCGAGGTGGAGTTCGTCCCCCAGGGCACTCTCGCCGAGCGGATGCGCGCCGGCGGCTCCGGGATCCCCGCCTTCTACACCCCCACCGGGTACGGCACCCCGATCGCGGAGGGCAAGCCGACGGCCGAGTTCGACGGCCGCACCTATGTGCTCGAGCGCGCGATCAACGCCGACATCGCGCTGGTCCACGCCCACACCGCGGATCACTACGGCAACCTCCGCTACCGCCTCACCGCCCGCAACTTCAACCCGCTGGCCGCGATGTGCGGGGAGGTCACCTTCGCCGAGGCGGAGCACCTCGTCGCCCCCGGCGGGATCGACCCTGACGACATCCACACCCCCGGCGTCTACGTGCATCACCTGATGCAGGCCACCGCCGAGAAGGACATCGAACAGCGCACCGTGCGTCCCCGCCCGGAGGTGCCCAGAACCGACGCCCCCCGTACCGAGACGCAGGAGGTGGCCTGAGATGGCCTGGACCCGTGATGAGATGGCCGCGATCGCCGCTGCCGAGCTGCGCGACGGCGAGTACGTGAACCTCGGCATCGGCATGCCGACCCTGGTCGCCAACAACCTTCCTGCCGGTGTGAACATCACCCTGCAGTCCGAGAACGGTGTGATGGGCATGGGGCCCTGGCCCTATGAGGGCGAGGAGGATCCTGACCTCATCAACGCCGGCAAGCAGACCATCACCCTGCTGAAGGGCGCGACGATCTTCGACTCCGCGACCAGCTTCGGGATGATCCGCGGCGGCAAGATGGGTACCGCGATCCTCGGCGCCATGCAGGTCACCGGCACCGGCGACATCGCCAACTGGCAGATCCCCGGCAAGCTCGTCAAAGGCATGGGCGGGGCGATGGACCTGGTCGCCGGTGCGAAGCGGGTGGTGGTGATGATGCAGCACGCCGCCAAGGACGGCTCCGCGAAGATCAAGCACGAATGCTCCCTGCCGCTGACCGGCGTGGGCGTGGTGAATCGGATCATCACCGAGCTCGCCGTCTTCGACGTCACCGAGAACGGGCTGGTGCTCACCCAGCTCGCCTCCGGCGTCACCGAGGACGAGGTCCGCTCCCTCACCGAGCCCGACTTCACCGTCTCCCTCACCCCGGCATCGTGAAAGGTCCCTCCATGCGCTCCAGCGATGACCCGATCGTCGTCCTCGGCTACGCCCGCACCCCCGTCGGCTCCTTCGGGAAGTCCCTCGCGGGCGTGCCCGCCCACATCCTCGGCGCGACCGCCGCGAAAGCTGCGCTCACACGCGCCGGCGTCGCGGCCGACGAGGTCGACGAGTGGGTGATCGGCTGCGTCGGCTCCACCGGACGGGACGCGTACATCTCCCGCCGCGTCGCGATCGAGGCGGGCGCCGCCGTCACCTCCACCGCGATGACCGTGAACCGGCTCTGCGGCTCCGGCATGCAGGCCATCGCGCTCGGCGCCGCCGAGCTGATGGTCGGCGAGAGTGACATCGTGGTCGCCGGCGGGACGGAGAACATGTCCGCCCAGCCGTTCCTGGACTACTCCGCCCGCCAGGGCTACACGCTCGGGGACCGGGTGCTGATGGACGGCACCTCGGCGCTGATCACCGACCCCTTCGACGAGGTGCCGATGGGCGTGACCGCCGAGAACGTCGCCGCCCGCTATCACGTCACCCGGCAGGAGCAGGACGAGTACGCACTGGAGTCCCAGCGCCGTGCCCAGGCCGCCCAGCAGGCCGGGGCCGTCGCCGCGGAGATCACCCCGGTGACCATCAGCGGCAGGCGCGGAGACACCGTGGTCGACACCGACGAGCACCCCCGCGAGGTGACCCTCGAGAAGCTCGCCGCGATGCGCACCGTCTTCCAGCGCGAGAACGGCACCGTCACCGCCGGCAACGCCTCGGGCATCAACGACGCCAGCGCCGCGATGGTCCTCACCCGCGCCTCGGTCGCTGCGGAGCGCGGCCTGACCCCACTCGCGGAGCTCGTGGACTTCACCAAGGTCGGCATCGACCCCCAGGTGATGGGCTACGCCCCCAAGCCCGCGATCGAGAAGATCATGGCCCGCAACGGGCTCGCGAACAGGGACCTGGGGTGGATCGAGCTGAACGAAGCCTTCGCCGCGCAGGCCGTGCCGATCGTGCGCGACCTGGACCTGGACCCGGCGCTCGTGAACCCTCTCGGTGGGGCGATCGCCTGGGGCCACCCGATCGGTGCGACCGGCGCGATCATCTCCGCCCGCACCATCGAGAACCTGCGCGTGAACGACCGCGAGCTGGGCCTGGCGACCATGTGCATCGGCGGCGGGCAGGCCGTCGCCAGCCTATGGCGAGCACTGTGAGCCTGTGGCGAGCACTGTGAACGCCCAGCACGCAGCATCATGAGAGACACAGACCCGTCGGACGAAGGAGTACCCGCTGTGACCACGATCGACTTCGAGGGCGATGCGCCCCAGGTGCCCGCGACCGCATGGGTGGCCCCGAACGCCACCCTGATCGGGAAGGTGACGCTCCGTGAGAACTCGAGCGTCTTCTACAGCTCCGTGCTGCGCGGAGACATGGACTCGATCACGATCGGTCCCGGCAGCAACATCCAGGACGGCTGCGTCATCCACACCGACGAGGGCTTCCCCGCGGTCGTCGGCTCCGGCGTCTCCGTGGGCCACCGGGCTGTGCTGCACGGCTGCACCGTCGAGGACGACTCCCTGATCGGCATGGGCGCCGTGGTGCTCAACGGCGCCGTGGTCGGCGCCGGCAGCCTGGTCGCCGCGGGCGCCGTGGTCACCGAGGGCATGCAGATCCCGCCCGGCTCGCTGGTCGCCGGCGTGCCCGCGAAGGTGCGCAGGGAACTGGACGAGGAGGCCCTCGAGTCTCTGCGGCAGAACGCCCGCACCTACGTCGAGCTCGCCGCGAAGCACCGGGCGGCGATGGCCGGCTGACCTCCGGACCGGTGAGCCGGGAGCCGGGGCCTCGTCTCCGACCCTGACACCGACCCGGACCCGGACCCAGACCCAGACCCAGACCCAGACCCAGACCCAGACCCAGACCCAAGGCTCCTACTCCCCCATCGGCTCCTCGACGGGTGGGGCAGGAGCATCCGGCTGCGCATCGGGAGCTTCGGGTGCCGCATCGGGAGCCTCGGGCTCCGGAGCCTCCGGAGGCACCTCGGGATCTTCCGGCGGCAGTTCCGGGTCGACGGGCAGCGGTTCCGGATCCTCCGGCGGCACCTCGGGATCCTCGGGCGTCGGCGTGGGGTCGACGGGGAGCCAGGGCGGCGCTCCCCCACCGAGCAGCGGCGGATCCGGGGGCGGAGGCGGCGTCGGCGGACCGGGGGACGTCCCCCCGAGGAGCGGCGGATCCGGGACCTCGGGGGCGCCCGGCTTGCCGGACGGCTCACCCACGATCTCCGACGGCGACCCGTTGACAGGACCCTGCCCGCCACCAGGTGCGAGCACGAGGTCCTGTGTCGGCGGGATCTGCACCGAGGGCGGGGTGTCCGCCGTCGGCGGGGTCTCCACCGAGGGCGGGACCTCCACCGGCGGCAGGGCGTCCGCTGCGGGTGGAGCCTCCACCGTCGGCGGAGCGTCCCCTGTCGGGGAGGAGTCAGAAGTTGCCACGGGCTCAGCACGCGAGGGATCGGCGCCGCTGACCGGTGGCGCCGCCGGGACCGGGGAGGCGTCGGCCGCATCGCCCGTGCCGGGAGCAGGCTCACCGGCCTCCGGGGCCACGTCGTCCGCCTCGTCCTCCTCCTCGATCGCGGGCAGGAGCGTCGGCGGGGGCGTCGCGGCGGGGTCCTCGGCCTCGAGCGGCTCGGGCTCCACGGAGTGGGGGCTGGCCAGCCCCCGTGCAGGCGTCAGCGCGGTGAAATCGCTGCCTGGGTGCTGGGCGACGAGCACGAGTCCCGCTGCCGCCACCAGCACGGCCACACCCGCCGCCACCGGCACTCCGGCCCCTGCGGCGGCGGCCCTCCACCAGGCCAGCCGATGGGCCGCGCCCCCAGCCTCCCCGGCTCCGGCCACCTCTGCGGAACTGGCCGCCTTGGGCACCGCGCCAGGGGCGGCTCCCTGGTCGGCGAGTGGCAGCACCTCGGCAAGCTCCTCCAGCAGCACCGGAGATTCCAGTACGAGCGGCAGCAGGGCCCCGCGCATGCGCATCGACAGTGACCGCAGGTCACGCAGCGCGACGGAGCAGCGCACACAGTCCGCGAGATGAGCGGACGTCCGCTCGGCGCGCGCGGCACTCAGCTGCCCCCGCTCATACCCGCCGAGGTCCGCGGCGATCTGCCGGCAGGCCGGACGCACCGTCGCCCCGTCCACGTGGGCCTGCAGCCAGGCCGTGCGCAGTCCTTCACGCGCCCGCCGGGACAGCTGCGCGACCGCATTCGGGCTCCGCCGCAGCTGCGGCGCCACCTCGCGCGGCGCCAGCCCGTCCACCTCGGTGAGCCAGAGGATCCGCTGCCATTGCTGGGGAAGCGCGCTGAAGGCCTTGTGCATCAGGTCGCGATCCAGCTGCTCTCCTCCCACGACGAACTCGGTCGTTGCCGAGGACTCCTCGGCCTCGAAGGCCTCGAGGTCCTCGACGGCGGCCTCCCGCGACCGGCGCAGGCGGTCGATCGCCTCGTTGCGCACAGCCCGCATCAGATAGGCGGCGAACCCGTCGTGCGGCCCTCCCCCGCGGGTGATGGCCCGCAGGACCTTCAGGAACGCCTCCTGGGCCACGTCCTGACCCTCATGGGATCCGACCAGGCGGCGAGCCTGCGAGAGCGCCGGACCGAGGTGACGGCGGTAGAGCGCGGCGTAGGCGCCCGTGTCGCCGGCGCGCACCGCAGCCAGCAGCTCCTCGTCGGGCAGGGCGTCATGACGCGCAGCGACGTCATCAGGGCTGGGATGCGTCATGCTCCGAGCCTTTCTCGAAGGAGGATCTGCCTGCCTCACGGTCGAGGATGCGCGGGGATCGTCGCGTCCGCGTTCTTCACGCACAGGTGCTACCTGAGTATGTCGCGAGCATGACCCAACTCACCAGTATCGAACTGAGATGTAGCGTCCGTCACGTTTCGCGTCATAGAACCGGGCGCCGCTCGTGGAGGGGGTGAACGGTGCCACTGAGGCTGCCGTCACTCCTAGGCCGCAGTACGGAGAACCATGAACAGCTTCGAGATGACTGACCTCGACGGTGACGCCCTCACTTTCATCACCCGTGACGGGAGCACCTGGATCACGTGCACCAGCGGCGCCGACGAGGTGACCGTCGGCCCCTTCCCCAGCCGCCTGCTGCGTGGCGCCCTGACTTCGGAGCCCGGAGCGAACGGACAGTTCACCACGACCATCATCGGCTCCTCGGGCCCCGCGCTCGACCTTCAGGAGGCTCCGACAGAGCTCCGACTGCTCGACCCCGTGAGCGAAGACGCCGACGCTCTCGCCGTGCAGCCAGCATCCCTCGCCCGCCGGGAGGGATGACCGCGCAGGTCTCGTTCGATGCCGCACAGCGAAGCGGCCGGTCCGGGCTCCCCGGCGAACCGGCGGGTCGATGCCCCACACCGAAGCGGCCGACCCGTAGGTTGTGTGCGCCAACGATCCCTGCGCTGCACCGACCCGTAGGTTGTGTGCGCCAATGATCCCCTTAGCGCACGGAACTTACGGCTCGACCGAGCCCCGGGCCTGACCCGCAGGCCGTGGGGGCCGGAAGTCACCAGGGGCCGCAGCGAGCGGCTCCGCCACGGCCCCGGATCTAGCCCGTCACCACGGCGGCCGCGATGGAGGCCCCGACGGTTCGGGCTTGCCGGGAGCTCCCGCGTATCCTGCGTCGATGAACCTCACCCCCGCTCTCATCGGCGCTCTGCCGAAGATCGCCCTCCACGATCATCTCGACGGCGGCCTGCGCGCCGAGACCGTGCTCGAGCTGAGCCGCGAGCTGGGCCTCGAGGTGCCCGGCGTCGACACCGGGGCCGACGGGCGCGACGCCGGGGCCGACGGGCGCGACGCCGTGGCTGATGGGCGCGACGCTGGAGCTGACGTGGACGACGCCGGAGTCTCCGCTCCCCAGGCCGTCGCCGACTGGTTCCAGGCTGCGGCCGATTCCGGCTCGCTGCCCGCCTACCTCTCCACCTTCGACCGCACCCTCGCCGTGATGCAGACGGCCCCTCAGCTGCGCCGCATCGCTCGCGAGTTCGTCGAGGACATGGTCGCCGACTCCGTGGTCTACGCCGAGACCCGCTGGGCACCGCATCAGCACACCGGTGCCGGGCTCACCCTGGATGAGGCAGTTCAGGCCGTCCAGGACGGGCTCGACGAGGGTGTCGCCGCGGCGGAGCAGGATGGCCGACGGATCGTCGTGGGCCAGCTGCTGTGCTACCTGCGCCATCTCGAGCCCACCGACGATCTGGTCGAGATCGCCCTCGCCCGTCGTGACACCGGGGTGCTGGGGCTGGACCTCGCCGGGCCCGAGGCCGGATTCCCCGCCTCCCGCTTCCGGGCCCAGTTCGAGAAGGCACGCGCGTCGGGGCTGCGGGTGACGATTCACGCCGGAGAGGCCGACGCCCCCTCCTCGATCGCCGACGCGCTGGAATGCGGGGCCGAGCGGATCGGCCACGGGGTGCGCCTGCTCGAGGACATCGTCGGCGACGATCTGGGGCCGGTCGCCGCGCGAGTCCACCGTGAGCAGATCTGTCTCGAGGTGTGTCCCAGCTCGAACCTGCAGACCGGCGCGGCGGCGGATTTCCCCTCCCATGCCGCCGGACCGTTGCACGCACGCGGCTTCGCCCTCGCCCTCAGCAGCGACAACCGGCTGATGAGCCGCACCAGCACCTCCCGCGAGATGACACTGGTCGCGCAGACCTTCGACTGGACGCTGGAGGATCTCCAGCAGGTTGTCCTCTGTGGGCTCGAGAACGGCTTCGCCCCGGCAGAGCAGCGGCAGGCGCTGCGGGACGAGGTCGTGCTGCCCGCGTACCGGGCCGCGGCGCTCGGCGGTGAGGCACCCCGCAGTGAGGCGCTCGGCGGTGAGGCGCTCAGCGAAGAGACGCAGAGCGAAGAGACGCAGAGCGAATAGGCCCCACCGCAGCATGCCGCGCTGGCAGAAGGCGCTGTTCCGGCAGGTGAATCGTGCCTCGGCACAGCGCACTCAGGTGCTGCACCTGCCGACCGACCGCACCGCAGGAACTGGTGAGGGGCGGGATCAGTCCGCGATGACGCCGTGCAGGATCTCGAGGTAGCGGCGGGCGAGCACGTCGTCATCCGCATGCTCGGCGACCCAGTCCCGGCCGCTGGCGCGCACGCCGGCGCGGGAGCGATCCGCAGCAAGCCCCCGCCACAGGTCGGTGAGCGCTTCGACGTCCTCCGGCGGGAGCACATCCCCCGCGCCGGCCTCGCGGACCACGTCGGCCGCCTCGCCATCCAGCAGCGCGGTGATATGCCGGCCGGTGGCGAGCATCTCGTAGAGCTTGGAGGGGACGGTCCAGGCGAACGGCGCCCAGTCCCGCAGGGACACGATGACGGTGTCCGCCCAGGCGTACTGGTTTCCGACCTCGCGGTGCGGGATGCGGGGGATCACCTCCACCGGGGCGCCGAGCTCGTAGGCCAGCGCCGCCAAGGCGGCCGCCTCGACCCCGTGCCCCACCATCCGCACCTGCACCTCCACGCCGTGCTCGTGCAGCGCCGCAGCCGCGCGGACCACCGTGTCCAGGCCCTGGGAGCGTCCCATGTTCCCCAGGTACAGGCACCGCAGTTCCGGGTGATCGCCGGGAAGATGGTCGCGCTGCGGCCGGACCAGGGAGAGGTCGGTGCCGTTGCGCACCACGCGCACCACCCCCACCCCGCGCTCCCGCAGGACGTCCGCGAAGCGTCCGGTGGTGGTGACGACGGCGCGGGCCCCGCTCTGCCAGCCGGTCACCTTCTCATGCACCTCCCCCTTCGCCAGCGCCACCGCCCAGGACAGGGCGCGGCGCAGCGCGCTGGTGTGCACGGTGTGCGCGGCCTCCGGACTGAGCGCGCCGACGGGGCCGACGTGGGTGACCAGATCCGGCCACGCATCCCGCATCTCGACCACCAGGGGCACACCCCACAGCGACGCGAGCGTGCGCCCCACCATCAGGGTGGGGATCGCCGGGGCGGTGGCGATGATGACGTCGGGTCGGGTGCCGGGGCGGGAATAGCGGTGCCGGAGCCGGCGCAGCGCATCCGCTGCCGCGATCAGGTGATCAGCGGTGCGGGAGGCGATGTCCGCACGGTGCGGGAGGAAGGCGGTGCGCAGGATCGTCTCGCCGTGCCGACCGGCCTCGACACCGCCCACCCGGTGCATCCTGCGCTGTGTGGGCGTGGGGCGCCCGCTCGGGTAGTGAGGCACAGGGGCGGCGACGGTGACCCTGTGACCCGCGGCGATGAACCGCTGCACGAGCGCCGACCAGCGTCGCTGCGGCGCCCCGAACTCCGGGGCGTAGTAGTGGGTGAGCAGCAGCAGTCTCATGCGTCCTCGGCCGCCTTGCGGGCACCTTGCGTGGCAGGAGCGTCGACGTCGGCATCATCGGTGGCGAGCCCGAGGGCCTCCGCAGCCTCACGCAGCATCTGCGGGGTGGCGTGACCCGTGTCGGGAGGCCGCAGCCCGGACGTGGCGGTGGCGGTGTCGATCCGCAGCCGCACCACGTCCGCAGGCTGAGAGCCTGCGGCCTCGGCACCGTCGGCGGGGTCAGTGTTGCCGGCGTCAGCGGGCCCGGCGTCAGTGGGCCCGGCGGAGTCGACGGGGTCATTGCCGTCGGCCGGGTCAGCGCCGTCGGCCGGGTGTTCGGCGGGCAGGGCGGCGATCGCGGCCGAGGGGATCAGGACGCTGCGAGCGCTCAGCTGACGCGGCATCACGGTGATCGCGGCGAGCTTCCCACCGGAGTCCTGCTGGTAGATGTCGCGCACGCGACCCACGGTCTTCCCGTCGCTGCCGAGCACGGTCATCCCTGCCAGTCCCTGCAGGCGCAGGCGCCGTTCGGCCTGGCTGGTCCGCTCTGGACCGTCGGTCGCGGCCCGCTCTTCGGGTCGGCCTCCCGGCACCAGCGCCGCGGCACCTTCCTGCGTCCGGGCGACGCCCTCACGCACGGCAGAGTCGGCCCCTGGCGCGGGAATCCGGGGGTCTGCCGGACCGGAGGCAGGGTCCTCCGATGTCGCTCCAGGTCTCATCGATTTCTTCCGCAGGAGATCACAACCTGGGAGTCTACCGACCGGTCCCTTCCCGCCGCGACGTCCCGGCGAGATTGTTACCGCTCAGCATCCTGCCGCAGCACCGTCATCCCTCGCGGACCTGCCCGCGGAAGCGTGAACTTCTGCGCCGCTGAGGACCGGTGTGGGCGGCCGCACCAGTCGTCTGCGGCGCAGAAGTTGCACAGAAGTGGCGCAGAGGTGGGACAGGAGCGGGCCGAAGTGGCGCAGGCGCCGGCAACAGGGCGCAGGCGCGGGGCAGGAGGTCGGTGCCGCTGGGCTGAGGCGCCTGCGGGTCAGCCGACCACCCAGCGGCGGACCAGCGCCTGCACGTCCTGGATCGGGTCCGCGTCGGCCCGGTTCTGCAGCTCGCGCACGGTGCGCTCCCGCACCGCGAGGCTCAGCAGCAGCGAGACGATCGTGCGCGCCAGCATCTTCGGATCCGCGCCGTCGACCAGATGGCCGTGCTCCGCCAGACCCGTCAGCGCCTGCTCCAGCACATGCTCGTGCACCAGGCGCAGCCGGGCGATGCGGAAGCGGCCCGGATGATCCGGGTTCACGATCTCTGCCGACAGCGTGGCCAGCAGCGCCATCGAGTGCTGCCGAGGATCCCAGGGGCCGGACAGCGCCGCGATCAGCGACTGCGGAGAGGTCTGCAGTGCGTCGGCCGAATCCAGCAGGCCCTGCGCGCTCGCCTCGAGACGATCGATCACGGCCCCGAGCAGCACCTCCTTCGAGGAGAAGTGGTGCAGCATCCCCGGGTGCGAGATGCCCACCCGTCGCTAGATGTCCCGCAGGCTCGCCCCGTGATAGCCGCGCTCGGCGAACAGGGCCGAGGCGCTGTCGAGGATCGCCTCACGGCGTGAGGACCCGGGCGCCGGTGCCTCGCTCGAGGGCTCGCCCGGAGCGTCGGCCGTCTCCTCGCTCAGAGGCGCCGGCGGCGGGAGCGTGCCCACCGGAGCGTCGATCACCGCGCGCAGGTCCTCGCCGATGCCCAGCTCGGTGGCGGCGATCGTGTCGAGGGTGCGCAGGGCGCGGGCCAGCGGATCCACACTGAGGTACAGGGATCCGCCGCCCGCAGCTTCCTCACCTGCACGGTCGGAGAACATGGCGGAAAGAGGCGCCGGTCCGGCACCCACTCCGGGAGGGCCATTGGTGGCAGCGAGGGTCATCGACGTCTCTCCTTGGTCATGTCAGCGCGCAGCGATCAGCTCCGCGATCTGGATGGCGTTCAGGGCAGCGCCCTTACGGAGATTATCCGCCACCGCGAACAGCACGAGGCCCTTGTCCTCGGGCACCGACTGATCCTGGCGGATACGGCCCACGAACGTGCCATCCTGACCGGCTGCCTCGAGCGGGTTCGGCAGCTCGACCACGTTCACACCAGGAGCCGCAGCGAGCAGCTCACGAGCGCGCTCCGCCGACAGCGGCCGGTCGAACTCGGCATGGATCGCCAGCGCATGACCGCTCATCACCGGCACCCGCACGCAGGTTCCCGCGACCGGCAGCCCCGGCAGCCCCAGGATCTTCCGGGACTCGTGGCGGAGCTTCTGCTCCTCGTCGGTCTCACCGGAGCCGTCGTCCACCAGGCTCCCGGCGAGCGCGACCACGTTGAACGCGATGGGCTTGGCGTAGATGCTCGGCTGCCCGAGATCCACGGCCGAGCCGTCGATCGCGAGCTTCTCGACATCATCGACGCCCTTGCGGACCTGTCCCGCAAGTTCCTTGACACCCTCGACCCCGGAGCCGGAGACGGCCTGGTAGGTCGCGACCTTCAGCCGGGCCAGGCCCGCCTCGTCGTGGAGGACCTTCAGGCTGGGCATCGCGGCCATCGTGGTGCAGTTCGGGTTCGCGATGATCCCGCGCGGCGGGTTCACCAGCGCCTCCGGGTTCACCTCGGAGACCACCAACGGCACCTCGTCATCACGGCGGTAGGCCGAGGAGTTGTCGACCACGGTGGCGCCAGCGGCCGCGTACCGGGGGGCGAGGGCCTTGGAGGTCGACCCGCCGGCGGAGAAGATCGCGATGTCGAGCCGGTTGCCGTCGGAGGTGATGTCCGCGGTCTCGGCGTTCTCGACGGTCAGCTCATGGCCGGCGTACTGGACGGTCTTGCCGGCGCTGCGGGCTGACGCGAACACGCGGATCGCGGAGTGCTTGACCGCCCGGTCGGCGAGCAGGGTGAGCATCACACGGCCCACCTGACCAGTGGCGCCGACGACGCCGATGACGGGCCCGTCGGCCGCATAGCCGGGGGTGAGAGAGAAGTCGAGCGTGCTGGTGCTGGTGTTCATCGTCCGGTCCCTCCGTAGACCACGGCCTCGGTCTGCTCGGCGTCGAGGCCGAACGCCGTGTGGATCACGCGCACCGCGTCGTCGAGCCGAGCCTGCTCGGTGACGACGGAGATGCGGATCTCCGAGGTGGAGATCATGTCGATGTTGATGCCGGCCTCGCCGAGCGAGCGGAACAGCCGCGCCGAGACGCCCGGGTGCGATCGCATCCCCGCGCCGACGATGCTGACCTTGCCGATCTGGTCGTTGTAGCGGACCTCGGTGTAGCCGATCGCCTCATGCGCATCTTCGATGGCCTTCAACGCGGCAGGCGCATCCGCCTCCGGGAGCGTCAGGGAGATCGCGACCGTGTCATCCACGGTCGAGGAGTTCTGCACGATCATGTCGATGTTCGCGCCGGAGCTGGCGACCACGTCGAACAGCATCGCGGCGCGGCCCGGGAGGTCCGGCACCTCGACCACGGTGATCTTGCCTTCGCTGCTGTCGTGGGCGACGCCCGAGATGATCGGCGCCTCGAGGCCCGTTGCTGCGAAATCGTCCATGGGGAGCTCCTTGGTCGGGTCGGCGGCGTCGCGTCGGACGACATCCGCGGTACGGAGGGTGACGTCGGGGTCGAGGGGGATCTCGCGCTCGGGATCGTCGGCGACGATCGTCCCCACACGACCCGAGTACGAGGAGCGCACATGCAGCGGCACCCCGTAGCGGCGCGCGTACTCGACGCTGCGGGCCATCAGGATCTTCGAGCCGTTGGCCGCCATCTCCAGCATCTCCTCGCTGGAGATCAGCGGCACCCGGCGTGCCGACGGGGCGATCCGCGGATCGGCCGAGAACACGCCGTCCACGTCCGAGTAGATCTCGCAGACGTCGGCGTTCAGCGCTGCGGCGAGCGCCACCGCGGTCACGTCAGAGCCACCACGACCCAGCGTGGTGATCTCCTTGGAATCGTGCGAGACGCCCTGGAAGCCGGCGACGATCGCGACCGCACCCTCATCCACGGCCTCCTGTATCCGGCCCGGAGTGACGTCGCGGATCTGCGCCCTGCCGTGATCACCATCGGTGATCAGCCCGGCCTGCGAGCCGGTGTAGGCGCGGGCGGTGACGTCGACGTTGTTCAGCGCCATCGACAGCACCGCCATCGAGATCCGCTCCCCCGCCGTGATCAGCATGTCCATCTCGCGCGGCGGCGGATTCGGGGCCACCTGCTCGGCGAGGTCGATCAGCTCATCGGTGGTGTCCCCCATCGCGGAGACCACGACGACCACCTTGTGGCCGGCCTTCGCGTAGAGGGAGATGCGCTTCGCGACACGCTTGATCGAGTCGGCGTCAGCGACGGAGGATCCTCCGAATTTCTGGACGACCAGGCTCATGAGGCAGGTTCCTTACGCGGTGGAGGACAGGCGGGGTGATGCGGGTGGTGCGGTGGGCCAGCCGTGGGCGGGCCCTGGACGGGCCTGCCGTGGGGCGGGCCTTGGACGGGCCTGCCCTAGGTGGGCGGGCCCTGAGTGGGACCGCTGGTGGGCGGGCCCTGGGCTGGATCGGTACCGCAGAAATGTTCCCGTTCCGCCGCGCCGATGGGCAGTGCTTTCACTCGCCCGACGCGGCTCCGGGCACCCTGCGAGCGGGCACCAGCCGCCGCCCAGTCTACGAAAATGCCTGGTCCTGGCCACAGTGACCTCGGCATGCGAGACAGGCCCCCTGGTCAGCGCGATTCAGCCCCGTGACCAGCACAACATCCCCCCGGGCGTGGCGTGATCAGGCCAGGCCAGGCAGAGGCGTACTCTCCGCCGCTCACGGGTACTGCTCACGAGTGCTGTCCTCGGGGCCCCCCCCACCCCGCCAGCGGGCCCTCCACCTCATCGCCGGGCACCTCCACCTCGCCAGCGGGGCAAAGTTGGGCGATAGATTCCGCTATCCCCCTACTTTGCCCCGCTGGTGCGACGGGACGGGCCCCGCTGGTGCGACGGGACGGGCCCCACTGGCGCGACGGGACGGGCCCCACTGGCGCGACGGGACGGGCCTCACTGGCGCGAGGGCTGCTCTCGGGCAACGCCCGACCCTCCCTCGACGCCAGGATCACCGAAAAGAGAACTCCTCCATGGGGAGGATCGGTGGGCAGAGCAGTGACCTCGGGGTTGTGGATGACGGGGTGGAGGAGCCTCCGCGCGGCGGAGCATGTGCCCATGCCCCGACTCCCCTACCCGCTGCCACCATCGCTGCCGTATGCCGTGTTCACGGCGGCGGAGGCGAAGCAGGCTGGGGTGAGCGTGGATCGGCTGAGGGCGAATGATCTCCGCCGGCTGGGCTACGGGATCTACGCCCGCACGGACGTCGACCTCACGGAGCTCGCGCTCCTGACCGCGATGACCCGCAGCGACCCCCTGGTCGTGGCGAGAGGTCAGAGCGCAGCACGGCACTGGGGCTTCCCGTTGACGCAGGCACTGCAGAGATGGGACGCGGCTCCGCAGATCACCCCCGTCCATCTGACTGCCGGCGATCTCGTCCATCGCGACACGAAGCTCCTGCGTTGGAATCGGCAACGCTTGCGCGCTGAGGAGATCGTCACGATCTCGGACCTGAGAGTCACCAGTCGGATTCGCACCTGGCTCGATCTCGCTCAGGAGGTCTCCCTCGACCAGCTCGTGAAGATCGGCGACCACCTGGTGCGGATCCCGCGCGCCTGGGCGGAGAACCGTCTTGAGCCCTACGCCACGCCCGCCCAGCTCATCGATGCCACACTCGCCTACCCCGGCACCGGCAGGCCACGTCTGAGAGAGGCGCTCACGCTGATTCGAATCGGCAGCGATTCCGCCGCCGAGACGACTCTTCGCCTCGCCGCGGGCCGAGCACAGCTCCCCACCCCCGAGCTGAACGTTCGCCAGTTCACCGATGGGGTTGACCTCGGCGAACCGGACCTGGCCTGGCCCGAGTGGAAGGTGTGCGTCGAGCATGACGGGCCGTCCCACCGCACGAAGGAGCAGCAGGAGAAAGACATCAGGCGTCGGGAGCTCCGGGAAGCGCATGGCTGGATCGAGGTGCAGTCGGTCGCTGTCGACCTCCACAACGGGTGCCGCCGTGGGCTGCAGCGGATGCGGGAAGCGCTCCTGAAGCATGGCTGGCGCCCCACCGCCGACTCCAGCGCACCACGCGCCCCACGCCAGCGACGACCCGCCTCGCGCTCGGCCCCGATCATCTCGCCATCACCGGATCGCGCGAGCCGTCCGGCCAGATGAGTCGCCCAGCCAGATGAGTCGCCCAGCGACGTGATCAGGACGGTGGCGCGGATCGCCCTCCCCGGAGGGAACTGCCACGTGAGCGGGGCAAAGTGGGGTGAATAAGGGTAGCTATCGCCCCACTTTGCCCCGCTCACGCGGCGGGAAAGGTGCACGGGAGGGGGTGCCTCAGGTCCTGGTGACGAGCTCCGCAAGGAGGGCGCGGGCGCCGGTGGTGTGGAGGGTCTCGAGGGCGTGGAGGTAGGGCGTCGTGAATGCCTGCTGCTGGACGAGGTCGCCGAACAGCTCCTCGTCGCGGAGGAAGGCGAGCGGGTCCTCATCGTGCCGGGCTGCGGCAGCCATCAGGCGGTCGTGGAGGCGGTCCACCACCGGCCACTCCTCACCGTTCTCCCCCATGCCCTCGGCGTAACGCGCCCAGGAGGCGACGATCGCGGCGGAGGCGGTGACGTCCCGGCCAGCCTCGAGGTTCTCCCGGATCACGGGGACCAGCCAGGTGGGGATGCGGTCGGAGGACTCGGCGGCCAGGCGGGCCAGGGTGTCCTTGACCTCGCGGTTCGCGAAGCGGGCCATCAGCTCGTCCTTGTAGGCGTCCAGGTCGATGCCGGGCACCTCGGGAACGGCGGGCGTGCCCTCGTGATCCATGTAGAGAGTGCGGGTGAAGGGCGCGAGGTGTTCGTCGACGGCGGCTTCGTCGGCGTAGGTCTGCCCGAGCAGCAGGCCGAAGTAGGCGATGGCCTGGTGGGAGCAGTTCAGCAGGCGCAGCTTCATCAGCTCGTACGGTTCGACGTCCTCGACCATCTGCACGCCGACCTCCTCGTAGGCGGGGCGGCCGGCGGGGAAGTGATCCTCGAGCACCCACTGCACGAAGTCCTCGCTGACCACGGGCCAGGCGTCCTCGATGCCGTAGTCGCTGGCGATCATCTCGATGTCCTCGGGCGCGGTGACCGGGGTGATGCGGTCGACCATGCAGTTGGGGAAGGCGACCTCGGACTCGAGCCAGTCGGCGATCGGGGCGTCGCCGTGCAGGCCGTTCTCGTCGCGCCTGCGTGCGTAGGCGAGGATCATGCGCTTGGCGAGGTCACCGTTGCCGCGCACGTTGTCGCAGGACATGACGGTGAACGGTGCGGTGCCGGCCTCGCGGCGGCGGCGCAGCGCTTCGACGACGAAGCCGAACATGGTGCGAGGGTGCCCGGCGGGGTGCGCGGGATCCGCCCCGGCACCATCCGCACCGTCCGCACCGTTCACAACGTCCGCACCGTCCGGACCGTTCACAACGTCCGCACCGTCCGGACCGTTCGCACCGTCCGGGCCCGCCGCGGCGGCGCCCACGGCGGCGAAACCGGTGGAGAGGTCCGCGGCGACGGCCTCGGTCTCGTACTGGAACTGACCGGTGGAGGGGTTGTAGTTGTAGCCGCCCTCGGTGACGGTCAGCGAGACGATCCGCACCGCCGGGTCGGTCATCTGGGCGAGCACGGCCTCGGGATCGTCGGGCGCGAAGAGGTACTTCGCGATGGAGCCGACGATGCGAGGGTCGCGGGCTCCGTCGGGCGCCTTGGTGACCAGCGTGTACAGCCCGTCCTGGGCGGTGAGCGCATCGCGCATCCGGGCGTCGCCCGGCAGCAGGCCCACGCCGCAGAGCGCCCAGTCGCGGTCCCGGCCGGCGTTCATCAGCCGGTCCAGGTACATGGCCTGGTGCGCGCGATGGAAGCCGCCGACGCCGAAGTGGACGATGCCGATGCGTCGCTCGTCAGGGGCATAGCTCGGCACCGCGACCTCGCCGCGAGTGCCGATCTCGGACAGGGTGGAGGCGTTCAGCGCGGTCATGGCTCATCCTTCGTCGGCGAGTGCGGTGGGAGTCCGACGATACACACCCCGGCGTCAAATGAGCAGACCTATCGCTCACCTGATCCGGGAGTGCGCCGTCCCGGGGCAGGTTCTCGCCACACAGTCGCGACCCCGGTCCCGCGCTCGCCACCCGCGTCCATACCCGCACCCGCGCCCGCACCCGCACCCGCACCCGCCGTCACAGTCGCGGCCGCAGCCGCAGCCACACCCATGCCCGACCCCGCACCCTCAGTCGAGCAGTGCGGCGACCTGGTCGGCGAGCTCCGGGGCGAGCACGATGTCGTCGACCAACCCGGAGCGTGCGGCGGCGATCACGGCTTCGGGTCGCCCGACCGCCGGTGCGGCCGCGATCACGCGAGCCCGGCGCAGCTGGTCGGCGCGGACCCCGATCACCCGATCCTCCATGGTGGAGTGCCAGACCGCGCCGCTGCCGTTCAGCAGGATTCCGCAGATCTCGGCGACCACCCCGGCGTCCTGTGCGCGCTGCTGCTCGTCGGGCCGCAGCCGTGCCCACAGGGTCGAGGCTCCGGCGGACCAGGCCCCGATCGACACCATCGCGACGTCGAGCGCGTCGGCCGCATCGAGGGCCGAACGGACCTCCTCCATCGACCGCAGCGAGGCTGCGACCTGCGGGGAGTCGACGATCAACGGGGTGGGCAGCGCCCAGACCTGCCCGCCGGTGTGCCGGCCGAGGGAGTGGACCAGCGCGGAGGACTGTGCGGTGGAGTAGCCGGGGGCGCTGAGCGGCCCGACCAGCTGGACGATGTCCGCCAGGGGCAGCACCCCGAGGGAATCGGGGAGGTGGAGCAGGGTGCGGGACCAGGCGACGCCGAGGCGACCGCCCTCCTGCAGGTGCAGCGGCAGCAGGCCGGCGACCTGTCGTGCGATCGCGGCGCGCATCGACTCCCCCGGGCGAGCGGAGGCGACGGTGACCGAGGAGATGCCGAGCTGCGCGGCGAGCGGGGCGTGATCGCGCCCGGCGGCCACCGGATCGACGACCTCAATGCGCACGATGCCCTCCGCGCGGGCCTCGTCGAGCAGGCGCGCGACCTGGAATCGGGAGAGGTCGTGGCGGCGGGCGAGCTCCACCTTGGAGACGCCGTCAAGATAGTGCTCGGTCGCCAGCGCGACCTTGAGGGAGCGGTCGTCGACCGCACTGCCGTCGGCCGCACGACCGCGGGCTGCGCCGCCGTCGGATGGATGGCGTCTGCCCGCAGCGTCACCACCCGCAACCCCCGCTCCAGCATCCGTTCCGGAGGGCTCCCTGGACCCCATGGCGACTCCTTCCGCACTCATCGCGCGACAAACATCTGTGCCCGCCCCTTGCTCAGTTGAGAGTATATGACTACGCTCACTCTCAGTTGAGCGTCTACAACTATCAAGTGAGGGTCGCGGCAGAGCTGTCGTGTGCTCTCTGCGCGACGCTCTCAGCGCGTCACCCAGCGCGAGACCGACATCGCTGTCGGTCGACCATGTCGGACACCGCCGACCCCCGGCCCGAACCGCTCACAGGAGACCAGTCATGGGACCCCTCTCCCCCTCCCCTCACCCCCGCTCGGGGCTGAGCCTTCCTCCAGGATCGCCGCCACCTCCGCGGGATCCCCGCACCCGCCAGCGTCCCCGCTCGCCGCAGACTTCCAGCGCACCGCAGCCCTTCCGCACGCTCCAGCCCAACCGTCGCAGCGTGCTCGGAGCAGGCCTCGCCGGGCTCGGTGCGGCAGGCCTCGCCGCCTGCGGCGCAGGCTCCGGCGGCAAGGAATCGCTCGTCGTCGCGATCGTCTCGAATCCGCAGATGCAGGACGCGATCAGCCTCATCGACCGCTTCACCGAGCAGCACCCCGACATCGACGTGCGCTTCGTGTCCCTGCCGGAGAACGAGGCGCGCGCGAAGATCACCGCGTCGGTCGCCTCCGGCGGCGGCGAGTTCGACGTCGTGATGATCTCCAACTATGAGACTCCGCTGTGGGCCGCCAACGGCTGGCTCACCGACCTCGAGCCCTATATCGCGAAGACCGACGGCTACCAGCCCGAGGACTTCATCCCCACGATCAAGGACGCCCTGACCGTGGACGGCGCCATGCACTCGGTGCCCTTCTATGGCGAGAGCGCGTTCCTCGTGTACCGCCAGGACCTCTTCGACGCGGCAGGGCTCGAGATGCCCGAGCGTCCCAGCTGGGACGAGCTGCAGGAGTTCGCCGAGGTCCTCCACGACCCCGACGCCGGCATGACGGGCCTCGCGCTGCGCGGGTTGGCCGGCTGGGGCGAGAACCTCGCCCCGATGAACACCGTCATCAACACCTTCGGCGGCCGCTGGTTCGACATGGACTGGGCCCCCGCCCTCGAGTCCGCCGAAGTGCGCGAGGCGGTGAGCACCTACGTCGACACGGTGCGCACCTTCGGCCAGCCCGGTGCCGCGACCTCCGGGTTCGGCGACTGCCTGAACCTGGTCAGCCAGGGCAACGCCGCCATGTGGTTCGACGCCACCTCGATGGTCTCCGGCATCGAGGACCCTCGGTCCTCGACCGTCGTCGGCAAGACCGGCTACGCCCTGGGACCCACCGAGCTCACCGACTCCACCAGCTGGCTGTACTCCTGGGCGCTGGCCATCCCGGAGACCAGCGAGAAGAAGGATGCGGCCTGGGAGTTCATCGCCTGGATGACCCATCCCGACTACTTCCAGCTGGTGGGCGAGGAGATCGGCTGGGAGGCGCTGCCGCCCGGCTCCCGGCTGTCCACCTATGAGATCCCCGAGTACGCGGAGCTCTCGAAGACCTACGCCGAGCCCACCCTGAACTCGATGGCGGCCGCCACCCAGGAGCAGTCCATGACCGAGGAGGTCCCCTACCCGGGCCTGCAGTTCGTGGGCATCCCCGAGTTCCAGGACCTCGGCACCCGCGTCGGCCAGCAGTTCTCCGCCGCGATCGCGGGCCAGAAGAGCGTCGACGAGGCGCTGAAGCAGTCCCAGGGCTTCGCCGAATCGGTCGCCCGCACCTACGGATGGGAAGGCTGAGCCATGTCGACCACCACCGATGCTCCCGTCGGCCGCGGGCCCGACGCGCCGCGCACCCCGTCGACCGACGGACCCCGCGCCCGCCCCGCCCAGGGCGGCGACTACTCCAAAGCCGAGGCCTGGCGGCGCCGACTGCCGCTGATGCCCGCGTTCCTGTTCGTGGTCGTCTGCACCCAGATCCCGTTCCTGCTGACGATCTGGTACTCCCTGCGCTCCCGCAACCTGCTGCGCCCCGAGGGCGAGAAGTTCGTGGGGCTGCGCAACTACCTCGACATCTTCGTCGACTCCACCTTCCGCACCGCGGCGCTGAACTCCATCCTGTTCACGCTGGGCTGCGTGGTCGTCTCGCTGCTGCTGGGGCTGGGGCTCGCGCTGCTGCTGGACCGGAAGTTCTTCGGCCGCGGCTTCATCCGCACCCTGCTGATCACGCCCTTCCTCATCATGCCGGTGGCCGGCGCGATGCTCTGGTCGATCTCGATGTTCGATCCGACGTACGGCCTGGTCAACTGGCTGATCGGGACCGTAGGGATCTCCCCGGTGGACTGGACCAGCCAGTTCCCGATGGTCTCGATCATCATCGCGCTGGTGTGGCAGTGGACACCGTTCATGATGCTGCTGCTCCTGGCGGGCCTGCAGTCTCAGACCGGTGACGTCCTCGAGGCCGCCTCGATGGATGGCGCCAGCGCCTGGCAGACCTTCATACACATCACCCTTCCCCACCTGCGGTTCTACCTCGAACTGTCGGTGCTGCTGGGCGCGATCTATGTCGTCAACACCTTCGACCAGATCTATCTGATGACGGCGGGCGGGCCCGGCACCGCCAGTGCCAACCTGCCGTTCTACATCTACCAGCGCGCGTTCCTCGGCTTCGACATCGGGCAGTCCGCTGCGATGGGCGTGGTCACCGTGATCGCCACGATCGTGATCGCCACCTTCGCGCTGCGCCTGATCTTCACGAGCATCAACTCCAAGGAGCAGTCATGAGCACCGCGACCGCCACCGCCGACGCCCCTCGGCACCCCGCTGCCCGTCCTACCCGGTCGGCTGCACCGATCCGTCCTCGGCGGCCGAAGGGCCAGGTCAGCAGGCATCTGCTGTCCGTGCTGGCCTGGGCCGCCGGTCTGATCTTCTTCGCCCCCGTGGCGTGGATGGTGCTGACCAGCTTCAAGCAGGAGAGCCAGGCGGCCTCGAGCCCGCCCACCTTCTTCTTCACCCCGACGCTGGATCAGTACGCCTCGATCATCGGCACCTCCGGCGCCGGCTCGTACCTGCTGAACTCGGCGATCGCGACCGTCTGCTCGACGCTGCTGGTGCTGGTGCTCGCCGTGCCGGCCGCCTATGCGGTGAGCATCCGCCCCGTGAAGCGCACCCAGGACTTCCTGTTCTTCTTCATCTCCACGAAGATGCTGCCGGTGGTCGCCGTGATCATGCCGATCTATGTGATCGCCGGGCAGCTGCGGATGCTCGACAACATCCTCACGCTGATCGTGCTGTACACGGCGATGAACCTGCCGATCGCGGTGTGGATGATGCGCTCGTTCTTCCTCGAAGTGCCCGGCGAGGTGCTCGAGGCGGCATCGATCGATGGGGCCTCGCTGATGCGCACCATGCGCACTGTGCTGCTGCCGATGGTCGCGCCGGGCGTGGCTGCCACCGCGCTGATCTGCGTGATCTTCGCGTGGAACGAGTTCTTCTTCGCCCTGAACCTCACCGCTGCGAATGCCGCGACGGTGCCGATCTTCCTGATGTCGACCATGACCTCGGAGGGACAGTTCCTGGCCCGGCTCTCCGCCGCCTCGGTGCTGGCGTCCCTGCCGGTGGTGCTGGCCGGCTGGATCGCGCAGAAGCAGCTGGTGCGCGGCCTGTCGATGGGTGCGGTGAAGTAGGCCGGGGCGCGCTCGGCGGGGCGGGCCACATCAGGGGGCATCGGTCCTGTGTCAGGCACCCGCCACGCGCCAGAGGGGCAAAGTAGGCGCCAGCGGGGCAAAGTAGGGGGAATGGCCGCATCTATTCGCCCACTTTGCCCCGCTGGCTGGGCGAAGGAACCGCGCGGCGGCGGGGCGGGGCGCGGGGCGGCTGGGCGAAGGAACCGCGGAGCCGCGGGGCGAGGCGCGGGGCGGCGGAAGGGCGCGGGAGGCGATCCCGCTCGCTGAGCTGGGCGCCGCCGAGGTCTACTCCCCCGGCACGTCGCGCTCGATCTCGGCCATCCAGGCCTTCGCCGTCGCGTCGGCCGGCATCCGCCAGTCACCGCGCGGGGAGAGCGAGCCGCCGGCCAGCACCTTCGGGGCGTTGGGCAGGGCGGAGCGCTTGAACTGATTGGCGAAGAAGCGGCGGACGAACACCGTCAGCCAGTGCTTGATCTCCTCGCGGGAATAGGGGCGCTTGTCGGCGTCGGAGTAGCCGGCGGGCCACTCTCCGGCGTCGACGTCACCCCAGGCCTGATGGGCGAGGTAGGCGGTCTTCGCCGGACCGTAGCCGCGACGCAGCAGGTGATAGAGGAAGAAGTCGTGCAGCGCGTAGGGACCGATCGAGCTCTCGGTGGACTGCGCCTTCTCGCCCTCACGCGCCGGGATCAGCTCGGGACTGATCTCGGTGTCCAGCACCGCCTGCAGCACCTCCGAGGCGTCGTCGCCGAAGATCTCCTCGGCGACCACCCAGCGGATCAGGTGCTGGATCAGGGTCTTGGGCACGCCGGCGTTCACGCCGTAGTGGGACATGTGGTCGCCCACGCCGTACGTGCACCAGCCGAGCGCGAGCTCGGAGAGGTCCCCGGTGCCCACCACGATCCCGCCGTGGTGGTTCGCCAGGCGGAACAGGTAGTCGGTGCGCATCCCGGCCTGGACGTTCTCGAAGGTCACGTCGTAGACCTCCTCGCCGCTGCCGTAGGGATGGCCCATGTCCTTCAGCATCTGGGTGGCGGAGGGACGGATGTCGATGGTCTCGAAGCTCGCACCGACCGCGCGCGAGAGCAGCTCGGCGTTGGAGCGGGTGTGCTCGGTGGTCGCGAATCCGGGCATCGTGTAGGTGAGGATCTCGGAGCGGTCGCGACCCAGCAGGTCCATGGCTCGTGCGCACACCAGCAGCGCATGCGTGGAGTCCAGACCGCCTGAGACGCCGAGCACCGGCTTCGTGCCGCCGGGCTTGTCCCCGCCGATCGCGCTCAGCCGACGCACCAGACCCGCGACCTGGATCGAGAACGCCTCATAGCAGTCCTGGGCCAGGCGGGCCGGGTCGTCGGGCACGAAGGGGAAGCGGTCCAGCTTGCGGCGCAGCGGCCCGGTCGCGGGGCGGCCGACGGGCTGGGAGTCCCCGTCAGGGTCCCAGGCGTCGAAGGAGATCTCGTCGGCCGCTTCCACTCCGAACAGGAGCCGTGCGCGGCTGCCGGCGTACTCCTTCAGGCGTTCGGCGTGGATGCGCCGATTGTCGTCGAAGGTGTTCATGCGGCGCCGCTCGGCCACGACCCGGGAGAGATCGATGTCCGCGATGGTGGCGCGGGGGCCCTGCGGGAAGCGCTCGGTCTCGCCCAGCAGGTCACCGCATTCGTAGATGAAGGTCTGTCCATCCCAGGCGAGGTCGGTGGTGGACTCCCCCTCCCCGGCAGCGGCGTAGATGTACGCGGCCTGGGAGCGGGCGGACGCGGAGCGGGCCATCAGCTTGCGCTCGTCGGCCCGGCCGATGGTGATCGGCGAGCCGGACAGGTTCGCGATCACGGTGGCGCCGGCGAGCGCGGCCTCGGCCGACGGCGGGATCGGCACCCACATGTCCTCGCAGATCTCCACGAACAGGCTCAGGCCCGGCACGTCGGGCACCTCGATCAGCTGGTGCGGGGTGAGCTGATGCTCCGTCCGGCCGATGCGCACATTCTCCCAGCAGACGTCGTCCCCCGAGGCGTACCAGCGCCGCTCGTAGAACTCGCGGTAGGTGGGCAGGTGCTGCTTGGCGTGGATGCCCACGATCTCCCCGCGATGGATGGTGATCGCGGCGTTCACCACGCGGTTGCGGGCGGGGACCCGCAGCGGGGCGCCGAGCACGATGAGCGGCATCAGCTCACGGCTGGCCTCGACCACGGCGAGGATCGCCTGCTCGGCGGCGTCCAGCAGCGGCTCCTGCAGCACCAGGTCGTCCAGCGAGTACCCGGTCAGGGACAGCTCGGGGAACACCGCGAGCCCCACCTGCTGCCGGTCGAGGTCGCGCAGCACCTCGAGGTGGCGCTCGGCGTTGGTGGCGGGGTCGGCGAGCGCGACCGGGACGGTGACGGCGGCGGCGCGCAGGAAGCCGCGGTCGTAGATCGAGGCGTGAGGGTCCGACGGGTCGTCATGGGTGACGGTGGGCAGCGCGCGCTCCAGCTGGTGGTCCCGGTCGGGCGCGGCCGGCACATGCCCGCCCGGCACCGGGGCGGAGGCCGGGACGTCATGATGATGCGCCGGTGCGGGGCTCGGCGGTTCGTTCTGGCCCGGCGGCTGCGTCCGGTGCTGACCGGAGGGCTGCGGGGCTGTTGGCTGCGACGCTGAGCTCATGGTGCCGAGCGTAATGGAGCACAGCGGCACCGCGCCGCTCTGCGTCCGTTCGGTCGGCTGCGCCCTGCGGCCCTGTGGCCCCGTCGGCCAGCCCCGTCGGCCAGCCCCTTCGGCTCGCCCCGTCGGCTGGCCCCGTCGGCCGGCCCCGACCATCGCTGGGCACGACGCACGGGTGCAACGCTGACCTGCTATACGTTGATCCGATGAGACCGAGCACGACACCGCGCACGAGAGGGGCCGCATGAACTCGCGCAGGCCCTTGCTGGGCTGGCTGCTGATCGCCCCCAGCCTGATCGGGGTGGCGGCCTTCCTGATCCTGCCGGTGCTGATCGCCTTCGTCGTCTCCCTGTTCCGCTGGGACCTGCTGGGCACTCGCCGCTTCATCGGGATAGAGAACTACCAGGCGCTGCTCTCGGACGGCGCCTTGACCAACTCCCTGCTGGTCACCGGCATCTTCACGCTGATCTCGGTGCCGGTCTCGCTCGCGCTGGGTCTGATCCTCGCCACGCAGCTGGTGCGCGCCCTGCCGGGCTCGGCGATCGTGCGGGTGATCGTGGTGATCCCCTGGGTGTGTGCGCCGCTCGCGCTCGGCGTGGTCTGGAAGTGGATCTTCCAGCCGTCGGTCGGTGCGCTCAACCAGATCCTGGGCGTGCGTATCGAATGGCTGACCGATCCGTCGCTCGCCCTGCCCGCGGTCGCCTTCGTCGCGATCTGGCAGAACGTCGGCTACATCTCGCTGTTCTTCCAGGCCGGGCTCACCCGCATCCCCGGCTCGATCTACGAGTCCGCCCGCATCGACGGCGCCGGACCGGCCCAGCAGCTGTGGTTCATGACGGTCCCGCTGCTGCGCCCCACCACGTTCTTCCTCGCCGTCACCCAGGTGGTGGCGAGCTTCCAGGTGTTCGACATGGTCTTCGCCCTCACCGGCGGCGGCCCCCAGCACCGCACCGAGGTGATCGCCTCCCTGATCTACCAGGAAGCCTTCGTCTCCAGCCGCCTGGGCCGCGCGAGCGCGGTCGCGGTGATCCTGTTCCTCCTCCTGGTGGTGATCACGGTGGCCCAGCAGCGCTGGTTCTCCCGCCGCATCACCTACGACATGAGCTGAGAGGACACCGACGAGATGACCACACCGCGCACCGCCACACCGCACGCCAACACCGATGCTCCCGAGGCCACCCCCGCGCGCCCGACGAGCCGACGCCGCCTCACCGGCACGCTGCTCGCACGGCGCCTGTTCGGCCACGGCATCACCTACCTGGTGCTCGCCGTCGCCGCCGTGCTGACCCTGGGACCGTTCCTTTTCTCCGTGCTCACCGCATTCACCTCCACCCGGCAGTTCGCCCAGCAGGGACCGCTGTCGATCCCCGTGCCCCCCGTGCTGGAGAACTTCATCGGCCTGTTCACCTCACCAGACGGCTTCGTCACCCCGGTCGTGGTCACGGTGCAGATGGTCGCCGTGATCCTGGTGGGCCAGATGGTGTTCTCGGTGCTCGCCGCCTATGCCTTCGCTCAGCTCCGCTTCCCCGGCCGTGACCTGCTGTTCTGGGTGTACATCGCGACGCTGATGGTGCCGCAGGTGGTCGTGGTGGTGCCGCTGTACCTGATGATGAGCGAGGTGGGGCTGCGCAACACCTTCTGGGCCCTGATCCTCCCCTTCGTGCTCGGCTCCCCCTACGCGATCTTCCTGCTGCGGGAGAACTTCCGCGGTGTGCCCAGCGAGCTGATGGATGCGATGCGGATCGACGGCGCGGGCACCCTGCGCCTGCTGTGGCATCTGGTGGTGCCGCTGAACCGGCCGATCATCGTGACCCTGGTGCTGATCACGGTGGTCACCCACTGGAACAACTTCATGTGGCCGATGGTGATCACCTCTGGCCCCGAGTGGCGGGTGATCACGGTGGCGACCTCCGCGCTGCAATCGCAGTACAACAACAACTGGACCCTGGTCATGGCGGGTACGACGCTGGCGATGCTGCCGTTGGTGATCCTGATGGTGGTCTTCCAGAAGCAGATCACCCGCTCGGTGGGCGAGGCGACGCTGCGCTGACGCGGACACGCATCGGCGTCACCCGAAGACATACATCACCCCATCACCAGCACGAATGGTTGATGATAGGAGCACTAGTGTTCTCGGAAGGAATCACATGTTGAACCGTCGTACTCTCCTCTCCTCCTTCGCCGCCGCCGGCCTGCTCACCACCGCGGCGGCGTGCTCCCCGTCCAGCGATGACGGCGGCTCGGGCGGCACCCCGGGCAGCGGCGCCAGCGACGCGGGTGGCAGCACCGGCGGGGACAAGGGCACGCTGACCTTCCGGCTGTGGGATGAGAATGCCGTGGCCGCGTACGAGGAGTCCTTCACCGCGTTCACCGCCGAGAGCGGCTGGAACGTGAAGATCGACGTGGTGCCGTGGGCCGACTACTGGACCCGCCTGCCGCTGGATGTGGCCAGCGGTGACGCGGCGGATGTGTACTGGATGAACTCCGCGAACTACATCCAGTTCAAGGACTCCGAGGCACTGCTGGACATCAACGAGGTGATCCCCGACGGCGCGGCCCAGTGGGAGCAGTCCGTGGTGGACCTCTACACCCGCGACGGCGGGTTGTGGGGCGTGCCGCAGATCTGGGACTCGATCGCCCTGTTCTACAACAAGGCCCTGGTCGAGGAGGCGGGCGTGGACCCGTCGGCCCTCGCCTTCGACCCCGCCGCGGAGACCGACTCGCTGCGCGATGCCGGAAAGGCGCTGACCCTGGACGGTGCCGGCAAGCACCCGGGCGAGGACGGCTTCGACGCCGATTCCCGTGAGCAGTTCGGCTTCAACTCGCAGGCGGACCGCCAGGCGATCATCGGCCCGATGCTCGCCTCGAACGGCGCCGAGTGGCAGAAGGACGACCAGTACACCTTCGCCTCTCCCGAGGGCATCGAGGCGTTCCAGTACATGGCCGACCTCATCAACGTGGAGAACGTGGCCCCCAGCGCCGCAGACACCAACGAGAACGGTGACTTCACCCGCGACCTGTTCACCCAGGGCAAGCTCGGCCTGTTCCAGTCCGGCCCCTACAACCTGCTGGCGATCTCCGATGGCGTGGCCGACTCCTTCGAGTGGGCGCTCGCCGCGCCGGTGGCCGGCCCCGCGGGCGCGAAGTCCCTGGTGCACGGTGTGGTCGCGGTGGGCAACGCGAAGGCCGACGAGGAGCAGCAGACCGGCATCACCGAGCTGCTGACCTGGCTGGGCAGCAAGAACGGCCAGCTGCCGCTCGCCGAGAAGGGCGTCTCCTTCCCCGGCCATGTCGACGCGCAGGACGCCTTCATCGCGTTCTGGGAGGAGAAGGGCGTGGACGTCAGCATCTTCGTGGACGCCGCGAAGAACGCCGCTGAGGCCGACACCGGCGCCCGCGCGAATGCTGGCCTCACCGCCGCGATCCCGGTCTTCCAGGAGGTCTTCATCGGCCGCCTCACCGCCGAGGAGGGCATCCCGCAGGCACAGGAGGAGGGCAACGCCGCCATGGCGGAGTGAGCCCGCTGGCTCAGCGGGATCACCTGACCTGCTGAGCATCGGAGGACGACGGGCGCTGGAGCGCACCCTGCGGAAGTATCTCCGCAGCCTGCTCTCCAGCGCCCGTTCTCGTTGCTCAGTCCCTGGGCATCCTCCACCACTCCCCCACGATTCGTCCCCGTAATGTGCCCGCGAAGTCCTGCCCGCGACGGGTTCCGGCATGCCAGTCTGTGCACATGACGCACAGCACACCCGCGGCCGGGGGCACGGGCCGGGGATCGCAGGGGGAACAGGCGCCGCCGCACACGTCCGGCGCCTACGACCACTGGCCGATCCAGTCCGACGGCCCTGCCCACAGCAGTCCCGCGCAGAACGAACCGCCCCTCAGCGGGCCCGCGCAGAGCGCCCCGGTGCGCAGCGGTCCGACGCACGAGAGTCCCACGCACGAGAGTCCCACGCAGAACGGCGCGGCAGCGCCCGGCCTGCAGTCGTATCCCGGACGCGCCACGAGCTACGGCGCGCTGGCCCCAGCGCCCGCGCACCGCACCGACCTCGCCGCCGGTGCAACCCCCGGGATCGTCGCCGAACATGTGAGCCGTGCTTTCGGCAGCGTGCGGGCGGTGCATGATCTGAGCTTCACCGCGCCGCGCGGCGCGGTGACCGCGCTGGTGGGCCCCAATGGCTGCGGCAAGTCGACGCTGATGCTGATGCTCGCCTCGCTGCTGGCCCCGCACTCCGGCCGGGTGCTGATCGACGGCGTCGACCCGTCGGCCGATTCCCCGGCGGTGCGGGCGAGCGTGGGATGGATGCCGGACCAGTTCGGGGCGTGGGACTCGCTGCGGGTGGCGGAGGTGCTCGAGGTGATGGGCCGTGCCTACTTCCTGCCCGGGCCCGAGCTGCGGCAGCGGGTCGATGAGCTGCTGCAGCTGCTGGATCTCGCCTCTCTCGCCCAACAGCCCGCGCACGTGCTCTCCCGTGGGCAGAAGCAGCGCCTGGGTCTGGCCCGTGCGCTCATCCATGGCCCCTCGGTGCTGATCCTCGACGAGCCCGCCTCCGGGCTCGACCCGGCGTCGCGCCGACGCCTGCTGCGGGTGGTCCGCTCGCTGGCGTCTGCGGGGACCACCGTGCTGGTCTCCAGCCACATCCTCACTGAGCTCGAGGAGATGGCTGATCATGTGGTGTTCATGGACTCCGGCCGGGTGGTGGACGCCTCGAGCGTGCGCGATCTGGCGGCTCGGCCGCGCCCCTGGAGGATCAGCTCGCTGGATCTGCAGGCCCTGGCCTCGGCATTGGGACGGCTCGGGGTGCGCCACCGCGGGGTGCTCGGCCCCGATCGCACCACCAGCGGTCATGCAGAGGTGATCGTGCAGCTGCCCGACGAGGCCACCGCCGCTCGCCTTTTGGCCGACCTCACCGCCGCGAAGGCCCAGGTCATCGCGTTCGGTCCGGCGACCGGTCGGCTCGAGGCCGCCTACCTCGCCTCCGATGCCGCCCACCGTGAAGGAGCCCTGTGATGAGCGCGTCCACCTCTGTGCCCGAAGCGCCCATGCCCGCAGCGTCCGGCGGCCCGGGCTCCAGCGGTCCAGGCTCCGGCAGTCCGGCATCCGGAGGTCCACCCTCCGGCGGGGCTTCATCCGGCGGTCCGGCACCGACTGGTCCCCGCCGTCCCCTCAACGGCATCCTCTCGCTGCGCCCGCGAGGGCTGTGGCTGGTCACCTCGCTCGAGCTGCGGCAACGGATCCGTTCGGGGCGCTGGTATGTCGCGCTCGCGGTGTGGACCGTGGTGCTGCTGGGCATCGGCGGGCTGGGGCTCGCTCCCACGCTGTACACCGCGCAGTGGGATTCCCTCGAGCCGGTCGCTGCGGTGATCTTCAGCCTGCAGGTCATCCTGGTGCTGTTCGCGATGCTGCTGGTGGTGCCGGCGCTCTCCGCCGGATCGATCAACGGTGACCGCACCGCCGGGACCCTCGCCACGCTCCAGGCGAGCCTGCTCAGTCCCTTGGAGATCGTGCTGGGCAAGCTGCTGGCCGGCTTCCTCACGGGCCTTGCGTTCCTGGTGCTCGCCCTGCCCTCGCTGGTGCCGATCGCGGTGCTGGGCGGGATCGGGGTGTTCTACTTCCTGCGGATCGTGCTGGTCATCGCGCTGCTGACGCTGTGCGTGACCGCCGTGGGGCTGGGACTGTCTGCGGTGACGAACCGGCAGCTGGGCTCGGTGGTGCTGGCCTACGTGATCGTGTTCGGTGTGTCCGTGGTGCTGCCGATCGCCTGGGGTTCCTCGGCGATCTTCCTGCAGCAGGAGCGCGAGGTCACCGAGTACTACTCCACCTACGATCACGCCGACGGCGCGCGTATGGGGCGCTGCGTGGCGGAGCAGGGCACCAGCGATGTCCCGCGCGTGGATCTGACGATGCCGATGCTGTGGGGGAACCCGGTGGTGCTGCTAGCCGAAGCGGCGCCCCCGCTGCCGACGGACTACTGGAGGGACGGGGAGGAGAACACGGATGTTCTGCGGCTGATCAAGAGCGGGATGCGCGTCGCCGCCACGATCACCCATCCTTCCCACAACAACTACTGCGAGCCAGGGGAAGAGGGCTATCCCGAGGACCTCGCCGCCATGCCGAACCGGCCGATCTGGCCGATGGGCCTGACGCTGTGGATGCTCGCAGGCGGTGCCGCGCTCGCAGTAGCGACCTGGAGGCTCGCGGTGCCGATCCGGCAACTGGGCAGCGGGACACGGATCGCCTGAGGCCGGCCCCTACGTTCTACAGCTCCCGAAGCCCCGTGACGGAGTCGGGGATGCCGTGACCCGGCGGGGTGTAGTCACCGCTGGCCCGGCCGCCGCTGGCCTGGCCACCGCCGGTGAAGGCTGAGCCTTCGCCACCGAAGTCCGGCAGGGCCCCACGGGAGAGGTCCGCTGCACGCACTGCGGTGTCCTTCGCGCCGGGCACGGAGTCATCGACCCAGAGCCGCTCCCCGGCGGCGTCCAGATCGAAGATCTCCAGCGTGTGGTCACCACCGGCGGCCTGGAGCCGCTTGCGCATCGCGGCCCGCACCGCAGGATCCTTGGCACGATCCGCGCGGGTGCCGATGTCCGGGGCGACCAGGGCGTACGGGCTCTCCCGGCGCACATAGTCCCCGGCCGGCCCATAGAGCAGATCCCTCAGCCCGCGGCGCATCGCCGAGGCGGCGGCGAGCCCGAGCAGGGGCACCAGCACCAGCGCTCCCGTCACGATCCACACCCAGCTCAATGCGGTCGCGACCTGGATCACCTGCAGGAGCACGGCGAACATGATCGCGCCCAGCAAGCCCCAGCCAGCACTGATCCAGCCGGTCAGGCCCACCACTCGCGCTTCCCACGGGTTCACCCGGGCGCGGTGGCTCCAGTCCTCGTAGGTGCGCTGATCGGTGACCTGGTCGCGCTGTCCCGTGGACAGCATCATGGCGGTCCCGGGGGCGAGTGCGAGCCCGAGCAGCATCACGGCCGCCACCGGCAGGGCGAGCAGCAGCTGCACGATGGGAAGCGACGAGCCTGCGTCGACGAGATCCATCGTGGTGAAGCCGACGATCACGGTGACCATGTCCGTGATCCCGAAGATCACCCAGCCGAGCCCGGCGGCGGCCGGGATCACCCAGGTCAGGCTGGCCCAGGACAGCAGCGCCAGCGTGATCACTGCGCCACGAGGGGTGAAGGCGGCACTGGCTGCTTCGCTCCCGGGGCTCGGCGGCAGGTGCCGGCGATCCTGGACCAGGACCTGCTTGGCGGCCTCGCGCCGCTCCTGCGGATCCCGGCCGATACGAGCCGTGGTCCGCAGCGCCTCAGCATCGGTGACGCCCAGCAGCTTCGGCGCGGTGACGGTGCGGCGCACCAGCACCCAGGCGAGCTGCAGCGTGAGGATCGCCAGGCAGAGGGAGGACAGCGGGCCCGCGCCGAGGCCGGTCCACGGCTGCGGCACGCCCAGCAGCACGGCGACCGGCAGGGCGATCACCACCAGCAGCGGCGGGAGCATCAGCACCGTCGTGACCCGCGTGGCGACGGCGCGCTGGAACTGCCGTTCGCTGAGGAAGCGGCGCGGCTGGAGGCCGGCGATCACGCTGGGGGCCAGGGGCACCAGGGCCAGGCTGAGCAGCGTCGCCGCTGCGGGGACCAGCAGGAAGGCGGAGCCCAGCCCGGTGCTGGTGAACCCCAGATCGATCAGTGTCGCCCGGAGGAAGGCAGGTTCCGCGAGTGCGGACAGCAGCGAGAGGAACCAGAACGTCGGCGAGGCGCCGAGGACGTACAGCACCAGCAGCAGGTACCACAGGCCCAGGATCACCAGGGCGGGGGCCCAGAAGATCCGCAGCAGGCGCGTCCGGATCGCGCCCTTCGACTCGGCGATGATCTCGCCGGGCGGGGTGAGGTGGGTGGCCTCGTCCGGCAGCCGTCGGGGCGCCGGCAGGTCCTTCAGCGGCGGCAGCGAGCGGGTGTAGGGCGAGGTCATGGGGTCTCCTGGGAGGCCTCAGACGGCGCGGCGGCCCAGGAAGGCGCGACCCAGCGTCATCTCGTCGGCGTAGTCGAGGTCGCCGCCCACGGGCAGTCCGGAGGCGAGGCGGGTGACCGTGAGGTCGAGGGGGCTCAGCAGGCGGGAGAGGTAGGCGGAGGTGGCCTCGCCCTCGATGTTCGGGTCCAGCGCGAGGATGACCTCCTTGGTCTCCCCCGAACCGAGCCGGCTCATCAGCTGGGTGATCCGCAGGTCGTTCGGACCCACGCCTCCGATCGGATCGATCGCGCCGCCGAGCACGTGGTAGCGGCCCTTGAACTCGCGGATCTTCTCGATCGCGATGATGTCCTTGGACTCCTCGACCACGCAGATGATCTCCTCGCTGCGGCGAGGGTCCGAGCAGATGCGGCACTCGTCCTCGGCGGAGACGTTGCCGCACACCTCGCAGAAGCGCACGGTGTCCTTGACCTTGATCAGCACCTCCGCGAGTCGGCGCACAGCAGCATCGTCGGCGTCCAGCAGATGGAATGCGATCCGCTGTGCCGACTTGGGGCCGATGCCCGGCAGCCTGCCGAGCTCGTCGATGAGGTCCTGAACAATGCCTTCGTACACGTGCCCAACTGTAGTTCCCGGGGCCGACGTGCGGCTCCACAGGGTGACCCACCTGCCACCACGGGTGTCGCACCTGCCCGGAGGGCGGTCATGGGCCGCCGATCACCCGGAGTGGCGACACCCACGCTGGGGCGGTACGGTCATCACCGGGTCGTCGCGTGCTTGCACGGCCCTTTGTCGACTCTGAACAGGACCAGGATCGATGTCCTCGATGCCGTACCCCTACGACTCCGCGGAGCCTGCCTCCGAATGCCAGGTGGCGCAGGCCCCGGAGATCCCCACCGCCGTGGTGTCGAAGCGGGACTTCCCGATGTACGAGATGCCCACCCTGATGGACGGCACCTTCTCGCATCTGATCGAGGTGCTGGAGGCCGCGGGGCTGCACCCGATCGGCCCCGCCTTCGCCCTGCACCATCGCGCCCCGGTCGCGACCAGTGATCTCGAGGTCGGTTTCCCGATCGACGCGCCCCTCACCGAGGCGCTGTCCCTGCCCAGCGGCTATGAGGTGACCGGTTCGGTGCTGCCGGCGGGCCGCGTGGGCTGGGTCTCCCATTTCGGCGGTTACGCCGGGCTGGCCGAGAAGTGGGGAGAGTTCACGGAGCACATCGGCGAGTCCGAGGAGCAGATGATCTACCCCTTCTGGGAGTTCTACGTGACGCCGCCCTCCCAGGGGATGAATCCGGCTCGCCTGCGCACCGACCTGTTCAGCCTGCTCGAGCCGCGCGACGTCTGAGCCGCGCAACCTCTGAGCCTCGCCCCGCTGTTCCCGCTGGTGGGGTCGACGGGCTCTAGCGGGGACGGTTCTCGTCGATGACCTCGAGGACCTTGCCGCCGAGCAGCTTCTCGATGACCTCGCGGCCGTTGCGGTTGGCGCCGGTGGCGTCTGCGTCTTCACGGGTCGCGCCGCCAGTGGGGTCGACATCCGCCATGGCCTCATCGGGCTGGGCCCCTCGAGCCCCCCGGAAGCGCTGCCCCGCCGGGCGGGACGCCTGCGCTGCCTGCGCGGCTTCACGAACCATCGCGGCGCCGCTGCGGGCGGGCACGGGCTGCAGGGGTGCCGCGGTCGACGGCGCGGAGACCGGCGGGGCCGACGGGGCTATCGCCGATGCAGTGGGCCCGGCCGGGCCCGGCCCCGACGTGCTGGTCGCCGCGGTGCCAGCGCCGGTGCCGGCGCCGGTGGTCGACACTGCGGTGCCCCAGGAGGCCGCAGCACGGGCAGTGGCGGTGCTTGCCTGCGCGTCTGCGGAGCTCGATGCGGCATCCGTGTGCGGGGGGATGTTCGCGGAGGCGGCACTCGCGGCCGAGCTCTGTCCCATCGCTGGCACAGCCTGCAGAGCGGGGGCACCCGGCTCCTCGGCGACACCGCCGGCATCGGCGGCCACGACCCCGGAGGGGGCGGGGCCCTCTGGCACGGAACCGGCGGGCGTCAAGGCAGCAGTGGTCTGCGCCGGTCGGGAGTGGACGACGCGGCCTTCGGCGATCGCTCGCTTCAGCGCATTCTGGCCGTAGGTGCGGGGCTGTTCCGGCGAGACGGAGTCCCGGCCTTCGTCGTCCACCACGGGGATCTCGCCGCTCAGGGCGGTGCTGGCAGGCGCGGTGCTGGCAGGCGCGGTGCTGGCAGACGCCGGGCCAGCGGGGGCGGCGCCGACTGCCGTCCCACGGTCCGCTTCTGCCTGATGCAGTGCATCGGACCAGCGTCCGGTGCGCTCTTGCCCAGTGCCGCTGCCCGGGCGCTGCTCGGGAGCCTGCTGCGAGGGGAGTTCATTCCTCGCACCGTGATCGTCCGGCGGATACTCGTCGTGAGGGTCCGGCGGGTAGGGGTCGTCGGGCTCAGGGGCGAAATCCTCGACACGCTCGGAGCCGGAGCCGCCCCGGCCGGACTGGGATGCACGAGCTGCGGCCGCCATGGCCCGTTCGGACGCGCGCTGGCCCAGGGAGACGGGTGGCTCCTCGCGAGGGGCCTGCTGGGCAGAGCTCGCGGCGGCGCTCGTTGCGGTGCTCGAGGCGGTGCTCGCTGCGGTGTCGCGCGGCGGCAGGGAAGCCGCCGCGTCTCCCCATGGAGCCGGATGGGGCCGGTTCGCGTCCGGCTCTGGGCGTGCCGCCTGCGGTCGCCTCGACCCTCCGGGCCCGCCAGCATCTCCGGGGCCGCTCGGGCCACCGTCTCCGCGGGCACCGGGTCCGCTCGGGCCCTCGCCGCCACGTGCGCCGGGACTGTTCGATCCACTCGGTCCACCCGGACCGCTCGTCCCGCTGCCACCGCCGCCGGGGCCGGGATCCTCCCCGACTACTGCCTCAACGGAGACATCGGTGTGCAGGATGCGACGCACTGCGTCAGCCAGATTCTCGCCGGCGGTACCTCGGTGGAATGCATGGACCAGCCCCTCGGTGCGGAAGCCGATCACCAGGGTGCTGCCGTGGGCCCCGTTGACGTGCCCGTTCTGGGACACCAGCGCCCAGCTCGGCCGCCGGATCTGCTGGAGCTCGTCCAAGATCGCGGACCAATGCCCGCGCACATGCTCCGCATCGAGACCGTCAGGTGCTGCAGCGGCCGGTGACGCCTGCGGCGCCGTCTGCTCCATGGGCGCCGACGACGGGCCGCTCGGATCCTGCGCCGGCGTTGCCTGCTGGGCCCCCGAGGACTGCTGCGGCACTGACGGCTGCTGCGTAAAGGGCGGCTCCTGCTCAGGACGGGGCTGCTGGGCCGACGGCTGATTCTGCGCCGCTGCCGCGGGTGCCCAGGTGCTGGGTGCCTGCGCTGCGGGAGCTGGGACGTGGGCGCTCTGCTGCTCTGTGCTCGCGGGGGCGGCCGGGGCGGCGGCCGGAGCGGAGGCGACCGGGGCCTGCGCGTGCTGCGGGGCGGGCTGCTCACGCGGCTCCGTGGGCACCGGGGCGCGGCCCGTGCGGGCCTGACGCGCCGCCTCGACCTTCTGCTGCGCGATGCGTCGCGCCTCGTCACGCGCACCGGAAGCGCCGGGCGCTCCGGGCGCGCCCTGGGCCGGACCGGCCACCGGGGCCCCAGCTCCCGACGGTGCGGCTGCCCCGACCTGGGCAGGACCGTCACCGGCGGCGAGCGCGGCCCGCTCGTTGCGCAGCACCAGACGGGCCGCGAGCAGCTCGAGGTGGAGCCGCGGGGAGGTCGCACCGCTCATCGTCGAGAGCGTCTCGTGGACCAGGTCCCCGCACAGCGACAGATCGGCCGGGGAGAACATGGTGGCCTGGCCGCGCATCTGCTCGAGGTCACCGGCCGGGACCTGCGGCAGCAGATCGGCGCCCTTGTCCGGCACGGCTGCCAGCACGATCAGATCGCGCATCCGCTCCAGCAGATCCTCGACGAAGCGCCGCGGCTCGTGGCCGGTGGCGAGCACATGCTCGACCGCCCCGTACAGCGCGGCGGCGTCCCGCTGGGCGATTGCGGTGACCGCCGTGTCCAGCAGCGCGGTGTCGGTGAAGCCCAGCAGTGCAATCGCAGTGGCGACGTCGAGCCCGCCCTCGCCCGCCCCGGCCATCAGCTGGTCCAGCACCGACATCGAGTCACGGGCGGAACCGCCGCCGGCGCGCACCACCAGCGGCATCACGCCTTCACCCACCTGCACGGACTCGGCGGCGCAGACCTCTTCGAGGTAGGGGCCCAGCACCTGCGGCGGGATCAGCCGGAAGGGGTAGTGGTGGGTGCGTGAGCGGATGGTCCCGATGACCTTGTCCGGCTCGGTGGTCGCGAAGACGAACTTCACATGGTCCGGCGGCTCCTCGACCAACTTCAGCAGCGCGTTGAACCCGGCCGAGGTGACCATGTGGGCCTCGTCGATGATGAACACCTTGTAGCGGTCTCGCACGGGCGCGAAAGAGGCGCGTTCGCGCAGTTCACGAGCATCATCGACACCGCCGTGGCTGGCGGCGTCGATCTCCACCACGTCGAGGCTGCCGGCGCCGCCGGTGGCGAGGTCTCGGCAGGAGTCGCACTGACCGCAGGGGACGTCCGTCGGCCCCTCAGCGCAGTTCAGGCAGCGCGCGAGGATGCGCGCGGAAGTGGTCTTGCCACAGCCGCGCGGGCCCGAGAACAGGTAGGCATGACCGATCCTCCCGGCACGCAGCGCACGCCGCAGGGGCGTGGTGACGTGGTCCTGGCCGATCACCTCGGCGAAGGACTCCGGGCGGTAACGTCGATACAGAGCTATGGCCACTCCGACAGGCTAGTCGAGGGTGCCCACCTTCCTCACCGCTGAGGACGGGCAGGATCTGTGGAGGAACGGTCACCGGACGGCGCGATTCCCCGCTGGAGACCGTCGGCAGCCCCGCCGCATGGGCTTTCAACCAGGTCACACCGCGTAACGCGCGAGGCAGGGCCTACAAGCTCCTCGACGACAACCTCACCTGAGCGATCCCGCTTGCACCTCGTCCTCCGGCGCGCGCACATCGGCCGCGGCCCCAGCCCGCGAGTCGTCGTCCGCGGTCGGAGACGGCGCGGAACGAGCAGGTCCAGCAGACGGGTCCGACGGGTCCGTCTCATCCTCGGCCCGGCCGCTCTGACCAGGATGCTCAATCTCCTCGCCACCCGCCGCCTTCGCCGCCTTCGCCGCCTTCGCCGCGGCCAGCTTCTCCCCACGGCTGTGCAGTCCCTTGCGGGTCGCCGAGAAGACGCCCACCACCACGATCACCGGCACCAGCACTTCCGGCAGCCAGTCGGGGATGTCGAAGGGCAGGCCGATGTCCGGCAGCAGCCCCAGCAGCCAGGCCAGCAGGTCACGCACCGGTCGCAGCAGCATGGCGAAGAACTCCCTGATCGGGGAGAACACCGCCTCGAGGAACTCTTGGACCGGGCGCAGCAGCTGCGCAATCCATTCCCGCACCGGTTCGGTCATCCGTGCGATGGCCTCGAACGCCGGTCGCACCCGCGCCTCGATCCATTCCAGCAACGGGTCGAGCACGCCGCTGAACAGTGCACCGAAGCCCAGCAGCGGCAGCAGGTAGCGCGCTGACTTCGTGATCGCGGCAACCAGCGCGTACCGGGTGGGATGGGCGGTGCGCTTCTCCTCCCGGGCAGCCGACGGAGATCCGTCCGCCGGAACCAGCACGATGCGCTTGACGCCGCGACGGATCTCGACCTCGCCGGCGCCGCCCAGGCCGACAGTGCGGATGGTGATCTCCTCGGAGTTCGCATATCCGCCGCTGTCCATAGGGCGGCGCACCGTGCAGAGCAGCGTCGCGAAGCCGTCCTTGAGGGTGAAGCGGAGGTCATCATCGGCCCAGGGCTCGGCGTCGGCGCTCTCGTCGAGCTCGAGGGGAGAGTCCTCGTCGGCGGCGGAGTTCTCGCCCCCATGGGCTACCGGGGCTTCGCTCTCGTCCGTCTCCGGGGCATCGCTCCCCTCGGGCGCCGGGCCGTCGTCCCCGTCGGCAACCGTGCCCTCACTCGCATCCCGCGCCGCTCCGGAGTCCTCCTCAGCGCTCTCCTCCGGCGGCCTCGCCTTGACCTCGGCCTTCGGATCGTGCTCGATACCGTCGATGACCACGGTGAACGTGGTGTCCAGGAGCCGGTGGCGGACTCGGACCAGGTAGTCGTTACTGCCCGTGGTGCCGCTGTACTCGACGTCTGCGGCAAAGCGGTTCGGTGCCTTCTCCCCGAAGGCCGGCACCGGTCCTTCCGTGGAGACATCGCCCGTCGCCGCCGGATCCGTCGTCGACGACGCGGCGCGGTGGCGATCTAGGTGCTTCTCAGGCATGCCCCTACGATGCACTGCCGTGCACCGCTCTCGCATCCGCCGCTCGGAGGGGAATCGGCAGCCGAGTATCCACCGATCGACGGACTCGGATCGGCGGATCGGCGCGCCGCCACTGTTGCCTGTGCCGCCCGCAGCGCGAAGACTGGGGGCATGAGCGTCTTCGTCTCCCACACCAGCATCGACTGCCACGACGCCTTCACCCTCAGCGAGTGGTGGCGCGGAATCCTGGGTTACGAGATGGACCCGCAGGATCCGAACCTCCCCGGGCACGAGGAGTGCGCGATCTTCGACCCCGACTCCGGCCACACCCTCCTCTTCCTCGAGGTGCCCGATACCGAGCTGCCCGCCAAGCGCATCCACTTCGACGTGCGCCCGCGCGAGCGCCCGCAGGAGGAGGAGATCCTCTGGCTCGAGGAGCAGGGCGCCGCACCGGTCGCCGACCACCGCGGCCAGTACGGGCCGGGCACCGGCTGGATGATCATGGCCGATCCGGAGGGGAACCAGTTCTGCGTGCTGAAGTCCCCCGCCGAGCGTGCCCAGGTCCCGAGCCCCGACCCCCAAGCCCCTCAATGACCCGCCTCGAAACTCCCAAGAAGCTCTAATGTGACCGCATAGCGGTTTCATTGAAAGTGCGATCAGGTCGGCGTAGCGTCACCTGCCGTGAGCACCTCGACCCCTCCCTCCTCCACGGCCGCGACGCGCCAGCGCAACCCGCTGCGCGCGATCCTCGGCATCTCCTTCGGCTGGCAGGTCCTGATCGGACTCGTCCTCGGCATCATCCTCGGTCTCGTCGCCGCGCAGATCGGCCCCGTCGCCGAGACCGACGCGAACCCCGACGGCGCCAACTGGCTGACCACCGGCCTCGACACCATCGGCACCATCTTCGTGACGCTGCTGAAGGCCCTGGTCCCGCCGCTGATCTTCCTCGCGATCGTCACCTCGATCGCCAACCTCCGCAATGTCACCAACGCTGCGCGCCTGGCCTGGAAGACCCTGCTGTGGTTCGCGATCACCGCGCTCATCTCGGTCGCGGTCGGCATCACGCTGGGCGTGATCACCTCCCCCGGCGAGAACTCCGGCGTGGACCGCTCCGCCGAGGCCGCCTCCTCCACCCAGGGCGGCTGGATGGACTTCCTCACCGGCCTCGTGCCCGCCAACTTCCTCGGCATCGCCGGGAAGGCCAGCGAGGACGGCGCCGTCTCCCTGAGCTTCAACGCCCTCCAGATCCTGGTCATCTCCATCGCCGTGGGCATCGCGGTGCTCAAGGTGGGCCAGAAGGCCGAGCCCTTCCTGAAGTTCACCGGCTCCGCGCTGGAGATCGTGCAGAAGCTGCTGTGGTGGGTCATCCGCCTGGCGCCGATCGGCACCGTCGGCCTGCTCGGCAACGCCGTCGCCTCCTACGGCTGGGAGGCCATCGGCCAGCTCGGCGTGTTCACCGTCGACGTCTACGTGGGCATGCTGATCGTGCTGCTGGTCGTCTACCCGGTGCTGCTGAAGCTCAACGGCCTCTCCGTCGGCTCCTTCTTCCGCGGCGTGTGGCCCGCGACCTCGCTGGGCTTCGTCTCCCGCAGCTCGCTGGGCACCATGCCGATGACCCAGACGGTCACCGAGCGGATGGGCGTGCCCCGCCACTACGCGAGCTTCGCGATCCCGCTGGGCGCGACCACCAAGATGGACGGCTGCGCCGCGATCTACCCGTCGCTGGCCGCGATCTTCGTCGCGAACTTCTACGGGGTGCCGCTGGGTGTCACCGACTACCTGCTGATCGTGCTGGTCTCGGTGCTCGGCTCGGCCGCGACCGCCGGTATGACCGGCGCGACCGTGATGCTCACGCTCACGCTGTCCACCCTGGGCCTCCCGCTCGAGGGCGTGGGCCTGCTGCTCGCGATCGATCCGATCCTGGACATGGGCCGCACCGCCCTGAACGTCACCGGCCAGTCGCTGGTGGCCGTGATCGTCGCCAAGCGCGAGAAGATCCTGGACCAGGGCACGTACGACGCCACCCGTCGCACCTCCTTCCAGGTCATCCAGGCCGAGGAGACGGCTGCGATCGCCGCGGACGGCCCGGCCGATTCCGAGGCGGCCACCTCTCAGGCGACCACCGGCGAGGGCTCCGGGGGCGACCGCGAGAAGCAGTCCGCCACCGCCTGACACCGAAGCAGGCGAGCCACCGGCACCAGCCGGCAGCAGCACGCGAGCGGGGCAGACATGAGGACTCGGCAATGCCGTTCCCCGTGCCTGCCCCGCTCGCGTCAGAGCAAGGACCCCGCTCGCATCAGAGTGCGCGCCCCGCTCTCCGGCTCGGCCGACGGGCCGGGGTGAATCCGCGCACCACCGGCCCGCCCGCCCTGGCCGCTCACGCCGCCGGACTCTAGAGTGGGGCCGTCAGATCGGCCCGATCCCCCGGGCCTCAGCAGTGCATCTACCTCGGGTCCACGGTGTGGATCGTCCAAGGCGGCACCCCCGTCCGGAGCAGTGATGACCACTCAGCAGACCTCCCCCGCGCCGCAGGCGCCCACCACCCTTCGCCGCGTCGCCGGCACCGCCTACTTCCCGATCGCGTTCGTGGCCCGCTTCCCGTTCGCGATGATGGTCGTGGGCACCCTGACCCTCGTCGTCTCCGCGCGTGAGTCGATCTGGCTCGGCGGCGTGAACTCGGCCGTGGTGGGGCTGGGCTCGGCCCTCGTCGGCCCCCTGCTCGGCGCCGCGGCAGACCGGATCGGTCAGCGCCCGGTGATCCTCCTGTCGGGGATCGTGAACTCGCTCGCGCTGCTGGCGATCGCGGCCGTGGCCTTCAGCTCGCTGCCCGACATCGCGGTGCTCGCGGTCGGCTTCATCATCGGCGCCTCCTCCCCGCAGATCGGCCCGTTCTCCCGCAGCCGCCTGGTGCACCTGATCCTCACCCGCCTCCCCAGCGGCCGGCGGGCCCACAGCCTGAACGCCACCATGGGCTACGAATCCGCCGCCGACGAGACGGCCTTCGTGTTCGGGCCGGTGGTGGTGGGCCTGCTCGCGACCACCCTGAGCCCCGCCGCCCCGATGATCGGGGCCGCGGTGCTCACGCTCCTGTTCGTCACCGCCTTCGCGCTGCATCCCACGGCCAAGGTCGCCGCACCGACCGCCGAGGAGCCCGTTGCCCAGGCCCCCGCCAGGGAGCTGCGCACGCTCCGCGTGCTGGTGGTCGTCGCCGGCGCGCTCGGCGTGGGCCTGTTCTTCGGCACGGTGCTCACCTCGCTCACCGCCTTCCTCGCCGATACCGGGAACGGCGATTCGGCCGGGCTGGTCTACGGCGTGATGGGCGTCGGCTCGACGATCCTGGCGCTGTCCGTGGCGCGCTTCCCCGAGCGGTTCCGCCTCTCTGCGCGGTGGCTCGTGTTCTCCGCGCTGATGCTCGCCTCGATGATCGGCTTCGGGCTCGCGGGCGGCCTGAGCGGCCTCATCGTGGCGATGGCGATCGCCGGGATCGGGATCGGGCCGACGATCGTGACGCTCTACAGCCTCGCCGCCGAGCGCAGCCCGCAGGGCCGCTCGGCGACCGTGATGACCATGCTCGGCTCGGCGACGATCGTCGGCCAGTCCGCCGCTTCCGCCCTGACCGGCGCGGTCGCCGAGGACGCCGGCTCCCAGGTCGCGATGTGGCTGCCCGTCGGCGCGGCCGCCCTGGTGGGGCTCGCCGCCGTCGTCAACGCGCTGGCCTGCCGCGGCGCGGAGGTCGTGCACCCGCCGGCGCATGAGCTGAGCGACGATGAGCTCCGCGAGGAGGCCCGCGCGCTCACGGAGCTCCCCACCGAGCACCTCTGAGCGCACCTCGTCGGTCGCCTCCGCCGGCCCCGCCCTCACCGTCGCAGCACGTGGCGCAGCGCCTCCTCGAGGGTGCGGTGCGCGGGCTCGAAGCCGCTCCCCCGCAGCCGCGCGTCGGAGACGTTCTGATCGGTGCGGATCAGCTCGTCCGCGGCCGCCCCGCCCAGCACCAGGCGTGGTCCGAGCGGCGGCACCGGCAGCAATGCGGGCCGGTGCAGCACCATCCCGAGGGTGCGGGCGAAGTCACGGGCGCTCACCGGCTGCGGCCCGACGCCGTTGACCGGCCCGTGCAGCTCGGCGCTGAGCGCGGCGTGGGCGAAGCTGCGCACGATGTCATCCAGCGAGATCCACGAGGTCATCGCGTCCCCGGCGGTGAGCCTGCCGCCCACCCCGGCCAGGAACAGCGGCAGCTGGGGCAGCAGCGGGCCGCCACCGTCGGTCAGCGCCATCCCGGTGCGCACGTGGGCGACCCGCACCCCGGCGTCTGCGGCGGCGCGGGTCGAGCCCTCCCAGTCCCGCACCAGATCGGCGAGGAAGCCCTCGCCGCCCGGATCCGCCTCGGTGAGCAGCTCGCCCGGGCGTCGCGGACCGTAGATCCCGATGGCGGAGGCCTGGACGAGCGCGGCCGGCCCCTCCCGCATCCCGGCGAGGGTGCGAGAGATCAGCGCTGTGCCGTTCACGCGTGAGCCGCGGATCTCGCGGCGGGCCGTCGGGGTCCAGCGGGTCGCAATCGAGCGGCCGGCGAGGTTGATGACCACGTCGATGCCCTCGAGGTCGGCCGGGTCCAGCTGCCCCGCTCTCGGGTCCCAGGAGATCTCCCCCGGGCCCACCTGGTTCTCACGCACCATCCGATGCACCGTGTGCCCGCCGGTCTCGAGCAGCGCGGCGAGCTGGGTGCCGATCAGGCCCGAGGAGCCGGTGATCGCGATGGTGCGGCGCGGGGTGTCGACGAAACGGGCGTGGAAGTCGAGGTCGTCGTGCAGCTGGCGGGCACGGAAGGCGAGCAGGCGGCGGATCTGCGACTCGGCGAGCGGGGTCAGACGCTCGAGCCTGCGCGGGAGCTCGAGCTCGATGCTGTCGTGGAGCGCGGTGGCGCTGCCGTCGGCAGCGTCGGCGGTGCCGGCGTCGGCCTCGATGCGGTGCTCGTGACGCCAGGTGCGCCAGGGCCCGCGGACCTGCTGGTCCACGAAACGGCCCTGCGGGTCATGCTCGAGATGGCGCAGGATCCAATGCGGGCGCAGTGCGGTGGGCAGCGCCGACGGGCCGAGACGCACCCCGACGAGCCGGCCGACCTGCACCCCTCCGGCGTCCGGCGCATCGGCCGAGGCGAGCCCGGGCGGGGTGAGCCGCACCAGGGCGCCGGGGCGGTCATGCCAGGCGAGAACCTCGGACGGCGGGTGCGCAACCCGGTGGACGGTCTCGACCCTCATAGCGTTTCCTGACCTCGACGAACGGGTCCCCTCACGGTACGCATCGCGGGACTGCGAGGGAAGGGGCCGCGGGCTCGCATCGGCCGCTCGCGGCGCGAACACGCCTCCGATGCGCAGCACCATCCTGGCCACCGTGAGCCACAGCGTCCAGGGGGTGAGGTCCAGCAGCCAGGCGACCCCCGGGTCCGGGCCCCGTGGTGGGGCGATCTCCCGCAGGGGACCGGGGGCCGAGGACGGCACCGCCTCCGGGCAGAGAAGGACCCCTCGTGCACCTGCCAGAGCTCACCTGCCCTTGCTGCCGTCAAGCCCTGGGGGAGTTCAGCAAGATGACACCGCACGAGGGGTCGCAATAAGTGTAACGGCTCTCCAGCCCCGATTTCGAGCCCCTGCTGAGCGACTCCGGTCACGACACGCCGGAAGGGGCGGCGGGATGCCCCCCACCGACTCCCCTCGGCGCCGCACGGCAGCTCCACCTGGACGAATACAAGCACCCGGAATACGAGTTGCATAACGACCCGGCTACGGGAGGCTGAAAGACCCCTCAGAGCCCTGAGTGTCCGGTATGTTCCATCCAGCACTAAGAGGTGACTGCAGTCACCCCTGCACGCGACGCCAAGGGTGCCGTCGCTTCCCCTATTCCCAGGAGCCCTCATGATCGCCGAAATGATCAACGGCGCGAACAACCTGATCTGGTCCATCCCCCTGATCGGGCTCTGTCTTCTCGCCGGCCTCTACTTCACCATCCGCACCGGCCTCCTCCAGGTGCGGAACATCCCCGACATGCTCGCCCAGCTGAAGAAGGGCGAGACCTCCCCGGACGGCACCTCGTCCTTCCAGTCGCTGATGATGTCGCTCGCCGGCCGCGTCGGCATGGGCAACATCGGTGGCGTCGCCACCGCCATCGCCTTCGGCGGCCCCGGCGCCGTGTTCTGGATGTGGGCCTCCGCCTTCCTCGGCGCCGCCACCTCGTTCATCGAATGCACCCTCGGCCAGATCTACAAGGAGAAGGACCGCGACACCGGCGAGTACCGCGGCGGTCCGGCGTATTACTTCGAGAAGGCCTACAAGCACAAGGCCCCGGGCCTGTCGCTGTTCTACGGGATCCTGTTCTCGATCGTCACCATCCTCGCGATGAGCTTCTTCCTGCCGGGCGTGCAGGCCAACGGCATGGCTTCCGCGATCAACAGTGCCTGGGGCATCCCCACCTGGGTGACCGCCATCGGCCTGGTGATCGGCCTGGGCTTCATCGTCATCGGCGGCGTCAAGCGCATCGCCCACTTCGCGGCGTTCGTGGTGCCGGCCATGGCGATCCTCTACATCATCATCGCGCTCGTGGTGCTGTTCTTGAACTTCACCGAGATCCCCCGCGTCTTCGGGCTGATCTTCTCCAGCGCATTCGGTGTCCAGCCGATCTTCGGCGCGATCGTCGGCCTCGCCATCAAGTGGGGCGTCCAGCGCGGCATCTACTCCAACGAGGCCGGCCAGGGCACCGGCCCGCACGCCGCTGCCGCCGCCGAGGTCTCCCACCCCGCCAAGCAGGGCTTCGCCCAGTCGTTCTCGGTCTATATCGACACCCTGTTCGTGTGCTCTGCGACCGCCTTCATCATCATCTCGACCGGAATGTTCAACACGTTCTCGAATGAGGAGTGGGCCGACGGCACCTCTCCCGTGATCGGCAGCGGCGCCGGGGAGATGCCCGTGGATGTCGAGCCGGGGCCGAACTTCGTCCAGACCGGCCTCGACTCGGTCTTCCCGGGCTTCGGACCGTCGTTCATCGCCGTCGCGCTGGGGTTCTTCGTGTTCACCACGATCGTGGCCTACTACTACATGGCCGAGGTGAACCTCAACTACCTCACGCGCAAGATGAAGAACCGCGTGCTCGCCCGCGGGATGCTTCGCCTGCTGCAGGCTCTGGTGCTCGTCTCCGTGGCCTACGGCGCGGTGAACACCGCCGGCGCGGCCTGGGGCATGGGCGACATCGGCGTGGGCTCGATGGCCTGGCTGAACATCATCGGCATCCTGGTCATCCAGGGCCCCGCTCTGAAGGCGCTCAAGGACTACCGCGAGCAGAAGAAGGCAGGTCTGGACCCGCAGTTCGATCCGCGCAAGCTCGGCATCCAGGGCGCCACGTTCTGGGAGATGCGGGCCGACGGCCACTCCCTCCAGGGCAAGACCGGCGAGGAGCTGCCGCCCGCGCAGCTGGGGATCGACACCAAGAGCTGATCCCTCGACACGCACCGCAGTGAAAGCCGAAGGGCCGGACCGTCATCGCGACGGACCGGCCCTTCGGTCATTGCACCTTCGTTCCGGCCGACAGCTCAGCTCAGCCGCGCCCCGGGCGCCTGGGTCAGCGCCGCATCGGTCTCGGGGATCTCTCCGAGCACCTCGTCGATGCGGGCCCTGACGTCGGCATCGAGCGTGATCCCCGCAGCCTTGACGTTCTCGGTGATCTGTTCGGGGCGGGAGGCGCCGATGATCGCGCCGGCCACGTTGTCGTTGCTGAGCACCCAGGCCACGGCGAGCTGCGCCGGGGTGAGGCTGAGCTCCTCCGCGATCGGGAGCAGGCCCTGCACCGCGGTGAGCACCTCGTCGTTCAGGAAGCGCTTGATCATGTCCGCGCCGCCCTTCTCGTCGCGGGCGCGCGACCCCTCGGGCGCCGGGGTGCCGGGCCTGTACTTGCCGGTGAGGATGCCCTGGGCGACCGGCGACCAGACGATCTGGGAGATGCCGAGCTCACGCGAGGTGGGCACCACGCGCTCCTCGATCACGCGCCACAGCATCGAGTACTGGGGCTGGTTGGAGACCAGCTGGATGCCGAGCTCGCGGGCCAGCTGGTGGCCGGCGCGGAGCTGATCCGCGTTCCACTCGGAGACTCCGATGTACAGCGCCTTGCCGGAGTGGACGACGTCCGCGAAAGCCTGCATCGTCTCCTCGAGCGGGGTGGCGACGTCATAGCGGTGCGCCTGGTAGAGGTCGACATAGTCGGTCTGCAGTCGGCGCAGCGAGGCGTCGATCGACTCGCGGATGTGCTTGCGGGACAGACCGGTGTCGTTGTGCCCCTTGGGGCCGGTGGGGAAGTACACCTTGGTGAAGATCTCGAGCGACTCGCGCCGCTCAGCCTTCAGCGCCTCGCCGAGGACCACCTCCGCGGCGGTGTTCGCGTAGGTGTCCGCGGTGTCGAAGGTGCTGATGCCGGCATCGAGCGCGGCGCGCACGCAGGCGCGGGCACGGTCATCCTCCACCTGGGAGGCATGGGTGAGCCAGTTCCCGTAGATGATCTCGCTGATCTTGAGGCCGGAGCGGCCGAGGTGACGATGTTCCATGCGGAAACCCTATGGCCGCAGAGGAGGTCTATCGTGGTGAGCCACGACACATTCCCATCGGCCCCTCGAGCGAAGGACTCGCCATGACCGACCTCTCCGCCTCCGCTCCCCCGCAGTTCACCCGCACCGCGGCACCGCCCGGCCCGCAGGCGGGCCAGCCGCCCGCGCCGACGCTGCCCGAGCCGTCCGCCTCGGACGACGTCCTCGAGATGGCGCCGACGGTCGAGGACGAGTACTTCTCCCGCGTCGCGTTCACGGGCGCGGCGGTCGCGCAGATCCAGCGCCTGATCGACCGCAACGGGCCGCTGATGTTCCACCAGTCCGGCGGCTGCTGCGACGGGTCCTCGCCCATGTGCTTCCCCGAAGGCGACTTCCTCACCGGGGACGCCGACGTGAAGATGGGGCACGTCGAGGTGCCGCTGCCGGACGGCACCACCAGCCCGCTGGACTTCTGGATGAGCCGCGAGCAGTTCGCCTACTGGCGCCACACCCACCTCACGATCGACCTCGTGGATGGGCGCGGCGGCGGGTTCAGCCTCGAGACGCCCGACGGGAAGCGGTTCCTGACCAGGTCCAGGATGCTCGCACAGCGAGGAGAAGCAGATGACACCGCCGGATGACCACACCGCCGGGGGAACCCTGCCGCCGCCGAGCGAGCCGCCGCTGACTCCGCCCGGGTATCCGCCCACGGCTCCTCCCACGGAGCCGCCGACGCAGCCGCCGGGTTCACCGCCCACCGGTCCGCCGATGCCTATCCCTGGCCGGCCGCCCGAGCCGAGCCCCGAGCCCGCCCCGGAGCCGCCGACGCAGCCCGAGCAGCCACCGCCGGTGGATCCTCCGCCCGACGCGCCGCCCACGACGCCGTTCTGACCGGCGGGTGCCGGCGATGTCCGCACCCCGATCGACCTGCTCCTGCTGCATCAGCCGCCAGCGCGGGGCCCGGACCCTGCCGCCATCACCCTCGAGAGCTTCCACTGGGACCTCCCCGAAGCCTGAGCAGCAAGCAGATGTCACAGATCCGGCGCGGCCGGTGTCTCCCTTCCGACGGGCCCCTCCCGGGCCCCTGAGGGAAGGCACCGACATGTCCGCAATCACTCCTCTGCACACCGCTCCGCCGGCGCGTCCCGCCGCCCGGATCCCGCTCGAGCACGACGGGGGCTTCGCGCGCCTCGTGCTCTGGGCGACGCGCCGGCCGTACGGGAAGGCGCTGGATCCGGTGCGGGCCGCGCTCCACCACGGCGGCGTGCTCACCGCCTCGCTCGTGCTCGAGGCGAGCGCCTCCCGCTGGAAGCGGCTCTCTCCTACTTTGAACGCGCTCGCGGTGATGGTGGTGGCGCGCGAGATCGGCTGCTCCTGGTGCATCGACTTCGGCTACTGGGAGAACCACCGCCGCGGCGTGGACCCGGCGAAGCTGCAGGCGATCGGATCCTGGCGCACGAGCAGCGTCTACTCACCGCTCGAACGGGCGGTGCTGGAGTATGCGGTCGCGGCGACGCAGACGCCGTCGGCCGTGACCGACGAGATGGTGCCCCGCCTGCGGGAGGATCTCGACGACGCGCAGGTGGTCGAGCTCGCCGCGCTGGTCTCGCTCGAGAACTACCGCTCGCGCACCAACGCCGGGCTGGGGCTGACCAGTCAGGGCTTCAAGGACAACTGCGACGTACGCTGAGCGCGGCTCCGCGAACCGCAGCGAAGGGCGCGCCATGAACACCGCATCGACCGCGCATCACGAGACCTTCGAGGTGCATCGCCGCGCCCTGCTCGGCGCCGCCTACCGGGTGCTCGGCACGGTGGCCGACAGTGAGGACGCGGTCCAGGAAGCCTGGCTGCGCTGGCAGGACGTGGATCTCACGATCGTGCGCGAGCCGCGCTCCTACCTTTTGCGGGTGGTGACCCGGACGGCGCTGAACATCGTGCGCTCGCGAGACCGGCGACGCGAGGAGTACATCGGCCCCTGGCTGCCCGAGCCGGTCTCGACCGACGCCTCCGCGGAACCGGGCCGCGCCGCGGAGATCGCCGACGAGGTCTCGCTCGCGCTGCTGGTGGTGCTCGAGTCCCTGTCCCCGCTCGAGCGGGCGGCGTTCGTGCTGCGCGAGGTGTTCGCGCTGCCCTATCCCGAGGTGGCGGAGACTCTCGAGCGCTCCGAGGCCTCGGTGCGGCAGCTGGTCAGCCGCGCGCGAGCCCACGTGCGCGCACGGGCGCCGCGCCATCCGGTGGACGAGAGCGCCCACCGCGCGCTCACCGCCGCCTTCCTCGACGCCGCGCAGGGAACGGTGGCGCTGACGGAGATGGTCGCGATGCTCTCCCCCGAGGTGGTGCTGACCACCGACGGCGGCGGCGTGAGGCGAGCCGCGCGGCGCCCGATACATGGCACCTCGAACGTGCTCGCCTTCATCGCGGGGATCATGGCGAAGCCCGAGGTCATGCAGCTGTCCTGGCGGATGGCGGAGCTCAACGGTCGGCCGGCGCTGATCGGGCACGAGGGGCCGCGGATCGACTGCGCGGTCTGGATCGAGGCCGACGGTGAAGGCGCCGACGCCGTGGTGACCCGGATCGACATGCTCCGCAATCCGCAGAAGCTCGGCGCGATCCGGGTGTGAGCCACCGGCCGGGTCACGTCCGGAGAGCAGTGGGCGACGCTGCCCGCCGCGCTCCGGCGGACCGGTCGGACGGCCCATTCTTTACAGATCCGGACATGGGGTCGAGGGTGGAGGGATGGCTGAATACACGACGACCAACCCGACCACGGGACGGACCGACAAGGAATTCACCACCCTGGACAGCGCCGAGGTCGAGCGCGTGCTCTCGCGCTCCCACACCGCCTACACAGAGTGGCGCGCCACTGCCGCGCAGGAGCGCGCCTCGATCCTGGAGCGGGTCGCCGATGCCTACGACGACCGCTCCCGGGAGCTGGGAGAGCTGATCGCCGTCGAGATGGGCAAGCCTCTGCAGCAGGCCATCGGCGAGGCCGAGCTGGCCGGCTCGATCTATCGCTGGTACGCCACCCATGGCCCCGAGCTGCTGCAGCCCGAGCAGCTGGATCCGCAGGGCGCGCAGGAATCGCTGGTGCAGACCGAGCCGATCGGTCCTCTCGTCGGAGTGATGCCCTGGAACTACCCCTACTACCAGGTGGCGCGCTTCGTCGCCCCGAACCTGATGGTGGGCAATACGATCATCCTGAAGCACGCGGAGATCTGCGCCGGCTCCTCGGAGATCATGGCGCAGATCCTCCATGAGGCCGGGGTCCCGCAGGATGCCTATGCCAACGTCTTCGCCTCCCACGACCAGATCGCCGACATGATCGCCGACCCGCGGGTGCGCGGGGTGTCCCTCACCGGCAGCGAGAAGGCGGGTGCGGCGGTCGCGGAGACCGCCGCCAAGCACCTGAAGAAGTCGGTGCTGGAGCTCGGCGGCTCCGATCCGCTGATCGTGCTCGACGATGGCGACCTCGAGCAGGTCGCCCGGACCGTCGCCACCGCCCGGCTGTCGAATGCGGGCCAGGCCTGCAACTCCCCGAAGCGCATCATCGTGCCCACGGCTCGTCTCGAGGCGTTCGTCGCGACCATCGTCGAGAGCTTCGAGTCCGCGACCCTCGGCGATCCGTTGGACGAGGACGTCGACGTCGGCCCGCTCTCCTCGGTCGGTGCGCGCGACGGCGTCGTCGACCAGGTTCGACGCGCCGTCCGGCAGGGCGCGACGCTCCATACCGGCGGGCAGGCGCTCGATCGCGACGGGGCCTTCATGCAGCCCGCCGTGCTCACCGGGGTCACCGAGGACATGGACGCCTATGCCGAGGAGATCTTCGGCCCTGTGGCTGTGATTTACGGTGTCGACTCGGAGGACGAGGCCGTGACGCTGGCCAACGACGTCGACTTCGGTCTGAGCGGTTCCGTCTGGGGCACCGATCTCGAGCGCGCCCAGGCAGTCGCCGATCGCCTCGACGTCGGGATGGCGTACATCAACGAGCACGGGACCACCTTGCCCGGCCTGCCCTTCGGCGGCGTGAAGCGCTCCGGCTTCGGCCGTGAGCTCGGCCGGTGGGGCATGGGAGAGTTCGTCAACGTCCGGCTGCGGCGCACCTCGGCCGCCTGATCTCCGGCCGTCGTCGCCTGCAGCCGGGAGAGCCGACCCGCCCGGCCTCAGGCGGCGATGAAGGTCCGCGCCACCAGGCGGCTCACGCCCGGCAGGCCGAGCGTGCGACGGCCGATCTGCTGCAGCCTCAGCTGCGCGGGGCTGGATGGAGTGAAGAACGAGGCGCTGCGCCGCCCCGAACGCTGCACCTTCTCGACCGTCGGCCGCCACCGTCGCTCGTACTCCGCCAGCCCCGCTTCGACGTGCGGGCCCGTCGCGCGCAGGCTCCGGGCCAGCGCCTCCGCTCCGGCGATCGCGACCGAGGTGCCCTGGCCCGCCAGCAGGGACGGGGCGTGCGCGGCGTCCCCGGCCAGCGCAATCCGGCCACGGCTCCAGCGCGGCGCGATCGCCTGGGCGACGAGGTCGTCGTAGAAGCTCTCCGGGGCATGGGCCAGGGCCCGGTCCACCTGCGGGTGCAGCCCCGTGAAGTCCCGCTGGAGCCGTTCCCGGTCCGGCTCGGGACGCTTCGTGCCCGCGCCCTCGACGCGCTCGGCGAGCATCACGCCGACGCGGGTGTCGTCGGCCGCATACGCCCAGCCGACGCGCCGCACGGTATCGGTCATCAGCATCCGCTCCCCCAGGTCGGCGGCGAGTTCCGGATCCTCGTAGAGGTAGCTCGCGACCCGGTAGCCCATCGGCACGATCGCCCCGTGGCCGGGCGAGACCTGCTCCCGCACCGGGGAGCGCACCCCGTCACAGGCCACCACCAGATCGGAGTCCAGGGTGGTGCCATCCGCGAGCTCGACCACGGCGCGGCGGGCACGGGCCGCGCCCTCGAGCCCGGCATCGCGCACCGCCACGACCTGCGCGCCGTAGCGCAGATCCACCGAAGCCGGCAGCACCGAGAGCAGCCCCAGCTCCACCTCGGGACGCAGGATCGAGAAGTAGCGGCCGCCCGCCGCCTCGACCAGGGGGCCGACGTCGATGCGGCCGGAGTCGACTCCGTCAGGCGTCCCGTAGCGCACGCCCTCGAACTCATGTCCCCGGGAGCGGAGCTCCTCGAGGATGCCCATCCGCTCCGCGGCGTAGAAGCCGGGGCCGAAGAAGTCGATCATGTAGCCGCCGCCGCGCGGGCCCGGGGAAGATTCCAGCACGGTGACATCGTGGTCGGGGGCGAGTTCGTGGGCGAGGGCGAGGCCGGCGATGCCGCCCCCGATGATCGTGACGTCCATGGCCCGACGCTACCCGCTGGGCCAGCACCCGCCCACCCCAGCCCTGCCCAGCCAGCCCAGCCCAGCCAGCCCTGCCAGACCGAGACTATTGCGCCGGTGACGACTCATGCGCATGTCACCATCGGTCCTCACGGTCACAAAATCTGACCGTCACCGGGCCGGCACCGGGTGGCGCTGGGGCGGCGCCGAGCTAGGCTCCGGCCGCCGGGAGCTCCCCGGTCTCAGCAGGTGCCGCCCCCGCACCATCCCGCGTCGCGGCGACCTCAGGGATCGCACCGGTGACGGTCATGGATCCCACGACCACCGCGTCGTCCGCATCAGGGTCCGTGCCCGCCGCGAACTGCGACCAGTAGAGCCGGTGATAGGCGCCCTCGGCCTCGAGCAGCACGTCGTGGGAGCCCTGCTCGACGATATCGCCGTGCTCCATCACCAGGATCACGTCCGCGTCGCGGATGGTGGAGAGGCGGTGGGCGATGACGAAGCTGGTGCGGTCGCTGCGCAGCGCCGCCATCGCCTCCTGCACGAGCACCTCGGTGCGGGTGTCCACGGAGCTGGTGGCCTCATCGAGGATCAGCAGCGCCGGGTCGGCGAGGAAGGCGCGGGCGATGGTGATCAGCTGCCGCTCACCGGCGGAGACGTTCGCGCCCTCGTCCTCGATGAGGGTGTCGTAGCCGTCGGGCAGGGTGTGCACGAAACGATCCACGAAGGTCGCGGTCGCGGCGGCGGCCACCTCCTCGTCGGTCGCCTCGAGCCGGCCGTAGCGGATGTTCTCGCGGATGGTGCCGCCGAAGAGCACCGCGTCCTGCAGCACCATCCCCACGCGCGAGCGCACGGCGCCGCGGTCCAGAGCCCGGATGTCCACGCCGTCCAGGCGGATCTGCCCGGCGTCGATCTCGTAGAACCGCATGATGAGGTTCACCAGGGTGGTCTTCCCGGCACCCGTGGGGCCGACGATCGCGATCGTCTGTCCGGGTTCCGCGACCAACGACAGGTCGGTGATCAGCGGCTTCTCCGGGGTGTAGGAGAAGGCGACGCGGTCGAACTCGATCCGTCCGCGGGTGGGGCCGGTGAGCTCGGCGCGCTCGATCCGGCGGCGCGGTGCGACCGCCCCACCAGCTCCGGCCGCACTGTCGGCTGCGGCCGCACTGTCGGCGCCGATCGCTCCGGCGTCCGTTCCGGACGGCTCGGTGATCTCCCCGTCGGCCTCCTGCTCCTCGGCGTCCAGCAGCTCGAAGATCCGCTCCGCGGAGGCGACGCCGGAGATCAGCATGTTCGCCATCCCCGCCACCTCGCCCAGCGGTGCGTTGAACTCGCGGGAGTACTGGATGAAGGCGGTGACCTGGCCGAGCGACATCTGCCCGGCGGCGATCCGCAGGCCGCCCACCACGGCGATGCCGACGTAGCCGAGGTAGGTCACCCACTGCATGATCGGCATGATCATGCCGGAGTAGAACTGGGCCTTGAAGGACGCTTCCCACAGCTCCTCGTTGCGCTCGTCGAACTGCTCGCGCATCGAGTCCTGGCGGTCGAAGACGGTCACCAGGTCGTGGCCGGTGAAGGACTCCTCGACGTGCCCGTTCAAGCGGCCGGTATTGCGCCACTGCGCCGTGAACAGCTTCTGGGACTTCGCGCCGATGAGGCCGATGACCACGGCGGAGATCGGCAGGGCGACCAGGGCGATCAGCGCCAGCTGCCAGGACAGCCAGAACATCATGATCGTGATGCCCACAATGGTCAGCACCGCATAGACCAGAGACGCGAAGGCCTGCTGGAGGGCGGTCTGGACGTTGTCGACGTCGTTGGTGGTGCGGGAGAGCAGGTCGCCGCGCTGGCGCGTGTCGAAGTAGGACAGCGGCAGGCGGTTGACCTTCGCCTCGATCTTCTCGCGCAGCACGTAGACGATCTTCATGACCACGTCGTTCAGCAGCCGGCCCTGCAGCCAGTCGAACAGTGCGGCGACCAGGTACATGCCCAGCACTATCAGCAGCAGGCGGCCGAGGGCGTCGAAGGCGACGCCCTCCCCGGTGAGGAAGCCGTCGAAGATGACGTCCATCGCGTCGCCGAGGATGGTGGGTGCCCAGACCGTGAGCACAGTCGAGATGATACCGAAGGCGAGCACCACCGTGAGGCCCAGCTTGTGATCGGCGAAGGTCCCCGCCAGTCGCAGCGCGGAGGGCCAGAAGGCCTTGGCCTTGCGGGGTGCGGACTCGCCCCATTCGCTGCTCATCGAGTCCTGCATCTCGAGGATCTCGGATTCGGTGAGCTCGGCGGTGCTGCCGTCCTGCTTCTTCGTGGAGTTCTTCTTCTCGCTCATGCCGTCGCCTCCGCGGTGATCTGGGAATCGACGATCTCCCGGTAGGTCTGCGAGCTGACCAGCAGCTCCTCATGGGTGCCGCGGCCCACCACTCTGCCCTCCTCGAGCACCAGGATCTGATCCGCGGAGGTGATGGTGGAGATGCGCTGGGCGACGATGAGGGTGGTCGCGCCCTGAGTGTTCTTCGCGAGGCCCTCGCGGACCTTCGCGTCGGTGGTGACGTCGAGCGCCGAGAAGGAGTCGTCGAAGACGTACACCCGGGGAGCGGCGACCAGGGTGCGGGCGATGCACAGGCGCTGGCGCTGGCCGCCGGAGACGTTGGTGCCGCCCTGGGAGACGGTCGACTCGAGGCCGGTCGCCGCGCTCTGGCCCTCGCCGGTGCTGCGGTCCGTGACGAACTCGGTGCCCTGGGCGACGTCGAGCGCGCGCCACAGCTGGTCGTCGTCGGCCGTCGGATCCCCGAAGCGGAGGTTGTGGGCGATGGTGCCGGAGAACAGATAGGGCTTCTGGGGCACGAGGCCCACCGCGCGCGAGATCGTGGCGCGGGCCAGGTCGGTGACGGGGACGCCGTCCAGCAGCACCTGGCCGCTGGTCGCGTCGTGCAGGCGCGGGATGAGGCTGACCAGGGTGGTCTTGCCCGAGCCCGTGGAGCCGATGATGGCGGTGGTCTTCCCGGCCTCGGCGGTGAAGGAGACACCGTCGAGCACCGGCGATTCGGCGCCGGGGTAGGCGAAGGTGACGTCGCGGAACTCCACGGTCGCGCCGCCGCCGGTCACCTGGAGGGCGACGGGCTGGGCGGGCTCGGCGAGGGTGGGGGTGGTCTCGAGGACCTCCCCGATGCGCCTGCCGCTGATGATCGCGCGCGGGAACATCATGAACATGAAGGTGCCCATCATGACGGCCATCAGGATCTGCAGCAGGTACTGCATGAAGGCGGTCAGCGCGCCCACCTCGACCAGCCCCGCATCCACGCGGTGGCCGCCGAACCAGAGCACGGCGGCGGTCGCGAGGTGGAGCACGACGGTGATGGCCGGGCCCATGATCACGAACAGCCGGCCGATCCGCACCGAGGTGTCGGTGAGGGTGGCGTTCGCGCTCTCGAAGCGGGCGGTCTCGTGCCGCTCGCGCACGAAGGCCCGCACCACGCGGATGCCCATGATCTGCTCACGCATCACGGAGTTGATCGAGTCGATGTTGTCCTGCATCCGCTGGAACAGCGGCATCAGCTCCTTGACCAGGAAGCCCACGATCACCATCAGCACCGGCACGGACACCCACACCAGCCAGGACAGCCCCGGATCCTCCTGGATCGCCATGATGATCCCGCCGATGGACATGATCGGCACCATGACCATGAAGTTCAGGGTCATCAGCACCAGCATCTGCACCTGCTGGACGTCATTGGTGGCACGGGTGATCAGGGTAGGGGCGCCGTAGCGGCCCATCTCCTCGGTGGAGAAGCGGTCCACGCGCGTGTAGACGGAGCGGCGGATGTCCCGGCCCATGCCCATCGAGACCCGCGCCCCGAACCACACCGAGGCGATCGCGGTGATCACCTGCACCATCGCGACGATCAGCATCACACCGCCGACGCGCCAGATGTAGTCGGTGTCTCCCGTGGCGACGCCGTTGTCGATGATGTCGGCGTTGAGGCTGGGCAGGTAGAGGGTCGCGAGCACGGTCGCGAGCTGGAGGACGGCGACGGCGGCCACATGCGGCAGGTAGGGCCGGAGGTGGCGCCGGATCAGGGTCCAGAGCATGGGGTTGGTCTCCCGGAGCAGGGTGGAACGGCCCGGCCGACGGGGTGAGCGGCCGGGGTCTCGAACGAAGAATAGGACGGCGAGAGGACAGATCCTGTCCTCGCACCTCGGTGCCGGACCCGGTGACGGTCTCGCCTCCGATCCATCCTCGCCTGCGCGGCAGCGCCCGCGCATCCTCTTTTGGTCGGAGATCCCGAGCGCCCGGGCAGGGGCTCGAGTCTCGGGCCCGGGTGCACTCCCGCGGGAGATGTCAGGACATCGCCCGGCTGAACCTCTCCGCCTGTTTCGTGGGGCCGGTGACCACGATGGTGTCCCCCTCCTGCAGGACGGTGTCCTGGGTGGCGGGCTGCCAGGCGGCACCGACGGGCTTCACCGAGGTGACGGTGACCCCGTAGCGGCGGCGGATGCCGCTGTCGCCGAGCCGGGTCCCGGCGAGCTCGGGGCTCAGCGCGGTCTTGACCATCGCGAAGTCGGTGTCGATCTCGATGAAGTCCTGCATCGTGCCCAACACGATATGGGCGACTCTGCGGCCCATGTCCTTCTCCGGATAGATCACGTGCGAGATGCCGAGCTGCTCGAGGATCAGACCGTGCGGATCGCTCACGGCCTTCGCCCAGATCTTGCGGATGCTGAAGCGCAGCAGCAGCGAGGTGACGAGGATGCTGGCCTGGATGTCGCTGCCGATCGCGATGACGACGCGGTCGAACTCGGGGAGGGAGAGCTGGCGCAGCACCTCCTCCTGGGTGGCGTCCGCGACGACGGCGTGCGTGAGCTTGCCGTTGAGCGCCTGGACGGTGTCCTCCCGCACGTCGATGCCGAGCACCTCGGCGCCCTCGTCCATGAGCTCGAGGGCGAGGGACTGCCCGAAGCGGCCCAGGCCGATGACCGCGACCGATCTCTCGGAGGTCGGGCCGGAGGAGGGACCGGTGCGGAAGAGTCTGTGCTTAGCCAATGATCGGCCTTTCCTTGGGGAGGTCGTAGAGGAGTGTGCGGCGGCGGAGGGCGAGTCCCGTGGCGACGGTGATCGGACCCAGTCGGCCGATGAACATGAGCGCCACGAGGATCAGCTGCGCGCCGACGGGGAGGTCCGCGGTGATCCCGGTGGACAGGCCCACGGTCGCGAAGGCGGAGACCACCTCGAACAGGATCTCGTCGAGGGAGTAGTCGGTCATGAGCATGATCGCGACGGTGGAGGCGACCACGAGGCCGACCGCCATCACGATGACGGTGATCGCCTGGCGGTGCACCGCTCGCGAGAGCCGCTTGCCGAAGACCGTGACGGCTCCGGCGCCGCGCAGCTCGCCGAGCATGAGGAAGAACAGCACGGCGAAGGTGGTGACCTTGATGCCGCCCGCGGTGCCGGCGGGGCCACCACCGATGAACATCAGCAGGTCCATGCCCAGCCAGGTCGCCGGGTCCATGGCCGAGGTGTCGATGGTGTTGAAGCCCGCGGTGCGGGTCTGGGCGGACATCGCGAAGCCGTTGAGGATCCGCAGGTGAGGGGGCATCCCGCCGAGGGTGGCCGGGTTCGCCCACTCGAGCGCGGTGATGTACACGGTGCCGAGCACGAGCAGCAGCGGCGTCGCGGCGAGGACGATCCGGGTGTTCATGGTCCACAGGCGCACGGTGCCCAGGTGCCTCATCAGCTGCATGAGCACCGGGAACCCGAGGCCGCCGAGCACCGTCGCGCCGCTCGTGGTCAGGAGCACCACGGGGTCGTCCCAGAAGGACATGAGGCTGTCGCTGTAGAGCGCGAAGCCGGCGTTGTTGAAGGAGGAGACCGAGTGGAAGACGCCCAGCCACAGCGCCCGGCCCCACGTCTCGCCGTAGGTGAGCGCGAAGCGCAGGGTGAGGATCGCCGCCGCGATCGCCTCGATGGCGAGAGAGATCCGCACGACGCTCATCACGAGGGTGCGCACGTCCTCGATGCCGAAGCTCTTGACCTCCGCGGCGGCGGTGAGCTTCGAGCGCAGGGACAGCTTGCGCACCACGGCGATGCCCACCACGGAGGCGAAGGTCATCACGCCGAAGCCGCCGAGCTGGATCAGCGCGAGGATCACGACCTGCCCGAAGACGGTCCAGAAGACGGGGGTGTCCACCACGATCAGCCCGGTCACGCACAGCGAGGAGACCGCGGTGAACAGTGCCTCCATCGCCCCGGCGCCGCCGGGGCCGGTCGAGGCGGCAGGGTGCATCAGCAGGAGCGTCCCCAGGACGGCGCAGAGGCCGAAGGCGAGGAAGACGGTCCGCGCGGGGCGCGGTCGTCGGTCGATGCTGGAGGGCCGAAACAGCCCATGTGATGGCACGCGCGGAATGCTACGCCTGCTCCGGAGCGGCCGACGCCCTCGATGATGTGACGGTCGCCGCAGCGAAGGCCCGGGCCCTCGAGGGGCGCGCCGAGAGGCTCGACCAGGATCGGGGCTTGACCTTGATCAAGCCTCAATCCCGCACCCTGGCACCAGGAGCCCCCGCACAGGGCGGGTCACGGCTCCTCGGACAGGAGGCAGATCATGACGTCCTCGCAGAGAACGACCCCCGCCATCGAGGTGCGGGGACTGCACAGGGCCTACGGCGAGCTCGAGGTGCTCAAGGGGGTGGACCTCGAGGTCGCGCGCGGCAGCATCCTCGCCCTGCTCGGCTCCAACGGCGCCGGCAAGACCACGCTCGTCCGCATCCTGCCACCCTCCTGAGGGCGGATGCCGGCAGCGCTCGCGTCGACGGCGTCGACGTCACCGCCGATCCTCGGGCGGTGCGCCGGTCGCTAAGCCTCACCGGCCAGTTCGCCGCCGTCGTCGAGATCCTCACCGGCAGGGAGAACCTGCGCCCCGCGGGGATCTACGGCCCCGGCCGTGACCACCTGATCAGAACCGTCCAGGAAGGGCGGTCCGTCGAGCACGACCGCCGCACCAACCGGATCCACGAGGTCGATCTGGCACGGGCGATCGTCGCGCTGCTGTCGGCGCCCGAGCCGCCAGCGCTGCTCCATGCGGCCGACGGCGCACCCGCCAGGCTCGGTGAGGTCGTCACACATCTCGCGCAGCGGCTCGGCGTGCCCGTCCCGCCCCGCGTCTCCCCGGATCCTGGTGCGGGCACGGTGCTGGACGCCGCCGCGCTGCACGAGCTGCTGGGGCATCTCGAGGTGCCGGACTACCGGGCAGGGTACGACGCGATGCTCGAGGACGCCTCGCTAGCCTGATCGCTCAGCGGGCGCCGTCCGGGGCGTCAGACTCCCGCGGCCCTCCGCGAGGCCAGTGCGAGCTTCTCGACGAGGTCTTCCGGGATCGGCTTCCGTGCCGTGAACGTGATGCCCGTCGTCGTCGCCTTGAGCCCAGCGGCCGCGATCTCCTCGGCGTGCTCCACGAGCGCCTCCGCCTGGAGGTACAGACCGCACTGCTTCGTGAACGCCGCATAGCCCGCGACGATCATGCCGTCGATCCGGAATCCCGGCATGTCGTAGGCCACGACCTCCTCCGCCTCGGACAGGGTGCGGGCCAGCGTCGCGCGCAGCTCCTGCAGCAGGGGCCGGAACGCCTCGGGGCGCTCGGCGATGTAGGCGTCGTGGTCGGAGGTCGCCGTCATGGGGGCCAGCGTACGCCGGGCGCTCAGCCATCGTCGGCCGTGAGCTCCGCGAGCAGCGCCTGCACCCGGCGATCGATGTCGTCGCGCACCAGGCGCATCCGCTCGGCGCCCTCGATGCCGCGCTCGGAGGGCTCGTCGGTGACCCAGGTGTCGATCGTCCCGGCCATGTCGGGGACGGGATCGACCACGGCCTCCTCGCCGAGCACCACGACGCGGTCCACGCGGGCCAGCAGCGCGGGGTCGATCGGCTTGGTGACGGCGGCGCTCATGTCCCCTCCGACCTCGGCGACGACCTCGGCGGAGAGGGCGTTGACCGCGGTGCCGGGCTTCGTGCCGGCCGAGTGCACCTCGACGGCGCCCGCGGCGCGGGCCTCCATGAGGGCGGCGGCCATCTGGGACTTGCCGCCGTTCTTCACACAGACGAACAGGACGGACGGGGTGGTGGACGGGGCGCTCATGCGGGGATCTCCTCGGGGGCTGCGGTGGTGCGGGCGGAGGAGGGAACGGTGGGATCGCCGGGGAAGAGCCGTCGGCCCATCCACAGTGAGACGTAGACCAGGGCGACCAGCACGGGGACCTCGATGAGGGGGCCGACGACGCCCGCGAGCGCCTGACCGGAGGTGACGCCGAAGGTGCCGATCGCGACGGCGATCGCGAGCTCGAAGTTGTTGCCGGAGGCGGTGAAGGCGACGGTGGTGGACTTCGCGTAGTCCATCCCCACGGCGCGGCTGAGCAGCAGCGAGCCCACGAACATCAGCACGAAGTAGGCCAGCAGCGGCAGCGCGATGCGGGCCACGTCGACCGGGGCGGAGAGGATCGCATCGCCCTGCAGGGCGAACAGCAGCACGATCGTGAACAGCAGGCCGTAGAGGGCGAACGGGCCGATACGCGGCAGGAACCGGTTCTCGTACCAGTCCCGGCCCTTGACCCGCTCCCCGAGCACCCGGGTGAGGAAGCCGGCGACCAGCGGGATGCCGAGGAAGACCAGCACGCTGAGCACGATCGCGCCGACCGAGAACTCCACCGTGGTGGTGGACAGGCCCAGCCACGAGGGCAGCACCTGCAGGTAGAACCAGCCGAGCACGCCGAAGGCGAAGACCTGGAAGACGGAGTTGATCGCGACCAGCACGGCGGCGGCCTCGCGGTCGCCGCAGGCGAGATCGTTCCAGATCAGCACCATGGCGATGCAGCGGGCGAGGCCCACGATGATCAGCCCGGTGCGGTACTCGGGCAGGTCGGCGAGGAAGATCCACGCGAGGGCGAACATGAGCGCCGGGCCGACGATCCAGTTCAGCACGAGCGAGGTGATCATCAGACGACGGTCGGCGCTGATGCGGCGGGTCTCGTCGTAGCGCACCTTGGCGAGCACGGGGTACATCATCACCAGCAGTCCCACGGCGATCGGGAGCGAGACCCCGGCGATGCTCACGGACTCGAGCGCGGGCGCGATCCCGGGGACGACGCGTCCCAGCATCAGGCCGAGGCCCATCGCGAGCAGGATCCAGGCCGGCAGGTACCGGTCCAGGAACGACATCTCCCCGACCACACCGGTGGGTGCGCTGGTCGCTTCGGTCGTCATGTCGGGGGTCGTCATATCGAGCACTGCCTCTTCCCATAGACGGATGTCGATGCGAACGCTAGCCTGTCGCATAGACGAACGTCAATGTAAGGTGCGTCCATGTCCTCCTCCACCGCCTCTCGCTCCGTGAGCATCTCGATCAGGGCCTCCGCCGAGGCTCCTGCGGAGTCCTGCGAGCCCGGGACCTCGACCGCCGACGGCTGCTGCGTGCTCGGCGCCGGCCTGATCGACGTCGTAGAGGCGGAGCACCTGGCGCTGCGGTTGAAGGCGCTCTCGGATCCGACGCGCCTCCAGCTGCTCTCCCACGTGGCGGTGCGCGGCTGCGGGGACGTGTGCGCGTGCGATCTCGCCGAACCGCTCGGGATCTCGCAGCCCACCGTGAGCCACCACATGAAGAAGCTGGTCGAGGCCGGGTTGCTGACCCGTGAGCAGAAGGGCCGCTGGGCGCACTATTCAGTGGTCCCGTCCGCCTTCGCGGAGCTGCGCACCTTCCTCGACCTCCGCTGACCCGCCCCTCCTCGGTGATCCCTCCCCTCCTCGGTGGTGACCTCCGCGGCCGCGTCGAGGGGCTCATCGCAAGGCTCGGAATCCGATCCTCGGAGTCTGCGCCCCGGAGGGCCTGAGCCTCAGCTCGTCACGAGCGCCGCCACGATCGGCAGCACGATGGTCATGACCAGGGCATTCAGCACCATGGCGGCGCTGGACCAGCCCCCGGCCTCGGTCGAATCCGCGAGCACGCGGGAGGTGCCGATACCGTGCGATGTGAGGCCCACCGCGAAGCCGCGCGCCCGCTCGTCCCGCACCCCCGCGAGGCTCAGCAGCGCCCGGCCGACCACCGCGCCCAGGACGCCGGAGATCATCGTGAGCACCACCGCGAGCGGTACGGAGGCCTGGAGCACCTCGGCGATCGACAGGCCCACGGGGGAGGTCACCGAGCGGGGCAGTGCGGCTCGGAGCAGGTCGTCCTCGACGCCGAACGCGCGCAGCACCCCCACCGTGATGACGATGCTGAGCACTCCGCCTGCGGCGAGCGCCGCGACCACGGCGGGCGCCGAGCTGAGCAGCGCCTTCCCGTTGCGCAGCAGCGGCAGGGCGAGGGCGACCGTGGCGGGCCCGAGCAGCATCGTCAGCAGCGCGACCTGCTCGAGATAGACCTCGTACGGGAGCCCCGTGAGCAGCAGGACCGCGGCGACGACTGCGGTGGTGACCAGCACCGGTGAGAGCACGCCGGGCCGGCCGAGCCTCTGATGGAGCCAGTACGCCCCGAGATACGCGGTGAGGGTCAGGGCGAGCCCGAAGACGGGCAGGTGGATGAGGGTGCTCATGCCGCCTCCTCCTGTCGCCGGTCCCGGCGGCGGTCCTGCTGGCGCAGCAGCGCCTGCAGGACCATCCCGGAGACGATCAGCGGCACCAGGAAGGAGCCGCCCACGGCGAGCGCGAGCGGCAGGGCGTTCTCGGCGAGGGACTCGAGCTCGAGGACGATCCCCACGCTGGGCGGCACGAACAGCAGCTGCAGATGCGCGAGCAGCGGGGTCGCGGCCGGATCGGCGACGCGCACCACGGCGCGGGTGGGGCCCAGGATCCCGAGCACGACCAGCAGCACGATCCCGAGTACCACGCCGGGGACGGGCAGGCCGAGCAGGGCCGAGACGGCCAGGCCCACCAGCTGCGCGAGCAGCAGGACCACGAGGCCGAGCAGCACTGGAGGCAGGAAGGCGGCGCGTGACATCCCGGTCAGGGTAGCCCGAGCCGTCCCGCAGGAACCGCGTTGACCACGGCCGACGGGCCCCGCACACTTCCCCCATGCCCTCCTCCGCACCCTCCTCCGCGTCCCTGTCCTTCCCGCTGCGCGGCGACCGTGTGCTGCTGCGCCCCTTCGAGCCGGCCGACGCCGACGCGGCCCATGCCGTCTACGGGGACGAGGAGGTCATGCGTCACGTGGGTGAGGGCGGTGCGGTCTCGCGTGAGGAGACGGCGCAGATGATCGAGGGCTACCGACGTCACCAGCACGAGCACGGATTCGCCTGCTGGGCCGTGGTGGACCATGGCACCGGGGAGCTGATCGGTGACGCGGGGCTCGAGATCACCGCGCACGGCGTCGAGCTCGGCTACACCCTGACCCGCAGCGCCTGGGGCCGGGGCCTTGCGACGGAGGCCGGGAGGCTGTGCATCGCGGCGGCGTTCGGCCCGCTCGGCCTGCCGCGGCTGGTCGCCCTGGCCGACGTCGACAACCCCGCCTCGCTCCGCGTGCTCGAGAAGCTCGGCTTCCGACGGGCGGCGGAGGTGGCGGCCTTCGGTCGTGCACATCACGCCCTCGAGCTCGCCGCGCCCGGGGACGAGCAGGCCTCGCCCTCCCCGGCATGAAGCGCAGCTGACCTGGGAGGACGCCCGGGGTCGGGGGTGTGCGCAGGCCGACTGCGGCGCGGGCCACAGGAGCGGAGGATCACGCCGGACTTGCCCGGACCGGCCGTCCTCGCCCAGCGTGGAGCCCTTGCGCAGGCCCTTCCACACGGCCCTCGTCCACCCCTCGGAGGTCTCCGGGATGTCCAGCAGTTCTCTGCACACCACGCTCGATCGACGTGCCGCGCTCCGCGGCCTCGGCCTCCTCGGCCTGACCGCCGCCGCCGGTCTGTTCGCCGATCCCCGGGCGCATGCTGCGAGTGATCTCGTGGTCGTCGACCAGAAGGACACCGGCCCCTGGGAGAAGGAGAACTGCGGCCCCGCCGCAGCCGTGATCGCGATGGTCGCCGCCGGCCGCACGGTCGAGCACTACGTCCCGGGGACCGCGGGCGCCGAGCCGGGCGGGAACGCCCGCGCCGTGATGGAGATGCGCGCCCGCTGCGGCATCTCACCCTGGGGCGAGCCCGAGATCAAGACCGTCGACTGCGTCGGCGCCTATCTCGGGAACCTCGAGACGGGGATCCGTGAGGCGGAGGGCACCGCCACGCGCGCCCAGTACCGGGAGGGGCTCGAGGCGGCCGCTCGCGGCTCGGTCGTGATCCTGCATATCCACCACGGCACCCTGCTCGGCGAGGACGCGGACTACGGCCACTTCGTGGTCGCCCAGGGCGAGGACGCCGACGGGAACATCCTGGTCTCCGACCCGGGGCGCGCCCAGAGCATCGGCATCACCGCCTACCCGCCCGAGCACCTCCTCGAAGCCCGACAGGGACACGCCGCCATCGTCAGCTGACGGCGGCCGCACCGCTCGCCGGGGGCCAGCGGGCCGGGGCGCCGGGGTGCCGGGGTGCCGGGGTGCCGGGGTGCCGGGGTGCCGGGGTGCCGGGGTGCCGGGGTGCCGGGGTGCCGGGGTGCCGGAAGAGGATCCTCGCCGTCTGCGGGTCTGCGGCCAGCTGCTGTGCTCTGCGGGAGGCGGTCGTGCAGCGTGGTCGCTCGTCGCCCCCTCCCAGCGCAGTACACCGGGACCGGGGCAGGGACCGGGACCGGGGCAGGCACCGCAACGAGTCGTAGCTTCGGTACCGCAAAGAGGGGCTGAGCGGTACCGAACCTACGACTCGATGACCTCCCCGGTACCGAACCTACGACTCGATGTCCGCCCCGGTACCGAACCCACGACTCGGGCCATCGCCCCACCTCAGCCCATGAAGATCCCGTTGCCGGGGCCGAGGGGCAGGTCGAAGAAGAAGAACACGGCCAGGATCGCGGTCCACACGAGCCAGAACGGGATCACGAACGGGAGCATGCGCGCCATCAGCGTGCCCAGGCCCGCGCCCGGCTCGTACTTCCGCAGCATGCCCAGCAGCACGATCATGTACGGGTTCATCGGGGTGATGACCTGGGTGGCGGAGTCACCCACCCGGAACGCGGCCTGGGTGAAGGCGGGCTCGTAGCCGATCAGCGCGAACATCGGCACGAACACGGCGCCCATGATCGCCCACATGCCGGAGCCGGAGATGATGAACAGGTTCAGCACGCTGGCCAGCAGGATGAAGCCGATCACCGCACCGAAACCGGTCAGTCCCGCGTTCTCGAGGCCCGCCGCGCCGGTGACCGCGATCCAGGTGCCGATCCCGGACCAGTTGAACAACGAGATGAAGTTGCCCAGGATGAAGGCCAGCACGATGAACGGCAGCATCTCCTTGAGCGCGTCGGACATCATCTGGACGGCGTCGCGGGTGTTGCGCAGGGTGCCGACGATGACGCCGTAGGCGGTGCCGACCACCATGAAGTACGCGACCACGATGAACACGATCGAGCTCAGCAGCGGGGACTTGGGCAGGAAGCCGCCCTCCTCGTTCCGCCACGGGGAGCCCGCCGGCAGCACGGCCACCAGGATCAGCGCGGTGAGCACGACGCCCGCCAGCACCGCGACCAGCAGTCCCTTGTTCTCCTTCGGGGTGAGGGCGGCGCGCATGTGCTCGGCGCTGTCCGAGGAGTCCTCGGCGCCCTCGACGCCGATCTCGTCCACGGGGACGTTCTGACGCGTCAGTCGGGGCTCGATGAGCTTGTCGATGATGAAGCCCGCCACGAAGCCCAGGATGAGCGAGGCGATGATGTTGAAGAACCAGTTCGACACCGGGTTCACGGCGGTGAACTCGAAGCCGGGCAGCGCCTCCATCACCGAGGTGGTGATGCCGGCGAACAGGGCGTCCAGCGAGGTGGGGAAGATGTTGGTGGAGTAGCCGGCGCCGGCGGCGGCGAAGCCGCCCAGCAGACCGGCCACGGGGTGTCGGCCGGCCGCCTTGAACACGAGCGCCGCGAGCGGCGGAACCACCACGAACGCGGAGTCGGCCATGATCGAGGAGATCACGCCCACGAAGCCCACCACGTACGGGAGCATCCACGCCGGCGAGGAGCCGAACAGCTTCCGGATCCCGGCGGCCAGCAGCCCCGAGTGCTGGGCGATGCCGATCGCGAGCAGGATCGGCATCACGGTGACCAGCGGCGGGAACCCGATGTAGTTGATGCCGAGGTTGGTGGTCAGCCAGGCCATGCCCTCACCGGTGAACAGGCCCCTGATCGCGGTGGGCTCCTCCGAGCCGGGAACGGTGACGACCACCCCTCCCATCTGCATCCCGGTGGAGACCAGTCCGGTGATCACGAACAGGACCATGAACAGCATGAATGGCTCGGGCAGCTTGTTGCCCGCCCACTCCACCCAGTTCAGGGCCCGATCGGTGAAGCCGGTCTTCGTCGGCGTGGTCTGTGCGGCGCTCATGGTGACTCCAGTCGGGTCGGGTGAGTGGCGGCTGCCGGTGGGTCGGTTCGTGCCCAGCGCGGCGGACTGCGGTCTGTGGAAGAACTGCGGTCGTTCGAAGTGCTGCGGCCAGTGAAAGAACTGCGGCCATTCAGGGGCGTGCGGTCAGTCGAAGAAGCCGGGGACGTCGATCGCTCCGCCCGCCGCCTCGAACTCCTCGGCGACGGCAGCGGCCAGGGCCGGATCGTGCAGCACATCGAGCACGGTGGCGGCGAGGCCGTAGGCGCCGTCGGCCGCGGCGGTGCGCGCGTCCTCGGAGACGGCCCAGGCCGCGAACTCCCGGGTGTGGAGGGCGACCTCCGGCGGAGCGATCCGGATCACCGGGTGGATGCCGGGCACGCGATAGCTGACGTTGCCGAAGTCGGTGGACGCTGCGAGGGAGGGCGAGACCACGCCGTGCGGCAGCGGGTCCCGGCCGCGCTGGCGCTGCGCCTGGACCCAGCGCCCGGTGAGTGCCTCGTTGGTGCGCACGGGCAGCGACGGCGGATGCTCGTCCCACTGGACGCTCACCCCGACCCCGGCCATCAGTGCGGCACCGCGGGCCACGTCCTCCACCCGGCGGGAGAGGTCCTTGAGCGTCTCCGGACGCTGCGAGCGCACATACAGGTCGAGCCGAGCGCGGTCGGGCACGACGCTCGCCCGCTCGCCGCCCTCGCGGATCACGGCGTGGATGCGGTCCGTCGGCGGGGTCTGCTGGCGCATCAGCCCGATGCCCTGGTACATCAGGCTCGCGGCGTCCAGCGCGTTGCGGCCCATGAACGGCTGGGCAGAGGCGTGGGCGGTATGCCCGTGGTACTCGACGGTGAGGGTCCTGCGACCCAGCCAGGTCTGATCGGCCAGGTCATAGCCGTACGGATGGGCCATCACCACGGCGTCCAGCCCCTCGAAGGCACCCTCGCGGGCCATGTACTCCTTGCCGGTGTGGCCCTCCTCGGCGGGGGTCCCCAGGAACACCACCCGTCCGGGCACGGCCGACGGGTCCGCCTTTGCGAGCGCTGCGAGCGCCAGGAACGCGCCCAGCCCCATCACGGCGATGACGTTGTGGCCGCAGCCGTGGCCGACGCCGGGCAGCGCGTCGTACTCGGAGAGGATCGCGAGCGTCGGCGCATCGTCGTCCTCGGAACCGGCACCGGCACCGGCACCGGCACCGGCACCGGCACCGGAGATCTCGGCCCGGATCGCGGTGTCCAGCCCGTGCACGCCCGCCTGGGCGTCGATCCCGTGCGCGGCGAGGACGTCGGCGATGGCGCGGGCGGAACGGTGCTCCTCGAAGGCGACCTCGGGATGCTCGGCGAGGTCGAGCATCAGCGCGACCATCTCCTCCGCGTCGGCCTCCACCTGCGCCTCGAGCTGGTCGTGCAGGGCTGGGGAGGCCCCGTCGAAGGTGGAGCCGGGGTGGGTGGAGGTCCGCATCGCCACCTCCCGCTCCTCGTCGAGCTGGCGGAGGTAGGCCGTGGAGACCTCGGTGTGCTGGGCGCCGGGACGCGCTGTCGACTCGGTCGTCATGCGGGACACGGTAAGTCACACGGCCACCTTCAGGGGCGAGCATCCGCGAGAGGATTCCGCGAACATGCCGGCCCGCCGCCCCGAGCGACAGGAGCGTCATCACCCGCGCTTCTCCGAGAACGGTACGATCTGGACAGCGCCCTGCGGCGATCCCGCAGCCGCGCCTCCTGTGCGGACCGCTCACCCTGCGATCCGTGGTCGCCTCTCGGCGGCCGCCCCCGTCGCCCCTGCGGCGACGAACCGTCGTCCCCCGACGGCCAGCGCCACCGCCCACCGGTGACGCCCCGCCGTTCGACGGCAGCGCCTGCCGCCCCGAGCGGCAGTTCCCGGTCGCCGTTCCCACGGCGGTCCTTCCCCGGGTCGTCATCGTCGTCGACTCCTCTCCTGCGCCGTCCCCGCGGCGCTGCTCCCCGGAGGCTCTCCATGAGTGCAACGTCCCCATCCGCCGGCGCCACCGCGCCGAGCGCCGACCGCGGCGCCTTCTCAGGCCGGACCGCGTTCATCTTCGCCGCCATCGGCTCTGCCGTCGGCCTGGGCAACATCTGGCGCTTCCCGGCCGTGGCCTACGAGAACGGCGGCGGCGCGTTCATCCTGCCGTATCTGGTCGCGCTGCTGACCGCCGGCATCCCGCTGCTGTTCCTCGACTACGCGCTCGGGCACCGCTGGCGCGGCTCGGCGCCGGCCGCCTGGCGCCGCTTCAGGCGCTGGACCGAATTCATCGGCTGGTGGCAGGTGCTGATCGCCCTGATCATCGCTCTCTACTACGCGCTGATCCTGGCCTGGGCCACGAACTACACGATCTTCTCCTTCGACCAGCGCTGGGGCGATGACGCCGGTGCGTTCTTCGGCGAGTACACCCAGGCTCTCGGCGGGGCCGATGCCACCGTCAGCTTCGACTTCGTACCGCCGGTGCTGATCTCGATGATCGTGGTCTGGCTCGCGGTGATCGTGGTGATGGCCCTCGGCGTGCACAAGGGCATCGCCGCCGCCTCTGTCATCTTCATCCCGCTGCTGGTCGTCATGTTCATCATCCTGGTGGTGCGCTCGCTGTTCCTGCCCGGCGCGATCGACGGCCTGGACGCCTTCTTCCAGCCCAACTGGGCCGCGCTGACGGACCCCGGCGTGTGGATCGCGGCCTACGGCCAGATCTTCTTCTCGCTCTCGGTGGCGTTCGGCATCATGCTCACCTACGCCTCGTACCTCAAGAAGAAGACCGACCTCACCGGCTCCGGCCTGGTGGTCGGTTTCGCGAACTCGGGCTTCGAGATCCTCGCCGGCATCGGCGTGTTCTCCGCGCTGGGCTTCATGGCCCAGGCACAGGGCGTCGCCATCGACGAGGTCGTCACCTCCGGGGTGGGCCTGGCGTTCATCGCCTTCCCGACCATCATCAGCGAGGCCCCGGCGGGCGCCATCATCGGAGTGCTGTTCTTCGGCTCCCTGGTGCTGGCCGGCTTCACCTCGCTGATCTCCATCGTCGAGGTGGTCATCGCTGCGATCCAGGACAAGTTCGGCATGGCGCGCGTGCCGGCGACCCTCGCGGTCAGCGTCCCGATGGCCGTGGTCTCCATCGTGCTGTTCTCCACCACCATGGGGCTCCCCCTGCTGGACGTCATGGACAAGTGGGCCAATGAGTACGGCATCGTCGCGGCCGCCGCCGTGTCCACGATCGTCGTCTCCTACGTGGTGCGGGGCCTGCCCACCCTGCGCGACCACCTCAACCAGCGCGGCACCTTCCCGATCGGGAGGATCTGGATGCTCTGCGTGGCGGTGATCGCGCCGCTCGTGCTCGGCGTCTCGCTGATCCTCAGCACGATCACCCTGGTCACCTCCGAGACCACGTACAGCGAGTACCCCGGCTGGTTCAACCTGGTCTTCGGCTGGCTGATGGCGATCGCCTTGGTGGTCATCGCGATCGGGCTGTCGCTGATCCCGTGGTCGAAGAACTCCAACCTCTACAAGACGGACTCCGACGGCGATCCGATCGCCCCGGAGGTTGTGGCCGGCAAGGGCCTGGTCACGGATCCCGAGGCCGCGACCCCGCACGAGCTGCGCAGCGCGCCGTGACCTCGGGGCGGCGCGGAGAACGGCCGGCCGAGATCCGGCCGGACCTGCACCGCCCCCGTCCGCTCATCCGCCGCTCTGCTCAGACCGTCCTTCCCACCACACAGGAGTGATCATGTCCTTCGCCTCCATCGTCATGATGATCATCGCGATCGTCACCGTCTGGGGCGGCCTCGTCGCCGCCATCATCAATCTCAGGCGCCACCCCGAGACCGACGACTGAGCCGGGCGGGCCGCCCCGGCCCGCCGGCCCCGGCCCGCCGGCCCCGGCCCGCCGGCGATTGTGCGCTGTGGACCTATGCGAAGCACTCGCATAGAACCACAGCGCACTTTCGTCGCACCCGGCACCCGGCGCCGCGCGGGTGCGGGTGCGGGTACGGATGTGAGAGCCGGAGCGGGTGCCGCCATCCGCCAGACGCGGCCAGCCGCCGGGCGCCGCCACCGACCGGGCGCCGCCACCACCACCGGCCAGGCGCGGCCACCCGCACCCGCACCGTTCCTCCACAGTGCTGCGGTCTCCACAGGGCGCAGCCCCCATCGGGATGCCTGTCGCGTGACGCCTACGGTCTCGGCATGCGTGCGATCCCCCTCCCCGCGGGCGCTCTGCTCTCCCGCAGCCGCTGGCGAGACATGGGCGTCTCCAGCAAGCGTCTGGCCGGCACGCAGTTCGTCCGCCCCCTGCCCGGTCTGCTCACTCCCCGGGCGTTCCCTGCGTGGTTCGACGACATCGTCTCCGCGCTGCAGAGGACCGTGATCCCCGGCGCCGTCCTCAGCCACACCACTGCTGCCGTCCTGTACGGAGTGCCGGTCCCCCTCGATGTCGATGACGGGGTGGGACTCCTCCTCCACCTTCGCGACCCGCGCAGCGGCCGACGGCGGTTGAGCCTGTTCGCGCCCCGGCATGACCCGAAGGCTCCCCCGCTGACCGAGCCCGACCGCCTCGGACCAGGCCACCCGGCGTTGACGCTGACGCTGCCTCACCTGCACTGCCGTGTCCCACCCGGGTCGCAGCCGAAGGCGGGGCGGCACGTGACGGTGCACCGCATGGCCCCCGGTGCCACCAGGAGGTGGCGCGGGCTGATCCTCTCCTCACCCCCGGAGCTGCTGCTCGAGCTGGCGCTCCTCCTCGAGCACGATGAGGTGGTCATCGCGATCGATCACTTCCTGGGACCGAACAGCTCCCTCCCGGGGACCACCTGCGAAGCCGTCGGCCGTGCTCTCGAGCCCTACCGAGGACGGCCCGGATACCGCAGGGTGATGCGAGCACTCGCGGATGCACGCGAAGGGGTCGAGTCCCCCGGGGAGACGCGGACCCGCCTGCTGGTGACCCGCGCCGGGTTCCCCGAACCCACGCCGAATCTCCGCGTCCAGGACCCGGACAAGGGGACCCTCCGGCGGATCGACAACGCCTACGCCTCACACCTCATCGGCATCGAGTACGACGGCGACATCCACCGCAGCAAAGGCGCGTGGAGAGAGGAGCACGCACGGCGGGACTCGCTGGAGTCGGCCGGCTGGACCCTGCGGCGATTGACCGCCGCGGATATCCGCGAGCCCGGCCGCTTCCTCAGCGCGCTGCGGCGCACCTTCCTCGCCGCCGGTGCTCCCGCCCCGCCCGAGAGCGCATGGCAAGGGGACGCGGGCGCCGCACTGCGTCGCCCGATCACGCCGCCCCCTCGCCGCTCCCCGTCATCCGATGTGCGCTGAGGACTCATCCGGAGCACGCCCATAGGTCCTCCGAGCACAATCGACGTCTGCTGGGGAAGGGTCCGCGGGGCAGGGCAGGGCAGGGCGGGGCAGGGCAGGGCAGGGCACGGGCAGGGCCGACCCGGGTACGGGCTCGGGTCGCGAGGCCAGGGCCACGTCCGCACTGGCCCGTCACCGGTACAGCGGCAGCTGCACGCCCAGCCAGTACACGCCGATCACGGTCAGGGCCGTCGCGGCCAGCACCGCGACGTCCAGCGCGGTGACGCGCAGGTAGGCGAGGCGCAGGGTGCGGCCGGCGGGGTTGCTCGCGCCGTAGGTGAAGCCGCGGGTCTCGAGGGCCTCGACAGTGGTGCGCACGTTCTTGGCGGTGTTGAGCATGATCGGGTAGAACGCCGTCACCGCCATCACGCACCATTGCCAGACCACCCGCCAGCCGAGGAACCCGCGGGTCGCGGGTGGGGCGTTGCGCAGCCGCTGCCCTTCGAAGACGGTCACATACTCGTCCACCAGGATCGGCAGCATGCGGTAGCCGTAGCTCACGCCGAAGGCGAGCAGCTCGGGGGCGCGCAGGGCCAGCAGGGCATCGGAGAGCTTCTCCGGGTCCAGGGAGACGAAGGCGGCCATGGACGCCATCGAGACGGCGCCGAGCTTCAGATTCAGCTCGGCGAGCGCGACCAGCGTCGTGAGGTCGCCGCCGAACAGGAAGGCGGCGACGAACAGGGCGATGATGTCCGCGCCGAGGCCGATCACGAACAGGCCCAGCACCAGCGGACCCACCCGGGCGAGGATCACCGAGACGATCCCGAGCACGAAGAAGCCGATCAGCACGGTGAGGTTGTGGGTGAACCAGGGGGCGAATGCCATCACCAGGTACCAGGCGATGACCATTCGCGGGTCCATGCGGGAGAAGAGTCCGCCGCGGGTGGAGTAGGCGGTGCGCAGCAGCTCCAGGCGCACCCAGTCGACGCTGAGCACGTCATGGGTCTTGCGGGCCATCAGGACTCCTGCAGGGGATCGAGGGCGGCAGTGGGGGCGGTCGACAGGGCGGGCGCAGCCGACGGGGCGGGCACAGCCGACAACGCGGGCACGGCGGACGACGCGGGCGCAGCCGACAGCGCAGGAGCAGCCGACAGCGCAGACGCAGCCGACGTGCCGGGCACGGCCGACAGGTCGGGCAGCCATGTCCGCAGCTCCGCGGCGGTCAGCGGCAGCGGGTCCAGGCCCAGCTCGTGCGCGATCCGGGCGGCCTGCGGCGGGACCAGGCGGGCCTGGGCGGTGAGCTCGGGGCGGGAGAACAGCTCGCGCGGGGTGACGTCGGCGAGCACCCGGCCCTGGTCCAGCACGATGACGCGGCTGGCCCAGGAGGCGACCAGCTCCATGTCGTGGGTGGCGACCACGGCGCAGCGCACGGTCTCGGCGAGGGACTCGAGCATTCCGGTGACGTCGTGGCGGGAGCGGACGTCGAGGCTCGAGGTGGGCTCGTCCAGCAGCAGCATCGTGGGCCGCATGGCCAGACCGATGGCGATCGTGGCGCGGCGCTGCTGACCGCCGGAGAGGGTGCGGCCGTCGCGTTCGGCGAGCTCGACGAGGCCCACCCGGTCGATCACCTCGTCGACCCGCTGCTGGGCTCCCGGCACCTTCCTCCCGACGGGGAAGAGGGCGACGTCGGCCCGCACGGTGTCCTTGAGGAACATCTGCTGCGGGTGCTGGTAGAGGTAGGCGACGTGCTCGGAGAGCCGGGCGGCGGAGCGGGAGCGGGTGTCGATGCCGTCCACGGTGACGGTGCCTTCGCGGGGCACGATCAGGCCGGTCAGCAGCTTCATGAGGGTGGTCTTGCCGGCGCCGTTGGTGCCCACCAGCGCGACCCGCTCCCCCACGTGCAGCTCGAGGTTCAGATCCACCAGCACCGGGGCGAGCTCCCCTCCGACGGTGCGATAGCCGTGGTGGATGCCGGTCAGGGTGGCGACGGGCTCGGTGCGAGCCGCAGTCGCGACGAGCGCAGTCGGGTCGGCGATCTCGTCTCCCGCCCCCGTCGGCCGCTCCCCCACCTGCAGGCGCAGCATCGCGACGGCCGAGGGCACATCCAGCGCCACCCGCTCCGCGCCGACTGCGGCGGTCAGGGCGACCGCGTCAGGGGCGGGGATGCCGTGGGCCTCGAGGTCACGGTGGCGGTCCATGGCCTCCTGGACGGGCAGGTGCCAGACCGGGGCGCCGTCGGCCATCAGCACCACCGAGCGGGCGAACTCGGCGATGAACTCGGCGTGGTGCTCGATCGCGATCACGGTGATGCCGTGGCGCTCGTTGAGCTCGCGCAGCCGCAGGTAGATCTCGCGGGCACGCGCCGGATCGAGCTCGGCGACGGGCTCGTCGACCACGATCACCTCGGGGCGCATGGCGAGCACCGCGGCCAGCGCGACCAGGTGGGCCTGCCCGCCGGAGAGCTGCCAGACGAAGCTGTCCCGCAGGTGGGTGATGCCCAGCTGCTCGAGGGCCTCCTCGGTGCGCTCGCGATAGTCCTCGTGCCCGAAGTTCAGGGGCCCGAAGGCGATCTCGTCGCGCACCGTCGGCCGCACCAGCTGGTTCTGGAAGTCCTGGTAGACGTAGCCGACGCGGCTGGACAGCTCCGCGACGCTCGACTCCCAGGTGTCCACACCGCCCACGTGCACGGAGCCGGCGTAATCGCCGTTCCAGTAGTGCGGCACCAGACCGTTGAAGGTCTTGCACAGCGTGGTCTTGGCAGAGCCGTTGCCCCCGACCACCGCCACGAAGTCGCCGCGCTCGATCGTGAGATCGACATTGCGCAGCGTGTCGCGGTCGGTCCCGGGATAGCGGAAGGACAGGTCCTTCACGACGATCACGGGATCCGACGGTGCCGCGACGATCGGATCCGCCGCGATCGGGTGGGCAGTGGTCGGGGGAACGGTCTGCATGATGCTCCTGCTCGTGGGGGCCAGCGGGCGTTCGGCGCCTCAGCGCCCGGAGGTCCCGGCGTCGGTGGCGTCCGCCGCGACGACCTCCTCGGCCTCACGCCCCGCGTCGGGAGTGGAGCGGGAGAGGCGGAACAGGAGGATCGCCACGAGCATCACCACGGCGATCGCGGCGACGGCGATCAGCAGGAACCATTTTCCGAACTGGTCCAGGAAGTCCGGCTCCCAGGCACCGGCGCTGATGTCGAAGGCCTCGAGGAAGGCGAAGCCGAAGGAGGCGATCGCGAGCAGCAGCACGAAGCCGACGAACATCGGGGTCTTCGGTGCATCACCCGGGATCGGCTCCCCGGGGACGCGCGGACGCATGCCCATCAGGGGCTCGATCTTGCCGTGCAGGGCGGGGATCAGCCACATCGCGGGGATCGCGCCGAGCAGGATGCCGCTCATGATGACGTCGACGCCCAGGCCCAGGATCTCCAGGGTCAGGACCGACTCGGGCAGGCCCTCGACGTACTCGGCGTCCTCGACGCCGACCCACACCTTGCCGAGGTCGACCACGGCGGAGAGGATCTTGTCGATGAGGATGATGGCGACCGCGCCGATCGCGATCTGGAGCCGGTTGCGGGGGTTCCGCACCAGGGAACCGCCGATGTAGATCGCGAGGAACATCTGCAGGTAGCCCTCGATCTCGGCGAGGCCGGAGAAGTCACCCATCAGCAGATCGGTGAACACGATCTCGCCCAGCGGGGCGCCGAGCGCGGCCCAGAACGGGGAGAGCAGGGCGGCCATCGCGAGCGGCACGAAGATCATGTTCGAGACGGAGATGTCGACGGGGCCGATCGAGGGGTCCGGGACGATCTCCAGGATGATGTTCGACAGCCCGAACAGGGACATCGAGAGCACGAAGACCATCAGCTTCTGAGAGGTGGTCAGCTCGGCGCGACGCACGCCGTCGACGACGCCGCGCAGGGTGCCGCGGCGCTGGTCCGCGGCAGGAGGTGAGGGGATCTGGGTGGACATGGCGAGGCTCCTTGGACGAGGAAAGGCAGGCGGGCGGGGTGAGGCGGCACTGCGGGAGAAGGCACTGCGGTGAGGCGGACCCGACGCGGTCGGGGTCCGGTCAGGGCGCCGACGGGGGTCGGGGCCGGGTCTCGGGGCGGTGGCGGACGGGTCAGGAAGGTCAGGGGCCGACGGCCAGCTGCGCGGCGAGCAGGTCGATGACCTGGGCCGGGGAGTCGAGCACGTGGTCGGCGTCGCCGCTGGTGAGGGCCGCGTCGAGGTCGGCGTCGGAGTCCTTGCCGCCGCGCAGCAGGCAGACGGTGCCGATGCCGGCGTCGCGTCCGCCGCGGCCGTCGTTCAGGGCCTTGTCCCCGACGTAGATGACCTGCGACCGGTCGGTGGCGAGTCCCGCGAGGGCGGCCTCGAAGATCGCGCGGCCGGGCTTGCGCACGCCCACCTCGTCCGAGTAGGCGGAGGGGCCGATCATCGCGGTGAGCCCGTAGCGGGCGAGGATCTCGCGCACGCCCTCGCCGGAGATGGTGTTGGAGACGATGCCGACGACGATCCCCTGCTGATGGCACCACCGGATCAGCTCGAGCGCGCCGGGGCGCGGCGCCGGGAGATTCTTGAAGCGGTGCAGGGTGAGGGAGAGCTGCGGGGCCTCGAGCCGCAGGGCGGCACGCAGCGGGGCGGGCAGCCCTGCGCCGACGAGATCGCCCCAGAGCATGGCCGGGTCGATCTCTTCGTGCCGAGGGGCCTGATCGGCGGCGGCGTCGCGGGCGCGCTTGCGGGCACGGTGTCGCTCCCAGCCCTCGGCGGCGGCGCGCTCGGCGGTGGCTCGGTCGATCGGGCTGCCGATCCGCTCGGACAGCGCCACGATCTGGGCGGCGACCGCCGCGAACCGCTGCGGGTTCGGAGTGGACAGGGTGATCACCCCGCCGTGGTCCAGCAGCAGCGCGGGGCGCCGGGCGGCGACGGCCGACGGCGCGGGGTCGTTCTCACCGGGCAGCGCGGTCCCGTCGGCGGCGGCGACGTCACCCACGGCACCGTCGGGGGTCAGGGTGCCGCTGACGGTGGCGCCCGCGGGGTCGGCAGCAGCTGCGCGGGCGGCCGACGCCTCGAGCGCTGCCCGCAGCGGTGCCAGCAGTCCCTCCGGGGTCTCGAGCACCAGGTCGGGAGTGTCGGTGACGCGGAAGGGCGGGTGGTCGGTGCGGCGGTCGCGGGTGATCACCACGGCGCCGACGCCGGCGCGGCGCCCGGCCACGACGTCGCGGTCCAGGGTGTCGCCGACATACCAGGCCTCCTGCGGGTCGACGTCCAGCGCCTCGGTGGCCAGACGGATCATGTCGGGATGCGGTTTGCGGATCCCGACCTCGTCGGAGTAGATCTGGACGCCGAAGGTCTCAGCCAGACCGAGGTGCTCGAGGATCGCGCGATGTGCCCGGCCCGAGTGGGCGTTGGAGACGATCCCGAGGCGGATCCCACGAGCGGCGCATTCGGCGAGCAGCTCGGTGATGCCGGGGCGCTGGTGGTGGTCCGCGACCAGGGGCGCCATCGCGGCGAGCAGCTCGCGGGCGTCCAGGGCCAGGGCGCTGCGCACCGTCGCGGGCAGGTCCGCGAGCAGGAAGTCCTCGACGATCTCGCGCGGGCCGAGCTCGCGCGGGGAGAGCCGACGGCTGGCCGCGTTCTTCCACAGCGACAGGGCGGTGCGGCCGGTGCGCAGGGACTCCTCGACCTCGGCGAGCTCGAGGTCGGCGCCGACGGCGCGCGCCCGCTCCACCACGATCTCGGCGAGCTCCCGAGCCCAGGTCACGCGCGAGGAGGTGGAGATGACCACCCCGCCGAAGTCCAGCAGCAGCGCCCGCGGGGCGGGCAGGGCCGCTGCAGGCAGGGCCGGTGCCGACAGGTCCGGTGCCGACAGGTCCGGCGCCGAAGGCACGGGGCCCCCTTCCGGCGGGAGGTGCATGCCGGTGAGGTCCGGCTGCGAGGAACGAGGCGCAATGCTCACGTCTCTCCGATCATGAGGGGAACGGCGCGAGGCCGGGATCCCGACGCCGCATGAGCAACGCTAGGAAGAGAGTCCGGTGGGTTCATGAACTCCGGGTGAACCTCCCGGCACGTCTTCGTCTCTGGACCTGAAACTCTTCAGTCCTGCCGGTCAGAACCCGAAAAGAGTCGTGTAGACCGGTCTCATGAGCTCCCCCGCCGACAGGACCGCCCTCCGGATCACGTTGGCGGACGTCGCTCGCGCAGCGGGGGTGTCGTCGGCCTCGGCGTCGATGGCGCTCAATGATCGTGACGGGGTCGCGCCGGCGACCCGGGGGCGGGTGCTGGCCGCGGCGCGGCAGCTCGGCTATCGGCGCCGGTCACGGGGCACCGGTCTGATCGGGGTGCTGCCCACGGACCTCGGGAATCCGTATCACACGGACGTCATCGCGGGGATCGAGGCCGAGGCGGAGAGCCTCGGGCTCGGGGTGGTGATCGCTCACGGCCGGCGGGACGGCGCCCATCTGGAACGGCAGCTGCAGCGGCTGCTGGAGCTCGAGGTGGACGGGATCGTCGCGGTGACCACCTGGCTGAGCCCGCAGGCGCTCGAGCAGGCCGGACAGCGGGTGCCGGTGGTGGTGATCGGGCGGATGCAGGATGCGGTCACCGGCACCGACTCGGTGCTCAACCACGACCAGGCTGGAGCGGCACTGGCCGTGCGCCATCTGGTCGAGCAGGGGCATCGGCAGCTGGCCCATGTCACCCTGTCCACCCGGCCGGGGCCGGCGATGCGGCGGGCGGGCTTCCTGGCGGAGGCGGAGCGCCTGGGTCTGCGTGAGAGCGCGCAGGTGATCGGTCCCGATCCGGCCGCGGCCGACGCCGGCATCGAACAGCTGCTGCGGGCAGTGCGCCGTGGCGACTCCGACGCCCCCACCGCCGTCTTCGCGGCCAACGACATCGCTGCGGTCACCGTGCTGCATCTCGCGGCCGACCGCCACATCGAGGTCCCTGCGCAGCTCAGCGTGGTCGGCTACGACTCCTCCGCGGTCGCGCTCACCGTGCGCCCCCATCTGACCAGCGTCAATCAGCCCCGGCAGGAGATGGGCCGCCTCGCCGCCCAGATGCTGCGCGAGCGGATCGCGGGCCGGGAGCACGACACATCGAGCGTCGTCGACCCGGTGCTGACCCTCCGCGCCTCGACCGGTCCCGGCCCGGCGCTGCACCGACGTGTCCCGCCTTCACCGTCGCCGTCACCGTCACCGTCACCTTCACCTTCACTGTCACCGGCCCCGCTCCCGCTCCCGCACCCGCACCCGCACCCGTACCCGCTCCCGCACGGTCGGTGACCGCCCATTGTGCGCTGACGACCTATCCGCTGCGGCCACATAGGTCCTCAGCGCAGAATCGGCGGTCGCTCCTCCGTCTCCTCGGCATCGGCCGCATCGTCCGCGTCGTCCGCGTCGTCCGCGTCGTCGGCGCCTTCGACGCTGCCGGACACCAGGCACCAGGCACCAGGCACCAGGCATGCGCTACCCTTCCGGCATGCACCTGCGCATCGACTATCCGCACGGCTCTGGGACGAGCCGCGCTGTCGTGCGCGCGCCGATGCCGTGAGGCAGGCGAGGTGAAGTAGCACCGCTCGACCCAGAGCCCCAGGCGAGGACCACACGGTCCTCGCCTTTTTTCGTCGCCACGGCGAGGGGTTCGCACGAGGTTCCTCGCCCTTCCGGAAGGACCTCTCCATGACCATCGCCCCGACCCCGCCGCACAGCTCCCCCGAGGAGATCCTCGCCGAGCTGGAGCGCACCACGGACCAGATCATCGGCCGCGAGGACCTGCTGACTCGGCTGCGCGAGGGGCGGCCCCTGCGCGTCAAGTTCGGCGTCGACCTCACCGCCCCGGACCTCCACCTCGGCCACGCGGTGAACCTGTGGATGATGCGCACCCTCCAGGACCATGGCCACACCGTGATCTTCCTGCTCGGGGACACCACCAGCCGCATCGGCGATCCGACCGGCCGCAGTGCCTCACGCCCAGTGCTCACCGAGCAGCAGCTCCTCGACAACGCCACCTCGTTCCTCGATCAGGTGACCCGGGTGCTGCGTTCCGAGCCCGAGCTGCTGCAGATCCGTCGGAACTCCGAATGGTTCGACGAGATGGGGGTCGCCGGGCTGCTGTCCGAGCTCAGCCTGATCACGCACGCCCACCTGATCTCCCGCGACATGTTCCGCTCACGGATCACCGCCGGAACAGAGATCGCGATGCATGAGCTGATCTACCCGGTGCTGCAGGGCTTCGATTCCGTCGCCTTGGAATCCGACCTGACGATCGTGGGCACCGACCAGCTGTTCAACGAGTCGATGGGACGCGAGCTGCAGGTCAAGCACGGGCAGGCACCGCAGACGATCATCACCAGCACCGTCACGCCGGGCCTCGACGGCGGGCCGAAGCAGTCGAAGTCGCTGAACAACTACGTGGGCCTGTGCGCCGCGCCGGAGGAGAAGTTCGGTCGGCTGATGACGCTGCAGGACGAGCTGGTGGGCACCTGGGCCCGCGTCTACTCCGACCTTCCCTTCGAGCGGGTGGAGGAGCTCGGCCGACGGGCGGGTTCCGGAGGCGCTGCGGCCCGGGATGCGAAGCTCGATCTGGCCGAGGCGATCGTCGCCCGGCACGATGGCGCCCCCGCGGCGAGTCGCAGCCGTGAGGAGTTCCTCCGTGTCTTCTCCGCACGGGAGCAGCCCCGCGAGATGGCCCCGCTCGCGCTGAGCCGCACGACGATGACCGCACTCGACCTGGTGACGACGGCGCGCCCCGAGCTCTCCCGCAGCGAGGCACGGCGCCTCCTGGCCGGTGGCGGGGTCGAGCTGGAGGGGCGCCGCTTCTCAGATCCGGAGGAGCTCCTGACTCTCTCGTCCTCTTGGGTCCTGCGCGCAGGGAGGAGGCGCTGGTTCCGGCTCGAGATCGCTGAACCATCGGAGCGTGGCGGAGGCGCGCCTGCCTGAGACGCGGTCGCGCCCGGGCATCGCCGGTGCGCGAGCGCGCGCCGCTGCCCGTTCGCCCAGGCCCCGAATGTGACCTGCGTCGGTCCGGTTCGCACCACCCTGGGGTGTCAGGTACGCTATCCACTGCTCTTATAGAGCGCTGGAGGATTCGCCTAGCGGCCTATGGCGCACGCCTGGAACGCGTGTTGGGTTAACGCCCTCGGGGGTTCAAATCCCCCATCCTCCGCCAGCTGAAATAGCCTCTGACCTGCGACTTGATCGCATGTCAGGGGCTATTTCCATGTCCGGGCACGGTACGGCATGAGCAGCGCAGTCCAGGGTGCGGAGCCAGGCGCCCGCGGCGTCGCGCACTCGTGACCGCATCGGAACCTCGCCCTCGATCGGCCGCGTCCATGCACGTCAGCGGGATGGGGTGCGCCGACGGTCCGCGCCCACGACAGCTCCGCACGCATCCCTCGGCTATCCCGTTCTCCTTCCGTGCGGCCTGCGCGGATATCCTTCGCCCAGCAAAGGCTGACAAAAGCGAGGGGGAGCTGATGTCGAACGCAGGATGGGGTGGTCCCGGCAACGGGCCGCGGGGCGAGGCATGGCAGAACGGGGTTCCTCAGGGAGGAGCACCGCAGGGCAGCCAGCCGCAGTCCGGCGCCGGGCAGACCGCCGGGCCGCACGGCGCTCCGTCTCCTGCCCCCTGGCAGTCACCGCCAGCGGTCCCGCCGTCCGGCTCCCCGTCGATGCATCCGATGGGGTCCCCGAACGTCGGCGGACCCCCGGGCCCCGGCTACGGCTCTCCCGCGCACCCCGGGCATGGCGGGTCCGGTCCCGGCGGTCCGCAGGGCCCGGGTGGCCCCGGTGGCCCCGGTGGCCCCGGTGGCCCCGGCCAGCAGCCTCCCCGGAACCGGCCGTGGGCGCTGATCACCGTCGCGCTGGGCTGCGTGCTGGCGATGGTGCTCGTGGTCGGCGGCGGCCTCACCTACCTCGTGCTCAGCCGCACCGGGGACCACACCGCGATCGCCACCGACGCCCCCTCGGATCCGGTCACCTCCGGGGAGACGGAGTCGCCGACGCCTGCGGAGACGAGCACCCCCTTCGAGGTGGTCGTGCCCTATGACCCGCCGACCGGCACCGTCGATGAGCTGTGGCAGGTCATGTCGGACAACCCACTGACCGAGGGCACGTTGCCCGCTCTGCCCACCTGCGATCTGCCAGCGACTCCGCTGGAGCCGAGCGTCGAGGAGCTGCAGGCCGTGCTGAACGCCGCCTCGCTCTGCCTGAACCAGCAATGGGCCACGGCGAGCTCGGACCGTGATCTGCCGTGGGTGAGCCCGAAGATCGTCGTGTACACGCACCCGGATGTGCCTGCGGATGCCACCTGCGACACTCAGTTCTCCGCGGATGCTCCCCGCATGTGCAACCTGGACTCCACGATCTACTGGCCCGTCGGGTTCGGGACCGCATCGGACCTCACCAATCCGGCGAACGTCCCTGGTGCCTACCTCTGGGACCTCGCCTTCGTCTATACGAACACCGCGTATTGGAACAGCTCGCTGACGATCTACTACGGGACCATCCGCACCGAGCTCGAGACCAGCGACCCGGAGCGCTTCGACGAGACCTGGCGGCGCCTCACCCTGCAGCGGCTGTGCCTCGCCTCCGCGGCATCGATGCAGTTCCCGACCAGCGCCGAGCCCTCTCCAGCGGTTCGAGAGATGCTCACCGACCCCGCCTACTTGACCGAGGGGGAGCCTCCGCGGAACATCAGCACCGAAAACCGGTCCCTGTGGATCGACCGCGGGTTCACCTCCGAGGGCGACATCTCCGTCTGCAATACGTGGGTGGCCGATCTCGAGCAGGTGACCTGACAGCGGCATCCATCGGCGCAGCCCTGGTGGCGAGGACGAAGTCCGATGCGAAGGGCGGGAGCCATCCCCGCCCATCGCGCGGCCTGCGCGGATATCCTGCCGGGAACAATGACGTGACGGAAGCGAGGGGGAGCTGATGTCCAGCGCAGGATGGGGCGGTTCCAGCAGCGGCCCGCAGGGGCCCGATCAGCACAGACCGGGCCACCAGGGTGTGAACCAGCCGGCCCCGAACCCGCAGGGCGGCTGGCAGCAGCCTCCTTCCCAGCAGCCTCCTTCCCCTGAAGGTTCCGGCCCTCAGAATCCCCACTACGGTCCTCCCGCGCAGAGTGGCCAGCCGGGCGGTCAGCACAGCGGTCAGCAGGGCGGTCAGCAGGGGGGTCAGCACGGCGCTCCTGCACCGGGCCCCTGGCAGTCGCTCCCGCCTTCCCCGCAGTTCGCGCCCCCCGCAGCGGGTCCTCCGGGCTACGGCGGACCGGGGCAGAACGGACCCGCCGTCCCCAGCTATGGCGGCCCTTCCGGCCCCGCCGGCCCCCATGGTCCGACGGGCCCGCACGGCCCGACGGGCCCGCACGGCCCTGGCGGCTTCGGCCAGCAGCCGCCGCGGAAGCGGCCCTGGGCTCTGATCACTGTGGCCCTGGGCTGCGTCCTGGCGATGGTGCTCGTGGTCGGTGGCGGGATCACCTACCTCGTGCTCAGTCGAGGAGGGGACGACACCACGATCGCCTCCGACCCTCCGCCCGAGACCGAGCCCGTGACCGATCCGGAGACGGATCCGGACTCCGAGTCCCCGAGCGAGGTCACCACTCCCCCCGAGGAGGAAGGTTCCGGGTTCGAGGTCGTCTCGCCGATCGACCTGCCGCCGGGCGATGTCGACGACATGCGGGCAGTCCTGGAAGACAACCCGCTGGTCCACGGCAAGCTGCCGTCGATCACCACGTGCGAGCTCCCCGAGACTCCCATCTCCCCGACTCCCGAGCAGCTGCAGGCTGTGCTGGATGCGTCCTCCACCTGCTTGAACCAGATCTGGGGCACGGCGAGCTCGGACCGTGGGCTGCCCTGGTCAGGTCCCACTGTCGTGGTCTACACCTACCCGGACATCCCCGCGGATTCCGCGTGCGATTCGAGCTTCGAGGAGGACTTCCCTCGGATGTGCAACCTCGACAACACGGTCTACTGGCCCATCGGCTACGGCACCGCGCTCGACTTCCCCGATGCGGCGGACGTCCCGGGGGCCTACCTGTGGGATCTCGCCTTCATCTATCAGAACGCTGTGGGCTGGCAGAGCTCGATGTCCATCTACTACGGCACCATGCGGGACATGCTCGAGGACGGCACCGACGAGGAGCTCTTGAACGAGTCCTGGCGGCGCTACAGCCTGCAGATGCAGTGCGTGTCCTCCGCGGTCGCCATGCAGGTTCCGTCCGCGGCCGAGCCCACCCCGGCGCTGCGCGAAGCCCTCACCGATCCTGAGAGCTGGATCGAGGGAGAGCCCCCGTACAACATCTCGTCCGAGAACCGTGCGAAGTGGCTGGAGATCGGCTTCAACTCCGGCGGCGACCTCTCTGCCTGCAACACCTGGCTGGTCGATGCTGAACAGGTGAGCTGAGCCCGGGCGCGAGTCCGGCGGCAGGAGGACGATGAACAGCAGGGCCGACGGGGTCGACCCCTCCGGCGACGCCGACGCGACATCGGACGACGAGGACACGGTGCTGCGTCCGGCCCTCGACGAAGACACGGTGCTGCGATCAGCCCCCGATGAGGGCACCGTGCACCGCCCGCTTCTCGACGACGCCCCGACCGTGCAGTGGCCCGCCGGTCCCGGCTCCGGTGCAGCGGCGGGACCGGCGCCGTTGTTGTCGTCGTCGTCCGATTTCATCGATCGCGCACCCTTTGGTCGAGCCATCGTCCCCGATCACGCGCCGATCCAGCGCTTCGACCAGCGCCCCCGATTCGAGCCTCCGCCGTCGGCCCCTCCGGCTGCCTCACCGGCAGCCCCGCGGTCGGCCCCACCGGCGCCCACCCCGTCGGCCGCTGCCCAGCCCTCGCCCGGCGCACCCTCGCCACTGCGGCCACTACCGGCGCCACCGCCACCGCAGCCTCCGCCCGGGATCGACGCCACCACCGGGCCCAAGCCCCGCGGGCTGCTGATCCCGGCGATCGCCTTCGGCTGCGCGATGCTCCTGCTGCTGGGGATCGGCGGCGGGCTCACCGCGCTGTGGCTCACCGACCACGACGACGCCACGGCCCCCATGGCCCAAGACCCTCTGATGAACACCCCCGATGTCGACCCCGGGGTGTGGGCACCGCTCACGGAGGAGCAGGTCCCCGCCGGCAGTCCCGAGGAGCTCCAGCAGGTTCTCGCCGAGAATCCGCTGCTCGAGGCGCGGCTGCCGATCCCCGCGCAATGCGTCCTGCCGCCGGCCGCGGGAGGGATGCTGCCGGCCGAGGAGCTGCCGGGCTATCTCGAGGCGGGCGCGGGCTGCCTGGAGACGGTCTGGGCCGACGCCCTCGAGCCCGTGGGCATCGCCTTCGAGGCCCCGGACGTGGTCGTCTACACGATGGACACACTGCCGACGGACTCCGCCTGCCAGACCGCGAACTTCACCAAGACCGCCCCGGTGGTCTGCCATGACGACAACACCCTCTACTGGCCGGCCGCCTGGGATCCGGGGTTCTCGAACACCTCGGCCACGGAGGCTCCCAGCCTGTACATGTGGCACCTGGCGTACTCGTACACGATGTTCGCGCTGGCCGCAGCCGATCTGGACGCCTACTACGGCGCGCTGCTGCTCGAGCTGGCCGACGCCCCGGAGCAGGCCGACGAGGTCCAGCGCCGGTACGCACTGCAGGTCTCCTGCCTCTCCTCGGCCGCGGCCTTCCAGCTGCCGCAGGGTATCCGCCCGGCCGAGCGGGTCGAGGATTTCGTGACCTCCGTCGAGGCGCAGGGTGAGCCTGTCACCGCGGGTGATCCCGCCCAAGAGTCGCGTGCCGCCTGGGTGGGCACCGGACGGGACAGCCGCGGGTCCCTCGGCGAGTGCTCGACCTGGTCGGCAGGCGCCGACGCTGTGGCCTGACCCTCACCCGGCATTTCTATGGCCAGCTCAGAACAGCGCCGGCTGCAGCGCCAGATCCAGTGCCGAGGGCGCGGTGCGGATCCGACGTGCGGCGTCGGCCGCGTAGCGTCGCTGCTCGGGCTGGTCCTCGTCCTCGCGGGAGTCCAGGCCGTGACGCCTCAGCAGCGGCCGAAGCCGCTGGGCGAGGTGCTTGCGGTACGCCGCCGGGGCGTAGGACGCGGTGCCGTAGAAGCGTCGGTACCCGGTGGCGAGCTCCGGGTGCTCCCGCTGGATCCACTCGAGGAACCACTCCTTCGCCCCCGGGCGCAGGTGCAGCGCGCCGAAGATGACGTGCGCGGCGCCGGCGCCGGCGATCTGGGCGAGGGCGTCGTCGAGCTGGGCGTCGGAATCCGTCAGCCACGGCATGATCGGCATGAGGAACACGGTGACTCGGAAGCCGGCGTCGGCCGCGGCGCGCACCGTCGCCAACCGCGCCGCAGTGGTGGGCGTGCCGGGCTCGACGGCCTTCTGCAGCGCGTCGTCGAACACGGCGATCGACATCGAGAGGTCCACCGGGACCCGCTCGGCGGCTGTCACCAGCTGCGGCAGGTCGCGGCGCAGCAGCGTGCCCTTGGTGAGGATCGACAGCGGGGTGCCGGAGTCCGCCAGGGCATCGATGATGCCGGGCATCAGCCGGTACCGCCCCTCGGCCCGCTGGTAGGGATCGGTGTTGGTGCCCAGTGCCACCAGGTCCCACCGCCAGGAGCGCTTCGCGAGTTCGGCTCGCAGCACCTCGGCGGTGTTGACCTTGACGATCACTTGTTGATCGAAGTCGGCGCCCGCATCGAGGTCGAGGTAGCGGTGGCTGCTGCGGGCGAAGCAGTAGACACAGGCGTGCGAGCAGCCGCGGTAGGGGTTCACCGTCCACTCGAAGGGCATCGAGCTCGCGGCGGGCACGCGATTCAGCGCGGACTTCGCGGTGACCTCGTGGAAGGTGACGCCCTGGAAGTCGGGGGTGGTCACGCTGCGCACGAGGCCCGACAGGCCCAGCAGCGCCGGGGACCGCTGCTGCTCGCCGGGCTCTTGGCCAATCTCCTGCCCACTCCATCGCATACCGCACAGTCGAACACGTGTTCGAGCTGGCGTCAAGGATCGATGGCACCGCTTAGCCTGGATCGATGGTGACCGACCCCGCTCCCCCAGCCGCTTCCGACCCGCAGACCGGCGCGTCTCCGAAGCCCGACCCCGCGCTGTACACCGCCCGGGTCGAGAACAGCGGAGGCACCTCTGGCCGGGTGCAGATCCGCGGAGCCTCCGCCATTGCGCTCGAGGCTCTGGCCGACGCCCCGGACGGGGCGGTCGCGCTGCCGACGGGTGGGCCGACGCCCACAGCGAAGGGGTTCAACCCCGAGCAGTTCCTGGCGATGGCCTGGAGCACGTGCCTCGGGGAGACGCTGCGGGTGGTGATGAACGCCCAGGGGCTCGAGCATCCCAGCCAGGTGAGCGTCGAGGTGGGGCTGCACCCCGACCCAGCCGGCGGCTACCGCTTCATACCCCGCGCCCTGGTGAGCATCCCGGGACTGGACCCGGACCAGGCCCAGCGACTGGTCGACGCCGCGCATGCCCGCTGCCCCGTCTCCAAGCTCCTGCGCGGGCAGGGCGTGCCGGTCGTCGAGCTGATAGTTCAACACTGAACGTGATGCAGCACATAACCTTCTGACCTGCATGGTCGGTAGGCTGGGCCGACGATGATCGAGCTGCGGAATGTCACCAAGAGCTTCCCCCAGGGACGCTCCACGGCGACCGCGCTGAACGACGTCACCCTCACCATCGAAGACCGCGAGATGTTCGGCATCGTCGGCGAATCCGGCTCGGGCAAATCGACGCTGCTGCGGCTGATCAACCACCTCGAGGCCCCTTCTTCCGGAACCGTGCTGGTGGACGGGGAGGACCTCGGCGCCCTGTCCCCACGCGAGCTGCGGAAGCGCCGGCGCGGCATCGGCATGGTGTTCCAGCAGTTCAACCTGCTGGGCAACTCGACCGTCTTCGACAACGTGGCCCGACCGCTGCGGCTGCAGCGCCGCCGTGAGCGCGACACTGTGATGCAGATGCTCGAGTTCGTGAAGATGGCCGATCATCACCGCAAGCACCCCAGCCAGCTCTCCGGCGGCGAGAAGCAGCGCGTGGCGATCGCCCGGGCGCTGTCCACCCAGCCGGGGATCCTGCTGTGCGACGAGCCCACCTCGGCCCTGGACTCAGGGACCACCGAGGAGGTCATGGCCATCCTGCGTGATGTTCGCGACCGTTTCGGCACCACGATCGTGCTGGTCAGCCACGAGCTGGACGTCATCAAGTCCTCGTGCGACCGGGCTGCGGTGCTCGAGCAGGGCCGTCTCGCCGCTCTCACCGAGGTGACCCCGCCACCCCTGCAGGAACGGTTCGACTCCTACGCCGAGCGTGCCCGGGAGTTCCTGGGATGAGCGATCTGCTGGCACGCCTCGGCGAGTACCGCGGAGAGATCGTCCTCTCGATCCTCGAGACCGGGATCATGATGGTCAACTCCATGGTCGCGGCGGTGCTCGTGGGCCTCCCGATCGGGACCCTGCTCTACCTCGCCCGGCCCGACGGGCCCTACCCCCGGCTCTGGCTGCACCGACTGCTGAACGCCTATGTCAACGTGGTGCGCTCGGTGCCCTTCCTCCTGTTCGTGGTGGCGCTGATCCCGTTCACCCGCTGGCTGGTGGGGACGTCCTTCGGTACCACGGCGGCGTCGGTGCCGCTGGCCTTCGTCGCCGCCGCGCTCTACGCCCGCTTCTCCGAGCAGACCCTGCTGGATGTGCCCGAGCAGACCGTGGAGCTGGCCCGTTCGCTGGGCGCCGGGCCGCTGCAGCTGATCAGCCTGTTCCTGTTCCCCGAAGCCCGCTCCGGCCTGGTGCTGAGCCTGACCACGGTGACGATCTCGATGGTCAGCTACTCCACCATCATGGGCGTCGTCGGCGGCGGCGGCGTGGGCGACTTCGCGATCCGGTACGGCTACCAGACCTACGAATACGACCTGATGTACACGACGATCCTCATAATGGTCGTGTGCGTGATGGTCATCCAGGGAGCGGGCACCCTGCTTGCCCGCATCATCGACAAGCGGGCGCGCTGAGCGCCTCCTGACCAGGAACGAGACCCCCATGACGCGACACCTGTTCAACCGCCGCAGCTTCGCCCTGACCGCCCTTGCCGGGACCACCGCCCTGGCCCTTGCCGCATGCGGGGCAGGCGAGTCCGGCGGCGGCGAGGAGGACAAGGTCATCAAGGTGGCCTCCCACCTGCCGCCGATGACCGACGTGGTCACCCTCGCCGGCGAGGCCGCCGCCGAGGAGGGGTACACGATCGAGCTGGTGCAGGTCAGCGACAACGTCCAGTACAACCGGCTGCTGGCCGACGGCGAGGTCGATGCGAACTTCGCCCAGCACGAGCCGTACATGCAGGCGTTCAACGAGGCCCATGGCGCGAATCTGGTGCTGCTGGACGGGATCTACGACGCGAAGGTCGGCTTCTACGCCAAAGCCTTCGACGACATCGAGCAGCTCCCCGAGGGCGCGAAGGTCGCGATCCCCAACGATGCCTCCAACGAGGGCCGCGCGCTCGCGATCCTCGCAGGGCAGGAGCTGATCACCCTGCCCGAGGGCACCGGCTTCGAGGGCCGCGTGGGCGAGATCGTGGACAACCCCCTGTCCCTCGAGTTCGTGCAGATCGACCTGCTGAACCTCCCCTCCGCCTACGACGAGGAGGGCATGGCGCTGGTCTACAGCTACCCCTCCTACATCGAGAAGGTGGGCCTGACCCCGGCCGATGCGCTCCTGCTCGAGGAGCTCGTGGACCAGCGATTCACCATCTCCCTGATCGCACGCGAGGACAACCAGGACTCCGAGAAGATCCAGGTGCTGCGCCGGGCGATGACCAGCGACGCAGTGCGCAGCTTCCTCGAGGAGGAGCACAGCGCCACCCTGCTGCCCGCCTTCTGAACTGCCCGCGTCCTGAGAGGCGCGCAGCAGAGGGCCGCGCCCCGCGTTACTCGTCAGTACCCGCTCTGAACTGTCGCATCAGCCACGCCGTCACGACAGTTCGGAGGGGATACCCATGAGTAGCTGACGGAACGTCCGGCATGGGCTCGCCTCGCTCAGGGCTCAGGGCTCAGGGCTCAGGGCTCAGGGCTCAGGGCTCAGGGCTCAGGGCTCAGGGCTCAGGGCTCAGGGCTCAGGTTTCAGGACTCAGGTGTCGTCGCGCAGTCGCGAGCGCAGCAGGGCGAGCTCCTCCTCGCTCAGACCGCCCGAGCGGAGATATGCCGCCGCGCCGCCGCGGGCGTCCACCTCGGCGAGCGCAGCCTCGATCGCAGAGGCCGGGGTGGAGACCATGAGCTGCTCGATCTCCGGCAGCGGCGGGATACCGGCCCGGCGCATGCCCTCGAGCATGCGGTCCGCCCAGGGTCCGGTGAGCTCGGACTGGCTGCGGGTGTAGTCGGCGATGATGGCCTCGCGCTCGACCCCGGCGGCCGCGAGCAGGAGCGCGATCGCGATGCCGGTGCGATCCTTGCCCGCGGTGCAGTGCAGGAGCACGGCCCCGTGCGGCGAGCCCGAGGCCCCGGGGGCCGCGACCGTGCGAGCACAGTCTGCGAACACCGCTGCTCCGTGCGCGAGCATCGAGGTGTAGAGCGCGGCGAGGGTGGGGATCTGCGCGCGGAGCTCCTCGCGCAGCTCCGCGCTGGGCTCCGGGCTGGACCCGGCCTGCTCTGACAGCTGCGCCATCGCGGCCACAGACCCTTCCGCCATCTGCGCGATCGCACCCTCGAGGAGGGGGCGCTCCAGGACGCGGATCTCCCCCGAGGACGGCAGCCGGTTCGGCGCCGCCGCCCGCTCCTGCGGCGTGCGGAGGTCGACCACGCACCCGACGCGTTCGAGCAGGGCGACGCCCTCATCGGTGAGCGTGGCCAGGGCATCGGAGCGCAGCAACACGCCGGCGCGCACGGTGCCACCGCCGACGAGCGGCAGCCCGCCCACGTCCCGCGCGTTGAACGCCCCGGGGAACATGCTGGTCATCGCGTCGCCTCACCTCCCCTTCTCGGCAGATCTCCTGCCGCTCGTTCCTCGCAGCACGTCGATCAGCCAAGCGTCGCGGGGCGCTGCCAGGCCTCGCCGCGCACGTGCTCATCGAGGAAGCCGAGGAAGGTCTCGTACCAGACCTGCGCGTTGCCGCGGCCCTGGATCCAGTGGCCCTCGTCGGGGAAGTACAGGTAGCGGTGCTGGGTGCGGCCCTCGGCGTCCCGTGGTGTGGCCGAGAACTCGTGCAGGTCGTACCAGAGGGCGTGGCCCTGAGCGATCGGGACCCGGTAGTCCTTGTCCCCATGGATCACGAGCATCGGTGCGACGATCTCGCCCACGAAATTCTTGGGGTTGTACAGGGCGTTCTGCTCCCGCATCGGGCGCTCCCAGCCGGAGTTGTCGGTGGTGTGGCCCATCGTGTCGGTGTCCCACAGGGAGGCGTGGGTGACGATGCAGCGGAAGCGGTCGCCGGTGTGCCCGGCCACCCAGTTGGCCATGTAGCCGCCGTAGGAGCCGCCGGCGAAGGCGGTGCGCTCGGAGTCGATGTCATCCCGCGCCACGGTGACGTCGGTCAGCGCCATGATGTCGGTGTAGGGGGCGCCGCCCAACTCGTGCTGGCCGCGGTCGATCATCGCCTGGCCGTAGCCGGTGGAGATCGCCGGGTCCGGCAGCAGCACCGCATATCCGGCCGCGACGAACGGGTTCGGGTTCCAGCGGTAGGTCCAGGCGTTCCAGGACCCCCACGGGCCGCCGTGGGCGAAGACGACCAGCGGGTGCGGGCCCTCCCCGTCGGGCAGGCGCAGCCAGGCGCGCAGGTCGGTGCCGTCCTCGGCGGTGGCGCTGACCTCGGTGAGGGTGCCGACGGGGTCGACGGCGTCGGCCGGGTTCGGCAGCGCGTGGACCTCCCCGGTGGCCGGGTCGATGCGCACCGGGTACGGGGCGACGGCGATCCCGGAGGCGGAGGCGATGATCGCGCCTCCTGCCACGGAGGCCGCGGAGAAGGCGAGGTCCTGCTCCGGCCCGCCCGCGAGTCGGCGTGGGGCGGGATCTGCGACCCCGCCGATCCAGACGGAGCCGCGGCCCTGGTCGTCACTGGTCGCGATCAGCGTCGTCTCGTCCAGCCAGATCGGATCCACCCAGTGGTCCAGCTCCGGCCACACTTCGGTGGAGGTGCCGGTGGCCAGATCCAGGAGCTCGACAGCGCCCGAGAGGGTCGCCTGCTGCGTCCAGGTGCGCGAGCGGCCGATGAGGGCGTGGGTGCCGGCCGGGCTGAACTCGCCGGGGTCGTACTCGACCTCCGCGGTCGCCTCGCGCAGGAGCCGCGGCGGCTGCGCGCCGATCAGGTCCAGCAGGTAGAGATCGGGCGTGCCGAGCAGGTCTCCGCGGGAGTCCTGCATCGCTGCGAGCGCCCGGGTGCCCTCGCGGTCCACCGTCCAGCCGAGCAGACGCCCGGCGGGCATCGTGACGTGGCGGAAGTGCAGCAGCTGCGTGGCCGGGGCGTCCTCCGCGGCGCCGGCGCCATCAGATGCAGCAGCTTCGTCAGCCCCGGACGCAGGCGTGGTCCCCGGTGCTGGCGTGGCCTCGGCCCAGGCGAGGTCCTCGGGCAGCGCGGCGATCGCGAGCACGGGGCGGGTGGGGCCGAGGTCGTGGTCCCAGTAGCGGGTGGGGAAGCCGGAGTGGAGCGCGGCGGTGACCTTGGCGTCCTTCCGCTTCGTGCTGAGGGCGGCGTGCTCGGTCTCGTCGGCCGCTTGTGAATGCACTTCGAGCTCGGCGATCAGGTGACCGCCAGCGGCTTTCAGGCCGCCGAAGCCGCCGGCGCGGGAGGCGAGCTCGCGGGCCTCGCCCCGCACGGGCAGCGCCCACAGCTGGGCATCGTCGGCCTCGTCACCGTCCTCGCCCACCCGCTTGGCGGTGAAGAAGGTGGTGCCGTCCTCGGCGGCGGCGATCGCCCCGATGGAGGCGCTGCCGCGGGTCAGCGGGAGGATGCGATCACCGTCGAGCTCCACGAGGGAGCTGCGATATCCGGTGCCCTTGGCGTCCGGGGCGGACATCTTGGCGAGGATCCTGCCTCCGTCGGTGGTCTCCAGGCCCGCGAGCCGGCGGGCGTCCAACAGGGCGTCGATGGTCTCTCGTGTCATGAGACGCCATCCTGCCACCGTTTGCACGCCAGGGCACGAGGAACCGCGGGCCCCGCCCTACTACCTCACCCCTCTACCCCATCCCTCTGCCCCACTCCTCTGTGCGCCTGGGGCCGGAGAGGCGACCACGGTCACCCGGTCTTGCACCCCCGAACAATCTAGTTTAATCTTGAACCATCGCCCGGGGAAGTCGTAGCAAGATGACACAAGCACACCACTCCCCGGCACCGAGACCTACCGCGAGGAGCGCCCACCATGCAGTTCGGAATCTTCACCATCGCCGACATCACCCCGGACCCCACCACGGGCAAGGTCCCCACCGAGCATGAGCGCCTGATGTCGATGGTCGAGCAGGGCAAGCTCGCCGAGCAGGTGGGCCTGGACGTCTTCGCGATCGGCGAGCACCACAACCCTCCGTTCGTGACCTCCTCCCCCACCACCACGCTGGCCTACGTCGGCGCGCAGACCGAGAAGATCATCCTCTCCACCGCGACCACACTGATCACCACCAACGACCCGGTGAAGATCGCCGAGGACTACGCGATGCTGCAGCACCTCACCGGCGGTCGCGTGGACCTCGTGATGGGGCGCGGCAACACCGGCCCGGTCTACCCCTGGTTCGGGCAGGACATCCGTAAGGGCGTCGAGATCGCGATCGAGAACTACGACCTGCTGCGTCGGCTGTGGACCGAGGATGTCGTGGACTGGGAGGGCCAGTTCCGCACCCCGCTGCAGCAGTTCACCTCCACTCCGCGCCCGCTGGACGGCGTCGCGCCCTTCGTGTGGCACGGCTCGATCCGCTCCCCGCAGATCGCCGAGCAGGCCGCCTACTACGGCGACGGATTCCTGCACAACAACATCTTCTGGCCGATGTCCCACACCAAGCAGATGGTGCAGCTGTACCGCGAGCGCTACGAGCACTACGGCCACGGCAAGGCCCACCAGGCCTATGTGGGCCTCGGCGGCCAGGCCTTCATGCGCAAGAACTCCCAGGACGCGATCAACGAGTTCCGCCCCTACTTCGACAACGCCCCGGTCTACGGCGGCGGCCCGTCGATGGAGGACTTCACCGCGCAGACCCCACTCACCGTCGGCTCCCCCGAGCAGGTCATCGAGCGCTACCTGACCATGGCGGACAACGTCGGCGACTACCAGCGCCAGATGTTCCTCATGGATCACGCCGGCCTGCCGCACAAGACCGTGATGGAGCAGATCGAGCTGCTGGGCACCGAGGTCGTGCCGGTGCTGCGCCGCCAGCTCGAAGCCCGCAAGCCCGCGGATGTCCCCGAGGCACCCACCCACGCCGCTCGCGTGGCCGCCGCCGCCGCGAAGGATGGCGCCTTCGACGACTCCTACAGGTTCGAGACCGGCGACAACTGGACGGGCCTGCGCGCCGAAGACGCCCGCAGCTGACCCCGCCCAGCCCATCGTCTCCAGAGAGGATCACCCCATGACCCGCACCTTCCGCCTCGTCGCCCTCACGGCCGGGCTCTCCACCCCGAGCTCCACCCGGATGCTCACCGATCAGCTCTCCCGCGAGGCGGCAGCGGCGCTGGGCCGCGATGGCAGCCGGGTCGAGGTGACCACCGTGGAGCTGCGCGAGCACGCCCACGACATCACCGACGCGCTGCTCACCCGCTTCCCGAACGAGCGACTGTCGATGGTGATCGAGCAGGTGCGTGTCGCAGATGCGGTCATCGCCGTCACGCCGGTGTTCAACGTCGGCCCGTCAGGGCTGTTCAAGACCTTCTTCGACGCCGTCGACATGGAGCTGTGGAAGGACAAGCCGGTGCTGCTCGGTGCGACCGCCGGCACCGCCCGCCACTCCCTCGCGATCGACTACGCGATCCGCCCGATGCTCAGCTACTTGAAGGCAGAGGTGGTGCCGACGGCGGTGTTCGCGGCCTCCGCGGACTTCGGTGCGGACACCGAGGGACAGGCCGACGGGCAGCCGCTGACCGTGCGGGTGCGTCGGGCCGCCGGCGATCTCGCGATCATGCTGCGGGCCGGCCTCGGCGACACCGCCGCGGAGGCCGACGGGGACACCGTCGAGGGCTCGACCGGTGCCGCGACCCAGCCGGCCCCGACTCCCGGCGCGAGCACCGCCCGCGATGCGGAGTTCGCCGACTTCGTACCGATGGACAGGCTGCTGGGCCGCGGCTGACGCCCCGCCGCTCAGTCCGCGGAGTCGGGCGACTGCGGCGAGTCGGCGCTCTGCGCGGAGACCGGGGAGGCCGGGGAGGCCGGGGTCTGAGCGGAGACCGGCGAGGGTGCCGACTGCACGGCCTGCTTCGGCGCCGGCGCCTTCTTCGTCGTCTGCGTCGCCCTCGAGGACTTCGGCGCGACGGGGGCCTGCTGCACCGGCGTCGAGGACCTCGGTGCCGGAGCGGCGGACTGCGCCGAGGGGGCGGAGAGCGCAGAGACAGCGGTCACCGCAGGCATCGCCGAGATCGGGGACAGCGGAGAGCCAGCGGAGCTCAGCGTCTCCACCGCCGGAACCTGCTGCGGGGAAGGCACCTGAGCGGCTGACCCGTCCGCACCGTCCAGCTCGTCCGATGCGCGCTCGATGGCCAGGTCCGCAGCGTCGGCGACGGTCTGCTCGGACGGATTCCCGACCGACGCAGGATCTCCGACCGACGCGTCGGAGCCCGCAGTGCCGATCCCGGGCCCCTCCGTGGGCATCGAGGCACCCCCGGCGACCAGGGCATAGGCCACGCCCGGCACCAGCACGGACGCGCTGGTACCCGCCACCACGGTCCAGATCGTCTTCTTCCTCATGCGTGCGCTCCTCGCTCAGCCCGCCCGCTGCCGGGCCCTCATCGTGCTCCGCAGTACATCGGCCGTGAATGAGACCGCGGACAGACCTTCATGAGAGACCTCTCATGATCGGGCGGAGGTCGGGCGGAGGAGGTTTCGAGGGCGGCGCACGCCGTGGCCACCGACCGAGCCTGACGAACGGCTAGACTCCCCAGGATGGCAATCGCTTTCCCTCAGCTCTCGTCCAACCAGGAGGGACCATGATCCGCCCCGGACTCTGCTCCGTCACCTTCCGAGACCTCGACGTCGAGACCGTCATCGGCCATGCCCAGACCGCCGGGCTCGAGTGCATTGAATGGGCCGGAGACGCCCACGTCCCACCCGGCGACGCCGCTGCGGCCCAGCGCGCCCGGGAGCTCACCGAGCAGGCGGCGCTTGCCGTGGCCTCCTACGGCTCCTACCTGCGCTTCGAAGGATCCGAGGACGAGATCCGCGCCGAGGGCGACGCGGTGATCGCCGCCGCCCGGGAGCTCGGCGCTCCCCGGATCCGGGTCTGGGCGGGTCGCACCGGCTCCGCCGACGTCCCCGCCGAGGGGCGGGCCCTGATCACCCGTCGCATCCAACAGTTCGCCGACCGCGCGGCGGAGCACGGCATCGACGTCGGCCTCGAATTCCACGGGCGCACGCTGACCGACGAGATCGGCTCGACCCTGCGTCTGCTCGAGGAGATCGATCGCGCCACCGTGCTCTCGTACTGGCAGCCCCACCAGGGGATGGCCACCCCGGAGGCGCTCGAGACGCTCCGCGAGGTGCTCCCTCGCACCTCCACGATCCACGTGTTCTCGTGGTGGCCCACGAATGAGCGCCTGCCGCTCTCCCAGCGCGCCGAGCTGTGGCGGGACGCGTTCGCGATCCTCGCTGCGGAGGGCTCCGACCGCGATGCGCTGCTCGAATTCGTCCCAGCGGATGATCCCTCCCTGCTGCGCCGTGAGGCGGACTCCCTGCGCCATCTGATCGAGGCCGGAGAGGCGGCCGCACGATGAGGGCGCTGCTGGCGATGCCCGTGAGCCTGCCGCAGCGGATGTTCGACGCCGCCCAGCTGGCGCGGCTGCGCGAGTTGGCCGAGATCGACACCGCGCGCGCCGTCCCCGACCTCGCCGACGCCCCCGATGCGGTGCTGGCGGAGGTGGAGGTGCTGATCACCGGCTGGGGCTCGCGCCCCGTCGACGCCGCGGCCCTCGCCCGCCTGCCGCGACTGCGGGCGATCGTCCACACCGCCGGGACGGTGCGTCATGTCGTCACCGATGCCGTCTGGGAGAGAGGCGATGTGGTGGTCACCTCGGCGACCGAGGTGAATGCGGTGCCGGTCGCGGAGTTCACCCTTGCCCAGATCCTGCTGGCGGGGAAGCGTTCCCTCGCTCAGGAGCACCGCTACCGGGGCGATCGTGCGCCACGCCCGGCGGCCCGTTCTGCCTCCGAGATCGGCAACTACGGCGCCGTCGTCGGCCTCATCGGCGCCTCGCGCATCGGCGTGCTGGTGGCTGAACACCTGCGACCTTTCGACCTCGAGGTGCTCATCACCGACCCCTTCGTCGATGCCGCGACCATCTCCGCGCTCGGCGCGACAAAGGTGGAGCCGGAGGAGCTGTACTCCCGCAGCGATGTGGTGAGCCTCCATGCCCCGGATGTCCCCTCCACCCAGGGCATGGTCAGCCGCGAGCTGCTCGCGCTGATGCGGGACGGCGCCACCTTCCTCAACACCGCACGGCCCGCGCTGGTGGATCTGGACGCGCTGCGCGACGAGGTGGTCTCCGGGCGCCTCGCCGCGGTACTCGACGTGCACGACGACCTCGCCGATAACGACCCGCTCTGGGACGCCCCGCTGGCTGCGATCACGCCCCACATCGCCGGCTCGCAGGGCAATGAGCTGCGCCGGATGGGCGAGGCGGCACTCGAGGAGATCCGGCGTCTCGGCGCCGGGGAGCCACCGCGATATCCAGTCGACGCCTCCCGCCGGGATGTCTCCGCCTGACAGCTCCGTCTGGCACCACCCGGGGAATCTCACCATCACCATCCACAGCTGCAGACCATCGGGCGGTGTGTGGCGTCGTTATGCTTGTCCGATTCGGGGACAGCGTTTCCCAGTCCCCCTCCAGCCCATGACAGACCCTCAGCAGAAGGAGTCCAGATGCCCGCCGTGCGCCTCAGCGACGTCGCCCAGGACGCCGGGGTCTCCCTGGCCACCGCCTCTCGTGTGCTCAACGGCTCCACCCGCGTGCCGGGGAAGGCCGTCGCCGACAAGGTGAAGGCCTCCGCCGAGAAGCTCGGCTATGTCGCCAACGCCCAGGCGCAGGCGCTCGCCCGCTCCCGCTCGGGCCTGATCGGTCTGGTGGTGCACGACATCGCCGACCCCTACTTCTCGACCATCGCCCGCGAGGTCCAGCAGCAGGTGTTCGCCTCCCAGTCGCAGGTGCTGCTCACCCAGACCGACCGTGAGATCGACACCGAGATCCGGGCGCTGCGCTCCCTGCTCGCCCAGCAGGTCGATGCGCTGGTGCTGGTGGGCTCGCACCGCTACGGCACCGAGTCCGACGCCGCCATCGGCAATCTGCTCCAGGGCTTCGAGCGCAACGGCGGCAAGGTGGTGGGCCTGGGCCAGTCGCTGGGCGTGGGCCGCACCATCGTGACGGACAACGCCGCAGCGTCCCATGAGCTGGCCACTGCCCTGGTCGTCGAGGGACATCGACGGTTCGCGGTGGTCGAGGGCATCGCCGGGATCCCGTCGGCCGGGGACCGCACCGGCGGCTTCGTCGCCGCGCTCACCGAGGCCGGCATCGAGCCGGAGCTCAGCACCGCTGCGGACCTCACCCGCGACGGCGGCTATCAGCTCGCCGAACGGATCCACGACCACCTGCTCTCCTCGCCCGGCCCCGCGGACTCGCCGCTGTGCGTCTTCGCCCCGGCGGACGTCATGGCCCTCGGCGCGCTCGGCGAGCTGCGCCGCCGCGGCGTGGACGTGCCCGGGCAGGTCGCGGTCGCCGGCTTCGGCGGAGTCCCCGGGGCGGCCGACGCCAACCCGATCCTCACCACCATCGCGCTGCCGCTGGCCGAGATGGCGCGGCAGGCCGTGGAGTGGGCGCTCGAGCCGGCAGCGGCGAAGGACGCCCCTCCCGCGGACCACCCCCACGAGGTGCGTGTGCGCGGCGACGTGCTGCTGTGCGAGTCCACGGCGCTGGGTGCTGTCGCCGGCTGAGCGGCCGACCGCGTCCCGGTGACGAGACGACGAAGCTCGCCCTCGAAGCAGGTCGTGCGGTCTGTGCGCACCTGTTCAGGCCTGACGTGCTGCGCACCGCACCTCCGTGAGCATGCGCGGGAAAGGCGGGCGGGAGCCGCGGCGCATCAGGACGTGCGCAGCGCGGGCTTGATCGACCAACGCGTGTTGGCCCACACCACGTAGAGGACCAGCGAGGACGCCAGCGCCCAGCACAGGATCGGCTGCCAGATCAGCCCGAGCAGCCCGATCCCCAGGACCAGCAGGCTGAGCAGCGTGAGCGGGAAGCTCCGCAGCATGGCGTAGCCCGCCGTACGGGCGAGCACCAGGGGCCCGGCGTCCGCTCTGTCGCTGACCAGTGCGCAGACCCCGAAGGCCATCATCAGGCTGAGCAGCGCCGCGATCAGCAGTGCGGGCGCGGCCATCAGCCCCCAGCTCTGCCCGAGCACCCATTGCGCATCGACCACCAGTACCAAAGTCGCCGCCATCGGCAGGGCCGTGGAGCGCAGCACCTTCGGTGCCGTGGTGCGCAGCACCCGCAGCATCGGGCGCAGCATCTCCTGTTCGGAGCAGCCGTCCCACCAGGAGTGCGGGCCGTCCTGCGCCTCGCCGCCGGGCCCGTCGCCCGGCCCCTGGCTGACGTGGAACACCGGAGCGTCCCGGAAAACGCAGAAGCCGACGGTGATGATCGGCATCGCCAGATACAGCGCCAGGATCAGCGCCGGCGTCGCGGAGAGCGGGTTCGCTGCCAGCACGCAGAGCAGCACCAGGGGCAGCGCCCCGAGCATCAGCGCCGCGTTCAGCCGCAGCGCCCCGAACAGGAATCCCGCGATCATCGACCAGGTCTGTGCCGCATGATTGCTGGCCGGCGGTGCGTCGGGCCGCCTGGAGCCAGAGCGTCGCTGCATCGTGCGGATGCCGCTCACCCCTTGAGCCCGGAGGTCGCGATGCCCTGCACGAAGTGCTTCTGGCCGATCGCGAAGACGATCGCAATGGGCAGCACGGACAGCACGGAGCCGGTCATGATCGCGGCGTAGTCCGCGTTGTACTGGCCGATGAAGGTCTTCAGGCCGAGCTGGATCGTCCACAGGTCGGGGCTGCGCAGGTAGATCAGCGGGCCCATGTAGTCGTTCCAGGTGTTGGTGAAGGTGATGATCGCGAGCGCCGCGATCGACGGCACGGACAGCGGCAGCATGATCCGCCAGTAGATCCCGAACTCGGAGACCCCGTCGATCCGGGCTGATTCAGAGAGCTCCTCCGGGATCGTGTCGTAGAACTGCTTCATCAGGAACACTCCGAAGGCGCCGAAGGCCTGCAGCAGGATGATCGAAAGGCGGGTGTCGGAGAGTCCCATCGCGGACAGCATCTTGAACTGCGGGATCATGTACGCCTGCCACGGCACAGCGATCGTGCCGATGTAGACCAGGAAGAGGATGTCGCGGCCCGGGAAGCGGATCCTGCTGAAGCCGTAGGCGGCGAACGATCCGGTCACCACCTGCAGAGTCATCACAGCCACCGACAAGATGATGGTGTTCATCAGCCAGGTCGACATGTCCGCCTTGGTCCAGATGTCGAGGTAGTTGTGCCACTGCCACTCCTCGGGGAACCAGGTGATCGGGGCGGTGAACACCTCGTTGTTGCGTTTGAGGGAGGACAGCACCATCCAGGCGAACGGGAGCAGGACCAGCACCGAGGCGAGGCCGAGCATCACGTAGCGCAGCAGCCGCGCGAACCGGCGCAGCGGGCGGTCGGGCTTGGTGCGGAGCGGGGCCCGGTCGGCAGCTGAGGTGCCGGCGGAGGTGGGCGCCGGGGCGTCGATCGTGCTCATGGCTCACCGCTCCTTTCTGCGGTTGTAGATGAACTGGGTGATGGTCACGACCATGCACAGTCCGAAGAGGACGAGAGACACCGCCGAGGCATAGCCGAAGTCGTTCCGCTCGAAGCCCATGCGGTAGATGTACTGCGAGAGCACGAGCGTCGAGGTTCCCGGGCCGCCGTTGGTCATCACGAGGATCAGGTCGAGCACCTTGAAGCTGCCGATGGTGAGCATCACCGTGACGAAGAAGGTCGTCGGTCTCAGGCTCGGGATGGTGACGTTCCACAGGCGCTGGAGCCAGTTGGCGCCGTCCATCTTCGCTGCCTCGTGCAGCTCCGGCGGGACCGCCTGGAGCCCGGCCAGGAACAGCAGCATGTAGTAGCCGGTCTCGCGCCAGATGCTCACGACGATCACCGCCGGCATCGCCCAGGTGCTCGAGGTGAACCAGTCCGGAGGGTTCTCCAGGCCGATGAACCGCAGGAACTGGTTGATCGGCCCGAACTCCGGGGAGAACAGCATGTTCCAGACCTGCGCCACCGCGACGATCGAGGTGAAGTAGGGGAAGAAGGCGGCAGATCGGAAGTACGCGCGGCCACGCAGCTTCTGGTTGAGCAGCATCGCGAGCCCGAGCGAGAGCACGAGCGTGACCGGGATGTGCACGCCGGCGTAGTACAGCGTGTTCAGCAGCGCCGTCCAGAAGGTCTTGTCGCCGATCAACCGCCGGGCGTTGTCCAGGCCCGTGAACTGCGGCGACCCGAAGGCGGTCCACTTCGTGAAGGCGATGTAGAACAGCGCGAGCACGGGCCCCAGGGTGAGCAGCCCGAAGCCGAGGAAGTTGGGCAGGATGAAGGTCCAGCCCGAGAGGGTCCGGCGGCGTCGAATCGCGCTCTGGCGTCGGCGCTGCCCGTGGCGCTGGCCGGGTGGATCCCTCCGGTCAGCGGCAGGATCTGCGGTCAGCGTGGACATGTGTTCACCTCCCGCGGGGCGAGTCCTGCGCGCGTCGTGTCCGCCATCAGCCGACCAGGCCCTCGTTCGCGAGCTGCTCCTCGACCGCGGTCAGCGCCTCATCGACCGGCGTGGAGCCGGTGAGGATCTCCGAGTGGGTGTCCTCGAGGATGGTCTGGATGTCGTTGGTGAACTCGCCGACGGGGTTCTCGGGCCGGGTGTCGTTGTTCTGGAAGGCCGCCTTGGATCCTTCATCCTCCGGCATGCCCTCGAGGCCGAAGATCGTCTCGACCACGGCGTCGGAGAAGTACGAGGGGGTGATGCCGATTCCGGCAAGAGCCTGGGAGCATTCCTCCGAGACCACGTATTCGAGGAACGACTGGGCGGCCTCGAGCTTCTCCCCGGTCAGGGCGGCGTTGATCGCGAGGGAGGTGGGGTCGCCGAAGGTGACCGGGTTCTCCACCGTCGAGGAGTCGAGCTGCGGTACCGGTGCCAGTCCCCAGTCGAAGACGTCCGCGTCCCCGCTCTCGCGCTGGGCCAGCAGGGTGGCGATGTACCAGGAGCCCATCAGCGTCATCGCCGCCTTCTGGGTGCCGAACTGCGCCTGGTACGCGAGGGACTGGGACTGCGCGGTCGAGAAGGTCTCGGTGGAGCCTGCGTCCTGCATCGCCAGCGCGCGCTCGTAGTACGGCGCGAAGAAGCCGAGATCCCCGGAGCTGAGCTCCGCGCCCTCCGTCTGCGCGAGAGCGAATCCCTGCACGACGGACTTCCAGGTGTGGTGGTAGGTGCCCTTGGCGGGGGTGTCGGTACCCGCCAGACCCTCGGTCAGCTGCTGTGCGGCCTCGGCGTAGTCATCCCAGGTCCAGGTGCCGTCGGGGTGGGAGACGCCGGCCGCGTCGAACAGCTCCTTGTTGTAGTAGATCACCCAGGAGTCCTGCCGGTACGGCAGGGCGAAGACACCGTCGTCGACGGTGAGGTGCTCGAGGTTGATGTTCCCGTCCCCGGACAGGGACTCGGCGAGGGAGGAGACGTCGGCGAGAGCGCCGTTGCTCATGAGGTAGTGGTACGGCTGGAGGTTCTTGACCGGGAACACGTCGGGCGCGGACTCTGCGGACAGGTCGGTGGTCAGCTGGGTCTCGTAGTCGTCGGCGCTGTATTCCTTGATCACCACGACGACATCGCTGTTGACCGCCTCGAATCCTTCCTTGAGAACGGTGAACTCCGGGGTGGAGTCGATCGACCAGCCGGCCATCGTCAGCTCGATCTTGCCGTCCGCATTGCGGGCGTCGCCGCCTCCCCCTCCACAGGCGCTGAGCGCTGCGACAGGGGCGGCGACCGCGGCTGCGGCGAGCAGGGAACGGCGAGTAGGGGTGAACGTCATCGGTCTGTCCTTCCAGTGATGCCCGGGGCACCGGCTCCAACGGTGAAGTCTCCGCCTCGGGCGTGCAGGGATCGAAGGTGCTGCGGCACCGCCTCCGGCACCGCCGACCTCGGCGGGGCGCAGCGACTCTCGATCCATCAGAGCCCGCGGTGCGATCTGGCCCAGAGTCAACAGGATCACTTCTGTGCTGTCAAGCGCTTTCCTTATTCCTTATGATCCATTATGTTCTTTTATGATCACCACACCGCCGGTGTGGCACCGTGGCCCCCACAGGCGCCGAAGGAGGACTGAACCGATGAGCACTGCACTCCCGGACAGCAGACGGTTCGCGATCCTCGAGCGGGTCGCCCGCGACGGAGAGGTGCGGGTCACCACCCTCGCCGAGGACCTCGGGGTCTCCCCGATCACCGTGCGGCGTGACCTGGCCCGGCTCGCGCAGGAACAGCTCATCGAGCAGGTCCACGGTGGAGCCCGGCGCACCGCCGGGACCCCGGCGAGCCCACTCGGTGACGCCGCTGGACCCGCTGAATATGCCACCCAGGCCACCCTCGCGATCGTCGCCCCGTCCCTGCAGTACTACTGGCCCACGATCGTCAGCGGTGCCCGTCACGCCGCCTCGGAGCATGGGGCCAGGCTGCTGGTCCAGGCATCGTCCGCCAGCGCAGAGGACAACCTGGCGGTGCTCGACCAGCTCACCGCGGATCCCAGCATCGATGCCCTGATCCTCGCCCCTGACCTGCGCTCCGGTGCGGCCAGCGAGCGACTCCTCGAACGCCTGCAGGGCGTCCAGCTCCCGGTGGTCCTCGCCGAACGGAGCATGCACGCCTTCAGCGTGCACGGGCGCAGCTTCGACTCCGTGCGCACGGATCACGCCAGCGGTGCCGCCATGGCGCTCCGCCACCTCCGGGAGCTCGGGCACGAGCGCGTGACGATGCTGTGCGACCCCTTCAGCCCGACCCGGCCCCTCCTCGAGCAGGGGTTCGAGCGCGCCTCGACCGAGCTCGGATTCGATGCACGGCACACCCACACCGGCACCATCGACACCCACGGGAACTCCCCGTTCGAGGCGATTGATGCGTTCCTGGACCGGCGCCGGGAACAGGGGACGACGGCCGCACTGATCCATTCCGACGAAGCCGCCCTGCTCGTGCTCCAGCATGCTCAGCGGCGCGGCTGGTCGGTGCCCCACGACCTCTCGATCGTCTCGTATGACGACGAGCTCTCCGAGCTGGCGCATCCTCCGCTGACGGCGGTGGCCCCTCCCAAACAGGCCCTCGGTGAGCGCGCGGTGCTGCTCGCACTGGGTCGGCTGCGCCAGCCCGACTGTCCGATCGAACGGGTCGAGCTCCTCCCCTCCCTGCGCACCCGATCCTCGACCGCGGCCCCGAGACCGGCGATCGGTCGCTGACGCCTCACGTCACGGACGTCTCACCTCACTGACGTCGCACCTCACTGAGGCGGACCGTCACCGCGGCGCATCGCTCCCGGCGGAGCGCACCGTGACCGTCGCCGTCCCGGCATCAGCAACGGTCAGGCGCAGGCGGTGCACCGCTGCTCCCCAGGAGGCGGCGAGCAACGGGTCCCCGATCTCCCGGCGCTCGAGCGTCCCGCTGCCGAGCGCGGGGGCCCAACGGATCTCGGCGAGCGCCCCGGACGGAGCACGCACCAGCAGCAGGCCGGGGCGGTGGTCGATCGGGTCGCCGGCGATCACGTGGTTCAGCACCACGTCAGGAACGGCAGGGACGGCAGGGGCGTCCGGGGCGGACGCGCGCTCGGCGGGGCCGACGGGATCCAGGAGCCAGGTGTCCTCGATCCGCACCACGGCACCTGCCACGGCGCCCGGCTCGGCGCCCGGCCCGGCCCCTCGGTCCAGGGAGATGCTCCGGCGGTAGGAGCGCAGCCCGGCCTCCACCGGATACGCCGCCGCGAGCTCGAGCTCGAGCGTCGAGGTCGCCCCGCGATTCTGGTCGTCGGGAGTCGAGGAGCCCGACGCTGAGGAGCCCGTCCCCGACAGGCCCTGCGCCGATCGGCTCAGTCGTGCGGTCACCTCGCGGGCGCGGTACTCGGGGCCGACGCCCTGCTGGTGCCCCCGGATCTCGGGCAGGTTGTGCCAGGAGCTGGTCATGGTCCAGATCTCATAGCGGCGATCGGTGAAGGTCAGCGCGGTGTAGGTGGGCTGGCCGAGGTCGATCAGCACCGGGGCGCCATCGAGAGCGACCAGGTAGGAGCCCACGTCGAGGTGGTTGTGGGCCTCGTCGTTGTGACCGCCCTTGGCGGCGAGCGCGAGCCCGGAGGGATCACCCTCGCGTTCCCGCGCCACCAGCAGCTGGACCTCTGGCAGCCAGGTCCGGGCAGGGTACGGCGGTCGAGCTCCGGCGCTGTCGGCAGCCGCCCAGTGCTTGTCGCCGAGGGCGGTCAGCACCCGCCCGAGGCCGAGCTGGGGCTGCACCCGCGGGATCGGACGGTCGCCGCGATGGGCGAGGGCCTGGGCGACCACGTCGTCCGCGCCGAGGTGTCGGCCCCAGCGGTGCAGCACGTCCCAGGGCAGCTCGTCGGCGGGAGGCCGGGCCGGGCCGTCGGCGACGTTGACGAACCAGCCCCCACCGAGGTCCATGCCCTGCGGATAGCGCAGCAACCGGGCGATGACGTCGATTCCTGTCACCGCGTCCCGGCTCAGGGTGCCTCCGGAGGCGGTGATCAGCAGGTCGATGGCTTCCAGCAGCCGCGAGGCGCCGTTCCAGAAGTAGGAGAACCCCTCATCGATCCCCCCGTCGGCCGGGAAGGAGGCGAGGTAGCGGTCCAGCTGAGCGATCGAGAGGGCGAGGACGGCATCGCGGGTCCCGCGGTCCGACTCCTCCTCGAGCAGGAAGAGGGCAGCGGTGAGCAGATGCTGATGGATCCACCCGGTCCAGTTGTGCGCCGCCCCATGCAGCCAATGCCAGTCGCGACGCGCCAGGTAGGGGTCGAACACGCGCCGCCGCGCCTCCCATCGCAGCCGCTGCCGCAGCCCCGGCACGCGCTCGTCGAGCTCCTCCCCCAGGGCAAGATCCGCCCAGGCGATCACCTGGAGGGTCTGTGCCGCGCCCAGATCAACGATCGGCGCCTCCGGATCCGGGACCACCCATCCCCGCAGGTCATGCGCCTGTTCGTGGGCGACCCAGCACCAGGTCGAGAGCTCGCACAGCAGCATCAGCCCGTCGGCCGCCCGGTCGACCCAGCGGGCCTCCCCCGTGGCGAGGGCGGCGAGCACGGCCTCCCCGGTCATGATGCCGAGCCGGCGCACCTCGTCCTCATAGTCGGTGCGCACGCCCTCGCGCCAGAACCGCGTGTACCGGCTCAGCAGCGGGAAGGGCAGCGGATCCGCGGCGGACGCGAGCGCCGGGGCGGTCATCGCCTCCCGCAGCTGCACGGAAGGTCGGGCGGGAAGGGGGATCCGTTCCCGCGCCCCATCGAGAGCCCGGGACAGCTTGATGGGCAGGACGGCGCGAGCAGCTGCCTCCGGGCCGACGCCATGCTCATCCTCAGCATCGACCTCGAGTCCCCACGCAGTGCGCAGCGGCGATGTCATCTCCACGATTCGGTCCCTCAGCTCAAGGCTCCATCCGATTGCCCGACTCCTCCCGCTCGTTCCTCGCAGTTCGTCGTCAGGCGAAAGGCAGCACCAGCTGTTCGAAGCGCTCGGCGATGATCTTCGCGGACTCGTCGGCCGGGGTGGCCCAGACGTCCTCGTTGAAGATCTCGACCTCGATGTCGCCGGTGTAGCCGGCGGCCTTGATCATGCGGGTGATCGACGGGAAGTCGATGAAGCCGTCGCCCATGTAGCCGCGGGAGTTCAGCGGCTCCGCGGCCAGCGGCAGGTTCCAGTCGCACACCTGGTAGCTGAACAGGCGATCCGCTGCCGCGGCACGCTGGATGGCGCGCTCGAGATACGGATCCCACCACACGTGATAAGTGTCCACGACGACACCTGCGGCCGCGCTGCCGGACGCTTCAGCGATGTCGAGGGCCTGGTCGATGGTGGAGACCACGGCGCGGTCCGCGGCGAACATCGGGTGCAGCGGTTCGATGGACAGCGTCACCCCGCGCTCGGCGGCATAGGGGGCGAGCTCGGCGACGGCCTCGGTGACCCGGGTCCGGGCGCCGATGATGTCCTTGTCCGCCTTGTCCACTCCGCCGACGACGAGCACCAGGGTGGGCGCTCCGAGTGTGGCGGTCTCGTCGATCGCGCGACGGTTGTCCGTCAGCGCCGCCTCCCTGTCGACCTCGGCGGAGGCGGTGAGGAAGCCGCCGCGGCACAGGCTGCTCACGCGCAGCCCCGCATCGTCGACCCGGCGCCGCAGGGCATCCAGCCCGACCTCCGCGACGTCCTGGCGCCACAGACCCACCGCGTCGATCCCCCGGGCGGTCGTGGCCTCGAGGAAGTCCTGGAGCGGGGTGGTGCGGAAGCTCCAGCGATTCAGGGACAGGCGCGGGGTCCCGGTGCCGAGCCGCGCGGAGGGCGAGGTAAGGGAGGGTGAGGTGGTCATGCGGCATCTCCGTTCGAGGTGGTTCCATCGGCCGCGATCTCGTAGCCGGCCTGGCGCAGCATGCCGTGCCAGCGTTCGGCGGCCAGCGCAGGTTGCTCAAGATTGCCGGTGGTGGCGGCGAGCTCGATGGTGCGCGAGAGGTGCGGGAGGCTGCGGGCCGAGTGCATGCCGCCCACCATGACGAACGCCTGCTGGTGGCCGTTGAGCCAGGCCAGGAAGGCGACCCCGGTCTTGTAGTGGGGGGTGGGGGCGGAGAAGATGTGGCGGCCCAGCTCCTCTGAGGCGTCCAGGATCCGCGAGGCCTCGGCTGGATCGCCCGCATCCAGCGCCTGCACTGCGGCGGACGCGGCGGGAGCGGTCGCGGCGAAGGCACCCAGCAAAGCGTCGGAGTACTTCCCGAGCACCTGCTCTCCCCCGGTATCGGCGGTGAAGGTGCCGTCGCCCACGATGAGGTGGGAGAAGTGGAAGTCGTCCCCGGTGAGCATCCGCACGCCCTCGGGGAGCCGCTCGCGCACCGCGATCTCTGCGGCGTCATCCAGCAGGCTCATCTTCACCCCGCGGATCTTCGCGGGATCCGCCTCGATGATGCGCAGCATCGTCTCTGCAGCGTCCGCGCTCGTCGAACTGCCGAAGTAGCCCTCGAGCTGCGGATCGAACACGGTGCCCAGCCAGTGCAGCACGACAGGTGCGGTGGCCGCGTCGAGCACCCGGCGGTAGACGTCCTCGTACTCGGCCGCGGTCGTCGCGGCGCGCGCGAGGTGGCGGCTGGCCATCAGCACAGCGCCGGCGCCGGTGGCCTCGGTGGCGCGAAGCTGTTCGATATAGGCCTCGGTGATCTCGTCCAGGCTGAGCTCATGCTCGCTGCGCTGGTCGGTGTTGACCCCGGCGACCACCAGATCGCTCACTGTCGCACCGGCCGGGAACACGGCGGAGATCTCCGGATCCGCGAGCGCGGCGCGGGCGGCGTCGGCCGTGCGAGTGATGAGCTCGCGGGTCGCGACCGGATCCAGGCCCATGTTGCGCTGGGCGGTGTCCATCGCGTCGGCCACCCCGAGCCCGCGGGACCACATCGTGCGGCGGAAGGCGAGCGTGGCATCCCAGTCGATGTCCGCCGGGGCGCCGGGGGTGTTGTCCCCGTGCACCTGCGGGACCACGTGCACCGCCGCATAGACCACGCGGGAGCGCAGCGGCGCGGTCGGCGTGGCGAAGGCGGGCGCGCCGGCGAGCGGTATCGAGCGCAGCGCACCGCCCTCATCCAGCAGTGTCAGCTGCAGGTCACTCACGGCGCTCACACCTCCGTCAGCGGGTCGAGCGCGATCCGACGACCCTCGGCGGAGCTGGTGAGCCCGGCCTCGGCGAGGCGCACGCCCCGAGCGCCCGAGAGGAAGTCGAAGGGGTACTCGCGACCCTCAACATAGTGGCGCAGGAAGTCCTCCCACTGCACCTTGAAGCCGTTGTCGAACTGCTCGTTGTCCGGCACCTCGATCCAGTCGGCCCGGTAGTCGTGGCCGTCCTTGACATCGGGGTTCCACACGGGCTTCGGGGTCGCCTCGCGCGGCTGGATGCGCGCGCCGTGCAGGCCGACGACGGCGCTGCCCTTCGTGCCGTCGACCTGGAACTCGACGAGCTCATCGCGGTGGACGCGCACATCCCAGCTGGAGTTCATCTGCACCACGGTGCCGCCCTCGAGGCGGAAGACGCCGTAGGCCGCGTCGTCGGCGGTCGCGACGTACTCCTGGCCCTTCTCATCCCAGCGCTTCCCGATGTGGGTGGCGGTCTGGGCGTAGACGTCCTCGATGCGGCCGAACAGCTCCTCGATGACGTAGTTCCAGTGGGGGAACATGTCCGCGACGATGCCGCCGCCGTCCTCGCTGCGGTAGTTCCAGGAGGGGCGCTGCGCCTGCTGCCAGTCCCCCTCGTAGACCCAGTAGCCGAACTCGCCGCGCACGGAGAGGATCTCGCCGAAGAAGCCGGAGTCGATCAGGCGGCGCAGCTTGAGCAGGCCGGGCAGGTAGAGCTTGTCGTGGACGACGCCGTTGACGGTGCCGTGCTCCTTGGCGAGTGTCGCGAGCTCGAGCGCGTCCTCGAAGGACTCCGCCGTGGGCTTCTCGGTGTAGATCGCCTTGCCGGCGGCGATCGCCTTCTTGAGGTTCGCGACCCGCAGGTTCGTCACCAGCGCGTCGAAGTAGACCTCATAGTCGGGGTTCGCGAGCGCCTCATCGACGTCGGTCGTCCACTTCGTCAGGCCGTGCTTCTCGGCCACTCCGCGCAGCTTCTCCTCGTTGCGCCCGACCAGTAGCAGGTCCGGCAGGAGGCGGTCGCCGTCAGCGAGCTCCACGCCACCCTGCTCCTGGATGGCGAGCAGGGACCGCACCAGGTGCTGGCGATAGCCCATCCGCCCCGTGGCGCCGTTGACAATGATCCCGATCCTGCGTGTAGCCATGCTGCTGCTCCCTGGTGTCCCGTGGCCCGCGAGCTTCGATGCCCGACGGCAACCGCTTTCCTTTCGTCCATTAGATCATGGTGTCGACCACTGGGCAAGCCCTTGCCTGCGCTCGCGCGCCCCGCCCCACCCCGCTGCCACCTGGGCGCCCCACCTGGGCATCCCTGCCCGGAGCCCGCCGCGGAGCCCTGCGAGGCGGCAACATCGGGCAAGGAGTGGCTCCGCTCGCAGCAGTGCCCGTAGGAACATCGGTACAGCGGTCTCTCCGGGGATGCGGTCGACGACGGCGCATCGGGTGGGCAGGCCCAGCTCATCCCGCGCCCCATGAAAGGCACCCTCCGTGACCTCTCCCCTCGCCCTCCACCGCCAGGGCCCCGCCGAGCGCTGGCTCGAAGCTCTCCCCCTGGGCAACGGGCGCCTCGGCGCGATGATCTGGGGCGATCCCGATGCCGCCCGGTTCTCGCTCAACGAATCCACCCTGTGGTCCGGCGGGCCCCAGACGGATGCTCCGCACCGCACCGGCCGCCGCGAGGCCGGAGCGGCCCTGGCCCGTTCCCGTGCCCTGTTCGAGAACGGCGACGTGCCCGCGGCCCAGCAGGAGATCGAGCACCTGGGTGCGTCATGGTCGCAGGCATATCTGCCGGTCGGCGACCTGTGCGTGCGTTTCGAGGGCATCGGGGAGGCCGGCTCTCCCGCTGCCGTGCCCGCTGTTCTGGCGGAGCGGATCCTGGACCTCGAGCACGCCGAGCACCGGGTGCTGGGCGAGTCCGGGGAGCAGCTGAGCTTCATCAGCCGGGCCGACGAGGTCCTCGTCCACACCGCACCCTGCCCCGACGGCGCAGTCCCGTCCCTCGAGTTCACCTCTCCCCTGGTCGAGGAGCGTCGCGAGGCCAGCGCCGACGGGCTCACGATCCTGCTGCGCGCCCCGTCGGACATCCCCGCCGGGCAGTTCCGACGCGAGCAGGAGGTCGCCTGGGAGAGCGCCGGGGCCAGCCGTGCGGCGGTCGTGGTGCGCTGGCAGGTGCAGCACGAGCGCCTGCTGTTGGTCTGCGCAGTGGCCACCACCTGGCAGGGCCTCGGGCAGGCTCCGGACAGAGACGTGCAGGAGGCCATCGACGAGGCGTCGGCACAGGCGGAGTCGGCTCTCGCCCGCGGTGAGGACGAGCTGCACCGGCGCCATCGCGCCACCCCGCTGCCGGGCGCCGGCGAGGTCGCGCTCGAGCTGAGCGGCTCCCCCGAGGCGGAGCTGCTCGCCACCAGCTTCGCCTACGGCCGCCATCTGCTGGCCTCCGCCTCACGACCCGGGCTCCCGCCCGCGAACCTGCAGGGCTTGTGGAACGCGCGCCTCGAGGCACCGTGGTCCTCGAACTACACGGTGAACATCAATCTCGAGATGAATCACTGGGCGGCCGGCGTCGCCCAGGTGCCGGAGGCCGCCGCGGCGCTCGAGCAGTACGTGGCGATGCTGCGCACCGCCGGGCAGGAGACCGCGCGCCGGCTCTACGGGGCCGACGGCTGGACGGTGCACCACAATTCCGATCCCTGGGGGTACACCGATCCGGTGCGGGGCGAGCCCTCCTGGTCGACCTGGCCGATGGGCGGGCTATGGCTCGAACGGGAGCTGGACTCCCTGGCGAGCTTCAGCGGACGCGACGCGGTCGAGATCGCCCGCGACCGCTTCCCGGCGCTCAAAGAGGCGGTCTCCTTCGCACTCTGCCTGCTCCATGAGAGCGCCGACGGCCATCTGGCCACCTTCCCCTCGACCTCGCCGGAGAATCTCTGGCTCACCGACGGGGCCACGCCCGGTGGCGCCGCGGTCAGCCTCAGCGAGGGCACCGGGATGGACCGATGGCTGCTGCACGAGTGCGCCCAGCACCTGCTGGAGGCCGCGGCGCTGCTGGGCCAGGAGCAGGATCCGGTGGTGCAGCGCACAGCCTCGGCGCTCGCGCTGGTGCCGGGCCCGAGGATCGGGGCCGACGGCCGTCTGCTCGAGTGGCATCGCGATGGTCTCGCCGAGGCCGAACCGCATCACCGGCACGTCTCCCACCTGGGCTTCCTCTACCCCGGCAACGGCCCGGTCGATTCGCGGACGGAGCAGGCCGTGGCCCGCTCCCTCGAAGCCCGCGGAGACGACGCCACCGGCTGGTCCCTGGTGTGGAAGGCCTGCCTCTGGGCACGCCTGCATCGAGGAGATCGGGTGCAGGCCCTGCTCGAGCTGTACCTGCGCCCCGCCGAGACCGCCGACGGCGAGCGCAGCGGCCTCTACCCGAACCTGTTCTCCGCCCATCCGCCGTTCCAGATCGACGGGAACCTCGGCATCGTCGCAGCCCTCGCCGAATGCCTGCTGCAGAGCCATCGCAGGGAGATCGAGCTGCTCCCGGCGCTGCCACCGGTGATGGCCGACGGGTCCGTGCGCGGGCTGCTCGCCCGCCCCGGTGTCGCGGTGGACATGGCGTGGAGCGACGGCGCTCTCACCTCTGTCCAGCTGCAGGCGACGGGCCCGGGAGCGCTCGGCACGCACCGGGTGCGCTGCGGGAACCGGGTGGTGAGCGTCCGGTTGACCGGGATGGAGCCGGTGGAGCTCAATGCCGCCGCCCTGCACAGCCCGCGGACGTCTGAGGTCGCGGAAGTCTGACACCATGGCGCCGGCTGCGGATCCCGGCGAGGGAAGGACCGCGAGCCTGCTGTCGACAGAAGGTGCGTGATGCTGTGAAGGCACGAGGACAGGGTCGAGCGGTGCTGCGCGGTCGGGCGGTGCTGAGCCGTCGAGGGTTCGCGGGGGTCGTCGGACTCACGGCGCTCGCGATGACCGGGACCCTCGGCGCCTGCACCGACGAGGAGGACGGGCAGCTCCGCATCGACGTCGTCGACGCCGCCCCCGCCTCGACCGTGCTGCCCGGCGAGGATCTCGTCCAGACCGCGCTCGCCCTCAGCTCCGCCCTGTTCGCGGCAGCCAATGCGGTCGTGGTCGCGACCCCGCAGACTCTCGCAGCACTCGCTCCCGTGAGCGCCTCCACCGGCATGCCGCTGCTGGTCGGCACCGGCCAGGGCGTCAGGGAGGAGATCTCTCGGCTCGGGGCCGTCGCCGTGGTGACCGCGAGCGGCACGGACCTCAGCGCGCTCGATGACGGGTTGGAGATCGTCGAGGACGATCCCGCGGCGCAGGATGACCCGGATCTGCCCGAGCTCAGCAGGTCCGGGCCGAGCGTCGCGGTGACCCTGCTCGTGGACCCCGAGGCAGCACTTCCCACCCAGGTCCTCGCATCGGCCGTCATCCAAGCCGTCGGCGGCAGCCTCGCCGAGATCCCCGGCGGGGTGCTCGGCCGCAGCAGCGAGACGATCGCGGCGGTCGCGGAGGCGGCGGGCGAGGATCCGGCCACCGGCGTGCTCGCACTCGGGGCGAGCTTCGGCGCGGCCGACGACTGGCCCGCCGCCCTCGAACGGACGCTCCGCACCCCGCAGCTGCCGGGCGGCGGCCACACCGCTTTCCCAGACCGGCGGATGATCGCCGCCTACGGCTCCCCCGGCGTCCCCTCGCTCGGAATCCTCGGCGAGCAGGAGATGCCGGAGGCGATCACGCGGATCCAGGAACTCGCCGCGGAATACGCGGGCCTCACCGGGGAGCCGGTGATCCCGGCCTTCGAGATCATCACCACCATGGCCTCCTCGGAGCCGGGCGGGGATGGCGACTACTCCACCGAGCGAGATCCCGAGCTGCTGCGCGAATGGGTCGAGGCAGCCGGCGAGGCCGGGGTCTATGTGGTGCTGGACCTGCAGCCCGGCACGACGGACTTCCTCACCCAGGCGCGTCTCTACGAGGACTTGCTGACCGCACCTCACGTGGGCCTGGCGCTGGATGCGGAATGGCGGCTCGAAGCCGGACAGAAGCACCTCGCACAGATCGGATCGGTCTCCGCGGCCGAGGTCAACGAGGTCGCCGAGTGGCTGGCCGCCCTCACTGCCGAGCACAGCCTCCCGCAGAAGCTCCTGATCCTCCACCAGTTCAGCCTGTCCATGATCAGCGACCGGCAGGACATCGACACCTCCCACCCGGAGCTGGCGATCACCCTGCATGCCGACGGCCATGGGGCGCCCGGGGACAAGCTCGAGACCTGGCGGGCCCTGCAACGGGATCTGCCGGAGGGGATCTTCATGGCGTGGAAGAACTTCTACGACGAGGACTCCCCCATGTTCACTCCGGAGCAGACCTACGAGGTCGAGCCCCGGCCCTGGTTCGTCTCGTACCAGTGAGCGTGTACCGGTGAGCGGCACGCGGCGCCATAGGGTGAAGGGTGCGATAGGGCGCGTCCGGGCCCGAGAATAGAAGCATGCAGCGTTCCAGGATCCTCATCATGGGAGCCAGCGGCTCCGGGACGACGACGCTCGCGCGCGCCCTGGCCGATCGCTGGGCTGTGCCCCATGCCGATGCGGATGACTACTTCTGGCTCCCGTCCAGCCCGCCCTACACCCGGAAGCGGCCCGCAGCAGATCGGATTGCTCTCATGGAGGCCATCTTCGTGCCGCGTGAGGCGTGGGTGCTGTCCGGCTCGCTGCTCGGCTGGGGGGAGAGCGTCGTGGCACAGTGCGATGCCGTCGTGTTCCTGACTCTTGATCCGGAGGAGCGCCTGCGCAGGCTCGAGACCCGCGAAGCAGTCCGGCGAGCGGGACAGAGCTTCGATCCCGCTGCCTGGGAGGAGTTCCGGAACTGGGCTCGCAGCTACGACGATCCGTCCTTCACCGGGCGCAGCCGGGGAGGCCATGAAGCGTGGCTCGAGTCCCTGGAGAAGCCGCTGCTGCGTCTGGACAGCGCCCTGCCCGGAACTCGGCTCGTCGACGCGGTGCTCGCCTGGGACCAGTGCTGACCTCTCCTGCTCAGCCGGCCCGCAGGTGCGCGAGGAGCAGACCGATCGGGATGCTCACCACGGTCAGCACGAGCACCGCCCGATAGGTCCACGACGCCCAGACCGGGCCCTTCGCGCCGCGGCCGACGGCACGGATCATCAGCACTATCGTCACCACGAGCAGCAGCCCGCCGACATCGACGATCCACGGCGACGAGAGCATCGTCCCGACGATCACCGCGAGGCACCCCAGGTTCCAGGTCAGCAGCTCAGCCCGGAGCATGCCGGGCGAGGGACGCCGCGCCGCGAGGGCGTGCTGGGACACGCCGAGACCTGCCTGCAACACACCGCCGACGAGCACCTGGAAGGCCGCAGCCCAGGAACCGTGCTCGAGCGCGAGCGGGCCCGTCACCGCGGCGACCAGCCCTCCCGTGATCACCCAGACGCCGGCGATCACACGAAAGGGCAGATCCTCCCGAAGGGGTGTCCCCTTCGCGGGCCCGGAGTCGACATGGTCGGTCATGTCGACCATTCTCTCGCGTCTGCGAGGGGCGGCTGGGGCGGGCTGGGGGCAAGCTGTCGAGGCCCGCCGGATCGCTACCGGCCGGATCACTACCGGCCTGGCTCCTCCATCCGGATCGCTGTCGGCCTGGCCCCTCCATCCAGATCACTACCGACCTGGGCCCCCCGGCCTGCCCCCTCCCCCAGCTGTGCCGCCACGCGGCCCTCACCGTTCCTCCCCACAGCAGGGTTATCCACATTTCCTCCCGCCATACGACAGCATTTCCGAATGTCATCTCTCCTCCACACTGCCGGGTTATCCACAAAATCCACAATTGCGCCTCCGGCCCTAGCGGGAAGGCGTCCCTTGGCGTAAAATATTGAGAAGAGAAGGAAAGTTGAACGCGATGCTTGATGCACAGCTTCCGAACGTGCAAGAACGACCGAGAAAGGGGCGGGGAATGTCTTCCACCATGGAAACACGGCCGCCCCGAGGCTCCGCCGCCTCCGGCAAGAAGGCAGCTGGCCAGTCCTTGCAGGAAGCCTCCGAACCCGCCCGAGAGACGGAGCCCCCGCGCACGCCGGTCCGCGCCCGTAAGCCGCTGGATCCGGAGGGCTTCGCCGCGCACGCCTGGTGCGAGCCAGGGTCTCTCGAGGTCCATGCGGCGCAGGAACTCTTCGCCACGCATCATGAGGAAGCCCGCGGCTACGCAGAGCGACTGCGCAAGCTTGCGACGCTCTGGGACGACACGGATGGCGCGGATGACGACGGAGACACCTACGCGATCCTCGTCGCCGATGCGCGTCGAGTCACCCTGGACCAGGCTCGGTCGCTGCTCCGGGATGCCTGCACCGCCGTCACCTCCCTCCCGCGCACCCTCGCACGCCTCGAAGCCGGACACCTCCCTGTCGCCTGGTTCGAGCAGCTGCTGCGCCGCGTGCGTCGTCTCACCTCCGACCAGTGTTGGCAGGTCGATGAGCGGGTGGCGGACTGGGATCTCGAGAACATCAGCTGCGATCGGTTCTCTCGGGAGCTCGGGAAGCTGATCGCCTGGTTCGGCACGACTGCCGTGCGGTCCACGCCTGCCGAGCAGCGCGACGTCGCCCTCGAGGTGAATCCGGAGCATGACGGCACCGCCCGCCTCGGGATCACCGGGCCTGTCCACGAGATCATCGCCCTCTCCCACCGCCTCGACGCCGCCGCGCGTGCTGTCCAGAACGACCAGCGCCATGCCCTCGAGGAAGGTCGCCCCGTCCCCTTCGACATCGATGGCGACGCCGCCCGCGACGGCCACCATCTGACCCTCGCGGCCCTGCGCTATGCGATCCTCACCCGCACCATGCTCGACACCGGGGGCATCGAAGTCCCGGGGAGTCGACTTCGGCTCAACGTCGTCGTCCCCGCAATGACGCTGCTCGGCGAATCAGAGGCCCCCGGAACGATCGACGGAACGATCCCGCTGCCCGCGTCGATGGCCCGCCACCTCGCGGCTGGCGAAAGCACCTGGTACCGAATTCTCACCGAACCCGCCAAAGGCGCCTTCCTCCCACTGCATCCCACACGATATTCGCCCACGCCTTCGATGCAAGAGCATCTGCGCCTCCTCGATCCCGTATGCGCCGTCCCCGGATGCACCAGAAATGTCTGCACCGTGGGAGAAGCGGATCATATCGAAGAGTACGATCACGAGAATCCCGAGAATGGCGGCCAGACGGAGATCGACAATCTTCATCGATTGTGCTGGAAGCACCATGAGATGAAGACTCGCGGCCTCATCGATCCGGTGCGAGAACCGGATGGGAGCACCACCTGGGTCATCGCCGGGCAGGCCCGCATCCGAGCGAGACAGAACTACGACCTGCTCACGCCGGTACTCGCCAAAGCCCTCCAGCACTCCTGGAATGTCTACGAGGAGATGCTCGCCTGGGAGGCAGCGCGCGGCCTCGGGCTCCTCCAGGACACCGACCCGGCACCGCTGCCCGGCACGCCTCCGGACACCGAACCCGAGCCCGAGCCCGAGCCCGAACCACCCTTCTGACCGGAACTTCGGCTCCGCCCGCGCCTGTGCCTGCGCCCGTGCCCACCCGCGCTCAGTGGTTGCGCGCCACCCAACCCTCGCCGCACTCCCCGCCGTACTCGGAGGCGTCGATCCGCACCTCATCACCCGCAGCGTCGAGCAGCGGCTGGTAGGCGGCGGCCACCTCCCGACTGCCCTCGGGGATGTAGTGGAAGATCAGCGAACGACGGAAACGGTCGGTGCTCGTGTTGGGCTTCGATCCGTGCACCAGGCTGCCGTGGAAGATGAGCATGTCGCCGGCCTTCATCTCCGTCTGCTCGACCCGAAGGTGCGCGGGGATGCTCACCGTGATGGTGGTGAACGATTCTGAGGCGTCGGCTTCCTCAGGACATTCGATCTCGTAGCGGTGGGTTCCGGGCACCACGCCGAGCGCCCCGTTCTCGGCATCGCAGTCATCGACCGCGATCCAGGCCGCGATGCAGGTCTCCGGGTGGGACTGTAGGAAGTAGTTGTCCTGATGCATGGCCTGACCGCGAGCACCGGCCGGCTTGAAGTAGAACATCGACTGCGCCGCCCATACCGGGCCCACTGCCTCGATCACCCGCCCCATCACCCGCTTCTCGAGCAGCCAGCGCCGGGCGAGCTGCCCCGGGTGATGATCAGCCCGATGCGGCTGGATCATCCGCGGATAGGCACGCAGCGGGTCCCCCTCGGGGATCTCTCCGAAGGACCCGCCGCTGCCATCGGTCTCGATGTGGGTGGTGAAGCTGTCGCGCAGCTCGCCGATCTCCTCCGCAGTGAGCACGCCGCGCAGGTGCACCGCGCCGTTGCGGTCGTAGGCATCAGCCAGCCGGCGCGGATCCAGGCCCTCTGCATCGAGGACCTGGAGTCCGGTGGGCTCTGCAGGGGTCGAGCGGCCGATGGGGGCTTCCGAAGTGGTCGTCATGATGCCAGTCTGAGTCCACGCACTGCTGCGGACCAGGTGATCGAAGGGAGAAGACATGGACGATCCTGCTGCGCCATCTCGGGCATCGGCTCCGCGCGGGCCTGCCCTCGAGCTGCCGCCGCCCCAGTTCGGACGCGTGCTGGCCGGGGAGCTCACCCAGGACACCGGCTATCACGTGCGGCGCTCCCGGGGGACCGAGGACTGGCTGCTGCTGCACACCGTGGGTGGCGGCGGTCTGGTGCTCGCGGCCGACGGCACCCGGGTCGCGACCTCGCCCGGCGACGGGGTGCTGCTGCGCCCAGGCACCGTCCACGACTACGGGACCGATCTGGTCGCCGGCCACTGGGACATGCTGTTCTGCCATGTGCACCCGCCGGCGACCTGGCTGGCGCTGCTGGACTGGCCCGACGCCGCTCCGGGGATCGGCCGCATCCGGCTGGGCACGGAGGTGGACCATCGCGTGCGCGAGCAGCTGCGCGGGGCGGCACGCGCTGCGCGCCTCGCCGTCGGCCGCCCGGAGCTGTTCGCGCTGAACGGGATCGAAGCGGCGCTGCTCTGGTATGACACCCAGAACCCTCGCCGGCGCCAGCTCGACGAGCGCGTGCTGCGGGTCCTCGAACACATCGACGCCCATCTTGCCGAGCAGCTCGACGTGGCGCGCCTCGCGGACGTCGCCCACCTCTCCCCTTCACGTCTGGCCCACCTGTTCTCCGCCCAGGTGGGCACGCCCCTCACCCGCTATGTCGAGGCGCAGCGAATGGAGCTTGCTGCCCGTCTGCTGGAGCTGACCGATGATCCCGTCACCACCGTGGCCCGCCGGGTCGGGTTCCGCGACGCGCTGTACTTCTCGCGCCGGTTCCGGGCCCAGCACGGCATGAGCCCGTCGGCCCATCGGACCCACCGGCGCGGCTGAGCACGGGCCGGAGCGTGCGCACCTCGTGTCACGCGCCGCTCAGCGCTCTTCGGCCGCACGGAGCGCGATCACGCTCTCCGGCGGCCAGACGTAGTCGTCGTCGCAGCGGAACCCGCGCAGCCACGCCACTCCGTCGACCACCCGCAGATAGAAGCCCTTCGGGAACTCCACGTCCTCGCTCAGCGGAGCAGAGACCACATACAGCGCTCCGGTCGGGATGCGCCCCGCGGAGAGCACGGAATCCGGCGCCTGGGATTGCGAGGTCATCGCGAGCCGCAGATACGGGCCCGTCTCGGGCGGGCAGAGCCGGAGGTCGTGCCGCAGCGCCGCAGCGATGACCGCTGGCAGAGTGCCACCCTCCGGGCGGCCGAGATCCGCCACGCGGCGCTGGATGACCGTCACGCTCTCCGGTGCACGCTCATCGAAGCAGGGGTGTACGAGCAGGGCCTCAGCATGCGCATTGAGCTGGACCGCCGACGCCTCCAGGCGCCCCCGCAGCTCCTCACGGGAGAGGCCGCCGACCAGAAGCTGCAGTGCTGGATCCGTCATCCGCCCAGTATCGCCGAAGGCCCCTCCGACTGCCGCCGCGAGGCGGGCCGGAGGGGCCTTGGGAAGAAGTCTGACGACCAGGCGTCGCTCAGGCGTCGACCACCACGGCCATGACGGCGGGCTCGCGGCGGTAGGTGCGGCGCAGGTAGCCGCTGACGGTGTCGACGATGATGTTCTCGATCGCGCCGATGTCCTCGATCTTGTCCTGCTTGGCGCGGGCCAGCGCCTTGTTGACCTGGGTCGACGCACCGTCGAAGGTGCGCTTGTCATGCACGAAGCCCTTGGTCATGAACTCGACCGGCTCGACCGGCTGGTACGTGTCGGGATCGATCAGGGCCACCACGGTCACGACGCCGCCGCCGCTGAGCAGGCGACGCTCGGCGAGGGTGTCCTCGGTGGCGGCGCCGATGGTCTGCCCGTCGACGTAGACCAGGCCGGCCTCGACCTTGCCGGAGATCTTCGCGTGGCCGTCGATCAGGTCGACGGTGTAGCCGTCCTGCGCGATGACGATGTGGTCCTCCGGCACGCCGGTGCGACGGGCCAGCTCGGCGTTGGCGTGCAGGTGCTTGGACTCGCCATGCACCGGCATCACGTTCTTCGGACGCACGATGTTGTAGCAGTACACGAGCTCGCCCGCGCTCGCGTGGCCGGAGACGTGGACCTTCGCGTTGCCCTTGTGGACGATGTTCGCGCCGAGATCGGTGAGCTTGTTGATGATCCCGTAGATCGCGTTCTCGTTGCCCGGGATCAGCGAGCTCGCCATCAGCACGGTGTCGCCCTCGCCGACCTGGATCTGGTGGTCGCCGTTGGCCATGCGGGCCAGCGCCGCCATCGGCTCGCCCTGCGAACCGGTGCAGATCAGCGTGACCTTGTGATCGGGCATCGACTGGATCTTGCGGAAGTCGACGACCAGTCCCTTGGGGATGGTGAGGTAGCCGAGATCGCGGGCGATCCCCATGTTGCGCACCATGGAGCGGCCGACGAAGGCGACCTTGCGGCCATTCGCGTGGGCGGCGTTGAGCACCTGCTGGATGCGGTGCACGTGGCTGGCGAAGCTCGAGACGATGATCCGCCGCGGCGAGGTGGTGAACACCTGGTCGATGGCCGGGTTGAGATCCCGCTCGGACATCGTGAAGCCGGGGACCTCGGCGTTGGTGGAGTCGGTGAGGAAGAGATCCACACCCTCCTCGCCCAGACGCGCGAAGGCACGCAGGTCGGTGATGCGGTTGTCCAGCGGGAACTGGTCCATCTTGAAGTCACCGGTGTGCAGCACGCTGCCCGCCTTGGTGCGGATCATGACGGCCAGCGCATCCGGGATCGAGTGGTTGACCGCGACGAACTCGAGGTCGAACGAGCCAGCCTTCCGGTGCTCCCCCGCCTCGACCTGGATGGTCTTGGGGGTGATGCGATGCTCCTTGAGCTTCGCGGTGATGAACGCCAGGGTCAGCTCGGAGCCGATCAGGGGGATGTCGCCCCGCTCCTTGAGCAGGTACGGCACGCCGCCGATGTGGTCCTCGTGACCATGGGTCAGGACGATGGCCTCGATGTCGTCGAGCCGGTCGCGGATCGAGGTGAAGTCCGGCAGGATCACGTCGATGCCGGGCTGGTGCTCCTCGGGGAAGAGCACGCCGCAGTCGACGATCAGGAGCTTGCCGGCGTACTCGAACACCGTCATGTTGCGGCCGACCTCACCGAGGCCGCCGAGCGCGGTGATGCGCAGCCCGTTCCGGGGCAGGCGCGGGGGAGCAGTGAGCTTACGGCGGGGGGTGGGCATGGGGAGGTGTCTCCATCGTCGAAGGGTCAGGGTCTCAAGTCATTGATGGCGCGCGCGTCACAGAGGTCGCAGCAACGTCCACCCCTTAAACGTACGTCAGGAACGCCTCATTTCCGCATCCATGCCGGATTGACCACGTTCAGAATCTCGAATCCGCACGGGTTACCTGTCGGTATCCCCTCTGAGGTGTCGCTGCAGCCCTCGCGATGCGACACCTCAGAGGGGATGCTTGCGTAGGAGGGGACGATCGCGACATGCCGTGGGGTGGCGCGCCGACGCCGCGCCCTGCGTGCGGGGTTCAGCGGGTGCGGGGTTCAGACGGTGCGGGGTTCAGACCGTGAGCGCCTGCACCAGTGCGTCGAGGGAGCGCTCCGCACGGAAGGCGTGACCGCCGTCGGTGACCACGAGCTCGGGAGGGACAGCGCCGTGCGCCTCCCATGCCGGGGCGAGAAGCGCGAAAGACTCCCTCGTCGCCGCGATCGGGAAGATGTGGTCCCGCTCCCCCGCCTCCAGGATCAGCGGACGCGGGGCGACGAGGGCGGCGATGTCCGCCATCTCGAGCTCGGGCAGGAGTCCGGGGATGATGTTGCAGGGGCAGTGCCGGATCGAGCAGAGGCTCGCCTCGAAGCTGCAGAAGTACGTCGCGACCAGGGCCGCAGCGATCGACGGGTCCGCTGCGGCGAGCAGGAGCGAGACTGCCCCGCCCCCGGATCCGCCGGCGACGCCCACCCGGCCGGGATCCACCCCGGGCAGCTGCCGCAGGGCCTGCACGGCGGCGAGTGCGTCGGCCACCCGCTGGCCCATCACCGGACGGCCGTGCAGAAGCAGGCGAGCGGCATCGATGCCGCAGGAGTTCTCGGCCAGCTCGTAGGGCTCGGCGCCCTCCGCACGGGGGAAGCGTCGACGGCCGAAGCTGATCATCTCCGGGCACAGCACCGTGAGCCCGGCCCGCACCAGCTTGTGCGCGAGGCCCTCGTGGTACTCGTCGGTCGGGTCGGTGCGCACCAGGTCATCGATGCCGCGGGCGTGCCCCGCGATCAGCACCACCCCGGCACCGTTGGCGAGCTCCGGGGCGGGGCGCAGGAGGAAGGCCGGGATCGAGACACCCTCGGCGGTGCGCACGTGCACCTCTTCGGGGGCTCCGGTCGACGGGGTCGACGGGAGGGAATCGAGGCGCGCTGTCTCGCCGGCCTCGGGGTCGGGGCTCTGCAGTCGGGACGATCCAGGCAGGCCAGGCAATCCAGGCAGGCCGAGCAGCGTGCGCAGGTGCTCCCGCTGTTGCTCAGCAGCCATCGCCTCGGCTCCGCTTACTCCGGCTCTCCCCACCGCGCTCAGCCCTTGACCGAACCGATCAGGGCGCCCTTGACGAAGAAGCGCTGGATGAAGGGGTAGACCAGGAGCATCGGCAGAGTCGCCACGGCGATGACGGCCATCTTCACCGACTGGGCCGGCGGCACCACGTCGACCGCCGTGGAATCCGCGTTCACGCCGCTGGAGACGATGACGATCTGGCGCAGCAGCACCTGGATCGGCCACTTCGAGGAGTCGTTGATGTAGAGCACGGCGTGCATGTACGTGTTCCAGTAGGTCACGCCGTAGAACAGGCCGATGGTCGCGATCGAGGCGACCGACAGCGGCAGCACGATCCGCAGGAACACCCCCAGCTCGGAGCAGCCGTCGATGCGGGCGGACTCCTCAAGGCTCTCCGGGATGCCGGAGAAGAAGTTCCGCATGATCACGAAGTTGAAGGCGTTGATCAGCACCGGCAGCACCAGCGACCACAGCGAATCCAGCAGTCCCAGCTTGGTGACCACGATGAAGGTGGGGATCATGCCGCCGCTGAACAGCATCGTGAACACGACCATGAAGTTGATCGCGCGCCGCCCCAGCAGGTACGGCTTGGCGAGCGCATAGGCCATCAGGGAGGTCACCACCAAGCTCAGGAAGGTGCCGCCCACGGTCACGATCGTCGAGACCCCGATCGCCCGGAAGATGGTGGGGGTGGAGAGGATGTAGCGGTACGCGTCGAGGGTGAACTCGCGCGGGATCAGCAGGAAGTTGCTGGTGGCGAGTTCACCGGGGGTCGCGAAGGAGCTGCCGATGACGTGCACGAAGGGGATCGCGCAGATCAGCGCGAAGCCCGTCAGGATCGTCACGTTGACCACCCGGAACACCTGCTCGCCGCGCGTCAACGGTCGCAGCTTCGGGGCGTCGTCCCGGCGGCGGCGACGGCGGGGCGGGGGGTCGGTGGCCAGGACGGCCTGGACGGGCGAGGTGGTGGCGGACTGCGTGGTGGTCATGAGGGGCTCCCATCCGTGACCGGTCGAAGGGCGAAGAAGCCGGCGGCGACGAAGAAGATGAAGGCAAGAGGGAACAGGATCAGCTGGCTGCCCAGCAGGCAGGCGAGGCCGGCGGCGAGGATCCACCAGCCGGCAGTGCGCCGCCAGGGGCGCCGACGGGCCACGAACCAGCCGATCGCCGACAGCAGCAGCACCGCGATCAGGGTGATGGAGAACCACGCCGCGAGGGTGCGGGCCAGCTCATGAGCCTCTGCGACGCCGAGACCGGAATCAGCCTCGGCCCCGACCAGCGCCGGCATCACGACCTGCTCGAAGGTGGCCATATCGATCTGGTTCATCACCAGGGCGAAGCCGCCCAGGGCCACGAAGGACAGGGCCATCCCGATCCCGACCAGCCAGAGCTCGGCGGTGCGGGATACCCGCGGGGCAGCCTGCTCCGCGGTGCGGGAGGGGCGGGAGGAGCGGGAAGGCCGGCCAGTGCGGGAAGGATGGGAAGGTCGGCCAGTGCGGCGCGGCTCAGCCATGGTGGACATCGTTCCCCCTGACGTCGAGCTCGAGGTCGGTGCATGAGGTGGTGTGGACTGCGGGACCGTCGGCCCCCCGCACCCGCACCCGGCTGAGCTCGCCGCCCGAGACGAAGCCGAGCTCGATCCCGGAACGGACTCGCTCGGGGACGTCCAGCGCCATCTCCGGGGCGGCGGCACGCGGATCGGCAGCGAAGCTGATGCTCACGTCATGCATGCTGAAGTCCTCCAGCGGGGCCTCCGGCAACCCGAAGATGTGCCCGGCGGAAGCGTGCACGTTGGTGGCGGTGAGATGGGCCAGGTGCAGGGAGCGCAGCTGCGGGGTGCCGGCGTCGACCGGGCGCGCCTCGCGATCGCCGACGTGCGGGTCCTTGCCGTCGGGCCCGCAGAAGTAGAAGGGATTGACGGTGATCGGGCACAGCACGTCGTCCATCACGATGTTGGTCACGCGCAGGTTCTCGACCACTCCCCCGCGGTCTCGGCGGGTCTTCAGGCGGATGCCGCGGTCGGTGCCCTGGAAGATGCAGTTGCTGATCACGACGTTGCGCACGCCGCCGCTCATCTCGCTGCCGATCACCACTCCGCCGTGACCGCGGACCATGGTGCAGCCGGTGACGGTGACGTTCTCGGTGGCGACCCGGTGCGGGGTGCGCTCGGTGCCGGCTTTGATGGCGATGCAGTCATCGCCCACGTCGATGTGGCAGTCGCTGATGCGCACGTTGCGGCAGGACTCCGGGTTGATGCCGTCCGTGTTCGGGGAGTCCGCAGGGTTGCGGATGCTGATCCCGGAGATGGTGACGTCCTCGCAGAGCGCGGGGTGCACCGTCCAGGCCGGGGAGTTGCGCAGGGCGACGTCCTTGATCGTGACCCGCTCACACTCATGCAGTCCGATCAGGGTGGGTCGGGGATGGGCGAGCTCCTCGCGGCGGTCGCGGAAGGTGTCCCACCAGGCCTCCCCCGCCCCGTCGATGGCGCCCAGGCCCGTGATCGCGATGTCCTTCTCGCCGTGGGCGTAGAGGCAGGGCGAGTGCACGATCCCCACGGCGCCCTCCCACCGCGCATCGACCGCGGGATACAGCGCCGGATCCGGCACGAACTGCAGGACCGCACCCGCCTCGAGGTGCAGATCGATGCCGCTGCGCAGGCGCAGCGCACCGGTGCGGTGGACTCCCGCGGGAACGCGGACCTGACCGCCGCCGACGGCCGCGGCCTCATCGATCGCACGCTGCAGCCAGGTGGTCGCCGGAGCGATGTCGGCGGTGTCCTGGGGGGACGACATGAGAGTCACGGCGGGCCCTTTCATGGGTGGGATGGCGGGAGGAAGCCAGCGTGGGACGGTGGGAGGAGACCAGCGTGGGATGGCGGGGGCGCGGCGGGACCGGACCGTGGATCGGCCCGGTCCCGGCGCGGATCAGCCGTTGAACTGCTCGTACGCCTCGGTGTACTCGGCGATGATGTCGTCCAGGCCCTGGCCGCGAGCGGATTCGATGGCCGCCTCGTAGTCGGCCATCGTGGCCGCGCCCATCATGAACTTGTTGTAGGTGTCGTTCAGGCCCTGCTCGATCGTGGCCCACTGGGTGTTGAAGGTCTCCGAGTTCATCGACTGCACCGGGTTGGTGACTGCGTACTCGGAGCTCTCGGCCATCATCTCGTTGGCGAGGTTCACGTACGGGTTCGAGGACTTGTAGGTGAACGCGTTCTCGGCCAGGCGGGAGCTCGAGTACGGCTGGACCTCCTGCTCCCACAGCGCCTGGTCGATGGTGTTCACGGCGCCGTCGGCGTCGATCTCGTAGTGGACGCCCTCGACGCCGTTGGTCATCAGGTTGTGGGCCTCTTCGTTCATCAGCCCGTCGGCGAAGGCCAGCACCCGGCGCACGTCGTCCTCGGTCTTCACGGACTGGGTGGAGATCGAGAACAGGCCACCCATGCCGCCACCGGTGTCGGAGATGATGCGGCGCGGGACGTCCCCGTGGGTGATGTCGTTGATCAGGGTCCACTTGACCTTGGTGTCGGGGTTGATCGACTCAGCGAGCGCGACATAGTTCTTGGCCTCGAACAGGCCGGTGACGACGATGCCGCCCTTGTCCTGGGCGATCGCCTGCTGCTGGTTCTGCTTCTGGGTGGTGATGAACTCCTGGTTCACGCCGCCCGCGGCATAGACGCCCTGGTACCACTCCATGGCCTCCTTCCAGGGGTCGGAGATGCAGGCCGGGATGATCTTCCCCGCGGCCTCGTCCAGCTGGAAGGTCTCGCCGGCGCCGAAGTACCCGGCCAGCGAGCGGAAGCCCACCTTGAAGCTCTCCTCGCGGTCGATGAACCCGGTGACAGAGGCGCCGGTGCCGGTCGGATCGCCTGCGGCGAAGGCCTTGGCGACCTCGCCCAGCTCCTCGATGGTGTGGGGGACCTCGAGCCCGAGCGCGTCGAGCCAGTCCTGGCGCACCAGCACGCCGTAGCGGGCGAGGATCTTCTGGAAGGGCACTCCGTACAGGACCCCGTCGAGGCGGGCGGCCTCGATGATCTTCGGATCGATGTTCTTGAGGTTCTCGAACTCGCCCAGGAACGGCTCGACGTCCCAGAACAGCCCGGAGGTCACGCCGCTGCGGATGCTCGAGTTGGTGAGGTTGGAGATGGAGGTGATGTCCGAGACGGAGCCCGAGGCGAGCGCCGCGTTCATCTTCTCCTCCTTGGAGGCGTCCGGCACCCACTGGATCTCGAACTCCTGGCCGAGCGCCTCGGTCAGCCCGGACTGCACCGGCCCGCTGGCCTCAGGGGTGGTGGGGGTGTGCAGCAGCGCCATCCAGGAGAGCGGGCTGTCGGCGCCGCCCTCCCCGCCGCCGCTGCCGCCGGAGGTGCCGCCACAGGCGGACAGCGCGAGCGCGCCGGCCGCCGCGACGGGAGCGGACTGGAGGAGATTCCTGCGAGAGATCATGCTGGGGTTCCTTTCCGGAGGGGGTGCACCTGGTCGGAGGCCGAAGCCAGGTGCGGCGTGAGCGCGTCGGTGCGCTGCACGGGATGCGCGATGGTCCGCGCAGGGACAGCAAGCACAGCGGGGTCCTCGGCCGCGGCGGGCTCGAGGTCGCGGAGGATCCGCGAGCAGATGGCGGCGAAGACGGCGGCCGGCAGAGCCACCCCGAACATCGCCAGCAGGGGAAGTGCGAAGCGGAGCATCAGCGCGTAGCCGATCACCACCGCGGTGGTGCCGATGATCGTCCAGTGGAGGGAGCCGAGCCCGAGCAGCAGGGCGCTGGTCAGCTGGGCTCGCAGGCCCTTCACGTCGAGCGCCGCCAGGACGGTGAAGACGTAGGCGCAGATGATCCACAGCACGGCCAGGGCCAGCAGGTTCGCAGCCCTCAGGTACCAGTCGCTGAGGCTCACGAGGTTCACGAGGATCACCCCGCCCGCGAGCAGCAGGACCCCGCCCACCAGCACGGGCTGCCAGCGCAGCTCCCGGGCGTAGCGGAAGAAGGTCCGCGTGGATGGTGGGGTCTCCCCGTAGCGGAACCAGCGGTGGAGGTACTTCGCCATCGCGTAGCTGGCCGGCCCCACCCCGAGCACTCCGAGACCGAGCACGGTCACGGCGATCCACAGCAGGTTCAGCCAGGCCAGCCGCCAGAAGCCGGTCAGGCGGCGGTTGATCGCCAGGAACTGCTCGAAGCCGAACATCAGTAGACGCCCTCTTCGCCGAACTTCTTGGCCAGCGAGTTCGCGCCGATCACCAGGATCAGTCCCACCAGGCCCTTGAACAGGCCCACGGCCGTGGCGAAGCTGAGCTGGCCGTTCTGGATGCCTGCGGTGTAGACGAAGGTGTCGAAGATTTCCCCGACCTCGCGGTTCATCGAGTTCAGGAGCAGGAACATGTGCTCGAAGCCGAGCTCGAGGAAGTCACCGATCGAGAGGATGAACAGCACGATGATGGTGGGGCGGATCGCCGGCAGGGTGATGTGCCAGGTCTGCTGCCAGCGGTTCGCGCCGTCGATCTCCGAGGCCTCGTAGAGCGCCATGTCCACGGCGGTCAGCGCCGCGAGGTAGACGATGGTTCCCCAGCCGGCGGTGCGCCACACGTGCTGGAAGACGTACATCGGGCGCAGCCAGTCGGGATCGGTGAGGAAGCCGATCGGCTCAGCGCCGAGGGAGACGAGGAGGTTGTTGATCGCCCCGCCGTCGGTCGTGAGCATCACGTAGAACAGGGACACCACGATCACCCAGGACATGAAGTGCGGGATGTAGATGATGGTCTGGATGCTGCGCTTGAAGAACCGGCCCCGCAGCTCGTTCAGCAGCAGCGAGAGCACGATCGGCACCGGGAACGAGATCAGCATCAGCAGCAGCGAGAGCAGCAGCGTGTTGCGCAGGAGCATGAAGAAGGTGTCCTGCGTGAACAGGCGCACGAAGTGCTCGAAGCCGACCCAGGGGCTGCCCATGATGCCGAGGAACGGCTTGTAGTCCTGGAACGAGATGATCAGCCCGCCCATCGGCAGGTACTTGAACACCAGGAAGTACACGATGCCGGGAAGCGCCATCAGGTAGAGCGCACGGTGCCGCCACATCTTCGCGGCCAGGGTCCGGCGGCGCAGCGGAGCGCGGCCAGGGCCGGCGCTGGAGGGCGAGGCAGCATCCGGGGCATCGAGCACGGAGGAGCTCGCCCGAGGATCGATCACGGAGTCAGCCACCATTGGCCATCCTTGCTCTTCGTCGAGGGCGGGTCGGGACGGTGAGTCAGGGCGGGAAACCGCTCTATCGGAAACCGGTATCCCGTCGAGCCCCAAGTGTGGGGTGGGTTCACGCGACTGTCAACACGGTCGCGGGAAGAATTCCTGAGCACTCCGTGGATTCGCACCCAGAAGCTCAGCGTCTCTGCAGGTCAGGCGATGGCCACAGTTCAGTCTCGCTCACCGATCTGCATCGTCGATGCGGCAGCCGCCCCCTCTCGCGGCCCCTCCGCAGTGCTGGTACTGTGTGCGACCAAGGGTCTGGAAATCGGTTCCCCGCAGGTTTCACGCACTGCTCGTGGAGCGGTCTCACAGTGGGCGGTTCGGGCGTCGGCCCGCCCGGCGCAGAGGCGCGTCGCGCCGTCCCGTCCCACCGGCCCCGCCCGTCGGTCGGACGTTCGGGCTGCGTCTCGCAGCACGCAGGCCCACCCCTGATCACGCCCCGGGGTCGATGTCGACCCCACCCCTATGGAGGAGTGCAGTTGGAGCACCGTTCGAATCCCGTCCTCGACGCGGACTGGCCCGATCCAGATGTCATCCGCGTCGGCGCGGACTACTGGATGATCGCCTCCAGCTTCCATCGTGCCCCGGGCCTGCCCGTGCTGCGCTCGCACAACCTGGTGGACTGGGAGCACGTCACCAACGCGCTGCCGGCGCTGGAGCCCGCCGATCACTACGCCCTCCCCCGTCGGGGCAGCGGGGTGTGGGCCCCCAGCATCCGCGAGCACGCGGGCACCTTCCACATCGTGTACCCCGATCCGGACCACGGCATCTTCGTGCTCGACGCCCCGCACCCGGCGGGCCCGTGGAGCGCTCCGCGGCTGCTGCTGGCAGGTCGCGGCCTGATCGACCCCTGCCCGCTGTGGGACGAGGACGGCCGCGCCTATCTGGTGCACGGCTGGGCCCGCTCGCGGGCTGGCGTCAAGAACCGCCTCTCCCTGCTCGAGGTCACCCCGGATCTCACCGCCGCACTGTCCCCGTCCCAGGTGGTGATCGACGGCGCCGAGCTCCCCGGCATGCTCACGCTCGAGGGCCCCAAGGCCTACCGGAAGGACGGCTGGTACTGGATCTTCGCACCCGCCGGCGGGGTGGCCGACGGGTACCAGGTCGTCTTCCGCGCACGCTCGATCGAGGGTCCCTACGAGCATCGGATCGTGCTCGAGCAGGACTCGACCCCCGTCAACGGCCCCCACCAGGGGGCCCTGGTGGATGACATCGAGGGCCGCTGGTGGTTCCTCCACTTCCAGGACCGCGGTGTCTTCGGCCGGGTCACCCATGTGCAACCGGTCCGCTTCGACGAGGACGGCTGGCCTCATATGGGCGAGAGCATCGACGAGGTCCGCGGGCGCCCGGTCGCGCTGGTGCCCCCGGGCCCCGGCCCGGCCGGCGAGCTGGACGTCTATCGCGAACCCAGCCGCTCCGACTCCTTCACTGCTGGGGGCACGGCTGTCGAGCTCCACCCGCGCTGGCACTGGCAGGCGAACCCGCAGCCCTCCTGGGCACGCTGCGGAGAGGGCCGGCTCGACCTCGCGTTCGCTCCGAGCCCTCGGGGGGACCTGCGGGACCTCGGCGCCATCCTCGCGCAGCAGCTGCCCGGCCAGCCCTCGACCTGGACGGTCACGCTCGAGCTCCCCGCCGCCTCGTCGGGCGAGCAGATCGGTGCCGAACGGGCCGGCCTGGTGGTGCTCGGGCTGAGCTACGCCTGGGCAGGGCTGCGCCGCGAGGGCGGCCGGGTCGAGCTCGTGCATGGGACCATGGCGGAGAATGAGGTCGACGAGACGCTCACCGTCCACCGCCTGCTCACCGAGGAGCCCGGGACCCCGGTGTCGGTGCAGCTGCAGATGGACTGCGACGAGGCCGGTCGGATCCGGCTCTTGGCCGAGCAGCAGGTGCTGCTCGAGGAGTGGCAGGCCACCAAGGGCCACTGGGTCGGCGCCGAGGTGGGGCTCTTCGCCTCGGTGGGCAGCATGGTGCACCATGGACTCACCGAGCGCGGCGCGCGCTTCGGCGCGGTCACCGTCGGTCGAGAAGGACGTGAGATCTGATGGCACGCAGCAGCGGGGGCCCGACCATCACGCAGGTCGCCGAGGCCGCCGGCGTCTCCCGCGCGACCGTCTCCCGGGTCCTCAACGGCCGCACCTCCGTCGACCCCGGCATCGGTGCCCGGGTGCGGGAGGCGGCCGACCGCCTGCAGTACCGCCCCAATCTCACCGCCCGCTATCTCTCGACCGGCCGCACCATGACCGTGTCCCTGGTGATCCCCGATCTCGGCAACCCGATGTTCCAGAGCGTCCTGCGCAGCCTCACCCGCGCGGCGGAGGCCGACGGCTACGGGGTGCTGGTCGCCGAGGCGTCGACCCCGGAGCGGGAGGCCGGCATCGCCCGCGATGCCCGGCGCCAATGCGATGCGGTGGTGCTGGTGGCACCGCGCATGAACGAGCTCGAGCTCGAGGCGCTGGTCCCGGAGATCGCCCCCGTGGTGGTCCTGAACCGCAGCCTCGAGGATCCCCGGATCGCGAGCGTGGGCATCGACTACGCCAGCGGCATGTCCCAGCTGGTGCGGCATCTGGAGGCACTGGGCCATCGCGATCTGCTGTACGTCTCCGGCCCGCCCCGCAGCGCGGCCCATCAGGAGCGGCTCAGCGCACTGAACGCCCTCGCAGACACCCGCCCTGCCCTCAGCATCCGCACCATCCTCGGCGGGGCCACCATGACCGCCGGTCACCGCGTGGCCGAACAGGTGCTGGAGAGCGGGGCCACCGCCGTGCTCGCCTTCAACGACCTCGTTGCCTTCGGACTCCTCGCCCGGCTGAACCAGTTCGGCGTCGATGTCCCCGGTGACCTCTCCGTCACCGGCTTCGACGGGATCGAGCTGTCCCGTTTCGCGGTACCCACGCTGACCACCGTCGACCAGGAGGAGCTCGACACCGGAGCCGTCGCCTGGTCGCTGCTGCACCGGCAGCTGGACCCGAGCAGCGCCCCGGAACCCACCGAGCATGCGCTGCTCACCCCCCGGCTGCTGGTCGGCGACAGCACCGGGCGGGTACCCCCGTCCCGGGCCCCCTCCATGCAGGCGGTGCCGGCCATCGCCGAGCAGCCTCGCCATGAGCTCGACCGCTCCCCGCTGGTCTGGATGCAGGAGAACGGTGCCTGGAACCTCAAGCACGGCCGCACCCTGCTCAGCACCGCCGTGGACGGCAGCGCGATGGTGCCAGTGCACAGCCCGCGCCCGCATCTGCACCCGGTGCGCACGCTCGACGGGCGGCCGACGACAGTGGTCACGCCCGTGGATCACCGCCACCACTACGGCGTCTCCCTCGCCCTGCCCGACGTCAACGGCACCACCTACTGGGGCGGCCGGACCTTCGTCGAGGGCCGCGGTTCGACCCTGCTGTCCAACCACGGCACCCAGCAGGTGCAGGCGACCGGCGCGTCCCCGGACGGCAGCTCGTTGACGTCGCAGATCGCCTGGCTCTCCCACGAGGGCCACGACCTGCTCACCGAGCAGCGCACGCTCTCCGCGATGCTGCTGCCCGCGGAGCGCGGCTGGGCCATGACCTGGCACAGCGTCCTCACTCCCGGTGCCGAGCCATTGCACCTGACCAGCCCCGCCACCCGCGGTCGTCCCGGCGCGGGATACGGAGGGCTGTTCTGGCGCCTGCCCGGCGCGGACGAGACCCGGGTCCTGGTGCAGGAGGGAGCGGGCGAGGCCCTCGCCCATGGCTCCAGCGGCGCGGCCTTGGTGATCCAGCGCCGGCACGGCAATGCCTGGTCCAGCGTGGTGATGGTGCAGGGCGCGGAGGGGCAGCGCCGGATCGATCCCTGGTTCGTGCGCGCCTCGGACTATGTGGGCGTCGGCCCCAGCCTCGCCTGGGACGAAGCCCGCGAGGTGCCCCTCGGCGAAACCCTCGAGATCTCGCTGCAGATGCTGCTCCTGGACCGCAAGGTGACGATCGACGAGGTCCCCGGGCTGCTCGATGCGATGCCCACCGCCGTGCGGGAGGCCTGAGCATGAGACAGGTCCTTCCCGCGGCCCGTCGGCGCCGGATCGTGCTCGCCGGCGACTCCACCGTCGCGCCCTATGTCGCCACGGCCTATCCGATGTCCGGTTGGGGCGCGCATCTGGGTGCCGCGCTGACGGCGCGCTGCGCGCTGCTGCACGGGGGCGCAGCGGCCGACGGGGCGGTAGCGACTGCGCTGCACGTCATCGACCTGGCCAAGAACGGCGCGACCACCGAATCCCATCGCGCCGAGGGGCTGTGGTCGGCGGTGCTCGATGCGACGGCGACCGGCGACCTGGTGCTCCTCCAGTTCGGGCACAACGACCAGAAGCATGAGCACCTCGCCGCCTGGGAGGGGTACACCGAGAACCTCGCCCGGATGATCGCGGAGGTGCGGGCTCTCGGAGCGCACCCGGTGCTGTGCACCCCGGTGGCCAGGCGCCATTACGAGGGCGGGAAGCTGCTGCGCACCCACGGCGAGCACCCCACCGCGGTGCTGGCCCTGTCCGAGACCTTCGACGTGCCGCTGCTGGACCTCCAGTCGCGCACCCGCGCGCTGATCACGACGCTCGGGGAGGAGCCCTCACGGCAGCTGTTCACCCAGCTCCCGGGGGGAGTGAGCGACCTCTATCCCGAGGGCATCGAGGACAACACCCACTTCTCGATCGACGGCGCGATCGCTGTCGCAGAGATCGTGGCCGAGCTGCTCGCGCCGCTCCTGCAGCGGCTGAGCGCTGCTGGGGCGGGCGGGGCTGTTGGGGCTGCCGGGGTGGCGGGGGGTGGCGGGGGCTGCCGGGGCGGGCGGGGCTCCTGGGGCTGAGCGCTCCATGGCTGGCAGGAGATAGCGGCAGGCGAACGCCGCCGGTGCCTTGCACGCTGTCAGGAGCTGGCGCCCGCATGAGCATCCCCTCTGAGCTGTCGCTGCGCGATGCGCTGAGCGACAGCTCAGAGGGGATACCGGTCAGTCACCTCTGCCCCACAGGCTCACGGGCTCACGGGCTCACGGGCCCGCGACGTCACCCCCCCAGCTGGAGCTCTACGGTGGCGAAGGAGCGCGGCGGCGACCACCGCGGATCACGGCCCAGGAAAGCGAACAGCCTCTCCTGCTCGGTGGCGTCGGCCGGGACGCTCTGCTGCTGTCCGAACTGGCCGGTGGGGCGCAGGAAGTCCTCGGCAGCGCTCATCCCGGTGAAGGCGTCGTGAACCATGCCGGGGTCGAGGCGATCATCCTGCCCCGAGGAGCGGGCGAGATCCCAGGTGTGGAAGAAGACATCCCCGGTGAAGAATTCGTCAATCACCCCGGGCAGGGGCCGGTCCGTTCCCGTATGGGGGTTCGAGTGGAGGTGCCGGCCCGCGGAGGGATCCGCGAAGAGCGTCCGGAGCTGCGCGTCGAGCGATGTCCAGGCGCCGACGGGATCCGTCTCGGCGGGCGGCAGCTGGTCGAAGCGGAACGCCGAGCCGCCGTGGATCATCGCGGGCAGCCAGGTGGTCAGATGGCCGACGACGTCGCGGGCCCGCCACTCCACCACCGGGGTGGGAGCGTCCCAATCCCTCACCCCATGGACGACCCTGGTGAACATCTCGGCGATCACTCCGTACTTCTCCGCCGGCAGAAACTGGGCCAGGGGCGTGCTCATCTGCGGTCCGCTCCCTCGAGCAGGGCGTCCAGCGCCGTGTAGCCCTCGTGGATGCCGACGTCCATGCCGCTTTCGAGCATCCCGTTGCGACCTTCGAAGGAGTCGAAGAGGGACTGGCTGCGCATGCGGGTCCAGCCGTCTCCGAGGTCCTCGACGCGCATCGTCTCCAGGGAGACTCCCTCGGGCCAGCCGTCGTAGGTGAAGGTCTGGACGATGCGGTCCTCGGTGACCTCATGGAAGCTGCCGTGGAAGGAGTACTCCTCGCCGTCCGGCCCGATATTGGTGAAGGCGTACGCGCCGCCGGTGCGCGCATCCCAGTGGTCGATCCGGGTGGAGAGGTTCTCGGGCCCCACCCAGCGGGCGTAGAGCTCGGGGTCGGTGTGGGCACGCAGGACCTGCGCGGGCAAGGCGTGGAAGTCCCGGACGATGCGGATCAGGGGGACCTCGACATCGGCCTCGATGGTGGCAGTGGTGAGACGGTCGGAGGTGGTCATGGCTGGTGCTCCTGGTTCTCTGTACTGGCGGTCAGGTGGTGGCGGAGCTCGCCGGGTCGGTGGCGTGCAGGACGGCATCGAGGCGGGACAGCCGGGCCTCAGCGGCGCGGCGATGGCGATCGATCCAGTGGGTCAGCTCCCCCAGCACCTCGGCGTCGAGGTGCACGGGGCGCCGCTGTGCGTCGCGTCGACGGGTGACGAGCCCGGCCGATTCGAGGACCGCGATGTGCTTGCTCACGGCCTGCAGGGACATGTCGTACGGAGCGGCCAGCTCACCGACGGAGGCGTCGCCGAGGGTGAGGCGGGAGACGAGGTCTCTCCGGGTGGGATCTGCGAGAGCGGCGAAGGCTCTCGACAGGGTGGTGTCGTCCATCCCTCCCTTTCTCCGACCTGTGATCAACCGGATGGTTGATAACCGGACTCTACGCCTCAGATACCCCTTATTCAACCCTTTGGTTGATCGCAGGATGCTGGTGGCCGGCGCCTGCATGCAGCATCCCCTCTGAACTGTCGCTGCGCGATGCGCTGAGCGACAGCTCAGAGGGGATGCTGATCGGTCTCCTCTATCCCACGAGCTCAGGGCCCGCGGCATCACTCCCCCAGCTGGAGCTCCACCGTGGCGAAGGAGTGCGGGGGCAGGGTGATCTCAAGGCCGCGCTCGTGCTCGCGCACGTCGGTGAGCGGCGCCGGGGCGACCGCGTCGGGCTGCTCGGGGGTGTTGTGCGCGGCAGAGCTCGCGCCGGTGAGGACGCGGGCGGTGTGCCCGGTGACGCTGCGTCCGCGCAGGTCCAGCACCAGGGTGCGCGGCTCCGCGTGATCCAGGTTCGACAGCGAGACCAGCGCCGTCTCCCCCGTGGTCGAGGCGGAGGCGGAGATCATCGGCAGCTTGCGGCCGTCGACCTCGGTAGTCTCCTCGGGCAGCAGCACGTGGGCGGCGAGCGCCTTGGCGTCGTGGTGCCCGGAGTTCATCTCGAACACGTGATAGGTCGGGGTGAGCACGAGCGCGCCGGTGTCGGGATCGGTGAGGATCATCGCCTGCAGCACGTTCACGGTCTGCGCGATGTTGGCCATGATCAGGCGATCCGCGTGGCGGTGGAAGCCATCGAAGTGGATGCTCGCCACGAGCGCATCGCGCACCGTGTTCTGCTGGTACAGGAAGCCTGGGTTGGTACCGGGCTCCACGTTCCACCAGGTGCCCCACTCGTCGAAGACCAGGCCCACCTTCTTGTGCGGGTCGTAGTGATCCATGACGGTCGCGTGGCGGGCCACGAGCTCCTCGGCGTGCGCGGCGCGCGAGAGGGTGCGGTACCACTCCTCTTCGGTGAATTCGGTGGCGGCGCCCTTGTCGGACCAGGGCCCGGACATCGTGTAGTAGTGCATCGAGATCGCCTGGTAGGGGCCTGCCTTGCCCTCGCGCTTGTCGAGGTTGGTCGCGGCGCGCATGAGCGCCTCGGTCCAGGCGTAGTCGTGGTCGCTAGCGCCGGCGGCGATGCGGGTGACCTCGTTGCCGGCGTGGTCGCGCACGTAGGTGGAGTACTGGCGGGCGAGCGCGGCGTAGTCCTCGGCGCGCATGTTTCCGCCGCAGCCCCAGGCCTCGTTGCCGATGCCGAAGTAGGGCACCTTCCACGGCTCGTCGCGGCCGTTCTCGCGGCGCAGGGCCGCCATCGGGGAGTCGTCCGCGCGGGTGAGGTACTCGATCCACTCGCTCATCTCGCGCACGGTGCCGGAGCCGACGTTGCCGTTGACGTACGCCTCGGTGCCCAGCAGCTCGACGAGGTCCATGAACTCGTGGGTGCCGAAGGAGTTGTCCTCGACGATGTCGCCCCAGTGGGAGTTGACCATCTGGGGGCGCTGCTCGCGCGGGCCGATGCCGTCCTTCCAGTGGTAGTCGTCGGCGAAGCAGCCGCCGGGCCAGCGCAGGTTCGGGATCTGCAGGGCGCGCAGCGCCGCGACCACGTCATCGCGGATGCCGCGGGTGTTGGGGATCTCGGAGTCCTCGCCCACGTAGAAGCCCTCGTAGATGCAGCGGCCGAGGTGCTCGGCGAAGTGGCCGTAGAGGTGGCGGCTGATGGTCGCGCCGGGCAGGTCGAGGTCCACGACCACGCGGGCGGGGCCGTCGGTGCGGGCGGCCGACGGGCCGGTCGAGCCGCTCGCGCGGGAGCCGGGGGTGGTCGCGGTGAGCGCGGAGGTGAGGTCGGAGGCGAGAGTGGGGACGGAGTCGGTCATGGGTGCTCCTGAGGCAGAAATGTGGAAGCGGGGGCGGGGTCAGATCAGGCCGAGCGGCGGGCGAGACGCACGAGCGACCAGGAGATCGCGGGCAGCGCTCCGACCAGGCGGCCATCCTCGAGGCGCACGGAGTCGTTGGCCTGCGGGGCCACGGTCTCCGGGGCGTCCTTGGTGTTGGCCGCGTAGGGGTCCTCGTGGTGCAGGGTCACGGCCTCGACGACCTCGAGGTCGCCGAAGGACGAGAGATCCGCATCCAGCGAGAGCTCCTCGGTGGTGCCGCGGTTGACGACGAACACGGAGAGCGCGCCGTCCTCCTCGTCCCAGGTCGCGACGGCGTCGGCCGCGGAGCTGGTGCCGAAGCGGGCGTTCTCGAAGGTCGGCGCCGCGAGGCGCACGTCGAGAACCTCGCCGCGGGCGTGCCGGGAGGTGAGCGCGAAGGGGTGGAAGGTGGTCTGCTTCCAGGCCGCACCGCCGGGCTCGGTCATGATCGGGGCGATCACATTGACCAGCTGGGCGAGGGAGGCCGAGGCGACGCGGTCGCTGTGGCGCAGCAGCGAGATCAGCAGGTTGCCGAAGACCACCGCGTCCATCGCGTTGTAGGTGTCCTCGAGCAGCACCGGCGCGACCGGCCAGTCATCCCCGCTCGGGGGACGGGACTCGGCGCGGTGCTGGTACCAGACGTTCCACTCGTCGAAGCTGACCATGATGTGCTTCTCGCGCTTGAGCTTCGCACGCACGTGATCAGCGGTCGCGACGACCGCGTCGATGAAGTGGTCCATGTCGTCCGCCGAGGCGAGGAAGGAGGCCTGGTCGCCGTCCTTCTCCGCGTAGTAGGCGTGCGCGGAGATCATGTCGACGTGGTCGTAGGCCTCGGTGAGGACCGTGCTCTCCCAGGCCGCGAAGGTCTCCATCGAGGAGCTCGAGGAGCCGCAGGCGATGAGCTCGAGATCCGGGTCCTCCTGGCGCATGGCGCGGGCGGCCTCGGTGGCGATGCGCGCGTACTCCTCAGCGGTCTTGTGGCCGGTCTGCCAGGGGCCGTCCATCTCGTTGCCCAGGCACCACATGCGGATGCCGTGAGACTCGGGGTGACCGTTGGCGGCGCGCTGATCCGAGAGCGCGATGCCCTCAGGCGCATTCGCGTACTGGAGCACGTCGAGCGCCTCCTCGACGCCGCGGGTGCCGAGGTTGATCGCGTACATCGGCTCAACATCCGCCTTCTTCGCCCAGGCCATGAACTCATCCAGACCCACCGTGTTGGGATCGGTCGAGTGCCAGGCGAGGTCATGACGGGCAGGACGGTCCTCGACCGGGCCCACGCCGTCCTCCCACTTGTAGCCGGAGACGAAGTTGCCGCCCGGGTAGCGCACGGAGCTCACGCCGAGCTCGCGGGTGAGCGCGAGGACGTCGGTACGGAACCCGTCCTCGTCAGCCTCGGGGTGGTCCGGCTCGAAGATGCCGGTGTAGACGCAGCGGCCGAGATGCTCGACGAAGGCGCCGAAGGTGCGGCGGCGCACGGGAGCGACCCGGAAGGCGGGGTTCAGAGTGAGGGTGACCTGCGATGACATCGGTGTCTGCGTCCTTCATGAGGGAGGGGAAGCGGTACTCGCAACAATGCGACGGCTACTTCTACAACGTTGGAAGAAGCTTTCCACAGCGGCGTCACGGCGTCAACGCGTATCCGGTGGCCAACGCGTATCCGGTCATCGACGCGTATCCGGCCAGGGCGAGGCCGGGTCTCGCCCAGGCCGGCCCCTCCCCCGCCCCGCGCGCCTTCCCGCCCCTCCCTGTCTCCCCGCACGCGTCCCAACCTTCCCGCACGCGTCCCCGCCTCCCCGCACGTCTCCCCACCTCCTCGCACACCTCCCCACCTCGCCGACACGCGCGCCGAGAACACCGATCCCTCGCAGAATCGGCAGGGATCCGTGTTCTGCGCGGGTGGTGCCGGGCGTGCCGACCGGATAACCCGCGCCCGCCCCGCAGCCGAGCAGGTCGGACGCTCCAGCACGTACTCGGCACGCACCCCCGGCAGCCGCGCTCACTCCAGGCCCGCCTCTCCCCCGACACGCGCTCCGAGAACACCGATCCCTTGCAGAATCGGCAGGAGTCGGTGTTCTGGGCGGGTGGGCCGTGCGTGTCGAGGTCGCGGGCCGCGCCGGGCCCGGGTCGCGCCGGTCTGGACGGGCCAGGCCGCGCCGGGCCGGGGCGGGGCGGCGCGGCGCGGCGCGATGATGTGACCTGTGAGTGGCGAGAGCCGCGGCCGACCCGTCAATGCGAGAATCGACCCCATGTCCCCGCGCTCCACCTCCGGCCAGCGTCGCCCTCCTGCGCTGCGCGATGTCGCCGAGCTCGCGGGCGTCTCCATCAAGACAGTTTCCAACGTGGTCAACGACTATCCCCACGTGCGCGACTCCACCCGCGAGAAGGTGCGCGAGGCGATCCTGCAGGTCGGCTACCGGCCCCAGGTGGCCGCCCGCCAGCTGCGCACCGGCGCCTCCAAGATGATCACCCTCGCGGTGCCCTCCCTGGCCTTCTCGTACTTCTCCGATCTGGCGCAGCACTTCATCGACGAGGCGCAGGACCGCGGGCAGACCGTCGTCCTGCACTCGACCTCTGCGGGGCGTGAGGCGGAGCGCACCGTGCTCGAGGGGTTCAAGCAGGTGTTCGGCGACGGCGTGATCTTCAATCCGCTGCTCCTGGAGGAGGAGCACTTCGCGCGGATGGAGCGCACCACCCAGCCCACGGTGTTCATCGGGGAGCACCTGCCCGAGAAGCTCCCCGAGGGCTGCGACTATGTGCGCATCGACAATGCGAGTGCTTCCTCCGAGGCGACCTCGCACCTGATCGAGACGGGGCGCCGGCACCTCGCGTTCATCGGCAAGATCGACACCGCCCAGGGCCTGCAGCCGCACAGCTCGGGCTCCCTGCGCCGCGACGGCTTCCTCGCCGCCCTGCGCGAGCACGGCCTGCGCGCCGACGACGCCGTGGTGCAGGCGGTGGATGCCTGGCACCGGCCCGACGGCTTCGCTGCCGCGAACGCGCTGCTGGAGCGGATGCCGGAGGTGGACGGACTCGTCTGCGGCAACGACGAGCTGGCGATCGGCGCGCTCGCCGCCCTGCGCCGCCAGGGGCGCCGCGTCCCGGAGGACGTCGCTGTCACCGGTTACGACGACACCCCCGATGCCCCGTACGCGTCGCCGCCGCTGACCACGATCTCGCCGGACAAAGCCGCCCTCGTCCGCACCACCTTGGACCTGCTCGGAGAGCGGATTCTGGGCTATGACGGCCCGCCGCGCGTGGTCGACACCCCGTACTCGCTCGTGGTGCGCGGCTCGACGCTCGCCGCCGCCGAAACTCCCGCCGCTGAGGCTCCCGCAGCCGGAGTTCCAGTAACTGCAGCCATGACCACTGACCGCCCCGAGAAGGAGTGACGCGATGACCGTCCCCACCCCCTACGAGGACCTGCTGCGCGAGGTCATGGAGACCGGCAACGCCAAGAGCGACCGCACCGGCACCGGCACCCGCAGCCTGTTCGGCAAGCAGATCCGCTTCGACCTCTCCGAGGGCTTCCCGCTGATCACCACCAAACGGGTGCACACCCGCTCGATCATCCTCGAGCTGCTGTGGTTCCTGCGCGGCGACACCAATGTGCGCTGGCTGCAGGAGCGCGGGGTGACCATCTGGGATGAATGGGCCGACGAGAACGGCGACCTCGGCCCGGTCTACGGCGCGCAGTGGCGCTCCTGGCCCAGCCCGGACGGCGGGGTGATCGACCAGATCAGCGACGTCATCGAGCAGATCCGCACCAATCCCGACTCGCGGCGACTCATCGTCTCGGCCTGGAACCCGGCGGAGATCCCGAAGATGGCGCTCGCCCCCTGCCACGCGCTCTTCCAGTTCGAGGTGCACGACGGGAAGCTCTCCTGCCAGCTGTACCAGCGCAGCGCCGACCTGTTCCTCGGGGTGCCCTTCAACATCGCGAGCTATGCGCTGCTGACGCACATGATCGCCCAGCAGACCGACCTCGAGGTCGGGGACTTCATCTGGACCGGCGGGGACTGCCACATCTACGACAACCACCACGAGCAGGTCACCCGGCAGCTCGGGCGCGATGCGTTCCCGTCCCCGACGCTGCGGATCGCGCGCCGGCCGGAGTCGATCTTCGACTACGAGCTCGAGGACTTCGAGATCCTCGACTACCAGCACCACAAGGGCATCAAGGCCCCGGTGGCGGTGTGAGCACAGCGGGCGAGAGCACGAAGGCCGACGGTGCGGCGCCGCCGCGAGTCGTCGCTCCGCAGATCGGTCTGATCTGGGCGCAGGCTCGGGACGGCGTGATCGGCGCCGGCGGCACCATGCCCTGGCACCTGCCGGAAGACCTGAAGCACTTCTCCCGCACCACGAAGGGCTCCCCGGTGGTGATGGGCCGGCGCACCTGGCAGTCGTTCCCTGAGAAGTTCCGGCCGCTGCCGGGCCGCACCAATGTCGTCATCACCCGTGATGATGCCTTCGCGGAGGCCGGTGCGGTGCGGGCACGGAGCCTGCCCGATGCCCTCCGGATCGCGCGCGAGGTGCTCGCCGACGAGGCGGGCACGCCTCCCGCCCCGCACGCTGCCCGCCCGGACGCCGCCAGCCCGATGATCTGGGTGATCGGCGGCGGCGCGGTCTACCGCGAGGCGATCGCGGAGGCCGACCTGCTGGTGGTCACCGAGATCGACCTCGAGGTCGACGGGGACACCACTGCCCCGGAGATCCCGTCGGCCTTCCACCTTGCCGCCACCGATGCTGCAGTGTCCGATCCCGCCGGCGGCTGGCACGAGGCGGCCAGCGGCACCCGCTACCGGGTCCTCAGCTACCGGCGCTGAGCTGCGCTTCCCTCACCCCGCCGCACGGTGGTCCTCACCCGTCGACCCGTTGGGGCACTCCCAGCGGGTTCGCATCCCTCAGGGGCTCGGGGAGCAGCACCTCGGGGAAGTTCTGATAGGCCACCGGCCGCTGGAACCGCGAGATCGCCGCGGTGCCGACCGATGTCGTGGTCGGTGCGGTGGTCGCGGGATAGGGGCCGCCATGCTGCTGGGCGTGGGTGACGGAGACGCCCGTCGGCCATTCGTTCCACAGCAGGCGCCCGGCCCTCTCGCGCAAGAGGGGAAGGAGCTCTCGCGAGAGCTCCAGGTCTTCCTCGTCCTCGTCTCCGATGAGGGTCGCCGTGAGCTGGCCCGGAAGTCTCGCCGCCAGGTCGAGGACGTCGGACGGGTCGTCGTACTCCACCACCAGCCCCGCCGGGCCGAACATCTCTGTCACCAGGCCCTCGACGTCAGAGAGGACTTCCTCGATCCGCGCCACCAGCAGGGTGACGCCGACGGAACCTGCACTTCGCTCGGTCCTGGCCGTGAGCTCGTAGACCCCGGAGTGAGCGGAGACCCTCTCGAGTTCCGTGAGGTAGGCATCGTGCGTCCGGGTGTTCAGCAGGGGCGCCTCCCCCGTGGTCTCGAGCTTTCCGAGCTCCTGGAGGACAGCGGTGCCGGCCGGGACCAGAACGCCTCGAATGCTAACGTTCACATGCCCGTGTGTCACCCCTCCGAGGCCGTTGCGGGTCACGAATCAGCAACGGACATATCGCCGGACCGGGGCGCGACGGCACGTTGCTCTGATGTGAATCGATCTTGCAGGCCACCGCCTCACCTGCAGCCCATATACCCCGTCCTGGAAAGGAGATATCCCCGTGGCTCCCACCCTGCGCCGCCCCTCCATGGCGGATGTCGCCGGCCGCGCCGGGGTCTCCTACCAGACCGTCTCGCGAGTGCTCAACGAACCGCAGATCGTGCGCCCGGACACCCGTGCCCGCGTGCTCGCAGCGATCTCCGAGCTGGGCTACACCCGCAACCGCGCGGCCAGAGCGCTGAAAACCACGCGCTCCTCCCTGATCGGGCTGCTCAACGACGGCTCCTCCCTGTTCGGGCCGACGGAGACGACCACCGCCATCGAGGCCGCTGCACGTCGAGCCGGCTACTCGATGCTGCTGACCACCGTCGGTCCCGACGCAGACAGCAGCCCCCAGATCGGAGCCGAGCTGCTGGGCACCGGTGTGGACGGCATCCTGGTGGTCGCCGCCCATGAAGGCATGGTCCCGGCGGTCGCCTCGCTGTCACGCTCGACCCCCGTCGTCGCCGTCACCGCGGTGCCGGCCCGGAACCCGGAGGTCCAGGTCGTGGGGGTGGACCAGCACCTCGGAGCACACCAGGTCATCGAGCACCTGGCTCGCACCGGAGTGCGCTCAGTGGCGCATATCGCGGGCCCCCAGGACTGGTGCGACGCCTGCGCCCGGCGCGAGGGGTTCGAGCAGGCCCTCGCCCTGCATGGCCTGGACGGAACGGTCGTGGGCCCCGGGGACTGGACCCCGCGCTCCGGCTACGAGCTCGCCAGCGAGCTGGTGCGCAGCGGACTGCCGGACGCGATCTTCGCGGCGAACGACATGATGGCGATCGGCGTGCTCCACGCCCTGCACGAGCACGGCCTGCGAGTGCCGGAGGAGGTCGCGGTGGTGGGCTTCGACAACACGATGGGAGCGGAGTTCCAGATCCCCTCGCTGACCACTGTCGCCCAACCCTTCGCCGAGCTGGGACGCCTCGCCCTCGAGCGCCTGCTGTGCATGCTCGAGGACCGAGAGCCGCCGCCAGGGACGCCCAGCACGCTGCCGCCGCGCCTGGTGGTGCGCCGCTCGACCCTCCCTGAACGCACCCACTGACCTGGTCGGGAGCCGTCGTCTGGTGCCAATGTGAACGTTGACATCGCGTGATTTCCCTGGTGGGATAGGCGTATGACGCACGCCGCCGTGACCCCCTCAGAGCATTCCGACCCCGCCTCCCTGATCGGGGCCGGCCGCGCCCACCTGGGCCTCGAGCTGGGCTCGACCCGCATCAAAGCCGCTCTGATCGACGATGCCGGCACGGTGCTCGCCACCGGTTCCCACGCCTGGGAGAACCAGCTCGTGGACGAGAGCTGGACCTACTCCCTGGACAGCGTCTGGGCCGGTATCCAGGACTGCTACGCGGATCTGGTGCGCGAGGTGCGTGAGCAGCACGGGGTGGAGCTCACGCAGCTGGCGAGCTTCGGCATCTCCGCGATGATGCACGGCTATCTCCCCCTCGACGCCGACGGCGAACTGCTCACCCCCTTCCGCACCTGGCGCAACACCTTCACCACCGAGGCCGCCGGCGAGCTCAGCGAGGCCCTCGGTGTGAACATCCCGCTGCGCTGGAGCGTCGCGCATCTGCTGCATGCGATCCGCGGCGGCGAGGAGCACGTGCAGCAGCTGGCGCAGCTCACCACGCTGGCCGGATACGTGCACCGCGAGCTCACGGGGCGGTCCGTGCTCGGCGTCGGCGATGCCAGCGGCATGTTCCCGATCTCCGCCGCCGGCGACGCCTTCGACCCCGCACTCCTGGAGCGGTTCTCCGCCCTGGACGGAGTCGCGGAGCTGCCCTGGGCCCTGCCCGAGGTGCTCCCCGAGGTGCTGACCGCCGGGCAGGATGCCGGCTCCCTGACCACCGAGGGGGCGGCGCTGCTGGATCCCACCGGCGCGCTGCAGTCCGGCGCGGTCGCCGCGCCTCCCGAGGGGGACGCCGGCACCGGCATGGTCGCCACCCACGCCATCGCCCCGCGCACCGGCAACGTCTCCGCCGGCACCAGCGCCTTCGCCATGGTGGTCCTCGAGGGGCAGCTCTCCGGCCCGCGCGAGGAGATCGACATGGTCACCACCCCGGCCGGGGATCCGGTCGCGATGATCCACACCAACAACTGCACCACCGACCTCGACGCCTGGCTGGGCCTGTTCAGCCGTTTCGCCGAGCTGCTGGGCCACCCCGTCGGCCCCGAGGAGCTGTACGGCGCACTGTTCGGCGCGGGAGCCCAGGGCGACGCCGACGCCGGCGGAGTGCTGAGCTACAACTACGTCTCCGGCGAGCACCAGACCGGCGTCCCCTCCGGCCGCCCCCTGCTGGTGCGCGAGCAGGAAGCCCGCTTCACCCTCGAGAACTTCATGCGCTCCCAGCTCTACGGCGCCTTCGGGGCGCTCGCCGTGGGCATGGAGGCCCTGCTGAAGGACGAAGGCGTGCAGCTGGACGTGATGTACGCCCACGGTGGCATCTTCGCCACCGCAGGCGTCGCCCAGCAGGTGCTGGCCGACGCGCTCGCCACCCCGGTCGCCGTCGGCGACTCCGCGGCCGAGGGCGGCGCCTGGGGCATGGCCCTGCTCGCCGCCTTCACCGCTCGCGCCCGCGACCAGGGGCAGGAGCAGGGGCAGGCCTCCCTCGGCGACTTCCTGGGCACCGAGATCTTCGCCTCCCAGCAGCTCAGCACCCTCGAGCCCGACGAGGCCGGGATGGCCGGGCACGCCCAGTGGCTGGCCAGCTATCGCACCGGGCTCCCGGTCGAACGGCTCGCCGGCGACCTGCTCAGCTGACCCGGCTGACCCAGCTGACCCAGCTGACCCGGCTGGCCTCGCTGACCCGGCTGACCCAGCTGACCCGGCTGGCCTCGCTGACCCGGCTGGGCTCGCCTCTTCACTCTTCCCCACGACCTCCCAGGAGCCCTGATGACTCTCGCCCTCGCCACCCTCCCCGTCGATACCCAGGAGGCGGTGGCCGCCACCCGCGAGCGGGTCGCCGCCCTCCACGCCGAGCTGCCCCGCAACGGGCTGGTGGTGTGGACGGCCGGGAACGTCTCCGAACGGGTCCCCGCCACCGCGCCCGAGGTCCCGGGGCTGATGGTCATCAAGCCCTCCGGCGTCTCCTATGACGAGCTCACCGCGGAGACGATGGTGGTGTGCACCCTGGACGGCGTGAAGATCGACGACGGCACACCGGACACGCTGACCCCTTCCTCGGACACCGCCGCCCACGCCTACGTGTACTCGCATATGCCCGAGGTGGGCGGGGTGGTGCACACCCATTCGACCTACGCCACCGCCTGGGCCGCCCGCGGCGAGGAGATCCCCTGCGTTCTGACGATGATGGGCGACGAGTTCGGCGGCCCGGTGCCCGTCGGCCCCTTCGCCGTGATCGGCGACGACTCGATCGGCCGCGGCATCGTCGAGACGCTCTCCGGCCACCGCAGCCCCGCCGTGCTGATGCAGAACCACGGCCCGTTCACGATCGGCAAGGACGCCCGCGCCGCGGTGAAGGCCGCCGTGATGGTCGAGGAGGTCGCCCGCACGGTGCACATCTCGCGCCAGCTCGGCGAGCCGCTGCCCATCGAGCCGCGCCTGATCGACTCGCTCTACGACCGCTACCAGAACGTCTACGGCCAGCGCTGACGCCGGCTCCGCCCCCCTATTCCCCTGAACGACGAGGACACCACCATGCAGAACCCCTTTGAAGCCCGCGAGATCTGGTTCCTGACCGGCAGCCAGGGCCTGTACGGCCCCGAGACCCTCGACCAGGTCGCCGAGCAGTCCCGCGTGATCGCCGAGACCCTCGACGCCGGCTCCTCGATCCCGGTGAAGATCGTCTGGAAGCCGGTGCTCACCGATCGTGACGCGATCCGCGAGATGGCCCTGGCCGCGAACGCCGATCCGGCCTGCGTGGGCGTGATCGCGTGGATGCACACCTTCTCCCCGGCGAAGATGTGGATCCAGGGCCTCGACGCCCTGCGCACCCCGCTGCTGCACCTGCACACGCAGGCGAACGTCGAGCTGCCGTGGGCGAGCATCGATATGGACTTCATGAACCTGAACCAGGCCGCCCACGGCGACCGCGAGTTCGGATACATCGCCACCCGACTCGGCGTGAACCGCAAGACCGTCGTGGGCCATGCGAGCGACGAGGGCGTGCAGGAGAAGGTGGGCCGCTGGGCCCGCGCCGCGACCGGCTGGGCCGAGATGCATTCGCTGAAGCTCGCCCGCTTCGGCGACAACATGCGCAACGTCGCCGTCACCGAGGGCGACAAGACCGAGGCCGAGCTGCGGCTCGGCGTCTCCGTGAACACCTGGGGCGTGAACGACCTGGTCGCCGTGGTCGATGCGGTCGAGGACAGCGCGATCGACGCCCTGGTCGCCGAGTACGAGGAGCTGTACGAGGTCGTCCCCGAGCTGAAGCAGGGCGGGGAGCGCCACGAGTCGCTGCGCTACGGCGCCCGCCAGGAGATCGGCCTGCGCACCTTCCTCGACGAGGGCGGCTTCGGCGCTTTCACCACGAACTTCGAGGACCTCGGCGGGTTGCGCCAGCTGCCGGGCCTCGCGGTGCAGCGCCTGATGGCCGACGGCTACGGCTTCGGCGCCGAGGGCGACTGGAAGACCGCGATCCTGGTGCGGGTCGCCGCGGTGATGGGCCACGGCCTGCCCGGCGGCGCTTCCCTGATGGAGGACTACACCTACGAGCTCACCCCCGGCCGCGAGCAGATCCTCGGCGCCCACATGCTCGAGGTCTCCCCCTCGCTGACCACCGCGAAGCCGTCGCTCGAGATCCACCCGCTGGGCATCGGCAACCGCGAGGACCCGGTGCGCCTGAAGTTCACGGCCGACGCCGGCCCCGCCGTGGTGGTGGCGCTGAGCGACATGCGCGAGCGGTTCCGCCTGGTCGCCAACGTGGTGAAGGTGGTCGAGCCCGCGCAGGAGCTGCCGAAGCTGCCCGTGGCCTGCGCCGTCTGGGAGCCCGCCCCCGACTTCGCGACGTCTGCCGAGTGCTGGCTGACCGCCGGCGCCGCCCACCACACGGTGATGACCACCGCCGTGGGCCTCGAGGTCTGGGAGGACCTCGCGACCATCGGCGATCTCGAGCTCGCGGTCATCGACGAGAACACCACGGTGCGCTCCTTCGCCCAGGAGCTGCGCACCAACCAGGTGTTCTACCGCCTCGGCCAGGGCTTCTGAGCCCCACCTCGTCCCGCCCGCGGGAGAAGCCCGGCCAGCGGGACAAAGTGGGGCGATAGCGCGATCTATCGCCCTACTTTGCCCCGCTGGCCGGCACATTTCGGCAGGATGACGTGACCACCCTCGAAGAGCTGGAGCAATGATGCCCGCTGGGACCCCTTCCGCGCACGCCCCCGATTCCGCGCACACCCGCCCCGGTCGCAGCTGGTCCGGGACCGTGGACTACGGGCCCGGGCCGCTGCACGCCCCGGCCTCCGTCGCGGAGCTGCGCACCCTGGTGGGCCGCAGCCGGCGGATCCGGGCGCTCGGCACCCGGCACTCGTTCTCCGAGATCGCCGCAAGCGACGCGGACCTCGTCACCCTCGCGCACCTGCCCGCCGACCTCGAGGTCGACCGCGCAGCGCGCACCGTGCGGGTCGCCGCCGGGGTGCGCTACGGGGAGCTGGCCGTGGCGGCGGCCGAGCACGGCCTGGCGCTCGCGAACATGGGCTCCCTCCCCCACATCTCGGTGGGCGGGGCGAGTGCGACGGGCACCCACGGCTCGGGGGACGCCAGCCGTTCGCTGGCCTCCTCGGTGCGGGCGATCGAGCTGGTCACGGACGGTGGAGACCTGCTCGCCCTGTCCCGCGCCGAGGATCCCGAGCTCTTCGACGGGGCGGTGCTGGCACTCGGCGCGCTCGGCATCGTCACCCACCTGACCCTGGACCTGGTACCCGCCGCCTCGATGCGGCAGACCGTCCATCTGGACTTCCCTGCAGGCCGCGTGACCGGCGAGGACCTGCTGACGATGCTCGCGGCCGGGACCAGCGTGAGCCTCTTCCACCACTGGGACCGGCGGATCGACCAGGCCTGGGTGAAGCAGGTGGTGGGGGTGGACGAGGAGCTGCCGGAGCAGTGGCTGGGCGGTCGGCGGGCTCGTCGGCCGGTGCATCCGCTGGCGGGGATGCCCGCTGATTTCTGCACCGACCAGAGCGGGGAGCCCGGCCCCTCCCATGAGCGGCTGCCGCATTTCCGGCTCGAGTTCACCCCGAGCAGCGGTGAGGAGATCCAGTCGGAGTACTTCGTGGCCCGCGAGGACCTGGCCGCAGCGGTCGCGGCGGTGAGCGAGCTCGGCGAGCGGATCCGGCCGCTGCTGCACGCCTCCGAGATCCGCACCGTCGCCGCGGAGGAGCTGTGGCTCTCCCCCGCGTACCGGCGCGACAGCGCCTGCGTGCACTTCACCTGGAAGCAGCTGCCCGAGCAGGTCGCGTCGCTGCTGCCGGAGATCGAGGAGCGCCTGGCCCCGTTCGCGCCGCGCCCTCACTGGGGGAAGGTCTTCACCACCGCCCCGGAGCAGGTGCGCGCGCAGTACCCGCGGCTGGAGGACTTCCTCGCCCTGCGCGAGCGCCTGGATCCTGATCGCGTCTTCACCAATGCCTACGTCGACCGCCTGCTCGGAGAGTGACCAGATGACCCCCGCCCCCTCCCCTGCCATCGCCACTGCCCCTGGCCCCCGGCAGAGCCGCCCACCGATGGGCTGGAACTCCTGGGACAGCTACGGCACCACCGTCACCGAAGCAGAAGTGCTGGCCAATGCCCGCTTCCTCGCCGAGCATCTGGCTCCGCTGGGCTGGGACACCGTGGTGATCGACATCGACTGGTCCGACCCGTCGGCCCGCTCCCACGGCTACAACCAGGGCGCACCGCTCACGATGGACGAGCACGGCCGGCTGCTGCCGGACCCGGTGCGCTTCCCGAGCGCTGCGGGCGACACGGGCTTCGGACCGCTCGCCGAGGAGATCCACGCCCTCGGGCTGAAGCTCGGGATCCACGTGATGCGGGGGATCCCGCGGCGCGCGGTCGCGGCGAACAGCCCCGTGCTCGGCTCCGAGCTGCGCGCAGGGGACATCGCTGATCCCACGAATTCCTGCGAGTGGAACCCGCACATGGTGGGCATCGACCACTCCGTGCCCGGAGCGAGAGCGTATTACGACTCGGTGCTCGCGCTGTACGCGGGCTGGGGCGTGGACTTCCTCAAGGTCGACGACATGCTCTGGCCCTACCAGGCGGCGGAGATCGAGGCGTTCGCGGGTGCGATCGAGTGCTGCGGAAGGCCGATGCAGCTGAGCCTCTCCCCTGGCCGGGATCTGTCCCTGACCCGCCTGCCGCACCTGCGCGAGCACGCCACCATGTGGCGGATCTGCGATGACCTGTGGGATCGGTGGGAGGACGTCGAGGCGAACTTCGCCCGCTTCGCGCGCTGGGCCCCGCACTCGGGCCCAGACGGCTGGGCCGACGGGGACATGCTGCCGCTGGGCCGCATCGGGATCCGCGCTGAGCGCGGCGAGCCCCGCGACGACCAGCTCACCCCCGACGAGCGCCGCACTCTGATGACGCTGTGGGTGATCGCCCGCTCCCCGCTCATGGTGGGAGGAGACCTGCCCAGCTCCGACCCTGCGACGATCGCACTGCTGCAGAACCCCGACGTGCTCGCCGTGCACGCCGGCTCCACCGGCAATCGCGAGGTGTTCCGCGAGGGCGCGCTGATCCTGTGGACGGCCGACGGGCTGGAGGGCGAGCAGTACGTCGGCGCGTTCAATGTGGGTGAGGAGGAGCTCGCGGTGTCGCTGGACAGCCAGGACGTGGGCCTGCCCGCTGCGCTCGTCGGCGAGGTCACCGAGCTGTGGAGCGGGGAGCTCGTGCCGGTGCGTGCGGTCTCCGTGCAGTCCGACGCGGCGCGCGGCGTCGCCCCGGGGTCCAGCGCGATCGACGTGGTGATCCCGCGTCATGGAGCGGTGCTGCTCCGTGGTGACAGGCAGTAGACAGAGCTTTCAGCCCATTCCCCACGTTCTCTCGCACCCGCACGACACCTATTCGCCGTCTCCGACCTCGAGCATATCGACATCGATGACATCATGCGTGATCGCATAAATAAGAACTTGGACGCGATCCCGAACCCGCCACTTCCTCATCAATCGCGTGAGATTCGATTTGATCGTCGGCTCCGACAGATGCAGGGTCTCCGATATCTCCGCATTCGACATCCCGCGCGCGATGAGCCGTACGATAGAGATTTCGCGCGCTGTCAGTTGTTCCGCCATCCTGCGGCCATCATTGCGCAGGGCATCACCACGGATCGTGCTGATCAGTTCGAACGTGATCTCCGGGGAGATCATCGAGCGCCCAGAATGCACCTCTCGGATGGCGGCTACGAGTTCATCCGGCTCCGTGTCCTTCACGAGGTACCCCGACGCCCCGGCACGCAGCGCGGGGACGACGTGCCTCTCGGTGCTCAGCGTGGTCACCGCAAGAACATGCATCTCAGGAAACAGCTCGACAACCTGTCGAGTCGCCTCGACGCCCCCCATCCTCGGCATATGCAGGTCCATCAATATGACATCCGGCCCCAGCTCCCGCGCCAGCGACACCGCCGCCTCCCCGTCGCCGGCCTCGCCGACGACACAGAGATCCACGGCCCCATCGACGAAGAACCTCAAGGCGTGACGGACGAGGGGATCATCGTCGACAAGCAGCACCTGAATTCGCTCCATCCCATCGAGCTTAGCCTCGATCTTTCGTGGGGTCTGCAGGTCAGCCCGGTCGGCGTGGTGACCGATGGTTGCGAGCTGATTCCGACATTGGGGTGTGACGGTCCGCCGCGTGTCGGTCGCGGTGGTCGGGCGTCCAGTGCCAGTGATCCTTGGAGAGGCGGTCAGCGAGGAGTCTGAACCGGCTGTCAGTGTTGGTGGTGGCCGGCCCGGGGCTACCGCAACCACGACCACTATTAGACCTGTATCCCGCTACGCAGCCACCGACGAACACGCCGGCGACGCACCTTGACTCAGCAGGGCACCACACTCAAATGCGAATATCCCCGGAAGTATGGCAGCACCGTGGCCCTCTGGGGGCCGCTGACTTTGTCAGCTTTTCGCCCCTCAGAGGGCCACGTTCTTGCGTAGACAGCGCTGGCGTGACCGCCAGGTCTCACCGGCCCCGATTTCGCCGTTCCTTGACCTGCTCCCATACGAATCCGATAGCGAGCAGAACCGCAATGAAGCCGAGCGTACCGAAGAAAGAGATCACGCCTTCTTTGGGGCCGTCGAAGATCAGGTCGCCGAGGCCGAAGAGCAGCGCAGTCGGAAGACCGACAAGCGCCACGATGCCAATCGCCACCAACCAGGCGAACACCTTGCCGTGTTTGCGTTTCGAATCTGCCATACTTCCGCCTCCTCGACGTCACAGTTCCCCAATAGTACATTGCCGGCTCATCGCATTTGAGGGTGCAGCAGGGGTCTGAAGCCTCCTGATCAGAGGAGGCTGCGGGCGATGTAGTTGGTGAGGTTGCGGAGGCCGCGGGCGGAGCCGCGGAGCGCCTTCACTCATGACGACCCACCCCTCGGACACCTCAACGAGGAAAGCCCGCGGGTAGATCCTCCCGCGGCTGATCACCGGAACTGCATCACCGACACGCGAGGCCATACATAAGTGGCTCTTCCCGGTTCGTGGTGATGGGGAGCGTCGCGTCGTTGACGTAGAACGGCTCGTGGTCCTGCTGTGATGGGTGTTGTCAAGACATCCGAATCTCAGAGGACCACGAGCCTGTGCACGAGAGTACTGGTTCGCAGCGGGATGCTGCGAGCACGATCTTCAACTTGCCCAATTACCGCGTCATCGATGCCGTCGACCTGCCCGATGGTGGCCGGCGGGTGGTGATCGCCTCGACCGTCCCGCCGGGCTGTCCGTCCTGCGGCGTGCTGGCGACGAAGGTCCATTCCCGCCGGTCACAGCAGGTCCGGGACGTTCCCGTCGCTGGCGCGGCGGTGGTGGTGTGGGCCAAGCGGCGCTGGTTCTGTCTGGAGCCGGCCTGTGCCCGGGGCACGTTCGCTGAGGCCACCGAGCAGATCCCGCGATACGCCCGCTCGACGACCCGACTGCGGGACCAGGTCGTCTCGGCCGTGATCCGTTCCGGCCGTGCAGCCTCCGAGGTGGCCCGGGCCCACGGCGTCTCGTGGTGGCTGGTCCAGTCCGCCCTCAGCGCCGCCGCTGTGGTCCTGCCTGACGTCGACGACGTGCGGGTAAGGCGTCTGGGGGTCGATGAGCACCGCTACCGGTCAGTGCGCTGGTTCCGCACCGACGAGGGCGCTTGGAGACGGTTCGAGCCGTGGATGACGACGCTGGTCGACCTGGCCACCGGGCAGGTCCTCGGCATCGTCGACGGCAGGGACTCCAGGGCCGTCGGGGATTGGCTCGCGCAGCGCTCTGAGCAGTGGCGGGAGCGGATCGAGATCGTCGCGATCGATCCGTCGGCCGCGTTCCGCAAGGCGCTGCGGACCTGGCTGCCTCGGGCCGCGGTCTCGGTCGACAAGTTCCACCTGGTCAAGCTCGGGAACGACATGGTCACCACCGTCCGGCAGCGCCTGGCCCGCACCCATCGCGGGCGGCGGGGTCGCAAGGACGACCCGGCCTGGGCCCACCGGATGCTGCTGCTGCGCGGCGGCGACACCCTGACCCCGAGGGCGTGGGAGCGGTTGGAGAGGGTGTTCCGCACCGACGACCCCACTGACGAGCTCTCGGCCTCCTGGGGCATCAAGGAGCAGCTCCGACGCCTGCTGGCCACCGACACTCTCGCCCAGGCCTGGCAGGAGCGGATGCGGATGGGCTACTTCGTCCAGATCGCGAACATGCCCGAGGCCACGAAGCTCTACGACACCGTCGTGACCTGGTGGGACGCCATCGAGGTCCTCATCGTCACCGGCGCAACCACCGCGAAGGTCGAAGCGGGCAACACCGGCATCAAGAACATCAAACGCACCGGCCGCGGATTCCGCAACGCGGAGAACTACCGGACGCGTATCCTGCTCACCAGCGCCGCGAGAACCGTAGCGTGAATACCCGCCACAGCAGGGTCATTCACCACGAACCGCGAAGAGCCACATAAGTCGCAAGGGTTGATCCAAAAGTGCCCGTCCGACCACACCGATCAGCTGGGACGATCAGGGATCACCGCGCCACCACGAGAGGCTTCAATGAACAACATCCTGTTCCACCTCGCACAAGCATCGCCGGCCGGACAAGTGATGAAATCACTGTGCCGCCTGCTCGGCATCTGCAAGTAGTGACAGACTCCCGCAACTCGCGCATCCTGAGCACATGACGACGGACCGAGCCCGCGGCAGCACGCATCCCCACGGGCCCACATCCGCCGCCATCGAGCAACCGGTCTTCACGGCTCTTCGCGGTTCGTGGTGAATGACCCTGCTGTGGCGGGTATTCACGCTACGGTTCTCGCGGCGCTGGTGAGCAGGATACGCGTCCGGTAGTTCTCCGCGTTGCGGAATCCGCGGCCGGTGCGTTTGATGTTCTTGATGCCGGTGTTGCCCGCTTCGACCTTCGCGGTGGTTGCGCCGGTGACGATGAGGACCTCGATGGCGTCCCACCAGGTCACGACGGTGTCGTAGAGCTTCGTGGCCTCGGGCATGTTCGCGATCTGGACGAAGTAGCCCATCCGCATCCGCTCCTGCCAGGCCTGGGCGAGAGTGTCGGTGGCCAGCAGGCGTCGGAGCTGCTCCTTGATGCCCCAGGAGGCCGAGAGCTCGTCGGTGGGGTCGTCGGTGCGGAACACCCTCTCCAACCGCTCCCACGCCCTCGGGGTCAGGGTGTCGCCGCCGCGCAGCAGCAGCATCCGGTGGGCCCAGGCCGGGTCGTCCTTGCGGCCCCGACGACCGCGATGGGTGCGGGCCAGGCGCTGCCTGACGGTGGTGACCATGTCGTTCCCGAGCTTGACCAGGTGGAACTTGTCGACCGAGACCGCGGCGCGAGGCAGCCAGGTCCGCAGCGCCTTGCGGAACGCGGCCGAGGGATCGATCGCGACGATCTCGATCCGCTCCCGCCACTGCTCAGAGCGCTGCGCGAGCCAGTCCCCGACGGCCCTGGAGTCCCTGCCGTCGACGATGCCGAGGACCTGCCCGGTGGCCAGGTCGACCAGTGTCGTCATCCACGGCTCGAACCGTCTCCAAGCGCCCTCGTCGGTGCGGAACCAGCGCACTGACCGGTAGCGGTGCTCATCGACCCCCAGACGCCTTACCCGCACGTCGTCGACGTCAGGCAGGACCACTGCGGCGGCGCTGAGGGCGGACTGGACCAGCCACCACGAGACGCCGTGGGCCCGGGCCACCTCGGAGGCTGCTCGGCCCGAGGTGATCACGGCCGAGACGACCTCTTCCCGCAGTCGGGTCGTCGAGCGTGCGTAACGAGGGATCTGCTCGGTGGCCTCGGCGAACGTGCCCCGGGCACAGGCCGGCTCCAGACAGAACCAGCGCCGCTTGGCCCACACCACCACCGCTGCGCCAGCGACGGGAACGTCCCGGACCTGCTGTGACCGGCGGGAATGGACCTTCGTCGCCAGCACGCCGCAGGACGGACAGCCCGGCGGGACGGTCGAGGCGATCACCACCCGCCGGCCCCCGTCGGGCAGGTCGACGGCATCGATGACGCGGTAATTGGGCAAGTTGAAGATCGTGCTCGCAGCATCACGCTGCGAACCAGTACTCTCGTGCACAGGCTCGTGGTCCTCTGAGATTCGGATGTCTTGACAACACCCATCACAGCAGGACCACGAGCCGTTCTACGTCAACGACGCGACGCTCCCCATCACCACGAACCGGGAAGAGCCGTCTTCACGGATCTTTCGCGTCGCGGAAGAATTGCCTTGGTCACGATCGTCTCCATCACCGGTGGCGTCGATCTGGTGTTGCACGTCACCGGTACCCCGAACACTTGGCAGAACGCCCTGTCGAGTGCCGTCATGCTTTTCGCCACCGCGCTATTCGGTTGGCAGCCCTTGACCGCGGCGATCCTCCTCCTGATGGGTGCGCTCACCCACATGGCAACGGGCCCCCCAGGCGACGAGCTGCTGCACTTGGCCATCGGCAGCGGGCTGGTTGCGTACACATCCCCGTCCAGATTCACCGCGATCTACGTTTCCGCGGTGATCGGCCTCTCGGCATTTGCTGTGGCAACTTCCAGCTTCTCCGACATCGGAGGCGTGGTCGCGCTCGGACTCGTACTGATCACATGCTCTGGAATCGGCATCGCACTGAGCGCAGCGCATCGCCGCCAACAGCATTTCGCGGCCGACCTCGCCCGTCTCGAGCGTGCGAGGGAAGCTGCGGTCACCACAGAGCGGTTTCGAATCACTGACGAACTCCATGACACCATCGCCCGAAATATCACGCTGATAGCAATGCATGTTCGTGTTCTCGAGCGCGTCCGTGATCAAGAGGGTCGAGACGCCTCCCAGGAGGTCATCCGAAACAGTGCAGATCAAGCCCTCGCCGATATCCGGCGACTTCTACGCGTGGCCAACGACTCGCAAGCCGGCGGCGAACATATGCCTGAGACCGTCGCCGTGGGCCACGCACTCAAGGAGGCGGAGCGCGAGCTGACAGCCCTCGGCGCGACCGTGGAGATAGTCCAGCGCGGACCCCTCAACGCATCATCCTCCGTGGAGCACGCGACCGTGTGTCAAGGGACATCGGGATCTCCCTGTGGGCGGACGTTTGATCTCCCTGTCCGCGGACAGTTCATCTCCCTGTCGGCGGTCAGTTGATCTCCCTGCGGGGTTAGGTCAAAGGGACGACACCGCGTCCGGCGGTGGCCTCGGCCAGTCGCATCGAGGTGCCCTCGGTGGTGAGGACGTGGGCGTGGTGGAGGAGCCGGTCGACGGTCGCGGTGGCGAGGGTCTTGGGCATGAAGGTGTCGAACCCGGCGGGGTGGAGGTTGCTGGTCACGGCCAGGCTCCGCCGTTCGTAGGTAGCGTCGACGAGGCGGTAGAACGCTTCGGCGGCGGCCTGCCCTGCCGGGAGCATGCCGATGTCGTCAACGACGATCAGGTCGGCGCGGGTGATCCGGGCGATGACCTTGTTGATCGACCCATCGACGCTGGCCCGTCCGATCGCGGTGGTCAGCGATTCCAGGGTGAACCAGGCAACGCGCATGTCGGCGTCGATCACCTGGTGGGCGATCGCCTCGACGAAGTGGGTCTTCCCGGTGCCGGAGGGCCCGCTGATGGCGAGGTTCTCAGCGCGGTGGATCCATTCCAGGGTCGCCAGCGCCGACTGGGTCGGGGCGGGGATGGAGGAGGCGGTCTCCTGCCAGGTCTGGAAGGTCTTCCCGGCTGGCAGGCCGGCGCTCTTGCGGCGCATCGCCTTGGTGGCCGCGTCCCGCCCCCGGACCTCTTCAGCCAGAAGGACGCGGAGGACCTCGGTGGGGTCCCATCGCTGCGCTTTCGCGGTGGCCAGCACGTCCGGGGCGGCAGCACGGAGGTAGGGCATGCGCATGCGCTTCAGGACCGTGGTCAGGTCCTCGGGCAGCGGCGGGGCAGTCATCGTCGTGGTGACGGTCATCGGGTGGTCTCCATGCTCGTGGTGGTGGTGAATCCGGCCCAGCTGGTGGTGCCGGGCTGGGCGGAGTGGGTCTCATCAGCGATGACCAGGTCTGCGACCGCGGCACCGCTTAAGTGGTGGTCGACGATGGTGGCCAGGTCACCCTCGGCGAAGCGTCCGGCGGTCGCGGCGATCCCGAGTCCGGCATCAACCTGATCGGTGCCGACCAGGGCGGCCAGCTCGAGCGCGGCGGTCATCTTCGCCCGGATCCGCACTGTCCCGGCGGCAGAGGCCTCGATCAGCCAGGCCCTCGCCCCATCTCCCAGGGCGAGGAAGTCCCGCTCGGCGCTGGTGCGGGCCCGGGGCCGCGGAACGCGGGGAGCGCCGGTCGGGTCCTGGGGATGGTCGGGATAGTGGGCCAGGTCGATCCGGGGAGTGCCCGGGGTGGAGAGGCGATGGCGGGCGACCTCGACCAGCCCGCGTCGGTCCCCGGCCCAGTCCGGGAGGGTGGGTAGGGCGTCGAGGTCGGCGATGATCACCAGCTCCATCCCCGCGGCGCGGACCCAGACCTCGGCCCCGACCAGGCCCGGCGGCGTGGAGTAGCGCACCGATCCGAACCGCACCGTCTGATCGGTGCCCACCGACCGGGTCTGGCCCAGCGCCATCGTGTGAGGAGCCGCCGGCAGCACGTGCAGGCGGGCACGTTCCTCGGCCAGGGCCTCGGCCGGGATCCGTGCGGACTCTCGATGCCTGCGGGCGTTGACCTTGTGGGTGAACGTCTCGCAGGCGGTCTCGAGCTCGGCGAACGAGGCGTAGTCGGCGCGGAGGTTCGCGTCGGTGGGCACCAGATCCGCCTTCGCGATCTTCACCGTCGCCTCGGTCCCGCCCTTGGACTCCGGATCGAAAGGGACGCAGGTATGGACCTGCATGCCGTAGTGCCGGCCGACCTCGACGATCTGCGGATGCCGCACCGGGACCCCGGCCACGTGATCGATGCTGACGGTCCTCGGGTTGTCGGTCAGGACATAGGTCGGGACCCCGCCCAGGCGGTGCAGCGTCGCATCCAGGCACGTGATCAGCGTGGGCAGGGTCTGGTCCCAGACCGGGATCACCACCCGGAACCTCGAGAAGGCCAGCCACGCGCAGAACAGCCACGTCCGCCGCGGCGTCCCGTCCGGGCCGGGCACCTTCGGACCCTCACCCCAGTCGAACTGCAGCCACAGCCCCGGCTCGGTGATCCACGGCCGGTAAGTGCGCCGGTGCCCGGCCCGCCACGCCGCCTTGGCTCGTGCGACCGCCCGCCGAGTAGTTCGCTCCGTCCCCGTGAACCCCTGCGCGACCAGCCGTTCATGGACCACGTCCGCGCGGACCTTGCCGCTACTGCGCTCGACCCACTCCTCGATCTTCGGCAAGAACCCATCCAGCATCCGCGGCCGCCGGCCCGGCCCCATCACCGGCGCCCCCGCATCCCGGGCAGCGACGTAACGCCGCACCGTCTTCGCATCCACCCCCGCCAGCCCCGCCGCCGAATGCGCGGACCCCGTGGCGTCGAACGCCTCCAGAATTTCCATGATCTCCCTGTCAGACTTCTTCATGCGTCCCTCCGGTGGGTACCTGCTCGTGGTGGTAGAAGACCTCGAGCAAACCCCGGAGGGACGCGCATTTCGGGACCGACACGGCCCGATCCCAGGACCACAGACAGGGAGATCAACTGTCCGTCAGCAGGGAAATCCGTGTCCGCCTACAGGGAGATTGGCATGTCCGCTAGCACCGTGCGCATCGTCAGGGAAGCCGTCACGAACATCATCAAACACGGTCCGACCAGGCCCCATGTCTCCATCGACCTGCGCGCGGACGACCACGGGATTCGACTTGGCATCAGCAATTCCCTATCGGGCACCACCAGCCCTGAAGATTTCCCGCGAACATCCGGCTACGGTCTCGCGCGGCTTCGCGAAAGAGCATCGTTGCTCGGGGGAACACTTGAGACCCAGCAGAGCGGAGAGAGTTTCACACTCATGGCGAGACTTCCCGAAAAGTAGTTCTCCACACAGCCGGCTGCCGACAGCCTGAACTGGGGAGCGTGGCCCCCCTGATGCACGTCGGACTCGCCAGCATCCTCAGATGCTGGCGAGTCCGGCTCCTCTCCTCCGGGCCGCTCATCGCAAAGCTGATCCTCCACCCCCGGGAGTCAGGCTTCACCTGCTGCGGGACCGGAAGAGACCCATGCCGCCTCCGACGAGACTCAACGCAGCGGCAATGAGCGCCACAATGCCGAAGAACAGGTTGCGCTCGATGACCAGCGCCCCCAGCCTCACGTCCCCGACAAGCAACCAGATTCCCACCACTGCCATCACTACCCCGAGCAGGATCGCGCTCGACGAACTGCGTGCAGTGCTGCTCCTTCGATCAGATCGGGCAGCCATGGGTCCTCCTTCTTGCCGTCTGGGTCAGGTCGTCTCGGGCCGGTCAGAGTCCGCACGCCGCGAGTGCGGCAACACCCGTCAGCGACTTAGCGAGGTCGATCAGTTCCTTCTCCACGGTACGACCAGCGATGCCGCGGGCACCACGGAAGATCCTCGCAACCAGCGTCGGACCGTACTTCACCGTGAGCTTCCCCAGACGCCAGGCCAGCTTCGCGACGCGCGCGGCCGGGAACACGGTGAGTGCTACGAAGCCGGCGATAGCGGCCGCGCATGCCGCCACGCTCGTCACTCCACTCGGAGTCACGACCCGGATCTGAAGACTTCCGTCGAGGGTATCCTCCTGAGCCAGCGCCATGCTCGCGGTCGACATCTGCCGAAGCTTGTCATCGTCAAGCGTGTAGCCGACCACGTTCCCCTCGCGATCCAGCACCTCATAGATCTTGGTGCCGTCCTCGACCGTTTCGACGACCGTTCCGCGCTTCTGTCCTGCAGGGAGGGCGATCTTCACCGGTGCCGCCGTCGCGACACCTCCGGTCACCGCCACTGCAGGCACCGCAACACATGCGGCGATCAGCGCTCGGCGCCCCACCAGCATCTTCTCCGACATAACTGCCCCTCTTCCCTCTCCGGTTCGTCGAAGCCACTGGACCGTTGCCCCACAAGCAACGTATCGGCCAGCCGGTGAACGGCACCACGTACTTCAGGACCCTTCTCATGCTTCATCAGGAGGACCGCGGCGCGACAAATGGATCGCGTCGTGCGACGTCCGGTGCGGCATCGGGCATGAGCAGCGGACTCAGCCCCCTCACATGGGCGCGTAGCGCGAGCGCAGCACCGCGTAGACGCCGTAGAGCATCAGGCCCACGCCGATCACTGCGAGCACGACCGTGCCGGCGGGCAGCTGTGCCATGGCCTTCAGCGCCCCGTCCAGGCCGCTGGCCTTCTCCGGGTCCGCGCCGAGGGCGGCCCAGCCGAACATCAGGCCGACGCCGAGCAGCGCGATGCCCTTGGCGATATACCCCAGAATGCCGGTCACGACGATCGCCCCGGCGACCCTCTGCCCCGGCGGGATCCGCAGGTCGTCCTCGAAGCTGCGGCTCGCACCCTTGTACACGTGGAAGCAGCCGATGCCGATCACCACCAGCGCCACGACCACGATGAGGACCCGCCCCGCGGCGCTGCCCATCATCCCCGCGGTGAGCTCGGTGGTCTGCTGTCCGGAGTCACTGCCTCCCCCGGCGGCGAAGCGCAACGCGGTCACCGCCAGCGCCGCGTACACCGCGGCCTTGCCGAGGGTCTTGATGATGTGGGCGGCGCGGTCCTTCGCGTCCTGCTTCCCCTTGGCTCCGAACCAGGTCTCGACCAGATGCCAGATCACCAGCGCGGCCATCGCCAGGCCGCCGATCCAGAGCAGGATGTTCCCGCCCGGCGCCGCGGCGAGTGTGCGCAGCGCCCCGGACTGGTCGGCATCCTCGGAGGATCCGCCGAGCGCCATCTGCAGCGTGATCACCCCGATCAGCACATGGACCAGCCCGCTCATCACGAACCCGCCGCGGGCGATGGCCTCGAACGCAGGGTTCTCGGCGACGTCCTCGGCGGCGTTCTCGACAGATTCGGCGCCTTCACGGGCGCTGCGCGCGGGATTCATGGGCCCACTGTAGGAGACCGGGGATCTCGCGCGGACCGGAGATCTCGAAATCAGCGGCGGGAGGCGCTCGATGCCGAATGCGGCACCGCCCAGCCAGGCCGCCGAGCCCCGTCCTCGGCCGGGGACGTCGCAGCCGGCGCGCTCGATGGGCTCGGCAGGCCCACCCGCTCCAGGAACCCTTCGAGTGCGAGCACCGCCATCCCCAGGCTCACGCCCTCACCGTCGGCCTCCGTGAACTCCATGCTGAACATGCTCGAAGGGCCCGGAAGGCACTCCTGCGCGATACGTTCCCGTACGCGGTCGTGGAGCTCAGCACCGGCATAGCGGGTGATCCATCCCAAGACGGAGACATGCTCCGGATTCAGGAGGTTCACCAGATTGCCGATACCTGCCGAGAGGTAGTCACCCGTGCGCAGCAGCGCCTCCTGCGCGGAAGAGTCACCAGCGGCGTCCGCCCGCATGAGGCGCTCGATGAAGGTGCGATGGTGGGTGACCTCCAGCAGCTCGTGCTCCGGGGCGATCTCGCAGAGTGTGGCGCGGATCCCCTCGACCCCGACGTACGCCTCGACGCAGCCTTTCCGGCCGCAGCCGCAGGCACGTCCGTTCCAGATCAGGGTGGTGTGCCCCCATTCGCCGGCGGAGTTCCCCGGCCCGCGCAGCAGCTGCCCGTCGATGATGATTCCTGCCCCGACCCCGGTGCCCAGGTTCACCGCGACGAAATTGCGGAAGCGACGGCCTGCGCCGAACCACAGTTCCCCGGTCGCCAAGGCCATCAGCGGGTTGTCGATCCGCACCGGGACGGGGACAGCCCGTTCGAGGGCGTCGAGCAGCGGCACCTCGTGCCATCCCCAGTTCGGGGCGAAGACGGTCACCCCGCGGGCGGGGTCGACCTGGCCCGGCAGGGAGATCCCGGCCCCGAGCACCTTCCCATCGAGCTCCGGATGGCGCTCCAGCATCAGATCTGTGCAGTCACCGATGTGCTCGGCGATCGAGTCGATGTTCTGGGTGCCCGGTGCCAGCTCGACGCGTTCCTGGTCGAGGCGGGCCAAGGAGAGGTCGTAGAGATCCACCCGCACGTAGGTCTCTGCGACATCCACCGCGAGCAGTGCTCCTCGGCCCGGGTTCGCCTGGAACGTCGCCGTGGGGCGTCCCCCCTGCGAGGAGATCTGCCCGGCTTCCTGCAGGACGCCCTCCTCCACGAGCTCGCCGACCAGCGTGGTCACCGTGCCGGGGCTGAGCCCGGTCTCGGCGCTGATCTGGGCCCGGGTGACCGTGTGCTGGACATAGACCGTCCGCAGCACCATGAACCGGCTCTCGTTGCGGATGTCCTTGGACGTCTTCGTCGCCACCGGGCCTCCCTCTCTTCCTCGTCCTGTCGGGGCGGGCCTGTCGCACTCCCCCGTCCGGGAGCGCCCGCCGCCGCCGGGACGTTCTCAGCGCATCGTCGGGGAGCTTCTCACCTCTTCGAAGATACCGCCTGCGCGGGAGAGCGCCTCAACCAGCAGGAGCACCTCTGCGGAGGCGCCCTCGCACCAGCTCGCGGGGATCCAGGAACGGCCCGGGTTCCCACCGGCGGTGGCGGGGGCTCCGAGCACGTGGCGGGAGACTCGCCGACCGCCGGCGATGACGGTCACCTGCACGTCGACTCCCTCCAGGTCCAGCAGGAGGCCGCCACTCTCCAGCTCGGCCTCCAGCCGGACCAGGACCGGCGTTCCTGCGCCGATCCGCAGCCCCGCCTCCGCAGCCTTTCCGTGGTGCACGGGCAGCATCTGCCACTGCTCGGCCAGGGCTGCCTGCGCGGTCTCGCTCAGCAGCTTCGCCAGCTCGGCTTCGCGCAGGAGCGTGACCTCGCGCACGAGGGGCACTGCGGCCTGGAGCAGCTCCGCGCTCTCGAGCAGGCCCCCGGGGACGTGCGGCGCCCGGACCGAGATCTCGACCGTGCTCCCCTCGCCTTCGAGCACCACGACGGGGGCGGCGGGCATCACGAGCTGTTCGTCGCCATCGATGGCGACGTGCACAGGATGGGTCAGCCCCCGCAGCCGGAGCACCGCGAGGCGCCCGGGGCCGGGTAGCGGCAGTGTGCGCGCGTAGGTGGTGTCCACCCCCGGGTTGGCGCTGGACCAGCCGCCGATGCCGCGTATCGGCGGCACGGCGAGCCCGCCTCGCTCGCGTCGATCGGGCAGTCTGCGCACCTCCCAGAGGTCGGTGACATCCTGGCCGCCGATCACTTCGAGCACCGTTCCCGCCCCGCGACCGGCACCGAGGTGCAGAGCGGGCCGACGGGCGTCGTCGAAGTTCGCACGGCCCCAGGTCTCGGCCACCACCCGGAGGCGGTGGGGTGTTCCGGGGGCGAGGGGCAGCGAGAGCGGTGCGCCATGGGTGACGTGGACGCCGTGGTCGACGCCGTCCAGCTCGAGCCGGACCAGATCTGCGGCGCCCAGCAGCAACACCTCGGTCGCCTCCGCGGAGAGTTCCAGCTCTGCCTGCAGGCGGCCATCGGCCAGCCCGAGCGCTTCGGCGTTCAGCACGTTCTCCGGCACCTGCTCCGGCTCCGACCCCGACTGCGACGGCGGCTGCGACGGCGACCTGCCGGCGGTGCGCAGCGTCTCTCCGAGGGGGAGCACGCTCCCCCCGCTGCGGCGGAAGATCGGCTCGGGATCTGCACGGCTCTCCTCGCGCTCGCGCAGGAGCACCTCGACCGCCGGGTTCGCGGCGAGGGAACGTGCCCGGCCCGGGCCTTCCAGGAGCACGCGCTCGGAGCTCCCGTCGGCGCTGGGCAGGACGAGCTCGATCCGCGACGTCGCTGTTCCTTCGAAGGTGAGCATCAACGGGGCACCACCGCGAACGGCGCCATCTGGGCCGACGGGACCCGCGGGACCGGTGTGGCGCTGGACCTCGACGAGCTCTGCGGTCGCGACCACGAGCGTCCCCTCACTACCCCATGGCTCAAGCGGTACGTCCAGTGCCCAGAACGGGCACGCGCCCGGTGCCAGAGGCGCGAGCACGGCCGGGCTACCCTCGGACGTGGGATGCACGGTCAGGAGAGCTTCGAGGCCCTGCAGCTCGGCGGGGCCGACGATATGGCCGCCTCCGGGCAGAGCGAGCGCGCCACCGGCTGCGGCTCCCTCGATCGGAAGCTGGGCGAGGGGCACCGGGGTCGCTGACGCCAGCCGCTCCCCCCAGGCGTCGAGGGTGGCGGCGAGCGCGATCGCCTCGTCGTACTCGGGTCGACGGCGACCCTCGGGACTGATATATCCGCCGAAGTCGTAGTCGTGAGTCATCAGGTTCCCGGGATCGCCCCAGTTCCCTGCCGAAGGCAGCACGAGGTGGTCGAACCCGGAGGTCTGCAGGTAGGGGGCGACCAGCCGGGCCCCGGCGAGGATCTCCCGTCGGAGGGTGCGGTGCATCCGGTTCGTCTCGGTGACCATGAGCGGGAGCTGCCGGTCACTGAGGATTCCCGCGTAATGCCTGGCTTCCTCGTCGAAGGTCACCGAGGCGTCGTCGGGGTACAGGTTCACCGTCGGCACCACGCCGTCGGCATCTCCGGAGGCGCCGTGGAGATCGCCTTGACCGGCGCAGCCGATGATGGGCACCTCGATGCCGTGCTCCCGGGCGGACTCCGCGAGGTGGGCCATGTAGTCGTCCGGATCTGGACAGTCGAAGAAGTCCAGTTCGTTCTCGATCTGCACGAGGGCGACGGGTCCTCCTCGAGTGATCTGCGCATCGGCCAGGATCGGCATCACCGCGGCGAACCAGCGGTCGACCGCCGCAAGGTAGTCAGGATCGGAGGTGCGCAGCGCGGCGGGAGCGTCGGCAGCACCGCCGTGCAGCCACCAGGGCAGCCCTCCGCCATCTGTCTCGGAGCAGATGTAGGGGCCCGGACGCGCCATCACGAGCAGGCCATGCGTATGGGCCAGGTGCAGGAAGTGGCGCAGGTCCCGCTCTGGAGTGGTCAGATCGATGGCGCCGGGAGTCTCCTCATGGAAGCCCCAGTGCACGTAGAGGTCGATCATCCCGTACCCGGACTCAGCCACCAGCTGCAGGCGATGGTCCCACTGCTGTCGCGGGATCCGGAACGGGAAGACGGAGGAGCACAGCACCACCGTCGGGGCCCCGTCGAGCGAGAGGCCGCCAGCGGTGAGCTCGATGCTGCTGGTCATCACTTCACCCCCGCGCTGCCGGCCGACAGGTTCATCTCGTACATGTACTTCTGGCCGAAGTAATAGATGATGATCATCGGCAGCGAGAGGAAGATCGAGCCGACCATGATGAGGTTCCATGGCGGGGTCTGCAGCTCCTGGCTGGTCGAGGTCAGATACTGCACACCGAGGGCGAGGGGCATCTTGTCCTCCGAGTTGATGTAGATGAGCGGGCCCATGAAGTCCCCCCACATGGCGGTGAGGGTGAAGATCGCGATCGCGATGAGGATCGGCGTCATCATCGGCAGGATGAGCCGGGTGTAGATCCCGAAGTGCCCCAAGCCGTCGATCTGCGCCGCCTCGTCCATCTCATAGGGGATGCGGGTGACGAACTGTCGCACCAGGAAGATGTTGAACGCATTCGAGAAGAACTGCGGGACGATGAGCGGCAGGAAGGTATCCACCCAGCCCAGCTCGCTGAAGATCCAGAACTGCGGGATCATCGTGATCTGGGCGGGGATCATCATGGTCGCGATGACGATCAGGAACAGGGTCTTCTTGCCGGGCGCCCGAAGTCGCGCGAAGGCATAGCCGACCAGCGAGCTCGAGAGCACCTGGCCGAACGCGGAGGTCACCGAGATGATCACCGAGTTGATCAGGAAGGACCCCACCGGCAGGCTCGTCTGGAAGATCTTCACGAAGTTCGCGAACTCCCAGTCACGCGGGAAGATCGTGAGCTGTCCGCTGGTCACGGAGGTGTCAGAAGCCAGCGCGATGGAGATGACGAAGACCAGCGGGACCATGAAGATCGCCGACATGATCACCAGCAGCCCGTAGGTGAAGGGGCCGCTGCGGAACGCGCTGAGGGTTCGTGGCCGTGAGGGCCTCCCGGTGGCGCGGGCGGCCGCGGTCGGCGTGGGAGCCGGGGCAATGACGCTCATGAGCGCACCTCAGATTCGTAGAACACCCAGCGCCCGGAGGTCGCGAAGGCGAGAGCCGTGAAGGCCATGATCACGACGAACAGGATCCATGCGATCGCCGAGCCGTATCCCATGTGGTAGAAGCGGAACGCTTCATCGAAGAGCATCGGAACGGCCATCTGGCTCGCGTTGTCCGGGCCTCCACCGGTGAGGATGAAGACCTGCGCGAACACCTGGAACGAGCCGATGATGCCCATGATCAGGTTGAAGAAGATCACCGGGGTCAGCTGGGGGAAGGTGACCGACCAGAACTGGCGAGTACCTCCCGCACCATCGATCTCCGCAGCTTCGTAGAGCTCTTTCGGGATCCCGTTCATCCCTGCCAGCAGCAGGATGGTGCCACCGCCCGCCTGCCACAGCGACATCAGGATCAGCGCGGGCTTGACCCAGTCCGCATCCATCAGCCAGTTCGGCCCATCGATGCCGATCATGGCCAGCGCCTGGTTCAGCGGTCCGGCCTCGGGGGCGAAGACCATCTGGAAGATCAGTGCGACCGCCACGATCGGGATGAGGTGGGGCAGATACACGAGAGTGCGGAAGATCTTGCGGAACCGCACCTTCTTGTTCAGCAGGTTCGCGATGAACAGCGAGACCACCATGCCCAGCGGCACCGAGATCAACGAGTAGAACGCGGTGTTGCCCATGACCTTCATGAAGATCGGGTCGTCGGTGAGCAGGGTGACGTAGTTGTCCAGCCCCACCCAGACGGGGGCTGTGAACGAGTCCCATTCCGTGAAGGAGAGGTAGATCGAGAACAGCATCGGGCCCAGCAGGAACGCGAGGAACCCGATGACCCAGGGCGAGATGAACAGGTAGAAGGTGAGCGCTTCCTTGCGTCGATGCTTCGGCATCTTCGCGCGGGAGCGCCCGACGCGGCCGGGAGCGGTCTCCCGGCCGGGCGCTGGCAGGACGTCGGTGGCAGTCATCCGCGGGTCACTCCGACGGCTTGATGATGCGCTCGAGGCGACCCTGGAGGTCATCGGCGGTGGACTGGGCATCGGAGTCGCCGAGCCAGAAGGCGGCCATGGCATCCGTGATCGCCTTCTGCATCTCGTTCCATTCAGGGATGAACTTCGGGGTGAAGATCATGTCCGCCGAGTCGGGGAACGCCTGCAGGTTGACCTCCGCCTCGAGCCATTCGGGGTCGAGGAAGGCGGCGTCGGCCTGCAGCTCGAGGTTCGCGGGTACGTCCTGTCCCTTGTCCGCGATGGGCGTCTGCCCTTCGGGAGAGGTGAGGAACTGGATGATCTCGAAGGAGCCCTTGGGGTTCTTCGCAGCGGTCGGGATCACGAGGGCGGAGCCGAAGGCGCTGACGGCCTTCTCCGCGCCCTGGAAGAACGGGGCGATGTCCCAGTTGAGCCCCTCGATGTCGGCGTTTCCACCCACCACCCAGAAGCCGGTGGAGTTCATCGCGACCAGGCCCTGCTGGAAAGCCCCGTCGGCGCCCATCTCGGGGCCCATGTTCGAGTAGTCCACTGCGGTGGGGGCGACCTTATGGGTGAAGTAGAGGTCGTAGGCGAACTGCAGGGCCTCGACGGCCTCCGGAGTGTTCACGGAGGGCGCGCCGGTCTCGGGATCCAGGACGTGCCCGCCGTTCTGCGCCACCAGGGAGAACCACTGCGGCCACCAGCCCACCCCGCCGTAGCCGAACTGGCCTTTGGAAGGATCCGTCAGCGCCTTGGCCGCCTCGAGGAAGGTGTCCCAGTCCCACTCTGCGGTGGGGTACTCGACGCCGGCCTCATCGAAGAGGTCCTTGTTGTAGTACATGACCATCGCGCCGGAGCGGTCCGGGACGCCGTAGGTCGCGCCGTCCCAGGTGTAGTTCGCGCCGACCGGTCCGAAGGTCGCCTCGAGATCGAAGCCCGTCTCGGTGAGGAGGTCATCGATCGGGACGAGCTGGTTCTTGGAGGCGTAGACGTTGATGTTCTCGGCGACCTGCATGATGTCGGGTCCGGTCTTCGACGAGATCATCGTCTGGACCTTCTGCTCGTAGTTCTCCGACGGGATCAGCTGCAGGGTGATGTCGTAGTCCGGGAACTTCTCTTTGGCCAGATCGATCCGCGCCTGGTAAGCCTCCTTGTCGGACTCTCCTCCCCAGACGGTCATGACGAAGCTGGTGTGGCTCTCATCGGAATCCGGCACACCTTCCGCAGATCCGGAGCTGCCGCCGCAGGCGGCGAGGCCGGCGGTGGCTCCGGCGGCACCGATGCCGGCCAGCAGATGGCGACGGGAGATGCCGCCTCGGGGGAGTCGAGAAGAGGTGGAGTAGGCGCTCATCATTGTGCCTTTCGTCAGGTCGCGGCCTGTGCTCGCCGATGCGCCCGAAAGCGGCTTCGGCAAGAGGTGCGCTCCAATGCGGACCAGTCGCGACAAGCCTTACGCTAACCCTTGAAATAAGGGCTGTCGAGCAATGTATGTCACGGAAAGATCACGGCCCAGAACCGCCGATCTCGACGTTGCGGCAGCCGCCTGGGCCTCGCCGCGACGGCGACGCTCGACGATCGCTGAGGCCGCCCAGCTGCATAGACGACGGTCGACGGCGGCCGCGGCAGGTTCCCGGGGCCAGCGTCCGGTTCAGGATCTAGGTCGTCCGCACCGGATCCGCGGCGCGGACCGCGGCGAGCGCGGGACCGGCCTCGGAGGCGACATCGATCCAGGTGCACTCGATCGAGACATGTCCCAGGTAGCCGCCGCCGCGCAGCGCGTGCAGGAACTCGGCGAGCGGCCAGTCGCCCTGACCGGGTGGGAGACGGCCGGTGTCGGCGATGTGGGCGTGCGCGACGCGGCCCGCGTGGGCACGAACCACTGCGAGCGGCTCCTGTTCGAGCATGACGTGGAAGAGGTCCGCGACGACCCTGACCTCGCCCATCCCGAATTCGTCGAGGAACTCGATCGCCTCGGCCAGGGTGTTGATCAGGTCGGTCTCCCCGCGATGCAGCGGCTCGAGGATCACCTCGAGTCCGTGATCGGCGGCGACGTCACGGGCCACCTGCACGGCGCGTGCGAACTGCTGGCGCCCCGCACGCGGATCCACTCCTTCGGGGAGACGCCGCGCGCCGCCGCTGCCGAGCACCACCATGGCGCCGGGCCGGGCCAGGGCGGAGACTGCGGCGAAGGCGATCTGCAGGTAATCGCGGACCTGGTCGAGGGGGAATGCCGGGTCGGAGAGCCTCAGCTCGCCGGGGCAGAGGATCGCGAAGGACGGGGAGGGCGCCCGGTCTCGCAGCGCCGGGTCGGCCTGCCAGCGGCCATCCTGGTCCTGCACGATCACGTTCCCGACGATCGTCGGCTCGACGTAGTCGGCGCCGGCGGCGAGGATCGCGAGGACATCCCGGTCCGGGGCGATGATCCCGTGCTGCGGAGGCTGCATGGCGTCCCTCATCCTTCCGTCGTTCCCGTGCTCCCGGCGTCGGTTCACAGCTCAGAGCTCAGAGCTCGCAGTTCACAGCCCGCGGACGATCTCTCCCATCCGGTCCATCGATTCGCGTGCCTCCACGAGGCCCACTCGGTTGAGGTGCCCGTGGCACACGCCGCGGCGCACGACGTACTCGACGTCGACCCCGGCCTCGTCGAGCTGCTGCGCGTAGCGGCGGCCGCTGACGCGCAGGTCGTCGTACTCATCGGTCTCGACATACGTGCGCGGCAGCGCCGCCAGCTGCTCACGGGCGGCCAGCCCCGGGAAGTCGTAGGGCGTCGCCTCCTCGAGGGGCCGGCCGATGTAGTTGCCGGACATCGCGCGCATCGTGTCCAGGGAGAAGCGCAGCATCGGCGGGGTCGCGTCGAGCGCCTGGGCCTCCTCGGCGTCAGGCTCGGAGCGCAGCGGATGGGCGACCAGGTACAGCAGCAGGGAGGCGGCGAGCGGGGTGCCCTCATCGGCCAGGCGCAGGGAGGCCGTCGCCGCGAGGTTGCCACCCGCGCTCGCCCCGCCGAGCGCGACCCGTCCAGGGTCGATGCCCAGTGCGTCGGCGCTCTGCCGGGCCCAGGCGACTGCCGCGCAGACGTCATCCAGCGGGATCGGCGCGAGGACGTGCTCGGGGCCGCCGGGGAAAGCCCGAGCTGGCGTTCCGTCGATCTCGTCGCAGAGGCGGTAGTCAACGGAGATCACGACGGCGTCCGCACGGCCCGCGACGCCGCGCGCCACGTGGTCACCTTCGGGCATGTCGAGGTCGCCGTGCATGAAGCCGCCGCCGTGGCACCAGATCAGGCAGGGGCGTGGTCCGGCTGCCGCAGTCTGCGGGGTGTAGATGCGCACGGGCACGGGCCCGTGGGGGCCGGGGATCTCGCGGTCCTCGATCTGCAGTTCCCAGTCCTCGGCGGGGCCGTACGGCTCGTCCCAGAGGCGGTGCACCTCCGGGTCGAGATCGTCCCAGGCGGCGACGCCGCCGAGGGTGCGCAGCCGTCGCTCCATCTCACCCAGGGCGGTGGGGGCGGCGGTCACCTCCGCTGCGGGATCACGGAGGGCGGGACGGAGATCCGGGGAGGTCTGCTCGGTCATCGAGGGGTCCTTTCGGAGGGGGTGCGAGGGGCGCTGGGGCGTGGGTGACCGTCAGCGCGGGCTGCTGCGGAGCACGACCTCGCAGTCGTAGTCCTGGGAGGAGCGCATGTCGCCGCGGAACCAGAGCAGATGGGTGGTGCTCGGATCGCCCGGGGCGACGATCGGACGCAGGTTGTCGACCGTGGAGTGCTCGGTCACCGGTGACCAGTCCCAGCCTCGCCCGCCATCGGCGCTGCGTCCACGGTAGATCTCATGGTGGTCATGGCGGGTGCCGTCGCGCGGATCGACCGGGGTGGACACGTAGACGGTGGAGACGTCATAGGGGTCGATCGCCGCCAGGCCCGAGTAGTCCTGCTCATGGGGCAGCAGGCCCGGTCCCGCGTGGGCGAGCGGTGAGAGCGTCCACTGCCCGTCGGCTCCGAGCCGTGCGTAGACGAGGCGCAGATCGTCGACGGGAACGTTGCGGCCCAGGTCCGCACCATCGGGCTCGGCGCGGTGGTTCGCGCGCGCCGTCATCACTGCGGCGAGCTGGCCATCGGCCTCACGGATATCGGTGGTCCAGGCATGGCTGAGCTGCGCCCCGCCGAGTTCGATGCCGGTCGCGAGCACGGTGGTGAGCTGGGCCTGGTCCGGGACGGGCTCGGCGAACAGTGCGGACTCCAACGGCCGGCCCGTGCTGTCGTGGAGGCGGCCGCGAGAGAGGGTGCCGTGGTAGATCGAGTTGTCGACGTCGCGCGGGTGATGGTCGGTGACCAGCACATGCAGTCCGGCAGCACCGTCGGCGTAGCGGGCGTAGCCGTTGACGTAGCCGATCTTCGGGCGGTCGAAGAGCTTGCCGGCGTAGCTCCAGGTGTCTCCGTGATCGTCGGAGACCAGGGCGCAGGGGTCGTCATTGACGGCGCGTGCGAAGCAGTAGAGGCGGCCGTCGATCTCGTGGAGGTTCGAGTAGGTGACGCCGCGCCCGCCGGTGTGCTCGCTCCAGTCGTAGACGCGCTCCTCGTCCCAGCGGGTGGGGTCTCCGGGCTCGCTGATCCGCCAGTGGGTGAGGTTGTCGGTCTTGTGCCGGGCGTAGACCGCGAGCCAGCGGCCGTCCGGCCGGCGCCACAGTGCCGGCACGTCATGATCATCAGCTTCGAACCCCGGGTGGAGGGTGACCACCTGTGCGGTGCCGGCGGCGAGGTCGACGACGGTGAGGTCGAGGTCGCCGCGCCGGGCCGGATCCTGGTCCGCACCACCGGAGGCGATGGAGCCGACGACGAGCAGCCCGGCCTCGGGATCCACCAGCGCGCGTTCGTCCTGGAACCAGCACCAGGCGCCGTCCGGGTTGATGACCTGGACGGACTCTGACAGCGCAGGCTGGATGGGGTGCGGGGCGGGCGAGCTCATCGGGCTCCTCATGTTCGGTGGTGGTGGTGCCGGCGGTGGCGGTGGTGCAGGTGGTGCCCGCGGTCGCGGGCGACGCGGGATGGGGTGGGGCGGGTGCGGTGGCGTGGGGCGGGGCGGGGCGGGCAGTGCGCCCGAGGAGGTCGGGCGGTCAGGGAAGGTGGAAGTACTGCGGCAGCAGCTGCTTCTCGCCGCCGCCCGGGGTGAAGTACTCCCCCATCGCCGCTTCCCAGCGCGGGGAGATCGCGGCGCGGGCCATCGCGCGCTGCGCGGCGTCGACGTCGTCGGCCTCGAAGTAGCCGACCACCATGCCATCCTCGGGTCGCAGGAAGAGCGAATAGTTGCGCCAGCCGGCCGCGCTCAGCGCCTCGCGCATCTCCTCCCAGACGTCCTGGTGGGCGGCGACGTAGTCGGCCAGGCGCTCGGTGCGCACCTGGAGCAGGAAGCAGCAGCGGTGGTGGCTGCGGGCGGAGCTGGTGGCCAGGAGGGCAGCCAGGTCGGTGGCGCTCATCGGGGCTCCTTCGGCGAGGGGGTGGGAACAGTCTGCGGCAAGCGCTCGCCGATCAGGGCCAGGTTCTGGATCGCGGCGAGTCCGTACTGGGCGGCGTCGTTGGTGGACACGAACGCCGCCTCGTCGACGGGCTCGAGCACGGTGGGTCCATCGATCCGGGTGCGCTGCCAGATCGGTTCAGCGACCAGCGCGTTGATGTTCAGCTGATCGCCGAGCCCCACGAAGAACGCATCCCACGCGCGGGCGGCGAGCTCGGGATCGCTGCGGCGGGCGGCGGCGATCGCGAGCAGCCGGCTGTAGGCGGGGACCAGCGAGATGCCCTTCAACGGGGTACCGAAGCGCTCGGTCTGCTCCTCGGGGGCGGCGAGGTAGTAGCGGCAGTACTCGAGCCAGGCGGCCTCGAATGCCGGATCATCGACCAGCTCGATCGCCTCGGCGACCACTTCGACCAGCCCGAAGACCGCCGCGAGGTGGGAGACCTGCACCCGGTCGCGAGAGGTGTCGAAGCGGTGAGTCTCCAGGTCCCACAGCGCCTCTCCGGTGAAGAAGCCTTGCGGGAGCGCACCGACGCCGGCGAGCGCCCCGCGCACCTTGGCCTCCGCCTCGGCATCGCCGTGCCGCTCCCAGGCGGTGATCCAGGCGCCGAGCAGAGCACCCAGATCCGTGCCGAGACCGATCGCGACGGCGCGGGGATCGGGGTCGTACCGGTCGCTGCGGACCTTGCGGGTGGCGTCCACGGCGAGCAGCGCGTGCTCCGAGGCGGCGATCTCGTCGAGCAGCTCCCCGGTGCGCTCGTCGGCCGTGAGGTAGTAGAAGTACCGCCGGTAGAGGGCGTTGGAGATCCGCAGCTGCTTGGCGCTGCAGCCGAAGTGCTGCACGTTGTGGCGGGTGCCGAGCCCAGCGAACCGGCCTGCGTGGTACACGTCGACCTCGCTGGTGTGGCGGGTCATCGCCTCGGCGAGGCGGAAGGCATCGGCCGAGCCGCTGCGCAGCGCGTCCAGCCAGAGCCAGAGGTCCGGGGACAGCTCGGAGTTGTCCCAGGCGTAGCCGCCCACGTCGTAGCGCCAGGCGTGGCGGTCCGCGTCATAGGTGTGCATCACGTCGCCGTAGTCCCAGAACCCGTACCAGGTGCGCTGGTCGACCTGGTCTCGGTAGAACTCGCGCAGCCACACCAGGCGGTCCTCGATCGCCGCCCGCTGCGGGGTGGAGCGGTCCACCACCTCCCAGGTGCCGAGCACCCCGGTTTCTCGCAGCCGGGCGGGCGCGGCGAGCAGCTGAGGGGGAAGAGCGCTGGAGGCGGCGAGGTCGGCGAGCTCCCGATGCTCCGGGGTGGCGGCAAAGGCATCGATCACGAGCTCGTGGGTGCGGGCGATGCCGCGCGCGTCGCCATAGCCGGGCTCGTAGTCCTCGTAGGTGATCTCGAGGGCCTCGAGCTGCTCGGGATGGCTGTTCTGGCCGAGGCCGTCGTGGTAGAACCGCAGGTCCATCGGCTCGGCCGACGGCGCGTACATCCAGGCGGTGACCGCGCCGAGCTCGCTCGTGGCATCGGTGATGTCGAGCTGGGTGGGGATCAGCTTCCAGAAGTCCCGCAATCCCACTCCGATCGCGCCCTCGAGGTCGCCGAGCAGGGCGTAGCCGCGGCTGCGGGTGCCGCCGCCCGCAGCGATCCAGGGACGGTTCCCGGCGGTGCGCTTGGCGAGGGTGTAGCCGTGGGCGCTGAGCTGTCGCAGGGTCCAGTCGTTCCAGGTGGGGATCAGCTCCAGGCGTCCGGAGACGGTTGGCGCCCAGGACTCGAGAGGCGGGGTGGGACGGCCGGCGATCTGCGCCTCGCGCACCGGCTCGCCGGGATCTCGCCGCAGCCCGGTCAGTCCGCGCACCGCCTCGGTGAGGAACCCTCCCTCGGAACCCGCCAGCCGCACATGGCGGTCGTGCGGGGCGCTGCGCAGCGGCACCTCGAGCCGCAGCCCGAGCGAGGTGAGGAACAGCGACTCGGGGTCCGCGTCCCAGACCAGGGAGTGCACCGCCCGCAGCCGGCGGGAGCCCGCGGTGGCGGTCAGGCGCAGCACGAAGGGCAGCACCTGAGTGCCGGCCACCTCGTGGTGCCCCTCCAGGCGCAGCACCACCTGCTGCTCGCCGCGCCGCTCGATCCGCACCGCCGTGGTCCGCACCCGATGCTCCCGCCGGGTCGCGGACTGCTCCGCCGTGGCGGCCGACGAGGCGACGATCCGCCCGTCCTGACCCACCAGGCGCCCGTCGACCTCGAGCCTGCGCAGCGGCGCATGATCGTGCGGGGCGACGACCACCCGCAGCACCCCGGTGTCCACGCTGATCGAGCCATCGGCCTGCTCGGACACCTCGAGAACGGCGGGTGCGTCCGGTGCGACAGCCCCTTCGGGCGCGTCGGGCGCGAAAGTCCCGTCGGACGCGTCGGCCCTCTGTGCCTCGACGAGTCGGGCGTCGCCAGCCGGAGCGAGGCCGGCATGACCGGTCCATTTCACCGAGCCGTCGGGCCAGCGCGCGGTGACCCAGGTGTCCACCGGCGTGCTGCCCGAGGCGTCGACGAGGTCGAACCGCGGAGGCTCCGGCATCGCGCTCCGCGGCCAGGGCACCCCGAACTGGGAGGGCACAGCGGCGGTGCCGGTGCGCGGCTCGAGCAGGTGAAGCGGGGTCGACGGGAGGGCGGGGCACATGTTGGCTCCGTTCAGAGGAGTGGTGACGCGGGGACGGAGGGCGGGACGGGCAGGCTCTCGATCAGCCCTTGACCGAGCCGATCATGACTCCCTTCGCGAAGTGCTTCTGCAGGAAGGGGTAGACGAGCATGATCGGGAGCGTCGCGATGACGATCACCGCGAACTTGAGCCCCTCCTTCGGGGGCACGAAGTTCGGATCGAGGTTGCCCAGCGTGGTCGAGGGATCGCTCGAGATCGTCACCTGGCGCACGAACATCTGCAGCGTCCACTTCGAGCTGTCGGAGATGTACAGCAGCGGCGACATGAAGTCGTTCCACAGCGACACCGCATAGAACAGCGAGAACGTGGCGATCACGGGCTTGGACAGGGGCAGCATGATCCGCCAGAAGGTCGTGAACTCGTTCGCCCCGTCGATCTCCGCCGCCTCCCGCAGCTCGCCGGGCAGCTGTTGGAAGAAGGTGCGGATGACGATGAGGTTGAAGGGGTTGATCGCCATCGGCAGGATCAGCGCCCAGTAGGAGTCCAGCAGCCCCATCTCCTTGACCACCAGGAACAGCGGGATCATGCCGCCGGAGAAGAGCATCGCGAAGAGCACCAGGCGCATGATCAGCCCCCGGCCCACCAGGTTCGGGTCCGAGAGCGGGTAGGCCATCAGCATCGTCAGGGTGATCTGCACGGCGGTGCCGATTACCGTGACTCCGATGGTCACCAGCAGGGAGCGGATGAACGTGTCGGTCGAGAAGATGTAGCGGTAGGTCTCCAGCGTGGGCGTGTTCGGCCAGAGGAAGAACGGGCGTGAGGCGATCTCCGACTCGGTCGCGAACGAGGCGGCGAGCACGTAGAGGAACGGCAGGATCGTGATGACCGCGAACCCGAGCAGCAGGGCGATGTTCAGGCCGTCGAAGATCTTGTCCCGCGGGGTGTCGTACTTGATGGACATCGGGGGCTCCTAGAACAGTGAGGACTCGGTGAACTTCTTCGCGAGCCAGTTCGCGCCGAGGATCAGTACGAGGCCGACGAGGGATTTGAACAGCCCGATCGCCGTCGAATAGCTGTAGGCGCCGTTGGTGATGCCCATGAAGTACACGTAGGTGTCGAAGACGTCCGCCACATCGCGGTTCAGAGAGTTCGTGAGCATGTAGATCTGCTCGAACCCGGTGTCCAGGAAGTTTCCGATGTTGAGGATCAGCATGATGATCACGGTGGGGATGATGGCGGGGATGGTCACGTGGCGCAGCTGCTGGAAGCGTCCCGCGCCGTCGATCATCGCCGCCTCGTACTGCTGCTTGTCCACGCCCGCCAGGGCGGCGAGGTAGATGATCGTGCCCCAGCCGGTGCCCTTCCACAGGGTCTGGACCATGATCAGGGGCCGGAACCAGTCCGGATCCGCCAGGAAGTTGACCCGCCCTCCGAAGAGGTCGTTGAAGAGCACCGTGATCGGGCCGATGTCCAGGGCGAACAGCAGATAGGTGAGGCCGGAGACGATCGCCCAGGACAGGAAGTGGGGAATGTAGATCGCTGTCTGGATGAACTTCTTCAGCATCTGCTTGCGCAGCTCGTTGAGCATCAGCGCGACGATGATCGGGGCGGGGAACGCCAGCACCACGTTCAGCAGCGCGAGGATCAGCGTGTTGCTCAGCAGCCGGCCGAAGTCCGGTCCGCTGAAGAGCCGCACGAAGTGGTCCCACCCCACCCAGGGGCTGCCCTGCATGCCGAGGAAGGGCAGGTAGTCCTGGAAAGCGATGGTGATGCCGTACATCGGGGCGTACTTGAACACCGCGAAGTAGACGATGCCCGGCAGCAGCATCAGGTACAGCATCGGGGAGCGGCGCAGCCGCTTCAGGAGGCTGCGCTTGCGGTGGGTGCTGCTCGCCTTCGGGGCGGGCGGCTCCTGCACTTCCAGCGGCACCGGGGCAGCGGCGCCGGGGCTGTGGTTCGTCATGACCATGGTCGATCAGTCCTCGTGGTCTGGGCGAGGGCGCGCCGTGAGGTGCGGCGCCCCCGCCGGCCGATGGTCAGTTCGAGCCCTGCTGGAACAGCTCGTTCATCTCATCGATGACCTGCTGGCCACCGCTGCTGGTCCAGCGCTCGAGCTCGGAGGTCAGGCCTGCTTCGTCGATCTGGCCGGCGAGGAACTTCAGCCGGGCGTCCACCACGATCTGGTCGAGGATCGCGCCGCTCTGGAGATATGACTTCGACATGTACGCAGCACCGGGGTTGAAAACGGCCGATTCGAGGTCGGATTCGTGGAAGGTCTTGCGTTTCTCGTCCAGTGCCGCCTCCGCCTCTCCCTCGGGCTTGGCGGGCAGGCCGAGATAGCCGTTGGACTGGCTGCCGATCTGCGCGAAGGCGGAGACGTCGCTCTGCACGAGCGAGGCCTCATCACTCTCGATCGGAACCGACTGCTCGCCGTCGACCTCGTAGTTGACCCCTTCGAGGCCGTTGTTCAGCAGGCGCTGGCCCTCCTCGGAGGAGAGCTTGTCCAGCGCGGCCAGGACGGTCGCGAGCTGGGCGTCACCGGGCACCGCGGCCTTCGGGATGGACAGGTACCCGGAGTAACCGGGAGTGGGCAGCGCCCACAGGGTGCCGTCGGAGTTCTTGAGGTTGCCGACCATGGTGACCTTGTCGAGGTACCCCTCGGGGTCCGCATCCTTGAACAGGCCCTGCAGCTGCAGACCGCGGGAGGAGACGTCGGCGATGATCCCGCCCTGACCGTTGAAGAAGGGCTCGTTCCAGGTGCCGCTGTCCATGGTCGCGAAGTCGGCGTTGATGTGCCCGGCCTCAGCCATGGTGCGCATCGTGCGGTTCGCCTCGATGAATTCCGGAGCGAGGAACGCTGGTGAGAGGGTTCCGCCCTCGTCCTTCCAGACGTTGGCGGTGCCGTACCAGGTCTCCCAGAGGTCGTAGGGGCCGTTGTTCCCATAGCCGCTCCAGGCGGGGATGATCAGGCCGGTGGTGGCCGAGCCGTCCCCAGCGGGGTCGTCCTCGGTGAAGGCGCGGGCGATCTCCATCAGGTCATCGGTGGTCTCCGGCTCGGCGAGCCCGAGGTTGTCCAGCCAGTCCTTGCGGATGCTGATCGCCGCGCGCATCGCGTCGCGCAACCGGAAGATCCCATAGGTGCGGCCGTTGATGCTGGCGCCGTGGGCGACCTCCGGGTTCTCCGGGGTGAGGTTCGGGTACTCGGGGAGGATGTCGGTCAGGTCCCAGTAGCCGCCGGCCTCAGCGGTCTGGGCGAACTCGGCGGTCTTGCCGGTCTGCACCATCACGTGAGGGATGTTGTCGCTGGCCATCGTGACGGTGACGCGGTCGCCGTAGCTGGAGTTCGGCACCCAGGTGATCTCCAGCGGCATGCCGATGAGCTCCTCGACGGCCTTCTGCAGCTGGCCCTCGGGATCCGGGGCCGTATCGGACAGGAGCGGCGCCATGATCTTCAGAGTGGTGATCTCGGCCTCGGCGTCGGCGGAGCTTCCGCCGCCGCAGGCGGCGAGTCCGAGGGCGGTGGCACCGGCGGCAGCGCCGCCGAGGAGGGTACGACGTGAGAACATCCTTGTTCCTTTCGTAGGCGGTGACGCAGGGTGCGTCATCGCGCAGTGGGAGCTGCCCCGTGGGGGCCACGCGGCAGCGGCAGGTTCAGGCAGAGGGTGCGGCGCTCGGCCGGTGCCCGGCGACTGTGCCGGGGACCGTTCGAGCACGGTGACCCGTCGTGGGCGGGTCCGCCGGACGGGAGAGCAGGTCCTCGTTGCGGTCCAGGGAACGACCCACGAGGTGATGGCAGATCAGGAGCGGCACGGCCGCCCCCAGGAACGGGAGCAGGCCGGGCAGGGCGAGCACCACGCCGCTCCATAGCGCGAGCACGGCGAGCAGCACGAGCGAGGTGGGGGCCTGGGCGAGTCCCAGCACCACGGCGCGCCCGAACACCCTGGTGGCGGGGAGGCGGTAGCGACGGTCAAGCTCCGGGATGTGGGCCAGCGCCACCAGCAGCAGCACGATGACCAGCCCCAGCACGACCTGGAGGACGAGAGGTAGGGCTTCGCTGAACACGGCCATGGCCGCCAGCAGCAGGAACACCCCGGGCAGGCCCAGCGTGACCTGGCTGCGCCAGAAGGAGTCCTTCCAGATGCGGGCAGCGCGGCGCCAGCGGATCGGCTCGCCCCGGTCGGCGCAGGCGGCGGCGTCGACCGCAGCCATGGTCGCGGGAGCCCAGCCCAGCACGATCCCCCCGGCGAGGGTGCCGAGCAGCCAGATCCCCTGGAGCACCAGAGCGCGCAGCACCAGGTCGGTGGCGCTCGAGAGTGCGTGGACGGTGCGGCCCATCAGAGCGCCTCGATGTGGAGGTTCGAGTATTCGGCGATGAGCGGTGCCATCTGGCGCAGCCCGATCGCGCCGCCGTGGCGGGTGGGGCCGCCCACGGTGCCGTCATCGGTCCAGCTGAGGCACGGGATGTCGTCGATCGTGAGGTCGACGGTGGCGCCTCGCCAGGTGAGCACCATCCGATAGGCGCGATCCACGTCGAGCACCGCGGGGAGCGGGTCCGCGCCCTGGGCGACGAGGTGGAAGCCGTGGCTCTTGCGCACGTTGCATGTGTGCAGGCTGCGCTCGGAAGGCCACATGCGGCGGAAGTAGGAGAGGTGGTAGGCGTCGATCGCACCGGAGTGGTACTGCTCATACTCCCCGGTGCGGGCGGGCAGCGCGGGATCATGGATCGAGCCACCGTCGCGGGCCTGCGCCGCCCAGAAGATCATGGCCAGGCCCGGCTCACGGAGGGGCCGGAAGTCCCAGGAGATGCGCACGTCCCCGTCATGGTTGATCGGCAGCCAGGCGACGAAGTTCGCGGCCTGTCCCTCTGCGGGGTCTGCTGCGCTCTCCAGCCGCAGGGCGCCGGTGGGGAAAGAAGCCACCATCGGTCCCTCGATGATCCAGCCCTCGAGGTGTTCGGGGCCGGACAGGCGGGACTCATGCAACGTTGTCATCTGCTGGCTCACCCCTTCCTCATCGAACCGGAGCCTCCCGGGACCGTGCGGTCCTCGGGGCTGGACAGCCGGCGGACCTTGTCGGTGGCCGCAAGTTTGAATCGTTCCAGCGTGGATTGTCAACCGCTTTCCCTAGATTCTTGGACGGCATCCCTCCGGGCCACCGAAGCATCGTCGGAGAAACCGCCGAGTGACCGTTCATCCGCTTCTCGTCCCGTACCGCACGGGACGCCCACCGTCGGGCAGCTCTCTGGCTTTGACCTGCAACAGCACGAGGCCACCGCCCGCCGCACGGAAACGGAAGTGTCCCCGCGCTTGTCACTCACGAGGACAATGCGGCTCCGTGGATGAACGGTCACCTGTTGTGAGATCGTGACCAGAAGTCGTCGCTCACCCTCCCGCAGGAAGCGGCGCTCGCCCACCCGGCGCGTGGACCGCCACCACGCCTCGATGCCACCGAGGAGATCCCATGAACGGCGTCCGCCGCCCCACCATCCGAGACGTCGCCCGCCTGGCAGGGGTCTCCCATCAGACGGTCTCGCGACATCTGCGGCACGACCCCACCGTGTCCCCGATGCTCGCGGCGCATATCGACGAGGCGGTCGCCCAGCTCGGATATCGACCGAACCTCGTGGCCCGAGCGATGCGCAACCGATCCACAGGGCGACTGGCCTTGATACTCCCCGCGGGCGACGACCACAGCTCGCTGGAGGTGCTCGCCGGCGCGAACAAGGCCGCACAGAACGCGGGCTTCGCGGTGGAGGTGGTCACCCTGCCGCCCGAGGAGCTGCGCGGTGGTCGCGTGGAGGAGCTCGCGGATTCCGGGCTGTACGAGGCGGTGCTCTCTCTCACCGACCTGCCCGGAGCCGACCGCCAGCGCCTCGGCACCGCTACGATCATCTCCGCACCCGTCTACGACGAGAAGATGCGCGGAGTGGGTCCGCTCTCCGAGGCATCCCGGATGTCCGAGCTGGTCACCCACCTCGCAGACCAGGGGCACCACGAGCTGCTGCACCTCACCGGCGACCACAGCCACCCCTCCTCACAGAGGCGCCGCGAGTCCTTCCTGCGCACGGTCCAGGAGCGCGGCCTGCATTCCGCCGGAGTGATCGACTGCGGTTGGGATGCGGAGAGTGCCCGACGTGCGATCCGCGAGCTGCCGGCGGATACGGCCGTCACTGCCGTCCTCGCCGCCAACGATCTCGTGGCCGCCGGCGCCATCCGCGGCGCCGCCGAGCGTGGCTGGCGAGTGCCGGAAGATCTCAGCGTGACCGGTTGGGACGACCTGGCGCTCGGCGCGTGGATGTCACCCTCCCTGACCACCGTCTCGATCGACCACCGTCGTCTCGGCGCGGAGCTGCTCGAGGAGCTGCTGCGGGTGATGCGCGGCGACTCCCCCGAGATGAATCGGCGATCGATCACGAAGGTCGTCTGGCGGGATTCCACCGGCCCAGCGCCTGTGCGGTGAGCAGGCTCGCGGACCGGTCGCCGCTGCCCCCGTCCTTTTCGAGAGCGGGCGGCGCTGCACGACGACCCACTTGCCCTATCCCTCCACAGAGGGCGCGTGCTAACCTCCATTGAGTCGTTTCAACACCGAGGTCATGATCCGTGTTCTCGCTCGAGATCCCTGCGCACACCGCGCAGATCCGACCGCCAGGCACAGCACGCCGTGAAGATACCGCCGCCGAAGGAGCGCCGCCCCATGCCCACGCCAGCCACCCTCCCCACCGAGATCGCCCGCGACCTCGCAGAGTTCACGATCGAGGTCCCCAGCTGGGGCTACGGCAACTCCGGTACGCGATTCAAGGTGTTCGGCACCCCCGGCACCCCGCGCGACCCCTTCGAGAAGATCGCCGACGCCGCCCAGACCCACGCCTTCACCGGCTCCGCGCCTCGGGTCTCGCTGCACTACCCCTGGGACAAGGTCGAGGATTTCGGTGCGCTGCGTGAGTACGCCGCCGAGCAGGGCATGACGCTGGGGATGATCAACTCCAACACCTTCCAGGATGATGAGTACAAGTTCGGCTCGCTCACCCACGGTGACAAGTCCGTGCGCCGTCGGGCGATCGACCATCACCTCGAGTGCATCGACGTCATGCGCGCCACCGGCTCCAAGGAGATGAAGATCTGGCTGGCTGACGGCACCAACTACGCAGGCCAGGACTCGATCCGCGCCCGTCAGGACCGACTGGCGGAGTCGCTGCAGGAGATCTACCTGGGCCTCGGCGACGACGAGCGCCTGGTGCTGGAGTACAAGTTCTACGAGCCGGCGTTCTACCACACTGACGTTCCGGACTGGGGCACGAGCCTCCTGCACTGCCTGGCGCTCGGCGAGAAGGCGCAGGTGGTGCTCGATACCGGGCATCACGCCCCGGGCACGAACATCGAGTTCATCGTCGCCCAGCTGCTGCGCCAGAACCGGCTCGGCGCCTTCGACTTCAACTCCCGCAACTACGGGGATGATGACCTGATCGTCGGCGCCGCGGATCCGTTCCAGCTGTTCCGGATCCTCTTCGAGATCGTCCAGCAGGAGGCGCACCGGCCCGCCGCCGGCGTGAACTTCATGCTCGATCAGTGCCACAACCTGGAGTCGAAGATCCAGGGCCAGATCCGCTCCGTGATAAACGTGCAGGAGACCCTGGTCAAGGCACTGCTGGTGGACCGGGAGGCGCTCGCCGCCGCCCAGGAGAGCAACGACGTGCTCGAGGCGAACGCGATCCTCATGGACGCGTTCTGGACCGATGTGCGCCCGGCGCTGGCCGCCTTCCGTGAGGAGCGGGGCCTGCCGGCGGATCCCTTCGCGGCCTTCCGCGCCAGCGGCTATGAAGAGAAGGTCGCCGCGGAGCGCGTGGGCGGGAACCAGATGGGATGGGGAGCCTGAGCATGAGCGAGAAGAGCTCCGCCCACGAGACCGTCGCCGCCCTGCTGGAGCGCTCCAACGCCCTGGGCTCCGACCCGAAGAACACCAACTACGCCGGCGGGAACACCTCCGCCAAGGGCTCCGCCATCGATCCGGTCACCGGCGAGGAGACCGAGCTGCTGTGGGTCAAGGGCTCCGGCGGCGACCTGGGGACCCTCGAGGAGAAGGGGCTGGCGGTGCTGCGCCTGGACCGGGTGCGCGCCCTGCGGGACGTGTACCCCGGGGTGGAGCGCGAGGACGAGATGGTCGCAGCCTTCGACTACTGCCTGCATGGCAAGGGCGGGGCCGCACCGTCGATCGACACCGCGATGCACGCCCTGGTCGACGCCGCACATGTGGACCACCTGCATCCCGACGCGGGGATCGCGCTGGCGACCGCAGCCGACGGCGAGCGATTGACCCGCGAGTGCTTCGGCGAGACGGTGGTCTGGGTGCCGTGGCGCCGGCCCGGCTTCCAGCTGGGCTTGGACATCGCCGCGATCCAGGCGGAGAACCCGGCCGCGATCGGCTGCATCCTCGGCGGGCACGGCATCACCGCCTGGGGCGAGACCTCGCAGGAGGCGCAGGAGAACTCGCTGCGGATCATCGCCGAGGCGACCGCGTTCCTCGAGCGCACCGGCTCGTCCGAGCCGTTCGGGGCGCATGATGCGAGTCGCGCTGCACTCCCGGAGGCGGAGCGCCGGGCGAAGGCGTCTGCCCTGTTCCCGATCGTGCGCGGGCTGGCCTCGACGGACTCGCCGATGGTCGGGCACTGGACGGACACCGAGGCGGTCCACGAGTTCCTCTCCTCCCAGAAGCTCGCCCCGCTCGCGGAGCTGGGCACGTCATGCCCCGACCACTTCTTGCGCACGAAGGTCAAGCCCCTCGTGCTGGACCTTCCGTCCGGCGCGAGCATCGAGGACTCGGTCGCGCGGCTCAAGGAGCTGCATGAGGCGTACCGGACGGACTACACCGCCTACTACGAGCGTCACGCCGAGGCGGACTCCCCCGCGATCCGCGGCGCCGACCCGGCGATCGTGCTGATCCCGGGCGTGGGCATGTTCAGCTTCGGGGCCGACAAGCAGACGGCGCGCGTGGCCGGCGAGTACTACGTCAACGCGATCAACGTGATGCGCGGCGCGGAAGCGATCTCGACGTACTCCCCGATCGACGAGTCGGAGAAGTTCCGCATCGAGTACTGGTCGCTCGAGGAGGCGAAACTGCAGCGCAAGCCCGCACCCAAGCCGCTCGCGAGCCGGGTCGCGCTCGTCACCGGCGGCGGCTCCGGGATCGGGAAGGCGACCGCCGAGCGCCTGGTCGCCGAGGGTGCCTGCGTCGTCATCGCCGACCTGAACCTCGAGAATGCCGAGCAGACCGCGCAGGAGCTGGGCGGGTCCGACAAGGCGGTGGCGCTGCGCGCCGACGTCTCCGATGAAGCGGCCGTGGTGCAGGCCGTCGCTGAGGCGGTCCTCGCCTTCGGTGGGCTGGACCTGATCGTCAACAATGCCGGGCTCTCGCTGTCCAAGCCGCTGCTGGAGACCACCGCGAAGGACTGGGACCTCCAGCACGACGTGATGGCGCGGGGCTCGTTCCTGGTCTCCCGCGAGACGGCCCGGGTGATGATCGACCAGGCCATGGGCGGGGACATCATCTACATCTCCTCGAAGAACTCCGTGTTCGCCGGGCCCAACAACATCGCCTACTCGGCGACCAAGGCCGATCAGGCCCACCAGGTGCGGCTGCTCGCCGCCGAGCTCGGCGGCCACCAGATCCGCGTCAACGGCATCAACCCCGACGGGGTGGTCCGCGGCTCCGGCATCTTCGCCGGCGGCTGGGGCGCCTCCCGCGCGAAGGTGTACGGGGTCGAAGAGAAGGACCTCGGCGAGTTCTACGCCCAGCGCACGCTGCTGAAGCGGGAGGTGCTGCCCGCGAACGTCGCGAACGCCGTGTTCGCGCTGACCGCCGGGGATCTCTCGCACACCACCGGCCTGCATATCCCGGTCGATGCCGGGGTCGCAGCCGCGTTCCTGCGATGAACGACGCGCAGGGCGCCGAGCCGGGCGGTCCGATCGCCGTCGCGGCGGTCGACCTGGGGGCGACCTCGGGCCGGGTGATGCTGGGTGTCCTCGCGGACGGTCGCATCGAGCTGATCGCGGCACACCGCTTCGAGAACCGGCTGCGGGACGAGGACGGTCAGCTGCGCTGGGACATCGACGCCCTCTGGGCAGAGGTGCGACAGGGGCTGCGTGCCGCGCACGACGGGGCCGTGGAGCGCGGTCTGACCGGCCTCGCCTCAATCGGGATCGACTCCTGGGCGGTGGACTACGGCCTGGTGGGTCCCGATCTCGTCGGGGCTGACGGTGCTTCGGTGCCCGGCAGCGGCGAAGTCCTCGGCGAGGTGGTCGCCTACCGCGATCACCGCACCGACGGGATCCCGGAGTCCTTCGCGGAGCAGGTGTCGCGCGAGCGGCAGTACACGCTCACCGGCATCGCCCAGCAGCCCTTCAACACGCTCTATCAGCTGGTGGCCGACGACCGCCCGGCGACGCTGCCTCCCGGCTCGACGCTGCTGATGGTCCCGGATCTGCTGGGGTACCTGCTCACCGGCGAGCGTCGCACCGAGCGCACCAACGCGTCGAGCACCGGGATGCTCGCGGTGGGTGGGCAGGGATGGTCCGCAGAGCTCCTGACCGCTGCCGGCGTGGACCCGGACCTGCTGGCGCCGCTGATCTCCCCCGGCGAGCGCCTGGGCACAGTGCTGCCGGAGCTCGTGCGCGAGCTCGGGATCGGTGAGGTGCCGGTCATCGCCGTCGGCTCCCATGACACCGCTTCGGCGGTGCTCGCGGTGCCGGCCGCGGACGATGCTCACCCCGTCGCCTTCATCTCCTCGGGCACGTGGTCTCTGATCGGGCTCGAGCTGAGCGCACCGGTCAGCACTGCGGCTGCGCTCGAGGCCGGATTCACGAATGAGGGCGGGGTCGACGGCACCACCCGCTTCCTCAAGAACGTGGCAGGAATGTGGCTGGTCAGCGAGTCGATCCGGCAATGGGAGGAGGAGGGGGCGCGCGTGGATCTCGCCGATCTGCTCGCCGCCGCGGCCGTGATGCCCGCTCATCGCTTCCGGATCGATCCCACCGATCCGGCGTTCCTCGCCCCCGGCCGGATGGCGGACCGGGTGATGCTCGCGGCCCGCCGGCTCGCAGGGGAGGACGAGCGACCCCGCACCCCGGCGCAGCTGGTGCGCTGCATCCTCGAGTCCCTCGCCGTGACCTACCGGGAGGAGCTCCACACCGCGTGCCGGCTCGCCCGGATGCCGCTGCCGGAGCGTCTGCATGTGGTGGGAGGTGGGAGCCGCAACGCGCTGCTGAATCAGCTCACCGCGGATGCCCTCGGCATCGAGGTGGTCGCCGGCCCGATGGAGGCCACGGCGCTGGGGAACGTCGCGCTGCAGGCCCGGGCGCTGGGTGCCGTCCCCGGTGAGCACGGCGCGCTGCGCGGGCTGGTGCGGGCGAGCGTTGAGCTGGAGCGGTTCAGCCCGTCGATCCCCTCCGGGTGACCTGTCGGACGTTCCAAGATCATCACGCCATACGGCCCTGTGCCACGTCGCGCCTATCGAAAGCAGACGACCCATGAGAAGACAGCTCCCCCAGCCCCGTGAACTGCTCGAGCTGATGCAGTTCAAGGCCCCCGACGTCAACGCCCGTCGGCGCCGGCTCCACGCAGCGCTGACCATCGAGGATCTGCGAGCGATCGCGAAGCGTCGCACGCCTCGGGCCGCCTTCGACTACACCGACGGCGCCGCGGAATCGGAGCTCTCGCTGGGCCGTGCCCGGCAGGCGTTCGCCGACGTGCAGCTCAACCCCGCGGTGCTCCGGGATGTCTCCGAGGTCGACACGTCGCGGCAGATGCTCGGCGGTCCCAGCGCGATGCCCTTCGCGATTGCACCGACGGGCTTCACCGGCTCTTCCCAGATGAGGGTGTAGCGCACGTCGCGCGGCGGGCCGGCGCGTCGGTGTCGGGGTGAGGGTCGAGGTCTCCCGAGGATGAGAGCTCCTACACACTCAGCCCGAAAGACCTCGACGTGCACGACGCTACCGTCGGCGGGCGCGCTGATGCGTTCGCCAGCCCCGACCTGACTGCCTTCTGCCGCCTCGACGAACTCGGCCTCGTTGTCACCGGGCAGCGACTCGAGCCGGATCGTGCCGTATTGGCCTGTCAGGTGGTCGAGCCCGACCAGTGGTGCCGGCGCTGCGGCTGCGAAGGGAGACCACGTGACACCGTGGTCCGACGGCTTGCCCACGAACCACTGGGCTGGCGGCCCACGACGCTGGAGGTCGTCGTGCGCCGTTACCGCTGCAGCGGCTGCGGGTATGTGTGGCGCCAGGACACCACCGCCGCGGCCGAGCCCCGGGCCAAGTTGTCTCGGCGCGCTCTGCGGTGGGCGCTGGAAGGGATCGTGGTCCAGCACCTGACCGTGGCTCGGGTCGCCGAGGGGCTCGGGGTGGCCTGGGACACCGCCAACGACGCCGTTATGGCCGAGGGCAAGCGGGTGCTGATCGACGAGGAGCACCGCTTCGAGGGGGTGAAGGTCGTCGGGGTCGATGAGCACGTGTGGAGGCACACCCGTCGCGGCGACAGGTACGTCACCGTGATCATCGACCTCACCCCAGTGCGAGATGGCACCGGCCCGGCACGGCTGCTGGACATGGTCGAAGGACGCTCCAAGCAGGCGTTCAAGACCTGGCTGGCCGACCGCCCGCAGGAGTGGCGCGACGGCGTGGAGGTGGTCGCGATGGACGGCTTCACCGGGTTCAAGACCGCCGCCGTCGAGGAACTGCCCGACGTGGTGACCGTGCTAGATCCCTTCCACGTCACGCGCCTCGCTGGCGAGGCGCTCGATGAGTGCCGACGGCGAGTTCAGCAGGCCATCTGTGGGCACCGCGGCCGCAAGGGCGACCCGCTCTATGCCGCCCGCCGGACCCTGTCCACCGGCGCCGACCTGCTCAACGACAAGCAGAAGGACCGACTGGACACCCTGTTCGCCGACGACGCCCACGTCGAGGTCGAGGTCACCTGGAGCGTCTACCAGCGCATGATCGCCGCCTACCGCCACGAGAACCGGCGCCACGGCCGCGAGCTGATGGCCCGGCTCATCGACTCGATCAGCACCGGCGTCCCCAAGGCCCTGGTCGAGATCACCAAGCTCGGCAGGACGCTGAAGAAGCGCGCCGCCGACGTCCTGGCCTACTTCGACCGGCCCAGCACCTCCAACGGGCCCACCGAGGCGATCAACGGCAGGCTCGAGCACCTGCGCGGCTCGGCGCTGGGGTTCCGCAACCTGACCAACTACATCGCCAGATCCCTGCTCGAGACCGGCGGGTTCAGACCCCGACTACACCCTGGATTCGGATGAGCCGGATTTCGCCGGTGTGCCGGCCGTCGCGGGTCAGCTGACGGCGTGAGGCGATGACCCGTTCTCGGACCGGGCGCGGCCCTCGCCGCCACGCGATTCTATGGCCTGCCCAGCCTCTGACCGATGTCTCGACTCATCCGTCCCGGTGGACCTAGGGAGTCGAGCCCTAGGTCCACCCGAGATGGATAAGACATCGCTCAGGCTCTCACGGCGTCGCGCTACCTTGGGGACTTAGGCCCAGTCCTTGTGCGGCGACGTGCCGCCGATACCGGCGTTGAACGTATTCGTCGGATCGAGCTCCTTGAAGTGCTCTTCCATGGACTCCGGCAGCTTGTAGATGCGACCGTAGTTGTGCTCGGCGGGCAGCTTCGCGCCGCGCTCCTCCAGCAGGTGCTGGATGCGGTCGTGCAGCGCCTCGGGATCCACGCCCTGCTTGGCGACATAGTCCTGGTGCATCACATGGCAGAAGAAGTGCCCGTAATACGCCTTGACCTCAAGCTGGTCGTCGATCTCCTCCGGCAGCACCTCGAGCCAGTTCCAATCGTCGCGACGCAGGGCCACATCGATGGGGATGAGCCCTGCGATGTGCCGGCGCTTCAACGCGGCGTAGCGAGTGGCGGCACTGGCCGCGCCGAACCGGTTGAGCGACGCGCTCTTTTCTTCATCAGACGTGCAGATGAAGAACTCACCAGTGTGCTCGGGCTCTGCGAAGAACTCCTTGAGCATCTTCTCGCTCGCGGCCTTCTGCGACTCGCTGACGGTGAGCAGCAGGTGATGCTCGAAACGGTTGCGGTACTCCATCATGCGCTTGGGCAGCTGGTTGGGCAGCACGCTGAACATGGCTTGCGATACCGTGTCGGCGAAGGTCGGACCAATGCCGGGAATCTTCGAGAACAAGCCGTTGGCCCACGTCTTGAACGAGAACATGCGCGTCTGCAGCGCTGGACTCATGAACTTCAGGAAGACGAAGGTGTCTTTGCCGTACTTCTCGGCCAAGTCGAAGGCACTGCGGCCCATGTACTCACCAGAGATAGGCAGCGGCATGTCGGCTTCGAGGAACAACCGACGGATCTCTTCGAGCTCGTGCGTGTTGTTCGTGCCGATGTAAAACACGGTCGGGTGCACTTCGCGAGGGAAGGTGCGGGTGCGCACCGCGAACACCATCAGCTTGCCGGCCGAGCCGGAAGCCTCGAACAGGTACTCGGGGTTCGCATTGTAGCGAGCAGGCGAAGGCACGATCTTGCGCAAGTGCTCGGCGTACTCGGTCTCGTTCGAGTCTTCGGGAGCTGGGGTGACATCCTCGGGAGACCACTCGCCGCGCTGTAGACGGTCGAGTGCGACCTCAGGGTCGTCTCCGAGCGAGATGCCCAGGTGATTGACCAGCTCGACCTTGCCGTCGTCGTTGACGCGGGCGAAGATCGCTTCGCGCGTGAATGCCGGACCCTTGCGAATCTGGCTGCCGCCCGAGTTGTTCGCGATGCCGCCGATGACCGAGGCGCCGATTGATGTCGACCCGATCACCGAGTGCGGCTCGCGCTGGTGCTTGGCGAGCGCGTCGGTCAGGTGTGTCAGCGGGGTGCCCGCGAGCGAGATCGCCTCGCGCGCGTCGTTGATGAGGTGCACCTCATCGATGCGGTGAGTCGAGATGATCACAATGGGGCGATCGTAGTCTTGGAAGCCGGGGCCGGATCCACCAGTCAGGCCCGTGTTCGATGCCTGCGGGATGACGATGAGGTTGTTGTCGACGGATACCTGCAGCGCCCGCCACATCTCGACCAGCGTGCCGGGGCGCACCACGGCGAAGACTGGTCCTCCGCCGAATCGATAGCCTTTGCTGAATGGCATCGTGGCACGCTCAGAGGTCAGTACATGTTCGTCGCCGACGATTCTCTTGAACGCATCGATCGCTTCGTGCGAAGTCGTGGTGGTCTGTCCTGGTTGCGTCATCTCTAAGCTTCCTATATTCAGTTGCATCACAAGCGCGTCATGATGCTGAGGGGATGTCGCCTTGATCCGAGCTAGTCCGCGGTCGTTCATTTTTTGATGGGCGGGGAAACGAGCCAGGGGGACGACGTCTGCGACCGTCTGCCCGGAAGCTCGCTACGGCGTCCAAGGAGTGTGCGTGTGCGTATGCATGTGCATACGCGCATCCTCATTGTAGAAGATGCGCATCAGATAGTTTCGGACCGCGGTACTTTCGGACTCCGGTAGGTTCGGAGGCTCTTCCCAGATGAGGGTGTAGCGCACGTCGCGCGGCGGGCCGGCGCGTCGGTGTCGGGGTGAGGGTCGAGGTCTCCCGAGGATGAGAGCTCCTACACACTCAGCCCGAAAGACCTCGACGTGCACGACGCTACCGTCGGCGGGCGCGCTGATGCGTTCGCCAGCCCCGACCTGACTGCCTTCTGCCGCCTCGACGAACTCGGCCTCGTTGTCACCGGGCAGCGACTCGAGCCGGATCGTGCCGTATTGGCCTGTCAGGTGGTCGAGCCCGACCAGTGGTGCCGGCGCTGCGGCTGCGAAGGGAGACCACGTGACACCGTGGTCCGACGGCTTGCCCACGAACCACTGGGCTGGCGGCCCACGACGCTGGAGGTCGTCGTGCGCCGTTACCGCTGCAGCGGCTGCGGGTATGTGTGGCGCCAGGACACCACCGCCGCGGCCGAGCCCCGGGCCAAGTTGTCTCGGCGCGCTCTGCGGTGGGCGCTGGAAGGGATCGTGGTCCAGCACCTGACCGTGGCTCGGGTCGCCGAGGGGCTCGGGGTGGCCTGGGACACCGCCAACGACGCCGTTATGGCCGAGGGCAAGCGGGTGCTGATCGACGAGGAGCACCGCTTCGAGGGGGTGAAGGTCGTCGGGGTCGATGAGCACGTGTGGAGGCACACCCGTCGCGGCGACAGGTACGTCACCGTGATCATCGACCTCACCCCAGTGCGAGATGGCACCGGCCCGGCACGGCTGCTGGACATGGTCGAAGGACGCTCCAAGCAGGCGTTCAAGACCTGGCTGGCCGACCGCCCGCAGGAGTGGCGCGACGGCGTGGAGGTGGTCGCGATGGACGGCTTCACCGGGTTCAAGACCGCCGCCGTCGAGGAACTGCCCGACGTGGTGACCGTGCTAGATCCCTTCCACGTCACGCGCCTCGCTGGCGAGGCGCTCGATGAGTGCCGACGGCGAGTTCAGCAGGCCATCTGTGGGCACCGCGGCCGCAAGGGCGACCCGCTCTATGCCGCCCGCCGGACCCTGTCCACCGGCGCCGACCTGCTCAACGACAAGCAGAAGGACCGACTGGACACCCTGTTCGCCGACGACGCCCACGTCGAGGTCGAGGTCACCTGGAGCGTCTACCAGCGCATGATCGCCGCCTACCGCCACGAGAACCGGCGCCACGGCCGCGAGCTGATGGCCCGGCTCATCGACTCGATCAGCACCGGCGTCCCCAAGGCCCTGGTCGAGATCACCAAGCTCGGCAGGACGCTGAAGAAGCGCGCCGCCGACGTCCTGGCCTACTTCGACCGGCCCAGCACCTCCAACGGGCCCACCGAGGCGATCAACGGCAGGCTCGAGCACCTGCGCGGCTCGGCGCTGGGGTTCCGCAACCTGACCAACTACATCGCCAGATCCCTGCTCGAGACCGGCGGGTTCAGACCCCGACTACACCCTGGATTCGGATGAGCCGCTTCACCCGCCTCATGCAGACCGAGGGCGAGACCGCCGGGGCGGGGGCCGCCCAGGTCGCGGGAATCCCTTTCACGCTGTCGACGCTGGGCACCACCTCGATCGAGGACGTCGCCGCCGCCGCACCCCACGGCCGGAAGTGGTTCCAGCTGTACGTGATGCGGAAACGGGAGGTCTCCTACGACTTGGTGGCGCGCGCTGCACAGGCAGGCTTCGACACCCTGCAGTTCACGGTGGACACTCCGGTGGCCGGAGCACGGCTCCGCGACACCCGCAACGGCTTCTCGATCCCGCCGCAGCTGACGGCCCGCACCGTGCTGGACGCGATCCCCCGCCCCTGGTGGTGGGTCGACTTCCTGACCACCCCCACGCTCGAGTTCGCCTCGCTGTCCTCGACCGGCGGCACCGTGGGTGAGCTGCTGGACTCCGCGATGGATCCGACCATCAGCTATGAAGACCTCGAGATCATCCGCGGCCTGTGGCCCGGGAAGCTCGTGGTCAAGGGGGTCCAGACCCTCGAGGACTCGAAGACGTTCACCGACCTGGGGGTGGACGGGATCATCCTGTCCAATCACGGCGGGCGGCAGCTCGATCGCGCCCCGGTCCCCTTCCACCTGCTCCCGGAGGTCGCCCGCGAGGTCGGCACCGACACCGAGATCGGCATCGACACCGGCATCATGCACGGCGCGGACATCGTGGCCGCCGTGGCCCTCGGCGCACGGTTCACCCTGATCGGTCGCGCCTACCTCTACGGCCTGATGGCCGGCGGCAGGCCGGGTGTGGACCGCGCCATCGCGATCCTCTCCGAGCAGATCGTGCGCACCATGAAGCTGCTGGGCGCGCACTCCCTCGACGAGCTGGAGCCGAGGCACGTCACGCAGCTGCACCGCCTGATGCCCATGCCACGCGGGACCGAGAAGTCCGCGTCCCTCTGAGCGCTGGAAGCATCCCCTGGACATCGACCCGCATCAGGTCTTCACTCGATGGATGAGAACCCCTTTCGCCCTGACCGACATCTGCGTGGTGACGGGCGATGCGCTCGGTACCATCCACCAGAACTGGACCATCAGCGTCGATGACCGCGGCACGATCAGCTACGCGGGTCCCGCCGACAGCGCCGACCTCCCCGCCGACGGCCTGCGAGTCGACGGGCGCGGACTGTTCGTGCTCCCGGGACTCATCAACGCCCACGCCCACCTCTTCGCCGACGGCAGACCGCTCGGTGCGGCCGCCACGAATCCACGGCTGGCGAAGTACGCCACCCGGCTGATGCACACACCCGTCGGCCGTCGGATCCTGCGCAGGCGCACCCGGGAGCACGCGGCCATCCAGCTCCGCTCCGGAGTGACCACGCTGCGCACCGTCGGCGATGTCGCCTACGAGGTGGTCGCGATCCGGGATGCGATCGAGCGCGGCGACATCGTCGGGCCGCGCATCCTTCCCTCCGGTCCGCTGCTGGCGATCTCCGGCGGGCACGGCGCCCCGCAGATCGCCCTGATCGCAGATGACCCCGAGACGGCGCGCTCCCATGCCCGTCAGAACATCCGACGAGGCGCGGCGGCGATCAAGATCTCCGCCACCGGCGGGGTCACGGATGCGATCGAGATCGGCTATGCCGGGAAGCCGGAGATGCCGGAGAACTCGATGCGCGCGATCTGCGAGGAGGCGCACTCGGCCGGCGTGCTCGTCGCCGCCCACGCTCAGAGCCAGGAGGGTGCTCTCGCCGCGCTGCGGGCCGGGGTCGACACGATCGAGCACGGCAGCAGCATGTCCGCTGAGCTCATCGAGCTCTTCCTGGACAACCCCGCCTCGCTGCGCGGCTACTCGGCGTTGATCCCGACCCTGCAGGCGTGCCTGCCGCTGGTGAATCTCGACCCGGAGGTCATGGGCGTGGATCCCGTGGTGAGGGCCAATGCCGATCTGGTCCTCGGGGAGATGCTCGGCGGGATCCGGGCGGCGCTCGAGAACGGGATCGCCCTGGGTGTGGGCACCGATTCCTCGGTCAGCTACGTGACGCACTCGAACTACTGGCGGGAGCTCGATCTGCTGCAGCGCGTGGGCGGGATGGAACCCGCTGCAGTCCTCCACGCCGCCACGCAGGGCAACGCGAGGATCCTGGGGCTCGACTCCGTCACCGGCTCGATCGCGGTCGGCAAGGTCGCGGACCTCGTCGTCGTGGACGCCGATCCGCTGGAGTCTTTCCGGAACCTCGCCGCGCCCCGCATGGTCATCGCGCGCGGCGAGCGGATCATCCGCCCGCAGATCACCCGCCTCGAGGAGATCGATCGCCTGCTCGACGGCCTGTGAGCACGCACCGTGAGCACGCCCTGGGAACGACTGAGGAACGGATCAGGAACGGATCAGGAACCGCCCGTCGTCGACTCCCGCTCCACAAGAGTCGGCGTGAAGCTCACGTGCCGGGGTGCGGAGTCGCCGCCAGCGATCTCCTCTTCGAGCAATGCGAGCGCGGTGCGGCCCATCAGATCAGCCGGCTGGGACACCGAGGTCAGCGGCACCACGGTGGAGCGGGCAAAGGCGATGTCGTCATATCCCACCAGCGCGATCTCCTCGGGCACCGCGACCTGGTGGCGGAACGCGAAGGCCTGCAGCACGCCGACGGCGAGCAGGTCGTTGACGCAGAACACCGCATCGGGCCGCTCTGCGGCGCTGCGCGCCACCACCTCTTCGCCGACGGTGCGGCCGGCGAGCACGGTGAGGTCCTCAGCCTCGAGCACCTCGATCTCGACGCCTGCCGCCGCGGCAGCCCGCCTCGCTCCGCGAAGGCGGTCGGCGACCTGGCGGAGATCCTGCCGCGCGGCGACCACGCCGATGCGCCGCCTGCCCAGCCCCGCCAGATGCTGCACCGCGATCTCACCCCCGGCGATGTCATCGACGCTCACCGCGGAGCCGCCAGCATCAGGGTCGCCCTCGAGCAGCACCACAGGGGTGCCGCGGCCGCGGATCGCCTCGACCAGCTCGGCGCTGCCGCCCGTGGAGGCCAGCAGGATGCCGCGCACCCGCTGCTCCTCGAACAGGGACAGATACAGCCGCTCGCGCCGCTCCCGATTGCCGGCGCTGCCGGCGATGACCATCAGCTGCGAGTCCTCGGCCGCGGCTTCGATCCCGCCCACCAGCTGGGCGTAGAACGGGTTCCCGGAGTCCAGGACGATCGCGCCGACGGTGCTCGAGCGTCCGAGCTTCAGCTGGCGGGCGGCATCGTTGCGCACATAGCCGAGCCGGGCGATCACGGCCTCGACCCGTTCCCGGCGGTCCGGGGAGACGATGTCGGGGCGGTTCAGCACGTTGGAGACGGTGCCGACGGAGACTCCGGCCTCTCGCGCGACGTCCTTCATGCCCACGGTGCGGGCTGTGGCCATCACGCATGCTCCTCAGCTGGTCCGCCCGGCCCGGGAAGATCGCCGCGAGCCGCTGCCCTGATTTTATCCTGACGTGCGCGAAGGGGCGGCGGATCGCCGCACGTGGACCCGGCTTCGGCCCAGATCACGAAAGCGGCTCACCCCGCACCGATCTCCGCCCCGCGTCCTATGCTCTGGCTCAGGAGGCCCGCGCCGGGTGGCTGGGCAGCTCGGGACCTCCGCCCGAGCAGGCGACGGCCTTTGGAGGTCACGATGAGCACCGATCCACGAGACAGCGCCGCCCCGACGGGCCACAGCCCATCCGACGAGCCCATCACCGCAACGCACCCGGAATCGCCACCGCAGCAGTCCCCCGCCGTCGCGCGCCCGCGCCATGGATCCGGGCTGGTCGCGCGGATCCTCACGATCGTGTACGCCCTGGTGGTCGCCCCGATCGCCACCGGCCTGCTCGCCTATGGCGGCAGCACGCTGGTCAGATTCGCGATGTCCCGCGGATACGTCGATGCCTCGCTGGGCGAGCTGCTGGCAGGGCCTGCAGGTGCCCGGGTCTTCCTCGGGGCGGGGCTGGGGATCCTGCTGCTGGCGAGCATCGTGGCCACCGGGGTGGTGAGCTCCGCGGGACTGCTCGCCGTCGGGGTGCTGGGACTGCTCAGCGTCGCGATCTCCGCCGTCCCGGAACTGGCGTTCCAGATCTATCAGCACCGCCCGCCGATGGTTCCCCAGGAGGCGCTCGACGGGATCGTCTACGGGCTTCCCCTGCTGCTCCATCCGCTGATCGGCGGGCTCGGGCTGGCGCTGGTGATCGCGCGCCGCCGTCCGGATCCGCATCTGGTCGTCTCTCTGCTCGGCGTGATCGTCGTCCCGCTCGGGCTGCTGCTCGCGTCCCTGATGCTGCTCCGTGGGCACGCCGACGGGGTACGCATGGCCATGGTCTCGTTCTACACCGAGACGCAGCTGACCACCGTGGTCCTCGTCGTGCTCGGGGCGCTGCTGCTGGGCATCGCCGCAGCCGCTTCCCGCTGGTCGCCGTATGCCCTGGTGATCCCTGCGATCGTGCTGCTGCTCGTGTCCGCCGGAATCTACTTCTCCGCTGTCGAGCTGATCCCGCCGGCGGTGTGGTCCGACCCGGCGGGCCAGGCGGGAATGCAGTTCCTGTTCATCGGCGGCGGTTTCGCAGTCGCCGTGGTGATGCTGGTCCACACCGCTGTGCTGGCGATCGTGCGGGCACGGTCCCGGCACCGGCAGCGGATCTCTGCGCTGGCGGCGCCGACCACGGCGGCACCCGCCGGGCCCGCCAGCACCGCAGACGCCGCCGGCGCGTCCGGCACGACGGGCACTGCCGGCACGGCGGGCTGACGTCCTCGACGCCGGCGCGTGATCTCGGACGGCCCCGGGCTCACGCCGTCGGCGCGTGCACCAGCTCTGCCGGTGAGGTCCAGGTGTGCACCGCATCCTCACGCGCCCAGCTCACGCCGAGCTCGGTGAAGGGCCGGCCCGCATCGAGGGCCGCCAGCAGGGTGGCCTCGATATCCTCGACGACGGGATGGGCCTGCTCCCCCTCCCCCTGCCAGTCGATGGCCGAGGCGTGGATCGGGAGCGGATCGGGGACGGATTGGATCGCCTCGAGCACCGCGGAGAACGCCGAGGTGCTCTCGAGCGGGGACAGCAGCGCCACCGAGCGGTCGCGCACATGCGCGGCGAGATTCTCCATCAGGTCGGTGCGGGGGTGGCGGAGCTCCTCGACCGCGCCATCCCCCACCGTGCGGGCGGAGCGGTCGTCGGTGTACCAGAGCCGGTGGCGGCCACTGGTACCGATGATCTCGACCCAGGGCGCGTGCTGCTCCGGAGACGTGGTGGTCAGGGCGCAGACCACGGCGGGGCCGTCCCCGCTCGGGTCGATCCGCAGGAAGGTGGTGTCGTCGGCCTCGATGTCGTGGGCGCGGCGCAGCTCGGTGGTGACCGAGGAGATGTCCGCAGCCTGCTGGATCCCGGCGATGACCAGGCCGGCATGCACGGCATGGGCGAGCGGGTTGGTGGCCACGCCGTCGGCCACCCGGCGGCCGTCCAGGCGTCGCCTGCCCGCCCAGGCGGAGCGGCGGTAGTAAGCGCGGTCGCGCGACCAGGCGCCGTGCACCCGTACCGCGGTGATCTCGCCGAGACTCCCGGCGGCGACTTCACCGGCGAGCACATCCACCCCGGCCCCGCCCCGGGCCTGGAAGCCGACCTGCACGCTGCGGCCGGCGCCGCGGGCGGTCTCGAGCAGTCGCCAGTGGTCGGCGAGCGCCGGCACCGGGGGCTTCTCGAGGTAGACGTCGAGCCCGGCGGCGAGCGCCTCGGTCGCGAGCGGCACATGGGTGTCGATCGGGGTGGCGATGGCGACGATCTCGGGGCGGTCCTCGGCGGGCAGCGCGGCGAGCAGATCAGCGAGGGAGCGGTGGTGGATCCCGCGCAGCTCCTCGGGCGGATCTGCCACGTCGACCACCCCGACCAGGCGGGCAACCCCCATCTCGGACAGACGGGCGAGATTCCGCAGGTGGGCGGCACCGTAGCCGCGGGTGCCGATCAGGGCGACGCGCACCGGCGCTCCCGGATCCACGGCGGCGGTCGGCATGTCGGGGGCGCTGGGGGCACTGGGGGTCATGCGGACTCCTGAACGGCGGGAGCCGAGGACTCCGTGCGGGCGAGATCGGTTCCCAGGGTAGCGGCGACATCCACCGGCGCCCCGGTCTGGAGGGAGATGTTGCCGCAGATCCCGACGGCGATCGCGCGGAAGCCGTCGCGGTGGTCGGAGGTGCGGCCCAGCGGGTCCTCTGCCACCCCCTGGAAGATGTCGCGCAGCATGATCGCGTCACCTCCGCCGTGGCCACCCACGCCCTCGGGGATCTCGACCTGGTGCGCAGGTTCGAAGTGCTTCTGGAGGATCAGCCGCTCCCCCCGCTCGCGCGCACCCTGGTCCGCCGCGGTCACCGCGATCGCGCTGGGATCCAGGTGGGTCTCCGCGCCGGCGGGGATCACCTCGGCGCGCTCGATCACCTCCAGCTCTGCGCGGCCCCGGGTGCCGTTGACCGCGACCCGGTAGCCCTCCCAGGGGCTGTGGGCGTTCAGGGCGTAGGTGAGCACGGTTCCGCCGGAGTAGTCGACGATCGCGGTGAGGTTGTCCTCGGTGGTGATGCCGGGTCCGAACACGGACTGGTCGCGGCGGTAGCCGTCATGCTGCTCGGCATCGAGGTAGAGGTTCTTCAGCCTCTCGTCGTCCCGCAGATCCAGCTCGAAGGGGTCGTGGGCACCGTCGTGGGTGCCGCGCTCGGGCAGCGGTTCCTGGCCGCGGCCAGTGGCGTTGTCCTGGCCATAGAACTTCAGGCCGCCGCGGGCGTAGACCCGCTCGGGGACGGCGTCGGTCCACCAGTTCACCAGGTCGAAGTGGTGGCTGGACTTGTGGACGAACAGCCCGCCGCTGTTGGCCTTGTCGCGGTGCCAGCGGCGGAAGTAGTCCGCGCCGTGCTGGGTGTCCAGCACCCACTCGAAATTCACCGAGACCACCTCGCCGATCTCTCCCGAGGCGATGATCTGCTTCAACGCGGTGTTGCGCGGGCTGTAGCGGTAGTTGAAGGTCACCAGCACCTGACCTCCGGTGCGGTCGATCGCCTCCTGGATCACGCGGGCGGAGGGAGCGTCGATGGTCAGCGGCTTCTCGACGATCACGTCGGCGCCCGCCTCCAGGGCCCGCACCACAAGCTCGGCGTGGGTGCGGTCGGGGGTGGTGACGATGACTCGTTCGACCTTCCCGTCGGCGATCACGCGTTCGAGGTCCTCGGGTCCGGCGAGCTCGACTCCGGCGAAGGCCGGGTGGCGGTCGCGGTGGTACTCCCGGCGGGCGGGGTTCGTGTCGAGCAGGGCGATCAGCTCGGCGTCGGCGGCGTGATCGCCGGCCATCGCGTCGAGATACATCTGGGCGCGGTGGCCGGTGCCGATCAGCGCATAGCGGGTGGGCATGTCTCTCCTGGGGGTGCGTACTGCGAAGGGGTGATGGCTCGAGCCGTACCAGTCGCGAGGCGAGCCGGGCGCGGCCCGCGATCGGACGATTCCGAGCCGATTACGAGCCGGAAGTGGCTCGGAATCGTACGATCGCGCCCGACGGGGCCGGGTGTGGAGCGGGGAGCGGCGGGGGTGGAGGCGGGCGGGGTGGAGGCGGGCGGGGTGGGTGCGGGCGGGGTGGGTGCGGGCGGGGTGGGTGCGGGCGGGGCGGGTGCGGGCGGGGCGGGTGCGGGCGGGGCGGGTGCGGGCGGGTGTTGCGCGGGCGGGGCGGGCAGCGGAGCCGGCTACTTGATGCCGGTGGTGGCGAAGCCCTTGACGAGGAACCGCTGACCGAACAGGAACACCAGGAACAACGGGATCAGGGAGACCACCGACATGGCGAACATGGCGCCCCAGTCGGAGGAGCCCTGCGTGTCCAGGAACGACTTCAGCGCGAGCGGCACGGTGAAGTTGTCCGGGCTGGTGAGGTAGATGAGGGAGCCGAAGAAGTCGTTCCACATCCACATGAACGTGAAGATCGTGGTGGTCGCGAGCGCCGGCAGCATCAGCGGCAGGATGACCTGGAAGAAAATCCGGAAGTGGCCGCAGCCGTCGATGCGCGCCGCCTCGTCCAGCTCGCGGGGGATGCCGCGGATGAACTGGACCATGAGGAACACGAAGAACGCGTCGGTGGCCAGGAACTTCGGCAGGATCAGCGGAAGCATCGTGTTCACCCAGCCGGTCTGGGAGAAGATGATGTACTGCGGCACGATCACCACGTGGATCGGGAGCATGAGGGTCATCAGCATGATCGCGAAGGCGATGTTGCGGCCCCAGAACTTCAGCCGGGCGAAGGCATATGCCGTCAGCGAGCAGGCGATGAGGTTGCCGATCACGCAGCCCAGCACCAGCAGGGTGGAGTTCATCAGGTAGTGCGAGAACGGCTGCGCGAGGGATTCCCAGCCGCGCTGGTAGTTCGAGAAGTCCAGGCTGATCGGGAACAGACCCGGGCTGCGGAAGATCTCCTCATTGGGCCGCAGCGACGAGACGACCATCCACAGCAGCGGATAGATCATGACGATGCTCGACACGATCATCACCGCGTGCCGTACACCGCCGCGGACCATGCGCCGCGGTCGGGTCCTGGGGACGGTCCGGGCCTCGGACGCACCGGGCCCGCGCTGCGGGTCGGCTGCGGAGTGCGCAGCGGTCGGGGATTCGCTCTGCAGATCAGTCATCGTAGAACACCCAGAACTTGGAGACGAAGAAGTTGATGGCGGTGAAGATCGCGACGATGATCAGCAGCAGCCAGGCCATCGCCGAGGCGTACCCCATGTCGAACTGGGTGAAGCCCTTCTGGTACAGGTACAGCGTGTAGAACATCGTCGAGTCCGACGGACCGCCGGTGCCGCCCGAGACCACGAACGCCTGGGTGAACGACTGGAAGGCGTTGATCACCTGCAGCACCACGTTGAAGAAGATGATCGGTGTGAGCAGCGGGATCGTGATCCGGAAGAACTGCGCCAGCTTCGAGGCACCGTCGACCGACGCGGCCTCGTAGTACATCTCCGGGATCTGCCGCAGGCCGGCCAGGAAGATGATCATCGGGGAGCCGAAGGTCCACACGTGCAGCAGGATGATCGTGCCCAGCGCGGTATCCGGGTTCGAGACCCAGCCGGGCAGATTCTCGAAGCCGAACATCCCTGCGACCTGGTTGATCAGGCCGTTCGCGCCGAACATCTGGCGCCACAGGATCGCGATCGCGACCGAGCCGCCCAGCAGCGAGGGCAGGTAGAACACCGAGCGGTAGAACGCCAGGCCCTTGATGCCCTGGTTCAGCACCACCGCGAGCAGCAGCGCCGCGACCAGCTGCAGCGGCGTGCCGACGAACACGTAGATGAACGTGACCACCAGCGAGTTGTGCAGACGCGAGTCCGCGATCATCTCCTTGATGTTCTCCAGCCCCACGAAGTTCGGTGCGGCCAGCAGGCTGTAGTCCGTGAACGCGAGCACGAACGAGGCGATCATCGGGATCAGCGTGATCCCCAGGAACCCCAGCAGCCACGGCAGCATGAAGACTGCCGCCTGCTTGTTGTCGGGGTGCTTCTCCTTCGCGCCGCCCTTCTTGCGATTCGCAACGATCTGGGTGAGTTCACCGACCGCGCTCATAGGCTTCTTCCCTTCTTCATGGGGATCTCGGGGCCGGTCCGCCTGAGGTCGTGACCTCGACGGACCGGCTTCCGGGATGACGGTCTGCTCAGCCCAGGGCTCCGGCGAGGTCGTCGAGCACGCGCTGACCGGCCTCGGCCGGAGTGAGCGTGCCGAAGAGCATGTCCTCGCAGGCACGGGTGAGGATGTCCTCGAACTGACCGCCGCCCTGCGGCGTGATCTCGGGTGCCTCGCCGAGCTCCGCCTCGACCGATTCGAGGAAGTCCACGGCCTTCATGTTCGGCTCGTCCAAGTCCGGGACGATCGCCTCGCGCACGGTGAGGTTGCCGGGCACGCCGCGCTCGACCGAGAGGATCTTGCCGGCGTCGGGAGAGTTGACGAGGAAGTCGACGAAGGCGACAGCGGCCTCCGGGTTCGCGGCCTTCGCGGAGACCGCCCAGTACATCGAGGCCTTGTACCAGAGCTGCGCGTCGGAGGCGGAGCCCGTCATCGACGGCGGCCGGAGCACGACGACGCCCGAAGGGACCAGCCCGTCGTGGGCGACGACCTGGTTCGACCAGGCCACGGTCATGGCGACCTTCCCGGTCGCGAACAGCGACTGGTCCATCGCCTGGGCGGTGTCCTCGACCGAGACGCTGGCGCTGGGGCCGGCCTCCTCGTCCTGGACCTTCTTGGCCCATTCGAACCACTTGGTGGCGGTCGCCGCGTCGAAGCCCGCCGCCCCGTCCTTGTACTGGTCCTGGCCCGCCTGGCGCACATACACCTGGAACAGGCCCTGGACGGAGCCCATCTGGGTCATGCCGAAGGTGCCGTCGGGCGTGGCCTCGGTGATCTTCGTGGCGGTCTCGATGAGGTCGTCCCAGGTCCAGGTGGTGTCGTCCGGGATGTCGACGCCGGCCGCCTCGAAGACCTCGGGGTTGATGAGGAAGGCGAGGGCGTTCAGTCCGGCGTTGATCGCGGCGAGCCCCACCTCCGGCAGCTCGCCGACCTCGACCGAGCCCGGCGCGAAATCGGCGGTGTCCAGGCCTGCACCGGCGAGGTCGAGCAGTGCACCGCGGCCGCCGTACTCGGCGAGGTACTTCTCGTCCATCTGGACAATGTCGGGGAAGTCGTTGCCGGCGGTCTGGGTGGCGAGCTTGTCCCAGTAGCCGCTCCACTCCCCGGGCTCGAGGGCGATCGTGACGTCGGGCGCAATCTCCGCGTAGGCGTCGACGACCTTCTGGGTGTTCTCGTCGCGGGTGGGGTTGCCCCACCAGGCGAGGCGGAGCGAGGCGGAGCCGTCCTCGCCGCCCGAGCCGCCACCGGAGCCGCCGGAGGCGTTCGGGCCACAGGCTGCGAGGGCGGTCAGGCCGGGGACGGCGATGCCGAGCGAGAGTGCGGAGCGTCGGGTGAGCATCAGATCTCCTTTGATCGTGAAAGACGGCGACGGGTCGGGTCGCAGCGGGTGGGGCCGACGAGGTCGGTGGTCGGGGGTGGGATGTCCACCCGAGGGCGACGGCGAGCGGTGGTGGATGCCCCAGCGCCTGCGGGCCCCGGGCATGCCGCTCCGGGCGGGACCGGAGCGTGCGCTGCGCCAGGAGGCTCCGACCGCAGCACCAGCGGAATGAAACTTTTGCACCCGCCAGGCGATCACGTCCCGGTCTTACCGGATCGTGGACCGCGTGGTGGTGAATGCAAGGAAAGCGCTTGTCCGCAGGTTTGTCAACTGTTCCAGATCTCGCTCGCGTCACGAACCCCGCCCTCGCGAGAACGCGTCTGGAATGAGAACGTTTTCAGGCGAGCCGACCCACCCGAGGTCGGCAGACGAGCCTCGCGCGGCAGCTCTCGCGCACTGCGCTCTGAAACGCCTCATTCTGGGGCTGGGACCATCCGGTTCACCCTCATCGCCCTGTCCGCACAGTGCTGTTCATCTGTGCGCCATCCGCGGCCGTTAGCCTCCGGCGCACTGGACGGCGCGCAGGAGGAGGGCCCGATGGACTTCACCGCATGGGCGATCGCCCTGATGGAGCTGCTCGGAGGCCCGGGCACGGCACTGGTGATCGCCGCCGAGGCACTGTTCCCGCCGATCCCCGGCGAGATCCTGCTGCCCTTCGCGGGGGTCGCCGCAGCCGCCGACGGCCAGCACGTGCTGGTCCCGCTGGCGTGGACCACGCTCGGTTCGGTGGTGGGCGGGCTCGGGGTCTACGCCGTCGGCCGCGCCCTGGGGCTGCATCGCACCAAGGCGGTGGTGAGCCGCCTGCCGCTGCTCGAGGAGCGCGATGTCGACGCGGCGATGCGCTTCTTCGAGCGCTGGGGCTTCCCGGCGGTGGCGATCGCCCGCTTCGTGCCGATGGTGCGCACCGTCATCTCGATCCCGGCCGGGATCGAGCGGATGCCGGTGTGGCTGTTCGCCCTGGCCACGGGGCTGGGCTCCGGGGTGTGGAATGCGCTGTTCGTCGTCACCGGGTATGTGTTCGGGCAGGCCGGGGGTGAGCTGCTCGAGGGGTTCGTGCGCCTGTACTCCGGGGTGGTCGCGGCGATCGGGGTGCTTGCGGTGCTCGTCATCGTCGTGCGTCGGATACGTGCCCGACGGGAACGTCCCACACCGCCTACGCTCGAGGAATGACCAGCGAGCCCGCCTCCGCCCCCGACGCCGCTCGCGCAGATGCAGCAGGCAGCGCAGGCAGCGCAGGCAGCGCAGGCAGCGCCGACGATCCCGGGATCGCTCGCGCAGGCTCCGCGGACGTCGGCCGCTGGTTCGCGACCGCCACCCGCCGCAACCCGGACGGCCCCGGCCCCACCCGCGGCGGACCCCGACTGCCCGCCTGGGGCCCGATGGACGGGGCGCAGTACGGCCACCGCAGCCCCGGCGAGGAGATCGATGCCGCCCTCGACCTGCTGTCCGGGGCGCCGGTAGCGGTGCTCACCGGGGCGGGGATGTCCACCGGCTCCGGCCTGCCCGACTACCGCGGGCGTGATGCGGTGCCCCGCTCCCCGATGACCTACCAGGAGTTCATGGGCCACGACCTGGCCCGTCGGCGCTACTGGGCGCGCTCCACGGTGGGGTGGGAGCAGTTCCGCGCCGCCCGCCCCGGCGCCGCGCACCGACTGCTGGCCGCGCTCGATCCCGCGGCCTTCTCGATCACCGCAGTGATCACCCAGAACGTGGATGGGCTGCACGCGGCGGCCGGCTCCGATCCGGTGATCGACCTGCACGGACGGCTCGACCGCGTGCGCTGCCAGCAGTGCGATGCGCTCTCCTCCCGCACCGCACTGCATCAGCGGCTGCTGACGATGAATCCCGAGCTCGCCGCACGGCTCGGACAGCTCACGGCCGACGCCGCCCAGGCCCCCGACGGGGACGCCGAGGTGGATCGCACCAGCAGCTTCCGCTACCCACCGTGTCCGTTGTGCGGCGGGATCCTCAAGCCCGATGTGGTGTTCTTCGGGGAGTCTGCGCGCCGCGAGGTGGTGGCCGCGGCCTTCGCATCGCTCGAGGCTGCCGAGGCGCTGCTGGTGCTCGGCTCGAGCCTCACGGTGCAGTCCGGGCTGCGGTTCGTCCGGGCTGCCGGCCGTCAGGGCAAGCCCGTGGTGATCCTCAACGACGGTCCCACCCGCGCCGATCCGGACGCCACGCGGCGCCTGCACGGACGGCTCGAGGACGTCCTCGGGCGCTGGGTGGCCCGGGCCTGAGGCCTGAACGCAAAGCCCTGCGTCCCGCGCCCCGTACCCTGCGTCCTGTCATCTTGCCCGGTGCGGTCTCAGCCCTGCGCGCCCACCAGCACCGTTGCCAGCGCATGCAGCTCCGCGGAGTCGACGCTGCGGAACTCCAGCCGGGGATCCTCGGTGCCCGGATCCAGGGCCTCCATCACGAGCACCTCGTCGCCGGTGGCGTACACGCTGGTCTGCCGCACTCCGCCGTCGGCCGTGGTGACGAGGGTGAACACGGTCAGCGCGCGAGTGGCGGCGAGGCGCTGCGCGAGCGGGCTCTCGGCCAGCTGGGATGCGCGGAGCTGCATCGGCTCCCCGCGGCCGGCCGCCACCCCGGCGGGGTCCACGAAGGCCAGCAGGCGGGCGTTGACCTGCGAGGAGCCGAGCGGCGTGAAGCGGTGGATGCCGAGCGCGGTGACCTCCTCCTCGAGCACTCCGCCCTCATGCACGTAGTAATGCAGGCGGTGCACCTCGGGGCCCTGCGGGCTCTGCACCGTGCGTTCGGCGGTGGTGAACACGGAGGCGGTGCGGCGCAGCACCAGGCAGCCGGCGAGCTCCGGATCCGCCCGCCACTGCTCGCGGCCTCCGGCCGGGTCGGCGTCCGCGCTCACCAGGCCGGCGGCGATCAGCGCCCGCAGTCCCACCCCGGCCGCGAAGCGTCGCTGATCAGGATGTTCATCGAGCCAAGGGGTCGCGGCGAACTGCGGACGTGCGTAGCCGTCCAGCGCTGCGAGCTGCTCATCGGTGAGGGCGACCAGCAGCTCCGCCTCGCCCTCCGAGGCGCGGGCCAGCACCTCGGCGGCAGCGGAGACATCCGCCGCGGTGTAAGCCACCGGCGCCTCCGGGTCGCTCGAGCCGAGGCCGGCCGGGAGATCCGGGACCGCCCCCGGGGCCGACGGGTCCGCCCAGGCGGGCGCAGCCGGCGCGGGCGACGGCTCAGCTGCGTCCGCGCGAGAGGGGTGGTGCTGGTCTGCGGAGGACTGACTCATCCCTCGACACTATCTGCCAGCCCGGTCACGTCCATCCCCTCCCAGCTGTCGTCACGGCACCCATCCAACGACAGCTCAGAGGGGATGGCCCGCCACCTCCTGCGCCGAGGGTCGACAATGGACGGGAACCGCCATCCGCGCGAAGGAGACGATCACCGATGACCGCTCAGCCACTCCTGCTCGACCTCAACGCCGATCTCGGGGAGGGCTTCGGCGACTGGTCGATGGGGGACGATGAGGCGATGCTCGACGTCGTGACCACGGCCAATATCGCCTGCGGAGGGCATGCCGGGGATCCCCGCACGATGCGCGCGGCCGTCCGGGCGTGCCGTGAGCGGGGCGTCGCACTCACCGCGCACGTCGCCTATCCGGATCTGCAGGGCTTCGGCCGACGGTTCCTCGACATCACCCCCGTCGACCTCACCGATCAGCTGATCGTGCAGGTGGGCGCACTGCAGGCGATGGCTCACGCGGAGGGGACCACGGTGCGGGGAATCAAGCCGCACGGCGCTCTGTACACCGCGATCACCTCTCACCAGGGCCAGGCGGCGGCCGTGGTGCAGGCGCTGGTCGAGCTCGGCGGCGCCCTCCCTCTGGTCGCCGCTCCGGGTGCCGTGGTGGTGGAGCTGGCCCGAGAGTCCGGGATCGAGGTGGTGCTCGAGGGATTCGCCGATCGTGCCTATCTGGCCGACGGGGCCCTCTCGCCGCGCAGCCGCCCCGGAGCGGTGCTCACCGACCCTGCGGCGGTGGCCGCGCAGGCGCTGTCGATCGCGGTCGAGCACGGGGTGCGCACGGCGGAAGGGTCCTGGGTGGAGCTGCCGGTCCGCACGCTCTGCCTGCATGGGGACACCCCCGGCGCGGTCGCCCTCGCCCATGCGGTGCGGGCCCGCCTCGAGGAGGCCGGCGTGAGCGTCGAGGCGGCGCTATGACCACGAACGCCGAGTGCCTGGACCCGCCGCTGGCCACACACCGGACCGGGGAGAGCGCGCTGCTGGCCGAGTACCCGGACACCGCCGCCGTGCTCGCCGCAGCGGCTGCGGTCGAGCTGCTCGCCCCGCCGCACCTGGTGGACCTGGTCCCGGCAGAGCGCACTCTGCTGCTGGTCGGGACGGCTGCCCGGGATGTCGCGGCCCTCACCGCCCTCCTCGACGAGCTTCCGGTGCCTGACGCACTGGAGGAGACTGCCGCAGAGGTCCAGCTCGGGATCGTCTACGACGGTGAGGACCTCGACGAGGTTGCCGCGCTGCTGGGCATGAGCAGTCAGGCGCTGGTCGCCGCGCACTCCGCGACCCGGTGGACTGCGGCCTTCGGCGGCTTCGCGCCCGGCTTCGCCTACCTGGTCCCCGACCTCGAGGGCCCCTCCGAGGGCGGTATCCGCTGGGAGGTTCCCCGCCTGGCCGAGCCGCGCACCGCCGTGCCGGCTGGGTCAGTGGGCCTCGCCTCCCGCTACTGCGGGGTCTACCCGCGGCCCTCCCCCGGCGGCTGGCAGCTGATCGGACGCAGCGACGCCTCCCTGTTCGACGAGCACCGGGACCCGCCGGCACTGCTGGTGCCCGGCACCCGGGTGCGATTCCTCCCGCAACGGGCGACGGCACGATCCTCGACCACCGCGCTCAGCCGCCCCGCCCAGGAGGGCGCCGGCCCCAGGCGACGAGGCCGCCGGCACGCAGCAACGCCCACCCCGTCGACCCGCACCGTGCTCGAGGTGGTCTCCCCCGGCCCCCAGACCCTGCTCCAGGACGCAGGACGACCCGGCCTCGCGACCATCGGTGTGAGCGCTTCAGGCAGCTTCGACCAGGGGGCACGGATCCGCGCCAACATCACGGTCGGCAATCCAGCGCGGGCCGCGGTGCTCGAGACGCTGATCGGGCCGTTGGTGCTGCGGGCCGAGGCGCCCACCGTCGTCGCCATCACCGGGGCGTCGGCCCCCTGGGAGGTGCGTCGCGCCGATGACCCAGGGCACCCGCCGATGGCATCGACCATCACCGCGGGCGAGCAGCCGATCGCACTGGATCCTGGAGACCTGCTCACCGTGGGGCCCGCAACCGACGGGCTGCGCCTCGTGGTGGCGGTGCGCGGCGGGATCCGCGCCGACGGTGGAGAGGTGCTCGGATCGATGTCCCGCGACACGCTCTCCGGCCTCGGCCCGGCGCCGCTGGCGGCGGGAGACAGGGTGCAGGTCGGTGAGGAGCACGGTCTCGATGCGGTCCCGAGCACAGTCCCGCTCGCAGAGGACCCCGGCCCTGCCTCTGCCCTGCAGGCACCCCGGAGTTCGGCAGCTGGTGGCGATGATGGCGCGGACAGCACACCGGTGCTCGAGGTCCCGGTGCATCCCGGACCTCGCGACGGGCTCCTCGGCCCGTCGGCCCTCTCCCAGCTGCTCACCACCACCTGGACCGTCCGGACCGATTCGGACCGGGTCGGGGTCCGGCTGGAGGGGCCGGGCCTGCCCGTCCCCCCAGGCAGCGGTTCTCTGCCCAGTGAGCCGATGGTTCCCGGTGCGATCCAGGTACCGCCCTCGGGGCTGCCCGTGGTGTTCGGCCCGGATCATCCCACCACCGGCGGGTATCCGGTGATCGCAGTGGTCACGCGCGCAGGTCTGGACCGTCTGGCCCAGGCGGCGCCGGGGGCAAGGGTGCGGCTCCTCGCGGTCCGGTGAGGCCCGCGAGACACGAGATGACACGATGGGCCCATGCCTCGCCTCCTCCCGGACCCCGCATACTTCGCCTCACTGCCCAAGGTGATCAGCTCCGGGGCGGTGATCCTGCGTGATGAGCACGGGCATCTGGTGGTGGAGAAGCCGAACTACCGCGACCACTGGCTGCTGCCCGGTGGCGGGGTCGATGCCGGTGAGGACGCCCGGCAGTGCGCCCGGCGCGAGGTGCAGGAGGAGCTCGGCATCGAGGTCGAGGTGGGGCGGATGCTCACCGCCGACTGGCTGCCCTCGAGCGCGGTGCGCAGCTCCCCGATGGGGGTGCATTTCCTCTTCGATGCGGGGATCGTCCCCCGCGCCCAGCTCGAGGCGACGGTGGTGCCGCAGGCCTCCGAGCTCGACGACTGGGCCCTGATCGACGAGTCCGAGATCGATCTTCTCGGCCCCTGGGGTGCGGCGCGTGCGCGCCGGGCGCTGGCGGTGCTGCGGGGCGAGCTCGAGGTCGATCTGGTGTCCCACGCACGGGGCTGAAGGGGCTCCGCAGAAACGCAACACATCTGAGACCTCCGACTTTTTCTCACAGTGACCAGGAGTGGGAGGCAGATTCCCCCTCCCCCAACGGTCGGCCTGTGATCCAGGCCTCATGACCTGGGCGACAACTGGGGCATGCTGTGGCCACCCCATCCCCCGTCGTCGGAGCTGAGAATGAGCAACTCGACCACCTCCTCACCGCTGTCGGCCCCCTCGGCCGAGCACCGTCTGACCAGGTCACAGCGCCTGGACCGTCTTCCCTTCACCCGCAAGCACGGCCGCCTGCTGGGCGCCTCCGGCATCGGCTGGGCACTGGATGCGATGGACGTCGGCCTGATCTCCTTCGTGATCGCGGCGCTCAGCGTGCACTGGGAGCTGAGCAAAGCTGACGGCTCCCTCATCGCCTCCGCCGGGTTCGCCGGGATGGCGATCGGAGCGAGCGTGGGCGGGCTGCTGGCCGACAGGATCGGCCGCCGCTCCGTCTTCGCCCTGACCCTGCTGGTCTACGGCCTCGCCACCGGCGCCTCGGCGCTCGCGATGGGTGTGGGCGCCCTGATCGTGCTCCGCTTCGTCGTGGGCCTCGGCCTCGGCGCGGAGCTGCCGGTCGCCTCCACCCTGATGAGCGAGTTCGCGCCGGCCCGGATCCGCGGCCGCGTGATCGTCTGGCTCGAGGCGTTCTGGGCGCTGGGATGGATCCTCGCCGCCGTGATCGGCACCTTCGTCGCCGCCTCGGGCCCGACCGGATGGCGCTGGGCACTCGCGATCGGGCTGGTGCCCGCCGCCTACTCGCTGGTGGTGCGGCTGGGCATGCCGGAATCGGTGCGATTCCTGGAGCAGAAGGGCCGCCACCAGGAAGCCGAGCAGGTGGTGCGCAGCTTCGAGAGCGCCGCCGGGATCGACGCCCCGACGGATGAGGCCGACGGAGTGGACGGGCAGGGCGGCGCCGCTCGCGCCGACGATGCCGTTCGTGCCGACAGTGCCGTTCGTGCCAACGGCGCCGACGTATCGGATGCCCCCGTCGCGGCGCGGGTCGCTGCTGACGAGGTGGGTGCCATCCCGGCGGCGGACACGGTCGATGCGTCGGCCGGGATCTGGTCGAAACCGCTGCGCGCCCGCACCGCCGGGCTGTGGGCCGTATGGTTCTGCATCAATCTGGCCTACTACGGGGCCTTCATCTGGATCCCGACACTGCTGGTGGACCGCGGTTTCACCCTTACCCAGTCGTTCACCTTCACCCTCATCATCACCCTCGCCCAGATCCCCGGCTACGCCGCCGCGGCCTGGCTGATCGAGGTGCTCGGCCGACGCTGGACCCTGACAGTCTTCCTCTCGGGCTCGGCCCTCGCCGCGATCGGCTACGGCCTCGCGGACACCGAGTGGACGATCATCGCCGCAGGCTGTGCGCTGAGCTTCTTCAACCTCGGCGCGTGGGGCGCCCTGTACGCGATCGGGCCGGAGCTGTACCCGACCCGCGTGCGCGGCACCGGCACCGGCGCGGCCGCCGCCTTCGGGCGCATCGCCTCGATGCTGGCCCCGTTCCTGGTGCCCGTGCTGCTGGTGGCAGGCGGGCAGGTGCTCGTCTTCGTCGCCTTCTCGATCGCGTTCGCCCTGGCCGCGGCCGCCGCGTTCACCCTCCCAGAGCAGCGCGGGAAGGCCCTCGCGGACTGACCCGGCGCGCCGCCGGCCGAGCAGCCCGCCACCGCACCGCACCGCACCGCACCGCACCGCACCGCACCGCACCGCACCGCACCGCACCGCACCGCACCGGCGACAGTCAGCTGGCGAACCAGAATCGGTGGTGCGCAGGTTCGCCAGCTGACTGTCGGGGGTAGAAGCGGCGCTCAGGCCTGCTCGAGCGAGCCGTCGTAGGCGCAGATCGCGTCGACCTTCGCGGCGGAGGACGAGGTGGGGTCGAATTCGAGATCCAGCCACACCTTGATCAGCTCCTTCGCGAGCTCGAGACCGATCACGCGCTCACCCATGCACAGCACCTGCGCGTTGTTCGAGAGCACGGAGCGCTGCACGGAGTAGAGGTCGTGCGCGGTGACCGCGCGAATGCCGGAGACCTTGTTGGCCGCGATCGCGACCCCGAGGCCGGTGCCGCAGATCAGCAGCGCCCGGTCGGCCTCGCCCGCGGCGACCTTCTCCGCGGCGGCGACTGCGACGTTCGGGTAGAAGGTGCCGTCCTCACGGCCGGTGACGCCGACGTCGATGACCTGGTCGACGCGGGGGTCGTTCTCCAGCAGCTCCTTCAGCGCGCTCTTGTGGCCGTAGCCTGCGTTGTCCGATCCGGTGATGATCTTCCAGCCCATGTCAGTGCTCCTTCGTGAGTTCTCTTCGTGTGGTGCGGGTTCCCGAGCAGGGTCTCAGGCGGAGAGCTGCTCGCCCAGCAGCGTGACGATCCGCGAGAAGGAGACCGCGCCGGGGTCGGGGGTGCCCACGGACTTGTCGCCGTGGTTCCGGGCGCGGCCCTTGCTGGCGGAGATGTCGGCGGTGGCCGCGGCGGCCTCGGTGGCGCGCGCGGCAGCGGCGGCGATCACCCGGGCCCGGGTCTCCTCGGTGCCCGCGGACTGTGCGAGCGCGATCGCCTCCCGGAAGGGCACTGCGGCGTCGATCATGGTCTTGTCACCCGGAACCGCGCCGCCGAGGCGCTCGACGGCCTCGACCGCCTGCACCAGCCCGGTCAGGAGCTGCTCGACGCTCACTGCCGCGTCGTCACTGAAGGCGCTGCCGAGGCTGGTCAGGGCCGCGCCCCAGAGAGCACCGGAGGTGCCCCCGGCCTCGGCGGACCAGGCTGCTCCGGCCTGGACCAGCACGGTGCGGGCGCCGCAGCCGCCCTCGACGGTGCGCAGCGCGGCAGCGTGCGCGGCGACGGATCCGAGCACCATGCCCTGGCCGTGGTCACCGTCTCCCGCGATCGCATCGAGCCGACCGAGCTCCGGCTCGAGCTCGGCCAGGAGCGTCTCGATGTCGCCGAGGATGCCGGCGATCCGCTGCGCGGAGACTCGCGACTCCTCGGTCGCGGCGGGGATCGGGTCCTCGCCCGGGGTGTAGATCTCCCCGCGTTCGCCGCCGAGGTCACCGCTCACCGTGCCGCCGCGCCGGAAGGCCGGGGACTCGACGGGGGCGAGCCAGAGCTGTTCGAGCTCCTCGTCCAGGCGCACCACCGTCAGCGACAGGCCCGCCATGTCCAGGCTGGTCACGTGCTCGCCGACCTCGGGGCGCACGATCGTCAGCCCGGCCTCCGCCAGGAGCTGCGAGGCGTGCTTCCACACCACGAACATCTCCTCGTACTTCACGGTGCCGAGGCCGTTGAGGACGACAGCGACGCGGTCCGAGGCAAGCTCGGGAGTCTCGGCGAGGACGCCGTCGACGAGGATCTTCGCGAGCTCCTTCGCCGAGGGCAGCGGCTGCTCGTCGATGCCGGGCTCGCCGTGGATGCCCAGGCCGATGGCCATCTTCCCCTCGGGGACGTGGAACAGGGCATCCTCCGCACCGGGCAGGGTGCAGCCGTCGAACGCGACCCCGAGGGTGCGCGTGGCGTCATTCGCCTTCCAGGCGATGCGTTCAGCGTCGGCGAGGTCGGCACCGGCCTGGATCGCGGCGCCGGCGATCTTGAACACGGGCAGGTCACCGGCGATCCCACGGCGGTCGCGGTGATTGCCCTTCTCCCCCGAGGCCACGTCATCGCTGACGGCGACGATCCGCACGTCGATCCCCTCCGCACGGAGCTTCTCCGCGGCGACCCCGAAGTGGAGCACATCGCCGGCGTAGTGGCCGAAGCCGAGGATCACGCCGCCGCCGTTCTCGGCGTTGCGAGCGACCGAGTAGACCTGGTCGGCGGACGGCGAGGAGAAGATGTTCCCGCACGGCGCGCCGTGCGCGAAGCCGGGACCCACCCAGCCGGCGAAGGCCGGATAGTGGCCAGAGCCGCCTCCGACCACCAGGGCCGGCTGGCCGGCCGGGGTGGCCTGCTTGCGCACCACTCCGCCGTGCACGCGCAGCAGCTCCTCGGGATGGGCGGCCACCAGGCCTTCCACGGCGTCGGCGGGGAAGGTCTTGGGATCGTCGAACAGGTAGGTCACGGCGTTCTCTTCTCTGGCGGTCAGCTGCTCAGGCGGTCAGCGGCGGGCGGGTGGTCGGGCGGCGATGGGACGCTCGGCGAGCGAGGGCGATAGGCGCTCGGCGAGCGAAGCGCGGGCTGTGGGCGGTCAGGCCGCCGTGTAGCCGCCATCGATCGACAGGATGGATCCGGTCACGAAGCTGCTGGCATCCGCGGCGAGGTACACCGCGGCACCGGCGAGCTCCTCGGGCTCGCCGGGGCGGCCCATCGGGGTCATCAGGTTCCACTGGTCGATCTGGGCACCGCCTTCTTCATAGAAGCCACGGGTGAGCTCGGTGCGCATATAGCCGGGGGCGATGGCGTTCACGCGCACTCCGCGATCCGCCCACTCGAGCGCGGCGCTGCGGGTGAGGTTGTGGACGGCGGCCTTGGAGGCGTTGTACGAGGCCTGGGTCTGGGGGATGTTGGCGATGATGCCGCTCATGGAGCCGGTGTTGATGATGCTGCCGCGTCCTCGTTCGAGCATACGGCGGCCCACGGCGGAGAGCACGTGGTAGACGCCGTCGAGGTTCAGGCTCATCACCGCGCGCCACTTCTGCGCGTCGCCGTCCTCGAGGGGGTGGTGGATCGTGCGGCCGGCGTTGTTCAGCAGGATCTCGATCCCGCCGAACTCCGCGTCGACCTCGGCGACGACCTGCTCGACCGCTTCCTGATCGGTGACGTCCAGGTGGCGGTAGGCGGTGGTGACGCCGGTGTCTGCGGCGAGCTGCTCAGCAGCCCGCTGCCCGTTCTCGTCGTCGATGTCGGCGAGGACGACGGGGGCGCCGTGCTCAGCCAGCGCCCGGGCCATCGCCAGGCCGAGGCCCTTGGCGCCGCCGGTGACCAGTGCGGTGCGGCCGGTGAGGTCGAAGAGGGGCGAGATGCTGCGAGTCATGTCAGATTCCTTCGGTAGCTCGATGCACAGGAGAGGTAGGAGAGAGCACAGGGACTGGGATGGCCGGTCCCCGGGCGCTCATGCTCAGGCCTCGGCGGCGGCGATGTCCTTCTTGCCGATACGGGGCTGATCGACCTTCAGCGCGAAGGTCATCAGGAAGGCGAGGACGTAGAGGGCCACGAAGGACCAGACCACGCCGACGTTCCCGCCCCAGGGCCGCACCACGGCGACCACGGCGGAGCCGAGGAAGGTCGCGCCGCCGGCCGCGGTGGTGTACATCGCCATCGCGGCACCCTTGTGGTCCGGTGCCAGTGCGGGCATGATCGCGCCGAGCGGCACGAAGCCGGCCAGCAGGATGCCGAAGACGGTGCCCGCGATGACGGAGACCACGAAGCCCCAGTCGGAGCCGGCCGGGACCCAGTGCGGCACGTACCACCACAGCAGCAGGCCGATCGCGGAGCCGACGATCCCGAACCAGCGCACCGTGGTGGTCCAGCCGATCTTGTCGCCGAGGGCGCCGAAGGCCGCGTTGAACAGGATGTTGCCGGCGAAGACGATCGAGGTCATCAGCAGCCAGCGGGACTGTCCCCAGCCCAGGGTCTCGGCGATCACGGTGGGCAGGATGATGAACATGCCGAACTGCGGGGCGGTGTTGATCAGGCGGGTCAGGAAGCCCATCATCACGCGCTTGTTCTTCAGCGAGAGCACCACGCCCGAGAGGATGACCTGGCGGCTGCTCTCGCCGGCGGGGGCGAGGCGGCGGTCGCCGTGCTCCTCACGCACCCCGAGGTAGGCGATCAGGAAGCCGGCGATCACGATCGCGGTCGAGGCGACCATGGCCCAGCGCTCACCGAGCAGCCCACCGCCGAAGGCGGGGATCATGCCGATCGCGACCAGGGAGCCGATGGTGGGCATGCCACCGGTGAACATGACGTAGAACCAGCCGACGGCGGCGCCGGCGCGCTCCTTCGGGGAGACCGCGTTGACCCACACCAGGAAGGCGAAGGCGAACAGCGGGAAGCCGAAGCCGCGGACCATGTAGGTCAGGAAGATCAGCGGCACCGACTCGGTCGCGAGGGCGCCGACGAAGGCCGCCTGGAACACCACCCACACGATGACGCCCAGCAGCATCACCTTGCGCGGGCCCCAGAGGTCCGAGAGGGCGCCGGCGAGATAGGAGCCGATCAGGGTGGCCAGCGCGTAGAAGGTGATGACCGTGGCGGCGAGGTTGATCATGTCGTCGCCACCGCCGAACACGTTGGCCATGTGCGGGGAGACGAAGTTGGTCTCCACGCCGTTGCCGGTCATGAAGACGAGCACGCCGAGGAAGCCCCAGCGCAGGACGTGCGGGATGCCGAGGCGGTCCAGGAAGGTCTCCTGGGCGGAGCCGGGGGCGGGGACGGCGGGGCTGCTGGCCGTCGAGGTGGATGCGGAACTCATGCGGGCACTCCTGTGTGCTGAGGGGAGGGCGGCACGTGACGGCCGACGGCGCGGTCGGCGTCGGCCGTCACGTGGGGCGCGATCTCGGGCGGATCAGAGTCCGGGCGGGATCAGAGGCCGGGGAGGATCGAGACCTTCACGGAGGCGCCGGCGGAGTCGGCGACCGAGTCGAGAGCCTGCTGGAAGTCCGCGAGCGCGAACTGGTGGGTGCAGATCTCGTCGAGCGGGAGGTCGCCCTTCTCGATGATCTTGATGGCGGCGGGCCAGGTGTGGGGGCCCAGGTGCGCGCCGCGCACGTCGAGCTCCTTGTCGTCGGAGATGATCGACCAGTCCACGGAGACCGGCTCCTTGAACACGGAGTACTCGACGAAGGTGCCGAGCTTGCGCAGCAGGTTCAGGCCCTGCGGGACGGCGCTGGGGTGGCCGGTGCACTCGATGTAGACGTCCGCGCCGTAGCCTCCGGTGAGCGCGCGGATCTCCGCGTCGAGGTCCACCTTCGAGGGGTTCAGGGTGAGGTCGGCGCCGCACTTCCTGGCGAGCTCGAGCTTGTCGTCGTCGAAGTCGAGGGCGATCACGAGCTTGGGGTTCTTGTGGGCGGCGCCGATGATCGCGCCAAGGCCGATCGGGCCGGCGCCCGCGATGACCACGACGTCGTCGAACTGCAGCTCGGCGCGCTCCACGGCGTGCATCGAGCAGGACAGCGGCTCGGCGTAGGCGGCGTGCTGGGGGGCGATCTCCTTGGAGATCGTGTGCACGCGGGCCAGCGGGGGCACGATCATGAACTCGGCCATACCGCCGTTGAAGCTCTTGAAGCCGAACATGTCGTGCGGGTCGCACATCCAGTACCAGCCGCGCTGGCAGTACATGCACTCGCCGCAGGGGACGATCTGCTCGACCACGATGCGCTGCCCGAGGGCCGCGCCGTGCTTGGCCAGGGCCTCCTCGGAGCCGGAGACGACCTCGCCGGTGATCTCGTGGCCGGGGATGATGCCGGGCTGGACCCAGCGCTCGCGGTTCTCGTCGCCCCAGAACTTGGCGGCGCCGGCGTAGGCCTTGAGGTCGCTCGCGCAGACGCCGACGGCCTCCACCCGGATCAGCAGCTCGTCGGCCGCGGGGGTGGGCACTGCGCGTTCTTCGAGTCGGTAGTCCTCGGGCGCATGCATGACGACGGCCTGCATGGTCTTCGGGATCTCGGTCATCTCGGCACATCTCCTTCGATACGTTCCGGGTCGGCCCCGGCTGAGCGGGCCGGCGCGAGGCCGACCTCGGGGCCGAGGGTGCGTCATCGATGACACCGCGGGGCGCCCGTCCGAGTTCCACTCTAAGCACCCCGGGAACAATCGTCAAGAACAAATGTTCCAGAGCGGGAGACACCGATGTTCTCGACCTGGTCATCTCGCATCACCGCTGGTCAGCAAGCGCCCTCGGGCTAGTGCGTGAACCGTGTCTCATCTCAAGGGGCATGCGCGGGATGCCGCACCCGTCGTCCAGCAGCGGCCTGCGGCCGACACGTCACCGCGCGCGCCGACAGGCAGCCCAACAGCCCGGCCCGTCACCGCATGGGCGACGGGCGGGTCAGCGGCCCGGCGCTCCGCCGCGCGGGTCGACCCCGGCGTCGACGAGCACGGCCTCGGCCGTCGGCACGTCGGTGATCAGCGAGCTGAACATCCCCGTCTTCGCCCCGGCACGGATGGAGGGCGCCTTCTCGCAGCCGGCGGCCAGGGCGATCGTGGTGGGGATCGCGCGCAGCGTCTCGAGCGGGAGCCGGACCAGGAACTCGGCACCGGGGAAGGTGAGGGTTGCGCCGTCCTCGTCGAAGAAGTGGAGGCACACATCCCCGGCCGCTGTCGCGAGCGCGGGCTCATGGCGCGGGACCACGGAGGTGAGGCTGGCGCGGCCGTCATAGGGGGCGCCGATGCCGACCACGGCCACGCGGGCCTCGTCCCAGAGGTCCACCACCGAGCGGAATCCGGGATCCTCCTGCAGCGACGCCCAGAGGGTGGGGCTGGTCAGCGCGGGAGCGAAGATGAAGCGGGGCTCCGCCCCGGTGCGGTCGGCGAAGCGCCGGACCGTCTCGTTGGTCTGGAAGGAGGGGTCCGGCTCCTGCTGACCGCCGACGGTGGGGACGATGCGCGCCCCCGGCATGCGCGGCATCCCGCCCATGCCGGCCACGGCGTGGATCGTCTTTCCGGAGGAGAGCAGCACGATCTCTCCTTCCTGGATCTCGAGGCTGCGCAGCTCCTCCCCCAGCAGGTCGCCGATGCCGCGGAACTCGCGCTGCACCTGGTCCCCCGGGGCGATCCGGACCGAGTCGATGCCCAGCAGGTCGCGCAGCCGTTCGGCGAGCTCGGTGAGGTCGACCGTGGGCACGTCCAGCACCTCGAAGCGCACCATGCCGATCCGGCGCGCCTCGGCGAGCAGCTTGCTGATGGACGGGCGGGAGACCCCGATCCGCTCGGCGACCTCGGCCTGGCGCTGACCGTCGAGATAGTAGGCGGTGGCGGCGCGATGCAGCAGCTGCATGTCCATCGACGTCTCGAGCATGGCGTCACTCCTGTCCCATGAGGCCGAGCCATACTCCATGGCTCGGGCGTGACAGAGGGTGCGGGCCTGCGACCGCGAGGGGTCGGCAGCGCAGTGCCGTCATCGCCACGTGGGAACAATAGTTCCGCACATTTGTCGTGGGTGCAAGCCTCGAGTTCGCTGCGGATGCTCGCCTCGAGTGTGCTGCGGGTGCACGCCGCGAGCGCAGCCCGAGTGCTGCTCGAGCTCAGGCTCGGACCCCCTCCGGCGAGGGGAGGCCTCGATGGCAGGATAGAGCGCGGGGCGAGCATCGGCGCGGCCGACGACAGAATTCGGACCGGACTCCGTTCCGAACGGGAGGCGAGACGACGAATGGCTGCTGGTGCAGGAACTGCGGCGGGTGCTGGGGCTGCGGCAGGCACGGGCGCTGGGGCTGGCGCGGGCGCGAGTGTCGGACACGCGAACGCAGTGCTCGGGATCGACGTCGGCACCTCGAGCACGAAAGGGGTGCTGGTCGCTCTCGACGGGACCATCCTGCGCACCGAGGTGCGCGGGCACGAGGTGCGCCGCCCTGCTCCCGGCCAGGTGGAGATGGACGCGGAGACCTGGTGGGACGAGTTCGTCTCGATCGCCCGATCCCTCACCTCCGCCGCCCGGACGGCAGGCCTCGAGGTGTCCGCGATCGGGCTCTCGGGGATGGGGCCCTGCGTGGTGCTCACCGATGAGCAGGGGATCCCGGTGCGGCCGGCGATCCTCTACGGCGTCGACTCCCGCGCCGAGCAGCAGATCAGGTCCCTCACCCATGTGCTCGGCCAGGAGGAGATCCTCGCCCACTGCGGCGTGGTCCTCACCGCACAGTCCGCGGGGCCGAAGATCACCTGGGTCGCCGAGCACGAGCCCGAGCTCTACGCCCGCGCTCGGCGCCTGTTCATGCCCGCCTCGTATCTCGCGTTCCGACTGACCGGGCAGTACGTGATGGATCATGTCAGCGCGAGCCAGACAGCCCCGCTGTACTGCCTGCGCCAGCAGGAATGGCATTCCTCCCGGTCCGGGCACGGCAGCACCGACATCGACTGGTCGCAGCACGTCGCCCCCGGCATCGAGCTGCCGGAGCTGCGCTGGGCGGGCGAGGCCGCCGGTTCCCTGGACCCGCAGGTCGCCGCGCTGGTCCCCGGCCTGCCGGCAGGCATCCCGGTGCTCAGCGGGACGATCGATGCGTGGGCGGAGGCGGTGAGCGTCGGCGCCACCGAGCCCGGGGACCTGATGCTGATGTACGGGACCACCACGCTCCTGCTGGCCACGACCCCCGAGCCGTTGGCCAGCCGCACGCTCTGGTCCACCCCGGGGGTGACCCCCGGCTCGTCGAGCCTGGCGGGCGGCATGGCCGCCTCCGGGGCCATCACCGGCTGGCTGCGGGAGCTCACCGGCGGAGCGGATTTCCCGGGGCTCCTCGCGGAGGCCGAGCGCAGCGGCCCGGGCGCGGGAGGCCTGGTGATGCTCCCGTACTTCGCCGGCGAGCGCTCCCCCATCGCCGACCCCGACGCGCGCGGCGTGGTCGCGGGGCTGACCCTCTCCCACACCCGCGGGGACCTGTACCGCGCGACGCTCGAGGCGGTGGCCTACGGGGTCCGCCATCACCTGGAGACGCTCGAGGCGGCGGGCCTGACCCCGGGCCGGGTGATGGCGGTGGGCGGCGGCACCCAGCACGACCTGTGGCCCCAGATCGTCTCCGACGTCACGGGGCTGACCCAGCAGATCCCCCGCAGCACCGTCGGCGCCTCCTACGGCGGCGCGATGCTGGCCGCCCGCCTCGCCCACGGCGTGGAGACCAGCACCTGGAACCGCACCGACCATCGGTGCGTCCCGAATCCGGCGCACCGTGCCCGGTACGACGAGCTGAACCGGCTCTACCGCGAGCTCTACCCGGCCACCCGGGAGATCACCCACGCCCTGGCCCGGATGCAGCGGGGCTGAGGCAGGCAGGGCCCCCAGCGGGCCGGGCACCGTGGATCCGGCCCCCGTCCCCGCCGGTGGCTCATCCCTCGAGCTTGGGCTGGATCTCCTTGGTGTAGATCCCCTCGAGGGTCTCCTTGAGCCCGTCCATCGCCTCCTGGACATCGCCCTCGGTGGTGACGACGGAGGCGATGGCCTCGGCCATCTCCTGGTCCGCGCCAGGCAGGAACACGCGGGCGAAGTCCTGGGGCTTGGTGACGTCCAGCTGGTCGACCGCGAGCTGGATCTGCGGGGTCTCAGCGGTGAGCTCGGTGAGGTCCGCGCTCTTGCGGATCGGCATATAGCCGGTGGCGGCGGAGAACGCGACGGTGCTCTCCGGTCGGCCCATGAACTCCATCAGCATGGCCCCGGCGAGCTGCTCCTCCTTGGTCACCGCGGCCGGGATTCCGAGCCCGGCGCCGCCGGTGGGGCAGACCGGCCCGTCCACGGACCCGCCGGGCAGGAAGCCCACGCCGACGTCGAAGGTCGCGGACTCGAGCACCCCCACCAGCGAGCCGGTGGAGGCGATGGTCGAGGAGCACACCCCGGCGGCGAAGGTGTCGGCCGAGTCGCTCGAGGCGACCTGTGCCCAGCCCTTGGAGAACACCGAGTCCTGCACCCACTGCAGGGCTTCGACGGCTGCCGGCTCTGCGCAGGTGATCGTCCACTCGTCGGACCATGCGGCATCCTGGCCCCACAGCACGTTCTGCAGGGTCCAGCCTGCGTAGCCGGCGAGGTCGGGGTACATATACGCAGTCTCGGACTCGGTGAGCTTCGGCGCCCACTCCTCGAACTCGCTCCAGGTCTCCGGGGCGCGGTCGGGCAGCCCGGCGGCGGAGAAGTGGTCCTTGTTGTAGTAGAACAGCGGCGTGGAGCGGCCATAGGGCAGGGCCCACTGCTGGTCGTCGTACTGGTAATCCTGGACCAGCGAGTCCCGGTAGTCGGACAGGTCGATCTCGAGCTGCTCGACGAGGGAGTCGATCGGGATGACGTTGCCGTTGAGGAAGTACCGGAACCACCAGACGTCCGAGAGCACCACCACGGCGGGAAGCCCGGAGTTCGCGGCCTGCGCGGTCTGGAAGCGCTGGGCGATCTCCTCGTAGTTCGAGCCCGCCGTCACGTGGTTGACCTCGATGCCGGTCTCCTCGGTGAAGGCGGCGAGCAGCTGCGCCTCGACCTCCTGGGAGCCACCGGGGTGGTTGGTCCAGAAGTCGATCTTCTTGGCGGGCTCGACACCGGAGAAGTCGAGGTCGAGCTCCTCGCCGCCGCCGGCACCGCCGCCGCCACCGCCGACCTCAGGGCCGCCGCCGCAGGCGGCGAGGCCCAATGCCCCGGCACCGGCGACACCGAGGCCGAGCAGGGAGCGTCGGCTGAACCCGCGCGGAAGGTGAAGTGAACTGGTCATGGGACATGGTCCTTTCAGGGGTGGTGGACGGACGCGGGCGCGTCAGCCGGTCACGCTGCCTTGGGTGAGGCCGGAGACGATGTGCCGTTGCAGCATCGCGAAGACGATCAGGACCGGGGCGATCACCAGGACCGTGCCGGCCATGAGGATGCCCCAGCCGGAGCCGGTGTTGCCCTCGGAGTTCTGCAGGGCGGTGAGCCCCACGGGCAGGGTCATCCGGCTGGCATCGGAGGTGATGATCAGGGGCCAGATGTAGTCGTTCCACTCGGTGACGATCGTGACCAGGGCGACTGTGGCCACCGTCGGCACCGCGATCGGCACCACCACGGACCACAGGGTGCGCAGATGCCCGGCGCCGTCGATCTCGGCGGCCTCGATCATCGTCGGCGGGATGGTGAGGAAGTACTGGCGCAGCAGGAACGTCCCGAAGGCGGTGCCCAGGCCCGGCAGGATGATCCCCCAGTAGGTGTTCACCCCGCCCAGACCAGCGATCAGCACGTAGTTGGGAAGGATCGAGACCTGCGGCGGCACCATCAGAGCGACCAGGATCAGTACGAAGATGACGCGCTTGAACGGGAAGCGCACGAAGACCAGCGCATAGGCGGTGAAGATTGCCAGCAGCACCTTGATGCTCGAACCGATCGTGGTGACGATGACCGAGTTCAGGAAGAACTGCGGGATCGGCACCGAGTTCCAGGCGGCCTCATAGTTCGCCAGCGAGGGGCTCTCGGGCAGCACCACCAGATCGGTGGAGAGGATCTCGTGCGGCGCCTTGAAGGAGCTGATCATCATCCACAGCAGCGGCAGCACCATCACCAGGGTCGCCAGGATCAGCGGCACGTAGCCACCGGTGATCGTGGAGACCAGGTTGGCCCGGGTGAAGGGGCCGTTCTTCCGGGGCTTCGGTGCGGGCCGGTCCATGGTCGCCTGCTCGGGGCGGGGAAGGGTGGGCGTGCTCATGCGTAGTGCACCTTCCGCTCGACGAACATGATCTGGGCGACGGTCATCACGATCAGGATGACGAACAGGAGCACTGAGATCGTGGCCGAATAGCCGGCCCGGGAGTAGCCGCCGAACGCCTGCAGGTAGGACTCGAAGATCATCGTGTTGGTGCCACGCCCGGTGGGCGTCATGATCCGCAGCAGGTCGAAGGCCTGCAGGCTGTTCAGGGTGGTGGTGATCAGCAGGAAGAACGTGGTGGGCGACAGCAGCGGGATCGAGATGCTGAAGAAGCGGCGAGCCGCACCCGCGCCGTCGAGCTGGGCGGCGTGCATGACGTCCTGCGGCAGAGACTGCAGCCCGCCGAGGTAGACGATCGCGCAGTACCCGAGGTTCTTCCAGACGTACACGATCATCACCATGACCAGCGACATGTCCGGGTCCAGGAACCACTGCGGGCTCCCCATGCCCAGCTGGCGCAGGATCCATCCCAGCGCCCCGAAGTTCGGGTCGAAGATGAACAGCCACACCAGGCCCACACCGACGCCGGAGAGCACGTAGGGAGCGAAGACCGCCGAGCGGGCGAGGGTGCGGCCGGGGATGTTGATGTTCAGCGCGAGCGCGATCAGCAGTCCCAGCACCATCGCGCCGCCCACGGTGACCAGGGTGAAGATCACGGTGATCCGCAGGCTCGTCAGGCCCTCCTCGGAGGTGAAGAATTCGACGTAGTTGCCCAGCCCGATGAACGTCGCGGTGCGCGAGCCCAGCGTCCAGTCCAGCATCGAGTACTGGATGTTCAGGATCAGGGGACGGTAGGTGAACATCGCGATCAGCACCAGGTTCGGGGCGGCGAAGGCGAGGAACACGAGGGCGTCGCGCCGCGCTCGTCGGCTCATCCGGCGGCGTCGCAGCGGGGGCCTGCCCGTCGATGCCTGGGCGCGGCCGGCGGCCTCCGGAACCAGGGCCCGCGGGGTATCTGCACCCGGGACCCGATTCGGGGAATCGGTCATGAGGAGCTCATTCGGTCAGGGAGGAAGCGTCCCACCGGCCTCGGTGCCGGCGGTGGACCCCATTATGGGCACTGCAGGGAGTTCCGGGTCACGTTTGCGCAAGTCCGGGTTTGCACGAGTCCGGGTTTGCGCGAGTCCGGGTTTGCGCGAGTCCGGGCGCCGTGCCTCGACTCGCCCCGGTGGAGGGTCGGGCCGACGCCGGCATCATCGCCCGCCACGCGCGGACCCCGCGTACGGTGGGCCGGACCGACGAGCTGCTCGTCGGCGCTCTGCATCACCCCGCGGAACTGGAGGGTCCCATGCACGCCGAACGCATCACCGATTCGATCTGCCATCACGCCGAGGGACCGTACTGGTCCGACACCTGGGGCGGCCTGCGCTGGGTGGACATGCTCGCCGGGGACATCATGCACCTGGGCCCGGAGGGATCGGTCCGGGCCGGCGGCGCGCCCCTGCTGGCGGACGGCCCCGGTGGCGAGGTGACCCGCTTCCCGGCCCCGAGCTCGGTGGTCGCCTGTGTGCGTCCGGCCTCGAGCGGCGGCGCCGTGCTCGCGCTCGAGAAGGGCTTCGGGCTCGAGGACGCCGATGGCTCGATCGAGCCGCTGCCAGACCTGTGGGACGAGCCGGTACGGATGAACGAGGGGGCCATCGCCCCGGACGGCTCGTTCCTGTGCGGCACGATGGGCTACGGAGCTCCGCAGGGTGCGGCCGCGATGTGGCGGCTGCGACCCGACGGCACCACCACCCGTGAGTTCGGTGATCTGACGATCTCCAACGGTCTCGCGTTCACGGCCGACGGCACCCGCGCCTTTTACGTCGACACTCCGACCGGCCGGGTGGATCTCTTCGACTGGTCCGACGAGGACGGGCTCGTGGAGCGCAGGCCTTTCGCCGACCTGAGCGGCGAGGACGGCCATCCCGACGGCCTCTGCCTCGATGCCGAGGGCCGGGTGTGGGTGGCGATGCACTCCGGCAGTCAGGTGCTCGGCCTCGACGAGCACGGCGCGGTGGCCGAGAAGATCTCGGTGGACGCCCGTCAGGTCACCGCCTGCACCTTCGGCGGCGCGGACAGGTCGACCCTGTTCATCACCACCAGCCGCGAGAACCTGCCCGACGGGGAGGATCCGGCGGCCGGATCGCTGTTCGCAGTGCGACCCGGGGTGCGCGGGCCGGAGACAGAGCTGCTCTTCGGCGGCTGACCCGGCCCGGGCGCACTGCCGCACCCCGCACCCGAACCCGCACCCGGCACCCGGCACCCGCACCCGCACCCGCACCCGCACCCGCGATCGGACGATTCCGAGCCAAAATGTGGAAGATCTGGCTCGGAATCGTCCGATCCATCGCGGCCGCATGGCCTCAAGCGGGAGCGCACCTCGGACGTGGTGGCCCGGTGCTCCCTGCGGCTCAGACGGTGCCGGTGGTGCCCGTGGTATCGGCGGCGGGTGCGGCCCCGGCCGCCTCCGCGCTGCGGTCGCGGGCCTCACCGCTGGCCAAGGATTCGAGCATGTCGTCGAACTCCTCCATCGCCTTCGCCGGCGGCTGAGGGGTGATCATGCTGACCAGGACGGCGAGCACGAGGCAGACCAGGAAGCCGGGGATGATCTCGTACAGGTGCTGTTCGCCGAACAGACCCCACGCGACATCGGGGGAGAACTGTCCCCAGACGAAGGCCACCGCGGCACCGGCGACCATGCCCGCTGCGGCACCGGCCGCGGTGAGGCGACGCCAGAACAGCGACAGGAGCACGATCGGCCCGAAGGCGGCGCCGAAGCCGGCCCAGGCGAAGGCCACCAGGCCGAGCACGGAGCTGCCCGGGTCCAGGGCCAGCAGCACCGCGATGATCGAGACCACCAGCACACCGATGCGGCCGCCCCACAGGGCGCCCTTGGCACTGAGCCTGATACCGATGCCGCCCATGAGGTCCTCGATGAGCGCCGAGCTGGAGACGATCAGCTGTGAGGAGATGGTGGACATGATCGCTGCGAGCACCGCAGCCAGCAGCACGCCGGCGATCAGCGGATGGAACAGCAGCTGCGAGAGGTCCAGGAACACCGACTCGCCGTTCTTGGTGTCTGTGAGGATCGCGTCCGCGTTCTGCTGGAAGTACGCCAGGCCGGCGAGTGCGGTGAACACGGCGCCGATCACGCAGATGATCATCCAGCTCATGCCCACGACCAGGCCGTACTTGGCATCCCGCGAGGAGCGCAGCGCCATGAAGCGCACGATGATGTGCGGCTGGCCGAAGTAGCCCAGGCCCCAGGCCAGCGCCGAGATGATGCCGATGGCGGTGCCGCCGGAGGTCATGGAGCCGAAGTCGGCATTGACCTCGCGCACGGAGGCGAACATCTGCGCCGGTCCGCCAACCACGAACATCGCGGTGACCGGCACCAGGATCAGGGAGACCAGCATGATCATGCCCTGGACCACATCCGTATAGCTGGCGCCGAGGAACCCGCCGAACAGGGTGTAGAGGATGGTGACGCCGCCGACCAGCAGCATGCCGGTGAGATAGGGCCCGCCGAACATCGACTGGAAGAACACGCCGCCGGCGACCATGCCCGAGGAGACGTAGAAGGTGAAGAACACCAGGATGATCAGGCCCGCAGCGATCCGCAGAACGTTGGTGCGGTCGTGAAGGCGGTTGCCGAAGAAGCTCGGCACGGTGATCGAATTGCCGGCGATCTGCGTGTACTGCCGCAGCCGAGGGGCCACGAAGAACCAGTTCAGGCCGGCGCCGACGGTGAGGCCGACGGCGATCCACGCCTCGACCAGACCATTCATGTAGAGCGCACCCGGCAGGCCCATCAGCAGCCAACCGGACATATCGGAGGCGCCGGCGGACAGGGCGGCGACGAACGGATGCAGCTGGCGTCCGCCGAGCATGTAGTCCTCACCGCCCTTGGTCTTGCGGAAGGCGTACATGCCGATGCCGATCATCGCGAGGAAGTAGACGGCCAGTGCGACGAGTTTGAAGGCGAGATCCATGGGAGGACTCCGATCTCAGATGCGGGGAAGTGGGGAGGTGGGGAGTGGGGAATGGGACAGGACGACTGCTCGGCGCGCCTGCTCAGCACCTCACGGCGCGGCAACGGAACGCCGCACGGCGTCTGGGTCGGTGGTGATCTCTCCGACCGTACTCGCCGCGAACTGCCGAGGTGGGGGAATCGCAGTCATGCATCGACGACGGATCGTCGACGACCCTGCTGGTCACAGCACTGTGAAACGGGCCCTGCCCTCCGGCGTGGCGGAGCGTGATCCACCTCACCCGCCAGGGTCTCACACGAGCAGATTGCTACCGAAGGGTCACCCTCGCGCGTCGACCGTGTACGACAGCCCTGCGCACGCGGCTCCCATCGGGAAGCACGTGCACAGGGCTGTGCAACTCCGCTGTGCTCAGCGGGTCAGCTGTACAGAGCCTCGGTGTCGTCGTCGACCCAGTCCAGGGTGCGCTCGACGGCCTTCTTCCACAGGCGCATGTAGCGGTCGCGGGTCTCGTCGTCCATCGCGGGCTCCCAGCGCTTGTCCTCGGCCCAGTTGTCGATGACGTCCTGCTCGCCGTCCCAGAAGCCCACGGCGATCCCGGCCGCGTAGGCGGCGCCGAGCGCGGTGGTCTCGATGACCTTCGGACGCACCACGGGCACGCCGAGGATGTCGGCCTGGAACTGCATGAGGGTCTCGTTCATGACCATGCCGCCGTCGACCTTGAGCTCCGAGAGCTCCACGCCCTCGCTCTCGGCGTCGGCGACCATCGCATCCAGCACCTCGCGGGACTGGAAGGCCGTGGCCTCCAGGGTGGCCCGGGCGATGTGGTTCTTGTTGTGGAAGCGGGTCATGCCGACCATCGCACCGCGCGCGTCGGAGCGCCAGTGCGGGGCGAACAGGCCCGAGAAGGCCGGGACGATGAACAGGCCACCGTTGTCGTCGACCTTCTTCGCGAGATCCTCGATCTCGGGGGCGTCCTTGATCAGGCCCAGGTTGTCGCGCACCCACTGCACGAGCGAGCCCGTGACCGCGATCGATCCCTCGAGGGCGTAGATCGGCTTGTTGTCGCCGATCTTGTAGGCGACGGTGGTGAGCAGCCCGTTCTCGGAGCGCACCAGGTCCTCACCGGTGTTGATCAGCATGAAGTTGCCGGTGCCGTAGGTGTTCTTGGCCTGGCCCACCTCGAAGCAGGCCTGGCCGAAGGTCGCGGCCTGCTGGTCCCCGAGGATGCCCGCGATCGGGGTGTCGATGAGCAGGTCGTTCTTGCGGCCCTTGCCGTACACCTCGGAGGAGGAGCGGATCTCCGGGAGCATGGACAGCGGGATGCCCATGTCCTTCGCGATGTCCTCGTTCCAGTCGAGGGTGTCGATGTTCATCAGCATCGTGCGCGAGGCGTTGGTGACGTCGGTGACGTGCACGCCGCCCTTGCTTCCGCCGGTGAGGTTCCACAGCAGCCACGAGTCGGTGTTGCCGAACAGCAGCTCCCCGGCCTCGGCCTTCTCCCGGGCACCGTCGACGTTGTCGAGGATCCACTTCACCTTGGGACCGGAGAAGTAGGTCGCCAGCGGCAGGCCCACGCGCTCCTTGTACTTGTCGGCGCCCTCGTCGCCGGCGAGCTCGTTGCAGATCTTCTGCGTGCGGGTGTCCTGCCAGACGATCGCGTTGTAGACCGGCTCGCCGGTCGCCTTGTCCCACACCACGGCGGTCTCGCGCTGGTTGGTGATGCCCACGGCCGCGATCTGGTGGCGGTTGATCTCGGCGTTCACGAGCGCCTTGCCGACCACATCGCGGGTGTTCTTCCAGATCTCCTTGGGGTCGTGCTCGACCCAGCCGGACTTCGGGAAGATCTGCTCGTGCTCCTTCTGGCCGCTGGAGACGATCTGACCGGCATGGTCGAAGATGATCGCGCGGGTCGAGGTGGTGCCCTGGTCGATCGACATGATGTACATCGTCTGGTCGTTCATCGGAACTCCTTCGTCGTGGATGAGAGGTCGTGAGGTCGCAGCGCCACGCTCGGGCGCGAGACTGCTGGTTCGAACAGAGGTGCTGCTCAGAAGTAGAGGATCGAGGCGAGGCCCGCGAGGGTACCGCCGATCATGGGGCCGACGATCGGCACCCACGAGTATCCCCAGTCGTTGCCGCCCTTGTGCTTGATCGGGAGGATCGCGTGCGCCACGCGCGGCCCGAGGTCTCGGGCGGGGTTGATGGCATAGCCCGTCGGCCCGCCGAGGGAGGCGCCGATGGCGAGCACCAGCAGGGCGACCGCGAGGGGGCCGAGCTCATGCGGGGTGTTGCCGAACATGATGATCACGAACACCAGCACGAAGGTCGCGATGATCTCCGTGACCACATTCCAGCCGCGGGAGCGGATCTCCGCACCCGTGGAGAAGGTACCCAGGATGGTGCCGGCGTCCGTCTCCTGGTCGTAGTGGTTCTTGTACGCGAGCCAGGCCAGCACGGCGCCGAGGAAGGCACCGATCAGCTCTGCCACGAAGTAGGTGATCGTGGTGCCGAAGGTCATCGGGATGCCTGGCGCGTACTCGGTGGCCTCGCTCGTGAGCAGGCCGATGGTGACCGCGGGGTTCAGGTGGGCGCCGGTCTTGAAGGCGGTCCAGACGCCGGCGAAGACCGCCAGTCCCCAGCCGAAGTTGATCATCAGCCAGCCGCCGCCGTTGCCCTTGGTCTTGCCGAGGATGGCGTTGGCGACGACGCCACCGCCCAGCAGCGTCAGCATCGCGGTGCCCGCGATCTCGGACAGCAGGATGGTTCCGAGTGTTTCCATGTGTGGTTCTCCTCAGCGATCCGCGTCGGTGCGGATCGGATTCCGGCTGAGATCGGGCTCCGCGACGTCCATGCCGCGGCATCAGTGGGCACGGCATGTCGGACGGGTGACGCCGGCCCGGCCGCTCGTCATGGAGCGGGGGCGCGTCGGGCGGAACTCGGATCGGCCGGTCGCAGAGCTCGGGGAGAGCTCTGCGGGGGCGCACGCGGTGCGCGCCCCACGCAGTGCCCGGATCTCGTCTCCGGGCACAGGGTCGGTCATCGTCGGGTGGGCACCTCCGGGGCGTCGGCGAGGCGGGCTGCTGCCTGCTCATCGCTGGTGGTGCGTTCGCCGTCCAGACGGGCGGCGATGAGATTGCGGTAGGTCTCGACCTCGCGGCGGCGGGCGGCATCGTCCCAGCCCAGCTCGGGCCCGACGAGCGCAGCGACCTCTGCGGCCGCGTCGACGCCGCGGTCGCGGGTCTCGTAGTCCAGGCGGGTGCGGCGCTGGAGGATATCCGCCAGGTGGCGCGCGCCCTCGGCACGGACCGCGTACAGCGCCTCAGCCCGCAGGTAGCGCGGGGCGTGCTCGAGAGGCGCCCCGAGAACGGGATCCTCATCGATCAGCGCGAGCACATCGGTCAGCAGGGCGCCGTAGCGGAACAGCAGCCGGTCCACCCGGATCTCGTCGAAGCCGTAGCGTCGGCCGATCTCCCGCTTGTCGCGCATGAGCGCCTCATAGCCCTGGGCGCCGATCACGGGGATCGAGCGGGTCAGGCTCGGGCGGCCCGGCTGGGAGTCCTTGATCGCGAAGTCGACGACGTCCTCGGCCATCACCCGGTAGGTGGTGTACTTCCCGCCCGCGATCGCGGACAGCCCCGGCTCGACCTCCATGACGGTGTGCTCACGGGAGACCTTCGTGGACGAGGAGGAGCCGCCTGCGCCCTTCTTCACCGGCTGCAGCAGCGGGCGCAGGCCGGAGTAGACGCCGATGACGTCCTCGCGGCCGAGGTCCTCCGCGAGCACGGCGTTGGCGTGCTCGAGCACGTACTCGATGTCGTCGCTGGTCGCGCCCACGTCGCGCGGGTCCTGGGTCCACGGGGTGTCGGTGGTGCCGATGACCCAGTACTCGTCCCACGGGATGATGAACAGGACCGACTTCTCGGTCTGGGTGATGATGCCGGTGTCCGGCACAGCGGAGATCCGATCGCGGTCCACGACGATATGGACGCCCTTGGAGGCGAGCACCTCGAGACCGGCATCGGCCCCGGCGAGCTCCTGCTGGTCCTGGGTCCAGACGCCGCCGGCGAGGACGGTCGCGCGGGCGTGGACGTCGAACTCCTCGCCGGTCTCCTCGTCGCGCATCCGGGCACCGATGACGCGGGTGCCCTCGTGCAGGTAGTCCACGACGGTGGTGTAGTTGGCGACCACGGCGTCATGCTGCGCGGCAGAGCGCACCAGCATCATCACGAAGCGGGCGTCGTCCATCTGCGCGTCGTAGTACTCGAGCGCGCCGACGGCCTTCTCGCCGTCCAGGCCCGGGAAGACCTCGAGCATCTTGTCGTGCAGGAGGTGGCGGTGGAAGGGGACGGCACGCTTGTGGCCGATGGACTGCATCGCGTCGTAGAGCATCACGCCGGAGCCGATGAAGGCACGGTCCACGACCTTCTTGAAGAAGGGGAAGACGAACTTGATGGGCTTCACCAGGTGCGGAGCCGTGTGCTGGATCAGCAGGTCACGCTCACGCAGCGCTTCGGCGACGAGCTTGAAGTCGAGCATCTGCAGGTAGCGCAGGCCGCCGTGCATCAGCTTGGAGGAGCGCGAGGAGGTGCCGCTGGCCCAGTCGTGAGATTCCACGAGGCCGACGGAGAGACCGCGGGTGGCAGCATCGAAAGCGGCCCCGGCCCCGTTGACCCCGCCGCCGACGACGAGCACGTCGAGCGGGTCCTGTGCGGTCGCGGCACGCAGACGCGCGAGGTGCTCCTCCCGGCTGGCCGGGGTGAGGGCGGACCGCTGCTGATCGGACACGTGGGTGCTCCTTTGCCGTGACGTCTTCGGGTGCCGCATCCTGCGGGCACCCGTCACCGACATCGTGGAACCTCCGTGCAGGCTGATGCAAGCCGGATGCACGAACGTGCAACACTGGGTGCATGATCCCCGAGGGCCGCCTGGAAACCGCGTTCGCGGCTGCACGGATGTACTACGGCGAGGGCCAGACGATGGAGGCGATCGCGGGCTCGCTGTCCGTCTCCCGCTCCACCGTCTCCCGCATGCTCGCCGACGCCCGTACGGCCGGGCTGGTGCAGATCTCGCTGCGCCCGCCGGAGGCGCACCGGGTGGAGGAGCTCGGTCGGCGCATCGCTCGGCAGTACGGGGTCCAGGCGCATGTGGTGCCGATGGGCACAGGCGCGGACGAGCGCGAGCGCCTGCACACGGTCGTCGAGACCGGCGCGACCCTGCTCGACGAGATGCTGGAACCCGGGACCACCCTGGGCATCGCCTGGGGCACCACCATGGCGGCTCTGCTCAGCAAGGTCCGGACGAGGCCGGTGCCGGGGATGCGGATCGTGCAGCTCAACGGCGCGATCAACGTGGAGGGCTCGGGACTGACCTACATCGCCACCGTGCTCGCCCGCGCGGCCACCCGCTGGGATGCGACCGTGCACCAGTTCCCGGTGCCCGCCTTCTTCGACTACCCCGCGACCCGCGAGGCGATGTGGCGAGAGCGCTCCGTGCAGCGGGTCCTGGACGTGCAGCAGCAGGCGACGGTCGCGGTGTTCAGTGTCGGGGCGTTCGACGCCGAGGTGCCCAGCCACGTCTACACGCACAACTACCTCACCGAGGAGGACCTCCACTCGCTGCGGGCCGACGGCGCGGTGGGCGATGTGTGCACTGTCTTCCTGCGCGCCGACGGCGGCTACCGCGACATCGCGATGAACGCCCGTGGCTCCGGCACCTCACCGGATCAGCTCGCCCGGATCCCGCGCCGCCTGCTCGTGGCCTCCGGCTCCCGCAAGGCGCTCCCCCTGCGTGCGGCGCTGCGGGCCGGCGTCGCGACCGACGTGGTCCTCGACGAGGTCACCGCCGCGCACCTGCTGGCCCTCCGCTGAGACGCTCCGCCATCGCCCACACCCCGCGCCGCGCGAGCTGCGTCATGCGTCCCGTGCCCTGAGTCGCCCCGCGCCCTGAGCCGCTCGCTCTGCGCCCCGCGCCGCCCGCACCGTGCGCCGCGCTCTCTGCGTCGATTCCGGTCGATTCCGAGCCAGAACAGGCCCCGATCTGGCTCGGAATCGACCGATCCGGCTGGGGGTCGACCACTCCGGCGCGGAAACGACCGCTCCGGCCCGGGATCTGGCCCGGGCCAGCCGCGGGTTGCCGCGGGGTCGGCCCCTGGTCACCCCGGTCGTGGACTTACGCGCATCGAGGGACGTTTCGCGGCCAGCATCGACAGCGTGCGGTGGATGCGCTCCTCGCTCGGCACCTGCAGTCCTCTCTCCCCGAGGCTCCGACGCAGACGCAGCAGAATCCGACGTGGACGCCAGAGGTCCGTGCCGTTGGCGCGTGCCAGCATCCACCCGCGGGCCGCTAGTTCGTCGCGCCGAGTCTCGTCCGCGCGCCACTGCTCCTTCGTGGTCCGATGACCGTCGCCGTCGTACTCCAGGCCCACGCCGACCTCATCCCACGCCAGATCGATGTAGCGGGTCCGTCCCGTGAGCGGGTCCGGCACCGGGAGATTCGGGAACGGTGCCGGGAACCCTGCCGACTCGAGCATCAGCCTCATCACCGTCTCGCCCGGTGAGCGCACCCGTGTACACGCCAGCGCGAGGGCTCGGCGTGCACGTGCGGTCCCCGCCCCGCCACCAGGCGCCTCGAAGGCCGCACCCAGAGTCCTCATCGTCTGCCCGGGTGACACGGGATCTGGTCCGACCACAGATTCGATCGCCGCGACCACGTCCCACAGCGGAAGCATCGTCGCGAGCTCCCGAATGGTCTCCGCCTGCGACGACACCACGAGCGTGCCGAGCAGTGCGGTGCCGCCAGGTCGCTGCCGATGCACGATGGCGCCCCTCCCTATCCGTCCGCTCTGCTCCGGTGGGACGCGACAGTGCAGTACGGGAAGCTTCGCGTCGACGCCCAGCGCACGGCCCGGCTGCACCGAGGGGATGACCGCGACTCCGTCACGCACCTGCAGGTCGGGGCCTCGGAGGAGGCCGACCCCCTTCTCGAGCGCCCCAGGGATCGGGATGCCCCACAGCAGCGCCGCGGTCGTGTGGCTGAGGACGCTGCCCGGACGGACCCTGTTCTGCAGCACCCACGACATGATGTTGAGCGTCGCAGGGCCGCTGGTGAGGGTCAGATAGCCGGGGAACACCGTGGTGAAGAGGTCCGAGGCGAGATCCCGCGAATGCATGCCGAGTTCCAGCCATGCCGAACGGTGATCCAGCGCCCCCGCGTACCGCCTGAAATCCCTCGCCATTCACCCGACGCTAGAGCCATCCCGACCGTCGTCGGGATGCTCTGGCCGGCTGTGGAAAACCTGCCACTGGGGAGGAACCGTCGCCCGGCCGTCACCGGGCGAGCACGCTCGCCCCACGAGCGGGATCGGTCGATTCCGAGCCAGAATCGCCCCGGAAACGGCTCAGAATTGCACGATTCCGTACACGCCGCGCTGGGTGAGCTGGCAGGGCAGGGCGGGCGGGGCTGGGGCAGGGCAGGGCGGGCTGGCGCAGGGCAGGGCAGGGCAGGGCGGGCGGGCGGGCGGGGCTGGGGCCGGGCAGGGCGGGCGGGCAGACAGGGCGATCCGGCGGGATCAGCCCTCCGCCCCCGCCAGGTCCACCCGCTCAGGATGCGTGTACACGTTCATCCGTCCGTCGCCGTCCTCGGCCGCGCGGGTGAAGCCCACGAGGGTCTGGCCGAACTCCTCAGAGGTCTCGATGGCCAGGGAGCTCGCGGCGGAGACGCAGGCCAGCAGGGGGATCCCGGCCATGCAGGCCTTCTGGGCGATCTCGAAGCTGGCGCGGGAGGAGACCAGCAGGAAGCAGTCCCGCAGCGGCAGCCGGTCTGCGAGCAGCGCCCAGCCGATCACCTTGTCGACCGCGTTGTGCCGGCCCACGTCCTCGCGGACCACCAGGAGGTTCCCCTCGAGGTCCACGAGCGCGGCGGCGTGCACCCCGCCGGTGCGGGCGAAGACGGCCTGCTCGTCGTTCAGGGCGCGGGCGGCGGCGAGGACAACGCGGGGATCCAGCTGCCAGTCCTTCAGCAGCGCGTAGCGGCTCTTCTGCCGCACCGCGTCGATGCTCTCAGAACCGCACACCCCGCAGGCCGAGCTGGTGGTGAAGTTCTTGGTGGCCAGCGGCAGCAGCTGCGGCCGGGTGGTCGTGAAGTCCATGACGTTGTACGTGTTCTGCGCGAAGCCGCTGCCGTCGTCGACCACGGCGCCGTCGCAGTAGCGGGCCTCGGTGATGTCCTCGCGGTGGGCGATGATCCCCTCGCCGTGGAGGAAGCCGTGGATCAGCTCGACGTCATGGCCCGGGGTGCGCATCGTCAGCGAGAGCTGCTGACCGTTCAGGCGGATGTCCAGCGGCTCCTCGACGGCGACGTGGTCGCCCTTGCGGCCGGCGTACAGCCTGCCCTCACGCACCCTGACGGTGCGGATCCGTGCTCTGTCGGTGACCCTGCCCATCCCTTGAGGATAGCCCGCTCACCTGCGGTGCGGCCGTGCCCGGTGGACGCTCCTGGTCGCGGCCGATCTGCCGTCGATCAACCGCCGATCGCTCGCCCGGCGCCGCTCACTCCTCGCTCGGCGCCGCTGACTCCTGGTCGCGCTGTCGCCGCCGGCCCTCTGCGAGATCACGGGCCACGCCGAGCTGCTGCTCCCAGCCGTGGAGGTTCTCCTCGTAGTTGCGACGGCGCACCGCCTCGTCGAGTCCGAGTTTGGCGAAGCCGCGTTCGCGCACGGTGAGCCGCACCAGGTTGCGCTTGGCCGTCCCGGCGGGGTCGATGACGAACTCGACGGTGTTGTTCGGCGCGTCGGAGATCTCGCCGAGGCCGCCGCCGAGCCAGCGGAAGAAGATCCGGTTCGGTGGCTCATGGGCCTCGATCGCGAGCTGGAACCTGCCGTAGACAGGGTCGATGACTTCGGTGAGAGGACCGTGGCGGGTGATGGTGTGCTCTCGGTACTCACCGTCGTTGATGAACCAGCCCGGCTCGCGGATGACCGCGAACACGTTTTCGGCGCTGGCATTGATCAGCACGCTGCGCACGATCTCATCGGGGACCGCACCACCGGCGTGGAGAGCGGATTCGTCAGCCATGACTGTCCTCCTCGGGGTCGGACTGCGGCCTCGTCGCCGCCTGAGAGGAAGCCTGACAGACTTCCGCCATCCCGGCGACCCCCGTACGCTTCGAAAGCAGTCAGCTCGAGGGCAGTCAGCTCGAGGATAGTCAGCGGCGCGCATGCAGCAGCGCGCATGTTGCAGCCCACCCCGCAGTTCCGCCCCGAGGAGCTCCCATGGCCCATCCGCTCATCGTCACCGAGTTCCTCACGCTGGACGGGGTGATGGAAGCGCCCGGCGGCGGCGATCACCCGCAGGCGGGGTGGACGTTCCAGGGCATCGACTTCGTGCCCGAGGCGTACGAGATCAAGGGCAGCGAGCAGGAGGAGGCGGGCGCGCTGCTGCTGGGCCGCGTCACCTTCGAGGAGGTCGCGCCGGTCTGGCCGGGCATGGACGAGCAGTTCCGCCAGTACAACCGGATGCCCAAGCATGTCGTCTCCACGACGCTCTCGGCCGAGCAGGTCACCGGGACGGGCTGGGAGAACTGCCATCTGCTGCGCGATCTGGACGAGGTGCGGGCGCTCAAGGACACCGACGGTGGGCCGCTCCTGGTGCACGGATCGGCCCGACTGGTGCAGTCGCTCGTCGCCGCGGATCTCGTGGACCGCTACCACCTGCTGACCTTCCCGGTCCTGCTGGGCAGCGGCAAGCGGCTGTTCGCGGCCGACGCCCCGACCCAGCGCCTGGAGCTGGTGCGCTCCGCGGACTTCTCCAACGGGGTGCGGATGGCCGTCTACGACGTCCGCCGGGACACCTCCCCGACGGCCGCCTGAGGGCGACGCCGGGGCCTCGAGGCGCTCGCCGCGCCGAGCAGCGCCCGGGGCCCCGGGCCGAGCGGCGCCTGAGGCGCCGAGATCACTGCGTGCTGGTCAGGGCCTCAGGACTTCGTGACCGCCGCGGCGAGCAGGTTCAGAGATTCCTCGAGAGCCGTCTCCGGAATCGCCGGGAAGCCGACCTTCTCGAGCAGCTTCTGATCGGTGACCCTCGACCAGTCGTAGGTCAGGGACACCTCGGTGGAACCGGCGCCCTGGGCCTTCAGCTCGTAGAGCCACTCCCAGCCCAGCGGCTCGGTCGGCGCGCTGCCGTCCTCGGCTTCCGGCGCGGGCTGCCAGCCGATCATCTTGTTCTCGTCGTAGGCGGTGACGAAGTTGTGGGTGCGATAGTCGCCGCCCATGGCCTCGCGGTGCATGTTCATCACGAACTTCTCGCCGGACTTGTGGATGCGCTCGGTGTCATCGGCACTGCGCACGGTGCCGGAGCCATCGAACTCGGGGTGGCGCGCCGGCAGCGTGAGCAGATCGAACAGATCCTTCGCGGGCACATCGACGGTGCGGGTGACGGTCAGGTGGGTCTGGTTGCTGTTCATCTCCCCCACCCTGCCGTCTCCGCTGCGAGATGTCATCCGCGGGCCGACCGTGCGGTTGGCGCGCTGGCATCTGTGCTGGTCACAGCGAGGCGTCGGTCCGTCACAGGGGGTCCGCGACAGCCTCGGCGAGCGGCGTCGGCTCCCGGCCCAGCACCTCCCACACCCCGTCGCCGACCACGTCGAGCGCTCCGGAGGCGATCGCCGTGTAGGTGCTGATCCAGGCGTCAACCTGCCAGTCCGGTGCCCCGTAGGCGGCGCGGGAGGCACGGGCCTCGGCGAGCGTCTCGTCGACGTACTCGTACTCCTCATCGCGAGCACGGGTCATGAGCAGCGTGGCCTCCGCGAGGCTCACCGACACCGGTCCGGTCAGATCCAGGACCCGGCCGGCCCAGTGAGCGGGATCGCGCAGGATCCGGGCGGCCACGTCGGCCACATCGCGCCGAGCCACGAAGGCACAGCGACCGGTGCCGCCCGGCCCCCGGATCACCCGGTCCGGCCCGGCGAAGTCGAGCAGCACGTCGGCGTAGAAGCTGTCCCGCAGAAAGGTCCAGGCCAGTCCCGATCCGCGCAGCATCTCCTCGGTCGCGCCGTGGTCGCGGGCGAGGGTGAACTCAGCATCGGCTCCGGCGCCGAGGAAGGATGTATAGAGCACATGTCCCACCCCTGCCGCGACGGCGGCATCGATGGCCGTGCGGTGCTGGGCGAGGCGATCCTCGGCCTCCCCCACGGAGACCAGCAGCAGCGCGTCGGCCCCGGCGAAGGCGGTGCGGCAGGCGTCTGCATCGGAGAATTCCGCTCGCGCCGTGGCGACGCCCTCGAGCTGCGGGGCGCGGTGCAGGCTGCGCCCCACCATCAGCAGCTCGATCCCGGGCGCCGGGGCCAGCAGCCGGGCCACCTGCCCGCCGACCTTCCCGGTGGCCCCGGTGACCACGATGCGCATCAGACCAGGCCCTTCTCCGTCAGCCAGCCCGAGGCGATGTCGGCGCTGCTGGCCTGGTCCACCACGCTCTGGCGATTGAGCTCGACCAGATCCGCGGCGCTGAGCTGGGCGAGGACCCCGTCGATCGCCGCCGCGGCGGCCTCGTCGATCTTCTCGGACACCACCGGCACCACGTTCTGCGGGAGGATCAGCGACTCAGGGTCCTCGAGCACCACCAGGTCGTTCTCGGCGATGGCGGGGTCGGCGGTGTAGATGTCGGCCAGCTGCACGTCGCCGTCGATCAGCGCCTGCACGGTCAGCGGGCCGCCGGAGTCCTCGACGGGCACGACGGTGAGGTCCACGCCGTAGACGGTCTTGACTCCCTCAGGACCGTAGGGCCGCACCTCGAACTCGCTGTTCGCGGCAACCTTGAGGTCCTCCTCGACACCAGCCAGGTCCCCGATCGTGACCAGGGAGTGCTCGGAGGCGAAGTCGGCGGTGGTGGTGTAGGAGTCCTGATCGGAAGCCTCGGCGAAGGAGAGCACCCGCAGGCCCTCCGGCAGGGCCTCGGCGAGCGCGCCGTGGATCTCCTCCGGGCTCGCGGAGGCGGCCTCAGCGTCGTAATGCTGGAGCAGGTTGCCGAGGTACTCGGGCAGCAGATCCAGCGAACCGGCCTCGAGCTCCGGCATGTACACCTCGCGCTGACCGATCTGGAACTGGCGGTCGACGGTGAACCCCTTAGCCTCGAGGACCTGCGCGAACAGCTCGGCGATGATCTCGTTGGAGTAGTAGGCCTGGGAGCCGATGGCGAGGGTGCCGCCATTCCCGCCCTCGCCGGACCCGGAGTCGGAAGCTCCGCCCTCGCCGCCGGTGCCGTCCTCCTCTGCGAAGGGGTCGGAGCTGCCGCAGGCCGCGGCGCCGAGCGCGACGCCGCCGATGCCGAACGCCCCGAGCAGGTGACGGCGGGTGCTGTGGATGGTCATGGTGTTCTCCTCATGATGGTGCGGGCCGAGTGGGATGTGCGGGAAGGATGGGACCTGCGGACGGGAGCGAGTCATGCCGTCCTCGCCCCGCGCGGGGTGGCGAGGCGCTGGGCCAGCAGCAGGGCCAGATCCAGCATCAGCGCGAGCGCGATCACCAGCAGGGAGCCGGCGATCATCTGCGGATAGTTCTGGGAGCCGAGGCCCTGGAAGATGTACCGGCCCAGCCCGCCGCTGCCGACATAGGCGGCCAGCATCGCGGTCGCGACGACCTGGACGGTCGCGCCGCGGAACCCGCCCACCAGCAGCGGCATGCCCAGCGGGAGCTCGACCCGGGTGAGGATCTGCCATTCGGTCATGCCCTGGGCGCGCGCGGCATCGACGGTGGCGGGATCTGCGGACTCGATGGCGGAATACGCCCCGGCCAGCAAGGACGGGATCGCGAGGATCACGAACGAGAGCAGCGGGGCGGTGAGCCCGATCCCCACCAGCAGCGCGAACAGGGTCACCAGGCCCAGGGTGGGCAGGGCGCGGGCGGCGCCGGCCGCGGCCACGGCGAGGCCCTTGAAACGGCCCGTGTGGCCGACGTACAGGCCGACGGGCACCGCGAGCAGCGCTGCCACGAGCACCCCCAGGGCGGTATAGCCGAGGTGCTCGAGCGTGCGCAGGGGGATGCCGCCCGGACCGGACCAGTGCGCCGGGTCGGTGAGCCAGGCGAGGGAGCCGACGTAGGGATTTCCGGTCATGCTCTGCGCACCTCCCTCTGCCGGGTCCAGGGCATCACCGCGCGGCCCAGCAGCACCAGCAGTGCGTCGGTGAGCAGCGCGAGGGCGGCGGTGACGACGATCCCGGCGGCGATCTCCGCGACGATCCCGCGTCGTACACCGTCGACGAACAGCATGCCCAGGCTCGGCACGCCGAGCACCCCGCCGACGGTGACCAGCGAGATGGTGCTCACCGCGACCACGCGCACCCCGGCCAGCAGCACCGGACCGGCCAGCGGCAGCTCGACCCGGAGGAACCGAGCGGCCGGCGCGTAGCCCTGGGCGGTCGCGGAGCCGAGCACGTCCCGGCTCACCGAACGGAAGGCATCCGAGGCGGTGGGAACCATCAGCGCGAGCCCGTACAGGGACAGCGCGATCGAGATGTTCACGGGGCTGCGCACGCTGGTGCCGATCAGGCCCGGCAGCAGCACGAACAGTGGCAGCGAGGGGATCGCGTACATCAGGGAGGAGGTGGTGGTCACGGAGGTGCGCAGCCAGCCGCGGGCGTTGGCGAGCTTCGCGAGCGGCAGCGAGAGCAGGAACGCCACGAGGATCGGCGGCAACGCCTGGAGGAGGTGAGCGCCGGTGTAGCCGCCGATCACCTCGAGGTTCTCGAGCACCCAGTTCACGAGGGCCGCTCCCCCATCGGGCCGTCGCCGGCGCGTCCGGCCGTCTGTGCAGCGAGCACCCCGGCGGGCCGCCCGTCGGCGTCGACCACGACGTCGCGGCCGTCGACGCGTTCGATGTGGAGGGTGCGGGCGCCGCGGTCCGCGCCGACGAAGCTCGCGACGAAGTCGTCGGCAGGATCGGCGAGGATCTCCTGCGGGGTGCCGACCTGGGCGATGATCCCGCCGGGCTTCAGGATCACCACGCGATCGCCGAGCAGGAACGCCTCATCGATGTCGTGGGTGACGAAGACGATGGTCTTGCGCAGCTCGTGCTGGAGGCGCTGCAGCTCGCGCTGGAGCTCGTGGCGCACGATCGGGTCCACGGCGCCGAAGGGCTCGTCCATCAGCAGGATGTTGGGGTCGGCGGCGAGGCCGCGCGCCACGCCGACGCGCTGCTGCTGGCCGCCGGAGAGCTGGGAGGGATAGCGCCCGGCGAGTGCCGCCTCCAGCCCCACGGTCTCCATCAGCTCGTGCGCGCGCTCGCGGGCCTCGCGCTTGGCGGTGCCGCGCAGCACGGGCACGGTGGTGATGTTGTCCAGCACGGTGCGGTGCGGGAGCAGGCCCGAGGCCTGCATGACGTAGCCGATGCTGCGGCGCAGCTGGACGGGGTCCAGGCTGGCCACATCGTCGCCGTCGATGTGGACGCGTCCGGAGGTGGGGTCGACCATGCGGTTGATCATCCGCATCAGCGTGGTCTTCCCGGAGCCGGAGGAGCCGACCAGCACCACGGATTCGTGGGAGGCGATCTCGAGGTGGAAATCCTGCACGGCGAGCGTCCCGCCCGGATATTCCTTCCGGACGTTCTCGAATCCGATCACGGGGCCTCCCAGAGGGGGTCGGGCCGACGAGCTGTCACTGCCGGAAGGCCCAGCCTACCGAGAGCGCCCGACCGGTGGACGACACGGCCGGAAGCAGACCGGCTGGTCGGCGCGCAGCATTCAGGTCACCAGCGCAGCGATCCGCGGGCGCACCGAGACGCTGAGGTCGTGGCGATGGACCACGAGCGCCTGGCCCTCCCCCACCTCGAGGTATCCGGTCTGGGGGATCCCGGTGGAGGCGACGATGACCCGGTCGGCATCGATGCGATAGCGCAGCGAGTAGTTGTCCGCGGTGTGGTGGGGCCGGGCCTGCGCGGGATCGGACTGCTGGTAGGCGATTAGCAGGTCCGGGGTCATGTACAGGCAGTTCAGCGCCTCCGGCACCCTGGTCCCGTGCTCGAGGCTCAGCGCGGTGATCTCCGCGGCGGCGCGCTGCACGGCGGTCGCGGGGTCAGTGTCCCGGGCGTGCAGCTCGATCAGCGAGAAGTAGAGCTCGGAGTCAGTGGTGCCCTCGGGGGTGCGGCCGCCGCGGGCGAGCACCGCCTCGCCCAGGCCCTCCGGCAGGTCGAACTGGCCGTTGTGCGCGAACACGGTCTCGCCCTCGCGGAAGGGGTGGGTGTTGTCGATCCGCAGCGCCAGACCCGGGCTCGCCTTGCGCAGGTGGATCAGCATCATCGGGCCGGTCGCTGAGCGCACCGCCTCGCGATAGGCGGCGGATTCACGCGCCACGTCCAGGTGCCGACGGATCCGCGGCCGACGGGGGTTGGGCAGCGGCATCGGCCGGGCATCGCTCGCTTCAGCGTCGGCCGGCCTCTCACTCCCGCCGGCCGCACCGGACCCCTCCGGCGAACCAGCCCCATCGGCCGCCTCGAACCAGGCCACCCCCCAGCCGTCGCTGTGCACCTCGGACTGCGCGGTGAACGGCTCGATCTCCTCCGCGACCGCGCGATCCAGGGAGATGGGCTCACGGGAGACGACACCGAGCAGACGGCACATGCACAGACCAGCTTTCGAGTGGTGGAGGGAAGACGGCGCTCAGTGCGGCGCAGGGCTCAGCTCGATGCGGCGCGGGCCTTCATCCGCGCATCGAGCACGAGCGCGATGCGGGTGAGCAGGAAGTTGATGACGATGTAGATCAGCGAGACGACCAGGTAGGTCTGCACCAGGTAACGGGTGATCGAGACCAGCGTCTTGCCCTGGAACTGCAGCTCGTTGTAGCTGACCACATAGCCGAGCGTGGAGTCCTTGAGCAGGGTCACGAGCGCCAGGATCAGGCTGGGCAGCACCAGGCGCACCGCCTGCGGCAGCACCACGGAGAACATCGCGTCACGTCGGCTCAGCCCGATCGCCGCCGCGGCCTCGTGCTGGCCGATGTCCACGGCCTTGATGCCGGCGCGGAACACCTCTGCGGTGGAAGCGCTGGAGACCAGGATCATCGGGATCACGAGCATCCAGAACCGTGGGAAGGTGACGCCGAAGGCGGGCAGGGCGAGCAGGAAGGCGTAGACCACCAGCAGCATCGGGATGCCGCGGAAGAACTCGATCCAGGTGATGGCCGCGCCGTTGAGCAGCGAGAAGCGTGAGATCCGCGCGAGCGCCAGCAGCAGTCCGAAGGGGAAGGCGACCACCGCCGCGATCGCGGTCACCTTGAGGGTGCCCCAGAGGCCCTGTCCGAGGAATGCGAGGTAGTCCACCCGCAGGTAGACGATCCACTTGTTCGGGTCCAGCTGACCGTTGGCGTGGAACTGCCACAGCGCTCCGGCCAGCAGCGCCGCGATCGCGAGCATGCTGAGGACCGACAGCAGCAGGATGCGGCGGCGGCCCTTCGGACCGGGGGCGTCGAAGAGGACCTGGGTGGCGGTGCTGGACGTGGCTGTGCTCATCTCCCCATCTCCTCCCGCTCGTTCCTCGCAGTTCGTCGACCGAAGGTGGTGCTCATGCCTGTGCTCCTGCCGTGACGTCCAGCGTGGTGCGGGACTGTGAGCGGGAGGCACCCTTGGACGGTGCCACGGCCCGTTCGATCACGCCGCCGAGCGCCGCACCGCCCAATGACATCCCGAGGTAGACGGCGCCGGCGACCAAGAACATGACCACGGCCCGCCCTGACTGGATGTTCAGGGTCTGGGTGACCCAGGTGATCTCGCTGACCGCGATCGCCGAGCACAGGGCAGAGCCGATCACGGTGCCGATGAAGACGTTCACCAGCGGCTGGACCATGGAGCGGAACGCCTGCGGCAGCACCACGAAGCGCAGCGTGCCGAAGAAGCCCAGCCCGATCGAGCGCGCCGCCTCGGCATGCCCGATCGGCACCGTGTTGATGCCCGAGCGCACGTTCTCGCACACGAAGGCGGCCGAGGAGAGGGTCAGCCCCAGCACGCCGCACCAGAAGTACGGCAGCAGCAGGCCGACGTCCGGCAGTCCGAAGGCGATCAGGATCAGCAGGCTCAGCAGGGGGATGTTGCGGAAGATCTCGACATACACCGCGGACCCCCAGCGCAGCGGCGGGATCGGGCTGACCCGGAAGATCGCGAGCACCGTGCCGAGGATCAGGGCGAAGCCGTAGCCGAGCACCGTGAGCGCGACGGTAAAGCCGATGCCCTGCAGCAGCAGCGGAAGATTCTCCGCGAGCAGGGCGACGCTGTCTCGCAGGTACTGGATGATCCCGTCTGACTCGTCCATGGGGTGCCTCTCGGTGCGGTCGGGGGCCGACGGGGATCGCCCGGCATGGGCGATCCCCTTCCGCGCGGAGGGCGGTCGGCGTCGTCAGAGGCTCAGGGAGCCTCCGACGGATCAGGCGGGGAGCTCGCCGGGGACGGGCGGCTCGGGGGCTTCGCCGTCGATGACCTCGCCGACGGTCGAGGTCCACAGCTCCTGCCAGGTGCCGGAGTCGATGATCTCCTGCAGGAAGGTGTTGACGAAGTCAACGGCATCCTCGCTGTCCTTCGACAGGCCGATGCCGTAGGGATCGTCCACGAAGGGCTCGCCCACCACGGTGACCTCAGGGTCCGCGGCGGAGTTGCCCAGCAGCACGCCCTGGTCAAGGACGTACGCGTCCACGCGGCCCTGCTTGAGCGCGGCGACGCAGGACTCGTTGTCCGGGAGGGTCTCGACGCTCTCGGGATCCGTCACGAACTCCTCGATGGCCTGGATCCCGGTCGAGTTCGCCTGGGTGACGAGCTTGAGCCCGGTGAGGTCCTCGGGGCCGGCGATCGTCTCGGCATCCTCGGTGCGCACCTGGATCGCGGTACCGGAGAGGTAGTACGGCCCGGCGAAGTTGATGACCTCGAGGCGCTCGGGGGTGATCGAGTAGGTCGCGATCACGCAGTCCACGGTGCCGTTCTGGACGAGGGTCTCGCGGGTCTCGACGGTGGTGTCGATGTACTCGACCTTCTCCTCCCCACCCTCGCCGAGGATGTACTTGGCCAGCAGCTGGGTGATTCCGGCGTCGAAGCCGGTGGGCTGCCCGCCGGAGACGCTGGCCAGCGAGAACACCTGGTTGGCGACGGTGCCGCCGCGCACCAGCTGGTCCTTGTCCTTGATGGCGGTGGCCCAGGGGCTCGCGGCGACGGCGTCGTCCGCGGCGATCGGCCCGGAGGCGATCACGTCGCCGGAGCCACCGCCCTCGCCGCCGCCGTCGGAGGCATCGGAGTCGCCGCCGCCGAGGTCGGGGCCTGCGCCGGTGTCGGTGGAGCAGGCGGCGAGGCCGAGCAGCGGCAGGGCTGCGGCGGCGGCGACGACGGCGCGGCGGCCGGGTCGGAAGCTGGTGGACGTCATGGTTCTCTCCATTTTTTGAGCTGCTCCAGAAGGAGCGGCGGGTCAGGTCCGGCAGGTGCCGGAGGTCCGCTGTCGCGGTGGTCGGTGGGGATCCTGCTCGGATCTGCGGGCTCGGGGGGTGGGTTCGGGGGCGGGCCTCGCCGGGCGCCGGGTCAGTGGGCGAGGATCTTGGACAGGAACGCCTTCGCCCGCTCGCTGCGCGGGGCGGTGAAGAACTCCTCGGGGTCGCCCTGCTCGACGATCTCACCCTGGTCCATGTAGACCACGCGATCGCAGACGTGCCGGGCGAAGCCCATCTCGTGGGTGACCACGAGCATCGTCATGCCCTGCTCGGCGAGTTCGGTCATCACGTCGAGGACCTCGTTGATCACCTCGGGGTCCAGCGCCGAGGTGGGCTCGTCGAAGAGCAGCGCCTTGGGCTTCATGGCGAGCGCGCGGGCGATCGCGACTCGCTGCTGCTGGCCGCCGGAGAGCGCGGTGGGCAGGGAGTTCGCCTTGTCGGAGAGGCCGACGCGCTCGAGTAGCTCCATCGCCTGCTGATCCGCCTCGGCCTTGGACACCCCGCGCACCTTCCGCGGACCGAGGGTCACATTGTCGATCGCCTTGAGGTGCGGGAAGAGGTTGAAGCTCTGGAACACCATGCCCACGTCGGCGCGCAGCCGGGTGAGCTCCTTGCCCTCCTCGGGCAGGAGCTCTCCGTCGATGGTGATCTCGCCGGCGGTGATGGTCTCCAGGCGGTTCAGGCAACGGCACAGGGTCGACTTGCCGGAGCCGGAGGCGCCGATCAGCGCGACCACCTCACCGCGGTGGATGTCCAGGTCGATGTTCTTCAGCGCTTGGAAGTCGCCGAAGAACTTGTCCACGCCGCGCGCGGAGATCAGGGGCTCACCGATCGTCGTCGACCGCGACGTCGACCGCGAGCGGGCGCGCGAGGACCTGGACGCCGGTGGCGCCGCGGGGGTGCCTCCGGTGGTCCCGTCGGGCGTCCCGCTGCGGGGCGTCTCCGGGGGCGTGCTGCTCTCGTTCATCCTTCGAGAATGCGGCGCTCGGCGACATCTGTCCACATCCTGGGTCGAGTGTTCGCATGTCGGAACGTATTCGTAACAGTGAGCCATCCGAGGTGATGCTCCGCACGCCCTGCTCCCCGCCCGCTCCCTCGGGACCGAGGCTCACCTGCTCAGCAGCTCCTGGTCGCTGCGGGGCAGCTCCTGCCCCGCAGCCCAGGTGCGCCGCTCAGGCCCGGTACGCGCCCTGGTAGACCGCATCGAACGGGGTCGCGCCTTCCTGGCGATGCTCGATCGAGCTGGTGACCACGGCCTTCGCGGTGCGAGCGGCCTCGAGCGGGGTCGCACCCTTGGCGAGCTCGGCGGTCACCGCGGCGGCCAGGGTGCAGCCGGCGCCGGAGACCCGGTGCTCGCCGATCTTCGGGCTGCGCAGCTCGACGGTCTGCTCCCCGTCGTAGAACACATCCACCGCGTCGTCACCCTCGAGCACCACGCCGCCCTTGGCCAGCACCACCACGTCATAGATGTCGTGGATGCGGCGAGCGGCCTCGGTGAGGTCCTCGACGGACTCGATGCGCTCCATCCCGGAGAGGGTCAGCGCCTCGAAGTGATTGGGGGTGACGAAGGTGGCCAGCGGCAGGATCTTCTCCTTGAGCGCATTGTCGGTGTCGAGCGCGGCACCGGGCTCCTGGCCCTTGCAGATCAGCACCGGGTCCAGGACCACGTGGGTGAAGGAGCGCTCGGCGAGCGAGGCGGCGACGGTGTCGATCGTGGTCGGGGTGCCGAGCATGCCGATCTTCACGGTGTCGATCTCGTGCACGGCAGTGGTCGCCTCGATCTGGTCCGCGATCACCTGCGGGTCGACCGGCACGAAGCGGTGCGCCCAGTTGTTCTTCGGGTCGAAGGAGACGATGCAGGTCAGTGCCGCGGTGCCGAAGGTGCCCAGCTGCTGGAACGTCTTGAGGTCGGTCTGCGCGCCGGCGCCGCCGGTGGTCTCGGAGCCGGCGATGGTGAGGGCGACGTGAGTCATGGGGGCCTTCCTTGGAGGTGTCGTGGCGGTGCCGTGCGCACGTGGCCCGTCAGACGTGACGAACCGGGCCGACGCAGCGGCGGTGACCGCGCGCTCCCAGGGCTCGGAACCCGGTGGGTCCCGCCTGCCCGTCGCAACGGTCGGGCCGCGCGCTCCCAGGGTCCGGGGCGCCTGTGAGTTCGCTCCGGCCCGTCGCAGCGGCCGACCTCCGATGGTAACGCCTCGGGTACAGTGCCGCTCGTGCTGACCCCGGACTCGACGACGGAGAAGAACACTCCGTCCCCCTCCTCCCCGGGGACCGCTGCGCCTCGAGGAGCCGTGCGCCGCGGGGCTCCGGGACTGCTGGCGGAGCATCTGGGTCCCACCCTGAAGTTCCTGCTGGTGGGCGGGGTGGTGTTCCTGCTCGATGCCACGATGTACAACCTGCTGGTGTTCTGGCATCCCACGCACGGCTGGGGTGAGGGGCTGATGCACGCGAGTCCGCTGACGGCGAAGATCATCGCCATCGCCATCGCGTCCTGCCTCACCTACCTCGGCAATCGACTGTGGACCTTCGGAGACCGGCCGCGGCCGGACACCGCCCGCTCAATCATGATGTTCATCCTGATCAACCTCATCGCGACCGCGCTGCAGCTGTCCTGCCTGGGGTTCTCCCGCTACGTGCTGGGACTGGACTCGGTGCTCGCGGACAACATCTCCGGCACCCTGATCGGCCAGGTCGTCTCGACGTCCTTCCGCTACATCACCTACGGCCGCTTCGTCTTCCCCCGGCGCTGAGCCATGACTGCGCTGATCGCTCTTCCTGTGCTGATAGCTGTTCCTGAGCCGGTGGTTGATCCTGCGCCGGGGCTGATCCTGTGCTGATGACTGCTCCCGCTCCCCTGCTCGCCGCAGGGCCCTCCTGGCCGGGTGACTGGTCCACGTTCTGGCCGGACATGGTGATCGGCTGCATCACGGGCCTGATCATCGGTCTGGCGCTGTGGCTGCTGGAGATCTGGGCCAACCAGCGCCATTCCCGCAAGGTCGCGCGCCGGGTCTCGCTGCGCATCGTGCAGCCACTGCTGCTGGTCCTCCAGCGGCCGACGTACACGCAGGGCTTCAGCGAGATCGCCGTACTCCCCCGCAAGCACCGCGCTGCACTGACCCTCATCGAGCAGTCCGACCTCGATGACTGGCACGAGGAGCTCGCCACCGAGCTCACGGAGACGCTGCGCGACTATCGCGGTCGGCTGTGGAACCTGCAGGCCGACGCCGATGACCTCGAGCAGGCCGTCGAGCGCTGGTTCACCGTGCACCGCACCGCGCCGGTGGTGCGGGAGTGGGTCGAGGCCCGGCTGCTCGGCGCCAGCGACGACTACCTGCGCGCGATGGTCCGCGCCGAGGACGACTACGACACGATCGCCGCCGCCGGCGACCAGATCGTCTCCAGTCGGCTGGTGCGCAAGCATGCCCGCGCCTACGGGCAGGCGCTGCGGAAGGCGGATCGCACCCGGCAGGACCTGATGCCGATCCTGATCGAGAACGTGCGGCGACGCTCGAACCGCTGAGGGCCCGCTGCGCCCCTGCGGGTGGCGCTCTCTGTCAGCACCCTACGGTGCACTCTGTCTGCACCCTCCGGTGTTCTCCACCTGTGCCCCGGTGGTCCTCTCTGCCGGCGGTTCTCTCTGCCGGCGGTCCTCTCTGTCAGACTCGGGCACATGGAGATCTCAGGCCCCTGGACCCGTGCCACCGCCGCTGCCGGGCTGCTGAAGGACGGCGTGGCCCGCCCCACCGTCTTCGCCCGGATGTCGGCCCGCGCCGCAGAGCACCGAGCGCTGAACCTCGGCCAGGGCTTCCCCGATGACTCCCCGCCGCCGGAGGTGGCCGAGGCCGCGGTCGCAGCGATCCGCGAGGGCAGGAACCAGTACCCGCCCGGTGCCGGGGAGGCGGTGCTGCGCGAGGCGATCGCGGAGCATCAGGCCCAGTGGTACGGAGTGAACTGGGATCCCGCCACCGAGGTGCTGGTGACCACGGGCGCGACCGAGGCGCTCGCCGCGACGATCCTGGCGCTGGTCGAGCCGGGGGACGAGGTGATCACGCTCGAGCCCTTCTACGACCAGTACGCGGCGGTGATCGCCCTGGCCGGCGGGGTGCACCGCACGGTGCCGGTCACCTCCCGTCCCGCCTCCGGCTCTGGCTCCGACGCCGCGCCCGACGCCGGCTCCGGTCCTGGCTCCGATGCCGACGCTGGCTCGGGCGATCTAGTGCTGGATGTCGACGAGGACGCGCTGCGTGCGGCATTCTCTGACCGCACCCGTCTGGTGCTGGTGAACACCCCACATAACCCCACCGGGCTGATGCTGTGGGTCGGCGCGCTGCAGGCGATCGTCGACGAGGCCGTCGCGCACGACGCGCTGATCGTCACCGACGAGGTCTATGAGCACCTCACCTTCGGTCCCGCCCACCTGCCGATCGCGACCCTGCCCGGGGCGCAGGACCGCACCATCTCGATCTCCTCGGCGGGCAAGACGTTCTCGGTGACGGGCTGGAAGATCGGCTGGATCACCGCCCGTCCCGAGCTGATCACCGCGATCACCGGGGTGAAGCAGTGGCTGACCTATTCCTCCGGAGCACCCTTCCAGCCTGCGGTGGCGGTGGGGCTGGCGATGCCGCCGTCGGCCTTCCACGATCTCGCCGCCGATCTGCGCGAGCGCCGGGACCTGCTCACTAACGGGTTGCGTGAGATCGGCTTTCGGGTGAGCGTGCCCGAGGCCGGATACTTCACCGTCGCGGACGCGGGCCCGCTGGGAGAGCCCGACGCCGACGCCCTCGCCGACCGCCTGCCCGCCGAGGCCGGGGTGGTGGCGATCCCGCTGTCCGCCTTCTACCGCGACGGGCAGGCCGGCGAGGCGAGCGCCTACCTGCGGATGGCGTTCTGCAAGTCCCGCACCACGATCGAGCGGGCCCTCGAGCAGCTCGATGCCTGGGCGGCGCCGCGCCGCTGAGCGATCAGCGCCGCCCGGTCAGCTGACGGCCGCCCACGCCGCTACCTCGCTGCAGGCCGACGTGGCCTTGACGGTCAGTGCTCCAGTCAGGCGGCCTTCACCCAGGTGTCGTCGGCGCTGAAGTTCCACAGCGGACGGACGACGAAGCTGCCGGCCTTCACCTCATCCACCGGGACGATGATCCCGTAGTCCCAGCTCCCACTATCGCCGTCGTTGAGGGTGTCGACGTAGATTCGACTCTCCGGAGTCAGCGCGCCCTCGTCCGAGTAGGTCCCGCCGGCCTCGCTGCGGTACTCGAGGCTGAGCAGCAGCATCGGCTCCGCCGAGTCGTCGCCGTGATAGGTGACCGAGACCGGGACCAGGATGTAGGTCTGGTTCTCGGAGACCTCGGTGTTGGTCGAGCTGGACGCCATCACCGCCTCCGTCGCTTCCCAGTTGATCTCGCCGATCGTGATGTCGAGGGTGCCGCCCTCCCCATCCTCGAGCGTGAACTGCTGGCCGAGCGCGTACGGGCTGTCCTCGGTGCCGCCGCCGTCACCGGCCGGGGCCTCCGAGGGCTCCTCGCTGGGCTCTTCCGACGGTTCTTCGCTGGGCTCTTCCGAGGGCTCCTCACTCGGCTCCTCGGACGGCTCCTCACTGGGCTCCTGCGTGGTGGTCTCGCCACCTCCGGTGGGCTCTCCACCGCTGCGGGTGAACAGGAAGATGCCGCCGCCCACCACGATCAGCAGCAGCGCGAGCACTGCGCAGCCGGCGCAGATGATGATCGGGAGCTTGTTGGACTTCTTCGGGGGTGCGCCCTGCGGTGCGAAGCCCTGCCCGCCGCCGTCCCCGAAGCTCGGAGCGAAAGAGGGGTCCTGCCCGTATCCGGCGTTCGGGGAGGCCTGGTCGTAGCCCTGCTGGCCGTAGCCCTGCTGGCCGGATCCGGCCTGGTCCTGGCCATAGCCCTGCGACGGCTGCGACGGCGAGCCGTAGCCGCCCGGTGCGGGCTGCTGGGCATGGGAATCGTCGGACGGGGGCTGGCCCCATCCGTTCTGCGGTGGCTGCGACATGTTCTGCTCCGACGCCGGTGACGGCGCCGTCCCCTCTCTGCTGACACGACCTGCGATGGCCGAGACCCCCTGGGCCTGTGCGCCACATCGTACGGCGCGTTCAGGCCCCGTCCCGATTCGGTCTGGTCGCTATCAGGTCACGAAGCACGCCGCCCCGGGCCCGGCCGGAGCCAGGTCCCGGGGCGGCGGACAGCAGGGTGCTGCTCAGCCGCGGCCCGTGAACAGCTCCCCGTGGAAGGTGCGGCCGGTGGCCCGCTGGGAGGCACCCGAAGCGTCGAGGTAGGGCGTGATGCCGCCGCGATGGCGGGGGAAGCCGGCGCCGAGGATCAGCGCGAGGTCCACCTGCTCGGGTCGCTCGACGATGCCGTTCTCGAGCATCAGGGCGATCTCCTCGGCCAGTCCGTCCTGGACCTTCTCCAGCAGCGCGTCGCCGACGGGCGCGTCCGTCCGTGCCGTGCTGTGCGGCGCCGCGCCGCTGTGCGGCTCCGCGGCGAACACCTCGGCGACCGTCGGGGAGACCGGCGGGTGCACGGACGTCTTGCTGCGCTCGGTGAAGTGGGCCTTCTTCTCGACCATCGAATGCAGTCCCGGAGAGGCGTGGAAGCGGTCCCCGAGCTCTTCGGCGAGCACCGTGCCGACGTGGTCCGCGACAGCGAGGCCCACCAGGTCCAGCAGCTCGAAGGGTCGCATCGGCATGCCGAGGGCGTCGAGGGAGGCATCGACCTCCGCCGGATCGGCGCCCGCGTCGACGGAGGCGAGGACCGCGCCGAGCACCCGGAACAGCAGCCGGTTGACGATGAAGCCGGGGGCGTCGGCGCTGCGCACCGCGAACTTCCGCAGCCTCCGCACCACCTCGAGGCCGGTGGCGAGGGTGGTCTCGTCGGTGGCTTCGGTGTGGATCACCTCGACCAGCGGCATCTTGGCGACGGGGTTGAAGAAGTGCAGGCCCACCACTCGCTCGGGGTGGGCGAGGCCTTCCGCCATCTGCATCACCGAGAGCGAGGAGGTGTTGGTGACCAGCAGCGCGTCCTCCGCGAGGACGGTCTCGAGCTCCGCGAAGACGGACTGCTTGATCTTCAGCACCTCGGGCACGGCCTCGAGCACGAGGTCGCAGCCGGCGAGCTCCTGGAGGTCCGTGGTGGCGGAGAGGTTCTCGGAGATCTGGGCGGCGGCCGCCTCGTCGAGCAGCCCCCGCGCGGCGGTCTGGGCGATGACCTCGCGGGCCGCGGCGAGGCCCTTGGCGGCGATCTCCGTATCGAGATCCCGCATTACGACCGGGACCTGCAGGCCGAGAGCGAGCTGGGCGGCGATCTGCGAGGCCATCAGCCCCGCGCCGGCCACGCCCACCCGGCGGATCTCGCGTGCGCCCTCGACGGGGGCGCGTCCGGGCTTGCCGCGACGCAGCAGCTCGGCGGTGTACATCGAGGCCGCGGCACCGTCACTGCGCACCAGCTCCTCGAGGGCAGCAGCCTCCCGGGCGAGGGCGTCGGGGAGGGTGGAGCCCGGGAGCTGCTGCAGCAGCTCCAGGGCGCGGCCGACGGCGGGGGCGCCCTGCGCCTCGAGCCGAGCGGCCCAGGTGCGGCGGGTCTCGGCCGGGCCGTGGGCGGCATCGAGCGCATCGCGCAGCGCCTCCGCCTCCGGCGTATCGGCGGCGGGCAGCGGTGCGGTGCGGCCGCCCCAGGCACCGTCGGCCGCGACGGTGCCGGTGGGAGCGGATTCGGCGAGCGCGGGATCGACCACGTCGGCGTCGGCCTCGTCGAGGTCGTCATGCGCGGCGACCAGGGCGGCGAACTCGTCGAGCGCTTCGTCCAAGTCCTCCGCGAGCTCGTCGACCAGTCCGATCTCAAGGGCCTGCTCGGCGTTCAGCTGCCGGTCGCGGGCCGGGTCCTCGAGGATCATCCGCACCGCGTTATCGGCGCCGACGACTGCCTGCAGCAGGGTGGTGCCGCCCCAACCGGGCAGGATGCCGAGGCTGGTCTCGGGCAGACCCAGGCCGCGCACTGCGGGGCCCGCGGTGCGGACGTCCGCCATCAGCGCCACCTCCAGGCCGCCGCCGAGGGCGACCCCGTTGAGGTGGGCGAGCACTGGAACCGAGCTGGTGCGCACGCGGACCTGCAGGTCATGGGCGGCGCTGGTCATGCCCTTGACGTTCGCGACCGCGGTGGGGTCGGCGAACATCGACAGGTCGGCGCCGGCGAGGAAGACGCGGCCGGTGCCGGTCATGGCGATCGCCTGGATCTCCCCGGCCTCGGCACGATCCAGGGCGGCACCGATCGCGCCGGTGACGGCGTCGATCGAACGTGGCCCGAGGGTGGCGGGACGTCGCTCCTCCCCCTCCGGCGGGGCGAAGGTCAGCACGGCTACCGTGCCCAGTCCGGGATGCTCGCGGTCCTCGGCCAGGACTCGGGTGACGTGCTCGGTGTAGCTGCTCATCAGTGACCTTTCGCGATCTCTTCGTCGAGGGCAGGCGACATCCGCAGGATTGTCTGATACTGCGGGTTTCATGTAGATCATGCCTCAGGTCGACGGCAGGTGTCCACCGACGCCAGCCGTTCCCACCGCGAGCGCGGCAGCTCACGTCACCGGCTCCACGTGCCAGCTCCAGGTGCCGGCCCAGGATGCAGCCCGAGGCACTGGCTCGAGGCGCTGGCTCAGGGCGCTGGCTCAGGATGCCGCCATCCAGGCTCCCTCCTCAGTCACCTGCATATCGTCGAGGAGCACGAAGTGCCCTCCACCCTCGACCTCTGCAGGGAGCTCGAAGGCGAGCTCCGAGAGGAAGGTGCCTCCTGCGGTGACACCGCGCTGCTCGAGGAGGTCGTCGTAGTGCGGGGTCACGACGAAGGCACGGCTGTGCTCGGTGCCGTCCTCGGCGATATAGACCGCCCGCATCCAGACCTGCAACGACGACGGGTAGTCGCTGTCACCGTGATAGAGACCCTCGAGCGTGAGCAGCACGTACTTGTTTCCCTCCTCCGGCTCGGCATTGAGGGAGTTGGCCTCCAGGATCTCGGAGGTCGCATCCCAGTCCATGGCGGTCGCGGTCACGTCGACGTCAGCTCCGAGCGTGGTGGAGTGGAACGGGAAGGTGCTCCCGAAGGGCACGGCATCCTCGGGCCCCACCGGCATCTCGTCGAAGGTCGGGGGCGTCGTCTCCGTGCCCTGCTCGTCCCCGCCGCCGTCGGACCCTCCGCCGGCGATCGAGATCCCTCCCCCGTGCTGGAGGGCGCGCACGCCGAAGAATCCACCGACGCCGAGCACGAGTCCGGCGATCACGGAGAGGCAGCCGACGGTCAGGTAGAAGGAGGTGCGAGGAGCCCGCGCAGGCAGTGGCTCGGTGAGGGCGGTGCGGTGCGAGGGGTGAGGGGGTGGGCTCTGGTGCATGGCGGTGCGCGACGCGGGAGCGGACTCGTGGCCCGCAGTGCGACGGTCTCCCCTCCTCGGCGGACAGTTCAGGTCGGGATCGCACTCCACGATCCGCCGTCACGCTAGCGCACGCGCGGCCGCTTGCGGTGAGCACCTTCACTCAGCACCCCGGTCAGCGCCCTCGAGCAGGGGCGCCCGCCAGCGGTCATGCGGTCGTGAAGTACAGGATCTCCCCGGTGAACGTCTCCACACCCAGCCGGAAGGTGTCGACCTCCCGCTCAGGGACCAGGTAGGCGCTGCGGAACTGCGCGCTCTCGCCGCTGCCCAGAGGGCTGATCGACGTCATCGGGTCCGGGACCAGGCCCTGGGCGATATCGGGGAAGTAGGTGCGATCCGATTCACCGGTCAGCCAGAGCTCCTCCACGGGAGCCAGCTGGCCGGGCCCGTCGTAGCGCACTGCAAAGGTCACCAGGACCAGTCGGTAGCCGTCCTGGACCACGTCCTTGCCGTCCGCTCCGGGAGCGGTAGCCGCGAGGTCCACCTCGAGCGGGGTGACGCTGAGAGCTCCATCGGTCCAAGCCGTCCAGCTGACGGTGTGCTCTCCGATGGTCGCCGGGCGGTCGTACCCGCCGGTCCCGTCGGTCACCTCCCGTCCTGCGGAGTCGGTGACGGTGCCTGGCTCCCGTTCCTGGGAGGCCTGCGAGGCGGGCACGCTCGCGCTCTCCTCCTCACTGGCAGGGGCAGCTGCGGGCGTCGCGGGGGACGGGGCGCCGAGCCGCTGCAGCCCGCCCACCACGAGGCCGACGACCGCGACCAGCGCGGCCGCCTGCACGAAGACGATGGCGACGATCGCCCAGGCCGGCAATCCACTGCGGCGCGGCTCCTCGTCGAGGGGCTCCTGCGGGTCGTAGGTGAAGGAGGGAGCCCCGAAAGGTGCGTCGTCCTGGACGATGTCGTGCGGGACCGGTTCCCCCGGCACTGAACGGGCGGCGTCCCTGCTGCGGCCTGGCTGATCGTCACCGAGGCTCGGCGGCTCAGGGCCGGCCGCCGACGCCCGGCCTGTCGAGCCGAGCCCACGATCGGGCAACGCGAGAGGCGCCGGCTCGGACGGGTCGGTGAGGTCCTCCCAGTCATAGCCGGTGGAAGAATCCCGCCCCTGTGCCATGCCATCGAGCATAGGCGCGCCGGGCCCGCGATTCGACCCCTCCACTGCCCGCTGTGCGCCATCCCTGCCGACCCCCGCCCGCCGTCTCCGCAAGAAGTCTGTCTGCACCCCTTCCAGTCACAACCAAATGGTTGTAGGTTTTTCGCATGCAGAGGAACGACGACGCCAGAGCGGATGCCTGGTTCCACGCGCTCTCGGATCGCACTCGGCGGGACATCCTGCGCCGGGTGCTGGAGCACGAGCAGTCGGTGTCCTCCCTGGCCCGGAACTACTCCATGAGCCTCACGGCGGTGCAGAAGCACGTTGTGGTGCTCGAGCGGGCCGGGCTGATCATCCGACGCCGTCACGGCAGGGAGACCCTGACCCGCGGCGACGCCGGAACCCTCCGCTCCGCCTCCGAGCTCCTCACCGAGCTCGAGCGCGGCTGGCGGGACCACATCACCCGTATTGACGAGCTGTTGGAGTCCGACCCCGCACCCGTTCCATCCCACCGGGACCCCGCGCCCACCACGAAGGAGTGACCATGCCTGTCACCGACATCACCCATGATCTGGAGAACCTCACCCTCACGATCACCGCGCAGTTCGCCGCGCCGGTGGAGCGGATCTGGGAGGTCTACGCGGATCCGCGTCAGCTCGAGAAGGTGTGGGGGCCCGTGGGGTATCCCGCCACCGTGGTCGAGCACAACCTCACCCCCGGCGGCCGGGTCACCTATTTCATGACCGGCCCCGAGGGCGAACGCTTCCCGGGGTATTGGAACGTGCTCGCGGTCCAGGAGCCGGACTCCTTCACCTACGAGGACGGGTTCGCCCATGACGACTTCTCACCGAACACCGAGCTGCCGGTCTCGACCTGCGTGAGCACCTTCACCGCGCAGGACGGCGGCACCCGGGCGGTCTACGTGACCACCTTCGCCAGCCGGGAGGGACTGCAGACCGTGCTCGACATGGGCGTGGAGGAGGGGTCTCGCTCGGCGATCGACCAGATCGACGCGCTGGTCGCCTGACCACCCCTCCGATCCCATGCGCAGCGCCCCCGGTCACCATGGGTGAACGGGGGCGCTGCGGGAGAGCTGCCGCGGGCGGGGCTTACGCCGCCCCGGGATCAGGCGGCTTCGGGGCTCAGGCGGCCTCGACCCACTGCCCTTCGACGAGCACCTCATCCAGGGGGAGCGAGCCGGCGACGACGAAGTGACCGCCTTCGGGAAGGTCGGCCGGCGTCATGAACACGAAGTGCATGGTGCCGGACTCACCATCCTGCAGTGCCAGCTTGCTGGTGGTATCCGGGGTGACGACGCCGGCATCCTCATAGGGAGTGCCGTCGGCCGCGACGTAGTCGATCGGACCGAACGCGAAGGAGTTGAACGTGTCCGGTCCGTGGTAGGTCATCTCGGCCTGGACCATGATGTATTTGCCCTGGTCCGTGGGCTGCGGGTTGTGGCTGTTCTGCTCGCTCACCCATTCGGTGGCATCCCAGTTCACGTCGCCGATGACGATGTCCATCGAGCCGGCGAAATCGTTGGGGTCCTCGAGGGTGACGACGGTGCCCTTGGGCACTGCGTTGGCCTCGCCGACGGGCGCCGCCTCCTCGGTGGGCTCGGTGGTCTCCTCGGGCTCGGTGGTCGCGCCCTCCACGGGCTCCGAGGTCTCTTCCTCGGGGTCGGTGGTCTCCTCCGGCGCGGTGGACCCCTCCTCGGCCGGGGACTCCTCCTGCGAGGAGGTGGGCTGCTCATCATCGCCGCTGCCCATCAGCACGCGGACGCCGAAGAACCCGACGAGCGAGAGCACCAGCACCAGCACCAGGAGGCCACAGCCCACCATCACGAGGATCGGGCCCTTGCCGAGCCCGGACTTCCCGCCTGCCGCACCCTGCTGGGGCATGACCGGGAGCTGGCCGGGAATGGCGGTGCCGGACTGGCCGTTCTGGCCCTGCTGGCTCTGCTGGGGGTCCTGGCCGGGCACGGGCTGCCACTGCTGGCCCCCCGGCTGCTGGCCGGGGCCGGGCGTCTGACCGGGACCAGGCGTCGGCGCGCCTCCGGGGTGCTGCGAGCCCTGAGCGTCGGAGGGTCCCTGAGCGTCGGAGGGTGAAGGGGGCTGGGGAGGCTGAGTCATGACGCGGTGCGGCCCGTGACGGCCGCGGTCCTTCCTGGAGAGGGGTCGCCGAGGCACGGCGGACGAGATCACGCTATCGGATGCCGAGGCTCCGTCGGGAGTAGCGTGTCCGCGTCACCCGTCGGCCCTGCCGACCCTCCCCAGCACGAGGACCTCGCATGATGCTCCAGGACTCCCCCGCCCCCGAGCCGCCGCACATCGAAGCGCGCGGGAAGGCGCGGACAGACGCCGCTCCCGCCCCCAGCTCGAGCACCGCCGGCTCGAGCATCCCCAGTTCGAGCACCGCCAGTTCGAGCACTCCCGGCTCCGGCACTCCCGGCTCGAGCACTCCCGCCGCGGAGCACGCCGTGCTGGACAACCCTGCCTGGTCCTCGCTGACCGGCCACCACCGCCACCTCGCGGAGGGGAACGAGCACGTGCTGCGCTATCCGAGCGACGTCTCACCGTTCGTGGGAGTGCGCGACTGGGGACATCCGGACGTCTGGGACGCGATCCTCGAGGTGTTCGGCCATGGCGCGGCCGTGAGCGTCTCCCATGCCGATCCGCTGCTGCCCGCAGGGTGGGCACCGGTGTTCTCCATCCCCGGCGTGCAGCTGGTCCAGACCGACCGCCTCGCGCCGCGACCTGATGAGGAGGCCATCGAGCTGGGCGAGGAGGACAGCGCCGACATGCTCGCACTGGTCGCCCGGACCAGGCCCGGTCCCTTCGAGCCGAGCACCCACGAGCTGGGCCGTTACGTGGGCATCCGCCGCGAGGGCCGACTGATCGCGATGGCCGGCGAGCGCCTGCACCCCGAGGGCTGGACCGAGATCAGCGCTGTCGCCGTGGACGAGGCGCACCGCCGCCAGGGACTCGCCTCCCGCCTGGTGCTCGACGTCGCCTTCCGCATCCAGGAGCGCGGAGACCGCGCGCTGCTGCATGCCTCCGCCGAGAACACCGCAGCGATCACCGGCTACGAGAGGCTCGGCTTCGCGCTGCGGCGCCGGCTCACCTTTGGTGCCGTGCGCACTCCATGACAGCTGGCCACAAGGCCCGTACGGTGGCGGGAGCAACGAGGAGGGCACGATGCATACCGAAGCACCCACCACGACGAGCACGCAGACCGGCCACCCAACCCACCCGGCACAACGCGTGTCCTGGGCAACCCACCTGCTCGGCGCCGCGCTCTACACCGTCGGGACCTACGGGATGCTCGGGGGCTACCCCTCGCCCCTGAGCGACCTGGGGCTGGGGCTGGGGGTCCTGATCCTGGCGATCGGCACCATCATCGTTGCCCGTACCCAGATCCGGCACCACGGCCGCGGCTCCTCCCTCCCTGCCATCGGCGGGCCCCGTTCTCTGCTCAGCGGCTGGATGGCCGGTGGGCCGCTCCTGTTCCACGTGCTGTTGCCGGAATCCACCCCGCTGAGCGTGATCGTGCTCCTCTCGCTGCTGCTGGGCACGGTCTTCTACGTCGTGTTCCGGCTCGAGGACGCCGAGCTCACCGCGCAGGCCGCACCGAAGCCTGCGCGGCGCACCAAGTAGGACTCGGCACGGGCTACCGTCATCGCATGGATGACACAGCGACGTGGCCGCAGCACCTCGAGGATGTGGATCGCAGCGATGATTCACTGCGGGCATGGGTGGCGGAGCGGATCCGTCGGCTCGAGGCCGACGGCCGACGCAGCGCAGATACCCACCTGGTGAACGTGGACCTGCCCCCCGAATGGGACATCCAGCTCTACCTCAAGGACGAGTCGACCCATGCCTCGGGCAGTCTGAAGCATCGTCTGGCCCGCTCCCTGTTCCTGTTCGCGCTGGTCAACGGTCAGCTGCGGCCGGGGATGCCGGTGATCGAGGCGTCCTCCGGCTCGACGGCGGTGAGTGAGGCGCATGTGGCGCGGATGCTGGGCATCCCGTTCGTCGCGGTGATCCCTCGCGGCACCAGCACCCGCAAGATCGCACTGATCGAAGCCGCCGGCGGCCACTGCCATGTGGTCGCGAGCGCGGAGTCGATGAGCCGGGAGGCGCAGCGGCTGGCCGATGAGCAGGGCGGGCTTTTCATGGATCAGTTCACCCACGCGGAGCGGGCCACCGACTGGCGCGGGAACAACTCGATCGCCGTCAGCGCGTTCGCGCAGCTGGAGCTCGAACCCCATCCGGTGCCGCGCTGGATCGTGGTGGGCGCCGGGACCGGCGGCACCAGCGCGACCTTCGGCCGCCTGCTGCGGTATCGCAGTCTGCCCACCTCGCTGTGCGTGGCAGACGTGGAGAACTCCGCGTTCTTCGAGGGGTGGGTGCAGCAGGATCCGACGGTCACCACGGACCGCGGTTCCCGGATCGAGGGGATCGGCCGCCCGCAGGTCGAGCCGAGCTTCGTGCCCGGGGTGGTGGACCGGATGATCCGGGTGCCCGATGCGGCGTCGGTCGCTGCGGCGCGGTATCTCTCCGAGCATCTGGGGCGGCGCGTCGGCGCATCGACCGGCACGAACCTGGTGGCAGCCGCGCAGCTGATCGGGCAGATGCGTGAGCGTGGGGAGTCCGGCTCGGTGCTGACGCTGCTGTGCGATCCCGGCGATCGGTACACCGACACCTACTTCGACGATGACTGGGTCGCGGCGCAGGGCTGGGAGCTGGGACCGTGGCTGGAGGCCCTCGCGCGAATGCTGCCTCTCGGGAGCCGCTGAGCTCGCCGCGGGTCCCCGTCACCACCACCCCACCTCTCCAGGAGGCTCGCCCATGAGCATCGTCCGCACGGCGGTGAGCATCGCCGGCACCTGCTACGCCGCCAATGCCGCGCTGGGGCTGAGTGTGGCGGCGGGCCTGGTCGACACCTCGGGAGCGCGATGGATTCACCACGGGCTCTTCATCGCCACCGCCTCCACCACGGGACTGGCCCTCGCTCTCGGCACGGTCCGCCGCGACCCGTCGGCCGTCGCCCTGGGCGCGGCGGTGATCCCTCTCGTGCTGCTGCAGCGCCGGGGGTCACGTCCGCTGGCCCGCCATGCGCGGACCGCCGCCCTCGCGGCCCCCTGCTTCGCCGCCGCCCTGCTTCTGACCCGGAGATGATGATGGAATTCCTCGATGCCGTCTTCAGCCGCCGCACCACCAATGGACCGTTCCGGCCCGACCCCGTCAGTCCCGAGCATCAGCAGCTGCTGATCCGCGCCGCGGCCGCGGCCCCGTCCCAGTTCAACAGCCAGCCGTGGCGATTCGTGCTGATCGAGGATCCGGACACGATCGGCGAGATCGCCCGGATCAGCGGCGAGAGCATGACGCAGGTGATGGGCGAGGGCACATTCTTCCATCGCTACCGCAAGTACTTCCGCTTCTCCCAGCAGGAGATGGACGAGACGCGCAGCGGCATGCTGTTCGACCGTCTCCCGGCGCTGCTGCGCCCCTTCACGAGCCAGGTGTTCACCAGCTCGGGGCAGAAGCTGATGAATCGGCTGCGGGTGCCGCGCAAGCTCGGCGAGGAGAACCGGAAGCTGGTGGCGGGGTCGCCGCTGCTGATCGGGGTGATGCTCGAGCGCGGGGAGTATCGCCCCGAGGCGCTGTCCGGCTTCTACTCGGTGTTCAGCATGGGCGCGGCGATGGAGAACCTCTGGCTGACCACCACCCAGCTCGGAATGGGCATCCAGTTCGTCTCCTTCCCGATGGAGGTGCCGGAGAACTGGCGAGGGATCGTCGAGCTCCTGCGGGTCCCGGACGAGCTCGAGCTGATGGCGGTCTACCGCCTCGGCTACCTGCCCGAGACATCGCGCCGCCCGGCGATCGACTGGTCCAGCCGCGAACGGAAGCTGCCCTCCCAGTTCGTCTTCCGGGAGACCTGCGAGAGCCCTCAGACCGGGTGGGACGAGGACTCCCGGCCGGACCGCTGAGCCGATCTCGCGCTGGGCGCAGGGTGCTGGGTCCGAGGTCCAAGGACGACCCGCATTCCCCGCTGCAGGCGCTCGGCGCCGCCCTCGCGACGCGAGAACCAGTGGAAGGCATCGATCTCGAGCCGGAGCAGCTGTTCTCCGTCCCCCGCCCAGCCGAAGGAGCGGTTCATCGGCAAGTCCCGGGCCGACAGCGCCAGCACTGAGAACCCGTCGATCAGGCTGAGGCGCCGGGCCTTCCCCCACTGGATCACCTCGAGCACCGCGTCCTCCGGGGCAGGATCGGCGACCACCCGCACGAGGCAGCTCCCCGGGACCTGGGTGGGGTCCAGCGGTGCGACAACCTCTCCGCCAGCGCCGCGCACCACGATGCGCACGAGTGGTGGCTCCACGGGGTCCGACAACTTCCAGGCACCGTGTTCGACGTCGAGGGTCAGGAGCAGGAACTCCTCCCCTGGAGCACTCGAGACCGCGCTCATCCTCCGGGATGATTCCCTGAGCGAGCAGTCGGGGCTCTGCGGCGTACGTCAGCGACCGTTTCTGATGACGTTGACGGAGCTGGTGGGAGGGCTGTGCCCGGCGGGTCTCCGGTCGAGCCGCTCCCGTCTGCCGTGCTGCCTGCCGACCTGCCGACCTGCTGTCCGATTCGTCCGCCATCTCCCTATGATGACTCCAGGTGCTCGGGCATCGACCTGCATGAATCCACCGGAAGCGCGCTCGGAGCGCCGGGCCGAGGAGGCACCGCATGAGGACGTCACAGGTGGCACGGGGCCTCGCCCTGCTGGGCGGGCTCGCCATGGTGCTGAGCGCCTGCACCCTGCCGCCGCTTCCGGGATTCCCCGGCAGCGGCGGCGGTGGAGGCGGCGGTGGGTCAGCGGCAGACAGCATCGATCTCACGCACGACGATGTCATCACCTACACCTCGCACCAGATGGCGATGGAGGGTGATTTCGGGGACGAGGTCGTCGAGATCCACCGCGATCGGGTGGTGCTGCGCTTCGAACTGCCGGACGACTCCGTGCTCTTCGAGGTCGAGACCGAGCTCGAGCCCGAGCAGCGCGCCCGCGTCGAACAGGCCGCCGAGGCGTATCTCGAGTGGGAGCCGACGGTCCCCGACTCGGACCGCGACGCCTGCACGGACATCGGCAGCGACATCGTCGAGATCTCAGGCTCGATCACGCACCGCTCCACGATGCAGAACTGCCAGGGAGAGACACCCTTGGCCGCGCTGTCGGACGAGGCCCGCGAGGCAGTGGGCCGGATCGATGAGCACCTCGCCCGGCCATGGCAGCAGTGGACCGTGGAGATCCGCCCCTGGGACGAGTCCCTCCAGGGCGCCGACGAGGCCACCCCGCCGGAGAGGTACTCCCTGGATCGGGGCTGGGGCGGCGAGGGGATGCTGCTGACGGCGACGAACACCCCGGAGGGCTGGGGCGCCGAGGTGGACGTCGAGCAGGCGGCCGAGGGAGTGCTGCTCAGCTGGGCTCAGACCGGCACCGTGCTCACCGCGGTCAACGAGGTGCACCTGGAGCGGCGCAGCATCGGCTGCGGGGACCCCACCGGCGAGATGCGGATCATCCGGGCGGGCGAGCCGGCAGCGCTCTGGACGCACCGGGTGTGCCCCGGCGACGTCACCGAGGATCTCGCGACGGTGCTGCGCGCGCTGTGACGGGCCGGACGCGGAGCCCGGCCCGTCACCGCATCTGCATCTGCCTCTGCATCTGCGCTTGTCCCGACAGTCGTTTCCGGCGGGAGGAGCGACTCACGCGAAGGCGCTGACCCCGGTGATCGACCGGCCCACGATGAGTGACTGCATCGTGTCGGTGCCCTCGTAGGTGTGCAGGGCCTCGATGTCGCTGCGGTGGCGGACCACGCGGTTCTCGAGCAGGATCCCGGAGCCGCCGAGCATGTCGCGGGCGTCCGAGGCGATCTCGCGCGCGGCGCGGGTGTTGTGCACCTTCGCGAGCGAGGCCTGCTCGGGGCGGATCCTCCCGGCAGCCTCGAGCTCGGCGAGCCGTACGCAGTGCAGCTGCATCGAGGTGAGGGTCTGCAGCATCGACGCCAGCCGCACCTGGACGTGCTGCGCCTTCGCCAGCGGTCGGCCGAACTGGATGCGCTTCTGGGCATGCTCGAGGGCGGCCTCGTAGCAGGCCACGGCATGGCCGAGCGCGCCCCAGGCGACCCCGGCGCGGGTGGCGAACAGGACCTTCGAGGTGTCCTTGAAGGAACGGGCCCCGGGCAGGCGCTGATCCAGCGCGATCCGCACGTCCGTCATGGTGATGTGGGCCTGGTGGATGGCGCGCAGGGCGACCTTGCCGCGGATCACCTCGGCCTCGTAGCCGGGCAGCGACTGGTCCACGAGGAACCCGCTGACCTGGCCGTGCAGCTCCGGCTGCGATTCGTCATCCACGCGCGCCCAGACCACGGAGAGGTGGCAGCCCGCACCGTTGCCGATCCAGCGCTTCTGCCCGGAGAGCACCCACTGCTCCCCGTCGCGGCGGGCGACCGTCTCGAGTGAGACGGAGTCGGAGCCGTGATCAGGCTCGGTGAGGGCGAAGGCGGCGTGCTCCGCGCCGGTGGCGAGCGGCTCGGCCCAGCGCTGCTTCTGCTCCTCGGAGCCCAGCAGCATGATCGAGCGCAGTGCAAGCCCGCCCTGGACGCCCACCATGGTGCCGACGCTCCCGTCGATGCGGGAGAGCTCCATGTTCACCAGGCCTGTGGCGAGAGGGGAGAGGGTGCGGTGGCCGGGCACGTCGAGGCCGTCGGTGAGCAGGTCGAGCTCACCGAGTCGGGCGATCAGCTCGATCGGGTACTCGCCGCGGTCCCACCAGTCGTTGATCTGCGGAAGCACTTCGGCGGCGAGCGAGCGGGCGTCGGCCCAGGCCTGGAGGTCCTCGCCGGTGACGTCCTGGAAGAGCGCGTAGTGGTCCGCCGCGGCGGGCAGCAGGTCGGCCGGGGTGGCGGCCGTGGCATCCGGTGCGGAGACGACGGCGCGGTCGGTGACCACGCTGTCCCGTCGGGCGTCGTCGGAGCCGCCGGGGTTGCCCCCGGGGGAGATGTGGCCGGGCACTGGGGCGTTCCATCCGGACTGCTGCGGAGCGGGCTGGGCGTGGGAGTCGTTGCTGGTCATCAGTTCATCCTCTCGATGATGAGGGCCATGCCCTGGCCGCCGCCGACGCACAGGGTCGCCAGGCCGTAGCGGCCCTCGCGCTCCTGCAGGCCGTGGAGCAGGGTGGTGGTCATGCGGGCGCCGGTGGAGCCCCAGGGGTGGCCGAGCGCGATCGCCCCGCCGTGGACGTTGAGCTTCTCGTGGTCGATGCCGAGGTCCTCGGCGGCGGGCAGCACCTGCGCGGCGAAGGCCTCGTTGAACTCGACCAGGTCGATGTCGTCGATGGTCAGCTCGGCGAGTGCGAGCGCTCTGCGGGTCGCCTCCACCGGTCCGAGGCCCATGATCTCGGGGCTGAGGCCGGAGACGCCGGTGGCGACCACGCGGGCGAGCGGGGTGATGCCCAGCTCCTTCGCGTACTCCGCCTCCATGACGATCAGCGCTGCGGCGCCGTCGTTCAGCGGGCAGCAGTTGCCGGCGGTGACGGTTCCGCCCGGGCGGAAGACGGGGTCCAGCCCGCCGACGGCCTCGAGCGTGACACAGGCGCGCGGAGAGTCGTCCGCGCTGACCACGGTGCCGTCGGGCAGGGTGACCGGCGTGATGTCCCGTGCGTAGAAGCCGGAGGCGATCGCGGCCTCGGCGCGGTTCTGGGAGCGGACGGCGTACTCGTCCTGGGCGGCGCGGGAGATGCCGCGCAGCTCGGCGACGTTCTCGGCGGTCTGGCCCATGGCGATGTAGGCGTCGGGCAGCTCGCCGTCCTCGCGCGGGTCGTGCCAGGGGGCGGGGATCTCTCGGGTGGCGCGCTTCTCGGTGCGCTCCCAGGCGTCACGGAACAGGGGGTCGCGGGCGTCCTCGTCCATCAGCTTGCCGGAGCTCGAGGAGATCGACTCGACGCCCGCGGAGATCACCACGCGGGCCTCGCCGGAGGCGATCGCGTGGAAGGCCGCGCGGGTGGTCTGGATCGAGGAGGCGCAGAAGCGGGTGACGGTCGCGCCGGGCACGGTGTCCAGGCCGAGGCGGACCGCGACGGTGCGGGCGAGGTTCCCGCCCTGCTGGCCCTCGGGGATCGCGCAGCCCAGCTGCAGGTCGTCGATCGTGGTGGGGTCGAGCTGCGGAACCTGGTCGAGCGCAGCCTGGATCATCTGGCCGACGAGGTCGTCGGGGCGGATGTCCTTCAGCGACCCTTTGCGGGCGCGACCGATGGGGGAGCGGGCGGTGGCGACGATGACGGCCTCGGGCACGAGGGTTCTCCTTCGACGACGATGTCTGGGGGCGGTTTGCCGGCGGGTGCGGCGGGATGCACGCTACCTGATGTTCCTGATACTACGGGTTGCACATACCTGGAGGGAAGTCAGCCGACCGGCCAGCATGCCGAGAAGGGCGACTCCACGGCGCGGATAGGGTGCCTCAATGGCGCCGATAGGGTGCCCCTATGGCTCATCCCCGCTCTCTGCCCGCCGCCGGCGCGGCCCTGGACAGGATGCTCGACGCTCTCGAGCACGAAGAGTCCCTGGTGCCGGAGATCTCGAGCGCGATCCGTACGGCCCTGCCCGGCTACGGCGAGGTCCCCTCCGCCTCGCTCGAAGCGTCGATCCATCGCAACATCGACCTCAGCATCCGCACCGTGCGCCGCGGGGCCTCTCCGGATGCCGAGCAGATCGCCGAGGCGGAGGAGCTCGCCGTCGAGCGGATGGGGCAGGGGGTGCCGCTGGGCAGCGTGCTGGCCGGCTTCCGCCTGTGCATGACGGAGATCCTGGACCGCCTGCGGCGGCTCGCCCCGGCGCATGGACTGCCCGCCGAGGAGGTGCTGGTCGTGGCGACCCTGCTGTGGTCGCTCGGGGATTCGTTCTCCACCCGCGCCGTCATCGGCCACCAGGAGCGCAGCATCGCCCAGGCCGTCGCCGACTCCGGCCGCCGCTCCCGCTGGCTGATCGAGGCGGTGATGACCGGCCTGCCGCGCACCGAGCTGCTCAGCGGCGCCGCCGCCTACGGCGTTCCCGGCGAGGCGCCCGCACGTGCGCTCATCGCGGCTCCCTCCGCCCGACAGCTGGAGAACTGGCAGCTGGAGAATGGTCAGCCGGAGAACGAGGACCGGTCCGACGCTGCCGACACCGCCCACCGGCTCCAGGACTGGGCGGCGCGCGCCGGGGTGGAGGTCCTGAGCACTCCGCACGGCATGGGCGAGGTCGGCCTCGTGCTCGGCGAGCCCGCCGTCGGCGTCGACCCCGAGGGCCTGTCCCTCGCGCTGGGCCCACCCGGCCCTCTCGCTCGACTGCCGGAGTCCTTCGTCGCGGCAAGCCGTGTGCAGACGGCCGCGGCACGGGTCGGCCACCGGGGCCTCGCCGACCTCGGGACGCTCTCCTGGCGGATGGGGATCACGGCCAGCCCCGAGGCCACCGAGCTGCTGCGGCGCCGCCGCCTCGAGCCGCTGCGCGCCGAGGGTGCGTTCGGGCAGCTGCTGCAGGAGACGGTGCGCGCCTACCTGGCGCATGGACTGAACATCCCACGCGCCGCCGCGTCGATCCCGGTGCATGTGAACACGCTGCGCTACCGGTTGAAGCGATTCCAGGAGCTGACCGGCGCGGATCTGCACGAGCCGGAGCACCTGATCGAGGTGAGCTGGGCCCTGGCGGCGGAGCCGGAACACGGGCGGCCCGCGGGGTCGCCGACCTTCGCGGACGGCGCCTAAGCTCCGCTGTCGGTTCCCCTATCGGCTTCCCTGGCGGCTGCGCTGCTGCCTGCGTTGTCGGCCGCGCTGCCAGCTGCGCCGCTGCCTGCGTTGTCGGCCGCGCCGCCAGCTCCGCTGCTGGCTGTGATGCCGACCCCGCTGTCCACCGTGCTGACCGCCGTCGTGGCGGCCTCCACCTCCATGGTCATCCGGGCCACATGCAGCGCGAGGTAGGCGATCTCGTCGTAGGAGAGAGCATCGCCCATCCGCAGCCGCACGATCACCGCGAGCTGCTCGGCGGTGCGTGTCGCCTCGGGATAGGCCTCGCAGATGGTGCGGCTGATCAGGGACTGCTCACCGTCGAGCTGACGATGCTGCTGGATGCGCACGAACATATAGCGCACATGGGTGATGAAGCGGGCGGCGGCCATCGAGTGGCGATCCACCACGATCCCGAACCGCTCCCCCACGATCGCCAGCATCTGCTGGATGACCCCGGTCATGGTGTAGGTGAAGGACAGGTCACCCGTCGCGAACCCGGCGTTGACCAGGTGCAGCGCGAGAGCTGTCGCCTCATGCTCGGGCAGCTTCGGATCCACCTGACGGTTGACCTCGACGAGCAGCCGGCGGGCCCTGTCGTACTCCTCGGCATAGAGGGTCTGGACCTCGGCCTGCAACGGGTACTCGATCTCGATCCCCTGGTGCAGACGCTCAAGGGCGCCGGAGACGTGATCGGCCACGGCGATGGCGAGCGTAGGGCGGTGGGATTCGCGATCCTCGATGCCGGTCTCGCGCAGCGCGATGACGACGGCCCGCAGGATCTCCTGGTCGATCATCGCGAACGCCTCGGCGAGGTGGTCGGGATCCCGCCCGTCGGCCGGCACGAAGATCTGCACGATCTTCTCGGGGTCGACCTGCTGGCCGGGCTGCGCGCGGAAGCCGATGCCGCGCCCGGTGAGGATGACGCCCTGGCCGTTCTCGTCGCGGGAGAGCACGACGTTGTTGTTGAGGACCCTCAGCACCTTCATCGGCACAGCACCTCTCTTCTCGGCCCTCGTCGTCGAGAGCACGTGCACCTCCTGCCAGGCAGCGGTCGGCTGCCACGGTGCGCGCACCCTCTGGACAGGAGGGTACGCGCACCGGACCAGCGGCTCAGCGGCGAGCCACTACCACCGTGTCCCCGGCCACGACGTCGGCCGCAGGTGCGGGTTCGACCGCGGCAAAGGTCGAGGTGTTCGGGACGGTCAGCAGGGTGATCGAGTCGTATCCTGCGGCGCGGATCGCCTCGAGGTCGACCATGGCCAGCAGGTCGCCGGCCTGCACCCGCTGCCCCTGCTCGACGCGGACGTCGAAGCCCTCACCGTCCATCTTCACGGTGTCGATGCCGACGTGGACCAGCACCTCTGCGCCGCCGTCGGCCAGCAGCCCGAAGGCGTGACCGGTGGTGGCGACGGTGGCCAGCAGGCCGTCCGCCGGGGCGAGGATGCGCCCGTCGACAGGGATGATGCCGACGCCCTCTCCCAGGGCCTTCGAGGCGAACACCGGGTCGGAGACTTCACCGATCGGCACCAGGCGTCCGGCCACGGGGGCGGTGAGGACCACGTCGCCGGCTCCGGGCACGGCGGCACCGTTCGCGGCGGCACCGGACGTCGCAGCACTGGACGGCGCAGCACCGGGACCAGCAGCGCCCGACGCGGCAGCGCCAGTCGAAGCAGCGCCGGGAGCGGCAGCGACGCCGGTGGCGGCGGGTGCACCGACCGTCGCGAGCTCGCGCTCCGCGGCGGGTGCGACGGCCTCTGCCGCGGCGGGCGCGGCGGCGGCTTCAGCGGCGTCACGCTGGGCATTCGCCTCGGCGCGCTGCTCGGCGGTCCGGTAGTCGGAGAAGAAGACCAGGACCATGGCGACCACGAAGGCGATGACGATCGCGATGACGTAGGTGAGCATCGGGTCGAAGACGGGGATGGTCAGCAGCGAGGTGAAGGCGAAGACGGAGGTGTTCACGCCGCCGAGCAGGCCCACGGTCAGACCGCCGGCGAGGCAGCCCACGAGCATGCGCGGGTAGATCCGCTTGAAGCGCAGGTGGATGCCGTACAGCGACGGCTCGGAGATGCCGCCGAAGAGGCCCGCGGCGAGCGCGCCGGTGGCGGTCTGGCGCATCTCGGCCTCGCGGTGGCGGATCGAGAGCAGCAGCACGCCGGCGGTGGCGCCGAAGCAGGCGAAGTTCCAGGCGCCCATGGGGCCCTGGATGAAGTCATAGCCCAGGGAGTTGATGTTCTGCAGCATGAGCGCGTTCAGCGGCCAGTGCAGGCCCAACGGCACCAGGAACGGGTACAGCAGCGGGATGAAGATCGCGAAGACCAGCGGTGCGTTGCCGTTCAGCCAGGCCAGGCCCGCGCCGAGGCCGTTGCCGGCCCAGATGCCGAGGGGGCCGATCAGGAAGGCGGTCACCGGGATCATCACCAGCATCGCGAGGAAGGGCACGAACACCAGCTGCACGTTGGGCGGGAAGACCTTCTGCAGGCCCTTGTAGACCAGTGCCAGCAGCGCGACCATCAGCAGCGGCACGAACACCTGGCCGCCGTAGTCGTTCAGCTGCATCGGCAGACCGAACACCTGGGCGATGCACTGCTGGGTGCCCAGCAGCTCATTGGTGGTGCAGGTGACACCCGGGGTGGTGCCGTCGAGCAGGCCCATGTAGTCCGGGGTCATCACCGCGGCCATCACCGCAGCGCCGACCCAGCCGTCGATCTGCAGCTTCTTCGCGGCGTTGAAGGCCACCATGATCGGCAGGAAGTACAGCACCGAACGCCACATCGCATCGACGAACACCCAGGTCGCGGACTTGTCCTCAGCGCGGAAGTCGACCATGCCCAGGGCGTCGAGCACCGAGGCGATCGCGATGATCAGCGAAGCACCCAGCAGCACGCCCATCAGCGGACGGAAGGAGTCCGAGAGGTACTCGAAGAAGCTGTCGAGCCAGGACCACTTCCCCCTCGCCTTGGAACGGATCGCGGCTTTGACCTCGGCGTCGGACTGGGCGACGGGCGTGCCGCCGTCGGCCATCGAGGGGAGGTTCATGATCTGGGAGTGGACCCCGGCGACGGCGCCGCCGATGACGACCTGGAAGCGATCGCCGGACTGGGGCACGGTGCCCATCACGCCGGAGAGCGCGTCCAGGCTCTCCCGGTCCACCTTCTCACCGTCATGGAGCTGGAAGCGCAGTCGGGTCGCGCAGTGGGTGAGGCTCTCGATGTTCTCTGGCCCGCCGACGCCGCGGACGATGTCCTCGGCGATCGACGTGGTCCCTGGTGAGGAGGTGCTCATGATGCGTCGTCGCATCCTTCCTGGGTCGGTCTTCCTGGGGTCGGTGGACCTGCGGGCGGCAGGTTCCGGGCAACGAAAAAGACCCGGGCCCCGCCGGGTGCGCTGGAGCGCACGAGCAGGTCCCAGGTCTTGCTCCTCCGTCAAGGACGGGGGATGACAATCCGGTGAACACAGTGGTTCGGAGAGGAACACTAGCAGGCTCCTGCGATCACGCAAGCGGGACGGAGGTCCCGCGTCAGCCCGTCAGCCCGGAGTGTGGATGACTGTCCCGAGCGACCCTCTCAGGATCCACCCACGGGATGACGCCCTCGCGCTTCCCGGAGGACGCGGCGGCGGTGCGCCGCGCCGCACAGTGGAGGCATGAGAAACGCAACCATCTCCACCAGCCGCACCCGTGCCACCACCGAAGACCACCTCATCGACTACCGGCCGCTGCCGGCCACCTGGGGTGAGCTCGAGTCGCTGCAGCAGGTGCGCGCCGCGAAGGCTCGCGCCGCCGCGCGCGGCCAGGATCCCAGCACCTTCGAGCTCGCGGCGCTCCCCTCCCCGCCGGAGTCTCGCTCCGTGATGACGCGCCGGGGCCGTCGGGGCCTGTTCTCCTCCCTGCTGCGCGAGCCCGGAGTCCATCACCGTCCGCGTCGTGGCCGCGGGGATCTCGCGACAGTCTGAGAGCCTCCGCAGTCCGAGCACGGTCGGACACCACCCTCAGTCACTTGACGAACAGTGAAGTGACTCGTAGAGTTTCCAACATGGAAAACGACATCGCGCAGGGCGGGCCCGAGGACGCACCCTCCGCCGCGGAGGCTCGCGCCAGGCTGGCCGCCATGGACACGGACGCGTCGCAGCTCGCCGCGCGCCTGGTCACGCCGTGGTGGTACCACCCCATCCTCGGCGGGATGGTCGCGGCGGCGATCATCGCCCAATCACTGCCCTCGGTCGCCTCCATGTCGATGATCGTGATGGTCATCATCTGGATCCCCTTCCTGATCAAGGCCTACACCAGCCGGTACAAGGTCTGGATGTCCGAGCCCGCCGGCCCCCGCAGCCGGCGCATGATGCTGCTGCTCCTGGGAACGCTGGTCGTGCTGATGGCATCCGGGGTGCTGATGAAGATCGCCGGCCTCTCCCCGTGGTGGGTGCTGGTGCCTGCGGTGCTCGGCTTCGTCGCGACGGTGTGGCTGGGGCGCCGGTACGACGCGGTGCTGCGCTCCGAGATCTCCACCCCCTCCCACCACTCCACGCAGCGATGAGCAGGGCTTCCGCTCCCCGTGCAGGGCAGGAACCCGCACCAGAATTCCATGAGCTCATCCACGCTCCGGTGAGGTTGCGGATCTGCGGGTTGCTGCGCCCGATGAGTGAGGTCGAGTTCTCAGTGCTGCGCGACACCCTGCAGCTGAAGGACGCGAACCTCTCGAAGAACCTCAAGCTGCTGGCCGACGCGGAGCTGGTGAAGCTGCGCAAGGAGTTCTCTCCGGTACGGAATGATGCCCGTCGGCTGACCTGGGTCTCGCTCACCGTGAAGGGCCATGCCGCCCTCGCCGGGCATCTGGCCGCGCTGCGCGCCATCGCCGAGGGCGACCCCGCGATGCCGAGCTGATCAGCAGCCGGTCAGATCAGCAGCCACTCTGGTCAGTGTCCGCACAGCACGGCGCAGGACAGCACGGCGCAGGACAGCACAGCGCATGAAGTCCGCACGCGCTCTAGGATCAGCCCCAGGACGAGGACGTCCTCCCCACCGGTCGTCGGCGCCACCGCTCCCGTGCGGCCCGCTGCTCCCGAGCGCGCGGGTCGCGGCCGCGAGACGATGATGACCACCGAGGGACAGGAGATCCCGATGACCGACCGTCCCACCCTTCCTCGCCTCGCCGGTGAGCGCACCGACTATCTCGCAGGATCGCTGCCCGATGATGCCCCGGCCGATCCGCTGGCCCTGTTCGATCTCTGGCTGGCGGAGGCCTTCGCCCGCCGGGAGGAGCACGGGGATCTGCCGGAGCCGTCGGCCGTGGTGCTCTCCACCGTGGCGCTCGATGCCGATGGCATACCCCGGCCGCGCTCGCGCACCGTGCTGCTGAAGGCGCACGACGCAGACGGCTTCGTGATGTACACGAACCTGGACTCGGACAAGGGCCGCGAGGCCCGGGCCACGCCGCAGGCCGCGCTGCTGCTGCCCTGGTATCCGCTGCAGCGGCAGGTGCGCATCGAGGGCGCCGTGGAGGAGGTCTCTGCGGCGGAGTCCGATGCGTACTGGGCGCTGCGTCCGCGCGGCTCCCAGCTGGGGGCCTGGGCTTCCCATCAGTCGCGGTCCATCGCCTCGCGCGAGGGGCTGGAGGCGCAGTACGCCGCGGCCGAGGATCGGTTCGCGGACGGGCCGGTGCCGCGGCCGCCGTTCTGGGGCGGGCTGCGCGTGCGCCCGCGGACGCTGGAGTTCTGGCAGGGTCGCCCGCACCGCGTCCATGACCGGATCCTCTACACCGCAGCGGCCGACGGCACCTGGGAGCGGCACCGGCTGCAGCCCTGAACCGCTCAGTCCAGGTATCGGAGAAAGCGCTGCGGTGCGTCGAGGAAGCTGCGCCAAGTGCGCACCAGGACGAGGTCGTCGTAGTCGGTGCGGCGCAGGCCCCACTCCCCCACCTCATACAGCTCCGCGCCCGGCAGCGCGGCGAGCACCGGGGAGTGGGTCGACAGGATGATCTGGGAGCCGTTGTCGACCAGCTCTCGCAAGAGCCCCAGCAGGGCCAGGCAGCCGGGCAGCGACAGTGCGGATTCGGGCTCGTCGAGCATCCAGAGGCCGCGGATGCGGGAGCGCTCGGCGACCAGCTCGAGGAACGATTCACCGTGGCTGCGCTCGTGCATCATCCCGCCCACCCCGATCTCCTCGTAGTAAGTGAACAGCGAGTGCATGGTCTCGGCGCGCAGGAAGAAGCCGGACTTCGAGGCGCCCGCGCCGCGCACCAGTTGCAGGTGCTCGCCGAGCGGTGATTCCGTGGCGCGGGTGGCGTGCATCGCCCCGGTCCCGCCGCCTTCGGGGTTCAGTCCGTAAGCGCCGGCGATCGCCTCCACGAGCGTCGACTTGCCGGCTCCGTTGTCCCCGGTCAGCACCGTGACCTGCCCTAGCTCGAGCCCCTCGTCCAGCAGCTGGCGCACGGGTGCCAGGGTCGCGGGCCACGCGGACCTGTCGGCCGGGGCGAGGTGATGCTCTCGGACCATGCGCAGCGGGAGCAGCGGGCTCACGCCGCGCACGCAGACAGGTAGAGGTTCTCTCCGCGGGGCGTCGGCTGCTCGGGGTGAAGAGCGAGGTCGCGGAAGGCGTCTTCGGGGTCCTCGCGCAGGGCCTCGGGGATCGCCGGGGCGTCTTCCGGCTGTTCGGCTGGCTGTTCGGCGCGGCTGATCCGGCGGTTCTGGGAGGCAACGTCGTGAACCTTCATGCCCCCAGCATGCCTGCCACGGCGGACAGACCGCCCGACGGACAGATCCATCGTTCAGCGGCAGCTCCATCGCTGAACGGCGGTTGCCTCGCTAAGCTCTGGGCTCTGGGGGCCGACACCTGGCCCCACCTGCACCCGAGGCGGACCCATGGATGCACGCAGCTCCCGCACCCCGCTGATCTTCGGCGTCGTCGCCGCGGTGGCCTGCCTTGCACTGGGGATGCTGCTGGTGCTCTCCGTGACCGTCGGCGTCCTGGTGTATCGCAGCGGCGAGGCGGAGGCGAGCCGTACGGTCGACCCCGTCTCGAGCAACCCTTCCGCGACCGGCCCTTCCGCGAGCGGCACCGCCACGGCCAGCCCCGCCGAGGATCCGGCCCCTCACAGTGATGTCCCGCAGGAAGGCGGCAACCACTCCGACGAGCTGGTCCTGCCGCCCGAGGTCGCCCCCGATCAGCCCTATCTCGAGCTGAGCTCGAGCGAGGACGGCCCGGTGGTGGATGTCTACCGCGACTTCCTCTGCCCGCCGTGCAAGGACTTCCAGCGCATCCAGGGCGATGACCTGATCCAGATGGCGCTGGACAACGAGATCACCCTGCGGGTCCATCCGCGTCCGATGCTCGATGCCTCCTCGGATCCGCCCGGGTACTCGAGCCGGGCAGCCCATGCCGCAGTCTGCGCCTACGCCCAGGGCTCGGAGAGATGGTTCCCGGCGGAGATCACCCTGTTCGAGAACCAGCCCGGGAACGAAGGCCTCGCCGATCACGAGCTCATCTACCTGGTCAACGAGGCGACCGGGGTGGACATCAGCGAATGCCAAGCCGAGGGTGCCTATTACGTCTGGCTCCAGGATGTCGTCGAGCCCGCTGCGCTGGAGAGCGTCCCCGGCACGCCGTCGGTGCTGATCGACGGGGAGCTGTTCACCGGGGATCTGGGCAAGAGCGGAACCCTGAAAGAGGCGATCACCGCGGCCTGAGCCTCCATCTGGGCTTCCACGTGCACCTCCACCCGCGCTTCCACGGAGGACTCCGTCGCGGGCTCGCCCCGGAGCCATCGCGCAGACGGATCTCACGTCCTGGGTGACATCCCGGCAACGCAGCGGCGAACACCTGAGGACAGCTCGAGGATCCGCCTGGGCACGCCCGGGAACCCGCTCTACGGTGGCGATATGCACTCCGAGACCAGGCACTCCCCCGTCGGCCTCACCCCTGTCGGCCTCACCCACGACGCCGGGTGGCAGCTGGCCGTCCGTCGCGCCCTGCCCGCGTCCGCCGAGGACGTCTGGCGTCGGCTGCTCGCCGAGTGCCTTCCGCAGTGGCTGGGAGTCGAGTCGATCCCGCAGATGGTCGGGGCACCGATCCGCCATGAGGGCCGGGTCCGTGGCCGGGTGGTCGGCTGCCATGTGGGCCGTCGGCTGCGCCTGCGGTGGACTCCCGCTGCCCTCGACCACGAGACCGTCTTCCAGGTGACCCTGCAGGACTCGCCCGAGGATCCGCTCTGGGGCATCGTCATCGAGCTCCACCAGGAGCGGCTGCTCGGTGCGGCAGAGCGTCAGGCCCTGCTCGAGCACTGGACCACGGTGCTCGACACCCTGGCCGAGGACTATGCGCGGGAGAGCGCGCGCACCCAGGAACTGCTGGGCTGAGGGGAGGCTGGGCTGAGGGGACGCTGGGCTGACCAACGCTCGGGCCCGTCGACTCAGTTCTCAGGCCCCGTCGATGGGATGTCCGATCGCGCCTTCGCCCTCGGGGATGGTGGCATGGGAGCGCAGCACGTCGATCCGGGCGACATCGATGTCGACCCCGCCGCTGATCCCGGCGACGGTGCCGTCGAAGCGCAGCTGCCACACCGCCCAGTCCTCCTGGGCCGGCCGCTGAGCTGCGGAGAAGAGCCAGTCCGGGCGGTTGTTCGTCACCGGCAGCTCGTAATGCTCACGCCACTCCGAGGAGGAGTAGATGAGCATGCGCCGTCCCCAGGCCTGCTCGACCGCTGCGGTGAAGGCATCGATCTCGTTCTGCGCGTCGGCCGCCTCGGGCCGCTCCGCACACGAGCCGTCGAACTCGAGATCGAGGGCCGGCGGGAGGGCGGAGTCATCAGGCGGAGCGGCAGCCAGGAAGTCAGCAGCCTGGTCAGCGCCCGGTGAGCACAGGGTGAAGTAGTGGTAAGCGCCGGCGGTCACGCCGGCAGCCCGGGCCCCCTCCCAGTTCTGGCGGAAGTGCGAGTCGGTGAACCCGGTGCCCTCGGTGGCCTTGACGTAGACGAAGCGGTAGCCATCGCTGGCGACCTGCGCCCAGTCGATATCGCCCTGGTGGCTGGAGACGTCGATGCCCATCACCTCATCCGGGGTGAACTCGGTCCCTTCGGGCAGGTTCGCGAGGGCTACGGCGTCCGCGGGCGTGGCGGCGACGGACATCGCGGCGTCATCCGCCTGGAAGGGCTCGGGCTCGGTGAGCGCCTGCTCCTTCTCGCCCCCGCGCAGTGCTCCGATCACGGACGCGGTGCAGCCGCCGATCACCAGGAGCAGCACGAGTGCGAGCGCGCCGACGACGATCTGTCGTCGCCGGATCTGCTCTGGTGTGAATCGGGGCACGGTGCGGACGGTACCTGAGCAGGCCCCACTGAGGTGGGACGACGTGCCGCCCCCGGCCCCGCAGCTCAGTGCAGCGGCTCGGTCCTGCCGCTCTGTGCGGCGGCCCGACGCAGCGGTTCGACGCGACGGCTCGGTTCGACGGCCCGGTTCTGTGCGACGGTTCGGCTCTGCGCGCGAACGGTCAGCGCGCGAACAGGGTGGCGAAGGCGCGCAGCAGTCGGGGCGGCTGGTCGGCGACCTCGTTCCGCAGCGCGTCGAACACGTCCTCCATCTCATCCGGGGAGAAGTAGCCGTGCTCGCGGTAGGCGCGGGCCCGCTCGATGATCGAGGGAATGTCGAGCTCGGGATGGAATTGGGTCGCGTACTGGCGCGTGCCCACCCGGAACATCTGCACCGGCGAGGTCCTCCCGGTGGCGAGCACCGTGGCGTGGTCGGGGAGGGTGTGGACGGCTTCCTTGTGCCCGACCAGCCCGGTGAAGGTCTGCGGCAGCTGCGCCTCGCGGATCAGCGGATCCTGCTGGCCGGCCTCGGTGAGCGTGACCTCCACGGCGCCCAGCGGCTCGCCGTAGACCTTGTCGATCAGGGCACCCTGATGGGTGCCGAGCGTGCCGATGCCGTAGCAGGCGCCGAGGAAGGGGATGTCCTCGGCGATCACCTGGTCCAGGACTCGGAAGATCTCCGCCTCGGCGCGCAGCTGCTCAGCGGACTTCGACTCCACCGGATCGGAGACGGTGAAGGGACTGCCGCACAGGATGATCCCGGAGATGTCTGCGGCGTGCAGGTCAGGGAAGGGGTCGCGGTCCAGGCGGGCGAAGATCAGCTGGTCCTCGGCGAGTCCGGTGAAGTCGAGCACGGCGGCGCGCTCGGTGAGGGCGACGTCGTCCTCAGGGCGGGTAGCGATCTGCACGAACGGTTTCACGAGGGTGATGCTAACGGCCGCCGCCGGGAGTTCCAGACCGTGGGCCCGTAGTCTGCGGGAGCGCCGACCGCCTTCGAAGGAGATGCCATGCCCGCACCGTTCGCCGACACCCCTCACGATGCCGTGCCGTCCGCTGAGCCCCGGGCCCTTGCCGGTGCTGTCGCTGGTGCTGGGACCGGCGGCCGTAGCCCGGCGCCCGAGAGTGCCGGGACTCTTCGGGAGAGCAGCACGGGGATCTCTCGCGCCGCCGTGGAGGACGTCGCGGCGATGCTGCCCGAGTGGCTCGAGACCGTGCGCCACCTGCGCCGTCAGGCGGGATTCCAGGTCGCGATCTGGCATGACGGGGAGCTCGTCACAGAGGTCGCAGTCGGCGCGGCCGACGAACCGGCGGGAATCCCGCTGACCACCACGCACCGGCTGCGCATAGCCTCCCACTCGAAGATGTTCACGGCGCTGACGATCATGCGCCTGCAGGAACAGGGGAGGCTGCGGCTGGATGACACCGTCGGCGACCATGTGGTCGAGCTCGCAGATTCCCCCGTCGCGGATCGCACACTGCGTGACCTGCTCTCGCATTCGGCGGGCCTGACCCGCGACTCCGACGACGCCCGCTGGTGGCGCCTCAGCACTCCCTTCGCCGACCGGGCGCAGCTGCTGCAGATCGCCCGCACCGGTGCGGTACGGACCGAGCCGGGCCTGCATCTGCAGTACTCGAACATCGGCTACGGGCTGCTCGGACTGGTCATCGAGGAGGTCACCGGAGCGAGCTTCGCCGAGGCGGTCACCGAGCTGGTGCTCGCCCCGGTCGGGTTAGAGCAGATTGGTCCCGACCTGCCGGCGGGGGCTCCGGGGCCGGAGGCGGCCGACGGCTTCGCCCTCGGGCACACCTCGCTGCTGCACGGACCCCGACGAGTGGTGGAGCAGATCAGCACCGGAGCCCTCGCTGCGGCAACGGGATTCTGGGCCACCGCCGGGGCGATCGCGAGCGTCGCCGGACGGGTGCTGACGGCCGGCGCGCTGCTGGAGCCGAGATCGCTGCGGGAGATGCGGCGCCGGGTGTGGACCCTGCGCGACGGCGCACAGTACGGGCTGGGACTGCAGGAGGGCCGGCTGCACGGCTTCACGGTCATCGGCCACTCCGGAGGGTTCCCCACGGGGCTCTCCCGCACCTGGGCGGCCCCGGCGGAGCGGCTGGCCGTGAGCGTCATCGGCACCTCGGTGGACTCCCCGAGCTCGGACGTCGCACTCGGCATCCTCGGCCTGCTGTCCCTCGCCGCGGGACGTCCCGCACCCCAGGCGGATGAATGGGAGCGAGCCGGAGCCCAGGGCGGTGCTTCTGACGGCCGGCCCCGACCCAGCGCACTCGCGGAGCAGAGCGGGGTGCGGTCGGCCATGGCGGGCGTGGGCGACGATGAGGGCGCGCTCTCCGCCGCCAGGATCGCGCAGCTGGTCGAGGGCACGTATGACTCGCTGTGGGGGCGGACCCGGTTGGTCACGCTCGGCGGGCGGTTGTTCTGCCTGGACGAGTCCTTGACCGACCCCGCATCGGCCGCTCTCGAGCTGTCGGTGTGCGGGACGCGCCGCGACCCGATTGAGCCGAATCGTGAGGTGGTCGAGCTCGCCACCTGGGGTGATTCCGGCTACGGCACGTGGGCGGAGCCGATTCTCGCGCGCCTGGTCGCTGAGGGGGATGAGGGTTCACTGTGCTGCACGGGCCTGGTGATGACGGGTCAGGTGCAGACCCCCACCGCGGACTTCGTGATGCCCGAGCGGGTCCTCGCGCCGTGACGGGGCTCGTCGCGGGCCATCCCCTGCCGGCGATGCTCGCAGCAGGGGACGACCCGGGCCTCGCAGCCTGGCGCGATGAGCTCCCACGCATGGTCCAGGGGTTGCTCACGAGGTGGGAGCTGGAGGCTTCCGCGCCGTTCTCCCCCGGTGGGACCAGCGCATGGGTGGCGCCGGTGCACGATGTCGACGGCATGGAGCGGGTGCTGAAAGTCGCGTGGGCCCATGAGGAATCCCGCGACGAAGCAGCGGGAATGGTCGCCTGGCAGGGACGGGGCGCGGCGAGAGTCCATCGCAGCGAGCGGCACGGCGAGACGGCAGCACTGCTGCTGGACAGAGTGCACCCGGGAACGCCGCTGGCCGCGATGCTCACCTGGCCCGAGCGCGATGAGGTGATCGCAACCGTTGCCCGCGGGCTGTGGCGGCCGCCGAGCGAGCTGCTGTCCAGCGACATGGCGGACGCTGGCTTCGAGGATGCTGACTTGTTGGGCGCGGACATCTCAGGCGCTGACGCTGCGACAGGATTTCGGCCCCTCAGTCAGATGTGCGCGTGGTGGGCCGACTCCGCGCAGCAACGGGCCGATGACGGGCATTCGCCGCTCCCCCGCGGCCTGGTGGACCACGGGTTGCAGCTGTTCCGCGAGCTCCCGGCGCAATGGGACGGGGAGGCGGTGCTGTTGGCGACCGATCTCCATCCGGGGAATGTTCTCTCCTCGGCCGGAGGGTCAGGCGCCGTCGATGGCTCCGTCGAGGACGGGTCCGGGCGGCACTGGGTGCTGATCGATCCCAAGCCGTATGTGGGCGATCCGCACTATGACGTCCTGCAGCACATGTTCAATGATCCGGATCGTCTGCGGGCTCAGCCCGATCCTTTCGCTGATCGGATGGCGCAACTCGCCGGTCTGGACCCGCATCGGGTGCGCCAGTGGTTGCTGGCTCGGTGCGTGCAGGAGGCCGGGGTGCTCGACGCCGCGGCGGAGGCGGCCCTGATGCTCGCTGCCGACGGGGTCGAGTAGCCCTCGATCGGGTCGGCTCGGTCGGCTCGGTCGGCTCGATCGGCTCGATCGGCTCGGTCGGCTCGGTCGGCTCGATCGGCTCGATCGGCTCGGTCGGCTCGATCGGCTCGATCGGCTCGATCGGCTCGATGCGACCTTCGACCGCCGACGGCGGCTCGTCGGCCTCCGGCGCGCCCTCTTCCGGCGAGACGGATGGGCTCCCCTCGTCGTCGGGCCGCCGCTCCCAGACCAGCGGCGTCGGGGTGGTCACGCGGCTCACACCTGAATGGCCTGTCCACTCCACGCCGTGCCCCGGCACGTCCGGGTTCTCAGTGCGTTCGACGCTTGCGGCGCTCTTCTCCTTCTTGTTGCAGTGCGCGCAGGCGCCCTGTCCGTTGTCGAGGCTGGTGGCTCCGCCGCGCGAGACGGGCACGATGTGGTCGCTCTGGCGGATGGCGGCATTGCAGAAGGGGCCGCGACAGGTGGTGTCACGCCAGGTCAGGAATCGTTTCATCGCGGGCGGGAAGGCGCGGGCGGTCGAGTCCATGGCGACCAGCTCGCCGGTGGTCGGATGCGTGTAGAGCCGACGGATCTCGGCGCGGACAGCTGGCCCGTCGGCGTCGAAAGGATCGTCGGCCGGGTCCGCGGGTTCGGTGGTGACGGCGCGCAGCTGCTCTCGAACCGCCTCTGCCGGGACGGGGCCGTAGCCCTCGATGTGGGCGGTGTCGCCGGCGTCGGGACGGAACATGGCGCGATCGGTGATGATCAGGCCGATGTCCAGGGTGCCGGGCTCAATGGCGCCGCCGTCCCGTCCGAGCAGAGAGTCGGCGAAGGCGTCGGCCATGGCGGCGCTGTGTCCCTCTCGCGCCCCAGCGGCACGGCGTCGTTCTGCCTCGAGCGAGAACCGCTTGTGGATCCTGGCGGCGTCGATCGCCGAGAGCCGGGCGGAGAGGGTGGCCATGCCGTTCTGGCCCGGCTTCATCGTGACGTGGCGCTCCTTGTGCGCTCGGCGGTGACGGAGGGTGGCCCCGTCGGGGTCGAGTTCGCCCGCGATGGTCGCCACCGCGTCCTGCCAGCGCCTGGTGCCTGCGCCGTCGAACTCCGGGAGCCGCTGGCCGAGCCGGTGGTCCACCTCCCGGGCGAGCTCCGGGGTGAGGCCCGCGGCGGATCCCGCCACGGCGTAGGCGGCATCGCTGCTGATCTTGCCGGTCCGGAGCGCGTCCAGCATCTGCGGCAAGGTCTCGAGCAGACGCTGCGCGGAGGCGAGCGTGCGACCGGCCATGTGCGGTGAGCGCCGGGTGATCTGCGAGAGGTCATCCTTCGTGGTGTAGTCCGCCGCCTCCTCGACCGCTGCCTTGGACGGCTCTGCACCGTGCTCATGCGCTGCCTCGTCACGGGCCGCGGCGTACCGGTCACGGCGCGTGACGTCCCGCAGTGCGACCACTGACCGCGCCTCCAGCACGCCCATCGCCCCGACGCAGGCCTGGAGGTTGCCGAGCAGGTTCGAGAACTCTCGGCGGCTCCTCCCCGCGAGCTCGAACACCTCCCCCGGATCACCCGCGATCTCCTGCAGGAGATGGGCCAGATCCCCCAGCGCCTCAGCGAGTGCCGTCGGTCCCGCTTGCCGCAGCCCGTCGAGGAACGCCTGAGGGGAGAGTTCCCCCTCAGGGCCCGGGGTGCGCGGCGAAACAGTCATGACCCCATCGTTCCCGCAGGTGAGAAGCCACGAAAGGGCACTTGCGGAATTGTGGACGACAGGGGGCTGTGGAGGAACGGTGCGCCGAGCGGTCGCGCGCTGCGCTGTGCACCGGCCCGTTCAGCGCACGCTCCTCTCCAGGGTCGACAATGGGAGCCATGACGACTCTCGCCGACTTCACCGCCACCACGATCTCCGGCCAGGACCAGCAGCTCGCGGACCATCTGGGCTCCGTGGTGCTGGTGGTCAACACCGCCAGCAAGTGCGGGCTCACCCCGCAGTACGCCGGCCTGCAGGCCCTGCACGAGCGCTTCGGCGAGCAGGGCCTGACCGTGCTCGGCTTCCCCTGCGATCAGTTCATGCACCAGGAGCCCGGCACCGAGGAAGAGATCTCCGAGTTCTGCCAGATCAACTACGGCGTCAGCTTCCCGATGTTCGCGAAGGTCGAGGTCAACGGCGAGGACGCCCACCCGCTGTTCCAGTGGCTCAAGGCTTCCGACATCGACGCCGGCGACATCGAGTGGAATTTCGCGAAGTTCCTGCTCGGCCGCGACGGCACGGTGCTGCGCCGCTACGCGCCCGCAGTGGAGCCGGCCTACATCGCAGACGACATCGAGGCGGCCCTCGCCGCCACGGCCTGACCCCATTCAGCCCACGGCTGGCCCCCGGTCAGCTCCCGAGTGACCACCCGTCGGCGACCACCTGCTCGCGGTCGCCGGGCTGGTCCGTGTCCAGCACGTCCTTCCTGCCCTTGACCACCCGGAGCCTTCCCACCCAGGCGCCGAGCCCGCGGGTGGAGCCGTCGGTGTCCAGGCGCAGCCGGATCTGGACCTCGCCGGAGAGCGGCTCCCCGCCGTCGCCCGTGAGCGCGAAGGTGCCGTCCCAGAGCACGCGCCGACCCCAGCCGGTGATCTGCCCGTCGGCCACCTCGACCGGTTCTTCGTGCTTCGCCTCGAGGCGGCCGGAGAGCGGTAGCCAGGTCTCGCCCTGATCGGCCGAGGCCTCGAGGGTGAGGATGTCGTAGGCGGTCTCGAGGTGGGCGAACAGCTCCACGCGCAGCTCCGGCGAGCGTCCCGAACGATCTGCAGCGAGCTCGACCGCGAGGCTGAGCGTGGCGCTGGTCGCGTCCTCGGAGCCTGCGTGCCAGCCGTCGCGGACCTCCTTCGGCACCAGCCCGAGTGCGTGGGCGATGCAGGTGGAGACCTCGCGGCGGGTGACCGAGGTACTGGACCATTCGCGGGTGGGGTGCACCGAGTTCGTCAGCAGGATGACGATCGTGTCGGTGAGCGGGTCGATCACCAGCGAGGTGCCCGTGAATCCGGTGTGGGTGCCGCTGTAGGGGCTGGTGAGGCCTGCGTGGTAGAACCACGCCTCGAGCTCCGGGCCCAGGCCGCGGCGGGCCCCGCCGATGCCCGTGACGCCGGCGATCCGGTCGGTGAACATGTCCTGCACCGTGGCGGCCTTGAGGATCCGGGCCTCGCCGTAGCGTCCACCGCCGAGGAACATCTGTCCGAACACCGCAAGATCACGGGCGGTGGAGAACACTCCGGCATGGCCCGCCACCCCGCCGAGCGAGTAGGCGTTCTCGTCATGGACATGCCCGTGCACGAGATAGCCGTAATAGTCCACGTACTCGGTCGCGGCGATCCTGTCCTTCAGCTCCGCGGGTGGGTTGTACATCGTCTCGCTCATCCCCAGCGGCTGCGTGATGTGATCGCGCACGTACTCGTCCAGGCCCTGCCCGGAGAGCTTCTCGACGATCAGGCCCAGGGTGATCAGCCCGAGGTCCGAGTACACGTACGCGGTGCCCGGTGCGGCGTCCGGCGCGACGGTGAGCACGGCGTCCAGGCGCGAGGGGACATCCGGGTAGGCGGAGTAGAGGTTGATGAAGGCCGGGAGGCCGCCGACGTGGGTGAGCAGGTGTTGGACGGTGACATCGCCTTTCCCGTTCTGGGCGAAGCGGGGCAGGTGATCGGCGACCATGTCGTCCAGTCCCAGCAGTCCCTGTTCGACGTGCTGCATCACGGCGGTGGCGGTGAAGATCTTCGAGATCGAGGCGAGGTCGTAGATCGTGTCGGTGCGGGCGCGGATCCGCTGCTCTTCGGGCAGCTCGGTGGAGGCGTCCTGCCAGCGCAGCGCATATCCGTCGGCGTGCTCGTAGGCGATGCCGGCCTGGGAGGCGACCAGCAGGGACGCACCCGCGAAGCGAGGCGGATCGTTGTCGAGCCCGGCCCTGATGATCGCCGGGATGCCCTCGAGCTCTTCGGCGTCGAGGCCGACGGCGTCCGGCCGCGCCTCCCGCAGCGTCTTCCCGGAGCCGCGACGGTCCCAGGGATGGCGGTGGGGCTCGCCCCGGCTCCAGCTCGGGGCGGAGCGTGCGGATTGCGCGGTGGGGTGGTTCTTGTCCAGGTCGGGGTCGTGCAGGGCGGGGTCTCCTTCGGCATGCGCGGCGGCGGGGAGGCCGACGCCAGCTGCGGCGGCGAGCGCGGCCGCGGTCAGTCCGGTCCGACGGGTGATCCGGGGGTGCATGAGGCTCCTTCGCATCACGACGCTTCTGGACCGCTCCCGTCGTCGGGAGAGCCCGGACGCCGCCGCCCAACCTAGCGACGCGGCGCCGACGTGGCAACCGTCACAGCGGCGGCTCGGCGATGCACCAGCTCAGTGCGGCATTCACTCAGCGGGCCCAGTGCGGTGGTCACTCGGTGGGCGCCGTGCGGCAGCGCTCAGCGGGCCGGGAGCTCCGCCCGCTCGCGACGCACCTCGCGGATCCCGAGGATCAGGATCACGACTCCCGCGATCATCACCACGCCCCGGATCACCTCGACGATCACCTCGAGGACCGAGAAGACGTTCGATACGGCGACCGCAGCATCAGGGAGCTGCGAGGTGTCCCCGGAGACGGAGAAGGAGATGAAGAGCCCGAAGAGGGACGCGGCGATCATCAGCCCGGCACCGAGGCGCAGCTTCCCGCCGCCCTTGACCACCACCACGATGGCGAGCACGAAGGACGCCAGCCCCAGCCCGAGCATGCCCACCACGAGCACCAACGCGATCACCGCGGTCACGATGAGCTGCGGCGCGATCTCTCCGGTCATCATCTTCTCGGCGGCGTCGTCGGTGGGCAGCATCGTGAGCAGGTAGGTGCCGGCCAGCGCAAGCACCATCAGCACCGAGGTGATCACCAGCGCGGTCGCGGGCTTGAGCGGCTGATCGACGGGATGCACCGTGCGCTTCGAGCCGTTCGCCAGAGCGTTCATCGCTGACCCCCGTCCCGCTGCAGCTCGAGCACCGGCACGCAGGTCGGGCTGAAGCCCAGGACCTGCCCGTAGAACGACAGCGACGCCTCGGTGGCGCGGATGATCGTCTCCGCCCGGCGGAACCCGTGCTGCTCGCCCGCGAACAGCAGATATGCGTGCGGGATGCCCTTGGCGGCGAGCGCGTCACGGAACAGCTCCGACTGGCTGGGCGGGACGATCCGATCCTCCTCGCCCTGGAGCAGCAGCACCGGCACCTCGAGCTCGTCGACGTGGCTCAGCGGGGCGCGCTCGACGTAGAGGTCGCGCCGCTCGGGATAGGGGCCGACCAGCCCGTCGATGTACCGGGACTCGAAGTCGTGGGTGTCCATGCGGAACTTCTCGAGCTCGGCGACGCCGAAGCTGGAGACGCCCGCGGCGAAGGTGTCGGTGCGGGTGAGGCAGGCGAGCGTGGTCCACCCGCCGGCGCTGCCGCCCTCGATCGCGAGCCGGGCCCCGTCGGCGATGCCCTCGGCGACGAGGTGCTCCATCACGGCGACGGTGTCCTGCACGTCGACCACTCCCCACTGCCCGCGCAGGCGGTCGCGGTACTCGCGGCCGTAGCCGGTGGAGCCGCCGTAGTTGACCACCACCACGCCGAGGCCGCGAGAGGTGTAGTAGGCGATGGGCAGCGAGAGCACCGGCGGGACATGGGCGGTGGGCCCGCCGTGGACCTGCGCGATGAACGGCGGCAGCTCGCCCTCCCGGCCGGAGAAGCCCTGTTGCCGGGGGCGGTGGACGATCGCGTGGACCACGCCACCGCCGGGCAACGGCACCTCGATGCTCTCCGCGTGCGGCAGCAGCGCGGGATCGGGGGCGTCGCTGCGCGAGGAGCGCAGCGCGGACGTCGGCGACAGGGTCGGTGCCGACGGGGCGGGTGAGGCCAGGACCGACGGGTCCGCGACCGACGGGTCTGAGCCCGACGGAGAGTGCTGCGTCGCCGCTCCGTCGCCGAGGTCCAGGTGCGCGATATGGATCGCGGCGAACTGGGTCGGAGAGGCACCGGCGAGCACCAGCAGGCCGTCGGCCCGCAGCTCGGCGGCGGAGATCTGGGTGAGCGGCACCTCGAGCGGGCTCAGCTCTGCGGTGCTGAGCCGCAGCACCGACAATGCGGTCGCCGCCCGGCCGTGCTGCACCAGGGCACGGTCGGCGTCGAGCACCTGGTACCAGGTGGTGCCGAGCCCCCACATGGCGCTCGCGAACTCCACATCCAGCTCGATCACCTGGCGGGAGCCTCCGTCGGCCGACCACACCCAGGGGTTCCACCAGCCGGTCGCGTCGGAGAGGAACATCAGTCGCTGGTCATCCAGCCATTCGGGCTGCAGGACGGATGTCTCGATGCCCCCTGCGATGATCTCGCCCTCGCCGGCGCTGCCGTTGATGAGCGGGGCGAGGTGCAGCTCGGTGCCGTCCCACGGCATCTGCGGGTGCTCCCAGCTGATCCAGGCCACCTGGTCACCGCGCGGGCTGAGGCGGGCGTGCGCGACGAAGCGGGAGGACGGGGTGACGCGGCGCAGTGCCGAGCGGTCCTCGGCGGCGGAGCCGTCCAGCGGCACCGCGGCGACGTATCGCTCGATGTGCGGGGCGCCGTCCTCTCCCGTGCGCGGTCCGGCCTCGCCGCCGGTGTGGTCCTCGCAGATCCACCAGACCTCGGCGGTGCCGTCCGGGAGGGTGACCGGCGTGGGGTCGGCCCAGCGCAGGGAGGGGCCCTGGGCGGATTCGACCTCGGGGCCGACGGGGGTGAGCGGGCGGGGCTGCTCGCCCTCGCGCAGGGCGTAGACCCGCTGATCCTCGAAGTTCACGAAGACGACCAGCGGGGAGCCCTCGGCGCTGGAGCCCTCGGTGCTGGGGCTCTCGTCGCTGGGGTCCTCGGGCACCACGGTCCAGCTCGCGCCGCCGTACTCATGCACGCGGGAGCGGGCGTTGAAGGGGGCGGGCAGCACCGTGACGGGGTCTGCGGGGCGGTGCTCCTCGGCATCGTCGACCGCCGTGCTCGCGACCGCGGTGCGGCCGCCGGGCTGCGGGAGCGCGACCGGCCCGGCCGTGCGCACGATCGCCTGGCGGCCGCCCTCGGTCGCGATACCCTCCGTCCACCACACGGCATCGCCGACCAGGCGCGGGGCGCCCAGTCGGGTGCCGCCGGTCGCGAGGAGCTCGGCGGTGATGGGCGAGGGCCAGGAACCGTACGGGAGTGTGGTCACCATGGGCCCAGGGTATGCACTGGAGCCGCTCGGGACCTCCTCAACGCCCGGAGGAGCGGCGCCGATGCCTCAGAGCAGGATCGAGCCGGTCACCGTGAGCACGGTGTCGCCCCCGATCCAGATCGTGCCGTCGGCCTCGACCTGCACCTCGAGGCGTCCCTCGCGGTCCAGCACCGTGCCCTGCGCGACCGTCCACCGCTCGGGAGCCTCACCCCGAGCGACCAGCCACTGCGCGATGCCGGCGTTGAGGCTCCCGGTCACCGGGTCCTCGATGCCGCCGGGGGCGAAGGCCCGGACTTCGTAGCGGGGTCCGTCGGAGCCCTCATACCACCCCATCACTCCGACCTTCCACTCGGCGAGCAGGGAGAAGTCCGGGACGAGCGAGAGCACCTGAGCGGCAGTGGCCAGTTCGATCACCCGCCAGCCCGGGCCGTTGTCCGCCCAGGTGTGGTCGCGCACCGCAGAGGGTTCGAGGCCGAGGGCTGCGGCGATCTGCTGCACGTCGGATTCCTCGAGCCGCCCGCTGCGCCGCAGCGGTGGAGCGGCGAAGGCCAGGTGGTCATCGTCGCGCCGCACCTGGATGAGCCCTGCTCCGCACTCCTGGACGATCCGCTCCCCCGCCGGCTCGCCCCCGGCGTGCAGCCAGGCCCGCGCCGTGCCCAGGGTGGGGTGTCCGGCGAAGGGCAGCTCACCGGTGGGGGTGAAGATCCGCACCCGGTAATCGGCGTCGGGCACGGTGGGCGGCAGCAGGAACGTGGTCTCCGAGAGGTTCGTCCAGCGTGCCAGGCGCTGCATGTCCTCGGTGGTCAGCCCCTCTGCGTCGAGCACCACCGCCAGCGGGTTGCCGCGCAGGGGGCGGGAGGCGAAGACGTCGAGCTGGACGAAGGAGCGGCGGGACGAGGTCGGCATGGGCCCCATCCTGCCCTCCTGTGGTCTGCGGAGGGATCCACGTCCGCGGGCTCAGCGGTCGTCGTTGTGGGGCGTCTGCTCTCCCTCGCCCGGAGCCCGTTCGAGATCCTGCGGAGCGGTGCGCGGATCGACCGGGGACCCCGACAGATACGCGGCGCGTGAGAGCACGTTCGAGGCGACCGAGGAGACGATGATCAGGGCGATGACGGTGATGATCGTCTTGACCAGCATGTCTGCTGCGAATCCGTCGGTGCGGGTGTGCTGCAGGAATGCACCGACCACGATCATCGGCAGGCCCAGGCCCGTCGCCGGGGAGAGCACGTTGATCCGGGACAGCGAGTCCCGTGCCTGGAACATCGACAGTGCCGAGGTGAGCATCCAGAACCCGCCCCCGAGCAGTAGCACGGCGATCAGCACTGTCATCGCGATATCGAGCACGGCCATCATCGACGCCCCCTGGTGAGGATCCGCGCGAGCGCCACGGTGGCCAGGATCCCCAGCACCGAGGCGATGAGCGCTGCGTCCACTGCGGCCGCGGACTCCTTGAACAGGCCCACCAGGACGATCACGCCGATGGCGGAGAAGAAGACGAGGTCACCGACCACCGCGCGGCTGGCGGGATCGGGCGCGGTGGCGACCCGGAACAGGCCCACCAGGATCGTCGCCGCCAGCAGGACGACGGTCAGCCATAGAACCACGCTCATCGCTTCTCCTCCCGATCGGTGGAGCGCGATGGCCCCGGTGTCCTGCGCGCATCGCGCCCGTCGCCCTCATGGACGTGGCGTGCCATCCGACCGTCGGCATAGCGCTCGTCAGCGGTGCCGCCGCGCAGCGGCTGCAGGGTCGCATCCGCCCCGCCCCGGCCGCGGGTGGCGCGCAGCAGCCGGTCCTCCATCTCGCTGAGGTCGGCGAGGATCTGCTCGCGCGACTCGGCGAAGAGCGCGTGCACGAACAGGCTGGGCCCCTCCTCCAGGGTGCCGTGGGCTGTGCCGACCACGAGCGTGCCGGGAGTGATCGTGATCGAGGAGGCCATGGCGACAATCTCGACGTCGGTGGTGCAGCGCAGCGAGTACTCCACGATCGCGGGCGAGCTGCGGGTGGCCGGGCTGTAGACGCCGCGGGCGACGCCGAACGAGCCCTTGACGATCTCGACGAGGATCCAGAGCACGTAGCTCGCCGCGTACCACAGGCGCATCATCAGCTCTTCACCGCTTCCACGTAGGCGTCGACGTCGAGCAGACCGATCGCGGCCGTGTCGAAGACGGTCAGCAGCAGTCCGATGCCGACGAACATCGCGAGCGACAGCGCCATCATCACCGCGCCCGGCAGCGCGAGCCGCCACGGCACCCGCACCTCGGCCGGCAGCGGCACCTCGGCGCCGCGTCCGGTCTGCGCGTCGTCGGGCCGGTAGGTGGTCATGTCATCTCCCCAGGCGATACGGCGCCACAGGCGCTGCAGTCCCAGCAGGGATCCCACGGAGGCTGCCAGCACCGCGAGGATCGCGGCCCAGCCGAGGACGACGTCCCCGGTCGATGCCTGCTCGGCGGAGGCCCCGAGCAGGCCGATCTTGCCCCACAGGCCCGACGTGGGCGGCAGCCCCACGAGGCTGAACAGGCCCAGGGCGAGGATCGCGATCACCCAGGGGTCGCGCCGGGCGAGTCCCGAGAGATGCTCGAGACGGCCGGATCCGTAGGTGTGCTCGATCGCCCCGGTGGTCAGCAGCAGCGCCGACATCGTCAGCACGTGGTGGACCAGGTAGAGCAGCCCCGCGGTGAGCGAGAGCTGGGTGAACAGCACCAGGCCCAGCAGGATGTGGCCGACTCCGGCCACCATCTGATGGCCCATCGCGGTGCGCAGGCGGGACGAGGCGGCGGTGGAGAACGCGCCGACGAGGATGGTCGTGATCACCAGGACGGCGAGCACCGCGAGGAACGGCATGCCCTCGGAGAACGTCACCGAGACGATGCGGTACATCGCGTACAGCGCCACCTTGGTGTGCAGCGCGGAGAACAGAGCCATGATCCCGCCCGAGGTCGCCGGGTAGGCGCGCGGCAGCCAGGAGTGCACGGGGACCATGCCGCCCTTGACCGCAAGGGCCAGCAGCACCACGGCGAGTGCGGCCGCGGTCATCGGGTCCTCGCTGCCGGCCCCGGCCAGCTCGGCGAGGTTCACGGTGCCCGCGGTCCCGTACACGAAGCCCACGCCGATCAGCAGCACGGTCGAGGTGAGCAGGTTGACCAGGACGAACAGCCGTCCGATGCCGAGTCGGCGCCAGGTGCCGGTCACGGCGATGAGCGCGTAGGAGGGCATCAGCATGACCTCGACCCACACGAACAGGTTGAACAGGTCGCCGGTGAGCAGCGCGCCGTTGACCCCGGCGGTCAGCAGCAGCACCAGCGGGGGCACGAAGCGGTAGCGAGACTCGCCCGTCATCAGCAGGAACGCGCTCGCGGCGAGCGTGGAGACTGCCGTGACCAGCAGCATCACGGCACTGGCCGAATCGGACACGAAGGGGATCGCCAGCACGTCGGAGAATCCGCCGACGGCGTGGGAGATCACCGGCACGCGCTGGTGGAACAGCAGGAGCCACACCGCTGCGGCGCCGAGCAGCACGGGGACCGCGAGCAGCAGCACGCGTTCGATCACAGGGCGCCGGAGGACCACCAGGATCGCGGCCCCCAGCAGGGGGACCACCACGAACAGCGGCAGCAGGGCGGGGTCGACGGCAGGGATCATTGGTCTCGGGACTCCCCGGTCGACGGGTGCTGGGCCATGTCGTCATCGCGTCCGATCACAGCCAGGGTCAGCATGAAGATGGTGACCGCCATGGTGATGACGATGGCCGTCAGGACGAAGGCCTGGGGCAGCGGATCTGCCATGTCGGCGCGGGATGAGATGTCGGTGAGCGGCTCGGCGCGCCATCCGGGGACCCCGGAGGCCAGCAGCACGAAGTTCGCCGCATGGCTGAGCAGGGTGATGCCGAAGACGGCGCGCACCATGTTGCGCTGGAGCAGCAGGTAGACACCGCCGGTCACGAGGACGGCCACGGTGAGGCTGAGGATCATCGGCGGCCGACCTCCTTCGGCTCGGTGCCGGTGTTGAGGTGCGCGGTGGCCACCCCGACCCGGCGGCGACGGGGAGCGGGCTCCCCACGGGTGGTCTCGAGCGGTCCGGGGAGCTCGCCCTCCACCGCCTCATCGGTGCGCTCGCGGGTGCCCTCGGCGGGCGGCGTGCCGCCCGTCGCGCTCGCTCCCAGCAGGTTCACCGCGATCATCACCAGTCCCAGCACGGCCAGGTAGACGCCGACGTCGAAGATCATCGAGGTGGTCAGGTGCACCCCCAGCACGTAGCCGTGCAGCGGCTCGAGGAAGCCGCCCTCGACGTACCCCATGAAGCCGGCGCCGAGCGCTGTGACGACGCCTCCGCCGATGAGGATCAGCGGCAGGCGGGGCGGGCCGATCTGACGGTCCCTCGAGGTGGACAGGTACAGCAGGGCCACGATCGCGGAGCCGACCAGGGCGGCGATGAAGCCGCCTCCCGGGGCGTTGTGACCGCGCAGGAACAGCACGGCCGAGATGAGCGCGAGGATCGGAGCGGTCACTCGCACCATGAGCTGCAGGGCTGCGGCGTTGCCCCAGGCGGAGCGGATCGCGCGATGCGCGGAGGTGCCCTCCTCTCGCAGGGCCGGACCGTGCTCGACCTCGTCGGCCGCTTCGGCGTCGGCGCTCTCCGAGGGGTCGATGAACCGGTGGCGCACGCTGGAGATCACCGCGACGATCGCGACGCCGGCCATCCCCAGCACGGACAGCTCGCCGAGGGTGTCCAGGGCACGGAACTCCACCAGGATCACGTTGACGATGTTGTGCCCGCCCGTGATCTCCTCGGCGTTCGCGATGTAGTACTCCGCGACGTCGCTGCGACCGCGCCGGCCCATGAACAGGAACATCCCGGCACCGCTCGCGAGGCCCACCAGCACGGCGACGGCCAGTGCACCGCGCCGGCGGGGACGCGAGGTGGCGAGGAAGTTCCGCGGCAGGCGCTGCAGGACGAGCATGATGATGATGATCGTCAGCGACTCGACCAGCAGCTGGGTCAGGGCGACGTCCGGGGCGCCCAGCACCAGGATCTGCACGGTGGCGAGGATTCCGATCGCGGAGAGCGTGACGGCGGCGCCGAGCCGGTCGTGGCGCGTGCACAGCGTGATGACGGCTGCGGTCATCAGCACCAGCAGGACGACGTCGAGGGGCTGGTTCATGCCCTCGGTCAACGGGGCGAGCCCGTCGCCCAGGACCGCCAGGGCGCCGAGGACGACGGCCGCGAAGGCGACCAGGATCGCGCCCAGGTGGCGCATCGGATCGTCCGAGGCGATTGGCCGCACCAGCACCCGCGCGACGCGTTCGGCCAGGGTGTCCACCGCGGTCAGGATGCGGGCGCCGTCGATCGGGAAGGGACGCGCCTCGAGCGCAGGCAGCAGGCGCCGACGGCCCAGGGCGAGCAGGGTGCCGGCCGCGATCACGGCCAGGGTGATGCCCAGCTCCGGGGTGAGGCCGTGCCACAGCGCGAGGTGGGGGTGGTGCTCGCCGCCGAGGGCCGCCTCCATCGCCCGGCCCACCGGGGTGTCCAGCACGCCGACGAAGAACGCGAGGGGCAGGCCCGCGAGGATCGGCAGCGCGGCCGGCCACAGCAGCAGCGCGCCGGGTCGGTGCGCGTCGGCCGGCCGGATGATCGCGCCCGCCGGGTCGGTGCCGCTCGGCGCGGTGCCTGCAGGCTCGGTGTCTGCCTGTGCAGAACCGGCATCGTCCCGAGCGGCGGCCGCCGCGGCGGCGTCGTCCCGCGCCAGCGCCGTCTCGTCGCGGCCGTCGATGAACGCGCCCAGCACGATCTTCGCGCAGTAGGCGAAGGTCAGGACGCTCGCACCGGCGATGCCGAGGGCGACCACCCAGCCCGTCCAGGCGGGGCCCTGGGTGGAGAGGGCTCCGGTCAGCAGCGACTCCTTGGAGGCGAAGCCGAGCATCGGGGGCAGTCCGGCCATGGACATGCAGCCCAGCAGGGTGATCACGAAGGAACCGGGCATCGCGCGGGCCAGGGCCGGCATCCGGCGCAGCTCCCGGGTGTGGACGGCGTGGTCGATCACCCCGACCATCATGAACAGCCCGGACTTGAACAGGGCGTGCGCGATGGTGTGGAGCACCGCCGCGAGGATCGCGGCGTCCGTGCCCACACCGATCAGGGTGACGATCAGGCCCAGCTGGCTGACCGTCGAATAGGCCATGAGCTTCTTGAGGTCGGGCTGCTGCAGGGCCAGGAATCCGCCGACGAAGGCGGTGACGAGACCGGCGGTGATCAGCAGGACGTTCCACGCGATCACGTCATGGAACGCCGGGCTGAAGCGCAGCAGCAGGAAGATGCCCGCCTTCACGACGGCGGCGGCGTGGAGGTAGGCGGAGACCGGGGTCGCCGCAGCCATGGCGTCGGGCAGCCACACATGGAAGGGGAACTGGGCCGACTTCGTGCACGCCGCGATCGCGACCAGCACGGCGACGAGGGTGGTGAACGCCGGGTCCGTCGACCAGACGTCGGCGGCGAGCACCTCGCTCACCGAGGAGGTGCCCAGGCGCAGGACCATCAGCGAGACCGCGGTCAGCAGCGCGAGGCCGCCGAGGAAGGTGATCAGCAGGGTGCGCATCGAGGCGGCCTGGCCCCCGCGGCCGGAGCGGGCGATCAGGAGGAAGGACGCGATCGAGGTCAGTTCCCAGGTCACGAACAGCAGCACGAGATCGTCGGCGAGGACCAGCCCCACCATCGACAGCGTGAACACGGCCATCACCAGGGAGAAGCTGAGCTGGCGGCCGGGGTCGAGGTAGCGGGCCGAGTACGCGAGCACCACGGCGCCGATGACCAGGGCGATCATCGCGAAGACGATGCCGATGCCGTCTGCCTTGAGGGCGAAGTCGATGCCCCATTGCCCGGCCCAGGGGACCGAGAAGGTGGTCAGCGAGTCATCGGAGGTCCCGCTGAGCACAGCGGCGGCCGCGGGGACCAGTGCCGCCGCGGCCACGAGGTAGAGCCCGGCGAGGATCCAGCAGGCGGACCGGCCGAAGGCCCGGTCCAGGACCGGGGTGAGCGCGACAGTCGCGACTAGGATCAGCAGGGTCCACAGCACCGACACCGTCAGCACCCCGGCCCGAAGCGGTCGGAGGCATCGTGGCGGGTCATGCTGGGGATCCTAGCGAGTTCTCCTGACCTCCCCAACTCGGTCCCGCTCCCCGTCCGCCGCCGGGCGATCGCGCGCACGCGCGAGAGAAATAAGCCTCAGCGGCCCGCCTCATGGTCATCGGCGCGGGCTTCGCGTGGTGAACGTCACCGCGGCTCCGATCCGTCCGGCGCGCTTCGTTGCTGCTCACCACGTTCACCAGAGCCAGATCTCCGGTGGCGACATGTCCCGCCCGCCGCCCGGGGTGATCAGTCGGCCTGGCTCATGAACGCGATGCCCTGCTCCTCCTCGAGACGGTGCAGGAAGGCCGCGGTGGCGTCGCGGTTCATCGGGGACAGCGGGCGATAGGTGCCGTCCCACCAGCCCTTGGTGATGCCCTCCTCCTGCAGCCAGGCGATCTCGGCCGCGTACTGGCTGCTCTCCGGGACGTCCTTGAAGGGACGCTCGGTGGGCCGGGGCACATCGGGCGAGCCGGCGTAGCGGTACACGAACGCGGCCATGGCGTCACGCGCGATGGGCTGCGTGGGGCGGAACGTGCGATCGGACCAGCCGGTCGTGATGCCCTGCTGGAAGGCCCAGATGATCTCCGTGTAGTGGGCCTGGCCCTTCCTGACGTCCGTGAAGGGCTCGCTGCGGGGGAGGTCCACCTCGGGCGATCCCGCCAGGCGGTAGAGGAAGGCGGCCATCGCGTCACGGTTGACCGGCTGCAGCGGGCGGAAGGTGGCGGTGCCGTCCGCCTCCGTCCAGCCCTTGGCGATGCCGTTCTCGAAGGCCCACAGCACCGACTCGTAGTGCTCATCGCCGGGACCCATGTCGGTGAAGGGATGCTCGGGCTCCTGGACCGTCGGCAGCACCTGGACGACGGCGGGCTTCGGGCCGGTGCCGTCGAAGTCGGGGAAGAACGAGGTGTGGGCGCCGTACTCGCCGTTCTCCCCCGGGTGCTGCACCGCCACGAAGGCGGTGCGATCCTGGTCGCGGATCACGGGACCGCAGGTCTCGGCGTCGCGGGGGACGGCGAGGAACTGCTCGACCCGGCCCCGGGACTCCCCCTCGAGGGTGACGCGGAACAGGCCGTCGTTCTTGCCGATGCTGCCGGGCTGGCCGTCGGTGGAGATCCACAGGTTCCCCACCGAGTCGAAGGCGAGGTTGTCCGGGCAGGAGATCGGTGAGACCTGGTCCCGGGGGAAGCCCGAGAAGTAGGTGGTGTCGATCTGCTCGGGATCGCCGCACAGCAGCAGGATCTTCCAGCCGAACTCGGTGCTGGTGGGATCGCCCAGCTCGTCCATCTCGATGACATGGCCGTCTCGGTTGTTCGAGCGCGGGTTCATCTCGTCGGCCGGGGCCTCGCCCTCGCCGCCGCGGTCGGAGTTCTTGGTCAGGGCGACGTAGACCAGGCCGGTGGTCGGCGAGGGCTCGACATCCTCCGGGCGGTCCATCTTGGTGGCGCCGACCTTGTCCGCCGCGAGACGGGTGAAGACCAGCACCTCCTCGACGCTCATGTCCTCGACCTGCGACTCGCCGTCCTGGACCAGCGGGATCCAGCTGCCGCCGCCGTCGAAGGCGCCGTCGGCGGGGAGATCGCCGGAGCCGTCGATCTCCTCCGGCGAGGTGGCGGTGAAGGCGGCGACGTAGAGGTCGCCCTCGGACAGCAGGGTCATGTTGTGTGCGCGGTCGCCCTCGACGTAGGTGTCGCGGGAGACGAACTTGTACAGATAGTCGAAGACCTCGTCGTCGCCGGAGTAGGCGACCGCGCGGCCGTCCTCGGCGATGCGGACGTTCGCGCCCTCGTGCTTGAAGCGGCCCAGGGCCGAGTGCTTCTTCGGTGTGGAGGTGGGGTCCCAGGGGTCGACCTCGACGATCCAGCCGTAGCGGTTCGCCTCGTTCTCGTAGCCCTCGATGCGGGTGTCGAAGCGGGGGTGGCGGGTCTCCCACTTGCGCTGGGTGGCCTCGGTGCCGATGCCGTAGCGCTGATCGGTCTCGCTGCCGGGGGTGACGAAGTACTGGTGGAAGTTCTCCTCGCCGGTGAGCAGAGTGCCCCACGGGGTCAGGCCGCCGGCGCAGTTGTTGAGCGTGCCCTTGACCAGGGTGCCGGTGGGGTCGTCCTGGGTGACCAGCAGCTCGGAGCCGGCGGCGGCGCCGGTCATCTCGAAGTCGTCGTCGAAGGTGAGGCGGCGGTTCAGCTCCCCGTCGATGACGTAGGTGTAGGGCGCCTTGCGGCTCTCCCGTTCGAGCTCGACCACGGTCAGCCCGTGGGCTGCCATGCCGATCTCGATCATGTCCTCCTCGGAGGTGCCTGCGGGGAACATGATGTTCTCGTTCGTGTACTCGTGGTTCACGAACATCACCGCGCGCAGGCCGTCCGAGCCCGGGATCTCCTGGATCTCGGTGTAGTCGTTGTTGTAGCCGAACTGACGCTTCTGCGCCTCAGCGCTCTGGGCATCCCAGTCGAAGGCGGGCGCGTCGGAGAACAGCGGATCTCCCCAGCGGATGACGGGGTGCCACTCGAAGCCCTCGGGAACCGTGAACTCGTCGACATCGGAGGCGACGGACTCGATCGCGGTGAAGTCCAGCGGGGTTCCGCCCGGGGCCAGCGCAGGGGCAGTGCCGAGTGCGGGGGCGGCGCCCTGCGGAGCGGCGAGGGCTCCCTGGGTGCCGGCGACGCCGATGGCGATCGCGGCGGTGGTCCCGCCGAGCATCGCGCGACGCGAGATCGCGGAGGAGACGATGTCGCGGAAGCTCGGGTTGTCGCTGTGGTTGCACGGGCCGAGTGCGCACTGGTTGCCGCACTTCAGCGCACAGGTCACCGGCGAGCGTTTGCCCCGGACATGATCCTTCATGAGCAGCGGGAGGTCGATGAGAGCCATCAGGAGGTCCTTTGCTGTCGATCGTTCGCTCACCGCCAGCGGGCGGCGAGCAGGGTCGACGATGCGACAGCAAAGTGAGGGACGGTTCACGAGTCCACGACGCCAGAGTGAACTCTGGGCTCACAGCAGACGACGCCGGTGCTGGCCCGGCAGTGCGTCACGAGTGCGTCAGAAGCGCGTCAGAAGCACGTCGGCGGCGCGCCGGGAGCCCCTCAGAAGCGGGACGGTGCGACGAACCCCTCGGGTTTGACCAGCACCACGGGCACCGGGGATTCGATCGCGACCCGCTGGGAGGTGGAGCCCAGCAGGATCTTCCCGATCGGGGTGCGCCGGCGGATCCCGAGCACCACCAGGATCACGCTGTCGTGCTCGATCGCGTCGAGGATGTCATCGGCCGGATCGTCACGCTTGGGGACGGTGCGCAGCTCGTACTCCAGGCCGGTCTCCGCCAGGCGCTCGTCGAGCGGGCGCTGATCCGTGACGCCACGGGCCTTGCGGGGGTCCGGGGCCCGCTCGGAGGCGAGCACCAGCAGCGAGGCGTCGCGTCGCTTCGCCTCCTGAACGGCATAGGCGAGCGCGGCCTCGCTGGTGGCACTGGGAACGTAGGCCAGCAGGATGGTGGTCATGGATTCTCCCTCGGGGGAAACAGGGTCGGGCGGGCGGGTGTGAGAGCCGGGCGGGCGGGTGTGAGAGCCGGGCGGGCGGGTGTGAGAGCCGGGCGGGCGGGTGTGAGAGCCGGGCGGGCGGGTGTGAGAGCCGGGCGGGCAGGCCGACCGGGTCAGGGTTTCCCGATGTCATCGGGCTGGTGGAAGCGGGTGCGGCGGGCCCTGACTGCGCTGTTGTAGAACCAGGTGACGATGTACAGCAGCAACCCGATCGCGAGCAGACCACCTGCGATGACGTAGTTCTGCAGGGGCTGCGCGAGCGGGGTCACCAGAGCGAAGGAGGTGATCGCGCCGACGATCGGGAGCACCGTGGGGGTGCGGAAATGAGGCACTCCGACCTTGTCCTTGCGCAGCACCAGCACGGAGATGTTGACCATCCCGAAGACCGTCAGCAGCAGCAGCGCGGTGGTGCCGCCGAGAGCTGCGATCGTCTCCTCGGCGAGCACATAGCGCACCGAGAGCACCAGGGCGAAGGCGAGCACGGTGGAGAAGATGATGCCGGCCCAGGGAGTGCGGCGGCCGCGCAGGACGCCCTTGAGGAAGCCGGGCAGCACGCCCTGCTTCGACATGCCGTAGAGCAGGCGCGAGGCCATCATCATGTTGATCAGCACGGTGTTGGCGACCGCGAAGATCGAGATGAATGCGAAGATCGTGTCGATCGGGATGCCGGGGGCACCCACCTCGACCACCGTCAGCAGCGGGGTGCTCGCCTCGGTGAGCTGACCGATCGGGACCACGGCCACGGCGATCACGGAGATCAGCACGTAGACCAGCCCGGTGATGGAGAGGCCGCCGATCAGGGCCTTCGGGAAGTTCTTCACCGGATCGACGGTCTCTTCGGCCATGTTCACCGAGTCCTCGAAGCCCACCATCGAGAAGAACGCGAGCGCCGTCGCGCCGATGATCGCCATGAACAGGCTCTTGTCCCCCGCCGTCTCGAACAGGATCACGCGGGAGAAGTCCGCCTTGCCCTGGCCGATCGCGAAGAATCCCACCAGCACCACGAGCATCAGGCCGGTCAGCTCGATGAGGGTGAGCACCACGTTGGCCTTCACCGACTCCGAGACGCCGTACATGTTGATGCAGGCGACCAGGGCCAGGAACACCAGCGCGATGATCGTGGCCGTCCCGAAGGAGGCATCGCCCAGGCTCTCCTCCAGCTGGAAGGCCTTCAGCACGTTCTCTGCCAGGAAGATGGAGCTGGTCGACGCCGAGGTGATGCCCGAGGAGAGCACCGCGAAGGTCACCATGAAGGTGACGAAGTGGATGCCGAAGGCCTTGTGCACGTACAGCGCCGCCCCGGCCGCCTGCGGGTACTTGGTGACCATCTCGACGTAGGACAGCGCCGAGACCATCGCGACGGCGAAGGCGATGATGATCGGCAGCCAGCCGGCGCCGCCGACCTCGCCCGCGACCTTGCCGGTCAGTGCGTACACGCCGGTGCCGAGGATGTCGCCGACGATGAACAGCAGCAGCAGCTTGGGCGTGATCGCCTTCTTCAGCTCCGGCTGGTCGGTGCTCGGGCCGCCGGCGTCGGCGGCCGGTTCGGGGGCGGTCGGGCTCGACTCGCTCATGGGGTCCTCCAGGGGAGAGTGCGGAGCCGGCGGCGGGGACGCCCGGGGCCGACGGATGGCCCGGACGGGGGAACCCCGCACGACGGTGCACGCACTCTACTCCTGGGTGACCGTGCTCACAGTCGGGGGATCGCCGGCACCGACCAGCGTCTCCGACGTCCGCTCGTCGGTCTCCTCGTCGGCCTCATCGGCCTCGGAGCTGTGGGAGTCCAGGCGCAGGGTCTGCACCCACTGGCGCGAGGCGTCGGAGCTGATCGCCATCACGCCCAGGGCGGAGGCTCCCGCCCCCACCAGCAGCGCATGGGAGACCTCGCCGCTCATCGACGTGGCCACGGCCAGACGCGCGAAGGCATCGGCGGTGAACAGCGCCATCAGCGCGATGCGTGCCCAGCGGCTGCGGCGCAGCACCCCGATCTGGAGCACCAGCAGGCCGGCCGCGAACGCGGTGGCGAGAGCGATCTCCTCCGCGGCCGGCAGCACCAGCGCCAGATCCCGGAACAGGGCCGGCAGATCCGTGCCGGTGAGCATCGACACCCACTGCACCCCCACCAGCACCGCCTGCAGCAGCACCAGCAGGCCCGTGAAGACCACGGTGGGCGGCGGCAGATGGTGATCGGAGGCGCGGGCGATGACCTCGTGGAAGTCGTCGACCGTCTCCTGCCACTGGGCGGTCAGCTCGTCGGCGACGTCGGTGCGCCTGCCCGCCGGTGCCCCCAGGCGGGCCGCGGCCAGAGCCGACTGGGTCGCGGCGCGGGCACGGGACTTCATCACCGAGGTGCCGGTGGGCCGGTGGCGGGCCAGCATCATGGCGCTCGCCCCGTCGGAGCGCGCGGCCGCGCCCCCCACGTCGAGCACCGGCAGGTCGCCGTCGGTGCGGATCCGGTCCCCCTGCCCGTTGCGGTGGTGATAGGCGGCGGAGAACTCCTCGATCACCTCCACCTCGATCTGCGGATCCGCGAAGCGCACCGTGTCGACGACGTAGTCGCGCTCGACGTCGATGTTCTCGTCGATGCGGTGAGTGATCTGCAGGGTGAAGAAGGAGAAGCCCACGGCACGGTCGTAGGTGCCTGCGGCGAGCCAGTCCGCGCGGTACCCGCCCGGCAGCACGAAGTCCTTCGGCATCCGCCAGAAGCGCACGTGATGGCGCTTGGTGGTGGTGCCGCCCACCTCCTGCTGATACGTGAAGTCGTGACGCCGGCCCATCAGGTACAGGTCCGAGACGGGCGCGGCCGGATAGGAGCGGCGCAGCAGCGTCGAGCGCACCATCGACCAGGCCGAGGACCATCGACCAGGCCGAGGAGAGGGTCCGCTCCTCGGCGAGCACCCAGCCTGCCCGGCGCATCGCCACGTGCAGGTCCCGCTCGGAGCCGTCGAAGGCCAGATTGATCGGGTCCGAGAGCACCCCCTCGGTGGTGCGGGTGCGGCCGAAGAAGTAGTCCGGCAGGTAGATCCACGTCATCAGCTGATGCAGGCGCGGCAGCGTGATGTAGGTCAGCAGCACCCAGAACCCCAGCAGGTACAGCAGCCGCACTGGGGTCAGGGAGACGCCCTCGACCAGGTACAGCAGCGCCAGCCACAGGGACACCACCACGCCCGCGGCGATGAACAGGTTGTCCAGCAGCGCGTACAGCTCGAACCGGGGACCGGCCGGGGTGTGCCCTCGCGGATGGTCGTAGACGGGGGGCTCCCGCGGGACCGGACGGTCCAGCGGGATCAGGCGCGAGGCGCGCGCCGGGGTCATCGGGGCGCACCGGTCCGCGTCGGCGTCCACGGGGCGGTCGCTGTGCTCCACGAGCTCATGGGCCCATCGTAAGGTTGAGCGGTCCGCGACTTCCCAGGAGGAACCCATGACCATCGCCTCGCTGCCGTTCCACGACGGCCACTCGATCCCCCAGCTCGGCTACGGCGTGTTCAAGGTCGATCCGGACATCGCGGCCGACGTCACCGCGCAGGCCCTGACCGCCGGGTACCGCCACATCGACACCGCCCGGGCGTACGACAACGAGGAGGGCGTGGGCCGCGCCGTCGCCGAGTCCGGGATCGCCCGTGAGGACCTGTTCATCACCACCAAGCTGTGGAACGACTCCCACGCCTACGACGACGCGATCGCGGCCTGCGAGGCCTCGCTCGAGCGGCTCGGCCTCGACTACCTCGACCTCTACCTGGTGCACTGGGCCGTGCCCGCGCAGGGCCGGTACGTCGAGGCGTGGAAGGCGCTGATCGCGCTGAAGGAGCGCGGCCTGGTGCGCTCGATCGGCGTCTCCAACCATCCTCGCCCGCAGCTCGAGGAGATCATCGAGGCGACCGGCGTGGTCCCCGCGATCCACCAGATCGAGCTGCACCCCTACTTCCAGCAGCGAGACCTGCGCGCGCTGCACGCCGAGCACGGCATCCTCACCCAGGGCTGGGGGCCGCTCGGCCAGGGCAAGTCCGATCTGCTCGAGAACGAGACGATCACCTCGATCGCCGCCGCGCACGGCGTGACACCCGCACAGGCGGTGCTGGCCTGGCATCTCGCGCACGGCTTCGTGACCATCCCGAAGTCGGTCACGCCGTCCCGCATCGTGGAGAACCTCGCCGCGGCGCAGGTGGACCTCAGCGCCGACGAGGTCGCCGCGATCGACGCGCTCGACCGCGAGGACGGCCGCGGCGGCGCGGACCCGGCCACCAAGACCGCCTGAGGCCCGGCGGGACGGGGGTGCCTGGGCGCCTCCCCCGCGCTGGCCTTCCCCGAAGTGACCACGCCCGCTGCGGCCTCCCCCTAGGTGACCGAACAGTAGCTGGCGGATGAGCGCACGCTCTTCGTATATAGGAAGAGCGTGCGCCTATCCGCCACCTCCCGGGATCGTCCCGGCCCCCGGCTCCCCGGCGCAGGGACCCAGCGGGACGCGGCGCGGCGGGGGCCCGGCCGGCGCGCGGCGGGGGCCCGGCCGGCGCGCGGCGCGGGGCGCGGGCTCGCACGTGACCGGCCCAGCTCCCGCGTCGCTCGCCGCCGGATCCTGACGTGGCCTGCGCCTCGGCTACAGTGAGCCGAGTTCGGAGTCGATATGAGGGGGAAGCGTCGTGGACGGGGTCGAAGCAGGCCAGGGCAGGGGCAGGCCGCGGCGCACGGCTCTGATCATCACGGCGGCGGTCGCGGCCCTCGCACTGGTGATCGGCGCGGTCGTCGTGGGGGTGCCGTGGCTGCGTCAGTCGGACGCCGCCGCGGACATGGGCGCCACTGAGATCTCCGGGGCCGATCCCTCCGATTCCGACGGCTCCTCCGGCACCGGCTCGCCCGGCACCGGCTCGTCCGGCATCGAGTCCTCCGGCATCGAGCAGGAGCTCGCCGCCGGCACCACCGAGGTGCGGGTCGCCGAGGCGGGCGTGGACCGCACCGCCCTCGCCCGCATCACCATCGACCCCGCCGAGGACGTCGTGCTCTCGGAGCGGGGCTCCGCCGTGCTCACCGCTGCGGGCGGGACCGGTCCGCTCTCCGCCACGTCCTTCGTCGCGGTGAGGGACGGTGTCATCACCGTGGAGTCCTCCTCCCCCGTCGCGGTGCACCTCGAGGTCCTGGCGCTCTTCGACGGCGGCGCCGAGACGGCCGGATCGCTGCGGCTGCTGCCCGCGGCCGTGCAGGTCGTGAGCACGGAGGCCGGGATCGGCACGGATGACCTCACCGCTGCGCAGGACGTCTACGTGGGCGGCTTCGCCGTGCCCCAGGGCACGCCCCATGCCCTGGCCCGGATCACCGCCACCTTCGCGGCGCCGACGGCCGTGACGCTCTCCGATCAGGTGCTGCACTTCCCTCAGGGCAGCTCGACCACCACCACGGTGCTCAGCACCGTCGACGATGCCGTCAGCCTCTCCGCCGCGAGCCCCGGGGACCTCGAGATCGATGTGATCGGCTATGTGACCGCCGCCGACGCCACGGCTCCTCCCGGTGCCGAGGTCGACTCCACGACGGCCGGTGCCGTGATGGGAGTGTCCTCGCAGGCTCCGCAGCAGCTCGAGTTCACCGGCGGCACTCCTGCGCAGGCGGATCTCGGTGCTGTGCACGCCACCGCCGTGATCGGCCTGCTCTCCCCGGGATCCGGCAGCGCCGGCACCATCACCAGCACCTATGACGACAACGCCCGCCACCGCGGCACGGCCGTGACCGCGGATGCCGAGCGCGCCGGCGAGCTGGTGATCGTCTCCGCGGAGGACCCTCAGCTCACCGCCGACGTGGACGCGCAGGCGGAGTTCCTGCCCGTCGCGATCGTGCAGCCGCAGGAGGTCGACCGCGGCGAGGACGTCACCGTGACGATGGACTCCTTCCCCGGCGGCGCGATCGATGCCGAGCACGGGATCGTCCGCATCGAGGGGACGTTCCGTGCACCCCACCGGATCGCCTCGATCGCCGTGGCGGTGAACGGCGAGGAGGTCACGCCGAGCGCGCCGCTCCGCCTCGATGGGAACGGCGGCACCTGGCACCAGGACATCATCCCCGCGCAGAGCGGTCCGTTGGAGATCACGGTCACCGCGACCGACGTCGGCGGCGCCACGGCGACCGCGACCTGGGACGGCACCGTGACCGTCCCGTCGGACGACGCCCTGGTCCTCTCCCCGCAGGCGCAGATCCTCACCCCCGAGGCCACGGCCGGGATGACGCAGGAGAGCGCGGCGGTCCTCTCCTCCGCGGAGGCACCCGGCTACGGGATCGGCGACGTGATCGTCGCAGGTGCCTCCGACGGTCTCCCCGGCGGCACGCTCGGGCAGGTGCTCGCGCTCCGCTACGAGCAGGGCCGCTGGCTCACGATCCTCGGGCCCGCCACCTTGGGCAACGTGATCCTGCAGGGTGAGTTCGACGAGGTCCTCGACCGTGGGGACTCGGACGAGATCGTGCAGCGAGGCACCGACGGTGCTGAGCAGCCCCTCACCACCCCGGCCCCCGGTGCCGTCCCCGTCGGCCCCGTCGGCGGGATAGGCGGTGTCGGTGCCGGGGCGACGGTCCCCGCCGGTGTGACGGGCGCCGGCCCCGTCGACCCGGCGTTCCCGGGCATCGCGCCCGCCCGGCCGACCTTCCCGCGCATGGACGGTTCGGCCGGGGAGCCGCGGGAGATCGCGACCGACGAGACCTACGGCCTGCTCGCGCACAGCTGCGACGAGGAGCTCGAATCGATCCCGCTGGCTGCCGAGGAGGGCAAGGGCACCTCGTCGGACGGACTGTGGTCGCTGAGCGGTTCGGCGGAGCTCGACCTCTCCGTGACGTGCGAGGCGAAGCTGGGGGTGCGAATCGCGTACAGCGCCGAGTACAAGCCCGAGGGCGCGATCGCCGTGGGTCTCGACGCGGTCCACTTCCTGAACACGATCCAGGTCCTCGAGGACGACGCCACGGAGCAGATCGGCGGGGTGCTGACCACGGCCGGCTCCCTGTTCGAGAGCGACTGGACGATGAGCACCTCCCTCCTGGGCTCGGCGGAGATGTCCGTCGGGCTCAGCGGCAGCGCGAAAGGCGACATCTCCACGGTCGACGACGAGTTCGACGCGCACCTCCCGCTCGCCCGGACCACGTTCTTCCTCGGACCGGTCCCCGTCACCCTCGACGGGGACGTCACCCTCACCCCCCGCATCTCACTCAACGCGACCGGTGAGTTCGACCTGACCAGCACGTTCTCCGGATCCGTGGAGGGTGGCCTCACCCTGCAGCGCAGCACCGGGATCACGCCGCTGTCCGCGCTGGACACCGGTCTGGCCACGACGATGTCCGGGACGGCGAGCGCGACGGCCACCGCGTCCCTCGCCGTGGAGCCGACCCTGACCCTGTACAAGACGATCTCGCTCGGGTATTCCGCGACTCCCACGGCGGAGGCGACGGCCGAGGGCGAGTTCTCGGCATCGGACGGCAGCTCCTTCTCCCTCGCCGATCCGGACGCCACAGCCGGGAAGGCCGCCGACGACGACCTCACACTGACCACGAAGGGTCGGCGCTACCTCGGCCTCGAGGGCTCCTTCACGGTCGGGCTCGACCTCGAGCGCGAGCTGGCGGTGTTCCCCGGCGTGCTCACGGCGCTCGAGACCGCGGGTGTGCCGCTCGAGGTCACTGTGGTCGACGAGACCTTCTCCACCGAGACCGTCGCGGAGACGATCCTGTGGGAGTACTCCTACCCGGAGGATCTGGACCCGGAGACCTACGAGCCGGAGATCCCCGAGCCGGACTTCAGCGATGACGGCGCCGAGATGCTCGCCGAGCTCGAGGGGAAGACCTTCGTGTTCTCCTCCGGTGCGGGCGCCTGGGGGACGAGCTACGAGATGGGCGCCGACGGCACCTTCACCGGGACCTACCATGACTCCGAGATGGGCGCGGGCGTCCGGTTCGTGGCCGAGTTCGAGGGCCGTTTCGAGGTCGGTGAACAGATCGACGAGACCACCTATGCGCTGGAGCTGGCAGAGTTCACGCGCACCTCGCCGGCGAGCGGCACGGAGGACGCCGACGGGATCACGATCGAGTACCGGGACTCGGTGTACGGATTCGACCAGTGCCGTGACTTCCGCCTGCTGCTGCCCGACACGCCCACGAGCAGCCTGAACGAAGGCCAGAAGCTGTGGGCGGGCGGGCACTCCACGGACTCGACGCTGCGGGTCTTCGCCGTCACCTGCCACGAAGAAGACCGGCAGGAGGACATCCTGCACAACGAGATGGTCTGAACGCCACCGCGAACCGGCGGCTCCGGCTCAGTAGTAGACCGCGAGCGGCCCCGTCGGCCCGTCGATGACCTGCACCGGGGTGTCGAACACGCGGGTGAGGACGTCGCCGCTCATGATCTCGTCGACCGGGCCGGCCTCGACCACGCCGCCGTTCTTCATGGCGATGATGTGGTCGGCGTAGTGGGCGGCGAAGTTGATGTCGTGCAGGACCACCACGATGGTGCGCCCCAGCTCGCGGGCGGCGTCGCGCAGCCGGGCCATCATCTGCACGCTGTGGCGCATGTCGAGGTTGTTCAGCGGCTCGTCCAGGAGCACGTACTCGGTGTCCTGGGCGAGGACCATCGCGACGTAGGCGCGCTGGCGCTGCCCGCCGGAGAGCTGGTCGAGATAGCGGTCCTCGAGCTCGTCGAGGTTCAGGAAGTCGATCGCCTCGGTGATCTTCTGCTCGTCGAGCTTGGTCAGGCGCCCCTTGGAGTAGGGGAAGCGGCCGAAGCCGACCAGCTGGCGCACGGTGAGGCGGGTGATGAAGTGGTTCTCCTGGCGCAGCACCGAGAGGATCTTGGCGAGGTCCTTCGAGGCGGTCGAGGAGATGTCGTACCCGGCCACCTCGATCGCGCCCTCGTCGATGTCCAGCAGGCGTCCCACCATGGTGAGCATCGTGGACTTGCCCGCCCCGTTCGGCCCCACCAGCGCGGTGACCCCGCCGGAGGGGATCTTCGTGGTGACCGGCCCGATGGTGACGGTCTCGGTCCCTGAGGTGTAGCGCTTCCGCACTGCATCGATGGCGATCACAGGCGCCCCTTCTTCATGATGACGATGAGGAACACGGTTCCTCCGACGAGTTCGATGATGATCGAGACGACGCCCTGCGCGTAGAACACGTGGTTCATGACGAAGTACGCGCCGGCGAGGACCACGAAGGCGGTCAGCGCCCCGATCGGGAACAGCAGGCGATGGTCGTGGGTGCCCGCCAGCTGGTACGCGAGGGTCGCCACGAGGAAGCCGAAGAAGGTCATCGGGCCCACCAGCGCGGTGGAGACCGCCATCAGCACCGAGACCAGCACCAGCATGTAGATGGTCTGCCGGCCGTGATCGACGCCGACGTTGATGCACACGTCGCGGCCCAGCGAGATGACGTTGAGCTTGCGGGCGTTCAGCCAGATCAGCAGACCGGCCACCACGATCATCGGGATCGCGAACGGCAGGTACTCGGCGCTGGCGTTGGTGACCGAGCCGAAGAGCCGGGCGGTGAGCACGTCGAACTCGCTCGGGGTCAGCAGGCGCTGCATGAAGGTCGAGACCGCCCCCATGCCACCGCCGATGATGATGCCCACCAGCAGCATCACCTGGATGTTCGCGTACTTGCCGCGCAACAGCCAGCCGTACAGCAGGACCGACAGCCCCACCATCAGCGCGACCTGCACCAGGAACTGCCCGGTGCCGTTCAGCGCGACCACGCCGGCCACTCCGAGGGTGTAAACGGCGGCGGTCTGGATCACGGCGTAGAGGGACTCGAACCCCATGATCGAGGGGGTGATGATGCGGTTGTTGGTGACGGTCTGGAACGTGATCGTGGCGATCGCCTGGCAGAACGCGACCACTGCCATCACGATCAGGGAGGTTGCGCGCATCTCGGCGATCAACCAGAAGCCGCGCGAGCCCACCGGCATCGGGTTGCCGATCGCGAGCAGGCCCAGCGCGAAGCCGGCCGCCAGCAGCGTCAGGGCGGTGAGCACGATCCAGTAGCGGCGGCGGGACTTCACGTCCCGGAAGGCGCCGGAGCTGCTGCGGGTGCTGCGCGGGGCTCCGATCACCTCGAGATCGCCGACGAGATCTGCCGGGGAGGTGCTGATCTCCGTGCTCGGCGCCTCGGTGTCGATCCCGCCGAGACGGCGATCGCCGTGGGACTGGGCGAGCCGCTGGGGTGCGGGGTTGCGCTCAACCATGACGGCGCTGCCTCATCAGCAGGGCGATGAAGACGACCGCCCCCACGATCCCGAGGATCAGGGAGACGGGAACCTCGAAGGGCATGATGATGGTGCGGCCGATGAGATCGCAGACGGTGACGATCGCGATGCCGAGCAGGCACACCCAGGGCAGGTTCGAGCGCAGGTCGTCGCCCCGGACCATCGAGACCACGTTGGGCACGATCAGGCCCAGGAACGGCAGGTTGCCCACCACCACGGTGACCACGCCCGTGGCGATCGCGACCAGCCCGGTGCCCATCAGCAGCACCCGGTGGTAGTTCACGCCCACGTTGGTGGCGATGTCCTCGCCGAGCCCGGCGACGGTGAGCCGGTCGGCCACGATGAAGACGGCAACGCCGACCAGCAGCACGATCCACAGCACCTCGTAGCTGCCCCGCAGCACCGAGGTGAAGGACCCGGCGAACCAGACCCCGAGGTTCTGCAGCGCATCGAACTGGAGCGCCACGAAGGTGGAGACGGAGCCGACGACGGCACCGAGCATGATGCCGATGATCGGCACGATGAGCGAGCTGCGCAGGGTGACCTTGCGCAGGAACAGGAAGAACACCATCGTCCCCACGAAGGAGAAGATGATCGCGACCGTCATCCGGGTCAGCAGGCCCGCCCCCGGCACGAAGATCATCACCAGGATCAGTCCCAGCCCCGCCCACTCGGTGGTGCCGGTGGTCGAGGGCTCCACGAAGCGGTTCTGCGTCATCAGCTGCATGATCAGCCCGGACATCGCCATCGCGGCGCCGGCCAGCACCAGTGCCACGGTCCGGGGGATGCGGGTGATGGCGAACATCTCCGCGCCGTTCTCGGTGCCGAAGACGTCGTAGACGCCGGTGAAGAGCGAGGCGACGAGCAGCAGCGCGACCAGCACGATGCCGATCAGGAGCTTGCCGTCGATCAGCCGTTCACGACCGCGGCGCCGCTGCGGGGGCGACGCGGTGGTGAGCGAGGGAGTGGACATCAGGTCTCCTGGAAGGGGCAGAAATGCGGGAGCACGCGCCGTGCGGCGGGCGGGACCTTGTCGGTCCTGCCCGCCGCACGATGGTCAGCGCTGGGGGACGTGGCTCAGGCCTTGGCCTCGAGCGCGTCAGCCAGAGCCGTGAAGAACTCGGTGTAGGTCTGGATGGACTCGTTGGTGTACGTGTCCGCGGGCATGTAGACGATGTTGCCCTCAGCCACCGCCGTGACCCCTGCGAGCGCCTCGGAGGAGCTCAGCAGCTCGTTGGCGGGCTTGTACTCCGGATCGTCGGCGGAGACGGCCGCGTCGCGGTCCATCACCAGGATCCAGTCCGGGTTCGAGGAGGCGATCGCCTCGACGGAGATGTCATCGCCCTGGTGGTCGTCGCTCGCACCCTCGACCTCGAGCGCGGGCACCAGGGTGAGTGCGTCGAAGGCCCAGCCCAGGGTGCGGCCCTTGCCCGGGGCGATGTAGCCGATCTCGCCGCCGGAGGTGTTCACGGCCATGACGGTGTCCGAGCCGTTGTATGCCGCAGTGACGCGCTCGATGGCCGCATCGAGGTCGGTGCCGAGCTGTGCGGCCTCGGTCTGCTTGCCGAAGACCTCGCCGAGGACGGCGACCTGGCGCTTGAGCTCGTCGGCGAAGGGCTGGTCATCGCGCGGGTCGAGCTCGAGGATGGTCGCGTCGGGCGCGAACTTCACGAAGTCATCGTGATAGTCGGCGAAGCGCTGGCCGTTGATGATCAGCGTGGGCTCGGCGGCGACGACAGCCTCGAGGTCGGGCTCGCGGTGGTTGCCGAGGTCGATGATCGACTCGTCGTCCTTGTAGCCGATGGTGGTCGGCATGAGCGCGCGAGCCGCGGCGGTCAGGGTGACACCCCAGGCCTCGAGGGTCTCGAAGGTGCGGTTGTCGGTCGCGACCACGGAGGCGGGCGGGGTCTGCACGGTCTGGGCGCCGTTGTTGTCCTCGACCTCGACCGTCCCGGCCGGCGCGCCGCCCGCGCCGCTCGCGGCGGAGCCGTCGGCGGCCTGGGTGGAGCCGCCGCAGGCGGTGAGGAACAGGCCGAAGGCGCCGGCCAGGGAGGCGGCGCCGAGCGTGCGTCGGCTGAGCGAGGGTAGCGGAGTCATAGGGACCTCTGTCGTCGTGAGGGAAGGGATGGGCTCCCCGCCGGCGGGGACGAGTTAAGGCTAGCCTCACCTCCCGCTATTTCGCCACTTCAGACTTGCTTTATTCCACGGACTGGACAGTGACCCTCGTCTCATACCCCATCGGACGGCGGGCCCGGCGCGCCGCTAGGGTGGTCCCGGCACCCGGGGAGCAGGGGCGGGTGCGCGCACGGATCCGAGGGGGACCCATGACCGACGGCAACGGACCGCAGCTGCCCGATTTCTCCGGCGGCGGGAGCGGCGGGGGCGGCGCCCCGCGCCTGCCCGACTTCTCCGGCGGCGTGTCCGCGAGTGGTGGATCCTCCGGCGGGAGCGGCGGATCCTCCGGCGGCCCCGGCGATCCGTTCGGCGGCGACCCCGGCCTGACCGGCCCCCGCGAGCCCGGCTCCGGGCGCGGGAAGGGGCCGCTGATCGCGCTGCTCGTCGGTGGCGGCGTGGTCCTCGTGGCCGTCCTCGCGATCGGCGCGCTGATCCTCTCGCAGACCGTCCTCTCCCCCGACCGCGAGGACCCGACGGTGACCTCCGAGCCCGCGAGCACCGAGCCGGACCCGTCGGAGGACGCGACCCCGTCGGAGGTCGTCCCCACCACGGAGTCCGAGCCGAGCGAGGACCCGTCGCTGACCACCATCGAGGCGCCCACCGTGGAGTGCACCTCTCCCGGCAACCGGCAGACCACCGAGCAGGTCGACGGGTCCGTGCGCGGCGGCGGCCTCGAGTTCGCGGTGCTGGCCGGCTGGAACACCGGCTCCAACTGGGGCCGCAGCGCGATATACATGACCGACGTCCACTCGGCCGATCAGCCGGTCGAGGCGGGCTGGTACTCCGTCGCCTCCGTCGGCGCCGTCGAGTGGCCCGAGGAGGAGGGCGGCTACCCCGGCGCGGAGGCGACGGCCCGCGCGATCTTCCAGTGCTCGAACACCCGCGACGAGGCGAAGGAGCTGTACGGCGAGCCGGCGCAGGCCGCCGCCTACCGCGACGAGGCGATCGAGGTCGACGGCCATCCCGGCTGGATCGTCTCGGGCGACCTGCAGGTCTCCGAGCTCGCACTGATGCGCACCACGGACGCCTGGCGGAACGTGGTCATCGTCGTCGACACACCGGACGGCCCCGCGGTCTTCGAGGGCGGCGCCGCGCTCGGCCACGAGCAGCAGGTCGCGGATCTGGACGCGATGATCGCGAGCCTCCGCGTCTACTGAGCGGCGCGGGCGCCGACCGGGGCCGACGGGCGATCCCGTCGGCCCCGGCGGCTCGGCGGCGGCAGCCTACCTCCAGGTGTCCGTGAGAGCGAGCGTCCCGTCGGCGCCGACGGTCGCCGTGCGGTTCGCGCCCGACTCCCAGACGGCGGCGCCCGAGTCGTCGACCTTCACGTACTTGTACTCGAAGCTCGTGCCGGCCGGCAGGTCCACGCCGCCCGTCCAGCTCGGGTAGCCCGAGGGGTCCAGGGCGACGCCGGAGGCGGGCTGCCAGCCGCCCAGCTCAGGCACCGAGCCGACGATCCGCACCTCCTGGCCCCAGACCGTGCTCGCGTGCACGCTCACGGAGGCCTTCCCGGCGACGGGCTCGGTGCCCGGGTCGGGATCCGGCGTGGTGCCGCCGGAGGTCTTCTCCACGTGCAGGGCGAGCGCCCCGTAGGCGGGGAGGGTCGCCGAGAAGGTGCCGTCGGCCGCGACGGTGATCGTCTCGGAGCAGTCGCTCGCGGCGACCACGTCGCAGTACGTGCCCGCAGGCAGCGAGCTGCTGTAGGTGCGGGTGGTCGCGGAGCCGGTGTTGTTGATGGCCACGAATCCCTTGTCGCCGCGGCCGAAGGCGATCTGGTTGCCGCCGTCGTCCCACCAGTTCGTCAGCGCGGTGCCGGCGACGGTGTTGTGGAAGCCGACCATGCCCTGGATCTCGGTCCAGCGCTGGGTGCAGGTCCACGCGTCGGAGTCGCAGCTCGCGTCGGGCACGGAGGTCGCGGTGGCGCCGGGGGCGCCCGCATCCTTGTCGGTGAAGGTGTAGCCGGAGTACACCGAGGGGGACCCGTAGGGGTAGGCGAGCATGAACGTGTTGGCCAGGGCGTACTTCGCACCCCAGGTCTCGTTCATGGTCTCGCCGTTGCGCTCGGTGTCGTGGTTGTCGACGAACACCCCGGCCTGGGCGGAGGGGAGCTTGCCGTTCGAGATGTGCTGCAGGTTCGCGATCGAGCCGTCGAAGTCGGACTTCAGCTGGCGGGCGTAGTCGAACTCGTGCACGTCACCGGTGCCCGTGTACTCGGACTCCTGGATCGGCTCGCCGGCCGCGCCGATGACCTCCTGCACCCAGTAGGCGTTCGGGTCGCTGAGCTTCGCCTTGATCGCCGCCAGGTCGCTCGCGGGGATGTGCTTCGCGGCGTCGATGCGGAAGCCGGCGACGCCGAGCGAGAGCAGGTCGTTCATATATCCGGCGAGGGTGTTCTGCACGTACTCGGAGCCGGTGCGGAGGTCCTGCAGGGACACCAGGCGGCAGTTCTGCACCTGGAACCGATCCTGGTAGTTGCTGATGTTCGTGCGGCAGTCGTTGAAGTCGGCGGCGCCGTAGATGCCGGGGAAGTAGTCGATGCCGTAGGGGGTTCCGGCGGTGCCGGTGCCGGAGCCGCCGTCGGTCCCGGTGGTGTGGTTGATGACGGCGTCGGCGATGACCTCGACGCCGGCGGCGTTGCAGGTCTCGACCATGGCGGCGAACTCGGCGCGGGTGCCGAGCTTACCCTCGATCTTGTAGCTCACGGGCTGGTAGGAGGTCCACCAGTCCGTGCCGTGGATCGTCTCCTGCGGCGGGGAGACCTGGACGTAGCCGAAGCCCGCGGGGCCGATGGTGCTCGTGCACTCCGCGGCCACGGAGTCCCAGGTCCACTGGAAGAGGTTGAGGATGACGTCGCCACGACCGTTCTCCGAGGTGGCACCGCCGCTGGGCACGGGGGGCGAGCCCTGTGCGGGTGGGGAGGTGGCCGGGGAGCCGGCGACGGCGAGGAGGAGCGCAAGGGCGAGGGCTGCGGCGAGGCGGATCAGCGGGCGCGGGGCCGCTGTGCCGATGGGGGAGTGCTGCATGGGTTCTCTCCTGGGGATGGGCCGACCACTGGGGCCGACCCCCGGCGTCATAGCCGGATCGGGGATGCAAGAACTTGCGAAGGGACGCGTACGCTTGCGAAGGAGAGTAGCGAGTTCAGCTCGTGCCGTCGAGGGGTTCCGTCAAACCTGCCCGATTTCCGATTGTTCATGCAGGTCAGAAGCGTGAGCAAGAATCCGGCGACGGCGGACATCTGACGCCACCGCGATGCAAGATCTTGCACTCCAGGTTCCGGAGGACCTCCGCGTCGGGTCGACCGCAGAGCATCCCCCTCCACCTCCCCTCACCTCACCTCACGCTCTCCCGCGCCCTCGCCATCTCAACGTTGTGCCCGCTGTGCTTCCAGGAACGGAAGCACAGCGGGCACAACCGGCGGGTGCGGGGCGGGGGCCCGGCCGGCGCGGGGCGGGGGCCCGGCCGGGGCCGGGGGTCAGTCGGCCTGCTTCTCGAGGGCGCACTCGAGCTTCACGGCGCGCTTCTCGGCCTGCTTGGCGGCCCTCTTCGCCTCGCGGGAGCCGCTGCCGGTGCCGATGATCAGGGCGAGGGCGATCGCCGCCATCCAGGAATCCTTGGCCAGCGGGGTCCCGGACTGCGAGGGACGCACGCCATCGGCCTCGGTCATCTCCGGGGTGCGGAAGTACATCGAGAGCATCGAGCCGGAGAACCCGGCGAGCGCGAGGCCCGCGACCTTGGTGGGCACGAAGGGCAGCAGCAGGGAGGAGCCCACGGCGATCTCGCCGAACGCGACGAGCCGCCCGAACTGCTTCGGGGAGAGCGTCTCGACCGCGGGGATGCCGTTGACGGCCATCGCCTGGAGATGCGCGGCGGTCTGCTCGTCCATGCCGAGCTTGCCGATGCCCGAGTTGAGGATGAAGGCGCCGGGGACGGCGCGCAGGATGGCGGTGCTGAGGGCCATGACGAAAGCCTTTCAGAGAGGATTGTTTTCGTTTTCAACAATAGGGTCGTGTCGTGAGTCTGTCGACCCCTCCTTGGCCACAGGCAGGAGACTGTGACGATGCACATTCTGCTCCCCGCACCCCGATGAGCGCCTCCGTCCTGGCCCTGGTGCTCGCGGCGGCGCTCTGCCACGCGCTGTGGAACCTCGCGGCCAAGCGCGTGGACACCGACGGCTATGCCTTCGTGTGGTGCTACGACCTGGCCTCGGTGCTGCTGTGGGCGCCGCTGGCGATCTACGCGCTGATCCAGGCGGACCTCGGGCTCTCCCCCGCCCTGCTGCTCGCGCCGCTGATCTCCGGAGTGCTCCACATCGCCTATCAGCTCACCCTCCAGACCGGCTATGCCAGGGCGGACCTCGGGGTCGTGTACCCGGTCGCCCGCGGGGTCGGTCCGGTGCTGAGCATGGTGGTTGCGATCCTGGTGCTCGGGGAGCGTCCGGGCTGGGCGGCAGCCCTCGGTGCGCTGACGGTGATCGCCGGGATCGTGGTGGTGGCGACCGGCCGCACCGCCACCGGCCGCCAGGGGGTCCGCGCCGGCGTGGCCTGGGGCGCGATGACCGGCGTCGCGATCGCCGCCTACACCCTGTGGGACAGCATCAGCGTGACCACCTTCGGCCTGCCACCGGCCACCTATTTCGTGATCAGCTGCCTGTGGCAGGTGGTGCTGATGACTCCCACGCTCCTGCGCCGGCACCGCGACCGCCTGCGCCCGGTGCTCCGCACCCGATGGCGGGAGATCGCGACGGTGGCGGTGCTGTCGCCGCTGGCCTATGTGCTGGTCCTGGAGGCGATGCGCACCGCACCGGTGTCGCTGGTGGCGCCCGCCCGCGAATCGAGCATCGTGGTGGGGTCACTCCTGGCGTGGTGGCTGTTCAAGGAGCCGGACCCGCTGAGACGACTGCTGGGCGCGGGGATCGTGCTGGCCGGGATCGTGCTGATCACGCTCTGAGCCTCGCGGGGCTCTGCCGAGTGCCGCGAGGGCTCTGCCCAGGTGCCGCGAAGGCACTCGCGGCGGGCACCATCGCCCGTGCTCAGACCTGGGCGATGATCTCCGCGTGGAGCAGGTTGAACCAGCCGGCGGGATCCGCGGCCCAGCGCTGGAACTCCTGGCCGATCTGCTCCCGTTCGGCCGCATCGGCCCAGCCCTCACGCTCGAGCTGCTGTGCGAACGGGGGCGAGGTGATCCGCCCCGACCAGCTGGCGGCCCAGATCTCGCGCTGCGATGCCGTGGCGTACAGCAATGTCGAGGTGCTCGCGGAGACGTCAGTGAACCCCGCCTCTCGCGCCCAAGCCAGCAGGCGCCTGCCCGCATCCGGGGTGCCGCCGTTGGCGCGGGCGGCGCGCAGGTACAGCTCGAGCCAGCGGTCCAACCCCGGCAGGGCGGGCCACCAGCGGAAGCCCTCGTAGTCGCTGTCGCGCACCGCGACGATCCCGCCCGGGCGGGTGACCCGACGGAACTCGGCGAGGGCCTGGACAGGGCCGGGCACATGCTGGAGGACCTGATGCGCGTGGACCACGTCGAAGGCGTCGTCCGCGAAGGGCAGCTCGTGCGCGTCCCCGACCACCACCTCGACGCTGCCCAGGCCCTGAGCTTCGAGCTCCGCGCGCGTGATAGCGGCAGCATCTTCGGTGACCTCCAGGGCGGTCACGTGCTCCGGGCCGACGATCCGGGCCAGGCCTGCGGTGATCGTCCCCGCGCCGCTGCCCACGTCCAGCAGGCGCATGCCCTCACGCAGATGCGGAAGCAGGTGGGCGGCGGAGTTCTCGGCGGTGCGGTGACGGTGACTGTCGAGCACCGCGGCACCGTAGCCGTGGGTGTAGGCAGGGTGCTTCGAAGGATCTGCGACGGGATCTGACATGCTTCCGGACCATACCCGGCGCGGTCGGAGCGACCACGGCCCGGCCACCCACCGGACTCCGCGGCGCACGACCAGCGGGATCCGGGCGGCAGAGCGGGCTCAGCGCGGTGGCGGCGCCGACGGGCTCAGCGCGGTGGGGCACCACCGGCGGCCAGGCGCTGAACCAGGCCGAGGACCTCCTGGCTCCGCGTCCACTCGCTGATCTTCATGGTGATGTCCTTGCCATGGCGCACCTGCACCCGGAACCTCCCGGACAGCAGCCGCTTCTCGATCTCCGCGCCCACGATCTCCGCCGCGGGGGCCTCTTCGAGGATCGTCCAGCCGCGGAATCGGTCCATCACGTGCAGGATCCTGCGGTCGGTGACGATCAGCAGCGGGAAGGTGTCTGAACGGAGCGCTCCCACCGCGACGTCGTGAACCGTCTCGTCCGGATGCAGCACCTGCTGCGGCAGATTCCCATCCGCCGCACGGAAGCGCAACCCTCGATTGCGGGCCATGGCCTCGCGGTACGTCCGCTCTGCCCGGCCGCTGCTCGCGCTCTCAGCGTACGCCTGGGCCATGACGGCGTCGGCGTCCTGGCCGTGCGCCTCCCGGACCGACCTCTGCAGCTCGGCCGCCTCACGGTATCGATCGAGTCTCTTCCCCATGGTGCGAGCCTACGGTCCGCCGGGTCGACGTGCACGTTTTCCCGCCCCGGCGGGTCGATGGGGAGTCCTCCCCATCGTGCATCCGCCGCGCGCGCCCTACTGTGGTCGGGACGTGGGTCGGACGGAGCGCACAGCACCTCCGCACCAGGGACCGGCCAGGACACGAGGGGACAGGCATGAGCGGCTTCTACGGCGCCGACACCAGCCAGCTGCGCGACCACTCCGCGCTGCTGCGCGACCGCGCGACCGCGATCGGCGATCTGCGCGCGCGACTCGAACCAGCGGTCATGGACGAGAGCATCTGGCAGGGGCCCGACGCGGACTCCTTCCGTGCTGAGTGGAGCTCCCGCACCGTGGCGCTGTTCGAGGAGGTCACCTCGCAGATCACCCATCATGGCAGCGAGCTCGAGCGCCACGCCGAGGAGCAGGACGAGGCCTCCGATGGCGAGTCCGGCAGCGGCCAGGGCAGCGGAGGCGGTCAGGGCAGCGACGAGAGTGAGGGCTCCTGGCTCGATCGCCTCCTCGGCGGTGTCAACGACGGCATCGGCGTGTTCAACAAGCTACAGAAGGCCTTCAGCAGCGGCAAGAAGGTCTGGGACATCATGCGGGTCATCGACCGCTCCACGGACTTCATCAAGGGCGCCGAGGACATCTTCCAGCTCGCCGCCGGCACCTGGAAGTACGGCAAGGACATCACCGACTCCGTCTACGGCGTCGGCTCTGAGTTCAGCGGCCTGGCGAAGAAGCTCATCGGCCAGCTGCCCTTCAACGTCCCCACTGGCCTCGGGAACAAGAACCTCTTCGGCTGGGTGGACGACGCCGCCGGCAAGCTCTCGAAGGTCGCGCCGTTCCTCGACGACGTCGCCCCCTACCTCGGCAAAGCGCTCCCGGCGCTGGACGTGTTCACGGGCGGATTGCAGATGATCCAGGGGATCAAGAGCGGCGATACCTTCAGTGCGATCACCGGGGGTGCCAGCGCCGTCGGTGGCGGGCTGATGCTGGCGGGCGGTGCACTGTCCGCCACCGGCGTCGGTGCGGTCATCGGCGGGCCGCTGGTCGCGGCCGGCGCGATCATCTCCGGCGGCGCGGCCCTCGCCGACGTTGGCAAGATGGTCTACGACAACTGGGACACGATCTCCTCGACAGCCACGGACGCCTGGAACAGCACGACGGACTTCGTCGGCGACACCGCCGGAGCTGTCTCCGAAGGCGTGGGCAATGTCGTGGACTCCGTCAGCGACGGCGTCTCCAATGCCGTCGACGGGCTCGCCGACGCCCTGCCGTGGTGAGCCTCTTCGTGAGAGCCTGAACCCGCCCGCCGACACCCCATGAGCACCACCGAATCGGTCCGTCCGCTGCGACGACCCGTCCATCCCCAGGGAGCCGACCCCGCATGAGCGAATCCGCCAAGACCCCGCCCTCCGCGCCGTCCATCACCGAGCCCTCCATCACCGAGCGCGACATGCTCGGTGCGATGGAGGTGCTGGCCACGACTGAAACCGAGCCGGACGTCTTCCTCACCCTCACCGATGAGGAGATCATGGGGCTCGACGGTGCCTCCGCCCTCGAGATCCTGGGCAGTCCGTATCTCAGTCAGGACATGGTCGACGAGGCGTCCTCAGCCGCTGCCGCACTGCGTTCGCTGACTGCTCGCGGGCTGGTCCGACCCGGCACCGAAAGCGTCGAGGATGAGGGCAAGGTCGTCTCCGGACCGGCAGACGTCGAGCGCCGTCCGGTGCAGCTGGACCGTCGGCTGGCCGGGGTGATCGCCCTGCGCCGCATTCCGGAGGCGATGGTCACCACGACTCGCACGCTCAACGGCGGCTCGACGACCCTCGCCCATTACCTCTTCCCCCGCAGCGGGATCCTCGAGGAGTTCATCTCCGTCGACGGCTTCCACCACTTCAGCGTCCCGGACCTGGGCTCGGTCCCGCGCCGGATCCGGAAGTTCGTGGACCCGTTCGAGGCGGCGGACCAGGACGGCGAGCCCGAGACCACCACCCGCGCTCAGGCCGGATCCACGTTCGATGTGGCCGACACCAGGTCGCTGTCCGTCCTCACGGCGGTCACCGACGGCGCCGGGCGGCAGGCCACGATCGTGGCCACCTCCGACCGGGTCCGGGTGCTCGACGACGGACCGCTCGGGGAGGAGCCCACCGCCGACGACGAGCTGCAGATCTCGGACGTCTCCGCCGAGACTCTGCTCAGCGTGATCGACGTGATGATCCCCCGTGCCCTCGGCGACGAGGAACCGGAAGCATCCCCAGGCAGCTGAGGCGCGCCGATGCACGGCTGAAGCACGGCCGAGGCGCGGCCGAGGCACGGTTGAGGCGCGGCAGAGGCACGGTTGAGGCACGGTTGAGGCACGGCAGATGCGCGGACGGGAGCGGCAGCTGGGGACCTCAGCCCTCGACGGCTGCGTCTCGCCGCGCTGAGCGTCGGTCCCACAGCGCCGCCGCGACGACCATCGCAATGCCGACCACGACGCCGATCGCGGTCTCGACCACGCGCGCCTCGAGCGTCGGCCCCACCGGCTGGGGGTGGGCGAGCTGCACCATCAGCAGCGCGAGCGGGGTGATGAACAGCAGGGCGAAGGCGTAGTTGCGCATCACGTAGAGCTCGGCGATGAACTGCAGCACCACCACCCACACCACCAGCTGCCACGGCTCGGCGGGGAAGGACAGCAGGAAGGCGGTGGTAACAACTCCGAGGGTTGTGCCGATCACGCGGTGCAGGCCGCGCTCGATCTGCAGGGTGCGGCCGGGGGCGGCGAGCGGCGCGATCGCCGCGATCTGCGCCCAGTAGGGGAAGGGCAGGCCTGAGGCGAGGCCCAGGACGCCGGCGATGGCGGCGGCCAGCGCGAAGCGGCCGAACTCTGCGCCCAGCTGCGCCCGGGTCCAGGTCTCCATCGCCGGGTGTGCGTCCGCCCCCGGGTGCCGCTCCCCTGCCCAGTGGCCGAGCAGCCCGAGCCCCACGCACAGGCTCGCGCAGGAGCCCGCGATCAGGAAGGCGACCCAGACCGGTGCGGCCGGCGGGGCCGCCGCGACTGCCGCGACCGCGAACAGCGGGAAGATCGCCCCGCCCGGCTTGAGCCCGCGGGCGAGCACGAAGGTGGCGCTCAGTCCGGCGATCACGGCGCCCACCAGCAGCGCCGTCCAGGACTCCGCGAGTGGTGACATCGACTCGCCGAGCTGTGCGAGGGCCGCCCCGATCGTCACGCAGACGGTGAGCATCGCGCCGGCGAGCGACTGGCGCCGGAACCGCAGCCGGGTGGGCTCGTACTTCGAGTAGATGCCCGTGAACGCACCGAACCCGACGTACATCGCCCAGTCGACCCGATCCGTCAGCAGCAGCACGACCATCGGGATCGCCAGCCCGATCGCGATCCGGAACGCGGGGACATGGTCCACACGTCCGGGGGCGAGGCTGACCATCCTCTGGGCTGCGGACCGGACCCGAGCGAGGGCTGAGGACACGAGACTCCTTTCGGCTGAGAGCGGCGTTCATCCTATTCCCCGCCCCGTGCCTCTCCCCCGTCCCGTCCCGCTCCCGTTCCCCGTTCCCGCCGCCGCGCCGGGCGACCGGTGGTCCCGTGCGCTTCCGTGGGAGAATTCACGGCAGTCCTCGCCTTCCCGTCGTCCGACCCCGTCGGACCCCTCCTCCCCGGAGCAGCCATGTCCTCCCCTGAGAGCAGCCCCGCCCCCGTCGGCGGCGCCGGCGTCATCGAGACCGCCGGCATCGAGATCATCGCGGAGTCCGAACGCGTCGCGAAGCCGCGCGATCTGATCTGGCCCTGGTTCGCCGCGAACGTCTCCGTGTTCGGCATGAGCTACGGCTCCTACCTGCTCGGCTTCGGCATCAGCTTCGTGCAGGCCACCGTCGTGGCGATCATCGGCATCATCATCAGCTTCCTGCTGTGCGGGCTGGTCGCGATCGCGGGCAAGCGCGGCAGCGCCCCGACGATGGTGCTCTCGCGGGCGGCCTTCGGGGTGCACGGGCAGAAGGTGCCCGGGATCGTCTCCTGGCTGACCTCGATCGGCTGGGAGACCTCGCTCGCGATCTCCGCAGTGCTCGCCACCGCGACCGTGTTCGACGTGCTGGGCCTCGCCTCCGGGAAGGCGGTCACCGTGATCGCCGCGATCCTCATCGCCGCTCTGATCGTGGGTGCGAGCGTGCTCGGCTATCACACGATCATGAAGCTCCAGTCCGTCCTGACCTGGGCGACCGGCGCGATGACGATCCTGTTCATGATCCTCACGATCCCCCACATCGACCTCGACGCCGTGCTCTCCGCCCCCTCAGGCTCCCCGCAGGCGATGATCGGCGCACTGGTGATGGTGATGACCGGCTTCGGGCTGGGCTGGATCAACATCGCCGCCGACTGGTCGCGGTACCAGAAGCGCACTGCGTCTGACGGCTCGATCGTGCTGTGGAACACCGTGGGCGGCGCCGCCGCCCCGGTGGTGCTGGTGATCTTCGGGCTGCTGCTGGCAGGGTCCGACGAGGGCCTGAGCAAGGCGATCCAGGGCGACCCGATCGGCGCGTTGGTGACGATCCTGCCGCTGTGGGCGCTGATCCCCTTCTGGATCGTCGCGGTGCTGACTCTGGTCTCCGGCGCGGTGCTGGGCATCTACTCCTCGGGTCTCACCCTCATCAGCCTCGGCATCCGCATCCCCCGCCCGGCCGCCGCCGCTGTCGACGGGCTGATCCTCACCGCTGGCACCATCTGGGTGGCGTTCTTTGCGACCAGCTTCATCGAGCCGTTCCAGAGCTTCCTGATCACCCTCGGCGTGCCGATCGCGGCCTGGGCCGGGATCCTCATCGCCGACATCCTCACCCGCCGGGCGGACTACGACGAGAAGGCCCTGTTCGACCCCGCCGGACGCTACGGCGCCTTCGACTGGACCTCGATCATCACCATGGTGGTCGCCTCGATCCTGGGCTGGGGCCTGGTCGTGAACGGTTTCACCGAGGCCGCCTCCTGGAACAACTGGCAGGGCTACCTGCTGGAGCCGCTGGGCCTGGGCACCTACGTGGAGGACCCGGCCGGCTCCTACTGGGACGGCAACTGGGCGTACTCGAACATCGGCGTGCTGCTGGCGCTGGTGCTCGGCTTCGTGGTGACCTTCATCGCGCGGCGCGGGAAGATCCGCCGCCAGGAACAGCGCTGAGCTGACTGCCGGGTTGCAAGACTGCCTAGACGCCGGGCAACCGGGCTGTAAGGCAGCCGGGACGCCGGGCTGTCCGTCCTGGGCAGGGATGCCGCGCCCGCCCCGCAGGGTCCACGATGGGTCCATGCATCCCTCCCCCGCCCATCCCGCCCTGCCGTGGCTCGCCGCGCTCGGGGTGATGCTGATGTGGGCCTCGTCCTTCCTGGTGATCCGGGTGGCCGGGAACGACTTCTCCCCCGGCGCGATGGCTCTGCTGCGGGTGGGCTCCGCGGCGACCGTCCTGCTGCCCCTGCTGCTCCTGGGCCGGGTCCGCCGACCTCGCAGCGGGCGGCTGTGGGCCGCGGTGATCGGCTGGGGCGTCGCCTGGTTCGCGGTGTATCTCGTGGTGCTCAACGCCGCGGAACTGTTCCTGGATCCGGCGACCGCCGCGATGCTCGTGAACCTCGCGCCACTGATCGTGGCGGTCGCCTCGGGGCTGCTGCTCGGGGAGGGGTTCTCCGTGCGGCTGCTCGCCGGGGTGCTGGTCGCCTTCAGCGGGATCGTGCTGATCACGGTGGGTGCCTCCACCGGCGACCTCTCCGGGCTGGGGGTGGTGCTGGGGCTGGTGGCGGCGCTGCTCTACGCGGGCAGCGTGCTCGCACAGAAGCTGCTGCTCGCCCACGTCGACTCCACCTCGATGACGGTGATCGGGGGTGCTGGCCGGCGCTCTGGCCTGCCTGCCCTTCGCGCCAGCGCTGGTGGCGGAAGTCGGCGCGGCGCCCGTCAGCACAGTGCTGGGCGTGGTCTATCTCGGGGTGTTCCCCACCGCGCTCGCCTTCCTGCTGTGGGGTTACGCCCTGACCCACACCGGCGCCGGGCTGCTCAGCTCCTCCTCGCTGCTGGTGCCCGCCTTCACCGTGGTGCTGGCCTGGCTGCTGCTGGGCGAGGTGCCGCCTCCGCTGGCGGCGATAGGCGGGGTGCTGTGCCTGGCCGGGGCGGCCTTCGCGGTCGCGCCGGCGGTGCTCGCCGCCCTCCGGCCGCGCCAGCGCGCCGACTATTCTGACCCCACCCGCACTGACCACCCGTGCTCAGACCCCACCTGCTCTGACCCCGCCTCGTGCACCGCTGCACGCCCTGGAGAGGATCCTGCCCATGCCCCCTGCCCCTGAGGCGAACCCGGCGCCCTGGCTGCTGATCGTCGACCCGCAATGGATCTTCGCCGACCCCCGCTCCCAGTGGTGCTCGCCGTTCTTCCCTGCGGCGATGGAGAACATCGCCCGTCTGGCGGAGGCCGTGGGCCCCGAGCGCACCCTGGTCACGCGCTGGCTGCCCACCGCCGACCGGGCGACCGCCTGGGGCGACTACTTCCGGGCCTGGCCCTTCGCGGATGTCCCGGCAGAGGACGCGCGCTACGACCTGGTCGATGCCGCACGCGGCCTGTCCGCCCACCCCACGATCGACGAGCCGACCTTCGGCAAATGGGGTGCGCAGCTGGCGCAGCGGGTGGATTGGCCCGCGAACCCGCGCACACACCTGCTGGTCACGGGCGTGACCACGGACTGCTGCGTGATCTCCACGGTGCTCCCTGCGGCCGATGCCGGGGTGCGCCTGACCGTGGTCACCGACGCCGTGGCCCACTCCGCGGCGGAGAACGGCCCGCCCGCCCTGCACACCATGAGCCTGTTCCCGCCGCAGGTGGATCTGCGCTCCACCGAGCAGGTGCTCACCCGCGGCGGGTGACCTCCTCGACGACGTCTTCGGTGACGCCGACGCCTCCGGGCACGCCCTCGATGGCGCCCTCAGCGATGCCCGCAGGGCGAGGATCAGCAGCGGGGTGGAGCAGGTCCAGCAGCCGGGCAAGGAACAGGCACAGCACCGGCACCAGCAGCAGCGAGACGAGGACATCGGAGGGGTGGTGGACGCCGAGCGCGACCCGGGACCAGGCCGTGGCCAGAACGAGCAGCACGGCAGGGACGAGGGCGAGGCGGCGCTGCCATCCTGCGGGCAGCGCGAGCACGAGCACGGTGGCGAAGGCAGCGGCGCAGGCGGTATGACCGCTGGGGTAGCTGAAGGTGTGCGGCTCGGGCACCAGCTGCTGCAGCAGCAGGTCCGCGTCCGGGCGAGGACGGCGCACGACCAGCTTGATCAGCTCCACGATCGCCCAGGGCACGGCGACCAGCAGCGCAGCCCGGAGCGCGGCCCACCTACTGCGGTGCAGCAGCCCGGCCAAGAGCGCGGCGAGGGCCACCAGAGCAGCAGCCAGGGCGGGGCCGAAGGCGACATCGATACCGACCGCGAGACGTCCAGCGTTCTCGGTCAGCGAGTGGTTCGCGGCCACGACCAGGGAGAGGTCCCACGCACTCACCGCGGGCAGAGCCCGCAGCGTCCACCCCAGCAGCACCGAGAGCAGCACGGCCGCCGTCATGGCAGCCAGCGGCGCCAGGCACGCCGTCAGCGCCCGACGCGGCCCTGGGGCACGGATCGGCCTGGTCGCTGCGGAAGAGTTCACGTGCCCAGTCTGCCTCGCCGACCACTCGGTCTCGCCAGCAGCCCCGCGCCCCGTGCGAAGGACGCAATACTGGAGAGATGACTGCTTCTCTGCTCACCGTCGGGCACGGGACCCTCTCACGCACGGAGCTCAGCGACCTGCTCCTCGGCGCCGGAATCCAGCAGCTGGTGGACGTGCGTCGATTCCCCGGCTCCCGCACCAACGATGCCGCCGCTCGTGGCGCGGTCGAGGAGATCTGCACCGAGGCCGGGATCAGCTACCGCTGGGACGAGCGCCTGGGCGGACGGCGACGGCTCACCAAGGACGAGGATGCCGCCTCCCCAGACACCTGGTGGCGAGTGAAGCAGTTCCGCGCCTATGCCGGATGGACCCGCAGCGAGGAGTTCCGTGCCGGCCTCGAGGAGCTGCTCGGCGACGTGTCGCGCACCCGCACCGCTGTGATGTGCTCGGAGGCGGTGTGGTGGCGCTGCCATCGCCGCCTGATCGCCGACGTGATGCTCATGGAGCACCAGGTCGAGGTCGCGGACCTCATGCCCGACGGGAAGCAGCGGCAGCATGAGCCGAGCGACGGAGCACGGCGGGGCGAAGACGGCCACGTGGTCTGGGACCGACCTGACGAGACGGGCGACTGAGCCGAGACGGCTGGTCGCCTGCTGCAGGGTTGACCTGACGCGGGCGTGACCTGAGGAGCGGTGACCTGACGTAGGGATGACCTGGCCGGGCGGGCCGTTCCGGGCACGAAAAACCGGTGGCCGAGACCGCCGCCGCACCGTACCGTCGGCCGCATGCACTTCCCCGCCTCCGGCACCGCCGCCGCTCTGCCCCGCACCGCTCTGCTCACCGGCGTCGGGCGCCGCCGCGGGATCGCCGCCGCGATCGCCCGGGGACTCGCCGCCGACGGGTTCGACCTGGCACTGTCCTTCCACGCCCCCTACGACCGGCGAGTGCTCGGCGAGGATTCGGATGTGGAACTGCTCGCGGAAGAGCTGCGGGCGGCCGGGAGGCGTGTCGTCCTGCTCCCCGGTGACCTCGCCGACCCACAGGTGCCTGCGCAGGTGATCGGCAGTGCCCGCAAAGCGCTGGGGCCGCTGGGGGTCCTGGTGATGAGCCACTGCGAGTCCGTGGACTCCTCGCTCCTGGACACCACGGTGGAGAGCTTCGACCGGCACTATGCAGTCAATGTGCGCGCGAGCTGGCTGTTGCTGAAGGCCTTCGCGGAACAGGTCGCAGTGAACGCGCCGGGTGCGCTGGGTGCGCAGGGCGAGCCGGGCCAGCTGGGCGCGCAGGGCGAGCCGAGCGGGCCGACCGCTGCCGCGTCCGGCGGCGCCGTGATCGCACTGACCAGCGACCACACAGTGCACAACCTCCCCTACGGGGCGACCAAGGGGGCACTGGATCGCCTGGTGCTGGCGGGAACGCATGAGCTCGCGGACCGCGGCATCCGCACCAACGTGATCAATCCCGGCCCGATCGACACCGGCTGGATGGACGAGGAGATCCGCGCCGCCGTCACCGCGCAGATGCCGGGAGGGGAGCTCGCCGGGCCGGGGACGGTCGCGGACCTGGTGTGCTTCCTGGTCTCCGCGCAGGGGTCCTGGATCCGTGGCCAGCTGCTCCACTCCAACGGGGGCTTCGCGACCCCGGCAGTGTGATCCCGCGCCCGCCATTCCGCGCCCCACCCGACGCTCCCGACGCTCCCGACGCTCCGCGATTCTGCGCTGAGGACCGATGATCGCACCTCGCATAGGTCCTGAGCGGCGAACCGTGGCCGCCCGGCGGGGTGGGGCGGGCCGGGGCGGGGCAGGGTCGAGTGTCATCCGCCGTCCGCAGCGGACGCGCGCACCGTCCCGCAGCGCCAGCAGGGCACGGTCGGATCCTGCGCGCCCTCCCCCTCGGGCACGGCGCCGCACTCCGGGCACAGCTCGCCCAACCAGCACGCCGCGTCGCCTCCGGTATCTGCAGAGACGCCGGTGATACCGGTGACCCCGGTGGTCCCGGCGATCCGAGCGATCCCGGTGGTGCCGGAACCGGTGGTGCGGGCACGATCTCGTCGGGGGCTCATGCCCCCATCCTGGACCCGGCGCCCGACGGAGGGAAGCCCGAGCGCGATCCGGTATCCCTGGCCGGGGATCCTTCCGGCCCAGCGCCGAGCGATCCGGCTCAGTGCTCCGTGATCGTGCGCTCCGTGTCCTCATGCTTCTCGGACTTCCCCGCGAAGATGACCGAGGCCACCACGGCGACACCCATGGCCACCACGATGAACGCGAGCGAGAGCCAGATCGGCACCTCGGGGATCTTCTGCAGCACGGAGAAGCCGGGGATGAAGTCCAGCGGGGCCTCGTGGATGGCGTGGATCAGCAGCTTCACACCGATGAAGCCGAGGATCGCAGCGATCCCGTAATGCAGGTAGGCGAGGCGGTCCAGGAGCCCGCCCAGGAGGAAGTACAGCTGGCGCAGACCCATCAGGGCGAACAGGTTCGCGGTGAAGACCAGGAAGGGGTTCCGGGTGACGCCGAAGATGGCAGGGATCGAATCCAGGGCGAACATGACGTCGGTGAGGCCGAGGGTGATGAACACCAGCAGCATCGGGGTGAAGAGCTTCTTGCCGTCCACGACCGTGCGCAGCTTGTTGCCGTCGTAGTCGTCGGAGACGGGGAACACGCGCCGCACCGTCCGCATGATGAAGGAGTCGGAGCCTCCCTCTTCCTCACCCTGGGCCTGCTTCCATGCGGTCCACAGCAGGAAGATCCCGAAGAGGTAGAAGACGGCGGTGAAGTTCTCGATGATCACGGCGCCCGCCAGGATGAACAGCCCGCGCGCGATGAGGGCGATGATGATGCCCACCATCAGCGCTTCCTGCTGGTATCTCCGCGGCACGGAGAACTTCGTCATGATGATGATGAAGACGAACAGGTTGTCGATGCTCAGGGAGTACTCGAGCAGCCAGCCGGTGACGAACTCCGAGGCCGGCTGCATGCCGCCCACGAAGTAGAGGACCACCGCGAAGACGAGCGCCAGGCCCACATAGAAGCCGATCCAGGTCGCGCACTCCCGCAGGGACGGGACGTGCGGACGTTTGATGACCAGCAGCAGATCGGCGACGAGGATCGCGCAGAGCACGACCATCGCGCCGATCTCGAAGCCGAGGTGGAGCTCTCCCATGGGGCAAATCCTTCAGGTGTGACGGGCTGGCTTCCCGAGTGACCGGGGCAGGGCTGCGCTGAGCAACACCGGTCACAGGGTACTCGCGGGATCACCCGATCACGCGCCGAGTGAGCACACTCTCTCTCTTCGCCGTGCGTGCTCGGCTCCTATCGCCGGTTCCTCGCCGGGCCCTGCAGATGGCCCCGGCGCGCGGCGAGGACGAGCATCACGATCCCGGTCACGAAGCCCAGGAGCACGGTGAGCAGGGAGCCCTCGATGCCCATCGACCCGCCGGTGAGCCAGGTGGGGCCGTGCATCTCCGCGACCAGCAGTCCGCGCTGCGTCCCCGTCCCGGAGACCGCCGAGGAGAACATCCCGGCCTGCACGGTGTTCCAGGCGATGTGGAGGCCGAAGGCGAACCACAGCCGACGGGTCAGCAGATAGGCGGCGCCCAGCAGGACCCCCGCCTCGACCACGAGGAGGAGCGCGGTCAGGATCGACGCCCCAGGATTCATCAGATGGATCAGTCCGAACAGGAGCGACGTGATTGCGAGGGCCACCCAGCTGCCCCACCAGGACTCCAGCACGCGCAGCAGGATGCCACGGAACACGATCTCCTCGATGACTCCGGCTCCGATACCGACCGCGAGCGGTGCCAGCAGCTGCGGGGACGCCGAGATCCCGGTGACACGGTAGCCGCCGAGCAGGGCGATGAGGCCGACGGCGAGGGTCAGCAGTGCTGTGCCGAGCACCAGGCCCGCCGCCAGCTCGGCGAGCTTGCCGCGCCCGCGCAGGCCGAGCCCGGGGCGGCCGCCGATCAGTCCGACGATCAGGAGGTAGCCGCCGAGCGCGACGGCGGCGCCCGCGCACGCTCCGAGCAGCAGCATCCACGGGCTCGCGGCGAGGCCGCCGACGGTCACCACCGTCATCTCGGCGGCGAGGAAGACCACGACGCCCAGAAGCAGCTGGAGGCCCCGTCGACGACCGCCGTGGGCGGCAGGCGGACGGGTGGCAGGGCGGGCGGCAGTCAGAGGAGCGGCGGGACGGGCGGCGGGCAGAGGGGCGGCACGCGGACGGGGGGCGGAGGGAGAGTGCAGGGAGGTCATGCCCCTGAGCGTGACGCCTGGTCAGCGGCTTGTCACGGGTCCGGAGCAGATCGTCGGGGTGGCCCAACACCGGCTGTCCTGCCGGCCGGCCCAGCGACGGTCAGGCCAGCTGCCCGATGACCTCCTCGACCGCCGCGAGCACGGTCCCGTCCAGCAGCCGCGCCTCGGCCTCAGCGATGTCCGGGGCCAGGAAGCGGTCCGGCCCAGGGCCCTCGACGGTGCGGCGCAGCACGGCGATCGCGGCGGCGCTCGGGGCCGATGGGGCGAGCGGGCCGCGCAGGTCGATCGCGCGGGCGGCGGTGAGCAGCTCGATCGCGAGCACGCGGCGCAGGTTCTCCACGCTGGTGCGCAGCTTGCGGGCGGCGTGCCAGCCCATCGAGACGTGGTCCTCCTGCATCGCGGAGGAAGGGATCGAGTCCACGCTCGCCGGCACCGCGAGGCGCTTCATGTCCGAGACCAGGCCGGCCTGGGTGTACTGGGCGATCATGAAGCCGGAGTCGACACCGGGGTCGTCGGCCAGGAACGGCGGCAGGCCGTGGGAGCGGGACTTGTCGAGCATCCGGTCGGTGCGGCGCTCGGCGATCGAGGCGAGGTCCGCGGAGACGATCGCGAGGAAGTCGAGCACGTAGGCGACCGGGGCGCCGTGGAAGTTGCCGTTGGAGGTGACGGTGCCGTCCTCGAGCACGACCGGGTTGTCGATCGCGGCGGCGAGCTCCCGCTCGGCGACGGTGCGCGCGTGCTCGATGGTGTCGCGCACCCCGCCGGCGACCTGCGGGGCGCAGCGCAGCGAGTAGGCGTCCTGCACGCGCGAGCCCTCGGCGGCGACGTCGGCGATGATCGCGGACCCCTCGAGCAGCGCGAAGATGTTCGCGGCCGACGCCTCCTGGCCGGGATGCGGGCGCAGCGGTGCGTGCAGCTCGGGGCGGAACACGCTGTCACGGCCGCGCAGGCCCTGCACGGACATCGCGGTGGTGAGGTCGGCGGTGCGCACCAGCTCGTCGAGGTCGGCGATCGCCATCAGCAGCATGCCGAGCATGCCGTCGGTGCCGTTGATCAGCGCGAGGCCCTCCTTCTCCTCGAGCAGCACGGGCTCGATCCCGGCCTCGGCGAGCAGCTCGGGCACGGGGCGCTCCACGCCGTCGCGGTCCCGGGCGCGGCCCTCACCCATCAGCACGATCGCGCAGTGGGACAGCGGTGCGAGATCGCCCGAGCATCCGAGGGATCCGTACTCGTGGACGATCGGGGCGATCTGCGCGTTCAGCAGCGCGAGGATCGTCTCGACCACGACGGGGCGCACACCGGTGCGGCCGGAGGCGAGGGTGCGGGCGCGCAGCAGCATCAGGGCGCGCACCACTTCGGTCTCGACCTCAGGCCCGGCGCCGGCTGCGTGGGAGCGGATCAGGGACCGCTGCAGAGCGTGGCGCATGCTGGGCGGGATCGAGGTGTCGGCCAGCGCCCCGAAGCCGGTGGAGACGCCGTAGACGGGGGTGTCTCCGGCGGCGAGCGCGTCGATGTGCGCACGGACCGACGCCACCTGTTCGCGAGCATCGGGGTCGAGCTCGACGCGGGCGCGGTGGCGGGCCACGGCGAGGACGTCGGCGGCGGTGAGCCCGGCGGTGGAGAGGGTGACTGTGGGGTGCTCGATGGCGGGGATGGTCATGGGGTCCTTTCGGGACGGAGGGGTCGGCGATCGGGGGCGGGGAGGTCGGCGACCAGGGACGACGGGGAGATCAGACGCGTCGGGTCCCGGCACGCCACACCTGGTGGGTGAGCGGCATGCCGGGCCGGTAGGCAAGGTGGATCGCCGCGGGGGCGTCGAGCACGTGCAGATCGGCGCGGGCACCGATCCCGAGGTGGCCGACGTCGGTGCGGCGCAGAGCGAGCGCACCGCCGCGGGTGGCGGCGTGGAGCGCTTCGGCCAGTGAGAGGTGCATCTGGAGCACGGCAGTGGTGACGCAGAAGCTCATCGAGCTGGTGTAACTGGTGCCGGGGTTGCAGTTCGAGGCGATCGCGACCGTCGCGCCGGCGTCCAGCAGCTCGCGGGCCGGAGCGAGCGGCGCACGGGTGGAGAGGTCGCAGGCGGGCAGCACGGTCGCGACCGTCGGCCCGGCATCCACGGCGAGCAGCCCGGGCCGGTCCCCCGGCGCGGTCGATCGGGCGGCTGTGGCGGCGAGCGCCTCGACATCGGCCGGGGAGAGGTGGTTGACGTGGTCCACGCTCGCTGCGCCGAGCTCGGTAGCCAGCGCCGCCCCGCCGGAACGGCCCAGCTGGTTGCCGTGCACCCGCAGCCCGAGCCCCGCAGCGGCGCCGGCGCGCAGCACCCGCTCGGACTGCTCGGGGTCGAAGGCGCCCTCCTCGCAGAAGACATCGATCCAGCGCACGTGCGGGGCGACGGCGGCGAGCATCTCCCCGCTGACCAGGTCCACGTACTCCTCGGCCCCGGGCCGGCCCTCCCGGCCGTCGAACTCCGCGGGCACCAGGTGGGCGCCGAGGAAGGTGGCCTCGTCGAGCTCGCCCGACGCGATCAGGGAGGACAGCAGGGCGGCGGCCCGGGTCTCGTGCTCGACGGTGAGGCCGTAGCCGGTCTTCGTCTCGAGTGTGGTGGTGCCGCCCGCGAGGGCCTCCGCGATCCGGCCGTGCACCAGGGCGCGCAGGTGCTCGTCGGAGGCGGTGCGGGTGGCCCCGGTGGTGACCCCGATGCCGCCGGCGCTGTAGGACTCCCCCGCCATTCTGGCCTCGAACTCGGCGGCGCGATCGCCGTCGAAGACGAGATGGGAGTGGGAGTCGACCCAGCCGGGCAGCACGGCGCGGCCTTCGAGATCGGTGGCGTCGTCGGCGGCCGGCGCCTCTGCCGCCGGGCCGGTCCAGGCGACGCGTCCTGCCTCGATGACCAGGGCTGCGTCACGGAGGACCTGCTCGTCGGTCACGCTGCCGGAGCGGGCGGGATCGTCGAGTGCGGGATCTAGAGTCCACAGTTCGCTGATGCCGGAGATCAGGGTGCTGCTCATGGTCAGTCCCTGCGCACGGGGGTCATCGGGACGCGGACGCCGCGCTCGTGGGCGACGTCGTCGGCCCGGGAGTAGCCAGCGTCGACGTGGCGGAGCACGCCCATGGCGGGGTCATTGGTCAGCAGGCGCTCGAGCTTCTGGCGGGCGAGGTCCGTGCCGTCGGCGAGGCCCACCTGGCCGGCGTGGATCGAGCGGCCGATGCCGACACCGCCGCCGTGGTGGATCGAGACCCAGGTCGCGCCCGAGGAGGTGGCGGTGAGGGCGTTCAGCAGAGGCCAGTCCGCGATCGCGTCGGAGCCGTCGAGCATGGCTTCGGTCTCGCGATACGGGGAGGCGACGGAGCCGGAGTCGAGGTGGTCGCGGCCGATGACGATCGGGGCTTTGACCTTGCCGTCGCGCACCAGGTCGTTGAAGAGCATGCCGGCCTGGTGCCGCTCGCCGTAGCCGAGCCAGCAGATGCGGGCGGGCAGGCCCTCGAACTCGACGAACTCGTTCGCCGCGTCGAGCCAGCGGTGCAGGTGCTCGTTCTCAGGGAAGAGCTCCTTGAGCGCGGCGTCGGTGACCTTGATGTCCTCGGGATCGCCGGATAGCGCCACCCAGCGGAACGGGCCGAGCCCCTCGCAGAACAGGGGGCGGATGTAGGCGGGGACGAAGCCGGGGAACTCGAAGGCGCGGTCGTAGCCGGCGTGGCGGGCCTCGTCGCGGATCGAGTTGCCGTAGTCGAACACCTCGGCGCCGGCATCCTGGAACCCGACCATGGCCTGCACCTGACGGGCCATGGACTCGCGGGACTTCTTGGTGAAGCCCTCCTCGTCGGCCTCCGACTCCGCCTTCCAATCCTCGACGGTGACCTCGAGCGGCAGGTAGCTCAGCGGGTCGTGGGCGGAGGTCTGGTCGGTGACGATGTCGATCTGCAGGTCGCCCGCCTGATGGCGCTCGAGCAGAGCCGGGAAGACCTCGGCGGCGTTGCCGACGATGCCGATCGAGAGGCCCTTCTGCTCGGCCTTGGCGGCGTTGGCACGCGCGATCGCGTCATCGAGGTCGTCGGCGATCTCGTGGCAGTAACGCTTGGCGACACGGCGCTCGAGCCGGGTGCGGTCCACGTCCACGATCAGGCAGACGCCGTCGTTGAGGGTCACGGCGAGGGGCTGGGCGCCGCCCATGCCGCCGCAGCCGCCGGTGAGGGTGATGGTGCCGGCCAGGGTGCCGCCGAAACGCTTCTGGGCGATCGCCGCGAAGGTCTCGAAAGTGCCCTGGAGGATGCCCTGGGTGGCGATGTAGATCCAGGAACCGGCGGTCATCTGGCCGTACATCATCAGACCCTCGGCTTCGAGCTTGCGGAACTCGGGCCAGTTCGCCCAGTCGCCGACGAGGTTGGAGTTGGCCAGCAGCACGCGCGGGGCCCACTCGTGGGTGCGCAGCACGCCGACGGGCTTGCCGGACTGGACCAGCAGGGTCTCGTCATCCTCGAGGTCCTTGAGGGTTTCGACGATCGCGTCGAAGGCCTCCCAGGAGCGGGCGGCGCGTCCGGTGCCGCCGTAGACGACCAGGTCGTCGGGGCGCTCGGCGACCTCGGGGTCGAGGTTGTTCATGAGCATCCGCAGCGGGGCTTCGGTCTGCCAGGACTTCGCGCTGAGGGTCGTGCCGCGGGCGGCACGGACGGGGCGGGCTCCGGGGAGGGTCATCGTTGGCTCCTGGGGTCGAGGGCTGCTCGGGGGTTCCGCGCTGCGGGGTGTTCGGTACAGGACACCACCGCCGACGGGAGGGGTCGAGGGCCTTCGCGCCGCTTGTGTCCGGCATGCCGGACAAGTGACCGACAGGGCGCCGCGCTCTGGCTGGCCTTGCCGGTCTCGCGATCGCGGTGCTCGTGACGGGGTGCGCTGGGCAGCCGCCAGGAGGGTCAACGACGTTCGAGATCCCCACTTTCACGTGGGAAGAAGGTGACGGCGGCGATGCTGCCGTCGTGAGCGGCGACTTTGTCATCGACGACGAAGGCTGCACCTTCTTGGGCGCGGCCATAACTGTGGGCGTCCTCTTCCCCACCGCAATCGGAGTCACCCGAGAAGACGGCACTCGCTACGTCGTTCATGATCGCACCGGCGAAGTCTTCGCGGCCGAGGGCGACACCGTCATGTATAGCGGTAGCTACTCCACGACGGTGAGCGCCTGGAATGATGCCTGCAGCTCGACACCCACCGAGGTCGCGACGGTTCACGATGCCCCTAAGAGTGGCCCGCTCGACCGTCCTTGAACTGCCTGGCAGCCCACATGCGGGCCTCTGCGGCTCCACGGCCTCGAAGCCGCTGGCGGCGTCATCGCCTTCAGCGCTCGGGACGGCTATACACCAACGACCGAGCGCCGCCCGCCGAGCCTGCGGGTGATCTCCTCGGCCGCTGCGCGCACCGCGGCCGTGCACCGATCACGCACCTCCACGGGGGTCCGTGACTCCTCGAAGGTGATCGCCACCGCGGCGGCGGGCCAGCCGGCATGGTCGTGCACGACCGCCGCCACTGAGGCGAGCTCCTCGGTGACCTCCCCGGTCTCGTGGGCGACCCCATCGGCCCGCACCCGGGTGAGGAGCTCGCGCAGGTCCTTGGGGCTCTCCGGTCCCGGCACCGTGGTGCGGGAGGTGAAGTCGTCCCGCGTGCCGAACAGGGCGCGCAGCTGGGCGGGCGGGAGCTCGGCGAGGATCGCGCGGCCGCTCGCGGTGAGGTGGGCGGAGATCCGCACACCGACGTCGGTGACCAGGCTGGGTCGGCTCCGGGCCCGCTCCTCGATCACGTAGAGCACGTCGCGGCCGTGCAGCACCGCGAGGTGGCCCGACTCGCCGACCTCGTCGACCATTGCCTCGATCACGCGGCGGCCGATCCTCGCCAGCGGCTCCTGGCGCAGGTAGGCACCGGAGAGCACCTGCGCGGCGGGCCCCAGCCCGTACAGCCGCTCCTGCTCCAGATGCATCACGTAGCCATGCTCCACGAGGGTGGTCAGCAGGTCGTAGGTGCGCGAGCGGGGCAGGGCGAGCTGCGCGGCGAGCTGCGCGGCCGGGACCGGGGAACTGCGGGAGGCGAGGAAGGTCAGCAGACGCAGCGTCGCGTCGGCCGCTGGGACTTTCGGTGGTGCCATGATCCGCAAGGATGCCACTCCCTGGGCTCCTCCGGGCTCAGTCCGCCACGGAGCCTCCCGTCGCGGCGCGCTGCGAGGCGCGCTCCTCCGTGACGAGCTCCCAGGTGCGCACCAGGCGCGGGAGCGTGAGCATCACCAGGCCGCCGGCCATGTTCAGCGGGATCACCCAGGCGAACCAGATCAGCCACTCGAGGTAGGTGGCCTCGGCGCCTGCGTGCATCGCCCCGAAGATCACCGCCGAGCTCAGCGCCCCGTGGAGCATGCCCAGTCCCACCACCAGCAGCCCCGAGATGAGTGAGTTCGCGAGTGTCGCAATACCCGCGCTCGAGCCCTGGTTCATGCGGGCGACCAAGGTGATCGTGAATCCGGCGAGCACTGCGAGGGCGGCCGTCTCCAGGGTCAGACCCTTCTCCATGTAGCTCGTGCTCGCCTCGATCAGCTCATCGTCGAACCGAGGAAAAGCTGCCACCACGACCCAGGTGAACGCCCAGCCCCCGGCGAGGTTGGTGATCAGGGTCGTCACCCACAGCCGCAGCAGCTGCCACCAGGTCCCGTGCCCGGCAGCGATGGCATTGATCGGGACCAGGAAGTCCTCGGTGAACAGCTCCGAGTGCGCGAGCCGCAGTGCATAGAGGCCGATGCCGAAGGCGAGGCCGCCCAGCAGCTTCGACCCCGTCGCATCCAGCACTGCGAGCATCGCCAGCAGCCCCAGGCCCACATCGATCCCGCCGAACAGCCCGGTGATCACCAACGCCCGCCAGGTGCGGTTCAGGCGGTTCGCACCCTCCGTGACCGTGTTCTCGAACTCCTCGGCCAGGGCGTCCTCGACGGGCTCGTCGCTGCTGCCGAGCCGCCGTCGTTCCTGCGCCGCGCCGTGCCGCTCTCGCTGGGTCATCGTCTCTCCCTCGATCAGATCGGCAAGGATCGTGCTGGTGGTGCACCGGGATGCGCAGGACCGTCGGTCGGCGTTGTCCGGTGGGCCGGACCCAGTCTCGTGCTCTGGCAGGTCGTTCACCCAGGCCGGGTGCCATGATGGGCGAACCTACTCCCTGGTGCGCAGACGAGGAGCCCCGATGACGAACTCTCCCGACGCTGACAGCGCCTGGTCCGGCCGGAATGACGGCAACGGCCCCCAGCACGCCCGCTGGCACCAGGTGGTCCGCAGCGTCGCCGGTCCCGGAGCGGCGGATGCCGCCTCCGCTCACATCGCGCTGCTCGGCTTCCGCTCCGACGAGGGGGTGCGCCGCAACCGCGGCCGAGTCGGAGCGGCCGACGGGCCTGCCGCGCTGCGCCGCGCCCTGTCACCGCTGGCCCTGCACGGGCCCCTCGCCCGCGGCGAGATGGGCCTGCACGACCTCGGCGATGCCGAGACGATCGGCGAGGACCTCGAGGGTGGGCAGGCCGCGGCCGCGGCCCTCACCGCGCAGGGCTTGGACCGTCCCGGCTCCCGGCTGACGGTGGTGCTCGGGGGCGGGCACGAGACGGCCTGGTCCTCGTACAACGGTCTGGTCAGCTCTGAGATCGGGCCCAGCGCGGGACAGCGCTGGGGAGTGCTGAACCTCGATGCCCACTTCGACCTGCGCGAGGAGCCTCGCCCCACCTCCGGCACCCCCTTCGCGCAGATGGCGGCGGCCGAACAGGCTGCCGGCCGTGAGCTGGCCTACGCGGTGCTCGGGATCGCCGAGCCGTCCAACACGGGAGCGCTGTTCGCCAGGGCCGAGCAGCTCGGCGTGCAGTGGTGGACCGATGAGCAGTGCCTCGCTGCGGGAGCCGAGGGGATCGCGCGCTTCGTCGAGGGGTTCGCCGCTGACCTGGACGTGCTCTACCTGACCATCGACCTGGACGTGCTGCCCGCGGCCGTGGCCCCGGGGGTCTCGGCGCCGGCTGCCTACGGGGTGCCGTTGCCGCTGATCGCTGCGGCCGTGCGCGCCGCCGCCAGCAGCGGGAAGCTCGCCCTGCTCGACGTGGTGGAGCTGAACCCCTCCCTGGACATCGACGGGCGCACCGCCCGCGCCGCAGCTCGACTGATCAACGACGCGGTGCGCACCGTCGCCGCTCCCACCACCGGCCCCGGCCCCGGCACCGGCACCGGCTCCGGCCCTGGCACCGGCACCGGCACCACCCCCGGTTCCGGCACCGGCCCCGGCTCCGGCCCTGCCGTCGAGTACTGGCGCTAGAGAGCACGCTCTGGTCATATATCCGGAGCGTGCTCTCTGTCGCCCGTACTCGACATGCCAGCTGGGCCACGAGGCGGATCAGGTCAGGCGAGACTGAATGCGGCGGGGCTGGGTGAGGTGGGGGCGGGTCAGGCCGGAGCCAGGCGGGGCTGAGTGCGGCGGGGGCCGGGACGCGGATCAGGCGGAGCCCGGGGCGGTTGGCTGCCAGTGCGGTTCGATCAGCTGGAACAGGCGACAGTCCGCCCAGTCACCGCCGAGCCGGAGATAGTCCTTCGCCAGGCCGTACTCGGTGAAGCCGCAGTACTCGAGCACGCGCACCGAGGCCTCGTTGCCGACCTTCACCTCGGCCTGGAGCCGGTGCAGGCCCAGGCCGCCGAAGGCCACGGCGATCGCGCTCTGCACCGCGTGGGTGGCGACGCCGCGGCCGGTGACGTCCGTGTCGACCCAGTAGCCGAGCGAGGCCGACTCGAAGGCCCCGCGGATGATGGTCGAGAGGTTGAGGCGGCCCACGATCCTCGTCGCCCCCTTGTCCTCGAGCCGGATGGTGAACGGGAGACCGCCGCCTGCCTCCCGGTCGGCCACGGCGTGGGCGATCGCCGTGCGCTGCCCGGCCTCGGTGAACCATCCCTCCGCCCGGGCCGGAGCACCGGCCATCAGCTGCTCGCGATTGCGGGTCTCGAGTTCCGCGAGCACCGGGGCGTCCTCCACGGCGAGCAGGGTCAGCGTGACCTGATGAGGGAAGACGGGCGGTCGCTGCGCGGGTGAGCGCGGGTGCGGCGCGGGGGTGGCGGACGCTGAGGCGTCCGGCGCTGAGGTGGCGGACGTTGAGCTGTCGGGCGCTGAGGTGGCGGGCGCGGAGCTGTCGGGCGCTGAGGTGGCGGGCGCGGAGCTGTCGGGCGCGGAGCTGTCGGGCATGCGCCCAGTATCCGCCTCGACAGCTGGGCCTCGCGCGCTTCCCCGCCGGCCCGGCTCAGCCCAGCTCAGACTTGCTCAGCCCAGCAGCAGGGTCTGCACGAGGGTCACTGCGGCCACGCCGCCGAGCAGCACCGAGAACAGCAGCGTGAGCGTGGAGGGGCGGGCCTTCGCCGAGAGCGGGCCACCGAGGATCCCTCCCACCGCGGAGCCGGCGGCGAAGATCAGGGTGATCGTCCAATCGATCTGGACGTCCGTGCCGAGCCTGGCCAGCAGGCTCGTCGCTGTCGCGATGATCATCACCAGCAGGCTGGTCCCGGAGGCGTGGCGCATCGCCAGGCCCAGCGCGATGACCAGCATCGGCACCACGATGAACCCGCCGCCCACGCCGAAGAAGCCGGTCAGGAAGCCGGTGAGGGTCGCGGCGGCGATCACCACCAGCGTCCGGGGCGCAGGGGCCGGGGCGGGCAGCAGTGGCAGTTCGGGCTCGCCGTGGTGGTGATGGATGCCGTCCGCGGTCTCGACGGTGTCCGGGCCGGGCTGGTCCAGCACCGGATCGTCGTGGACCGCCACCGGCTCGTCGGTCTCGCGCGCACCGTGTGAGCCATGAGCAGCGGCCTCATCACGCTCAGCACGGCGGGTGCGCAGCGCGCGCCGCAGCATCGCGATCGCGACGCCCACCAGCATCACCCCGAACAGGGTGAGCAGCACCTGTGCAGGCACCAGCGCCGACAGCCGGGAGCCGACGACCGCACCCACCACCGAGACCCCCGCGAACACCAGCCCGTTCTTCCATTCCACGTTCCCGTGCCGGGCATGGTGCGGGAGGCTGAAGAGCGCGGTGATCAGCACGATGATCAGGCTCGATGCGGTCGCGGCATGGGTCGGCATGCCCAGCAGGAAGACCAGCACCGGCACTGCGAGGATGCCGCCACCGGCACCAAGCGCCCCCACCACGATCCCCACGCCGACGCCCACGACGATGGCGAGCAGGGCGAGTTCCATGGGCGGTGTCCTTGCAGGAGACGGAGCGGCGGGCCGACGGGCCCGGACGGCGAAGCCCCCGGCGGCCAGGCAGCCGGGCCAGGCGGGCCCTCCCGGGCCCTCGGGGGTGCCTGACCATGCTAAACCGCGCGCATCTCCGGTGAGACTCCTCCGCCGCCGGTAGGATCAGAGCACCGACCACGAGGAGCCCCGATGGTCCCCCACCAGGGAGAACCACCCTCCACACCGCTGGATCCCGCCTCCGCCGCGATGGGCGAGCTGCTGGCGGAGGTCTGGCGCGAGGGCACACTGGTGCTGCCCCTGCGAGAGGACGCCTCCCCCGTGCGGCTGCCCGGGCTGCACAAGTCGGTGCTGCCGGCGTCGCTGTCGGGGCAGGCCCGGGTCACGCTCGCGGGCGTCGGCGAGCGCTTCGCCGCCTGGCGGGTCATCCCGCAGCAGAACGCACCGGTGATCGTGAGGATTCCGCACGTCACCTCCGCGGAGCTGCATCAGGATCTGGCCTATGAGATCGCGGCGCTGACCCTGCTGCCCGCTGAGGTGGGCCCGGAACCCATCGCCGTCCACGATGATCCCGCGACCAGCCCGATCGGCCATCCGTATGTGGTGACCTCCGAGATCCCGGGGATCGCCGCCTCGCCGACGACCTGGACCGGCGCGCATCTGCAGGCTCATGCCGCGCATCTCGCGCAGCTTCATGCCGTGCCCGCCCCGGGCCGCGGGCCGGTGTCGCTGGGGGCGGACCCCTGGGCGGCGGTGACCCCGGGGCCGCAGCCGCTGCTGCCCGAGGTCGAGGCGGAGTTCGAGTCCTGGCAGCAGTCCCATGGCGCAGCGATCCAGGAGCACGTGCTCGGCCCCCTGCTTGAGGCCTCGCGCGCGGAGGTCGCCGCCGTCGACGACGAGATCGCACAGCTGGACGGGTACGTGCTGGCCCACGGTGATCTCTGCTCGACGAACATCCTCTGGCACGGCAGCGACCCGGTCACCGGCGCACCACGGGTGCAGTACATCGACTTCGAGTGGGCGCAGGGCGACGATCCTGCCCGGGACCTCGCGATTCTCGGCGGCGCCGTGCACGGCGGGCCCTGGTACGTGCCGCTGGCCGAGGAGCAGGTCGACCGCTTCGTGCGGGCTTATGTGCAGGCCCGCGGCGAGCGCGGAGAGCTGCCCGCCTCAGTGTCCGATGTGGCTTCCCTGCGCCGGCGGATGCGGGCCTGGACCGCCTACGAGCGCAGCGCGATGCTGGTGCATGTCGCCTCCCGCGCCTCGACCCGCTCCATGCATGCACGGGTGCTGCCGACGCTGCGGCGCACCCTCGCGGCGACACTGGGAATCAGCGTCTGAGGAGTGGTGCGTCGGACCCGCACCGGTGACCGCTCGCGATGCCGCCACAGTGCCTCGCGACACCCCGGGTGGCGCTTTCGGTGGGGGCTCTGCGTACGGTGGGCCCATGAATGACTTCGTGAAGCATGCCGAGAGCGCCCCCAAGGGCTATGTGGCGGCCGAGGCCGCTGGACTGCGCTGGCTCGCAGAGCCCCAGGTGGTGCCGGTCGTCGAAGTGCTCGCGGAGGAGAAGAACGCCCTGCACCTGGAGCGGTTGGACTCTGTCCCGCCCACCCCCGAGGCTGCCCGCGAGCTGGGCCGCGGGCTCGCCCGCCTGCACGATGCCGGCGCGGAGGCCTTCGGCTGGGCCCCCGCCGATCCCGCCTACTTCGGCCCCCTTGAGAGCCCCTTCGCGGTCGAGACCGCACCACGCACAGATTTCGTCGAGTTCTGGGCCGAGGACCGCCTGCGCCCGCTCGCCGACTCAGTCACCCGCGTGCTCGGCGCCGACGGCCACGACACCGTCGATGAAGCCATCGATCTGATCGCCGACGGCGCCTTCGACGGCATCAGCGGGCAGGGCACCGAGGAGCCGTCCCGAGTTCACGGCGACCTGTGGTCGGGCAATCTGCTGTGGACCGCCGACGGCGCGACCCTCATCGACCCCGCTGCCCACGGCGGCCACCGGCTCGAGGACCTCGCGATGCTGTCCCTGTTCGATGCGCCGCACCTCGAGGAGATCTTCGAGGGCTACGTCGCCGAGCACCCGCTGCCCCGCGGCTGGGAGCAGGACCTCCCCGCCCACCTGTTCTTCGGGCTGCTGGCCCATGTGAAGCTGTTCGGCGAGGCGTACGTGGATCAGACCGTCGCGACGGCCGAGGCGGTCATCGCCCGAGCGGAGCAGCTGGGCTTCTGAGCTCTGGGGCACGCTGCCGGAGGTGAACGGTCCGCCCCCGGGGCTGCGGCGGTGGAGGGTCCGTGTGCGAGAGGTGCAGGTCCTGGTGGCCGGCCAGAAGGCCGGCTGTTCCTCGGATAGCTTGCGAACGTGCCCCGACCGCTCCCTCCACGCCCCGCACACGCTGTGCGCCGCACCGCTGCGTCCCACCCTGCCGCGGTCGGAATCCTCGCCACCGTGCTGATGCTCACGGGGTTCGCGGTGCTGCTCGTGATCGGGGTCTGGGCGAGCCGTCTCGGTGATTCCCCGGCCTGGGCTTTCGACTGCAACGACACCACCTGCACTGATCTGTGGATCGACGCCCGACGCCACTACCTCGCCGTCACCGCCGCGGCCGGGATCGCCTCGCTCATCGGTTGGTTCCTCGCTGGGCACCTGGTCTCTGCCCGGCCGGTGCCGGCCGAGGCCGGCTTAGCCGAGCGCTCGGCTCCTTCACCTGTTCCTTCACCTGCGCGGCCATCGCGGCGGCATCGTGCGGCGCGGTTCGGCCGCCTGGTCGGGGTGCTGCTCCTGGCCGCTGCCCTGCTCACCGCTGCCGGATGGGTCGCGATCGCCGCCTCGAGGCCGCTCGGTCTCGCAGTGGCGGGCATCGCAGCCGCCGTCGCCGTTCTCGGAGCGTGGCGATGGATGCGTCCCGGTGCCGCCTCTGATCGCGGGGCGTACTGGCTGGCGAGCATCGGCGTGGGGGCCCCGTTGGTGGCACTCGGACTGTTCGCCCTGCATCCCATGGTGTTCCTGGGGAGTGTCCTGGTGGTGGGCACTCCCCTGCTGGGGGTTCCGGCGCTGTGCACGCTGCTCGCGACCGGGATCACCGTCGCGGGCCGGCTGCTCCCCCGGCAGGCAGCTGCCGAGGTCACCGCCATGCGCTCTGCTGAGCAGAGGAGCAGCGGTGCGGAACCGTCGCCCCCCGTTCCCACCGCGCGCCGGATCAGCATGCCTCTCGCCATCACCGCGATCTTGACGCTCGGGGTGTTCGCCGCCTGGCCGGTCGACGCCCCCGCCGCAGATGCCTGGCAGTATTCCGACCCTGCCGCCGGCGTGACCCCGGGTGGGGACCCGGGATCCGAATCGCCGATGGCGAGCGGCAGCGCCGGGGACGATGGTCCTGGCAGCGGAGGCCCCGCACCGGAGAAGTCCCCGAACGCTGGGATCCCCGCCGCTCCCGCCGTGGAGTCCGCCGGCCTCCCTGCTTGCGATCCCGAGTCGCTGCAGGTCGTGGCCGGGGGCTGGGATGGGTGGACCGGCAACTCGGCGGCGACGCTCACCGCGACGAACGTCGGCGACGAGGCCTGCGCGCTGCGCGGCGTCCCGGAGCTGACCCTCGAACAGGGTGCCGAGCAGATCGACCTGCGCCCGGAACCGCTCACCCACCTCGAGGCCGCCGTGCAGCCGGAGGGTGGCGTCGGGCTCGTCCCTGGAGGCACCGCGAGCTCGGGTCTGTACTGGCCCGGCTATCGCACCGCGGCCGATCAGGAGACTCCGCAGACGCTGAGCATCCGCCTCGACTCGGGCGGGGCGCCGCTGCCCGTCGAGCTCGCCGCGTCCGACGGCAGCGATCCCAGCCCCGCCCCCTTCGACCTGAAAGCCGGAGTGGAGGGCGGGGCCGTGATCGAGATCGGCGCATGGGAGCTGGCGCTGAGCTCAGCGGGCTGAGGAGCGCCGGGTCAGTGGTCGTGACCCTCGTGGTCGCCGCCCTCGTGGTGGTGGTCTTCATGGCCACCAGCGTCGCTCGCCTCGCCGCCCTCCTGCTCGTGGCCCTCGTGCTCGTCCGCTCCGGGCGAGATCTCGTACTCGCCGGATGCGGTACCGGTGGTCACCTGGATCTCGTGCGGCACCACGGGCAGCTCCAGCTCGCGGTAGATCTCGCCGCTTTTGACGTCGACCATCGTGAGCTTCTGCGCTGCGGGGTCGACGACGAAGGCGGTGCCGTCGGCCACGGCCAGCATGGGCCCGGCCTCCTGCCAGTTCTCCGGCTCGCTCCATTCGCCCGTCACGGGGACCTCGTGGAGCATCTCGCCGGTCTCGGGATCCAGGATGTTCAGCTCGCCATCGGCGGTGAGCACCAGGGCCTCGCCGTGAGGACCGCGGTCCAGGGAGCGGAACCAGTACTCCGAGCCCAGGTCCACGATCTGCTGGGTGTTGTCACTGGTGTCGATCAGGGCGATCTCGGTGGGGTGCTCGGCACCGCCCTCGGGATCGGCCTCGACCTTGTGATCGGCGAGCACGATCGACGAGTCCTCGTGACCCTTCTGGTTGCCGGAGCGCTGGAAGTCGCCGTCGATCGCGACCTTGTGGAACTCCCCGTCGCGGTAGACCACGGAGCCGTTCTCGCAGCCCAGGCTGATCACGTCGCCGGATTCCGTGGGCTTCGCAGAGGCTTCGCCGTGCACGCCGGGGCAGTCGTCGGTCTCGGCGGTGACGTTCCCGTCGGCGTCGAGCGCCTGCACCGTGTGGCGCTCGTCCTCGGTGCCCTGGGTGACGATCAGGCCCCCGTCGGAGAGCGGCACCGCGACGCCGTGGTGCGGTGCCTCGGTGCTGGTCTCCTCGAGGATCCCGAGGTCGCCGTCGACCAGCGCGGTGGGGTCGATGAGGGTGATGTCGCCGGTGCCGTCGGCGAACAGGGCGGTGCGGTCCCCGTGGGAGACCACGTGGCCGGGCATCGGCGCCGGGATGGACAGGTCGGTGAGAGCAGGATCCTGGACGTAGTAATGGAAGTGGTCGCCGTGGCCCTGGGCGAGCAGGCCGGTGTCGTACATGGTGATGGTGCCGGAGGCGCTGACGGCGACGTGGCGGCCATCCCCGGCGGGGTTCAGCCGGGCGTAGCCCGTGACGTCGGTGCTGCCGACGGTGCTGCCGTCGGAGGAGTCGATCGTGGTCACGCCGCCGTCGTGGGCGAGAACGATGCGCGGGGAGAGGGCGCCCACCTCGGTGCGATCGGTCGCCGGCGCCGCCTCTCCGCCGGCCGCGCCGCCGTCGGACGCCCCGCCGCCGGCCCCGTCCTCTCCTCCGCCGGCCATCCCGCCGCAGGCGGAGAGTGCGAGCATCCCGGCGCTGAGGAGCACGACGGCACGACGCTTCATGACAATGGTTCTCATCTGAATCATAGGCAGGACAGTAGCAGCTCCTGAGAACTGTTCTCAGCAACGGCGGAGTGCCCCGGGTCACATCCGGCAGGTATTCTGTGCGGGGCGATGGGGGTCGCCTGCCAGCAGCTCGTACGACATGCTCGAGGGGAGCGCACATGGGACGACGCGATGCGACGACGGCGCCGCAGCAGGCCTGCCCGGGCGGCGATCGACGATGCCTTCGACGGGGCAGCGCGCGGCCCCTCCGCCTGGCGGCAGCGGCCGCGGCGGTCCTGATGCTGACCAGCTGCTATCTGCTGGACCCTGACCTGCTGCCCGAGGGCACGGACGAGGTGTCGATCGAGGTCGGCGAGACGGCCCAGGTGGCCCTCGGCGACTGGTCGCCGGGCGTGGGCGACGACTGGGGCGCGGTCCCCGCCGCGGAGGGCGTCTCGAGGGAGAACGGCAGGGTGGATGACGGCGTCGTCATGGCCCGCGTGCTCATGAACAGCGAGGTGTTCGGCGTGCCGGAGCGCCGGGACACCGGCGGGACCGGCGGAGAGTTCCCCTACGCCGTCGAGCTCACCGGACTCGCGCCCGGCACCTCGACCGTACGGATCGTGCACTGCTACCGCACCGAGATCGCTGAGGACTGCGACCAGGGGCCCCGCGACATCGACCCGATCGAGCTCACCGTGACGGTCACCTGACGCCTCGGCCCGCACCTCGGCAGCCGAATGCGAATGCGCGCCGCGCTTCCACGAGTGGAGGCACAGCGCGCATTCGCGTCAGGCACAGGCCAGGCCCGGGCGGTTCGGCCCGGATCAGCTCAGGGTCGGCTCAGATCACGCCGAAGGCGATCATCGCGTCGGCCACCTTGCGGAAGCCTGCGACATTGGCGCCCAGTGCGTAGTCGCCGGGGCGGCCGAACTCATCGGCGGTCTCCAGGCAGGTGGCGTGGATGCCCTTCATGATCTGGGTGAGGCGCTGCTCGGTGTGCTCGAAGCTCCACGCGTCGCGGCTCGCATTCTGCTGCATCTCCAGAGCGGAGGTGGCAACACCACCGGCGTTCGCCGCCTTGCCGGGACCGAAGGCCACATCGGCCGCACGGAACACGCTGACAGCTTCCGGCGTGGAGGGCATGTTCGCGCCCTCGGAGACGGCCAGCACGCCGTTCTTGACCAGGGTGCGGGCGGCGTCGACATCGAGCTCGTTCTGGGTGGCGCTCGGCAGAGCGATGTCCACCGGGACGTCCCAGACGCTGCCGCCGGCGACGAAGCGAGCACCGTTGCCGCGGCGCTCCGCGTACTCGGTGATGCGACCGCGCTCCACCTCCTTGACCTGCTGGAGCAGCTCGAGGTCGATGCCGTTCTCGTCGACCACATAGCCGGAGGAGTCGGAGGCGGTGACGGGGATGCCGCCGAGCTGCTTGGCCTTCTCGATCGCGTAGAGCGCGACATTGCCCGAGCCGGAGACGGAGACGCGGCGGCCGTCGAAGGAGGAGCCGCGGGCCTTGAGCATCTCGTCGGCGAAGATGGCCGCACCGTAGCCGGTGGCCTCCTTGCGCACGAGGGACCCGCCCCAGTCCAGGCCCTTGCCGGTGAGCACGCCCGCCTCGTAGCGGTTGGTCAGGCGCTTGTACTGACCGAAGAGGTAGCCGATCTCGCGCGGGCCCACGCCGATGTCGCCGGCGGGGACGTCGGTGTACTCGCCCATGTGGCGGTGCAGCTCGGTCATGAAGGACTGGCAGAAGCGCATCACCTCGCCGTCGCTGCGGCCGGCCGGATTGAAGTCGGATCCGCCCTTGCCGCCGCCGATGGGCAGGCCGGTCAGGGAGTTCTTGAAGATCTGCTCGAAGCCGAGGAACTTCACGATCCCGAGGTTCACCGACGGATGGAACCGCAGGCCACCCTTGTACGGGCCCAGCGCGGAGTTGTACTCGACGCGGAAACCGCGATTGACCTGCACAACGCCCTGGTCATCGACCCAGGGGACACGGAAGATGATCTGGCGCTCAGGCTCGCTCAGGCGCATCAGGATGCCATGATCCTGATACTCGGGGTGCCGGGACTGGACGACCTCCAGCGACTCGAACACCTCCCGGACTGCCTGGTGGAACTCGGGTTCGCCGGGGTTGCGGCGGAGCACCTGGTCGAATGTGTCCTGGAGCGTCGAGTCGAGCATCGCGGTCCTTTCAGGGGGCCCGGGGGCCCCCGATTTCACGGGGGCTCCGCGGAAGCGGAGGTCACGGCGTCGCCCAGGGTACGCGGCGTCGCCCAGAAGTCGCACTGGACGTTCGATGCGTGAACATGCAGACGACTGTCATGGCCATGCACCTGGGAAAACAGCTCCGGGAGGCTTGTCGCGCAGGTCACAGCAACGCGTCCGGACATGGGGGCGGATACCCGGACAGCATCGCCCGGTCCCGACATATGCATCGACAGGCATAGGTACTTGCTTGGCGGGTGCTGGGTTCAGTGGCGGGAGGCGGAGCGGCCTCCACCGGCGACGAGGCGGTTGACCCCGTCGACGAAGCCCTGAGCCACCGCCTCATCCTTGGAGACGTTCTGGCGGGTCCGGAGGGAGGAACCATCACGCAGAAGGATCCGCACGTGTCCCGCCACCGTGCCGGAAGCGCAGTCGGCCCCCCGGACCTCCGCAGCCTGCACCTCGCGCAGCACCCTCCACCTCAGACCCCGACGCAGGTGGAGCACCCTTCGATCGGTGACCAGCAGCAGGGGGTCCACCCAGGTCCACCCCTCCCCCTCGAACGCGAACAGCACGATCTCTCCCGACTGCAGGAAGCGCCGCGCGAACGATGCCCAGCCGGCGGCCGGAACCGGCCGTTCGTATCCCGGCTGGAGAGCCCGGAGCAGAGATTGCAGGGATTCATCCGTGGTCATCACGCCGCAAGTCTACGACCGGCACCCCTCCCTCCGACCCCGCGAGGAGAGGTCCCATGGGGACCTCTCCCCATCGCGCAGCCGCCCCGGAGGACCTAGTGTGCGAGCTGTTCACGACACGACGGGGGTTCATGATGACCGGGTTCTTCGGGGCGGATACCGAGCAGCTGCGTTCACACGCGCAGCTGCTGAAAGAGCGAGTGGGCTCGCTCGAAGACCTGCGCGCTCGCCTCGAGCCGCTGGTGATGGACGCTTCTTCCTGGGTGGGCACCGATGCCGATGCCTTCCGGGAGCAGTGGTCCGGACGGACCGCCCCCCGGTTCGACCAGCTGGGCGACTCGCTGTCGCGGCACAGCAGAGACCTCGACACCCACGCTGAGGAGCAGGACGAGGCCTCCGAGGCGACCGACCACAGCATCCTCGATCTGCTCAAGGACACGCTGTTCGGGGTCGGGAAAGGCGTCATCGACGCAGCCAAGAACATCGTCCTGGGTGGGAAGAAGATCTGGGACGTCCTGTCGAACATGAAGAAGAACCCGGAGAAGGTTCTCGAGAAGCTTCGCGGGCTGAAGGGCAAGGCATACGATGCGTTCCTCAAGAAGCTCGGGATGTTCGACGGGCTCATGAAGAAGGCCCCCTGGCTCACGAAGTTCGGCAAGGTCGCCGGCAAGTTCCTGCCCGGCCTGGATATCCTCGCCGGTGGCTGGCAGATGATCGATTCGATCAAGAAGGGCGACACCTTCCATGCCATCACCGGCGGAATCACCGCCGTCGGCGGCATCCTCATCACCGCCGGGACGATCTGCGATATGACCGGCGTGGGCGCCGTGGTCGGCGTTCCGCTCCAGGTGATCGGCGGCGTACTGGTGGGCGGCGCGATGGCGGCGGACGGCATCAAGTGGGTGGTCGACAACTGGGATCAGGTCAAGGACTTCGGTGGCGATGTCGTCGACGGGGCGAAGGACCTGTGGAACAACACGTCTGAGGTCATCAGCGACACGTGGAACGATGGAGTGGATGCCGCCAAGGATGCCGTCTCCGACGTCGCAGACACCGTCTCCGACAAGGTCGGCGATGTCGCCGACGGCCTGAAGAACGCCTTCACCTGGTGACCACCCCTCTCGGCAGGAGCCCGCGATGACCACCCCCACCACCGATGCACTCCCCAGCTCGCCGCTCGTCGTCACTGAGCGAGACCTGGCGGGAGCACTGGCGATCCTCGAGCGCGCCGATCAGGACCCGGACATCCTGATGGTGCTCTCCGACGAGGAGCTCCTCGCCCTGGACGGGGAGGCCTCGCTGCGCATCCTCGGCAGCCCCTATCTCGACCAGGAGCAGGTGCACCGTGAGACCGCGGGCGCCACAGCGATGCGCGGGCTCATCGCACGGCGCCTGGTGAACCCGACCGACCAGGCCCGCGAGGAGGAAGGGGATCTTCTGATCGGCGAGGGTGAACCGAGTGATCGGCTGATCCAGCTTGAGCTCGGTCTCGCCGGAATCCTCACCCTGCGGCGCACCCCGGAGGCGCTGCTGACGATCGAGCGCGTCGCTTCCCAGGTACGCACCACCCTTGGCCTGCACTTCTTCCCGGGAGGGGTGCTCGAGGAGTTCGTCGCGGCCGACGGCTTCCACCATTTCTGCGTTCCCACCCTCGCCTCGCTGCCCTCCCGACTGGCAGCGTTCGTGGACCCGCACGGCAGCGCCGGTGACGACGGAGATGTTCAGGAGATGACCGTCGCTGCAGTGACGTCGCTGGAGGGCCTCGAAGACACCCGTGCCCTGTCCACGCTCACCTCGGTGAATGATCAGGGAGCACGTCGCGCGACCGTCTTCACGCTCGCCGACCGCGTGCGCGTGGTCGACAACGGCACCGAGGACCCTGCCGGCACACAGCCGGGCGATCTGCTCGCGATCAGCGATGTCTCCGCCTCCGCTCTGGAGCAGATCATCGAGTCGCTGCTGCCCGCCGGATCGGGATCCGACGAGGAGTCCACCGACTCCTGACGGAGCGAGGCATCGCGCGCACAGATCACCCCGACCGTGGCAGGCACGGCCGGGGTGATCTGTGTGCTGCGGCCCGTTCGGAACGAACCGGTCAGGAGGGCTCAGCTTCGTCGGGCGTGAAGATCTCCTCGATCGGGGACTCGAAGAGGGCGGCGAGCTTGAACGCGAGCGGAAGGGACGGGTCGTACTTGTCGTTCTCGATGGCGATCACCGTCTGCCGGGAGACGCCGAGGGCCTTGCCGAGCTCGGCCTGGGACCAGCGTCGCTCAGCGCGGCGGGCTTTGAGATCGTTGCGCATCACTGCCCCCTCTCAGCGGTAGCGGACGGAGGAGACGAAGGTGCCCACGAGCCACGAGAACATCAGGATCGCGAAGGCGAAGATCCAGTTCACCGAGGGCAGCAGGAAGTACTGCAGGAAGCCGACGGCGAGGATCAGGCCGGTGGAGATCACGAACGCGAGCATCACGGCCTCGGCGATCTTGCGACGCTCGAACTCGTCACCGCTCCGGTACATCTCGACGTTCGCCCACGCCATGAGGGCGATGGCGGGCAGCACCAGGAGCGCGGGGATCCAGGCGGGGAAGCCTGTGTCCTGGACGAGAAAGGAGAGGAAGAGGCCGGCGAGGAAAAGGACCATGCCCGCGGTGAAGCGGACGGCGAAGGCGCGGTTGGCGCGGGCACGGGCGGGGGCGGCGGGGGTGCGGGTCGTGGTGTTCATGCCCCAAATGTAAGGGGGCCTTGACATGCAAGTCAAGCTACCTTGACTAAAAATGTCAAAGCTTCTTGACTTAACAGGTCAAGCACCATTGACGCACCATGCGGGGCCCTCCGACCTGGGTGTTGCCGCGAACTCCCGCGGTCACTCACCCCAGGCGGACGTCGAGCTCCCGCTGCGCCCAGGCCGGGTCGTCCGTGGTGATCGTGTCCACGCCGCACGCCAGAGCGACGTCGAGCTGCACGGCGGTGTTGACCGTCCAGGGGTTCAGGGCCAGCCCTGCCTCGTGCACGACCTCGGCGGCGCGAAGGCTGAGCCCAGCGATGCCAGGCCCGATGCCCGCCGCGCCGAGCTCGCGCGCGGTGGTGATCGCCTGCTCGTCGATCTGGCCGACCAGATAGGAGACGGCGACGTCCGCGCCGCGGCGGATCTCCGCGAGCGCATCGGCGTGGAACGAGATCACGGTGGAGGCGGCAGCCGGGGACCCGGCAGGCAGCGCGCACAGCAGCTCGGCGACCGCCGCCGCCGCCGCGGCGACCTTGACCTCGATGAAGACGGGGACCGTGGTCATCTCCAGCAGCTCCGCGAGGGAGGGCACACGCTCCCCCTCCCCCAGCAGCACGGTGTCCAGCTCCGCACGGGTGAGCTCGCCGATCGCACCGGTGCGCAGCGGCGAGTCCTCGGCGGCGGTGCGGTCGATGGTCTCGTCGTGCATCACCACCACCTGGCCGTCGGCGCTCAGGTGCACATCGCACTCGAGCAGCTCGGCGCCATCCTCGATCGCCCTCCGGAAGGCGAGCAGGGTGTTCTCAGGGGCATGGGCGGAGGCGCCGCGGTGGCCCACGATCGCGGGACGCTGCGGCAGAGAGGGGACGGACTGCGGGGTCATGACACTCCTGGGAGATGGGAATCGACGAGCGGGGCGAGCAGTATGGAACGGGACGGAACGGGATGGAGCTGCACGTTACGGAAGCGGACTGAACGACCGAGACGAACAGAACCAACGGGACGGGAACAAACGGGACGGAAGCGGGAACGAACGTGAAGAACGCGGACAGGCAAGAGCCGGCGGCGCCGCAGCGTCGTCGAGAGCGCATGCGGGCTGAACCCTGGACCCCCAGGATGACCTGCGCCACACTGTTCCCCTGCACTCCGACACGGGGTGCGATGCCCGTCGGACCGGGCGGGCGCCAACCGGGTCCAGCACCCGGGAAGGGGATCCCGATGACCAGTAACGGATACGAGAGCACACGCACCGCAGCGCGCACCGGCCCAGGGGGTCGATCGCGTGCATCCCGCACAGTGCGAGGGCGAGGGGGCCGACCGCTCCTGGCACCACTCGCGGGAATCGCCGCCGCGGCGGCCCTCATCACCGGGTGCGGAGGCGCCGGCACCGAGGAGCCGGCCGGGGACCCCGGCGCAGGGACGACCGAGGCCGCTCCGACCTCCGAGCAGAAGTCGGATCCCGGACAGGCCCCGAGCGACGGAGGCGGCGAGGCCAGCGATGACCCTGACGAGGGCGGCCAGGACAACGACGAGGCGATGGGCGAGAACCTCTTCGAGGGGACCTGGGGCTTCGGACATGACACCAAGGTGCTCAGCGCCGAGGAGCTCGCCGCCCTGCTCGAGGAGGAGGCCGAGGCCCGCGGGCCGGAGGAGATGAGCCTCGACGTCCAGTGCGGTGACGGCGTGGACACCGGGGCCGCCGATTACGACGCCGAATGCATCGCCTACGCCGATGAGGGCGTCGAGCACCGCTGGCTGGTCACCGTCGGCCCCGCCGATGCCGGACTGGAGATCGAGGTCGAGAACGCGAGCTGATCCCTGCCGCCGTGCACCGCCGTGGGTGACACCAGCACCGGATCGAGCCGTCCACCACGTCGTCGGCACCGCTCAGAGGCTCTGCTGGTGCTCGACGATGCGGCGGGTGCGGGCGGGATCGTCGGCCCCGATCCACAGCATCTGCAGATCCACGGCCAGACGGATGTGCCGCTCCTCGCGCATTGCCCAGAGCAGCGGGGTGATCCCGGCATCGCGGATCTTCTCCAGATCGCCCTCGCGCAGCTCGGAGGCGCGGATGGCGAGGGTCTCCGCCTCGACCTCGGCCGCGTCGGCGAGCGCTTCGGGGGTGAGCCCCCGGCAGAGGTAGCCGCGGGGCACCTCCGGCGCCAGGCGATGCAGGGTGCGCAGCGCATCGATCCGGAAGGAGATGACCCGGGCCGGGGAGTCGAGCCCTCCCCAGTCCGACTCCTCATAGCGCTCCCGCAGGATCTCGGCCACCCGGGCGGCGGCCTCCACCGCCTTGATCTCCACCAGCACCGGGGCGTGGCGTGAGGGGTCGTGGGGCAGAGCGGCGGCCACGTCGAGAACCTGGGCGAGAGTCGGGATGTGCTCACCTTCGCCCACCAGCACCTCGTCGAGCTGGGCGCGGGTGAGGTCGGCGACCGCGCCGGTGCGCAACGGGGAATCCGGCTGCGCGGTGCGGTCCAGGGTCGCGTCGTGGATGATCACATCCTGCCCGTCGGCGCTGAGGTGCACATCGCACTCAAGCATGTCCGCGCCCTTCGCCAACCCGCGGCGGAAAGCCTGCAGGGTGTTCTCGGGGGCGAGATCAGCCGCCCCCCGGTGGCCGACGATCAGAGGCGTGGTGGGCACGGAGTGCTCCTCAGGGTGGGACGACGAGTGAGGCGACTGGCGAGGCGGCTGGTGAGGCGGCTGAACGGGGCCCGGGTCTGCCGCAGCAGCACCCGGGCCGGCCGAGGTCAGGCCGGGACGCGCTGCGCCATCAGCGCGAACGCCCAGGCGGGGTCGTCCACGGTGATCGTGTCGCAGCCGAGCTCGAGGGCGCGCTCGAGCTCCTCTTCGGCACGCGCGGTCCACAGGTTCAGCTTGGCGCCCAGCTCGGCGGCCCGCTCGACGTCGGCCTGACGGGCGTCGGCGATCCGCACTCCCACATGCGCGACCTGCAGGTCGCGGCAGGATTCCCACCACTCGGCGGAGGTGGCCGTGGTGGTGCGCATCAGCGGGATCTGCGGGGCGAGCTCGGCGGTGCGGCGCAGCGGCTCCTCATGGAAGGACAGCACGTAGGCGGGGGCGCCGGCTGGGTCCTGCCAGGCGGCCGCGTCGAAGTGCTGCAGCAGGATCTGCACCACGAGGTCCGCGGCGGCGGGGGCCTTGATCTCCACCAGCAGCGGCACCCGCGTGCCGTCCTCGCGCACCGCCGCATCGAGCACCTGGGAGAGGCGGGGGATGTGCTCGTCCTTGCCCACGAGCACCCGGTCCAGCTGGGCGCGGGTGAGGTCGGCGACCGCGCCGGTGCGTAGCGGGGAGTCCGGCTGCGCGGTGCGGTCCAGGGTCGCGTCGTGGATGATCACGTCCTGCCCGTCGGCGCTGAGGTGCACATCGCACTCGAGCCACTGGGAGCCCTCGGTGACTCCGCGCCGGAAGGACAGGATCGTGTTCTCGGGTTCCACGGCGGCGGCGCCGCGGTGGCCGACGATCTCGGGCTGCTGGGTGGTCATGGTCTGGTTCTCCTCGGTACGGGCTCACGGCCCTGGTCATTCATGGCCCGGGGGCCGCTGGCCGCGGCCCCGGGTGGCGTGCACCCGGGGCCGCGGAGTCATGCGGGAACTGCAGTGCTTGGAAAGACTGCAGCGCTCGCGGTGACTGCGGGCAGGATCAGTTCCAGCCCTCGAACTGCACTGCCTCGTAGTCCTCGCGGTTGTCGTCCAGGACCTCCTGGAGCGTCGGGGCGAGGGCGTCGAGCACCGTCTTCGCCTCCGCGTTGTCACCGAACACCTGGCCCATGGCGGCGCTGATCTCGGTGACCGCGCCGGCGTTCCAGTTGGGGTAGTCGGCGGTGCGCGCGTTCTCGAGCTGGTTCAGCGCAACGGCGTAGTTCGGGTTCTCGGCGACCAGGTCCTTGACGCCCTGGGTCTCCTGCGCGGCCTGGACGATCGGCACATAGCCAGTGCCGATGTGCCACTCGGCGGACTTCTCCGGCTGGGCGAGGAAGCGGAACAGCTCGGCGCAGGCGTCCTGACGCTCCTGCGACTCGGTGCGCACCATCTGCAGCCCGGAGCCACCGGTGGGGACCTGCTTCTGCTCGCCCTCCTTGGACAGCATGTAGGCCGTGCCGATCTCGAAGAGACCCTCGGTGGCCTTGGTCTGGCCGGTCAGCGAGGCGGTGGAGCCGCGCCAGCCGGCGGCGAGACCGGAGGCGAAGTCGGTGCCGGAGGCCTGGGCGAGGTAGCCGAACTTGTCCTCGTGGATGAACTTGCGCATCCACTCGAGCCACTCCACGCCCTTCTCGTCATTGATGGTGACCTGGAAGTCCTCGGTGGAGTTCGCACCGCCGAAGCCCCAGATGTCGGCCTGGCCGTGCCAGGCGTCGGGGCCGAAGGCGATCGCGGACAGCGGGCGGCCCTCGACCTCGATCTTGGCGAGCTCGGGGGCGAACGCCGCGAGGTCCTCCCAGGTCTCGGGGCCCTCCTCGGGCAGGCCGGCCTCGATGTAGCGGGTCTTGTTGTAGTAGAACAGCGGGGTCGAGCGGGCGAAGGGCACCGTGAAGGTCTCCCCGGCGGCCTTGCCCTCGGCGACGTAGTTCTGGACGTAGACGTCCAGGTTCCACTCGTCGTCGAAGTAGCCGTCCAGCGGTGCCAGGGCATCGGACTGGTAGAACTGCAGCCACTGCATCTCGGGGAAGCACACGATGTCCGGCACGGTGCGGGCCTGGAGGGAAGCGGTGAACTTCTGGGTCAGATCGGCGTAGGAGCCGACGGACTCGGCGATCGCGACGATCTCGTCCTGGGACTCGTTGAACGCGGTGAACTGCGCCGAGAGCACCTCGTAGTTGTTGCCGGTGAAGGGCGCCCAGAACAGGATCGGGGTGCGGTCCTTGTACTCGTCGGGGACGGTGAGGTCCGCCTGGGTGAAGCCGTCGCGGATGTTGCTCTCCGCGCTGTCGCCGCCGCCGGAGGGGGCGCCGCAGGCGGCGAGGCCGGCCGCGCCGGCACCGAGGCCCATGGCAGTCAGAAGACCGCGACGAGAGAGGTTGAAGGGGCTGCGAGACATGGGAGTCGCTCCTTGGGAGTGGTGCGGTGGGGTCACCGGGTGGAGACAGTCAGTGGGTCTGTCAGTCAGGCGGGTCTGGCGAGGGGGTCTGGCGGGGGCTCGTCCCGCGGGACGAGGTGCGGGCCGCGTGCGGAGTGCGCACGCCGGCGCCCGCCCGGGCCGGGGCCCGGAGCTGGTGGGGTCCGACCCATGGGGCATGGGCGGGCCGGGGGTGGCGCGAGGCTGCGTGATGGCTGCCCCGCGCCGTCGGACTCACTTCATGGCGCCGGCGGCGAGGCCGCCGATGATGCGCTTCTGGGCGAGGAAGAAGAGGATCAGCATCGGGAGGGAGACGAACACGGCGCCGGCCATGATCACGCCCCAGTTGCTGTAGCCCTCCTGGCTGCGCAGGAAGAGCAGGCCGATGGGCAGGGTGCGCATGTCCGCGGTGGAGGTGACGATCAGCGGCCAGACGTACTCGTTCCACTTGCCGACCATCACGATCAGCGTGGCGGTGAGGATCATCGGCGTGGACAGCGGCACCACGATCGTGAGCATCCGGCGGAGGTGCCCCGCGCCGTCGATCTCCGCGGCCTGCAGGATGTCCTTGTCGATGGTGCGCATGTACTGGAACAGCAGGAACATCGCGAAGGCGCTGGCGATGCCCGGCAGGATCAGGCCGGCGTAGGTGTTCAGCCAGCCCAGGTTCGCCACGGTGATGTAGTTGACGATCAGGGTGACGTGACCCGGCAGCATCAGCGAGCCGATGATCAGCACGAACGCGATCTTCTTGAACTTGAAGTCGACGAACACGAAGGCATAGGCGCACAGGATCGCAAGCGTGATCTCCAGGAAGGTGCCCACCCCGGTGGTGATGATCGAGTTGAGGAAGAAGCGGTCGAAGGGGGCGCTGTTCCAGGCCTCGGCGAAGTTCGAGAAGGTCAGCTCACGCGGGATCCAGGTCAGCGGCCAGGTGTAGATGTCCTGGTGCGGCTTCATCGCGGAGGAGAACAGCCAGTACAACGGGACGAAGAAGACGGCGATGGTGGCGAGGACGCCGGCGAACAGCAGGCCGGTCTTCCATGCCGGACGGCGGGGTCCGCGGTCCCGCCCCTTGTTGCGGGGGGCGGGGCCGGCAGCATCGGCGATCTGGTTCTTGTCGACGGTCAGAGTGCTCATGAGTCGTAGTTCACCTTCTTGTCGCCGTAGCGGACCTGCACGTACGTGATGATCAGCAGCAGCACCAGCAGCACGGTGGCTGCGGCCGAGGCGTTGCCGATGTCGAACTTCTGGAAGGCTTCCTCGTAGACCATCCAGCTCAGGGTGCTGGAGGAGGTTCCCGGGCCGCCGCTGGTCATGATCGAGATGATGTCGAAGGCCTGGGCGGCGGAGATGATGCCGGTGATCGAGAGGAAGAACGTGATCGGGCTCAGCAGCGGCAGCGTGAGGTGACGGAACAGCTTCCAGCCGTGCGCCCCGTCGAGTGCTGCGGCCTCGTAGAGGTCCTTGGGCAGGTCGAGGATCGCGGTGTAGCAGATGACGGTGACGAAGCCGAGCCGCTGCCAGGTGTAGGCGATCGTGATCGCCCACAGCGACCAGTCCGAGGTGGTGGTCCAGGCCGGGGAGTCGGCGCCGAACAGGGAGAACGCCCAGCGGGAGAGGCCGTAGTTCGGATCGAACATGAACAGCCACAGGATGCCCACCGCCGCGCCGGGCAGCATGTGCGGGGCGAAGGCCATGGTCTGCGCGAACCCGGTCAGCGGCAGCTTCGTGGCCAGCAGGCTGCCCAGCAGCAGGCCCAGCACGAGCGAGCCGATCACGCTCACGCCGGTGAAGATCGCCGTGTTCTTCATGATCTGCCCGAAGCTCGGGTCGGTGAACAGGTTGGTGTAGTTCTCCACCCCCACCCACTCGGGGGTCGGGGCCACGAAGTCCCACTCGAAGAAGCTCAGCCCGATGTTGTAGAGCGCCGGGTAGTAGGAGAAGACGATGATCGCGATGAGGTTCGGGGCGATCAGGGCGCTGAAGAGGAGGGCGTCCCGGCGCACCCGGCGTCGACGCTGGGGTGAACGCCGGCGCTCCTCGCTGCGCGTCAGCGGGGCGTGGCCGGCCGGCGAGGAGGGGTCCACGGGCGCTCCCTTCTTGTCAGCCCCGGCCGGGGCTTGCTGGCCCGGGCGAGGTGAACGGACGATGGTTGTCATGGGAGCGCTCCCAACTTCCTGATCGAAGGGCGGCCCGGGGGCCGATGCAATGCGGGTGGCAGTCTCGGCGGTGCTCCGCAGAGCGGCGCGTCCGACGGTCGGACCGAGTGGTCCGGGCTGCCCTCCGCAAGGGGAACAAGGACGGCAGGTCGAGACGGGACGGGCGGCTGGCTGCCGCTCCGGCGCCATCGACAGCCCTCACCGTAGGGACCCTCCACGGATCCCGCCAGAAGGCATCAGTGCAGGTGAATCGCGCATGAACAGAAACTGTCACCGCAGGTGGGAGCGCTCCCACTCCCCTCTCGGAGCACCCTCCGGACCCCCTTGGCGCGATTCGTGATGCGGGGTCCATCCACTGTTCATCTCGGCGTCGTCGAGTGTTCCTCAGCGGCCGGTTCTCGCCAGGTGCCCGCGAACTCGGACTTCACTCGGCCGTCACCCATGCGACCTGGCGGGCGTCACCCACTGGACTATCGTGCGCCCAGGCCGCCCCTCCGGATTGCGCGGTGGGATCGTCCGGCCGACCCGGCTCGCGGTGCCCGCACGCCCGGCCGTCAGCCACCAGCCACCAGCCACCAGCCACCAGCCACCAGCCACCAGAAGCCTGCAAGGAAGGGAGCACCGCAGATGCCTCGACCACCCACGATGGAGGACGTCGCGCGCACTGCCGGGGTCTCCCGCTCCACGGTCTCTCGTGTGTTCCAGAATGGCGGGGAGCGGGTCTCCCCCGATGCGATGATCCAGGTGCACGAGGCAGCCCGACGGCTGGGCTATGTGCACAATCTGGTGGCCAGCGGACTGGCGATGCGTCACGGCAGGCAGCTCGGGCTGCTCATCCGCGACGCCACCAACCCTGCCTACGGCCACCTCCATGCGGAGATGAATCGCGCTGTCGAAGCCATCGGCCGCACCCTGATCTCGGTGACGGCGTTCCGGCACGACTACGGCACGGCGGAGGTCGAGGGCCTGAACCGGCTGATCGGTCAGCGCGTAGCCGGGGTCTTCGTCGGCACTGGCGTGACCGCTGCGGAGGATCTCGTCGAGACCGTCACCGCGACGCCGATGATGATCCTCGGCCGCCCCAACACCCATCCGCAGATCAACTCGGTCAGCTACGACGAGGAGGCGCATGGCCGGCTGATGGCGGAGCAGATCGCCGCTCAGGGTCATCGCCGGATCGCCGTGCTCACTGCGCCGCTCCTCTATTCGAGGGTGTTCGACCTGCGCATGCGCAGCCTGGTCCAGCGCTGCGAGGAGCTGGGCATCATCAGCGTCCCCGTGGAGCTGCTGCCGGTGGAGCAGGGAGTGGGCCGCGCCCTGGACGCGGCCCGGGAGGAAGCGCTGAGCTGCATCGTCTGCCCCGTGGACTACGTCGCCCTGGAGCTGCTGCGCGCCGCTGCGGCGCGGGGGGTGCGGATCCCCGAGGAGATCAGCACCGTGGGGTTCGATGGGCTCGGGGACGGGCTCGACCTGCTCGGGCTGGCCACCGTGCGTCTGCCGGTGGAGGAGCTCGCTCGGCAGGCCGTCGCTCTGATGGAGGAGCTGCTGGTGCGGGCACAGGACGATGCGGAGGGTCCGCCGCCCGCTCCCCATGGGGCGGGTGATCGCGACGCGGCCGGCGAGGGCGATGGCGAGCAGCTGCTCCTCACACGGCACTCACCCCGGCACGCCGTCGTGGCCGGGAGTTTCGTTCCCGGGCGCACCCTGTCGGCGGCTCCCGGGCACCTGCGCGGCTGACCGTCGCCGAGCGGCTCGGCGCCCTGCACGATCACGCCGCCATGGCCCCTCTCCGCCGTCCAGACCTCTCACCACACTTCATCTGTGCAAGTCAGGCTAGCCTTTCCATGCGTGACAAGAGGGTCCGAGAGGACTACTGTCGGTGTCATGAAGATGAGCAATGACCTTGAGAAGAAGTTCCAGGACCAGATCACCCTCGAGTTCGCGGCATCGATCACCTACCGCCAGCTCGCCATCGAGGCGGATGAGCAGGACCTCCCCGGCATCGCCGCCTGGCTGCGCCACCAGGCGGACGAGGAGATCGTCCATGCGAACAAGTTCATCCAGCACGTCTCGGACCGCGACAACCACGCTGCGATCGGCACCATCGAAGCCCCCGGCGTGAAGCCCGGCCTCTCCGTGCTCGAGATCTTCGGGGCCGCGCTCGCCCACGAGCAGAAGGTCTCCGAGTCGATCCGCGAGCTGTACCGCAGCGCGGACAAGGAGGGCGACTACGACTCCCGCCCGCTGCTGAACTGGTTCGTGGATGAGCAGATCGAGGAGGAGGCGACGGTCTCCGAGATCATCGGCCGCCTGAAGCTGATCGGCGACGACGGCTCCGGCCTGCTGCGCCTGGATTCCGAGCTGGGCGCCCGCCCCACGGAGACCACCGAGGCCGACGCCGGCTGAGCACGGACGCCTGAGCGCAGGCACCTGAGCTCCCCGGGGCGCCCTGAGCAGATCTGCTCAGGGCACTCCTGTCGTGAGCAGCGGGTCGCGCCGCAGCATCATCACCAGGGAGACGGCGAGCGCGAGGATGACGATGATGAACGGGGCGGCCGAGAGCATCACGGCGGTCTGCAGCGCCTGCAGGCCCCCGGCGTAGAGCAGCACGGCAGCGGTCGCGCCGGTCAGCAGGCCCCACATGAGCATCACGGGGCGGCCCGGATCCATGCGACCGTCCGAGGAGATGACCCCGAGCACGTAGGTGTTCGAGTCCGCGCCGGTGATGAAGTAGAGCACCACCAGGATCACGGCGATCACGGAGGTGATCCCGGTCAGCGGCAGCTCTTCGAGCAGACCGAAGAAGGCGGTGTTGACGTTCTCCGCGGCGGCCGCACCGATGCCGGTGCCGCGCTCGAGGTCCATGAACATCGCCGAGCCGCCGAACACCGTGAACCAGACGGAGAACACCAGGCTCGGCACGCCGAGGACGACCAGCACGAACTGCCGGATCGTGCGGCCCCGGGAGATGCGCGCCAGGAAGACGCCGACGAAGGCGCCCCAGGAGATCCACCAGGCCATCATGAAGAAGGTCCACCCCTGCATCCACTCGAGGTCCGCGCCATCCAGGGGCAGTAGCAGGCTGATCTCGACGAAGTCGCCGACGTATCCGCCGGCGGAGCGCAGGAACAGCGAGATCAGCCAGCTCGTGGGGCCGGTGACCAGCACGAAGAGCAGCAGGGCCGCAGCGATCACCATCGTGGCCTGGCTCAGGTAGCGGATCCCGCGACCGATGCCGCTCATGGCTGAGGCGGTGAACAGCACGGTGACCAGTGCGATCACGATGATCTGCACTCCGGTGGAGGTGAGGTCCACCCCGGTGATGTGGCTCAGCCCCTGGCTGATCTGCGCCGCACCGAGGCCGAGGGAGGTGGTGGTGCCGAACAGCGTGGACAGGACCACCAGCACGTCGACGGCCTTGCCGATCGCTCCGTCGGCATGGCGACCGATCAGCGGGCGCAGGATGGGCGAGACCATCCCCTTGTTGCCGAGCCGGTGGGTGGAGTATCCGATGGCGAGTCCGAAGATCGCGAAGACGGCCCAGGCCTGCAGTCCCCAGTCCAGGAAGGTGAAGCGCATGGCGTCCACGACCGCCTCCCGGCTACCGGGCTCGGCGAGGCCGTGCGGAGGCTGGACCAGGTGGGAGACGGGCTCGGCGACGCCGTAGGTGATCATCCCGATCCCCATCACGGCGCCCAGCAGCATCGCGATCCAGGCCACGGTCGGGTATTCGGGCCGGGAGTCGTCGGGCCCCAGGCGGATGCGCCCGAAGCGGGACAGGGCGATCACGAGCAGCAGGCCGATGAGACCCAGCGGGATCACCAGCAGGGACCATCCGCTGGTGGCGGTCACCCAGCGCATCGCCGAGCCCGCGGCGGCATTCATCTGCGCAGGAAAGAGGGAGGCCGCCGCGAGGAGTACGACGATCAGCGTCACCGACACCCAGAAGACGCTGTTCAGTCGGCGACCCGGCAGGTGCGGCCCGGCGTCGAAGCGTTCCAGCTCACGGCGCGCGCGGCGGGCTGCGGACGGGGCGGAGGCGCGAGGAGGGCGCGGGTCGGGAGAGGGGTCCAGCGGCATGGCGCGGTCCGTTCGTCGAGGAGGAAGGGGCGGCGTGAGCCACGGAGGTGCGTACGGCCGGCATGGCCTTGTCCCCGGGCCGGCAGGCGCAGAGAACGGGGACGGCAGGGTGCGAGACCCGTGCGCGCAGAGCGGTTCACGGTACGCGCCCAGGGCGCCGAACTCCTCGGTGAGGGCGAGAGGTGGGGCGCAGATCTCGTACGCGGCGTGCATCCGGGCCCCGCTTCGCCCTCCCGAGGCACCTCGCGCAGGGCCGCCCGGTACCCCTGGCATGGCGTCCGCACTCCAGCCTTTCGCGCTAGTCAAACGTTCAACCATCTAGTACGGTGGGGCCATGCGTGCCTTCGGATTCCTCAGCTTCGGCCACTACGGCGGCAGCCCCGCCCAGGGCGGCCTCACCGCCCGTCAGATGCTCCACGACGCGATCGACATCTCCGTCGGCGCGGACGAGCTGGGCGTGAACGGCGCGTATTTCCGCGTCCACCATTACGCCAAGCAGTCCGCTGCGCCGATGCCGCTGCTCGCGGCGGTCGCCGCGCGGACCCAGCGGATCGAGGTGGGCACCGGCGTGATCGACATGCGCTACGAGAACCCGCTCTACCTCGCCGAAGAGGCCGCTGCCCTCGATCTGATCGCCGACGGCCGGGTGGCGCTCGGCATCTCCCGCGGCGCCCCCGAGGCGGCGGACCGCGGCTGGGAGTCCTTCGGCTACACCGGCTCCACCGACCCGCGCGGAGCCGATATCGCGATGTCGAAGTTCGACGTCTTCCTGCAGGCCATCCAGGGGCATCCGATGACCCGGGCGGCCGCGCAGCCGTATATGTCGGACGCCGCACCGCATGCCCCGTTGCGCATCGAGCCGCAGTCCCCGGACCTCTTCCAGCACATCTGGTGGGGTGCGGGATCCCGTGGCACCGCCGAGCGCACCGGCACCCAGGGCCTGAACCTCATGAGCTCGACCCTCCTCACCGAGGCCACGGGCGCCTCCTTCGGCGATCTCCAGGCCGAGCAGATCGACGTCTACCGGGAGGCTTTCAAGGAGGCCGGGCATGCGCACACCCCGCGAGTGTCCGTCTCCCGCAGCGTCTTCCCGATCGTCACCGAGCAGGATCGGCAGCTGTTCGGCATGCGGCCGGGCGAGAACTCCGACCAGATCGGCATCATCGACGGCACCCGCTCGACTTTCGGGCGCTCCTACACCGGCGAGCCGGATCAGCTCATCGAGCAGCTGAAGGCGGACGCGGCGGTGCAGTCCGCGGACACCCTCCTGCTCACCATCCCCTCGCAGGCCGGGGTCGAGCTGAACCTCCACATCCTCGAGAGCTTCGCGACGCATGTCGCTCCGGCTCTCGGCTGGAAGTCCAACACGGAGGGACCCGTCGTCGGCGACGCGGTGTAAGGCGTCTCCGCGATCCCGGTTCCGGGACCCTGCTTCTACTCGGCGCCGCCGGAGACAGCCGCCGCGACGACGGCCCCCGTACCGCTCACGAGCACGGCACTGAAACGGACCGCGTCACCGCGCTCGGCCAACGGAATCTCCGTCTCGCCTCCGTCGCAGAGGATGTCGACGGACCCGCTGACAACCGATCCCTCCTCCGAGGTGACGCTGTATTCGAGCTGAGCCGTGCCGTCGCCGAAGCAGGTGGCCACGGCGCCGTCGATGCTCACCTCGGACGGAAAGTTCAGGGTGATCCCGCCGTCATCCGCCGGCGGCGGGTCCTGCGCTGTCAGACGCTGCGTTGCCGCGCCGAGCGAGCCGTCCTCCGCTGTCGCCGCGTTGACGAACCCGTCCGCGTCGTCCTGCATGCTCTGCCAGTCGGTCTCTGCTGTCGATGCGCAGGAGAACAGCCCTGTCGCGAGCACGGCGATCAGGACGACAGAGCGAAGGCTTTGGTGCATGAGGCTCACTGTAGTGAGAAGCCTCAGAACTCCGCCCGCCACAGGGAAGCCTGCCGGGTCCAGGGCGCAGAGCCGGGCTGACCAGCACGTAGTCTCGTCCGCATGCTCCGCATCGCCACCGCCAACATCAACGGGATCCGTGCCGCGCAGCGACGGGGCTTCGATGACTGGCTCGCCGGGCGGGGGTGCGATGCGGTCGCGCTGCAGGAGGTCCGGGCACAGGCCGACAAGATCCCTGCGGGTGCCTTCGGTGACTTCCACGTCGCTCTCGACACGGGCACGCTGCCGGGTCGCAACGGGGTCGCGGTGCTGACCCGTCGGCCGCCGGCGGCGATCCGAACCTGGAGCGGAGCGGCCCTGGTGGGAGGGCCCACCGCCGCCCTCAACCCCGTCCCCGCTCCCGACCATGTCCCCCTGGCTCGCGGCCTGTCGCGCTTCGCCGCCGAGGGCCGCTACCTCGAGGTGGACCTCGCGGACGCACCGCTCACGATCGCCTGTCTCTATCTGCCTAAGGGCGGCCTGCCCGCCCATCTGCAGCGGCCCGAGCGGATGCGCGAGGCTCCCGATGGCGGTGCCCGCTACGTCCGGAAGATGGGGTTCATGGCCGCGTTCTCGCGCTATCTGGTGCGCACCCGACGCGCGGCCACGGCGGCCGGCCGCGAGTACCTGCTGATGGGCGACCTGAACATCGCACACACCCGGCAGGACCTCGCCGCGTGGCGGAGGAACCAGCAGAACGACGGCTTCCTCCCGGAGGAGCGGGAGTGGTTCGGGCAGCAGCTCTCCCCGCGCACGCTCATCGACGTGGTGCGGAACCTGCATCCGGGCGAGGACGGCCCCTACTCCTGGTGGTCATGGCTTGGCCAGTCGTTCGCCAACGACGCAGGGTGGCGGCTTGACTACCACCTGGCCACACCGCGTCTCGCCCGCAGCGCCGTCCGCGCCGAGGTCGACCGGGACCACCACGGCACCCGGCTCTCGGACCACTCCCCGGTGGTCGTCGACTACGACTGGCCGTGACCGCGGCGTCCCCCGCCCGGGGTCGGGCCGCTCCGAGCGGGCGCTGCCGAACCCTCCCCGGACGGGCGCTGCCGAACCACTGAGCCGGATCGGCTCTCCGGCGGACTCCTCCGCCACGGAGCCCCTGAGCCCACCCGCTTCATCGCCCCGGACCGCCGCGCGAACCTCGCCCGGCAGCGCCGCATGAGCCGGCGCATCTTCACCGGCGCCACCCTCACCACACTCGCCTCCGCGGGCGTGCTGGGCACCGCTCCGGCGATCGCCGACAGCAGCTGGCGCCGCAAGGACCCCTTCACCCTCGGCATCGCCTCGGGCGACCCGACCAGCAGCTCCGTGGTGCTGTGGACGCGGCTCGCGATCGACCCCCACGTGCTGGACGGCCGTGGCGGGATGCCGAGCATCCCGGTCCCGGTGCGCTGGGAGCTCGCGACCGATGAGCGCTTCCGCTCGATCGTGCGCCGCGGCACCGAGACCGCCCGCCCCGAGGAGGCGCACAGCCTCCACGTCGAGCTGGAGGACCTCCCTGCCGGCACCGAGTTCTTCTACCGCTTCCGCACCGGGCGCTACGTCTCCCCCGTCGGCCGCACCCTGACCACTCCCGCGAGCGGTGACACCCGCGCGCTGCGCATGGTGCACCTGTCCTGCTCGCACTGGGAGGGCGGCTGGTTCACGGCCTACCGGCGGGCGGCCGAAGATCGTCCCGACCTGGTGTTCGGGCTCGGTGACTACATCTACGAGGGCGGGCCCGGGACCGGGAAGCTGCGCACCCATCCGCACAAGCTGTGCACCACGCTCGAGGACTACCGGCTGCGGTATGCGACCTACAAGACCGATCCGGACCTGCAGCTGCTGCATGCCACCGCGCCGTGGATCGTCACCTGGGACGATCACGAGATCCAGGACAACTGGGCGGGCGCCTACCCCAAGAACGGGGTGCCCACTGATGCCTGGGTGGCCCGGAAGATCGCGGCCCAGCAGGCGTACTACGAGAACATGCCGCTGCGCCGGTCCAGCGCCCCCGCCGGCACCTCCATGCAGCTGTTCCGACGCCTGCACTGGGGGGATCTCGCGAGCTTCCATGTGCTCGACACCCGCCAGTATCGTGACCTGCACGCCTGCCACGACGGTGGGAAGACCTGGTGGTTCACCGACTGCGAGGAGCAGGCCGATCCCTCGCGCACACTGCTGGGCGACGAACAGGAGCAGTGGCTGCTCGAGGGGATGACCGAGTCGCCCGCCACCTGGCAGCTGCTCGCGCAGAGCGTCTTCTTCGCCAAGCGCGACAACGCCGCAGGGCCCACCACCACGCTCGGCTCGGACGGCTGGGACGGCTACCGGGCGGACCGCGACACCCTGGTCGGCGCCTGGAGCGAGCGCGGGATCGCGAACCCCGTGGTGCTCACCGGCGATGTCCACGTGCATTTCGCCAATGAGCTCAAGGCGGACTTCTGGGAGCCGGACTCTGCGACCGTCGGGGTGGAGCTGGTGTCCACCTCGATCACCTCGGGCGGGGACGGCAGCGACGTGGTGAACGGCGAGGAGGAAGTCCTCGCGGAGAACCCGCACATCAAGTACATCCGCGGCCGCCGCGGCTATGTGCTCTCGGAGTACACGACCGAGGAGCTGCGGGTCGACTTCAAGACCGTCTCCGCGGTCAGCACCCCGGATGCCGCGGCGTCCGTGGATCGCACCTACGTGGTGCCCGCCGGCGAGCCCGGCCTGCACGAGGCCTGAGCCCGCTCCACTGCGCTGACCAGCACGGCTGCCCTTCAGCAGCCGCGCCGCCGGATCCCGTCGCCCCCTCGTCGGCGGGATCCGGGACCACCCTGCAGATCACTGCAGATCACCTCCCATTCCCCTGGTCGGCGGGCCCCGGTTCCCGTAGGGTAGGGAGCCGTGGGCGCCGGACGGTGCGCTCGTTCAGCACCACCGTGAAGGACCACGATGCCCCCGCCGCAGTTCGCCGCCGCCCTGGCCGCACCTGCCGCACCCGTCCCCGCCGAAGCCACCCCGGCCGTCACCGGCACGGAGGCCTCACGCCGTCTGCTCGCTCCCGAGCTGGACGCCCGGCCGCTGACCCTGTGGGGCTCCTCCTCCATGAGCTCGGAGGGCGGCAGCGCAGATACTCCGCTGGCGGTGCGCATCCATGAGCACCTCGCCCTCGCGGCAGCCCCTGCAGTGGTGCACGCCTACGGGGTGGGCGCCACGCGTTCCGCCCACACCCTGCTGATGCGCGGCCTGGACACTCCCCAGCTGCGCCCGCTCGGTGAGCCGGCCGCGGGCACCGGCGCCGTCGCCGTCGCGCTCGACTCCGGACTGACCCCGGCCGGACCGCTCACGATCCCCGGTGATGTGGACGGGGCCCCTGGGGTACTCGACGGCACCGGCGGCAGCTGGGAATTCCTGCCCGATCAGCCCGGCACGAGCGGCAGCGGCGTCTTCCGCTCCGCGCTCGCGACGGTCGCGGAGGGTTCCCGGCAGGTGCTGTGGATGGGCAAGAACAACATCCTCGACGTGGCGGGCGTGCTCGAGGACACCCAGCGGATGTGGGACGCCGCTGCGACTCCTGAGCAGGACACGCTGGTGCTCGGGCAGTGGCCGACCTCCTTCGACCCGGTCGGCTCCGCGACGGCGGACGCGGTGATCCAGGTCAACGAGGAGCAGCAGCGCCGCTACGGCGCACACTTCCTGGACCTCGGCCGCCTGCTCACCTCCGAGGAGGGCCTCAGCTGCCCTCCGCTGGCGCCGCTGCGCCTGCTCGAACAGGCCTCCACCCAGGGGGCGCTCGAGCAGCGGATCGTGACCGAGCACCTGTGCGCACCGGACGGGTTCCATCTCAACGGCTGGGGGAACCTCGCTGTCAGCTGGGCGATCATCCAGCGGATGCGGGAGCTGAGATGGCTGTAAGACGACCGTCCCCGCCGCGCCTGCAGGCCGGGCGTCCGGGAGCCGCGCCCGAGCCGGCGCAGCCGCAGCTGGCGCCGCTGGCACCCACGCCGCCGATGCCGACGCAGCCCGTCTCGGCGCCGACGGCACAGACCCCGCCGGCCACGCTCCCCGTCGTCCCGGAGGCGGGGGATCCGCGCCCGATCCGTCGTGCCGGACGCCGGGCCGGGCGCCGCACCGTGCTGCTGGCCGGCGCGGCGGCGGCTGTCGTGGTGCCGGTGACTGCGGGGACGCTGTTGCGCCGTGAGGACTCGGAGGCGCTGTCGGCTGGCGCCGCACGGAGCGGCCCCGGCGCCGGGGTCCAGGAGGGGCCTCTGTTCGAGGATGTCGCCGCCGGCACCCCTGGCGCCGAGGCGATCCGCTGGGCGCACATGACCGGGGTGCAGCCGGGCCTGTCCCCGACCGAATACGCCCCCGATGCCCAGGTCACGCGCGGAGACATCGCCGTCGCCCTGCATCGCCTCGCCGGCTCTCCCGCAGTGGATCTCGGGACCGTCCCCACCGTCTTCACGGACCTGGGAGAGGATCCCGCGCGAGTCTCCGCAGTGCTGTGGCTCCACGGCCGGGGCGCGCTGTGGGGCGATGTGCAGCTGCGGGTCCATCCCGACGCGCCCGCCACCCGGGACTGCGCGGCGATGATGCTCGCCGCGCTGATGCGCCCGGCGCTGGCCGGGATGGGGGTCACCTGGGACGCCTCGACGGAGGTCTCGCTGCCGCTGCCGGAGGATCCCAGCTCGGCGCCGACGGACGTGGCCTGGCTCGCCGCGGCCGGGATGGCTCCGGACCCCCTCGCGGCCCATGACTGGGCCGGCGAAGAAGGCGTGACCCGGGCGGAGCTCGCCGTCTCCCTGCATCGGGCGGACTCCGTCATCGCGAGCGCCCTGGGCTGAACGCCCCCGACCGGCTCCGGCTCCGCCCCCGGCCAGCTCCGGCTCCGGCTTCGGCTTCGAAATCCTGTGCGCGGTGTCCGAGACCGGACATAGGGTTGACCCATGTCGACGACGCCTGCCCATGCCGCATATCTCCGCCACCCCGATGTCCGAGGCGACATCGTCACCTTCACCGCCGCGAACGATGTGTGGTTGGCACCGCTGGCCGGCGGTCGCGCCTGGCGGCTGACCGACGAGGGTGCACCCGTCGGCTACCCCCGCTTCTCGCCCAGCGGCGAGCACATCGCGTACACCTCCCGCACCTCGGGCGGTCCCGAGGTGTGGGTGATCGGCGTCGAGGGCGACACCGCCCCGCGTCGGCTGACCTATTGGGGACGGCCCAGCACCAAGGTCGTCGGCTGGCTTCCCGACGGCCGGATCGTCGCCACCACCAGCTATGGCGCCCCGATCGCGCGCGACGCGCAGCTGTGGGCGATCGATCTCGAGGGCGGGACCGAGCTGCTTCCCCTGGGACGCAGCGGCGAGGTCGCGATCCACCCCTCCGGCACCACCGTGGTCGCCACCCCGTGGCGCCGCGACCAGGCCTCCTGGAAGCACTACCAGGGCGGCACCGCGGTGAAGCTCTGGACCTCCCGCGAGGACGTCCCCCTGGATGCCCCGGCCGAGGCCCACGCAGGTCGCTCCTGGGAGCCGCTGCTGGACGAGATCCTCGCCTCGAAGCTGCGGATCGCCTGGTACGGCGACCGGCTGCTGTTCGCCTCCGATACCCCCGGCCCCGGCGCGGCCCTGACCGACCGCGCCGCCGCGAACCTCTGGTCGGTCGCACTGGACGGCTCCGACCTCCGCGCCCACACCTCGCTGAGCTCCGCCGACGGCTACCTGCGCGAGCCGGCGACCGATGGCTCCACCATCGTGTTCAGCTCCCGCGGCCGGCTCTTCGCGATGGAGTCTCTGGACGCCGAGCCGCGCGAGATCGAGATCCTGGCCTCCGGCGTCGGCGCCTCCCGGCTGCCGCGGCCCGCCTCCGCGACAGAGAACCTCCTGGCCATGAGGCCTCTGCACGATGCGCGTGCGAGCGTCGTCGAGTGGCGGGGCAGCGCCCATGCGCTCACCCACCGCGGCGGGCCCTCCCGCCTGCTGGCCGGGACCTGCGGCCTGCGGCTGCGCGAGGTCCGCCCGCTGGGCCGCTCCCCCTTCGCCCTGTTCGTCTCCGATGCGGAGGCGCTCTCAGATCGGGAGGAGGGCGGCGTCGGCTCCGACGTGCTGGCTCTCGCGCGGCTGGACGGCGGCGGCGAGGAGATCCGGCTCGACCTCGGCGAGGTGGGCCGCATCCTGCACGCGATCCCCTCCCCGGACGGCTCGAAGGTCGCGATCTCCTCCCACGACAATGTGGTGCGCCTGGTGACGCTGCGCGGGATCGAGGACCCGGCGAAGGCCTCTTCGCAGGCTGCGAAGGACCCGTCGGCCTCCGCCTGGGAGCAGGACGCCGAGACGGCGGTGGAGACCCCGCGACTGGACCACGTGCGCGAGGTCGGCCGATCCGGCGGCGGCGAGGTGAAGGACCTGGCCTGGTCACCGGATGGTCGCTGGCTCGTATGGGCCGAGCCGAACTCCTGGGAGCTCAGCCGGCTGATGCTCTCGGACACCGAGGAGCAGGAGCCGACGGGCCGGGCGCTGACCTCCGGCAAGTACCAGGATGGCTCCCCCGCCTTCAGCCGGGATGGGAAGCACCTCGCGCTGCTGAGCCTGCGCACCTTCGAGACGGTGTACGACGACATGGTCTTCGACCTCGGCTTCGTCAACGCCGAGCGGCCGTTCCTGCTGCCCCTGGAGCGGACCACCCCCGACCCCTTCGGCCCGCACCCCGACGGCTGGGGCCCGGCCGGTTCCGACAAGGACCCCAAGGACGGCCCCGGCGGTCCCGGCGGGAAGGATGCCGCGAGCGCCGACGGCGCCGGAACCGACGGCGTCGGGAGCGAGGCCGCCGGCAGCGAGGCCTCCCACCAGAAGGCTGCAGTCGCCGCCTCCACCCAGCCGGCCACCTCCCACAGCGCCGCCGGTGCCGAGGCGGTCGACCGGCCACCCAGCACCCGCATCGAGCTCGACGACATCGAGTCCCGCCTGGTCCCGTTCCCGGTGGTCTCCGGTTACTACTCGCACCTGACCGCGGTCAGCGACGGCTTCGTCTGGCTGCGCCATCCCCAGCAGGGGGTGCTCGGCAGCACCCGGGCCGGAGTCGAGGGCGATGCGCCGACGCCGACGCTCGAGCGCTGGAGCCTCACCGACCGCAAGCTCACCGTGCTCGCCGACGGCGTCACCGACCTCTCCGCCTCAGGCGACGGGGAGACCCTGGTCGTCAAGCAGGGTGAGAGCTGGGTGCAGATCCCCGCCACCCGCAAGGCCGAGGACGAGGACCCCGCCCGGGTGGTCATCGACACCGGCCGGATGCGCCTGAACGTGGATCCGGTCAAGGAGCGTCGCGGCATGCTCTGGGACAACTACCGGATCATGGCCCAGCAGTACTGGCGTGCGGACATGGACGGCATGGACTGGCACGCGATGACCTCCTGGTACGACCCGGTGATCGAGCGCCTGGTCACCGAGGACGACTTCCAGGACATGATGTGGGAGGTCCAGGGCGAACTGGGCACCTCGCACGCCTATGTGCAGGGCGGGGTCTACCAGGCCGATCCGCCGATGCTCCCCGCCTACCTGGGAGCTGACTTCGCGCTCCGGGACGGGCGCTGGGTGATCACCCGGATCCTGCCGGGCGATTCCTCCGATCCGGATGCCCGCTCTCCGCTGCTGGCCCCCGGGGTGGGCGCCGAGGTGGGCGATGCGGTGCTCCGCGTCGACGGCCGCCCGGTGTACTCCGAGGGCGTCGAGGCAGCGCTGGTCGGTGCGGCGCACAAGCCCACCGAGCTGGTGCTGCTGCGTGACGGCGCCGAGCATCGGGTGGCGGTCACGCCGCTGGCCGACGATTCCGCGCTGCGCTACCAGGCCTGGGTCGCGGCCCGGCGGTCACTGGTGGAGGAGCTCTCGGGCGGTCGGCTCGGCTACCTGCACATCCCCGACATGGTCTCCTCCGGCTGGGCGCAGATGCACCGTGACCTGCGCGAGGCATCCACCAAGGAGGGCCTCGTGGTAGACGTGCGCTACAACAGCGGCGGCCACACCTCGCAGCTGGTCACCGACCGGATCGCCCGCCGGGTGCTGTCCTGGGGCTATCCGCGCCACCAGCGGCCCGGCACCTATCCGGCGTTCGCACCGCGCGGTGCGGTGGTGCTGGTGACCAACCAGGAGGCCGGATCCGACGGCGACATCGTGAACGCCGTCTCGCGCGCCCTGGAGATCGGCCCGATCATCGGCACCCGCACCTGGGGCGGGGTGATCGGCATCGACGGCCGCTTCGACCTGGTCGACGGCACCGGCGTCACCCAGCCGAAGTACGCGAGCTGGTTCGAGGGCGAGGACTGGGCGATCGAGAACTACGGCGTGGAGCCCGACATCGAGGTGCCGCTGCCGCCGAACGCCTGGGTCGGTGGCGAGGACCCGCAGCTCGAACGCGGGATCACCGAGGCGCTCGCGCTGCTCGCGCAGAAGCCCGCCGCAGTCGCACCCCCGCTGCCCGCGCCGCGCTTCAGCCGCCGGGAGGGCTGACCCGGCCAGCTGCGGGCCCCGGCCCCGGCGCACGCCCAGCCCCGGCGCACGGACGGCCCCGGCACCCGGTCTCCGGCCCCAGCCACCGGCGCATGCCCGGCCCAGCCCCGGCCCAGCCCCGGCCCAGCCCCGGCCGGCGTCCAGGACCGGAGGCCGGGCTCAGCAGCGTGGCGGGCCCATCAGCGGGCCGCCCGGGGGTCGACGCGCGGTCTACGCGCCGCGCCCGTGAGTCACCGCAGCCCGTGTGTGGCCGCGAAGAAGTACCGCTCGGCGAGCTCGTGCTCCTGTGCCGGGCGGTCGCCGACGCGCGTCCCGGCGTCCCGGGCGGCGGTCCGGGCCACGGGGTGCGTCGAGTCGGGTTGCAGATCCCTCGCGATCGCCTCGTTGCCGAGCGCGATGCGCTCCAGCGGGGTCAGCGGGGTGCTCTCGAGTGAGCGTGGGGCGATGATCCGGCTGGCGAGCAGGCGGGTGAGCGTCCCGAGCCCGACGGCGACGAGGGCGATGAGGAGGATGAGTGCGAGGCCGATCAGTGCGGAGGTCATGGCTCGATCCTGCGTCCCATGACCCGTCAGGACAAGCGATGATTCCCGCCGTTCTGTTCAGCGGAGCTGAACGGAGGTAGGGTCGCTCCATGCTCGATCCCGTGAAGCTCCGCGTCCTGCGCTCCGTCGTCGAGACGGAGAGCATCCGCGCCAGTGCCGAGGCGCTCGGATACACCCCCTCGGCAGTCAGCCAGCACCTCTCCACCCTGGGCCGGGAAACAGGCCTCACGCTCCTGGAGCGCACGGGTCGCGGCATCTCCGTCACCCCCGGAGCCCGCCTGATCGCGCACGAGGCGGGCGCGGCCCTCGACGCCCTCGCCGCCGTCGAGCGGCTCGCGCGCGAGCTCGCCAGCGGCCGCACCGGTTCCCTGACCTTCGGATACATGACCTCGGTCGCCGCCACCTGGGTGCCGGTCCTCGCGCGGGACGTGCGGGCGGCGTTCCCCGACCTGTCACTGGACCTGCTGTACCGGGACTGCTCGGTCCAGGAGACCGGCAGCCGCGCGGACATCGTGCTGACCGACGACGCCACACCCTCCTTCGGCGCGGACTGGCGCGAGATCGATCTGCTCGAGGAGATCTATTCGGTGCTGGTCGCCGCCTCGCATCCGCTCGCGGATCGCGACGAGGTCGCTCTCGCCGAGCTCTCGAGCCTCCCCTGGGTCACCGACGACCCGCTGGACTCCTTGTGGTTCGACCGGATCGCCGCCGCCTGCCGCGTCGCAGGATTCACCCCGCCGGTGGAGGTCAACCCCTCGGACTTCCCCGCGGTCACCGGCTTCGTCGCCACTGGCGAGTACGTGAGCGTGCAGCCGTCTCTGATCGCCGCGGAGGTGCGCTCCGACATCGTGGCGATCCCCCTGCGTTCCCCCGGCCCGACGCGACGGGTGCAGATGCGGGTGCGTCGCGCGGTCGAGGACAATCCCGCCGCCCGCTTCCTCATGGCGCGCATCCGGTCCATCACCGTGGAGACGGCAGCGCGGATCCCGGGCGTCACCGCGCTCTGACCGAACCGCAGTGCACCGACCGCGGACTCACCCGACCACTCCCCGGCAGCGCCACGCCCAGTCCCGCCTCATCACGCCGCGCCTCATCAGCACCGAGACCGAGGTCCTCGCCGCCCGGAAGGCTCGGGTGGACAATGGCGGGACGTCGTCTGCGCCGCCGCACCTGCCCCGGCGCCCGGAAGTAGCACTCCTGTGAACGCATCCGACATCGACCAGCGCATCGCCGCACTCCCTGTCGCCGTGGACCTCACCGAGGACGCCGTGATCCTCGAGGTGGACCTCGCCGGCACCGGTGAGCAGATCTGGGCTCACCTCACCGATCCTGAGCTGCTGGCGACCTGGTCGCCGATTGTGCCCGAGCGGCCGCTGAACCAGGTCGGTCCGGTGCTCTCGCGAGAGACCCCCGAGGCTGATCCGGTCGCCGTCGATGTGCTGGCCACCGCGGGCGATCATGCGCTGAGCCACCGCTGGGGCGATGACGTCCTGGAATGGCTGATCGACGAGGCCCGGCTGACGCTGCTGATGAAGCTCGCCGACCCGCAGCTGGCCCCGACCTACCTGGCCGGCTGGCAGGTGTGCCTCGCCGTGCTCGACGCCCGCCTGGAGGGCCTGGACCAGGAACGGATCGTGGGACGTGACGCCCTCGACCACGGCTGGGAGCAGCTGCGGGACCGCTACGCGCAGGAGCTCGGGCTGCCTGATCAGCCCGAGGTGTGAGCACGTCGGGCCGGGCCCCGCTCGACGCCCGTCACAGCTCGGGCCCCGCCCGTCCCTTCAGAGCGCCGGTCCGCGCCATTCCGCGGTCGTCGCGGTGCATTCCGCGGTCGTCGCGGTGAAGGAGAGGTCCGCGCCCAGAGCGCAGACCCTCTGCGGATCCGGACCTTCGGCCCGTCCTGCGCCCTCGGGGCGGCCCTACGATGAGATCACCGGTGACGGACTCATCGACGGGGGCACCGTCGTCGGCCGCTGAAGCCCCCGGCCCAGGAGGTCCAGATGCATGACGACGGCGTCACCTCGCAGTCCCCGCTCCCCACTGATCCCGGTTCTCGTCCCCTCGGAGTGCTCGTCGGCTTCGACGCCTCGGACCACTCGGTGCGAGCGCTCTATTACGCGGCGCGCGCCGCGCAGCGCCTGGGCAGCCCGCTCACGGTGGTCACCGCGTACACGGTGCCCACCATGTCCTACGCGGACGCCACGCTGATACCCAGTGTGCCCGCGGACGTCGCCCGTCTCGCCGCCGCCGAGGAGCTGCTGGACATGGCGCGAGAGCATCTGCGCGACTATCCCGGCGAGGTCGATCTGCGCACCGAATTCGGCGACGCGGCCGGAGTGCTGGTGGGCCTGTCCACGAAGGCGCAGCTTGCGGTCGTCGGCGCTCGTGGCCTGGGCGGATTCCTCGGGCGTCTGCTGGGCTCGGTGTCCTCCGCCCTGCCTGCCCACGCCCACTGCCCCACCGTGGTGGTGCCGGAGCAGTACGAGATCGACCCCGGTGAGGGCGCCGAGCGCTTCACCCCGCAGCAGCTGGATACCCCCGTCGTGGCGGGGGTGGACCTGTACCAACTCAATCGGCCCGCGATGGAACAGGCGGCGCAGGAGGCACGACGGCTCAAGGCTCCGCTGCAGCTGCTCGCGGTGATGCCGCGCCCCGACGCCTGGGGCACGGCGTACATGGCCTGGCTCCCCGATGCGAACATCCTGGAGAAGCATCAGCAGGAGCTCGCGAAGGAGCTCGAGGTCGTCATCGAGTCGCTGCGCGAGGCCTACCCGGACCTGACGATCAGCGGTACGGCGATGGTGGCCGATCCTGCACCCTCTCTGCTGGACGCCACCGGGACGGCCCAGCTCACCGTGCTCGGCACGCGGGGGCATGGCCGCGTGGTCTCCACTCTGCTCGGCTCGGTCTCGCGAACTGTCCTGGCGAAGGCGGAGGGACCGGTGATGGTGGTGCCGCCCACGGCATAGGACGCTTCGGCGGACACTGCGGGGACAGGCTCCACCCCTGCTCGCTGAGCGAGGCAGAATGGGGTCCATGACCTCGAGCCGCTCCCCCCTGCGCCTGCTGCGCGGGGGGATGGCCGCCTCGATCGCGACCCTGGTCGCCCTCGGCGGGCACCTGGTGGGCGGCGGCGCGATGCCCTCCTGGCTCGGAGTGGCCGTCCCGTGGTGGCTCGCCGTGACGGCATGCACGGTGCTTGCCGGTTCCCGGTTCTCGCTCCCTCGGATGGGGGCGGCCGTGCTCATCAGCCAGGCCCTGTTCCATGGGCTGTTCACCGCGGGCACCCCGGGAGATCCGAGCATCACGCTGGTCGCCCCGCCGGGCTCCCATCTGGGCCACGGCGCCCACAGCCTCCTCGGGGAGGGAACGTCCCCGGGCTCCTCACTGCACTCAGGGCACGGGGCCGACGGGGTCGCAGCGGCTGCCGAGCACTCACTGCACGGGACCCACGCCGACCTGCAGATGCTGCTGTGGCACCTCGCCGCCGCGCTCGTGACGACGCTGCTGCTGCAGCGCGGGGAGAACTTCCTGCTGCGCTGCACCGGGCTGATCATCTCCGTCCTGAACGTGCTGGGCAGGCCACCACAGGCAGTGGCCCTCCCCCACCTGGTGCTGCCCGGTCCGTCCCGACCGGTGCCGGAGGGTGCCCCGCTGCGGCACGTCCGCCGGGCGGTGCTCTCCCCTCAGCAACGACGCGGCCCGCCCCTGGTCCTGGCCGCCTGAGCGCCGCCGACGCCCAGCGTCGTCGGTGCAGTCTCCCTGCCTGCTCAGGCAGCCCTTCGGATGATCCCGGCACGGCTCCGCCGTGCTGATGCTCCCTCACGCCCGCTGCCGATCGCGCACCCGCCATCGGCCGACGAGGCGTCTCCGAAAGGACCTCGCATGTCCCGCAGCACGTCATCGCACACCGCTCCGCAGCCCACCGTCTCCGTGACCGCAGCGTCTCCGCCCACCCCGTCCCTGATCTCCGCCCGCCTGCCCCGTCGCGCGGCCTTCGCCGCGCTGCTCCTGCCGCTGGCCGCGTGCGCCGGTGACTCCGAGGGCACCGGTGATCCCGGTGCCGCCGGTGACCCCCGCAGCGATGGAGGCGGGGCCGGGGATGGGGCTGTTGAAGGGTTCCCCTCCGACAGCACCGGCTCCGCCGACTCGCTGACCGTCGCCGACCCCTGGGTCAAGGCCGCCGAGGAGGGCATGAGCGCCTGCTTCGGCACGCTCATCAACGGCACCGAGCAGGATCTCGTCCTGAGCGGGGCGCGGACTGCGGCCAGCTCCCGTGTGGAGCTCCACGAGACCACCGCCGACGGCTCGGGCGGTATGAGCATGCAGGAGAAGGAAGGCGGGTTCCCCCTGCCTGCCGGAGGTGAGCTGGTCCTCGAGCCCGGCGGGAACCACCTCATGCTGATGGATCTCACCGCTGCTCTGCTCCCGGGGGACGAGGTGGAGCTGATCCTGGAGTTCGAGGACGGCACCGAGCAGCCGTTCACCGCCACCGTGAAGGACTTCGCAGGCGCCCAGGAGAAGTACGAGCACGAGGAGGACCAGTGACCCCGCAGGACACCTCCGCGCCTAGGCCCGGACGTCGCCACCTGCTGCGGGCCGGATCGCTCGGTGTGGGAGCGCTCGGCGTGGGCGCCGCCTCCGTCGGCCTGGACCGGGCACTGCGGGACGGCGCTGGGAATGAGGCGTCCCTGTCGGCCGCCGCCGAGCCTTCCCTTCACGGCGGGGTGACCGTTCCCTTCCATGGCGAGCACCAGGCGGGGGTGGAGACACCCGCTCCCGCAGCCGCGACCTTCGTCGGCTTGGATCTGCGAGAGGACGTGGCCCGTGAGGGAGTGCTGCGCCTGCTGCGGCTGCTCACCGATGATGCCGCCCGTCTCACCCAGGGCGTGCCGGCGCTCGCGGACACGGAGCCGGAGATGGCGGCGGAGCCGGCCGCGCTCACCGTCACGGTCGGGTTCGGGGCGGGCCTGATGGCGCGGGCCGAACGGCCCGTCCCGGATTGGCTGGCCCCGCTGCCTGCCTTCGGGATCGATCAGCTCGAGGACCGCTTCACCGGCGGGGACCTGCTGCTGATGATCGCGGCGGAGGACCCGCTCACGGTCTCCCACGCGGTGCGGATGCTGCTCAAGGACTCCCGAGCCTTCACCCGGGTGCGCTGGGTGCAGCCCGGTTTCCGGCGCTCCCCGGGGACGCAGGCCCCCGGCGCCACGATGAGGAACCTCTTCGGCCAGCTGGACGGCAGCGCGAACGCCGCCCCCGGCTCTGAGCACTTCTCGAAGGTGGTGTGGATCGAGGAGGGCCCGTTCGCGGGCGGCACCTCGATGGTGATCCGTCGGATCCGGATGGATCTGGACGGCTGGGACGAGGCCGACCGCACCGCTCGTGAACAGGCCACCGGAACCCGCCTGGACAGCGGCGCACCGCTCACCGGCGGCACGGAGACCTCCCGCGCGGACTTCGAGAAGGTCTCCGCGAACGGGTTCCCCGTGATCGGGGAGTTCTCCCATATGCGCCGCGCGCACGGCATCGACGAGGGTGAACATCAGGAGATCTTCCGACGGCCATACAACTACGACATCGCGCCGCCGCCGGACTCCGAGGCGATCTCGGAGGCCGGGCAGATCTTCGTGTCCTTCCAGGCCGATCTGCTCGGCCAGTTCCTGCCGATCCAGCAACGGCTGGACACCCTGGATCTGCTGAACCAGTGGACCACCCCGATCGGCTCGGCAGTGTTCGCGATCCCGCCCGGCTGCACCGAGGGTGAGTACCTCGGGGAGTCTGTGCTCAGCTGAGCACTGTCGGGCGTCGGGCGTCGGGCGTCGGGCGTCGGGCGTCGGGCGTCGGGCGTCGGGACGAGGCAACACCGTCCCGGCGCCCGAGCGGCACCGATGCGAGGCGTCATTGCCGCCCCGTGGCAACCCATGGCGAACCGGCCGTCTCCTGCGGGTCCCCTCGTATGCTGACCGGACGACTCCGCGGCGCCGCATCGATGCCGAGCGTGCGGAGGTGGCCCCGACGAGCGCAGGAGATCCCCATGCCCCGTTTCAACATCCCGGTCGAAGAGGCCCAGGGACCGCTCGTCGTCGGGATCGACATCGGCTCCGGCGGCACCCGCGCCGCGGTCTACGACGTCTCCGGCCGCGAGCTCGGACGGCTGAACCACAAGGAATCTCACGAGTTCACCGTCGCGGACGACGGCACCAGCACGATCGACGCGGATCAGATCGTCGAGGAGATCCGCGCCTCCCTCGCCGCCGTCCTCACCAGCTCCCCGCTGCCCGGCGAGGTGACAGCGATCGGCTTCGACACCTTCGCGTCCTCGCTGGTCGCGGTCGACGCCGCCGGCAATGCGCTGACCCCCTGCATCACCTATGCGGACACCCGCTGCCACACCCAGGTCGACGCGCTCGCCAAGACCCTTGACGTGGAGGGCGTGCACGAGCGCACCGGCGCACGCCTGCACTCCTCGTACACCGCACCGCGGCTGGCCTGGCTGCGCGAGACGCAGCCGGACGTCTTCGCACGCACCACCCGCTTCATGGCGCTGGGCGAATATGCGGCGTTCAAGCTGCTGGGCACCCCGGCGCTCGGCACCGCCTCGGCGGCCTGGTCCGGCATGATCGACCGCCGCACCGGCCAGTACGTGCCCGAGCTGCTCGAGGCCGTGGGCGTTGACGCCTCCGCGATGGGCGCGGCCCTGGATCCCTCGGATGCGATCCCCGTCGCCGGCACCCCGTTGGCGGCCGAGTTCCCGCAGCTGAAGAACGCGGTGTGGCTGCCGGTGATCGGTGATGGCCTGGCCGCGAACCTCGGCATCGGTGCGCTCGGCGAGGGCACCTGGGGCATCTCGACCGCGACCTCGGGCGCGATCCGCCAGCTGCTCTCCACCCAGATCCCCACCCTTCCCAGAGGGCTGTGGGCCTACCGCGTGGACCAGCAGCGCAGCCTTGTCGGCTCCGCGATGAGCGACTGCGGGCGGGTGTTGGACTGGTGCCGCAACGAGCTGGCGATGCCCTTCGAGGTGTCCCAGACGGACACCACGTCACTCTTCTCCGCCCCGGTCTCCGCCGGCACCCCGCTGGTCATCCCCTTCTTCTCCGGGGAGCGCGGCACCAAGTGGCGCGGCAGCTCGCGAGCGATGTTCGCGAACGTCGGCGCCTCCACCACCTGGCAGGACATGCTGCGCGGTGCGATGGAGGGCGTGGCCCTGTCGTTCCTGCGGATCGCCGATCAGATGCGCGAGGCCGGTGGCGAGCCCGAGAAGATCGTGCTCTCCGGCGGCATGACCGGGGCGATCCCCGGCTGGCTGCACCTGCTCTCGGACGCCCTCGGCGCCCCGATCGACCACGTCGCCGTGTCCCGCTCGACCATGCGCGGCGCCGCCGTGATGGCGCTCGAGCAGGCGGCTCCCGGCGTTCCCGTCGCCGAAGCGCCGGTGCTCACGCATGTCGAGCCCGTCGCCGCCCACCAGGACTACTACCGCGAGCGTCTCGAACGCTTCGAGAAGCTCGCCGACCTGGCCTGACCCGGACCGACCCGGCCCGACCCGGCCTGGGTCGAGCCGCAGGCGCGGGCCGCTGGGCAGGTCATCTCGGCCGGTCGGCTGGGCTCGTCAGCTGAGCGGACGGGACGGACATCCTGACCGGATCATGCCCCTGCTGACCCGCGCCACCGGCCGCGCCTACTTCGCCGTCCAGGCCATCGCGGGGGCCCTGTGGTGGGTGCTCGTGCCGACGGTCCCCGCCGTGGCCACGGCGACCCTGGGACGCCTGGACCCGCTGCTGGTGGGGGCGCTCGACATCCCCCTGTTCGTGGTGGCCTCCGCGCTTGTGGCGCTCGGGATCCGCTGGGCGACCTGGGTCGCGGCTCCCTGGACCCTGCTGGTCACGGCTGGGATTGTGCTCTATGCGACGCTGACCGGGCGGGCCGGGTGGGGTGCGGTGCGGTGCGGTGCGGTGCGGTGCGGTGCGGTGCGGTGGCGATGATCGCCGCCTCGGCCGGCTCGGTTCTCGCGGGGATGCTGGTGCTCTGGGACCGGATCCCGATGACGACATTCCTCGTGGGCCCGTTCGCCTTCCGGCCCGCCCGCCGGGTCGAGGGGAACGCCCCTCTGGTGGCGACCCTGCTCCAGATGATGGCGTTCTGGACGCTGTTCCTGGTGGTGCTGCCGCTGCCGATGATCTGGCTGGAGCGGCGCTGGCAGGTGGCCGCCGTGCTCCCGGAGGCCGCCCGCCTGGTCACGGTGCTCGCCGGAGTGGCTCTGCTGCTCGCCGCGAGCCTGCTCGGTGTCGCCTCGGCGGTGACCATGGCCCGGCGGGGCCGGGGCACGCCGCTGCCCGGTGCGATGGCGAACGAGCTGGTAGTCGCGGGCCCGTACCAATGGGTGCGCAACCCGATGGCGGTTGCTGGGATCGCGCAGGGCGTGGCCGTGGGTCTGCTCGGGGCCTCGTGGCTGGTGATCCTCTACTCGCTGGCCGGCGGGGTGCTGTGGCATCTGCTGGTGCGACCCGAGGAAGAGCGTGATCTCGCCGGCCGCTTCGGCGAGGAGTATGCGCGGTACAGCGCGCGCGTGCGCTGCTGGGTGCCGCGGCTGCGGTAGGCCGCAGGGCGGCCGACATCCCCCACCATGGTCGAGGCCGGACCCTACGCCGGACTGATGGCCCCCTCGCCGAGCGGAGGCAGGCTGACGGCATGAGCACCTCGCGACATCTCACCCTCACCGACCCCGCCACCCAGTCCGTCCTCCGCACGGCCAACGCGATCGTCTTCATGATCGTCGCCGGCCTCCTCATGCTCGCCGGGAACGTGGGCGCCGGTGCCGTGTTCCTCGCCATCGGAGCGACCTTCGTCGCCCTCGGACCGTCGGGGGCAGGCCCGCGATCACCCCGCACGGCAGCTCGCTGACCACACCCACCCGCGCGAGGCTGCTGGGGAGTGATGAACTCCTTGATTCCCCTGACGCGCAGGGGGGCCCACGAATGATGAGCGCGCGAGAACCACGGATGGTTCTCGCGCGCTCATCACTGGGCAGCAACGACCCTGAGGGACACGCCAGGCGCCGTCAGGGACGCGGCAGGCGCTTCTCCTCGGCGGCCACCGCGGCGATCAGGGGGTCGCCGGCGGGCACGTCGATCAGCGCGAGCAGGGCGGTGACCCGCTCGGTCGCGTCCTCGATCGCCGTAGCGGTCGCGATCTCGGCCGCCTTCGGGTCCTGGACCTCATGGCCGCCGCGCACGCGGTCGGTGACCCAAGCGGTCCAGGCGGCCACGGCAGCGACCTCGCCAGGAGCCTGGTCCGGACCGCCGCGCTCGGCGATCACGGGCAGGGCGCGCACGGGCAGCTTCACGGAGCCGTCTGCGGCGATACGAATCAGGTTGTCCGCCAGGCGCGGGTTGCGGAACCGCACTTCGAGGGCAGAGGTGTAGGCGTCGAGCTCGTGCGCGGGCAGCGGCAGCGTCGAGCGGGCCTCGGCCCACAGCTGCTCGACCAGCGCCCGCACCTCACGGTGCGCGATCGCCTCGTCCACGCGCGCAACGCCCGCGACCTGGCCGGCGTAGGCCATCAGGGTGTGGGCACCGTTGAGCAGGCGCAGCTTGCGCAGCTCGTGCACCTCGATGTCGTCGGTGAACTGCACACCGGCCTTCTCCCACTCGGGGCGGCGGCCGCGGAAGCGGTCCTCGATGACCCATTCGGAGAAGGGCTCGGTGACCACGGGGACGCTGTCGGCGAGACCGGTCTGGGCGCGCACGGTCTCCGAGGCTCCGTCATCGGCGGAGGGGGTGATCCGGTCGACCATCGAGGAGATGACGTCGACATGGTCCGGGAACCAGGCCCGGGTATCCTCGTCGAGCTCGGCGAGGACCGCCTGGCCGAGCACCTCGCCGTTGCCGGTGAGGTTGTCGCAGGAGACCAGTGCGATCGGCTCGGTGACGCCGGCCTCGCGGCGGGCCTTCAGGCCGAGTGCGATGCGGGCGGGGGCGGAGGTGGCGGGGTCGCTGCCGGCCGCGTAGCCCTTCTCGGTGATGGTCAAGGTGACCACCGCGGTGAAGGGATCGGCGAGCAGGCGCACCAGGGCATCGACGTCGGAGGCGGGGTACACCTCGTCGATGACGTCGACGATGCTGACCTCGTCCTGCTCCGGGCCGCGCACGATCAGGCCGTACCTGCCGCCCTGGGCGTTCAGCGCATCAGCCATCGCGGCCGAGCGACCGGTGAAGGCCACCACGGACCAGCCTCCGGCGACGTCGGTGCTGAGCAGGGTGTGGGAACGGGCGAAGTTGCCGATGCCGAGGTGGACCAGACGGCCCACGTCCGAGGGGCTGGGAGTGCTCATCAGTTCTTCTCTCCTGCAGTGCCGAGGCGGAAGACCTCGCGCGGCTGCTGATCGGGCAGGGTGGCCACGAGCTCCTGAGCGTCCTCGAGACGCATCCGGTGCTCGGCGACCAGCCCTGCGAGGTGCGTTGCGTCGAGGCGGCGGGACATGTCATGCCGTGCCGGGATCGAGCAGAACGCGCGGGTGTCGTCGATGAAGCCGCTGGTCCGCGAGTAGCCGAGGGTCTCCGAGACGGAGCGGCGGTAGCGGAGGATCGCGTCGGGCGAGTCGATGAACCACCACGGCGCGCCCGCGAACACGGAGGGGTACACGCCGGCCAGCGGGGCGATCTCGCGGGAGAGCACCGTCTCGTCGATCGTGAACAGCACGGTGCGGAAGTTCGGGTGGTGGCCCACGTCGTTGAGCATCGGGCGGACGTGATGGACGTAGTCCACGGCGACGGGGATGTCGAAGCCGACGTCCGCGCCGAACTTCTCGAACATCTCATCGCTGTGGTTGCGCAGCACGGCCGGGTGGATGGTCATCACCAGACCGTCCTCGGAGGCCAGGCGCGCCTGGTCTCCCAGCATGTGGCGGCGCAGGGCCACGGCGTCGTCGGCGCTGATCTCACCGGCGCGGGCGGCGGTGTAGAGGCGGCGAGCGTCCTCATCGCTGAGCCGGGCGGTGCCCGGATCGATGTGGGCGTGGTCGGAGGAGACCGCGCCGTGGTCGCGGAAGTAGAGGCGGCGGGCGCGCATCGCCTCGTGGTAGCCGTCGTAGGTGCTGACGTCGACACCAGCAGCTTCGCCGAGGGCATCGGTGAGAGCGAGGAAGTCGGGACGGCCGGCCTCGAGGTACTTGTCCGGCCGGAAGGTGGGGATGACCCGGCCGGCGAAGGACTCGTCGGCGGCGAGCGCGGCATGCGGTGCGAGGTCATCGACGGGGTCGTCGGTGGTCGCCAGGACGGTGATCCCGAACTGCTCGAACAGGGCGCGGGGACGGAACTCCGGGCGGGTGAGCTTCTCGGCGATCGCGTCATACATCGCGTCGGCGGTGCGCGGGTTCAGCACCGTCTCGAGGCCGAACACCTCGTAGAAGACGTGCTCCATCCAGTAGCGCGAGGGGGTGCCGGCGTAGGCGTGCCAGTGCTCTGCCAGCAGGCGCCAGGCCTTGCGGGAGGCCTTCTCGTCCAGCGGGCCCTGGCCCACGCCGAGGTCCGCGAGGTCCACGCCACGGGCGTGCATCAGGCGGTTGACGTAGTGATCCGGGGTGATGAACAGCGCGGTGGGGTCGCGCCACGGCTCGTTGTCGAGGAGCAGCCGGGGGTCGACGTGCCCGTGGGGCGAGACGATCGGCTGGTCCTTCTCGAGCTCGTAGAGCCCCCGAGCGATCTCGCGCACAGCGGGGTCAGCGGGGAAGAGTCTGTCAGGGTGCGGCACGAAGGCGTCGTTGCTCATGCCGCCATCTTGGCAAGGGTGGGCCAAGAGTGCCGAGGGTTGTCACCGGTTGCCGACCCCGCAGTGCACAATCGCCAGGCGCGACAGGGCTCCAGCACCTGCTCCGTGGAGCTCAGGCACCTGCTTCGCGAGGCCCGGTGGTGCCCCGCGGCACCAGCCGCACCGGCAGGGAGCCCTCGACCGGGGCGCGATGCGCCGACGGGTTCTCGATCCGACGCACCAGGCGCTCCACCGCGGCCCGACCCTGCGCCCGCTTGGGGCTGACCACGGTGGTGAGACCACCGCCCACCAGTCGCGAGAGCTGGATGTCGTCATGTCCCATCACCGACAGCTGCCCGGGCACCCGGATCCCGGCGCGCAGCGCGGAGACCAGGAATCCGAAGGCGACCAGGTCGTTGTAGCAGATCACCGCGTGGGGAAGGGAGTCGCGCAGCTCCTCGAAGGCCTGCTCCCCGCCAGTCGTGGTCGGCGCGAAGGGACCATGGCGCTGCACCTGCAGCCCGTGCTGGCGGGCGGCGACGCGGGCGGCCCGCCAGCGCTCCCCGTCGGACCAGGAGTTCACCGGACCGGCCACGTAGGTGACGGTGCGGGACCCGTTCTCGGCGAGGTGCGCCATGGCCTGGCCCATCCCGTGCTCATAGTCCGGGGTGACCGAATCCAGGCCGGCGACGCGGCGGTTCAGCACCACCACGGGGATGCGCTTGGTGAGGTGGTTGAGGGTGGCGTCGGAGAGGCGGGTGCCGGCGAGCACGATGCCGTCGACCACGTTGACGGCGCTCTCGAGGCTCGTGCGTTCGCGCGCCTCATCCTCCACGGTGTCGAGCAGGAGCAGCAGGAACTCCTGCTCATGCGCGGCCTCCTGCATGCCGGAGACGAGCTCGGCGAAGTAGGGGTTGGTGAGGTCGGGGACCTCGATGCCGAGGCGGTGGTGGCGATGGCCCCGCTCCTGGGCGGCGGGGGCGCTGGTGCGGTAGCCGAGCTCCTTGGCGGCGGCCATCACAGTGGCGTGGGTGGCGGCGCTGACCCTGCCGGGCCTCGAGAAGGCCCGGGAGACCGTGGACGGGGCGACACCTGCGGTCTTTGCGACGTCATAGATCGTCACGCGCTTGTCCGCCACCTGGCCGGCTCCGTCCCCGCCTGCTCGGCGTTGCCTGTCTGCTGAGGCGCATACCGACCCCGACCGTGCTCCGGACGGGGCACCTGCGCCTGCTGTCTGCCGGATGATCCTACCCCGGCCAGGGGCAACCAGCGGCAACCTGTCAGCGCACGCAGCGCCCCGGGCAGCGGGACCGGACCCCAGCGCGGCTGGGCAATGCCTCGTCGGCCACTGTGCCAGAACGGCGGGCCGACGGCGCCCAGCGGGCGTCAGCCCGCGCTGCCCAGCTCGACGAGCAGCACCCCGGCCGCGATCAGTCCCATCCCGGCGAGCATCATCGGGGTGAGCGCCTCGCGGAACAGCGCCCGGGAGAGCAGAGCGGTGAGCACGATCCCGGCGGCGGCCCAGATGCCATAGGCCACCCCGAGCGGCATTCCCGCCTGCAGCGCTCCGGAGAGCAGTGCGAAGGCGATGAGGTATCCGAGGATCACCGGGGCGTACCAGGCCCGTCGGCCGCCGGCGGCGACGCGCAGGGAGAGGGTCGAGGCGACCTCGGAGAGGATCGCCCCGCCCAGCAGCAGCCAGCTCATGAGACCGCCTCCTCTGAGACCGCCGCCTCTGCGCGCCGGGCCCGCTGGGAGCCGAGCTCGACGACCACCACCCCGGCGGCGATCAGCACAATGCCGCTGACCTTGAGCGCCGTGAACGCCTCACCGAAGAGCACTGCGGAGAGGGCCGCGGTGAACACCACCCCGCAGGCGCCCCAGATCCCGTAGGCGACGCCGAGGCCCATACCGCGCCGAAGCACCTGGGCGAGCAGGACGAAGGAGATCGCGTAGCCGGTCACGACCACGACGTAGAGGGCCGGGCGGTCCAGGGCGCCGCGCAGGGCGAGGGTCGCGGTCACCTCGCTGAGGATTGCTCCGAGCAGCAGCAGCCAGGGGCTCATGCCTCACCCCCCAGCAGACCCACGGCGAGCTCGTGCAGCGCAGCGGCCTGTTCGTCATCGGTCTCGAGCAACCCGGCGGCGCGGTCGAACCAGATGCCGTCGGCCATCAGCCGCACCGCCAGCAGCCGTGCCCGCTCGTCCGCCGGCGTTCCCGCGGGAACGTGGAACCAGCGGACGATCTGCTCCTGCCACCGCTCGGTGAGGCTGACACGGAGGCGAGGGTCCGCGAAGATCACCAGGTCAGAAGCGCTGAGCGGTGCCGTGCAGGCCCAGTCCAAGTAGGCCAGGACGCGCTGAGTCGCGGGAGCGTCGGCGAAGATCGAGTTCACGGCGGGGCCGGGCGCTTCACGCTTCGGGAGTTCGGCATCCCTTGAGAGCTCGGCGACCGCCGCCGCCATTCCGCGCTCGTAGCGGGCGGCCATGTGGTCGAGGATCGCGGCGAGCAGCTGCTCCTTGGTGGGGAAGTGGTACATCAGCCCGGGCTTGCTGACTCCCGCGGCGCGGGCGGCGGAGTCGAGGGTCAGGGTGCCGTCCGCGCTGAGGTGCGCCTCGGCGGCATCGAGCATCGCCTCGCGGGCGGAGGGCCGGTGCGCAGGGCGGGCCGACCGGGGAACGGAAGCCATCATCCACTTACTTTACCGTTCGGATGGTGCGATGACGCAAGTGTCAGGCGCCCCTTCGAGCCCAACGTCACCGCAACCTCGCCCGGGGTGATACCACAGTGATACCATGTCGTGCATGGCAATGACACTGCGTCTGACGGACGCTGATGAGCGGATCCTGGCAGAGCTGGCCGAGCGAGATGGGGTCAGCCGTCAGGAAGCAACCGTGCGCGCGATCCGCGAGGCAGCGGCCCGCCGAGGGCACCAGCAGCTCGTCGGTGAGCTCTCCGCTCAGGGCCGGGCCCGGTATGCCGACCTGCTCGACCGCCTCGCGCAGTGACCGTCTTCCTCAGCACAGAAGATCTGCTCTCCCTCATCGATGACCTGCAGGTGGGGCCGGTGCGGGAGCTTGGGCTGCTGGATTCGGCCGCCCACCGCCCCACCACCAGCCTCTGGGGACGGGAGGCCTATCCCACCATCGACCTGAAGGCCGCCGCACTCTTGGAGTCGCTGGTGCGCAACCACTCCCTTCTCGATGGGAACAAGCGGCTGGGGTGGCTCGGGGTCGTGGTGTTCTACGGTGTCAACGGAATCGCGCTCGAGGCACCGGACGATGAGGCCTATGACCTCGTGATCGCAGTGGCCACCGGATCCTCGTCAGTCCAGGAGACCGCCGAGTCGCTCGCGCGGTGGCACTGACCGCGCGGCACTGACGGGATCCTCACCGTCATTCCCCCGCGGCCGGGGCCCAGCGGGCGATCTGGGCGGCGAGGTGTCCGGCGCCGTAGCCGTTGTCGATGTTGACCACGCCGATGCCGGGGGCGCAGGCCGAGAGCATGGTGAGCGCGGCGGTGACGCCGCCGCTGGCCACGCCGTAGCCGACGGAGGTGGGCAGGGCGACCACGGGCGCGCTGATCTGCCCGGCGACCACGGTGGGCAGCGCGCCGTCCATGCCGGCGGCGACGACCACGCAGGCCGCTTCGCGCAGCTCTGGCTGGCGGGACTGCAGGCGGTGCAGGCCGGCGATGCCGATGTCGGCGATCAGCCGTGCGGGGCGGCCGAGATAGCGGGCGGTCAGCTCCGCCTCGCGGGCCGCCGGCAGGTCGCTGGTCCCGGCGCAGGCCACGATGACCAGGCCTCCCGTCGGCTCCGGGGGTGCTGCGGGCCAGGCCAGCAGCCGCGCCTCGGCGTCATGGAAGGCCCCGGGCAGCGCGGCGAGGATCGCCTCGGCGCGCGCGGCATCGGCGCGGGTGAACAGCACCGGCCCGAGCCCGTCATGGCCCTCGGCGTCCAGCCGCGCGTACTCCGCCGCGATCGCGGCGACCTGCTGGACGCTCTTGGCATCGCACAGCACCGCCTCGGGCGCCCCGCGGCGCCGGGCACGGTCGAGGTCGAGGTCGAGGAAGCCGTCGATCTTCCCGTCGGCCGCTGCTGGCCCGTCGGCCGCCGCCGGGTCGCGCGGGCCCGCTGCGGCCTCAGCCACGCCCGCCCTTGCCCACGATCTGGAGGGAGAACAGGCCCGAGCGGATGCCGTCGAGGTCGATCGTGACGTGCTGGAAGCCGGTCTCCTTGCCGGCGGCGACGAGGGCCGCGCGGATGCCCGGCTCCATGGCGCGGGCGAGCTCGCCGGTGGGCAGCTCGATGCGGCCCACGGCGCCGTGATGGCGCACCCGGCAGTCGCTGAAGCCCTGTTCGTAGACGGCGTCCTCGAGGTCGTCGATCTGGCGCAGCTTCTCGGGGGTGACCTCCTGTCCGAAGGGGATCCTGGAGGCGAGGCAGGGCGCGGCGGGCTTATCCGCGACCGGGAGCGAGAAGCCCCGCGCAACCTCTCTGACCTGCTGCTTCGTCATGCCCACGGCGGACAGCGGGCGCAGCACCTGGTGCCGGGTGGCGGCGCCGGCGCCGGGCCGGTCGTGGCGGGTGGCGTCGTCGGCGTTCTCCCCGTAGGCGACGGCGTCCAGCTGCTGCGCGCCGACGACGTCATCGCCGATGCGGGTGAACAGCTCGTCCTTGCAGTGGAAGCACCGCGAGCCGTCGTTCTTCTGGTACTCGGGGTTCTCGCCCTCATGGGTGCGGACCTCGACCACCTGGGCCCCGATCACGGAGGCGACCTGGTGGGCGAGGCGCCGCTCGCGGCGGGCGAGCGACGGGGAGACGCCGAGCAGGGCGACGACGTTCTCGGCCCCGAGCGCCCGGACGGCGAGCGCGAGCAGGGTCGCGGAGTCCACGCCCCCGGAATAGGCGACGCCGAGCCGGCCCACGCCCTCGAGCTCGACCGCGACCGCATCGGCGAGCGCGAGCGCCTCACCGGTGAGGCCGTCCGGGGTCATGGCGGTGATCTCGAAGCCGGGGTGGCCGGGGGAGAACAGCGAGCGGGGGGCGTGCGGTCCCGACGGGGCGGTGCGCTGGTGGGTGGTGGTCACTTGTCCTGCCCTGCCGCGCCGTCGCGCTCGGAGGCGAGGCGGAAGAGCACCTCGCCGGCGTGGTCGATGACGAGGGTGTCGGGGTCGTTGCGCAGCGCCTCGATGTCGAGGGAGGCGGGGTCCATGTGCAGGACGTTGTAGACCTCGCACTCCTCCTTCGAGATCGAGGTGGCGAAGTAGCGGTTCACCCGCTGCTTCTCCTCCCCCGTCTCGGGGTCGTAGGTGCCCAGGCCCGTGACGTGGGTGGAGTGGGCGAGCTCGCCCCAGGGGTGGTCCTTGAACCGGTCCCACTGCTTGGTGAAGTACTCGATGTTGTGATAGCCGATGTCGCGGATCCCGGGGTGCATCGCGGCGACCTCGGTGATGTGGGGGGCGTAGATGATCACATCGCCGCCGTCGGCGCAGACGGGCTCGGACTTGTAGAAGCCCTTCGCGCCGGTCCACATGTCGTCGTACATCTCCGGCACCAGGGCGACGATACGCTTGTAGGGCTTGTCGACGTAGGTGATGTGGGTCTGCGCGGAGATCTTCGCCATCGCGGCCCAGGCGGCCTGCGGGTCGCCGAAGGCGATGGCGTTGAGGTCCTGCCCGCCGGAGAGGACGTCCATGGTGAAGGCGAGCTTCTCGGACTCGATGAGGTCGCTCGCGGCGTCGATCAGCTGGCGCACCGGGGTGATGCCGAGGGTGCCGATGATGCGGCTGGCGGTGATCAGCGCGCCCACCCAGTGGGAGATGTCGATGACGTCGTGCACCGAGCAGCCGGGGAAGAAGTACTTGTTGCCGCCGGAGAAGCCGACCACCTCGTGGGGGAAGACCGGGCCCACGATGAGGTTGACGTCCGATTCGACGACCAGCTTGTTGATCTGCACGCGCATGGGGACGTCGGTGAGCAGGCCGCCGGTGAGCTCGGCGATCTGCTCGGCGGAGATCTCACCGAGGTCGGCGATCTGGGTGGGGTCGTCCCAGGCGTGGTTGACGACGGTCCACTCGGGGTAGGTGGCCTTCGCGCCGCGCTCGGTGGCGCCGAGCAGGGTGTCGATCGCCGCCTCGCTCATCGCGGCGTGGGTGCCCAGCGCGATCAGCACGGTGACGGAGCTGGCGCGGCCGGAGAGCGCGTCGTGGATCGCGGGCAGCACCTTGGGCAGCGGGACGGAGCGGGTGCCGTCCGGGATGATCAGGCAGACGCTCCTGCCCTCGAGGTCCTGCCCGGCGAGCTGCTCGGCGACGAAGCCGGTGATCTGCTCGTCGGTGAGCGCACCGCCCGGGCCGCCGAGGAGGGCGGCACGTTCGGCCAGCCCGTCGGGGATCGGGTGGATCGTGGGCTGCGTCGTCGCATTCGGCTCGCTCATGGCTCCACTATGCGCCGTCGGGCCTGACCAGGACAAGGAGGGCCCGGCTGTTGCCATGAGGGCTCCCGGCGTGCTCGACACCCCGCGCGGGCACCTTCTCCGCCGAGGCGGGCGTCGCTCAGCTGCCGGCGCGATTGCCGCGGCGTGCGAGGGGCAGCGTGCCGAGCGAGGCGATCGCGATCACCGCGAGACCTGCACCCACGAGCGGCTGATCGCCGAGGAGCATCACGAGGGCGAGCACGCCCGCGATGAGCGCTCCGGCGATGGCCGCCATGGTCATGAACCTTCTCGAACTCTCGGTCATGGTCTGCTTCCTCTCGTTGCGGGTGGTGCCAGGATCGCAAGGAGCGCAGGGGCCGGTGAACCGACTTTCGGCGGACGACGCCGCCGGGTCCGCGTCCGATGGGCGGAGCTGAGCTCGACGTCGGGTGGGTACCTCGGACGCTCGGCTGTGCGGGACGGAGTGTGGCGCGGGCCGCACCGCCTTGACCGTCGTTCACGACGACCTTGAAACTGTACCGACGCGACGGTTCAGTTCTGAGGAGTACCGATGACCGACACGATGAGCCCCCGGCGCCGCTGGGCCGCCCTGGCCGTCCTGGTGGGGGCTGTGCTGCTGCTCGCCATCGACGCGACGGTGCTCTATCTCGCCGTGCCCGCCCTCACGGCGGATCTCTCCCCCACGGCCACCCAGGTGCTGTGGATCGGGGACATCTACTCCCTCGCCCTGGCAGGGCTGCTGGTCACGATGGGCAACCTCGCGGACCGCATCGGGCGCAAGCGGCTGCTGCTGCTCGGCGCGACCGCCTTCGGGGCGGCCTCCGTCCTCGCAGCGTTCGCTCCGTCGGCCGAGGTGCTCATCGCCGCGCGGCTGCTGCTGGGGATCGCCGGGGCCACGATCATGCCCTCGACGCTGTCGCTGATCCGCAGCATCTTCACCGACCCCGCCGAGCGGACCCGGGCGATCGCGCTGTGGTCCGCCGCAGCGGCCAGCGGGATCGCCCTCGGCCCCGTGGTGGGCGGGGCGCTGCTGGAGAGCTTCTGGTGGGGCTCGGTGTTCCTCATCAACCTCCCCGTCATCGCGGCGGTGCTGATCGCCGGCGGGTGGCTGCTGCCGGAGTCCCGCAACCCCTCGCCGGGACGCTTCGACCTCGTCTCCAGCGCCCTGTCGATGATGGCGATCATCCCGTTCGTCCTCACCGTCAAGCAGATCGCCGGCGGGAGCGCCGGCGTCGGCACCCTCCTCGCGATCGCCGCAGGGATCCTCGGGGGCGTGCTCTTCGTGCGCCGCCAGCGCCATGTCGACTCGCCCATGATCGAGGTGGATCTGTTCCGCAACGCCGCCTTCAGCGGCGCGGTGCTGGTCAACTTCACCTCCGTCTTCGCGCTCAGCGGCGTGCTGTTCTTCTTCTCCCAGTACCTGCAGCTGGCCCGCCACCTCAGCCCGCTCCAGGCCGGCATCGCGCAGCTGCCCGTCGCTCTCGCGTCCATGGCGGCAGTGCTGCTCGTGGGATTCCTGCTCGCACGACTGGGCCGCGGCCGAGCGATCGCCCTCGCGCTGCTGACGGGGGCGGCGGGGCTCGGCCTGCTCGCAGTGCTCGAGAGCAGCGAACAGCTGGGCTGGGTGCTGCTCGCACTCGTCCCCCTGGGGCTCGGCATCGGGATCGCCGAGACGCTCAGCGTGGACGCCGTCGTCTCCGCGGTGCGTCCGGCGAAGGCCGGGGCCGCCGCATCGGTGTCGGAGACGGCCTACGAGCTGGGCGTGGCCCTCGGCATCGCCGTGCTGGGATCCGTCATGACCGTGCTCTACCGCTCCGGCCTCACGCTCCCCCCGGATGTCACCGGCGCGACGGCGACGAGGGCGCAGGACTCGCTGTCCTCGGCGTCGGCCGTCCTCGCCGACCACGCCGCCGCCCTCGCGGCCGCCGAGCACGCCTTCGTCTCCGCGATGCAGGTGACCACGCTGATCGCCGCGGGGGTCATGGTGGTCTCGGCGGTCGTCGCCTTCGCCCTCATCCCCGACACCCGGGCCACCGCCTCCGCCGCCCGCTGAGGCGGGCGCGGCGAGGATCAGGGAGACTGGAGCCATGGCACGCACAGCAGGGCGCAGCGCGGAGGACACCAGGCGACTGATCCTCGACACCGCCATCCGCCTGGTGGGCCGGAAGGGCACGGCGGTGCCGGTCTCCGAGATCGCCGCCGAGGCGGGCATCTCCAAGGGGGGCCTGCTCTACCACTTCCCCAGCAAGGAGGCGCTCCTGCACACCCTGGCAAGCGACCTCATGGCCCAGTTCCGGGATCAGGTCCACGCGAGCGCGGCCACGGAGCCCCCCTCCCCCGGCCGGCTCACCCGCGCCTACGTCCGTGTGAGCTTCGCCGACGCGGGCGACGTCCACCGGCTGCGCGATTCCATCGCCCTGGCCTCCCACCTCATGTTCGAGCCGGGACTCGCCGAGCTCGCCCAGCAGGACGCGACGCAGTGGCGCGAGGAGCTCCATGCCGACGGGCTCGATCCCGCCGTGGTGCGCCTGGTGATCGCGGCGTCCGACGGGAGCATCAGCGCCCCGCTGTGGGGCGCGATCCTCGACGACAGCGACCGCGAGCGGCTCGAGGCCTCCCTGCTCGACCTCGCGACGCCCTGACGCCGCGCTCGATGCAGAGCTGAGGCCAGGGACCGTCCGAAGGTCGGGGTCGCACCCCGCGGAACGGTACTTCCGAGCGATGCGCACGGCGTATCGCCGTCCTAGCATCGAGCCGTGAAACGCTCCGTGACCGCCGTGACCGCTCCCTCTGCGGGCGCCGACGGCATCGCTCCCGCCGCCCCCTCCCCCGCGGAACTCCTCCGGCGACGGACCGCGGTGATGATCGTGCTGGGGGTCGCCGCACTGGCGCTGTTCTGCGTGCTGGTGCCGATCCACGCCAACGGATACGGCACCCCCGTCGTGCTCGCCCTGCCACTCGGCGCCGCACTGGTCGCCGCGCCCCTGCTGGCCGTCCCCCGCCCTCGCACCGCGAGCGTCCTCGCCTGCCTCCCAGCCTGGATCCTGCCGCTGGTGTCTCTCGGCGACGGACCCTCGTCCTGGCCGTGGCCGTGGTCGGTGCCCGCGATGATCGCCTTCACATTGTTCGTGCTGGTCATCACCACGCTGCACGGCTGGAAGGCAGGAGCGGCACCGCTCGCGATCGGGCACCTTGGCCCGCTGCTGAGCGCACCGCTGCTGGGGCGGGCGGAGGCGGCCGGTACGGATCTCATCGTCGCAGCCTCGCTCAGCGCGGCGGCGTCCCTGGTGGCGGTGCTTCTGGGCAGCAGGCTGCGCGTGGGCGAGGAGCTGCACCGCGAGCGAGAGGTCTCCGCCGCGGAGCACTCGCGTCGGCTGCTGGTCGAGGAGCGCACCCGCATCGCCCGCGAGCTGCACGACGTGGTCGCGCACAGCACCGCCCTGACCCAGGTGCAGGCCTCCACCGCCCGCTACCGGATCCCGGACCTCTCCCCCGAGGCCGCCGCGGAGTTCGACGACATCGCCCGCAGCGCCCGCGGCTCCCTCGAGGAGATGCGCCGCCTGCTGGGGGTGCTGCGCACGGAGGACCACACCCCGCCGCTCGCGCCGCTGCAGGGCGTGGCCGAGATCCCCGAGCTGGTGGAGGGCTTCCGCCGCGCGGGCGCGGAGCTGGAGCTGCACCTGGACGAGGTGCCGGAGCCGGTGCCCGCCTCCGTGGACCTGGCCGCCTACCGCGTGACGCAGGAGGCGCTGAGCAACGCGGTGCGGCACGCGCCCGGCGCACCGATCGACCTGCAGGTGGTCTTCGAACCCGGCGCCGTGATGCTCCGCGTGCACAATGAGAGGGTCCCCGCCGCGGCGACCTCCGCCCCTCGAGGTTCCGGCAACGGGTTGCGCGGCATGCAGGAGCGCGTCTCGCAGCTGGCAGGAACCCTCCGGCACGGGCCCGACCCGGACGGGGGCTGGACCGTCACCGCAGTCCTTCCGCTCACCGATCACCCCCAGGAGCCCGCATGACGATCTCCGTCCTGCTCGCCGACGACGCCGCCATGGTGCGGGCGGGCTTCGCGGCCCTGCTCGACGCCCAGTCCGATGTGCGCGTGGTCGGCCAGGCCACCACGGGCAGGGAGGCCGTCGCGCAGGCGGCACGGCTGCGCCCGGACGTGGTGCTCATGGACGTGCGCATGCCGGAGATGGACGGGATCGAGGCGACGCGGCGCATCGGGGCACCCGACTTCCCCGCCTCCCCGCCGCCGCGGATCCTCATGCTCACCACCTTCGACATCGACGACTACGTCCACGACGCCCTGCAGGCCGGGGCGAGCGGCTTCCTGCTCAAGGACGCGACACCCGAGGAGCTGGTCCACGCGGTGCGGGTGGTCGCCGCCGGTGACGCGCTGCTCTCGCCCGGGATCACGCGGAGGATGATCGAGCAGTTCGCCGCCCGTCGGCCGCGCGCCCCGCGCGATGCGGCGCTCCTGGCCCAGCTCACCGACCGCGAGCGGGAGGTCCTGATGCTCATCGCCGAGGGCCGCTCCAACAAGGAGGTCGGTGAGGGGCTGTTCATCTCCGACCACACGGTGAAGACCCATGTGGGGCGCCTGCTCACCAAGCTCGGCGTGCGCGACCGGGTGCAGCTGGTGATCCTCGCCTATGACAACGGCCTGGTCTCGCCGCTGAGCTGATCGCTCGGAGGGACTGCCCGGTGAGCGGCGCCGTCACTTCTTCCGGCCGGAGAGCCCTCGCGTCCTCCCGTTCTGGGCCACCATCTCGAGCACGTCCGCGCCATCGACCTGGATCTGTGCGGGCTGGAGCTGGTACCCAGTGATCAGGAACCGCGCCTCGGCACCCGCCTGCGGCACATCGCCGATCCGCTTCGTCCGCAGATCTCCGACGATCGCCCCGAGACGCTTGGCCATCCGGGTGATCGACATGCCGGGGTCCGAGTAGATGACCTCGCGGCCTCCCAGAGCGGCGAAGCCCCGCGTGATGACCGTCGGAGTCTCCGCCTCCTCCACGGGCCGGACGCGGAAGGCCAGGGGAACATTCGCCTCGAGATCCCTGATGAACTGCTCGGGAGTGAGCACGAGGCGCTGCGCCGGGATCCAGACGGCGATGGGGAGGGGCACCTCGGCGAGCATGACGACGAAGCTGAGGACCGCGCTCAGCGGATCATCCCCGGAATGCGGGCCGATGGAGAGGGCTCCTCGATGTGCAGCGATCCGCTCGACCAGGTCAGCGCTGTCGTCGGAGCAGGCAGCGTCGCGGAGCAGGGCCGGGTCCTCGATCCGGCCCGCGACTCCCATGTGCATCATGACATCGTGCGCGGTCTCGAAGACGGCCGCAGTGCTCCCCGTCCGGGTGAGCTCGCGGGCGCGATGGGGCAGGACGGCCTCCAGCACCTCGCCGAGGTGAGCCGGGTGATGGTCCAGCAGCAGATGAGCCGTCAGCGGACCTGCAGGCTGCGGCGTCTCGGAGCTGTCGGGACGTTCCCTCACGGGGCCCACCACGCCGAGATCGATGTGGAGGGCGACCGTTCCTCCCCGCTCGTCGAGCCCTCGGATGACGGGGTAGACGCCATCGCCCCATCCGGAATGGCTCAGGATGACGTTCTCCCCGTGCTGGGCGCCCGGAAGGATGATGTTCGCCGTGCCGTCCAGCAGATGCTCGGGATCGTCCATGAGAGTGAACCAGCTGTCCGGTCGGCCGGAGTCGAAGAGCTCCTCGAGGTCCTCGGCATCCTTCGGCAGGAGGCGCTCCACGGAGTCCCGGTCGGCGAAGGAGACGGCACCGGAATCGACGAACACCTCGGCGTCGTCGACCAGCTCGCGGCTCCTCTCCGCACCGTCGGCCAGCACCACGCTGAGATAGGCCTCGCGCAGGTGGCTGCCGTCCTGGGCATCGGAGACATCGGCCACCGTGACACTGACCGGATACGCGCCCGGGGACACCTCGATCACCCGGCCCTCTCCCAGACGGGTGAACGGATCAGCGACCTCGAGGCGACCGGAGTGCACTCGGAGGACACCGAGCTCGTGGACGCTGAGGGTGAGCGTGCCACCCTGCGGGTTGGAGGCGGGTCCAGGGGTCAGGGCGGCGAATGCAGAGAGATCCATGGCGGAGACTCTAGCCAGCATCGAATCGTGGAACACCTCCCGACGGGTCGTCATCCGACGGCTGGGGCGGCGCCGGTCTCGCCGCTGAGCTGATCGCTCGGAGGGACCACCCCTGCCGGCACCTGCGCGCGACGCGGCAGGGGGCACCTCGTCCATAGCGTCCTCGGCATCACCCGAGGAGGAGCCCCATGGCCGTCATCGATCTCGCGCCCCCGCGCCGCGCGCACGTCCCCGCCCGCACCCCTGCCCCCTCGCACCGCGATCGCGGCATCGACCTGGTCCGCGCGCTGTGCGTGCTGGCCGTGATGCTCGTCCACGGGCTCCAGGTCGCGGTCACCGCCGGCGCGGCCGGGCCGGTGCTCGAGTACGCGACCCGCGGTGCGGCCTGGTATCCGCCGCTGACCTGGCTGCTGCAGGTGATGCCGCTGTTCTTCGTGGTCAGCGGCTTCGCCGGCGCCATCGCGCACCGCCGGCTGCGGGAGCGCGGAGGCTCCGCGACGGACTTCGTCACGGCCCGCGTGCATCGCCTGCTGCTGCCGGCCCTCGCCCCGATCGCCGCGGTCGCTCTGGCCCTCGCCGCACTGCCCGCCCTCGGCGTCCCCGACGAGCTGCTCGGCGAGGCGGGGCTGCGCTGGCGCGAGCCGCTGTGGTTCCTCGCGGTGTTTCTCGGCGCCCAGGCGCTGCTGCCGGCGCTGCTGCGGGCGCATGAGCGGGCGCCCTGGCCCTCGCTGCTCGCCCTGGCCGGCGGCGCGGTGATCGTGGACGTGCTGCGCGCGGAGACGGGGATCGACGCGGTCGGGTACGCGAACCTCGCCTTCGTCTGGCTCGCGCTCCAGCAGGCGGGCTTCCTGCTGGCCGACGGGCGCATCGAGGCCCTCTCCCGCCGCGCCCGGCTGCTGGGCGCGGGAGCGGCCGTGACCGCTCTGCTCGCCGCCTTCGCGAGCGGGCTCTGGTCCCCCGACCTCATCGCGCACCTGAACCCGCCCACCACCGCCCTGCTGGTGCTCGGCGCGGCGCAGACCCTTGCGCTCTCCCTGCTGCGGCCCCGGCTCCGCGAGCTCGCGGAGCGTCCGCACATCGCGGCCGTGACCGGCTTCGTCACCGCCCGCACGATGACCTTCTACCTGTGGAACCTCTCGGCGCTGCTGCTCCTCGCGGGCGGGACGCTGCTCCTCGCGCACTGGGGCGCGCTCACCCTGCCGGAGCCCTCGAGCCTCCAGTGGTGGCTGGACCGGCCGCAGTGGCTGCTCGCCTCGATCGTGCTCACGGCGACGGCGGCCCGGCTCTTCGGCCCGCTCGAGCGGGTACGTGCGGTGCGGCCGACGGGCGAGCTCCGCCGCACCGGGCAGGCGATCGCGCTGGGCCTCGCCGGGCTGGGGCTGCTGCTCGTCGCGGGCGCCTCACCGCTCAGCGGCGTCGCGGCGCTCGCGCTGCTGCTCGGGGCGCTCGCCCGGATCCGCGCCCCGCGCCCGACTCTCGGCGAGGCCGGGCCGGCTGGGTCGGCTCGGCGTCAGGAGTCGCCCGACGGCGCCGCCGGTCGCGCAGGCTCCGCCGCGAGCACCGCACCCAGCAGGCCGGGGAACCGGGACTCGAGGTCCTCGTCGCGCAGGCAGTTCAGGATCGCGGTGCCGCGGTAGCGCTGGGAGATGACCCCGGCCTCGCGCAGCACCCTGAAGTGATGGGTGGAGGTCGACTTGGAGACGGGGAGGTCGAAGGCGATGCACGCCTGGTCGTCGTGGCCACCGGCGAGCTGGCGGACGATCGTGCGGCGGATCGGGTCCGCGAGCGCGGAGAGCACCTGGTCCAGGGCGATCTCCTGCGCATCGGGGTGGGGCAGTGTGCGCACCGTCTCCTCCTGGTCTCTTCTCGCGGGGTCCCCCGAGAGTACTATCGTCCTCGTAGTACGGCATCCTTCGTACTTAGCGTCGACCCCTCCGGAGGCTCCTCCCGTGACGACCCTGTTCACCCCGCTCCAGCTCCGCGGCCTCGAGATCCCGAACCGCGTATGGATGTCTCCCATGTGCACCTACAGCGCGGCGGCCGAGCCCGGATCGGCCGGCCGGCCCACCGATTTCCACCTCGCCCACTACTCGGCCCGCGCGGCCGGCGGCGCGGGCATGGTGATCCTCGAGGCGACGGGCGTGGCCCCCGAGGGACGCATCAGCCCCTTCGACCTCGGCCTGTGGGAGGACGCGCAGATCCCGGACTTCGCACGCATCGCCGCCGCGATCCGCGCACAGGGCGCGGTCGCAGGCATCCAGCTCGCGCACGCCGGCCGCAAGGCCTCGACCGGCCGACCCTGGGAGGGCGGGGCCTGGCTCGGCACCGACGAGCTCGGCTGGATGCCCTACGGCGCGAGCCCCGTCGCCTTCCCGGGCGGCCCGGTGCCCCACGAGATGAGCCGCGAGGACATCGCCGCGGTCGTCCGCTCCTTCGGCGACGCCGCACGCCGCGCGCTCGAGGCCGGCTTCCAGGTCGCGGAGATCCACGCCGCGCACGGCTACCTGCTGCACTCCTTCCTCTCACCGCTGACCAACCACCGCACCGACGAGTACGGGGGCGACCTCGCCGGCCGGGCCCGGCTGGTGCTCGAGGTGGTCGACGCGGTCCGTGCCGCATGGCCGCAGGAGCTCCCGGTGCTGATGCGGATCTCCACCACAGACTGGGTCGAGGAGAACCCCGAGGACCCGCGCGAGAGCTGGACCTACGAGCAGTCCGCCCAGCTGGCCGCCTGGGCCGGGGAGCACGGGGTGGATCTGATCGACGCCTCCTCGGGCGGCAACGACGTGGTCCCGATCCCCCGCGACGAGGACTACCAGACCCGTTATGCGGCGCGACTGCGCCGGGACACCTCGGTACCGGTCGCGGCGGTCGGCCGCGTGGCGCGGGCCGAGCAGGCGGAGGAGCTGCTCTCCTCCGGCCGGGCCGATGCCGTGCTGGTGGGCCGCGAGATGCTGCGGGACCCCTCGTGGGCGAACCACGCCTCCCGCACGCTCGGAGCCGCTCCGCGCTTCCTCGAGCAGTACTCCTACGCGCTCTGAGGGGTCCCGGCACCTCGGGCGGGCGCGGTGAAGGTTCTGCGCCGTTCCTGCCCGTGCGCTTCCCGGGAGGGCTCCGGGACTCCAGGATCGACTCATGACAGCCCCCGACGTCTCTGCGCGACTCACGCCGAGCTCCGTGGCGATGCCCCGGCACGTGGGCGTCATCATGGATGGCAACCGCCGCTGGGCACGCGCTCAGCACCTCCTCGACCCGAGCGCCGGGCACCGGGCCGGCGCCGAGCATCTGTCCCGCCTGCTGGGCTGGCTGGCCGCGCGCGGCATCGAGCACGCCAGCGTCTACGTGCTGTCCGCCGACAACATCCGCCGTCGCGACGCCCGTGAGCTCGGCGTCCTCTTCGCGCTGCTCGAGACCACCATCCCGGAGAGGGTGCGCGCCGCAGAGCGCTGGCAGCTCCACGTCAGCGGCGATCTCAGCCTCCTGCCGGGGCCGACGCAGCGCGCGCTGCGGAAGGCGGTGGAGGAGACCCGCGGTCGCCCGGGCCACCTCACTCTGGCGATCGGCTACGACGCCCGCGCCGACATGGCCGCGGCGCTGCGGCGCGCCGTCTCCGCCCTGCCCGAGGCCGACGTCGAGCAGCTGACCGTCGCTGCCGTGACCGCGCAGCTGGCCGGCGGCCCGGTGAAGGACATCGACCTGATCATCCGCACCGGCGGCGACAGCCGCACCTCGGGATTCTTCCCGTGGCAGAGCAGAGCGGCAGAGCTCCACGTCGCCTCCTGCCCGTGGCCGGCGTTCACGGAGAGCGACCTCGAGGCCGCTCTCACGTTCTTCGCGGCGAAGCGGTCCGGGGCCCCGACGGACTGCATCTCCGCCACCCCATGAGGCAGGATGAAGCCCGCACCGGAGACTCCGAGGGGGAGCACATGACGATCACGGCGGGCGAGACGACGACCGAAGTCCACATCAAAGCCTTCACCACGTTGCGACTGGAGGACGTCACCACGGAGGTGGACGGTCGCCCCGCTCGCCTCAGAGAGGCGACCGTCTACTGGGAGTTCGAGGACGGACAGTGGCGCATCAGCTTCGTGCAGCTCGACGGCGTGCACCTGAAGAAGAACGGAGCGGAGTCCCGCAGGGCCCTGAGCACGAGCTCCGAACCTGCTGACGGCACCGAGGACAGCTACGGACTCACCACCCCGCAGGTGATCGTCGAGGCCGCGCTGGCGCACACCCCCGACTGGCTGCCGCAGATGAACGAATCGGGCTACGCCTCTCGCGAGCGATCGGATCACAGGGGTGAGGACACAGCACTCCCGGGCCACGACGGACCCTCCCCCGCACGGTCGGAGCCGCACCATGCTCCCGCAGGCATCTCGCACGTCGGGACCACGACCCAGGTCCTCGTGCACGCCTACACCGCCCTGCAGCTGGAGGACTTCCCCATGCAGGTGAAGGCTCGCACCGCCAGGATCGCGAAGGCCGAGATCCGTTGGGGATTTCAGGAGGGCGCCTGGCGCGTCGACGCCGTGCACGTGTGGGGGCCGGTGATCCGCCAGAAGGACGGGACGGAGTCCTCCCAGCACGTCAGCGAGCTCACCCGGCCCGCCAACGCCTCGAACTCGCAGTACGGCGTGATCACCCCGCCGGAGATCATCGAGGTGGCCCGGCGGAACGTGCCGGACTGGGAGCCGCAGATCACCGGGACCCACCTCCCCCGGATCCCGACGCTGCGCAGCAGCCTGTAGCGAGCCCTTCTCGACGCGGGCGGCGCGAGCGCGGGCCCCTCCGAAGGGTCGGCCATCCCGCATCATCGTGGTCCGTGGCGCCGAGGCGACCATCGACAGCTCCATGCAGGAGACCGTCTACATGGTCGACCTCGAGATCGACGGGATGACCATGACCCACCACAAGTGGGTCGTCGAGAGCGAGATGCAGCCGGCCGGCTGAGACGCGAGATGGTGCACACTGACTCCATGAGCGAGAAGGACGACGACCCTCGGCTGCTTCATATCGGCGCGGTCGCCGAGCGGACGGATCTCAGCCTGCGCACTCTGCGCCACTACGACGAGATCGGCCTGATCACCCCGTCGGAACGCACCGCGGGAGGGTTCCGCCTCTACTCCGAGGCGGACGTCGAGAGGATCCTGCTGATACGCCGGATGAAACCGCTGGACTTCACCCTCGAGCAGATGCGGGAACTGCTCGAGGTCACCGAGGCCGCCATCCGACCCGGCGCCTCCGCCGAGGTTCGGCAGAAGCTCCGCGAGTTCGAGGAGTCCGCGCTCGAGCGACGTGCGTCCCTCGCACGCAAGGTCACCATGGCCGACGAGTTCCTCGCGCGACTGCAGGAGCTGTCCTCCGGGGCGTGACCCGACAGCAGGCGGGTGAGACCTGAGCGGCTGTGACGGGCGTCCCCTATCGGCGAGACCAACTCTCACGTAACGTGAGGTTTGATCGCGAGCCCCTCACGGAACCGTTCCATGCCTCCGGGGCTCCCCCACTCCCCCGAGGACACTGATGACCCCCTCTGCCGCAGCAGCCGTCGACAGCGAGCCCCAGCACTCCCAGCAGCCTCCCGCCACGGTGCGCAGCGCCCTGCGCGACCCTCGTCGGCTCAGGACCGAGATCCTCGGCGGCCTGGTGGTCGCGCTCGCCCTGATCCCCGAGGCGATCTCCTTCTCGATCATCGCCGGCGTCCCACCGCAGGTGGGCCTGTTCGCCTCCTTCACCATGGCGGTGACGATCGCTGTCGTGGGCGGCCGACCCGCGATGATCTCCGCCGCGACCGGCGCGATCGCCCTGGTCATCGCCCCGGTGGCCCGTGAGCACGGCTTCGACTACTTCATCGCCACCGTGCTCCTCGCCGGGCTGCTGCAGATCGTGCTCGCCCTGCTCGGGGTGGCGAAGCTGATGAGGTTCATCCCTCGCAGCGTGATGACCGGCTTCGTCAACGCCCTCGCGATCCTCATCGTCACCGCCCAGCTGCCGCACCTGATCGGCGAGGACATCCCGCTGATCGTCTACCCGCTCGTCGCGGCCGGCATCGCGATCATGGTGCTCCTGCCCCGGCTGACCTCTGTGGTGCCGGCGCCGCTGATCGCGATCGCACTCCTCACCCTCGCTGCGGTGACCGCCGGCTGGACGTTGCCGAACGTCTCCGACCAGGGCGAACTGCCCGAGTCGCTGCCGGAGCTGTTCTTCCCGGACGTCCCGCTCACCCTCGAGACGCTGCAGATCATCGCGCCCTACGCGCTCGCGATGGCGCTGGTGGGGATCATGGAATCGCTGATGACCGCGAAGCTGGTCGACGACATCACCGACACCCCCTCGGACAAGACCCGCGAGACCTGGGGCCAGGGCGTCGCGAACCTGGTCGCCGGGTTCTTCGGCGGCATGGGCGGCTGCGCCATGATCGGCCAGACCATGATCAACGTGAAGCAGTCCGGGTCCCGCACCCGGCTGTCCACCTTCCTGGCCGGCGTGTTCCTGCTGATCCTGGTCGTCGCCCTCGGTGACATCGTGGGACTGATCCCGATGGCGGCGCTGGTCGCGGTGATGATCATGGTCTCCGTCGGCACCTTCGACTGGCACAGCATCCGCCCCTCCACGCTGCGCCTGATGCCGTGGTCGGAGACCGCGGTCATGCTCGTCACCGTCGCCGCCACCGTCCTCACCCACAACCTCGCCGTCGGCGTGATCCTGGGTGTGCTCACGGCGATGGTCCTGTTCGCCCGGAGGGTCGCGCACCTAGTGAGGATCGAGAAGGTGTGGGAGACCGACGTGGACGCCGACGGCACCATCGACATCCGTCGCTACGCCGTCACGGGCCAGCTGTTCTGGGCCTCGAGCAACGACCTGGTCCACCAGTTCGACTACGCCGGCGATCCCTCGACCGTCATCGTCGACCTCACGGCGGCTGACATCTGGGACGCCTCCACCGTCGCGACCCTGGACGCCGTGCAGTCGAAGTACGCCGTGCACGGCAAGGAGGTGCGCATCATCGGCCTGGACGGGGCGAGCCAGCAGCGGCTCGAGCGCCTCTCCGGCAAGCTCGGCGCCGGGCACTGAGCCAGGACCGGGCCGCCGTCCCGCGAGGACGGTGTCCACGAGAGCCTCGTCGAGCGATCGGCGAGCACGCAGGATCACTGCATCGTCGCGGCCAGCTCCCGGGCGTCGAGCTCACGGTCCGCGAGCACCAGGCGCACAGCCGACGGGTCTGGATTGCCCGCATCGGGACCGCAGTGGCGCAGCGTGAGCCCGACCTTCTCGGCCACGGCGGCGGAGCCGCGATTGTGCTCGAGGAGGTAGGCCACCACCGGCAGCTCGGGGCGCGTCGCGCGCGCCACCTCGACGGCCGCTCCCGCGAGCTCGGTGGCGAGGCCGCGCCCCTGCACCTCGGGGGCGAAGCGGTATCCGAGGTTCCAGAAAGCGCCCTGACGGACCGCGCAGCCACCGTGCCCGACGACGGCGCCGCCCTCCCTCACCACCCAGGCCCCGAGACCGTGCTCGCGCCAGTCGGCGAGCCAGCGATCGAGCGCCGCAGCGGTGGTGGAGAGCTCGGCGAAGCGCCCGCTCGGCAGATGGGTCCAGGTGCGCGCGTCGGAGTAGAGGCGGTGGAGGTCCTCCAGGTCCTCGTCGCACGGGGCGTCGAGCTGCAGACGCTCGGTGCACATGCTCATCGCGGTCCCTGCCATGACGTCACCTCTCCGGCCGGCCGCAGTCGCGTCCGGCACGGCGAGGACGACGATGTCGCCCGTGATCGCGTCGCCGACAGCGCCGGCGGTGCCGGAGACCTGTGCAGCGAGCGCGGTGGCCTTCTCCTGGTCGCGGCCCAGGACCTGGACCTGCGCCCCGCCCTTGGCGGCAAGTGCGGCGACGGCCGATCCGACGTTGCCGGATCCGATGACGGCGAGGGTGGTGCTCATGGCATTTCTCCTTGGTGCAGCGCTTGGCGCGCCCTCGTCACCATCGGACAGAAGCTCCCGTCCCGACTGGACGAGCAGCTCACCGCGGACGCCGGGATCATCAACTTCGAGTACGCGATCCTCCAGGCCCTGATCGCCGCACCCGAGACGACCCTGCGCATGGGCCAGCTCGCCGACGCCGCGCTGGCCCCCATGCCGAGGGCCTCGAAGGCCGTCACCCGGCTGCAGAAGCGGGGGCTGGTCGAGAAGGTCGCTTGCACCGACGACGGCCGCGCGATCAACGTTCACCTGACCCGGGAGGGCCGGCTGACCTGGCTGCGCGCCACTCCCCCTCACATCGAGCTCGCCCGCGACCGGATCCTCGGCGACCTCTCCGAAGAGCAGCTCGAGGCGCTCGCAGCACTGCTCGAGCCGATCGGGGCTCGCCTCGACGAGGCCTGAGGCTTCGCAACGGCTCATCTATCCGCCCTTCGTGCATACCGAGACCGGGCGGCCGGTCGCGCGCCGAGGAACGGGCTCGACTTCGAAGTCAGAGCGCACAAAAAAGCGCCCCAGTGGCTTAGTCTCAAGGACCAGAGGCCGCTCTGGAGCGCGATGCACGTATCGTATCACCCCCGTGTGCTTACAGCAGGGGGAGTGATGTCCGGGGTTCCGCAGTGGGTGTCCGAGGCGCGCTTCGAGGAGTACCTCGTAGCGGCGAACCACGACTATGAATCAGCCCTCCGACTCTACGAGTGGAATGTCGCGATCTCCGCCGGGTTCTTCGAACTGATCGCCCATGTCGAAGTAGCGCTGCGCAACTCCGTCGACAAGATCCTCGCGCCGCTGGAGGTGGCTGAGAGCGCCCGCGTCGACGTGGCTCTTGGCTGGTGGTTCGCCAGCCCTTCCTTCCTCGACAAGGATGCCCTCAAATTCCATGAGATGGCCTGCAAGCACCTCGGGAAGAAGGCGGACACCGCGTCGCGGGACAAGGTGCTCGCCTCGATGACATTCGGACTGTGGGAGGCGATCTTCGGCAAGAAATACGAAAATTTATTCCGCAAGCATCTCGTCCATGCTTTTCCCCATCGACCGAAGGGCTTCGTGCGTGCGTCCGTCCACACCTCTGTGCTGGCGTTGCGCATTCTGCGAAACCGCATCGCGCACCACCAAGCGATCTTCGACCAGCCCCTGGAGGAGCGCTTCGAGCAGGCCATGGACATCCTCAGCTGGATCGACCCCAATCTCCAGGCATGGGTGCGTGGAGCCTCCCGCGTGCCCGATCTCCTTGACGAGCGCCCACCCGCCGCCGAATCCGTCGCGGTCGTGGTACCGGCCAAGGATGCTTGGCACTTTTACCTGGAGCACGGCGTCTACATTTGTCAGCCGGAACGCTACTTCCGAAATGTTAGCCATCTCGGGTTCTACGCCGAGAAAGCTATTCAACTTGAGGTCCCAAAGGTGCTGAAGCGAATCGACAACGTCACCTGGACGCCTGAAGAGATCGGTCGCCTCAAAGGGACCCACCATGATGAGGACCAGCGCCTCGCCGACATCATCAAAGCCGGTCTCGCCTCGCACTGGAGAGGTCCGGCGCACCAGGTCTTCTTCCTGACCCGCCCAGGCGAAGACGGAGATCGGCTGGGTCACGTCACGCTCGAGCACACGCTGGACAATCTGCGTTCAGGGCGTGGAAGCGGCTGGGTGCAGCGGCAACGGTACGTCTCCGTCACAGACCTGCGCTCCGCGCGCACGCTTGCGGAGCTCGATCAGCAGTGAGCCGACCTCCCCTTCGACGGCCTGCTGCCTGAGGGCTGGCACGAAGGAGGCGATCGACGCCGCTTCCATCCCACCCTTATACACCGCTCAGGGCAGACGGTTCGCGACCGCGAGGTTCTCGCGCAGCTCCGCAGCGGTCTGACGCACCACGTAGGCGGGGCGATCGCGCTCCACGCGCCAGGACTCGCTCAGCGGGCTCACGTCCACCGCGTCGAAGCCGATCTCGTCGTAGAACCTCGTCGCGAGCTCCACTGCCTCGGGGAAGTCACTCGAGACGGCGAGCGCGCGCCTGTCCGGTGCGCCCGCAGGGGCGGTGTCGGTGGTGATGTCCGCGGAGCGGATGTGATTGAAGGCCTTGACCACCTTCGAGGTGGGCAGGTGCTCCTGGAGCAGCTGCGAGGTCGTGGTCTCGCCCTTGTCGAGGGCCTCGATCCGCCCGTCGCGCTCGTGGTAGTAGTTGTTGGTGTCGAGCACGATCTTGCCGGCGAGCGGCTCGACCGGGACCTGACCGAGGGCGTTCAGCGGGACCGTCACCACGACGACGTCCCCCGCTGCGCCGGCCTCCGCCGCGGTGGCGGCGCGGGCCTTCCTACCGAGCTCCTCCACGAGGTTCTCGAGGGTCTCCGGGCCTCGCGAGTTCGCGATCACCACGTCATACCCCGCCGTGATCGCGGCCCGGGCGACCTGGCTGCCGATGTTGCCTGCTCCGATGATTCCCAGTGTTGTCATGGCCCGTCCAACGCCGCGCCTCTCGCCCCTGTTCCCGTGTGACGGCGCATGACGTGGCCGTACCGTGGCGACGTGGCCGTACCGTGGGTCCATGCTGAGCCTGGGACTGTCCATGCTGTGGGAGACGGCCGACGCCGAGCAGGCGCTGAACGAGCGCTTCGGCCTCGACGGCGCCGACGGGGCCACCCGCTGGCTCACCGCGGTGCTCGCCGAGCACTGGGATCTCGCTGTGCAGGAGGTCCCGCGCCTCACGCTCAGCGACCGCAATGCGATCGCCTGGGTGCGCACCGATCGCGGCCCGCTGATCGTCAAGCTCTCCTGCGCGCCGGAGCGGTTCGCACACCTCGCCACCACGACGCGCCTGCTCACGGACCTCGCCTCCCGGGGCATCCCGGTCGCGGCCCCGCTGCCGGGCCGCGACGGGCGCGTGCGGCTCGAGGTCGACGGGCCCTCCCTCCCGTTCTCCCTCGCGGTGCTGCCGGAGGTCGGCGGGACCTGGCTCGATGTGGACGACCTCGACTCCGTGCACGCTGCGGGCGCCTGCCTCGCCGCTCTGCACGGTGCGCTCGCGGACGTCGGCACCGCGGGCCTCTCGTCGAAAGCCCCGTCCCCGCTTCCGGGCCGGGTGAGCACCTGGCTGACCGACCGCGATCCGGGCCGCGTGCCCGCAGCCTCCGCCCGCCTGGCGGAGCTCGTCGCCGACCTGCCTGCCCCCTCGGATCCCCCGCAGCCGATCCACGGCGATTTCCGCGCCGCGAACATCCTGGTCGAGGACAGTCGGGTCGCCGCGGTGCTGGACTTCGACGACGTCCGTCTCGACCACCGGGTCGCCGACCTCGCGCAGGCAGGCACCTATCTCGCCACGCTCTTCCGCGGCTGGGGGCCGACGCCCGCCCCGGCCCGCTCCGCCCTGCGTGCCGGTTACGAGGCCGTCCGACCCCTCGACGAGCTGGAGTCCCGGTGGCTCGACGCCCTCACCCTGTGGATGGGCATCGCCGCGATCCCGCCGCAGGACGACGGCCGCTGGGCGGCGTCGGCCGAAGCGATCGCACGCCTCCCCTGACTCCCCCTGGCGCACCCCCACCTCCGGGAATAGGCTTGCCCGCAGCGGTCCCTGCGCGCTCCCCGGCGACACCGCCCCACGAGGAGTGATCAGCGATATGCAGTACGCCCAGCTCGGCCGCACCGGCGCGACCGTCTCCCGGCTCGTGCTCGGGACCATGAATTTCGGTCCCCACACCGCGGAGGAGGATGCTTTCGCGATCATGGACCGTGCCCTCGACCAGGGGGTGACCTTCTTCGACACCGCCAACGGCTACGGCGGCACGGAGCGCCGCGGCTGGACCGAGGAGATCATCGGCCGCTGGCTCGCCTCGCGCGGCCGGCGCGAGGAGATCGTCCTCGCCACCAAGGTGTTCGGCGAGATGGGACCCGGGAAGAACGATCGCGGGCTCTCCGCCCTGAACATCCGCCGCGCGGTGGATGCCTCGCTGCGCCGCCTGCAGACCGACCACATCGACCTCTATCAGATGCACCATGTGGACCGCACCGCCCCGTGGGACGAGATCTGGCAGGCGATGGATCTGCTGGTCGCGCAGGGGAAGATCACCTACGTCGGCTCTTCGAACTTCGCCGGCTGGCACCTCGCCCAGGCGAATGAATCCGCCCGCGCCCGGCACTCCCTGGGGCTGGTCTCGGAGCAGTCGCTGTACAACCTGTTCACCCGGGATATCGAGCTCGAGGTGCTCCCGGCCGCGGAGCACTACGGGATGGGCGTCATCGCCTGGTCCCCGCTCGCGGGTGGGAAGCTCGGCGGTCGCTCGGCCGACGGGGTGCGCCGCGGCGCCGCGGACCGCCACGACCTCTCCGACGGGCTGGCCGCCCAGCTGGATCGCTGGGAGGCGTTCTGCGCCGAACGGGATCTCGCCCCCGGCCAGGTGGCGCTCGCCTGGCTGCTGCACCGGCCCGGCGTGCTCGGTCCGATCATCGGCCCCCGCACGATGGAGCAGCTGGACTCGGCGATCGCCGCCATGGAGATCTCCCTGTCCGAGGACGACCTCGCCGCGCTCGATGCGATCTTCCCCGGCCCGGGCGGGCCGGCCCCGGAGGCCTACGCCTGGTGAGCAGGGAGTGAGACGGTCGCTGACCGCCCGAGCATCCGCTCTGCACTGGCCTCGGGCCGCAGGTCCAGCCGGCGCAGCAGCTGGGCGTTCAGCGCCACCACGATGGTCGAGGCCGACATGAGCAGCGCGCCCACGCTCATCGGCAGAATGAACCCGATCGGGGCCAGCACCCCCGCCGCCAGCGGGACGGCGAGCAGGTTGTAGCCGGCAGCCCACCAGAGGTTCTGCCGCATCTTGCGGTAGGCAGCGCGGGAGAGCTCGAGCACGGAGAGCACCGAGCGGGGATCGGAGGAGGCCAGCACCACCCCGGCGGAGCCGATGGCGACGTCAGTGCCGGCGCCGATCGCGAGGCCCACGTCGGCCTGGGCCAGCGCCGGGGCGTCGTTGACGCCGTCGCCGACCATCGCGACCTTCCGCCCCTCGCCCTGGAGCTCGACGACGGTCCGGGCCTTGTCCTCGGGGCGCACCCCGGCGAACACGCGGTCGATGCCGAGCTCGGCGCCGACGGATTCGGCCACCGCGCGCGCATCACCGGTGAGCATCACGACGTCCACGCCCTGGGCGCGCAGCGCCTCGACCGCCTCGCGGGACTCGTGCCGGATCTCGTCGACCACCCGCAGCGCGCCGATCACGTCGCCGCTGGCGAGCACGTGGAGGACGGTCGCCCCCTGCGCATGCCACTGTGCGGCGACGGGCAGCTCCGCAGTCCCGTGCTGCTCGAGCAGGTATGGGCCGCCCACCTCGATGACATCGCCGTCCACGACGGCCCGCACTCCGACCGCGGGCGACGAGCTGAACCCGTCTCCCGCGCTCACCGCGAGGTCGCGCTCGTCCGCGGCCCGCACGATCGCGCGGGCCAGCGGGTGCTCGCTCGGTGCCTCGGCGGCGGCGGCGAGGGCGAGCACCTCGTCCTCGGAGCGCTCGGCACCAGTCTCGATGCCGGTCAGCGCGGGCTCGCCCCGGGTGAGGGTGCCGGTCTTGTCGAAGAGGACGGTGTCCACCGTGCGCATCTGCTCGAGCGCCAGGCGGTCCGTGACGAGCACTCCGCCGCGGGCTGCGCGCTCGGTCGCGATCGAGACGACGAGGGGGATCGCGAGGCCCAATGCATGGGGGCAGGCGATCACGAGCACGGTGATCGCCCTGATCACAGCCTGGTCCGGACTCCCGACGAGGAACCAGATGATCGCGGTGAGGATCGCCGCGCCGAGCGCGAACCAGAACAGCCAGCCCGCGGCGGTATCCGGCTCTTCGCGGTTGGTGGTGAAGGAGAGCGTCGCGTCGCTGGCGTAGAACGGCCCGTGGTCCTGCTGTGATGGGTGTTGTCTAGACATCCACATTCCAGAGGACCACGAGCCTGTGCACGAGAATACTGGTTCGCAGCGAGATGCTGCGAGCACGATCTTCAACCTGCCCGACTACCACGTCATCGACGCGATCGACCTGCCCGACGGAGGCCGTCGAGTGGTGATCGCCTCGACCGTCCCGCCCGGATGTCCGTCGTGCGGAGTGCTCGCGACCAAGGTCCACTCCCGCCGGTCCCAGCACGTCCGGGACGTCCCCGTGGCCGGGGCGATGGCGGTGGTGTGGGCCAAGCGACGCTGGTTCTGCCTCGAGCCGGCCTGCGCCCGGCGCACGTTCTGGGAAGCCACCGACCAGGTCCCGCACCGCGCGCGCTCAACGACCCGGCTGCGAAACCAGATCGTCTCCGCGGTGATCACCTCTGGCCGGGCAGCCTCGGAAGTCGCCCGGACCCATGGCGTCTCGTGGTGGCTGGTCCAGGCCGCGCTGGCGGCTGCCGCCGTGGTCCTGCCCACCGCCGAGGACGTGTCAGTGACGTGCCTGGGCATCGATGAGCACCGCTACCGGTCGGTGCGCTGGTTCCGCACCGACGACGGTGCCTGGAGACGGTTCGAGCCCTGGATGACGACCCTGGTCGACCTCTCCACCGGGCAGGTCCTCGGTATCGTCGACGGCCGGGACTCCACCGCCGTCGGCGACTGGCTCGCCCAGCGCTCCGAGCTCTGGCGGGAGCGGATCGAGATCGTCGCCATCGATCCCTCGGCCGCGTTCCGCAAAGCACTGCGGACCTACCTGCCCCGCGCTGCGGTCTCGGTCGACAAGTTCCACCTCGTCAAGCTCGGAAACGACATGGTCACCACCGTCCGTCAACGCCTAGCCCGCACCCATCGCGGTCGTCGCGGCCGCAAGGACGACCCGGCCTGGGCCCACCGGATGCTTTTGCTACGCGGCGCTGACACCCTCACTCCACGGGCCTGGGAGCGGTTGGAGACGGTGTTCCGCACCGATGACCCCACCGACGAGCTCTCCGCCGCCTGGGGCATCAAGGAGCAGCTCCGCCGCCTATTGGCGACCGACACCCTGGCTCAGGCCTGGGAGGAACGGATGCGGATGGGCTACTTCGTGCAGATCGCGAATATGCCCGAGGCGACCAAGCTCTACGACACCGTCGTGACCTGGTGGGACGCGATCGAGGTCCTCATCGTCACCGGCGCGACCACCGCTCGAGTCGAGGCCGCGAATACCGGCATCAAGAACATCAAACGCACTGGCCGCGGCTTCCGCAACGCCGAGAACTACCGGATGCGTATCCTGCTGACCAGCGCCGCGAGAACCGTAGCGTGAATACCCGCTACAGCAGGGTCATTCACCATGAACCGCGAAGAGCCCGGTATCCGCGATGCGCTGGGCCCGTGAGGTGGAGCTCTGCGCATCGGCGACGAGCTTCCGGATCCCGGCGAGCGCCGTGTCCTCGCCGATGGCGGTGACCTCGAGGCGCAGGCCGGAGTCGGTGGCGACGGTGCCTGCGACGACGTCGTCCCCGACCTCCCGCCGCACGGTGGCGGACTCGCCGGTGATCATGGACTCGTCCATGCTGGCGCCGCCGTCGAGGATCCGCCCGTCGGCCGGCACCGAGGCGCCGGGCCGCACGAGGACGATGTCGCCGACGGCGAGCTCGGATGGGGAGACCGAGACGACCTCCTCGCCCACGACCTTCTCCGCCTCGTCGGGCAGGAGCGCGGCGAGGGAATCCAGGGCCGAGCCGGTCTGTGCGAGCGAGCGCATCTCGATCCAATGGCCCAGCAGCATGATCACGACCAGGAGGGCGAGCTCCCACCAGAAGTCGAGCTGTGCGTCGAGCAGCCCCAGCGAGGCGCCCCAGGAGGCGGCGAAGGCGACGGTGATCGCGAGGGCGATCAGCAGCATCATCCCGGGCGCGCGGGAGCGGATCTCGGAGACCGCGCCGGTGAGGAACGGCCTGCCGCCCCAGAAGTAGAGGACGGTGCCGAGCAGCGGCGGGATCCAGCTGATCAGCCCGCTCTCGGGGAGGTCGTAGCCGAGCATGAGCCCGACCATCGGACTCGTCGCGACCACGGGGATCGCGAGCACGAGCATGATCCAGAACAGCCGACGGAACTGCGCGACGTGGTCGCCGTGGTCGTGGTGGTCGCCATGGTCGTGGTGGTCCTGATGGTCCTGATGGTCCGCATGCCCCGCATGCCCCGCATGCCCATGGTCGACGTCCGGCTTAAAGCCCATGATCGCCCTCTCTCCCGCTGCTCCGACTCTTTCCTTTCAAGCTATACCCCCAGGGGGTATTCATCAAGGGACCCCCGGACCGTAGGCCATTCCCCTCGCCGCCCCCGCGGTCTACGCTCGCAACGAGCGCCCGGCAACGGGTCGGGGCGACGCCGAGGAGGCCTCCATGCCCGCAGCACTCCACCCCTACCTGAACTTCGACGGCAACACCCGGGAGGCCTTCGAGTTCTACGGGCACTCGCTCGGGGCGATCCCGCAGTTCGCCACCTTCGGGGAGTTCGGCGGACTTCCGGCCGATGACCCGAACGCCGACAAGATCATGCACGGCTCCCTCGAGGTCACCGAGCTGATCAGGCTCTACGCGTCCGATGTGATCGAGGGGATGTCCCCCGAAGGCTTCATCGTGGGCAACAACGTCACCCTGTCGCTCATGGGGGACGACGAGACCCTGCTGCGCAGCGCGTACCTCAAGCTCTCCGAGGGCGGCAGCATCACCATGGCCCTCGAGAAGCAGATGTGGGGCGATATCTACGGCTCGTTCACCGATCGCTTCGGCATCGTGTGGCAGGTGAACATCTCCACTCCCGCCGAGAGCTGATCATCTCGACAACATCCTGGGCCACGGGAGTAGTCTGCGGCAGGGCCTGAACGGCCCACCCGTCGCACCGACCTCCCACCCGTCGCACCGATCTGCGGCGCGCACCATCTCTCGAAAGGCCCCTCATGTCCTCTCCCCGCGTTTCCGTCCAGCAGGCCTGGGATGCACTGGTGGAGGGGAACGAACGCTTCATGGCCGGGGACCTGAACCATCCGCAGCAGAGTGCCGCCCGGCGCAGCGAGCTGCGCGGGAGCCAGGCGCCCAACGCAGCCTTCCTGGGCTGCTCGGACTCACGGGTGGCGGCAGAGATCCTCTTCGACTGCGGGCTGGGCGACCTGTTCGTGGTGCGCAACATCGGCCAGATCGCGAATGCGAACACCACCGCGACCATGGAGTTCGCCGTGGCGGAGCTGGGCGTCGCCGTGATCGTGGTGCTCGCCCACGGCTCCTGCGGGGCGGTCAAGGCTGCGATCGATCAGACCACGGCCGCGCCGAGCGAGGTCACCCCGGCGATCCGCAAGGAGCTCGAGTCGATCCAGCCCGCGGTTCAGCAGGAGTGGTTCATGACTCAGCAGGTCAGCCCGTATGTGGATCCCGAGCTGATCGATGCGGATGCGGTGGGGCGGCGCCATCTGGATGAGACCATCAACGCCCTGATGCGGCAGTCGAAGGTCATCTCCGACGCGGTCGCCGCCGGCGAGCTCGGCATCGTCGGCTGCCAGTACCAGCTGGAGGAGGGCCGGGTCTCCCCGATCTCCTGGGTGGGCCGGGTCGACACCGCCCGCTGAGGCCAGCCCCTCACAGTCCTGCCGACGGCGTCGGATCAGCCGTCCTGCGGGGCAGGCTCTCCGGCGCGACGACGGCCCCGGCCCCGGCCCGGACGATCACGCAGCAGCGACCCTCCTGGGGACACAGCTCCGCTCGCGCCCGATCCTCTCCCCTGCTCTCCAGCGCGCTGCCCAGCAGCGTCTGGTTGAGCGTGCACACCAGCTCGGTGTGGGTGCGGCTGAGTCGATGGAAGGGGCAGTTGCGCAGGATGATGTCCCCCTCTGGATCCATGGACGGCTCATAGCCCCGTGCGGCGAGGACCTCCATGAGCTCCCCGTCCGCTGCACCGGCGGAGTGCCCCTCCGCCTCGGCCGTGCGGACGAGGGCGCCCCGCAGCGCCCCGCTGCCGTCCTCGTCGATCGCGGTCGCGAGCAGGTCGGCCAGCAGCGCGTAGTCGCGCGGGGGCACGGAGACGGTGCGCTCCTCTCGGACCCGGTGATACCGCTTGGCGGGTCGCCCCGCCCCGGGACCGCCGACGCCGGGCGGGCGAGCATACGTGGTGGTCAATAGTCCTGCCTCGACGAGCCGGTCGAGGTGGTAGGCCGCGAGGTTCCGCGCCATCCCCACCGATCGGGCGGCGTCGTCGCGGGTCAGCGGCTCATCCTGCGCAGCGATCGCGTCGTACAGCCGTCGCCGCACCGGATCCACGAGCGCGCTCAGTCCCTGCAGGCCGTCCGGACCGACCTCACCCTCACCGCTCATGACTCGCCCCGCTCATGCTTCTGCCCGTTCACGACTCGCTCCGTTCATGCCCAAAACTCTAACACCAAGAGTTCTTGACAAACAGGCGGGGTCAGGAGGACTCTAAAAATAGGTTCAGTTGGTTCTAGAAGGAGTCTCGCCATGTCCGTGCTCACGTCCTCCCGCTCGATGTCCTTCCTCACCCGCGCCCGTCAGGACTCCGGCCTCGCCGCATTCTGGGTGCTGCGCCTGGGCTTCGTCGTCCTCCCCCTGCTGATGGGGCTGGACAAGTTCACCAACCTGCTCACCGACTGGCCGGGGTACCTGGCCCCGTGGCTCGTGGCGCTCCTGCCCGTCAGTGCGCAGGCGGCCATGTATGCCGTGGGCGTGGTCGAGATCGTGGCCGGGATCGCCGTCGCGCTTCGGCCCCGCCTGGCCGCCTGGGTGGTCGCGGCGTGGCTCGCCGGCATCATCGTGAACCTGCTGACCTACTCCGGGTTCTACGACGTCGCGCTGCGGGATGTCGGCCTGCTGGTCGCGGCGGTCGCCCTCGGGCTGCTCGCCCGGACCTACGACCGTCCGCGGGTCGACGCGGCCGCGTGACCGTCGCACCTCACCGGGATCACCGGGCTCACGGTCCCACGTAGGGTGAGCTTCGACGGCGCGGCACCAGCATCGGCCAGGAGGCCCCTATGAGCACCCCCGCATCCCCCGAGGTTCCCACCACCACGTTCGCCGACGGGGCGAGCATCCCGCTGATCGGCTTCGGCACGGGCGGGGCCCAGGGCCCCGCCGGAGCCGACGTGATCGCCTCCGCACTGCGCACCGGCTACCGACTGCTCGACACCGCTGCCCAGTACGGCAACGAGACCGCCGTCGGCGAGGGTCTGCGCCGCAGCGGTGTGGATCCCGCCGAAGTGCTGGTGACGACCAAGGTGGCAGGTGGCGATCACGGCCGCGAGGCCGCCCGCACCGGGATCCTCGAATCGCTGCGCCGGTTGGGGCTGGAGCGGGTGGGGATCGCCCTGATCCACTGGCCGAATCCCTCCCGCGGACTCGCCGTGGACACCTGGCGCACCCTGCTGGACCTGCGGGAGGAAGGGCTGGTTCTCCACGCCGGGGTCTCGAACTTCCGCCCCGATCAGCTCCAGGAGCTGTTCGACGCGACGGGGCACTGGCCCGAGATCAATCAGATCCAGCTCTCCCCGGCGCTGCCCCGCCAGGAGCCGGATGCCTTCCACCGGGAGCATGGGATCGTCACCCAGGCCTGGGGACCGCTCGGGACCCGGGAAGGGCTCTCGGAGCAGTTCGCGATCCGCAGGGTCGCGGCGAAGCACGCGGTCACAGTCGCGCAGGTGGCGCTGCGCTGGGCCGTGGACCGGGAGATCGTGGTGATCCCTCGCTCCTCGGACCCGGGCAGGCAGCGGCTGAACCTCGATCTGACCGCTCTCCGCCTGGACCAGGAGGATCGCGCACTGCTGGCGAGCCTCGATCTGGGTGAGGAGAGCGCCTGGGACTCCCGGGAGCACGAGGAGTGGTGAGCAGGAGGAGTGGTGAGCCGGAGGAGTGATGAGCGGGGAGCAGCTCAGCCGGTGACGGTGCGGGCGATCTCGTGCATCTCCTCGAGCCGGCCCCATTCGTCGTCGTCCGTCCCGGCGTAGACGAGCGACAGGCGGCCGGTGTATCCGGTCTCTCGCAGCGTCTCCAGCGAGCGCGTGAGATCCTCGGCATCGAGCACGCCCGGAGCCGATTCACGAGCCTTGACCTGGGAACACTCGGCATCCCCGGCGACCGCCGCGATCTGCTGGTACTTGTCCTCACCGTCCCAGTTCCCGGTGTCGATGAGCAGGCCGACCTCTCCCTCGAGCTGGTCCAGCAGCCCCCGGGTGGTGCGCGCATCGATCAGCAGCGACTTCCAGTTCTCGGTGAGCACCCGGAGGCCCGGATGCGCCGCGGCGAGGGCCCGCAGCCGGCGGGCGCTGAGCGCGAGCGTCTCCGGCGTCGGCGCCTGGTCCCCGGCGGGCACCCGCACCCTCGGCACGCCCAGCCGTTCGGCCACCTCGATCCAGCCCGAGACCCAGCGCTGCTGCTCGACGCCATGCTCGGGATGGACGATGTCTCCGTCATCCACCAGGAAGCACTCGAGGTCGACTCCCGCGGTGTCGAACCCGTCGCGCAGCTCTGCCAAGTACGCGGGCTCGGTGCGGGGCAGGTAGAAGTGACACAGCTGGGCGCTGGTGAATCCGTGCGCGGCGAGCTGACCGGGCAGCTCGAGCAGGTCCAGGCCGCCTGCGGCGTCGTTCTCGGCGAGGGTGCCCGACGGGGCGGAGCCGGGCGCGACGAACCGGCCCATGGTCCGGAACAGGGACCAGGTGTGGAGAGCCTTCGCGGGGTTGAGGACAGAGGTGGGGTCCAGGGCAGAGGCGGGGTCCAGGGCAGAGGTGGGGTCCAGGGCAGAGGTCGGGTTGAGAGCATGGGCCATGAGGTCTCCTGTGATCGATCGGGCGGGGGTCATCCCCCGAAGTGCGCCGCGAGGTCCTCGGTGGTGACGTTCGCGCCGGAGCTCGCCGCGACCACGTCGGCCGTCATGACTCGGGTGCCGCGATCCCCCTCGGGGTGCGCCTCGATCCGCACGAAGGCCGTCCGCACCCCGGGCTGCTGGTCATAGGTGTCGCTCACCGTCTCCAGGACGACGAGCAGCGACCGTTCGATCTGCGCACGGTCCTGACCGGCCAGCACCAGCACTCCGCTGATGGTCGTGCCGGCAGAGGTGGAGTCCTGGAACTGCACTTTCCCGTCCCGGTGCTCCGGCAGCGCTTCGACAGCGACGCGCAGCGCCTCCTGGACGTCGGTGACATCGCTGCGCCCGCCCAGTCCGCAGGCGGTGAGCAGGCTGCCGATGATCCCCACGAGCACTCCTCTGCGGCCGATGGCGCTGGCTGTCATCGGCCCATCATCCACCATCGCCTCCGCCCCCGCTCCGCCCTCGGCGTCAGTTCTCGCGGTGCACGCCGGAGGTAAAGTGCTGGACGCTCTCCGGATCCCCGGTGAGGAAGGGCTGCAGGCTCGGGTCCTGCGAATACTGCGAGAGCTGCGAGTTCGGGTCCTGCAGCTGCGTCTGCACCGAGTTCTGATATTCGCCGCCCCCGTGGTTGGTCAGCGGGTTCCAGCTGGGGCTGTCCAGGGTGACGGTGGTGGTGTTCCCGGAGCCGATGTTCTGGTTCGCGAGCAGCTCCCCGGGATTCGGGATCGGGACGGGCAGGGGGATTCCTCGCGGCCCGGGCACCACCGGGCCCATGTACGAGCCCTCGGCGTCGATCCTCGGCACGAGGTCGCCGCCGTGCTGGATGTTCAGCTGGTGCACGCCGGCGGGCACGTCGTAGTTGTCCACCGGGGAGCCGTAGGTCATCACGTTGGTGAGGTTGTACTGGGAGGCGAACTCCGGGTTCGCGGCCAGGCTGGCGGCGATCATGCCGCCCTGGGAGTGCCCGTTGAGCATCAGGGGGACGCCCTCCAGGTTCGGGTTGTCCCGGTAGAGCTGGGCGATCGCGTCGGCCGTGGCCTGCGACCCCGCGGACCAGCCGTTCGAGCCGGCCTGCTCGGCGTTGCCGGTGAGGTCCAGCGGGTTGTCCCCGGCCATCGGCCCCCACTGCTCGGTGCCGGGGATGTTCACGATGACGCCGGTGGGTGGATTCCCGACCACGCTCATCGAGACCTCCCCGGTCTCCTCGGACCCGTAGGTCTGGTTGGTGTTGGCGATGATCTGGGAGAGGTCCCCGGGCGGGACCAGGCCCGAGTCCTCAGGGGTGACCGCGACCGGGGCGTCGGCGTAGCCGGTGCCGTCATCGGCGAGCTTGAGGTCGATGCCGGTGAGCACCTCGATGACGTCGCCCGTCCCGCGGATCAGCCCTGCTGCGCCGTCGACCACCACTTCGGTGAAGCGCGGCCATTCGAAGCCCTGGATCGCGTCGAGGGCGGTGCTGACCAGGTCGCGGCCGTCCTGGACCCGGTCCCCGAGCCAGTCCATCCCGTCGGAGATCCGGTCGCCGAGCCAGTCGGTGCCGTCCGAGATCCGATCCCCGAGCCAGTCGATCCCGTCGCGGATGCCGTCGACGATGTCCCCGCCGGTGTCACGCAGCCAGTCCATCGCGTCCTCGAACCAGCCGCCGTCGTCGACGGAGGAAGCGCGGTCCTGCTCCTCGACGTGCTGCTGCAGCTCCCGGGATCGCTCCCCCAGGCCCGGCAGCACGATGCTCTCGCCCTGCCGATGGGTGGCGTCCCACTGCTCGCGGAACGCCTCGGCGTCGGGCCCGATCCACGCCACGGACTGCACGCTCGACTGCAGTCCGCCCAGCACCTCCTCGAGGCGGCGGGCGGCCTGCTCGAGGGCGTCGGATTCGCCGAGGACCTGCTCGGTGTCCATCCCGTAGAAGGTCATCAGGCGGCGCTCCCGGCGGCATGGGCGGTGACATGGCCGATCGCCGCGATCACCTTGGCGCGCATCGCCGAGGTGAGGGAGCCGGGCTCGAGCTCGCGGGCCTCGGTGCCGTCCTCGCCGGGCACCAGCACCGCGAGCTGCTCGCCCTCCTGCCCGTAGGCGTACCAGGAGCCGCCGCTGACGACGGTCTGCTCCGGGGCCGGGGAGGCGATCACGAGCATCTGCACCTCCGCGACGGCGGGGGCGTCGACCAGCTCGGCCGGAGCCGGGGCGGGGTCGGCGGCGGTGAAGGCGGGGCGCTGCGGCACGAGCGCCTCGAAGGTCTCGCTGAGGTGCTCGATCGTGCTCAGGCCGAGGATGACGGCGTCCGCCCGGCGCCCGAGCTGCATCGTCTCGGCATCGGCGGTGACCTCCCGAGACTGATCGATGATCACCACCACGCGACCGGCGATGCGGAGCCGGGTGGTCCAGGCCCGGTCGCCGTCGACGCACACCAGCTCGACGCCGACGGGGGAGGTCAGGGCGGAGCGCAGGAACTGCTGCCAGTGCGGGTCGATCACCAGGCCGTCGTCCTCGCCGGGCGCGTCGACCAGCAGGCCCACGAGCTCGAGCTCGACGATCTGCTCCTCGGTGATCTCTGTCGGCGGTTCCTGCTCGAGCGCGATCGCCCGCACCCAGGCCCAGGAGGGCTCCGAGATCCGCACCAGCTTCGCGTCCCCGGGCAGCGAGGTGATCCGCGGTCGCTGTTCCACCGTCGTGTCGTCGACTGTCATGCCCGGCCTTCCGCTGCGCCCACGGGCACGCTGCGATGCGGCCCTGGTCAGGAGCGTATGTCGGGGCGCGGGTGAGAGGAATGGGGAGTAGTCCCCATGGACCGACCGCCCTCGCGGCAGCACCCGCACATGGCAGGATGCGCAGGTGTCCGATGAGCAGCTGCTGACGATCAGCACCTTCGCGCGGGCGGTGGGCGTCCCGGCCAGCGCTCTGCGCCATTACGCCGCCGAGCAGGTCTTCGTCCCGGCGGACGTGGACCCGGTGAGCGGGTACCGGTACTACGCCCCCTCGCAGATCGAGGGCGGGGTGCTGCTGCGACGGATGCGCGCGATCGGAGTGCCGCTGGCGGTGATGCGCGAGGTGGTCGCCGGACCGGCATCCGAGGCGTCACGACTGCTCGCCGAGCTGCTCATGGACCATGGCACGAACTCCCGCCGGCGCGAGCAGGAGCTGCACGCGCTGCGGGAGCATCTCGACCCCACCACCGGCGCTACCGGATCGGTGCGGGCGACCGTTCCCGGAGCCTCCCTCGCCGCCGCCATCACCCAGGTGCTGCCTGTCGCCGAGAGAGCGGCGGACGACGTGTCCGGACTGATCTGGGTGATCGAGTCGGCGGAGATCGCGCTGATCGCCACGGATCGCTACTGGCTCGCCCATCGTCGCCTCAGGGCGGAGGCCTCCGGTTCCCCGGGCCGGGCGATCATCTCGGTCGTGGACGCCGCCGATCTCGCCCGCGCCTGCGCCCGCCACGGCGACGTGCATCTCGCCCTCACGGGCGCAGCCCTGACCGTGCACGACGCCGAGGGGACGCTCCTGGCACGCGCCGCGCTCATCGAACGGGCGGTCCCCGATCTCGGACTCCTGGTCTCCACCCAGCCGCCCGCCCGCGCCGTGGCGGGCTTCGATCGAGCGGAGCTGCACGGTCTGCTCGTCCCTCCGGCGCCGAGCACGCAGCTGCGCCTGGTCGTCGACGGCAGCACCGCCGTCCTCCACGCCGGCGAGGCACCGGCGCTGCACGGCTGGGCCTCCTGCTGCGCGAGAGCCGACGGTGGCCTCGAGGTGCTGATCGGCCGGGCGCTGCTGGCCGCCGCGGTCGCGGTCTGCACCGGCGCGGAGGTCACTCTCGCCCTCGTCGACCCGACCACCCCGGTGCGCGTCACCTCCCCGATCCAGGACACCCTGACCTGTCTGGTGATGCCGATGCGGCCTTGACCTTCAGGTCGCTCGAACCCCCACCCTCGAGGGCGTGAACACCCCACCCTCTCCGACCACGCGCCTGCCCGCCGGATTCCACCTCTGGTGGGCCGTCTCCACCCTCCACGCCGCCGGCAGCTCGATGCTGGCCTTCGCCCTGATCTGGCTCGCCACCGGTCACGGGCCGGCTGCCGTCGCCCTGGTGAGCACCGTGTCTGTGCTGCCCTCGCTCTGCCTGCTCCTGCTCGGAGGTGCCCTCGGCGATCGCCATGGGCCCCGGCGCATGCTGGTGGCGACCACCCTGGCGCAGCTCACCGTGCTGCTGGGTCTGCTCCTTCTCCTCGGCGAGGACCCCGGCATCGCAGGACTGGCCGTCGCGGCAGGAACGGTCTCCGTGATCTCCGCCGTCAAGCAGCCCGCAGCGATCGTGTTCCCGAGGCTGCTGATCACCGAGGAGGAGCAGTTCTCCCGGGCACTTGCACGCATCTCAGGAAGCATGCACATCGCCCGCATCCTCGGGGTCTCCGCCGGAGGGATCGCGATCTCGGTCTGGCCGCTGGCCGTGCTCCTCGCGGTATGCGCGGCCCTCGCGGGCCTCAGCCTCGTCGTGCTCGCGGTGCTGCGTCCCTCCTCCCCGCCACCCGTGGGCACGGGTCCCCCGACCAGCCTCTGGCACGCTCTGTCCGAGGGGATCCGTTCGGCGCATGCCCTGCGGATCTGGCCGCTGCTGGCGGCGGTCGCGCTGGTCTGCGCAGCGGTGCTGCCGGTGGTCGCAGTGGTGCTGCCCTCCGCCGCCCGCGCTCAGGGGTGGAGCGGCTCCGAGGCAGGGCTGCTGGAGGCGGCGTGGGCCACGGGCACCCTCACGGTGACGCTGCTGATCTCCTTCACCGGGACGTGGGCGCACCAGCATCGCGCCCTGATCGGTGGACCGCTGCTGATGATGGGCGCCCTGGCCCTCCTCGCCCTGCCCCTGGCCCTGCCGGCGATGCTCGGTGCCGCGGCGCTGCTCGGGGTGGGCACCGCGATCTTCACCACCCACATCGCCCCGATGCTCCTGCGCCGGGCACCCGCCGGTCAGATGACGCGCTTCCAGTCGCTGATGGCCATCGTCCAGCTCGCCCCTCCCGCTCTGCTGAACAGCCCCTTCGCCGCACTCGCAGGGACTGGGCGCGCCTCGCTCGCGCTGCTCCTCGCCGCCGCCCTCGCCGGCGGTGCCGCCCTGCTCCTCATGACGGACTCGCGGGCCGGAGTCAGCCCCGACCCGGCGCCGACCCCTCCACCAGCACCGCGCGCCTCCACCCGCGGGCCGAGCTGAGCACCGCGAGCTCCTCAGCCGCGCACACCTCCTCGGCATTCAGCGGCCGTTCCACCAGCTCGCCCCGCTCGAGCGCGAGCCGGCGACCCACCCCGGCCAGGCAGCCGTCGGCCAGCGGCGGGGTGCACCAGGTGCCGTCGATCCGGGCGGCGAGGGTCGCGATGGTGGTCTCCACGGCGCGGCCGTGCTCGCCGAGCAGCACCACGTCCTCCGAGCCCGGATGACGCTTCCGGGCGGCGGCGAAATGCTCCCGCACCGTGGTCTTGTGCGCGCTGAGCTCCGTCGGGAAGGAGGTGCGCACCGTATCCAGCGCGAGCCGCACCGGCCCGGGCGTCGCCACCAGCGGCCGGGAGCTGACCTCGAGCGATCCGTCCCTCCGCAGCGCCAGCCGCAGCAGCACGTCCCCCGCCGAACCGGCCGCCGCCTCGAGCGCGGCGACCTCGAGCGTCTCCCGCCGTGCCGGGATCCCGAAGTGCGCCGCCGAGCCCAGCATCCGCTCCAGATGCTGCCCGAGGTGCTGCGCGACGCCATCGAGCACTGCAAAGGTCTCCAGCAGAGCGAACGGCTCCCGCGTGCCGGTCGGCAGCACCGCGGCCTTGACCAGCAGCTCCTCGTACTCGTCCGCCGCGGTCGACGCCCAGGTGACCCCGCCACCCGCGCCATAGACCGCGGAGCCGTCGGCCCCATCGATCACCACGGTGCGGATCGCGACGCTGAACCGGGCCCGCGGCGAGGGGCCGGGGGCGAGATACCCGATCGCCCCGCAGTACGCCCCGCGCGGGGCATCCTCGAGCTCGGCGATGAGGCCCATGGTGGACAGCTTCGGGGCACCCGTGATCGAGCCGCAGGGGAACAGCGCCTCGAACACCTCCGCGAGCCCGACCTCCTCACGCACGCGACCCTGGATGCGCGAGGTCAGCTGCCACAGCGTCGGATACTCCTCAGCGGCCATGAGCTCGGTGACCTGCACGCTTCCCGCCTCGCACACCCGAGCGAGGTCGTTGCGCAGCAGGTCCACGATCATGACATTCTCGGCGCGGTCCTTCTCGCTCGCCCGCAGCGCCTCCCGCGCCGCGAGGTCCTCCTCCGGGGTCCGGCCCCGAGCGGCGGTGCCCTTCATCGGGGCGGTGCGCAGCAGGCCGTCCTCCCAGCGGAGGAACGACTCCGGGCTGGCGCTGACCACGGTGTGCCGCCCCAGGTCCAGGAAGGCGTGATGCCCGCCGCGCTGGCGGTGCGCGAGCTCCCCGTAGAGCCCGAAGGCATCACCGCGGAAGGTCGAGCGCAGGCGCGTGGTGAGGTTCGTCTGGTAGGTGTCGCCCTCGGCGATCGCGGCCCGCACCGCCTCCACCCGCCGCGCATGCTCCGCTGCGGACCAGTCCGGGACCCAGGGGGCGACCTCGAAGCCCTCCCCCGTGGTCAGCGGCAGCGCCTCCACATCCGGGGCGTCGGCGATCCCGAACCACACCAGCGGCAGGCCCTCCTGCGGCGCCCGGACGCGAACATCCGGATTGAGCCCCGCGGCTGCCTCATAGGCCACCATCCCGAAGGCCCAGGCCCCGCCGGTGACCGCGTCCTGCACCGCGGCGAGCGCGGGCCGCACCTCCTCGGGCCGGTAGGCGCTGATCACTCGTTCGGCCCGGCCGAACTGCAGGCTGCGGCCCGCGGCGACGTCGTCGAAGCGGGCGACGGGGGCGGGGACGGTCATGAGGGGAATCATGCCCGATGCGGAGGTCCGACTAGCATCGTGGCCATGGAGTCCTTCTCGCCGTCCTCGTCTCGTCTCGCCTACATCGACGCGACCGCCGGGATCGCCGGCGACATGCTGCTGGCCGCTCTGATCGACGCCGGCGCCGACCTCGACGGCGTGCAGCGGGTGCTGGACGCCCTGGTCCCGGACTCGGTCCGCTTCGTCCGCTCCACGGTGGACCGTGGCGGGCAGCGCGCGGTGAAGATCGATGTGGAGGTGCTGGTCGAGGATCCGCCCCACCGCACCTGGGCCTCGATCCGGGAGCTGCTGGAACGTTCCCGTGGGGACGCCTCCGTGCCCGAGCGCACGATCGACCTGGCGCTCACGGTCTTCGGCCGCCTCGCCGAGGCGGAGGGCGCGACCCACGGCGTCCCGGCCGACGAGGTCCACTTCCACGAGGTCGGGGCGCTGGACTCCCTGGCCGACGTGATCGGCGCCTGCGAGGCCTGGCGCCAGCTCGGCATCACCGAGGGTGCCGGCAGCGTGATCGCGGTGGGCTCCGGCCGGATCCGCGCAGCCCACGGTGACATCCCGGTGCCGGTCCCGGCAGTGGCCCGCCTCGCGCTCGGCTGGCCGACGGTCGCCGGCGAGCTGCTCCCGCCCCGCGGTCACGCCCCCGCGCATTCCCACGACCACGGGCACTCCCACCTGCATGATCACTCCCACGATCACCCCGTCGAGGTCCCCGACTCCGATGCGGCCCTGCCCGCCCACGCCCAGGGCGGCCCCCATGAGCACGGTGGTCGACGGGTCCCGGCAGGGGTCGCCCCCGGCATCGGCGAGCTCGCCACCCCCACCGGCGTCGCCCTGCTGCGCGGGCTCGCGAGCACCGCCGGCCCACAGCCCTCGCTGGTCACCGAGGCCCTCGGCGTCGGCGCCGGCACCAAGGACACCCCGGGCCGCCCGAACGTCGTGCGCGTGCTGGTGGGAAGGGTGCCCGACCGCACTGCCCCCGGGACCGGGCCTGCATCCGGCAACGGCGACGCCCACGACACCCCCGCGGCCGCGCTCCAGCTCGAGGCGAATGTCGACGACCTCGATCCTCGGCTCTGGCCCGGAGTGGTCGACGAGCTGCTCGAGTGCGGCGCGCTCGACGCCTGGCTGACCCCGATCATCATGAAGCGCGGTCGTCCTGCAGTGACGATCCACGCCCTGGTCCGCGACGGGGCAGAGGCCGCGACGGCAGCGCTGATCATGGACCGCACCGGCACCCTTGGAGTGCGGATGCACCGGGTGGATCGGCTCATCCGCACCCGTGAGTTCACCGAGGTGGAGGTGCAGGGCCAGCGGATCTCCGTGAAGATCGCCCGCGACGCCGAGGGGTCTGTGGTGCGCCGCGAACCCGAGTTCCGCGATGTCATCGCGGCCGCCCGGGTGCTCGGGGTCAGCGAGCGGGCGATGCTCGATCTCGCGAAGGAATCCGCTGCGGGACTGACGGATCCGTCCTCCTGACGGATACTGGTGAGGAACCGACGACGCTCACCAGGAGGTTTCCGATGGTTGCTCTGACCGATGCGATGACCAAGGCGATCGACATCGCCCGCGAGGCGCCGAACGGCCGCCATGCCGAGCTGCTGATCCACGACGGGCCCCTGCGTCAGACGGTGATCGCCCTGAAAGCGGGCGCGCAGCTGCCCGAGCACAACTCCCCGCCGGCCGCCTCGATCCAGGTGATGCACGGCAGCCTCCGCGTCACCGCGCAGGAGCCGGTGGTGCTCCAGACCGGCCAGATCGAGGCGCTCACGCACTTCCGCCACTCGGTGGAGGCCCTCGAGGACACCGTGTTCCTGCTGACCACGGTCACCTCCCAGCACGACACCGACAGCCACGCCACCCGCACCGGGGAGATGCCCGTGCTCAGCAAGGAGGCGCAGGCCGCCGAATACGCGGAGATGGACCACGAATCCGGCGGCGGCCGCACCGACCGCTGATCAGCGCACCTCTCCCCCGCCCCGCGCGGCGAGGCGCAGCCAGGTGTCCACCACGGTGTCCGGGTTCAAGGACATCGAGGCGATGCCCTGCTCCAGCAGCCACTCGGCCAGATCAGGGTGGTCGCTCGGCCCCTGCCCGCAGATCCCGACGTACTTCCCCGCGGCCCGGCAGGCCTCGATCGCCCGGGCGAGCATGAACTTCACCGCCGGATCCCGCTCGTCGAAGGCGTCGGCGACCAGCGCCGAGTCACGATCCAGGCCCAGGGTCAGCTGGGTCATGTCGTTCGAGCCGATCGAGAAGCCGTCGAAGTGCTCGAGGAACAGCTCCGGGGTCGCGGCATTCGAGGGGATCTCGCACATCATGATGACCTGCAGGTCCCTCTCGCCCCGCACCAGGCCGTGGCTGGCCATCAGGTCGATGACCCCCTTGCCCTCGGCGGGCGTGCGCACGAAGGGGATCATGACCTTGACGTTGCTCAGTCCCATCTCCTCGCGCACGAAGCGCAGCGCCTCGCATTCCATCGCGAAGCACTCCGCGAAGTCCGCCGAGAGGTAGCGGGAGGCGCCGCGGTACCCGATCATCGGGTTCTCCTCGTGCGGCTCGAACAGCGTCCCGGCCAGGAGGTTCGCGTACTCGTTGGACTTGAAGTCGCTCATCCTCACGATCACCGGCTCCGGCGCGAAGGCGGCGGCGATCGTCGCCACCCCCTCGACGACGCGCTGGACGAAGTAGTCCCGCGGGGAGTCGTAGGCGGCGATCCTGGAGCGCACCGTCGCGGCGATCTCCGGCTCGTCACGCTCGAGCCGGTCCAGCTCGAGCAGGGCGCGGGGGTGGATGCCGACCTGCCGGTTGATGATGAACTCCAGGCGGGCCAGGCCCACTCCGGCGTTCGGCAGCCGCGAGAATCCGAAGGCCTGCTCGGGGTTGCCCACATTCATCATGATCTTCGTGCCCACCGGCGGCATCGAGTCCACCTCGGAGGAGGAGACGGTGAAGTCCAGCAGCCCCTCGTAGACGAATCCGGTGTCGCCCTCGGCGGCGGAGACGGTGACCTCGTCACCGTCCTTCAGCTCCGCGGTCGCGGAGCCGGTGCCCACCACGGCGGGGATCCCGAGCTCGCGGGCGATGATCGCCGCATGACAGGTGCGGCCGCCACGGTTGGTGACGATGGCGCTCGCACGCTTCATGATCGGCTCCCAGTCGGGGTCGGTCATGTCGGCGACCAGCACCTCGCCGGGCTGGAACTCGTGCATGCGGTCGATGGTGTCCAGCACCCGCACGGGGCCGGCGCCGATCTTCGCGCCGATCGCCCGTCCCTCGGCGCGGACCGGACCGCGGGAGGCGAGGATGTACTTCTCCACGGTGTTCCCCGCCCGGGACTGCACGGTCTCGGGGCGGGCCTGCAGGATGTACAGGGAACCGTCGGCCCCGTCGAGCCCCCACTCGATGTCCATCGGCCGCCCGTAGTGCTCCTCGATGATCAGCGCCTGCTTCGCCAGATCGGTCACCTGCTGATCGGTGAGCGAGAGCCGGCTGCGCGCGGCGACGTCCACCTCGATGAACTCCACGGTGCGGCCGACGGTGGTGGCTCCCTCCCCGTGGGCATAGACCATCTTGGTGGCCTTCTCGCCGATCTGGCGCTTGAGGATCGCGGGGCGGTCCTCGCGCAGGCCGGGCTTGAAGACGTAGAACTCGTCGGGGTTCACCGCGCCCTGGACCACGCCCTCGCCGAGCCCGTAGGCGGAGGTGATGAAGATGGCCTGGTCGAAGCCGGATTCGGTGTCGACCGTGAACATGACCCCGCTGGATCCCAGATCGGAGCGGACCATCTTCTGCACCCCGGCCGAGAGCGCCACCGCGGCGTGCTCGAAGTCGTGGTGGACGCGGTAGGCGATCGCGCGGTCGTTGTACAGGGAGGCGAACACCTCGCGGATCGCGAGCAGCACGGCGTCGATCCCGCGCACGTTCAGGAAGGTCTCCTGCTGGCCCGCGAAGGAGGCGTCCGGCAGATCCTCGGCGGTGGCCGAGGAGCGCACCGCGAACGAGGCCTCCTCGCCGCTGCCCTCGGCGAGCTGCTGGTAGGCGGAGCGGATGTCCGCCTCGAGGTCCGCGGGGAAGGGCTGGGCGATCACCAGCTCCCGGATCTCGCGGCCGGTCTCGGCCAGCGCGATGGTGTCCTCGGTGTCCAGGCCCTGCAGCCGCTCGTCGATCCGCTCCGCGAGCCCGGTCGCGCCGAGGAACTCGCGATAGGCCCGGGACGTGGTGGCGAAGCCGTCGGGCACCTGCACCCCGAGGCGGGTCAGGTTCGAGACCATCTCGCCGAGGGAGGCGTTCTTGCCGCCCACCTGCTCGAGGTCGTTCATGCCGAGCTCGGAGAACCAACGGATGCTCTGGGTCATGGCGTGCTCCTTCATTGTGCGCGGGGGGTGGTTCCGCGGCGGGCGAGCGATTGGAGGATCAGGGTGGACATCTCCTCGACGGACTTGTTCGAGGAGTCGACGAAGGGGATCCCGTGCATGTCATAGACGCGGCGGGCCCGGGACAGCTCCCAGCGCGTCTGCTCGAGGGAGGCGTAGCGGGAGTCGGCGCGGCGCTCGCTGCGCACGGCGCTGAGCCGCTGCGGGGAGGTGAGCAGCCCGAAGCAGCGATCGGCGATCCGGGCGATCGACTCCGGCAGCACCTCGCCACCGAGGTCCTCATCGACCAGCGGATAGTTCGCCACGAAGATCCCGTGCATGAGCGCGAGGTACATGCTGGTGGGGGTCTTGCCGCAGCGGGAGGGCGCGATGAGCACCACATCCGCCTTCTCGATCGCGCGGACAGACTGGCCGTCGTCGTGCTCGATCGCGAATTCGACCGCCTGCATCCGACGGTTGTAGCGCCGGGAGTCGCCCACTCCGTGCAGCCGGGCCGGGGCGTGGTCGCCGGTGACCCCGAGGCGATCCTCGAGCTGGGCGAGGTGGCCGCTGACGAAGTCGATGACCGGTGCCTTGGTGGCCCTCAGCTCCTCGCGCACCGCCTCGTCGACCACGGTGAGGAACACCAGCGGCTGCACCTCGCCGTCCATCGCCGCATCGAGGTCGGCACGCACCTCGCGCGCCTCCTCGACGGTGCGCACGAAGGGCATCAGGCGCCGTTCGAAGGGGACCGAGGGGAACTGCAGCAGCAGGGCGTTGCCCATGGTCTCGGCGCTGATGCCGGTGGAGTCGGAGATGAAGAACACCGGGACGGCAGAGTCCTCGGGCTTCTGGGACTTCCGGGCACCCTGGCCCTGGCGCCGCGCGGCGGGAGGCAGCGGCGGCGGGATCGGAAGAGCTGCATTCACAGGTGCCCCTTGCTCTGGGCCCGGTGGCGGAGCACCGGGGACACGACGATGTGCTGGGCTCACCGTAACCGGGAAGAAGAGGACGGGGCGTCTTCGCCCAGGAAGATGGCACGGCTCACGTCAGCCCTGCGCGAGTTCGCCGACGTGCGCGCTCACCCGAGCCCGATCGCGCATCGTGCGGGGGCTGGGGCTACTCGGATCCCTCGGACGGCTCTGCAGGCCGCACCGGCCAGCGCTGCACCAGCTCGTCCCGCAGAATCCGGTCCCGTGCATCGAGCAGGCTACCCACCACGATCCCCAGCCCCATCAGACCCAGCGCCCCGAGCAGGATCCAGGGTCCCAGCGGCGCCGCCGCCCGCAGCTGCGGACCGGCGGCCGCGTAGAAGTCCCAGTCCGGCAGCTCCGCCACCAGGTCGACGAACCAGAGCGCGACGCCGAGCGCTGCCGTCGCGCCCGCGAGAGCGAAGACCACCTTCAGCACCGGCAGGGAGGTGCGGGACATGGCGCGGCTGAGCAGGGCGTGCTGCGGCGACGCTCCCGTCGGGTCCCCGAGCGCGCGGCGCAGCTCCCTGTGCTCGAGGCGCCGCAGGATGATGGCGCAGCCCACCATCCCGGCGAAGGCCAGGACACCGATCGCCGCCACGATCCCCTCCGCCATCGTCAGCAGGTCCACCAGGCGCTCCCCGGCGGGATCGAGCTCCGCCCGCTCCCCCAGCTGCCGGCTGGCCGTGCGGGTGGCGTCCGGATAGGCGACGGCGACCACCAGCTGGAAGGCCACGAACCAGGCCATGGTGGCGAGGACCACGACGGTGGCCAGCGCATTGCTGAGCATCCGCACCCCACGTCCGGGCAGCGGCGCGGAGCTCCCCGCCTCGGTCAGCTCCCGCCCGGCGGCGATGATCCGATGCGGCTGGGTCCATCGCTCGGGCAGCTCGTCCGCGAACCCGCGCTGCCAGCGCGTGAAGACCTTTCCGGTGAGCGGGATCCCCGCCCAGATCGCCGCGAGCAGCACCGCGCCGCCGCCGACGACCGCCAGGCCCACCACGTCCACGCTCTCCAGCATGGCGAAGACGGCGATCACGTAGAGCAGCCCCAGGATCGCCAGCATCGCGATCGCGATGCCCTTGTACGCCGTGGCGCTGCTCTCCCGCGCCGCCTTCCATTGGGTCGGGAACGGGACCTCGGTCGCCGGGGTGCCCCGCCGCACAGCCGCAGCCAGGGCGCGGGCCATGAGCGGGCCCTCGAGGGACCCGAGCAGTCCCAGCAGGAGCAGGCCGATCGCCCCGAGCACCAGGACACCGACCAGCGAGGCGCGGCTGACCAGGTCGATGGTGGTCCCTGCCTCGGACCCGGCGAACAGCTCCTCGACGACGAGCCCGCTGATCACGGCGACCCCGAAAAGCCCCAGCAGGCCGATGAGGCCGTAGAACAGCGCCTCCATCGCGGTTCTCTGGAGCGTCACGGCGCGGCCGACCGGGAGCACCCGCCAGCGGGAGTCGGCGATGTTCTGCATCAGCCCATCCTGCCCGACGGGCTCCGCCGCGGCGGCGTCATCCCTCGAGCGTCCCCACGCTCGCCCGGGGCTGCGGCGCGTCCGCTGCACGGACCCGGGGCCCCGCCGCCGGGCTGAGGGCCACGCCCACCAGCACCACCGCGAGCGGCACCACCAGGGCGCCGCGCAGGCCGACCTCCTCGCCGAGCAGGCCGAGCGTGGGCGGGCCCACGAGGAAGGCGAGGTAGCCGATCGTCGAGGCCAGGGCCACGCGGGCAGCGGGGTTCGGGCCGGAGTCCCCGGCGGCGGAGAGGGCGAGCGGGAAGCCGAGCGAGGCGCCGAGGCCCCAGAGCACCACGGCGGCGACGGCGACCGGCTGGCTGTCCACGAAGGCGATCAGCGCGAGGCCGAGAGCCGCGAAGAGCGCGCTGACCATGAGCACCCGGGCGCGGCCCACGCGGGCGACGATCGGGCCGCCGCAGAAGCGGCCGATGGTCATGGAGGCGGCGAAGAGGGCGAACACGGTCGAGCCCATCGTGGCTCCGAAGCCGTGCCCGTCCACCATGATCAGCGGCAGCCAGTCGTTGGCGGTGCCCTCGGCGAGCGCCATCGCCAGCACGATGCCGCCGATGAGCACCAGGCGGGTGTCCTTCCAGAGCGCCGGGGCGGGGGTCGCGGCCGCTTCAGCGCGCTCGGCGGCGGTGACCAGGCCGGTCCCCGCGGGGATCGCGCGCAGCGCCCAGACCAGCAGCCCGGCGCCGAGCACGGCGATCAGCACCAGATGGGCGACCACGGAGAATCGCGTCGCATTGGCGAGGATGCCGAGGCCCGCACCGATCACCGTGCCGAGGCTGAAGCAGCCGTGAAGGGCGGGCAGGAACGGGCGACCGCCCTGCTTCTCGACGTCGGCCCCCTCGACGTTCATCGCGACCTCGCCGCCGCCCATGCCGGCCCCGAACAGCGCCAGGCCCAGCGCAGTCAGCAGCGGCATGCCGCTCGCGGCGCCGATGGCGATGACCGGCATGGCCAGCACGATCAGCGAGGAGCCGCCCGCGACCACCGGCCGGGCTCCCCATCGCATCACCAGCGGACCGGAGGAGAGGATCCCGGCCATGGAGCCGACGGAGAGTCCGAACAGCACCAGCCCCATCTGCGCAGTGGACGCTTCCAGCAGGTCCCGCACGGCCGGCGTGCGGGTGACCCACGCGGACATGCTGAGTCCGGGCAGCAGGAACAGCGCATACAGCGCCCAGCGGCGGCGGGACAGAGAGCCGTGCACGGGAGCTCCTCAGGTTCAGGCGGCGATGCGCGAGTCGTCGCGGATCTGGCCCACCAGCTCCTCGAGCATGTCCTCGAGGGTGACGATGCCGATCACGGTACCGGCCTCATCGGTGGCGGCGCCCAGGTGGGCCCCCGAATCCTGCATCGCGGTGAGCGCCTGTCGCAGCGGCTCGTCGGACCTGATCACGGGCAGGGTGCGGATGCGCTCGGCGGGGATCGGGTGCTCGCGCTGCTCCTGCACGGAGTCCAGCAGGTCCTTGATGTGGACGTAGCCGATCAGCATGCCGTCGGCCGCCTTCACCGGGAACCGGGAGTACCCCTCGACGGCGGCGGCCTCGGCCTCCGCCGCGGTGACCCCCTGGGGCAGGCTCGAGACCTGGTCCAGCGGGATCACCAGGTTGGCGACGCTGCGGGCCTCGAAGCGGAGCGCTCCCAGCAGGAGCGCCTCGTCGTTGTGCTCGAGCAGACCGCCCTCACGGGATTCACTGACCATCGCCGCCACCTCGTTGCGGGTGAAGACGCTGGTCACCTCAGCCTTCGGTGTTACTCCAAGCATGCGCAGCACGAGGTTGCCGCAGGAGTTCAGCAGCCACAGAACGGGCTTGATCAGGGTGACGATGCCCATCAGCATCGGCGCCAGGATCAGCGCCATCCGCTCGGGCCCGGCCAGGGCGATGTTCTTGGGCACCATCTCGCCGAAGACGACGTGGAGGTAGGTGATCAGCGACAGCGCGATCACGAAGGAGATCGGGTGCACCAGCGCGCTCGGCACGCCGATGGCCTCGAAGGGCACCTCGAGCAGATGGGCGATCGCCGGTTCGCTGATCGCGCCGAGCGCGAGGGAGCACACGGTGATGCCCATCTGCGCGCCGGCCATCATCAGCGAGACCTGCTCCATCGCGGAGATGGTGACCTTCGCGGCCCACTTCCCGTCGAGTGCCTTGGGCTCGATGATCGAGCGGCGAGCGGAGATCAGCGCGAACTCGGCCCCCACGAAGAAGGCGTTGAAGATCAGCAGGAACAGGGTCAGGGCGAGTCCGGTCATGGTGCTCATCGGCGCTCCTCCTTCTCGTGCTTCTGGTGCTTCTCGCGGTCCCGCTCGCCGTCGTCCTCAGTCGCGGCGGGCTCGACCTTGACGTGCACGGTCTCGATGCGGCGGCCATCCACCTCGGTGACCTCGATCCGCAGCCGGGCAGGGTCCTCTCCAGGGGCGGGGTCGGTGTCCACGAGGACCTCGTCCCCCACCTCTGCGAGCCGGCCCAGCTCCATCGTGATCAGTCCGCCGAGGGTGTCGTAGTCCTCGTGCTCGGGCACGGTGACCCCGAGCCTGTCGGTGGCCTCGTCGGGCCGCATGCGCGCGTCGAGGTCCCAGGAGCCGTCGGCCTCCGGGGTGTCGTCCATCTCCTCGTCATGCTCATCGCGGACCTCGCCGACGATCTCCTCGACCAGGTCCTCGAGGGTGATCAGCCCGGCATGGTCGCCGAACTCGTCGACCACGACCGCCATCTGCAGACCACCGGCACGCAGGGTGTCCATCAGGTCGTCCAGCGGAACCGTGTCCGGGACGAAGGTCGCGGTGCCCATCACGGAGTCGACCCTGGTGCCGGGCCGCTCGTCGAAGGGGATGGCGAGGCCGTGCCGGATATGGGCGACGCCGATGACCTCGTTCTCGTCGTCGAGCACCGGGAAGCGCGAGTGGCCGGTGAGACGGGCCAGCTCGAGCAGGTCCGCGACTGAATGGTCTGCCTCCAGGGAGTCCATCCGGCCGCGCGGGACCATCGCGTCGTGGGCGCGACGGTCACCGAAGGCGAGGGTGCGCTGGACCAGGGAGGCGGTCTCCTCGGCAAGGGCGCCTTCGTCGGCCGAGCGTTTGACCAGCACGGAGAGCTCATCAGCGCTGCGAGCAGAGCTGAGTTCCTCCTGCGGCTCGACGCCGAGTGCACGCACCACGGCGTTGGCGTTGCCGTTGAAGAGACGGATCGGGAGGCGGAAGATCGTCGTGAACAGCCGCTGGAAGCCGACCACATAGCGCGCGGTGCGCAGCGGTTCCGCGATCGCGAGGTTCTTGGGCACCAGCTCGCCGAAGATCATGGTGACGCCGGTGGCGAGCACCAGCGCGATGATCACGGAGATGGACCGCGCAGCGACCGCTCCCAGACCCGCATCTACCAGCAGGGGACCGATCAGGGCGGCGATAGCGGGTTCGGCGAGGAAGCCGATGCCGAGGTTGGTGACGGTGATCCCGAGCTGTGCTCCCGAGAGCTGCGTGGAGAGAGTCTTCATCCCCTGCAGGACACCGCTGGCGCGCTTGTCGCCGGAGGCGGCGGCCGCTTCCACTTCATTGCGGTTCGCGGTGATCAGGGAGAACTCGGCGGCGACGAATCCGCCGCAGGCGGCGATCAGCATGAGGCCGACCGCCAAGGATATGAGGGGACCGATCAGGTCCATGGACGGATCCCCCCGGATGATGCATCTGTACTCAGGCCCGAAGGCCTGGGACTGTCACTCGGGGCGTCGCTGGCGGCGCTCATGATCTCCTGGTGCTCCTCATGCCCCGCTCCGGCTCTCGAAGGGGGATGACGGAATGCTACAACCCGATTCCTGAGAGTGGGGGCAGGTGTGCGGGGCCACTCAGCGCTCGGTCCGATGCTCGTCCCGATGCTCGTCGGCCCGCCGCTGCAGGAATGCGGCGATCGCCCGCAGCTCGATCTCGTCCACGGCGTGCGCGAGGTACGGCCGACGCTCCTCCTCGAGGCGGGTGTGTGCGCTCATGAACGTCCGGACCTGCTCCTCCCGCTCGGCGTCGAAGTGCGGATCCATACCGCCGTGGCCCCACAGCGCGGGCGGCGCGGCCTCGGCGAGCGCGGCATCGCCGGGCATCGCGGCGGGGAACGGGAAACCGGAGAGGTTCACCACGAAGCCCAGCGCCTTCGCATCGCGACGCAGCAACTGCAGCGCGAGCGCTCCGCCCTGGGAGAAGCCGATCGCGCCGACGACGGGTGCGCTCTGCGCGGCGATCCACGCCTCGACCGCTGCGGCGGAGGTCTGCAGCGACTCCGGGCGCTCCGGATCCACCGGCATCTCGAACCAGGCGTAGCCCTGCACATAGGAGTAGATGCCCCGCAGGGAGACGTAGGTGAAGTGCGGCGGGAGGTAGGGCACCAGTCCCGCGAGGTCGCCCTCGTGGCTGCCCAGGCCGTGGAGCAGCAGCACGATCGGCGACTCGACGAGGCTGTCGGCGCCGGTGTCGGTGTCGGCGCCAGCGCCGGTCGAGCGCAGCGCGGCATCCTCGTCGATCCGGGTCGCGATCAGTTCGATCGGCGCGTACTGGGGTGCATTCGTCATGACAGCAGGCTAATGGGCACGGCGGCGGGCCAGCGGAGAGGACGGCAGGCCAGCGGGCAGGGGAAGACCCCCAGGTCGCGCGGTGCGCTGGTCGGATGGACGAGATCCGACCCCTGGGGGTCCCGGCAGCTCGGTGGTATTCGCTGCGCGTCCGGATGAACGGTCGCCTCAGCGGCGAGCCACCTCACAGGTCCTAGAAGAAATCACTTCTCGGATCACCTCCTCTCGAGTGTCCGACCACCGTAGGACGTCCCGCCGGCGACCGCAATGGATTAATCGCAGACGCTGACATCGATTGACTTTCGATAGATACGCGGTGATACTCGATGCATGTTCTCTCGTCTGAGCGTTGATCTGCTGCGCATACTGCTGGGCATCGCACTGCTGCTCACCGCGATCCTGCAGCTTGTGGTCCTCCCCTGGCTCTCCGGCGTGCTCGCCGCCGAGCTGCCGGCCGAAGCGTTCATGCGCTGGCCGATCCTGCTGCTGTCGATCGCCGGCCTGGCGTGCGTCGAGGTAGCGCTCGTGTGCACGCTGCGCCTGCTCGGCATCACCCGTCGCGGTGAGGTCTTCGCCGCCGGCTCCCTGCGCTGGGTGGACGGAATCATCGGGGCCTTCCTCGCCGCGAGCGCGGTGTGCGTGGGAACGCTCGGCTACCAGTCCTTCACCGTCGGCGGTCCCCCCGCCTGGATGCTGCTGCTGGTGCTGGGGGCGATCGCCGGGGTCGGGATGGCACTGCTGATGGGCGTGATGCGCACGCTGCTGGTCCACGCCACGATGCTGCGCGAGGAGATGGAGGCGGTGATCTGATGCCGATCGTGGTGCGGATCGATGTCGAGCTCGCCCGGCGCAAGCTCTCCGTGGGCGAATTCGCGGAGCGCGTCGGGATCTCGCCGGCGAATGTCGCGGTGCTGAAGAACGGCCGCGCCAAGGCGGTGCGCTTCAGCACCCTGGAAGCGATGTGCGAGGTGCTCCAATGCCAGCCGGGAGACCTGTTGGAATGGGTTTCTGAGAAGGACGACGACAGACCTTCCGACGGGTGAGGTCGGCATGTGAGGATGGTGGGCGGCCGCATCCCCGCGCTCGATGAGGAGTACCCGTGCAGTCCGTCCTGACCGATTCCCTGGAGAAGGTGCTCGGCGAGACCGCGCCGCGCCCCGCCGAGCTGATCGGCGGCGCCCACGCCTCCGGCTTCCTCGGGGAGGTGCTGTCCGTGCAGGTGGCGCTCCGGCTCGAGGAGGACTCCCTCGGCACAGTCCGGGTCCGGCTCGCCGGCCCGCTCGCCGACCGTGCCCAGGTGCACGCTGTGCGACGCGTCCCCGTCTCCTCCCCTGCTCCGGAGAACGCCGACGAGCACTACCTGGTCACCGCCCCGGGCGAGTACCCGGACCTGCTCGAGCCGCTCCGCGATGACTCCGTCCACGTGACCCCCGGCCGCTGGGAGTCGCTGTGGATCGACGTCCTCGCCACGGAGGAGGCCGACGCCGGCGACCACGCCCTCACGATCACCCTCTGCGGGGAGACAGGGGAGCAGGTCCTCGCCGAGCACACCGCGCAGTTGCGCCTCCACCCTTACCGCCTGCCCCTGCTGTCGATCACCAACACCCACTGGTTCCACGCCGACAGCCTCTCCACCTACTACGACGTCGAGGTGTTCTCCGAGCGCCACTGGGAGCTGATCGAGGCCTTCCTCGCCTCCGCGCGGGCGATGGACGTGAACTCGGTGCTCACCCCCACCTGGACCCCACCGCTGGACACCGCCGAGGGCCACACCCGGCCGTTCGTGCAGCTGATCGGGATCCGTGAACTGGACGGCTCCTATGCGTTCGACTTCTCCCGGCTGGACCGCTGGCTGGGGATCTGCCGGGAGCTGGGCTTCACCGGCATCGAGATCGCGCACCTGTTCACGCAGTGGGGTGCCCAGCACACCCCCGCGATCCAGGTGGAGACGGCCTCAGGCCTCGAGCATCGCTTCGGCTGGCATGTCTCGGCCACTTCCCCTGACTACCGTCGGCTGCTGGAGGCGATGATCCCTGCCCTGCGCGCCCATCTCGAGGAGCACTGGGACGGGCAGGTCCTGTGGCACATCTCTGATGAGCCGCACCAGAATCAGCTGGGGTCCTACCGGGCGGCGAAGGGCCAGGTCGCAGATCTGCTTGAGGGCGCCCAGGTGGTCGACGCGCTCAGCTCCCTGGTCTTCGCCGAACAGGGCGTCGTGGACACTCCGATCGTCGCCACGAACCACGCGGGCCCGTTCCTCGAGGCAGGCAGGCGCCCCTGGGTGTACTACTGCGTCTCCCAGGGCCGGGACGTCGCCAACCGGTTCATCTCGCTGCCGTCGGTGCGCAACCGGGTGCTGGGCCGGCAGCTCTTCGCCTTCGACGCCCCCGGCTTCCTGCACTGGGGGTACAACTTCTGGTGGACGCAGTTCTCGCTGCGCCCGATCGACCCCTTCGAGGACACCTGTGCCGGCGGACCCTTCTTCGGCGGCGATGCCTTCGCGGTCTACCCCGGGCCCGACGGCAGCCCCTGGCTCTCCCTCCGGCACCGCGTTTTTGCGCAGGCCATGGCCGATCATCGGGCGCTGACCTGGCTCGCAGAGCTCACCGACCGGCCCAGCGCGAAGGCCCTGATCGACGAGGGCGGCACCCTCACCTACTCGTCGTTCTCCTATGACGTCGGTGAGCACCTGCGGGCGCGGCATGCGGTCGACGAGAGGATCCTCGCGGCGCTGGCCGCCTGAGCCTCGACCCACTGAGCCTCGACCCGCTGAGCTTCGACGGCCGGAGCCTCAGAGCTCGGGCAGCTCCTGCTCAGCGGTCTCGGCCTCCATGCGGTCCTCATCCCGGTTGCCCTGTTCAGCGGCGGTCGAGTCATCGCCTCCGCGGTCGCGGTCGGCGTCGAAGCCGTAGCCGTCGGCGTTGCGGGACTCCGGCCCCTCGGCGAGGACCCGGTCGGTCTCCAGTGCGTCGTCGATGCTCACCTCACCGGGCCCCTCGTCGGCTCCGCGCGCATATTCGTCCTCGCTGGTCGCGGCGATCTGGTCGAGCTCAGGATCCTCGGCGGGATTCTGCGGATTCTGCGGCTGTGTCATGGCTTCCTCCTGGAGGCGGGTCAGCTGAGGGAGTTGATGATCGCCGCGTTGAAGGCGGCGAGGTCATCGGGGGTGCGTGAGGTGATGAGGCGGGAGCCGGCGGAGTCGTCGATCACCACCTCCTCATCGGTCCACTTCCCGCCCGCGTTGGTGAGGTCGGTGCGGATGGTGGGGACGGAGGTGAGCTCGCGACCGTCGGCCAGGCCTGTCTCGACGAGCAGCCACGGCGCGTGGCAGATCGCTGCGATCGGCTTGCCGTCGGCGGCGAAGGAGCGCACCAGGAACTGTGCGGTCTCGTCTGCGCGCAGCGAGTCGGCGTTCAGGGTGCCGCCGGGCAGCACCAGGGCGTCGAAATCGGCGGCCTTCACGGAGTCGTGGGTCGCGTCGACCGGAACCTCCGGGCCGGGCTCGCGATCGCGCTCCAGGGTCGTGACCACGCCGGTCTCCGGAGCGGCGACGGTGACGGTCGCACCCGCCTCGCGAAGCGTCGCGAGCGGCTTTGTGATCTCGTCGGTCTCCGTACCGAAATTGCTGGTCAACAGCAGGATCTTGCGTCCTTCGAGGGTGCTGTTCATGGCGTCTCCTCACGTCGGGGGGGTCGGTGAGGCGACCGTATCACCGGCCCTCCCGGCGGCCCCGACCGATCGGACGCGCGGGAACCGGGGCGGGCGGGTTCAGGTCCCGCAGAACGTCAGGAAGTGCTCTCCGCCGTCACCGGCCTCCTCGAGATGCGCGTGCTCCGCCCGTCGCTCGAACGGGCGGCCGACCGCGTCCAGCATCGTCCGCACCGGCTGAACATCCCCGAGGTGCGCGGCGCGCAGGGCGGCGTCGAGGTGCACGTTCCTAGGGACGATCGCGGGATTCACGTGGGCCATGTTCCTGCGGGCGGTCTCGGCCGGCGGTCCGTCGCCCCGCAGGCCGCGCAGGCGCGCATCCCAGCGCTCGAACGGCGCCGGATCCTTGAACAGGGCTGCTGCGGAGCCCTCGCCGAGCGCCCGGAAGAACCCCGTGTGGTCCACCTCCTGCTCCTCGAGCAGGTCGAACAGCGCTGCACCGAGCTCCTCCACCTCCGCGGTTCCCACTCCAGCCTGCTCGGTCTGCTCGCCCCGCGGAATCCCGAGCTTCGCCGCGAGTCCGCGCCCATGGGCCTCCAGGTACCACCCCTCATACCGCTCGAGCACCGCGGTGGCCTGTTCGATCGCCTGGTTCGGATCCGCGTCGAGCAGCGGCACCAGGGTCTCGGCGAAACGGGAGAGGTTCCACAGCGCGATCCCAGGCTGGTTCCCGTAGGCGTAGCGGCCGCCACGGTCGATCGAGCTGAACACGGCGCCGCGGCGGTGGACATCGAGCACGGCGCAGGGCCCGTAGTCGATGCCCTCGCCGGAGAGCGCCATGTTGTCGGTGTTCATCACTCCATGCACGAAGCCGGCCAGCATCCACTGCGCCACCAGCTCCGCCTGCGATCGAACGACCGCCTCGAGCAGTCCGAGCGGCCCGTCGGCCTGGGGATGGTGCCGCTGGATCGTGTATTCCACGAGGCGTTCCCGCGCCTCGGGATCCAGGTGCCAGGTGGCGTACTCGAAGGTCCCCACGCGCAGATGGCTGGCGGCGACCCGCACCAGCAGCGCGCCCGGCTCCGGCGTCACCCCTTGTCGCGGCGCGATCTGCTCCCCGGTGCTGAGGACTGCGAGCGCCCGGGTGGTGGGGATCCCGAGGGCGTGGAGCCATTCACCGATGACGGCCTCGCGGAGCATCGGGCCCAGCGGCGCCTTCCCATCGCCGCCACGTGCGAAGGGGGTGCGTCCGGCGCCTTTGAGATGCAGGTCGCGGCGGTGGCCCCCGGTGTCCACGAGGTCGCCAAGCAGCACCGCCCGGCCATCTCCCAGCTGGGGATTCGGGCTGCCGAACTGGTGCCCGGCATAGGCCTGCGCCGTGGTGCCGTCGATCTGCCCGGTGAGCAGCGAGAGGCCCTCCTCCCCGCGCAGCCAGGCCGGGGAGTATCGGAGCTCGCGCGCCAGCTCCTCGTTCAACCACACCAGCTCGGGGTGAGGGGGCGCCTCTGCGCGCCAGGGGACCGAGAGCTCGGGGACCGCGGCGGCATAGGACTGCTCCAGGGGGATCTCCATCCCTCGATCCTCCCACCCGCTCGACCACCGCCGGAGGTTGACGCCCGCTCCCCGGAGCCGTCACACTGGGAGCACATTGTGCAACCGGGTTACCAAACCGTCCCCGGACAAGCGATCACGAGGGCGGACCGTTCGATGACCACAGCCTCAGCAGTGCGCCGATCCAATGCCCGCGACTGCCTGCTCGTCCTGCGGGAGGCGGGCCGCGCGCTCACCGTCGCCGAGCTCGCCGCCGCCACCGGGCTCTCCCGCCCCACCGTCGATGCCGTGCTGCAGGACCTCGGGGCCGCCGGTTCCGCCATCCCCGCCCCGGTCGCCGCCTCGGGCGCGGCGGGGCGCCCAGCTCGTCACTTCTCCTTCGAACCTTCGGTCTCGACCATCGCGGCCCTGGACATCGGCGCTCGCACGGTGCGCTGCCTGGTCGCCGACGCCGCCGGTCAGGTCCTCACTCGCGCCGTCGTCCCTCTGAACGACCCCGATCCGTTCGACGCACTCGAACGAGCGGTTCGCGAGACCCGGCACATGCCCGGTGCCCTCGGCATCGCCGCCCCGGGCATCCTCGGCCCCGACGGTCGGATCACCCAGAGCCTCGCCGCGCCCGACCTCGTGGGCCTGGATCTCTCCGGAGAGCTCGGGCGGCGTCTCGGCTGCCCGGTGGCGGTGGAGAACGACATCAAGCTCGCGGCATTCGCCGAACATCACCTCGGCGCGGAGACGGACAGCATGCTGTTCGTGCAGCTCGGCAACCGGATCTCGGTCGCGGCGATCCTCGAGGGGCGGATCCTGCAGGGCGCACACCGACTCGCCGGTGAGCTCGGCAGCCAGCGGGGAATGCGCTGGACAGAGAGCTCGCAGCGTGGGCGCCTGCGATGGTCCACCGGCGACGAGGCCGAACCCCTGCTGGACCGGGCCGCCCATGGTGACGCCGCCGCACAGCGTGAGATCCAGGAGTTCTGCACCCAGATCGCGCCACGCCTCGCCACCGTGCTGCTGACGCTCGACCCCGCACGGGTGGTCATCGGAGGCGGACTCTCCCGCGCCGGCGACACCCTGCTCGACCCGCTGCGACGCGCGCTGGACGAGCTGCTGATGACCGGGCAGCCCACCGAAGTGGTCTCCGCGCGGCTGACCACCGACGGCGCTCTGGTGGGCGCCCTCGGCCTCGCCTTCTCCTATGGCTCCGCGCAGATCTTCGGGATCCCCGACGTTCCCGCACCCTGGCCCCGCCTGCTGGACGCCCGCGCCTGACCCGCCTCGCCACGACTCGACCAGAGCCCGACCTCCCCCGCCCTCCCTCGACCGCGAAGGATCCGCATGACCTCCGACATCACCTTCGGCTTCAGCTCCTACAGCTTCCACTCCAAGCTCTCCACCGGAGAGATGACACTTCCGCAGGTCATCGAGTGGGTCGCGGCCAGCGAAGGCGAGCATCTCGAACTCGCCGTCCTCGGCGACGATCCGAGCTCGCCGATTCCGAATATCGCCTCCGACCCCGCATACGTGGCACAGATCCGAGCCGCCGCAGAGGCTGCCGGGGTACCGCTGACCAACCTCGCCGTCGGTGCGGACCTCTCGTCCGGCGATCCCTCCATCCTGGAGGCGCAGATCGAGCGGGTGAAGAAGTATGTGGATCTCGCCGAGCTGCTCGGGATCACCCGGATGCGCCATGACGTGGTGCCCCACGCCGGTCACGAGGGTGACGACACACCCCTGTTCGAGCAGGTCCTACCCACGATCGTCGCCGCCTGCAAGCAGATCGCCCAGTACGCCGCGACGAAGGGCATCACCACCAGCCTCGAGAACCACGGCTTCTTCGTGCAGTCCGCAGAGCGGGTGCGTCGGATCATCCACGCGGTCGACGAGCCGAACTTCCTGACCACCTTGGACGTCGGCAACTTCGTGTGCGTGGACGAGACGCCCGAGGTCTCGGTCGCTCAGAACGTCCCGTACGCGATGGTCGTGCACTTCAAGGACTTCTATCTCCGCCCGGCCGACGCCGCTCCAGGCGCCGGCTGGTTCCGCAGCCGCGGCGGGAAGCACCTGCGCGGGGCGGTGGTCGGCAACGGCGACATCGACCTGCGCGCGGTCGCCCGAGCGATCGAGGAGTCCGACTTCGCGGGCTTCGCCGCGATCGAGTTCGAGGGCTGGGAGGACTGCCTGCTCGGCTGCGAGCGCGGGATCGCCTACGCCAAGAGCCTGTTCGCCTGACCACCTGCACCCACTGCCCGGCCCCTGTGCTGTCCAGCCCACCTGTCACGAAAGAGATCTCCATGTCAAAGTTCCGAGTCGGCGTCATCGGCGCCGGCAGCATCGCCCAGTGCCACCTCACCGCGTATTCGAAGAATCCCGATGTCGAGCTGATCGCGGTCGCTGACATGAATCTCGAGCGGGCGCAGTCCGTGGCCGATGAGTTCGGCGCCCGACGTGCGTACGCCGATCCGCAGGAGCTGCTCGCCGACCCCGAGATCGACGGCGTCTCCATCTGCACCTGGAACAACTCGCACGCCTCCTGGGCGATCGCCGCCATCGAGGCGGGCAAGCATGTGCTGGTGGAGAAGCCGATCGCCCGCACCCTCGCGGAGGCCGAGCAGATCCAGCAGGCGGTCGAGGCGAGCGACCGGGTGGTGCAGGTCGGCTTCGTGCGCCGCCATTCCCCGAACTGCCAGGTGCTGAAGTCGTTCATCGACGCGGAGGAGCTGGGTGAGATCTACTACGCCAAGGCCAGCTGCATTCGCCGGGTGGGCAATCCCGGAGGCTGGTTCGCGGACAAGGAGATCTCCGGCGGCGGCCCGCTGCTGGACATCGGCATCCATGTGCTCGACCTCTGCTGGTACCTGATGGGCAGCCCCAAGGTGGTCTCGGTCAGCGGCAACACCTACGACAAGCTGGGCAGCCGCGGGAACGTCACCACGATGCCCCGCTACAAGGTCGCCGACTACGACCCCAGCAGGAACACCGTCGAGGATCTCGCCAATGCGGTGATCCGTTTCGAGAACGGCGCCTCGTTGCTGCTGGACTGCTCGTACTCGCTGCATGCCACCAAGGATTCGATCGATGTCTCGGTATACGGCGAGAAGGGCGGCGCGGTGCTCGAGCCCGCGCTCCATATCGCCACCGAGATGCATGACTCGGTGGTGAACATCGAGCCGCAGATCGCCTCGCGTACCTTCGAGCTCGGCACTGGCTTCGCCAACGAGATCCAGAACTTCGTGGATGCTTCGCTGGGCCGTGCGGAGTCGATCGCCCCGGCGTGGCACGGGGTCGAGATCGTGCGCATCCTGGAGGCGATCTACGAGTCGGCAGCGGCGGGTCGGGAGATCTCTCTCGTCTGACGAGACGTACAAGGTCCCCCGCGAGCCGGGGAATGTGGAGTTCCATGGGTGCAAGACCCAGAATCTCCCGTTCCCCGGCTCGTCCTCTTCCGGCATCCCGTCCCGCACATCCTCCGGCGCGCAGTGCGGCTGGGAGGAGCACGAGGCGCAAGGGCTGACGGCGCCCGCGCTAGGCCGCCGACGCCTCAGCGGCAGCCCGGAGCTCCTCCCTCATCGTCTCGCCGCCATCCTCCCGCCAGTCGGCCACAGCCTGCTCCCACTCGGCCACTGGCAGCTTCCCCTGCAAAATCTCCCGCTGGATGTCGCCCATCTTCTTGCCGAGCTGCTCGCCCTGTCGATCCCTGGTATCCGACGGGAGACCGAGGGCGGGATTCAGGACGCCGTGCTCGACCATCCACGCCTGATGCTCGAATTCCATCTGCGTAGTGTCCGGCTGGTGCTCGAGGAAGAAGGCCTGCGGCGGGGCGCCGAGGTAGTTCAGCCCCAGTCCGATCTCCTGCTGCCCCATCGACGTGAGCGTCGGAGCGCCGTCAGCCATCTCGAAGGTCTCCCCCTCGATCCCGAAATTCACCATCTGGTGCTCGCTGGTTCCCATGGGCGCGGCGAGGTAGTCGAGGACGCGGAGAACCATTCGGGAACGTTCCAGATCGCCCTTCTTCAGGCCGATGACGCTGTGGGTGGGGTTGCCGAGCCAGGTGGTGGGTTCCCCACCGGTGGCACCTCCGAACCTCATGAGCTCGACCTCGAAGCTCTCTCCCGCGGTGTTCTCCCGGTAGAAGCCCTGCATCGCCGGGTAGGTGTCCTGGGTGAAGAGGGCGGACCCCTGGTTGAACCACTGCTTGGCGAGCGTGCCGACGTTCGAGTTGAAGTTGTCTGGGTGGATCACTCCGGCGTCGAGGAATCTCTTCGCATCGGAGAGGGCATCCTGCATCGCCGGATGCTCATAGGCGCTGACGAAGGCACCGTCCTCGAGGCTCCACGCGTTCGGCAGCCCGTGCATCATCTGGATCGTCGCCATGGGGATGTCGGCGAAGGCCCACCGGTTGCTGCGGGTGTCCGTGATCTCCTCGCTGAGTGCAAGCATCTCGTCGATTGTCGCGGGCGCAGCCTCCACGCCGAGCGTGCGCAGCAGGTCCTTGCGCATGAAGACGCACAGGCTCGACATGCTCCCTCGAGGGATCGGGATCCCATGGATCGCTCCGTTGAAGACGCAGTGCTTCCACGATTCGGTGGGCAGGTTCGCCAGCCGCGGATAGTCGAGGACGGCATCACCCGAGACCAGTTCGGTAATGTCCTGGAACACGGAAGACATCAGATCGGCCTTGGGGGTCGGTGTTGTCCAGACCTGGACGACATCCGGAAGATCCCCGCTGGCGACGACCGTTGCGAACTTGTCGTTCATCTCGCCCGCCGGAATGATGGAGAGGCCGAGCTGGGCGTTCAGTTCTCCTTCGATCGCCTGCCAGAACGAATTCCGGTCCCTCACCGCCGGCGGCGGCGCGGAGGTGGCCAGGAAGGCTGTGATCTCCGAACCGTCCCCCGGCGCTTCGGAGACCGTGGTGACCAGATCCGTCGGATAGGTGAGGTAGCCGTCTGCGGTCTGCTCGCCGTCGCCTTGAAGATCGGGAGTGACTCCTTCCAGGCGCGCATAGGTCGGCAGGGCGACCTTGGAGTTTGCGACGGCGGCCTCTTCCGGGCTATCGGAGGAGCAGGCGCTCAGTGCACCGGCCCCTATCGCGCTGCCGGCTCCGATGGCAGCTGTGCCGCGCAGGAAGCCTCGTCGGGATGGCGAGTGAGGATGATGGCGGTGAATGGATGACATGCGGTGACTCCTTCTGCAGTCTTAACCCTTGACTGCACCGGTGAGCACTCCCTTGGCGAAGTGCTTCTGTAGGAACGGGTAGACGATGAGGATCGGAACGACGGAGACCACGAGGATCGCCATCTGGATGGATTGCTGCGGTGGGAAGGCACCGTCCATGGCGCTCAGCTGACTGGTGCTGAGCGACGATCCGTCGACGACGTACGTGCGCAGCACCAGCTGGAGCGGCCACTTCGAGGTGTCGTTCATATAGAGGAGCGCGGTGAAGAAGGCGTTCCAATACCCGACGGCGTAGAACAGGCCGATGACGGCAAGCGCCGCCTTCGACAGCGGGAGGACGATGCGCGTGAAGGTGCGCCATTCGGAGGCGCCGTCCACACGTGCGCTGTCGATCAGCTCCTGCGGGATGGCCATGAAGAACGAGCGGACCACGATCACGTTGAACGCGCTGACCGCGGTGGGCAGGATCAGCGCCCAGTAGCTGTCGAGCAGCCCCAGCGACCGCACCACCAGGTAGGTCGGAATCATGCCGGGTCCGAAGAGGATCGCGCCGAGAACCAAGAACAGCATCGGGCGCTGCCCGACGCTCCCCCGCCGGCTCAGCGAGTACGCCAGCATCGTCGTGACGGCGAGGCTGATCGCGGTGCCGACCACCGTCACGCCGATGCTGATCCGCACCGCCCGGGAGACGACACCTCCGGCGAAGATCGCACGGTAGGCATCGAGATTGATCCCATCGGGGATCAGGACGAACCCTCCGGCCTTCGCCACTGCCTCCGGACTCGCGATGCTCGTCGAGATCACCCCGGTGAAGGGAATGATCACGAGCACGCAGGCGATGGTGAGCACGACGCCCTTGAGGGCACGGACTGCACTGTTCGGCCTCGCCCCGTGCAGCGAGCTCCGACGGCGACCTGCAGGCCGGCTCCGAGCTCGTTCGAACTGCTGTGAACTCATGAGCGGTAGATCCCGTCCTCTCCGAAGATGTGCGCGAGTTTGTTCGCCCCGATCACCAGGACGACGCCGACAATGCCTTTGACCAGGCCTACTGCTGCGGCGACACCCCATTGACCGCCGAGGATCCCCTGGTTGTAGACGTAGGTGTCGAGGACTTCGCTCACCCCTATGCCCACCGGGCCCTGTTGGAGGATGATCTGCTCGAACCCGACGGTGAGGGCATCCCCGAGCCGCAGGATGAGCAGCAGGATGACGATTCCCCGGATGCCCGGCAGGGTGACGTGCCAGATCTGCCGCAGGGGGCTCGCGCCGTCGACGCTCGCCGCCTCGTACAGCTCTGCCGAGATCTGGGAGAGGGCGGCGAGGAAGAGGATCGTGGCCCAGCCGGTGTCCTTCCAGATGATCTGGCTTGTCAGGAGGAGCTTGAAAAGGTCCGAGCTCCCGATCAGGTCGAACGTTGCGTGACCGTTCGCCCGCAGCCAGGTGTTGATCATTCCGCTGCCGCCGAGCAGGGACTGGAACAGTGCCACCACGATCACCCAGGACAGGAAGTGGGGCAAGTAGAGGATCGACTGCACGAGCCGCTTCCACCGCTCGGACATCAGGCTGTTCAGAATCAGAGCGAGCACGATCGGCGCCGGAAAGACGACAACGACCTGGAGGAACAGCAGGACCAGCGTGTTCTTCAGGGCGTTGAGGAATGCTTCGTCTCCGTTGACGATGACCGCGAAGTTCTCGAAGCCGACCCAGTCGCTGTCTCCGATCCCAAGGTACGGCTGATAGTCCTGAAAGGCGATCACGTTCCCCAGCAGCGGGAAGTAGTGGAACGTCAGCAGCAGGAGCATGCCGGGGATCCCGAGCAGGATCAGCGGGAAGTCCCGCACAAAACGTCGACGGCCTCGGGAGCCGCCGGCCTGCGGCGGTCTCGGTGAGCGCTCGGCACGAGGCGCCATGCTCATGCTCGTGCTCGTGCTCGTGCTCGTGCTCACGCCGGGTGATTGATCGTCCTTGCCAGCGACCGTCAAGTGATCCTGGACCATGTGCCCTCCTCGTCGAAAGCAGGTCGATGCCGACATCGAGCGGGTGCGCCGTCGGTCGTTGCGACGAGAATCTACACGCGTAGATTTTGGGATGCAAGAGGACTGGCGGAATCAATCCTGAATGTCGATCGCCACAGCAGTCGACGAGACATCGCTGCCTCATACGTAGAGGTCATAAGTTCTTTCAAAAGGTCAAAGCGGGGCTGCATGGACTTGACACCCCTCGCTCCACGCCTCCAGAATCGTCCTAGACCTTGCGATCTCACCTTGGTGCACGAGTAGACTTGGGGCGTGTCGCATCCGGCACGCCAGGTCATTGCAGAGATGAGGAAACGATGACGTTCTCACTGGGAATCGTCGGTGCGGGTCAGTTCTCCGGGCATTTCGCCCGGTTGTTCAAGGCTCACCCCGGAATCGATCGGATCCTCACGACGGACCTGCTGCCCGAACGCGCAGAGGCGCTGGTAGAGCGCGAAGGCCTGGACGGAACCGTCGCGGACTTCGACGCGATGCTCGCCTCCGACATCGATGCGGTCGCGATCTTCACTCAACGGTGGACTCACGGCCCCCTCGTGGTCGCCGCGCTCCGAGCCGGTAAGCATGTCTACTCAGCGGTCCCGATGGCGATCTCCCGCGAAGAGATCACCGACATCATCGCGGCGGTCCAGGAGACCGGACTCACCTACATGATGGGCGAGACCAGCTACTACAACCCGGCGACCGTCTTCGCACGCACCAAAGCGGGCGCCGGCGAGTTCGGTCGGCTCTTCTATGCCGAGGGCGACTACGTCCACGACATGGACCTGGGGTTCTACGACGCCTACCGGTACTCGGGAGGGGAGGAGTGGCGCTCCACCGCCAGCTACCCACCGATGATGTACCCAACTCACGCCCTCGGCGGCGTGCTCGGAGCCTGGCCGAGCCATGCCGTCTCAGTCAGCTGCCTCGGAATGCGCGACCACCTGAGGGACGGCGTCTTCGACCGCGAGGTCAGCATCTGGGACAACGACATCTCCAACGCGACAGCACTGTTCGAGATGGCGGATGGCGGCGCGGTGCGCACGAATGAGATGCGTCGGGTCGGGTACCCCTCGCACATCCGCGAGTCCCGATTCCGCTTCTTCGGGACCGACGGCAGCTTCGAGCAGCTGGCCACGACCTCCGTGTGGCAGGACAAACGGGAGGTCACCGACGTCTCGGACCTCATCCGCACCGAGAGCACCATGAGCCATGACGACCCCTCCCTCGCTCACGTCGCGCCGGAGCTCCGGGATGCCTTCATCTCCGGTCACGCCGCGGTGCACGACACCAGCGCTCTACCCGCAGAGCTCACCGGCTTGCCGAACGGTCACGAAGGTGCGCATCATCTTCTCGTGCATGAGTTCATCAGTGCGGTGGGGGAGAATCGCCATCCGGCCATCAACGCCTGGGTGGCCGCTCGCTTCACCCTGCCAGGCATCGTCGCCCACGAATCCGCGATGCGTGGCGGCGAGCGCCTGCCCATCGACGACCTGGGGAATGCTCCAGCGTGACCGACTCCCCCGACGTCTCTGCCCGACGTGTGACCCGTGCCGACGTGGCTCGCTTCGCCGGCGTGAGCACGGCCGTGGTCAGCTATGTCCTCAACAACGGCCCGCGCCCGGTCGCAGAGGACACGCGCCGGCGAGTGCTCGAAGCCGTGCAGATGCTCGGCTATCGTCCCAACGCCTCGGCCCGCGCGCTGAATCTGGGGACGACCTCGCAGATCTGCCTCATCGCACCCGGCGTGAGCAACCCCTTCTTCGCCTGGCTCACCGATCGCGTCGAGGCCGAGGCCCGGGCGCGCGGCCTCTCCGTCGTCATCGTGACGTCCGCCGACGAGAGCATCGTGGAGGCGGTCAGCCGGGTCTCCCATCAGTCGATCGATGCCGTCATGATCTCCAACGAGGTCCCCGCGACGGATCTGGCCGCGCTAGGGCGTTCCGGCATCCCCACGATTCTGCTCAACCAACCCGCCGACGTCGTCGGCATGCGCTCGGTGAACGTCGACCGGTACCGCGGAGCCCGCTTCGCCGTGGAGCACCTGGTGGGCCATGGGCACCAGTCGATCGGATACATCGGCCCGGTCGGTCCCCAGGAGACACGATGGCGCGGTTGGCACGACTCCCTGGAGTCGTTCAGGCTCCCGGAAGGCCCGTCGATCGAGGCCGTCTACTCCCGAGAGGCGGGCTACCGGGCCGCGCATGAGCTCACAGCTCTGTCTGACCAACCCTCAGCGCTGTTCGTCGCCTCGGACGAGCTGGCGACCGGCGTGATGCTCGGGCTGCATGAGGGCGGAGTCCGCGTCCCGGAGGACATCGCCCTGGTGTCCTTCGACGGCACCCAGGAGACACGCTTCTCCATCCCGCCGATCACCTCGGTCACCCAGCCCGTGGACGAGATGGTGCGCCACGCCTTCGACCTGCTGACCACCGAGGCCACCTCGGAGGTGATCCGCCTCGTGCCCGAGCTGGTCCTGCGCTCCAGCTGCGGCTGCCCGCCCAGGCCGAGCCAGTGACGATCGGCTCCCGGCATCGAGACCGGGCCACCGTCCCCGGCTATCACGAGCGTCGACGTGCGTATCTCGCGAGCTCGGCCGAGGTCACCCGTGACGTACGGGGCCGCACCGCAATTTTCGGGGAGATCGCCCGACGTGTCGTCGGCTCCCCGGGGGAACCTGAGGTCATCGAGGACGCTCTCACGATCATCGACTCCCGGATCGACTGCGCCGACTTCACCCTCGGCGGTGTCCTCCGTCTGCTCCGGCATCCCCTCTCGGCCGCACGCCTCTCCCCCTCTGAGCGCACGGCGCTCGAGCGCGCGGCGACAGGATTCCGCTACTGGTGGGACCAGCCCGGCGAGGATGCGATGTGCTTCCACACCGAGAATCATCGTGCACTCTTCCACAGTGCGGAGATGATCGCCGGCCAAGGGCATCCGAACACCACCTTCCGCCTCACGGCGATGAGCGGCGCGGAGCATCGCCAGCACGGCGAGGCGACGCTGCGCGAATGGTGCCTGCATCGCGCACAGACCGGATGGAGCGAATGGCTCTCCTCCACCTACATCGAGCACCACCTCATGGCCCTGCTGAACACCTACGACTTCGCGCAGGACAGTTCGCTGAGTGCGTTGGCCGGAGACCTGTTGGACGTCATGCTCGTGGAGCTGGCACTCCACTCCCGCGACGGCGCCCTGGTGGCGAGCCAGGGCCGGATCTACCCGCGCACCCTCCGGGACTCCCGGGACTCCGGAGCCGCCTCGATCTCGTGGTTGCTCTGGGGTGGGGAGCAGGAACCGGATCCCTGCAGTGTGGGCACCGTCGCGCTGGCGACCTCGCTCTACACACCTCCTGCGATCCTCGAGGACCTGGGGCGTGCGGAGGGGCCGGAGACGATCCGCGCCCGGATGAGCTTCGACGTCGAAGACGCTGGGGAGCTCGGCGTAGGCGAGAGCGCCGAGGAGCGCGCACGGGTCTTCTGGGCACTCGGGGAGTTCGGGCATCCGGGTGTCTGGAGCGCTTCAGCGGACGTCTGCACCCGCTACGGGCAGCGACTGGACACGCCACCGGAATTTTACCGACAGCAGTACGAGCAGCAGGTCTCCGAGCACGGCAGGATCGTTGATCCCCATCGGGACCGCCATGCGCTCTCCTCCGTCGAGGTGACCACCCACCGGCGGCCGGGGGCGACTCTCTCCAGCGCCCAGGTGTTTCGTCCCGGGGCACCCGGCTACCAGCAGCACGTCTGGCAGGCGACACTCGGCCCGGAGGCGCAAGTGTTCTCCACGGCACCGGGATCGCTGGAAGACACGGACCGTCCGGGCTGGTGGAACGGTAACTCCCTGCTGCCCGCAGCGGTTCAGCGAGATGACCTGATGGTCGTCACCTATAGAGGATTGGCCCACCAGAAGCTGGCGTACTCCCATGTGCGATGGCCCGAGAACGCGCTGGACTTCTCAGCGCGAGCCGGATCCTGGTGGATCGGCAGCCTGGGCCAGGGACTGGTCGGGCTCTGGTGCTCTGCAGAGTGCGCGGAGATGGACCTGACCGGACCGGACGATGGGGCAATCGAACTGCGTACCCTCTCCCCCGACGCAAGCTGGATCTGCTTTACGAGCGACGTCGCCGCACAACGAGCCCCTGACCAGGAATCAGCACTCGCCTCCTTTGCCACACAAGTGCAAGGAATGGCGCCGCAGCAGCGGCTGGACGGATCGATCCAGCTGCGCGACGCGAACGGGGCGGCACTGCTCGTGTCGTGGCCGGGACAGGTCACGATCGACGGAGAGCTGCAGCATCCAGAGCCGCATCCACGGCTGGAGTCCCCGTACGGAACTGCTGGCCGCGGCGAGTCCTGGATCCTCAGCTCCGGGACAGGGAGATTGACCATCCCTCTGGCCGAGTCGATCCGAGGCGCCGCTCCCGCGCAGTCGCAGTGGATCGGTCCCTAATCGACACGATCACCCCGCCCCCGGCGGATCGCTGCAGAACGCCACCATCAGCCTCGACGGCCAGCAGGTCACCGCCAGGCCCGACCCGATCGGCGACGCCTGACACGTGCTCGACGCACTGACACACTGCACCTGTGCAAGAGCGGCTCGATGAGGTCCGTCACCTCGATCGCTGTTGTCAGCTGGACGACCTACGTGCTCAGGGCCCGGTTCCGAACAATCGGTCCTCTCCCCCAAGTCATCGGGGTGGAGCCACGGGATCGGCTCATCCCTGCCGATCGGAGCGGTCGGTTCGATGCCGCCGATCAGTGCCGCCGGCAGCTACACGAGCATCCGGACCCCGCAGGCGCTGCCTAGGAAGGACATACCTCGTCAGGGAAGCGCGTAAGGTCGACCCATGACGGAAGAACGCACCACGTACCTCCTGGTGGACGGCGAGAACATCGACGCCACGCTCGGGGTCTCGGTCCTCGGCCGACGCCCCCAGCCCGACGAGCGTCCGCGATGGAACAAGCTGCTCCACCACGCGGAGATGTCGTGGCAGCAGGAGGTGAAGGGGCTCTTCTTCCTGGCCGTGGAGGACAGCCTGCCCTCCGGCTTCGTCCAGGCGCTGATCGCCATGGGCTACAAGCCCGTCCCGCTGCGCGGTGAGGGCAAGGTCGTGGACATCGCGATCCAGCGCACTGCGGAGGCGCTGCTGGCCCGTCCGGCGGACGTCATGCTGGTCAGCCACGACAAGGACTTCGTCCCCCAGATGGAGAACCTGGCCGCGACGGCCGGGCGGCGCACCGCACTCGTCGGTTTCCGCGAGTTCATGGCAGCAGATCTCCAGGACATCCCGGGGATCGAGTTCCACGACCTCGAGTACGACGTCGCCGCGTTCACGAGCCGGCTGCCTCGGGTGCGGATCATCAACATCGACGAGTTCGATCCGCTCGAGTTCATCTGAGGCCCCGCAGAGTCAGCCGGGGCTGCCGCACGTGGAGATGTCCGCGTCACGTACCGGTGCATCACACGAGCAGGTCACACGGATGATCAGCTCCTTGCGAGTGAAACCTGCTCACATCCACTTGCTGCGCTTGAAGATTACGAAGAGCAGCACGCCGAGGGCGATCATCATCCCGATCGCCATCGGATAGCCGTACGCCCAGTGCAGCTCGGGCATGTCGTCGAAGTTCATGCCGTAGATGGCACCGATCAGCGTGGGAGCGAAGAGGATGGCGGCCCAGCCGGAGATCTTCTTCATGTCCTCGTTCTGGCGCTGCGCGACCAGGGTCGCGTTGACGTCAAGGATCTGGGAGAGGGCATCACGCAGGTCCCGCACGTGCGATGCGGCCCGCGCCAGGTGGTCGCCGACGTCGTCGAGGTAGGCCTGCAGCTCGCCGCGGATCTCGTACTTCCCGAAGCCGGCCTGGAGATCGTCGATCACGTCGCGCAACGAGGAGATCACCTGCTGCATGTCGATGACCTCCTGGCTGAGCCGATAGATCCGCTCGGCGACCGCGGCATCGCCGCTGAACACCTGCCGCTCGATCTGCTCCTGGTCGACCCGGAGACCCTTCAGCACGGGGTCGTAGCCGTCGACGATCGTATCGAGCACCCGGTAGAGCACGGCCTCCGGGCCAAGCTCCAGGAGATTGACATCCTCGAGCACCGTGCGCTCCCGACGGGTCGAGGTCAGCGGATGCTCGTCGTCCAGCTGCGGGCCCGGGGTGCCGTCGATCCAGGTCCCGTCCTGGCACAGCACCGCCACAGCGCCGGGTCGCAGCAGCAGATGGAACTCCGCGAAGTCGACCTCCTCCTCGGCATCTACGTAGCGGGCCGAGCGCACCACCAGGAACAGGACGTCGCCGTACCGCTCGAGCTTCGGACGCTGATGCGCGTTGAGCAGGTCCTCGAGCAGCAGGGGGTGCAGGTCCCAGGAATCGCCGAGCTCCATCACCTGCTCGCGGTCTGGCCGCGGATAGAAGAACATCACCATCCGGTCCGGGGCCGCGCGCGAGAATGCCAGGGCATCGGCTATCGAGTCCCCGTCGGGCTGGCGGCTGGGGAGGCCTCCGGCGACGTAGCGGGTCGTTGGCGCCGCATCGCCGCTGTGCTGGGTACGCCCGTCCGCGTGCGCACGGGCCCGATCGGGGCGGCGTTTCCTGGACGGGCCGAGTCGTCGCACAGACATCCCTCTACTCCTCTTTCCTCTCCCCACAGGGAGTCGTCATACATCGTCCCGGGCGTGGCGCTCGTGGCGACCGGGTCGTGATCGTGGCGATCACGCCGGCAGCGTGACCACACCCTCCATGAAGCCGATCACGTCCGCGATGACCTCATCGCGATTGGTCTCGTGGAAGATCTCGTGCTGGGCACCGGGGTAGGTCTTCACGAAGGTCTGCGGGCCCCGCAACGAGTTCAGCCCCTCCCAGCTGGCGGGGAGGGGCACCAGACGGTCCGCCTCGCCGTGCAGGTAAAGCAGCGGATGCTCGCCCACGCTGCCGACCTCGTCGATCGTGGCCATCGCCTGCTGCAGGCCCTCGAGGGTGGGCCGGGCGAAGTCGCCGTGCCACACCAGCGGGTCTGCGACGTAGGCCTCGCCCACGGCAGGGTCACGGGACAGCGTGCCGGGGTCGATCGGCGTCGACGGGATCTCGTCGAGCGCGAGCAACTCGTCCACGGTGGCCCAGGAGCCGAGCACCGGGCCGGAGAGTACGGTCGCCGCAAGGGAGTCCGAGTGCAGCTGGGTGTAGCGGGCGGCGATCATCCCGCCCATGGAGTGGCCGATCAGCACGACCGGCATTCCGGGATGCTGGGAGGCGGCATGCTGGACCACTAGGTCGAGATCGTCGACCACCGGCGCGTAGTCGCTGATCAGCACCCTCTGGCCATCGCTGCGGCCATGGCCGAGGTGGTCGGCGGCATAGACCGCAGCGCCCGCCGCCTGCAGCTGGGCAGCGACCCAGTCATAACGGCCCGTGTGCTCGCCGTAGCCGTGAGAGAGCACGGCAACCCGGCGTGGGGCGGGGCGGGTCCAGGCACGGCCCGCGAGGGTGCCGCCGTGGCCCACGAGGGAGAACTCAGCGGCAGTGGAGTGGGCGTCAGGACTCATGTGGCCATGATGCCCCGTCCTCGCCGCACCTTCTGCCCGTCGTCCTCGTCTCCCGCCGATGCTGGACTGCGGTCACGCCAGATCAGCCGCACCGGGATCCTGGTCTGCGCGACCGACGCCGGGCCCTGCACGATCGAAAGGCCGGACCCCGCTCGATCGTAGCGCCCACCCGAGTTCTTCTGTCCTGACAATTGAGGCCTCCTCTGCCATATCCACCGTATAATGTGAACGACACCTCTGACGGAGGTGTCCATGAGCCCGCACGCATCCGATCCGTCCAGCACTCCAGGTCCCGATGGTTCACGTCGGCCGGTGGTGACGATCTGGGAGGAGTACGGCTCGGGTGCGGATGCGGTCGGTCGCGCCGTCGCCGAGCGGCTGGGACTTCCGTATCACGCGCAGGCATTCAGCTCGGAGGACATCGAGGCGGAGGGCGCACCGCAGGACCAGTCCGCCACCGCGCAGACGATCCAGAGCCGGGTCAACCTCTCGCAGGTGCTCGCAGCGATGGGCGGCGCCTTCGGCGGCGGGGACGGGATGGAGTACGTCGACGCACAGCGCGATAAGCGCGAGCTCATCGACGACAACAACGCCACAGTGCGCCGCTACGGCGAAGAGGGCGGCGTCATCGTCGGCCGCAACGCGACCAAGATCCTCGCCAACCGGCCCCGCACCCTGCACGTCCTGCTCACCGATGCTGCCGAGAGCCGCGTGGCGCGGACGGCAGAGCTGGCGGGGATCTCCCTGCAGCAGGCGGAGAAGCGCCGCCGGCAGGACGACAAGGTGCGCACCGACATGTCCACCTCACTCTATGGCTGGGATCCGCGAGAGCCGGTGCATTACGACCTCATGATCAACACCAGTCGCATCCCCCAGGCCACCGCGGTGGAGGCCATCGTCCATGCCGTGGAGCGCGCCGGCAGGCTGGATTCCTGACCGACGCGGACATGAAGAACCCCGGTTCATCTCGATGAACCGGGGTAATTCCTGCGGTGCGCAAGGGGGGACTTGAACCCCCACGCCGTTTCCGGCACACGGACCTGAACCGTGCGCGTCTACCAATTCCGCCACTTGCGCATTCCTTCGGCACCGGGACTCTAGTCACCAAGACCGAAGATTCCACTAGGTTACCCCTGCAGTACCTTCAGCCCAAGCCGACGCCCCGCACAGTAACGAACGCCACGTCCCGGCAGGTGTGAGCTCGGCTCAGCGCATCGATTCCGCCTCGGCGAAGGCCTCCTCGATGTCCGCCGGGTCGATGCGACGGCGGGCCACAGCGATGTAGAGCACCGTCGCCGCGAGCACCGCGGGGACGCCCACCATCGCGGCGATCTGCATGCTCGGCCGCACCGTGATGGTCGCGAAGACCGCCGCGAGTCCCACCAGGCCGACGATCGCGCTCCCGATCCCGCCCGGCATGTGGAAGGTGGCGCCGGTGACGTGCCGCCGCCGGTAGGCGATGAAGGTGCACAGGATGAGCGCCCAGACCAGGATCACGGCGAACACCACCAGGCTCATCATGTAACCGAAGACGCCGCCCACGCCGCTGAGGTTCAGCAGAGCCGCACCGAGCAGGCCCACCGAGCTCAGGGCGATGCCGACCACGGGAACCCGGTGCTTCGTGGTGCGGGCGGCGAAGCGGGGTGCCAGGCGATCCACGGCCAGGGAGTGGATCATCCGGCTGCCGGCGTAGAGATTCGCATTGGCCGCCGACAGAGCAGCGATGAGCACCAGCAGGTTGGTGATGTGGGCGGCGCCGGGGATGCCGAGCTGGTCGAAGACCATCACGAAAGGGGAGGTGGCGACGTCCTCGCCGGTGCCGGCGGCGGTGCGCCACGGCACCAGGCACAGCACGATCGCGATGCAGAACACATAGAAGAAGGACAGTCGGACCACGGTGGTGCGCGCGGCGGTCCGGATGGAACGGGCCGGGTCCTTGGCTTCAGCGGCAGTGATCGACAGCAGCTCGATGCCACCGAAGGAGAACATCACGACTGACAGCGCGATCCACACCGGCGCCCAGCCGTTCGGGGCGAAGCCTCCGTCGGCCGTGAGCTGGGCGAGCCCGGGTGCGGGGGTGTCCGGCAGGCCGAAGAGCACCAGCACCGCACCGACCAGGATGAAGACGAAGACGGCGATCACCTTGATGGAGGACAGGAAGAACTCCACGATGCCGAAGGAGCCGACGCTGATGAGGTTGATCGCGATGATCAGCGCGGCGAACAGCAGGATCCCGGCCCAGATCGGGATCGCCGGCACCCAGTAGGCGAGGTAGGCGGCGCAGGCCACCAGCTCCGCCCCGGTCACGCACACCGTGACGATCCAGTACAGCCACCGGGTGAGATAGCCCCAGAACGGGGAGAGGTAGTGGGCGGCGAGGGTGCCGAAGCCGCCGCGCACGGGATGGCGGGAGGCCATCTCCCCCATCGCCAGCGCGACGGTGGCGGCGATCAGGGAGCCGAGCGCGAAGGAGATGATCACCGCAGGGCCGGCGATGCCGATCGCTTCGCCGGAACCGAGGAACAGGCCGGTGCCGAGCGCGGAGCCCATGGCGATCATGGCCATCTGGCCGTGGCCGAGGGATCGTGCGAGGGAGCCGTGAGGCGTGGACACGGTGTCACGGGGTGGAGAAGTCACCGCTCGAGCGTAGCCCCCGCGAGTCGCGCCCTCACGCCCGGCCGATCCGAGTCACATCATTGCGGGGAGCTCACGCCCCGCGGTAACGGTCGATCGCCTCCTTGGCCTCCTTGAGACCCGCGCCGGTGTGCTCGCGATACGCCTTGATGGCCTGGATGGTCCGACCCTCGGCGACCAGGCGCACGCACTCCTCAGGCATGCGGGGGCCGACGCCGCTCTCCAGCTCGCGCAGCTCTGCACTGCTCACGCCAGCGCGCGCGGCGAGCTCGTCCACGAGTCCCTCGAGGTCGCGGACCCGTGCCTGGAGCGTCTCGATCTGCTTCTGCTGCTGCCTGCTGCCGAACATGGGGGCCTCTCTCTGACTGCAGCGCTCGCACTGCAGAGTTCTCACTGCAGCGCTCTCACTGCATAGGTCGATGGATCAGGGCGAAGGTCACGGGGTCGCCGCTCGCGGAGAGCGTGGGGTAGAGCTGGGCCTCGAAGGGTGCCGGGCTGGCGTCCTGGGTACCGGTGCAGCGCACCCCGGTGTGGCCGGTGCTCTCGCCGACGATGCCTTCGCAGGTCTCGAGCGTATCGCTCAGGCCGAGGCTCTCGAGCTCGGCCTGGACCCGTTCGACCAGTCCCTCCTGCTCGAGCAGCGCCGGGTCGTCGAAGAACAGCGCGGTCGGGCCGTAGTGGACGCTGACCTCGGTGTCCATCACCATCTCGGCCTGGACCTGGGCGAGCTGGCCGGCGACCACCAGGGAGTGGTCCTCCTGGCCGGAGACTCCGCTGAGCACCGGGTAGGCCGTGACCGGGTCCTGGGTGGAGGTGACGGTGCAGTCCACCGGGCTGCTGCTGCCGCCCTTGAGGGTGTCCTCGCAGGTGACGTCCGCCGGTTCCACGCCCGCGACTCCGGCGGCGATCTCGGCGAGGCGGTCCGGTGCGACGTCGTTCCCGGGGGAGTCGTCGGTGGCCATCGGCGCGAGGCTCAGCACCGGGAACTCACCGACCGGGACGTATCCCTCCGAACGACCCTCGCCTTCGGTGGTCGCCGTCCCCTCCGTCGTCGCGGCTCCTGTCGGTGCAGCCGCTGCCGTGGTCTGCGCAGGAGTCGCTGAGTCCTCGTCGTCCCCTCCGCCGCTGCAGCCGGACAGCGCGAGGGCGAGTGCTGCGGCACCGGCGGCGGCGAGAACCGAGAATGGTCGTCGGGTCGTGCGCATGCGTCCCCCTGCTGCTCGTGCGGTGCGGCGTCCCGGGCTGCTCAAGTCCCCCGCAGAACGTACCCCATCAGGGTCGATGCAAAGAAGCGCCCCGCACCATCGCTGGTGCGGGACGCTTCTGGCCGGCCCGAGGGCCGAGGGGCTGATCAGGCCTGGGCTGCAGCGCCCTTCGCCGCGATGACCTGCACGAGCAGGTTCGCGAAGATGTCCTCGTGGAGACGGACGGTTGCCCTGTGCTCGCCGAGCGAGCGGATCGGGGCCACGAACTCGACCGTGCGACGGTCGATGTCCTTGTCGAAGATCGCCTTGACGCCCTCGGCGACCTCCTTGGAGGAGACCGCACCGAAGAGACGGCCGTTCTGGCCGGCGCGCTCGGCGATGACGACGGGCTTCGACTCGAGCGAGGCCTTCAGTGCCTGCGCCTCTTCGATGCTGGCGATCGCACGCTTGCCGCGTGCCGCACGGATCTGGTCGAGCTGACGCTGACCGCCCTTGGTCCACGGGGTCGCGAGACCGCGGGGCATGAGGAAGTTCCGGGCGTAGCCGTCCTTGACGTCGACGATATCGCCGGCGGCGCCGAGACCCGAGACCTCGTTGGTGAGGATGAGCTTGGTGGTCATGTGTTTCCCTTCCTCGCTCAGCGACCGGAGGTCGAGTACGGCAGGAGAGCGATCTCGCGGGCGTTCTTCACGGCCCGCGCGATCTTGCGCTGCTCCTGGACGGACACGCCGGTGACTCGGCGGGCGCGGATCTTTCCGCGGTCGGAGACGAACTTGCGCAGCAGCGCAGCGTCCTTGTAGTCGACGGTCTCGACTCCCGCGGCCTTCAGCGGGTTCTGCTTCTTCTTCGGGGGACGAAGTGAGGGCTTGGCCATCGTGGTGCTCCTTCTTTCTGAGGGGAGCCCGGGCATGCACCCGGGATGGAATGGATCAGTGTGTTGCGTCGATCGCCGAGGCGATCAGAAGGGAGGGTCGTCGTACCCGCCCTGGTTGCCGCCGCCGGCCCAGGGGTCGGCTGCCGGGGCGCCCTGCGGCGCACCCTGCGGCGCGTTGCTGTAGCCGCCCTGACCACCCTGGTTCCCACCGTAGCCACCCTGGCCACCGCCCTGCGGGGCGCCGCCGCCGAAGCCGCCACGGCCGCCTCCTCCGCCGCCGCCGCCGCGCTGGACCTTGGTGGCCTTCGCGGTGGCGTACTTGAGGGAGGGACCGATCTCGTCGACGTCCAGCTCGATGCTGGTGCGGTTGTTGCCCTCACGGTCGGTGAAGGAGCGCTGCTTGAGACGCCCCTGCGCGACGACGCGGGAGCCCTTCTCGAGCGATTCCGCCACGTTCTCCGCGGCGTCGCGCCAGATGGAGCAGCGCATGAACAGCGCCTCGCCGTCCTTCCACTCGTTCGACTGACGGTCGAAGGTGCGGGGGGTGGACGCGATGGTGAACGACGCGACCGCAACGCCGGACTGCGTGAAACGCAGCTCGGGGTCGGCGGTCAGGTTGCCGATCACCGTGATGACGGTGTCATTCGCCATGGGGGCTCCTCTGCTCCAGGATGGGGTGGGGTGGTGCGGGGGTCAGCGACCGCAGGTCACTTGGCGTCGTCGCGCGGGGCCTTGACCTTGTCGTCGAGACGCATGACCTTGGTGCGCATGATCGACTCGTTGAGGCCGAGCTGACGATCCAGCTCCTGCGCGGTCGATGCCTTGGCGGTGAAGTTCAGGACGATGTAGATGCCCTCGGACTTCTTGTCGATCTCGTAGGCGAACTTCCGCTTGCCCCAGACGTCGACGTTGTCGATGGTGCCGCCTTCGGTCGGAACGACCTGGACGAGCTTCTCGAAAGTTGTGGTGACGGTCCGTTCGTCGACGGACGGGTCGAGGATGACGACCATTTCGTACTTACGCATGTTCTTGTACCCACCTCCTGTGGTCTCTGCGGCCACGGTCTCTCCGTGGCAGGAGGGTTCATGCCGCCCGCTAGAGCATCGGCGATGCACGTCACGGACCGGCCCAGCCTACCTGCGCGCTGGACCATCGGCCAGAGGAGGCCGATGGGTGCGCGGCGCATCACAACGACGCATCACGGGTAGAGCGCGGTTCCCACGGGTGGAGCGCGGATCAGCTGCGTGGCGGACGACCCATCGCCTTCCTGACCCGGGCATACCAGCCCCCGGTGCTGATCCCGCCGGCGATCCCGCCGCCGGCGACCACCCCGGCGGTGCGACCCTGCAGCCGCGTCCCACAGCGATCGCAGAGCTTCCGACCGGTGATCGAGGTGTACGCCTTGCCGCGGATCTTCCTGCTGCACTGTTCGCATCGCATGGCTCGATGGTGCCACCCGAGCAGCCCGGCGGCGACCGATCGGTCCGGTCCCGTCGGCTCCTGCCCTCTAACCTGAGCCCATGACCAGCACCGACGAACGCACCACGCTGCGCCGCACCGTGACCACGACGGGTCTGTTCCTGTTCATCCTCGGGGATGTGCTCGGCGCGGGCGTGTACGTCCTGGCCGGGGAGATCGCCGGGATCGCGGGCGGTGCGCTGTGGGTGCCGCTGGTGGTCGCACTGCTGCTGGCGCTGCTGACCGCCGGGTCCTATGCGGAGCTGGCGACCAAGTACCCCAGGGCCGGCGGCTCGTCCCATTACGCGAACCGTGCGTTCGGACCTTTCGCCGGCTTCCTGGTGGGCTTCTGCATGCTCTCGGCGGGAGTGGTCTCGGTGGGTGCTCTGGCCCTGGGCTTCGCCGGGGACTACCTCGGGGCGTTCGTGAGCCTGCCGACCTTCCTGGTGGTGATCGTCTTCCTCGGCCTGCTGGCGGCGCTGAACACCCGCGGCATCTCCGAATCGCTCGGCGCGAACCGGGTCGCCACCGTGATCGAGGTGGGCGGTCTGCTGATGGTGATCGTGCTGGGCGCGATCGTGATCGGTCGCGGTGAGGGAGACCTGGGGCGGCTGACGGAGCTCGGCACCCCCGAGAACGGCCCGGTCGCCGCGGTGCTGGCCGGTACCGTGCTCGCCTTCTACTCCTACGTCGGCTTCGAGACCAGCGTGAACATCGCCGAGGAGACGAAGGACCCGGCCCGCTCCTACCCGAGGGCCCTGTTCGGGGCGCTGATCGTCACCGGCATCGTCTACGCCCTGATCGGCGTGGTCGCCGCGGCGGTGGTGCCCACCGAGGAGCTCGCCGGGTCCTCGGCGCCGCTCGCCCTGGTGGTCGAGGCTGCGGGGATCGTCCCACCCGTCGTGTTCAGCGTGATCGCGCTGATCGCTGTCGCCAACGGCGCGCTGCTGACCGGGATCATGTCCTCGCGCCTGGCCTACGGGATGGCGTCCGACGGCCTGCTGCCCAGGGTCCTCACCCGGCTCCTGCCGGCGCGGCGCACGCCGTGGGTGGCGATCCTCGCGACCACCGCCCTGTCGATCGTGCTCGCGCTGACCGGGACCATCGACGTGCTCGCCGGCACCATGGTGCTGCTCCTGCTGGTCGTCTTCCTCTCGGTGAATGCGGCCGTGCTGGTGCTGCGCCGTGACCGTCTCGAGCATCGCCACTTCCGGACCCCTCTCGTGCTGCCGATCGGCGGCCTGGCCTCGTGCCTGTTGCTGATGACGCAGGTCGAGTGGGCGGTGTGGCGGCTCGGGCTGCCGTTCCTGGCCGTCGCGGCGATCCTGGCCGGCATCGCAGCATGGCGGCGGCGCCGGGCCGGCGAGGACACCGGGGCCGACGCCGATGCGGGAGCCGACACCGCCGCCTGAGGCCCGCGCGCTCAGAGCACGGCGGGGAACCGCTCCCAGACCCGGTGCGACTCCATGAGCGCCGTGATCTCACCGAGCACGGCATGCCCGTCGTCGCCGAGGACGAGCCCCGCACCACCGGGAGCGGTGCGCGCCTCGAGCGCCTCGCGCCCGGGACCCCAGGCGCCGATCGCCTTGGCATGGCGCCAGCACTCGTCGATCAGCTTGCCGACCCGGGGCTCCACCTCTCCGGAACCCGGGGCCCCGGCCTTCGGATCGACCGAGGGGCGGGAATCCGGAGCGGTCAGCGGGTTGCCCGCGAGCAGCAGTGCGTCGAACTCGACCGACGCGGCGGTGCCGAAGGTGCGGCCCACCGGGACCCCTGCGACCTCGCCGCCGCGCGGCGCGATCACCACTGGGGTCATCGACGCGGCGACGATCGCCTCGTGCAGCGCCAGCAGCTCCGCGTTGTCGGCGTCGGGGTCGACCACGATCCCGATCGTGCGGCCGTCCAGCGGCCAGCTGCCGCCCAGCTGGGACAGCGGCGCGCTGGCGATCAGCCCGCCATCGCCCTCGTCCTCGTCCGGGACCGTCGGCTCCGGGGCGGGCATCCCGAGCGCGGCCGCGACCCGGGCGCACAGCTCTCCGTCGATGTTCGCCAGCGACTGCAGCTGGCGCTCCCGGATCGTGTTCTCGTAGCACTTGCCGAGCTCGAAGGAGTAGGCGTCGACGATGTGGTCCTTTTCGAGCGGGGTCATGCTGCGCCAGAACAGTCGGGCCTGGCTGAAGTGGTCCTCGAAGGTGACCGAGAGCGCCCGTTCCTTGACGCCCTCGGGCACCCGGACCGCGAGATCCTCGAAGGCCCCGTCCATCTCGCCCGCCATGAAGGGGCAGCCGCCGTCCAGGGAGTTCGGCTGGTACGGCGCGACCCCCGAGTAGTCGCCCTGCTGCCCGTATCCGTCGCGCAGCATGTCGTTGATCGGGGCGTGGGCACGATTGATCGGCAGCTGGGCGAAGTTCGGCCCGCCGAGGCGGGTGAGCTGGGTGTCGACGTAGGAGAACAGCCGCACCTGCAGCAGCGGGTCGTCGGTGACGTCGATCCCGGGCACCAGATGGCCGGGGTTGAAGGCCACCTGCTCGGTCTCGGCGAAGTAGTTGCTGGGATTGCGATTCAGCGTGAGTCGCCCGATGGGCTGCACGGGGGCCAGCTCCTCGGGGACGAACTTGGTGGGATCCAGCAGGTCGATGCCCTCGAAGGACTGCTCCTCGTTGTCGGGGAACACCTGGATGCCGAGCTCCCAGGAGGGATGCGCCCCCGCCTCGATCGAGTCAGCGAGGTCACGGCGGTGGAAGTCCGGATCGGCGCCGCCGAGGATCTGCGCTTCCTCCCAGGTCAGCGAGTGCACACCCAACGTCGGCTTCCAATGGAACTTCACGAGCGAGGTCTCCCCGTCGGCGTTGGAGAGCCGGAAGGTGTGGATCCCGAAGCCCTCCATCATGCGGAACGAGCGCGGGATGCCGCGGTCGCCCATGAACCACAGGGTGTGGTGCTGCGCCTCGGTGTGCAGGGAGACGAAGTCCCAGAAGGTGTCGTGGGCGCTCTGGGCCTGGGGGATCTCGCGGTCGGGGTGGGGCTTCGCGGCGTGGACCACGTCGGGGAACTTGATGCCGTCCTGGATGAAGAACACCGGGATGTTGTTGGCGACCAGGTCGAAGGTGCCCTCGTCGGTGTAGAACTTCGTCGCGAAGCCGCGGGTGTCCCGGGCGGTGTCCATCGAGCCTCGCGAGCCGACGACGGTCGAGAACCGGGTGAAGACCTCGGTGCGCTTCCCCTTCGCGAGGAAGCCGGCCCGGCACACGGACTCCGCGGTCCCGTAGCCCTCGAAGACGCCGTGGGCCGCGGCGCCGCGGGCGTGCACGACGCGCTCGGGGATCCGTTCGTGGTCGAAGTGGGTGATCTTCTCGCGCAGGTGATGGTCCTGCAGCAGCACGGGGCCACGCCGACCCGCCTTGAGCGAGTGATCCGTGTCCCGCAGCCGGGCGCCCTGCGAGGTCGTGAGGAACTCACCCTGCTGGGCGTTCGTGGTCCGCTCGGGGCCGGGCTCGGCACCGGTCGCGGTGCGGGGCTGGACGCCCTGCTGATCGGGCTTCGGGGGCAGCGGGCCGACGGGGTCGGTCGGCTCCTGGAGCGCGGGCGGGCGGCTGGCGGGGCGACCGGGAGCCGGGGTGGGGGTGGGCTTCGCAGGTGTCATGACGTGCTCCTCTTCGAGGGTGTCGGACGGATCGTCGGTGACCGCCTCCACCGTAGGTCCCGCCGCAGGTCGCGGCACAGGGCACGCGGTCTCTGCGCAGGGCAGAGCGAGAGACCGATCGGTCCGTCGGATGCTCTGGGCGGATCTCGCGGTTACCGTGGTCCCGATCGGCCTGATCGAGGAGTACCGAGGGAGGGAGTGCGGAGATGGACGAACCCTCCGACGCACGCAGCGGGGTCGTCGTCCTGGTGCTGAGCGATCCCGGCCTGTGCACGGTCCGCGCCCGCGCCGTGGCCGAGCGCTTCGAACAGGAGCTCACCCACCTCTATGGCGCCGCCACGGTCCACGTGCGCACCCAGTCCCTCGGGATCAGCGACGCCGACACCCTCGAGTTCGGCACGATCGCCACGCTGCGCGAGGACTACGAGAGCATCGATGTGGTGCTGATCCTCACCGAGATGCCGCGTCGCTCGCACGGGCGGCCCGAGCTGGCGAGGATCTTCCCGGACGAATCCGCGGCAGCGCTGTCCTATCCGACGCTCGGTGTGCACGCCGGACAGCGACGGCTGCTCGCGCTGTTCATGTCCTGCGTGCTGCGGCTGGTCGACGGCGCCCCGCCAGAGGCCCGGGAACGCTACGAGCCGCGCTGGAACCGTTGGCGGGAACCCTGCGGGGACGAGCCCGGCTTCCTGCTCGCGCACACCATCACCGGAGTGCCGCGCACCGTGCTGGGGATGGTCGCCACCAATGCACCCTGGCGGACCGCTCCGCATCTGTCCACCGCGCTGGCCGCCGCCGCGGCGACCGGCGCATTCGGAGTCTTCTACCAATCGATCTGGCAGATGTCCGCGGCGCTCTCTGCTAGTCGCCTGCTGATGATCGGCGTGCTCGCGATCACGCTGATGGTGCTGTGGCTGATTCTGAGCAACGGCCTCTGGGAGCGCGCGGAGCACAGCGACCCCACCGAGGTGTTCCTCTACTACAACCTCTCCACGGTCTTGACCCTGTTCCTCGTCGTCCTCGGCTTATACCTGGCGCTGTTCCTCGCGATCCTCGGGGCGAGCCTGGTGGTGATCGACCCGGACTTCATGGCCGAGATCATGGGCGGTCCGGTGGATTTCTCGAACTATGTGGACATCGCCTGGCTGAGCGCCGCACTGGGGGTCGTCGCAGGCGGGCTCGGCACGAGCTTCGACCAGACGACGGACCTCCGCCAGCTCACCCAAGGCCGCCGGGAGGTGCAGCGACGCCCGGAGCCGGAACAGTCCTGAGGTCGCTGAGCGCGGGGCCCTCGAGCCGGGTGCCGTCGGACGCGAAGCGCGAGCCGTGCAGGGGGCAGTCCCAGGAGAGTTCCGCGTCGTTCCAGCGCAGCACGCCGCCGAGGTGGGGGCACACCGCGGAGAGCGCGCAGGTGCGCCCCTCGACGGTCGAGATCGCGACCGGTCGGCCCTCGGCACGGCCCACCGACCCGGTGCCCTCGGGGGGCGGGGACGATGGCAGCTCATGCAGCTCGGCCTGTGCCCAGCCTCCGGCGAGGTGGGCTGCGACGCTCGCCGTCATCGCCGCCCCGGAGGCGAGGGCTCTGAGGCCTGAGCCCTCCTGCAGGGCGGGGTGCCAGGCGGGGGCCTGCCCCTCGAGGAGTCCGGTCATCGCGAGGGCTGCGGCGACGCCGTTGGTCATCCCCCACTTCGCGAACCCGGTCGCGGCGACGAGCGTGCCGTCGCTGCCGGGCAGGGCGCCGACGAGCGGGAGTCCGGAGGCGCTGTGATAGTCCTGCGCGGCCCAGGTGTGCGTGCGTTCGGCCTCGGGCAGCAGGTCACGGGCCCACTCGTCGATCTCCTGGATCCGTCGGACCGGCGACTCGTCCCGCCCGGTGACATGGTCACCGCCGCCCACGAGCAGCAGCTCCTCATCCCCGCTGGGCACCGAGCGCAGGGTGCGGTCGGGTCCGTCGGCCGAGATGTGCATGCCGTGCGGCACCCAGGCACCGGCCGGGACCCGGTAGGTCATCGCGTAGGAGCGGTGCGGGACAGTGCGCTCGGGATGCCCGCTGCGGTCCAGGACGGTGCTGCCGGTGGCGAGCACGAGGCGATCCGCGCGCACCTCCCCGAGGGTGGTGGTGAGGGTGAACGGGCCCTTCCGGCCCGCGGCCGTGAGCCGTGCGCCCTCGACCAGGATCCCTCCGTGCGCATGCAGCTCCCGCGCGAGTGCGGCGAGGACGTCGAGCGGGTCGAACTGGGCCTGGTCCTCGAGGATCACGGCCCCGGAGATCGGGAACGGCAGCTCGGAGGTCTGCGCGAACTCGGCGTCGAGCCCCAGCTCACGCGCCGTCCGCCATTCCTCGCGCACCCGCTCCGCACCGTCCTCGGTGGTGGCGTAGGTGCTCGCAGGCCGGCGCTGGACCGGCACGCCCGCCTCCTCGCACATCTCGAGCAACCAGTGCTGCGCCGCGGCGTTCGCCTTGAAATAGGCGCGTGCCGTGTCCAGACCATGCCGGGAGCGGAGCTCGGAGAGCCGGGTGCCCTGCAGCAGCGTGAGCTTCGCGGTGGTGTTCCCGGTCGCTGCGGCGCCGACGGTGCGCGCCTCGAGCACGATCACGCGGCGACCTGAACGCGCGAGCATCACGGCGGTCGCGAGGCCGGTGAGGCCGGCACCCACCACCGCGATGTCATAGGAGATGCCGATGGGCAGGTCCGAGGTGGGGATCGTGGAGCAGTCCAGAGTGTCGAGCCAGAGCGATCGCATCGATGCTGTCCTCCTGTAGGCGCGTTCGCTCCACCCTACGCAATCCCTCGGTGCACGCGCCCAGAAGGGGGAGATGGACCGAACGGTCGTGCGAAACCCGCCCGGCGGATCGCGCCGCCGGGGCGGCACCCTCAGCGGCGGAGGCCGACGGGGCGCCCGCGCACACCCGCGAGCCCACGTGCCCCTTCACACCAAGCCTTTCCGCAGGTCTGCTCGGTTCCGGCGAGGTATCAGCGGTGGCGGGCACCGCTGATCGACGGCCGCCGTTCGGGCCCGCTCGCGTATCTCATGGACGACGCGTGCCGCGGGGACCGCCCTCGGGAGGGACGCTGTCCGGGGGACGTGCTTGTCCCCGCGCGGAACCGCTTCTACTGTTCGCCGGAAGAGCGGGACAGCCCGCCGTGAGGAGGCATCATGACCGTCGCAGAGGACATCGGCGCGCCGCCTCCGACCGGGGCAGCGGCGCCTGCACGACGACGCCGTCGGCGTCGGCTGGATCGCGAAGCACTGGCCGGGTACGCCTTCATCGCCCCCTGGATCATCGGATTCCTGCTCTTCACCGTGATCTCGATGAGCTACAGCGCCTATCTCTCGGCGACCGACTACGACCTGGCCACGAACACGGCCCCGTGGGTGGGTGGGGAGAACTACGCCCAGCTTGTCGAGGACCCGAAGGTGCTCCAGTCCCTCGGGAACACCTTCACCTACGCGCTGATGTCCGTTCCTCTGGAAACAGCCTTCGCCCTCCTGCTGGCGCTGCTGCTGATGTCCATACCGCGCGGTCAGGGATTCTTCCGCGTTCTGTACTACCTGCCGAAGATGACTCCGGCCGTCGCCACCGCCGCGGTGTTCCTGCTCCTGCTGAACGGCAATCGTGGTGCCGTCAATCAGTTCCTGGGATTCTTCGGGATCCAGGGGCCGCAGTGGCTGATCGATCCGGACTGGATCATCCCGTCCATCGTCCTGATGTCGGCATGGGCGGTGGCCGGCTCGATGATCATCTACATGGCGGCGCTGCAGAGCGTCCCGGTGGATCTGTACGAGGCCGCGGCGCTCGACGGAGCGGGACCCGTGCGCCGCTTCTGGCGGATCACGGTGCCGCTCATCTCGCCCACCACGTTCTTCCTGGTCATCACCAACACGATCGCCTCGTTGCAGGTCTTCGACCAGGCGTACCTGCTCTTCTATCGCGATGCCAGCAGCTCGGCCCCGTCCGCCTCGCTCTTCTACGGGATCTACCTGTACCAGCAGGCGTTCCAGCAGTTCAACTTCGGCCTCGCCGCCGCGATGGCCTGGGTGCTGTTCGCGATCATCATGGTGATCACCCTGATCCAGGTGAAGGTCTCCAAGCGCCTCGTCCACTACCAGGGGGAGTCCCGATGAGCACTGCGAAGACCGCGATCGAGAGCCCGGCCGGCGTCCGCACCCGTATCGCTCCGACCGCCAGCCGGAGCAAAGGAGCGCTCTCGGGCGTCGTCACCGGGCATGCTGACGGCCCTCGACGGGTGATGCGAAGGATCGGCACGGTGCTGCGCTGGGCGCTGACGCTGGCGATCGGCGGGATGTTCCTCTATCCCTTGGTGTGGCTGCTGGCGGCGAGCCTGAAGCCGCGCAGCGAGGTGTTCGACAATCGCCTGATCCCCGAGACCTGGTCCTTCGGGAACTACACCGAGGTCTGGTCGCAGCTGCCTCTGGCGAGCTGGTTCCTGAACTCGGTGTTCATCGCGGTGGCCGGCGCAACGCTGATGACGCTGTCCAGTTCGATGGTCGCCTTCGGCTTCGCCTATTTCCGCTTCCCGGGGAAGAACCTGCTGTTCGGGCTGGTGCTGGCGACGATGATGCTGCCCGGTGCCGTGACATTGGTGCCGAACTATCTGATCTGGAAGTACCTCGGCTTCCTCGGCACCACGGTGCCGCTGTGGGGCGGTGCACTGTTCGGCTCGGCCTTCTACATCTTCCTGATGCGCCAGTTCTATCGCGGCATCCCGCGGGAGCTGTTCGAGGCGGCGCGGGTGGACGGCTGCACCTACCTCAGCCTCTTCCGCCGGATCGCGCTACCGTTGGCGCTGCCCTCGGCCGTGATCGTGTGGCTGTTCGAGTTCCAGGCGTCGTGGAACAACTTCCAGGGTGCACTGATCTATCTGAACTTCGGGACTCCCGACGAGTACACGGTCCCACTCGGCATCAACTACGCGATGACCTTGTTCTCCCCGACGGCCGGTGGGCACGGCGACTACCAGTACGTGATGGTCGCCTCCGTGATCGTCACGGTGCCGATGCTGGTCCTGTTCGCCTTCGGCCAGCGCTACTTCGTCGGCGGCCTCGCCGGCGTGGGGGTCAAAGGCTGATCGACGTGCTGCGAGGCACGAGCGGCAGGAGACCAGCCAGACAGCAGAGCCTGATCGACATGCTGCGAGGCACGAGCGGCAGGAGACCAGCCAGACAGCAGAGCCTGATCGACATGCTGCGAGGCACGAGCGGCAGGAGACCAGCGAAACGGCAGAGCCTGATCTGCCGAGCTCAGGCGTTGCTCTCGTAGTCGCCCTGGGCGCTCGCCTGGGCGTCCGCGAGGGCCTGGGCGACGTCCTTCTCCCCGTTCAGCGCGGCGGTCGTGGCATCGAGCAAGGCCTGCTTGATCTGTTCCCCGACCGGAGAAGCGCCGGTGGACCGCGGCTCCTCGAGCACCTCGTAGTAGACGGCGATCGCCTGATCGAAGTCCGCGTTGCCGGATTCGGCGACGAACTGCTCGCGGACCTGCTGATCGGCCTCGGGGGATCCGGTGAACAGGCCGGTGTTGATGCCGCCCGCCTCGGCCGCGGTGGTCTGACGGGCCTCACCAGCCTTCAGCCAGGCTTCGGTGGAGGTCGCCGCGAGCGCCCAGGCGAGCGCTCCGTCGGCGTTCCCTGCCGCCGTCGGCACCGCGAAGGCCGAGCCGCCCGCGAAGCCGATCGAGGTGCCGTCGAGGGTGCGGATCGGCACCGCCTGGAGCTCCACGTCGTCGGCGAAGTCGGTGAGGACGTTGAGATACCACTGCGCCCAGGACTGGCCGACGACCTGGTCCGCAACATATTGGTTCTGCTCACCGAACACATCCATCGCGTTCTTGAGCGAGGTGACCTCCGCATACCCGCCCTGCAGGTCGAGCAGCTGCTTGATCCAGGTGAGCGCCTCGACGTTCTCGGCGCGGTCGAGGGTGGGGGCGCCGTCCTCGCCCACGCTGCCGCCGCCGAAGACCTGCAACCACATCTCGGCCGAGCCGGGGACGTCCCCGTCGAAGCCGAGGGTCACGGGGGCCGAGCCCTCCATCGTGGTGCCCTTCTCGACCACCCGCAGCAGCGCCTCCGGGTCCGAGGTGTCGAAGTCCTCCGGGGATATCCCGGCGGCCTCCGCCGCCCGGGTGTTGATGAGGATGGCGCTGGGCTGGAAGAACTGCGGGACCGCGTAGATCGATCCCTCATAGGTGACGTCGCCGACGGCAGCCTCGTAGTACTGCTGAGCGGGGTCGACGCCGTGCACCTCGAAGCCCTGGTCCAGCGGCATGATCAGGCCTTTCGCAGCGAATGTGGCGACCAGGGCGCGATCGAGCTGGATCAGGTCCGGCACCTGCCCCGCGGCCGACTGCGCGGTGAACTTCTGCGAGTCGAAGTTGGTGGTGTCCATCTCCACCTGGAGGTCGGGCAGCTGCTCCGCGGCATGGTCCGCACGCGACTGGCCCACCTCGTCCGAGGGGTTGAAGCCCATCGTGGCAAGCGGCCCGGAGCCGGTGGTGGTGAACTCGTGCGGCTCACCCCCGCCCCCGGCTCCCGGGGAGTCGCCGCCACGATTGCACGCCGCGAGCCCGAGCACGGTGGACGCCGCAGCGGCCTGCAGCGCATGTCGTCGACTCAGCATGGTGTCCTCCTCGCGGAGCGAGCGGTCTGAGCTGGTCGCGTCGACTCGGCACCGCTCCTCATCGGAGACTAGGCCGGGTCCGAGGCCGCGGCAACGAAACCTTCCGAGCGGTCCGCCGATCCTCAGGGGGCCTTCATGCAGGGCCCGTTCCACAGCATCCGGCGCACCGTGCCGCCGCACGTCACTGTGGCCGGGCAGCACCACGACGGCATCCGTCCGCGCGATGGTCTCCAGGGAACGAGCCGAGCGGTCGGCAGCGGCAGATCAGTCCTCCGCCGAGCCCTCGTCGCCCCGGCCCTCTCGCTCGTCGCGGCCGGCGCTGGTGTCCGCGCCGCCCTGCTCCTCGCTCGAGGGCTTCTCGGTGGGCTGCGTGCTGTCGCCCCCATTGCCGGGTTTGGTGGTCGGATCCGCCGGCTTCTCGCTGGGCTTCTCCGAGGGCTTCTCGCTGGGCTCCTCGCTGGGTTCCTCCGACGGCTCCTCGCTGGGCTCCTCCGACGGCTCCTCGCTGGGCTCCTCCGAGGGTTCCTCCGACGGCTCCTCCGTCGGCTCCGGCGCCTCGGTGGTGGGCGGAGGCGGCGGAGGCGTGTAGCTCCGCTCGCGGTTCTCGTTGTCCAGCCGGACCTTCTCGGGGAAGTCGAGCATCTCCTGGCCCTCGAGCGAGGGCGCCATGATGTCGCCCCAGATGTCGGTGGGGAACACGCCGCCAGTCATGTTCCTGGCGCCGCCGAAGGGGGTGAGGGTCTCCTCGGAGCCGTCCTCGCCGGGCTGGAACATGCCCACCGCGGTGACCAGCTGCGGGGTGAAGCCCACGAACCAGGCGGAGCGGAAGCTCTCGGAGGTGCCGGTCTTGCCCGCCACCTGGCGACCATCCATGACGTCCAGCAGAGACCGTGCGGAGCCCACCTTCGGCGGCCCCTGCAGGGCGACGGTCGCGTTGATCGCGACCCGCTCGTCCATCGCCTGGGTGTCCGTGGCCTCGTGCTGGTAGCGCGAGGAGCCGTCGGGCCGGGTCACGGAATCGACGATGAAGGCGTCCCGGTGCACGCCGCCGGCGGCGATGGTCGCGTAGACCTCGGCCATCTCGACGACGGTCGGAGAGGCGGAACCCAGCACGTTCGAGGGCTCGGCGTTCAGGCCGGGGGTGCTCTCGGGCAGGCCCAGCGCGATCGCGGTGTCCATGGTCCGCTGCGGACCGATCTCGAGGTTCGCCTCGGCATAGGCGGTGTTGATCGAGCTGGCGGTGGCCTTCTCCAGGCTCACCCGGCCGTAGTCGGTGTCGTTGAAGTTGCTGACCTCCCAGCCGCCGGGGACATCGGGGAAGTTCTTCGGGGAGTTGCCGTCCCAGCGGGAGTCCAGCGGGAAGCCGTCCTCGAGCGCGGCGATCAGGGTGAAGGTCTTGAAGATCGAGCCGGCCTGCATCCGGGACTGGGTAGCGTCGTTCTGCGCCTGGGTGACATAGTCCGGCCCTCCGTACATGCCGCGGATCGCCCCTGTCGACGGGTCGAGGGTCACGGTGCCGACGCGGTTGTTCTCCGGCCGGTCCTCCGGCAGGTTTTCAACGGCCTGGACGGTGTTGTTCTGGATCGTCGGGTCGATCGTGGAGATGATCGTGAACCCGCCGGTGTTGATCTCATCCTCGGTGAAGCCCGCCTCGATCAGCTCGCCCCGCACCTGCGCCAGGAGGTAGCCCTTGGTGCCTCCGAGCGAGTTCTCGTTCTTGGGCTCGATGGTTTCGGGGAAGGTGAGCGCGTCGCCCTCTGCGGCGGTCAGCTGGCCCTCGTTGACCTGCCGGGTGATCACGCGGTCCCAGAGGCGCGTGGCCTCCTCGGGGTTGTTCGCGGGGTCGTAGGACGAGGGGGCGGGGATCACGGCCACGAGCAGAGCCGCCTCCGCCTCGGTGAGCTCGGAAGCGTCCTTGCCGAAGTAGGCCTGCGAGGCCTCCTGCACGCCGTAGGCGCCGCGGCCGAAGTAGATGGTGTTGAGATAGCGGGAGAGGATCTCGTCCTTCGACAGCTCCTGGTCGATCTTCAAGGCCATGATCGCTTCCTTGGCCTTGCCCACATAGGACGTCTCGGTGCCGGTGTAATACCGCTCGACGTACTGCATGGTGATGGTCGATCCGCCCTGCCGGGCGCCGCCCTGGAGGTTGTTGACCATCGCGCGCACGATGCCGCGCGGCGAAACGCCGCGGTTCTCGTAGAAGCTCGAGTCCTCGCTGGCCACCACGGCCTGCTTGAGGCTTTCCGGTATCTCGTCCGCCGGCAGCTCGGTGCGGTTCACCTCGCTGAACTGGCCCATCTCGGTCTCGCCGTCCGCGTAGTACACGCGGGAGGTCTGAGCCAGGGCGAAGTCCGAGGGCGCGGGGACGTCGGTGTCGTTGTACAGCCAGACGGCGAAGCCGAGCCCGGCCAGCACCATCAGCGCCATCGCGCCGACGATCATGCGCAGCGAGGGGATCCAGCGCCAGGGGTTCTTCGCCCCGGCCCGCGGATAATTCAGGAAGTTCGTGGCCGCGGCCTTCTTCTTAGTGCCCTTGCGGCCCTTGCCGGCTGCGGCTGCGGCGGTGCCGGCGTGGCGGGCATTGACCGAGGTGCGGGGGGTCGGTGCCTTCGCTCCTGCGCCGTTCTTGGCTCCGGCACTGCTCTTGGCTCCGGCACCATTCTTGGCTGCTGCGCTGTTCTTCGCTCCAGCGCTGGTCTTCGCCGAGGCGGTGCGGGAACTGCCCTTGGCGTCCGCCCCGGAGGCGGAGCTGCGGCCGGTGCGGCTGGCGCCCTTGGCGGCAGAGTTCTTCGCGTCAGGGCCCTTCGCGGACTTCGCTGCAGACGTCGAGGAGGATGCGCGGCGCACACCGGCTGCGCGGCGTGCACCACCGCCCGCCGAGTTCTTCGACGAGCCGCGGGACGAGCGTCGGGAATCGCTCATGACTGCTCCTGGTCCTACGAGGGGGCGGACGGTTCCGCGCGCACCGCTGGTGCACGGCCTCCCAGTATGAGCACGACGTCCCGGCCGGCGGAACTCCCTGGCGTCGAAGCACACAGGGTGTGCACGTCCGGTGCGGCCCTGCTCACACCTGCCGGGCGGCCCACCAGGCGCGGAGCTCCTCGATGGCGCGCTCCTCGCCCAGCGGACCGTGCTCCATCCGTAGTTCGAGCAGGTGCTGATAGGCCTCTCCCACCACCCGGCCGGGCGGGAGGTCCAGGATCTGCATAATCCGGTTGCCGTCGAGGTCAGGACGGATCTTCCCGATCTCCTCCTGCGTGGCGAGGTGGTCGATGCGCGCCTCGAGCTCGTCATAGGCGAGGGCGAGGGAACGGGCCTTGCGGCGGTTGCGGGTCGTGACGTCGGCGCGGGTGAGGCGATGCAGCTGCGGCAGCAGGTCGCCGGCGTCGGTGACATAGCGGCGCACGGCGGAGTCGGTCCATGGCGACTCGACATAGCCGTGGAAGCGCAGGTGCAGCTCCACCAGGCGGGCGACCTTCTTGGTGGTGTCCTTGTCGAAGGTCAGCGCGCGCATCCGCTTCGCGGTCATCTTCGCCCCCACCGTCTCGTGGAAGCGGAAGGTGACCACGCCCCCCTCCTCGAAGCGCCGGGTGGCGGGCTTGCCCACGTCGTGCATCAGCGCGGCCAGGCGGAGCACCAGGTCAGGGCGCTCGCAGGGACCTCCGGAGCCGGCCGGGGACTCGAGGTCGATCGCCTGGTCGAGCACCGTGAGCGTGTGCTGGTAGACGTCCTTGTGGTGGTGGTGCTCATCGACCTCGAGCTGGAGTGCGGGCAGCTCCGGCAGCACGTGCGCGGCCAGGCCCAGAACGGTCAGCAGCTCGAGCCCGCCCCGCGGGTCGGCGCCCAGCATGAGCTTGACCAGCTCTTCACGGACCCGCTCGGCGGAGACGATCGTGATGCGTTCCGCGAGCTGCTCGATCGCGTCGGCCGTCGTGTCCTCGATCCGGAACCCGAGCTGGGAGACGAAGCGCACCGCGCGCATCATCCGCAGCGGGTCGTCGGTGAAGGACTGGGCGGGGGCGACAGGGGTGCGCAGCAGGGTGCGGGCGAGGTCGCCGAGCCCGTCGAAGGGGTCCACCAGCTCGAGCGAGGGGAGCCGCACCGCCATCGCGTTGACGGTGAAGTCCCGGCGGGACAGGTCGCCCTCGAGGCTGTCGCCGTACTCGACCTGCGGTTTACGGCTGGTGGGGTCGTACGACTCGGTGCGATAGGTGGTGATCTCGACCTTCACCCCGTCGCGCACCCCGCCGAGGGTGCCGAAGTCGCGGCCCATGTCCCAGATCGCACCCTCGCGCGTCCATCCGCGCAGGATCGCTTCGGTCTCGTCGGGCCGGGCGGAGGTCGTGAAGTCCAGGTCGGCGCTGGAGCGTCCCAGCACTGCATCCCGCACCGGACCACCCACCAGGGCGAGTTCGTGCCCGGCCGCCTCGAACAGCCGTCCCAGCTCGTGGATCTCCTCGGGCAGCGCCCGGAACATGGAGGCCGCCCGGGTGCGGGCGGTGTCGAGGCGCGCGGCGGTCTCGTCGACGGGATCGGTCACGGGGGGTCCTGTCCTGGTGCGGTGCGGTTCAGTGTGGTGCGATGTGGTGCGGTGCTGCAGGGTGGCGTTGCAGAGGTGTCGTGCACCTGCAGGCCCCTACGGTAGCGGCCGCTTACAGTGTCACCATGCCGTCGTTCCCGCTGTCAGTGCGCCCGGTGCTCGCGGCGCTGCTGACGGCACTGATCATGTCCTCATCAGTGCTGGTGAGCGGCTCGGCGACCCTGATTCCTGCTGCGCATGCGGCGCCGGCGCCGCCTGCTGCACCTGCCCCCGCGGCACCGCCGGGCACGAGCGCGGATGCTGCCGTGAGCATGGATCTCGTCTCTCTCACCCCGACTTCCCTCGCGCCGGGCGGGACTCTCGAGGCGCAGGTCGAGGTGACCAACACCTCCTCCGAGCCGCTGTCGGACCTGTCCCTCGATCTGCGCACGCGCAGCGCTCGGGTGACGGATCGAGCCGTCCTGGCCGACTGGCAGTCCAACAGCTCCCCCGACACCTCCGGGACGGTGCTCGCCAGCTCACCCGCGCAGCCACACCTGGCGCCCGGGGAGAAGACCCTGCTCACCGTGCAGATCGCAGCGGAGGAGCTGGACTATTCCGCAGAGCCCTACTTCTGGGGCACCCGGCGGCTCTCGCTCACCGTCACGTCGGAGGAGCAGCCGCTGAGCACCCTGCGCACCTTCGTGGTGTGGCGGCCCGCGGACGCCACCGACACCATCACCCAGTCGGTGCTGCTGCCGCTCGCCTCGGAGGATGCCTCTGCCGCGGTGAGCGACCCGGAGGCGTTCGCGAGGTCCTCCGAGTCGGGCCGGCTCGCGTCGGTGCGGGGCCTCGCAGAGCGCGAGGACGTGGACTGGTGGCTCGATCCGGCGCTGCTGGATCCGCCGCAGATGCCCCTCGAGAGCGATGCCGACGGGCCGGCCGAGGGCGATGCGGACGAGGACCTCCCCCTCGGCCCGGTGCGTGAATACGCGCCCGATCCGCGCTCCGCCGAGCTCGCCGCCCTGCTCGAGGAGTCCGTCGGCGAGCGGACCGTGCTGGCGATGCCCTATGCCCAGGCGGACCCGGTCAGCCTGCAGCGGGCGGGGGTCGTACGCCTCGCCGGGGTGGTCCATGATCGGGGCGATCAGGTCTGGGAGGAGCACGGGATCGAGCCCCGTGCCGCAGCACTGCCGGTGGACGGCGCCGTCGCCGATCCCGAGCAGCTGGACTCCGTGCTCGCCGCGGGCGGGACCTCCGCCATCATCCCCGCCAGCTCGCTGCGGGAGTCCCTGAGCTCCACCGTCACCCCGAGCTCGGTCGGCATCTACGAATCGGCGCGCACCCCCGGCGCCCAGCTCCAGCTGCTGACCCCTGACCCCGAGCTCTCCGCAGAGTTCTCGCTGCTCACCGAGGGGTCCGATGCCGAGCAGACCCAGCAGCGGCTCCTCGCGGAGACCGCGACCATCGCCTCCGAGTACGCCAGCGCACCCCGACATCTGCTGATCTCCCCCTCGGCGGATGCGGTGCTGGACCCGGCGGCGGCCAGCGCCGCGCTGGATGCCCTGGCGGAGGCGCCCTGGATCGAGTCCGGCCGCACCAGCGCCCTGCTCGATACGGCCGACCACCAGGACTGGACCACGGACCCCCGCAGCGAGGGCGAGGAGCTGTACGCCCTGGGACGCATCACCCCCGAGGACGTGCACCCCAGCGGGCCCACCGACAACGGGCGCTGGGGCACGCTGGCGGAGGCAGAGGAGCCTCAGCTGCTGGATCCCGCCGCGCTGACCGAGCTCGATGCCGCCTGGGAGCAGGTCGACACGCTAGCCGCGGCGATGGACGACGACTCCCCGCTGGATGCGTCCCGGCTCGAGATCCTGGCCGGCACCTCGATGCGCTGGCGCGGCGAGCCGGAGATCCCGGCAGCCCGCGCCGAGGATGCCTCCGCCCGCGCCGCGCAGCTCCAGGACCGCATCGAAGTGGTTCCCGCCTCGGGGTACAACGTCATCTCCGACGCCGTGAGCGTCCCGATCACCATCAGCAACGACCTGGACACCCCGATCACGGTGCGCATCCAGGTCACCTCCGACCGTCCCCTGGTGAAGATCGGTGAGTCGAAGGTGGTGGAGATTCCCGCTCGGGGCCAGATCGATGCCGCCGTGGACGTGGAGGCGATCGCCAACGGCACCGTCACCCTCACCACCGTGCTCACCACGGAGGATGGCCGCGCCCTCACCTCCCCGGTCGACGTCCCCCTGACGGTCAACCCCTCCTGGGAGAACTGGACCACCCTGCTGCTGGTGATCGCGATGGGCCTGCTGGTCGTCGTGGGAGTCGCGCGGGCCCGCCGCACCGGATCCTCGACCCGGGCACCGGCCATCCGCGGTCCCGAGGACCCGGTGGAGCTCTCCCGCTCCGGCCGCTCCACGCTCGACACCAGCGCCGCCGAGGAGGTCTGGTCGCGCAGAGCGGACACCAGCACCAGCACCGACGCGACCCCAGATCCAGACCCGAGCACAGCGCACCAGAGCACGACGGACCAGAACGAGGAGGGCCACCGATGAGCACAGCCCGCCGAGTCCAGCACGTCCCTCGCCATCGACGCCACGGCACCCCCTCGAGCCGCTCGACCCTGCTGCGGGCCAGCGTCCTGATGGCCGCGGGGTCGATGGTCTCGCGTGTGCTCGTCTTCGTGCGGAACTTCATGTTCGGCATGATCCTGAGCGGTTCGATGTCCGCGGCGGCCAACGCCTTCAGTGCTGCGAACACGCTGCCCAACACCATCTGGCTGCTGGTGGGCGGCGGCACTCTGAACGCGATCCTGGTGCCCGCGATCGTCCGCGCGGTGAAGCGTCCGGACCGCGGCAGCGACTACATCTCGCGCCTGATGACCCTGGTCGCGGTGGTGTCGCTCGGAATCACCGCCGCCTGCCTGGTCGCGGTCCCGCTGCTGCTGACCCTGACCAGCGGCCTGCTGCCCCCCGCGACGTACGCGCTCGCGGTGCAGATGGGCTACTGGATGATGCCGCAGATCTTCTTCTCGGCGCTGTACGTGATGTGCGGCCAGCTGCTGAACGCGCACGATTCGTTCGGGCCGTACCAGTGGGCGCCGGTGGTCAACAATCTCATCGGCATCCTCGGTGCCGCGCTGTTCCTGGGCGTGTGGGGCACCGTCGGCGATCCCGGCCAGTGGACGATGTCGATGATCGTGGCGATCGCCGTGATCAACGTGGGCGGTTCGGCCGCGCAGGTGCTGTTCCTGTTCTGGTACGTCAAGAAGCTCGACCTGCGCCTCCGCCCGAAGTGGGGCCTGCGCGGGCTGGGCCTGGGCAAGCTCAGCCGGATCGGGCTGTGGTCGCTGGCGATGCTTGGCCTCGGGCAGCTCGGCATCTGGGCATCCCGCTGGGCCACCGGCGGTGCGGTGCGGATGACGGAGCACTACCAGGATCAGCCGGAGCTGGCGGCACGCTATCCGGCGCTGCTCACCATGGAGTGGGCCTACCTGGCGTTCATGATCCCGCAGGGCATCATCGCGGTCACCCTGGTCACTGCCGCCTTCCCGGCGATCTCGCGCCATGCCGCCGACGCGGACCACGCCGGCGCGCTGGCCCGCTACTCCGAGACCAACCGGATGCTCGCGGTGCCGATGATGCTGTGCACCGCCGTGTTCATCGCCCTGGCCGGGCCGATCATGTGGGTGATCGGCGGCGGCACGGCGGAGATCGGCGCCCGGGCCAACGGCACCGTGCTGATCGCCTACATGCTCGGTCTGGTGCCCTTCGCGTCCCTCTATCTCATCAAGCGCGTGTTCTACGCCTACGAGGATGCCCGCACCCCGTTCATCGCCCAGATACCGATCGCCGTGGTCACGGTGCTCTCCGTGCCGATCATCCTGACGATGGTCGATCCGGCATATGCGGCGATGGCCGCGGCCGGCTCCACCAGCCTCGGAAGCCTGCTCGCGTGGCTGCTGGGCATGTGGCAGCTGCGCCGGCTCGCGGCCCGGCACGACACGCTCCCGCCGAGTGCAGCGTCCGGGGCGCTGATGTTCGGGAAGCTCGCGGCAGCCGCTCTGGTGAGCTGGGCTCTCGGCACCGCGCTGGTACGCCTGGCGGACGATCTGTTCTGGACCCACCGGGCCCTCGCCGTGCTGCTGGGCGCCCTGGTCGCAGGGGTGATGGTGGTGGTATTCACCGCGGTTGCCTACCTGCTGCAGGTGCCGGAGGTGCGCCACCTGGTCGACGCCGTGCAGCGTCGGCTGCGCCGGTTCACCCACCGCGGCAAGGTGGTGGGCTCGTAACATGGTCGATGCACGTGACGGGCACACCCCCGCCGGACGACGAGAAGGACGGGCCGTGAACACGAATTCAGAGCCGGACGCATTGCGGTCCCGGTGGACGCTGGAGGGCACGATCCCTCTGACCGGCGTCGCCGAGGGCGCCTCATGGCGTCGTGCCCGATCGGTGGCGACCGGTCAGAGCGTGGTCCTGTACATCGTGCACGGCGACACCGCCCTGGAGGCCGCCGACGCGGTCCGCCGCGCGTATCTCGTCGACGACCCGCATCTGCTGCCCGTCCAGGAGATCGTGGTGCTCGACGATCCACGGGAGACCTCCTCGGAGCAGCCCTCCTCCGGGAATGCGCAGGGGCCGACGACGGTGGTGGAGTATCTGCTGCCCCCCGCACCGCCGCTCGCGGCGCTGCTGGCCCGCGGCCCGCTCCACCCGGAGACCGCCCGCGCGATCATCGGCGAGGCCGCGACCGGGCTCGAGGCCGCCCGACGCCGCGGCGTGCGCCATCAGCTGCTCGACTCCAACCGGGTGTTCGTCGATACCCGCTCAGGCGCTGTCTTGATCCTCGGGATCGGGGTGGAGGCCGCGTCCCATCCCGGCCTCGACAGGTCCCGCGAGGTGGCCTCCTTCCAGGACACCGCGGCCCTGGTCGCGCTGCTGTACCGGGCGCTGACGGGCCGCAGCCCGCGGCACGACGCCCAGGGGAACGTGCCCCGGCCCTCCACCGTGGTGGACACCGAGATTCCCCAGGACCTGGATCTGCTGTGCGACCTGGTGCTGAATGAATCGGCCGACGAGATCCCCGAGACCACTCGCGGACTGATCGAGGCGCTCGAGCCGTGGCAGTCCATCCCGGTGACCCTCGAGGCATATCCCCGCCGGGCACCGCAGGAGCCCACACCGGCCGGGACCCCGGAGCCTTCGCCGTCGGACGCCCCCGAACCTTCCTCGGAGCTTGCCCCACCACCGGTGGAGGCCACGCCCGAGGCCGCGCCCACGGAGGACGGGGCGCAGCCCGCAGCGGACGGGACGCAGGACGGCGGGGAGGGCGAGGACGAGCTGCTCGAGAGCACAGCACTGATGCAGGCCGTGCCCGACGAGGACACGATCGCTCAGGCGCCGTCCGACAGCCCGACTGAGAGCCCGGTTGAGAGCCCGGTTGAGAGCCCGGCTGAGAGCTCTGCCGCTGCACCGGGCGCCGGTTCCGCCAGCGCTGCGGGCGCGACCGGCGCCGCAGCAGCGTCCGGTGCCGCAGCAGCGACGGGTGCCGCGGGCATCGCAGCGGCTGCTGCAACCCCGACGCAGCCAACCTCCGGCAGCGAGAGCTATCACTACGGTTCTGCCGACGCTGATCTCACTTCCGACGGTTCAGCGCCTGACGTCGACGCCTCACCTTCCGCAGCGGCAGAGGACCAGACCAATCAGGCCGAAGCAGCCGACGAGGCTGCCAAGGCTGACGCGGCCGACGAGGCGGCTCGCCAAGCGGCCCTGGCCAGGGCCGAGGAGGCCCGGCGCGCCTCCTCAGAAGCGAAGGCTCTGGTCACAGACCTGCAGCTCGACGAGAAGCGATCCAGCAGCCCCTTCCCGGGCCACCTGGAGATCACCCTCCCGACCCGGCCGCAGCCGACGTCGGGCCCGGCAGCGCCCACGGACCCTGCTGCAGCTACGGGCCCAGCGGCGAACGGGGCGGCCACGCACCCGGCGCCATCGTCCGCAGGGCCATCGTCCGAGGGGCCTCCATCCGCAGCGCGATCGTCCGAGGGGCCATCGTCTGAAGCGCCGTCCGCCCGCGCGGCCGGCGCGTCCAGCGCCCTCCCCGCAGGAGGCCTCACCGCCGGTGCCGCTGCAGGCACCGCTGCTGGCGCCGCTGCGGCTGCTTCTGGCACAACTGCCGCTGGCGGAGCGAACGCCGCCGACCTGCCATCGCGTTCCTCCGGCACCCACTGGCCGGTGGCCCACGGTGCGGAGCAGGCTGACGCCCCGACTCTCGCTCCCGACCAGTCCCCGTCGGGTTCCGACGTGCGAGCGCAGCAGCCCCCCGCTGCGCCCTCGGAGATCAGCGTCGCCTCCACCCCGGACCATTCAGCGCCGATCCCCGCGCAACCGGTCGTCCACAGTGCTGACGAGCAGTCGGTCGCTCCGGTTCCGGTCTCCGGTCGCACAGCATCCCTCGCACCCGTCCGAGAAGACGGACCGATCGTGGTCCATGGTCGAGATCGCACTCGGTTCGACGACACCCCCGACGAGAGCACCGCGCCCTTCGCCCGCAGCTCGCTGCTGCGAGATGTGGTCGGGGTGGCCGTGGATGCCGACGCTCCGGAGACCTTCACCATGGGTCCCCGCGATGAGGAGAAGCGTTCCCTGCAATCGCAGTGGATCATCATCGGCGGCGCCATCGTGGTGATGGTCGCACTGGTCATCGCGCTCACCTCGATCACTCGCGACCTCAGCGGGATCCTGGAGGACCCGCTGGCCACCTCCGCACCCGCGGCAGAGGCCCCCAGCGCGGAGCAGACCGGCGAAGCCCCGGTCGAACCGACCGCCGAGGCGACCGAGGATCCCGCCCTTCCCGCACCCGAGGTCACCGGTGTCGAGCTCTTCGCCGAGGGGAGCGATCGGGAACCCGACCACACCGACCAGCAGGAGCTGCTCACCGACGGTGACCCCGCGACGTTCTGGTCCACGAAGCACTACGGGAGTCCCGACTACGGAGGCCTGAAGGAGGGCGTGGGGATCCGCCTGAACTTCGCCGAGCCCTCGACGCTCACCGCAGTGACCCTCACCACCGCACGCAACAACGGCGGCACGATCGAGCTGCGGGCCGTGAACGACGACGGCTCCCTCGGGGACGTGCTCTCGACCGGCGAGCTCGCCGGGGACGGGGAGGTCCGGCTCGAGACCCCTGAGCCCTTCGAGGCCGAACGGGTCGCGCTGTGGATCACGGAACTGCCCCCGGACAGCAACGAGACCGGCCGGTTCCGCGCCCGCATCGCAGAGATCCAGGTCGAATGACCTCGCGGTCCCCCCGTCCTCCATCCCCCCGCAGGGGGACGGAGAGCGCTGCGCGTCAGGTCACGGTCCTGGGCATCCCCATCCCTCTGCTGCTGATCGCGCTGCTGGTCGCTGGCCTGCTGGGGATCCAGCTCGCCGGCGCGCTGGAACGAGCCACCACCAGCAGCTCCCACTCGGCGTCGACCTCGGTCGACTCCCTCGCCGGAAGCGGGAAGAATTCGGCGGGCGTTCCCGTTATCACTGAGACGACGCTCGGCACAGAGGTGCAGCGTCTGATCGACACCGGCACCATCCAGCCGATGACGAGCTTCGATGCTGCACAGTGCCTACGGGAGCAGAACATCCCGGAATCGATCCTGATCATGGAGGAGGTCGCGTGGGGCGGCGAGGAGACATCGAGCTGGTTGCTCGTCCACGGACCGATGGACCGCGAGACGTTGCGTGCCAACGGCGGAACCGTCTCCGCCACCGTGGTCCTTCCCGCCTGCGGCACCACCGGGGACAGCACTTCGACCCAGGAGAACAGGCTCTGGTCCGGTGACGTGATGATCGGCCCCCTCTGACCTCATGCGGCGAACGACCCACCCGCCGCGCAATACTCGATGGCGGTCCTCCCGCCGACCACCTACGACAGTTCCCATGGAAGGACACCCCCATGACGCAGCCCATCCAGGCGCTCAACATCCTCGGCGGCACCCCGCTGTCCACGCAGCCGGCCGCAGCACCAGCCGCTGATATCGAGCAGGATGAGACGGTCCACGAGGTCGTCATCGTCGGCTCCGGCCCGGCCGGCTACACCGCAGCCATCTACACCGCGCGTGCCGAGATGAACCCGATCGTGATCGCCGGTGCCCTCGACGCAGGCGGCGCGCTGATGACGACCACGGACGTGGAGAACTTCCCCGGCTTCCCGACCGGCGTCCAGGGGCCGGAGCTGATGACGAATCTGCAGGAGCAGGCTGAGCGCTTCGGTGCCGAGATCATCTATGACGACGCGGTGCAGCTCGACCTGGAGGGTGAGATCAAGACCGTCACCCTCGACGACGGCACCGTCTACCGTGCGAAGGCGCTGATCATCACCACGGGTTCCGAGTACCGGAAGCTGGGGATCGACGGCGAGGAGGCGCTTTCCGGTAAGGGGGTCAGCTGGTGCGCCACGTGCGACGGATTCTTCTTCAAGGACAAGGAGATCGTCGTGGTCGGCGGCGGCGACAGCGCCGTCGAAGAGGCCACCTTCCTCACCCGCTTCGGCAAGTCCGTGACCCTGGTGCACCGCCGCGACGAACTCCGTGCCTCGAAGATCATGGCTCGCCGGGCCGAGGCGGATCCGAAGCTGAGCTTTGCGTGGAACAGCGAGCTGGTGAGCATCAACGGCATCGACAAGGTCGAGTCCGTGACGCTTCGGGACACTGTCAGCGGCCAGGAGCGCGTGCTCGAGACTTCTGCCGTCTTCGAGGCGATCGGGCACCTGCCCCGCACCGATCTGGTGCGCGGAAAGCTCGAGCTCGATGACGAGGGATACATCGTCTGCCAGGGCCGCTCGACCTTCACCTCCGTGCCCGGCGTCTTCGCTGCGGGAGACGTCGTGGACCACACCTACCGCCAGGCGATCACCGCGGCCGGGACCGGTTGCCAGGCGGCCCTGGACGCCGAGCGCTGGCTCGCGGACACGGCTGCCAACGCCCACGCCGAGCAGGTCCTGGCCGCCGCCGGTCAGTGACCTCCACGCCCCAGCAGACCACCACCGGCAGCCCTGAATCGCCGGTGGTGGTCCTGGTGAGCGCCTCGTGGGCTGGGCCGTCGCGCCCGGCGCCTACGGTGCTCAGGGAGCTCAGCCGGCGCTGGGGGCCGAGCATGCTCGCTCTGCTCGTCGAGGACCCCGAAGGCGACGTCCTCGAGCAGTGGGGTATCGACATGCTTCCCACCTGGATGAGATTCCGATCTGCTGCTCTAGAGGCCGCCCCCGATGACGCAGAGGAACGGCTCACCGTGTCGTCCCTGTGTGGTGTCACCCCGAATGGGGAGAGGCTCCTGCTGGAGGGGCCCTGGACGTTGACGCACCGACGCACGGGTGCCCTCGCCAAGCATGTGGTGGAGACGGAATTCGGACCGGACTCGCGGCACTGAGGGGGACGCACGTCCTGCTCCGCGGCTGTCAAATCACCTAGGACTGCAAGCGCTGACGTGCATGGATCAGGTTGTGCACAGTGTTGTCCACATGTCCGTCCACATTAGTGGACGGGTAGATCCACAGGGTTATCCACAATTGGGTGTGCACAAGTGGGGAAAGCCGTCGACCAGGCGCTTTGCTGGGAAAGCTGTCCTGACCTGCAGGAACACTGTCCAAGCGGCGGGAGATCGGCACCGCTGGTTCACGTGACCTTGCACATGCGCGTGTGACGACACCGAATCTGTACACCTGTCCGGATGTAGTTGTCCACAATGTTACGCACACTGTGCATGACGGGCACCGCCCGCTGCTTGACATGCATCTGCTGCCCGTAGCGAATGTGCACGAACGCCGTGGCCGCTGGCGGGGACTTTCCAAGTCTCGGGAGTCACGTGAAGCGACCGCAGGTGAAAGCGACGGCAGTGAACCGGCATGCACGCCTTGCCCTGCGGCCCGTGTGCGCGCAGCGCCCCTCCGGAAGAAACTGATCCCTCTCCGTCTGCTGCCGTAGGTCGACGTGGCTTGGGGAGAGTGGAGGAGTGCGGGCTCGGGTTCGGTGCGCCGATCGCGCAGTTCCTCGTGAAACCTGGACCGCGCGATGTGTTGCCTTCGCCGGCTCGCCGGGAGGGGCGTTACGTCCATGTTTCACGGGCAACATCGCGTCGCCGCCCCCCGCCGCGCAAGCACCGACCCTGCGCCGGGTGAAGCGTCGCGCCACGCTTTGTGCTGTGGTCGACTTCCACCGTGCCTCGGTCGGGCGCAGCCGGGCTCGGCCCATCCACGTTCCACGTGGAACTGAGTTCGAAATCATCAGTGATACCAAAGGCGGGTTGAGAGTTCGCTTGTACGACTAAGACCAGCCACCGCTCGGGCAAGTTTTCACCCGGGTAGCGATCCGCTGCGCCTTCCCCAGCACCGGCTCATCTAGCTACACACGTTTCACGGGGAACACAGAGTCGCGGTCGCACGTCGCCCTTAGCCCGTGCTGCGGAGCTGGCGAGAGCGGCCTACGGTCTACTACCCGTCCACGATTCACGGGAAACGAGGACGGCGAAGTGAACCCGGAGGCCGCCTCAGTGGGGACGTCGATCATGGTGGCCCGCCTCCAGAAAGGGCTCGTCCACAGCACAGACGCCAGGAGGGAAGTCCATTCCCCATTTGGCCAGCGGATTCCAGGCTCCGGCGACCACGGCGCTACCCCACACCTGGGGGACGTTTCACGCGAAACCATCGCAAGATCCCTAGTTCTCGCTTGATCCACGTGAAACGTTGATCCAAGGCGCTGTTGGCCCATGAGCTTGTCTCCTCCTCGCCGCCCTTCCTTGACCTCGCAGCAGTTCTATAGGCTTTCAAACGCTAATGACCGGTAGCCGCCTCACGGCACCGGCGCGCACGATATCGATGTTTCACGGGGAACGATAGGGAGGCGCGGCTTGCGAGGTCTCCCCGCTGACGAGCGGCCATAGGAGTCCGGGCCGCGCTCAGTCGTGTCGTTCCAGGCGAATCTCGACCTCCGGCGGGGGCCCATCTGATGCTGGCCATGTTCCACGGGAAACTGAGCTCGTGGGGCAACAGTTGGGAAGTGGCGATGCCCTGATGTCCGCCGTCGCCACCCCGGCAGCCTGCCTACCATGCACATCCCAAGCACGAACTCATACGCGTTCCACGTGAAACTCTCGCGAGGGCACAGTTCCACGTGGACCCCGCCATATCGCACCAAGTGACGCTCTGGAGAGAAGATTCCGAAGGTCGCCGCCGAATCCAGGATCGGTCCAGGGCGCGAAATGTGGGGGGGGGGGGGGGGGGGGGGGGGGGGGGGGGGGGGGGGGGGGGGGGGGGGGGGGGGGGGGCCCCCCCCCCCCCCCCCCCCCCCCCCCCCCCCATCCCCGGTTCCCCGCTCTAGGTAGTGAACGTAGGGGTAAGCGGGGCTCTCGAGTCGTCGTTTCCCGTGAAACGGTGACCATGCCCAGGGGCCGACCAATCCCTTCCAGCGTACGACCGACGTCGCCGAATCGATGGCTTGACGCTGCGTTCCGTGCGTTTGCGACCACGCAGAGATGACCGCACACCAGCCCCCGTTTCACGTGAATCGCGGGGTTCGATCTAGGCTGCCCGTTAGCTGGACGACTGTCACGCCCATGTTCCTGAACCAACCGCCCAGGGAAGTAGGTGCATTAGTCCGTGTTTCACGTGAGTCGGGCCTATCGCTGCCGGGCCGAATGTCGTCCGAGGCGAGCACGGACGCCACCACGCACATCGGCGTCGTCAGCAACACAACAATTCTCAGCCAGCCCGAGAGGACGTTTCGCGTGGAACGGCGCCAAAGAGCAGCCGGATCGGAGGGCTACTGGAGCACAGCCACAAGGTCCGGCAGTCGTGCCACGGTCGAAGATCCCCGGCGGCCTCGCCGGGGTAGCAGGGTCGCCTCGTACCCAAGGAGGGCTCTATCCACATGTCTGTACACAATGGTGGATAACCGAATAATGGGGCACTGACCTGTGCATACGCCGCTCAGACGGAGACGCTCTCTGCTTCTCCCAGAGCGGATAGACCACCACTACATAGATCAGCGCTTATGTGACCTGACTCACTTCGTGCAAGGTAACTGACATATGCGCCCACTACGTCGTGTCCGCGACCAGCACGTCCTTCAGTCTCTCCAAGCTCAGGGATCTGCCGGCGCGAGGGGCGATCGTTCTCTCGCAGGCGCCCGCTCGGTACCGGAATTCTCCAGGGCCGGGACTGCGTCCTCACACCAGGACCGCGGAACACTTGACGGGCCCCGCTGCGGTCACGAACAGACGCTGGACGCTGCTGACACTGAACAGCAAAGGAGGGGCTCGCAATATCTGCGGGCCCCTCCTGGTGTGCTGCTCGTGCCTGCTCAGTCTTGCGCGGCGTGCTCCCCATCGGGCAGGGGAATGTCCAACCCCATGTTCTCCACCAGACGCTCCAGATCCTCGAGGTTGCTGAACTCGAGGGTGATGCGCCCCTTGCGCTTGCCGACATCGATGCGGACGGGAGCTTCGAGGCGGTTGGAGAGACGACTGGTGAGGTCCACGACGTGCGGGTCATAGGTGGTGCGGCGAACGGTGCGGGTACCGGTCTCCTGGCCTCCACGAGCGACCAGACGTTCGACCGCGCGTACGGAGAGCCCTTCCTGCACGATGCGCTGTGCGAGCTCCTCCATCAACGTCGGGCTGTCGAGGGAGAGCAGAGCGCGGGCGTGACCAGCGCTGATCGCGCCGCTGGCGAGCCGGCGCTGCACCAGGGCGGGGAGACGCAGAAGACGCAGAGTGTTAGTGATCTGAGGGCGGGAGCGGCCGATGCGCTCACCGAGCTCATCCTGCGTGCACCCGAAGTCCTCGAGGAGCTGCTGATAGGCGTTCGCCTCTTCGAGCGGGTTCAGCTGAGTGCGGTGAAGGTTCTCCAGCAGGGCATCGCGAAGCAGGTCATCATCGCTGGTCTCGCGGATGATGGCGGGAATTGCGAGGAGCCCTGCTCGGCGTGCCGCGCGCCAACGGCGCTCACCCATGACCAGCTCGAAGGATTCGCCGTCTTCGGTGACGGGGATCGGGCGCACCACCACGGGCTGCAGTACGCCGACCTCACGCAGCGAGTAGGCGAGCTCATCGAGCTCGTCGTCGTCGAACATGGTGCGAGGATTGCGAGGATTCTCCCGCACCTCATGGATCGGGATCTCCGCGAACTCGGCCCCGGGAACACTGACCAGGCCACGGGTTCCGGTGAGCTCTGTCGGCGGCTCGTCGCTCCCGCTCTCGTCCTGCGCGATGTCGTCCTCTGAGTTCGCGGGCTCAGACTCAGGGGCAGCATCCTCGGAGTCCTCGGCAGTATCCGTGGGCTCCGGAGGGAGATCCGTGGGCTCCTCCGCGGGAGCCGGGGCGGGGGCGTCGGGCTGTGCAGGGGTCGACGTCACCGTCTCCACGTCGACGACCGGGCTGTCCTCGCTCTGGCGGGGCGTGGTCTCGCGCGGGGACGTCGGAGCCGTCCCTGCGGGCTCCGCAGTGGACGCAGAAGTGGCCTTCGCGGGAGACGACTTCGCCGAGGCGGGCTTCGAAGCGGCAGGCTTCGAGGTGGTGCGCTTCGCGGTCGTCGAGGAGGAAGCGGAGGGCTTCTGGGCCTCAGCCGTCGGGGAGGCAGCTGCGCCAGCGGTCTCGGCGGCTGCGGCCGCTCCGGGTGCGACAGCCGGCTCAGCCCCAGTGGCCTTCGTCGGCGCGGTGCTCTTCGTCGGCGCTTCGGTCTTCGCCGCGGTGCTCTTCGCCGCGGTGTTCTTCGTCGCGGTGCTCTTCGCTGCGGCGCGCTTCGGCGCCGGGGCCTTGGCTGCAGTGCTCTTGGGGGCGGCCTTCTTCGCGGTGCCGCTGGAAGAGGAGGTGCTGCGGGAGGACCGTGTCGAGGTCGAGGTGTTCGAGGATTCCTTCTGCGGCTCCTCGTCAGCTCCCTTGGACTTCGTGGACGCAGCCCCGGAGCGTGCGGCACCGGAACCATTGGTGCGCCCGCGTCGCTCCGCCGCTGCGCGTGCCATACCGGTGGCCAGATCATGAGCGCCGGCACTGCCTCGCTGCGCGCGCTCGGTCTCGCCGACCTTCTCCCCGGAGAAGAACATGTCGACCGGCCGGGGGGAGCTGGAACGTCCCTCGGTCGCATCGGACGGGCGCGTGCGCGTACGAAGCTCCTGCTCAGGCGCAGGCCTCGAACCGGCGCCTGGGATCAGGGCGCCGAGTCCTCGACCGAGTCCTCGCTTCTGCGTCATGGCCATTGTCCTTCCAAGAAATATCGTCGCCATCGGGATGTTGACCGGGTGTGCGCGCGTCTTCGCAGCGGGTCCCGGTCAGGGGAGATCAGGGTGCGGGGCGGGTGTTGAGCTCGTGTGCGGCTGCCCGGTAGGCGAGCGCCCCGCTGGAGGCTGGATCGTAGGTCAGGACGGTCTGGCCGTAGCTGGGCGCCTCGGAGATCCTCACCGACCGCGGGATGCTGGTCTCCAGGGTCTGGTCCGGGAAGTGTTCGCGCACGTCCTGGGCGACCTGAGCCGCGAGGCGGGTGCGGGCGTCGTACATGGTGAGCATGATCGTGGAGACCACCAGGTCCGGATTCAGATGCTGACGGATCAGATCGATGTTGTTCAGCAGCAGCGAGAGACCCTCGAGCGCGTAGTACTCGGCCTGGATCGGGATCAACACCTCACGGGCCGCGACCAGCGCGTTCACGGTCAACAGCCCCAGCGAGGGAGGGCAGTCGATCAGCACGTAGTCCAGCCGCTCGAGCCCCTGCTGATCGCGCTCCTCGAGATGATCACGGATCGCGTTGCGCAGCCGGTTCTCCCGTGCCACGAGCGAGACCAGCTCGATCTCGGCGCCCGAGAGGTTGATCGTCGCGGGCGCGCAGAACAGGCGCTCCATGTCCGGGACCGGCTGGATCACGTCGCTCAGAGGAGCGGATTCCACCAGCACCTCGTACATGCTGGGCACCTCGGCATGATGGTCGATGCTCAGCGCCGTCGAGGTGTTCCCTTGCGGGTCCGCATCGATCACCAGCACGTTCAGGCCGCCCATCGACAGCGCCGCGGCGACGTTGACGGTGGTCGAGGTCTTGCCGACCCCGCCCTTCTGATTCGCGACCGTGATCACACGGGTCTTCTCGGGACGAGCGAAATCGAGACCCTCGAGCTTCTTCCTACGGGCATGGTCCCGGGTGAGCTCACGCATCAGCGGGGTGTCTTCCATCGCGCCGCGCCCCGGGGAGGAATCATCGCGCTTTTCAGCCACGTGCGTCTCCCTTCCTGGTCGCCTTCGCACGGCGACGCACTTGGACCACTGTAGTGGGAACCTCGACCTCGCCCACGCCGTACTGGGAGATGGTGGGATCCACGCCTCCGAGCTTGCTGAGGACCTTCTGAGCGTTCTCGACCTCATCCGCCGCCGAGGAACCCTTCATGGCCAACAGCATCCCGTCCTCGGCCACGAGCGGAAGCGTCCAGCGGGCCAGCTTGTCCAGCGCAGCCACCGCCCGCGCGGTCACCACGTCGAAGGACCGCACTCCGTGCAGCTCCTCGGCCCGGGCGCGGACCACCTCGAGCCCCAGAGCCAGCTCGGCGTCGACCTCCTCGAGCCAGGTGGTGCGGCGCTGCATCGTCTCTACCAGCGTGACCTGCAGGTTCGGGCGGGCGATCGCGATCACGACCCCGGGCAGGCCGGCCCCGGAGCCGATGTCGGCCAGGGTCGTCGCAGTAGGGGCGGCGCTGTCGATCGCGTCGACCATCAGCGCGCAGTTGAGGAGGTGCCGCTCCCACAGCCGGTCCACCTCGCGCGGGCCGATCAGCCCGCGCTCCGGTCCCTGCTCAGCGAGCAGCGTGACGAAGCGCTCCGCCAGCTCGAGGCGATCTCCGAAGAGACGCTCGGCTGTCGGGCGGAGGGAATCGGGAAGGGGCTGCACGGTGCGCCTCAGGATGCCGGGTAGATCACGACGTGGCGGTTCTTGCCATCACCATCGGACTCCGAGCGCAGACCCTCGCGCTTGGCCACGTCATGCACGACCTTGCGCTCGAACGGGTTCATCGGCCGCATCGAGACCGGTTCGCCGGACTCCTTGGCCTCGGCGATCGCAGTCGCGGCGAGTCCCTCGAGGCTGCCCTTGTGCTCCGCACGGAAGCCGCCGATGTCGAGCATGAGGCGCGAGCGGTTCCCGGTCCGGGTCTGCACGGCCAATCGCGTGAGCTCCTGCAGCGCATCGAGCAGCTCGCCCTTGGGCCGGTTCAGGCGGGCCAGCTTGTCGGCGCCGGCGATCTCCACGGACGCCCGGTCGCCATCCACGTCGATGTCGATGTCGCCATCGAGGTCGGCGATGTCCAGCAGCTCCTCGAGGTAGTCGGCGGCGATGTCGCCCTCCTCCTCGAGCCGTCGCATCCGCTCCTCAGTGGTCTCGACGGTCGCCTCCGGATCCTCCGGGTCCTCCGAGGACTGTTCGTCGCCCTCCACGGGGGTGCTGTCAGCAGACGCACTCCCGGAAAGTGCGGCCTCGGCCTCCACGGCGTCGTCGGCCGCGGATTCGTCGGCCGCGGATTCGCCGGCCACGGATTCGTCGGGTGCAGTCGCGTCGGGTGCGGACATGTCGGAGGCTGGCGCGTCAGCCGCAGCCTCGTCGGGCGAGGACGGAGTGGCAGCGGACGCAGCCGCGTCGAGCGGCGCGGTCGACGCCTCCCCTCCCTCGTCGGTCACAGGAGCATCAGCGATGGGGTCATTCAGGTTCATCAGGAGTCCTCCGGAAATGCGGGATGTGGGGTGCTCCCCGGGAGCGGCTGTGCTCCCGGGGGCGAGGTCACTTCTTTCGCTTCTTCTTCGCGCCCTTGTTCAGGGCGTTCGATCCCTGCGAAGGAGGGGGCGGAGTCTCGCCCGCGGCCTCCAGCGCCTTCCGACGCTCCTCGGCGGCCTGGGCACGCAGAGCCCGAGCACGTTCGAGCTTCTCCTCGTCGGAGAGCTTCTTGCCGCTCTTGCCCTTCGAGGGCTGCACCCGGATCGGAGCCTCGGGCTCCGGCTCGGCGGAGATCTTCTTGGGCGGGGTGAAGTCCAGCGGCTCGAGGCCCTTCTTCGCCCGCTTGGCGTTGATGCGCTCGTGCTTCGCCTTCTCGGCCTCGGTGCCGGGAGTGGGGGTCGCACGGATGACGATGTACTGCTGGACGAAGGTCCACACGTTGGTGGTCAGCCAGTAGACGAGCACACCGATCGGCATACCCGGCCCCGTGATCACATAGATGAACGGGAGCATGTACAGCATCATCTTCTGGGTGCTGGCCATGGGGCCCTCGAGGGCCGCCTTGGGCATGTTCTTCATGGTCAGCGACTTCTGGGTGAAGAACGTGACTCCGGACATGCACGCGATGATGAGGCCGGAGACGATCATCGTCGTCATCCCGCCGTCACCGGGCTTCAAGAAGGAATTGGCAATGGTGACGTCGCCGAAGAAGGTCGCGGTGCTCGCGCTCTCCGCGAGCGACTGGGTGAGCGGGCCGAAGCCGTCGCTTCCCTCCGCAGCGGCCTCGGGAAGCTTGTTGAACAGCACCCGGAACAGGCCGAAGAAGATCGGCATCTGCAGCAGCACCGGCAGGCACGAGGAGAACGGGCTGGCGCCGGCGTCCTTGTAGATCGCCATGGTCTCGTTCGCCATCTTCTGGCGGGAGTCCGGGTCCGTCTTTCCCTTGTACTTCTTCTGGACGGCCTGGAGCTCCGGGGAGACCATCTGCATCGCGCGCGAAGCACGGATCTGGCGCACGAACAGCGGGATGATCAGCGTTCGCACCACAACGGTGAGGCCGACGATCGAGAGCACCCAGGTGATGCCCGCGTCCTTGTCCATGAACAGGGACAGCAGCGCATGGAACTTCACCATGAGCCATGCGACGGCCCACTCGATGGGATACAGGGGGTTCATCGGCCTGGTCTTCCTGCCGCACGGATGCGCATGACGTTCATACGAGGTGTCGGCTGTGGTCGGGAATCTGAGATAAGGGTAGGCCCTAGTGGGCCGGGTGCCGCAGTCGGCGTGGATTCGTCCACATGCCGGGGGCGGGGACCGGGTCGGGGCCCCCGCGGGTGAAGGGGTTGCACCGCAGGATCCGCCAGCCGGTGAGCAGCGTTCCCTTCAGCGCACCGTGCACACGCAGGGCGTCCATGCCGTACTGCGAGCACACCGGATCGTAGCGACAGGCGGGCGGCGTATAGGGCGAGATGCCCACCTGATAGCCGCGCACCGGGAGCATCAGCAGCCGGCGAGGCAGGCGGGTGAGGGCATGAATCCCTCGCCGCTGGCTCATCCGGCGTGCTCCAGGCGCCGGGCGAGCTTGCGCTCGGCGGCGGCGAGGGCGGAGTCCACGTCGTCCTTGAGTGCAGCGAACTCCTGGTCCTGGATGCCGGGCAGGGTGCGCAGCACGATCGCCGACCCTGCCGGCAGGGTCGCGAAGTGCGGGCGGACGATCTCCCGCAGCCGCCGTGTGACGCGGTTGCGCACCACGGCGTTGCCGACCTTCTTGGACACGACGAATCCCACGCGGGGTGCTTCTCCTCCCTGCGTCAGCAGGGCGAGATGCACGACCACGTGGGATCGGGCGCTGCGCACTCCACCGCGGGTGACCGCTCGGAACTCGTCACCGGAATGGAGCCGGTGACTGGACCAGCTCACGGTGCCACGAGTGTCACGAGGAGTGCGCCGGGAATCGCCTCGACGAGTCGCCTCAGGCGGAGAGCTCGGCGCGGCCCTTGGAACGACGGGCGTTCAGGATGGCGCGGCCTGCACGGGTGCTCATGCGTGCGCGGAAGCCGTGCTTCTTGGCGCGACGACGGTTGTTCGGCTGGAACGTGCGCTTGCTCATGGTTCTCCTCGATCGTGGGCACGGACATGCCCCTCGCGGTGGTCTGTGGTCTGCTGCACGAACGGGAAGTCCGGGCGCACCCGCCGAGGCGGGGCGGCTGCCGAGGTCCGATCCGATGCCGGAGTGGGCCCGCAGTGGATCCGGGAAGCGTATCGGGACGGCGCGCAGCGCTGACTGCACGATGTTAGGCGCGGGGGTGCGTGGGGTCAACGGCTTGAGCCCTCAGGAGGCCGGTTGTGGCCGGATTCTCACTCTTCCCGGGCGTTTCGGGGTGATCGGGCCCGTGGGAGGTGTCTCCCGTCCCGTTGTCCACATCCTCGATCCACAATACAGAAGCTATTGTGGAAAACTGTCCCGACCGCCCGCTCTACCTGTAGGGAGAGACCTGATGAACGAGGCGAATGCCGACGCGATCTGGGAGCGCACGCTCCAGACCCTGCGCCGCGACGACACGGTGTCCCAGCGTGTCATCGCCCTGCTCACGCTCTCCCGGCTGATGGCCGTGGTGGCGGACACCGCGCTGGTCGCAGCGCCTTCTACCTCGGCGAAGGAGCTGTTCGAGCATCGGGTCGCCGGGTCTCTCAAGGCTGCCCTCAGCGAGGCCACCGGGCGTGACATCCGCTTCGCCGTGACGGTGGACGAGTCCCTGCTGCTCGAGGAGGACACCGATTCGCCGGCCTCCCCGCCGTTGACCTCCTCCTCCGCTGCTGGCAGTGCACATTCTGTGGACAGAGATGTGGACAACGCCCCTCACGACCTCCACAACGCCCCGTTCCGCCGCAACGAGGGCTCGATCCTGCCCTCGACCGGACACGTCGGGCGGCCCGCCCTGCCGGGCAGCAGCTCGGCGAGCTCCGCCGGAGGTTCCTCCGCTGCGGACCGCTTCGCCACCCACCCGGGCTACCGCGGCCGCGCCGCAGACGATCCCAGCGCCTACTCCGGTCTGACCGGCCCCTCGGCGCCCTCTCCCGGGCCTGCGCCGCGCCGTCCCACCCGCAACGGCGCCTCGCGGATGGGCGAGGATTCGCGGTTGAACAGCAAGTACACCTTCGACACCTTCGTGATCGGTGCCTCGAACCGGTTCGCGCAGGCAGCAGCGTCGGCGGTCTCGGAGACTCCGGCCAAGGCCTACAACCCGCTGTTCATCTACGGCGGCTCGGGTCTGGGCAAGACCCATCTGCTGCACGCCGTGGGCCACTACGCCCAGAGCCTCTATCCCGAGGTGGTGGTGCGTTACGTCAACTCGGAGGAGTTCACCAACGACTTCATCAACTCGGTGCAGTCCGGCCAGTTCGGCAAGGCTCAGGAGTTCCAGAGCCGGTACCGGGACATCGACATCCTGCTGATCGATGACATCCAGTTCCTGCAGCGGGCGCCGGAGACCATGGAGGCGTTCTTCCACACCTTCAACACGCTGTACAACTCGGACAAGCAGATCGTGATCACCTCCGATCTGCCGCCGAAGGAGCTGGGCGGGTTCGAGGACCGCATGCGCTCGCGCTTCGAGATGGGCCTGATGACCGACGTTCAGCCACCGGACCTCGAGACCAGGATTGCCATCCTGCGCAAGAAGGTCGCGCAGGAGAACACTGGGGAAGTGCCCCATGACGTGCTCGAATACATCGCCTCGCACATCGCCACCAACATCCGTGAGCTGGAGGGGGCGCTGATTAGGGTGCAGGCGCTGCACTCCCTCTCACGGCAGCCGATGGACGTCACCCTCGCCGAGACCGTGCTGAAGGATCTGCTCTCCCACGATGACGGTGCGCAGATCACCGCGTCGACGATCATCGTCCAGACGGCGACCTACTTCGGCCTGTCCGTCGAGGAGATCGTGGGCACCGGTCGCTCCCGCCGCCTGGTCTCAGCCCGCCAGATCGGAATGTACCTGTGCCGAGAGCTCACAGATATGCCGCTGATCCGCATCGGTGACGAGTTCGGTGGCCGCGACCACACCACTGTGATGCACGCGAACAAGAAGATCAGCGAGCTGATGAAGGAGCGTCGGGCGATCTTCAACCAGGTCACCGAGCTCACCGCCCGCATCAAGAGCTCGAGCTCCGCGTCTCGTCAGTGAGGCGGCGCCCGCTCGGAGCGGGCAGCTGGGCCCGGAGAAGAACAGAGCAGGTCAGCACGGAGTTCTCCCCAATTGTGGATAACTCTGTGGAAACTGTGGAACTACAGCTGTTCCTGCAGGAGCCGATGTGCACGGGCGAATGACAAGAATTCCCTCGATCAGTGCCTCCATGCACAGCCGACGCACGACGCGCTGACACTCCTCAACGATCCGTCCACGCCGATGGAGATCGTAGTGACCTGCAGTGATGACGGTTATCCACCAGATCCACAGTCGTGAAGAAGAGGACTGTAAGTACTTGCTCGACGGGGATGTGGACGGGGAGGGCTGCTCGGGAGCGACCGCAGAGCCTGTGATTCTGGGTGCTGGGGAACGACAGGAAGCCGGGACCAGGAGGGGTCGGCTCCCGGGGAACACGGCGGGATGAGTGCGCGAGCAGATGTTCTCACCACGGCTGAAGCGGGGTCCGGTGACCATGGAAGTCAAGGATCCTTCCCGGTGTGTCGGCGAGAGTCCTCAGGAACCGATACGCTGTGCTCGGTTCGGCCGCGGCACATGACGCGGTCGATCTGATTCCGTCATTCGACCACTGCGAAGGAGTGGCAACGGTGAAGTTCCACCTCGATCGCGGCGTCCTCGGCGACGCCGTCTCCTGGGCCACCCGTACCCTCCCCGTCCGTCCGGCGATGCCGATCCTGCAGGGGGTGCGGATCGTTGCCGAAGCCGGCGGCGAACTGCAGTTCTCGACCTTCGACTACGAGGTCAGCGCCCAGATCCGGCTCGAGGCCGAGATCGAGCAGCCCGGTGAGGTGCTCGTCCAGGGACGGATGCTCTCCGACATCGTCCGGGCCCTGCCGAACAAGGACGTCTCCATCGCGCTCGAGGGGACCAAGCTCCAGGTCCGCTGCGGCAGCGCCCGCTTCGCCCTGGCGACCCTCCCCGTCGAGGAGTACCCGCAGCTGCCGAGCATGCCCCCGGTGGCCGGCTCCGTCGCGGCGGACGTGTTCGCCGAGGCGATCTCGCAGGTCACCGTCGCGGCTTCGAAGGACGACACCCTCCCGCTGCTGACCGGCGTGAAGGTCGAGATCTCCGGCGAGACGATGACGCTGATGTCCACCGACCGCTACCGCCTGGCATTGCGCGAGCTGACCTGGAACCCGTCGACCCCCAGCACCGAGCTCACCGCCCTGGTCCGAGGCCGCACCCTCCACGAGGTGGCACGCTCGCTCTCCACCGGCGGCAGCGTCGAGATCGCACTGTCCGATGACTCCTCGGCCAACCTCATCGGTTTCGAGGCCGGCGGTCGTCGCACCACCTCCACGCTGGTCGACGGCGATTACCCGCCCGTGCGTCGCCTGTTCCCGGACACCTCGGCGATCACCGCCGTGGTCTCCACCGGCAGCCTGATCGACGCGGTCAAGCGCGTCTCCCTGGTCGCCGAGCGGAACACCCCCGTGCGGCTGTCCTTCACCGAGGGCCAGGTCGCCCTTGAGGCCGGCGCCGGCGACGACGCCCAGGCCAGCGAGGTGCTCGAGGCGCATCTCCAGGGCGAGGACCTCGTGGTCGGCTTCAACTCCGGGTTCCTGCTCGACGGCCTCGGCGCCCTGGGCACCGAGTTCGCCCGGCTCACCTTCACCGACTCGATCAAGCCCTCCGTGATGACCGGTCAGGACTCCCTCGAGGGTGAGCCCGACAACTCGTACAAGTACCTGATCATGCCGATGCGGATCTGAGGGAGGGAGTGCTCCCTCCGTGCAGCTGACCTCGCTCGAACTCACCGATTACCGCTCCTACCAGCGGCTCTCCCTGCCGGTTCAGCCCGGCATCACCGTGCTGGTGGGGAAGAACGGGCAGGGCAAGACCAACATCGTCGAGGCCCTGTGGTACCTCGCGACCCTGTCCAGCCATCGGGTCCCGCACGACGCCGCCCTCGTCCACCGCGGCGAGAGCACCGCGATCATCCGTGCGAGTTTCCTGCGTGCGGGTCGGCCGCTCCAGATCGACCTCGAGATCACGCCAGGCAAGTCCAACCGGGCACGGCGGCAGGGACAGAACATCTCCCGCCTGCGCGATCTGCTCGGCGAGGTCCGGGCGGTGCTCTTCGCCCCCGAGGACCTGGGCCTGGTGAAGGCCGATCCCGAAGGCCGCCGCCGATTCCTCGATGAGCTGCTGTTCGTCATCGCCCCGCGCTACGCCTCGGTCAAGGCCGATTACGACCGGGTGCTCAAACAGCGCGGCAACCTGCTCAAGCAGATGCGGTCGATGCGCCGCGGCGGAAGCGGCCGCAGCGTCGGCGGGCTGGATCCCGCAGACACCGCTGCCTCGACCCTCGAGGTCTGGGACCAGCAGCTCGCCCGCCATGGCGCGGAGCTGCTGCGCGCCCGCCTCCATCTGGTCAACCGCCTGCGCCCCCACCTCGGCTACTCGTACCTGCGCGTCGCCACCGACGAAGGCGCAGACCAGGCGCTGGATCTCCCTCCTGATCAGCGGGGCGAGGTCAGTTCCCCGGCGGACATCCTCTACCGCTCCGAGGTGCTCGACGGCCTGGGCACCCTGCCGGGCACCCTCCCCGCCACGCGCGAGATCCACGACCGGATGCTGGAGATGCTCGCCGCCCGGCACGACGAGGAGATCGATCGCGGGGCCACCCTCACCGGACCCCACCGCGACGACATGGAGATCCGGTTGCACGAGTTCCCGGCCAAGGGCTATGCGAGCCATGGCGAGTCCTGGTCGCTCGCCCTCGCCCTGAGGCTGGCCTCCTACGATCTGCTGCGTCTCGAGGAAGGGGATCTCGGTGACGGCGAGCCGATCCTGATCCTCGATGACGTGTTCAGCGAGCTCGACGCCTATCGCCGCGAGCGGCTGGGTCGGATCGTCACCGGTGCCTCCCAGGTGCTGATCACCACCGCCAACGATTCCGACATCCCAGATTCTCTGGACGGCGAGATCCACGTGGTCGAGGTGAGCCTGGGAGAGGCAGTGCCACGTCAGAACGGCGGCGGGCTGTGACGGGCCGTGCCGGTGGAACGAGCCGAAAAGGCGGTGCTGGCCGCGGTGACGGAACTGCCCGTCCCCGCCTCGCGAACCCCTATGACCTGGGCACCTGGTCCGGCGGGAACAGCTCAGCCGCCGAGACTGAGCGCGGATCCACGCCTCCGCCCGCGCGGCGATCTGCGGCGGATCAGTCCGCGACCCGGCCGGGTCGTGACCGCCCGGAGGTCCGCCGGATGCCGGACCACGAGCCGGATCGTGCATCTGGATTCGAGCCGAGCATCCGCTCGTTCGATCCGTACGACGCCGACGACCACACCGCCGACGATTATGCGAGCCGCTCTGGCGCTGCCGTCGAGGTGCTCTTCGATCCGCCGCAGCTTCCCACCCCGCAGGATCCCTTCGAGCTCGCCCGGCGCACGGTGAACCGCTCTCGGGCCGCGGCTCGGGACCGCGGACTGTTCCCCATCTCCGCGAAGACGCAGGCCAGGGACGTGCGAGACCGTTCCGGCCGGGCCCCAGGCTATTCTGGATCCCGGCCCGACCCGCGCGATCCGCAGGGGATCGAGAACGTGCTGAAGAAGGTGCTGGGAAACCTCGGCTGGAATGCGGGGATGAACGCCGGGCGGGTGCTCGAGGAGTGGGACGAGATCGTCGGCGAACGGCTCGCCACCCACTGCCGCCCGGTGTCCCTCGACGACGGTGTGCTGGTGGTCAGCGCGTCCTCCTCTGCCTGGGCCTCGCAGCTGCGGATGCTCACTCCCCAGCTGATCACCACGATCGAGGAGCATGTGGGCTCCCATGTGATCTCCGAGCTGAAGGTGACCGGTCCCGCCGCGGCCGAGCGCACCTGGAAGAAGGGCCGCCGCACCGTGACCTGGCGCGGCCCCCGGGACACCTACGGCTGATCGACGTGCTGTGAGGGACGAACGGCAGGAGATCAGCGGATGAGGCAGTGCCTGATCGACATGCTGTGAGGGACGGGGACGATGTCCCGGCTGATGTGATGCGCAGTTCACGCCCCGTCATCTCCCGGCGGCGCCCTGCTACGGTGGCTCCTGACGAGCTGATGAAGCTCGCGTGCACTGGGGTCGGTGAAATTCCGAGCCGGCGGTGATAGTCCGCGACCCGATGGCCTCTGGCCCTCGGCTGACCAGGTGAAACTCCTGGACCGACGGTAAGAGTCCGGATGGGAAGCGCACGCGAACGATGTCCCCGGGCGATCCGCCATCGCGCACCTCGGTGCGCCGTACGGTGACCCCTGGGTGACGTCGTCTCCGGACACCCTTCCTCTCCCTCCGGGACCGCGAGCAGCGGACGGGAGGAGAGACCATGCTGGAGGATGCCGAGCGGCAGGCGCTGCGCCGAGCCCTCGAGATCGCGGCCGATCCCGCGGTGCCCCTGGGCCCGAACCCCCGAGTGGGCTGTGTGCTGCTGAGCCCCGCCGGAGAGGTCCTCGCCGAGGGTCACCATCGAGGCGCCGGCACCCCGCACGCCGAGGCCGACGCCCTCTCCCGCGCGACCGTCCCCGTGACCGGTGCGACCGCCGTGGTCACCCTCGAGCCCTGCAACCATGTGGGCCGCACCGGCCCCTGCGCCGAGGCGCTGATCGAGGCCGGCATCCACCGGGTGATCATCGCCCGCCGCGATCCGAACCCCGTTGCGAGCGGCGGCATCCAGCGCCTGCGCGAGGCCGGGATCGACGTCGTGCTCGACGTACCGGACGATCTCGCCGGCGCTGCGGCAGCCCTCAACCGAGGCTGGGAACACGGACTGCGGCACGAGCGTCCCCTGGTCACCGCCAAGATCGCCCTCACCCTCGATGGCCGCGCGGCCGCCGCCGACGGCACCAGCCAGTGGATCACCGGCCCGGCAGCCCGCGAAGAGGTCCACCTCCTGCGCACCACCTGCGACACCGTGCTGGTGGGCACCGGCACGGCCCGGATCGACCACCCAGCCCTCACGGCCCGTCGGCCCGACGGGACACTGCATCCGCGACAGCCGCTGCGGGCCGTGATGGGCATCGGCGAGGCGCCCACGCTGCCCGCCATCGACGGTGCCGGCGAGGAGATCCGGCTGCTCACCCGCGACCCGTCGGCCGCCCTCGCGGAGCTGTTCGATCGCGGTGCCCGGCATGTGCTGCTCGAAGGAGGGCCCATCCTCGCGGCCGCCTTCCTGCGGGAGGGCCTGGTGGATGAGCTGATCCTCCACCTCGCCCCGACGCTGCTCGGGGCCGGCCGCCCCGCCGTCGCGGACCTCTCCATCACCACCCTCACCGACCGGCTCGACCTCGACCTGGTCGACGTCTCTCCGCTGCCCTCACCGGAGGGGCCGACGGATCTGCGCCTCACCCTCCGCCCCCGCATCCGGCCCTCTCCACCAGCCAACTAGCGCCGTCTGACGTGCGACACCTGAACCGCATCGCCTGAACCGCACCGTCAGATTCGCACCGTCTGATCCCCACTGTCTGGTCCCCACCGCCTTACCCATCCCGCCTGACCTGGAAGGACCCTCATGTTCACCGGCATCATCGAAGAGCTCGGCACCGTCGAGTCGCTCACCCCGGGCGCCGATCCCACCCGCCTGCAGATCCGTTCCCCGCACGTGCTCGACGGCATCGCCCTCGGCGACTCGATCGCCGTGAACGGCTGCTGCCTGACCGTGACCGCGCACGAGGGCGAGCTCTGGAGCGCGGACGTCATCTCCACCACCCTCGCCGCGACCTCCCTCGGCGACCTCGCGCCCGGGCACCGCGTGAATCTCGAGCGATGCGTGCGGGCGGGCGGCCGCCTGGACGGCCACATCGTGCAGGGCCACGTCGACGGCGTCGGCGAGGTCAGCGGGCGTGAGGAGGCGGAGGGGACCACCCTGCTGCACCTCGCGCTGCCTGCCGGTCTGGCGCGTTACGTCGTGGCGAAGGGCTCCCTCGCCGTGGACGGCGTGAGCCTCACCGTCGCCGAGATCGAGGGAGACCAGGTCACGATCGGCCTGGTCCCCGAGACCCTCGCCCGCACCACCCTCGGTGGCCGCGACGTCGGCGACCGCGTGAACCTCGAGGTGGACGTGCTGGCGAAGTACGTCGAGAAGCTCACCGCAAGCCTGCTGCCCACCACTGAGGAGACCCGATGACCGCCCTGCGCCTGGATCCCGTCGAGGAGGCGATCGCCGCGATCGCCGCCGGTCACGCCGTGGTCGTCGTCGACGACGAGGACCGCGAGAACGAGGGCGACCTGATCCTGGCCGCCTCCGCCGCGACCCCCGCCCTGATCGGCTTCGCCGTGCGCCACTCGAGCGGTCTGCTGTGCGCCCCGATGAGCGGAGAGCGGGCCGACGCCCTCGAGCTGCCGCTCATGGTGCGGGAGAACGCCGACCCGCTGCGCACCGCCTACACCGTGAGCGTCGACGCTAGCGAGGGCGTGACCACCGGCATCAGCGCCTCCGACCGTGCCCGCACCCTCCGGGTCCTCGCCGGAGCGGACACCGTGCCCGGAGACCTCATCCGTCCCGGTCACGTGCTCCCTCTGCGCGCGAAGCCCGGCGGCGTGCTCGAACGTCGCGGCCACACCGAGGCGGCCGTCGACCTCACCCGCCTCGCCGGCCTGCCCGCGGTGGGGATGATCGTCGAGCTCGTCCACGACGACGGCGAGATGATGCGCGGCCCCGCCCTGCGCGAGTTCGCCGACGAGCACGGCCTGGCGATGATCTCGATCGAGCACCTCGCCGCATACCGCAGGCGGGAGGATCAGCCGGCCCTCGAGATCACGGCGCCGGTCCCGCTGCCCACCCCTCACGGCACCTTCCAGGCGCTCGCCGTGCGCGAGGGCACCGCCGAGCACCTGGTGCTGGTGCGCGGAGACGTCACCGCCGGTGGCCCGGTGCTCACCCGGGTGCACTCCGAATGCGTCACCGGGGATGTCTTCGGCTCCCGCCGCTGCGACTGCGGTCCCCAGCTGCAGGAGTCCCTGGCCCGCATCGACGCGGCCGGGCGAGGGGTGCTGATCCTGCTGCGCGGCCATGAGGGCCGCGGCATCGGCCTGGTCGAGAAGCTGCGCGCCTACGCCCTGCAGGACGCAGGGCGGGACACCGTCGACGCGAACCTCGACCTCGGCCTGCCGGTGGACGCCCGCTCCTTCGCCGCGGTCCCCGGCATCCTCGCCCACCTCGGGGTGCGCGCCGTCGAGCTGCTCACCCACAACCCCGAGAAGGCCCACGCCCTGGTGGGCGGGGGCGTCGAGGTCGCCGGCACCACCGACCTCACCACCCATCCGACCCCTGAGAACCTCACCTATCTGACCACCAAGCGGGACCGACTGGGACATCGCCTCCGCGATCTCCCCGACCTCCCCACCACCCACCTCGAAGGAGAGACCGCATGAGCGGCCACGGAAGCCCCACCACCCAGGTCCCCCACCAGCCCACCACCCGGCTCGCGATCGTCGCGGCGTCCTGGCATGAGCAGGTCATGGACGGACTGCTCGCCGGCGCTCTGCGAGGCGCCGCCGAAGCCGGCATCACCGCCCCGACCGTCGTGCGCGCCCCCGGCTCCTTCGAGCTGCCGGTGATCGCGGACGCCCTGGCCCGCGAGCACGACGCGGTCGTGGCGCTCGGCGTCGTGATCCGCGGCGGCACCCCGCACTTCGAGTATGTGTGCTCCGCGGCGACGGACGGCCTGAACCGGGTCGCCCTGGATCACGGCGTGCCGATCGGATTCGGCCTCCTGACCTGCGACGACGAGGAGCAGGCGCTCGATCGGGCGGGGCTTGCGGACTCGCGCGAGGACAAGGGCTACGAGGCGGTGGCCGCTGCTCTGATCACCGCGAGCGTGCTGAGAGAGCTGAACGGGAGCGGCGCCGGAGCCTCCTCGGAGCTCCCGCGAGGCTGAGGGGAGCTCCCGCGAGCCCGAGGCTATCGGGGCGTCTGGTGCGAGCACGCCAGGCGCCCCTGTGCCGCGACAGGACCCGGGGAGGGGTACGGGACCCCGTCCCACGGAGGTTGATGTCGAAATCGAGGGGGTTCCAGGCCATCTGAGGGCCGTTCCGGGTCACGTTGTCCACAGAACTGGCCATGAGAATAGGTTCAGGAGACGATTTCCGCTAGAATCAGGGAGGTTCGGCCGACGTCCTCCGACGTCCTCGTGGACTCGATGCTGTCGGCTCGATCGCCGTGGCCTACGGATGTCTCACGCGCGCACGCGCGCGGGCATCAGTGGGCCGCCTGTGCGAAGAGTCGGCGGTCCCGTCCGCCTGGTCTGCTGAACCACCCTCGGCGCTCTCCCGACCGAGGGACCCTGGACTGCGAGGAGCCACATCAGGTGAGCGACAGCGACCGCCCCATGCCCGATCAGGACGTGCCCGTGGGCACGACGGACCCAACCCCCGTGCCGGGCGAGGGTGCCGTGCCGGTCGAGTCCGGCTCGACGGAGCCCACCGCCGGAGAGCGTGCGGCCCGTGCGCCCGAGCACTACGAGGCCTCGGACATCACGGTCCTCGAGGGCCTCGAGGCGGTCCGCAAGCGTCCGGGCATGTACATCGGCTCCACTGGTGAGCGCGGCCTGCACCACATGGTCCAGGAGATCGTCGACAACTCGGTGGACGAGGCGATGGCCGGTCACGGCGACACCATCGAGGTCACGCTGCTGGCCGACGGCGGCGTGCGCGTGGTGGACCACGCCCGCGGCATCCCGGTGGACATGCACCCCACCGAGGGCAAGCCTGCGGTCGAGCTCGTGCTCACCGTCCTGCACGCCGGCGGCAAGTTCGGCGGCGGCGGCTATGCGGTCTCCGGCGGTCTGCACGGCGTCGGCTCCTCCGTGGTCAACGCCCTGTCCATCCGGATGGAGGTCGAGATCCGCCGCCAGGGTCACGTCTGGCGCCAGGCGTACAGCCGCGGCGTCCCGCTGGCCCCGCTCGAGAAGGGCGAGGAGGCCACCGAGACCGGCACCACCATCAGCTTCTGGGCCGACGACGAGATCTTCGACGAGACCGTCTACGACTTCGAGACGCTGCGCAAGCGGTTCCAGCAGATGGCGTTCCTGAACAAGGGACTGCGCATCACCCTGACCGACGAGCGCCTCCCGGAACAGGGAGACGACGGCGAGGACGACATCGTCGACGTCGAGCTCGAGGCGGAGGGCGCCGAGAAGGACAAGGGCCCCCGCACCATCTCGTACCACTACGAGCGCGGCCTGCAGGACTTCGTCGAGTTCATCAACACCTCCAAGCGGGCCGAGGTGATCCACCCCGACATCATCTCCTTCGAGTCCGAGGACACCGACGCGCACATCAGCGTCGAGGTCGCGATGCAGTGGACCGGCGCCTACTCGGAGTCGGTGCACACCTACGCCAACACGATCAACACCCACGAGGGCGGCACCCACGAGGAGGGCTTCCGCTCCTCGCTCACCTCGATCGTGAACCGCTACGGCCGCGCCCAGGGCCTGCTCAAGGAGAAGGACGCCAACCTCACCGGCGAGGACATCCGCGAGGGTCTGACCGCGGTCATCTCCGTGAAGCTCGGCGAGCCGCAGTTCGAGGGCCAGACCAAGACCAAGCTCGGCAACACCATCGCCCGCACCTTCATGGTCAAGGTGATGACCGATCAGCTGCAGGACTGGTTCGTCTCCCATCCGCAGGAGGCCAAGTCCATCGTCATGAAGGGCCAGGCCGCCGCGGCCGCCCGCGAGGCGGCCCGCAAGGCCCGCGACGCCACCCGTCGCAAGTCCCCGCTGGAGACCGGCGGCATGCCCGGCAAGCTGCGCGACTGCGCCTCGCGCAACCCCGCCGAGTCCGAGATCTTCATCGTCGAGGGCGACTCCGCCGGCGGCTCGGCCGTGATGGGCCGGGATCCGCGCACCCAGGCGATCCTGCCCATCCGCGGAAAGATCCTGAACGTCGAGAAGGCGCGTCTGGACCGGGCCCTGGACAACCAGGAGGTCAGGTCCCTGATCACCGCCTTCGGCACCGGCATCGGCGAGGACTTCGACGCCACCAAGCTGAGGTACCACAAGATCATCCTGATGGCGGATGCCGACGTCGACGGCCAGCACATCTGCACCCTGCTGCTGACGCTCCTGTTCCGCTACATGCGACCGCTGATCGAGCTGGGCCATGTGTTCATCGCGATGCCGCCGCTGTTCCGCCTGAAGTGGTCCAACGCCCCGCACGAGTACGTCTTCAGCGACGTCGAGCGGGACGAGCGTCTCGAGGCGGGCCGCGCGGCGGGCCGTCGGATCCCCCGGGACAACGGCATCCAGCGCTACAAGGGTCTGGGCGAGATGGACTGGAAGGAACTCCAGTCCACCACCATGGACACCAACACGCGCACGCTGAAGCAGGTCACGGTCGATGAGGCCGCCGATGCGGACACCATCTTCTCCGTCCTGATGGGGGATGACGTCGAGTCCCGGCGCCGCTTCATCCAGGAGAACGCCAAGGACGTCCGCTTCCTCGACATCTGATCGTCGGCCCCCGGGGCGGCGCCGGCCCGCCGTGCGCCCCCGGGAGCCCCTGACCCATCGGCCCCACCGGAAAGGCCCTGTGCCCCATGAGTGACACCCCGCAGAACCCAGACGAGACCCCGCGCCCCGACCAGGACCCGAGCCCGGAGCAGACCTCGGGCTATGAGACCACCCCCGCGCAGAGCGCCGGCATCGGTGGCCAGGAGACGCCCGAGGGCGCCCACGAGATCTCCGCCGAGGAGGCCGCCTCGCGCACGGTCACCCTGGTGGATCCGCTGGACGAGCACGAGGTCGACCGCATCACGCAGGTCGATCTGAATCAGGAGATGCAGCGCTCCTACCTCGACTACGCGATGAGCGTCATCGTCTCGCGCGCTCTGCCGGACGTCCGCGACGGTCTCAAGCCCGTCCACCGCCGCATCGTCTACGCGATGTACGACGGCGGCTACCGGCCCGACCGCTCCTTCTCGAAGTCCGCGAAGGTCGTCGGCGAGGTCATGGGCAACTACCACCCCCACGGCGACAGCGCCATCTACGACGCCATGGTGCGCCTGGTGCAGCCCTGGTCGCTGCGCTATCCGCTGATCCTGGGCCAGGGCAACTTCGGCTCCGCCGGTGATGACGGCGCCGCCGCCCCCCGGTACACCGAGTGCAAGATGGCCCCGCTGGCCCTCGAGCTGGTGCGCGACATCGACCAGGAGACGGTCGACATGCAGGGCAACTACGACAACACCGTCGACGAGCCCACCGTGCTGCCCGCCCGCTTCCCGAACCTGCTGGTCAACGGCTCTTCCGGGATCGCCGTCGGCATGGCCACGAACATCCCGCCGCACAACCTGCGCGAGGTCGCCGAGGCCGTGCAGTGGCTGCTGACCAACCACGAGGCCACCAAGCCTGAGCTGCTCGAGGCCTGCCTGCGCCTGATCAAGGGCCCCGACTTCCCCTCCGGCGCCACCATCGTGGGCACCTCCGGCATCGAGGATGCCTACCGCACCGGCCGTGGCTCCATCACCCAGCGCGCCGTGGTCTCCACCGAGGAGATCAACGGCCGGATGTCCCTCGTGGTCACCGAACTGCCCTACCAGGTCAACCCCGACAATCTTGCGCGGAAGATCGCCGAGATGGTCAAGCTCGGCAAAATCCAGGGCATCGCCGACATCACCGACGAGACCTCCGGCCGCACCGGCCAGCGTCTGGTCATCACCCTCAAGCGCGACGCCGTCGCGAAGGTGGTGCTGAACAACCTCTTCAAGCACACCCAGCTGCAGGAGAACTTCTCCGCGAACATGCTGGCGCTTGCGAACGGGGTGCCCCGCACCCTGTCGATCGACTCCTTCGTGCGCGAGTGGACCAAGCACCAGATCGACGTCATCGTGCGCCGCACGAAGTTCCGCCTGCGCAAGGCCGAGGAGCAGATCCACGTCTTCCGCGGCTACCTCAAGGCGCTCGACGCGCTCGACGAGGTCATCGCGCTGATCCGCCGCTCCCCGGACGTCGATGAGGCGCGCACGGGCCTGATGAATCTGCTCGAGATCGACGAGATCCAGGCCAATGCGATCCTCGCGATGCAGCTGCGCCGCCTGGCCGCCCTGGAGCGCCAGAAGATCATCGAGGAGCACGACAAGCTGCAGGCCCTGATCGAGGAGTACACCGCGATCCTGGCCTCGCCCGTGCGGCAGCGCGAGATCGTCTCCGAGGAGCTCGCCGAGATCGTGGACCGCTACGGCGATGACCGTCGCACCCAGATCCTCCCCTTCGCCGGAGACATGGCGATGGAGGACCTGATCCCCGAGGAGGATGTGGTCGTCACCATCACGCGCGGCGGCTACGTCAAGCGCACCCGTGAGGACCAGTACCGCGCCCAGAAGCGGGGCGGCAAGGGGGTCCGCGGCGCGTCGCTGCGCGAGGACGACGTGGTCGAGCACTTCTTCACTACGACCACGCACCGCTGGCTGCTGTTCTTCACCAACCAGGGCCGTGTCTACCGCTCCAAGGGCTACGAGCTGCCCGAGGCGCCGCGGGACGCGAAGGGCCAGCACGTCGCGAACCTGATGGCCTTCCAGCCGGACGAGCACATCGCCTCGGTGCTCGCGATCGACAGCTACGAGGACGCCCAGTACCTCGTGCTCGCGACCGAGTCGGGCCTGGTCAAGAAGACGGCTATGTCTGCCTTCGACTCGAACCGCACCGGCGGCATCATCGCGATCAACCTGCGCGAGGTCGACGGCGTCGACGGCACCCGCCCGGACCGCGTGATCGCGGCCCGCGCCGTGAACGCCGACGACGAGATCCTGCTGGTCTCCCGCAACGGCCAGTCCGTGCGGATGCCTGCGGATGACGGCACGATGCGCCCGACGGGCCGCGCCACCAGCGGCGTCACCGGCATGAAGTTCCGCCATGACGACCAGCTGCTGGCCATGGACGTGGTGCGTCCGGACACCTTCGTGGTCACCGTGACCGACGGCGGCTTCGCCAAGCGCACCAGCGTCGACGAGTACCGCCTGCAGGGTCGTGGCGGCCTGGGCATCCGGGTCGCGAAGCTGCCCGACGACCGCGGCCACCTCGTCGGTGCCGCCGTCGTCGAGGAGTCCGACGAGCTGCTGGTGGTCATGGAGCGCGGCCGCGTGGTCCGCTCCAAGGTCGCCGAGGTCCCGGCCAAGGGCCGCACCACCATGGGCGTCGTCTTCGCCAAGCCCGACAAGGGCGACCGCATCCTGCTGGTCACCACCGGCCAGGAGACCGAGGTCGACGACGAGGACGCCGAGGCACCCGAGATCATCGACGCCGACGTGAGCACCGACGCAGCTGGAGTTGCCGAGGCTGCTGAGGTGGCCGAGGGCGCTGTCGACGGCGCAGGCGAGGATGCTGTGGAGATCTCCTCGCAGGGCGCGCCCGAGGGTGTGGCCGACGAGGCTGATGTTCTAGGCTCTGACGAGTCCGACCAGTCGCCGCAGGGCGACGCCGACCCGAACCAGGAGTGACCCGTGAGCACCAGTGAGTCCAGGACAGCCTCCGGGTCCCCCAGCCCGGCCGAGTCCACCACCAAGCTCCCGGCCTTCGAGGACACGTCCTCGCCGGCCGAGTCCCCGATGGGTGCGGGCCGTGGCTCCGCGGCCAAGGGCGCGAGCCGCAGCCCGAAGAAGACCAGTGGGATCGCGAATCCGGCGGAGAAGGAACGTCGCGGCCCCCGCCGTGTGCGCCTGACCCTGGCCCGGCTCGACCCGTTCTCGGTGATGAAGCTGTCGTTCCTGGCCGCGATCGCCATCGGCATCGCGACCGTGGTCGCCGTGGTGCTGCTGTGGAACCTGGTCGAGGCGATCGGCATGTGGGACCAGATCGAAGAGCTGGGTCGCTCCCTGAACGGCGGCGATCCGCTGCCCTTCATGGAGTTCTTCAGCTTCTCGAAGATGACCAGCTACGGCACCATCGTCGCGGTGGTGAACGTCGTGATCATCACCGCCCTCGGCACCCTGCTGGCCTTCCTCTACAACCTGGTGGCGGCGCTGCTGGGTGGATTGAAGATGACCTTCACCGACGAGTGAGGCTCATGGCGGGCCCCGCGTGAGACCGGTGGCTCAGGCGCCCTGAGGGTCGGTGAGGTCGGTGATGTCGGCGAGCTGGGCGGCGAGGTGGGAGAGTGCCGCCTCGGCGGGAACAGTGACCGCGACCCCGTGGGCGCCGGCACCGAGGGAGATCGTGCGCTGTGGGTCACCGGTGAGGTCCATGTCGGCGATCACGGGCCAGGCGGTGATCGACCCGAAGGGTGTGATGGTGCCGCGCTCATAGCCGGTGACCTCCTGGGCGACGTCCTTGTCCGGCATCGACAACCGGTTCACCCCCAGCAGCGCCCGCAGCTTCGGCCAGGAGATCTCACGATCACCCGGGACCAGCACGAACAGGAAGTCCCCCTCGCCGCGACGCACCACGAGGGTCTTGATGATGTCGCGAGGCTCCACCCCGCGAGCGGCCGCCGCCTCGGCGAGGGAGCCCACCCGGCCGTGCCGGGTGATCTCGTAGGTGAGGCCGGAAGCCTCCAGGGCGTCGATCGCACGCTGTTCGCTCATGGTGCCAGGGTAGGCCCGGCTCTCAACCTCGCTCTCAACCTCGGCGGCGCTCCATCCAGTCCTCGGGGCCGTCGAGGGGAGTCCAGCCGGCGCGTTCGTAGAGCACTCGGGCCTCGGCGGAGGCTTTCAGCACGACCCTCGTGAGGCCCAGGGGTGCGAGGTCCTCGAGCACGCCGTCGACGATCGCCGCGCCCAGGCCGCACCTGCGGTGGGCGGGATCCACGACCACGTCGGCGAGCCAGGCGAAGGTCACCCCGTCGGTGACGACTCGGGCGTAGGCGACCTGGTCACCGGTGCGCCCCTGGTAGATCCCGTAGTTCCGGGACCCGGCGATGATCGCCTCCTGAGTCTCCCGGTCACGGCCCTGCGCCCAGTGCGCGTGCTCGAGCAGCAGCTGGTGCACGCGCACCGCGTCGATCCGCCCGGAATCCGTGGAGAACTCGTAGCCGGAGGGGAGCTGGGGAGGCGTGACCATGGGAAGAAGTGTGGGTGCTCGGGCGCCGTGTGTCCCAGGTGTCCTGCTCTGCGGACCATCTCTGCGACGGGCGTGAGGGTGATCGCGGTTCCCTGGGCGGGGTGCACAGACCTCGCTATGGTCGAAGGATGTCTTCCTCCACGATGACCGCCGTCGCTGCTCCCTCTGCCGCTCCCGAGGACTACCCGTGGCTCGGTCCGGCCGTGCGCTCGGCCCTGCTGCGGAGCGAGGGCGTCGTGGAGCTGGATCCGAGCGGCGGCGTGGACGCCCCGAGCGAGCAGCTCGAGGAGGCGCTCATCGACACCGCGGCGATCGAGCAGGCCCTCGCCGCCGACGGGGTGGCCCCGCTGGCCGAGCGCACCCTGGTGGTGGCCGTCGGCTCCAACCAGACCCCGCAGACGATCGCCCGCAAATACCACCGCTCCGGCCGCCGCATCCCGGCGACCACGCCGTTCGTGCGATGCACCGTGCACAACCTCGCCGTCGGGCACGTCGCCCACACCGCTGCACCGGGGTATGTGCCCGCAGCCCCGTACCTCGCCCCAGGGGAGCGGATGGAGCTCGTCGCAACCTGGTTCGACGACGAACAGCTCGAGGTCGTCGACGCCACCGAGCCGAACTACGACCGGGTGCGGCTGTCCACCGACGACTTCCCCCTCACCCTTGCCACCGGTGTGAGGCCTGCACATTTCGATGTCTACGCCTCGCTCTGGGGCGTGATCGCCCGGGAGGAGCAGCCGATCCCGCTGCGCCATCGCCAGCAGGAGATGTTCGACGAACTGGTCGGGCTCACCGGAGATCCGCTGACCCACGGCGAAGCCGCTGAGGTGTGCGCAGCGCTGGCCGCGTCCCCGGAGGCGCTCCATGAGCTGGTCACGGTGCACGAGCTGGTCGTGGGCGACGGCCTGCCCCGCTGAGAGGCGGCTGACTCGCTGAGAGGCGCCTGCCCGTGGGTGCCGCGCAGGCCACGAAGCCGCTCAGGCCACGGTGCCGCGCTCAGACCACGGTGCAGCGCACCGTGTGCCAGCCGCTGGACCCGTCGGGTGCGGGGTTCGCCCGCTCCTCGGTCTGCACCTCGCCCTCGCCGTCGGTCGCGCGGACCATGATGCTGTGGTCGCCGGGGGACGCATCCTCCCAGCGCAGGGACCACTGGACCCAGGTGTCCTCGGAGACTTCCGCGCCGAGCTCGGCCGCGCGCCAGTCGCCGTCGTCGATCCGTACCTCGACCGCCGCGATGCCGCGCTGCTGAGCCCAGGCGGTGCCGCCGAGCATCACGGCACCGCTGGCGTCGGGGCGGAGATCCCCGAAGGAGCGGGGAACGTCCACGCGGGAGGCGATCTTGATCGGCCCGCGCTCGGACCAGCCACGGGTGGACCAGTAGGCGACGTCGTCCGCGAAACGGGTGACCTTGAGCTCGGTGAGCCATTTGGTCGCGGAGACGTAGCCGTACAGGCCCGGCACCACCATCCGCACCGGATAGCCGTGCTCCGCAGGCAGCGGCTCGCCGTTCATGCCCACCGCGATCAGCGAGTCGCGGGAGTCGGTGAGCGCCTCGAGAGGGGTGGAGGCGGTGAACCCGTCGATCGAGCGAGAGAGGACCATGTCGGCCCCGTCCTTGACCCCTGCGCGCTCGAGCAATGTGCGCACGGGGACCCCCAGCCAGATCGCGTTGCCCACGAGATCCCCGCCGACCGCATTGGAGACGCAGGTCAGCGTCAGATTCGTGTCGATCATGGGCTCCGCGAGCAGCTCCTCGAAGCTCAGCGTCAGCTCCCGGTCCACGAGCCCATGTATCCGCAGCTGCCAGGTGGTGGGGTCCACCCGAGGCACCGCGAGAGCGGTGTCGATCCGATAGAAGTCCCCGTTCGGGGTGACGAAGGGCGGCATGCCCTCGAGGTTCACCTGGGCGCCCTCCGGGATCGGGTCCGCGGGGGTGCGCGGAGCGGGGAGCATGAACTGCGCCGCACGCTGAGCCACCTCACGGCTCGCGCTCACCCCGCGGGCGGTGGCGGCGGCGATCACTGCCAGGACGCCCACGGCGCCGATGCCCACCAGTGAGCGGCGCCGCGTCCAGCCGTCGCCGCGCTCCTCGACGGGGGCGTGGACGGTGCGCAGCAGGAACAGCAGAGTGGGCGCGGCGATCACGGTGCCAAGCAGAGTGGGGATGACATCGAGCGCAGAGTTCTGCGCGCGGGTCAGCACGATGATCATCGCGAACACCCCGAGAACCGCGAGGAGGCCGGCGGCGAGGCGCGGCCGGGCATCCCCGAGACGGCCGATCAATGCCGTGAGCACGAGGTACACGGCGATCATCGAGGCGAACAGCACCACCTTGTCCCAGGTGCCGAACAGACCCACCACCAGGTCCTTCACTGCAGGCGGGATGATGTCGACGAAGCCACCTCCGACGGCCACGAAGGGCGCGGAGGAGGAGCTGAAGGCCAGGGAGACCAGCTCCGCGACGGCTACCAGCACCACCCCGGAGATGGTCCCGGCCAGCATCGACCACAGGGGCTGTCGGGCCCGGCGAGGAGCGGCGGGCTGTGTGGCGGCGGACATCACAGCACACCCATCGCGATCGGGGTCATCGTCGGCTGGTCGGAGCCCCCGGCCGGCTCGATGGTCAGGCCGATGCTCGCGCCCTCGCTGATCTCGCCGGTCCTCATCACCGCCGTCGCCGGGTCCTCGATCGTCCCCGCGCTGTGGATGCTCTCGGGACTCTCGATGACCCACAGCTGGTAGTCCTCATCCGCGGGCAGCGCGGGCAGTCCGGCGGACTGGATGATCATGGCCTGCTGATCCTTCGAGTACATGAGGTTCAGGCTGCCGCCGTGCTGGGAGGGGACCGTGAGGTGGGCGGCGTCGGAGGAGGCCATGATCGTCGAGACCAGCTGGCTCTCCTGCTCCGCACCGGCCTGTGCGGATTCCATCGCCGCGAGGGCCTCCAGGGTCTCCTGCTGTGCGCCCCGCTCGGTGCCCCACAGGCCGAAGCCAACGATCGTCGTGACCATCAGCGCCGCGGCCGCGACGGCGAGCCAGCGAGTGCGGGAGCGATAGCGGTCCAGGGGGATCACAGCAGCGTCGTGCCCGGCAGAGTTGTGCTCAGCGGCGTCGCGCCCAGTGGGGTTGTGCTCCGCAGCGTCGTGCTCGGCCGCGGAGGCGCTCTCCGTGCGGGTGTCCGGCTCGACGGCTGAGTGCGTGGCTGTGCCTGTGCCTGTGCCTGTGCCTGTGCCTGTGTCTCTGTCGCCTGTGGAGACGTCCTCAGCCGGCTCCGGCGAGAGCTGGCGGGTCTGGGAGATCTGCGCCATCAGTGCGCGCTTGAGCTCGGGTCGGGGAGCCTCGCGCTCGAGGCTCCCGGCCAGCTCGCCGGCGGTCTCCTCGAAGGAGCGTGCCTCGGCCGCGGCCTCGGGATCCTTCGCGAGGAACTCCTCGAGCAGGGCGCGCTCCTCGGCATCCAGGGCGTTCAACGCCCAGGCACCAGTCATGTCATGCTGCTGATCGTTCACGAGGTCACCCCCAGGCTGTCGCGGAGGACGATCATTCCGTCCCGGATTCGTGTTTTGGCCGTCCCGACGGGGATGTCCAGAAGTTTCGCCACCTCCGTGTGGCTGTAGCCGCCGAAGTAGGCGAGGCGGATCGCATCGGCCTGCAGCCCGCTCAGCGAGCCCATCGCTGCCTGCACGCGCTGTGCCTCGACCCTCATGATGCCCTCCTCCTGCACGTCGACGACTTCGTCCTGGATGATCCGCAGCCCCTCCTGGGAGTCGCGGCGCCGAGCGGCGGCGCTGGAGCGGACCGTGTCCACCGCGCGGCGGTGGGCGATGGTGCAGATCCATCCGTGGGCGGATCCGCGCCGAGCATCGAACCGCGGGGCCTGCTTCCAGATCTCCACGAACACCTCCTGGAGCACTTCTTCGCTGATCGACACATCCCTCACCACGCGCTTGATCAGTGAGAACAGCAGCGACGAGGAGTCGTCGTAGAGACGGGAGAAGGCATCCTCGTCACCCCGAGCGACGCGGGGCAACAGCTCGGAGAGAGTGGGCGCGGCGGGAGCTTCCGCCACGTACCTTCCGCTATTGGTCTCCGGCGGTCGCCGTCGCTCGGCTGATGTCTCGGGAGGGTCGTGCACCATTCACAGCTCCTTCGAGGACCGGTCGAGCGGGCGGAGGTCATCGGGTCGATGCTCCCGCCCGCTCACCGCGTCTCCACAGTGTGCGCTGATATCAGCTGGCGTCCGCCATCGACGGAGGCATCAGAACGGTATCGACCAGGTAGACGGTCGCGTTCTGGGTCTTCACGCCGCCGCAGATCACGGTGGATCCATTGACCATCAGATCGTCGCCGCTGCCGGTCACCTCGACCTCTTCGCCCTGCACGGTCGTGTGCGTGCCGGCGATCTCGTCGGGGGAGAGCTGCCCGGGGACCACGTGGTAGGTGAGCACGGAGGAGAGACCCTCGGCGTCACCGGCCAGGGCGTTCAGGTCCGCCTCGGGGACTGCCGCGAAGGCGTCGTCCACCGGCGCGAACACGGTGAACTCGTCTCCATCGAGGGTATCGACGAGGTCCACGTCCGGGTTCAGCTCGCCGGAGACCGCTGAGGTCAGGGTGGTGAGGATCGGGTTGTTCGAGGCCGCCACGCTCAGCGGGTCCTGGGACATGCCCTCCACGGAGCCGGCGCCGTCCGGCACCATCGCGGCATAGTCCGCGCAGCCGGCGCCGACGAGATTCGCCGCGGGGTCCATGTCTCCGCCGCCGTCGGACGTCATCCCGCTGTCCTCGCTCTGCGTGGACGCGGGCTGCTCTCCGCCGTCGGCAGAGGTCGGATCATCGGTCATCCCGCCGGAGCATGCGCTCATCAGCGCGACGGTCGCCGCCAGTGCCCCGAGTCGGGGAAGGATCATGCGAGTGTTCATGGCGATCTCCTTGGTGATCCTGCTGTCGAGCTCGGAGGACCCGAGCACCGGACCTCCTCGGAAGGGGGTCATGCCGGAAGTTCGGAGCCGGACGGCGACCGGATTGGAGGTATTTCGCCGAGGCGTGCGGTGTCGTTGCCCGGACCGGTCCAGCGATGGGTCCGCTGTGACCTCGGAAACACCCGGTCGGACGGGTTGGACGCGGTGGCCTGCGTCGCGGTAACGTAGTCCGTCGGTGGCTGACACCGGTACGCTTCGGAGATCAGCCCCCATGGGCCTATAGCTCAGTCGGTTAGAGCGCTGTCCTGATAAGACAGAGGTCACTGGTTCAAGTCCAGTTAGGCCCACTTCGAGGATCGGAGGAACGTATGAAGAAGTTCATCACCGCCGCCGTCGTCCTTCTCGGGACGTCGATCGCCGGGATCCTCACCTGGCGGAAGGTCGAATCTGACCGCATCCGCAATGATCTGTGGAGCGAGGCGGAGCGCGTTTCCGCCGAGCAGGACGCGTCTGCTGCGAAGCAGGCTCAGCCGGCTCCCGCAGCTCGCGCCTGATCCACGGCCTGCCGCTGCGTGCGGCGGTAGGATCGTGACAACCGAATATGGGGACTTAGCTCAGTTGGTAGAGCGGTAGCTTTGCAAGCTTCAGGTCAGGGGTTCGACCCCCCTAGTCTCCACCCATAGACGACCCCCAGCTGAGATATCAGCTGGGGGTCGTTGCTGTCCGGGGGTCCGTCGCCGGCCCGGTACTCTGAGCGGATGCTTCCGCCCTCCGACGTGCTCGCACTGCTGCGTGCGAGGAGGAGCTCGCTGCCCCCCGCGCTCATGCGCGTGACGGACTACGTCCTGGAGTACCCCTCCGCGGTGGTGGGCATGTCCACCTCGCAGCTCGCGCATGCCGCCGAGACCTCGGAAGCCGCCGTGTCGCGTCTGTGCGAGCGGGTGGGGCTGTCCGGGTACCCCGCGCTGAAGTCCGGTCTCGCCGTGTCACTCTCGCGTGTGGCGGACCGTCCCTCGGTGAACGTCGCCACGATCGATGAGAGTGCGGGTCCGAGGGCCATCATCGACGTCGTCGCCCGCTCCCACCGGGACGCGATCCTGCTGACGGCCGAAGGGCTGGACCCCGACGAGATCAGCGCGGTGTGCGAGATCCTGCGGGAGACGCGTACCGCGATCGTCTACGCGCTCGCATCGTCCGCCCCGGTGGCCGAGGACCTCGCGACCAAGCTGGTGATGGCGGACGTCAGCGCGACCGCGACCTCCGACCGCCACCTGGCGGCCGCACTGCTGGCGAGGTACCGGGGACGCTGCGGTCTCGTCATCATCAGCACCACCGGGTATACCCAGGACTCCGTCTCGCTCGCCGAGGTCGGCCGGTCCCATGCCACTCCCGTCATCGCGGTGACCTCCGATCCGGAATCCCGACTGGCGCGCGCCGCCACCCATGTGCTGCGGACATCCGCCTACGAGGCGGGGCTGCGCTCGGGCGGCACCTCGGACCGGATCGCCCAGCTCCTGGTGGTCGACGTCCTGGTCACCGTGCTGCGCACCGCCGATCATCAGGCGGAGGTCGCGGTCATGCACCGGATGGACGAGGCGGTGTCCCCGTGGAAGCTGCCGCGGCTGGGACCGTCGGCCTCTCCGGGCACACCGTCCGACGGGGAGTGAGGATCCGGACACATCCCGCCGAGGGGTGAAGGATTCCTTCATAACACCGTCGGCCAGATGATATGTTCCGTCGCGATCTGCGGGGCCGTGCCCGCAGTCCTCGCCCCACCACCGAACGCCGACTCCTCGGCTCCCCGGCTCTGCATCGCTGCCGTCCGGGCGTGAGCCGTCGGCATGAGAGGTTCCGATGAAGTTCTTCCAACGCCTGGGCAGATCGCTGATGCTGCCCGTGGCCGTGCTGCCGGTCGCCGCGATCCTCAGTGGTCTCGGCTACTGGATCCTGACCGCGACCGGCGATGACGGCAATCTCGCGGGCGTGTTCCTCAAGCTTGCCGGTGGCGCGCTGCTGGACAACCTGCCGCTGCTGTTCGCGATCGGCGTGTCCATCGGCATGGCGACCAAGCCCGACGGCACCTCCGCGCTGGCGGGTCTGGTGTCGTGGCTGATGGTGACGACCCTGCTGGCCCCCGCGAACGTGGCCCTGTTCAAGGGCATCGAGGAGTCACAGGTCAACCCCGCATTCTCCAACCTCGAGAATGTGTTCGTGGGCATGCTCTGCGGGTTGATCGGTGCCTGGGCGTACGACCACTTCAAGGAGACCGAGCTTCCGGACGCGCTGTCCTTCTTCTCGGGCCGCCGCTCGGTCGCGATCATCACCGCCGGCGTCTCCCTCGGCTTGGCCCTGGTGCTGTTCTTCGTGTGGCCGCTGGTGTACTCGGGCCTCGTGGGCTTCGGTGAGTTCATCCTGACCCTCGGTCCCGTGGGCGTCGGGATCTACGGCTTCCTCAACCGCCTGCTGATCCCGCTGGGCCTGCACCACGCACTGAACTCGGTGTTCTGGTTCGATGTCGCCGGGATCAACGATCTGGGCAACTTCCTGGACGCCGAGGGGACCTACGGGGTCACCGGCCAGTACATGACCGGCTTCTTCCCGATCATGATGCTCGGCCTGCCCGGTGCGGCGCTGGCGATGTACGTGACCGCGAAGACCGCGCGACGCAAGGTCGCAGCTGGTGTGCTGCTCTCCAGTGCGATCGCCTCCTTCTTCGTCGGTGTCACCGAACCGCTCGAGTTCTCCTTCATGTTCCTGGCGCCGGGCCTCTACCTGGTCCACGCCGTGTTCACGGGCATCTCCATGGGCATCAGCGCGCTGCTGCCGGTGAGGATGGGCTTCGGGTTCTCCGGCGGCTTCATCGACCTCGTGCTGGGCTGGGTGAACCCGATGGCCCAGAACCCGTGGGCGATCCCGGTGATGGGCGTGTTCTGGTTCGCGGTCTACTTCGTCGTCTTCCGCGCCATCATCCTGCGCTTCGACCTGAAGACCCCCGGCCGTGAGGACGACGAGGATCTCCTCGAGGACGAGCAGGGCGGGGTCGCCATCGGCGGCGACAAGTACGCGATCACCGCAACCGCGTTCCTGGCAGCCCTGGGCGGCAAGGACAACATCGTGGATCTGGAGAACTGCGCGACCCGGCTCCGGATGGAGATCGCCGATACCTCCAAGGTCGACGAGGCTGCGCTGAAGCGTGCCGGCGCTGCCGGGACGATGAAGCCGGGCGGCCAGTCGGTCCAGGTCATCTACGGCACCAGCGTCCAGTTCGTGAAGGACGCGATGGAGCGGATCATCACCGGTCAGGCCGAGCCCGTCGCCGCCGTCGCTGCTGTCGGCGACGTGGACGGCGCGGCTGCGGTGGAGAGCGCCGGCGGCACCGTGACCGCGGTGCGGGCGAGCACGCTGGTCCGTCTGCGCCAGCCCCTGGCCGGGAACGTCATCCCGCTGTCGGAGGTGCCGGATGCGACCTTCGCACAGGAGATCATGGGGCCTGGCGTCGCGATCGAACCCACCTCCGGAGAGGTGGTCGCGCCGGCCGCCGGGACAGTGACGCACGTGTTCCCGACCGGGCACGCGGTCGCCCTGACCCTCGATGACGGCACCGAGGTGCTGATCCACGTCGGCCTGGACACCGTGAAGATGCAGGGCGAGGGCTTCACGACGCTCGTGGCCTCCGGGGAGCGGGTCAGCGCGGGCACCCCGCTGCTGCGCGCGGACCTCGCGGCGATCCAGAACGCCGGATATCCCGTCGTCACGCCGGTGATCGTCATGAACGACAAGGACGCCCGCATCGAGCTGGTCTGAGAAGTTCCCCGGCGACGCTCCCCGATGGCAGAGGCCCTTTTCCGGCGAGGACGGGGCGAGCACGGGACTCATCTGTGGAACGAGGCGGCCCTGGCGAAGGGTTCCACGGATGAGTCCTGCACTTCCGAGGCCGGCCCAGGGCGCGTGACGCGGATGACGACCGGCGTCACTCCCGCGAGACCGCTTCCGCCGCCGTGCCGTCGGCCGCCACGAGCGTGACCATCTCCTCGGTCCCGAGCCGGGCTCCCGCCGGAACCTGCGCCCCGTCCTGCACCAGGCAGCCGTGCAGACGTGCACCGGCGGCGATGCGCGCGCCGTCGAGCACCACGCAGTCCACCAGCTCGGCGCCGGCCTCGATCACCGCTCCCGGGCAGATCACGCTGTGAACCACCGTGCCCGCGATGTCGCTGCCCTGGGCGAGCAGCGCGTCGCGCACGTGCGCGCCGTCCCGCACCCGGGAGGGCAGCAGCTGCGGCTGGGCGGAGAAGATCGGCCAGTCGGGATCATCCAGCGTGACCCCGTCCCCGTCCAGCAGATGCATGTGAGCCTCCCAGTACGAGGCGAGCGTGCCGATGTCCCGCCAGTAGCCCTCGAGGCGGTGCTCGACGGTGCGACGGTGCTCCACGAAGTGGGGGATCAGGTCATCGCCCCAGTCCTGCAGCTCACCCACCTGATCGGGCAGGGTCTCGAGCGCATCGAGCAGTGCCATGGCGTCGAAGCAGAAGATCTCCGTGGCGACCAGGTCGGTCGGTGGATTCTCCGGCTTGTACCAGAACCGCTCGATGGCCCCGTCCTCCGCGGCGCGCACCACCCCGTGGCGGGACGCGTCCTGCGGGAGGCGGGTGGTGACCATGGTGAGGTCCGCGCCGGCGGCCGCATGCGTGTCGAGCACGTCCAGCAGGTTGATCGTGTAGAGGTGATCGGCGCTGAGCACCACCACCAGCTCGGGATCGAACTCGGCGATCAGCGCCCTCTGCCGCCACAGGGTGTCGCTGTTCCCTGCCGCGAAGCCCTCACCCTCAGCTCCCTCGAACGGGGCCAGGGTGCGCAGGCCACCGTGATTGCGATCCAGGTCCCAGGGCCGGCCCGCTGCCAGATGCGCATTCAGGGAGTGGGGGAGGTACTGCTCGATCACCCAGACGGTCGACAGGTGGCTGTTGGCGAGGTTGGACAGTGCCACGTCGATCAGCCGGTAGGAGCCACCCATCCGCAGGGCGGGCTTGGCTCTCTCGTCTGTCAGGGCGCCCATTCGGGAGCCCTGACCGCCGGCGAGGACGATCGCGAGGGTACGGGGTATGCGCATGCGGGTCAGGGTACGTCCGTGACGGAGCCGGCGGGCCTCAGTCGAGCGCCGGGTACGGGGTGCCGCGCAGCAGCCGTGCCAGGTGGGCGGCGTTGCGGGCGGCTGTGGCCATCGTCGACGCGACCGCTTCGGGCACCTTCTCGAGGTCCTGGTAGTCCGTCGAGCCCATCGCCTCGCCCACCCAGTAGGTGGCGCCCTGCGCGGGCAGGGTGAAGCCCACGTCGTTCAGACCCTGACCGAGATCCGCGGTCACCTTGTGCGCGCCGTCCTCGTTGCCGACCACGCCGATCAGAGCGACCTTGTCGAAGACGCGGGGACGACCTCCCTCGTCCGTCTCCGAGTCGCCGTTCAGTCGCTCCAGCACGCGCTGGGCGATGCTGCTGGGGTGGCCGAGCCAGATCGGGGTGGACAGCACCAGGATGTCCGCCGCGAGCACCTTCTCGTACAGGGCCGGCCACGCGTCTCCGGCGCCCATGTCGACCGCCACGCCCGGCCTGACGTCATGGTCGACGACCCGCACGGAGAAGGTGCTCACGCCGTGCTGCTCGAGCTCGTCCAGCAGCTGTCGGGCGAGACGATCGCTGCTCGAGGGCGCGGGGGAGGGCGTGAGCGAGCAGGTGAGGGCAAGGGCGGAGAGGTCGGTCATCGGTGGTTCCTTCCATCGAGGGGCGGACTGCCGGTCCTGCCATGCTGGCCTCCGCGGGTGGGCCTGTCGAGATTCTCGACCGATCAGTCGGGCCGACGCGGTCGGCGCCGGTGACCAGCGGCTTCTGCGCCCGGGGCCTCCGGTCACGAGCCCTCCCCGCCGCGCCGGGAAATTCCCTCCCATCCGATCCGCCCTGGGTTCCGAACCACGTGATGGAACGCCGCCCACGACGGCTGCATGGTCGTCCGGCGTCCGACGAAGGAGTCATGATGCGCACGACGACGAAGCGACTGCTCCCCCTGTTCGCGGCCACGGCCGTGCTCGGCATGTTCGGGGCCTCCGGTGCCGCCCTGGCCGAGGGGCATGACGGCGGACACGGATCCACCACCCTCGAGGCCCACCTCACCGAGCTGAACGACTCCGGGGCCTCCGGCACCGCCTGGGTCACGGTCGAGGGCAATGAAGTCACCGTGAACCTGGAGAACACGGGCCTGCTGGCCGGGTCCCCGCATGCCCAGCACATCCACGTCGGCGGCAAGAACCAGTGCCCCGATCCGAACATGGAGGGAAGCGGCGAGAACGGGGCCATCCAGGTCTCCGACGCCCACGACGACTATGGACACATCGTCACCTCGCTGACCACCGAGGGCGACACCAGCCCGGACAGCGGCCTGGCCGTGGACCGGTTCCCGGTGGGCGACGATGCGTATGAGCGGACCATCGAGGTCAGCGACGAGGTCGCCGCGGATATCGCCGCCGGCGACGGCGTGATCGTCGTCCACGGCGTCGACCACAACGGCAGCGGGGCGTACGACGGCGATGTCGTCTCCGACCTCGACCCGAACCTGCCCTCCGAGGCCACCGATCCGGCCGCCTGCGGAACGCTCGACGTTGCCCAGATGGAGCAGTGGCCCGAGGGTGGTGCCGAGACCGGTGACGGCACCACTGCCGGGATCGAGCAGTCCGGTGCGATGCTCGCCGGTGGTGGGCTGCTGACCGCAGCGGCCGCCGGTGCCTTCGCACTGCGTCGTCGTCAGACCCAGAAGTGAGATGACCTCTCACGGAGAATCCCGACAGAACGGCGGCCGTCGCACGGCGGCCGTCGTTCTGGCGGCCCTCGCCCTGCTGGGTGCGGCGCTCCTGGTGTTCGCGCTGACCAGTCAGGTCGGCGCCCCGCCGGAGCCCGCGCTGCGCACGACCGGTGCGAGTGCGGACGGCACAGTTTCGGACGGCGCAGGTTCGGACGGCGGCGGCGCGGAGCCGTCGGACGCCGGAGGTGACGAGTCGTCGGCCGCTCACCGCGCCGAGACCGCCGAGCCTTCGCAGCAGCCGGCGACCGCGGCGCCGGAGACGGCCGCCGCGGCTGCGCTCCCGGCGTCCGAGCCGACTGGCCTGCGCATCGATTCGATCGGCGTCGACGAGCGGGTCTTCCCGATCGGTCTCGGCGAGGACGGGAAGCTGCTGGCCCCCCGTGGGGAGCAGGCGGATCTCGCGGCCTGGTTCGACGGCTCTCCCACCCCGGGGGAGTCCGGGCCCGCCGTCATCGAGGGTCACGTGACCTGGGGCGGTGAACCCTCGGTCTTCTTCGAGCTCGGGGGCCTGCAGCCGGGGGACCGCATCGAGGTGGACCGGGAGGACGGCACCGTCGCGACCTTCGAGGTGTACGACGCGGCTCGGTACCCGAAGGACGAGTTCCCCACGGTGGCCGTCTACGGGAAGACGGACGGGTCGGAGCTGCGCCTGATCACCTGCAGCGGTGACCTCGACGTGGACGGGCACCACCTGGACAACACCGTGATCTCCGCACGACTCATCGAGAGCTGAGGACAGACCATGGCCGCCTCCCGCACTTCGCAGGGCTGGCTCGGTCCGCTGCTGCTGCGCCTGCACTTCTACGCCGCGATCCTGGTGGGCCCGTTCCTGCTGATCTCCGCCGCCAGCGGGGCTCTCTACGCGGTGAGCCCCCAGCTCGAGAAGGTCGTCCACGCCGAGGCGCTCACCGCCCCGGCCGACGCCGCCCCGCTTCCGCTCGCAGACCAGGTGGAGGCGGCGCAGGCCTACATCGGGCCAGACGCACAGCTCGCCGCCGTGAGACCGGCACCGCAGCCCGGGGACACCACCCGGGTGATGTTCGTCGACGAAGCGCTCGCCGAGGGCGAGTCCCGGGCGATCTTCCTCGATCCCGCCTCCGGCGAGGTGCGCGGTGACCTCACCGTGTACGGCACCAGCAGGGCCCTGCCGCTGCGCGGCTGGATCGACCAGCTCCACCGGAACCTGCACCTCGGGGACGCGGGACGGCTCTACAGCGAGCTCTCCGCCTCCTGGCTCGGAGTGATCGCCCTGGCCGGGCTGGGGCTGTGGATCCGGCGGGCTCGGCGCTCCCGGCGAAGGCGCGACCTGGTGCGACCGGATCTGCGGGCGCGCGGCTACCGACGCACCCTCTCCCTGCACTCCTCGGCCGGCATCTGGGTGCTGCTGGGCGCGCTCTTCCTCGCCGCCACGGGGATCACCTGGTCGCAGTACGGCGGCGGGAACATCGGCACGATCAGGGAGGCCTTCGGATTCACCACCCAGGCCGTCAGCTCCGAGCTGCCCGCTGCCGGTGCTGGGACGGAGGTGGCGGCCGACGGACAGGGGGCGCATGAAGGCCACGGAACCGTAGCCGGGGGCGAGCAGGGGGCGCACACCGAGCACGGCGAGCACGGGGACGGGGATGGGGCCGATGGCGAGCAGGACGCGCACGGTGAGCACGATATGTACGGCGAGGGGGCCGGGGAGCCCGGTCACGGCTCCGACGGGGCGTTGGGCGATGCGCCGGGCGCGGTGTCGGGCGAGGCGTCGACGACCGGGCCGACGGACCGCACCGATCCGGCGGCGATCGACGACGTTCTCGCTGCCGGCAAGGCCGTCAACGTCGACACCGGCCTGGTCGAGATCCTTCCCCCGGCCGACGCCGACTCGGCCTGGGTGGTGCAGGAGATCCAACGCAGCTACCCGACGAAGGTCGACGCCGTGGCTGTCGACGGCGCCACTCTCGAGGTCATCGACCGGACCGACTTCGCCGAGCAGGATCTTGCCGCGAAGCTCACGCGCTGGGGCATCGACCTGCACATGGGGACGATGTTCGGCCTCGTCAACCAGATCGTGCTCTTCCTGATCGCCTCGACCTTGGTCGCGATGATCCTGTGGGGCTACGCGATGTGGTGGCAGCGGCGCCCGACCCGTGGGGGCCGCGGGCCGGGCAGGCCCCCACACCGCGGAGCATTGCACCGCGCCCCCTGGTGGGGCCTCCGGTGCCGACGCGTGACTACGCGGTCCGCAGCGAGCTGAACAGCAGGCTTGTCTGCGTGGAGTTGACCCCGGGGATGGCCCGGATCCGCTCGAGCGCCAGATCGAACTCGGAGAGGTTGCGGCAGCGGAGCTGGATCACGAGGTCCCAGGTCCCGGTGGTCGAGTGGAGCAGCTCGATCTCCGGGTAGCCGCGGATCTCGTGGACGATGTCGTGGTTGCGCCGGGTCTCGGTGGACACGAGCATGACGCCCTGGACCGAGTCCTGCTCGAGATCGCTGCTGACCCGGATCGTGAATCCCTCGATCACGCCGGTGTCCACGAGCCGGTCGATCCGCGAGGTGACGGTCGAGCGATTGATCCCCAGCTCCCGCGCCAGGACCGCCACCGGGGTGCGGCTGTTGGAGCGCAGAAGGGCGATGAGGCGGTAGTCCAGGTCGTCGAGCACGCAATCAGCGTAACGCCACCCGACAGAGTGCGGAAACATCGCGCATTCTGCCCGCAAGTCGGCGATTGCGCCGCCACATCGCCGAGCTCTACCGTCTCTCTTGGCCCAGGTGAGGGCGTGGTTCCGGGAGTTCCTCCCGCTGAGAGTTCGAGGTAGCGAAGTGCTCGATGTGTCCGTCCTCCCTGCCTTCCTGGTGGCGGTGCTCGTGATCCTGGTGACCCCCGGACCGGATATGGCCTTCCTGGTCGCGACCGGGATCAATCAGGGCCGCAGAGCGGCGGTGTGCGGAGCTTTCGGTGTCACCTCGGCGATGACCATCTGGGTGCTCGTCGCGGCGACGGGGCTGGGGGTGGCGCTGACGCAGCTGCCGTCGGCCCTCGATGCGATCCGGATCGCCGGCGCGGGCTATCTCCTCTTCCTCGCCGTCACCACCTGGCGGAACGCGGGGGCGGCGATGGCAGACGCGCAGACGGTCCCCCACGTGTTCCGTCGCGGCTTCCTGGTGAACCTCACCAACCCCAAGGTCGCGCTCTTCTTCGTGGCCTTCCTGCCCCAGTTCCTCGGCTCGGCGGATGAGCACCCCTTCGGCCAGATCCTCATGCTGGGCCTGCTGCTGCAGGCCACGGGGCTCATCGCGGACATCGCGATCGGCAGCGCGGCCGGACTGTTCCGGGATGCTGTGCTGGGCCGCCGCAAGGTGCGCCTGGCGCTCGACGGCGCGGCCGGCACGGTCTACGCCGCACTCGCCACCCTCCTGGTCGTGGGGGTCGCCCGCTCGTAGCGGCGAGATGCTGCCCCTCGGCATCGCTCGCGGTGTTGGCGCACGGGCCGGCTCGGTCATGATGGTGCGCGGACATGATGGTGCCCAGGCATGCCGGTGCACGGGCATGCCGGTGCCCGCGCGTCATGCGCCGGAGATCCCGGCGCCCTGCCCCGGATCCGCACCGAGTTGCGAGGAGGGACCCGATGATCACTCTGCACATCGACGGCCGACGGGTCGAAGACATCGCCTCCTTCTACGAGGAGGTGAACCGCGTCTTCATGCAGGGGGAGGACTGGCGCCTGGGGGAGAGCCTCGATGCCCTCGACGATCTGCTGTACGGCGGGTACGGTGCCCTGCACCGGCACGAGTCGGCCCGGGTGGTGTGGGAGGAGCACGAACTGTCCGCCGCCGCACTCGGTCTCCGCGCCACCCGCGAGCAGCTGCTCACGAAGCTCGCGACCCCGCAGCGGTATGACCAGGACCTCCTCCGTCGCCGACTCGAGCAGCTCGACGCCGAGGGCGGCCCCACCTACTTCGAGACGGTGCTGGAGATCTTCGGGTCTCACCCGGGGATCGAGCTCGTGCTGGCCTGAGCGGAGTGCAGCTCAGTCCTCCTGCCCCTGAGCGCTCCCGTCGGCCACCGGGGCGTGCCGCTCGAGGAACTCGAGCATCGAGACCCGGTCCACCCCGGTGAAGGTGCCCGTCGGCATCGCGGCCAGCAGCGAGGCGTGCAGCCGCGCGACCGGCCACACCGACCCCTCCCAGCGCTCCACGAGCGTCGGATCCGGCTCTCGGCAGCAGACCGGATCGGGACAGGAGGAGGAGTGGCGCACCGTCGTCTCCCGGCCCCGGAACCACTTCGTGTGCTGGTAGGCGGTGCCCACCGAGATCGAGAACTCCCCACCCGGACCGGATTCGATGTGCGAGGTGCACCAATAGGTGCCACCCGGCTTGTCGGTGTACTGGCAGTACTGCCCCATCCGGTCCTCGCTGCGGAACACCCGCCGCGCGCTCCACCAGCGGCACACCCGCTGCCCCTCCACCGCGCCGAGCGCATCGGTGGGGAAGCGGACCTCGTCGTTCTGGTAGGCCTTGAGGATCGTGCCGGAGGAGTGGACTTTCAGGAAATGCACGGGGATGCCCAGGTGATGGGTGGCCAGGTTCGTGAAGCGGTGCGCAGCCATCTCGTAGCTGACAGCGAACTCGTCCCGCAGATCCTCGACCGACAGCTCCCGTTCCGCCTTCGCCCGGTGCAGGAAGTCCAGTGCCCCCGCCTCGGGCAGCAGCAGCGCGCAGGCCAGGTAGTTCGTCTCCACGCGCTGACGCAGGAGGTCCCCGTAGTCCGCGGGCTCGCCCTTCTGCAGCACATGGGCGGCGATCGCCTGCAGCACCGTGGTGCGAGGATCCGAGGTTGCCCTGCCCAGCGGCAGGTAGATCCGCATATGCTCCGAATCCGTGATCGACCTGGTCGAATGCGGCAGGTCGGGCACCGAGTGCAGGGAGAAGCCGAGCTTCGCGGCCAGCAGTGACACCTTCGACTGGGACAGCGGCCCGCCTCGATGCCCGATCTGCTCCAGCAGCTCCCGGGCCGCCTCCTCGAGCTCGGGATAGTAGTTCCCGCCCTCGGACTGCTCCTGGCGGAGCTGTCCGTTCACCCGCCGCGCCTCCTCCGGGGTCGCGGCCCGCTCTTCGTGCAGGCGCCGCAGCTCCTCGTGCAGGGCCAGGATCGTCTCGATCGCCGCATCGGAGAGAGACTTGCGCACCGGCAGCTCGGGCAGTGGGAGGCTCTGGTAGAGGGTGCCGGCCTGGGCTCTCTCCAGCGCGATCTCCAGTGCCGCCCGACGGGACGGCGGCTCGGGCTCCAGCAGGTCATCCACGCCCACTTCGAGCGCGCGGGCGATCCTTCGCAGCTCGCCGAGCTTCAGCTCCCGCCTGCCGTTCTCGATCACGGACAGCTGGGAAGGGGCGCGCTCGACCCGCTGCGCCAGCTGGGCGAGGGAGAGACCACGCTCCAGCCGGCGCGCACGGATGCGCTGACCGATCAGCAGCGGGTCGAAGGAGTCATCCTCGACATCTGTCGCAGGGGTCGTCGCCGGGCCGGGAGCAACCTCGTCGTGCACCATGCGCACACGGTGCCATAGAAAAGTTCTGATCGACAGAAATATCGAGAAAGTTCTTCGAATCGGGGGGTTCTAGGGGGCTTACGTGGGCTGCAGAGTGTGACTACTCGATGAAGTTCGTCGAGAGCGACGGTGGACCCACCGCCCCGCACACCCCGATCGATCCCGAGGAGCCGACGATGACCACGCCCATCCCTCCCACCACCCCCATCCCTCCCGCAACCTCTCTCCCTCCTACCGCGCCCGGCACCCCCCGTGCCGGAGACCAGACCATGACCGCCGAGGAGCTCGCCCGCGATTGGGAGATCGACCCCCGCTGGCGGAACGTGCGCCGCGACCACACCGCCGAGGACGTCATCGCGCTCGCCGGGCCCGTCCGCGAGGAGCGCACCCTCGCCCGCCGCGGCGCGGAGACCCTGTGGGACCTCATCGAGCTGAACACCTCCGATCCGGAGCAGTGGGTGCGGGCCCTCGGTGCTCTGACCGGCAACCAGGCCGTCCAGCAGGTCCGCGCCGGGCTGAAGGCCATCTACCTCTCCGGCTGGCAGGTCGCGGCCGATGCGAACCTCTCCGGGAAGACCTACCCCGACCAGTCCCTCTACCCCGTCAACTCGGTGCCCGCCGTGGTGCGCCGCATCAACAACGCCCTGCAGCGCGCAGCTCAGATCGAGCACGCGGAGACCGGCACGACCAGCCGCGAGTGGATGGCGCCGATCGTCGCCGACGCCGAGGCCGGCTTCGGCGGCCCGCTGAACGCCTACGAGCTGATGCTCTCGATGATCGAGGCCGGCGCCGCGGGTGTGCACTGGGAGGACCAGCTGGCCAGCGAGAAGAAGTGCGGCCACATGGGTGGCAAGGTCCTGGTCCCCACGTCGCAGCACGTGCGCACCCTCAGCGCCGCGCGCCTCGCCGCGGACGTCGCTGGCGCGTCGACGGTGATCATCGCCCGCACCGATGCCCTCGCCGCGAACCTGCTTACCAGCGACATCGACGAACGGGATCAGCCCTTCCTCACCGGGGAGCGCACCGCGGAGGGGTTCTACGCGGTCCGCCCCGGGATCGAGCCGGTGATCGCACGGGGCCTGGCCTATGCGGAGTACGCGGACCTGCTGTGGGTGGAGTCCTCCGAGCCGGATCTGGAGCTGGCCCGCACCTTCGCCGAGCGGATCCACCGCGACTTCCCCGAGCAGAAGCTCGCCTACAACTGCTCGCCCAGCTTCAACTGGAAGCGCCACCTGGACGACGCCCAGATCGCCACCTTCCAGCGCGAGCTCTCCGCCATGGGCTACGCCTTCCAGTTCATCACCCTGGCCGGCTTCCACTCGCTGAACCACGGCATGTTCGAGCTGGCCGCCGGCTACCAGGAACGCCAGATGAGCGCCTACGTCGAGCTGCAGGAGGCCGAGTTCGCGGCAGCGGACCGCGGCTTCACCGCCCACCGCCACCAGGCCGAGGTGGGCACCGGCTACTTCGACCGGGTCGCCACCGCCCTGAACCCGTCCTCCAGCACCCTCGCGCTCGTCGGCTCCACCGAGACGGCGCAGTTCTGATCGCCGCACCCCACCCCCACGTACCGGGCTGCACCCGCGCCCGCGCCCCGCCGTCGGCCCCCCGCACGACCTCCCCAGAAGGAGCAGGATCATGACCCTCACCCAGCAGCGTCCCACCCCGCCCGGCCCTCGTTCCCCGCGGCCCCCGCAGACCGTCCCGGCTACCCCCCAGCCGAGCCGGATCGAGCTGCTCGGACCGATGGAGCACCGCTTCGACGAGATCCTCACCCCGGAGGCGATGAGCTTCCTCGCCCAGCTGCACGACCGCTTCGCCAGCCGCCGCTCGCAGCTGCTCACCTCGCGAGCCATGCGGCGCGAGGCGATCTCGGGTGGTGCGATGTTCGACTTCCGCCCCGAGACCGCCGCAATCAGGGACGACCCGACCTGGCAGGTCGCCGGCGCCGGCCCGGGCCTGACGGACCGCAGGGTCGAGATCACGGGCCCCACCGATCGGAAGATGACCGTCAACGCGATGAACTCCGGCGCGAACGTGTGGCTCGCCGACGGCGAGGACGCGTTGAGCCCCACCTGGCACAACGTCATCACCGGGCAGCTGAACCTGCATGACGCGATCCGTCGGCGGATCGACTTCGTGAGCGACGAGGGCAAGGAGTACCGGCTGGGGGAGCAGACCCCCACCATCGTGTTCCGGCCCCGCGGCTGGCACCTCCCCGAGCAGCAGCTGCGGTATCAGCGGGCCGATGGCCGCTCCTGCCGAGCCTCCGCCTCGCTGGTGGACGTGGGCCTGTACCTCTTCCACAACGCCCACGAGCTGATCACCCGCGGCACCGGGCCCTACCTCTACCTGCCGAAGCTGGAGTCCCATCTCGAGGCGCGGCTGTGGGACGAGGTGTTCACCATCACCGAGCAGCACCTGGGCCTGGAGCACGGCACCATCCGCGCCACGGTGCTCATCGAGACGCTCCCCGCAGCCTTCGAGATGGACGAGATCCTCTATGAGCTGCGCGATCACTGCGCGGGGCTGAACGCGGGCCGCTGGGACTACCTGTTCTCGATCATCAAGCAGTTCCGCGATCGCGGCCGCAACCAGGTCCTGCCTGACCGCTCGCAGCTGACCATGACTGTCCCGTTCATGCGGGCCTACACGGAACTGCTGGTGCGCACCTGCCACCGCCGCGGCGCCTACGCGATCGGCGGGATGAGCGCCTTCATCCCGAACCGTCGGGACCCTGCGGTCACCGCGAACGCCTTCGCGAAGGTCTCCGAGGACAAGGCGCGGGAGGCGGCCGACGGATTCGACGGCACCTGGGTCGCGCACCCCGACCTGATCCCGGCGGCGCGCGCCGAGTTCGACGCGGTGCTGGGGGAGCGACCCCACCAGCTCGCACGCATGCGGGAGGACGTGCGGGTCACGGCCGCGGACCTGCTGGACCTGCGGGTCGAGGGCGGCCGCATCACCACCGCCGGGATCCGCCAGAACATCCGGGTGGCGCTGCGCTACCTCGACTCCTGGCTGCGGGGCCAGGGCGCCGCGGCGATCGACAACCTGATGGAGGACGCGGCGACCGCCGAGATCTCCCGCTCTCAGCTGTGGCAGTGGATCAACCAGGGGATGCTCACCGAGGAGGGCATGCCGATCGTCAAAGAGCGGATCGAGTACTTCATCGACCGCTGCGCCGAGGAGCTCGGCGGTGATCCCGGAACGGACACCCCGGGCAGCCGGATCCCAGAAGCGGTCGAGCTGCTGAAGGATGCGGTGCTCGGCGAGGAGTTCCCGGCCTTCCTCACCACCGCGGCGTACGAGCGGCACCTGCGCTGAGCGCGGGCGGGGTGTCCGGTTCTGCTGCCCTGGCGACCGATGCGGACCTTCGCATCAGTCGCCAGGGCAGCAATAGTGAGAGGAGAGCGGGGCGCGGGGGCGTCCGTGACGGACGCGACGTGGAACTGCGTGGAACCGCGACGCTCCGGAATCCCCCCGGGGGTATCTTCAGCACATGCGGATCGGTATAGATGTGGGCACGACCAGGACAATTGCAGCGGGAGTGGATCGGGGTAACTACCCGGTGCTGAGCTTCCTGGACCCCGACGGGGATCCGCACGACCACTTCCCCTCCGTGATCGCTCTCGAGGGCGACGCCTTGGTGCACGGCTTCGAGGCAGAGCGTTCGGCGCGGGCCGGGGCACCCCATCTGCGTTCCTTCAAGCGACTGCTCGGAGACCCGACCACGCATCCCGGGACCACGGTCGAGCTGGGCGGGCGTGAGTTCGCCCTGCTGGATCTGCTCACCGGCTACCTCAGCGCCGTGCGCACCGCCCTGCCGGAGCCGGTGGGGGAGGTCGCGGTCTCCGTCCCGGCCCATGCCCATTCCGCTCAGCGGGTGATGACCCTCGAAGCATTCCGGCGCGCGGGCATCGACGTGATCGCGATGATCAACGAGCCCTCCGCCGCGGGCTTCGAGTACACCCACCACCAGAGTCGCTCCCTGACCTCGCGCCGCACCCGGATCGCGGTCTACGACCTGGGCGGCGGCACCTTCGACAGCTCCCTGGTGGAAGCCGACGGCGCCAGCCACGTGGTGCTCGGCAGCCGCGGCGAGAACCGCCTGGGCGGGGACGACTTCGACCAGGTCCTCGCGGACCTCGCGCTCGAACGGGCGGGACTGCGTCCCGAGGACCTCACTGCGGATCAGCACGCCGCGCTCCGTGAGGAGTGCCGCGAGGCCAAGGAGCGCCTCACCCCGCAGACCCGCCGGGTGATGATCGAGATCTCCGCAGAGCATGACCCGGTGATCCTCTCCGTGGACGACTTCTACGCCGCCGCGGCACCGCTCGTCGAGCGCACCCTGGAGGTGATGACGCCGCTGGTCGGCGCCCTCGACGCGGACTCCGGCATCGCCGGCATCTACCTGGTGGGCGGCGGTTCCGGTCTGCCGCTGGTGGCCAGGCTGCTGCGCGAACGCTTCGGCCGACGGGTGCACCGCTCGCCCTATCCCGCAGCCTCGACAGCGATCGGGCTGGCCATCGCCGTGGACCCTGACGCCGATGTCACCCTCACCGACCGGCTCTCCCGCGGCATCGGGGTGTTCCGCGAGGCGGATTCCGGCGAGGGCGTCACCTTCGATCAGGTCCTCACCCCGGACGCGCCCTTGCCGCAGACCGGCAGCACCAGTGTGACCAGGCGCTACACGGCCGCTCACAATCTGGGCTGGTTCCGCTACGTCGAACATCCCGCGCTCGACGAGGCCGGGGAGCCCCGCGGTGACCTGGTCCCCTTCGCGGACGTCCTCTTCCCCTTCGATCCCGCGCTGCGCGAGCTCGGCGCGGCGGAGCTCGCCGCCGTCACGGTCGAGCGCCGGGACGGCGGGCCGGAGATCGAGGAGACCTACACGGTGGACGCCGCTGGCATCGTCACCGTGCGGATCTCCGACCTGAACAGCGGGTTCAGCCGGGAGTACGGGCTCGCCCGTCGGGGCTGAACGCGAGGCGCGGCCGGCTGAGTGATCTCCGTCAGGTCGTGCTCGAGGACATCCCCGAGCCGCCTGGTGGGATGGTTCTCGACACCACCGGCGCCGTGATCAGTCGAGGACGGGCCGAAGCTCGAGCCATTCGTGGGATCGGCTCGCCATCTTTCCCGGGCTCCGCGGAGAGCTCGGCGGCCAGCTCCACGGCCCGTTCATGACTGGCGACGTCGATGATCATCCAACCTGCCACCAGGTCTTTGGCGTCGAGGGCGGCGGAATCGGTGAGCGGGGGACTGCCCACTCCGTCGTACCTCACGAAGGTTCCCTCGGCGGACAGCGCCAGCGAGCCCACGAACTCGCCGCTCTCCCGCAGTCGGTCCGCGAAGTCCTCCATGTACTTCATGTGGTCCGCGACATCGCGCTCGGACCACTGATCCATCGGGACGTCGTTCACCCCGGCCGGGGCACCTCGGTAATGCTTCAGGAGCACGTACTTGGCCATGGCTGGCCTCCTTCGAGAGGGTCCGCCCAGTCTCCTCCGCGGAAGGTCTCACGGGAAGTGGGGAGGCGCGGCGACTCCCGGGCCGGGGGCTTCAGGACTGTCCGTGGAACTCGATGACCTCGTCGAGGATGTCGATGGTGTCGAGCTGCCAGGCGATCTCCTGCCGCAGGCGTTCGCGGTGCTCGCTCAGCACAGCCACGAGATCTTCGGTGCGGCACCCCTCCCGGACCAGGCCGGGCAGCACCGGCTGGATCTCGGTGCTCGTGAGCCCGGCGGCGAACAGCCGCTGGACCAGGCCGACCCGGTCCACCGCCTCCTGGCCGTAGCGACGATGCCCGGCCGGGGTGCGCTCGGCCAGGAGCAGGCCCTGCTCCTCGTAGTACCGCAGGGAGCGATGGCTGACCCCGGTGCGGGAGGACAGCTCACCGATGCTGAACGTGGACCCGTCGGTGGTCCTCACAGCGATGTCAGTGGTGGTCATGCCCGCACTGTACGACCTCCGTGGCGACGGTTCATGCAGGTCAGCGGCGTGTCGTCAGAAGTGACAACGATGTGAGGGCTCTGACATCAGGCCAGCGGAGACGTCAGGCCAGCGGAGACGTCAGGCCGGCGGGGACCTCAGGCCAGCGGGTTCGGCTGCGGGGGCAGGGCTTCGATGATGGGGTGGTCCTTGTTGATCACGCCCATCTTCGCCGCTCCGCCGGGGGCGCCGAGGTCATCGAAGAATTCGACGTTGGCCTTGTAGTACTCAGCCCACTGGTCCGGGGTGTCGTCCTCGTAGAAGATCGCCTCGACGGGGCAGACGGGCTCGCAGGCCCCGCAGTCCACGCACTCGTCCGGTTGGATGTAGAGCATCCGGTCGCCCTCGTAGATGCAGTCCACGGGACATTCGTCCACGCACGCTCGATCCTTGACGTCCACGCAGGGCAGTGCGATCACATAGGTCACGGGATTCGGTCCTCTCACTCGATGCTCCTCGGAGCGTAGGATCTCAAGTGCACTTGAGGTCAAGGAGACGCACCCGAGATGGGCGCGGCACAGGCCATGACATGGAGCACGAGGAGAGGGGGTCCGGGTGAACCCCACCCACGAGCCCGATGACCTGCTGACGATCGGCGAGATGAGCCACCGCACCGGCGTCGCGACGTCGGCGCTGCGCTATTACGAGGAGCTCGGTCTGGTGGGCTCGGTGCGCACTGGCGGTAACCAGCGTCGCTATCCTCGCCATATGCTGCGTCGGGTCTCCCTGATCTCCGTCGCGAAACGGCTCGGCATGCCGTTGTCCGATGTCAAAGAGGCTTTCGGAGATGTCCCGATGGAGAGCACCCCCTCGCACTCGGACTGGCAGCGTGCCTCCCGGCGCTGGAAGAAGCGGCTCGAGGAGCGGCGACGGGCCATCGAACGGCTCGAGCACGAGCTCACTGGCTGCATCGGTTGCGGCTGCCTCTCGCTCAAGGCCTGCGCACTGCTGAACCCGGATGACGCCCTCGCCGAGATCGGCCCGGGACCACGCCGCCTCGAGGATGTCACCGAGTTCCCCGAGGGCGACGCGGAGAGGTCTTGACCTCAAGTGCACTTGAGGTCTTATTGTCGTGGCAACACCACCATTGAAAGGATGATCCACATGGCTGACTACACGCTTCCTGATCTCGATTACGACTATGGCGCGCTGGACCCCTCGATCTCCGGGAAGATCATGGAGCTGCACCACTCCAAGCACCACGCGACCTATGTCAAGGGCGCGAACACGGCGCTGGAGAAGCTCGCTGCGGCTCGTGAGGCGAATGATTTCGGGACGGTGAACCAGTTCTCGAAAGACCTCGCGTTCAATCTCGGTGGTCACACGAACCACTCGATCTTCTGGAAGAACCTCTCGCCCGAGGGTGGCGACAAGCCCACCGGTGAGCTCGCTGCGGCGATCGATGAGTTCTTCGGGTCGTTCGATGCTTTCCGTGCGCATTTCACGGCGGCGGCGCTGGGTATCCAGGGCTCGGGCTGGGCTGTGCTCGCGTATGAGCCGCTCGGTGGGAATCTCGTGATCGAGCAGTTCTACGATCAGCAGAACGGTGTGCCGGTCGCGACGATCCCGCTGTTCCAACTGGATATGTGGGAGCACGCGTTCTACCTGGATTACCAGAACGTGAAGGCGGATTACGTCAAGGCGATCTGGAACATCGTGAACTGGGCTGATGTTCAGGCGCGGTTCGTGAACGCGACGAGCAACGCCTCCGGCCTGGTCATCCCCACGGCCTGAGCTGAGCCTCGGCGCCGGCTCGACGACGGCGCCGGATTCGTCCTGCAGCACCGGCCTTCACCGGTCCGTGCTCCGCGGTGACAGTGGCCGGTCCCTCCGCGGAGGGACCGGCCGCTGCGCTGTGACGGGACGGCCTTCGGGTCAGCTGTGGCGGTGAGTCGTCGCAGGCACGGACGTATCCTGGAGCCTCGGGAGGCGGGCGCTCCCGCGACAGCAGAACACGGCAGAGGAGGTCCCCATGGACGTCTCCGTCCTCGGCATCCTCTTCCTCCTGGCCATCCTCGCGGTGGTGGTGATCGCAGGAATCGCTCTGGTCGCCGTCGTGCTCGGGATCATCATGCTCGTGCGCAGGTCCACCGCACGCCCCGCCCCGATGACCTCCGTCGGCCGAGAGCATCCGCGCCGATAGCAGCCTCGGCCGGCCCTGGCGCCTTCGCCGCTCCGTGAGCCTTCACCGCACCGGACCTTTCGGACGATGTGTCAGCGCTGTCGCCCCCTCTACAGTGACAGGGTGGATGTCGATCGTGCCCCCTCTCCGGAAGCGCCCCGTGCTGTGATGCCGGCGCCGGCCGCTGCCGCCGGCCGAGCGGTCGCGGAGGGCGACACCGCCTCCGCCCTCGCCGCCACCCTGCGCGGCGCGATGCACGTGGCGTTCCTGGTGCTGCCGAGCGTCGGCGCGCTGCGGGCCATCACTGCCGAGGCGGTGACGCCGGCTCTCGCGATCCTCGCCGCCGCCGTGGTCGCCGCGATCTACCTGCTCGGATCCCAGCGCGCCCTGGCCCGCGGCGCAGCGGGACGCTCCACCCGCACCGACCTGCTGCTGCCCTCGCGCGGCTGGGTGCTGACGCTCTGCGTGGCCTGGATGGCCAGCACCTTCGTCTCCGCGGCCTTCGTCTGGATCGCCTTCCCGCTGTTCTTCCTGGTCCTGTTCGCGCTCGGCCGCATCGCCGGACCGCTGGTGATGTGGGGGGTCGCGCTCTGGGCGGTGATCGCCCCCGTGATCGCCCGCGAGCAGTGGTCGCTGGGAGTCGGCGAGATCCTCGGCCCGCTGGTCGGGGCGGCATTCTCACTGATCGCCCATGCCGTCTACCGTCGGCTGCTGCAGGAGACGGACCGCAACCGGGAACTCGTCGTCCAGCTGCGGGCCGCCCAGGCCGAGCTGGCCGATTCCGAGCGCCGCAAGGGCATCGCCGAAGAACGCCAGCGCCTCGCCCAGGACATCCACGACACCCTCGCCCAGGGGTTGAACTCGATCGTCATGCTCAGCCGCGGCGCCCGCAACGCCCACCCGACGGCCGGCGTCGAGTTCGGCCGCATCGAGGACACCGCCCGCGAGAACCTCGCCGACGCCCGCCGCCTGGTGCGGGATCTCGCCGACCGCGCTCCGCAGACCACCCTCGAACAGGCGCTGCGTGCCGCGATCTCGCGGGCCGAGGCGCTCGGGGACCTGGGGGAGCAGCCCCGCTGGGAGCTCCGCATCGACGGCACACCGCGCGAGCTGGAACCAGCGCAGGTCGAGACCCTGCAGCGTGCCGCCCAGTCGCTCATCGCCAACGTGCAGAGACACGCCGAGGCGCAGCGCTGCGTGCTCACCCTCGCCTGGTGGCCGGATCGGGTGAGCCTGGACGTGGTCGACGACGGCCGCGGCTTCGATCCTTCTGCCGCTCCCCGCCGGGGTGAGGGCGAGGGCGGCGACGGGCTGCGCCTGTTGCGCGCGCGGATGGACCGCGCCGGGGGGACGGTGACCATCGATTCGGCACCGGGAGAGGGCACCACCGTCGGCCTCTCCTTGCCGACCCGCACCCCGTTCACCTCCGACCCCACGAACCCCACGCCACCGAACCCCGCCCCACCGAACCCCGCTGGGTCGACCCCCCTCCAGGAGCCAGGCGAATGAGCATCCGCATCATGATGGTCGACGACCATCCCGTGGTCAGGGCAGGACTGCGCGCCCTGCTCGAGGCCGACGAGGGGATCGAGGTGGTCGCGGAGGCGAGTTCCGGAGACGAGGCGATGAGGTCGCTGAACCTCCTCGCGCAGACCCCCGAGAGCGTCCCCGATCTCGTCCTCATGGACCTGAACCTCGGCGATGGGATCGGCGGGATCGAGACCACCCGGCAGCTGCGCGCCCGCTATGCCGCGGTCCAGGTGCTCGCCGTGACCACGTTCGACGCCGAGGCGGACATCGTCGGCGCCCTCGAGGCCGGCGCCACCGGCTACGTGCTCAAGGACTCTCCCACCGAGGCGCTGATCGCCGCCGTCGGCGAGGCCGCGGCCGGGCGCAGCATCCTCTCGCCCGAGGTGCAGCAGCGGCTGGTGGCCCGGATGACCAACCCCGCCACCGCTCTCTCACCGCGCGAGACCGAGATCCTCGAGGCGCTCGCCACCGGCGCCACGAACCGGGAGGTCGCCAAGGCTCTGTTCATCTCGGAGTCGACGGTGAAGACCCATCTGGTCCACCTCTACGACAAGCTCGGCGTGGACAGCCGCACCTCCGCGCTGCGCGTGGCACGGGAGCGCCGGCTGATCCGCTGATGCAGGTGGGAAGCGGGCCGACAGGCCGTGCCCGCGCACGGGGAGACCAGCGGTCCTCCCCTGCACGGGGGTGGACCGCCGGTCACGTGGAAGGCCGGAGAGACGGGGTCTCACCAGCGATGGGCCACGTCGATCACCAGGCGGGATCCGTCGCCGGGGCCGTCGAGCACGAACGTCCTCATCGGGAGCCGGGCGCGCACGCCGAGCCCGATCAGGGTCTGTCCCTCGAAGCTGCCGCTGAAGGCGACCTGACGGAAGGTGCGGTAGCCGTCGACGTTCACGGCCTGTGTCCGGTGGCGCGGGCTGAAGGTCGCGCGGTAGTCGCCATCGTGGGCCGGGGCGTTGATCAGGATCTCCAGGTCAGCGGCGCCGCTGAGGGGAACCGTGAATCCGGAGCCGAGCTGGGACACCCGGCTGACGTACTGCACGGTATACCCCGAGACGTCCCCCTGGAGGTCGACGACGAGCCGGTCGAAGCAGGAGTGCCGACCGGAGCGGAGGTTCTTGATCTGCGCCGAGGACATTCCCGTGGCGGATTCTGGGAGCGAGCCCCAGGTGAGGCCGCAGTAGGGGGCGGCGGTGGCCGTGGCGGGGGCGAACATCCCCAGGCCGAGCAGCAGTGCGCACGTCGCGAGGACGGACAGGACTCTCTTCTTCATGGCGGGCTCCTCAAGGAGGCGGCTGTGGCCACGACGGCCGGGCCGTATGCTGAGATTGTCCGCCTTTGCGGGGGCGCTATCCAGTGACCAGGCGGTCATGACAGCAGGATCGTGATCTGCCGCTGACCGGGGATCTCGTCGCCGCCCGCCCGGAAAACGAGACCATCAGGGCGAGCGCTCAGGCGAGTGCTCGACCGGGCGCTCGGTCAGGCAGACAGGCGCCACGAGACTTCGGTCCCGCTGGGCTGGCGGAGCGGCTGGCAGGATGGTCCCCATGACCGTGCTCGTCGCCTACGCGACCCACTCCGGAGCCACCCGCACCCTCGCCGAGACCCTCGCCGCCGCACTGCGCGCCGCCGGGCTCGAGGCGGACCTCATCGACATCGAGGACTCGCCCGATCCGGCCGACTACGACGCCGTGGTGCTCGGCTCAGGAGTACGCGTCGAGGCAATCGAGAAGACGGCCGCCGCCTGGGCGCAGCAGCACGCACCGGTGCTCGACCGGCAGCCCTTCGCGTTCTTCTCCTGCTCCGGTTCGGCCTCCGACCCGGCCAAGGGCGGGAAGCAGAAGGCGACCGACGCCTTCCTCGAGAAGCTCCCGGTCAGCCCGGTCGCGGTGAAGAACTTCCCCGGCTGGGTGCTCATGGACCGGATCCCCCTGCATGAACGGGTGCTGCTGAAGTCCATGCGCACCCCCACCGGCGACTTCCGCGACCTGCCGGCCGTCGAGGCGTGGGGCCGTGAGATCGCGCCGTTGCTGCGAGGCTGAAGCCCTGGGGCCGCGTCAGGAGGCCTCGGCGGTGCCTTCTGCTCGTCGCACGGCGGCGCTCTCCAGCAGCAGCCGGTGGAATCGCAGCTCTCCGGAGACCTCCGGGTGGAACGCCGTGGCCAGAAGATTCCCCTGCCGGACGGCCACGATGCGGCCGTCCTCGAGGCGCGCGAGCACCTCGACGTCCGGGCCCGCCAGGACCACCTCCGGGGCACGGATGAAGGTCGCCGCGACCGGCTCGTCGCCGAGCGCCGGGAGGAGGAGCGTCGCCTCGAAGGACTCCTGCTGTCGGCCGAAGGCGTTGCGGCGCACGGTGATGTCGAGCCCGCCGAGGGTCTGCTGACCCGCGATGGCATCCTCCAGCTGCTCCGCCAGCAGGATCATGCCGGCGCACGTCCCATACGCAGGGAGGCCGGCCGCGATCGCCGCTCGTAGGGGCTGCCGCAGCCCGAAGGCCCGCGAGAGCTTGTCGATCACGCTCGACTCGCCACCGGGCAGCACCAGGGCGTCGAGGCCGACGAGATCCGCCTCCCGGCGCACCCGCACGGTCGTGGCGCCGAGGCTCTCGAGCGCGCGCTCATGCTCACGCACGTCGCCCTGCAGAGCGAGGATCCCGATCCGCAGGGCGGGTCCTTCCGTGGCCGACGACGGTGCAGGAGCGCTGGTCACCAGCCGCGCTCGGCCAGGCGGTGCGGAGCGGGGAGGTCGGCGACGTTGATGCCCACCATCGCCTCGCCGAGCCCGCGGGAGACCTCCGCGATCACGGAGGCGTCGTCGTAGAAGGTGGTCGCCTTGACGATCGCGGCGGCCCGCTCGGCAGGGTTGCCGGACTTGAAGATCCCGGAGCCGACGAACACCCCGTCGGCCCCCAGCTGCATCATCATCGCGGCATCCGCCGGGGTGGCCACCCCGCCTGCCACGAACAGCACCACGGGCAGGGAGCCGGTCTCGGCGATCTCCTTGACCAGCGCGTACGGGGCCTGCAGGCCCTTGGCGGCGAGGTAGAGCTCGTCCTCGCTCTTCGCCGACAGCTCCCGGATCTGGGCGTTGATGGTGCGGATGTGCTTGGTGGCCTCGGAGACGTCGCCGGTGCCGGCCTCGCCCTTGGAGCGGATCATCGCGGCGCCCTCGGTGATGCGGCGCAGGGCCTCGCCGAGATTCGTCGCACCGCACACGAAGGGAACGGTGAAGCGGTGCTTGTCGATGTGGTGGAGGTAGTCGGCGGGGGAGAGGACCTCGGACTCGTCGATGTAGTCCACGCCCAGCTCCTGGAGGACCTGCGCCTCGACGAAGTGGCCTATACGGGCCTTGGCCATCACCGGGATCGAGACGGAGCTGATGATGCTGTCGATCATGTCCGGGTCGCTCATGCGGGAGACCCCGCCCTGGGCGCGGATGTCCGCAGGGACCCGCTCCAGGGCCATCACCGCGACCGCGCCGGCGTCCTCGGCGATCTTCGCCTGCTCGGCGGTGACGACGTCCATGATGACGCCGCCCTTCATCATGTCGGCCAGGCCGCGCTTGACCGCGCCGGTGCCCGTGGCGGGCGCACCGGTGGTGGGGGCGCTGGGGGTGGGCGTGCTGGTGCGGGGGGTGGTGCCAGTGGTGTTCATCGGGGTGCTCTCGTCGCTCGCGCGGCGCGGGCCGACGGCATCCGACGCGTCGACCCTCCCTGCACCACATTGACCTAGGCCAAAACGTAGCACGGCCCAGGCCAGAGGGCGAGAGCGGGTCATCCCGGGAACGGCGCCCGGAGCAGCGGCCTAGACTCGAGCGGGTGAGCATGGACGACGAGCTGGTGATCAGCGGCGGGACCGCGGCGGAGATCGCCGACAGCGTGCGGGCCCTCGTGGACCGCGGCGACCTGGCCCCCGGGCAGAGCCTGCCCCCGGTGCGCGCGCTCGCGGAGCAGCTCGGGATCAACCGCAACACCGCCGTCGCCGCCTATCGCACGCTCGCCCGCTCCGGCGTCGTGGTCTCCCTGGGCCGCGCCGGCACCCGAGTCTCGCAGCGCCAGGCCGTCGCGCAGGAGGGCTTCGCGCCCGCCGGATCGCTCCGGGATGTCGCCACCGGCAACCCCGACCCGCGGCTGATCCCGGACCTCGGCCCGGCGCTGACCGCCGCGGCCGGACGCCCCGTGCTCTACGGCGAGCCAGTCATCGACCCCGAGCTCGAGCAGTGGGCCCGGGAGTGGATGAGCCCCGATGCCCCCGGAGATCCTGCGGACCTGCACCTCACCCTGACCAGCGGCGCCGTCGATGCCGTGGAGCGGCTGCTCGCCCAAGCCCTGATGCGGGACGACGCCGTGGCGCTCGAGGATCCCTGCTTCCTCGCCAGCATCCAGATCGCCCGGCACGGCGGCTACCGCGCGGTCCCGGTCCCGGTCGACGCCGAGGGGATGACCGTCGAGGGCCTCCGTGCGGCGCTCGACCAGGGGGTGCGGGCCGTCGTGTGCACCCCTCGCGCCCAGAACCCCACCGGCGCCTCCCTCACCGTGCAACGCGCGGCGGCCCTGCGCGAGGTCCTCGACGAGCACCCGTATGTGCTGGTCATCCAAGACGACTACTACTCCTTCCTCTCCCAGCAGCCCTTCCACTCGATCGTCGGCCCCGGTCACCGGCGCTGGGCGCTGCTGCGCTCGGTCTCGAAGTTCGCGGGCCCCGACATGTGCTTGGCCGTCACCGCGACCGACCCCGAGACAGCCGGTCGGCTCGCCCAGCGGCTCAGCCCAGGCACCACCTGGGTCAGCCACCTGCTCCAGCGGATCACCCGCGCCGTGATGACCGACTCCGACGCGCTCGCGCTGATCGATCGGGCCGCCGCCCACTACGCCGCGCAGAACACCGCCTTCGCCGCCCAGCTCACGGCGCTGGGCCTGCCGGTGCAGGCGGGTGACGGGATGAGCCTGTGGGTCCCCGTGCCCGAGCCCGCACGGGTGGTCGCCGAGCGGCTCATGCGCCGAGGATGGCTGGTGCGCACCGGGGACGACTTCCAGCTCGCGCCCGGTGCGGAACCGTCCCGCCATCTGCGGCTGACCGTGCATGACCTCACGTCCGAGGAGATGCGGCGCCTGGCGGAGGATCTGGCGGCGGCCGCGACCTCCTCCCAGCTCTCGCCCTGAGCTGCCCGTCCCCTGCCGGCTGTCGCTTCGCACCCCTCGTGGCGGGAATGTAAGCGTTGACATTCTTGATGTAAGCGCTAACATGGATCCTCTTCGACCGGTGCGTGACCCCGCTCACTGTTGGCCCGCTCATCGTTGAGACGTCCTGCCTCCCGCGTCGAAGCCCGCACCCGACCCACCCGGCGTGCGGACATCCGCCCACGGACGCCGGGCACGACCCCAGGAGTACTCGATGAAGAGAAGGACCCTCCTTACCACCGGCCCCCTCGCCGCTGCACTCGTCGCGGGCACCGCCGCCTGCTCCGGGAAGATCCAGACCAACCAGGGGGGCGGTGGTGGAGCGAGCGGGGACGGCACCACGATTCCCCAGCTCACCTTCCCCTCCGAGGTCGCCGAGAACGTCGCCGGCATCAAGAACTTCAACCCGCTGTCCCCGAACGCCACCTCCCGCACCTACTTCTACGAGCCGCTGATGATCCGCAGCTCCATGAACTGCGAGATCGTGCCGTGGCTCGCCACCGAGTTCGAATGGGCCTCCGAGACCACGCTGATCTTCACCGTGCGCGACGGTGTGACCTGGTCCGATGGCGAGCCGTTCACCGCCGAGGACATCGCCTTCACCCTGAACCTGAAGAAGGAGTTCCCCGGCGCAGATGACATCGGGCTGTGGAACGAGACCTTCGGTGCGCCCGCCGAGTCGGTGACGGCCGAGGGCAGCACCGTGACCATCGAGTTCTCGGGACTCGCCGCCGCGAAGTTCGACAGCCTGATCACCGCGAAGATCTTCCCCCAGCACGTGTGGGGCGAGGTCGGGGATCCCGTCGAGTACGTCGACGAGGAGCCGGTGGGCACCGGACCCTTCACCGTCGGCTCCTACAACGGACGCCAGCTGGTGCTGGCCCGCCGCGAGGACTACTGGCAGGCCGACAAGGTTGCTGTGCAGGAGCTGGTGCTCGAGGGCAACTACGACGCCACCAACGCCGCGCTCAAGCTCGCCGCGGGTGATCTGGACGCCTACTGGGGCGAGATCCCGAACCCCGAGCAGGCCTTCGCCTCGAAGGATCCGGAGCTCAACCACTTCTGGTATGCCCCGGCGGGCTCGACCGTGCTCACCTTCAACCTCACCAAGGCACCCTTCGACGACGTCGCCTTCCGCGAGGCCATCAGCCAGGGGATCGACAAGGACGAGATCAGCGCCAAGTCCACCTATGGCGTCATGGCGCCCGCCTCCCAGACCGGGCTGAAGCTCCCCTACGCCGAGAACCTGCTGCCCGAGGCCTATGCCGGCCAAGACACCGTGATCCCCTTCGACACCGCCAAGGCCGAGGAGATGCTGGACGCCGCCGGCTACGCCAAGGGCGGCGACGGGTTCCGGACCCTGCCCGACGGCACCGCCTTCGCCCCGAAGTTCATGGTGCAGGCAGGGTGGATCGACTACCAGGCTGCGGCGGATGTCGTCGTCCGCAACCTGCAGACCATGGGGATCAACGCGAGCGTGCAGACCTCCCCGCCCGAGGCCGTGGACCAGCACAAGAAGGACGGCGAGTTCGACCTGCTGCTGGAGTACCTCCACGGCGGCTGCGAAGTGGCCCGCAACCTCGGCTCCAAGCTCTCCTCCGATCAGGTCCCCACCGCGGACACGGTCTTCGCGAACGTCGGCCGCTGGATCGACCCCGAGACCGACGAGATCGTCGCCGAGCTCTCCGGGGAGACCGATCCGGAGGCGCAGAAGGAGCTCACGGGGAAGCTCGTCGAGGTGATGATGACCCAGTTCCCGGTCACCACCCTGTTCTACGCCCCGGCCCGCATGATCTACCGCACCGACAAGGCGGAGGGATGGCCCTCGGAGGAGGACCCCTACGGGACCAACTCCGAGATGCTGATGATCATGACCCGTCTGGTCCCGCCGAGCGCCTGAGCGGCCCGCGATGAGATACTTCGCCCGAAGGATCGGATACTTCCTGCTCACCCTGTGGGCCGCGGTGACGCTGAACTTCCTCATCCCCCGGCTGCAGCCCGGCGACCCCGCCGAGCTCATGATCAGGCAGCTCTCGGGTCGTGACAGCGAGATCGACCCGGCCCGCATCGAGGCGATGCGGATCATGCTCGGCCAGCCCGACGGGAACCTGTTCGAGCAGTACATCGCCTATCTCGGCCAGCTGGCCCGAGGGGACTTCGGCTACTCCTACACCTACTTCCCCGCCGAGGTCACCGACGTGATCGGCCGCGCGCTGCTGTGGACGCTGATCCTGGTGGGGGTCACCCTGGTGCTCTCCTTCCTGCTCGGCACCGTCCTCGGTGCCTTCGCGGCCTGGTGGCGCAACTCCTGGTTCGACTCGATCGTCACCCTGGGCTCCACCTTCGTGGGCACCCTGCAGTCCTTCTGGGTCGCCCTGCTGCTGCTGTTCGTCTTCGGCTTCGTGCTGGGCTGGTTCCCCACCTCCGGCGGTTACGAGGCCGCGATCCCGGGCCTGAACGCCGAGTTCGTGCTCGAGGCGGTCCAGCACTCGATCCTGCCGGCGACCGTGCTGATGCTGCTGGGCCCGGTGGGCTGGGTGCTGGGCATGCGCAACACCATGATCCTGAACCTCGGCGAGGACTACATCCGCCTGGCCCGCGCCAAGGGCGTGCCGGACAAGCAGATCGCCCTGCGCTATGCCGCCCGCAATGCGCTGCTGCCCTCGATCACCGGGCTCGCCATGGCGCTCGGCGGGATCCTCGGTGGCCAGATCCTCATCGAGGTCACCTTCGACTATCCGGGCCTGGGCCGCCTCATGCAGCAGGCCGCGAGCAACAAGGACTACCCGCTGCTGCAGGCCCTGCTGCTGTTCACGATCGTCGGCACCCTGATCGCCAACCTGGTCGCGGACATGCTCTACGGCGTCCTGGACCCCCGCGCACGGAAGGCGAGCTGATGATGGCCGACGACGACCGCTCCCCGGACCACTCCCCGGACAGCTCCGATGGCCGCTCGGAAGGGCAGCTCCCGCTCGAGGCGCGACCGGCCTCCGCCGTGGCCGACCCGGCCCTGCTCGAGCAGCAGGCGGCGCTCGACGCCGGCGGGACTCCCGGCCTCCCCGGGGCCCCGGGAACCCTCGTGGCGGTCGACGCCGCCGACACGGCCGAGACCGGCCGACGCGATCACGGCCCCTCCTGGTTCCAGATCATCTGGGCCTCGAAGAAGGCGCGCATGGGCATCGTGCTGCTGGGCCTGTACCTGCTGGTGGCGCTGTGCGCACCGCTGATCGCTCCCTATCGCGGCAACGACACCACCTTCGCCCCGGTGCTGCTGCCCAGCGCCGAGCACTGGTTCGGCACCACCACCCAGGGCGCGGACATCTTCAGCCAGCTGATCTGGGGCACCCGCGTGTCCCTGATCGTGGGGCTGTTCGGTGGCCTCTTCGCGACCGTGGTGGGGCTGCTGGTGGGCCTGACCTCGGGCTACCTCGAGGGCACCTGGGTGGACGACGTGCTGTCGTTGATCACCAACGTCGCCCTGGTGGTTCCCGCCCTGCCGCTGATCATCACCCTGATGGCGTACTCCGAGGTGCGCAGCATCTGGTTCACGATCCTCATCATCGGCATCATCTCCTGGGCCGGCGCCGCCCGCTCCAAGCGCTCCCTGATGATCACCCTTCGAAACCGGGACTTCGTCACCGCCGCGAAGTTCGCCGGGGACCGCACTCCCACCATCATCTTCCGCGAGATCCTCCCGCAGATGACGTCCCTGACCGCCGCCGGGTTCTTCGGCGCGGCCACCGGTGCGATCGGTGCCGAGGCAGGGCTGTCCTTCCTCGGGCTCGGCAACACCGAGTCGGTGTCCTGGGGGACCATGCTCTACCAGGCACAGCTGCAGGGCGCGCTCGCCCAGGGCCTCTGGGTGTGGCTGATCGTGCCCGGTCTGGCCCTGTCGGGCCTGATCATGGCGCTGACTCTGATCAACTTCGGGATCGACCTGATCTCGAACCCCCATCTGCGAGAGGACGCCTGAGATGGTCGCTCACGAGGCAGCGCCCCACGAAGAGGCAGTCCCGCGCAGTGGCGCCGTTCCCCGCGACGGGGCCGAGGAGGCCACCCCGATCCTCGAGGTCCGGGACCTCACGGTGCGCTACGAGCCGCGGCTCCACCCGGCGCTGAACGCCGTCGAGGGAGTCTCCTTCGACATCCAGCCCGGCGAGTTCGTGGGCCTGATCGGCGAATCAGGCTCCGGGAAGTCCACCCTCGGCACCGCGATCCTGCGCCTGACCGAGCGACCCGGTCGGATCACCGGCGGGAGCATCCGCTTCGACGGCATGGACATCACCGAGATGAGCCAGGCGGCGCTGCGCCCGTACCGCTGGCGCGACTTCTCCACCGTCTTCCAGTCCTCGATGAATGCGCTGAACCCGGTGGTGCGCGTCGAGGACCAGTTCCGCGACGCCATCGAGCTGCACACCCCGAGGCGCGGCGCCCAGGTCACCGAGCGGATCAAGGAGATGTTCGATCTGGTCCTGATCGACCACCGCTTCATCCGCGCTTACCCCCACGAGCTCTCCGGCGGCATGAAGCAGCGCGTGAACCTCGCGCTCGCCCTGGTCAATGACCCGAAGTTCGTGCTGCTGGACGAGCCCACCACCGGCCTGGACGTGGTCGTGCAGCGCTCGATACTCGAAGGGGTGCGGAAGCTGCAGGAGGAGCAGGGCTTCGCGGTGCTGTTCATCAGCCATGACATCGGCACCGTCATGGACCTGTCGGACCGCATCCTGGTGATGTACGCGGGCCGGATCGTCGAGGAGCACGACACCGACGACCTGCTGCGCGAGCCCCTCCACCCCTACACCAAGGGCCTGCTCGGCTCCTACGGCGATCCCCGCCAGGAGACCGTGCGGATCACGTACGTGCCGGGGCGGCCCCCGGACCTGTCCCAGCCGCTGGTCGGCTGCCCCTTCGCTCCGCGCTGCCCTGAGCGGATCGATCTGTGCACCACCGACGCCCCTCAGCTGCTGGAGATGCCGTCCCTGCGCAAGGACGAGGCGGTCACCGCCCTTCGCTTCGACTCCCAGGGGACCTGGCGCCCGCCCCGCGCAGCCTGTCATGTGGCCCGCCTGCAGCGGGAGGAGCGCCAGACGCCCGGCCTGCCGGCACGGACCGTCCGCTTCGCCGGCCCCGCCTTCGAGAAGTCGGCGGAGGAGACGGAGCGGGCCTTCGCGGCCGAGGTCTTCCTCGAGGTCGACTCCGTGACCAAGATCTTCCACTCCCGCCAGGGCTTCCGGCAGACCCAGACCCTCGCGGTCGACGACGTCAGCTTCCAGCTGCGCCGCGGCATGGTGACAGCCCTGGTGGGGCAGTCAGGCTCCGGCAAATCCACCCTTGCACGCCTGATCACGGGCGTGGATCGACCCACCTCCGGCAGCATCCGCTTCCACGCCCGGGACGGGGAGATCGATGTGGGCAGCCTCGGCGGCGGGAAGCTGCGGGCCTATCGCAGCCTCGTGCAGATGGTGTTCCAGGACCCTTACTCCTCGCTGAACCCCAACAAGACCCTCGAGTACATCCTGTCCCGGCCGCTGAAGAACTATCGCTCGATGGGTCGGGCCGAGCTCGAGACCGCGATCGACGAGCTGCTGGAGCGGGTCGCCCTGACCCCGGCCCGTCGCTACCGCAGCCGCCACGGCTTCGAGCTCTCCGGCGGCCAGCGTCAACGGGTGGTGATCGCTCGCGCGCTCGCCGCGGATCCGGAGCTGATCATCGCCGACGAGCCGATCTCGAGCCTGGACGTGTCGATCCGCGCCGAGGTGCTCGAGCTGCTGCAGCGCCTGGTCGCCGACTCCGACGTGGGCATCCTCTACATCACCCACGACCTGCTCAGCGCCCGCATGCTGGCCGACGATGTGATCGTGCTGAACCAGGGCAGGGTGGTCGAGCACGGCCCCGCCCTGGACGTCATCCGCTCTCCGCAGGACGACTACACCAGGCAGCTGCTGGACGCCATCCCCAACCCTTTCGCGGACATGTACAAGGACTAGGACGGTTGCGGGATGACTGATCACGCCGTGCCGAACCTGCCCTCCCGCCGGTTCGAGGACACGATCGCCTTCTACGGCGGTTTCGGGTTCGAACTCGCCTTCCGGGACCCGGCCTGGCTGATCCTTCGCCGCGGAGAACTCCAGCTGGAATTCTTCCCGTTCCCGGATCTCGTGCCCGCGTCGAGCTCGTTCATGTGCAGTGTGCGCGTGGACGATGTCGACGCGCTGTACCGACAGATCAGGGAGGCGGGAGTCCCGGAGCGGGAAACCGGGTGGCCGCGCCTGCACCCGGTCCGGCCGAGACCGTGGCACCTGCGAACGGGCTATCTCATCGACCTCGACTGCACCCAGCTCCACCTGATCGAGAACCCGGCCTGAACGGCCCGGGGGCCGTTCCGCAGGGATCGGGAACGGCCCCCGTCGGCGGCGCGCGGGAACTCAGCCGAGGTGCACCCGCACAGGCCCGTCGGCGGTGACCACGGTCCGCCCCTCCGCCTCCGGCCGAACTTCGGCGGCTGGACCCTCGGCCCGCACGGGCGTCGACGACTCGAGAACCACCCTCAGGCGGTCCGCAGCCGGCGCGCCGAAGGCGAGCACGCTGTCACCGGCCTCGGTGACCTCGGCGTTCGCCTCCAGGATGCGCACTCCGCCGAGCTCCAGGCCGCGGGCGAGCAGGTAGCCGGTGTGCGGGGCGGGGCGCAGCAGCAGCTCCTCGCCGTCCAGCACGATGCGCACCTCGGGCCGGTAGCCGGTGATGTTCAGGACGTGCAGCGCACGCCCGCCCTCGCGGTCCCGGGTGGAGGTGGCGAACACGCCGGGCACCGAGCTGGTGAGCTCGAGGCCCCGGCGGGCACCGAGCCGGTCCAGCAGATGGCCGAACAGGCCCAGGTGGGAGGGGATCCCCGCAGCGAGCAGCACCGCCCGCCCGGCCCCCACCTGCGTCTCGATCCCGCACACGGTGCCATCCAGCGCGCTCAGCACGGGCGTCGACCGGGGGGCGTGGAGCTCCTGCCACCAGCCCACGCGGGTCTCCCCGAACACCTCCGGGGCCGAGGCGCAGGTGACCGAGGGGAAGAAGGAGGGGTCCTCGCGCACCAGCTCCCCGGCCCGGGCCCCGAGGGCGTCGGCGAGGATCCGGCAGGGCGCTCCCTCGAGGTCCTTCTCGGGCAGCACCCCGAGCATCAGCAGCCCGCCGCCCGCCTCGAGATGAGCCACCAGGTTCCTCTGCACCTGCGGGTCCAGGTGCGCGGAGCTCGCGAGCATCAGGACGGTGCGGGCCGAGCCGTCGGGCCGGGGCCGCATCTCACGGACGTCGACCGCATCGAAGCGGTGGCCGCGCAGCAGGGCGCTGCGGGCCAGGGCCTTGCGCTGCCCGGCGCCGCGGTGGGCGCGGAGGTCCTCGACCACGGCGGCCATGGCCTCGCTGCCGGGATGGGCGTACTCGGTGGCGTAGGAGTCGATGACGAAGGCGAGGGCGAGGTCATCGTGCTCCTCGACGCTGTCGGCGAGGTGCCGCTCGTGCAGCAGCAGCTGGTGCACGCCGGCGCGCAGCGGGGCGTAGGTGGGGGACTCCTGGCCCTCGGGGCCGATCGGGGCGGCGAAGCCGTGACGTCGGCCGGTGAAGGCGAGGCGGTCATTGCCGTCACCCACCGGCGTATCCAGCAGCGGGTTGACGCCGCCGGCCAGCAGGTAATAATTCAGCATCCGGTTGCCCTGGGCCGCGAACAAGCGGCTCTTGAGGTCCGCCGTCGAGGGCTCGTTCATCCGTTCCAGGCCGTCCCCGTAGTCGCCGGAGCCGGCCTCGAACTCGAGTGAGGTCAGCGGCTGGTCATCGTCGTGGACGGCCTGCTGCAAGGCGTTGATCACGTACATGTCGGTGGTCGTATCCAGCGTCATGTCGCCCACGTAGTGGTCCGAGCCGGAGAGGAATCCGGGGCGCCCGCTGTAGGTCTCCACCAGCTGGCTGATGCCGATCGGGAAGGACTCACCGCTGCCTCCGCTGGAGCCATGGATGTTGATCAGCAGCGGCACGCCCTCGATGCCGTGCCGGGCGGCGCTCGCCGCGAGCACGTCGACGTAGCGCGCGAAGCGGTCCCGCATGAACTGCGTGAGATCGTGCCGCAGGGGCCCGGCCCAGGCCTCGCCGGGGGAGCGGATGGCGCGGGCCCACTCCTCGTCGTGCTCGAGGGCGGGGTAGGTCGCGGCGGCGTCGGCGCGGTGCTCCCGGATCCATCCGCGCAGTTCGGCCAGCAGATGCACGGTGAGGTCGGGGGAGTTGGTGACCCAGGCCAGCATCCCGATCTCGTTGTCGAGCTGGACCGCGATCAGGGGGCCGCCGCGGGAGGGGAGATGCTGCGCCAGCAGCGGCATCACCGCCGCGTACCAGCCCTCGACCTCCTCGAGGAAGGCGGGGGCGAGGTAGTCGACGGTCGAGGTGGGGGCCGGGGATCCGTCCCAGCCCACCGGCACGATCTCGGGATGCTCGCGGTAGAGGCGGTGGGGCAGGCCCTCGTTCTTCAGTTCCGCCATCTGGAACGGGCCGGGACGGGCGATGAACCAGAGTCCGCGGGCCGCGCAGAGGTCGAGGAAGGCGGCCAGGTCGCGTTCGGGGCGGGAGCGGCCGACGAGGTCGATCGTGCCGTCCGGCAGCTCATGCCAGAGCCAGGGGATGTAGCTGGCCACGGTGTTGCAGCCGACGTCGGCGAGCTGGTCGAGGCGATGCTCCCACTGCTCGCGCGGGGTGCGGAAGTAGTGGATCTCCCCGGCGATGACCAGGCGGGGCTCGCCGTCGATGAGGATCCGGCGCTGGGCGATGTCGATCATGGGGTCCGCTCTCGGAGGGGGCAGCCGGGCGGGGGGAGCCCGGGCGGTGACGTGCCGAGCGGGGCAGCGCCGCCCGATGGATCAGCCGGGCGGGCAGCCCTGCCCGACGGTTCAAGAGCATCCATGTAAGCGGTTCCACACCGGGATGGCAAGGGTCCGGCGAGGATCGGCGGGGCGAACGTCGGGTGCTGGGCTCCGGGACCTTGCACGCATGGCAGCGGTGCCGTAAGTTCGGGGGACCCGGCGTGTAAGCGGTTTCATTCGGGGTGTCGCGAGGATGCGACGACTTCCCCCGACCGCCTCACCGGCCTCGAGACCCCACGGAGAGCAGACATGAGCCAGGACAGCGCACCGGCTGCCACCATCTATGCCGTCGCCCAGAGGGCCGGGGTCTCGACCGCCACGGTATCGCGCACCCTCGCAGGCAGTGCGAAGGTCGCCCCCCTCACCCGGGAGGCGGTGCTCGAGGCGGTGCGTGCGCTGAACTACCTGCCCGACGGCGCGGCCCGCGCTCTGGCCGGCCGCCGCACCCACGCCCTCGGCCTGGTGCTCCCGGACATCGTGGGCCCCTACTACGCCGCGCTGCTGGTGGCCTTCGAGATGGCCGCGAGCGAACGCGGACTCTCGGTGGTGATCTCTCTCGCCGGGGCCGGCAGCACCCCCGATCAGGCCGTGCGCACCCTGGCCGGGAACGTCGACGGCATCGCCTTCATGGCCCGCAGCGCCGCCGACGACGAGCTGATCGCCGAGATCGCCCGGCGCAGGCCCGTGCTCACCGCAGCCCGCTCCCGCCTCCCCGGCCGCGACGCCCTGTTCGCGGAGAACCGCGAGACCGCGGCGCAGCTGACCCGCCACCTGCTCGAGGCCGGGCACCGCCGGATCGCCTTCGTCGGCCGTCCCGAACCCCATTCCGACGTCGGCGCGCGCCTGCGCGGTGTCAAGGCGGCCCTCGAGGAGGCGGGGCTCGAGCCCGCCGCCGTGTTCGAGGTCGACTCGGTGGAGGCCGAGGGGCTCGCCGTCGCCCGCCGCATCGTGGCGGAGGAGATCGAGCTCGACGCCGTGATCTGCGGCAATGACGAGCTCGCGCTCGCCCTGATGCATGAGCTGCAGGACCTCGGGGTCGACGTCCCCGGGCTGATCGCGGTGACCGGCTGGGACGACGTCCTCGCCGCCCGCTACGTGCGCCCGGGGCTGACCACCGTCGCCCAGCCGGTCCAGGAGCTCGGCGCGCTCGCCGCACGTCGGCTGGCCGCCCTGATCGATGGCGAGGCCCCGCTCGAGGAGCCCGTCGTCCTGCCCTCCCGGATCGTGCATCGCGCGACCTGCGGATGCGGCACCCCCGGAGAAGGAGAGATGCTCCCGTGAGGACGACTGAGACGACGGCAGAGACCCACCCGGTGCTGCTCTCCGTGGCCGCCGAGACCACCAGCTCTGGCGACGCCCGCCGGCTCGACGCCGGCCCGCTCAGCCTGCTGCAGTATCCCGCCACGGAGGCCGGCTCCGGACCGGCCGCGGTGCACCTGCGCCTCCGGGGAGCGGACGGGTACCGCTCGCGGCCGCTGACCGGTCCCACCAGCGGCGGGAGCCGCCTGGCCGACGGAACCATCCTCACCGTCCACGACGACCTCGAGGCCCGCACCCGGCTCCAGGTCGCGGCCGACGGCGAGGCCTGGGCCTGGAGCGTCCATCTGCGTCACGGTGGTGACGCGCCCCTCGAGCTCGACCTGCTGCACACCCTCGACATCGCCCTCACCGAGCGGGAGGCGATCCGCCGCAACGAGCAGTACGTCGCCCAGTACCTCGACCTCACCCCCGTGCAGCTGCCGCAGGGCGGCGGCCGGGAGGCCTCGCTCGCCCTCGCCGTGCGCCAGAACATGCCCGGGCCCGCCGCACCCTGGGCGGCCGTGGGAGCCAGCACCCCCCTCGCCGAATGGGGGACCGACGCCCTCCAGCTGCTGGACCGTCGCACCGGGGAGGGCCTGGATCCCGCCCGCGACCTGCCCTCGGAGCGCCTGCAGCACGAGCACACCCTCGTTGCGCTGCGCACCGCCCCGCTGGTGCTCGCCCCCGGCCAGGAGTGGAGCGGCAGCTTCTGGGGCTTCGCGCTCGCCGATCATCCCGCGGCCACCGGGCCCCAGGACGCGAAGCTCATCCGGCAGCTGCAGGAGCGGATCGAGGCATCCCTGGCAGCGCCTGCTGCGCTGCCCGCACCGGCCGCAGAGCCCGCTGCGGCTGCGCAGCCCGCCACCTCCGAGTCCGCCACCTCTCCGCTCGCGACGTCCCTGCTCGCCGCCGCACCGCCGCTCGCGGTGCAGGAGGCTGATCATGCGCAGTGCGAGGAGTTCGCCGACGGGCCGCTGCGGCTGCTCGAGGAGGACGGACGGCTGCTGAGCGCCTTCTCCGACCGTGGCCATCTCGTCACCGCTGCCAAGGAGCGCCTGGTCCTGCGCCCGCACGGCCACATCCAGCAGGTCCATGGCAGCGGCACTGCAGACCTGGATACCGTCGCCTCGACGGTCTGGATGCGCGGCGTGTTCTGCTCCCAGCTCACCCTCGGCCACGCCTCCACGGGCGCCCTGACCACGGTGCGCCGCTCCTATCTGGGCCTGGATCGCAGCGGTGGCGTGCGCTTGCTGCTGCGCACGGCCGACGGCGGCTGGTCGCTGCTGTCCACGCCCTCCCTCTGGCTCACCGACGGCGCCTCCTCCCAGTGGCTGTACCTCACCGAGACGCTCACCCTGCGCATCAGCTCCGAGGTGCTTCTCGGGCAGGGCGCCATGGTGGACATCGAGGTCAGCGGCGAGCCCGGGCAGGCCGCGGAGCTGCTATTGGTGGTGGGCACAGAGTCCGCCGAGCTCGCGCTCCAGGTCACCGCAGACGGCTGTCCGGTGGAGATCGGGGACGATGCCGCCCTGTTCTCGGACGGCAGCGCGCACGGCACCGGACTGCTCACCGCCCGCCTCGACGTCTCTCAGGCCGCGCGGGTGCGGCTGCTGCACAGTGCGGTCGTCTCCGATGCTCCTGTCGGCGCGGGTGCTCCTGGCACCGCGGCCGCCGCAGCGGAACCGTCCGCCGCACTCCCGTCGGCCGCCTATCGACCCCGCCTGCCTGTCCTGCGCGGTGGCGGGGAGGAGGCCGAGGCGGTCGGCGAGACGCTGGGCTGGCTCGCGCAGAACGCCTCGATCCACTTCCGCTCCCCGCGCGGGCTCGAGCAGTACTCCGGTGGCGCCTGGGGCACTCGCGACGTGTGCCAGGGTCCCGTGGGCCTGTTGCTGGCCACCGATGAGCCGGCCGTGCTGCGCCGCACCCTGCTGAGCGTGATGGCGGCCCAGCAGGAGGACGGCACCTGGCCTCAATGGTTCGACTACCTGCCCGGATACACCGGGCCCGGGATGCGGGACGCCCACGGGGACGTCGTCTATTGGCCGCTCCTGGCCCTCGGGCAGTACCTCGCCGTGACGGGTGATCACGGGATGCTCGAGGAGACCGCCCCCTGGGTGGGCGAGCAGGCGATGGGAGAGCCGACCACGGTCCTGGACCACCTCTCCCGCGCCCTCGACCACATCGCAGGGCACCGCACCGAGGATCCGCGCCTGCCCGCCTACGGGCACGGCGACTGGAACGACTCCCTGCAGCCGGCCCGCCCCGAGCTCGCCGAACACATGTGCTCGACCTGGACCACCGAGCTCGAGATCAAGGCCCTCACCGTGCTCGCGGACGCCCTCGTGGAGGACGCCGACGCCCGCGGCGCCGAGCTCGAGCGGCGCTGCCGTGCTCTGGCCGCCGGCGCCGAGCAGGGCTTGCGGGAGCACCTGCTGGTCGACGGCGAGCTGGCTGGCTACGCGATCCTCGACGGCGGTCAGGTTGAGCACCTGGTCCACCCCAGCGACACCACCACCGGGGTGCGCCACGGCTCCCTGCAGATGATCCACGCCCTGGCCGACGAGCTGCTCACCCCCGCCGAGGCCCGTCATCACCTCGCACTGCTGCGCGATCACCTCGCCGGGCCCACCGGCCTGTACCTCTTCGACCGGCCCCTCAGCTATCACGGTGGGGAGATGCACATCTTCCAGCGCGCGGAGGCGGCGACCTTCTGGGGCCGGGAGGTGGGGCTGATGTATATGCACGCCCACCTGCGCTGGATCGAGGCGCTCACCCACCTCGGCGAGCCGGATCTCGCCTGGTCCGAGCTGCTGAAAGCGATCCCGATCGGACTCGGCCAGCGGGTGCGCGGCGCGAGGGTGCGCCAGGCCAACTGCTATTACTCCAGCTCCGACGCCGTCTTCCCCGATCGATACACCGCTTCCGAGAATCCTGGTGCCCTGTTCGCGCAGTCCACGGGCTTCGAGGGCGGCTGGCGGGTCTACTCCTCTGGGCCGGGCCTGCTGCTGCGCATCATCGTCGAGGACCTGTTGGGGGTGCGCCGGCGCGGGGAGCGGCTGGAGATCGACCCCGTGCTGCCCTCCGCACTGGACGGCATCGAAGCGGAGATTCCCTACGCCGGCGGCTTCCTCACCGTGCGCTTCCGCCGCGGGAAGACCGGCTGCGGAGTGCGAGAGCTGACCGTGGAGGGGCAAGCCATCACCGGCACGCCGCTCACGGCCCGCTACCGGGAAGCCGGGATCTCGGTCCCCGTGGAGCAGGTGCGCGCCGGTGCGGTGCTGGAGGTGCGGCTGGGCTGAGCCGCCCCTCCCGCCCCGCGCGGGGTCTGAACCGCATCGACCTTCTCCGGGATGCTCGACCAGCTCCGGCCATATTCCATAAAGGGGTTACATAATGTGTCTGCGCTGATAGCGTGCGGTGATGCACGCCATGACGACCGCTCGGCGGTCGCACCGTCCGGTGCTCTTCACCCCAGCGCCGACACCCCTCCCTGAGGAAGGACCGCCCGCGCATGACCACCACCCCGCACCCCGAGGCTGATTCCGGAGTCGCTGTGCCGCCCGAAGCCCCGCGCCCCTTGCGCGTCGGCGTCGTCGGCACCGGTGGGATCTCCCGCGCCCACCTGCCGGGCTGGGTCGCGCTCGGCGTGGACCTGCACTGCTACAGCGACGCGGGAGCGCAGGAGTTCGCCACCGAGTCCGGCGCCACCGTGCACGGCACCCTCGAGGAGCTGCTGGCCGCGGTGGACGTCGTGGACGTCTGCGCCCCCACCCCGGCGCACCCCGAGATCGTGCGCGCGGCGCTGGACGGTGGCAAGGACGTGATCTGCGAGAAGCCGCTCGCCCTGGACCCCGCCGAGGCGCACGACCTCGTCGTACATGCGCAGAGGGCCGGTCGTCGCCTCTTCCCGGCGCATGTGGTGCGGTTCTTCCCGCAGTACGCCGCGGCGAAGCGGGCGATCGACACCGGCGCCGTGGGGAACCTCGCCGTGCTCCGCTTCGAGCGCACCGGCTCCCTGCCGGACCGCTCCTGGTACGCGGATGAGGAGCTCTCCGGCGGCATCGTCATGGATCAGATGATCCACGACATCGACCAGGCGCTCTGGATCGCCGGGCCCGTCGACCGGGTCTACGCCCAGCAGGCGATCGCCGCCTCCGACGCCGCGGTCCGCACCGCCCATGTGGTCCTCACCCACCGCTCCGGCGTGCTCAGCCACTGCCGCGGCTTCTGGGGTCCGGCCGGCACCGCCTTCCGCTACACCTTCGATCTCGCCGGGGACGCGGGCCGCCTGCAGTACGACAGCGCCGGAGACTCCGGGATCGCCTTCGATGCCGTCGCCTCCGCCCGTCAGTCCAGCGGTGACGGCTTCCTCCCGGACGTCTCGGTCCTGGCCGACCCCTACGCCGCCGAGATCGTCGAGTTCGTGACGGCGCTGAGCACCGGCGCCCCCACCCGGGTGGATGCGGCCGACGGAGCCCTCGCCGTGGAGGTCTCCCGCGCCGCCCTCGAATCCCTGCACACCGGACGGAGCATCACATGCTGACCGCACGCCCCACTGATCCTGCTGGCCGCACCGACCCCGCCGCTCCCACGGAGCCCACCACCCCCGCACCGCTGAAGATCGCGCTGATGAGCTGCGCGCACACCCACGCCGTGAGCTACGCAGCGCTGCTCAGGGCCCGCGCCGAGGTGGACCTGGTGGTCGCCGATCCCGACGGCTACGGCGATGTGCGCGGGGTGCGCGTGGTCCCGTCCTTCGAGGACGCCTGGGCCGCCTGGCCCCAGGGCCCCGATGCCATCGTGGTCACGAGTGCGAATGCCCACCACAAGGACCTGGTGCTCGAGGCCGCCCGCCGCGGAGTGCACGTGCTGTGCGAGAAGCCGCTGGCCACGAACGTGCCCGACGCCGAGGCAATGGTCGCGGCATGCCGCGACGCCGGGGTGGTGCTGATGACCGCCTTCCCCGTGCACTTCGCCCCTGCGGTCCAGGCGCTGCGCACCGCGGTGGCGGACGGCACCCTCGGCGAGGTCATCGGACTCACCGGCACCAATAACGGCAAGCTGCCCTCGGCACGCGACTGGTTCACCGATGTGGAGCTCGCCGGCGGCGGCGCGATGGTGGACCACACGGTGCATCTGGCCGAGATCCTCGACTCGATCTTCGGACCGCCTGCGACCGTTCACGCGGTCACCAATCGCATCCTGCACGCCGAGCGGGCGGGGGAGGGCGCCGAGACCGGCGGCCTGGTCACCCTCACCTACGACTCGGGTGTGGTCGCGACCATCGACTGCTCCTGGTCCCAGCCGGCCGACGCCCCCACCTGGGGCGGTCTGCGGCTGCAGGCCCTCGGCACCGGCGGGCAGCTCCAGATCGACGCCTTCGCCCAGCACGTGGGCGGCCCGGGGCAGTGGCTTCCCTACGGGACGGACACCGACGCCCTCCTGGTCGACGCCTTCCTGGGCGCGGTGCGCGAGGGCCGGGCGGCGGATCCCACCGGTGAGGTGGGGCTGCGCACCGTCGCGGTGGTCGCCGCCGCCCAGGAGTCGGTGCGCACCGGCCAGCCGGTGACGCTCACGACGGCCTGAGATGACGACGGCCTGAGATGACAGAGCCCGGCACGGTGCTCGATGACCGCGAGCTGCGCTGCGTCCTGGCGGTGGCCCGCTCGGGATCGCTGCGCGGCGCCGCCCGCCGGCTGGGCCTGGCCCCGTCGGCCGTGCAGCGCACGATCGTGGCAGTCGAGCGACGCTTGGACGGGGTGCTCTTCGAGCGGGACGTCGCCGGGGCACGGATCACCACGCTCGGCCAGGTGGTGGTGCGCCATGCCCAGGAGCGCCAGGATCTCGAGGCGGGCTTCGCCGAGGAGATGGCCCGGGCCCGCACCGCCGAGGTCGGCGAGGTGTCCCTGGCCGTCGGCCTCGGTTTCCTCGAGGACATCGGAACCCGCGTGCTCGGCCCCTTCCATGCCGCGCACCCCGAGGTCACGCTGCAGGTACTGACCGGAGGCACGGACTCGATGGTCGAGGCGCTCACCGCGGACGCCGCCGACGTCGCGATCGCCCTGCACCCCGCGCCATCCGCCGAAGTCACCACTGTGCGCGCCCTGCCCCAGCCGCTCGGCCTGGCCTGCGCCGCCGACCACCCGCTCGCCCGCCGGTGCGCGGGAGGCGGGATGCTGCACCCTGCGGACCTCGCGGGGCAGAGGTTCGCGGTGATGCTGCCGGGCTTCGGCCTGCGCGCCCTGCATGACGAGTTCACCAGAGTCCACGGCGTCGAAGGCGACGTGGTGCTGGAGACCGACTCCCAGGCGGTGCTGATCGGCGCGGTCGCCCAGGGGCAGGCGGTGTCGCTGCTGCCTCCGGTGTTCCTCACTCCCGCCCCGCCCGCCAGCGACGTGGTGCTGCTCGAGGTCGCCGACGAGCACCTCCAGGCCGTGCGCGCCGAGCTGATGGTGCGCCGCGGTCGCCGGCTGCCGGCCGCGGCCCGTGCACTGCTGGACACCTGTGCGCAGTGGATGGACTCGCAGGCCGCCCGCTGACTCTGCGCGCTGAACCCGCCCGCTGACTCTGCGCGCTGAACCCGCCCGCTGAACCGGACGCGGTGTTCTCACTGGCGCAACACCCTGTCCTCCCTGGAGGGGCTATACGGGACAGCATCCAGGGCCCTAGTCTCCGAGGGATCCCCGCCGGGAGGTTCTCCTCACTGCCGAGGAAGCGCAGTCCCGGCCCTTCCCCCGAGGAGGACCCATGGAGACCGCACGTGGTCTGCTCCAGCTGTGGCCCTTGCATCTCGCCGTCCTGGTCATCGGCGTGATCAGCCAGTTGATCGGGATCCGCAGCATCCCGATCGGCATCGGCACCATCCTGCTGCTGCCGATGCTGTTCGCCTTCGCGATGGCTCTGCTGCTGAACCCCAACATCATCGGCGCGGTCAAGAAGCTCATGCCTGCCCGCCGCGCCGCCGCCGCGAGCCCCCTGATCGTCATCGCGATCATGCCGTTCATCGCCCGCTTCGGCGCCGACATCGGCCCCGGGATCGAGCTCGTGATCCGCTCCGGCCCGGCTCTCCTGCTGCAGGAGATCGGCAACCTCGGCACCATCGTGCTGGCCTTCCCGGTCGCGGTGTGGATCCTGAAGATGGGCCGCGAGTCGATCGGCGCGGTCCACTCCATCGCCCGGGAGCCGAACATCGCGATCATCGCGGACCGCTACGGCCTGCGCAGCCCCGAGGGCACCGGCGTGCTCGGCGTGTACGTGATGGGCACGCTGTTCGGCACCTTCATCTTCGCCATCATCGCCTCCGTGCTCTCCACCGCGAACGTGTTCAGCATCGAAGCCCTCGCGATGGCGTGCGGCGTCGGTTCCGGCTCGATGATGGCCGCCTGTGCCGGAGCGCTCGCCGCCGCGAACCCCGGATCCGCCGAGACCATCACCGCGCTCGCCGGTTCCTCGAACCTGCTCACCTACGCCACCGGCATGTACGTGTCCTTGTTCGTGGCGCTGCCGATGGTCGAGTGGATGTACCGCAGGGCTCACCCCGACGACCCCGGCAACACCCGCCGATCCGCCGTCACCTCGAAGGGAGAGGCAGCCTGATGACCGACGCCACCAGCCAGAACCCCGCCGGCCAGAATCCCCTCGGCCAGAATCTCGCCGGCAAGAACTCCGCCGACGACCTCACCGACCGCGACTTCGCCGAGACCGACGAACGCAAGGTCGCCCTCGTGCCCACTCTGCGCGACCTCGCCGTGATCTCCCTGATCTCGGTGCCGATTCAGCTGATCGCCACCGAGCTGACCGTGCTCGACATAGTGATCGGCCTGGTGGTCCTCTACGGCATGTGCGTGCTGGGCCTGCTGCTGACCAAGTACGTGCCGCTGCGGCTGCCGTCGGTCGCCTGGATCTCCCTGGTCGCCGTGGTGCTCACGCTGCCGATGCTGCCCTGGGCAGGCGTGATCTTCCCGCTGGTGGAGGGGATCAACTTCCTCGCCCTCGCAGTGCCGCCGCTGGCCTACGCGGGCTTTGCGATCAGCAAGCTCGAGATCGATGTCCTGAAGCGCTCCGGCTGGAAGATCCTGCTGGTCGCGATCATGGTCTTCCTCGGCACCTATGTCGGCTCCGCTCTGATCGCAGAGATCACCCTGAAGATCACGGGAGGTGCGTGATGGCCCCGGCGGTGAACACCGAGCGCATCTCGAGCTTCGTCCTCCCGGACCGCATCGTGGTGGGGCTGGGACATATGGGCGCCGGCATGGCCGCGAGCCTGGTGCGGGCCGGCCACCGGGTGCTGGGCGTGGATCCCGGCCCGGTGCCCACTCCCGCGGGAGTCGTACGCACCACCCTGCCCGAGGCCCTCGCCGAGGCGCAGGCACCGGTGCTGGTGCTCTCCCTGCCGGGCACCGAACAGGTCGATCAGCTGCTGCCCGACCTCGAGCAGGCCCCGGCCCCGGTGCTGGTCATCGATGCCAGCACCTGCCCGCCGGCCGATACCCGCCGCCGCGCCGAACGGCTCGCGGGCCACGGGCACGTGCTGGTCGACGCCCCCGTCTCGGGCGGCCCCTCCGGTGCGGCCGACGGAGCGCTGACCGTGTTCCTCGGCTGCTCCGAGGAGCACCTCGAGAGGGTGCTGGACGCGCTCGATCCGCTGGCCGCCCACGTCAACCATGTCGGTGAGGTGGGCGCGGGCAATACCGCCAAGCTGATGAACAATCTGCTGTGCGGCGTCCACCTCTCCGCCGCGCAGGCCCTGCACGGCGCGGCCGAGGCCTCCGGGGTGGAGGTCGAACGGCTGCTGGCGGCGGTCAACACCGCCTCGGGCCGCAGCGGCGTGACCGAGGTGAACCTGCCCCGCTGGGTGCTCTCCGGCAGCTTCGACTCCGGCTTCCCAGTGGGCCTGATGGCTCGCGACGTGGGCCTGGCCGCGGAGATGACCGAAGAGCTCGGCGTCTCCTCCCCGCTGGTCGAAGCGGCCCGTGCGATGTGGGATGGACTGCTCGAGCAGATCGGAGCGACAGCAGACTTCAACAAGATGGTGACCACCCGATGAGCCCTGCTCCGACGCCCTCCGGCTCCATCCCTGCTCTCACCTCCGCGCCGCCCGAGCTCGACATCTGGCAGCGGCTGATGGGAACCACCGAGATCGGCAGTCATGTCGCCGGGCAGGTCCTCCCGGGCACAGGGGACGAGGTGGAGCTCGTGGATCCTGCCGCGGAGACGGTGCTGGCCGGCTACCGGGACGGCGCCGAGGCCGCGGTCGATGCAGCTGTCGACGCGGCCGCCTCCGCCCAGCGCATCTGGTGGGGGCTGACCGCGTCCGAGCGGGGCCGCATCCTGTGGGGGATCGGTGCGCAGGTGCGCGAGCACCTCGAGCAGATCGCCCGTCTCGAGGCCCGCAGCGCCGGCAAACCGCTGCAGGACGCGACCGGGGAGACCACCAAGGTCGCCGAGATGTTCGAGTACTACGCGGGCTGGGCCGACAAGCAGCACGGCGAGGTGATCCCGGTACCCACCAGCCATCTCACTTACACGGTGCGCGAGCCGTACGGGGTGATCGCGCAGATGACCCCGTGGAACGCGCCGGTGTTCACCGCGGGCTGGCAGCTCGCCCCTGCGCTCGCCGCCGGGAACGGCGTGGTGCTCAAGCCCTCCGAGCTGAGCCCGTTGACCTCGCTGCTGCTCGCGCGGCTCGTCGAACGGGCGGGCGCGCCCGTCGGGCTGGTGAACGTGATCGCGGGGCTGGGGCCGACGGCAGGCAATCGCCTGGTCACCCACCCGGGCATCGCCAAGGTGGTGTTCGTGGGCTCTCCAGCCACCGGCCGACGGATCGCGGCCGCCGCGGCCGAGCAGCTGACCCCCTGCGTGCTCGAGCTCGGTGGCAAGAGCGCGAACATCGTCTTCGACGATGCGATCCTGGACCGCGCCGTCGGCGGAGCGGCCGCCGCGATCTTCTCCGGCTCCGGGCAGAGCTGCGTGGCAGGCTCGCGCCTGCTCGTCCAGCGCTCCGTGCACGATCAGGTCGTCGAACGCCTCGGGAAGCTCGGGGCCGCGATCCGTCAAGGCGATCCGATGGACCCCGACACCCAGGTGGGACCGGTGCAGAACCGGGCCCAGCTCGAGCGGATCACCGCGATGGTGCAGGATGCGCGTGCCGGGGCAGAGGTCGTCACCGGCGGTATGCGGCTGGAGCGACCGGGCTTCTTCTACCCGCCCACCCTGCTGGCGGGGGTCGCCAATACTGACGACATCGCCCAGCGCGAGGTGTTCGGCCCGGTCGTCGCCGCGATCCCCTTCGACGACGAGGAGGAGGCGATCGCGCTCGCCAATGCCACCGACTTCGGCCTCGCCGGCGCGGTGTGGACCGGAGCCGCGGACCGCGGGCATCGCGTCGCCGCCGCGCTGCGGGCCGGGACCGTATGGGTCAACAGCTACAAGACCATCAATGTCATGGCGCCCTTCGGCGGGTTCGGGCACTCCGGCTTCGGCCGCTCGAGCGGCTACGACGGCCTGCTGGAGTACTCCGAGCCGAAGGCGGTCTGGGTCGAGACCGATGCTGAGGCCCCGCTGGCCTTCGGGTACTGAGCCCTCCGTGCACGTCGATCCCCTCTGAGCCCTCCGTGCACGTCGATCTCCTCTGAGCTGTCGCTTGGTGTGTTCTTAGGCGACAGTTCAGAGGGGATCGACGGGGTCGTGGGGATCCCACGCCCGCTCAGCGCCCGATCCCCCGCAGGCTCACCGCCCGATGTCGCGCCCGATGTCGCGCTCGAGGACGGGGGCGAGGCGGAAGGGGATCAGCTCGCCCATCGCGAGGGAGGTGTCGGTGCGGATCACGCCCTCGCAGCCGAGGATCAGCTTGTTGACCCGGTAGAGGTCGTCGGTGTCGCGGCACACGCAGCGCACCAGGATGTCGTGCAGGCCGCTGAGCCCGTGCACCTGCACCACCTCGGGGATCTCGCGCAGCTGTGCGATGACCTGCTCGAGCCGCGGCTGGTCCACCTGCGTCTCCATGAACGCCGTCAGCGGATAGCCGAGCGACGCCGCGTGCAGCCGACGGTCGTAGCCCTGCAGCGTCTGCCCCGCCTCGAGCGCCGCCAGCCGGGACTGGACGGTGTTGCGCGACAGGCCCAGCCGCTCGGCGAGGGAGACGATCGTCGAGCGGGGGTTCTCCGTCATGGCCAGCAGGAGACGTCGGTCGGTGTCATCCACGGTGCGCATAGTGCGTGATCCTACGCCCCCGTAGCCTCAGGTGTTGAGCATTGTGCTGAAGTTCAGCGGAATCCGTTGTACGTCCTGCACTCCCGGCGTAGCGTGCACGGTGACGATGACGTCACGCGCACCCACCCGGTGCGGACGTCCCATGCGCCTATCCGGCGCGGCGGATTCTGGAGGTCCGAATGTTGACGACCACGTCAGCTCCCGACCAAGACCTGGTCGCTGGACTCGTACAGCCCCTGTACGTCCTCGCTGAGGACGGCACCCGACACCCCGACCCCACTCTTGATCCTCTTCTGCGCGACGTGGACGAGGCACTGCTGACCCGTCTGTATCTCGACATAGCGGTGATCCGTGCCCTCGACGACGAGGCCGTCGCCCTGCAGCGGCAGGGCGAGCTGGGGCTCTGGCCGCCGCTGCGCGGCCAGGAAGCCGCCCAGATCGGCCTGGCCCGCGCCTTGCCGAGCACGGACTTCTTCTTCACCTCGTACCGGGAGAACGGCCTGGCCTGGTGCAGGGGCGTGAGCCCGGGCGAGATGCTCTCTGTCTGGCGCGGCACCACGCTGTCCGGCTGGGACCCCTTCGCCCACCACATGGCCACCCCCCAGGTGATCATCGGGGCGCAGGCCCATCACGCCGTCGGCTACGCCATGGCCACGAAGGCGCAGGGCAAGGACGACATCGCCGTCGCCTGCTTCGGGGACGGCGCCGTCAGCCAGGGCGACCTCAACGAGGCGATGGTCTTCGCCGCCTCGTTCCGCGCACCTGTGCTCTTCTTCTGCCAGAACAACCAGTACGCGATCTCCGAGCCGGTCGCCCTCCAGGCCACGGTCCCGATCGCACTGCGCCCCACCGGCTTCGGGATCCCCTCCCTGCGCGTGGATGGCAATGACGTGCTCGCGATGCGGGCGGCGAGCCTGTTCGCGGCCCGGCACATCCGCTCCGGGAAGGGGCCGATGTTCATCGAGGCGGTCACCTACCGGCTCGGCCCGCACACCACCAGCGACGACCCCACCCGCTACCGCGACGAGGAGGAGCTGGAGACCTGGCGACGCCGCTGTCCGCTCGGGCGCCTCGAACGTCATCTCGAACAGCTCGACATCGACGTCGAGGAGCTCCTCACCGACGCGAAGAGCCGCAGCCTGGAGGCCACCACCGCGCTGCGGGAGGCGGTGACCACGCTGCCCGACCCCGCTCCGGAGAGCCTGTTCGAGAACGTGCTGTCCACCGAGCATCCGGGCCTCGTCCGGCAGCGGGAGCAGTTCCGGGCCTTCACCGCCTCCCTCGCTCCCGAGGCGCCGGAAGCACGGCCGACGGAGGGATCTCCGGCATGACCACCACCACGAGCACGAGCACGAGCACGAACACGACGACCACCACCATGACCATGGCCGCAGCGCTGAACGCCGCCCTGCGTGACGCCCTCGCGGCGGATCCTGATGTGCTGCTGATCGGTGAGGACATCGGCGCCCTCGGCGGCGTCTTCCGCATCACCGACGGGCTCCAGGGCAGCTTCGGCCCCGACCGGGTGATCGACTCGCCGCTCGCGGAGTCGGGGATCATCGGCACCTCCGTCGGCATGGCCTATCGCGGCATGCGCCCGGTGTGCGAGATCCAGTTCGACGGCTTCGTCTACCCGGCCTTCGACCAGATCGTCGCCCAGGTCGCCCGCCTCCATTACCGCACCGGCGGGCGCGTGCAGATGCCGCTGACCATCCGGATCCCCTTCGGCGGCGGCATCGGCGCCGTCGAGCACCACTCCGAATCCCCCGAGGCCTACTTCGCCCACACCCCCGGCCTGCGAGTGGTCACCGTCGCCGACCCCCAGGACGCCTACTCCACGATGCGTGCCGCGATCGAATGCCCCGACCCCGTCATGGTGTTCGAGCCGAAGCGTCGCTACTGGTCCAAGGGCGAGGTGGACACCACCGTGACCGCCGACCTCTCCTCGGCGCGGGTCCTGCGAGCGGGGACGGACGCGACCCTCGTCGCCTACGGACCGCTCGTGGTCACCGCCCTCGAGGCGGCGGTCGCGGCGGAGGACGACGGCATCAGCCTCGAGGTGATCGACCTGCGTTCCCTCTCACCGCTGGACCGGGACACGGTCGCCGCCAGTGTGCGCCGCACCGGCCGCCTGGTGGTCACCCACGAGGCACCGGGCAACGTCTCGCTCTCCTCCGAGGTGATCACCTCGGCCGTGGAGGACTGCTTCGAACACCTGGAGGCCGCCCCCGAACGGGTCACCGGCTTTGACACCCCTTACCCGCCTGCCGCGGTGGAGGACCACTACCTGCCCGGCATCGACCGGATCCTCGACGCTGTGGACCGCACGCTGGGCCGACGCAACTCGAGGGACGCTGCCTGATGAGCGACTTCCGACTCCCCGATCTCGGGGAAGGACTCACCGAGGCCACGATCGTGGCCTGGCAGGTCGCTGTGGGCGACGAGGTCACCCTGAACCAGGCGCTGGTCGAGGTGGAGACCGCGAAGGCCCTGGTCGAGCTGCCGAGCCCCCGCGCCGGGCGGGTCAGTGCGCTGCACGCCGCCGAGGGCGAGACCCTCGCCGTCGGCTCGCCGCTGATCGGATTCGAGGAGGTGGGTGCGGCAGTGTCCGCGGGGGGTTCTCCGGCCGACGGGAGCTCCGCGGCCGACGGGAGCCCTGCGGCCGGAGCGGCCGACGACTCCACGGCCGTGCCGTCGAAGCCCGACGCCCCGCAGCGCCAGCAGGTGCTGGTCGGATACGGGCCCGTGCTGCCCGGCACCGGACGGCCTCGCCGTCGGCGGCGCTCCTTCGAGACCGAGCCGTACGTCGGCCGCAGCGCGGGGGTGGCCGTGGGCGGGACCGCCGCCCATGAGACCCCGAAGGCGATGCCGCCGGTCCGTCGACGCGCCCGTGACCTGGGTGTGGACCTCGCGGCGATCCATGGATCGGGCCCGGGCGGCAGGGTCCTGCGCGCCGACGTCGAGGCCAGCGCGAAGGGGGCGACGGCGGCGTGCGCGGGGCCCTCCGCCCGCACCCGCGCGTCCACCCGGGTGCCGGTGACCGGCCTGCGCCGCGAGACCGCGCGGGCGATGACCGACTCGGCCTTCACCGCCCCGCAGGCCTCGGTGCACACCACGATCGACGTCACCGACACCCTCGAACGGCTGCGCCGCCCGGGGCGGGACGGGAGGAAGTCGTCGTTCCTCGCCGCGGTGTGCCAGGCGATCCTGCCGGCCGCCGCCCGGACCCCGTCGGCCAATGCGCGCTACGACGCCGAGGCTGGGGAGATCGAGCACTTCTCCCGCGTCGCGCTCGGCATCGCCGTCGCCACCGAGCGCGGCCTGGTGGTCGCCACCGTGCCGGACACCGAGGAGCCGGACACCGAGGAGGCGGACGGCGCGACGCTCACCGAGCGGATCGCAGCGCTGGTCGCCACGGCACGGGAGGGGTCCCTGACCCCGGCGGAGCTGACCGGCTCCACGCTCACCGTCACCAACGTCGGCGTGTTCGGGGTCGAGGGCGGGGTGCCGATCCTCAACCCCGGCCAGAGCACCATCATGGCGATCGGAGCGCTGCGCACCCAGCCCTGGGAGCACCGCGGCGAGATCGCGCTGCGCACCGTCGTCACGCTCACCGTCTCCTTCGACCACCGGGTGCTCGACGGCGCGGAGGCCTCCCGGTTCCTCATGGACGTCGCCGACGTCCTGTCCGACCCCGCGACCCTGCTGACGAGGTAGCCCATGGATGTACTGCGCACAGCCATTGCCGCGGATGGCGCCGCCGCCGACCGTGCTGAGTCGATGGAGGCCCTGGTCACGGAGCTGCGGAGCCGTCTCGCCGTCACGGCCGAAGGCGGCTCCGCCTCCTCCCGGGAGAAGCACCGCGCGCGCGGCAAGCTGCTCGCCCGCGAACGCATCGACCGCCTGCTCGATCCGGGCACGCCCTTCCTGGAGATCGCACCGCTGGCGGCGGAGGGGATGTACGACGGGGCCGCCCCGGGCGCCGGGGTGGTCGCCGGGGTCGGGATGATCCAGGGCCGGCACTGCCTGGTCCTCGCCAACGATGCCACCGTCAAGGGCGGCACCTACTTCCCGATGACGGTGAAGAAGCACCTGCGTGCCCAGGAGATCGCGCAGGAGAACCGCCTGCCCTGCGTGTACCTGGTCGACTCCGGCGGCGCATTCCTGCCGATGCAGGACGAGGTGTTCCCCGACCGTGACCATTTCGGCCGGATCTTCTTCCACCAGGCCCGGATGAGCGCCGCGGGCATCGCGCAGATCTCCGCCGTGATGGGCTCGTCCACCGCGGGCGGCGCCTACGTCCCGGCGATGAGCGACCAGACCGTCATCGTCCGCGACCAGGGCACGATCTTCCTGGGCGGACCACCACTGGTGAAGGCCGCCACCGGCGAGGAGGTCAGCGCCGAGGACCTCGGCGGCGGAAAGATGCACACCGAGGTCTCCGGCGTCGCCGACCACCTCGCCGAGGACGACGAGCACGCCCTGTCGATCCTCCGCGACATCGTCGACACCCTCCCGGCACCCGGGCCCGTGCTGCCCCGCCACGAGCCCCGCGAGCCCGCCGTGGACCCGGCGACCATGGGCGCCGCCGTGCCGGCGGACCTCTCCACCCCCTACGACGTGCACGAGGTGATCGCCCGGGTCGTCGACGCCGGTGAGTTCTCCGAGTTCAAGCCCACCTACGGCACCACCCTGGTCACCGGCTTCGCCCGGATCCACGGCCACCCGGTCGGCATCGTCGCCAACAACGGGGTGCTGTTCAGCGAGTCCGCGCTCAAGGGCGCCCACTTCGTCGAGCTCTGCGACCAGCGCGAGATCCCGCTGGTGTTCCTGCAGAACATCGCCGGATTCATGGTCGGTGCCGAGTACGAGCGCGGCGGCATCGCCAAGGACGGCGCGAAGATGGTCACCGCCGTCGCCTGCGCCCGGGTCCCGAAGCTCACCGTCGTCATCGGCGGCTCCTTCGGCGCCGGCACCTACTCGATGTGCGGCCGCGCCTACTCGCCGCGATTCCTGTGGCTGTGGCCGAACGCCCGGGTGTCCGTGATGGGCGGCGCCCAGGCCGCCGCCGTGCTCGCCACCGTCAAGCGCGATCGGATCGAGGCGGGCGGCGGCACCTGGAGCGCGGACGAGGAGGCCGAGTTCACGCGCCCGATCATCGAGGAGTACGAGACCCAGGGCAGCCCCTACTACTCCACCGCCCGGCTCTGGGACGACGGAGTCATCGACCCCGCCGAGACCCGCACCGTGCTGGGCCTGGCCCTGGACGTCGTCTCCCGCGCCCCGCTGGCCGAGCCCAGCCACGGCGTCTTCCGGATGTGAGGCCCCGATGAGTGAAGAGAGCCGGATGAACGATGAGCTGCACAGGAGCGAGGGGCCGCAGATGGGCGAGGGGCCGCAGAGGATCGACAGCGTCCTGATCGCCAACCGCGGCGAGATCGCGATGCGGATCCTCCGCACTCTCCGCGACCTCGGCCTGACCGGGATCGCCGTGCACACCGACGAGGACGCCGGCGCCGCGCACGTGGCCGCCGCCGACCGGGCCGTGCGGATCGGCTCCTACCTCGACGGTGCCGAGATCATCGCCGCCGCCCGCGCCACCGGTTCCCACGCCGTCCACCCCGGCTATGGCTTCCTCGCCGAGCGCGCCGACTTCGCCCGCGCCTGCAGCGAGGCCCAGCTGGTGTTCATCGGCCCGTCGGCCGCGGCGATCGAGACCATGGGTGACAAGATCTCTGCCCGGGCCGCGGTCACCGCCCGCGACGTGCCCGTCGTGCCGGGGCTGGCCGAGCCCGGGCTCGATGACGCCGCACTGATCGCGGGCGCCGCAAAGATCGGCTTCCCGGTGCTGGTCAAGCCCGCCGCCGGCGGGGGCGGCAAGGGGATGCACGAGGTCTTCGCGGCCGAGGAGCTGCCCGGCGCGCTCGCCGCCGCCCGGCGGGAGGCCGCTGGGGCTTTCGGCGACGACACCCTCTTCCTCGAGCGCCTGATCACCGCGCCGCGCCATATCGAGGTGCAGGTCCTCGCCGACAGCCACGGGAACGTGATCCACCTGGGGGAGCGCGAGTGCTCCCTCCAGCGCCGCCACCAGAAGGTGATCGAGGAGGCGCCCAGCCCCTCCCTCACCCCCGCGCAGCGCGAACGCTTCGGGCAGGCCGCGGTCGCCGCCGCCCGCGCCGTGGACTACGTCGGCGCCGGCACCGTCGAGTTCATTATCGACGGCACCGCCCCCGATGCGCCGTTCTTCCTCGAGATGAACACCCGCCTGCAGGTCGAGCACGCGGTCACCGAGGCGATCACCGGGATCGACCTGGTCGCCGAGCAGATCAGGATCGCCGACGGCCGGCCGCTCTCGCTCACGCAGGACGAGGTGCGCCTGGAGGGCCACGCGATCGAGGCCCGCGTCTACGCCGAGGACGCCTCCGCCGGATTCCTGCCCACCGGCGGGACCGTGCTGGCCCTCGCCCTGCCGGGCCATGTGCGGGTCGACCACGCCCTGACCGTGGGCACCACCGTCTCCAGCAGCTACGACCCGATGCTCGCGAAGGTGATCGCCCACGCCCCCACCCGCACCCAGGCGCTCGCCGCCCTGGACCGCGCCCTGGGCGCCACCCACGTGCTCGGCGTGGTCACCAACACCGCGTTCCTGCGCTCCCTGCTCGCCCTTCACGAGGTGGCGCGCGGAGACCTGGACACCGGACTGATCGAACGCCGCCTGCCCGAGCTCGCCCCGCCCCCGGTCAGCTCGCGCGCGCTCGCCGTCGCGGCGCTCCTGCACCGGGACCGGGTCGCCCGCTCCCGGCCCGATGATCTCTGGCACCGCCCCTCCGGGTGGCGGCTCGGGCAGCCCGCCCCGTTCGTCGTGCGGCTCGAAGGGCACCAGGAGCCACCGCTGGAGATCGCGCTGACCGGCAGCCCGGCAGGGGCCCGCGCACGGGTCGGCGAGGACGAGTTCGACCTCGCCCTGCACCCCGGCGCGGTCACCGTCGACGGCTGCCGCCTGCCGCTGACCCACCACGCCGCCGATGACACGGTGTGGATCGGGCTGCCGGGCGAGGACCGCGAGCTGACCCTGCACCGCCGGACCCACAGCCCCACCGGCCAGGAGGCGGCGCCGACGCTCGACTCACCGATGCCCGGCACCGTCACCACCGTGCTGGTCGCCGACGGGGACCGGGTCAGCGGCGGTGACCCGGTGCTGGTGGTGGAGGCGATGAAGATGGAGCACACCCTGAACGCCCCCGGCGACGGCATCGTGCGCCTGCACGTCGGCGCCGGGCACCGGGTGGCCCGCGGCGAAGAGGTCGCCCAGGTGCTGCCCGAGGAGCCCGATACTGCGGGGACCACCCCGGACCCCGCCCCTGAATCCGTCCCCTCGCAGGAGGTCCGCTCATGACCGACGACACCCCCGACGGGCCCCGCATCGTCCAGCGCGGGCTCTTTGCCGACGAGCTGCAGATCGGCGCCACCTACGAGCATCGCCCCGGCCGCACCGTCAGCGAGGCGGACAACATCCTGTTCTCCACCATGACGATGAACCCTCAGGCCCTCCACCTCGACGCCGCCTGGAGCGAGACCACCGAGTTCGGGCAGCGCCTGGTGAACTCGATGTTCACCCTCGCCACCGTCGTCGGCGCCTCGGTCGCCCAGATCACCCAGGGAACCCTGGTGGCGAACCTCGGCTTCGAGGAGATCTCCTTCCCGCACCCGCTGCACCACGGCGACACCCTCTACAGCGAGACCACGGTGCGAGGCGTGCGCGCCTCCGGCTCTCGGCCCGGCCAGGCGGTCGTCTCCCTCGTCCACACCGGACGCGACCAGCACGGCGACGTCGTCGTCCGCGCCGCCCGCAGCACCCTGATGCACTACCGACCCACGCCCGATCAGGAGCACTCATGACCAGCACGCACGAGCACGCCGCGCCGGGCAGCCGGACCACCTGCCGCCAGCGGCACGGCGCCCCGGACGCCCAACCGGCCGACGAGCATGAGTCCCTCCCGCTGGGACCCTCGCTGCTGTTCTGCCCCGGGGACCGCCCCGACCGCTTCGCCAAGGCCGCCGACCGGGCCGATGCGGTGATCCTCGATCTCGAGGACGCCGTCGCCCCGGAGGACAAGGCCGCCGCCCGAGACGCCGTCGCCGCCCACCAGCTCGACCCGGCCCGGACCATCATCCGGGTCAACGCGCCCGGCGGGCCCGACGTCGAGGCCGACCTCCGCGCCCTGAGCGCGCACCGCCCCCGCTGGGTGATGCTGCCCAAGGCGAGCAGCCTCGCCGCGGTGGACCGGCTCGTCGGGGCCCTGCCCGGGGTGCGGGTGGTGGCGCTGTGCGAGACGGCCGGCGGCATCCTCGCCGCGCCCGCGCTCGCCGCCCACCCCGACGTGGCCGCGCTGATGTGGGGCGGGGAGGACCTCATCGCCTCGCTCGGCGGGACCTCTTCCCGGCACGCCGACGGCAGCTACCGCGACGTGGTCCGCCACGCGCGCTCCAGCGTGCTCCTGGCCGCGCGGGCCCAAGGACGCAGCGCGATCGACGCGATCCACACCGACCTCGCCGACGAGGACGCCTGGCGCGCCGAGGCCGAGGACGCCGCAGCCAGCGGCTTCACCGCCACCGCCTGCATCCACCCCGCCCAGGCCGCCGCCATCCGCGCCGCCTACGCCCCCAGCCCCGCCGAGGCCGCCTGGGCCCGCGGCGTGCTCGAGGCCGCCCAGCGCCACGGCACCGGGGTGTTCGAGCACGAGGGACGCATGGTCGACGGACCGATCCTGCGCCACGCCCGTTCGCTGGCCTTCCGCAGCCTCGCGGGAGTCCTCGACCCGCAGATCCCCGATCCGTACCGCACTGCGCGGGATGCATGAGCACCGCCGCCCCCGAGAAGGAGTCCTCCGTGAGCACCACCCCCACACCCCCGCCCGGCACCGACATGCTGAGCGAGGAGCACCAGCGCCTCGCCGCGCAGGTCCGCGAGTTCGCCGACGAGGTCGTCGCCCCCGCCAGCTACGAGTACGACACCGAGCGGCGCCTGCCGATGGAGATCATCGCCCAGATGGGACAGCTGGGACTGTTCGGGCTCCCGATCCCGCGCGAATACGACGGCCAGGGCAGGGACTACATGTCCCTGTGCGTCGCGGTGGAGCAGCTGGCCAGGGTGGACCAGTCCATCGCCGTCACCCTCGAGGCCGGACTGGGCCTGGGCGCGATGCCGATCCTCACCTTCGGCACCGACGCCCAGAAGGAGCGCTACCTGCCGGCCCTGGCCCGCGGGGAGGAGCTCGCCGCCTTCGGACTGACCGAAGCGGACGCCGGCTCCGACGCCGGCGGCACCCGCACCACCGCCCGCCTCGAGGACGGGCAGTGGGTGCTGGACGGGACCAAGCAGTTCATCACCAACTCCGGCACCCCCATCACCTCACTGGTCACCGTCACCGCCGTCACCGGCCAGCGCCGACGGAGCAACGGCCGCACCACCCCGGAGCTGACCAGCATCATCGTTCCCACCGACACGCCGGGGTTCACGGCCCTGCCCGGCTACGACAAGGTCGGCTGGCACACCTCCGACACCCACCCGCTGCTGCTCGAGGACGTGCGCGTGCCCGAGGAGAACCTGCTGGGGGAGCGCGGCCGCGGCTTCGCGAACTTCCTGTCCATCCTCGACCAGGGCCGCGTGGCGCTCTCGGCGCTGTGCGTGGGCGCCGCCCAGGGCTGCCTCGAGCAGGCCGTCGACTACGCGCAGAAGCGGGTGGTCTTCGGCAAGACCCTCGGCGAGAACCAGCACATCGCCTTCACCCTCGCCCGCATGCAGTCCCGGGTCGCGAGCGCCCGCGCACTCATGCACGAGGCCGCGCGACGTCTCGACGCCGGGATGTCCTTCAGCCACGAGGCCTCCCTCGCCAAGCTCGTCAGCAGCGAGGCGACAGTCGCCAACGCCCGCGACGCCTGCCAGATCTGGGGCGGCAACGGCTTCCTCAACGAGAACGTGGTGGCCCGCCACTACCGCGACTCCCGGGTGCTCGAGGTCGGGGAGGGCTCCACCGAGGTGCAGCTCGGGATCATCGCCAAGCACCTGGGGTTCCCGAACGCGCTGACCGGGTGAGGTGCGGCTCACGGGGTGCGTCGCTGACGGGCCGCTGAGGGGAACCCCGGAGCAACTTCCTATAGGATGCTCGCAGGTGGGAGCACCTGCGGGCCGCGTCAGGGAAGATGGACGTCCCGAGCCGAGAAGCCGAGAGGGGAATGGCCAGATGGCTGTGCGACGACAGGTCCTGCGTGCCGAGGTCGAGGAGCTGATCCTCGAGAGGCTGCTCGAGGCGCGATGGATGCCCGGAGCCCGCCTCAGCATCGACGGCCTCGCCCGGGACCTCGAGGTCTCTCCGACCCCGGTGCGCGAGGCGATGGTCTCGCTCGAGCGCTCGGGCCTGGTCGAATATGTGGCGCTGCGCGGCTACGTCGTCGCGCCGATGCTCGATGCCGCCCAGATGACAGAACTGCTCGATGCCCGCAAGACGGTGGAGACGGCGGCCTTGAATCGTGCCTTCGAGAACGTCGATCTCCTGCTCGTGGAGCTCGAAGCGGCCCACACCTGGCATGGAGAGGTCATCGATCGCATCGACGCAGCCGATGGGGTCACCTACGAACTGCTGCAGGAGCACTTCCGTGCGGACTGGGGCTTCCACCAACTCCTGTTCGACCACGCAGACAACCGCTACCTCGCGAAGATGGTCGAGACCCTGCGGTCGCACACGCATCGCATGCGTCAGACCTGGGCCGGCGGTTCGCCGGCCCTCGACGTCCATGAAGCGCATGAAGAGCACGGCCGGATCCTGGAGAAGGTTCGTCGTCACCACCAGGATGGCGCCGTGCAGGCTCTGATCGAGCACCTCGACGCAGTGCTGCAGCGCTCACTCGCCGTGGCCGAGAAGAAGCCCGAGCACGTTGCGGAGCAGATGGGGAAGGCGGAGAGCGCCGCAGCGGCGGTGGCATCGTCCTGACGACCCCCCGGGACCGACTTCTCAGCGGTCGATGAACGGATCGCTCGAGGGCTCGGGGAAGCGCGCCCGCAGGAACTCCGAATGCACGTCCAGGCTCCGGGTGACGCCGGCGATGATGTCGTTCTCGAGCCGGTCGATGCTGACTGCGAGCACGGAGAGCTGTTCGTCGATGCTGTGCAGGTTCTCGATCGCTCGCTCCCGCGCCTCCTCGGTGGTGGTGGGGGCGAGGAAGCCGACGGTGTTCTCGAGCGCGTCCACCAGGTCCGGGACGTAGCGGTCGGCCATCCCCTCGAGCAGCATCACATCGGGATCCGAGGCGCGTCGTGATTGGATGGCCGCAGAGCCCAGCAGTGCATCGATCCGCATCAGCAGCGTCTCCGCGTGGTGCAGGATCTGGGAGATCGCTGATCCGCGGGCTCGTCGCTGCATCCGCTGCAGGCGTCGTCGCTGCTGGCGGGAGTCCTTGACGACCTTCTCGAGCATCGTGCGGGTCGCGGCGGGGATTTCCACCGCGCTGCGGCCCAGCCGCACCGGACCCGGCCCGCGGTTACGGAGCAGGAGTGCGCTGCCGCCGCCGACCACGGCGGCGATCCCCAGCCCCGCCAGCAGCGGAGCCAGCAGTCCGGCGCCGCCCACCAGGCTGCTCACGCCGAGGGTGAGGAAGCTGCTGAGGCCGACCACGCCCGCGAGCACGGAGGGGACGCCGTGGGTGAGCCAGCGACCGCGACGCCGGCGCGGCACGACCGCCTTCGAGAACGGGGCGTGGACCTTTCCCACCAGCGGACTCTGCCCGGGCGCCCACGGTGCGGGACCCTGCGGGGCCCGGGGGATGCCAGAGCCACGGCGGGCGGAGGGGCCGGGGCGCGGAGGCATGCCGGTCCGTCGCACCGGCTGCTGCCGCGGCGGTCGGTTCTCAGCAGTCATGGGTATCCGCAGACCTCTCCGAGGGAGCTGAGGCCGACGCCGGAACGTCTCCGACGGTCTCCGCGAGGGGTGGCCTCGGCTCCTCACCATCGACGACTTCCAGCGTATCGCGGGGCCCCGAGAAGCGGCTGGGGGCTATCCCCCGATCTGCCCGGACTCCGCATGCGCCTGCGCGATCTGCAGGAGCTGGAGGCACCCCTCGAGCTGCCAGGCGGTGCGGCCGACGAACAGCCCGGTCACGTGCTCGATGCCGAGCAGCTCAGCGGCGTTGTCGAGGTTCACCGAGCCACCGTAGAGCAGCCCGGCGACCGTCCCGGAGTACTCCGCTCCCAGCGCTGCGAAGGGCTCGATGAGCTCGGAGACGGTGGCGGGCCGCCCCTTCTCCCCGATGGCCCATATCGGCTCGTAGGCGATCACCACGCGGGAGAGCTCCTCATCGGAGAGTCCGGTGAGGGCGCCGCGCGCCTGGTCCAGGATGAACTCGGCCGAGCCCCCGGTCTCCTTCACCTCCGCGCTCTCCCCGATGCACAGCAACGGGGTCAGGCCGTGGCGCAGGGCGGCGGCGACCTTCAGACGGGTGGTCTCCACGGTCTCGCCGAAGTGCTCACGCCGCTCGGAGTGACCGATCTCGACGATCCGGGCGCCGGCGTCCTTCGCCTGCGGCACGGAGATCTCCCCGGTCCAGGCCCCGGCATCCTCCCAGTGGGCGTTCTGCACCCCCAGCAGGGCGGGGGAGTCCTCGCCGAGGATGCCGGCCACGGTGGCGGTGGCGGTGAACGACGGGATCACGAAGGGCTGCACGCCGGTGGATGCTGTCCCGGCGAGATGGTCGCGCAGGCCCTCGGCCCAGGTACGCGCCTCGGCGAGGGTCTTGGTCATCTTCCAGCTGGTGCCCACCCACAGGGTGCTCATGTCTCTCCTTCGTCCCGCGTCGCGGGGCTGTGCCGTGCCGGATCGTCAGATTCCGTTCCAGGACAGCCCTGGAATTGGTTCGGAACCTGACGATCCCGTGCTGCGGTGCTGCGGTGCTGCGGTGGTCGGCCCGTGCGCCGGGCCCGGGTCTCAGGCCTGCTCGAGGGAGCCGTCGTAGGCGCAGATCGCGTCGACCTTCGCCGCGGAGGACGAGCTCGGGTCGAACTCGAGGTCCAGCCACACCTTCAGCAGCTCCTTGGCGGATTCCAGGCCGATCACGCGCTGGCCCATGCACAGCACCTGTGCGTTGTTCGAAAGCACGGAACGCTGCACGGAGTAGAGGTCGTGGGCGGTCACGGCGCGGATGCCGGGGACCTTGTTCGCCGCGATCGCGACGCCCAGGCCGGTGCCGCAGATCAGCAGGGCCCGGTCCGCTTCGCCGGCGGCGACCTTCTCCGCCGCGGCGACCGCGACATCGGGGTAGTGCGTGCCGTCGTCGGCGCTGCCGACGCCGACGTCGAAGACCGACTCGACGCGGTCATCCGCCTCGAGCAGGGCCTTGAACTCTTCCTTGTATCCGTAGCCGGCGTTGTCGCCGCCGAGGATGATCTTCAGAGCCATGAGCTCCTCCTTCGTAGTGGTCATCGGGGTACACGCAGCAGATGCAGTACCCGCAGGTGGTGCGGTGGTCGTGGCGTTCAGGACAGGTGCTGTCCGAGCTCCTTCATCAGGATCGAGAAGGAGATCGCGCCGGGGTCGGGGGTGCCGATCGACTTCTCGCCGAGCACGCGGGCCCGGCCCAGGGCCGCGGTGATGTCCGCGGTGGCATCGGCCGCCTCGCGGGCGACCGTCGACGCCTCCAGGATCGCCTCCGCGGCGTTGTCCCCGGTGAAGGCCGTCTCCAGAGCATCCCTGAAGGGCGCGGCGGCGTCGACCATGGTCTTGTCGCCGACCGTCGCGCCGCCGAGTCGCTGGATGGCGTCGATCCCGGCCTCGACCGCGTCCACGATCGTGCGGGGCTCGGCGCCGGCCTGATCGTCGAAGACGCCGCCGGCGGCAATCAGGGCCGCTCCCCAGAGCGCACCGGAGGTGCCACCGGCGGACTCCGACCAGGCCTCACCGGCGCGGACCAGCAGGGTGCGGGCTCCTGCCCCGGCGTCGAGGGCCGTCTTCGCCGTGGCCGCCGCCCCCTTGGTGCCGTAGGCCATGCCCTGGCCGTGGTCGCCGTCGCCGGCGATCGCGTCGATCCGGCCCAGCTCGGCCTCCTCCCGAGCACAGACGGTCTCGAACAGCTCCAGGACGCCCACGACCTTCGCGGCCGCGGCGCGGGACTCCTCGTTCGAGGCGGGCGTCTCATCGGCGCCGGCCTCCCAGAAGGAGGTGCGGCGGGGCCGCTCGGTCTGCGGCATCGCACCGCGGTGGAAGGCGGGGGTGTCGACGGGGGCGAGCCAGTGCTGCTCGAGCTCCTCGTCCAGGAACACCAGGGTCAGGGACAGCCCGGCCATGTCGAGGCTGGTCACCAGCTCGCCGACCTCGGGGCGCACCGGAGTGATGCCTGCGTCCTCGAGCAGTGCGGCGACCTTCGCATAGACGACGAAGAGCTCCTCGTACTTCACGGTGCCCAGACCGTTCACGAGCACCGCGGCGCGGCCCTGGTAGCCCCCCTCGGTGCGTTCGGGTTGCTCGGCGAGGACACCCTCGACCAGCATCGTCGCGATCTCGTCGGCGGATCCGATGGCCTCATCGCGCACTCCGGGCTCTCCGTGGATGCCCAGCCCCACGCCCATCTGGCCGTCCTCGACGTGGAACAGCGCCCCGGGTGCGCCGGGCAGGGTGGGGCCGTCGAAGGCGACACCGAAGGAGCGGGTGGCGTCGTTGGCCTTCCAGGCGATCCGCTCGGCCGTCTCCAGATCGGCGCCGGCCTCGATCGCGGCCCCGGCGATCTTGAACACCGGCAGGTCGCCGGCGATGCCGCGACGGTCACGGTGGTTCTCGGGGGAGTTCGAGACGATGTCGTCGCTGACCTTGATGATCCGCACGTCCACGCCCTCCGCGCGCAGCTTCTCCGCTGCGGCGCCGAAGTGCAGCACGTCCCCGGCGTAGTTGCCGTACCCCAGGACCACGCCGCCGCCGTTCTCGGCATTGCGGGCCACGGAGTAGACCTGGGAGGCCGAGGGCGAGGAGAAGATGTTCCCGCAGGGGGCGCCGTGACCCATGCCCGGGCCCACCCAACCGGCGAAGGCGGGGTAGTGGCCGGAGCCGCCGCCGATCACCAGGGCGGGCTGGCCCGCCGGCGTCCCGGTCGCGCGCACGACGCCGCCGTGCACGACCGCGACGTGATCGGGGTGGGCCGCGGCGAGGCCCGCGACCGCCTCGGTCGCGAAATCGGCCGGGTCGTTGAAGAGGTACGTCATCGTGTTTTCCTCCGAAGGTTGCCGCGGGGACCCGCGGCAGGTGGTCGTGGGTCGTCCAGGGTGGATGACCACCGCAGTCGTTTGAATCCTATAGGAATCATAGCGAGTTGGACAGGGGTATGCGGTAACGGGCCCAGGAAGGATGGTGGGCGTGCACTTTGTGGACGGCGGGCAAGCAGTGGGCGGTTCATTTCCGCACCCATCTACAGAGGCGCGCCTATACGTCACGCGGGCCCAAGAGTGACGGGCGGGCAAGGAAGCTCGACGTCAGCCTCTACGGAGGACTGATCGAAAGTGATGTGGCCAACTCTTCCCAGAGGCGCCATCTATCCTATAGGATCAGCTGACAGCTCCTCGACCCGAAGGACAACGATGTTCACAGCAGAGAATTGGCCGATCGGCGCCAACATGCTCACGTTCGGCAGTACCACCGCCGACGGCACCCCCACCCTGGAGGCCCCCTCCACCGCCTGGGCCTCCCAGCTTCGGCAGGTCAAGGAGCTCGGCGTCGATCAGATCGACCCGACCGACGCCTGGCTGCCGCTGGCCAAGCTCAGCGACGACCGCCTCGAGGAGTTCCGGCGTGTGCTCGACGGCGAGGGCATGTCCCTGGCCTCGATCTCCATGACCCGCAACTCCGTCGTGGACGTCGACAACGGCGAGCAGAACCTGCGCGATGCACACCGCTTCATCGAGATCGCCCCTACCTTCGGGGTGAGCGTGGTCAATACCGGCTTCATGCAGGCCACCACCGAGGCGCAGCAGAAGGCCGTCTGGTTCTGGCTCGAGGACGGCCATGTCGATGATCCTGCGCTGCGCGACCTCGCGATTGAGCGGATACGTGAGCTCGGCGACGCCGCCCAGGCTCAGGGGATCCAGCTCAGCCTCGAGATGTACGAGGACACCTTCGTCGGCACCACCGACGATGCAGTCTCCTTCGTCACCGACGTCGGTCACACCGCAGTGGGTCTGAACCCCGATATCGGCAACCTGGTGCGCCTGCACCGTGAGATCGAGCCGTGGGAGGACATGTTCGAGAAGGTCCTGCCCCACTCGAACTTCTGGCACATCAAGAACTACACCCGCGACTTCGACGCAGCGACCGGCGCATACTCCTCGGATCCCATGCCGCTGAAGTACGGCTATATCAACTACCGCAAGGTGATCCGCCGCGCGGTCGAGCTGGGCTATTCCGGACCTTTCTGCTGCGAGCACTACGGCTCCGACTCCCTCGGCGTCATTGCTGAGAACGTGCAGTACATCCGCCAGGTCCTGGCCTCGGCCCTGGCCTGAGGAACCGACCGGTCGAGACAGCCCAACCCGCACGGTCGCGGGGCACTCAGTGAGAACGAAGGAGTTCTGATGGATCCCATATTGCTTGTGGCACTAGTCGTAGGTATCGCGCTGATCGTCGTGATCGTGCTGAAGACCCGGCTCGACGCCTTCGCCGGACTGCTCATCGCTTCGGTGGTGATCGGTGTGATCGCGGGACAGTCGCTGCCCGGAATCGTCGTGTCGATCAAGACAGGGTTCGGTAACACCCTGGCCTCGATCGGCATCGTCATCGGCCTCGGGGTGGCGATCGGGAAGATCCTTGAGGTCTCCGGTGCCGCCCAGGCCATCGCCGTCGCCTTCCTGCGCCTGTTCGGAAAGGGGCGCGAGCCCTGGGCGATGACCAGCATCGGTGCTCTGATCTCGGTCCCGGTGTTCTGCGACTCGGGTTACGTGATCATGAACCCTCTGGCCAGGGCGATCGCGAAGGTCAAGCAGTACGGCTACGCGACCCTCGGCCTCGCCCTCGCGGGCGGCATGGTCATCACCCACCACTTCGTGCCGCCCACACCTGGCCCGCTGGGCGTCGCCGGGATCCTCGGCGTCAACGTGGGATCGGTGATCATGGCCGGTCTCGTCTTCACGGTGTTCATGATCCCGGTGGTCACCCTGTACGCGAAGTGGATCGGCCCGAAGGTCGAGCCGCTGATCAACGCAGGGATCCAGGAGTCGGTCTATGGCGATGTGCGCCATGACCGCTCCGCTGTCGCCGTCGCGGCGGGCGGAGGGGGATCCGACGCGGTCGCCGACCTCGATGCGATGTCCAGCGGCTCCGATGAGCTCGGGGAGGCCCCCGCCGGAAGTGCGCCCCACCGGATCGGTCCCGTGGTCGGTCTGCTGCCACTTGTCGTGCCGATCCTGCTGATCGTGATGAACACCGTCGTGACCGCGATCGACATGAACGCCCAGGGCACCGCCCTGCCTGCCGAGTACGAGCCCACCACATGGGCCGGCATCTTCGTGTTCATCGGCGATCCCGTCATCGCGCTGCTGATCGGACTGGTCCTGGCCGTCTACCTGCTCCTGCCGCGGTGGACGCCGAGGAAGAAGAGCCACAAGTGGCTGGGTGACGCCGCGGCCGACGCCGGGCTGATCCTGCTCATCACGGGCGCAGGCGGTGGTCTGGGCCAGGTGCTGCGGGACACCGGCATCGGTGACGCCCTCGCCGGAGCGATCGGCGGTCTTCCGCTGCCGACGTTCCTGCTGCCCTTCCTGATCGCCTCGATCGTGCGCATCGCGCAGGGTTCGGGCACGGTCTCGATGATCACCGCCGCTTCGGTCACCGCGCCGGTCGCGGCCCTCATCGGACTGGACCCGCTGGTCGCGGTCATGTCCTGCGTCGCGGGTGCCATGGTCTGCAGCTACTACAACGACTCGTACTTCTGGGTCGTCACCCGCTTCATGGGTCTCGAAGGCACCGCGGCGCTGAAGGCGCACACCGGCATGACCACCGTCATGTGGGCTGCGTCCGTCCCGATGCTGTTCGTCCTCAGCCTGGTCGTCGGATAGCACGCTCCTCCGCGACCATCTCTCGGCCCTCGCACCTCACCCCTGTATTCACGAATCGAACGGAGACTCCTATGACCATCGAGACCAAGACCATCCAGCCCTTCCCCGCCCAGCGCACCGCGGTGGTCACCGGCGCCGGCGCCCCCCGCGGTATCGGCCGTCACGTCACCCGTAAGCTCCTGGCCGAGGGGTGGAGCGTCGTCGCTGCCGACATTGATGGAGCCGCCACCGAGGAGTTCGCGGCGGAGCTGAGGACAGAGCTCCCTGCCGACAGCGGTCTCAAGGTCCTCGGCGTCGGCGTCGACATCGCCGACCAGGTAGCTGTGGAGGCCGCATTCGCACGCATCGACGATGAGATGCCCCCAGTCGCCGCCCTGGTGAACCTCGCCGGCATCCCCAGCCCCCACTCCATCTTCGAGATCACCCCGGCGATCTGGGACAAGGTCATGGACGTCAACGGCAAGGGCACTCTGCTGATGATCCAGGCCGCTGCGAAGCGGATGATCGACGGCGGCTTCGGCGGTCGCATCGTGAACACCGCGTCCATCACCGCCCTTGACGGCGGCGGCACGTTCTCAAAGACGGGTTACGCCGCGGCCAAGGCGGCTGTGCAGGGCTTGACCCGCGGTGCGGCCCGTGAGCTCGGCAAGTACGGGATCACCGCCAATGTGATCCTGCCCGGCCCGATCGACACTGACATCATGGGCGGGACGCTCACCGATGACCGCAAGGCCGGAATGTCCGCCAACATCCCGCTCGAGCGCGTGGGCCAGCCCGAGGAGGTCGCGGGCCTGATCAACTTCCTGGTCAGCCAGGACTCCAGCTACGTCAACGGCACCTCGATCAACGTCGACGGCGGCAAGCACATGCACTGATCTGTCCGGGGCCCGGGACTCCCGTCCCGGGCCTCTCCGTCAGGGTGGGGTGCTGCTCATCGCGTGCCCCACCCCCCGTCGCACCGCCAGACCCCACTCGAAGGAGAGATCTCATGGCCGACTCAACAATCTCCGGCGCCGTTGAATTCGCGAAGATGCTCGCGGCCGGAGGATTCCGACTGGATCCGCTGGAGTCCGCACCGTCCATCGAGGACATCCGCCTGCTTGCGAAACGGCGCTTGCCCACGATGGCCTTCGACATCATCGACGGAGCCTCCAACCATGAGATCACCCTCGACGCGAACACCCGCGACCTGCGTGAGGTGAGGTTTCGACCGCGCTGGCTGACCGACATCTCCCACATCGACACCTCCACCACGGTCGATGACATGTCCCTGCAGCGCCCGTACGTGCTGGGCCCGCTGGGGCTGCAGCGCATGATCGGCGGCGAAGGGGAGATGGGCGCGGTACGCGCGGCCGGGAAGGCGAACATCCCCTTCACCATCTCCACCGCCTCGAATTGGGCGATGGAGGAGCTCGCGGACCAGGCGACCGGACCGCTCTGGTTCCAGCTGTATATGTACAAGAGCGACGAGATCGTCTCCCGACTGATCTCTCGCGCCAAGGCCATAGGCGCCGAAGCGCTCGTGATCACGGTGGACGTGCCGCTGAACGGCAAGCGCTACCGCGATCACCGCAACGGCATGTCGATCCCGCCGAAGATCACGCCGCAGAACGCGGTGGGCGCGATCCGGCACTTCGGATGGACCCGCTCGATCATGCGTCCCCCGGTGATCGGCTTCCGCAACCTCAAGGACGAGATCCAAGGCAACAACGCCGTCTCTCATCAGGAGTTCGTCAACAAGCATCTCTCGAATCTCACCCTGACCTGGGACAAGGTTGCCGAGGTGCGCAAGCAGTGGGACGGCCCGGTGTATATCAAGGGCATCCTCACGCCGGAGGATGCGCTGCGCGCGCTGAGCATCGGGGCTGACGGCATCTACGTCTCCAACCACGGTGGTCGCCAGCTCGACTCCACGCCGAGCTCGATCCGCGCCCTGCCCGCGATCGTCGACGCGGTGGGGGACCGCATGACCGTGGTTTTCGACTCAGGCGTCCGCACGGGCGATGACATCGCCAAGGCGCTCTCCGTGGGCGCGGACCTGGTCTCCGTCGGCCGGGCCTGGGGTTATGGCAACGCCGCCGCGGGCGAGAAAGGTGTGCTTCGCGTGCTCGACATCCTCGATGGGGAGCTCGCGCTCGCCATGGGCCAGCTGGGCGCCACCAGTGTCCCGGCGCTGGGACGCAGCTTCGTGGAGTACCCCGAGGCCTGGCACGGGGCTGGCATGCACCGGGAGCCCGAGCCCGACAGCGCCACCCCCTCCGATTTCAATGCCGCGACGGCTGCCGGGGCCAGCCGATGAGTACCCCGTCGCGTTCCTGGAGACTCGCCGTGACCGCGGACGCCGCACACGCCGACGGCTCTACGATCTACGGCGACATCGGTCTTGGATCCCTCGCCGAGTACGGCGTGGAGTGGTCGTTGGTCGGGGCAGAGGGTGGCACGCTGCGCGGGAAGGAGCTCGAAGGCTTCGACGCCGTCCTGCTGCTGAGTTCCGCGCCCTTCGGCCGTGAGCAATTGGAAGGGGTGACCACCCTCAAGCACGTGGCCCGCTTCGGCGCGGGCTTCGACTCCGTGGACCTCGCCGCCTGTGACGAACGAGGGATCGCGGTCACCAATGCCCCCACCGGGCTGCGGGTGCCGATGGCCCACACGGCCCTCACCTTCCTTTTCGCCCTCGCGCACAACCTGCTGCCCATGGACCGTCTTGTCCGGAATACGGATTGGGGTCGCAAAGCCGAGTACCGAGGACCCGGACTCGCCAGAGCGACTGTCGGGGTGATCGGGCTGGGGGGAATAGGCCGGGAGACCGTGCGCCAGCTGCGCGCGCTGGACTTGGAGGTCATCGCGTGGAATCGTTCCCCGCGCCCCGAGTTCTGCACTGAGGTGGGTATCTCGCAGCTCGAGCTGGACGACGTGATCGCTCGCAGTGAGTACCTGATCGTCACCGTCGCCGCGAACGCTGACACCCGCCATCTGATCGGAGCCCGTGAGCTTGAGCTGATGAAGGACACAGCATTCCTCATCAACATCGCGCGCGGCGCCGTGGTGGACGAACCAGCCCTGGTCGCCGCATTGCAGAAGGGCTCCATCGCAGGAGCCGGGCTGGACGTGTTCGAGGTCGAGCCGCTACCGGTGGACAGCCCGCTGCTGGGCCTGGAAAACGTGGTCCTCTCCCCACACGCTCTCTGCTGGACAGACGACTTCGCGGATGCCACTGGCTCCGAGGCACTCGGTGAGGTGATCGCCGTCGCGACCGGGAAGGCCCCGCGCAACGTTGTGAACTCGCCGACAGAGTGCCCGACCGATGACGCCGAGGGGGTGCGTCGATGACCGAACGCTCCGCTGCCGACGAGGCCCGGATCACCCAGCTCACCGCTGTCGTCACCGGCGCCGCCTCCGAGCGAGGCATAGGCCGGGGGGTCGCGCTGCGGCTCGCCCGGCAGGGCCGTCCGCTCGCCTTGCTGGACCTTGATGCCGATCGGCTTGAGAGCGCCGCTGCACAGGCGCGCGAAGCAGGTGCTCCGGCCGTCCTCACCGCACAGGTCGATATCGCCCAGGAGGCGAGCGTGGACCGCGCGATCGCGAGGGTCGAGGCCGACGGCTTGCTCGCCCCTATCGGCGCCCTGGTCAGCTGCGCGGGCATCGCGAATCCGACCCCATTCCTTACGATGACCAGCACGGAATTTCTGCGAACCCTCACCATCAACACCCTGGGCACCTTCCACCTCGCCCAGCGGGTGCTCCCGGGCATGCTCGCCCAGGAACTGGGCCGCATCGTGGCAATGACCTCCACTGCCGCGCAGGATGGCGGGGGGAACTTCTCCACCTCCGCCTACGCGGCCTCCAAGGCCGGTGTCGAGGGCCTGATCCGCGGTCTCGCCAAGGAAGTCGCCGGCACCGGCGTCACCACCGCAGCGATCGCCCCGGCCAACATCGACACCGACATCATGGGTGGGCGGCTCGAGGGTGAGCGACGCGACCAATTCGTCGCTCGGACTCCCGTGGGCCGTCTCGGCACCGTCGAGGAGCTCGGCGAGCTGGTCGCCTTCCTCGTCGGCCCCCACGGTGGATTCACCACTGGGGCCACCTACAACCTCAACGGTGGCCTGCGCGTCGGCTGAGTCTCCGGCTGCGCTGCGGGCCCGCGCCCCGATCCTATGGGGCTGCGGGCCCGCAATCTGCTTTGACGACGCTGCCATAGGTTCACGTGGCGCGCACCTTCTGCGCCGCTCCACACCGTCAGTGACATCGACACCATTGAGCCCGGAATCTCACCGCGCCGACCCCCGCAGCGCGCGAGCACCACGGGGGTCCGGGAGTAATGCGTGGGACACGTGGCGAGTCAGACGTCGGGATCCTCGGAGTGACGCGCGGACTGGTCCTCTTCATGGCTCCGATCGGGTTCGACCTGCTCTCCGCTGGGGCCGACGAAGTCCTCGTCGGCGGGCTGCGGTCGCGCGGCGTGCGGGAGAGGGTTCCCGCGGAGGTCGGGTTCGTCCTCGTCCGGGTTGCTCAGGGTGCCGTTGCGCTTCATCACCCAGGCCGCGATCATCGGCGCGGTGATCGCGGAGATCAGCACTGCCGTGGCGACCTGGACGGTGGCCACATCCACATACTTTTCGAAGCGTGGATCTGCGGCGGCGATGATCGCCGGAGTGACGATCGAGTTGCCGGCGGTGGTTCCGGCGACGAAGGCGAGCCCGGAACGTTTGCCCCTGCGCAGCAGGAACCGGTAAGCGAGATAGGTGGTGCCACCGGTGATCGGAGTGACGAGCAGACCCAGGACGATGCCGGTCAGTCCACCGGTGAGGACCGCGCTGATGTCGATTCCGGTGCCCAGGCCGAAGGCGAAGAAGGGGATCACGATGTTCGGAACCGGGCGCATGATCTCCGTCCATCGGTGATCGATGTTGCCCACGATGATCCCCAGGATGAGCGGGATGATCGCCGCGGCGAACGCATCCAGAGGGATCGAGCCGAGCCCGGCGGTACCGATGAAGATCATGGTGAAGAACGGGCCATCATTGACCGCTGAGGCGACATAGGCGCCGCGGTCGTTCTTGGTGCCGTACTTCCCGGTGAAGGCGAGCCAGATGCCGCCGTTCGAGTTGTCGAAGGTCGCGAGCAGCGCAAGGATCGAGATCCCGAGGAACCCGTCGAGTCCCACCAGGAAGCCCAGGGCGACGACGATCGATCCTGGGACCAGAGTCTTGCCCAGCAGGATCGCCCCGGTGGTGCCGGCTACGGGACCAATGCTGCGGGGAGTGATCTGCATGCCTGTGGCGAAGATGACCAGGGCCATCAGCGGCATAGGCGTCGCGAAGAGCGCGGTCGTGAAGCTGCCGAGCTCAAGGAAGTCTGGAGCGGTGGTGCCCACGATGGCACCCGCGATGAGGGGGATCACCATGGTGCCGCCGGGGATCCGGTCCATGGCGCCGTATAGGGGAGAGCGCAGCTTTTTCAGGTCGCTGCTGGATGCTTCGGTCATGGGGTGGTCCTCTTCGCCTCGTCACGAGAAGGGGGCCATCACGGGGAATCGCGTGAGCCCGTTCGGGAGAGCGGGCCCGGGCCGGGATCAGGTACCGACGCCGATGGCGGAGACCGGGCATGCCTGTGCATCTACACACACGACCGCCCTGTCTGGTCCTATAGGATCTACGGTCTCGGTCCTCACGTCAAGGGTGGCTCACCGTGGATTTTTCGAACGCACCGGACCACTTCTCACCTCCGGATGCAGTTTTGGGAGGTCGGGCCTGAGATTGACCCAATACACCTGGCGCTAATCCAATAGGATCTGTATGCTAGAGAGCATTGCTTACGCTGCGGAAGGCCGCCTTCTCGTAGTGCGGCACCAGGCGTCGGATCTCGCGGGATCGACGTTCCCCGAACGAAGGAGTTCCCTCTTGACCATCTCCACCGTGACGATCGTCGGCGCCGGCTACATGGGGGGCGGCATTGCCCAAGTCCTCGCCAGCGCCGGCTTCGAGGTGACCATCGCCGATGTCAGCGTCGAGAATGCGAACGCCTCCCTCGAGCGGCTCCAGAAGGAGGCGCGGGACTTCGAGGAGCAGGGCCTCTACGGACCCGGCTCCGCGGATCTCGTGGCGAAGAACATCACCGCTGGCAAGACCCTCGAGGACGCCGTCGCGGACGTCGACTTCATCGAGGAGGCCGTGTTCGAACGGCTCGACGTCAAGCGCGAGGTGCTCGGGAAGATCTCCGAGCACGCCCGCCCCGACGCGATCATCGGCACCAACACGTCGACCATCCCGGTCAGGGAGCTCGAGAGCGCAGTGAAGAACCCCGAGCGGTTCCTCACCGTCCACTTCTCCAACCCGGCGCCGTTCATCCCGGGCGTCGAGCTCGTCGCCGGGCGGGACACCACCCCCGAGGCCGTCGCCGCCGTGAAGGAGCTGCTGGAGAAATCGGGGAACCAGGGCGCCCAGGTCGCGGACACCCCCGGCATGGTCCTGAACCGTCTCCAGTACGCCCTGCTGAAGGAGGCCACCGCCGTCGTCGAGGAGGGCATCGCCACCGCCGAGGACGTCGACACCATCGTCCGCACCACCTTCGGTTTCCGTCTGGGCTTCTTCGGCCCCTTCGCGATCGCCGACCAGGCCGGCCTGGGTGTCTACGCGAGTGGATTCGCCACCCTTGAAACCGCCTTCGGTAGCCGTATGGCGATCCCGCAGATCCTCGCGGACGCCATCGCCGAGGATCGCGAGGGTGTCAAGAACGGCAAGGGCCTGCTCGGGGATTACGACGCGGAGGCTGCTGCCGAACTGGTCAGCTATCGCAACAAGGCCTACGCGAAGATGTCCCAGCTCCTCGCCGAGCTCGGTCCTGCCCCCCACGCCCATCCGGCGCGAGAGCTGAGGTCCTCCGACCATGCGTGAGCCCTCCGCACGTCGACTGCTCATCCTGGACGACGACCCCACCGGATCGCAGTGCGTGGCCGGCATCGGCGTCGCCTTCGACCAGGACCCGGCGATCCCGGTCGCGGTGCTCGCTGAGCCCGGCTCCGCCTGCTTCGTGCTGACCAACACCCGGGCGTTGGACGAGAAGGCGGCGACGGAGATGAATCGCCGCATCGTCGCCGGAGTGCTCGCCGGCGGAATCCCCGCCGGCGGACTGCACGTGGTCTCGCGGTCGGACTCCACCCTGCGCGGTCACGTGATCGCCGAGCCGGTCGCCATCGCAGACGAGCTCGCCGCCCACGGGGTCGAGGTCGATGCCTTCGTGCTGTGCCCGGCGATGATCGAGGCCGGCCGCTTCACCGAGGGCGACATCCACTACGCCACGGTCGACGGGCAGGCGGTCGAGGTCGCCGAGACGGACTTCGCCCGCGACGCCACCTTCGGCTACTCCCACTCCGACCTGCGCGAGTTCCTCGCCGAGCGCTCGGGCGGAACGCTCGCTGCCGCGGATGTCCTCAGCATCTCCCTCGCGGACATCCGCTCCGGCGGTCGGGAGCGGGTGCGGGAGATCCTCTCCGGCGCCCGTGAACGGACCTGGGTGGTGGTCAATGCCACCGAGTACTCGGACCTGGACGTCGTCTCGGCGGCGATGGCGCAGCTCGAGGCGGAGGGGCGCACCTTCGTCACCCGCTGCGCACCCTCCTTCGTGCGGCCGTTGACCGGCCAGTGCAGTGCCCGCGTGCTGGACGCGGAGGCCATCGCCATCCCGGCGGGACGCCTGGAGCACGGGTTGGTGGTGGTCGGCTCGCACGTGGGCCTGACCACCACGCAGCTGCGCGGCGTGCAGGAGCGCGGCACCCTCACCGAGTTCGAGATCGACGTGCCCTCGGTCCTGGACGAACGCCGCGCGCAGCATCTCGCCGACCTCGGGGACGCAGTTCGCGAGGGCCTCCAGGTCAGTGACTGCGTGCTCTTCACCAGCCGTGACCTGGTGCGCACCGACGATCCCGCGGAGTCCCTCGCGATCGCCCGCAGCGTCTCCGACGCTGTGGTCGAGATCGTCCGAAGGGTCCGTACTGCCCGCCCCGCCTGGGTCGTCGCCAAGGGCGGGATCACCTCCCATGAGGTCGCCGCCAGCGGCCTGGGAATCCGCCGAGCCCGCGTCGAGGGCCAGTTCTGGGCCGGCCAGGTCTCCCTTTTCGCCGCCGAGGAAGCTCCCGAGGAGGTCCTCGGCATGCCCTACGTCGTCTTCCCCGGCAACGTGGGCGGAGCGCAGGCTCTGGCCGACGTCGTCGACACCCTCAGCGCGGCCGTCGCGGTCTGCTGACCCGTGCCCACCGGTACCGGAGCCCTGCCCCCGACGAACGTCGGCCGTGCCCACCCTCCGAGACCCCTCAGGACCGGGTGCGCACCCCGGTGACGCCGCCGTCGATCGACAGCAGCACGCCCACGGTGGAGCCGTTGCGCGGCGAGGCGAGGTAGCAGTGGGCCTCGGCGACCTCCTCGGGGGAGACCAGCCGCCCGTGCGGCTGCCGGGCCTCGAGCGCCGCCCGCTCGGCGGCGGGGTCGTCGGCCTTCTCCAGCAGTCGGCCGATCCAGGGGGTGTCCGCGGTGCCGGGGAGCACGGCGTTGACCCGGATCCCCTCGCCCACCAGATCCGCGGCCATGGCCAGGGTCATCGACTGCACGGCGCCCTTGGTGGCCGAGTAGAGCACCCGCTGCGGCAGGCCCACCGCGGAGGCGATCGAGGCGGTGTTCACGATCGCGGCGTGCTCGGAGCGGCGCAGGTGCGGCAGAGCGGCGCGGATCACCCGGGCCACCGAGGTGACGTTGACGTCGAGGACCCGTGCCCATTCGGCGTCGTCGTTGCCGGTGACATCACCCTGCGCGCCGATCCCGGCGTTGTTGATCACGATGTCCACGCCGCCGAGCTGCGTGGCGGCCTCGGCCACCGCCGCATCGACGCTGGCGGTGTCTGCCACGTCACAGCGCAGCGCGAGAACGCCCTCGGGGCCGCCCTCCGGATGCAGGTCCAGCACGGCCACCTGGGCGCCACGGCCCAGCAGGGCGGTCGCGGTGGCGGCGCCGATCCCGGAGCCGCCGCCGGTGACCAGGGCGCGCAGGCCGGAGAACTCACCGTGCGGGTCCGGGGTGGTCGATGGTGCGGCGGGGGTCTGGGACACGGGAAGCTCCTCGGGAGTGGACGGTCGAATCTGCCCAGTCATCCTAACTCTGCGCACCCGTTGCGCGTCCAGACCCCGGCCGAATCCGGCGGATTCAGGGATGATTGCCGGCCAGGCTTGTTTCTGCCCACCAAGACATAGGATGATAGCTGGATCGATGAGGTCCGGGCGCTCGTCGACGGCGAAGGAAACCGCGCCCGATGAGGAATGGAGTGTCCGTGGAACTGCGACGTCTCGGCCCGGTGGGTCAGGAGAAGCCGGCTGTCGTCTCCGAGGGGGTGACCTATCGCCTCGAGCCGCTGACCGCCGAGATCGACGGGGACTTCCTCGCCGGAGGAGGGATCTCCCGGGTGCGCGAGGCGCTCGCAGCCGAGGAGCTGCCGGTCTGGGAGGGCGCCGAGCAGGAGCGCATCGGCGCCCCGATCGCGCGTCCCATGGCAGTGCTGTGCATCGGCCAGAACTACGCCGAGCACGCCGCCGAGTCCGGCGCGGAGCCGCCCACGGTGCCGATCCTGTTCCACAAGCACCCCAACACCGTCGTCGGCCCCCACGACGACGTCGAGATCCCGCCGGGCGCCCAGAAGGTCGACTGGGAGGTCGAGCTCGGCGTCGTGATCGGCACGGAGGCCGCCTACCTGCCCGATGAGCAGGCCGCCCTCGACGTCATCGCCGGGTACGTGACCAGCCACGACATCTCCGAGCGGGACTTCCAGCTGGCCGAGTCCGGGGGCCAGTGGTCCAAGGGCAAGAACTCCCGCGGCTTCAATCCGCTGGGTCCTGGCCTGGTCCCGGCGGACGAGGTCGACCCCCAGGCGCTGCGGCTGTGGTCCGCCGTGAACGGCGAGCCCCGCCAGGACTCCACCACCGCGGACATGATCTTCTCCGTCGCCCAGATCATCCAGCACCTCTCGCAGTACATGGTGCTCTCGCCCGGGGACCTCATCAACACCGGCACCCCGCAGGGCGTCGCCCTCTCCGGACGCTTCCCGTACCTGCAGGCCGGAGATGTGGCCGAGGTGGGCATCGACGGGCTCGGCGCGCAGCGCACCCGCTTCGTCCCCGCCCGCACCACCCCGGCCAGCACCACCCCGGCCAGCGCCACCCCGCAGGGAGCGACCCGATGAGCACTTTCACCGCGCTCGATGTCCGGGACGTCCGCTTCCCCACCAGCCGCAGCCTCGACGGCTCGGACGCGATGAACCCGGACCCGGACTACTCCGCCGCCTACCTCACCCTGCGCACCGACGCGCCCGATGAGGGCACCGCGCTGGTGTTCACCATCGGCCGCGGCAACGACGTGCAGAGCGCCGCGATCTCCGTGCTGGCCCCGCACCTGGTGGGCCGGGACGTCGAGGAGGTCCTCGCCGATCTCGGCGGGATCTACCGCGAGCTCACCCATGACTCGCAGCTGCGCTGGCTGGGTCCCGAGAAGGGAGTGATGACGATGGCGATCGGCGCCGTGGTCAATGCTCTGTGGGACCTGCGCGCCCGCCGCGAGGGCCGGCCCCTGTGGCTCACCCTCGCCTCGCTCAGCCCTGAGGAGCTGCTGGACCTGGTGGACCTGCGGTACCTCGAGGATGCGCTCACCCGCGAGGAGGCGCTGGAGATCCTGCGCCGCGGCGCCGAGGGCAAGGAGCAGCGGATCGCCGCGCTGCGCGAACGCGGCGTTCCCGCCTACACCACCACCCCCGGCTGGCTCGGCTACAGCGACGAGAAGCTCACCCGCCTGCTGGGCGAGGCCCGTGAGGCAGGCTTCGAGATGGTCAAGCTCAAGGTGGGCGCCGACGCCGCGGACGACGAGCGCCGGATGCGCATTGCCCGCGAAGTGATGGGCCCGGACTACCCGATCGCGGTGGACGCGAACCAGCGCTGGGACACCGCCGAGGCGATCGAGGCCATCCAGGCCCTTGCCCCTCACGACCCGTACTGGATCGAGGAACCCACCAATCCTGATGACATCCTCGCCCACGCCGCGATCCGCGAGGCCGTCCACCCCGTGCGGATCGCGACCGGTGAACAGGGCGCCAGCCGGGTGCTGTTCAAGCAGCTGCTGCAGGCACGTGCCATCGACGTGCTGCAGGCCGACGCCACCCGCGTTGCCGGTGTCAACGAGAACGTCGCGATCCTGCTGCTCGCCGCCAAGTTCGGGGTTCCCGTGTGCCCCCATGCCGGGGGAGTGGGGCTGTGCGAGATGGTCCAGCACCTGGCCTTCCTGGACGCGGTCGCGATCGCGGGGGACGATGACCGCCGACGCATCGAGTTCGTGGACCACCTCCACGAGCACTTCGAGGTGCCGGTGCAGATCGAGAACGGCTCGTACATGCCGCCGGAGCAGCCCGGCAATGGGGCCCGCATGCACGCGGAGTCCATCGCCGAGCACGTCTTCCCGGACGGTCCCGTCTGGGCGGGGGAGCAGACCGCCCCTGCCCTGACCACTGCGTACTGAGAGGCCCCACTCCCATGGAACAGATCGCCCTGCACACCCGCATCGCCGAAGGGCGTGAGGCGGACTACGACCGCGAGCACGCCCGCATCTCCGACGAGCTCGATGCCGCCCTGCGCGCGGCGGGAGTGCACGCCTGGCGGATCTGGCGCGACGGCCGCGACATCTTCCACCTGGTCGAGGTCGAGGACTACCGCGCCATGCGCCGGCAGCTCGCCGAGGATCCGGTGAACCTCCGCTGGCAGGAGCACATCAACCAGTTCCTCGAGGTGGCCGACGACTACGGCGGCGAGGGCTCCGGGATCCGTCCCGTCTGGTCCCTGCCCCAGGAAGCGCCCGGGGCGGAGAGCGCATGAGCGCCGCCCCGCAGCTAGAGCTGCCTCGCCTCGGATTCGGCGCCGCCCAGCTCGGCAACCTCTACCGGACCACCTCCGACGAGGAGGCCGACGGCGCGGTCGCCGCCGCCTGGGAGGCCGGGATCCGGTACTTCGACACCGCACCCCACTACGGGATCGGCACCAGCGAACGACGCCTCGGGCAGCGACTGGCCGGCTACCCGCGCGAGGAGTACCTGGTCTCCACCAAGGTGGGTCGCCTGCTACTGCCGGGGCCCGGCACCGGCGACGACATGGACAGCGCCTTTGCCGTGCCCGATGACTACGTGCGGCAGTGGGACTTCTCCGAGGTCGGGGTGCGGCGCTCCCACGCGGAATCCCTTCAGCGGCTCGGCCTGCACCGGGTGGACATCCTCTTCGCGCACGACCCGGAGGAGGGGCCGACGGAGCAGGCCTTCACCGAGGGCCTGCCGGCGCTGGCGAGGATGCGCGAGGAGGGGCTGGTCCGCGCCGTCGGCGTCGGCTCCAAGGACGTGGCGGTGCTGCTCCGCGCCGTCCGCACGGGGCTGATTGACCTGGTGATGCTCTCGGGCCGGTACACCCTACTCGAGCAGGCCGGCGCCGAGGAGCTGCTCGCCGCGTGCGTGCAGCACGACGTGGGGATCGTGGCGGTCTCCGTGTTCAACTCCGGCCTGCTCGCCCAGCATCAGGTCCCCGAGAACGCCACCTATGAGTACGCCCAGGCTCCTGCCGCGATGCTCGCCCGCGCCCGTCAGCTCGCGAGGATCGCCGAGCAGTACAGCGTCACCCTCCCGGACCTCGCCGTGCAGTACCCGCTGCGCCACCCTGCCGTGCGCTCGGTGGTGCTGGGGATGCGCACCGCCGCCCAGGTGCGCTCGAACGCCCAGCGGATGAGCACCGAGATCCCGACCGCGGCCTGGGCGGACGTGGAACGGACCGATCCCGATGCGGCCGCCGGGACAGTCGCACGCACTGCCGCGCAGCCCGGTACCGCTGCCGGAGGGCCCGTCGATGGCACCCGTTGAGCCGGTCACCGACACCCACCTGCACCTGTGGGACCTTGCCGAGAGCCCCTACGCCTGGCTCGCCGGCGCCGCCCTCGAGCTGCGCCGCACGGTCGAGATCGACCAGGTGCGCCCCGGGCTGCGGGACCTCGGCGTCACCCGGGTCGTCCTTGTCCAGGCCGACGACACCGTCGAGGACACCGCCCACCTCCAACGGACCGCCCGCGCGATCGAGGCGCACGCGGCACAGACCGGGCAGGGCATCGCCCGTGCGGACGTTGTGGGCTGGCTGCCGCTGCAGGATCCCGCGACGGTGCGGGACGCGCTCGCCGATCCGAGCCGCACCGACCATCTCGTCGGCATCCGGCACCTCGTGCACGACGAGCCCGATCCGGGATTCCTGGATCTTCCCGAGGTCACCCGATCCCTCGAGCTGCTGGCCACGGCCGGCCTCCCCCTCGATGTGCCCGACGCCTTCGAGCGTCACATGGAGCAGGTGGTCCGCGTCGCTCGGCGTCACCCCGGGCTCACCGTGGTGCTCGACCACCTGGGCAAGCCCCCGCTCGGGGACACCCCGGCGATGGAGCGCTGGCAGGCACAGCTCGAGGCGATCGCCGCCTGCCCTAACGTCGTCGCGAAGGTCTCCGGACTCGCGACCAGCGGGAACGGTGACTTCGCGGCCGCGGTAGATCTCGCGCTGGAGCTGTTCGGTGCCGAGCGGCTGATGGTCGGCTCGGACTGGCCGATCGCGTCCCGGCCACTGGACCTCGGCAGCGGCTTCGCGCGCGTGCTCGAGCACGTGCGCAGCTGGTCAGAGGCCGACGTCCGTGCCGTCGCGCACGAGACTGCGGAGCGGGTCTACCGGCGGCTCGATGAGGCGCCGACGGCCGCCGGGGCAAGCCCTACACGTTCCGCCACCGCGCCGTCGAGGCGTACCTGACGTCGGACTGGCCGGACGTCTCGTAGAGCTCACTCCGTCGGCGGTTCCCCCTGCGCGAGCAGCCAGGACTCGACCCCGGCCACATGCGCCGCCGCATAGGTGCGGGCGAGGTCGGGCCTCCGGGCCCGGAGTGCGTCCAGGATCCGTCGGTGCTCGGCGAGGGTGCGCTCCACGGACGAGTCGTCGGTCAGTCCGCGCCACACCCGGGCGCGGGCGGTGGAACCGGCCAGGCTGTCCAGCAGCGAGCTGAGGTAGTCGTTGGGGCAGCGCTGGTTGATCAGCTGGTGGAAGGTGATATCCGCTGCGACCAGCTCCTGGATGCTCGAGCTGTCGTCGAGATCCTCCATCGTCTGCTCGAGCTGCACGAAGTCCTCGTCGGTCAGGTGCGGGCAGGCCTGCTCGACCGCAGCCGGTTCGAGCAGACGTCGGATCTCCAGGATCTCGACGTAGCTGGAATCCTGGTGGAGGTCGAGCACGAAGGCGAGGGATTCCAGCAGCTGCTCGGGCTCGAGTGCGGTCACATAGGTGCCGTCGCCCTGGCGCACGTCGAGCACCCGGATCACGGACAGCGCCTTGACCGCCTCGCGCAGCGAGTTGCGGGAGACACCGATCGTCTCGGACAGCTCGGCCTCGGTGGGCAGGCGGTCGCCAGGCTTCAGCGTCCCGTCGACCACCATCTGTTTGATCGCGCTGATCGCACGGTCGGTGACGGTGGAGGCCATCAGCGCTGTGCCCGGGCAGCGGAGCTCAGGTGCTCCGGGGCAGGTGGGATGGACGGAGCCGACATCAAGAACCTCCGGGATGAGGATGTGCAGTGATCGGCCGAGCCTAGCTCAGAGGTCCGATGAGTCGGCGACCTCCGGGTTCATCCGCAGCAGGACCTTGCTCGCGGTGCTCCGATCACTGGCCGTGCGGAAGGCGAGCTCCGCGTCGACGAGGTCGAACTCGTGGGAGATCAGGGGTTCAGGATCGATGTCGCTCGCCAGGAGCGCGATGGCTTCGGCGAACTCGGTGTGGAACCGCCACGAGCCATGGAGCTGGATCTCCTTGTTCACCAGTGCGTTCCCGAGGATCGCGGTGGTGCCCGGGGGAAGGATGCCGACCTGGACGATCCGCCCGCCGGGACGGACGGCGCGGATGCAGCTGTTCAGCCCCGCGGCGGTTCCGGAGGCTTCGATGGCGACGTCGATCTGCCCGGCCAGTTCGTGCGGCTCGGACCGGTCGGCGCGGACCAGGATGTCCGCGCCCATCTGCTCGGCCAGGCCCAGGGCGTGGTCGGTGAGGTCGGAGGCGATGACCGTGCCGGCGCCGGCGTGCTTGGCCGCGGCGACGGCAAGGCTGCCGATCGGACCGGCCCCTGTGACCAGCAGCGTCGTGCCGGCGAGGTCGCCCGCGCGGCGAACAGCGTGGTACGCGACGCTGAACGGCTCGGCCAACGCGGCACGGCGCAGCGTCATGCCGGGCGGCAGCGGAAAGGCCCGTTCGGCGGCCACCACGAGCTGCTCGGTGAAGCCGCCCTGGATGTGCGGGGTGTGCGCGGCCGAGCCGAGGTATCGGCTGGCACGGCAGAGGTGCGGCTGACCCTCCAGACACACAGGGCATTCGCCGCAGACCTCTGCCGGATGCACCGCGACGGGCTGCCCGATCTCCAGCCCGCTCACCCCCGTACCCAGCGCGGCGATCCGGCCGACGACTTCGTGTCCGAGCACCAGCGGTTCGGTGATCGTGAACTCACCGGCCGCCCCATCGTGGAAGTAGTGCAGGTCCGATCCGCAGATGCCGCCGTAGGCGATGTCGATGGCGACTTCGTCCTCGGCGGGCTCCGGCTGCGGGCGCTGCTCGACGACGAGCTCACCGGAAGCCTTCTTCACGCATGCCAGCATAGTTGTCTCTCCTGTCTGGAGGCCGTGTGGGCGTCCGGCTCAGTTCCGGTCTTCGATCTCCAGCAGGTCCATCGCCGAAGCGCTCTCGATCTCGGCGTGCTCGGGCTGCTCCTTCTGCATCCGCTCCAGGTACGGCTGGGAGCGCTGCACCTGCTGCTCGAGGCTGTTCACCGTGGCCAGGAAGTTCTCGTTGGCCTTGGTGCGGAAGGCGTCGATCCCATCCATGGTGGTGAACAGGTTGTCGAAGGCCTTCTGCAGAGTCTCGGGGGAGACGCCGGAGGTCGCGGCCTGCTCCTGGATCTTCACGGAGTTGTCCGCGAGCATCTGCGAGGTGCGGGAGATGAGGTTGTCGGTGGTGCGGTTGACCGCGTCGATCTGGTCCAGCACGATCTTCTGGTTCTCGAGCGCCTGGGCTGTGATCACCGCGGTGCGCAGCGCCGTGACGGTGGTGGTGCGCGCCCGCTCCACACCCTGCTGGAGCTTGGTGTTGTTGTCCTCGATCAGGCCCATCGACAGGTAGGCCTGCACGGTGACGGCGATCTGGGTGGCCACGTCCTGGCGGCGCTGGCGCACGGCGAACAGCACGTCCTTCTCGAGGGCGGCGGCTTCGGCGGCCTTGCCCTCGGTGCGGGTCTGCTCGGCCCGGCGCACCGCCCGGTCATCCAGCAGGCTCAGCAGGTAGGCGGCCTTCTGCAGCGCAGCGAGGTCCTCCCAGAGCGCGCGGCGCTCCACGGACAGCTCGGCATTGTCCTTCTGCAGCATCTCCTGGCCGCGAGAGAGGGCGCCGAGCACCTGGTCCAGCTGGTCCTGGTTCGACTCGAAGTTGCGGAAGTAGCGCTTGGCGACGTTGCGGCCGGGCAGAAAGCTCAGGGCCTTCTCCGCGAAGGTCTCGTCCTTCGGGGCCAGGTCCTCCATCGTGGTGCGCAGCTCGGAGAGCGACTTCGCGACCGACTCCTGCGCATTGCCCTTCTCCTTCGACTCCCGCAGCGACTGCTGCATGAAGCGGGAGGAGGTCTGGCTGGTGCGCTCGAAGGTCCGACGAGCCACCGCGCCGAGCGCGTTGACCTGTGCGGTGAACTCCTGCGAGTGCGGGTTCATCCCCGCGACCTGCTCCACCCAGTCGTCGGCCCGCTGTTCGAGCTCCTGCGCCTTCTCCTGGGGAAGATCGGGCAGCACCGAGACGGCGTCGTCATCGCTGATCTGCTCGATCGGCGCGGCGGGCGTGATCTCTTCGGCGGGGGTGGGCGGCTGCAGCTTGTCCATCGGTGCCTCCTGGGCGGTGCGGTGGGTGGAAGTCGGTGCGGGGACGGGAAGTTCTGAGGCCGGGTAGGGCCGGGCCGGGGCGGGGCGGCCTGAGTGGGTCAGAGCGGGTGGGGAAGGCCTGACGGGTGGGTCAGACATCGATGATCGGATTCAGGTGCTGGTCGGCGAAGCGGGTGCGCAGGAACTCGGAGTGCACCTCGAGGGAACGGGAGACCCCGCCGACGATGTCGCTCTCGATCTGCTCGACCCCCTCGGCCAGCACGCCGAGCTGCTGGTCGATGCTCTCGAGGTTATCGAGCGCCTCCTGTCGGGCGGACCCTGCGAAGGACTGCAGGAAGCCGAGGGTGTCCTCCGCCGCCCCGACCAGCTCCGGCACATAGCGGCAGGCGATCCCCTCGAGCATGGTCACCTCCGCGGCCGACGGGCGCAGCGACTGCAGCTGCTCGGAGCCGACCAGCGCATCGATCCGGGTGACCAGGGAGTCGACGTCATCCAGCACCCGGGTCGCGCCGGGGACGGTGGCGCGCGGTCGCAGCCGGGCGCTGCGCTCACGGGTTTCGGCGTCAGCCTGGAGGATCTGCTCGAGAACGGTGCGCGTGCTGCCGGTGACCGAGGCGTCCAGCACCGGGCGCTCGTCCTCGCTGCGGCGCGGCGCGTTCAACGCCAGGGCGCTGCCGCCGAGGGTGACCACGCCGATCCCGGCGGCCGCGGCGAGCACCAGCAGCGGACCGGCCACCGCAGTGCCGAGCCCCAGCACCACCGTCGCGATCGCGGCCAGACCGCCCAGCAGCAGCGGCGCGCCGAATCGCACCAGCGGGGAGCGGCGCGGCCCGCCGACGGCCTTCGAGGCGGGGGAGTGGACCTTCCCCTCGAGCGGCTTCTCGAGCGGACCCCACAGGTCACGACGCTCCGCCGTGGCCTTCCAGGGCAGGTCCTGGTCCCCGGGGGCGAAAGAGAGCGACTCGTCGGCGGCGAGGTTCCAGTCCGGGTCGCCGGAAGTGGGCGCGAAAGGATCAGGGAAGCGGCTGTTCCCACCGTTGTTCCCACTGCTCGTCCCACTGCTCGGCCGGTCGGCCGACGGATCGCGTTCTTCGCTCACTGGTTCCGGCTGTCCTCCCCGAGGCGGGGACGAGGCGTCGCTGCACGATCGGGGAACCGATCCTGTGATCGCTCCCGGTCCTGTGCGAGCGCCTCGTCCTGGGCGTGCCGAAAGGTTATCGCGAGCCACTGGACAACGCCCGAGGATTCGCCGGGCGCGTAGTCAGCCCGGCCCGCTCTGGCGCACACGGGCCGTGGGGAACCCGCGACACCAGGCTCAGCGACCGAAGAGGTCGCCGAGCCCGAGGTCCGAGATCCGGTCTCCGATACCGGAAACCTGCTCGCCGGCGCCCGACACCGCCCCGCCGACACCGTCGGCCATGCCGTCGACGCCCTGCATCCCCTCGAAGCCCTGGAAGTCCGTGATGCCCTGCAGGTCCTCGATGCCTGAGAATCCTTCGACACCCTCGAACATCCCGCTGAGATCGCCCGCGAGATCGGGGGCCAGGGAGTCGACGTCGATGCCTGCGCCGACCGCGTCCTGCAGCAGCGAGCCGCCGACGGAAGTGACGACGGCGCCGCCGGCGACCACGGCCAGCAGGCCCCCGACGCCGAGCGCACCAGCTCCGAGCGCGCCGGCTCCGACGGCCCCCGCGCCCATTGCTGCAGCGCCGGCACCTCGGCGTCCTCCGCCGCCGGAGCTGCCCAGCAGGCGGGTCAACCGCCGTGGATCGAGCATCGCGAGCCGGGTCGCGGAGCGGGCCATGTCCTGCGGGGCATCGGTGCGGGGCCGCTCACCCTCCGGCAGCTCCGAGCGCAGGGTCGCGGTCAGCTGCGCGCGCTGGTGCGGGGTGAGCTTCTCGAAGGCCTCGCGGTGGACCTGTTCGAGCTGGTCAGGCTCCGCGGTGCGCACCAGGTAGTCGTAGCGCGCGATCGCGCGACGGTCCTCCGCCGAGAGGTCAGCGCCGGGGGAGGAAGCTTCCGTGCGGGCGGGACTACCGGAGGGTGCCGCGCCACGGGCGGGGGCGGGCCGGCGCGGGGTGGCCGTGTCCTGCCGGGTGGCGGAGCGGCCGTGGCCGTGCGCCTCGGCGGACGAGGAGCTGTCGCCGGTCAGCGAGTCGGCGGCGCTGCGCACGAGCGAGCGCCAGTCGGAGCCCTGCCCCGAGCCGGTGGAGCTTGTGCTCCGGGAGTCCAGGGCCTTCTGTGCAGTGCCGAGGAGGCGGCGGAAAGTGCTCACGTCGGTCCTTCCGGTGGGGGTCGCACCCGGTGGCCCGGGCACCGTACGAGGGTGAGGGCCCCACCTCCGTGCGCGCCGGGCCCGAGCCCGGAGTTCCCTGGGAGCCGGGGTGGCCGGTGTGGCGAGCTGCTGCCCCTGGCCCTCACCGAGTCGTAGGAAACGGTCCTGAAACCCTGGGGTGGTGCATGTTTGCTACGCCTCGGTGCGAGGGGGCGAGGGAGGGCTCGCCTCGGGGCAGCTGCCACTCAGGCGCCGCCGGTGCGGGAGCTCAGGTGCGGGAGCTCACCCCAGCAGCAGTCGCAGCCCGGTCCACAGCGACAGCAGCGCGCCGACGAAGCCGAGCACCACCACCAGCTGCTGGATGCCGCTCTCGCGCAGCTGCTTCTGGACCAGCTCGCCGAGTCCCACGGCGACCACCACGGCGGCGAGCATCGCGATCCACACCCATCCGGGCAGGTCGGGCAGCTGGCCGTCGTCCCAGGCCCACTTCGTCCCGAACGATACCGAGGAGACGAGGATCCACAGCGGCTGCAGCGTCGCCACCATGGGCAGGGCAGGCCACCGTGACAGCACCGCGTAGACGGTCGCGGCCGGTCCGCCGACGCCGCCGAGCACGGTGCCCAGCCCGATCCCCACCCCGGTGACGACCTGGGCGGTGTGTCCGTCCACCGTGGTGTCCACGCGGGCCAGCAGCACCGAGATCACCAGGCTCAGCAGCACCAGCAGCGCCACCACCAGGTACAGCGGAGCGGGCGGGGAGATCGAGGAGAGCCACGCCGCGCCCGGCATCACCGCGATCGCGGGCAGTCCCAGCCAGAGCACCTTGCGCCACTTGATCTGGGACCAGATCCGCGGCAGCATCACGATCGGCATGAGCCCGCCCAGGAAGTTCGCCAGCATGATGCCCTCGTGCGCACCGATCAGCACCACGGCGTACGGGGCGAACACGATGCCCAGCCCCATCCCGGCCACGCGCTGGATCATCGCGCAGAGGAGCACCAGGCTGATCAGGGTCAACGCCAGGGTGAGGGGCACGGAGGCCACGGTAGCGGGTGCGCTGCCGGCCGCTCCGGACCGCGCGGGACCGCGCGGGAAAGCACGGCAGCGACGGCACGGGAAAGCGCCGCGGCGCCGGAAGCGAGGCTGAGGCGGCAGCAAGCGAAGACGCCGCGGCGCCGGGAAGCGAAGCTATAGGATCATCCGGCAACCGCATCCCCAGGAGGCTTCGCATGACCACGATTCCCGCTCTGCCCTTCCATGACGGCTCATCCGTCCCCCAGCTCGGCTATGGCGTCTGGCAGGTCGAGGACGAGGTCGCGGCGGACGTGGTCCGTCAGGCGATCGAGGCGGGATACCGCCACATCGACACCGCCGCCGGGTACCGGAACGAGGGCGGTGTGGGCCGTGCCGTGAAGGCCTCGGGTGTGCCGCGCGAGGAGCTGTTCATCACCACCAAGCTCGCCAACGGCGATCAGGGCTTCGACTCCGCGAAGCAGGCGCTGCAGACCTCCCTCGATGCGCTCGAGATGGACTACGTGGATCTCTACCTCATCCACTGGGCGAGCCCGCAGCGCGGGAAGTACGTGGAGTCCTGGAAGGCGCTGATCGAGCTGCAGAAGGAGGGGAAGGCGAAGTCCATCGGCGTCTCCAACTTCCCGATCGAGCAGCTCGAGGAGATCATCGCCGAGACCGGCGTGGTGCCCGTGATGCATCAGATCGAGCTGCATCCCGAGTTCCAGCAGGCCGAGCTGCGCGCCCACCATGCCGAGAAGGGGATCCTCACCGAAGCCTGGTCCCCGCTGGGCCAGGGCGGCGACATCCTGCAGAACCCGGTGATCACCGAGATCGCCGCCGCTCACCACGTCGACGCTGGCCAGGTGATCATCGCCTGGCACCTCGCCATCGGCAACGTGGTGATCCCCAAGACCGTGACCCCTGAGCGCATCATCTCGAACCTCGCCGCAGCGGGGATCGAGCTGACGGCCGAGGAGATCGAGCGGATCAACGCCCTGGATCGGGCCGACGGCCGGATCGGCGCGGACCCCGCGAACCCGGGGTTCTGAGCCTCTGAGCCCTTTTGAGCCACTGAGCCCCTGAGCCAATGAGCGCTCCTGAGTCCCGGAGTCCCTGAGCCCCTGTGCCCGGGTCACCAGGGCTCAGGGGCGCCAGGGCATCCGGGCACCGGGGCACCCGCGCGCAGCAGCTGCGCTCAGCTCTCTCCGAGCAGCGCCGCGATCTCCGGGTGCCCGGCCACGTAGCCCTCGAGCAGCCTCCGGCCCAGCTCCGGTGAGCTGACCAGGGGATGCATCGAGAAGCCCTGCCAGGCCGCCTCGCGGGAGCCGGTCATCGCGGCCTCGAGGATCTTCCGCTCGGCGGCGCGCAGGGTGCTCATCATGCCGAGCCGTCCCAGCCCCACCGGGGCGACGGGCTGCGGGTGCACGCCCTCGCCGTCGACCACGCACAGCACCTCGAGCACGGCATCGGCCGGCAGCTCCGGAACGATCCGCTGCTCCGGGGGAGCTTCGCTGCCGGTGGGGGCATTGCCGACGTCCAGGATCATCCGCTCGCTGCGTCCGGTGGCGAGCGCGGTCATCAGCCGCAGCGCCACCTCCTGGTAGCCACCGCCGGCGATGTCCTCCTCGCGGCGCTCCTCGTCCCGGGACTCCGCCATATACGTCGCTTCGCGCTCACGGAGGGTCTCGCGCCAGAGGTCCAGGGGCGAGGTGCAGCAGGAGGCCGGCTCGGAGCTCTCGGCCGCGGCGAGGTAGAAGTCGCCCTGCTGCTTCGCGAGGAACTCCCCGCGGGTGGTCGCGGCGCCGGTGATGCGGTCGATCGCGGCGGCGGTGTGCAGGTAGTAGAAGAGGTACTCGTTGGGCAGAGCGCCGTCGGCCCGCACCCAGTCCTTGCCGATCAGGCGCGCCTCCTCGATCTCCTCGAGGGCGGCGTCGTCGGCGAGCAGGCCGGGCAGGCGGTCCTCGCCGTCGATGGTCACCGAGCGCAGCCAGCCCAGGTGGTTCAGGCCCACATACTCGAAGCTCGCCACGGTGCCGTCGGCCCCGCGCCCGTCCGCGCCGCGCTCGCCGGCCACCAGGTCCACACCGAGCAGGCGGCCCACGCGGCGCACCAGACCGATGGGGGTATCGCAGATGCCCACCACCTTGTCCCCGAGCACAGTGCGCATCGCCTCGGTGACGATCCCCGCAGGGTTGGTGAAGTTGATGACCCAGGCGCCCGGTGCGACGTCGGCGATCACGCGGGCTGCCTCGAGGGCGACGGGGATCGTGCGCAGGGCGTAGGCGAGGCCGCCGGGGCCGATGGTCTCCTGGCCCAGCAGGCCGAGCCCCAGGGCGACCCGCTCGTCGACGGTGCGGGCCTCCGCGCCGCCCACCCGGATCGCGCTGAACACGAAGTCCGCGCCGGTCACGGCCTCGCGCAGGTCGGTGGTGGCGGTGAGGCGGGGCAGGGTCGTCGCGCGCCCGTCGGCGGTCAGCTGCGCGCCCACGCCCTCGATTACGGCGGTGATGGTCCGCAGGCGTGCGGAGTCCACGTCGTACAGCGCGACCTCGTCGACGGTCAGGCCGGTGGCGGCGGTGGCGACCGCCTCGTACACGAGGGGGACGCGGAATCCTCCGCCGCCCAGGATGGCGAGCTTCATGTCATCGCACGCTAGCACCGCCGTGGTGCGATCATGGAGGTCGTGACCGGCGAAATCGCTGGTTCGATCGCAGCCCGCACGGGTGTCGGGCCGCGCGAGCATCTCTGGAGGAGACCATGCGACGTCGACACTTCCTTTCTGCAGGAGCATCACTGAGCGGCCTCGGCCTGCTGGCCGCCTGCGCTCCCGGCTCGGACTCCCCGGAGGGTGAGGGTGCGGCGCCCGCCCCGAAGGCTGACGAGGTCGAGACGGACATCGCCGCCCTCGGGGACATCACCCTGGTGGTGTGGGACCAGGAGGTGCGCGGTGCGCAGAACGACGCGATCGAGGCGCTGATCGGAAGCTTCGAGGAGCAGTACCCGAACGTCACCGTCAAGCGGCAGTCCCAGTCCTTCGACGACCTCCAGCAGCAGACGGGTCTGGCGCTGTCCGGCAACGACGTGCCGGACGTTCTGCAGGTCAACAACGCCCGCGGCGACATGGGCACCTTCGTGGCGGACGGCCTGCTCACGGACCTGACCGGCTACGCGGAGGCCTACGGCTGGGAAGACCGCTTCACCCCCAGCGTGCTGGACAAGATGAAGTACTCGGCCGACGGTGTCACCTTCGGCGAGGGCTCCCTCTACGGGCTCGCCCAGACCGGCGAGGTCTGCGGGATCTACTACTCCCAGAAGAAGCTCGACGCGCTGGGCCTGCAGGCCCCGACCAGCTGGGATGAGGTCTTCTCCCTGGTCGAGGCGGCGGCGGCGGCCGATGAGCAGCCGATCATGCTGGGCAACCTCGATCAGTGGCCGTCACTGCACCTCTTCGGCCCGCTGCAGGCGAACTTCGTGCCCGCCGAGACCATCGTGACCCTCGGCATGGGCAACTCCGGCGCGGACTGGACCACCGACGACAACCTCGCCGCCCTCACCCAGCTCGCCGAATGGGGCGCCAGCGGCGCGCTCGGCGACTCCCCGAACGGGCTCGCCTACGACGATGCCTGGCCGCTGTTCACCGAGGGCACCGGCGTGCTGCTGATCGGCGGCTCCTGGCTGGGCCCCGACATGGAGGCCGTGATGGGCGAGGACCTGCGCTTCATGGCCCCGCCCGCCGGGGTCGATGGGAAGGTCGCCACCACCGGCGGCACCGGCATCCCCTTCTCGATCCCCGCCGCTGCGAAGAACGCCGCTGCGGCCGCCGCCTTCATCGACTACATCACGAGCGATGAGGCGATGGCGATGATCGCCGAGAACGGCGGCATGCCCGTGAACCGCACCGCGGAGCTGGCCCCGGAATCTGGCGTGAACAAGGACATCTACGAGGCGTTCGACGCGGTCTCCACCGAGGGCACCCTGCTGCCCTATCTCGACTACGCGACCCCCTCCTTCGCGGATACCGCCGGCGCGACCCTGCAGGAGCTGATCGGAGGCCAGACCGACGCGGCCGGTGCTGCCGGAGCCCTGCAGGAGGACTACGCCGCGTTCTCCGAGGGATCCTGACCCGATGACCCCCGCCCGCTCCGCGACCCCGCCCGGCGCAGCGTCCGCCGCAGCACCCGGTGGGCCGACGGGCGGGCGCCGAGCAGGTCCGGACCGCGCGCGGGCCGACGGTCCGCCGCGCAGGCGCCGGGCCAGGCCCTCCGCGGTGGCCCGTTCGCAGTCCACCCCGTACCTGTTCCTGCTCCCGGCGCTGCTGGTCTACGGCGCCTTCGCGCTCTACCCGCTGGGTCGGGCCGCGCAGTTCTCCCTGTTCGAATGGAAGGGCTTCGGCCCCTCCACCTTCGTGGGCCTGCAGAACTACGCGGACCTCGCCGGGGATGCGGACTTCCGCGCCGCGATCGGCAACGCGCTGCTGCTGATCGTCTTCTACTCGGTGATCCCGGTGGTGGTGGGCCTGGCGCTCGCGGCGATCCTGCGCCGTGGGCAGGTGCGGGGGATGGGCTTCTTCCGCACCGTGATCTTCCTGCCGCAGGTGATCGCGCTGGTGGTGGTGGCCGTCGCCTGGCGGCAGATCTACTCCCCGCACGGGTTGCTGAACGACATGCTGCGCACCGTCGGCCTGGACGCTTTGACCCGCGGCTGGTTGGGGGATCCCGGCACCGCGCTGCCCGCGGTGGGGTTCATCGGCACCTGGGTGCAGATGGGGCTGGTGATGCTGCTGCTGCTGGCCGGCATGGGCCGTATCCCCGCTGAGCTGTTCGAGGCCGCGCGGCTGGATGGGGCAGGGCCGGTGCGGGAGTTCTTCGCGATCACCCTGCCCGCGGTGCGCGGGGAGATCACTGTCGCGCTGGTGCTGACGATCATCGCGGCGCTGAAGACCTTCGATCTGGTCTATATGACCACCTCCGGCGGGCCCGGAAACTCCACCACCGTGCCCAGCTACGAGGTGTACCTGCGCGCCTTCGACCTGCGTGAGGTGGGCTCCGCCTCCGCGGTCGCGATCGTGCTCACGCTGCTGATCTTCGCGATCAACGTGGGCGTCACCCGCATCGGGGAGCGTGAGTCATGAGGGTCTCCCGCGCCGAGACGTCGATGAATTACGTGATCCTGATCGGGTTCGCCCTGTTCGCCCTGATCCCGGTGCTCACGATCCTCGCCACCTCCGTCTCCGCCCCGCTGGGGGAGAGCGGCGGGCTGCACCTGACCAACTTCGCGAGGGCCTGGACCGTGGGCGGGTTCGGTCGCTCGCTTGGGAACTCGGTGGTGGTCGCCGCGATCGTGGTGACCCTGTCACTGGTGCTGTCGGTGCTGGCCGGTTACGCCTTCGGCACGATGCGCTTCCGTGGCTCGACAGCGCTGTTCTACCTGTTCCTGCTGGGGCTGATGATCCCCGCCGAGGCGACGATCATCCCGCTGTTCTTCGACCTGCGCAGCCTGGGCCTGACCGACACCTATATCGCGATCGCGATGCCGCAGGTCGCCCAGTCCGTCGCCTTCGGCACCTTCTGGATGCGGGCCCAGTTCCGGGCGATGCCGGTGAGCCTGCTGGAGGCCGCGGCGCTCGACGGCGCCGGCCCCCTGCGCGCCCTGACCCGGATCATGGCCCCCGCCGCGCGGCCCGGGATCCTCACCATGCTGGTGCTGGTGTTCATGTGGACCTGGAACGAATTCCTGATCGCCCTGATCATGGCCCCCGGTGGCCGGCTGCGCACGGCCCCGCTGGGCCTGGCGAACTTCCAGGGCCAGTACACGGCCGAGACCGCGCTGCTCGCGGCGGGCGCGGTGATCGTCGCTCTGCCCACCGTGATCCTGTTCCTGTTCCTGCAACGCCACTTCATCCGCGGAATGCTCGAAGGAGCTGCTCAGTGACGACCGACGATCCCACCTTCCCCGCCGATCCCGCTCTGCTCTCCCACTCCGCTCTGACCGCCGATCCCGCCACCCCCGGCCCCACCCCCGGCTCCGGCCCCACCCCCGGCCGCCCGGCCGATCACGAGCACCCTGCCGGTGCGTCCACTCCCGCCCCGCCCGAGGCCGCCGAGCGCGACGACTGGGACCCGCTGGCCGCCCAGCGCACCCCCGAGGACCCGCCGCTGGACGTGCTGCTCTCGGGCACCGTCTTCTTCGACATCGTCTTCACCGGCATGGATCGCCTTCCCCAGCCCGGCGAGGAGCTGTGGAGCAAGGGCATGGGCTCGAGCCCCGGCGGGATCGCGAACCTCGCCACCGCCGCCGCCCGCCTGGGCCTGCGCACCGGGCTGGTCGCGGGCTTCGGGGACGACGCCTACGCCGACTGGATGTGGCACACGATGGAGAGCGAGGAGGGCATCGACCTCTCCGCCTCCCGCCGCTTCACCGACTTCCACTCCGCGCTGACCGTCTCGATCGCGGCCGACGGGGACCGCGCCATGGCCACCCACGGCCACGAGCTGCCCGAGCCGCTCTCGACCCTGATCGCCGGCGCGCCGGATGCCCGCGCCGCCGTGGTGGACCTCGCGGGGGAGACCTCCTGGTGGGCGCAGCTCGCCCAGCGTGGGTCCCTGATCTTTGCTGACATCGGCTTCGACGAGACTGGCCGCTGGGACGTGGCCGACCTCGCTCCGCTCGCCCACTGCCACGCCTTCACCCCCAATGCGCTCGAGGCGATGGCCTACACCCGCACCGACAGCCCCGACAAGGCAGTGCGCGCGCTCGCCGAGAAGGTGCCGCTCGCGGTGGTGACCGACGGCGCCCACGGCTCCTACGCGATCGACTCGGCCACCGGGGAGGAGGCGTACTGCCCGGCCGTCCCGGTCACGGCGATCGACACCACCGGCGCAGGGGATGTGTTCGCCGCGTCGCTGGTGCTGGGCACCCTGGCCGGCTGGCCGCTCGAGGAGCGGCTGAAGTTCGGCTCCCTGTGCTCGGCGCTCGCGGTCCAGCAGTTCGGCGGCTCCCTCGCCGCCCCCGGCTGGGGAGACATCCTGGACTGGTGGCGCTCCCTCACCACCGCGGCCGACGACGGAGACCTGCGCGCCGCCTACACCCGCACCGGCTACCGTTTCCTCGATGCCGTGGTCCCCGACCACCCCGTGCTGGGCCGCCGCCGCGCCCAGGGCACCTTCGCCCTGCGCTCCGACGCCGGGCGGCACTGAGGCTGGGTCGCTGGTGAACCATTGAGGCTGGCTCTGGTGAGCCACTGAGGCACTGGCTCTGGTGAACCGAGGCGTAGGAAGTGCGCACCATCGATCGCCATGGCGCACAGTTCCTACGCCTGGGCAGGCTGGTTCGTGCTCCTCAGCGGAGGCGGCGGGGTCGATGGCCAGGTCAGCCCTTCCGCGGTGTCCAGCGGGTGTAGGTGACGCCGGAGGAGAAGGCGTGGTGCTCACGCAGCTCGAGCCGCTCCTGGAACCCGTCGGGGAACAGACGGCGGCCGCGGCCCTGCACGTAGGGGTAGGTCCACAGCCGGTACTCATCCACCAGCTCTGCCTCGATCAGCGGATGGCACAGCATGATCGAGCCGGTCAGCGAGATCTCCGCGCCGGTCTGCTCCTTCAGCTCCCGCACCACGGCGACGGGATCGCCGGTCAGGAGCGTGGAGTGCTGCCAGGCCGGGTCGGTCATCGTGGAACTGACCACGTACTTCTCGAGGGAGTTCAGCTCGTCGGTGATGCCGGTGGTGTCGTTCTCCCGGACCGGCCAGAAGCCGCGGAAGTCCTCGAAGGTCTGCCGTCCCAGCACGAGCGCGTCGCAGGCGGCGCTGTCGCGCTGCAGGAGCTGCTGCTGATCGGGCGGGGAGTCGGTGGGGTCGAACCAGTCATCGAGCATCTCGATCGAGCCATCGACGGTCATGTTCTGCGTGATCACCAGTGGTCGCACCGGTGCCTCCTCGGTGGCCGTGGAGCGTCGCGTCCTCGGCGGCAGGGGGCCTCCACGAGCATCACTGCCGGGGGCTCGGAGTGTAGTCCTCGCCGCGCCGTGCCGCCATGGGCCCGGGGCAGTGCCCGTCCCGGACCGATCCTCTGCCCTCGGTCTCCGCAGACCGGCGGCCCAGGCCGTGACCAGCATGGGGAGTTCTCCCCGGGGACTTCTGCCCAGGGAGTTCACCCCATCGCGCTTCTGGCGGATCAGCCCTAGATTTCAGGTGGTTGGTGCGGGACTCTCCGAGGGGGAGAGGCACCGGCACGAGGCTCACGCAGGGCGGGAGCTGCTGGATCGACGGTGGGGGCCGACGGTCCGGCAGCGGGGGACCCCGCCGCTGCCCGCCTCGTGACCGGTGCGCACCACCGTTGGCTCTGACAGGCAATCCATCGGGGGCCAGAGGGAAAGGGCCGACGTCAGAAGATCAGCGCTGGGGGATCAGCGCCATAGGGTCAGAGCCGCACGAGCCCCTGGACGAGCGAGAGCAGCGCTCCGAGCATCGCGATCACGATCACCCAGCGCATCGCCCGGGCGCCGTGCACCCAGCGGGCCAGCACATTCCCGCCGAGCAGCCCGACCGCGAGCAGCCCCATCAGCACCGCCCATCCGGCGATCGGCAGCGTGGGCAGTGACCATTTCGCGAGCAGGGCGGCCACGCCGAGCACCGCGAAGTGCAGCTGGGCGGTGGCGGCGAAGCTGCGATGCTCCCATTTGGTGGCCAGCGCGTAGACCACCAGTCCCGGCCCGCCCACCCCGGCGGTCACGTTCATCAGGCCCGAGGCGAACCCGCCGCCGGCACCCGTCCAGAGGGAGTTCGGCACCTGCAGCGACTGCGACCCGACGGTGAACAGCAGGCCCACGATCACCAGCAGGCTGATCGCGACCGCGAGCACCGCGGGAGGCAGCCACAGCACCAGCAGCGCGCCGGGGATCGTGCCGACGATCCCTGCCGGCACCACGCGGGCCGCACGCTTCCAGTCCAGGTTCGCGTGGACCACGGCGAGGTTCAGCAGCGCCGCGACGATCCCGCACACGTTGGTGACCAGGATTCCCTCGAAGGGGCCCAGCGCCATCACCAGGAACGGGGAGGAGAGCAGCGCGAAGCCCATCCCGGTGGTGCGCACCGCCACCGCACCGGCCAGGACGGCCAGCGCAGCCAGGCCCAGCTGCCACCACTCGGGATCGATCACGCAGGTCAGAGTACGCGTTGGCGGTGGGCGCCCGGACCGGCGGAGCAGTGACCTTGTGCCCTCGAACTCGCGCCTGTGCGGGGATAGCTTCGAGGTACGAGCACTGCTCGATGCGGTGCACTCACAGGAGGTCTGTCATGACCCGTACCTACATCATCACCGGCGCCGCCTCGGGCATCGGAGCGAAGACTGCCGAGCTGCTGCGCGAGCAGGGCCATACGGTCGTCGGCGTCGACCTGCAGGGTGTCGAGGTCTCCGCGGACCTCTCCACCCCGTCCGGCCGGACCGAGGGCGCACGTCAGGCGCTCGAGGCGGCAGGCGGCGCCGTGGACGCGGTGATCCCGTCGGCCGGGCTGTCGCTGCCGAAGCCTGTCACCGCGGCGGTGAACTACTTCGGGATGACCGAGTTCCTGCAGGCGCTGCAGCCGGCGCTGGCCCGCTCCGAGGCACCGCGCGTCGCGCTGGTCTCCTCGATGTCCTCCCTGCAGCCGCTGGACCAGCAGCTGCTCGAGGCCTTCATGGCCGACGATGAGACCGCGGCGCTCGCCCGAGCGGAGGAGCTCGCCGCTGATCCGCTCACCGGGAACCTCATCTACGCCTCCTCGAAGCGGGCGATCTCCCGCTGGGTGCGCCGTGAAGCGCCCGGGGCGGCGTGGGCCGGCGCCGGCATCCCCCTGAACGCTGTCGCCCCCGGCATCGTGAAGACACCGATGACCCACGACATGCTGGCGGATCCGCAGTACGCCGCCTTCCTGGACATGGTGGTGCCGATGCCGTTGAACGGACATCAGGACGCCGAGTCCGTGGCCCGCCTGCTGATGTGGCTGACGTCGGCGGAGAACTCCCACTGCTGCGGCCAGACCTTCTACACCGACGGCGGCGCCGATGCGGTGCTGCGGGGCGATGACGTGTGGGGCTGGAACGACGAGGCGATCACCGCGAAGTTCGCGGCGTTCAGCGCCTGAGTCCCCGCCTCCGGAACGGGAGGAGAGAGGCGGGCCGCCGACGGCAGGAGTGCCGGCGGCGGCCCGTCCGTCACTGCGCGGGGCCCAGCAGCGCGAACGCGGCGCTCGCCGCGGCCTCGGTGGCGATGCGGAGCGTCGGTTGCTGATCCGGGGCCCAGAGCGGGGAGTGGTTCGGGGCGGCAACGCGTCCCTCGGCGTAGGCACCGGTGCCCCAATAGCAGTAGGGGACCCCGAACGCGGCGGGGATGGCGGAGAAGTCCTCGGAGGCGGTGGCGGGGTCCATGTGTTCCACCCGGTCCTCCCCGAGCTGGCCCACGAACGCCTCCCGCACCCGCTCGGCGAGCCCGGGGTCGTTGTCGGTGACGGGATAGCGGTTGAACAGCTCGAACTGCGCCGGTTCCGGGGAGCGGGCCGCTCGCATTCGGCGTTCACGATCCGCTGCACGCCCTCGACCAGGTGATCGAGGATCTGGTCGCTGTAGGCACGGAAGTTCAGCGCTAGTTCGGCCCGGTCCGGGATGATGTTCGCGCTGGTCCCGGCGTGGAGGGCGCCGACGGTGACCACCCCGAAGTCCCCGGGCGCGATCTCGCGGGCCACCAGGGTCTGGAGGCGGGTGACGATCGCGGCGGCGAGCACCACCGGGTCCACCCCCAGATGCGGCATCGAGCCGTGCGATCCGGCGCCATGCACCATCACCCGCATCGACACCGAGGAGCTCAGCACCGGTCCCGGCGCCACGGCGACCTTCCCCGCCGCAGGGGAGGTGAGCACGTGCTGGCCCAGGCATACATCCGGTGCGGGCACCTTGTCGATCAGGCCGTCCTCGACCATCGAGCGGGCTCCGGCCGCGATCTCCTCGCCCGGCTGGAACAGGGCGATGTAGGTGCCTGTCCAGTCCTCGCGGTGATCGGCCAGCAGCTTCGCGGCGCCAAGGCCCGCGACCACGTGGAAGTCGTGCCCGCAGGCATGCATCGTGGACTGGATCTGCCCGGCGGCGTCGGCCTGGGTGTGCTCGGAGGCGTAGGGCAGGCCGGAGGCCTCCTGGACCGGCAGGCCATCCATGTCCGCGCGCATCAGGATCGTGGGGCCTTCGCCGCGCGAGAGCACCCCCACCACGCCGCCGCCGATCTGCTGGACCTCGTACCCGTACTCGGTCAGCTGCGCGGCGACGATTCCGCGGGTGCGGGCCTCGAGCATGGAGAGCTCGGGGTGGCGGTGGAGGTCCTCGAACAGGGGTTCCTGCCAGGCGCCGTAGCTGTCCAGGGTGGCGGTCATCGCGTCGGTCAGGGTGGTCATGACGGGTCCTTTCCCGGCTCCCCGGGGCGGCGGATTCGGCCGACGGGAGGGGAGCACTTCCGAGGGTGAGGGCATGCTGCGGGAGCCGAGCGTAGCGGGGGCCGTGGGGGCGGCGGATCCGCCGGTGTGATTCGCCCGACGCATGCCCGTCGGCCCTTTCGCGAGAACCCTCGCGGCCCTACTCTTGTCGCGAGCATAAAAGATGCATGGAAACAGTGTCTGATCAGGCGGTACTCAACCCTGAGCGCCGTGCTCCCACCACATCGAGAAGGAGGGACCCACTATGGAGTCGCGTCATGACCTCACCGTCGGCAACGAGCTGAAGGCTGCCACTGAGACCGGACAGATCCAGGCGGTCCCCGGAAGCTCGGATGCGGGTGATCAGCCCACCACCTGGCGCAGCAGCGTGGGGGTCGTGGCGGCGCTCGTTGCCGCCTTCGTGCTGGTCACTCTGGTGAGCCTCTGAGCCACGGCTGAGGGGCCGCAGCGCCCCCCGGCGGGCAGTGCACCCGGCATGCTGTGCCCTCGGCGTGCAGTGCCCACGAAGCGCCGCGAAAAGAACTCGCAGGTCGGGAACGGACTCCGGTAGGTTCCGAGAATCCTGCCGTCTTCCGCCCGAAGGGTCGTCGCTGTGTTCTCCTCCCTCGTGTCCAGCCAGCGGATCCCGGCCGCCCTCGAACCCTGCTCCGAGGGGGAGGTGCTGGTCGTCCTCGACCCTGCGTTGACCGGCCTCCGTTCGGTCTCGCTGCTGCGCGTCGAGGGTGAGGCCACGGTGCTCTCCCTCTCGTCGGCCCGAGCGGACGAGCTCGGGCTCTCCGCGACCGACCGCATCGAGCGTACGGAGCTGAGCGCCCGCCTCGACCGCGCCGCGATGGTGCTCGCCGATCCGGACTACCTGTTCTATCTGCCACTGACCGAGCAGACCGCGCTGCGCGAGGAGTCGTGGGAGGGCGCCACCCGTCAGCTGACGGAGGCCGATACTGCTGCATTCGCGGAGTTCACGGCCCAGGCGCCCGAGGACGACCTGGATGAGGCCTTCGTCGAGCTCGATCACTGGCTCGTGGTCGGCACGTTCAGCGGCGACAGTCTGGTCTCTGCCGCGAGCATGTACCCGTGGGGCGACACCCTGCTGGCCGATCTCGGAGTGATCACGCTGCCGGAGTTCCGCGGTCGTGGACTGGGCCGCGCGACCGTCCGCGCGATCAGCGCTGCCGCGCTGGCCCGGGGCTACGAGCCGCAGTACCGCTGCCAGCTGGAGAACACCGCCTCCGCGGCGCTCGCCCGCGCTGCGGGATTCGCGCTCTTCGGCGTCTGGGAAGGGCTGGAATCCGCGGGCTGAGGCCGGACCGGTTCCTGCCGCCCGGGCGAACCCCGACGCGGCAGCTCCCTCGGCCATGGGGCATCGTCAGCGGGGAGCATTGCCCGCGCAGCGACCACACTCCCGAGTTCCTGATCATGTCCGGGTCCTGGACGCGGCGCCGAAGGACTTTCTGGGCACTCGTGTGACGTCGCTGACTACGGACGAAAGTCCTGGTCTTCGCGGTAGTTGAATCGTAATCTTCGAGGGAGTCCTGTTGAGGGCGAGGGACGTCCGGCAAGTGCCGACGTCCCGGTCCGCGCTGTTCGTGGACGTTGGTGACTACTTCGAAGGATGGGCATGACCGCTCAGCGCCCCACCCCGCCGCCGTCCGGCGATTCTCAGAGCTGGCCCTCTGCGCCCGCTTACGGCCAGCCTCAGCACCGTGGCACCGGAGGCCGCGATGACACGGTTGCGTTCAGTGCACCGCAGCGTCCGCTGCCCGCACCCGGGAAGAGCTACCCGCTCGCCTGGGCGCTGTCACTCTTCCTCGGGGTGTGGGGCGTCGACCGCTTCTACCTCGGGCATTGGAAGACCGGCCTGTTGAAATTCTTCACGCTCGGCGGCCTCTTCATCTGGTACCTCGTCGATCTCGTCCTCCTGGTCACCGGGGTGATGAAGGACGCCAAGGGGCGCCCCCTCCAGCAGTTCGAGACCATCAAGTGGCCCTCGCGCATCATCTCCGGTGCGGTGGTCGCCGGCTTCGTCGCCATGTTCGCTCTCGCCGGAGCGGTAGACGCTCCACCGCCCTCCGAGATCGAAGCCGCTGCAGTCGTCGAGAAGGACGTGCAGGCAACGGCCGAGGACGACGCGACGCCGACCACGACTCCCTCACCCACCACGCCGGCGCCCACCACCGTGGCGCCGACCCCGACCCCCGAGGCGGTGACGGCTGCTCCGGGCACGGCGCTCGCGCTGCTGGCAACCCTCGAGGAGAAGGGACGCGGTGAGAAGACCGGCTACGACCGTGATTCCTTCGGCTGGCGCGAAGATGTGGATCGCAACGGCTGCGATAAGCGGATTATCTAGAGTGATAGTCGAATCTGATGGGCCCGATTGTCAACGTGACCTGCGTCGATGTTATCCGCGAGCGTGGGGCGGAGTGGCTGGCACGAGTGGGACGACCCGCTGGATGCCTGTGGTTGGGTGCGAGACGGGGGCAGTGGTGGCCCGGTTCGCGATTCGGGCGGGCACGGCGATCAGCTGGGCCAGGATCGTGGCGGTCCGCGCTTTCGCGTGGAACCGTGAGGCCAGCACGCCGACGGCGCGGGTGAGGTTGAACGCCGTGGCCGCGAGCACGGTCCAGGCGCTGTTGGCGGCGAACTTCCCGGAGGGCAGGTGGGCCAGGGGGCCGTTCTTGAGGTCGGCGATGACCTGCTCGATGATCGCGTGATCACGGTGGGAGGCCTCGGCGTCCAGCATTGAGAGCGGGGAGTCGGTGAACACTGCGAGGTGGCGGTAGGCGGTCAGCAGCTCGTCCTGCCCGGAACTGCTGGTGGGGTTCAGGCGTTTGACGCGCCGCACGATCAGTCGGGCGGTGACGTGCTGGTCCTTCCGCCGTGAGGTGAACGCGGTGTATTCGATTTCGGCGACCTCGGCATCGGAGATCCACCGCTGTTCGTGCTGGTCGAAGATCGCCTGTGCGTACTTGATCCCCACCCACGCGGTCTCGGGGATCCGGGAGATCGCCGCGACCACGCCCGGGTTCATCCGGGCCGTGATCGAGAAGTGCGCGCGGCCGCGGCGGGCGGCGGCGACCACGGGCTGCTGGTAGTAGGCGCTATCGGCCCGCACCGTGACCAGACCGCCGGCCCCGGCCCGCCGCGCGGTCGCCAACGACTCGGCAATCAGCGTGGCGGCACCGTGCGCCGACGCCGCCGAGCCCCTGCGCAGCCGGATCCCGGCGACCACCGGCGCCGCCACCGGTGTCGAGAGCGTCGCGACCTGGGCGTTGAGGCCCTTCACACCGGAGTAGCCATACCCGGCGCCCTGCTTGGCATACCCGTAGGTCCCGCGGATCGTGTCATCGACATCGAGGTAGGCGACCTGGTCGGCGCCGGCCAGCAGGCCCGGCACCCGTTCGACCAGACCGGGAAGGAGCCGGGAGGCGACCGCGTCGAGCTGGCGGACGTGGGCGAAGGTGTAGCCCCGCAGATGGGTGCCCAGCGTCGTGGGAGCCCGCCGCTGGGTGAAGGCTCGGCTCATCCCGCCGTGGCGCAGCAGGTCCATATCCGAGATGCTGTCCGCCCCGGCGACCATCCCCGCGAGCAGGGACGGGACCTTCACCGTCGCGTTGGCGCCCGGGGTCCCGGCCACCCTCACATGCTCGCCCACCAGGTCGCTCAGCCCGGCGGACTCGGCCAATCGCATCACCGGCACCAGGCCCGCCCTCGCGAGCAGATTGTCGTCATCGAACTCGGCGGAGAAATCATGAGAGACTCGCACTACCAGTGCTCCTGTTGCTCAGCGTGATGGAACCTTCGAACAGTCCCATTATCGCTGGCCACAGGAGCATTTGGCTGTCACGACCCACCCACCCGGCCAGCGGATCCAGGCTGAGAAGCTCATACTCGCCGATGAGTTGTGGGAGGAAGACTCCGAGGGGTCAGATCCTGCTGTGGACGCCGCATGGCAAGCGGAGTTCCGTCGCCGCATTGACAGCATCGAGAGCGGCAAGGTCGAGTTGGTCGACGGGCGCGAAACGATGCGGATCGCCCACGATAGGCTCGCCGAGCGTCGTGCGCGCTCCGTTGCATGAGGCGTGGTGCGTGGCGCGAGCATCCTGAGGCTCGGACCGAGTTACGTGACCAAGCAGATTACCTCCCGCTGGAAGTGGCCGAGAGGCTGTTACAGAGTGCCGAAGACGCTGTCGCGGACGTGTTGGGCGCCCCTGGCGCCTGTCCGACGGTGTCGCACTGGGCGGGGCCGCCGACGCTACCTCGCCGGAAGATCAAGCCTCGCTGAGCACGATCCGTGGGCGCTCGCCGGCCTCGACCAGGGCGAAAAACTCGTCGGCGAAGTCGAGGTCCGGCGTGCGGCCCGCCGGGAGTACCAGGGTGGTGGTGCGCGGTGCCGGTTCCACGTCACGCCCGTGCTCGGCGATCAGGTCACGGAGCCGCGCACCGGCGGGCTTGACCTCATTGTCCACGGTCAGCAGGCCCAGATCGTACTCGAGCTCGACGAAGGCGGAGAACCGTCGGTCGATGTCATGCGAGCACCACCAGGTCACGCCCCACAGACCCTGGACATCGAGCACCGACCGGGTGAAGACCTCGGCATGGTCGGCGATCCGCTCCTCGGGCATCCACCGGCGCGACGCCCCGTATTCCTGCAGCCACACCGGCCGTGCGGGATCGGCTGAGAACGCTTTCGCAAGTTCCAGCAGATACTCGCCCAGATGCAGTGCACCGGTCCCGAAGGCCCCATACCGCTCCAAGGCCCCCGTGAACTTGGTCCAGGCGTGGATCGCCGTCATCGCGCCTGCCCCGGCGATCACCTCGCGGGAGAAGACCGCATCGGTCAGCCACGGCACGTGGTCGAAGCCGGTCACGTGCTCGCCGCCGGGGATCACCTCGGCCGCATGTTGCAGCAGATCCTCCGTCCAGGCGTCGGCCTCGGCGCGGGTCGTGGCGGTATTACCGACGAACTGCGTGAGCACGTTCGGTTCATTGCCGACGTCGATGCCGAGCAGCCGCTCATGCCCACCTATCGCCGCGGCCACCTCGCGCAGCAGCAGCTTCTCGGCACGGATCAGCCCCGGGTCCGCGAACATGTTCGCCCCCTCGCCGTGCCAGGGCGGGCGCAGGTACATCCCGGACAGCCAGCCGTCCAACACGGTGACGTTCATATCGAGGCCTGCCGTGTCGGCAAGGTCCATGAACGCGCTGAGCCGGTCGAGCATCAGGGGGCTCACCCAGGTCGGGTCCGGTTGGAAGACGGGCCAGACCAGCTGGATGCGGACGTGGTCCATGCCGAGGCCCGCGATCGCCTGAAGGTCCGTAGCGAGCGCGTCGGGCTCCCAGTCCACCCAGGAGTGCCACCAGTTCTTCGCCGGGACGTAGTTGACCCCGTATCTCATACCTGCCCCTCCTCGGCCGTGTGCGCCTCGACCTCATGCTCCCCGATCTCGTGCGCCACCTCGTCGTACACGCGGATCTCGTAGATGCGGGCTGACGGGTCCCCGTGGGTCGCGGTGACGACCACCCGCAGTGCGTCGGCGCACTGCGCGGGCACGTTCAGCACGCATCGGCGCTGGTAGTTGTCGGCCACCTCGGCGACCGTGTGCCACGCACTGTCCCGCCGCAGCTGCACGTGGAAGGACTCGACGCACTCGGGCGCACGATGCAGGCCCGGCCGCTGGTCGGTGGAGGTGTCCAGATCGGTGTCGAAGGCGAACTGGAGACGGCCGATCCGTACCGGATCCGGCCAGCGCAGTGTGAGGGTCGCGGGCAACTGCGGCGGGGAGATCCACAGGTTCGCGCCTCGACCCGGCCAGGCCCAGCCGTTGTTCACCCGGTCGGCCTCGTAGGGACGGGCCGGAGGATCCAGCCGCAGCAGCTGGGTGGAGCGTCGGCGCTGCCGCCACTGCCGGTAGGCCGGGATCTCGATCTCCTCGGGGGCGAAGGCCGCGAGCCCCACATGCTGGGGCTCCGGTCCGCCCGGGGCCACGATCAACGACTCGCTGAGCGTGCCGGTAGGAGCGGGGCCACTCGCCGCCGCCCATTCGACCTGCGAGCCCGGCCCGTCATCGGCCGGATACAGGGCCAGTCGCACCGGCGACCCCACGGGCGGCGCGGGCCAGGCCACCTCGAACCAGTCCTCCGTCCCGGCTGCCAGCTGCAGGGTTGCGAGTTCGGTACCGTCCGTCGCCGGTCGGTCCCAGATGCTGGTGACCGCCTCACTGGCCACCCGTACGGCGGCATCCGCTGTGCCCGGATTGCGCAGGCGTAGCGACACCAGGCGGTCCCCGCCGGTGCCGAGCTCAGGGATCACCTGGGCACGCCCGTCGCCGATCGGCAGCCATTGTGAGACCTGCTCGGGCAGTACCAATGCCTGCGCATCACCCTCGGCGCGGGCGTGCAGCGCCAGATCCGCGGGGTCCATGTCGGGGGTGTGCAACAGACGGACCCCCTCGCGCAGTACCCGCTGCTGCAGCCCCACCACGGAGGCGGGATCCTGGGCGAACTCGCGGGGTGAGCGTCCCGCCTCGAGCGCCAGGGCGGCGGCAGTGCCGACGGACTGTCCGAGCTGGCCGAGGCTCTGCTGCACGCGGGCCGGCCCGAGGCCGACGTGGGTCGCGGAGATGCAGCGACCGGTTACCCACAGGTTCGGCACGTCGGCGCTGTAGCAGGCGCGCAGGGGGATCGAGAAGGGGGCCACGCGGGCCAGCCCGCGGTAGTAGCGGTCCACGTTCTCGCGCTCCGCCGGGGCGTCGAGGTTCTCCACGCCGCCGGTGGCGTGCAGGTCGATCCACCAGCCGGCGGTGCCGATCTCGTCGGACCAGGCGGTGGGTCCGGTGACGTCGTGCTGGGTGAGGACCACGTCGCCCAGCACGCGGCGTGATTCGCGTTTTCCGGGCACCTGGCCCACCCATTCGAGGTGGAAGTTCGCCAGTTCCTCGCGCTGGTCGGAATGGTTCTTCAGGAAGTCCCAGAGTCCGAGGACGTGGCGGTGCAGCTGGTGGCGGATCGCCTGGGTGTCACGGATCTGGTGGAAGGGATCGTTGACCTCCACCCACCAGAAGCCGCTGAGCACGTCGCCGTCGGTCTTGGGCAGGGTGCGGTCGAAGGTGAGGCCGGTATGGGAGTAGTCGATCGCCCAGTCCGGTGCACGGAACGGCACCGGAGCCCCCATGCGCCGGGCCTGCATGGTGATGGTGCTGCCGAGCGACGAAGAGTCCGCGTTCAAAGGTGCGAGCGATTCCCCGTACTCGGCGCGGCCCTCCCGCCCGTAGCGGGTGCGGGCGCCGGCGCGGGCGGCGATGCTGCCGTCCCCGGTGGCGTCAATGAAGGCGTCGGCCGCGAGCCGCAGTCGGCGCTCGCTGCCCAGACTGGTCGCATGCACCGCAGCAATCGGCCCGTCGGCCGTACGTTCGACGTCCGTCACGAGGGTCGAGCGGAACACCCGCAGACGGGGCGTGCGGTGCAGGTAGTCGTCGAGGAGCAGGTCCAAGTGCCCGGTGGTCGGGCGGGGACCGGTGGGGTTGGTGGCCCTCTCGGTCAGTAGGATCTCCTGGATCAGTCCGCCCTCGCTGGACCATGCGTTCGAGGAGGCGGCCCCGCTGACGGGCACCCGGATCTCGCTGGATCCGGAGCCACCGAACACGGGCCGTTCCTGCACGATCGCGACCTCGGCGCCGGTGCGGGCGGCCGCGATCGCCGCGCACAGTCCGGACATGCCTCCGCCGATGACGACTAGGTCTGCGTGGTGGTCCTCGAGATCGGGTGGTGCGGTGTCCGCATCGATCGCGGCCGGTGTGATGTCCGCACCCAGTGCGGCGGTTCCCATCGCGCTCATCCCTTGAGGCTGCCGGCGCCCACGCCCTCGACCAGACGCTTCTGGAAGAGGAAGAACAGCAGCACCACGGGGATCAGGGAGACGATGCTCATCGCCATCAGGCCACCCCAGTTCGACTGGCCGGTCGCGTCCAGGAAGGACCGCAGACCCACCGGGACCGTGTACAGCCACCGGTCGGAGAGATAGATCATCTGGCTGAACAGATCGTCGTAGGTCCACACGAAGGTGAAGATCGCGGTGGTCACCAGAGCCGGCGTCATCAGCGGAAGGATCACCGAGAAGTACCGGCGGATGGGCCCGGCACCGTCGATCTCCGCGGCCTCGTCGAGCTCCCGGGGGATGCCACGGATGAACTGCACCATGAGGAAGGTGAAGAACCCGTCGGTCGCCAGCAGCTTCGGGACGATCAGCGGCAAGTAGGTGTCGATCCATCCGAGGGAGTTGAACAGGGTGTACTGGGGGATCAGTACTGCGTGGTACGGGAGCATGATCGTGACCAGCATGATCGCGAACAGCAGCGGCCTGAACCGGAAGTCCAGGCGCGAGAACGCGTAGGCGGCCATCGAACAGGTGACGACGTTCCCGATCACGGCCGCCGTGCACACGATGAGCGAGTTGATCAGGTAGACGTCGAAGTTGATCTCGACCCCGAACCAGCCCTCGACGTAGTTGCCGAGGGTCGGCACGCTGGGGATCAGCGAAGGGCTGGAGAAGATCTCGTTGGTCGGCTTGAAGGATGCGGCCAGCATCCACAGCACCGGGTACAGCATCACCACGGCGCCGACGGCGAGCAGTACGTGGCGCAGCGATGCCCCGGCCAGCAGCTTGCGACGGTGCGCACGGCGCGCGGGAGTGTTCTGCCCGGGCAGCGCGGCCTTGCCACCGGTGCGAGGGCCTCGGGTGTGGTTCGTCGCCGTGCTCATCGTCCATCCCCGTAGAAGACCCACTTACGTGAGGAGCGGAAGACCAGCAGGGTCATCACCGCGATGATCGCCAAAAGCACCCAGGCCATCGCCGAGGCGTAGCCCATCTCGAAGTTCTGGAAGGCCCGTTGGTAGAGGTACAGGGTGTACAGCAGCGTCGAGTCCAGTGGGCCGCCGGTGCCGTTGGAGACCACGAAGCTGGGGGTGAAGGTCTGGAACGCCGTGATCATCTGCATCACCAGGTTGAACAGGATCACGGGGGTGATCAGCGGGATCGTGACCTTCCAGAAGCGTCGCCAGGCACCTGCGCCGTCGATCTCCGCGGCCTCGTAGAGATCCTGGGGGACCTGCTGCAGGCCCGCCAGGAAGATCAGCATGGGGGAGCCGAACTGCCAGGCGGCCAGCAGGATCAGGGTGCCCAACGCGTACTGCGGTGAGTTGATCCAGTCGGCCCCCTCGATGCCGACCAGGGCCAGGACCTGGTTGACCAGACCGCCTCCGTCGAAGACCTGGCGCCACAGCACAGCGACCGCCACCGAACCGCCCAGCAGCGAGGGCAGGTAGAACGCGGCACGGTAGATGCCGACACCGCGTACCGCCTTCTTCAGGATCATCGCGACGCCGAGGGCGACCGCGAGCCGCAGCGGGACGGACACCAACACGTAGACGATGGTGTTCACGAGCGCCCGGAGGTATCGCGGATCGTTCAGCAGCCGTTCGTAGTTCTCGAGCCCCGTGAAGTTCGGCGGGTTGAGGAAATCGAAGTCCGTGAGCGAGTAGTAGGCCGAGACGATCATCGGGCCGACGGTGAGGCCGAGGAGCCCGATCAGCCAGGGCGCCAGGAACAGCAGCGCCGCCTTGTTGTGCTTGTTCGGTTTGCGTGGGCGCCGGGTCCCTGAGGGGTCGGCCGGCGGCTTCGCGGGTGGAGCTGTGCGCGCGTCGGTGGCGGTCACTGCGCTCTCCTTGTCGTTGTTGCGCTCTCGTGGGTTCGCGTCGTGATCATGTGGTGTCGCGTCCCTGAGATGCGTCCGCGCGGGGCATTCGGGGCACGGCTCGGAGGGCCGGGGTTCTCCCGGCCCTCACGACGGGTCGGTCAGGACCCGAGTTCGATCTCGCTCGCTTCCTCGAACATCGCCCGTGCGGCCCCGTCGGGGGCGACGTTCCCGTAGGCGGCCTCATCGGCGTACTGCTCGAGGAGCTGGCCGACATCGGCGGATCTGGTGGGGGCAGACGGCGGGTCCGAGAGCTGCCCCTCGGCGACCGTGGTCGAGTAGTCGGCGAGCGCCTGCTGCGCCGGTTCGAGCTCGTCGCCCAGGGCGCTCAGCGCGGTCTCGTTGGGCATGCCGCGGGTGAAGCCGAGCACCTTGGAGACCTCGGGATCGCTGATGAACAGGGAGATGAACTCGGCGCACTCGTCGGGGTGCTCGGTCTCCGCGTTGATCGAGAACAGTGCGGCACCACCGAGGTAGTTGCCGGTGAACTCGTCGGAGTCCGTGGGGATGGGGGCGAAGGCCAGTTCGTCCTCCATCAGGCCGGCCCAGACGTCGGCGCTGATGTTGAAGCCCATGCCGATCGCGGCGTCTCCCTGGACCACGGGGTTGTTGGGGTGGGAGCCGTCGTCGGCCGCATTGATCTCCGCGGTCACGCAGCCGCCGTCCTGACGCAGGTCGTCCCAGTACTCGAACCACTCGACGAAATCGTCCTCGGACAGGGCGATCTTCTCGGCGTCGTAGATGCCGGGCAGGCCCTTCTGGATCGCCCACGAGTCCAGCGCCTGGCTGGCGGTCGAGTCCTGGGCGCCGTACAGCTCGCCGTCGCTGGCGTCGTAGATAGACTTCGCGAACTCGGCGAACTCCTCCCAGGTCCAGGAATCAGGGACCGTCAGGCCGAGTTCGTCGAGCTTGGTCTTGTTGTAGATCAGCGCCGGGCAGGAGGTGGCGAGGGTGACCCCGTATAGTTCGTCCCCGACCTTGCCGGCGGCCTGTTCCTCCTCCGACAGTGCGCTGATGTCCAGGGGGCCGCCGACCAGGTCGTCCAGGGGCAGCAGAGCGCCACGCTGGGAGAAGTCGACGATCTCGGGGGTGGGGTTCATCGAGACGATGTCGGGTGCCGTGCCGCCGGAGAGCTGGGTGGTGAGCTTGTCCCAGTAGCTGCCCCAGTCCCCGTAATCGGTGGTGAAGGACCAGCCCTTCTGTTCGGTGATGACATCCAGTGCTTCCAGGGTGGCGGCGTCGCGATCCTCCGACCCCCACCAGCACACGCCGAGGGACAGGTCGCTGGCGCCGCCGCCCCCGCCGCCGTCGGACGGCCGCTGCGTGCAGGCCGAGGCTGCGGCCATACCCAGGCCGGCCAGACCCACGCCGCCGAGCATGTGGCGGCGGGACAGGGCGCTGCGGGGGGTGCGTGACCTCGATCGTGTATTCGTGGACTTCATCGTCGGAGCCTCCATCGGTGAGAGCGTTGACCCCAACTTATCAGGTTCAGCCCGCAGGCCGCCAGTACTCGAGTGGATGCCGGGTCGGTGGGTTTCGTGCTGCGGTAACGGGGTTGGTTGACACAGGCGAGCGGGGTGTCTACGGTCACTTAACAGATACAGTTCCGCTGCCGACCCTGACGCCGATGCGACGCGGAATGACCAGATGACACTGGACTCCACACGGAGGTGGACCGTGCCCGAGCATCCCTCTCATCCCACGACCGACCTGAGCAGACGTGCATTGCTCGCAGTCGGCGTGCCCGCAGCGGCGGGCGGCGTGATCCTGGGAGCGGGGCCCGCGCACGGCGCACCCTCGCCCGCGGCTCCACCGGCGAATCCCGGTGACCGGGTCGAGGCCCAGGAGCTCACGATCCGTACGAACGATGCAGGTTCGGTGACCGTCGCTGCGGCCGACGGCACCGACCTGGTGCGCCTGGCCGGCTACCAGATCACCGCGGGGATCGAGGCCCGTGAGGGCGTTGTCGAGGTGGACGAGGAGCAGGACGGAACGCACGTCATCCGCATCGTCTACGAGGAGTTCTCCGATCCCGTCTACACGGGCCGGGTGACCTATCGGGCACATGGCTCCTCGGTCGATGTCGAATGGGAGATCGATGGTCCCGGGAGCACCGACTACACGGGAGGGCGGATCCTGCGGACCCTGATCGACCCCGATCTGCCCGAAGGTGCCGCGGCACCCGAGGAGACCAGCTTCCACGCGAGCGAATGGTTCCGTGACGTCCGCGGCGGCGTTCCCTACCGGGAGCTGACCCATGGGCTGTACTTCGTCGGCTGGGACGAACGCCGGATCGCCGCCGCCTTCGTGATCCCCCGATCAGAAGCGCAGAAAAAGGGCGCGACGTCCCTGCACGCGCCGACGCAGCGCAGCGACGACGGGATCCGCCGGACGAACTACAGCTTCCGTGTGGACTCCCTGGTCCCGGACGCGTGGGACCGTTTCCTGGGCAACAGCCATCTGGTCGCCGGCGCGTTGCTGGCCGAACCGGACCTCGTCGTCGACATGTCACATTCCGCCACCTATAACCTGTTCGACGCACCCGGTCCGCAGACCTTCACCCTGGCCGCGTACGCCGCCGAGGGCGGGTCGGCACGGCTGGAACTCGTGGCGCGTGACTACGACGGTGAGGTGATCCATCGTTCTACGCATGACCTGGAGCTCGAAGCCGGACAGGTCGGAACCGAGGACGTGGACGTGGAACTCCCGGGGCCGCGCAGCTATGTGTTCCTGGAAGTCGACGCGACGATGGCGCGAGTGAAGGCCTTGCATCGCACGGGTGCGGCTGTGCTGCCTCCCCACGAATTCGGCCCGCCCGACGACTCGATCATCGGCATGGGCGGGTTCTCCCGGAACCGCGTCGAGGGAGCTTCGCAAGCCATCGGCATCGAACCCAGGGAGGACGAGATCGCCCTGTGGCAGCGGATGGGTGTGCGCCACCTGCGCAACGACTGGCTCACAGCCGAGGAATCCGAGGAACTGGAGATGCGGACGGCCTATCAGCCGGCCGCCCAGCCCGAACAGTTCGCCGACGATCCCGAGGGGTTCTCGGACTGGCTCGACACCAACTTCGCCCGCGGCGAGGCCACCGGCGCCGTGCACTTCGAGCTGCTGAACGAGTGGAACCTGCAGGGCGGTATCTACCAGGGCCAATGGGCCAAGGAGTACACCGACAACTGGCTGCTGCCCTTCCGCGAGGAGCTCGATTCCCGCGGCACCGGCCAGAAGCTGAACTCGATGGGACTGGGCAGTTGGGACCCGGTGTTCATGGACGGGGTCCGCGAGGAGGGCGGTTGGGACGCCCTGGACGGTGTGGCGATCCACCCCGGCCGCGGCAACTTCGTGGCCGATTACGATCCGCTTCCCGGTACGGGGAACACCTGGAACTACCACGGCGCCGTCCGTATGGCCAAGGCCTACATCGACGAGCACGGCGGCGACAAGGAGCTCTGGCTCACCGAGATATACGCCATGACCGCCCCGAACCGCGGCTCGAACGACGACGAACGCTTCGCTGCGGACAACACGCTGCTGTCGCTGGCCCTCGCCAAGGCGGTCGGCGTCACCGGCGTCCACTGGTTCCAGCAGTACGACGGGACGTGGCTGGACAAGTACGGGATGAACCCCGCGGACTCGGAGTTCTACTACGGGCTGATGCGCGCCGACCGCAGCCCCAAGCCGTCACTACTGGCGTTCACGGCGATCTCCGAACTGATCGATGGTGCGGAGTTCCTGGGCTGGGTCGAATCCGATCACCCCGACCTGCGCGGTCTGCGGTTCCAAGGGAAGGACGGACCGTTCTGGGTGCTGTGGAGCAGGCAGGACGGCTACATCGAATGGGCCGATCGCGACGAGCCCAGCGCCGAGGATCCCTTCCCGTTCCATCCACACCCGGAACCATGGGATCCAGGCCGTCATCGCCGCTCGCTCGACGTTCGCATCCCGGCCGATCAGGGGGAACTCAGTGCCGTTGATCCGGTCGGCCGGGAGATCGAGCTGCGACGCAGCGGCGGGAACTATCGAATCGAGCTCGACGGCTCGCCGATCGTGTTGCGTGGCGACCTCGATGCCGCCGGGACCGGCCTGGACGATGTCCGCGGCCGCGAGAGCGTGAAGCTCGAGGACGTCACGGTGCGGTGCGTGCCCGGGGGAGTCGGCGTGCAGGGCACGAACGCCACCCGTTCCTCGCTACCGCTGTGGGTGGAGACCTCGCTCGGGAACCTCCAGCAGTTCGAGGTCGACAAGGGAGCCTTCGACGTCACGGTCCGGGCACCCGGACCGATCGGCACCGGCACCCAGATCCGGGTGTTCGCCGAGGTCGAGGAGGACGGACAGATCCACCGCGCGGACTTCTACCGCTCGGTGTGATCGGAGGCCGGTCCCACCGAGTCGCGTCGGATCAGTTCCGGTGCGGGCAGTTCGGCGGCGTCCGGTGTGAAGGACGGGTCCAGCTGCGCGATCAGCCGCCTTGCCGCTTCGGCGCCGATCGCGCGGCTGTCCGAACGGATCGAGGTGAGGGCGGGCGTGACATGGGCGGACAGTTCGATGTCGTCCATCCCCACCAGCGACAGATCCTCGGGGATGCGGTAGCCGAGTTCGTGGGCGACCCCCATGCCCCCGATCGCCATCACGTCGTTGGCGTAGATGATCGCGGTGGGGCGGGCGCTGTGGGCGAGGATGCGGCGGGTGCACTCGCCGCCGGAATCCGCGGTGTAATCGCCCAGTTCCACGATCGGATGGGCGAGCCCCGCATCACGCAGGGTCGAGGCGATGACCTCGATGCGGTGCGGAGTGTGCTGCAGACGGGCGGGCCCGGTGACACAGGCGATGCGCGTGTGCCCCAGGTCGATGAGCATCTGCGTCGCCTCCTGCAGAGCGCTCTCGGTATCGGCTCCCACCACGTACTCGCTGTCCGGCGCGTCGGCGGGGCCGATGGCCACGTGGGGAAGACCCAACTCCGCGAGCACCGGCAGCCGGTCGTCCTCCTCCCGCAGCGCATGCAGGAACACGCCGTCGATGCGGCCGTCGGTCGAGAGAGTGCGGTAAACCTGCTTCTCGGCGTCCTCGTCCCCGGCCATCGCCTGCACCAGCACCCAGCGTTGCGGGACGATCACCTCCTGGATGCCCGCGATCGCGCCGGCGAGGAACGGGGTGCCAATCGATTCGGCCGGCCGGGGCACCACCAGACCCAGCGCATGGGCCCGGGACAGGGCGATCGAACGGGCGCGCAGGCTCGGCGTCCAGCCCAGTTCCTCGGCCGCCTGGAGCACCAGGGAACGCGTCGCGTCGCTGACCCCTGGTTTCCCGTTCAACGCGTAGGAGACGGCAGCCGTGGACACCCCTGCCCGGCGGGCCACATCGGTGATGGTGACATGGCGTCCCGGGGTGCTCGGCCCGAGGCGCTCGCTCGGGTGGGACGACGGTGCCATGGATGCGATCGTATCTCGGGTCCGTGCGATCAGTGCTGCAGATCGGCCGATGTGGGAGCCGGGATCTCCGCATCGAAGGGGATCATCGGCCGATGGATCTTCTCGTGGCCGAGCCGCACCAGGGACAGCCACTACAGCCCCCACCGTCATCCTCAGCCCGAACGAGTCCGGCGCTGTTGACTCGCGGCTACGTCACGGTCCTGCTGGCCACGATGGGTTTCGGTATCTCCACCGGCGCGATCACGGTGGGACTGCCTGCGGTGCTTGATGCAACCGGCCCCGGCCTCGTAGGTGTTGCCTTCACCGCGCTCGCTCTCGGCGATCTGACGGCGGGTGTGCTCTACGGCAGTCGGAACTGGTCTGGCAGCCTCCGGCGATGCTTCTGTCGCTGATCTGCGCCGCCCTCGCGGCAGCGCTTCTCGCATGGTTGGTCAGCTGGCCGTTACTGGCCGTTGTTGCAATGTTCCTGCTGGGGGCGATGGGGACGCCCGCAGGCATCGCCATGTCAGCTTTGCTGGACATCACAGTGCCTAGTTGTAGTTCGAAGCTGACGGTGGCTTACACCTCCATGATTGCGACGAATCTCGTGGCTGTGTCTCTTGGCAGCGCCGCTGGCGGAACGGTCATCGATCTCGCAACTCCGACCCTCGCGTTGGTTATCGCCGTTGGCTCTGTTCTGCGGTGCGCTCATCGTCACCGTGCGCCGACGCTCGCTCGTCTGAGTTCACGACTCCGCGGGCGAATCCGCCGAGCTCTCCTTGTCGAGAAGCTCAGCACGTGAAGCGTGGTCATCTTGATGGCGCGCGGCCAGCGTCGCCATGCCTGGCACCATCGGCGGGACTTCGTGCTCAGCCGTGGTCGCGGCAAGAGCAGCTGCCGCACGGTCGGGTCAGCGTCACCGCTCTCGCGGCAGTCCACTTAGCCTCAGGTAGCGGGCGTCTTAGCGGACGCACGCATCATGCGGCGTACCGCAGCGCGCGCGGCTTCGAGTTCTTCGCCGAGGAGCTGGAGGTTCTCCTGTGACTTGGCGAGGTCGGTCCTGGCCGCGTGTAGTTCGGCGTTGAGCAGGTTGCGTTGGCGCTCCAGGTCGCGCACCTGCTCCAGGAGCCCCTCGCGGTCGCGGTTTTCCAACGCGCTGCCCAGGCCGCGCCGGACCTGCGTGAGGAGTCGGTCGCGCTCTTCTCGTAGCTGTCTGATTTCTGCGCGTGCCAATGCGAGGTCGGCGCGCAGGCCTGCGGGTGCGGCGGTGGGGGCTGTAGTTGCTTCCGCTGGCGGGCGTGACCTGGCCGCCTCTATGGCGGTCCGGACCTCGGCGTTGTTGTAGACGAACCAGGACGAGACCCGCGCGGAGCGTTCGACGGCAGCGAACGACACCGCCTGTCCCGCGCGAAGGAGATCCTCGATCGCCGCCAGGGCAGCGGCCTGCTTGCGGGCACTGTCGGCGCGTCGTCGCTCCGTCAGTCTCGTAATCCGTTCCTCGCGGGTGCTCATGGGCGGTGTCTCACGGTGTCGAGGGGAATGAACACCTGCGTCTGGCGGACCTTGCGCATCGTTGATCCTGCCTCCAGCAGATCTGCTTGCTCCTGTGGCGGCGTGTCCGCGATCATCGCTCGCAACGACTCGGCGATACCAGCGAACGCGGTGATCTGTTCGTCGAGGTTCGTCACGACCCATTGCGCCGCGTCTGCTCCGATCGCGAGTTCTCGGTCGGTGCGCAGGGCGCGTACTTGCGTCTCGACCGCGTCCAGGTAGGACGGGTCGGGACGGTAGTAGCCGCATCCGGCGCATTGGAACCTGATGGGGCAGGACTTGCCGCCAGCGGCGACGTTCGTCGGTTCGGTGCAGTTGCCGAACGGGACGGCGACGCTGGCGCGCTCGTAGGCCAGTTCGCTTGCAAACGGTGCCGGACGGCCGAACCTGTCGGTGGCGTACTGCGACATCAGGCGCACGGCGTCCTGCTTGCGGCGAAGTGAGACGGTGAAGTAGCCCATCGTGGTCTCGATGCTGACGTGGTCCATCAGTTCACGCAGGACGTCGACGGGCGTGCCGTTGTCGGCGTGACGCTGCGCGTAGGCGTGCCGTAGACCGTAGGGGTCGATCTTGGTCCTTGCGAAGGCTCGCGAATCGGGCGGCAGGTCGGCGGGCGTGTCCAAGGAGTCCACCCACGAGCGGAAGACTTTGCCGAACTGGGTGCTGGACAAGTGGCCGCGGCGCGCACGGTTGCGGGCACCGGGAGCGGGGAACAGGAACCCAGCGCAGGCGTCCGGAACCTGGAGCCTGCCCAGATGGTCACTCCAGGTGCGGATGACCCTGACGGTGTCAGAGGTGATTGGCAGCCGTCGGCCATGGCGTCCGGCCTTGCGGTTGTCGAAGATCAGCGAGGCCTCGGCGGCGTTGAGCTCGAGGGGGTCGCGTCGCAGGCTCGCGATCTCGTTTGGTCGTCGACCGGTGTCGCGGAGCACCTGGTAGAAGGTCTGGTAGAGCAGGGCGAAGTCGTCGGCGGTCCACTCGTTCGCGGTGTAGGTCGTCGAACGGCCGAGGGTCTCGAGATTGGTGTCGAGGTACGCGATCCATGGTTCGGGGATCGCCGAGCCAAGCTCGTCCTCGCGGGCAGCGGGCACGGGCATGCGCTTGTCGGCCGGGATCGCGAACGTGCCCGGCACCTCGTCCATCAGGCCCGCCCGTCGTCCGGTCTCGATCAAGCGCTTCCACGCGCTCCACAGTGACTGGCGATGCGAGGGCGAGTACGGCTTCGAGGTCGCGGGATCGACTGCCCGTGCGAACGCGTCGAAGATGGACGTCATATCGCCCATCGACAGGCCCGAGGGGTTCTCGCCGTTGGGCCGCCCGGCCAGCGTCAGGGAAGCGATGGATGCGGCCCGCAGCGTTTGGCGCACCTCTGCGACGGATGGTCGCAGCGCGCGCGTCGTCTCCAAAACGATGTGCCGAAGCCACTCCTGGCGCACCACAGTGAAGTCGAGAAACCCCGTCACGGCGGTGTAGCGACGGTCGCGTGCGGACCGCAGGCCGACCAGCGCGCAGTCCCAGACCTCCCCTTCTGTGCCGTCGCGGCCTGCGTGACGAGCACGCAAACGTCGGGTGTTGGCCTGGATCGCGCGCAACAAGCCCAGCGTCCGCGCCGGAGCGCCCTCGTCACGGACATCGAGCACCGACTCAGCGCCCTCGAGCATCCGCACAACGCCGCACACCACGACCGGATGCAGCTCGATCCCTTCACGGTCGCGATGCTGCAATCCGGCGAGCACCTCGCAGCGGGCCGTCGGAGCCAGGTCAGCCACCGTGAACATGTGCGGGGTCGCGGGCAGCCCGCCCACCCGACGGCGCACCGGCACGTACTCCGTATCGAAATCGCCGCCGGTCCAGACGCGACGCGCCCGAGCACATTTGAGGCACCTGCCCACTTTGCTGCGATCAATCAACGTCGAACACCGTGGCGTGGCACAGATGTTCACCCCGGTCATCGGGTTGTCCGGGTCGCCTGAGAAGGTGAGCGTCTCTGGATCCCACTCTTTCTCGCGCCAAACGGCGTCGAGGTTCGATTCGAGGTACGCAGCCCACGGCGGCCGAGGCTCCTCTGCCGGTTCGCGCCATTCGGCAATCGAGACAACCGTGCTCATCATCGTCCTCTCGCCACCGCATTGACAGCTTCACGCATCCGCTCGCGTGAGGGGTGGAGATAGATCTCCGTCGAACTCGCCTGCGCATGGCCGAGCAACTCCTGGACGACATCGGCCTGGACGCCGCTGTCGACCCAGCCGGTAGCAGCGGTGTGCCGGAACATGTGTGGGCTCGCCCGGAACCCATGGCGCGCAGCAAGGCGCTTCACGAACTGGTAGACATTCGAGTACGACATCGCCTGCCCGGTTCGGGAACCCGTGTAGTTGACAAACACGACGTCGCACGGCGCGCTGCCAACCAGCTTCTCGTCGCGCTCGAACCGGTAATCCCGGTAGAGGCGGACGAGTGAGTCGTGAACCGGAACAGAGCGTGACCGGAGGCTCTTCGCCAAAGCGCCATTGCTGTTCGTCGTGCGACGCACAACGTGAAGGTGCGCGCCGGCGAGAGGGCAGCCCAGCGAGCTCGAGTCAGGCAGAAAATGCATGTCCTCCCACCGCAGCCCGAGCGCCTCCCCGATGCGCAGCCCGGCGTCGAGCAGCAACCGCACCAGGAACAGATCCCGTGCCGAGGACGCGCCCTCGATCAGCGCCCGCTGCTGGCTCTCGGACAGCGTCTCCGGCGCATGCTCTACCGCTCGCACCCGCAGCGCGCTGACCCGGACGTGACGCACGTACCCGGACTCCAACAGCGGCCCGAGTCCTGCAGCGCGCGGCATCCACTTACGTTCGACGAGCTGCATCGGCACCTCAGAGGCGATCAGGTCAGCGGCAGCGCAGTACCGCAGGAACTCGCTCACCGCCGTCAGATGAACCGACACCGTCGACGGCGCCCGAACCCGCCCGGTACGCGTCGTAGCCGCCTCCAGCGACCGCTTGAAGCGAGCCATATCAAGGATCGTCACGCGCCGCCACTCCACGCCCTGGGCCTCGCACCAATTCAGGAACCCCGCGACGGGCCGCAGGTACGTCCGCACCGTGTTGGCCGAGCGATCGGTCGCGTACATCGCAGCGACGAACTCCAACACTTCAGGTTGTGGCTGGAACGACTCGTCGTCGACGACGAGATGACCACTGCGGCCATCCTCGAAGTCGGCACGTTCAACACGCCAAGGCACGTTCGGACCGTAGGCCACTGTGCCTCACAACTGTGGGATAACACCGAGGCACGGCGTGTCGCATGAGCTGTGCCGCATGTGCCTCGGATTAGAATGCGGACTGGAGATAACCCGTAACGACATCCTTCGCCGCGATCTGCGCGAGATCACCCTGAAGGGCGATTCGAACGGCTGCGTGGTGCTGCTCGGCACTCTCGACTCTCCGTACAGCGGAGCCACCGTGCACTTCGACCGCGCCAACAGCACCATCGACATCGACCACGTGGTGGCGCTCTCCGACGCCTGGCAGACGGGCGCCTCGACCTGGAGCGATGACGTGAAGCGACAGTTCGCCAACGACCCGTTGAACCTCCTCGCAGTGGAATCGAGCCTGAACCAGCAGAAGGGCGCCGGCGACGCCGCCACCTGGCTGCCGCCGAAGAAGGACTACCGCTGCGAGTACGTGGCCCGGCAGATCGCCGTGAAGGACAAGTACGACTTGTGGATCAAGCCCGCTGAGGCCGACGCCATGGAAGGGGTGCTCGCGGACTGCGAGGGCTTCCTCGCGATCGAGGACGACCATGACTGGCCCGCGACCGGCGGCGGCGACGTCGTGGCCACCTCGGAAGAGCCGACGCAGGCGCCCGCCCCGGCACCCGCGCCCGCTCCCGTGAAGGATCCCGATCCGGCGCCGAAGAAGGACCCGGCTCCCGCGCCCGCCCCGGCACCGGCGCCTGCACCCGCGCCCAAGGCGGACCCGGCTCCCGCCCCCGTGAAGGACAGCGGCGGCAGCGTCTACTTCAAGAACTGCGACGCGGCTCGCGACGCCGGTGCCGCCCCGGTGCACAAGGGCGATCCCGGCTACCGCAAGGGCCTGGACCGGGATGGCGACGGGGTGGGCTGCGAGTGACCGACCCCGCCTGAGCGCGGCCCCGGTCCCCGGTACCGCATCGGGTGATGACCTGCCGGGAAGGATCCCAGCCCCTCCTGCGTTCGACCCACGACGCAACTTCCAGGGGAGGAACCCACACATGATCGGCATCGATCTGACCGGCAGGACAGCATTCGTCAGCGGCTCCACGCAGGGCATCGGCCTCGCCATCGCCCAGCGGCTCGCGGAGGCGGGTGCCCGCGTGGCCGTCAACGGCCGCACCCCGGAGCGGGTGCAGGAGGCGCTCACGACCCTCGCCAATTCCGGCATCGACCCTGCACTGCTGATCGCCGCACCGGGCGACGTCACCACCGATGACGGCCTCACCACCGCGCTCGACGCCGCAGGGGCGGTGGACGTGCTGGTCAACAACCTCGGCGTCTTCGGTGCCACGCGGGCACTCGAGATCACCGACGCCGAGTGGCAGCGCTACTGGGACGTGAACGTCATGGCTTCGGTGCGGCTGATCCGCGCCACCCTGCCGCGGATGAAGGAGGCCGGCTGGGGCCGGATCCTGAACATCGCCAGCGACTCCGCGATCGTCACCCCGACCGAGATGATCCACTACGGCGTCTCCAAGACGGCGCTGCTGGCCGTCTCCCGCGGCTTCGCGAAGGATGCCGCCGGCACCGGGGTCACGGTGAACTCCGTGATCGCGGGCCCCACCTACACCGAGGGTGTGCAGGACTTCGTCTACCAGCTGGTGGACCCGGCCCTCCCGTGGCAGGCGGCGGAGGCGGAGTTCATGCGCCTGCACCGCCCGCAGTCCCTGCTGAAGCGCCTGATCCGCCCCGAGGAGATTGCGAACATGGTCGTCTACCTGTCCTCGCCGCTCGCCTCGGCGACCACCGGCGGGGCGCTGCGCGTGGACGGCGGGTACACGGACGCGATCCTGCCCTGAGCACCCGGCACGGCGGGGCCGACGGAACCCCTCGGGCCCGTTCGTCCGGTTCAGTCAGGCCCCCGAGCCAGTCCGCTCGTGCGATGCGCGCGACCCCGCGTGCACCACGCGAGGGATACCCAGCGCGGAGGTGACGGTCGCCGCGACGGTGAAGGGGACCATGCCCAGCGCGAGCATGGCCGTGCCGGTCCCGCCGGCGAAGGCGAGCACCTCGTGGGTGAGGACCAGCTGGGCTCCGGTCTGGAACGCAGCGTGGAACCCGACGGACATCCAGATCGAGCCGGTGAGCAGGCGCAGCCAGCCGAACCCGATCCCCATCACGAGGAACAGGGAGAGGTCGACCGGGTTCCAGCTCTGCCGCAGGAGCGCTCCGAACAGCGTGAACAGCAGCGCCTGGGCGACGATGACCCACCACCCGCGGGTGACCCTTCCGAGGGCGTGCGTGACGTAGCCGCGGAACACCGCTTCCTCGGGGATGGCCTCGGCGGCCAGCACCGCGAGGAGGAGCAGGAGCACGGTCCTCGTCAGATCTGGCCCCGGCACGGTGACTGTCAGCGGGGTGCTGAGCAGCCCGAGCACGCCGAACGTCGCCGCCGCCGGGACGGTCCACAGCAGCGCACCCCAGACGGCGAGCCGCCAACCGGTGCGCGGACTCGTCAGCCCGGCATCACGCATCCGCCGACCATCCGCGCCGCGGATCAGGCACAGGATCACGGCGATCGTCAGGGCGGTCAGTGCGAATCCGGCGGCGATCCGGAGCGCGAGCGTCGTCGGGTCCGAGAAGTCGCGTGCGGCGGGCAGCAGTGCCGGCAGTGCGGCCAGTCCTGCGCCGAGCGGGAGGATCGAGAGCGCGATCCGCCACGCGGCGGAGGCGAGCACCCGGGGCCGCGGGGCGCTGGACTCGTCGATCCGTTGCACGGGGGCGGTTACCTTCCGGTCGTGCCGAGCATCGAGTGGGACGGCTCGCCGCGGTGCGACCGATCGAGCACCGCAGAGGACCCAGCACGGCAGAGACGGGATCCAGCACCGCAGAGACACTGATGAGCCTACCGACCGCCCAGGTCACCGCACCTCCTCCGGAGGGAGGAGCCAGCCAATACACGCTGGCGGGCGGCAGGCCCGCTCTCACTCTCTACCAGCAGACTACCGTGACCCACTGACGTGACCCACTGACGTGCGCGGCTGCTTAGCGGCGGCGTAGCACCAGCACCGCATCGAGGTGCTCGCCCGGGGCGCCATCGGGGCCGACGGCAGGGCGCGTGCGATCCTCGGCGACCTCCACCGCCCAGTCGGCCACGGGCTGTGCGAGCTGCTCCGCCTCCGCGCGCACGTCGATCATGTGCGCGGGGTGATGGTCGGACCAGGAGGGCGGGGCGGCATGGGAGATGGTCACCAGGTAGCCGCCGGGGCGCAGCGCGGAGGCCGCACGCCGCAGGATCTCCGTGCGGTCCAGCGCCACCTCGGACTGGAAGAACGACGCAGTGACAAGATCTGCCGAATCCGGCTCGGGCTGCCACGTGCTCAGATCCGTCGCGGTGAAGATGGCGTTGTCGAGGCCCCGCGCCTCGGCCTCGGCATTGGCACGGCCGACGGCGGTCTCGGAGATGTCCAGACCCCGCGCCTGCCAGCCGTGCTCGGCGAGCCAGAGCACGTCCCCGCCCTCGCCGCAGCCGAGGTCGATCGAGGTGCCGGGGGTGAACGCACCGGCCACGTCGGCGAGCGTCGCGTTGACATGGCCTGACCAGATCCGCTCCTGGCCCGAGTAGCGCTGCTCCCAGTGCTCGGCGGGGGAGAGGGAGGGGGCCGCGGTGACGTGATCGTGCGGGGCGCGGTGCTGGTGCGGGGCGGAGTGCTGGGGGTGTCCGGTCATGGGAGCGAGCTTGGCAGATCCTCCAGCGCCGCGGTAGCGGCTTTGCTCCCGCCGCCGCACCCGGGGGATCCGGCGTTGCGCCTCGCGCCGCTCCGGTAGATTGACGTCACTTCCAGCGGTTCTGCCCCTGTCACGGCCGACCGGGGCCCACCGCCGGTGGGGGAGCGAGACGAGGGGAAGTTCCGCGATGACGACCACCCGCATGAGCCGCGCCGAGAAGGTGGACGCCGCCACGCCGGCCTCCCGCAACCGCGTGGTGGACTTCCTGCGCGCTGCCGCGATCACCGTGGTGGTGCTCGGGCACTGGACGATCATCGCGGTCGACGCCGACGGCGGCATCCTGCCCCACGGCGTGCTCGACGGCGCCACCTGGACTCACCCGCTCACCTGGGTGTTCCAGGTGATGCCGATCTTCTTCCTGGTGGGTGGCTACTCCAACGCCCTCTCCTGGCGCTCCGCGAGACGCAAGGACGTGGGGTACGCGCAGTGGCTGCGCACGAGGCTGCGTCGTCTCGGGATCCCGCTTATCCCGCTGCTGCTCGCCTGGCTCGTGATCGGGGTGGTTGCCGTCGCCGCCGGGGCACCGAACGCGACCGTGCAGCTGGCCTCCCAGATGGCGCTGATCCCCACCTGGTTCCTCGCCGCCTATCTGATGGTGATCCTGGTGGCGCCCCCGTGCTTGGTGCTGTGGGAGAGGTTCGGCTGGTGGTCGATCATCGGCGGCATCGCGCTCGCCGGCGCCGTGGACGCCCTCAGCCTCGTCGCCGACCAGCCGCTGCTCGGATACCCGAACTACCTACTGGTGTGGGCGGCGTTCCACCAGGTCGGCTACGCCTGGCTCGACGGCCGGCTTGCGGGGTCAGGCCGACGGCTGCTGCTTGCTGCGATCGGACTGGTGGGCCTGCTGCTGCTCGTGCTGGTGGGCCCATACCCGGTCTCGATGATCACCTCCGCGGCCGACGAGATCTCCAACTCGAGCCCCACCCGCATCACGATGGCGTTCCTCGGCATGCTCCAGGCAGGGCTGGTGCTCCTGCTCGAGAAGCCGCTCACCGCATTGCTGCGCCGGCCCCGGCTGTGGTTCGTCACCGTGCTGGTGAACCAGCGGATCATGACCTGGTTCCTGTGGCACCTCACCGTGATGGTGGGCCTCGCGCATCTGCTGCTGGCGGTCGACGCCCGTGCACTGTTGCCCGAGCCGCTGAGCGGGGTGTGGTGGGCGACCAGGCCGCTGTGGGCGCTGGTGCTGCTGGTGCTCACCGGGGTGGTGGTGCTCGTGATGGGCCGGTTCGAGACGCCGCGGGCGGACGAGAGGCCCGCGCCCCCGCTTTGGAAGCCGATCCTTGCTGCGGTCACCGTGATCGCCGGGCTCGCGGTGATGGCGAACGTGGGCGTGGTGGGGGAGAGCGGCGTGACCTGGTGGTGGCCGCTGCTGCCGGTGGTGGGGATGGTGGTCTTCGGGATGGTGCGAGCTCGTTCCTCGAGTACTTAGTACTGAATGCATCGAGCTGGCGTGACGTCGCCGGGTAGCGGACGGTTATGCTGCCGCTCGCGCCTCGAGATACAGCTCGACCGGCGCCAGGCGGTGCAACTTCCACAGGATCTGCATCGGCTTCGAGCCCTCGTAGCTCTGGAACTGTGCGGTGCCCAAGCAGGTGTACGGCTCGGTGCCGATATCACCGGTCTTTGCACGGCGGACGAAAAGCACCACGTGTGAGCCTAGTTCGCCGTGGTGCTGGTAACGCAGCCCCGTGGGGCTGGTGGCGCTGGTGGTGCTCTGCGATTCCCAGTGGAAGAGCTCCTGGTTGATCGCGTAGTCGTGGTACAGCGTGGTCGGCGAGTAGTCAGCCTCAGACTTCTTCAGCGTCACGAGCAGTGCGTCGGTCTTCAGCGACGGCATCCACTTGACTCCCTCACGAATCGCTCCGGGAGCGCCAGCATCGAGCGTTCCTAGACCCAGGCCAGCGAGCAACTCCTCTCGGGAGTACTGCGCGTGGGATCGAAGTGGCGAGACGCCCAGAGCGCCGGGGAGAGGCTGGGGGAGCGTCCGGACCGTGGCCTCGCGGTAGCCGAGGATGTGGTTCACCTCTTTCACGAGCTCGGGCAGGCTCCGTAGCCTCTCGAGGCCTGCTCGGATTCCGCCACCATGTCCGGACGGCCAGAAGGTGAAGTAGAGCATCGCAGCGGCGAGATTCGTGTCGATGTCTGCCGGAAGATCGGCGGCTGTGAGGAGCTCTCGGTACCGGTCGATGCGGTGCTGATCATCGACGTGCGCCAGGTTGCCAACCTTCTTGAACAGAGCCATGGCCTCAGGGTCCTCGAGACGCGCGGCGCCCGTAGGGAAGGCCCAGTCCACCAGTGCTTTCCATGATGCCGGCTGCTTCTCGCCGCGGTAGGTGCGATCGCTGGTGCCGTATACGTCCGCCATGCCGCGCTCCGCGTCGGTGAGGTATGAACCTAGCGTGTAACGGCTTGGATCTGTCGCTTCAGGCAGATGCTGCCGGACGTCGGCAATCAGATCCTTTGTGGCCAGGCGTAGCTGCTGCTTCACGTTGTGCAGAACGATGTCTTCGGCGACCTCGTCGAAGACGATCTGTGAGCCAGGCGGGAGGAACGGGAACTTGTCTCGGATGCTCTTCTCCAGCCTGTTGCGGGAGAGACCTGTAAGCGCCCGGTACTTGAGGTCGAAGCGGAAACTCTCGTTCTGGAGTCCGACGAAGTCGAGGACCGTGAGGACTGCCTTGCCCTCGGTACGACGCAGGCCGCGCCCCAGCTGTTGCAGGAAGATCGTCGCTGACTGAGTGGGGCGCAGCATGAGGACCGTATCGATCATGGGAATGTCGAGGCCTTCATTGAAAATGTCGACCGCAAAGATGCACGCGAGCTCCCCATCGCGGAGTCTCTGCAGTCCCTCACGCCGCTCCCCACTTCGCGACTCACCCGAAAGGGCGAGCGAGGGGATCCCGGCGGCGTTGAAGACCTCTGCCATGTAGTGGGCATGGTCAACGCTGACACAGAATCCGAGCGCCTTCATCCGGGAGGGATCGGTGACCTTGTCGGCGACCGTCTTCAGCACGATGCGAGCGCGAGCATCATTGCCTGTGTAGAGGGAAGAAAGCTGGCTGAGGTCGTAGCGCCCTCGCGTGAAGCGGATGCCCTGCAGGTCACTGCCATCGGCGACGCCAAAGTAGTGGAAGGGCACGAGCAGATCGGCCTTCAACGCGTCCCACAGCCGAAGCTCGCTGGCTATGCGGCCTTCGAAGTAGAAGTTGGCGACGTTCACTCCGTCAGATCGCTCGGGCGTTGCCGTCAGGCCAAGAAGCTCACGAGGTGAGAAATGGTCGAGTAGCCGTCGGTATGTCGAGGCCTCGGCGTGGTGGAACTCGTCGACGACGACCACGTCAAAGTGCGACGGGTTCCAACGCTCCAACTCGGCTTCCCGCGAGATCGACTGTACGGAGGCGAACACGTGCTGTCCTCGGGTGGGGCGCGCGCCCCCGACGAGTAGCTCACCGAAAGCTGGCTCCTTGAGGACCGCGCGATAGGTGTGTAGTGCCTGCTCCAAGATCTCCTTCCGATGAGCGATGAAGAGCAGCCTCGGTCGCGGTCCGCCCTGGGCTAGCCGCTTGTAATCCAGCGCAGCGATGACAGTCTTCCCGGTGCCGGTTGCGGCGACGAGCAGGTTCCGGTGCCGGTCGTGAGTTTCCCGCTCAGACTGCAGATCATCAAGCATGATCTGCTGATGCGCGTACGGGCGGACGTCGAGAAGGCTGACGTTGACCTCGCCATCGCCGCGTCGTGCCCCATTCTTCGCCAGCATCTGGTCGAGGTACTCGGCATCGGTGTCCGGGTCATACGGCGCAAACGCTGAGTCGTCCCAATAGGTCGCGAACGTCGAGGAGAACTTGTCGAGCAGCGTTGGCGTCGCGTGTTTGGACAGTCGAACGTTCCACTCCAGGCCATCGACCAGTGCTGTGCGGCTCATGTTCGAGCTGCCGACGTAGGCGGTGGGGAATCCACTGTTGCGGTGGAACATCCACGCCTTCGCGTGGAGGTGCGTTGACTGCGAGTCATAGTTGACTCGAACTTCCGCGCCGAGCTCCCGGGCGAAGTAGTCGAGTGCGCGACGGTCCGTGGCGCCGATGTATGTCGTGGTCAGCACCCGTATGGAGACGCCGCGCTCGGCGGCTGCGCGCAACGCATCCTCGAGAACTCGGATGCCACTCCATTGCACGAAGGCACACAGCAGATCGATGCTGTCGGCACTCGCCATCTCGAGCCGAAGCTCCGAACCGAGCTGCGGATCACTGCGAGAGTTCGTGAATAGCGCGACGTCAGTCAAAGGCGTCGACGGCCGACGTGGGGGCGGTGACATCGGTGCCGTCACAGAGGTGAGAAGCTGCGGACCAGACGTCACCGTTTCAGAGTGCACTGCGTCCGGAATCGCCTGCAGCAGACGGTTCGCAGTGTCGATCTGTTCCTCTACCGGTAGCGCGGCGAGCGTTCTGGAGATCACCGCGCTCAGGTGTTGCGTGAGGACGTGCGGCGCGTCTGCAGCATCGACGTCTGCGAAGGTCCGGTCGTGTGGTTCATGGGTCTGGCCACCGAGCGCCGCGGTGAGCCCTGTCGTCACCAGGAGCTCATAGAGTCCGGGATCCAGAGCGTGAGCTTCACTCATCGATTCCCCAGGTGCTGCGGCGCGCCATTGAGGAAGGCATCCCGGATGATCGGCACATCTGCTGGCGACCAGTCCAGCGTGGCCAACTCTTCGGGCGGGAACCATCCCAGTTGGTCATGATCCGTGCTGGTCGTTGGCGCATCGGAGGTCAGCTCTGCCCAGTAGCACGCCAGATCGATAAGGGCGGAGCCCACCGGGGTCGTCTGCCGTGAGGCCAAATCCCCGATCTGTACCTCGATTCCCAGCTCCTCGGCGAGCTCACGGTGCAGCGCTCCCGTCGGCTGCTCTCCGGGCTCGACCTTGCCCCCGGGGAACTCCCACAGGCCGCCGGCACTGCGCTCAGGGCTACGACGGGCCGCAAAGACAAGACCATCACGGATGATGACCGCCCCCACGACATGGATCGGTGGATGCGATGACATGCGGCTCCCTTTACTGGCCCCGGCTGGTGAGCCCATCGTATGAGCGGTGGGAGACATGTGGCGATTAGATCCAAACATCTCTGCTGGTCGGCGGGAATCTCGTCGCCGTCCCAACGTCGCAATGGCCGGTCATCCTGCGCAATGGTCCGATTCTGGCCGCTGCGCTATCGCCGAAGCTGTTCCGTCCGTCGGCCCACCGTGCCACCATCTGTTGATGAAGCCACCGAAGCTCCTCGCCATGTCCAACTACGAGACCGAGAACCGGGCGATCGCGTACGTCATTGCGCACGAGAGGGCCGCCGGTCGCACCGCCGTCGACGCACGCCACATCCCAGGCAGCCGTGTCGACGTCGAGAGCATCGATAACACCACCGGCGAGAAGCGCCTCATCGCGATCAAGGCCTTCGGCGGCGCCGGCCGCGGTGACGATCTCTGGCTTGAGCCGAACCAGGTCGCCGCGCTCGAGGAGGTCCCCGGCTCGCACCTCTACCTGGTCACCAACGTCCGCTCCGCCGATCCGTCCGAGATGCGGGTGCTCGACCTCGCGGGGGAGCAGCTGCGAGTGTGCCTCGAGGCGAAGCGGGAGAAGCACTACTTCGAGGTCCCGATGCCCGTCGCCGTCTATGACGATCTGCACGGCACGTCGATGGGTGCGCCCACGGTCACCGGCACCGAGTTCAGCCAGCAGGTCCTCGAGGCGGTCACCCTCCTCCACCAGCGCGGCTACCACCGGATCCGCTTCGTCACGCTGTGGGCCCCCAACGGCCTCAACATCCGCATGTTCGTCGGCCGCGACTCCGAGGTGCCGGGCGGGCACCCGCGCGAAGAATTCTTCGACCAGATTGCCTACACCTCGCTGGACGACGCCGACGAGCCCGTGCGCGACTTTGCCGGGACAACGATTCCGGCCTGGTGGAGTGCGGAGATGATCGCCGATCAGATCCTCGCCGCGATCCCACCGATCGAACCTCGCGCGGACGACTCTGACTATGTCGCGCGTATCCAGGATCTCTTCGAGCATCACGCCGCTGCTCGCACGGTGCCGCTCACCGAGGATGAGCGCGGCTGAGCGTCATCACCGCAGACAAGCACGGTCGGCCGATTGACCCCCTTCGAAGACGAGGCGATAATGAAGCCAGCGGTCGTTCTGGCGGCCTGACCTCAACGGACATCTGATCGCGCATCAGTCCCCTCAGTCCGCTCTCCACACTCAGGAAGAAAGATCGAGGGCGTAGAAATGCCGACACAGACCATCGCCTCACCCACCCGAGAAGCGCCGTCCTCGACGTCGCGGGCAGTGGAGTTCCTCCGCCGCCGCAAGTTCATGATCTTCGTGATCATCGGACTGACTGCCGGGCTGGTGCTCTGGGCGACGGGCCAGACCACCGCTCTCGCCGTCACCGCGTACCTGGTGCTCGGCATCGTGATCGTCGTGACGGCGATCGACATGGTGCGGGATCTGATGCGTGGGCACTGGGGGCTCGACATCCTCGCGGTCATCGCCATGATCGCGACCCTCGCGGTGCAGGAGTATGTCGCGGGGCTCATCATCGCGTTGATGCTCACCGGTGGCGAAGCATTGGAGGACCTGGCCGCGCGCCGCGCCAGCCGTGAGCTCGACCAGCTGATGAGCCGAGCTCCAGCGTTCGCGCAGAGAATCCACCCCAGCACAGGCGAGGTCGAAAGCATCACGATCGACGAAGTGCAGGTCGGTGACGAGCTGCTGGTGCGATCCTCGGAGATCCTCCCCGTTGACGGGGAGTTGTTGTCGGAGCACGCGACGATCGATGAATCGTCGGTGACCGGTGAGCCGATCCCGGTGAGCTATGGCGCCGGCGACCACGTCCTCTCGGGCACGGTGAACGGCACCGCGAGCTTCACGATGCGTGCGCAGAAGATGGCGGCCGATTCGAACTATGCGTCGATCGTGCGACTGGTGGAACGAGCCGTGGAATCCCACGCACCGATGGTGCGGCTCGCCGACCGGTACGCCGTGCCCTTCACGGTGGTGGCGCTGCTCATCGCTGGTTTCGCCTGGTTCCTCAGCGGGGACCCGGTGCGATTCGCCGAGGTGCTCGTGGTGGCCACGCCCTGCCCGCTGCTCATCGCCGCCCCGGTCGCCTTCATGGGGGGCATGAGCTCAGCCGCACGGCTGAACGTCATCATCAAAGACGGTGGCGTCCTGGAGATGCTCGCCCGGGTGCGTTCCGCCGCGTTCGATAAAACAGGCACCCTGACGCAGGGCAAGGCCGACGTGGTGGTTATCCACCCGGCCTCCCGCAGCAGCAGCGAGACGCTTCAGCTGGCAGCTGCCGCGGAGCAGTACTCCGTGCATGTCTTCGCCGATCCGATCGTGGCAGCCGCGAGAGCGCAGCAGCTCGAGCTGCCGGACGTGACGAATGCTGACGAGGTCGGGGCCTGCCCCTTGTTCGTGGACACGCTGATTCCAGCATTTGCTGGGGAAGCGAGATCATGAACCATGGCCAGGAAGCACTACTCCGAAGAGTTTCGCCAGCAGGCGGTTGACCTGTACGAGTCGACACCGGGAGCGACGGTCCGCGGTATCGCGGAGGACCTCGGGATCGTCCGGGGCACGTTGCGGCAGTGGCTGGAGACCCACGGGACCGGAAAGAAGACCGCGGCTGACGGCACGCTGACCGACCGCCCGTTGCGGTCCGCGCCGATCGCTCCGACGTCGGATCCTAGTGAGCCGCTCGAGCAGCGCGTGGCTCGGCTGGAGGCAGAGAACGCCCAGCTGAGAGCGGAGACGACGAAGCTCACCACGGAGCGGGAGATCCTCCAGAAGGCCGCGAAGTATTTCGCCGGGGAGACGCGCTGGTGAGTCGCTTCCAGTTCGTCGCCGACCATTCCACCACCTATCCGGTGAAGCGACTGTGCGAGCTCGTCGAGATCGAGCGTTCCTCCTACTACGCCTGGCAGACAGGCGCCCCGGCTCGGTCCGCGCGGGCCGCTTCCGATGGCGAGCTGCTGGAGCGGATCCGCATCATCCACGCGGACGACAATGCCCAGGGTGCCCCGCGGATCACGGCAGAGCTCAACGACGGGGCCGCGCCCGAGGACCGGGTCAACCACAAGCGGGTCGCTCGCGTGATGCGAGAGGCCGGCCTCAGCGGCTACGTCAAGAAGCGTAAGCACCGCACGACGGTGCCGGAGCCGGCCGACCAGGTCGTTCCTGACCTGCTGGGCCGGGATTTCACCGCCGAGGCGCCGAACCAGCGCTACGTCGGCGACATCACCTACCTGCCGCTATCCGAGGCCGGCGGGGGCGGGAACCTGTATCTGGCCACAGTGATCGACTGCTACAGCCGCCGCCTGGTGGGCTGGGCCATCGCCGATCACATGCGCACCGACCTCGTCGCCGACGCGCTCAAGGCCGCCGCCGCGGCCCGTGGATCTCTGGCAGGAGCGATCTTCCACAGCGACCACGGGTCCGTCTACACCTCCAAGGCCTACGCCGAGCTCTGCCAGCGGCTCTGCGTGACCCAGTCGATGGGAGCCGTCGGCTCCAGCGCCGACAACGCGATGGCCGAATCGTTCAACGCGACCACGAAGCGCGAGGTCCTCCGCGACGCCGCGTGCTTCACCGACGAGCTCACCGCCCGCCGCAAGATGTTCCGCTGGCTGACCCGCTACAACACCAAGCGCCGCCATTCCTGGTGCCGCTACCTGTCCCCGAACGCCTACGAGCGCGCCTACACCGCTAAGCTAGCGCTCGCAGCGTAAACACCCCCGTGTCCACGAACCGGGGGTAGGCCCCGTCGCGACGAACGGGGTGCTCGCCCACCTGGCCGGGGGCGCCGTGGTGCGGGTCGGGAAGCCCGCCTTCATCGAGGAGGCGACCGGATCGATCGACCGACCCGAGCTCCGCGCCGGGGAGACGGCTGTGTATGTGTCGGTCGGTGACGAACTGGCCGGCACCATCATCTTGTCCGATCCGATCCGTCCGCACGCGGCAGACACCATCTCCCGCCTTCGGGGAGCCGGCGTGGCAGAGATCGTGATGGTGACCGGGGACGTCGCGCCGACCGCCGAGTCCGTCGCGCAGACGGTGGGCATCCAGACGGTCCACGCCGAGACCACACCCCAGACCAAGGTCGAGATCGTGCAGGCCATCCGGCCGCGGCCCGTGCTCATGGTCGGTGACGGCATCAATGACGCCCCGGTGCTGGCAGCAGCGGACATAGGCATCGCCATGGCAGGCCGGGGAGCCACCGTCGCGAGCGAATCGGCCGCAGCGGTCATCACCTCGAACGACATCGCACGCGTGGCAGACGTCGCCTATGTGTCGCGGCGCACCGTGCACATCGCGCTGCAGTCGATCTGGATGGGCATCATCATCTCGGTGGGCCTGATGCTCGTCGCCGCCTTCGGCTACCTGCCCGCAGTGGCGGGTGCGCTCCTGCAGGAGGTGGTCGATCTCGTCGCCATCGTGTCGGCTCTGCGAGCGCTCCGAGCACACAAGGGGGCGGAGCGAGACCGTGCACCTCGCCATGAGCCGGCCCAGGCTGATGCCGCTGCTGTGTGAGCCCGAGAGGATGAACGGGACGCCGAACCTGGTGTGGGTCACCGGCTTCCCCCCCGCGAGCGGGTGGTGCCCCTCAGTCGTCCGCACCGGAGCGGCATTCGGCGGCGGCGGGTTCGTCCGGGGCGTGTTCGCCCAGCTGACTCCCGGCACTACCGGAAACTAGCGACCTCGAGTGGAAACCACGCCATGGCGCAGGTCGATCCCCGCCTGGTGGAGCGCCGAGGTGGTCGCCGACCAGCTTCTCGCCGCGCTGACGCCCGTCGGTGCTGCGGCAGACGACCCCGCCTATGCCTCCCGCCTCGCCGCCCTGCTCGAGGCGAGTCGCGAGTCGGGGAAGGTCCCGCTCGCCGCCTACGACATCGACTACATGATCGATCTGCACCACCAGGGCGCCTGCAGTGCGATCGGCGACGAGCGGGTCTCCGGTTCGATCCTCCACCCACCAGCCGCAACGCCGATCCGGATCTGGTCGAGCGCTCCAAGCGCCTCGGCGTGGTCGTCCACGACGCGGTCGACTCCACCGGCTGGGGCCTGCTCGGGAAGTACGCCGGTGGCTCCGCCGAGATGATCAGCCGCAACGGCCTGGCGGTCGAGTACGGCATCGCCACCCTGCTGTTCGAGATGCGCGGCCTGTCCGACCACTTCTACGAGGACTACGTGCTCGGGCCCGCAGCAGCGGATACCTGATCCGGCAGACTGTGATCACGCTCGAGGCGGCGACCCGGGCACTCGCCGACGGATCGATCGATGCGGCGTACACCTCCCTCTGGGACACCCTCCCCGCTCAGGAGTGGAGCCGCGACGAGTGACGAGCTGACGAGCCGCGGCAGGCAGCGCCTCTCAGCCCAGATACGCCTCGGCGAGCAGCTCGGCGGACCGCAGCCGCTGCTCCACCCGCGGTCCCTGGTGGGCGATGATGAGTTCGTCGGCGCCGGTCTGCTCGGCGAACTCGGTGACCTGGTCCAGGACCACGTCGGGGGTGCCGACGGCGCTGTAGGTCGCCATCTGGTGCAGGTGCTGGGCCTGAGGCGCGACGAGCAGCTCATCGGCCTGCTCGTCGGTGTACTCGGTGCCCGGGCGCAGCAGCAGGGCCACCCGGCTGCGCATCATCTCGTGCTGCTGGCGCTCGGCGTCAGCCTGGTCATCGGCGGCGATCACGTTGAAACCGGCGATGACGTGAGGCGTCTCGAGCTGCTCGGACGGCTGGAACTCGCGGCGGTACAGCGCGATCGCCTCGTGCAGGGCGCCCGGAGAGAAGTGCGAGGCGAAGGCGTAGGGCAGGCCGAGGGTGGCGGCGAGGCCGGCGCCGAACAGCGAGGAGCCGAGAATGTACAGGGGGACGTCGGTGTCCTTGCCCGGATAGGCGTTCACGCCCGGGATCCGGGACTGTCCTTGCAGGTAGGCCTGCAGTTCCATGACGTCCTCGGGGAAGGTATCGGCAGAGGCGCCGCTGCGGCGCAGTGCGCGCATCGTGTTCTGGTCGGTGCCCGGGGCCCGGCCCAGCCCCAGGTCGATCCGCCCCGGGTGGAGCGTCTCGAGGGTGCCGAACTGCTCGGCGATCACCAGCGGGGCATGGTTGGGCAGCATGATGCCGCCTGCCCCCAGCCGGATGGTCCTGGTGTGCGCAGCGACGTGGGCGATCAGCACCGAGGTGGCCGAGGACGCGATCGAGGCCATGTTGTGGTGCTCGGCGTACCAGACCCGCTCGTACCCGGTCTCCTCCGCCTTCTGGGCCAGGGCGACCGTGCCCTCCAGCGCCTGCGCGACGCTCTGGTCGCGGGCAACGGTGGCGAGGTCGAGGATCGAGAGCGGGACTGACATGGAGCACCTTTCGTCGGCAGGCGGCGCCGGACGGCGCAGCACCCGAGGGACAACGCCCGCGGCGCCGTTTCTCTTCCCGGAGCCTTCGCCGCTCGGAGTAAGGCGACTTTTCGGACCAGCCGAGCTCTCTCTCTGGAGAGCGACGCTGCTCTCCGTCGGCCGGGCCGCGCTCCGTCTCGCCCTTCGGCCGGCACACACCTTCTCCCGCCGCAGTGCCGCCACCGACCGCTGCAGCAGCGCGAAGATCAGCAGGATCCCGCCGTGGTCAGTCTCGACGCCTGGCGTACGCAGGAGGTCAGTGGTGCTCAGTCCTCATCGGCAGCTGGACGGAAGGGTCGCTCGTCGCGAGACAGGTAATCGAGGGTGAGTGGGGGCAGCCCCATGCGCGAGGTGAGGGATGTCAACGTCTCTCGCACGTAGGGATATGCAAGGAAGTAGACGTTCGACTCGACCCACGCCGCGAGCGCGGCAGGGCGTGCCTCGAGATCGTCTGCAAGGTCGAAGGAGATGACATGCGCGACGGTGATCTCGGTGGTCCGCTCGGAGGATTCTTCTGCCGAGACCCGTACGCCGTGCTCGATCCGCACGAGAATCTGCCGGGCCTCCTCGACGTACGCGAATTTCGGGTGCTCTGCCTGCACGTCGTAAACGAGATCTCCACCGTCGACGGCGAGAGGACCCGCGTGGACTTCATCGAGCCGCACATTCGCGACTCGCGTCGCGCGAATGACGGCGGCAACCTCGTCGGCCGTCACCGTCGGCTCAATGTCCTTGTCAACGATCGTCAGCGTCCCCATGCGGTGACCTCGGCTGTCGAAACTGTGTGGCTGGAAAGGCTCCACGAGGAACGATCCTGCGAGATCTGAGTCCAATTCTCGACACGGACCGTACTGGTGCGGCGGGAGCTCAACCGTTGCTGCGGGCGCCCACCTTCGATGTTCGTGGACAGCTCGTGCCACTGCACCGTGGTGGCATCCGGGTTGCGGAAGAGGTAGTTGTCGATCTGGGTGAGCAGCGACTCGGAGGGGAGAGTCTCGTCCATATCGATGCCGCGGGATTCGAGCAGCCATGCGGTGACAGTCGCCCAGGGCCACGTGCTCGTGCGGCTGCCGATGATCGCGAAGGGGGCCGGGAAGTCGGCTTCCTTGGTCCACTTCCGTGCGCCTTCTCGTGACACCCCGACGCGAGAGGCGATCTCCGTGGTGGAGACGAGGTCGCGGTCGGTGCCCTGCACCTTCGCGCCCGGTGCTATCGCTTCGATCGTGCGCGCGACATCGACCGTCCGAGCGACAGCATCGTGCTCGTCGACGTCGAACGTTGCGGTTGCGTAGCGGTCGTCGCCCTGCCAGAGCAGAAGGGGAAGATCGCTGGCGAGTGCGGAACCGACGGTCGCGTCATCCAAATCGATCCCTGCGACGCGAAGAGTCATGCTGAGTGCCATGGTTCTAACGGGCCTTTCTCTCGGATGGTCACTATAGGCCCCTCAGTTGGCACTTGCCAACCGGGAGGGGGCTTAGTCGTGCAGAGCGTCACCCACAGTGTTCCGTCGCTGCGTGAGCTGCTCGAGTCGATCTCGCCGCTCTTGGACCTCATCGCTACGTCCAGGGAGGTCACGTAGTGACAGGCGAGCTTTGCGAAGCGGTGTGTCGGCTGAATCGAGGAGATCCTCCGCTGACCCGGACGTTGGCGAATCCATGGAGCCGAGCTCGTCCGAGAGATCGTCGAACTCCTGCTCGAGCAACGCCGCCTCGGCACGCTCGATCGAGGCGGACGCAAACTCCAGCAGCTCCTCGAGGCGAGAGTCGATGACGCCTCGCCGGAGGAGCTTCGCAGCGCTCTCAATGAACCGGCTGGCCGCATCGAGGAGCTCATCGACGTGCGTGAGCTCGTCGGTGATCTGTCTATGAGGGCACCTCTCCGCACGTTTCAGCGCTTGTTTCGCGGCGCTCTCGGTGCCATTCCCCGTCGAAAACGCGACGATCCGGCAGCGGCGGTCGGAGTCGGGACAGTCCATGACGATCTTTGGGTGGCTGGAGGTCCATGACGGGCAGGGCCAGCCGAGCTTCCGAATGCGATCCAGTACCTCTTGCCACGACTTGTTGTCGTGGCGGGGCCATTCGTCCGCTCCCATCCAGCAATCCCATCTTCAGAATTCCTCACGCTTCACGACAGGTTACCGGTGTGCGCCGACAAGCTCCGGTTTCAGGGCACGGCTCCTGTTCTTGGGCGTCGCACGGCCCGTCCACCCCTGAGACGTCACATCACGAGAAGGTCACGGCGCCCTCTCGCCCTTCGTCTCAGCTCCACAAGAGCCCAGGATGGCCGCACCCCGCTGCAGGCGCACGGGACATGCCCATCCTTCCCTCGTGTCAGGAGCTGCCATGTCCTACGTCCAGCCCACCGATCTGGTGGACCGGCTCACCGCCGCCGGCGCCTCGAAGGTCACCTACTCCGCCGGAGTCACGGTGCTGCGTGCCTTCATGGCCGGGGCGATCCTCACCCTCGGCGCCGCCTTCGCCGTCACCGTCTCCACCCAGACCGGGGAGCCGCTGCTGGGAGCGCTGCTGTTCCCCGTCGGCTTCATCCTGCTGTACCTGATGGGCTACGACCTGCTCACCGGGGTGTTCACACTGATGCCGATCGCACTGATCGCGCGGAAGCCCGGAGTGACGGTGCGCTCGATGCTTCGCGTCTGGGGCCTGGTGTTCCTGGGCAACTTCCTCGGCGCATTCATGGTCGCGGTGCTGATGGCCATCTACTTCACCTACGGCTTCTCCACCGAGCCCAGCCCCGTGGGCCTGGCGATCTCCGAGATCGGCCATGGCCGCACCGTCGGCTACGCCGATCACGGCGCCGCCGGAATGCTCACCCTGTTCATCCGCGCCGTGCTGTGCAACTGGATGGTCTCCACCGGCGTGGTCGGCGCGTTCATGACCGACAACATCCTGGGGAAGATCGCCTGCATGTGGATGCCCGTGATGCTGTTCTTCTACATGGGCTTCGAGCACTCCATCGTGAACATGTTCCTGTTCCCCTCCGGCCTGCTGCTCGGCGCGGAGTTCACGATCATGGACTACCTGATCTGGAACGAGATCCCCACCGTGATCGGCAACCTCGTCGGCGGCCTGGTGTTCGTGGGCCTCCCGCTCTACTACGCCCACCGCCGCAAGAACCCCGCCGCTGCTGCCGGTACCCCCACCACCGCGACCGGCACCGCTGCGGAGGCCACCCCCGCCCCTGCCCTCGACCCCACCGGCGCCCCGGCCGCCCCGCCGGCCGACGGACCCACGGAGGCCCCCGAACTGGTGGGGGCGCCCCGATGAGCCCCCGCATCGTCGTGATCGGCGCCGGGATGGCGGCGCACCGCCTGGTCGACTCGCTCGTCACCCGCGCCGAGGAGCGGATCACCGTGACCGTGCTCGGGGACGAGGCCCGCCGCCCCTACGACCGGGTGGGCCTGACCCGCTTCTTCGACGGGGAGAGTCCCGAGGAGCTCACCCTCGCGCACACGATCTTCGAGGATCCCCGCGTCACCCTCCACGAGGGGGACCCCGTTCAGGCGATCGACCGCGAGAACCGCACCGTCACCACCGTCTCCGGCACCGTCCACCCCTACGACCACCTGGTCCTCGCCACCGGCTCCCACGCGGCGAGGCCCCCGATCCAGGGCGCCGAGCTGCCCGGCTGCTTCGTCTACCGCACCCTGGACGACGTCGAGGCGCTGCGCCGCCACGTCGAAGCACGCGCCGCACAGTCCGACGCCGCACAGGGCGATCGGCCCGTGCGCGGGATCGTCGTCGGCGGCGGGCTGCTGGGCCTCGAGGCCGCCGGCGCCCTGCAGGGCATGGGCGCCGAGGCGACGGTCCTGCAGTCCGGCGACCGACTGATGTCCGCCCAGCTCGACCTGCCCGCCGGAGCCACCCTGCGCCGCCTCATCGAGGCCCGCGGGATCACCGTGCGCACCGAGGCCCGCTCCGCCGCCGTGCTCCCGGGCGCCGACGGCAGCGCCCGCGCCGTCGTCCTCCCGGACGGCTCCGAGCTCCCGGCGGACCTCGTGATCTTCACCGTCGGCGTCCGCCCCCGCGACGAGCTCGCCCGCGCCGCGGGCCTGACGTGCGACGAGCGCGGCGGGGTGCGGATCGACGAGGCCTGCGCGACTTCCGACCCGGCCGTGCACGCGATCGGCGAGGTCGCCTCCTTCGAGGGGCAGTGCGTGGGCCTGGTCGCCCCCGGCTACGCCATGGCCGAGGTGGTCAGCGACCGGATCCTCGGCGGGCAGGCGACGTTCGCCGGCTACGACCTCTCCACCAAGCTCAAGCTCTCCGGCGTGGACGTCGCCAGCTTCGGCGACGCCTTCGCCACCACCCCCGGCGCCCTGGACGTGGTCTACACCGACCCCGTGAACGGCGTCCACAAGAAGCTCGTCCTCTCCGACGACGCGAAGACCCTGCTCGGCGGAATGCTGGTGGGGGACGCCTCCGCCTACGGCTCCCTGCGCCCGCTGGTCGGCGGGCCGCTCGGCGGGGACCCCGCCGCCTACCTGCTCCCCGCCGGGGCGTCGGCCGCCCCGACCGCCGAACTGCCCGACGAGGCGGTGGTCTGCTCCTGCTCCTCGGTGAGCGCCGGCGCCATCCGCCACGCCGTGCGAGAGCAGGGCTGCGCCGACGCCGCGGCCGTCACCGCCTGCACCAAGGCGGGCGCCACCTGCGGCTCCTGCACCGTCATGGTCACCTCGCTCGTGGGCAGCGAGCTCGCGAAGCTCGGCCGGGCCGTCTCCGCCGGGCTGTGCGAGCACTTCGACCTCTCCCGCCGCCAGCTGTTCGACGCCGTGCACGTCTCGGGCCTGACCACCTTCAGCGCCGTCATCGCCCGGTTCGGCCGCGGGCGCGGCTGCGACACCTGCAAGCCCGTGCTCGCCGGCATCCTCGCCCTGCTCGGCGGGGAGCATGTGCTGGACAACGAGAACGCCACCCTGCAGGACACCAACGACCACGTGATGGCCAACATGCAGAAGGACGGCACCTACTCCGTGGTCCCGCGCATGCCCGGCGGGGAGGTCACCCCCGAGGGCCTGATCACGGTGGGGGAGGTGGCCCGCGACTTCGGGCTCTACACCAAGATCACCGGCGGCCAGCGGGTGGACATGTTCGGCGCCCGCCTCGAGGAGCTGCCGCTGATCTGGCGGCGCCTGACCGAGGCCGGCTTCGAATCCGGCCACGCCTACGGCAAGTCGCTGCGCACCGTGAAATCCTGCGTGGGCTCCACCTGGTGCCGCTACGGCGTGCTGGACTCCACCTCCATGGCCATCCAGCTCGAGCTGCGCTACCGCGGGCTGCGCACCCCGCACAAGTTCAAGCTCGGCGTCTCCGGCTGCGCCCGCGAATGCGCCGAGGCCCGCGCCAAGGACGCCGGCATCATCGCCACCGCCCAGGGCTGGAACCTGTACGTGGGCGGGAACGGCGGCGCCACCCCGCGCCACGCCCAGCTGCTGGTCGAGGGCCTGGACGACGACACCCTGATCCGCACCCTGGACCGATACTTCATGTACTACGCCCGCACCGCCGACAAGCTCCAGCGCACCGCCCCCTGGCTCGAAGCGCTCGACGGCGGGATCGACGGGTTGCGCGCCGTGATCATGGACGACTCCCTGGGGCTCGCCGCAGATCTGGACGCGGCCATGGAACGCCACGTCGAGGGTTACCGTGATGAGTGGGCTGAGACTCTCGCCGACCCCGCCAAGCTCGCCCGCTTCCGCTCCTTCGTGAACGCCCCCACCACCCCCGACCCCGGCCTCGCCTTCGTCCCCGAGCGGGGGCAGGTGCGCCCCGCCCGGCCTGAGGAGCGCACGGGTGGGATCCTGATCGCCGGCACGACCCTGGAGGTACGACGATGACCCCGACCCTCACCACCCCGAGCACCGCCAGCCCGACCCTCACCACCCCGACCCTCGCCAGCCCGAGCCTCAGCAGCCCGGCCCTCGCCCCGCAGCTCGCGGCGAACTGGCTCCGGCTGTGCACCCTCGCGGAGCTCGAGGTCGAACGGGGCTGCGCGGCCCTCGTGGGCCAGGAGCAGGTCGCCCTGTTCCTGCTGGCCGACGGCGACCTCCGCGCGGTCGACAACCACGACCCCTACTCGGGGGCGAACGTCATCTCCCGCGGCATCGTCGGCTCCCGCGGCGGCCGCCCCACCATCGCCTCCCCGATGTACAAGCAGATCTTCGACCTACGCTCGGGCACCTGCGTGAACACCCGCGGCAAGCAGGTGCGACGCCTCCGGGTCTGGCCCGTGCGCACCCTCGACGGGGACGTCTACCTGCTGCGCGGCGGCGCACGATGACCACCCCGACCGGCCACGTGGCGCTGGTGGGCGGCGGGCCGGGCCCGCTGGACCTGCTGACCGTGCGGGCCCTGCGGTTGCTGCGCGCGGCCGACGTCGTGATCGTCGACCGGCTCGGCCCCGCCGCAGAGGTCCGCGCGGAGCTGCGTCCCAGCGCGCTCGTGATCGACGTCGGCAAGCGCCCCGGCCACCATCCCGTCCCGCAGGAACAGATCAACGCCCTGCTCATCGCGCACGCCCGCGCCGGGAAGGCGGTCGTGCGGCTGAAGGGCGGGGATCCGTTCGTGCTGGGCCGCGGCGGCGAGGAGGTGCTCGCCTGCCGCGCTGCCGGGATCGAGGTCGAGGTGGTCCCCGGGATCAGCAGCGCCTTCGCCGTGCCCCAGGCCGCCGGGGTGCCGGTCACCCATCGCGGACTCTCCTCCACCGTGCACGTGGTCAGCGGGCACGACCTGAGCGGGCCGCACGGACCGTCGGCCGCGACCCTCGCCGCGCTCGCCGACGACGCGGTGACCACCGTGGTGCTGATGGGGGTCGCGGCGCTTCCCGCCCTGGTCGCCGCCGCCCTCGCCCATGGAGTGCCAGGGCAGCGGCCGATCGCGATCATCGAGAACGGCCACACCCCGCGACAGCGCACCACCCGCACCACCCTCGCCCGCGCCGTCCATACGGCCGGAGCCGTCGGCGTGCGCAGCCCCGCGGTGATCGTGATCGGCGAGGTGGCCCGGGCCGGACTGCTGCAGCCGGAAACGTCGGCAGCGCTCGCCCCCGCTGAGCTGAGCCCATCGGCCGCGCTCGCCCCCGCTGAGCCGAGCCCATCGGCCGCGCTCGCCCTCGCGGAGCCGAACCGGTCAGCGGCGCCGGACCTCGCCGAGATGGCCGCACTCGGCGGGCAGACGCCGGAGCACGCGGCGTGAGCACCCCGCCCCAGCTCTCCAGCGCGCTCGAGGGCAGGCGGCTCGTGCTCGCCCTGGACCGCCGGGCCGAGGAGCTCGCCGCCGCGCTGATCCGCCACGGCGCCGAGATCCAGCACGCCCCCGCGATGAGCATGATCCCGCACGTGGATGACCCGCAGCTGCTGGCCCGCACCGCCGAGCTCATCGCCCTCCCGCCGAACCTGCTGATCGCCACCACCGGCGTGGGCGTGCGCGGCTGGTTCGAGGCCGCCGACGCCGCCGGCCTCGCCCCCTCGCTGCGCGCCGCGCTCGCCGGCACCCGGGTCCTCGCGCGCGGCCCCAAGGCCCGCGGCGCCGCCCAGCAGGCGGGACTCACCGTGGACTGGGTCGCCCAGGAGGGCACCTCCGCCGAGGTGATCGCCCACCTCGCCGGCCAGGACCTCACCGGGACCCGCGCCGCCGTGCAGCACCACGGCTCCGGGGCCGACGGCCTCGACGAGGCGCTGCAGGGCGCCGGCGCCGAGGTGGTGGCCCTGACCGTCTACCGCTGGGGACCACCGCGCGACCCCGCCGCTGTGCACCGCTCCGTGTGTGATGCCGCCGCCGGAGCAGTGGACGCGGTCCTGTTCACCGCCGCACCCGGCACCGAGAACTGGCTGGTCGCCGCCGAACAGGCCGGCGCCCTGCCGGACATCGCCGCCCGCACCCGCGCCGGGGAGCTGGTCATGGCGGCCGTCGGCCCCCTCACCGCCGCACCCCTGGAAGCGCGCGGGATGTCCGCACTGCTGCCCGCCCGCAGCCGGATGGGCGCGCTGGCGCGCGCCGTCATCCAGCACTTCGACCCCACCGCCCCGACGGCGCAGGAGGACTCATGACCGCGCTGATCGCCTGCTCCCACGGCACCCGCTCCGCGGCGGGCCGCGCCGTGATCGCCCGGATCCGGGAGCAGCTCGCCCGCACCGTCCCGGACGCCGAGGTGCGCGAGGCCTACGTCGACGTGGAGCAGCCTGAGGTCGCGGGCGTCGTCACGCGCGCCGCCGCGGAGGGCCCCGTGGTGGTGGTGCCGCTGCTGCTCTCGACCGGTTTCCACACCTCCGTGGACATCGCCGCGGCCGTCGAGCCCCATCCCCGCGCCGTCGCCGCCCCCGCCCTCGGCCCGCACCCGGCTCTGGTGCGGGCACTGCGGGACCGACTCGCCGCCGTCAGCGAGGGAGATGCCGGGCATCGCCCCGGCGATCATGTGGTGCTCGCCGCAGCCGGCACCTCCCATCTGGCCGCCGCCCGTGCCGTAGAGCACATGCGTGATCTGGTCGCCGCCCACCTGCCGTGCCCCGTGAGCATCGGATACGGGGCGGGCTGCGCGCCCTCCCTCCCGGAGGCCGTCGACGCGGCGCGTGCGGCCGGCGCCCGGAGGGTGATCGCGGCGAGCTATGTGCTGGCCCCGGGCCATTTCGCGAACCTCGTCGGCGGCGCCGGGGCCGACCTCGTCAGCGCCCCGCTGGGGGCGCATCCGGAGGTGATCGGCGTGGCCGCCGCGCGGTTCCGGGAGGCGCTGGCCGTCCTCGCTCAGCCCGTGAGCTGATCCAGGGAACTCCCCACCGAACCCCAAAAAGGTCACGGAAAGGTCACAGCACGCCCACAGCCAGCGGTTCTACGTTTCTCGCTCCAGCACAGGACACCGAGAGGACCGCCATGGACAATGTCCCGCACCGCCCCGTCGGCCGCGCTTATCCCGAGGCCCGCGAGCACGACCCTGCCGCGCCGGCGACGGACCCTCCGACCCGCTTCGAGGGCCGCCCCCTGCACCACCCCGAGGAGGACGTCGAGGACCAGGGCCTCGCCTTCGACGTCGGTACGCTCGTCTCCCGCCGCGGAGTGCTCGGAGTGCTCGGCGCCGGCAGCGTCGCCGCGGTCCTCGCCGCCTGCACCGGCGGAAGCGCCGAGACGTCCGACGGCGCCGGCAACGGGGGAGGGGTGAGCGGCGGTGGGGCGAGTGACGGCGGCGGCACCTCCGCCTCAGCCCTCGAGGAGATGCCCGGCGAGACCGCCGGCCCCTACCCGGGGGACGGCTCCAACGGCGCGGACGTGCTCGAGACCAGTGGCGTCGAGCGCAGCGACCTCCGCTCCAGCATCGACTCCGACACCACCGCCGAGGGCGTGCCGCTCGAGCTCACCATGAACATCATCGACATGGCCAGCGGCGACGTGCCGATGGAGGGCGCGGCGGTGTACCTGTGGCACTGCGACGCCGAGGGCCGCTACTCGATGTACTCCCAGGGGCTGGAGAACGAGACCTACCTGCGCGGTGTGCAGATCACCGACTCCGCGGGCGCCGTCACCTTCACCAGCATTCTCCCCGGCTGCTACGCCGGCCGCTGGCCCCACCTCCACTTCGAGGTGTTCCCGGACGCCGACTCGATCGTCGACGCCGGCAACGCGATCCTCACCTCCCAGATCGCCCTGCCCGAGGTGGAGTGCCGCGAGGTCTACGCGCTCGAGGGCTATGCCGGCTCCACCGCGAACCTCGATCAGCTGACCCTCGAGAGCGACGGGATCTTCTCCGACGGCTACGAGCAGCAGCTGGTCGCCTTCAGCGGTGACCTCGAGGGCGGCTACTCCTTCAGCATCGACGTCCCGATCGACACGACCACCGAGCCTGAGGCCGGCGGGATGCCCGGTGGGGGCGGCGGTGAGGGTGGCTCTGGCGGGGAACCCCCCGCGGGTGGCGAGGGAGGCCCGGGTGGCGGCGGCACCCCGCCCGAGGACGCACCGCAGGGCGGGGGCCCCGGGGGCGAGCCTCCGGCGGACGGCGAGGGGTCCGAGGCGCCCAGCGACGGCGGGGAGTGACGGCCGGGAGTGACGGGGGCGCAGGGAACCCGCTGCAGCGCGGCCGGGCTCTGCCCGCCCGGCCGCACTGTCCCCGTCGGGCCGCCCCCGCTGCTCTGCCCGCTCCGCTACTCCCGCTGCCTCGACATCACCGCACGCTGCAGCAGCACGAAGATCAGCAGGATCCCGCCGGTGATGATGGTGGTGGCTTCCGGCGGGATGCTGCCGTCGCGGGTGATCAGCACGTTCATCAGGCCCAGCACGAGCGCACCGACCACGGAGCCGAGCACGTAGCCGAAGCCGCCGGTGAGCAGGGTGCCGCCGATGACAGCAGCAGCGATCGCATCGAGCTCCCAGCCGATGCCGGTGATGTTCTGGGCGGAGCCGAGGCGCGCGGTGTAGACCACCGCGGCGATCCCGGCGAGGGTCCCGCTGATCACGTAGATCAGCAGCTTGGTGCGCAGCACCGGCAGGCCCATCAGCGAGGCGGACTGCTCGGAGCCGCCGATGGCGTAGACGGTGCGCCCGGTGCGGGTGCGGTGCAGCACCAGGAACGCGGCGATGACCACCAGCAGAGCGATCAGCACGCCCGGGGTGATGACCAGGTCGTTGACCTTCGGACCGTCGATGATCTTGAGCTTCGTGCCCAGCAGCAGGATCCCGGAGCCCTCCTCGAGCCGCACCGGCACGGTGGAGAGCATCGAGGCCAGGCCCCGCCCCAGGAACATCATCGCGAGCGTCGCGATGAAGGGTTGGACGTTGAAGTATTGGATGAGGATTCCGGAGGCGAGCCCGATCGTGGAGCCGATCAGGATCATGACCACGATGACCAGCACCGCATTCATCCCGGTGCCGGCGAGCATCACCCCGCACACGGAGGACAGCGCGATGATCGCCCCGACGGAGAGGTCGATCCCGCCGCTGATGATCACGAAGGTCAGCCCCACGGCCAGGATGATCAGATGGGCGTTGTTGATGAAGAGGTTCGAGATGGTGCTGAGCTGGAAGATCCGGCCGTAGGCCGTCTCCCCGTAGATCAGCATCAGCACGAAGATGACCAGCGCGGCCAGGGTGGGCAGCGAGTCGGCGCGGAAGAAGCTCTTGACCCGGTGCAGGGGCGAGGGGCGCTGCGGGGTGCTGGTCGCCGGCGGGGTGGTGATCGCGGTGCTCATGCGGACACCGCCTCCTTCGGGGTCTCGCTGCGGGGGCCGACGGGCCGGGAGCGGCGGGCACGGAACAGGTCCCGTACTCGCTGGGACTGCAGCAGGCACAGCGCGATGATCACGATCGCCTTGAACGCCGGGGTGGCGGAGGAGGAGATGCCCAGGAACACGACGGTCTTGTCGAGGGTGGCGATCAGCAGCGCCCCGATCGCGGCGCCGGTGATGTTGAACTTCCCTCCCGCCAGGGAGGTCCCGCCGATCACGACGGCGAGGATCGCGTCCATCTCCAGCTGGTAACCGGTGTTGGAGACGTCCACCGTCATCACGCTGGCGGTGGCGAACACTCCGCCCACCGCGGCGAGGAGCCCGGAGGCGATGTACACCGCGAACAGCAGGCCGCGCCGGTTCACCCCGGCCAGGCGTGCGGCCCGGGGATCCATGCCGATCGCCTCGATCATCAGGCCCAGTGCGCTGCGGCGCACCAGCAGGCCCACCGCGATCACGATCAGCACGGCGAGCACGAACACCACCGGGATGCCGAGCACGTAGCCGTTGGCGAGCCAGCGGAAGGACTCGTTGCTCGCCGCGGTGTTCTGCCCGCCGGTGATCACCTTCGCCAGACCTCGCCCGGCGAGCATCATCACCAGGGTGGAGATGAACGGCTGCAGCCCCACCACCGAGACCAGCACGGCGTTCACGGCGCCGAGCGCCGCTCCCAGCAGCAGCGCGAGGGCGAGCGCTCCGGCCGCGGCGCCGACGGAGCTGCCGGCGGAGGAGAGGAACTCCATCGCGATCGCGCCGGAGACCGCCATCAGCGAGCCCACCGAGAGGTCGATCCCGGCGGTCGCGATGACCAGGCACATGCCCACCGAGATCATCGCGATCGGCGCGGCGGCGCGCAGGATGTCGATGATGTTGCCGACCAGGGACCCGGTGGTCTCGTTGTAGCTGACCGCCAGGTATCCGGGGTCCTTGAGCGTGTTGATCAGCAGCAGCAGGGCGATCGCGATGATCCCCCAGAAGTAGGGGCGGCGGATCAGGTCGAGCACCGCTGAATGCCGGGGTGTGCCGTCGAGGCTCATGAGCCGACTCCTGTTCCTGCGGGGTGGGGGCTCCCGGGCTGGCCCGGTGCGGGGTCCCCGGCGATGGTGGCGATCAGCGAGTCGGTGGTGACGGACTCGTCCACGGTGAGGTCCGCCAGCTTATGGCGGTCCTTCAGCACGATGATGCGGTCGCTGAGCCGCACCACCTCCTCGAGCTCGGAGGAGATGAACACGATCGCCACGCCGTCATCGGCCAGGGCGATCACCTGCTCCATGATCTCGGTCTTCGCGCCCACGTCGATGCCGCGGGTGGGCTCATCCAGGATCAGCACCTCCGGCTGGGTCGCCAGCCACCGTCCCAGCAGCACTTTCTGCTGGTTCCCGCCGGAGAGGTTGCTGATCGGCCGGTCCGGATCGGCGGGCCGCACGTTCAGCGCAGTCATGTACTTCTCGACCAGGGCGTCCTTCTCGTGCGCGGGCAGCGGCCGGGCCCAGCCGCGCTCCGCCTGGACGGCGAGGATGAGGTTCTCGCGCACGGTGAGGTCGCGGATGATGCCCTCATCGCGCCGGTTCTCGCTCGCGTAGGCGATGCGGGCGGCGAGTGCCTGGGAGGGGGAGGAGATCGAGGTGGTCGCGCCGCGCAGCTGCACGGTGCCGGATTCGGGTTTGTCCGCCCCGTAGACGAGGCGGGCGAGCTCGGTGCGGCCGCTGCCCAGCAGGCCGGCGATGCCGAGGACCTCCCCGGCGTGGAAGGTGACGTCCGTCGGCTCGAGCGAGCCGGTGCGGCTGAGGCCCTCGGCGCTGTAGACGGGGGTGCCGGTGCGGTCCACCTCGCGGCGGGCGCTGGCGCGCTCGAGCGAATCCAGTGCGCCGATCTCCTTGCCCACCATGGTGGAGATGAGCGCGCCCTGGCTGATCTCCTCGGTCATGAACTCGCCCTGGAACACGCCGTTGCGCAGCACGGTGAGGCGGTCGCTGATCTCGTACACCTGGTCCAGGAAGTGGGAGACGAACAGGATCGCGACCCCCTCATCCCGCAGCGAGCGGATCACCGCGAACAGCTGCGCGACCTCCGCCGAATCCAGGCTCGAGGTGGGTTCGTCCAGGATCAGCACCGTGGAGTCGGTGACCGTGGCGCGGCTGATCGCGACCAGCTGCTGCAGCGCGATCGACAGGGAGGAGAGCGGCTGGCGCGGGTCCAGCCCGCCGAGCCCCACCTTCGCCAGCACCTCGGAGGCCCGTCGATGGGTGGCACCCCAGCGGATGCCCAGTGGCCCGCGCAGCTCATAGCCGAGCATCACGTTCTCGCCGATCGACAGGTTCGTGCAGAGGTTCACCTCCTGGTACACGGTCGAGATCCCGGCGGCCTGGGCGTCGGCCGTGCCGTGCAGGCGCTGGGGGGTCCCGGCGACCAGGACCGTGCCCGCGTCGATGCTGTACACCCCGGTGAGCGCCTTGATCAGGGTGGATTTCCCCGCGCCGTTCTCGCCCATCAGGGCGTGGACCTCGCCGGGGAAGAGCCGGAAGTCGACCCCGTCGAGGGCCTTGACCCCGGGGAAGGAGATCGAGATGTCCTGCATCTCGACGATCGGTGGTGCGGGCATCGGTGCCTCTCCGTGGGTGCTGCGGGCAGCGGCGATCAGTTGCGGTGGGGTTCTGCGCGGCGCTCTGGGGTGCTGCGGGCTGGTCAGACGGCCTGGTCAGGCGCAGTCAGGTGCGGTGCGGGAGGCCCCGTCCTTCGACCCTGAGGGTCGAAGGACGGGGCCGCCTGCTGCTCAGAACTTGCGGTCCGGGAGTGCTTCCTCGGCGGCCTCGGACGAGTCGAAGGTGGTCGACTCGACCTGGATGTAGGACTCGACCTCGCCGCCGTCCAGCACGGTGTTGACCGCCTCCAGCGCCTGGTCGCCGAACAGCGGGTTGTACTCCGCCACGAAGCTCAAGGTGCCGGCGGCGAGCGCCTCGAGCGCTGCCTTGGTGCCGTCGATGGTCGCGATCTTGACGTCCTCGCCCGGGACCAGTCCGGCCTCCTCGACCGCCTGCGCGGCGCCGAGGCCCATCTCGTCGTTCTGTGCGAAGACCAGCTGGACGTCGTTGCTGTTGGACTTCAGCACCGTCTCGAAGACGCTCTTGGCCTCCTCGGTGGACCAGTTCGCCGTCTGCGCACCGAGGTTCGTGAAGGAGGACTCGCCCTCCATCACCGCGTTCCAGCCCTCATTGCGCTCGTTGACCACGGAGACGCCGGCCGGGCCCTCGAGCACGAAGTACTTCGCGCCGTCCGGGAAGGTCTCCAGCGCCCACTCGGCGACCGAGGTGGACACGGCGATGTTGTCCGGTGCCAGGCGGGTGACGTACAGGGAGGCGTCGTCGGGCTCGATGCCGCGGTCGATCAGCAGCACCGGGATCTCCGCTTCCTGCGCGCGGCTGAGGGACTCCTCCCAGCCGGAGCCCTCGGTGGCGGACAGCAGGATCACGTCCACCCCCTCATCCACGAAGGAGGTGAAGGCGTCGATCTGGGACTTCTGGTCGAGGTTGGTGGCGGGGGCGTACTTCAGCTCGAAGCCCGCCTCCTGGGTGAACGTGTCCTGGACGTTCTCCTCGTTGGCCTGGCGCCAGGCGCCCTCGGGGCCCACGGCGACGAAGCCGATCGTGATCAGCTCACCGGAGTCGCCGCCGGAGCCGCCCCCGGAGCCGCCGCCGGCGCTGCCGGAGTCATCAGAGGAGCAGGCGGCCAGGACGGTGCCGACGAGGCCGGCGGCACCGAGGCCGAGAAGGGTACGACGAGTGGTAGTCATGATCTCCTCCTTGAGATCGAGGGCGCCGTGGGCGCCTGCCCGGTATCGAGACCGGGCGCGGGGGCGGGGGCGAGAGGGGGACGGCGGACTGCCGCGCCATGTTCCACAAATGTTACCGGGAACATGGCGGAGTGCAAGGTAGGTCACATCACGAAACGGACACGGCCGCGGGACGGACGAAACGGACACGGTCGCGGGGCGGGGGAGCGACGCCGCGAACAGCTGCGGGACGTGCGGAGCGGCCGTGTGGACGGCCGGCGGTCGGGCGGAGCGGCAGCGCGGGCACGGCTCAGCCGGGCGCGACCTCGCCGATCGGCGGAAGGTCGTCGTCCTCCTCGGCGGGGGCCGCGATCATCTCCACGATCGTGTCCACGCTCAGCCCCGGGCCGTTGCTGACCTCGCCGATCTTCACCCGGTCCTTCATCACCACGATCCGGTCGCTGAGCCGGATCAGCTCATCGAGGTCCGAGGAGATGATGACGACCCCCACGTGGCTCGCGGCCAGGCGCGCGATCAGGGACTGGATCTCCACCCGGGAACGGATGTCGATCCCCTTGGTGGGCTCGTCCAGCACCACGATCCGGGGCCGGGTGGCCAGCCAGCGGGCCAGCAGCACCTTCTGCTGGTTCCCGCCGGAGAGCAGCTCGACCGGGGTGGCTGGATCGGCCGGAGTGATCCCGAGCTCGTCGATATAGGCTGCCACCAGCTCATCCCGTTCGGCGCGGGACATCGGCCGCGCCCAGCCGCGCATCGACTGCAGCGCGAGCGTGATGTTCTCGCGGATGCTCAGCCCCGCGATCACCCCCTCGCCGAGCCGGTCCTCGCTGGCCATCGCGATGTGGTGGCGCAGCGCCGCGGCGGGGGAGGCGAAGGAGACCTCGGCCCCGTCCACCTCCGCGCGGCCGGAGTCCGGTCGCTCACCCCCGGCCAGCAGCCGCGCGAGCTCCGTACGCCCGGAGCCGCGCAGCCCCGCGATCCCCACCACCTCGCCCCGGTGGAGGTCCAGATCCGTGGGGGACAGGACGTCCTGCTGGCCCAGGCCCCGCACGCTGTAGAACGGCCGGCCCTCGGGATGTGTGCGATGCTCCTGGCGCAGCGAGCCGATCCGTCGCAGCTCCTGCAGATCCCGCCCGATCATCAGTGCGATCAGCTCCGCCCGCTCGACCTGATGGGCGGGGAACTGTGCGATCCGGGTGCCCGCGCGCAGGACCGTCAGCTGGTCGCTGAGGGCGAGGACCTGTTCGAGGAAGTGGGAGGCGAACACCATCGCGACCCCCTGGTCCCGCAGCCGGCGCAGCACGCTGAACAGCTGCTGGACCTCCGCCGAGTCCAGGCTCGAGGTCGGCTCGTCCAGCAGCAGCACCCGGGGCCCGGTCGCCATGGCGCGCGCTATCGATACCAGCAGCCGCAGCGCGGGGGACAGCGACCGCAGCGGCTGGCGGGTGTCCAGCTCTGCCAGGCCCAGCTCGCTGAGCATCTGATGGGCGCGGTCATGCAGCTCTGCCCAGCGGATGCCGAGGCGGCCGTAGGGCTCATGGCCGAGCATCACGTTCTCGCCGATGCTGAGGTGCTGGGACAGCGGCACGTCCTGCAGCACTGCGGCGATGCCGGCGGCCTGGGCGTCGGCCGCTGAGGAGAAGCGCACCTCCTGGCCCTCGAGGCGGATGCTGCCCGAGCTGGGATGGACCACCCCGGCCAGCACGTTGATCAGGGTCGACTTCCCGGCGCCGTTCTCGCCCATCAGTGCATGGATCTCGCCGGGGCGGAGCACAAGATCCACCCCGTGGAGCGTGCGCACCGGGCCGAAGTCCACGGTGATGCCCCGCATCTCGACCGCCACAGCAGCATCCGCCGCCCGTCCCGCTGTCGGTCTTGCTGACCGCCCCGCTGCCGTTTTCGCTGCCCGTTCGGCTACCGGTTTCGCCGCCCGCTCCGACGCCCGTTCCGTGCTCACGGCGTCTCCCGTGCCTTCGCGGTGGACAGGCGCACGATCAGCTCGGGCGGGATCTTCGTGCGCTGCGGGAGGGGGCGGCCCTCGATCGCAGCCAGCAGCACGTCCACCACCGCGGCACCGAGCATCTCGAAGGGCTGGCGCACCGTGGTCAGGGGCGGGATGGAATGCCGCGAGAAGGGAGCGTCGTCGAAGCCGACGATGCTGAGCTCCCCCGGGACGCTGATCCCACGGTCGTGCAGACCGTGCACGATCCCGAGTGCCACCTGGTCGTTCGCCGCGAAGATCGCCGTGTAGTCCGGGCGGCGCTGCAGGCCGACGGCGAAGTCGTAGCCGAAATCTGCGGACCAGTCCCCGGCCACGATGGGCCGCTCCGGCATCCCCCAGGAGCGGGTGCGTGCCCGGAAGGCCCGCTCCCGGGCGCGGGCGTCGAGCCAGTCCATCGGGCCGGAGACGTGCAGGATGTCGCGGTGGCCCAGCGCCGCGAGGTGATCCACCGCCATCGTGACCCCCAGCTGCTGGTCCACGCACACCCGCAGCAGCTCCTCCTCGCGTTCGGGCTTGACCACCAGCACCGGGATCTCCGCGGCCAGCGCGCGCAGGGCGGCGAGCGAGGAGGAGCGCGGGGTGACCAGGCACAGCGCATCGATGCCGAGACCGGTCAGCTGCCGCAATGCCTGGGCGGCGTCGGCCGAATCATCCTCGTCCAGCGCGATCGAGCTCACCGAATAGCCGCGCTGCCGAGCCGCGCGATGGATCGCCCGCAGGGCGCTCGCCGGGCCGAACTCCGCCTCCGTCTCCACGATCGCGCCGATCCGCAGCGTCTTCTGGGTGGCCAGGGCCCGGGCGGCGATGTTGGGGCGGTACCCCAGCTCCTCCACAGCGGCGAGCACCTTCTCGCGGGTGCTCTCCTTGATGCTCGTGTGGCCGTTGAGCACCCGGGAGACCGTCATGTGGGAGACCCCGGCGTTCTCCGCGACCTGGCGGATGCTGGGGCGTTCGGAGGCGGATCGTGTGGTCACCGGGCCTCCGTCTCTTTCATGGAATCGCTGTCGTGGTGCGTGCTGCGTGCTGCGTGCTGCGTGCTGCGTGGTGCGTAACGCGTCGTGCGGAGCGCGCGTCGATTGTGCGGGAATCGTTCCCCGGGAGCGGCGCTCGCGGACCGGGAGATGTCGGCTCGCACCGAGATCGGGCGGACCCGCACGGTTCATCATGCCGGATCGGCCCCGTCCTGCCACGTTCATGCCTGGGAGGCGAAGGATCCGGGGGAGCCGAAACGCTGAGCGTTGGCGCTCGGAGCCGCCTTCGGTGAACCATATTCCCGCAGAAGCTCCATGGCCTGGGACACTGCTTGTCGAGTGCCGCCCCCGGCGGCTTGCCGAACATATGCGAGGTCGACGATGTCCATGCAGTACCGCACCCCCGCCCGTCTGGGCCGCCCGCTCTCCGTGATCGGTCAGGGCTGCTGGCAGATCGGCGCCGACTGGGGAGACGTCACCGACGACTCCGCCCAGGCCGTGCTCGGCGCCGCGCTCGATGCGGGCGTGACCTTCTTCGACACCGCCGACGTCTACGGCGACGGCCGCAGCGAGCAGCTGGTGGGCGCGATGCGCGCCGCCGCCGTCGACGGGGGAGCGGAGGCTCCGTTCGTCGCCACCAAGGCCTCCCGCCGCGCCGACCCCTTCGCCCCGGAGACCTTCACCGAGGAGAACCTGCGCGCCTGGGTCGAGCGCTCGCGGCAGAACCTCGCCATGGACACCCTGGACCTGGTGCAGCTGCACTGCCCGCCGCCGGCGATCTACCGCGAGGACCGCGTGTTCGACGTGCTCGACGCGCTTGCGGCGGAGAAGAAGATCGCCGCCTGGGGCGTGAGCGTGGAGACCTGTGAGGAGGCGCTGATCAGCCTCGAGCGCGAGCACCTCGCCTCGATCCAGATCATCCTGAACCCCTTCCGCCTGAAGCCCCTGGACGAGGTGGTCCCGCTCGCGGGCCAGAAGGGCGTGGCGATCATCGCCCGCGTCCCCCTCGCCTCCGGCCTGCTGACCGGCAAGTTCTCGCCCAGCAGCAGCTTCGCCGCGAACGACCACCGCAGCTTCAACCGCCACGGCGAAGCCTTCGATCAGGGCGAGACCTTCTCCGGCGTGGACTACGAGACCGGCCTCACCACCGTGGCCCGCCTCGAGCAGGCCCTCGACGGCGCGATGCCGCTCGCCGAGGCCAGCCTGCGCTGGATCCTCGCGCAGCCTGGCGTCACCGCCGCGATCCCCGGCGCCAGCAGCGGCGAGCAGGCCCGCCGCAACGCCGCCGCCGGCAGCGCCCCCACCGCCGAGCAGGCCGAGGTGCTCGGCCGCTTCGACGCCGCCGTGCGCGAGACCTACGACCAGCTGCTGCGCGAGAGCATCCACCCGCGCTGGTGAGCACGGCGGGTCATGCCGTCGTCGCGGTCCCCGGCGCTCGTCGGTGGCCGCGGGTCGCGATGTGCAGCACGTCCACGAAGTCCTCGACGATCGGTGAGGGATCGGGCCCGGTCACCACACCGATGGTGCGCCGGGCCTCGGGGTGGGCGATCGGGAGCTCGACGACATCCGCGGCGTGCGTGACGGCGCTCGGCGGCAGGACGGTCACACCCACCCCTGCGGCGGCGAGGCCCTGGGCGACCCGGTAGTCGTCGACCTCGAAGACGCTCTCGGGCAGGCCGCCGACGTCGGCGAGCAGGCGGACGATCGAATCGTGCAGCCCATACCCGGCGCTGAGGATCACCAGCTCGTGGGCGCGGAGGTCCTCGGGCAGGAGCGGGCGATGGAGCCTCGCGATCGGATGCTGGGTGGAGGCCAGAGCCACCAACGGCTCATCGAAGAGCACCGCCACCTGGCCACCGGGGACGTTCTCCGGCTCCGCGACCAGGGCGAGATCCGCGGAGCCGTCCCGCACCGCATCGAGGGTCCCGCGCCGCGACCCATGGCTCAGCTGGAACCGGGTGGTGCGCCGGAAGGTGCGGAAGTGCGCGATCGCGCGGGGAAGGTAGCTCTCGCCCAACGCCGCCTGATAGCTGATACTGATCAGGGCGTTCTCCGTCCCTGCCTGGCGGCGCGCGGCGATGAGTCCGTTCTCGAGCAGTGCGAGCGCCTCGGTGCCTGCCTCCGCGAGATGGCGCCCGGCGTCGGTGAGGACGACGGACCGCCCTTGTCGCGCGGTCAGCCGCACGCCGGCGTGCTGTGCCAACCGGGCCACGGCCCGGCTGGCAGAGGGCTGCTGCATCCCCAGCACGAGAGCGGCCTCGGAGATCGTTCCGGTGCGAGCGAGCTCGACCAGGACGGGGAGGTCGGGCAGGAGACGACGCGCATCCGACTGATTCATACTCGCAGTGTATGTGACGTCGGCGAATCAGTATTAGTCATGCGCCCGGGGTTTGCATACCATGGCGAGATGTCTTCCTCGCCCGCGCCGAGCCCCGCATCCGGCGCTACCGCCACGCAGGGCACGGCGCGAGGCGCCGCGCAGGGCGCCTCGCAGGTCGGTGGAGCCCCGCTTCCCTCCGCATCGGTGGCGCCGCGCGGCTCGGCACGGCCCGAGGTCTCCACTCGTCGGCTCGCCCTGGTGCTGCTGCTCGCGGGCTTCGCCAGCTTCGCAGAGCTCTACGCCGTCCAGGGGCTGCTCCCCAGCCTCTCCGCCGACTACGGCATCAGCGCCGCAGACTCGGCCTGGGTCGTCTCTGCCGGCACGATCGGCGTGGCGATCGGCGTGTTCCCCTGGGCCTGGGCGGCGGGACGCATCGGCCGGCTTAAGGCGTTGCGCCTGGCCACCATCGTGGGTGTGCTGCTCATGCTCGTGGCCACCCTCGCGCCGACGCTCGAGGTGATGCTGATCGGCCGCCTCCTCGCGGGAGTCTTCCTGGGCGGCGTGCCAGTGCTCGCAGTGCCCTATGTGTACGACCTGCTCAGCGGCCGCCGCGCCGCCGTGGCCCTGGCCACCTACATCTCCGGCACCACCATCGGCGGCGCCGGCGGCCGGCTCCTGGCCGGGCCGCTCGGGGAATGGCTGGGCTGGGAGAGCGCGCTGATGGTGATCAGCGGCCTGAGCCTGCTGTGCGCGATCCTGTTCGCCCTGCTCGCCCCGGTGCCCGCCGCCGGCTCGGCCCTGGTCCCCGCTGCCAGGCCATCCGCGGCCAGCTCATCGGCGCGCACCAGCAGTCCCGCTGCACGCGCCAGCCAGTGGTCCCGGATCCGGGCCGCGCTCGCCCAGCCGCACCTGCGCCGGCTGAACCTGCAGGGGCTCCTGATCACCGGTGTCATGGTGAGCTTCTACAGCCTCATCGGGTTCCGGCTCGCCGCCGAGCCGTTCCACCTCTCGCCCACCTGGACCGCGTTCGTGTTCCTCGCCTACTTCGCGGGAACGGTCAGCTCCCGCCTGGCCGGCACGTGGCTGCCCCGGTTCGGCTTCGTGCGCACCGACCTGGTGGCCCTCGCCCTGACCGCCCTGGGCCTCGCCCTCACCCTGGTCCCGCACCTGGCGGCGGTCGTCGCCGGGGTCGTGATCTTCACCGCCGGATTCTTCATGGCGCACTCCGCGGCGGTCACGACCGTGGGCGCGACCAGCTCGCCCCAGGCGCGCAGCCAGGCCAGCGCGCTGTACACGCTGTTCTTCTACCTGGGCAGCGGCGTGGTCGGCGGCCTGGTCGCCATCGCCTACGACCTCTCCGGCTGGGCGGTGCTGATCGGCGTGATGCTGCTGATCATCCTGCTGGCCGGGATCAGCGCGCTGACCACCAAGGTGCCTCGCCCGGAATTCCTCCGCGCGGAAATGGAGGGCGTGCGGGCCGACGGAGACCAGGGAGCTCTTGCGCTGGCGGCCTCCGCACAGACAGCGTCAGCGCATGCAGCCTCAGCGCAGGCTGGCCACACCCCGCAGAACCACTCCGCGGAGCGTCAGCCCGTCTCCTCCTGAAGCTGGGCCTCGAGCGCCGCACGCAGATGCTCGGCCAGCAGCTCGCCCGAATGCAGGATGTGCGAGCGCACCGCCGCGCGGGCGGCCTCCGCGTCACGGGCCTGGAGCGCCTCGATGATCGCATCGTGCTCGGAACGGGTGGCCTCCGGCCAGCCCTCGATCCCGTCATAGAAGCCGCGGGGCACGTACTTCGAGCACAGGCCGACGATCCGGTCCAGCAGCGGCGCATCCACCACCAGGTTCAGCGAACGGTGGAAGGAGTTGTTGAGCGACTCGAGCGTGGTCAGATCATCGCGCAGGGACGCGGCCATCATCTCGTAGTGCAGGCTGCTCAGCGCTCTGACATGCTCATCGGTGATGATCGCGACCGCGCGGGAGGCGAGCTCCCCGGAGACGTCCGCGTGCACCAGGAAGGCGTCGGCGGGACCACGGTCACCATCGGGCTGCCCTCACCCGATGCCCGCTCGACGATCGCCCCGCTGGGGCTCACCGCCGAGGCTCGCACCATCGTCGGCTCCTACCTCGGCTCGGCGGTCCCCTCCCGCGACATCCCCGTCTACCTCGACCTCTGGCGACAGGGGAAGCTGCCCATCGAGGAGCTGATCTCGGACCGCATCAAGCTCGCCGACATCAACGAGTCCCTCGACAAGCTCGCCGACGGCAAGGCAGTGCGCCAGGTGATCATCTTCGAGGACTGATCCACGCAGCTGGCACCTGGCAGCTGACTCCCGAGCGCTGCTCCTCGGGGTCGTGCGCCCGGGGTGCAGCTCGCTCCGGAGCCTGGCCGTGCTCGCTGCGCGAGGGCCGGGCTCCTGACTGCGGGCGGGAGCGAGTGTCAGACGGCCGCCTCGGCGTGCTGGTCTGCGGTGACGTCATGCTCGGTCTCGCCCAGCAGATGGGTGCCGCCGATCGGGGTGCTCACCCAGTCGTTCAGCACCCAGCCCTCCTCGGGGTGACCGGTGAGGGTGACCATGCCGGTGTTGTACAGCGGGCGGTCGTGGCGGGTGGAGGCGCCCAGCTGCCCGGCCAGCGAGGCGAACACCCGGATCGCCGCGCCATGGCTGACCACCGCGACGGTCGCATCCTCGGCGTAGAGCCCGGCGATATGGCGCAGTGCGCGGGTGTAGCGGTCCAGGAAGGCGTGTCCCGTCTCCCCGCCGGGGAGGGAGCCGTCGAGCTCGCCCCCGCTCCATCGCGCCTGATTGTCCTGGTACGCCTCGACGGCCTGCTCGTCACGCCGCATCTCGAAGTCGCCCGCGACGATCTCCTCGAGCCCCTCGGTGAGTCGCGGACTCATGCCCAGCGCGGCGGCGAGCGGCGCGGCCGTCTCATGGGTGCGCAGCAGACGGGAGACGTGCAGACCCTGGATCGTCTCGTGTTGCAGGGCATGGGGCACGGCCTGCGCCTGTGCACGGCCCAGGGTGGTCAGCCCGGGCCCGGGATAGCCCGCATCGAGGATCCCCTCGACGTTGCTCGGAGTCTGGCCATGACGGATCAGGAGAAGTCGCATGTCTCGCACCGTACGCGATCACCCGACGGGTTCCATGGACGCCAGGTGAACAACCGGTGCGCAGGTCACAGCTGTGGGAGCGATCCCACGCGAGGATCGGGCCGCGGGCCCATCGGCCCGGCCGGATGCGTCAGGCCGTCGGCCCGTCCGGTGGCGTCAGCCGCGCCAGCCCGTCAGCCCCTCCGGCGTCCGACCAGCACCCGCGCGATCGCGAGCCCGGCCACTCGTGTCACCAGCACGCCGATCCCGAGGCCGGCCGCGACCAGCGTGGGAACTACCCACTCCGGCGTGGCCTGTTCCGGCGGACCGCCCGGCTCGCCCGGTGCCGGAACGGGCTGATCGGTGAGGTCGGCCGGCGCGCCCAGCAGTTCGGTGAGGCGCTCCGGGCTATCGGGGCCGCCGTCCGACGGCAGGGCGCACCAGGTGCTGCTGTACGAGCCGTCCTCCCCGGAAGCCCAGACCAGCAGGCTCGTGCCCGCCTCGATCCTGCCCAGTCCGCAGGAGGCGACCCACTCATGGGTGGTGAACTCGATGGTGCGGGACTCCTCGCCCTTCCACACCGTGTCGACCACCGCGAAGTAGGTGACCTCGCCCTCGACGTCCTCGATCTCGCTCTCGATCGTGATGTCCGCGATCAGATCGGCATTCGCAGCGGCTTCCTCGAAGGTCAGCTCCATGCAGTCGCAGGCATACGCCGAGGGTGCGCCCACCAGGACCAGCATCAGCAGGCCGGCGAGCATCACGAGCAGCCGCGAGCTGCGACGAGTTGCGGTGGTGTGCATCACGCCAGGATAGTGTCGAGCTGTCGCCGGCACCTGCTTTGTGGAAGGAGCGCACCATGCGCCGCAGCATCGTCAACGTTCCCGAGGACCTGGTCCCCGAGGCCCTCGAAGGTCTCGTGCTCAGCCACCCCCTCCTGCTGGACCTGGATGCACACCATCACTTCGTCACCCGTCGCCAGCGCGCCACCGACAAGGTGGGCCTGGTCTCCGGCGGCGGCTCCGGCCACGAGCCGCTGCACGCCGGCTTCGTGGGCACCGGGATGCTCGACGTCGCGGTCGCCGGCGCCGTCTTCGCCAGCCCCACCGCACTGCAGGTCCTCGCGGCCACCAAGGCGGCCGACGCAGGCCGCGGCGTGGTCCAGATCGTCAAGAACTACACCGGCGACGTCCTGAACTTCCGCATCGCCGGCGAGATCAGCGGCGATGACGCCGTGGAGACCGAGATCGTGCTGGTGGACGACGACCTCGCCACCGACACCGGGGAGGACGACGGCCCCGGTCGCCGCGGCACCGCCGCCACCGTGATCGTCGAGAAGCTGTGCGGCGCCGCCGCCGAGGCCGGGGCGAGCCTCGCGGAGGTCGCCGAGATCGGTCGCCGCGCCGCCTCCCGCGCCCGCACCATGAGCCTCGCCCTCTCCGCCGGCACCCATCCCGGGGACGCCGAGCCGCAGTTCACCCTCGACGATGACGAGGTCGAACTCGGCGTGGGCATCCACGGCGAACGCGGCCGTGGCCGGGTCCCCTTCCGTGACGCCGACGGACTGGTCGAGCTGCTGGTCCAGCCGCTGCGCGAGGAGCTGGACCTCCACCGCGGCGAGGAGGTGCTCGCGATCGTCAACGGCCTCGGCGGCACCTACCCGCTCGAGCTGCAGCTCGCAGCCCGCTCGCTGCACCACCAGCTGGCCGATGCGGGGGTGTCGATCGAACGTTCCCTGGTCGGCTCCTACGTGACCAGCCTGGGCATGCACGGCATCTCGATCACTCTGATGCCGTTGGACGACGAGCAGAGCCGACTGTGGGATGCTCCCGTGCGCACCCCCGCCCTGACCTGGTAAGGAACTACCCCATGAACGATCAGACCCCCCACAGGACCCTCCCCGCGAGCTTCGGGCGCGCCTTCGTCCTCACCCTGCGCGAGGCCCTCGTGGGCTCCGCGGACGAGCTCGGCGACCTCGACCGCCGCGCCGGCGACGGCGACTTCGGCACCAACGTCCGCACGGCGATGAAGCACCTCGACCGGAACCTCGAGGCCGACGAACCCAGCAGCTACCGCGAGTGGCTGACGGCGCTGTACATGGCGTGGCTCGGGGTGGGCGGCACCAGCGGGCCCCTCTTCGGCATGTTCTTCCGCGACCTCGCCAAGGCAGGGGAGGAGGGAGGCGGCGCCGTGCCCACCATCGCCGAGTTCGCCGACGCGCTCGCCGCCGGCCAGGCCACCGTGCAGCGCTACGGCGAGGCGAAGGTGGGCGACAAGACGATGATCGACTCACTCGACCCGGCCGTCACCGCCCTGCGCGCGGCCCTCGAGGCCGATGCGGAGACGTCCGCCGTCGAGGCCCTGTTCGCGGCGGAGGATGCCGCGGTCGCCGGGGCCACCGCCACGGCGCAGACCATCGCGCGTCGCGGCCGTGCCAGCTACGTCGGCGAAGCCTCCCAGGGCGTCATCGACCCCGGCTCCGCAGCCATGGCCCTGGTGATCAGCTCCGCCCGCGCCGGGGCCGACGGTTCCGGCGTCGCCAACATCGGCTGGATCGCCTGAGGGGAACCTGAGCCGCTCCCGTGACCAGCGGGCCACGAGGACGTGAAGCGCCAGCGTCATCACCACTGGGTGAAGTTGTCGGCTCCGAATCACAGATAGCGCGCTGAGGACCGACGGTCGATGAAGCACCAGCCCTCAGCGCGCAGAACCGGCGAGCTGTGGCGCAGCCTCAGAGGCTGATGACGTCGGCCATCTTCCCGGTGCGGGAGGACTCGTACGCCGCGAGGATCACGCCGAGCACGCTGACCCCCTCGACCTCGGTGTTGATCGGGCGCTCGCCGGTGAGCAGGCAGTCCACGAAGTGCGCGATCTCAGCGGCGAAGGTCTCCACCTCCTCGTGCTCGAAGACCTGCTCCTCCTCACCGCGCACCTGCACCCGCAGGGTCGAGCCGTCGGAGCTGAGCGAGCCCTTCTCGCCCACCACCGAGAAGCGGTCCGTGCCCGGCGCCGCCTGATACGCCCAGGAGGTGACCATCTGGCCCACGGCCCCGTTCTCGAAGCGCACCAGCACCTGCGCCGAGTCCTCACCCTCCATGAACTTCAGGCGGTGGGTGGACAGCATCGCGAAGGCGCTGGTGGGCACTGCGCCCGCGAGGTGCAGCATCAGGTAGGTGGGGTGGTAGCCGGTGTCGATCAGCTCGCCGCCGCCGGAGGTCGCAGCGTTCGCGCGCCAGCCCATCGAGTCGGGATCGAAGTCGTTGTAGAACGAGTCGGTGGTGCGCACCTCGTACACCTCGCCCAGCGTGCCGGCGTCGAGGATCTCCTTGGCCTTCGCGACGGCCGGCATGAACAGCTGGTTGTGCGCGCACATCAGCGTCACGCCCGCCTTCTGCACCGCGTCGCTGACCTCTTTCGCCTCCTCGGGGGTGAGGCACAGCGGCTTCTCGCACAGGATGTGCTTGCCCGCCGCGGCGGCCGCGAGGATCGCCGGGGTGTGGAGGTGGTGGGGCAGGCAGATGTCGATCGCGTCGACGTTCTCGTCCTTCACCAGCTCCAGGAAGTCGGTGTAGCCCTTCGCGCCGGTCTCAGCCTCGCGCCGGGCGAGCGCCTCGGGGTCGACGTCGGCGATGGCGGTGACCTTCGCACGGTCGGAGACGGTCGCGTAGGCGTTCAGGTGAGCGGTGGCGATGCCGCCGCCGCCCAGGATTCCGATGCGGACGGGGGAGGGGACAGTCGTGCTCATGGGAAGCTCCTCAGAAGTCGTGGGGGTCGTGCTGGACGTGCTTGGTTCGGGCGCGTGCAGGTGTGCCTCAGGCGGCCGCGGCGTTCGCGGCGACCACGAGGGCGGTGAGGGCCTGAGCCCGCTCGAGGTTCTCGACGGTGTCCTCACCGGTGCGGATCGCCTCGACCCACTGCGCGAAGGGGTTCTCGGCGTCCTCCGGGAGGTCGAGGGGGACGGGGCCCTCGCCGGTGTCGACGGTGGTGCCGCCGTCGGCCCCGAGCCCGTGCTGGAACGAGCCCTTCGTGCCCTGCACCTCGATCGAGAAGGGGCTCGTGGGGGTCACGAACCCGGTCTCGATCACTCCGATCGCGCCGTCGGAGCCGGTCACGGTGACCACGGCGTTGTCCTCCACGCCGCGGCCGGTCATGTCGGTGTAGACCGCCGAGCGCACCTGCGCGTCGGTGCCCAGGACCAGCTGGGTCAGGTAGACGGGGTGGGCGGCGAGGTCGCTGAACGCCCCGCCGATCGCGGTGGCCGGATCGTAGAAGCGTGCTGGCAGCCAGTCGCCGATGGACCCGTTGTGGGCCAGCCGCACCCGCGAATAGGTCAGGCGCCCGAGCCGCCCCTCCTCGAGCACGCGGCGCAGCGCGAGCGCGTAGCCGTGGGCGAGGCGGGGCAGGGAGACGGTCAGCCGCACCCCCGCTTCACGTGCCGCGGCGATCAGTTCCTCGCCCTCGGCGACGGTGGGGGCCAGCAGCTTCTCGGTGAACACGTGCTTGCCGGCCGCGATCGCACGCCCGATCACGTCGCGGTGCGCGCGGGTGGCGGTGGTGACGGTGACGCCGTCCAGATCCTCCCGGGCCAGCAGCCTCTCGAGGTCCGGGGCGAACTCGACCCCGAGCGTCTCGGCCAGGGCGCGGCCGCGCTCGGCGTCCTCATCCCAGACGGCGATCAGCTCGGTGCCGGGTTGCTGCTGCGCCTCCCGGGCGTACTCCTCGGCATGGACGTGCCAGGCTGAGAGGGCGGCGATACGTAGTGGTGCGGACATTCTTCCTCACGTTCTTTCGGGCGGGATGCGGCATGCCCGCAGGACTTACCACCGCACGTCGGGTCGGGGCCGGGGCCCCGCAGCGCCTGCGCGGCTCAGTCGGGCAGGCGAAGATTCGGATCCGGTTCCCCGAAGCCCTCGGGGAGACGGAACGGGCAGAACTGCTGCATGGTCGGGTCGACGTAGGCCTGGGCCTCCTTCACCAGGTTCTCCGGGGTGTCGGAGCGCTGGTTCAGGCTCTCCTGCATCGTCATCATCGAGTCCCACAGCTTCGTGCCGACGGGCAGCGGCGGCCGCGACTGCGCGACGTCCAGCAGCTCGGCGAAGAAGCGGATGTCCTGGTTCCATCCCTCGGGGTCGGCGATCGCCTCGAGGTTGGTGGGGATGCGGCTGATGCCGTTCATGAGGGTCTTCTGACCCTCATGTCCGGCGTAGAAGGTCATGAACCTCCACGCCGCTTCGGACATGCTCGACCCCTTCGGCATCGTCAGCGCGAAGCCGCCGGCCCAGGTGAACGGGTCATCGCCCTCGTTCTGCACGGGCAGATGGGTGACGGTGTAGTTCATGTCGGGCTTGTAGTCCGCTTGGCCCCGCACGCCCCAGGGCCCCGTGATCTGGAACAGCTGGCGCTCATCCTCCGGCGGCCGCGGCCGCCGCGGGCCTTCTCCTGGGGTGGGCCGGCCGCAACGCTGCGCGGTGGGGCTCCCCTGGAGTGGGTGGGCCTGGCTGCGGCGATCGAGTCGCTCGCGCTCATGATGCTCCTTCCGGTGGCACCGCGTCGTTGTCGGTGCGTGCACGGGGCGGGACGGAGTGCTCCCGCCACGGCGGGTCGAGGGGATCGGAAGATCCCTCCGCCGTTGGTGAGGTAGGTTACTCACACTGATTGACATAATCAACGGGTCGGCACTGACGAGTTTTCTCGTGGCACCGACGAGCCCGGCGTATCGTGCGCCGGAGCGAGGGAGTTCTCGCCCGGACCGGCCGGGGAAGAACGCCTGATCAGGGAGGAGCGGCATGCGCGGGACATCGATGGTGGACATCGGCTCCTACAACGAGAAACTGGTGCTGCAGATGATCTGCTCGGCGTCCGAGGGGATCTCTCAGTCCCAGGTGGTGCGCGGCAGCGGGCTGTCGCGGCAGACGGTCTCGCTGATCGCTCGCCGGCTCCTTCGCGAGGGGCTCATCGAGACCGCAGGTCAGCGCATCTCCGGGCCCGGCAAGCCCACCACGATGCTGCGGGCCGTGTCCGACTCCCGCTGGACCATCGGCCTGCACGTGGATCCCGCGCACCTGACCGTCGTCATCTGCGATCTGCAGGGCAACGCCGTGGACACCACCACCCTCGCGGCCCCCTCCGAGGATGCCGCCGCGGACCTCGCCCGTATCGTCGCCGAGATCGAGCGACTCTGCGCGCTTCACGGCGCGGTCAAGATCCACGAGCTCCCGGGCCGTGCCCCGGTCGGGGACGCTGACGGGGAGACCTCCCTGCAGGACCCGCCGCGGCGGGTGGTGCTCGGGATCGGGGTCGCCGCCCCCGCCCCGCTGGACGTCGTCGCCGGCGCGATCATGGAACCGCCCTGGCTGCCGGGCTGGCACGGTGTCCCCATTGCCGCCGAGCTCGAGGCGGCCACGGGCCTGCCCGCCCTCCTGGACAAGGACACCAATGCGGCGCTGACCGGTGAGATCTGGGCCGGGCACCTCCCGGCCGAGGAGATCGTGCTCTATCTCTACCTCAGCCACGGGGCCGGCTCGGCGGTGAGCGCGGATGGCCGCGTCCACCGCGGCGCCACCACCCACGCCGGCGAGATCGGGCACCTGCCCACCGGCGTCACCGACGAGATCTGCCGCTGCGGCCGCTACGGCTGCCTGAACCTGTTCACCGACGCACGTCGCATGATCGAGCGTGCCACCTCCGCGGGCGCGGATGTCTGCCCGGACGACATCCCCGCTGCGGTGGACGAGATCGCCGCTGCCGCGCAGCGCGGGGAGAGCGGAGCCCTCGAGGCCGTGGAGCGCCATCTCGCCGCCGTGGTCGCGGCGCTGGACATCCTCTCCCGCATCCACGATCCGCAGCGGATCATCGTCGGCGGGCCGGCGCTGACCGCGCTGCTGCCGCTGGCCGCACCCCGGATCCGTGCGGGCACCGCGGACTGGCTCGAGGGCTCGGAGTGCACGCTGCACTTCTCGGAGCTCGGCAACGCCGCCGGCGCGATCGGCGCGGCCTGCCTGTTCCTCGAGGAAGAGCTGTCCCCCCGCCGAAAGCTCGGCGTCGAGGCAAGGAGCAGGACATGAACAGCACCGGCATCAGCGACAGCAGCACCGGCATCAGCGACAGCAGCACTGACATCAGCGACAGCAGCACCGACACGAGCAACGCCACTGCCTTCGCCGTGCGACCCCGGCGTCACACCACCTGGCTCGTGGAGGGCGTCGAACACCTGCACGCCGTCGTGCGCGTCCAGCTGGTGTGGCTGGCACTGACGCTCCTGGGCCTGATCGTGGTCGGCATCGCCCCGGCCACCTGCGCCGCGGCCGATGCGCTGCGCGCTCAGCGGCGCGGCGAGCTGACGCGGGTGCTGCCGCTGATGTGGGAGTCCTACCGGCGCGAGCTGGTCCCCGCCGGTGTGCGGATGCTGCCTCTGATGGCGGTGCAGATGCTGGCGCTCGCGATGCTCTGGCAAGCCGCCGCCGGGCTCAGCAGCAACCCCGCGGTGATGGCCGTGCTCGGAACCCTCGGTGCGATCGCCGCCGGCTGGGCGACCGTCTCCCTCGCCGCGATCGCCGTCGCCCCGCGAGTGCGTCGCCAGGACGTGCTGGTCACCTGGCGGCTCGCCCTCCTGATGCCCGGCGCCGTCCCGTTCCGAGGCCTCGCCCTGGTGCTGCTGGTGGCCGCCTGGGCACTGGTGAGCACGACGGTGTGGCCGCTCGCGCTGCTGCTCGGGGCCGGCCTAGCGGTCGATGCCGCGGTCGCCCTGCTCGCCACCCGGATCGGCCTGCTGCTCGAAGACCTCGGCGGCCACGACCCCGCCCTGCACTGAACCCGCCCCGCATTGACCCCGCCCTGCACTGATCCCGATCGACCGACCCGCCCAGCACTGACCCCGAAGGTCCGGCCCCGATCCTCCGACCCCGACCGGCACCGTCACCCCTCTCACGGAGGAGCACCCATGTTCTCGACTCTCTCACCCGGCGCCCTTGGACTCGACCTGAGCCATCCCCGCGCCGTCGACCTCGCGGCCGCCCACGGCTTCGGCGGCGTCGACCCCGACCTCGCCCACTTCCGCACCCTGGGGCCCTCCGGCACCGCCGAGCATGCCGACGCGGTCCGCGAGCAGGGCCTGCAGTGGGGGATGGCGGGCCTGCCCGTCGCCCTCGACGCCCCCGCCGCGGACTTCCGCCAGGCACTCGTGGACCTGCCGGCCGATCTCGAGCTGCTGAAGGCCGCCGGCGTCACCCGCATGGGCACGTGGATCCGTCCGATGCACCAGGAGCTCGACCATCGCCAGAACTGGCGCCTGCATCTGGGGCGCATCTCGCTCGTGGCCGCGCTGCTCGAGGATGCGGGGATCCGGCTGGGTCTGGAGTACATCGGCCCGAAGACCTTCTGGTCCGCCGAGCGCTTCCCCTTCATCCACTCCCTGCGCGAGCTCCGCGAGCTGATCGCCGAGACCGGCGCCGGCAACGTGGGCCTCATCCTCGACACCTACCACTGGTACACCGCCGGGGAGGGTGCCGCGCAGCTGGAGGGTCTCTCCGACGCCGACATCATCTCCGTGGACCTCAACGATGCCCGCGCCGACCGCGAACGCGACCAGCAACAGGACCTCGATCGCCGTCTGCCCTTCGATACCGGCGTCATCGACCTCGACAGCTTCCTGCGGGCAATCACGCACGCGGGCTACACCGGCCCCGTCAAGATCGAACCGTTCATGAGCTCCCTCGCCGAGCGGCCCGTCGACGAGGTGCTCACCCAGGTTTCCGGTCTCCTGGACCGCGCACTCTCCGTCGGAGCCGACGCCGACGGGGAACGCTGAGCATGAGCACGGGCGAACCACCCGCGCGGACCGCCGCACCCGCCCGCACCGTGCGCTGATAGGTTCACTCACCGTGCCTGACCTTGCTGCGCTGATCCCCACCATGAGCCCCGTTGCCTGGCTGCTGGTGGCCCTCGGCGCCCTGATCGTCGGCTTCTCCAAGACCGCCCTGCCCGGTGCCGGCACCATCGCCGTGGGCATCTTCGCCTTTGCGATGCCCGCGAAGGAGTCCACCGCTGCGCTGCTGCTCCTGCTGATCGTGGGCGATATGACCGCGCTGTGGGTGTACCGGCGCGAACCCGACGTGCGCACCCTGGTGCGCCTGCTGCCCAGCGCCATGATCGGGGTGGTGATCGGCGCGTTCTATTTCGCCCGCGTCGACGGTGACGCGGTGCGCCTGACCATCGGCATCATCCTGCTGACCCTGGTGATCGTCACCGTGACCCGGCGGCAGCTCGCCCAACGCCGCGAAGCAGCCGGCACCGCCGAGGGGAAGGGCCTGCCCGCCACCCGGGCGGAGGCTCGCGGCTCGCAGCCCGGCGCTGCCGCGACCATGCAGGGCATGGGCTATGGGCTGCTCGGCGGCTTCACCACCATGGTCGCCAACGCCGCCGGGCCCGTGATGTCGCTGTACTTCTACGCGATGCGGATGCCGGTGCTGACCTTCCTCGGCACGTCCGCCTGGTACTTCGCGATCGTGAACCTCTTCAAGGTGCCGTTCTCCGCAGGGCTGGGACTGATCACCCGCGACACCCTGGTGATGGACGCGATGCTGATCCCGGTCGTGCTGATCGGCGCGTACGCCGGCTCGAAGGTCGCCCGACGGATCCCGCAGAAGGTGTTCGAGAACCTGATCCTGGTGCTCACCGTCGCCGCCGCGCTGGGCCTGCTGCTGCTCTGACGGTGGCCCGCCGCCGAAAGGCTCAGCCGGCCTGGAAGCCCTGTGCCTCGACGTCCTCGGGCGTGCCGGCGTAGATGATCTCCCGGACCTCGACCGTGGTCGGCTCGGCGCCGCCCACTCCGAGGTCGGCCGTCCATACCGCTCCATCGGGATCGAAGTAGTAGCTCGCGGTCGTGATGTCCAGCAGCAGGGCGGAGTTCTCACCGCAGTACAGCCAGCTCTGACGCCCAGCATGATGCTCGATGCCGTCGCGTGCGACGGGGGTGCAGGTGGTGCCGTCGGCCAGGATCACCATCAGCGGCAGCGGGGCCTCGGGGGACGGCGCCGTGAACCCGTCGATCGCGGGGGAGTGGATGCGCACGGCCGTCTTCTCCGGCGGGTCCCGCACGCACAGCGCCTCATCGCCGGCCACCTGCTTGCAGGCGACCAGCAGATCCTCCTCTGCGCCGCAGCCGAAGTAGTTCTCGCCCAGCACCCAGCGGGAGATCTGCGGGGCCCGGTCGGCGCAGGCATCCCCCTCGAGCTCCTCGATCTGCCAGCTCTGATCAGGCCAGACCCCGGTGATCGTGGTGGCCGTGAGCGGCGCCCCCTCCCCGCTGCCATCGACGTGCGCCCCGGGCTCGCCCTCGGAGGGGACCGGGGCATCGGCATCGACCGAGGGCACCTGGTGACCCGGGAGGTCGCTGCCGGCGCTCGGGGGCTCGGGAGGTTCGGGCTCCGGCGGGGGAGCGGCGCCGCTGCACGCCGCCAGCACCAGGGCGAGCAGGAGCGCGCTGAGCAGGGCGAGTGGTCGGCGGTGAGCAGCCATGGAGAGTGAGTGTCCGTTCCAGCAGGGGGACGACGGCCCATTCCGCCCGCCCCGGAGCTCTGCCGCTCAGCATAGGCCGACGGTACCCCGGAGGGAACGGCTCATCGCCCCGGATCCGACACGCCCCGCCCCTCCTCTGGCGCCTTCCGGACCGTGCCCGTCCAGTCGCGCAGGGAGGCGATCACCTCGAGCAGCTCGGGCGGGTCGATCACCTCGATCGGGGCGCCGATCCACGCCAGGTACATCGCCACCCAGTGCAGCTCATCGGCGCCCGCGCGGAGGATGCAGGCATCCGGCCCGTCGGCCGTGACCGTTCCGGACCTCGCCGGGACGTGCGGCGCGACCTGCTCGTACGGGGCCAGGATCCGCACCGTCGTCGACCTCGGATACCCGCCCACGGTGATCGACTCCCGCACCACCGCCTCGATATCCGGGGTCGCTCGCGGGGTGATGGCGAAGGTCGAGGTGTGCACCGCGTGCATGCGGTCCAGCCGGAAGGTGCGCCAGTCCTCGCGGTCCAGGTCCCAGGCGAAGAGGTACCACCGCCCTTCCATGGACAGCACCCGGTGCGGTTCGAGCCGGCGCTCGGCGCGCTCGCCGTCGGCCCGCTCGTAGTCCACCCGCACCCGCACCCCGTCCCGCACCGCGGTGGCCAGGGTCATCAGCACCTCGGAGCGGATACCGGCGGCTGGCCGGGTGATCACCCCCATCGCCTCGCTGATCGCGCCCACCTCCGCCCGCACCGGCGCCGGGAGGATCCGGTCCAGGGCGGCGAGGGCCCGGAGTGCTTCCTCGTCCAGGCCGTCCACCCCGGAGGACGCCGCCAGTCGCAGTCCCACCGCCACCGCGACCGCTTCGCTCGAGCTCAGCAGCAGGGGCGGCAGCGCTCGGCCCGCGCCGAGCTGGTAGCCGCCGCCGTGCCCGGCCGAGGTGAGCACCGGATAGCCCAGCTCCCGCAGCCGATCCACATCGCGCCGCACCGTCCGCGTGGTCACGGCCATCTCCGCGGCGAGCTCCGGCCCGGTCCACACCGATCTCGACTGCAGCAGGGCCAGCAGTCGCAGCGCCCTCGTGGTCACATCGCTCATGCACACAGCATGACTGACTTCGCGGACAGGACCTGTCCGCAGGGGTGATCAGCGCCGGGTGAAGGTGCGGTGCACGAAGCGGCCAGCCCGTCGCGCGGGGCCGCCGCTCGCGGCGAGGTACGTGCCCAGCAGTGCGGCTGCTCCGCCGACGCCGAGCAGCGCGGGGCCGCGCAGCTGCGAGGGTCGTCCAGGGGCGGCGGAGATGAAGCTGCCGATGCCCACCAGCAGGGCGCTGAGGGTCATTCCCACGATCAGCCTGTCGGCGGTGCCCTCCAGGCGGGAGATGGCCCGGTCGAGGTCCTCGGCATGGATGCCGATGTCGATGCCGTGGGCCTCGTAGTCGTCCAGCAGCCGTGCCGCGCGGCCCGGCAGCTCGTGCCCGACGCGGAGCGCCTGCATCCCGGCGGAGCTGGCCCGTCGCAGGAGCGCCTCCGGGCTGAGCAGCTCGACGAGCGCCACCGGCATCACGCTCTGGAGCACCGTTCCCAGGTGGAAGTCGGGGTCCAGCACCACGGCGGTGGACTCGGTGAGCACCAGCATCCGCAGCATGGAGGACACCTCGGCGGGCAGCTGCAATCGGTGGTGGCGCAACAGCGCATAGATCTGTTCGACGACCCGTGAGACCGACACCTCGGCCAGCGGATGCCCGGAGATCGACTCGACCAGGGCCCCCACGTCCCGGGTGAGGCGCCGACGGTCGATCCCTCGGCGCGGGGGCGCCAGCCTCAGCAGCGAGGCGACTATGGCCTCCTCATCATGACGAGACATCGCCAGCAGCAGCCACAGCAGATCCTCACGGGCCGCGGGGTTGAGCCGGCCGACCATCCCGAAGTCGATGAGCCAGATCGTGGAGTCCGCGGCGACGAAGAGGTTGCCCGGGTGCGGGTCAGCGTGGAAGAACCCGTCGACGAGCACCATCCGGATCAGGGCGTCGGTGGCGGTGTGCGCGAGCGCCCGGCGGTCCACTCCGGCGGCCTCCAGTCCCGCGGAATCGGTGATGTTCCGACCGGTCACGAGTTCCTCGGTGAGCACCTCGGAGGTCGTCAGCTCCTCGACCACGAGTGGGATCCGTACGGCGGGGTTGTCGGCCAGGTTCTGGCGGAACTGCTCGGCGTTCGCGGACTCGGTGCGGTAATCGAGCTCCCCGAGCATCATCCGGTCGAAGGCCTCGACCAGGGCCTCGATGTCCACATCGCGCGCCAGTTCCCATTCGCGGGCGGCCAGGGAGGCCAGCTGCTTCATGACGTCCAGATCTGCCCTGACCTCGGCGGTGACCCCGGGCTTGCGCACCTTGACGATCACCTCGGTGCCGTCATGCAGGCGGGCCCGGTGGGCCTGGCCGATGGAGGCGGTGGCCAGGGGTGTCTCCTCGAAGCTCGGGTACAGCTCATGCGGGTCGGCGCCCAGCTCGCGACGGATCGAGGCAGCGATGGCCTCGTAGGGAACCGGGGTGGCGGAGTCCTGGAGCTTGGTCAGCTCGGCGATGTAGTCCGCTGGCAGCAGATCGCTGCGGGTCGACAGCATCTGGCCGAGCTTGACGAAGGTGGGGCCGAGCTCTTCCAGAGCGGTGCGCAGGCGCTCCGGCCCCATGGGCAGACGCTCCTCCGCGTGATGGTGGCGCAGCGCCTGCGGAAGGTGATCGCGCAGACCGATCTGGGCAGCGAGGGCAGAGAGGCCGTTGCGCGCCAGCACCTCGACGATCTGTCGGTAGCGTGCTGTGACGGAGGCCATGACCAGCATCCTAGTGGGTGCTATCGAGGCAGCCGGGTGACTTCGCGGACAGCACTTGTCCGCACGGGGGCGAAGAGTGGGTCTCGAACCACCGGAGGGTCGCAGAACACCGTGTCCCGGCCCCAAGCAGACGAGAGATGAGAGCACGATGCCTTTCCTCACCGCAGAGACCACCGACGAGCGCGACAGCCTCGCCACCTTCGCCCAGCAGCAGATCGACCAGATCGCCACGGCCCTCCACAGGCTCGACCGGGAACAGCTCGCCCAGATCCCCAGCGCCTCCGAGATGAGCTTGGGCGCCCTGGCACGGCACGTGCTGCTGATCTCCGAGCGTGCGGCAGAGTCCTTCCACGCCGCGCCGGACGCGCCCCCGGCGCCCGCCAGCACCCTGGATCAGCTCATGGCCGAGGGCACCATCTCCTCCGAGGCGCTGCGCGAGAAGGACACCGCCGACTCGCTGATCGAGCAGCTCCAACAGGCCGGTGCGGGGCTCGCCGCCGCGATCCGTGAGGTCGATCTGGAGACCAGGGGTCCCGTCCCCGACCAACCCTGGTTCGAGGGGCGCACGACGTGGAGCCTGCGGTGGTACGCCCTGCACCTGATCGAGGAGAACGCCCGCCACGCCGGCCATGCGGACATCCTGCGGGAGAGCATCGACGGCAAGACCGCCTACGAGCTCAACGCGCTCGCCGCAGGGGAGGGCTGGCCGCCCGCCGGCTGGTGACCCCTCCCGCTCCCTCGCGTCGCCCGCCGGCGCCGCCTCCCTGCTCCAACCCTCACAGGAGAACCCTCATGACCAGCCCCGACATCACTCAGACCGACCAGCCCCGCGGCATCGGCGGCGACCTGCCCACCGTCCTGCTCGACCAGATCGAGCTCCACGCCCGCGAGCACCTGCGTCCTCGCCTCGAGGGCCTCTCGGACGAGGAGTACTTCTACGACCCCTCCGGCGCCGGCCGGGCCTGGACCGTGCACCCGCGCGCAGCCGACGGAGAGCTCCCGCCCACCTCGATGCAGGGCGGCTCCGGGGCGATGGTCATCGACTTCGAGTTCCCAGAGCCTGACCCCGCGCCGTTGACCACGATCGCCTGGCGGCTGGGGCACATCATCGTCGCCCTGCTCGCGATGCGCAGCCACGACCACCACGGTGGCCCGTCCGCGGACTACATGAGCTGGGACTATGCCGCGACAGCGACGGAGGCTCTGGCCCAGTTCGACGCGGAGTACGAGCGCTGGATCGCCGGCGTGCGGGCCTGGGACGCGGAGGACCTCCAGGTCGCCGTGGGCGAGGCGGAGGGGCCGTGGGCCGAATACTCCCGCGCCACCCTCGTCGCCCACATCAGCCGAGAGCTCATCCACCACCTCGCCGAGATCGCCCTGCTGCGCGACCTGTGGGCGCATCGGGGGTGACCCCGCAGGAGCGCAGGCGCCACCCCGCAGGAGCGCAGGCGCCACCCCGCAGTAGCGCAGGCGCCACCCCGCAGGAGCGCCGGCGCCACCCCACAGGAGCGCAGGCGTCGAGCTCTCTTTCGCCGAGCGGGCAGGAGCGGTGCGGGCAGGAGCGGTGCGCTCAGGCGCCCGGCCCGGCGTGGGAGAGCTCGCGGGCCGGGCCGCTGCGGGAGGCCCGTCCCGGGGTCATGAACGTCTGCAGTGCGAGCACCGCTGCGCCGACAGCGCAGGGATGGGGCTGGACCTGGGAGACCGCCACGGTCATCTCCCCGCCGAGGTTGCGGGCCCGGGCAGTGAGCAGCTCGTCCATCACCTCTTCGACCAGCACCGGGGCGACCTGCACCCCTGGTCCGGAGAGCACCACCGCGCGGATCCCCAGGGCGCTGGTCGCGGACCAGACCGCCTGGGCGAGCGCGGAGATCGCTGCCACGAACACCTCACGCGCTCGAGGCTCCCCGCGAGCGGCGGCCAGGGCGATCAGCACCACGTCGCTGCTCAGGGAGGCCGGAGTCAGCCGCAGCTCGAGGTCCTGCGCCAGGCTGCCGGTGCGCACGGCGCACTCGATGATCGCGCGGGCCGAGGCGTACTGATGGAGGCAGCCGCGGCCGCCGCACTCGCAGGGCGCCCCGTCGGGATCGATGCCCACATGATCGAGGGTGGCGGAGCTGCCCGAGCCGGGCTGCAGCGGCCGGCCATCCAGCAGGATCGACAGCCCCAGCCCCGCATCCATGTGCACCGTCGCGCACAGCCCGCTCTCGGGCTGCTCTCCGCTCCAGAAGCTGCCGAGCGCGGCGCAGGTCGGTGCGTTCGCACTGATCGAAGGGATGTCCAGGCCCTCCGAGATCGTGCGCACCAGGGCCGGACCACGCCCGTCGAGCCCATAGGGGATCGCGAAACCGATCCCGGTGGCGGAGTGCGCCTCGGCCTCGGGCCGGATCATGGACAGCGCCCGGCGCAGCGCAGTGCCCACCTCCTCCGCATCGGAGGCGGAGCCCAGCGGAACCGCGATCCGGGCGCGCAGCCCACCGGCGAGATCCACCCCCGCCAGGGAGAGGCGGTCGGCATCGATGGTGCAGCCGATCGCCCATCGCGCCTGGTCGTTCAGCCGCAGCAGGGAAGCGCGCTTGCCGCCGTTGGACCGAGCGAAACCGCTCTCCACCAGCAGCTCCGCCGCGAGCAGACGCTTGACGGCATAGGTGACGGTCGCCGGGGTCACCCCGAGCTCCCGTGAGATCTCCACCCGGCTGGTCTCCGAGCGGCGGCGCACCAGCTCGAGGATCGCGGCGTCGGTGGTGGAGGCTCTGCGCTCTCCGATCACGCTCATCACCGCCTCCTGTCTTCCGGTCCTGGGATGGTCTCGAGCTGCTCCCGAGCTCGTCCTGTGCTGCTCTCGAGCTGTTCTCGAGATGGTCTCGAGATGGTCTTGCGTCAATCTCGCGTCAGTCTCGCACCCGGGCGGCGACGGCGGGTCGCACCGCATCGTGATCATTCCGTTGCCTGCTCCGGATGCCCCCGCCACTTGACGGATCGTGACCGAGGTCTCCACAATACCGATACTTCATTAACGTAATGAAGAAATCTCCTCGGAGCGATCGACCCGGCACGCACTGATGCGTGACAAGGAGAGCAACGATGCACCTCAGTCGTCGAGACCTGTACAAGCTCACCGCGCTCGGCGCGGCCCCCGTCGCACTCGCGGCGTGCAGCACGAGCTCCAACCTCGAGAACGGCGGAGGCGGTGGGGCGGAGGAGCGACCGATCATCACCACCACCGCCAACACCGGCCTGGCCGAGAACTTCAACCCGCATTCACCCTCGGTGATCTCCCTGATCCAGGGCCTGATCTACGAGACGCTGTTCTACTTCAACCCCCTCGAGCCCATCGATCAGGAGCCCGTCCCGCTGCTGGGCGAGAGCTACGCCTGGAACGAGGACGGCACCGTCCTGACCGTGACCACCCGCGCCGGCGCGGTCTGGGCCGACGACACCCCCTTCACCGCGAAGGATGTCGCCTTCACCTTCACCAAGATCCTCGACACTGAAGCGCTCAACGCCGCGGGCACCGCCCCGTCGGCCGAGGCGATCGACGACACCACTGTCGAGATCACATACGCCGAGCCGTCCTTCACCGAGGGTCCCAACGCCCTGGCCCGCACCTGGATCATCCCCGAGCACCTCTTCGCGGACGTCGATGATCTGGCGACCTACGCGAACCCGGAACCGGTGGGCACCGGCCCCTTCGCTCTGGATGACTTCACCCCCGAGTCCTACCTGCTGCTGGCCAACGACAAGCACTGGGACGAGGGCAAGCCCGCCATCGGCGGGATCCGCGCGATCGCCATCTCGGGCAACCAGTCCGCGACCGACATGTGGCTGGCCGGCGAGATCGACTACATGTCCTCCGCGATCCCGAACCTCGAAGAGCACGTGGCCGCCAACCCCGACCTCTCGTTCACCAACACCGGCATCTCCCAGATGGCGCTCATGGCCGCCTCCAACCCGGAGCTGGGCTGCGAGGGACCTCAGACCGACGTCGCCGTGCGCAAGGCCCTCTACTACGGGATGGACCGCGAGCAGCTCTCCAAGCTGGCCTTCTTCGACCTCGGCGCGGACATCTCGCCCTCCTTCGGCCTGCCTGAGCGCGACGCCGACTTCATCGATCCCTCGATCGAGAACGCTCCCTGGAACGCCCAGCCCGACGAGGCCAAGAAGATCCTCGAGGACGCCGGCTACGCGCTCGGCTCCGACGGGGTGTACGCCAAGGGCGACGTTCGGGTCTCGATGACGGTCTCCTGCCCCACCGGCTGGTCCGACTTCGTCACCGCGCTGGACACGCTCGCCGCGCAGTACAAGGAGATCGGCATCGAGCTGATCCCCCAGCAGGTCTCGGTCAACGAGTGGAACGACGCCAAGGCGCGCGGCACCTATCAGCTGGTCATCGACTCCGTCGGCCAGGGTCCCGCCCCGGACCCGTACTACCCGTACCGCAACCACTTCTCCACCGACAACACGGTCCCCGTCGGCGAGAACGGCAACCCGTACCACAACGTCACCCGCTTCTCGGATCCCGAGGTCGACGCCGCACTCGATGCCGCTGCGGCGACCGACGATCCCGAGGTCAAGAAGGGGCACTACTTCCTGATCCAGCAGCGGCTGGCCGAAGTGATGCCGGCGATCCCGGTGATGATCGGCTCGAGCCTGACGGAGTACAACTCCTCGAGGGTCACCGGCTGGCCCACCCAGGAGAACCTCTTCGCCTACCCGATGGCCTGGGCGGCGCCGGACAACTCCATGGTCCTCAAGGCCATCACCCCCGCCAGCTGACCCACCGGCCCGCGCCGCCCACCCCGCCCGGACACCGGCGGTCCAGGCGGCGCGGCCCGGGCGACGAAAGGATCTCGAGGCAGTGCACCTCCTGCGCAAGATCGGGTTCTACCTGGTGGCTCTCTGGGCCGCAGTGACCCTCAACTTCTTCATCCCCCGCGCCCTGCCGGGGAGCCCGGTGGACGCCGTCCTCGCGAAGCTCGCGCTGCGCGGACCGGTATCCCCTGAGACCCGCAGAGCGATCGAGGTGATGCTCGGAGCGGATACGGACCGATCGCTGTTCGAGGAGTACTTCGCCTACCTCGGCGGTCTGCTCTCCGGAGATCTCGGGGTCTCGGTGACCTACTTCCCGACCCCCGTCTCCCAGGTGGTGGGCCAGTCCCTGCCGTGGACCCTGGTGCTGGTGGGCCTGGCGACCACCTTCACCTTCATCCTGGGGATGGCGCTGGGCACCCTGGCGGGATGGAAGCGCGGGACCTGGCTCGACTCACTGATCCCCGCCACCACGATCCTGCAGGCCGTGCCCTACTTCTGGCTCGCGCTGCTGTTCATCTACGTGCTGTCGGTGAACCTGGGGATGTTCCCGATCTCCGGCGGCTACGACTACACCCTGGTGCGCCCGGCCTTCGACTACCCCTTCATCTCCAACGCCCTCTACTACGGGTTCCTGCCGGCGCTGACGATCGTGCTGTCCTCGCTGGGCGGCTGGCTGCTGGGGATGCGCAACATGATGGTCTCCACCCTCAGCGAGGACTACATCCTCACCGCCGAGGCGAAGGGACTCTCTCCGCGCCGCGTGATGCTCATGTACGCCGCCCGCAACGCGATGCTCCCCAGCGTCTCCGGCTTCGCGATCTCGCTGGGCTTCGTGGTCTCCGGCTCGATCGTGGTCGAGACCGTCTTCTCCTATCCAGGGGTCGGCTTCACCATGCTGCAGGCCGTGCAGAACAACGACTACGCGCTCATGCAGGGAATGTTCCTGATCATCACGGTGGCCGTGCTCGCGGCGAACCTCGTGGTGGACCTGCTGTACGGCGTCATCGACCCCCGCACCCGAGCGCGAGGCTGAGGAGCTCCCATGATCGACACCCCCGCTTCCCGTGGCGCCCGCTTCCGCGCCTCCCTGCGCCGCAACGCCACCCCCTCACTCGTGATCGGGGCAGGACTGGTCGTCGCGATCACCCTGTTCGGGCTGATCGCCCCGCTCGTCGTCGCCGATCCGCTGGCCATCTCCAGCGTGGGCATGTCTCCGCCGTCGGCCGAGCACCTGCTGGGCACCACCCAGACCGGGCAGGACGTGCTGGCACAGCTCGCCTGGGCCACCCGCGGCTCCCTGCTGGTGGGCATCATCGTCGCGGTCCTGGCGCTGTTCCTCTCCGCCTTCTTCGGGATCCTCGGCGGCTATCTCGGCGGCTGGATCGACGAGGGGTTCTCCCTGTTCACCAATGTCGTGCTGATCCTGCCGGGCCTGCCGCTGATGATCGTGATCGGCTCCTACGTCCAGCAGCGAGGCCTGCTGCTGATCGCCGTGATCCTCGCGATCACCTCCTGGGCCGCCGCGGCCCGAGTGCTGCGCTCGCAGACCCTCTCGATCCGCACCCGTGACTATGTGCAGGCCGCGAAGATCGCCGGGGAGAAGCCCCTCCGCATCATCGCCGTGGAGATCCTGCCGAACCTGCTGCCGGTGATGTCCAGCGGCTTCGTGTTCGCCCTGATCACCGCGATCCTCGGCGAAGCGGGCCTGAGCTTCATCGGTCTCGGCGTGGTGGGCACCCAGACCTGGGGCTCGATGCTGTTCTACGCCCAGAACGGCCAGGCCCTCACCCTGGGCGGCTGGTGGTGGTTCGTCCCGCCGGGTCTGATGATCGCGCTGCTGGGCTGCGGGCTGTCCCTGATCAACTTCTCCATCGACGGCATCATCAACCCGCGCCTGCGCACCGCCCCCAAGGCCGCGCGCAGCGTCCGCAAGGCCGAGAACGCCGACGACTCCGAGGCCACGACGAAGGAGGTCCTCGTATGAGCACCCCGATGACCGGGCCCGTCCCCCCGGACCACCCCGCCCACGAACCGGATCCGAATGTCGAGACCGCCTCCGCGATCGCGCGCGGCGAGATCGGCGACCCCGTCCTGGACAGCTCGCTCGAGGAGGGGCGCACCGGCGGCGACGTCTCCCCGGTGCTCGAGGAGCCCGTGCTGAGCGTGCGCGACCTCAACATCGTCTACGAGGTCGGCGAGGGGGTCCATGCTGTCAAGGACGCCTCATTCATCCTGCGCCGCGGAGAGATCCTGGGCCTGGCGGGGGAGTCCGGCTGCGGCAAGACCACCCTCGCCTACGGACTGAACCAGCTCCATCGCCCGCCCGCCCGCATCACCAGCGGCTCGGTCACCTTCCATGACCGCGTGAACGGCTCCGACGTGGACGTGCTGGCCTTGAAGGGGCCCGCGCTGCGCGCCTTCCGCTGGTCGAAGGTCGCGATGGTGTTCCAGGGGGCGATGAACTCCCTGAACCCCGTGCTCAGCATCCGCACCCAGCTCGCCGATGTGCTCATCACGCACCGGCCCCAGATGGAACGGGCCGAGCGCCGCCACCGCGGCGAGGAGCTGCTGGAGCTGGTGGGGGTGGACCGCGGCCGCATCGATGCCTACCCCCACGAGCTCTCCGGAGGCATGCGCCAGCGCGTGATGATCGCGATGGCGCTCGCGCTGGACCCGCAGCTGATGATCATGGACGAGCCCACCACCGCACTGGATGTGGTGGTCCAGCGCGAGATCCTCCAGGAGGTGCTGCGGCTGCGCAAGGAGCTCGGCTTCGCGGTCGTGTTCATCACCCACGACCTGCCGATGCTGCTGGAGATCTCCGACCGGATCGCGGTGATGAAGGCGGGACGGATCGTCGAGATCGACACCGCCGAGAACCTCTACTTCGAGCCCAGGGATCCCTACACCCGGCGCCTGCTGGGCTCCTTCCCCTCCCTGACCGGCGAGGCCGGGGACTTCGTGCGCGCCGGCTTCGGCGGAGAGCAGCACGCCGACCAGGAGGCCACCGCATGACCACGCTGACCGTCACCGACCTGCACAAGTCCTACCGGCTGCGCAGCGGGGCCCGCTTCACCACCCTCCAGGCCGTCAAGGGGGTGGACCTCGAGCTGCAGCCCGGCCGCACCGTGGCGCTGGTGGGCCAGTCCGGCTCCGGCAAGTCCACCATCGCGAAGATCCTCGTCCAGCTCGAGAAGCCCACCTCGGGCACCATCACCCTGGACGGGCAGCCGATCGGCACCCGCGGCAAGGGCCTGGCCCACTACCGCGACCACGTGCAGATGGTGTTCCAGGATCCCTTCGCCTCGCTGAACCCCTTCCACACCATCGGCCACCACATCGAGCGACCCCTGCTGCTGCACGGCAAGGCCACCCGCGCGAACGTGCGGCAGAAGGTGTGCGAGCTGCTCGAGCGGGTCAACCTCAGCCCCGCCGAGAGCTTCATCGACCGCAGCCCCCACGAGCTCTCCGGCGGGCAGCGCCAGCGGGTGGCGATCGCCCGCGCGCTCGCCCCGGAGCCGACGGTGCTGATCGCCGACGAGCCGGTCTCGATGCTCGACGTGTCCATCCGCCTCGGAGTGCTGAACCTGCTGGCGCGGCTGCAGCGCGAGGAGAACCTCGCGATGCTCTACATCACCCATGACCTGGCCACCGCCCGGCACTTCTCCGACGAGATCCTGGTGATGTACCGCGGCGAGGTCGTCGAGCGCGGCCCGGCCGACGATGTCATCCTGAACCCTCAAGCGGAGTTCACCCGGCAGCTGCTGCTCGCCGCCCCTGAACCGGGGAACAACCCGCGCTTCCTCGCCGAGGCCCAGCGCCGCGGCGTCCCCATGCCCGACCATCTGGCCCTCGCGAAGGAGACCCCGTGACCAGCACTGCTGCCCCCGGTGGGACCAGCTTGGGGGAGACCCGCCTGGGCGAGACCAGCCCGGGGGAGACCCGCACCGGTGAGACCCGCCTGGGGGAGACCCGCACCGCCCGTCGTCGGCCTCTCCACGAGGGCTGGAACCTCACGATCACCGACGGACCGGCGCCATTCACCGTGCAGCAGGTCCCGGCGACCGTGCCCGGCACCCTGATCACCGACCTCCACGCCGCCGGGCTGATCGAGGATCCGTACCTGGACCGCCACGAGCACGACCTGCAGTGGACCGGCGAATGCGATGTCACCTACGCGACCCGCTTCGACTGGGCACCCACCGGCGCCGAGCGGGTGGACCTGGTCGCCGCCTCCCTCGACACCGCCGCCACGGTCGTCCTGAACGGCACGCGCATCGCCGAGGTGCAGAACCAGCACCGCTCCTGGCGCTTCGACGTCACCGACGCGCTGATCGAGGGCGAGAACCAGCTCGAGATCCGGTTCGCCTCCCCGCTGCGCACCGCCCGCGAGAACGAGCGGGTGCTCGGGAAGATGCCGGTGACCGGCAACGACCTGCCCTACAACGCGATCCGCAAGATGGCCTGCAACTTCGGCTGGGACTGGGGACCGGTGCTGGTCACCAGCGGGATCGCCGGCCCGATCGGCCTCGAGGAATGGTCCGGGGCGCGCCTGGCCGAGGTGCGCCCGCAGATCACCGTCGAGCCTGGTGCTGGCGCGCGCGGGCTCGTCGACCTCACGGTCCTGATCGAGCGTGCGGATCTGCTGGACGAGTCCGCGGTGACCGTCTCGGCGAGACTGCTGGACCCTGCCGGGAAGCAGATCGATGAGCTCTCTCGCTCCGATGCGCAGGACGAGCTCGACCTGCGGCTGTCGGCCGCGGACCCGCAGCTGTGGTGGCCGCGCGGTTACGGCGACCAGCCCCTGTACACCGTGGCGATCGAGCTGCGGGACGCCGAGCACCGGGTGCGCGATGCGCGCGAGCACCGGATCGGCTTCCGTACCGCCGGCGTCCTCGAGGAGCCCGACGAGATCGGCACCTCCTTCACGATCGTGGTCAACGACCGCCCGATCCTCGCCAAGGGTGCGAACTGGATCCCCGACGACTGCTTCCCGGTGCGCCTGACCGCGCAGGACTACCGCGCGAGCGTCACCGACGCGCTCGAGGCAGGGATGAACACCCTGCGGATCTGGGGCGGCGGGCTCTACGAATCGGAGCTGCTCTACGAGCTGTGTGACGAACTGGGGATCATGGTGTGGCAGGACTTCACCACCGCCTGCGCCGCCTACTCCGAGCTCGAGCCGCTGCGCAGCGAGTTCGAGGCCGAAGCCCGCGAGCACATCGTGCGCCTGGCGTGGCATCCGGCGCTGGTCCACTGGAACGGCAGCAACGAGAACGTCGAGGGCTACTACCACTGGGGCTGGCAGGAGCACATCCCCGAGGGCGCCGGCTGGGGGCTCGGCTACTACACCGAGCTGTTCCCCTCGCTGCTGGCTGAGCTCGACCCCACACGCAGCTACACCCCCACCAGCCCCTATTCGCGGCCACTGCCCGAAGATCCCCGCAACCCCGACCACGGCACCGTGCACAACTGGGTGGCCTGGGCCTCCGAGGAGGACAACGACTACACCCGCTACCGGGACACCATCCCGCGGTTCTCCGCCGAGTTCGGCTACCAGGGCCCGGCGAACTACGCGACGATCGCCCGCGCGATCACAGAGCGGCCCCTGGACGAGGATTCCGAGACGATGCTCTCCCACCAGAAGGCCGTGGGCGGACAGGACAAGCTGCGCCGCGGCATGGCCCCGCACCTGCCACCGGTCGAGGGCTTCGACGACTTCCACTTCGCGACCCAGCTCAACCAGGCCCGCGCGCTGATCAGCGGGATCGGCCACTACCGCTCCCACTGGCCGGTATGCGCCGGCACCATCGTGTGGCAGCTGAACGACTGCTGGCCGGTGACCTCCTGGGCCGCGGTGGATGGCGACCGACGCCGCAAGCTGCTCTGGTACGCGCTGCGCGAGGTGTACGAGCCGGTGCTGCTGAGCATCCAGCCCCGTGAGGCCAGCCCCGCGATCAGCCTCGGCAACGACACCGACGAGCCCCTGAGCGGAACCTTGCACCTGCGCCGACAGCGCCACGACGGCACTGTCCTCGCCGAGGCCACGCTCGACGCGCAGGTTCCCGCTCGCTCAGCGGCCACGCTGCCCGTGCCTGCAGAGCTCGCGACCGCCACGGACGCTGCCGACGAGGTGCTGCTGGTCGAGCTGGCGGGGACCGACGGGGACGGCGAAGTCGTGCGCACGGTGCACCCCTTCGCAGAGGACCGGGACTCCGCCCTGGTCGGTGACGCGGTCACCGCCACTGCACAGCCGGTCTCGGGCGGGGTCGAGATCCTCGTGGAGGCCGCTTCGACCGTGCGCGACCTGTGCGTGCTGGCGGACAAGGTCGACCCCGCCGCCACGGTGGACCGCCAGCTGGTGACCCTGCTGGCCGGGGAGAGTACCCGCTTCCATGTGCGCACCTCCGCCACGGTGGACCCGAGGGCCTTCCTGGCCGATGATGTGCTTCTGAGCGCCAACGACCTGGTGGCACGGGCCCGTGCCCGCGACACCTGAGGAAGCGGGGAAGGGAATCCATGGCCACCATCGGGATCACCATCCCCGAGTCCGTCTGGTCCGCACGCTCGGAACGGTTCTACACCCAGGCCCTGCACGGGCTCGAGGACACCGCGGTCTCCCAGGGCCACACCGTCCTCAGCCACGTCACCGGCAGTCCGGCCGAGGAACTGGAGACGATGCGGCGCTGGGCCGAGCGCGACATGGTCGACCTGGTGATCCTCAAGGATCTCCTGGACGGGGACGACCGCCCGCAGCAGGCCCGCGCACTCGGCCTGCCCTTCGTGGTGATCGGCGATGTGCGCCAGGGCGAGGTCTCCGCGGTGACCGTCGACAACGCCGGCACCATGCAGCGCCTGCTCGAGGACCTCCACGGGCGGGGCCACCGGGTCATCGGCCATGTCGGCGGCCCGTCGCACCTGCTGCACAGCCGCTGGCGCCGCGAGGCCTATCGGGAGTTCGCGGAGGCCCGGGAACTGCCCGCGCTCTTCGCCGAAGGGGACTACGGGGCTGACAGCGGCGCCGCCGCGACCCAGGCGCTGCTGGACGGCCCGCAGCGACCCACCGTGATCATCTTCGACAACGACGCGATGGCGATCGCCGGCGCTCACCGCGCGGTCGCGGTCGGGCTGCGCGTGCCCGAGGACCTCTCGATCGTGGCCTGGGACGACTCCCCGGCCTGTCAGACCCACGAACCCCCGCTGGCCGTGCTCGAACACCTCCCGCACCAGCTCGGCGTGGACCTCGCCCGCGCCGCCCTGACCCTGCTCGAGGATCCGGGAACCCCGGTGCGCCTGGCGCACGAGGTGCCGCGGCTGCTGCCCCGCGGCACCGTGAGCACCCGCGCGTAGACCGCGCCCACGGACCGTCGGCCCTCGCGAGAGCGGACCGTCGGCCCTCGCGAGAGCGGACCGTCGGCCCTCGCGCCCACGGACCGTCGGCCCTCGCGAAAGCGCTCGCACCTAGACTCCTCGACGTGACCACCCCCGAGGCGGCCGACCCCGCGATCATCTCGCCCCGACGGCGCACCGCCGGAGCCCGCATCACCCTCACCCTCGCCGCCCTGGGCATGCTGGGCCCCTTCACGATCAACACCGTCTTCCCCGCGTTCACGCAGATCGGGGAGGAGTTCGGCGCCTCCAACGTGGTGCTGCAGCAGCTGATCAGCGTCTACCTCGCCTCCTTCGCCGTGATGAGCGTCTTCCACGGACCGCTCTCGGATGCGCTGGGCCGCAAGAAGGTGATGCTCGTGGGCCTCGCGATCTACATCCTGGCGATGTTCGGCGCGGTCTTCGCCTCCGGGATGGGCATGCTCATCGCGCTGCGGGTGCTGCAGGGCATGAGCGCCGGCGCCGCCACGATCGTCTCGCGGGTGGTGATCCGGGACCTCTTTGCGGGCGCCGAGGCGCAGCGGCTGATGGCGCAGGTGATGATGATCTTCGCGCTCTCGCCGGTGATCGCCCCGATGCTCGGCGGGTGGCTGCTGCTGCTGGGCGACTGGCGCTGGGTGTTCGTGGGCGTGGGCATCTATGGGGTGCTGGTGATGGTGGCGACCGCGCTGATGCCCGAATCCCTGCCGAAGGAGGCCCGGATCCCGCTGCGGGTGGGCTCCGTGGTCGGCTCCCTGTGGGAGGTGGGCCGTTCCCCAGCGATGGTGCGGATCGCGCTCGCGACCGCCTTCGGGTTCGCCGCGCACTTCGTGTTCGTCGCCGCCGCCCCGATCATCGTGGTGCGGCTGCTGGGGCTCGGCGAGCAGGACTTCTGGGTGCTGTTCGGCCCGCTGATCATCGGCATGATGGCCGGGTCCTACCTGGTGGGCAGGGCGGCCGACGCGATGGAGCGCACCCGGCTGATCAGCCTCGGCTACGTGGGCACGGTGGTGACCAGCGTGCTGAACCTGGTGCTGGTGATGGTCTTCCCGGATCCTTCCGGGCAGCTCGATGTGAGCCTGCTGCCGGTGCTGGTGGGCCCGATGCTGATGTCCTTCACCGCCTCGCTGTTCTTCGCCCCCATCCAGCTGGAGATCCTGGATCTGTTCCCGCATCAGCGCGGGGCCGCAGCATCGCTGGGCACCTTCTTCACCCTGGTCATGAACGCCCTGCTCTCCGGGGTGATCGCCCCGCTGATCACCGGCAGCCTCACCGTGGTGGCAGTGGTCGCGCTCGGCTACGTGGTGGTCGGGTCGCTCCTGTGGGCCTGGCATCTCGCGGAGAGTCGACGCCGACCCATGCGCGCTGCAGCTCCGCTCTGAGGCGCCGCACTGGGCCGCCGCGCTGAGTCGCCCCGCTGACGCCTCGCTCTGAGGCTCCCTCTGAGAGCCCGTTTCGCGCATTCCTTCTCCATTGCGGCGCTGAAGGGGGACGATGGGGTCATGTCCTTCGACCTGGATCCTCTCGAGCTCGTCGCCGCCGCGCTGATGGCCGTGCTGCTGTCCGTCCCGATCGCGTTCCCGCTGGCCGCCGGGATCATCGCCGGTCCGCGTCGGGCCTGGAGCGGGGCGGGGCTCGCGATGGGGGTCAGCCTGCTGCTGGGCGTGCTGCTCGCCATCGCGGCGTTCTTCATCGGGCCGGGGCCGTTGCAGACGCTCAGCGGCATCGGGCTGACGCTGGGGCTGCTGTGCGCGATCGCCGCTGCGGTGCTGGTCATCGTGCATGAGGATGGCAACACCCTCGCCATCGTCCTCGGGATCGTCGCCTGCGTGCTGATCGGCCTCGGCGAGCCCGGCGAGACCGTGGTCGCGATGCTCGGCATCAGCTCCTCGACCCTGGTGGTGCTCTCCTCGGTGGTGATCGGAGCGGTCGCCCTGGTGGCGATCGTCGGCTTCCTGGTCGCCGTCGCGGGCAGGGTGCGGGCGCTGCAGATCGGGGTGGCGGCGGCCGCGATCATCGGCGCGCTGATCAGCGTGTTCGGGATGTTTGGGATGCTGCTGTATGAGCTTGCGGGGGTCGATCTGCCGCAGCTGCCGCTGCTGGCCACCCTGATCACCGTGCTGGTCGCGCTCGTGATCGGCAGCGTGGTCGGTGGCGTGCTCGACATGATGCGGGCGCGGCGGCAGACGGCGACCGTCTCCGACGCAGGCTGAGTCGCCCGGGACGACGACCTCAGGCGAGGCCGGAGAGGCGAGCCCGCAGCGCACGGAACCACCGCAGCTCGTACTCGCTGCGGGGCATCGCCAGGGCGTGCTCGCACCAGCTCAGCACCTGCGACCGCTCCCATCGGCCCTCCCGGATCAGGCGCGGGATGATGTGCGCGCCGAGGGTGAGCCCGGGCGTCGTCTCGTCCCGCTGCGCGGCCGAGGCGCCCTTCTGCCCCGCCACCTCGAACAGCATCGGCAGCGTGGTGTCGATCAGGAGCGGGCGCTCGTCGAGGAAGCGCGAGAGGCCCGGCTGGGAGATCAGGAGCAGGACGGCGCCGCGCTGGACCAGCGGCGGAATCAGCCCGCTCTGCGCCCAGTCGAACATCGCCTCGATGCCCCGGTTCCGGTCCCATGCCTTGGGGTTCGTCTCGAAGCGCTCCGCCCATGCTTCGACGAAGGCCGGCAGATTCTCGGGGAACAGTCTCGGGATGATGTCCCGGGCTATGGGGAGCTCCACGGGATGCACCCTCGTCGCGGCCTGCGCCGTACGGGTCGCCAGCCGGGCGACGCATGCGGCGTCGTGGTGACCCGTGCGCAGGGTCCCGCTCCAGCGCCCCTGCTCATCGCGCTCCCCGATCGGCGCCGCGTCGATGGCATCTGCCGATTCCTTCACTGCATTCCACGCCCGGCGCCGCAGGGTCGCCGGAAGCGGCTCGAGCAGGTTGAGGATCTCGTGCGGGCGTCCGGTGCGGAGGGCAGCTCGGACTGCCCGATCCGGGGTGGACAGCGAGGACGAGGAAGTGCTCATCGCACAGGAATACCACGGGGCGCGTCCGCCCCGTGCGGATTACTCTGGGCGAGTGCGCGGATCAGCTCCGCGTCCCCGTCGGAGGAGAGCAGATGCCCATCACCGGAACCCTCGACACCTCAGGCCCCGACCTCGTGCTCACCCGCGCCGTCGCCGCCCCCGCAGCCCGGATCTGGGAGCACCTGAACCGCTCCGAGCTGCTCGCCACCTGGTACGGGACCTTCACCGGCGACCCGGCGAGCGGCTCCGTCCTGGTCACCATGACCGCCGAGCCCGGGGAGGCGTCCGCCTCCGAGTACACGATCCACGCCTGCGAGCCGGGCCGACTGCTGACGGTCAGCGCCTCGATGGAGGGCACCTGGCGGCTGTCCCTCGAGCTCGCCGACGCGGACACTGGGGTTGACTCGGCCGATGCCGATGCCGATGCCGATGCCGATGCCGACGCCGACGCCGACGCCGACGCCGATGCCGACGCGGTCGATGACGCCAGCGCCAGCACCCGCCTCGCGCTGCGTCATCACGAGGTGCCGCTCGAGATGCTCCAGTACGTGGGGCCCGGCTGGGAGTGGTACCTCGACCGACTCATCGGTGCTGTCACCGGGGGAGCGATCCCTGGCATGGACGTCTGGGACAGCGAGTACATGAGCCTCGGTGAGGACTACGCCGCGCTCGCCGGCTGACGTTCGTCCGTCACTCAGCGCGCGAGCTCGAAGCCGGCCGGGGCGAGGCGCGAAAGCTCCTCGTGCAGCAGCGCGCCGACCTCATTGCGCCGCGCCGCCCCCATCCGCTCGAGCGGCCCGGTGACGCTCACCGCGACCGAGCGTCCGCCGGTGCGGGTCAGAGCCACGCCCACGCAGGCGATGCCCACCTCGTTCTCCTCGATCTCGGTGGACCAGCCGCGGCGGGCGGTCTGGTCCACCACCTCGGTGAGGTGCTGCAGGCTGATCACGGTCCCTGTCTCGCCCGCCTCCACCTCGGTGGCCTGGGCGTACGCGGCAAGAGCGTCCCCTCGGACGCCGTCGGCCGCGAGCATCGCCCGGCCCATCGCGGTGCGAGCCGCCGGTGCCCGGCTGCCCACCCGCGACCACACCCGGAGCGTGCGCTCCGGCTCGACCTTGTCGAGGTAGAGCACGCGGGTGCCGTCCATCTGCCCCAGGTGCACCAGCTCCTGGGAGCGCTGGGAGATGCTCGCGAGCGCCGGTGCGAACAGGGTCGGCAGGTTCTCGCCGGCACCGTAGGCGTGAGCGAGCTCGAGCGGGGTGGCGCCCAGCCGGTAGCGCTGGTCGCTTGCTGACTGCTCCGCGAAGCCACGGTGCATGAGTGCCCGCAGCAGGCGGTGCACCGAAGCCTTGTTCAACCCTCCGGCCTCGGCGATATCGCGCAGCGACATGCCGTCGGGGCCGGCGCCGGCCAGGATCTCCAACAGGATCAGTGCCTTGTCCACGCTGCCGACGGGGGAGGCAGCGTGGGGCTCGGTCGGCTCCGCGCCGGATGCAGAAGTGGTCATCTCGTGCCTCTCTCCGTGGCTGAGCAGATGTTGCTCGGTGCGCATGGCACACCTAGACTCGTCACGAACTACAGAATAAGCGTTCCATCATATAAAACAGCATCGAGGTCTCGCAGGTCGCCACCTCGCCCCGGAGGAGCCCCGCATGGCCATCGATCGCATCGACGTCAACGTCACCAGCCCTGGCCGGAACTTCGTGACCGTCAAGGTCACCACCAGCGACGGCATCACGGGCCTCGGTGACGGCACCCTGAACGGGCGCGAGCTCTCGGTGGTCTCCTACCTGCGCGACCACGTCGCCCCCACCCTCATCGGCCGCGACGAATCCCAGATCGAATCGATCTGGCAGTACCTCTACCGCAGCCCCTACTGGCGCCGCGGACCGGTGACGATGAGCGCAGTCTCCGCGATCGACATGGCCCTGTGGGACATCGCCGCGAAGAAGGCGGGGGAGCCGCTGTACAAGCTGCTCGGCGGTGCCTCCCGCAGCGGCCTGCTCACCTACGCCCACGCCTCCGGCACCACCATCGAGAAGCTCAACGAGGCGATCCACGGCTACGTCGAGGACGGCTTCCGAGCGGTGCGGATCCAGGCGGGCGTGCCGGGGCTGGACCAGATCTACGGCGTGCACGACGCTGCTCCCGGTGGGAAGTATGAATACGAACCGGCTGGGCGGGCGACGGCGGGAGCAGGGGGCACGACGATGCGGCCGACGGAGGAGTCCTGGGACACCGCCGCCTACCTCCGCCACCTGCCGACCGTCTTCGCCGGAGTGCGCGACGAGTTCGGCCCCGAGCTGCGCCTGCTGCACGACGGCCACCACCGCATGACCCCGATCGAGGCGGCGAAGCTCGCGAAGTCCCTCGAGCCCTACGACCCGTTCTGGCTCGAGGACTGCACCCCCGGCGAGGACCAGGCGGTGCTGCGCCTGGTGCGCCAGCATTCGGTGACCCCGCTCGCGATCGGCGAGGTGTTCAACTCCGTCTACGACTACCAGACGCTGATCACCGAGCGCCTGATCGACTATGTGCGCTCCTCCGCCACCCACGCCGGCGGCATCACCGGACTGCGCCAGATCATGAGCTTCGCCGCGATCTACGGCATCCGCTCCGGCTTCCACGGCCCCACCGACGTCTCGCCCGTGGGGATGGCCGCGAACCTGCACCTGGGCCTCGCGATCCACAACTTCGGCATCCAGGAGTACATGCCGCACTCCGAGAGCACGCTGTCGGTGTTCCGCACCAGCTACCGCTTCGAGGATGGCCTGCTCCACCCGGGCGACACCCCGGGCCTCGGCGTCGAGCTCGACGAGGAGGCCGCGGCCAAGCACGACTACCAGCCCGCCTACCTGCCCGTGAACCGACTGCGGGACGGCACCGTCCACGACTGGTGAGGCGTCCGGTCCGGTCCGGTGAGGGGTGCACGGTGATCGGTGGCCGCTGGCCAGTCCGAACCGTGACTACGTCGCCCACGACACGCTGTGAGGATGCGTCGAGATCACCGATTCCTGTCGTTTCTGGCAGGGAACGGTGATCTCGGTGGACGACGCGCGGCGTGTCCAGGATCAGCTGGGGTGTTCCGGTCAGCTACGGCGTGTCCGGGGTCGGCTTCGAACCGTGGCTCCGTCGCCCACGACACGCTGTGAGGGTGCGTCGAGATCACCGATTGCTGTCGTTTCTGGCAGGGGACGGTGATCTCGGTGGTCGACGCGCGGCGTGTCCGGGCCAGCTGGGGCGTTCCGGTCAGCTGGGGTGGATCAACGGTAGTGGTCGATCGACGGTCGGGGCGGCCTCACGGGACAGAGGCAGGCTCGGTCTCACCCCTCGTCGCCGACGGTGATCGCCTCGGCCTGCTCAAGGTCGGTGAGCTGGTGGTGGGTGCCGACTGCGGCCAGGTGGCGTCGGCCGCGGACCAGCATGAGCATCGAGATCACCAGCGCGCCCGCCGCGAGCAGGTAGGGGGCGCCGGCCACGGTCGCTGCCGCGAGCGGGCCCGCGATCGCCGGGGCGATCGCACCGCCGAGGAAGCGCACGCCCGAGTAGGCGGAGCTGGCGACGCCGCGGGGCAGGTCGGTGGCCTCCATGACCGTCTCGGTGAGCGCCGTGTTCATGATGCCCAGCAGCAGCCCGCCGATCACGATCAGCGTGATCAGACCGGTCATCGAGGTGTGGAAGATGCTCATCACCAGCATCAGCACCGCGAGCAGGCCGAGTGTGGTCAGCAGCGTGGGGATGAGTCCCAGCTTCCGGGTGAGCACCGGGGCGACGAACACCGAGGTGATCGCCAGGCCCAGCCCCCAGCCGAAGAACACCCCGCCGATGCCGAGGGCGCCGAACTCCATCCCGTGCGCGGCAGCCGCCGCCTCGAGCGGGAACGGGGAGTAGGCCAGCAGCGTGAAGAAGGCGAAGTTGTAGAAGATCGCGGTGAGCGCGAGGGTGCGCAGCGCCGGATGGGAGAGTGCCCGGAGGGAGGCCAGCGGCGAGACCGGTGCGGGACGTGCCTCCTTCTGCAGCAGCACCATGATCGCCAGGAAGCCGACGCCCATCAGCACCGCCGTGCCCGCGAAGGGGGCGCGCCAGGAGACGTTGCCGAGCAGCCCGCCCAGCAGCGGCCCGAAGGCCATGCCGATGCCGAGCGCCGTCTCGTACAGGATGATCGCGCCCGCGCTCGGCCCGGCGGTCGCGCCCACGATCGCGGCCAGCGCCGTGGAGATGAACAGCGCGTTCCCGAGGCCCCAGCCGGCACGCAGGCCGATGATCTCCCAGACGCTCCCTGCTCCCGCGGCCAGCGCCGCGAAGAGCACCACCAGCACCAGTCCGATCAGCAGCGTGCGCTTCACCCCGATCTTCGAGGCGAACCAGCTGGTGAAGAACATGGCGATCGCGGTGATGAAGAGGTAGCTGGTGAACAGCAGCATCGCCTGCGAGGGCGTCGCGTCCAGCTGGCTGCTGATCGCGGGGAGGATCGGGTCCACCAGGCCGATGCCCATGAACGACACGGTTGCGGCGAAGGCGATCGCCCACACGGACTTCGGCTGGCGGAACGCCTCGCGCAGGGTGGGTACTGCGGTCTGGATTGGTAACGCGGGCTGGGTGGGCGCCGCGTGCGGGGCGGGAGTCGCTGCAGTGGCCGGGGCGGTAGTGGGGGCGACGGCGGGTGCGTGGGGAGCGGCGGTGTGCTCGGGGGTATGTGCGGTCATGCGCTGGGGGTTCCTTCGGTGGGAAGTACGGCGGCGAGGGGGTGACGAGGCGGGGCGACGGATCCGCGACGGATCCGGCTCGGGGTCCGGCTCGGGATCCCTCGCAGGGTCGGGCTCGGCGTCAGCCGTCGTGGGCGTCGACGAGTCCGGCGAGGATCTCGGCGGCACGTTCGAGGGTTGCGAGGTCGGCGTCGGGCAGCGGCTCCAGGAGCGCACCCACACCGTCGGCGAGCTGGGACCGCCAGGCGGCGAGCTGCTGGATGCCCTGTTCCGTGGTGCTGACCAGCCAGGAGCGGGAATCTGCCGGGTCGGGCTCGCGGCGTACGAGCCCTTCCTCCTCGAGGCGCTTGATGACGGTGGTCGCCGTGGGGCGGGAGACCCGCTCGCGGTCGGCGATCTCGCTCAGGCGCAGCGGGCCGTGCCGGTCGATCGTGGCGACCACTCGCCAGGAGACGGTCCCGACGCCCACCTCGGAGCGTCGCGCCGCGAGCCGGGAGAACTGGCTGCAGACGAGGGCGAGGTGCTGGGGGAGCTCGCCGGGAAGCGAGGTGGGGGAAGTGGTCGACACGAGACGTCAATATAGTTAGCAATGCGAACCAGTGCAACGGGGCGGCCGGGCCGACGTGACAAGAAGATCGTTCGGCCGGAATGCGGCGGCCTTGAGGAATAGACACCGGGAGAGGCTCGTTGGCGCAGGCGAGCACGATGAGACTGACGAGCACGCCCCGACGAGCACGACCCGACGAGCACGACCCGACGAGCACGACGAGACCCGCCGCCCCGCGCTGTGCACCCGCTCTGTGCACCGCGCCGTGAAGGAGCATCCCGCATGACCGACCTGATGACACCGCTCGAGCTCGGGGAGCTCACGCTCCCCAACCGGATCGTGATGGCTCCGCTCACCCGCGCCCGCACCGGCGATGAACGGGTCCCCACGGAGCTCAACGCCGAGTACTACAGCCAGCGGGCAGGCGCCGGGCTGATCATCAGCGAGGCCACTTCCGTCAGCCCTCAGGGCGTGGGATACCACGGCACTCCCGGTATCTGGAACGACGCGCAGGTGGCAGGGTGGCAGAAGGTCACCGAAGCCGTGCATGCCGCGGGCGGGCGGATCGTCCTGCAGCTGTGGCACGTGGGCCGGATCTCCGATCCCGAGCTGCTCGGCGGGGAGGCGCCCGTCGCCCCCAGCGCCGTCGCCCCCGCCGGGCGCGTGGCACGACTGCGGCCCAAGCGTCCGTACGTGCAGCCGCGCGCGCTGGCCGTCGAGGAGATCCCCGGCATCGTCGAGGACTTCCGGCACGGTGCCCAGAACGCGAAGCGGGCCGGCTTCGACGGCGTGGAGATCCACGGCGCTAACGGCTACCTGATCGACCAGTTCCTCCAGGACGGCACCAACCAGCGCGCCGACGAGTACGGCGGCTCGGTGCGGAACCGGGCGCGCTTCCTGCTGGAGATCACCGACGCGGTCCTCGACGTCTGGGGCCCCGGCCGGGTGGGTGTGCATCTGCGCCCCCGCGGCGAGGAGCACGACATGGGCGACAGCGATCCTCGCGCGATCTTCGGCCACGTCGCCGAGGAGCTCGGGAGGAGGAAACTCGCCTTCCTGTTCATCCGCGAGGTGGAGGACGAGGACAGCCTCGTGGGCGTGATCCGCGGGCTCTTCGGTGGTCCCGTGATCGCCAATGACGAAATGACTGCGGCCGACGGTCAGCGGCTCCTCGAGGCCGGCGCGGCCGACGCGGTCGCCTTCGGCCGCGACTACATCGCCACCCCGGACCTCGCCGAGCGCATCGCGGCCGGCGCCGCGCTGAACCCGCAGCACAAGGCCACCTTCTATCCCGATACGGGCGAGGCGCTCTCCGTGGGCTACATCGACTACCCCACGATGGCCGAGGCGGCGCTCACGGTCTGACGCCAGCAGTTCGCCCCGCCGACGGCTGAAACGGTCAGCGGCTCACCCTGCCATCAGCTGACCCTGCCCGCGGCTGATACGGTCAGCGGCTCACAGGGTCCGCCGCGCCGCCGGAGAGCAGGGCCTCGAGGTCGCGCAGTCGCGGCGCCCCCTCCCAGTCCCCAGGAGTGGTGCAGGCCAGCGCCCCGCAGGCGTTCGCGCGGGCCAGCCGCGCGGGCACGTCGAGCCCGTCGAGCTGGGCGCTGAGGTAGCCGGCCACGAAGGCGTCCCCGGCGCCGACGGTGTCGACCACGTCGACCCGGTGTCCGGGCGCCTCGTGGATCGTGCCGCCCGCGAGGGCGGCGCCACCGTCGGCCCCGAGCTTCACGACCACCTGGCGTCCGTCGGCCTCCAGTGCGTGCAGCAGGGCGCGGTGGTCGGACTCCATGACGGCCGGCGCGAGGATCGAGAGCTCCTCCGGCCCGCCGAACACGACATCGACGTGCTCGAGGATCTCGCCCAGCAGCTCGCCGAGGCGCTCCCGCGATCCCAGCCGCGAGCGGTAGTTCACGTCCAGGCTGACCTGCACTCCTGCCGCTACCGCGCGCTGCACGGCAGCGACGTTCGTGGCGTGCGCGGTCTCCGAGAGCAGCGGGGTGATGCCGCTGAGGTGCAGGATCTCGGCCTCCTCGATGAGTCCTGCTGGGAGGTCGCCCGGGGTGAGTGCGGAGGCGGCGGACCCGGCCCGGTAGTAGTCCACGCGGGTGGTGGTCCCGCTGGGGCGGGACTTGATCATCAGGCCCGTCGGCCGCTCCGGATCGACCGTGCAGTGCACCTCGACGCCCTCGGCGCGGATCTCTCGGGCCACGCGCGTGCCCAGGGGGTCATCGCCCACCCGGCTCACCCACGCGGAGGGCACGCCCAGCCGGCGCAGCCCGATCGCGAGATTCGATTCCGCACCGCCCAGCGAGATGTCCACCGAGGGCAGATGGGCGAGCGAGCCGATCGTGGAGGTGCGCATCAGCGCCATGGTCTCGCCGACGGCCACCACGCGGGGCCCGGCCGACGCACGACCGCCCTCGGCCGGGACACTCATGCGCCGGCCTCGCGGGTGGTGACGCCGACGAACCTCGCCGCGCGCTCGGCCAGCTCCTCGAGGCTCCCGCCCCGGAGGGCATCGCCCAGCAGCGGCCCGCCCACGGAGACCGCCTCGGCCCCGGCCTGCAGCCAGGCCGCCGCCGCCTCGAGGTCCACTCCGCCGGAGGGGATGACGCGGATGCCGGGGAACGGTCCGCGCAGGTCCTTGAGGTAGCCGGGGCCCACCACAGAGGCCGGGAACACCTTGACCGCCGCCGCGCCCGCGGACCAGCCGGCGTGCAGCTCGCTCGGAGTGAGACCGCCGGACACGATCGGAATCCCGGACTCCGCAGCCGCTGCGAGCAGGTCCGCCCGGGTGATCGGGGTGACGATGTAGTGGGCACCGCGTTCGGCGGCGGTGCGCAGATCCGCCGGATCGGTGACGGTGCCGACGCCGATATCGAGCTGGTCCCCGAAGCGCTCCCTCAGGGCGGGCAGCTCGTCCAGGGTGCCGGGGGTGGACAGGGTGAGCTCGACGGAACGGATCCGGGCGCCGGCGAGGGCCTCCAGCACGGGGGCGTACTGATCGGCGCGCTCGCCGCGGATCACGACGATAAGCCGAGCGGCGGCGGTGCGCTCGGGAAGGGGCGGGCGAGGGGTGGGGGACATCGGGGCCTCCTGAGCGGTGCCGAGGTGCGCGGCGACATGGCTCGACGTGCACCGTTTTGGAATGCAAAACGTATGTTCCGGCATGCGTGACAGTCTAGCAAGAGTAGCTGGCCCGGACAGGTGACCGACCGGGCGGTCCCGCTGCGCCGCCCCACCCGCCCGTCTTCCCGTCGGCCCGCGCGCCTCTCGCGCCCATGTCGGCCACAATGGCCCTGTGACCCCAGCCAGCGCGACCATCGACACCGTCCTGACCCTGCTGCGCGGCGAGGAGCAGGATGAGGCCCAGCTCGAGCAGCTCGGCCTGGAGGCGCAGACGCTGCCGATCGGCGAGCTCGTCTACCTCGTGGAGACCCGCCCCGCGACCGAGGCTGCGCTGCTGTTCCGGGTGCTCGGCAAGACCGCCGCCCTGGCGGTGTTCGAGGCGCTGCCGGCGCATCACCAGGCCGAGCTGATCTCCGCGCTGCGCACCCAGCAGGTCGCCCACATCATCGGCGAGCTCGACCCTGACGACCGTGCCTCCCTGTTCGATGAGCTGCCGGCCTCGGTCGCCGAGCGGCTGATGCACGGCCTGGATGCCGCCGAGCGCGCGATGACCACCGCGGTCCTCGGCTATCCGCGCCACGCGATCGGTCGATACATGTCGCCCGAGGTGCTCACCCTGGCCCCCGGGCTCACCGTGAGAGAGGCGCTCGAGCATGTGCGCGCGCAGGCCGAGCAGGCCGAGACGATCTACCTGCTGCCCGTGGTGGATGATTCCCGCTTGCTGCTGGGCGTGGTGGGGCTGCGCCGCCTGCTGGTGGCCGACGGCGATGCGCTCGTGGGCGATATCGCCCACGTGCCGGTCAGCGCGACCGCGACCGATGACCGAGAGGATGCCGCGCGCCGCTTCTTCGCGGCGAAGCTGCTGGCCATGCCCATTGTGGACGGCGAAGGGCGGCTGGTCGGGATCGTGACCGTCGATGACGCCGTGGACATCATCGAGCGTGAGAACGCCGAGGATTCCGCCCGCACCAGCGGCTCCGAACCGCTGCCGCGCGCCTACCTCTCCACGCCGATCCTGCGCGTCGTGCGCAGTCGCATCGTCTGGCTGCTGGTGCTCGCGATCTCCGCGATCCTCACCGTCCAGGTGCTCGAGGTCTTCGAGGATCGGCTGGACCAGGTGGTGATCCTGGCGCTGTTCATCCCACTGCTGACCGGCACCGGCGGCAACACCGGAAACCAGGCCGCGACCACGGTGACCCGCGCGCTCGCCGTGGGCGAGGTGCGCGTGCGCGACCTGCCCCGGGTGGTGTGGCGCGAGCTGCGGGTGGGCACGGTGCTCGGCGTGGTCCTCGGAGCGCTCGGCTTCCTGGTCGCGGGCCTCGTCTACGGCTGGGCGATCGGGGCGGTGATCGGCACGACGCTGCTGTCGATCTGCGCCATGGCCGCGATCGTGGGCGGGATGATGCCGCTGATCGCGAAGCGGGTGGGCGCGGACCCGGCGGTGTTCTCCAATCCCTTCATCTCGACCTTCTGCGATGCCACCGGCCTGATCATCTACTTCACGATCGCGACGGCCGTGCTGGGTCTCTGAGGCCGACGGGCCCCTCGCCAGCGGGCGCTTGACGCGTCCTGCGCGGCACCGCATACTGGCTGACACGAAGGTGTCGAAGCGCTTCGACTGCACCTGAGTGACCCCCTCCCCGAACTGACGAGGTGGCGAGTTCGATCGTGTCGAAGCGCTTCGACTAGTGGTGCGGAAGAGCGGACGAGGAGGTGCGGAGATGGCGACGATGAGTGATGTGGCGCGCGAGGCCGGCGTCGCGCTGAGCACCGTCTCCTACATGCTCTCGGGGGACAAGCCGGTCGCAGCCGCCACCCGTGAGCGCATCGAGCTCGCGATGCGGGAGCTCGGCTACCGCCCCAACGCGATCGCCCGCAGCCTCGCCAGTCGGCGCACCCGGATCCTCGCCCTGCACCTGCCGGAGTTCGATGTCTCCGCCGGCGAGACCGTCTTCGAGATCGTCCGCGGGGCGTACGACCGTGCCGCCGAGCGGGGCTACCTGCTCACCGTGTGGCCGATCGCCTCGCAGCGAGCCCCTCAGGAGCTCTCCGACCTGGTGGGTCAGGGGCACGCCGACGGGGTGCTGCTGGTCGAGGTGGCGCTCGACGATCCGCGGATCGAGAGCCTGCAGGACGCAGACGTCCCCTTCTTCTCCGTCGGCCGCAGCCGCGAGAGCGAGCAGCTGCACTACATCGACATCGACTTCGAGGCCACCATCGCCCATGCGCTCGACGCGCTGGTCGATTCCGGGCACCGGGACCTGATGCTGATCGGCCGCTCCCGCGAGATGGAGGCCTCCGGCTACGGCCCCGCCGTGCGCTCCCATGAGGACTTCTCCCGCCTCGCCCAGGAGCGGGGCCTCGCACACCGCGAGTACGCGCTGGATCCCAGCCCGCAGGCAGGCCGCGAGCTGGCCCGCGAGGTGTTCACCGCCGGCCCGCGCCCGGATGCGGTGGTGGCGATGAACGATCTCGCCGTCGTCGGCTTCGTCAACGAGCTGCAGGTGATGGGACTGGACGTGCCCGAAGACCTCTCCATCGTCACCGTCGTCTCCTCCAAGCGCACGGCGTCGATGACCACCCCGAGCCTGGCCTCCTGGCGGGCACCGGGAGAGGAGATGGGCCGACGGTCGGTCGACGGCCTGCTCGACCAGCTCGCGGCACCCCACGCCCCGCCCACGCAGGTGCTGGTCGCCTGTGCGCCGTTCGACGGGGGATCGGTCCAGGACCGACGGCCCACCGGCTGAGCGAACTTCCACGCAGCACCCGGCATCACCGGCATCACCGCAGGACCCGCACCCGCAGGACCCCGCAGGACCCACAGGACCTCGCACCACCCGCACCACCCGCAGGACCTCGCACCACCCGCACCACCCGCAGGACCCCACCCGAGGGTCCTTCCCACAAGGAAGTAGGACACCATGAAGCGCAGGAAATTCACCACCCTCCTCACCGCCTCCGCACTCGGCGCCGCCGCCATGCCCGCCCTCAGCGCCTGCGGCGGCAGCGGCGGCGGTTCAGGCGACGGCACCTCACTGGTGATCTGGCATTACGAGAACGAGGACTCCGCGATGGGGCAGGCCTGGGCGCTGGCCCAGGAGATCTTCGAGGAGGCGCATCCCGAGGTCACCGTCACCGTCGAGAAGCAGACCTTCGAGCAGCTGCAGAAGAACGCGACCATCGTGCTCACCGGCGACGACGTCCCGGATCTGATGGAGTTCAACAAGGGCAACTCCACCGCGGGGCAGCTCGCCGCGCAGGGCCTGATCGAGCCGTTCACCGAGATCGCGACCGAGAAGGGCTGGGATCAGAAGCTCTCCGCGAGCCTGCAGACCACCTCCCGCTACGACGAGTTCGGCCTGATGGGCTCCGGCGACTGGTTCGGCCTGCCCAACTACGGCGAGTACGTCTACGTCTTCTACAACCAGCGGATGTTCGACGAGGCCGGGGTCGCCGTCCCGACCACGCTCGAGGAGTTCGAGGACGTCCTGCAGACCTTCGTCGACAAGGACATCATCCCGCTGGCCGGCGCCGGCGCGGAGTACCCCGCCGGGCAGCTCTGGTACCAGCTCGCCCTCGCCAACGCCGACCGTGACTTCGTGGACGCCTACCAGCTCTTCGACGGGGAGGTCGACTGGGCGGCGGATCCGATCCTGGCCGGCGCCCAGCGCTTCGCCGACTGGGTCGCCAAGGGCTACCTCGCCGGCGACTCCGCCGGCCTGACCGCCGAGGACATGGGCACCGCCTTCATCTCCGGCACCTACCCGATCATGTTCTCCGGCTCGTGGTGGTTCGGCCGCCTGGTGGCGGAGATGACCGACGAGTGGGGGCAGTTCCTCTTCCCCGGCTCCGACCTCACCATCGGCTCCTCGGGGAACCTCTGGGTGGTGCCCGCCAATGCCGCGAACAAGGACCTCGCCTACGAGTTCATGGAGATCACCATGTCCCAGGAGGTCCAGGACCTGCTCGGGGCGAAGGGCGGCCTGCCGGTCGCGGGGGACACCTCGGCGATCGAGGACGAGAAGACCCGGGAGATGACCGAGAACTTCGCGGCCGTCAACGAGTCCGATGGCCTCGCGTTCTACCCGGACTGGCCCGTCGCCGGGTTCTACGACCAGGTCGTCAGCGCGATGCAGTCGCTGATCAACGGCTCCAAGTCTCCGGAGCAGGCGATGGCCGAGCTCGGAGAGGTCTACGCGACCGGTCGCTCCGACCTCACCGGTGAGTGAGACCAGCACTGTCACCCGGGCGGGCTGCAGCAAGCGGCCCGCCCTCCCCAGGGAGGAAGCATGTCCACCACAGTCGCCCCACCGTCGTCGACATCCGTCGCGCGACCCCCTCGGAGACGGCGCCCTCGCAGCGCCGCCGCCGGGTACTGGCCCTACCTGATCCCCGGTCTGCTCTCGTTCGGCGTCATCATCCTGGTGCCGTTCCTGCTGAACATCTGGTACAGCCTGCACAGCTGGAAGGGCGGGCTGTCCCCGAAGCGCTGGATCGGTCTGGACAACTACGTCGCGCTGCTGTCCGACGACGCGTTCTGGCTCTCGTTCCGCAACTCGCTGTCGATGATCGCGGCGATGGTGGTGGTCCCCACCCTGCTGGGCCTGCTGCTGGCCGCGGTGCTGTTCGACTACGTCGCCAAGCACTGGAACAGCAGGGTCGCCGCGTTCCTCCGCGCCACCTACTACCTGCCGCAGATCCTGCCGATCTCGGTGGCCGGCATCGTCTGGAACTGGATCCTGAACAGCCAGACCGGAGCGGTCAACGTGCTGCTGCGGGGGATCGGGATCGAGGCTCCGCCGAACTGGCTGGGCAGTCCCACCCTCGCCCTCGGCTCCGTGATGCTGGTGCTGATATGGATCCAGATCGGCTATCCCACGGTGATCTTCATGTCCGCCCTGGCGCGGGTGGATCCCGAGCTGTACGAGGCGGCCGAGCTCGACGGTGCCGGCTGGTTCGCCCGCTTCCGCGCCATCACCATCCCGCAGATCTCCCCGGAGACCTTCGTGATCGTTCTGACCTGCACCATCGCCGCCCTGAAGGTGTTCGCGCCGATCTACGTGCTCACCCGAGGCGGTCCTGAGGGGTCCACGCTGGTGCCCTCGTACTACTCGTTCCTGAACTTCTTCGACACTTCGCGGGTGGGCTACGGCGCCGCGATCGCGACGGTGCTGACGCTCATCATCATCATCGTCGCGGGCGGCATCCAGGTGCTCCAGAACCGCAGTGCCCGCAAGTCAGAGGAGGGCCGCTGAGATGGCCGCAGTGATCACCGGCAGCCCCGTCCCGTCGGACTCCACACCGTCGGACTCCACCCCGTCGGGTCCCGGCTCGTCAGGTGGCGCGTCCGTCGGGCGTCGGCGCAACCGCCACCAGCGGGGCCTGACCCGCTGGCTGGTGCTGGCCGGAGCGCTCCTGGTGGGGCTGCTCATGGTGGCCCCCTTTGTGCTCATGATCCTCAACGCTTTCAAGTCACCCGCGGACTACTCCGCCGGCGGGCCGCTGTCGCTGCCGCGGGAGATCTACCTCGACGGGATCATCGCGTTCTGGGAGCGCGTGAACTTCCCGATCAAGCTCTGGAACTCGCTCTGGACCTCGACCCTGGTCGCCGTGCTCGCGGTGCTGCTGTCCCTGCTGAACGCCTACGCGATCGGGGTGGGCAGGGTGAAGGGCCGGCTCTGGCTGGTGGCCCTGTTCCTGATGGCGAACATGCTCCCGCAGGAGGTGCTGATCTACCCCCTGTTCAACATGGCGCGGCAGGTCGGACTCACCGACAACCCGTGGTCGATCATCATCATCTTCACGGTCGTCCAATCCGCGTTCGGCACCTATCTGCTCTCCTCCGTGCTGGGCACCTTCCCGCCGGCACTGCTGGAGGCGGCGCAGCTCGACGGCGCTACCCGCTGGCAGATCCTGTGGCGGATCGTCTACCCCGTGGTGCGCCCCACCATGTCCGTGCTGATGATCTTCTTCTTCATCTGGACCTGGAACGAGTTCTTCATCCCGCTGGTGATGCTCACCAGCAACGACAACCAGACGATCCCGATCGCGCTGTCCTCGCTCCAGGGTGACCGCATGCTCGACGTCCCCACCTTGAACGCAGGTGCGCTGCTGTCGCTGCTGCCGACGTTCATCTTCTTCCTCATCTTCCAGCGCACCCTCACCCGCGGCGTCACCGCCGGCGCAGTCAAATGACGCCCCACTACCCCGATTTCTGAGCAGAAAGGAGCGCTGACCATGCGCTTCACCAACGGATACTGGATGGACCGAGAGGGCTACACGGTCGAGCGTGGCAGCCAGGTCCACGACCTCCAGATCGACGACGAGGCCGGACGCCTCCGCGCCTTCGCTCCCGTCCGGCCCGTCCGGCGCCGCGGCGACACCCTGAACAACCCCCAGCTCACCGTCACCTATGAGGCCGTCGCCGACGGCGTGATCCGGGTGCGCGTGGAGAACCATCGCGGGGTGGCCACCCCGCTGCCCCGCTTCGAGATCGCTGCGGATCCCAGCTACCGCGGCACCGTCGAGTCCGCGGCCGACGGGCGGACCACGCTCCGCGCGGGCGACCTCACCCTGACCATCGGCGTCGGCGATCAGTGGCAGGCGGACTTCAGCTCCGGTGGCCGCGCGCTCACCAGCTCGATGCGTCGCTCCCTCGCCCACGTGGTCGCGCCCGACGGACAGCACCACATGCACGAGCAGCTCAGCCTGGAGCCGGGGGAGAGCGTCTACGGCCTCGGCGAACGGTTCGGCGCCTTCGTGAAGAACGGCCAGAGCGTCGACATCTGGAACGAGGACGGCGGCACCACCTCCGAGCAGGCGTACAAGAACGTGCCGCTCTACCTCACCTCACGCGGCTATGGCGTGTTCGTCGAGGACACCGGCGGGGTCTCCTTCGAGGTCGCCTCCGAGATGACCACCCGGGTGCAGTTCTCCGTCGAGGGCCAGTCACTGACCTACCTGGTGATCGACGGGCCCACCCCCAAGGACGTGCTGCGCCGCTACACCGCGCTGACCGGCCGGCCGCCGCTGGTTCCCGAGTGGTCCTACGGGCTGTGGCTGTCCACCTCCTTCACCACCGACTACGACGAGGCCACGGTCATGTCGTTCATCGACGGCATGGAGGAGCGAGGCATCCCGCTGTCCGTGTTCCACTTCGACTGCTTCTGGATGCGCGGCTTCACCTGGACCGACTTCGTGTGGGACCCGGCGACCTTCCCGGACCCGGAGGGGCTGATCCGTCGGCTTCACGAGCGGGGGCTGAAGGTGTGCGTGTGGATCAACCCCTACATCGCCCAGAAGTCGGTGCTCTTCGACGAGGGCCTCGAGCACGGCTACCTGGTGCGCACCACCGACGGGAACCTCTGGCAGACGGACCTCTGGCAGGCCGGGATGGCGCTGGTGGACTTCACGAACCCCGACGCGGTCGCCTGGTACCGCAGCAAGCTCGAGGGCCTGCTGGACATCGGCGTGGACTGCTTCAAGACCGACTTCGGGGAGCGGATCCCGGTGCGGGACATCGCCTGGCACGACGGCTCCGACCCGGAGAAGATGCACAACTACTACACGCATCTGTTCAACCGCACCGTGTTCGACCTGCTGGTGGAGCGCCAGGGCGAGGGCGAGGCGATCGTCTTCGCCCGCTCCGCGACCGCCGGTGGCCAGCAGTTCCCGGCCCACTGGGGCGGAGACAACGACTCCTCGCTGCCCTCGATGGGGGAGACCCTGCGCGGCGGCCTGTCCCTGGCGCTGTCCGGCTTCGGCTACTGGAGCCACGACATCGGCGGCTTCGAAGGGGCCCCGGATCCGACGGTGTTCAAGCGCTGGCTCGCCTTCGGCCTGCTCTCCTCCCACTCGCGCCTGCACGGCTCGAGCTCCTACCGGGTGCCGTGGGCCTTCGACGACGAGGCGGTGGAGGTGGCCCGGCGCTTCACACTGCTGAAGCAGCAGCTGGTGCCCTACCTGCAGCAGATGGCGCTGCAGGCGCATGAGCAGGGCACCCCGATCCTGCGCCCGATGGTGCTCGAATTCCCGGAGGACCGCACCTGCCACGCCATCGACACCCAGTACATGCTGGGCGACTCGCTGCTGGTCGCGCCGGTGTTCTCGCTCGACGGGGAGGTCGAGTTCTACCTGCCCGAGGGTCGCTGGACCTCCGTGTTCGACGGCACCGTCGAGACCGGCGGGCGCTGGCTGCGCCAGCAGCACGGGTTCATGACCCTGCCGCTGTACCTCCGCGAGGGCGCAGAGGTCGAGATCGACGTGGCCGCGCTCGACGCAGCGGCAGCCGACGTGGCCGCGATCGACAGCTGAGCCCCGGCACGTCTTCGCCCGCGTCGCCCGGGCCGGTGACGCCGGTCGATTCCGAGCCAGGTCAGCCCAGTTTGTGGCTCGGAATCGACCGCTCGCGGAAGATCAAGGCCGACGACGAGTGCCGAGACGATGCTCGGAGTTGGAAACGACTGCCTGTGGTACGGCTGTAATCTGGCTCTTCGCGGTTCATGGTGAATGACCCTGCTGTAGCGGGTATTCACGCTACGGTTCTCGCGGCGCTGGTCAGCAGGATACGCATCCGGTAGTTCTCGGCGTTGCGGAAGCCGCGGCCAGTGCGTTTGATGTTCTTGATGCCGGTATTCGCGGCCTCGACTCGAGCGGTGGTCGCGCCGGTGACGATGAGGACCTCGATCGCGTCCCACCAGGTCACGACCGTGTCGTAGAGCTTGGTCGCCTCGGGCATATTCGCGATCTGCACGAAGTAGCCCATCCGCATCCGTTCCTCCCAGGCCTGAGCCAGGGTGTCGGTCGCCAATAGGCGGCGGAGCTGCTCCTTGATGCCCCAGGCGGCGGAGAGCTCGTCGGTGGGGTCATCGGTGCGGAACACCGTCTCCAACCGCTCCCAGGCCCGTGGAGTGAGGGTGTCAGCGCCGCGTAGCAAAAGCATCCGGTGGGCCCAGGCCGGGTCGTCCTTGCGGCCGCGACGACCGCGATGGGTGCGGGCTAGGCGTTGACGGACGGTGGTGACCATGTCGTTTCCGAGCTTGACGAGGTGGAACTTGTCGACCGAGACCGCAGCGCGGGGCAGGTAGGTCCGCAGTGCTTTGCGGAACGCGGCCGAGGGATCGATGGCGACGATCTCGATCCGCTCCCGCCAGAGCTCGGAGCGCTGGGCGAGCCAGTCGCCGACGGCGGTGGAGTCCCGGCCGTCGACGATACCGAGGACCTGCCCGGTGGAGAGGTCGACCAGGGTCGTCATCCAGGGCTCGAACCGTCTCCAGGCACCGTCGTCGGTGCGGAACCAGCGCACCGACCGGTAGCGGTGCTCATCGATGCCCAGGCACGTCACTGACACGTCCTCGGCGGTGGGCAGGACCACGGCGGCAGCCGCCAGCGCGGCCTGGACCAGCCACCACGAGACGCCATGGGTCCGGGCGACTTCCGAGGCTGCCCGGCCAGAGGTGATCACCGCGGAGACGATCTGGTTTCGCAGCCGGGTCGTTGAGCGCGCGCGGTGCGGGACCTGGTCGGTGGCTTCCCAGAACGTGCGCCGGGCGCAGGCCGGCTCGAGGCAGAACCAGCGTCGCTTGGCCCACACCACCGCCATCGCCCCGGCCACGGGGACGTCCCGGACGTGCTGGGACCGGCGGGAGTGGACCTTGGTCGCGAGCACTCCGCACGACGGACATCCGGGCGGGACGGTCGAGGCGATCACCACTCGACGGCCTCCGTCGGGCAGGTCGATCGCGTCGATGACGTGGTAGTCGGGCAGGTTGAAGATCGTGCTCGCAGCATCTCGCTGCGAACCAGTATTCTCGTGCACAGGCTCGTGGTCCTCTGGAATGTGGATGTCTAGACAACACCCATCACAGCAGGACCACGGGCCGTTCTACGCCAGCGACGCGACGCTCTCCTTCACCACCAACCGCGAAGAGCCTGTAATCTGCGCGGATGAGCCGCGTTACACAGAAGGTTGTCTGTTATGTCATCCGAGCGGAGAAGCTCCTCGTGTTCACCCACGATGAGCTGCCTCTGACAGTCACGGGTGTGCAGGTCCCGGCGGGCTCGGTGAAGCGTGGCGAGACGTTGGAGGCTGCGGTGCGGCGGGAGCTCACCGAGGAAACAGGGCTCCACGCGGCTGGGGTTCGCTTTCTCGGGTCGCAGGAGTATGACCTCCGTCCGATGCGTGATGAGCGCGCTGTGCGTCACTACTTCAGAGTCGAGGTGGACGAGTATCCAGCGGAGGAGAGGTGGTCCGGAGCTGAGCGTGACCCGTCGAGCGGCGGCGGGCCGGTCACTTGGACGTGCTGGTGGCTCCCTCTGCATGATGCTCACGTCCTCGCTGGAGGTTTCGGCGCACTCATCGGCAGAGCGCTGTCCGACTGAGCTCGGCATTGCGCAGCACAACGGTGAGACCGGTTCACGGAGGGCCGTTTATGGTGCGGGCTCTCGTGGCGTCAGCTCGGCTGGTCCAGCTGCCTCCGCACGGTCTTGCGGGCGTGGTCTGGCACGAGGTCCCGGCTGGTGCCGAGCCGAGCAATACCGTCGGCCGGGGTGCCGGAAAGCTGGATCAGTCCGGGGGCCTGGTGAGCACGGCGGCAACGTCACTTCTCCGAGGGTGAGGGCTTTGCGCACGTCCTGCATGAGGTCCCGCGGGGCGCCAGGTGCTGGCTCCGCTCACTCCGAGGCGACCCACTCGGCCAGCTGCCCCGCCGAGACCTCGGCGAGCCACTTCTGCCACAGCGGCCCGAAGGTGATGCGGCGTGCGCCGAGCTCGGTCAGGGCGGACAGCGTGCCGGCACCGTGGCCCGTCACCGGATGGGCGGTCACGTTGACCGGCACCGAGACCGCGCCGACGAGTGCGGTGACCTGCTCCGCGGTGGTCAGCCCGACGGGGTACACGGCGCGGGCACCGGCACCCTCCATCAGCTGGATGCGCTCGACAGCTTCCGCCAGCGGGTCCGGGAAGACGTCCGTGCCGAGCTTGACCGCATCGGTGCGTCCGTTGAGCACGAACGGCACCCCGGCGGCGTCGGCCGCACTGCGGGCTGCGGCGATGTAGTCGGCGTGCTCCTGCCGATCGCGGACCCGCTTCCCCTCCCCGTGGACCACGTCCTCGATGTTCGCTCCTGCGGCGCCGGCCTCGAGCAGACGCTCGATCAGCTCCTTCGGGTCCAGGCCGTAGCCGGATTCGACGTCCGCGCTGACGGGCACCTCGACGTCCCCGGTGATCCGCGCGACCACCGCGAGGTAGTCGGCGAAGTCCATGTTCTCGCCGTCGGCGCTGCCGAGGGAATCCGCCACCGGGTGGCTGCCCACGGTGAGTGCGCGGAACCCCGCCTGCACGGCGACCCGGGCGCTCCAGACGTCCCAGACGGTGGGAAGGACCAGCACCTCGCCGGAGTCATGCAGTGCGGCGAGCGTCGTGGCACGGTCAGCGGTGTGGGACATGGTGGCCTCCTGAAGGGTCGGTCCTGCCACCATAGGCGTCGAGGAAGTCGGTGAGAAGACGCCTGTCGATCGCGTTCATCCCGCAGCCCGGAAACCCTGCGAAAGCGCTTCCCGATATACTCCGACACTGCGCACCCATCGACGGGTGAGACCCCATCCGCGAGCTCCCGGAGAGCGATCCCCATGACGCCCACGCCCCGTGAACGACTCCACCTCGAGACCGGTTGGCGGTTCCGCCGGGTGGCGCCGGACCAGGTCGACCGTGCCCTGGACTACGTGCCGTGGCCCGAGCTCGGCGAGGCGCAGGACGGCAAGGACGCCGATGCCCGCCCCGAGCAGGTGCGCCACGACGCCGCGAAGACCGGTCTGCGGCCATGGATCCTGCCCGGTGCGAACCCCTTCCTCCGCGATCCCGCGCGGCATACGCAGCGACCGGACCAGCAGCCGCCCGTGGCCCCTGACGCCGCAGACCCGGCACTGGACGACAGCGACTGGCAGCGGGTCGCCGTGCCCCACGACTGGGCGATCGCCGGGCCCTTCCTCGTCGACGGCCCTCACGGCGGCATGGGGCGCCTGGAGAGCTGGGGCGTGGGCTGGTACCGCCGCGAGCTCGAGATCCCGGTGGAGGACGCGGGCCGCTCGATCCACCTGGACATCGACGGGGCGATGTCCTATACGTCGGTGTGGCTGAACGGCTCCCTCGTGGGCGGCTGGCCCTACGGATATAACAGCTGGCGCCTGGACCTCACCCCTCACCTCGTCCCGGGCGGACGGAACCTGCTCGCGATCCGCCTGGACAACCCGCCCCGCTCGGCCCGCTGGTACCCGGGCGGAGGGCTCTACCGCAATGTCTGGCTGGTCAAGACCTCCCCGGTCGCCGTCGCGCACTGGGGCACGACGATCACCACCCCCGAGGTGGGCGCTGAGTCCGCTGTCGTGGAGATCGAGGTGGCACTCGAGAACACCGGGTCGGATCCGGTCACCGTGCAGGTCACCACGGAAATCTTCGAGATCCCCGGTTCACCCGCCGAACACGATGCCCCCGCCGCGGATGGCGACCCTGTCGAGAACTGCGTCCCCGTCGGACAACGAGCCCTCGTCGAGCGCGGCGCCCCCGTCGCCCCCGTCGCCCGGATCGAGCCGGTCACCGTCGCCGTCGGGCCCGGAGCTGCGGCGAGAACCGCCGCGTCGGCCCGGATCGACGCGCCCTCCCTCTGGGGCCCGCCGCCCACCCAGCATCCCCATCGCTATCTCGCGGTCACCACGCTGCGCCGGGGCGAGGAGATCGTGGACCAGGTCGAGACGCCCTTCGGCGTGCGTCGGATCGAGTTCGACGCCGACGAGGGTCTGCTCGTCAACGGTGAGCGGATCCGGATCCAGGGCGTGAACAATCATCATGATCTCGGGGCCCTCGGCGCGGCATTCAACGAGCGCGCCGCCGAGCGGCAGCTCGAGATCCTGCGAGAGATGGGGACGAACGCGTTGCGCACGGCCCATAACCCGCCCGCTCCGGAGCTGCTGGACCTCACCGATCGGATGGGCATCCTGGTGCTCGACGAGGTGTTCGGCTCCTGGTACGCCCGCAAGACCGATCTGGACTTCCACCTGATCTTCGAGGACTGGCACGAGGCGGATCTGCGGGCGATGATCCGGCGCGACCGCCACCACCCCTCCGTGATCCTGTGGGGGATCGGCAACGAGGTCGGCGAGCAGTACACGGAACAGGAGGGCGCCCTGGTCGCACGGCGGCTGGTCGAGATCGCCCACGAGGAGGATCCCAGCCGCCTGACCACCACGGCCATGAACTACGCGAAGCCGCACATGCCCCTGCCCGCCGAGGTCGACGTCATCGGCATCAACTATCAGGGCGAGGGCATCCGGCAGGAGCCGGTGTTCGAGGGCACCGACCGGATCCGCACCCCACCCCAGTACGGCCGGTTCCGCGAGGCCTTCCCCGACACGCCGATCATGGGCAGCGAGACCTCCTCCGCGCTGTCCACCCGCGGCACCTACCTGTTCCCCGTCGCGGAAGGGCAGAGCAACCCGGCACGGGACGGTGCCGGGGCCGACGACGCGACCTGCATGGTCAGCGCCTACGAGCTCCACGCGGTGGACTTCGGCTCGACCGCCGAGAAGGTCTTCGCCTCGCTCGAGCGGTCCCCGTTCGTGGCCGGGGAGTTCGTGTGGACCGGCTTCGACTACCTGGGCGAACCAACCCCGTACTACAGCGCCCGCAGCTCCTATACGGGCATCGTGGACCTGGCCGGATTCCCCAAAGACCGGTTCTGGCTCTACCGCGCGCACTGGCGACCCGGCGTGCCCACCGCTCACCTGCTGCCCCACTGGACCTGGCCGGGTCGGGAGGGGGAGGTGACCCCGGTGCATGTGTTCACCTCGGGGGATGAGGCAGAGCTGTTTATCAACGGCATCTCCCAGGGCCTGCGCGCCATGCAGCCAGGTCAGTTCCGGCTGCGCTGGGACGAGGTGGTCTACGCGCCAGGAGAGGTGCGGGTGCAGGCCTACCGGAACGGCGCCCCCTGGGCCGAGGACGTCATGCGCACCGCCGGCGCCCCCGCCCGCCTCGCCCTCGCCGCGGACCGCGACCGCATCGTCGCCGACGGCCGGGACCTGGCCTTTCTCACCGCACAGGTGCTGGACGCCGACGGGAACGAGGTGCCCACCGCCGACCACCTGCTGCACTTCACGGTGGAGGGGCCGGGCACCCTGGTGGCCACCGACAACGGCGACCCCACCGACTTGAACGCCTTCCCCTCCCCGGAGCGCAGGGCCTTCAGCGGCAAGGCGCTGGCCATCGTGCGCGGAGAGGCTGGCGCGACGAGCTCGCTGCGGGTCATCCTGAGCACCGACGGGCTCGAGAGCGCGGAAGTGGTGGTTGAGCTGCACAGGTGACGGTGCGGGAGCTCCTGCGCCCCCGCAGGTGGGCTGTGCTGAGCCCAGCGGGGCGGGGAGTCCCGAGCCTGACAGCGGGCACCGTTCTGAACCCGACGGTTCCTCCACAGGGCCGTGCTCTCCACATTCCCGGAGGACCGGTAGCGGAGGCGACGAGGGATTGATGGGCTGGTGACGGACCCGAGATCACCTGCAGGTGGGAGACCGTCATGACCCTCGTTCCGCTGTCCCCTGGCGGTGCCGAGCCCGCACCGCTGAATCGTGTCGCCGCCGAGTCCCTGGGTGAGCGCATCCAGCAGCAGGCAGCGACGATCGCGGCGGCGACCTGTGAGCTGCTGCTGATGGTCGGTGAGTTCGAGGCTCGTGGCGCGGTGGGCTGGTTCGTCGGCCTGAAGTCGACGGCGCACTGGTTGTCCTGGTCCTGCTCGATGGCGCCTGGCACCGCGCGAGAGCATGTGCGGGTGGCTCGAGCGCTGCCGTCGATGCCGCTGACGGTGAAGGAGTTCCGAGCCGGGCGCCTCTCCTACTCGAAGGTCCGCGAGATGACCCGCGTCGCGGACAGGGTCGACGAGAAGCTGCTGGTCGAGATGGCCCGGGGGATGACGGCGTCGCAGCTGTCCCGCACGATCGCCGGCGTCCGTGCGGTCGATGGCATCCGTCTGGGACAGGACGCCGCCCGGCAGGCCGCCTGGTTCGTGCGCGAGGACGGCATGATCGAGATCCGCGCGGTGCTGCCGGCGGAACTCGGGGCAGAAGTGCTGGCAGCCCTGGAGCTCGCGATGGATCGAGACGGAAGCGAGCCGCCCGCACCCGAGAGCTCGGCACCGACCGCGCCCTCACCGTCAGACGCCCTGAGGGAGACCGAGTCGGACCCCGCGGGAACCGACTCGGCCTCAGAACGCGCAGCCGAGATCACCACCACCGCGACACTCGAGCAGCGCAAAGCAGATGCGCTCCACAGCCTCGCCCGCACCTACCTCGATGCCGAGCCCGATGACCGCTCCGGAGAGGACAGGCATCTGGTGATCGTGCAGGTCAGCGCCGAGGCGCTCGCCCAGAGCGTTCCCGCGGGAACGCCAACGGCCTCGGCTCCGGACACTCCCGTGGACGAGCCACCCGCGCCACCCGCACCGCCCGACGACGTTCCCGCGGGAACGCCCCCACGGTGCGGCGTGCTCGGAGCGGGGCCGCTCGAAGTCGCCACCGCGGAGCGTCTGGCCTGCACCGGCAAGGTCGCCGTGGTGATCACGGACGCGGGTGGCGAGGTCCTGCACCTGGGCAGGTCACAGCGTCTGGCCTCCCGTGTACAGCGCAGGGCGCTGCGGTTGCGGGACGCCACGTGCACCTTTCCCGGTTGTCACCAGGTCAAGCATCTCGACGCTCACCATCTGCTCCCGTGGTCCCGGGGCGGTCCTACGGATATTGAAGGGCTCGCGCTCCTCTGCCGTCGCCACCATGTGATGGTCCACGAGGGTGGGATGCGGATGCTGCTCGATTCTGCTCGCCTCTCACTGCACCACCGACGGTTCCAGGTGCTCGACAGCACCGGGAGACCGGTACAGGCCCGTTGGCCGGCCATGCTCGAACAGTTGCGGTTTCGAGAAGAACCTGTTCGGGAAGACCCCGTTGGAGCGGACTCCGGCCACCTGGACACCCCGGCGTCGGATGGCAGGAGAACGGCCGCGGCGACCTCGCCCGAATTAGATCCAGGACGGATCGCCGCGACCACCGCTGGCGACGGTTTCCACCTCGCAGCCTGCGTCGATGCGCTATGTCAGAGCATCATCGAGCTGGCCGCCTGAGGTCGGCCTCGGTGCGGGGCGTGCCTGCGGCGCGGGGCTGCCTGCCGCACAGGACTACTTGCTGAAGCCCGCCGTCAGGCCGCTGATCAGCTGGCGACGGCCCGCGATGTAGAGCACCAGGATGGGCAGTGCGGAGAGCATCACCGCGGCCAGCACGGCCGGGATGTTCACCGTGAACTCGCCCTGGTAGGCCCACAGGGACAGCGGCAGCACACGCTTGTCGGAGCTCTGGGTGAGCACCAGCGGGAACAGGAACCCGTTCCACACCTGCAGAGCGTCATAGATGCCCACGGTGACCACGGCCGGCTTCGCCAGCGGCAGCACCAGTGAGCGGAACATCTGCCAGTCGTTGGCGCCGTCGATGGTCATCGACTCGTAGAGCTCCCCTGGCACGTCCCGCAGGAAGTTGGTCAGGATCAGGATGGTGATCGGGATGGCGAAGGCGATCGAGGGCAGGATCAGCGCCCAGAGGGTGTCGTACAGGCCCAGCTGCACGATCAGGTAGTAGATCGGGATGATCGTGGCCTGCAGCGGGATCGCGATGCCCATCAGGAACAGCTTCTGGCTGAATCTCGCCAGGCGCGTCCGTGAGCGCACGATGACGTAGCTGGCCAGCAGCGAGGCGGTCACCACGGCGACCACCGTGATCACGGTGACGAACACCGAGTTCGCGAAGTAGCGCAGGAAGTCGTTCTCGAGCACATAGCGGAACGGCTCGAGGGTGAACTCGGAGGGCAGTGACAGCGGGTTCGAGGAGAAGTAGTCCTCGCGCGGCCGCACGCTGGTGACGACGATGTAGTAGATCGGCACCAGGATCACCAGCAGCCAGGCGAAGCCCAGCAGGCCGCCGACGACGTTGGGGGAGCGATGTGTTCTCGTGCTCATCTCAGGCGCCCTCCATCTGGCTCTCCATGCGATCCGCGCCCGAGACGCGGTTCAGGATCAGCGACAGGGTCAGTCCCACGGCCACCAGGATCACGGCGATCACGCTGGCCGGGCCCATCTGGTAGGAGCGGAATCCGGTCAGATACATGTCCAGCGGCAGGATGCGGGTGGCATTGCCGGGCCCGCCACCGGTCAGGATGAACACCAGGTCGAAGTAGGTCAGCGAGCCGACCAGCATCAGGGTGGAGCTGGTGACGATCGTGTACTTCAGCTGCGGCAGGGTGACGTTGAAGAACTGCCGCACCCTCCCCGCGCCGTCGAGCGTGGCCGCCTCGTACATCGAGGTCGGGATCTGCCGCACGCCCGCCTGATACAGCAGCGAGTGGAAGGGTACGAAGGACCACGAGATCACCATGATCAGGGTGTAGAAGGCGAAGGTCGGCGAGCCCAGCCAGTCCTGGCTGAGGAAGTCCAGACCGAAGGCACGAGAGATGCCGAAGTTCGGATCCAACAGCGCCTTGAACGCGATGCCGGTGGCCGCCGCCGAGAACAGCAGCGGCAGGAAGTACAGCACCGAGAACACCTCGCGGTAGCGCTGGTGCCCGGCCATGAAGACGCCCAGCAGCAGACTGAGCGGGAACTGCACCGCGTAGCTCAGCACCGTCATCAGCAGCGTCAGCCACATGGCGTTCAGCGTCACGGGATTCTGGAACACCTGGAACCAGGCGGTGAGGCCGGCGAACTGCGGCGTGCCCAGTCCGTCCCAGGCGAAGAACGAGAGCACCACCACGCCGGCCAGGGGCAGCAGCGCGAACACCCCGAAGAAGCTCAGGGCGGGAACCAGCAGCCAGTTGCTGGGTCCGGTCTGCAGGTGCCGACGATCGCCGGAGCGGCCGACGCTCCCGCCCGGGTGGGCCGACGAGGGCGGGGTGCCCTCGTCGGCCGAGGTGGCGGCAGCGGCAGCGTCGGCACCGGTGCGGGGTGCGTGCGACTGCCCGGCGGTCATGCCGACAGGGTCGCATTCATGTTGGACACGAACTCTTCGGGCTGGATCTCTCCGAGGAAGATGCGGGAGAGGTTGTTCAGCAGCTCCTGCGCGGGGGCCGGGGACAGGGCCTGGTCCCAGGACAGCTGGAAGTGCGGAGCGTTCAGCACCATGTCGTAGGCGAAGGACAGGAAGGCCTCGTCATCCAGCCCGCCGAAGGACTCCTCGAGCCCGGAGACCGCCGGGATCGCACCCATCGCCAGGAAGTTGTCGACCATGTCCTGGTTGAGGTTGAACTCGTTGAGGTACTTGATCGCGAGCTCCTGGATCTCCGGCTCGGCAGCGGCCGAGACCGACCAGTAGTTGGCCGGGTTGCCGACCACGTTGGCGGGATCGCCCGCGCCGCCGTCCTTCGCCGGGAAGTTCAGGAACCCGAGGTTCCCCTCGGCCACGAAGTCCGGTGCGTCCTGCTTGAAGGTGCCGTAGACCCAGCTGCCCTGCAGCAGCATCGCGGCCTGTCCGGTGTGGATCAGGGCGGCGTCGGCACCGGCGTCGGCGGCGACCGAACCGAAGGCGTTGCCGAACGCGCCGGCGTCCTTCAGCTCGATGATCGCCTCGAGCGCCGAGGTGATCGCCGGATCGGACCAGGCATCGGCCTCGCCGGCGACGATCTTCTGGAAGACGCCCTCGCCGCCGATGCGGTCGGTGAGGTACTGGATGTACATCAGCTCCGGCCAGATGCTCTGCCCGGCCAGGGAGAGCGGGGTGATGCCGGCCGCGGAGAAGGTCTCCACCGCGGTCATCAGCTCGGCCCAGGTGGTGGGCGGCGTGACGGAGTGCTCCTCGAACAGGGCGGTGTTGTAGTAGAGGATCACCGGCTGGGTGTCGTTGTTGGGGACGCCGTACTGGGCGCCGTCCACCTGGCCCACCTTCCCGATCGACTCGATCGTGCGGGAGAGCACGTCGTCGACCTTGCCGGTGAGGTCCACGACCGCCTCGTTGGCCACGTAGTCGGCCAGGGTGCCGCCGGCCCAGTTGAAGACCAGGGTGGGGGAGTTGCCGGAGCCGATCGCGGTGCGGATCTTCTCCTTGTAGGAGTCGTTGGCGAAGTACTCGACGGCGAAGGGGTTGTCGGGGTTCGCCTCGTCCCACGCATCGAAGGACGCCTGGTAGGTGTCCTGCTTGGCGCCGGTCAGGGCCCAGACGGAGAGGCTCGAGGGCGAGCCGCCTCCACCGCTGGGCTGCGTGCCGCCTCCGCAGGCGCTGAGGACGGCGAGGGACGGGATCGCCAGGCCGAGGCCCGCGAGAGTTGCGCGGCGGGTGGGTTGCATCATTGCTGCCTCCAGGGTCACGGACCGACACTTGACTGAAAGATTTCGGAAACTAATGTCGGTGCCGTTAAGTTAATCCCTCTTACTGCCACAGGTCAAGCGGGAGGGGGAGCATTCGTGTCTCAGCCCGTCGTGACGTGCGCACAGCGCGTCGGGGTGTCGGCGGAGAGGCGCGCCGCGGGGCCCTGGGAAGCGAAGAAAACTTTCGCGAGAAGCAGTGTGGGCGGTGCAGTCCGGACAGGTGGAGGCGAGAGGCCGACGGGCTGCGGACTCCTCGGCGCGCCCTGCACGCAGAACGATCCCGGTCGATTCCGAGCCAGATCGGTGGGGCATCTGGCTCGGAATCGACCGGGATCGTGAGAAGGGCGCCGCGACAAGGGTGCCGCGAGCCGCGAGCCGCGAGCCGCGAGCCGCGAGCCGGGTGTCGGGGCGGGGCGGGGCGGCGCCGGTCGCTGGGCGCCGGTCAGGTGGGGTCAGGCGCGGCCGGTGAGCTCCCGGGCCCGCTCCTGTGCGGTGATCGCCAGTTCCACGGCCTTGAAGGCGTGCTCCTGGGTCATGGCGTTCTCGGTGCGGTTCAGCACGTCCAGGATCAGCTCCCCGAAGAAGGGGTAGCCCACCTCGCCGGTGGCGTTCATGCGGTGCTCGCCCTCGCCGTCGACCAGGATCACCTGGCCGCCGCCGTTGTCGGTCGTGACGTCGACGTACTTGCGCAGCTCGATGTAGCCCTCGGTGCCGAGGATGAACGTGCGACCGTCACCCCAGGTGCGCAGCCCGGCGGGGGTGAACCAGTCCACGCGGACGAAGCCGGTGGCGCCGCTGGAGAGCGCGATGTGTGCGTCGCCGTAGTCGTCGAGCTCGGGGTGCTCGGGGTTGCCGAAGTTGCCGATCGAGCTGGAGAGGATCTCGGCATCGTCGGAGCCGGTGAAGGCGAGCATCTGCTCGAAGTTGTGGCTGCCGATGTCGGTGAGGATGCCGCCGTAGCGGGCGCGCTCGAAGAACCAGTCGGGACGCGAGGACGGGTCCCCCATGCGGTGCGGGCCCATGCCCTGGACCTGGAGGACCTTCCCGATCGCGCCGCGGTCGATCAGCTGACCGGCCAGCACGGCAGCCTCGACATGGATCCGCTCGGAGTAGTAGACGGCGTACTTCTTGCCGGTCCGCTCGACAGTATCGCGGGCCTGAGCAAGCTGCTCGCGGGTGATCAGCGGGGTCTTGTCGGTGAAGTAGTCCTTGCCGGCCTCCATCACGCGGATCCCCAGCGGGGCGCGATCGACGGGCACTGCGGCGGCGGCGACAAGATGGACCTCGGGGTCGGTCAGGACCTGCTCTTCGCTGGTCGCGACCTCGACCTGGGGGAACTTCTCCTTGAACGCGGCGGCGCGCTCGGGCTGGGGGTCGTAGACCCACTTCAGGGTGCCGCCGGCGTCCAGCAGGCCCTGGGTCATCCCGCCGATGTGGCCGTGGTCGAGGTGCATCGCGGCGAAGACGAACTCGCCGGGCTCCACGACAGGCTTCGGCATCGAGTCCGGGGCGTAGTTGGCTCCTTCGGAGACAGCCATGGGGAGGTCCTTTCGGTGGAGGGGGCGGCAGGACGGCATCGGCCGCCCCGGGCCCAGGCGGGCCGGCGTCGGACCGCGCCATCGCGGGGCGGTGTCGCCAGTGGCGCCGCTGGGTGGCTACCGGGTCAGTGTCATGCATCACGCTCGCCGTCGCCGCTATATGCCGGATGTTGCCAGGTTCGGGCAGGGGCTGGAGGGAGAGCAGGGATTCTGTGGCAAACAGTCGGACCGAGCCGGGGAACCAAGGTCTGACCAGGGGTTGGAGTCGCGTGTGCAGAAGATGCTGGCCTATGATCCGGCTGGACTCTCCGAAGCACCCGCTCCGACGTCCAGCGACACATGTCGCTCAGCGCCTCCGTCAACGGCGACGGCCAGGAGCTCGCAGCACCCGCAAGTCCACCATTCCCCCGGGTCCTCAGGGATCCACGTCCGAAGGAGCCCTCGTGCCCTGGTCGACCTCTCTGCCTGCCTCGGCGGTGCCCGTCAGGCTCCGCCGCGCCTGGACGATCCTGCTGACCGTTCTCCTCAGCATCGCGCTCCTCCCCGGTCTCGGCGCCGGACCTGCGCATGCCGAGCCGCTGGACAAGGCACAGCCCGGGCTGCTCTCCGTCACCGATGCGCGCCGCGCACTCTCCACCATGGCGGTCGATCGCAACGGTGCCGACTCCGGATACCACCGCGACCACTTCTACAAGTCCTGGCGTGTGGTCACCGCACAGAAGGGCAGCAGCCGCGGATTGCGCAGCTGGTACGGATGGGATTCGTACACGGCGAGCAGCTGGAAGGAGCCGGATGTGACCCGCGCTCTCGCCCCGAAGAAGGGCTGCGACGCCCGCGAGATCACCTTGATCCGGGACGCCGTGAACGGCGACGTGCGCTGGAACGCGGGTGACTGCAGGGTCACAGGCGGCCGCTGGTACGAGGCCTATGCCGGCAGGACCACCACCGATGCCTCCTCCCTGGACATCGAGCACATCGTGGCGATGCAGGATGCCTGGAACAACGGCGCCAAGGGCTGGCACGCGGACCAGCGCCTGCAGTTCTCCCATGACCCGCTGGTCCTGGCCGCCGTCTCCGCGTCGGAGAACCGCTCGAAGGGGTCTCGGGGCCCCGCGCAGTGGAAGCCGAGCAACAAGGCGGCCTGGCCCGCCTACGCCCAGCGCTACATCTCGATCAAGAGCAACTACGACCTGACCCTCTCCAGCGAGGCCGAGCGCACCGCGCTGTGGCAGATGATCGGCGGCGCGCCGGCACCGTCGAAGCCCAGCACTCCCGCGGGACCGTTCAAGGACGTCCGGCACGGCCAGGAGCACTATCAGGCGATGGCGTGGATGAAGTCCGCGAAGATCTCCACCGGGTGGTCCGACGGCACGTACCGACCCCTGCAGCCGGTCAACCGGGATGCGATGGCGGCGTTCCTCTACCGGATGGAGGGATCCCCGAAGGTGTCCCTGCCGAGCCGGTCCCCGTTCCGGGACGTGAGGCCGGGTCAGGAGCACTACACGGCGATCATCTGGGCGTATCAGAAGGGCATCACCACCGGGTGGGACGACGGGACCTTCCGGCCCACGCAGGCCATCGACCGTGATGCGATGGCGGCCTTCCTCTACCGATTCGCCGGGAAGCCCGCCTACTCCGCGCCGACCAGGTCGCCGTTCACGGACGTGCGACCGGGTCAGATGTTCGCGCGCGAGATGGCATGGATGAAGTCCACGGGGATCTCGACAGGCTGGTCCGACGGCACGTATCGGCCGGCCCAGCCCGTCAAGCGCGATGCGATGGCCGCATTCCTGCACCGGTACTCGCAGAAGTTCTGACCGGCCCAGCAGCAGGGACGCGGAGCGCCCGGTCGTCGACCAGGTGGAGCCGCGCCCCTGCTGCTAGCGTGCCGCGCGTGGACCTCTTCACCCTCAGCTGGACGGCGCTGCGCAACGCTGCGACCGCGCTTCCGGACGCCGCCCTGGATCGTCCCTCCGGCTGCCGCGGCTGGCTGGTGCGGGATCTGCTGTGCCATCTGGTCCTCGGTGCGCAGGATGTGCTGATCGCCCTCGCGACTCCGGCGGAGACGGCGCCCACGGCGGACGCTCTGAGCTTCTGGACCCCTCGACCGATCCCGCCCGACGGGCAGGGCCACGATCCGCGGGCCGCCCTGACCGTGAGGCTCGCCGCCGCCTACGAGGACCCCGCCCTGCTGCGCGGCCACCTCGAGGACGTCGGCGCTGCCGCCGGGCGCGCCGCCCTGCTCGCCCATCCTGACCTGCCGGTCTCCACGCACGGCAAGACTCTGACCGTGCGCGACTATCTCAGCGCTCACGTGCTCGAGTGGACCCTGCACCACCTCGATCTGATCGAGCACTCAGGCCCGATCGAGGGGACTGCGGGCGACGGAGGACCTGTCGCGGGCCCACCGGCCGCGTCCTCGGCCGCCTCGCGTGACATGGTCGAGCGGCGACTGCGGCTGCGCCTGCCGGAAACCTGGACCGACGCCGACGCGCTGCGGATCGCGACCGGCCGACGTCCCGCCACGGAGGCCGAGCAGGCAGAGCTCGACGCCCTCGGTCCGCGCGGGCAGATGCTGCCGCTGTCCTTCGGCTGAGCACCCACGCCCTTCGTCACGGTCAGTCGCGGCCGTGACCTCGCACAACTCCGCTGCACGGGCGCCCCACGCCGGGTCTATCGTGGGAGGCCACTCCATAGGCGGTGCCCGCGCACACCGCGTCCGGATCCGGTGCTCCGCGGCGGGCACAGGAAAGGCTCACCGTGATCGACGTCCTCGAGGGGAGCCCGCTCCTCACGCTGTTCCTGGTCGTCGCCACGGGTGCCCTGCTCGGCGCGATCCCCTTCGGCCGGATCCGCCTCGGCGCCGCCGGTGCGCTGTTCACGGGTCTCGCGCTCTCCGCGATCGCCCCGCACCTCGGCGCGGGCATGGAGATCGTCCAGACCCTGGGCCTGGCGCTGTTCGTCTACACCGTCGGGATCTCCGCCGGTGCCGCCTTCTTCGGCTCCCTGAACCGTCAGCTCCCGCTGCTCGCGGCCGCCACCCTCAGCACCGTGCTCGCCGCGGCCGCGACCCTCGTGCTCGGCCAGGTGCTGGGCCTGACCCGAGACCTGTCGCTCGGCCTGTTCACCGGCGCGCTCACCGCTGCCCCCGCGCTCGATGCCGCCTCGCGCCTGACCGGCACCTCCGGCCCCTCGGTGGGCTATGCCTTCGGGTACCCGATCGGTGTGATCGTCGGGATCGTGCTGGTCTCGAGCATCGTCACCCGCGCCTGGCCGGGACGGAAGGACACCCCGGCGCTGGCCGGCACCAGCCTGGCCTCCACCACCGTGCGCGTGCAGCATTCGGTGAACCTGAGGGATGTCCCGCAGTGGCACCAGCAGCAGGTGCGCTTCTCCTACCTGCGCCGCGACGACAGGGTGCGGGTGATCGTGCCGGGAGAGGATCTGCTGGTCGGGGACGAGGTGGTCGCCGTCGGCCTGCCCGATCAGGTCGAGGCCGTCACCGCGGTGCTCGGCGAGACCAGCGACCGGCACATCGCGCATGACCGCTCGCTGGTGGAGTTCACCCGGCTCACCGTCTCCAACCCGGACCTCGCCTCCCGCTCGATCGCCGAGCTGAACCTGCCGGTGCGCTTCGGCGCGGTGGTCACCCGGGTGCGGCGCGGCGACCTCGAGCTGCTGGCCCGCGACGACCTCGTCCTCGAACCGGCCGACCGCCTCGCCGTGGTGGTGGACCGCAGCCGCCTGGATGCCGTCCACGCCTTCCTCGGCGACTCGGACCGCAAGGCGGGAGAGCTCGACGTGCTCTCCCTCGGGCTCGGCCTGATGCTCGGCGTGGCGCTGGGCCTGGTGAGCCTCCCGATGCCCGGCGGCGGCAGCTTCTCCCTGGGCCCGGCCGCGGGCCCGCTGCTGGTGGGAATGGTGCTCGGCGCCCTGCGCCGCACCGGCCCGGTGGTGTGGGCGCTGCCGGGCAGCGCCAACCGCACGCTGCGCCAGCTGGGACTGCTGCTCTTCCTCGCCGGGCTCGGCCTCACCGCCGGACCGGCGGTCGCCGCGATGCTCGCCTCACCGACCGCATGGCGGGCGGCGGTGCTCTCCGCAGTCGTCGCGACGCTCGGCTGCCTCACCCTGGTGATCGCCGGACGCTGGGTGCTGGACCTCTCGGCCCCGCGCGCTGCGGGCGCGGTGGCCGGCTTCCTCGGGCAGCCGGCGGTGCTCGAGGCCGCCAACGCCCGACGGGCCGACGAGCGCATCGAGGCCGCCTACGCCACGCTGTTCGCCTTCTCCATCGTGGTGAAGATCCTGCTGGTCCCCGTCATCTGGAACCTGTGACGCGGCAGCGCCCGTGACCCGTCGGACCCGGGTCCCGTCGGCCCCTTGACCCGCGCGCGCAGGGCCATGGAGTCCTCTACGCGTGGGTGGAGCCGATGATCGACTCGCCCTCCTGCGACCGCACCGAGGCGGTCTTCTCGAAGAAGTGCGGGGCCCGCTGGACGAGCGTGCCCGCGTGGTACCAGGGGTCCTCGGGCAGGATCGGCAGATCGATCGTGCGGCGTTCGATCGCCGCGGCGTAGATCGCGGTCACCAGCTCGATCGCGTCCTTCCCCGCCTGCCCGTCGATCAGCGGGGCCCGCTCCTCCCGGAGCGCGGCGAGCACATCCCCGATCTGCCCGGCATGGCCGGTGTGCGCGAGCGGGACCTGCGCCGCGGCGAGCGCCTCGAGCTCCCGGACCAGCTCCCGGTTCCCGCCGGTCTCGGGGAAGCCGTTGGGGCGGGGAGTCTCCGCCGCGACCGTCCAGGGCTGGGAGATCCGGGCATGCTCACCCTGGATCACGACCTCCTGCTGCTCGCCGTGATGGACCACCGAGCTGGTCAGCTCCGCCAGCCCCCGCTCGTACTGCAGGATCGCCGCGGAGAGATCCTCGACCTCGGCGTTGTCGTGCCCGGCGTTGGTCATCATCGCCGCGACCGCCTGGGGACGGCCCAGCAGCCACAGCGTGAGGTCGAGGTGGTGGATCGCGTGGTTCAGCGTGGGCCCGCCGCCCTCGGAGGCCCAGGTCCCGCGCCACCACAGGTCGTAGTAGGAACGGCCACGCCACCACGCCGAGGCGATCCGGGCATGGGCGATGCGGCCGATCCTCCCCGTCTCGAGCACGGCCTTCAGCTGGGCCAGATCATCCCGGAAGCGGTTCTGGGCGACCACCGAGAGGAGCCTGCCGGAGCGTCGCTGCGCGTCGAGCATCCGGTCGCACTCCTCGAGCGAGGGCGCCATCGGCTTCTCCACGATCACATGCACCCCGGCCTCGAGCGCCTCCACGGTCAGCGCGCAGTGCGTGCCCGGCGGAGTGGCGATCGAGACCAGGTCCAGGTCCTCCGCGGCGAGCATCGCGCCCGCTGTGTCGTAGACCCGCGCCCCGTCCGGGCCGTCCAGGCCATGCGCGGCGCGGGAGGCCTCGGCCTTGGCCGGATCGATATCTGCGAGGCCGACGATCCGCACCTCGTCCGGGAACTCGAGATAAGCGGCCAGATGGGCGCGGGAGATGTTCCCGATGCCGATGATGCCGATGGAGAGCATGGAGGAGGTGCCTTTCCGGCGGGGTGACGGGTCTACGAGCGGACGGGACGGCGGGTGAGCGATCTGGCGGGACTGCGGGAGGGCGATCCCCGCTCCCGCAGTCCCTCGGGGTGGTCGGTCAGGGCGCGGAAGGCGCGAGCGAGAGCAGGGCGACCGCCTCCGGGCGCTCGCAGGTGCTCGCGATCTCCACCCGGGTCCCCGAGTGCGCGGACTCGAGCACCGCGTTCATGGTCTCCAGGACGTGCTGACCGAGCTGGCCGCTGGCCCGCAGCTGCTCATCGCGCATCGCCATGTCCTGCAGCCCGATCCCGCGCGAGGCGCCCTCGTAGCCCGCCGAGACGGGAAGCACCTCCCAGTCCTTGCCGTCGAGGCGTCGGATCGAGACCTCGCCGGCGAAGTGGTTCGGGTCGGGGACCGCAAGCGTGCCCTGGCTGCCATGGATCTCGATGGGGTGGATCGAGGTCGCGACCGCGTCGAAGCTCATCACCAGCGTGGACAGCGCCCCGGACTCGTGGACGAGCACCCCGGTGACGTGGGTGTCGGTGCTGACCGGGATGGACTCCCCGGCGCGAGGGCCGGAGCCGATGGTGCGCGTGTCCCGTGCGCGGCTGGCCGCGCCGATCACCGCGGCGACCGGGCCCAGCAGGGTGACCAGCGCATGGATGTAGTACGGGCCCATGTCCAGCAGCGGACCGCCGCCTGGCTTGTAGTAGAAGTCGGGCTGCGGATGCCAGCGCTCGTGGCCGGGGCAGACCATTGTGGCGGTGGCGGCGATGGGCAGGCCGATCAGGCCCTCGTCGATCGCGGCGCGGGCGGTCTGGGTACCGGTGCCCAGCACCGTGTCGGGCGCGGAGCCGATGAGCACTCCCGCGTCCGCGGCGGCGGCGAGCACCGCCTGCCCCTCCTCGGTGGTGACCGCGAAGGGCTTCTCGGAGTAGACGTGCTTGCCCGCAGCGATCGCCTTCAGATCGATCTCGGCATGCGCCGCGGGGATGGTCAGGTTCAGCACCGTGTCCACCTCGGGATCGCTGAGCAGCGCATCGACGCTCAGGGCGCGCACGCCCTCATGCTCAGCGGCGACTGCCTCCGCGCGTGCCGCGTCGAGATCCGCGACCGCCACCAGTTGCACATCCGGGAGGTGCCCGAAGGTCGCCAGGTACTGGGCTGCGATGACGCCGCAGCCGATCATGCCCACCTTCATCGGGTCGCCTCCGCCTTCACGTGGTCGCCGTAGGGCTGCTCGGAGCCGCGGGCGGCCCAGAGCATGCCGCGCTCGATCACGGTGCGGACGTTGGGATCCTCGAGCACCTCGACGCGGTGGCCGGGGGTGGAGACGAAGATCCGGCCCTCGCCCCACTGGCGGGTCCACAGCGCGGGCGAGGTGATCTCACGGTGCCAGGGGTCCCACTCGCGGACCTTCTGGGTGGTGGTGGCGAGAACATCGCAGTAGTCGTCCGCGAGCACCCAGTACTGCTCGGTGACCAGGTCGAAGTCGGTGATTCCCTGGGTGATGGGGTGCTCTGCGGCGGCGGGGAGCATGTTCACCGTGTACGGCACGTAGTTGTCGGCCTGCTCGCCCGTGCGCTCGTCAGGGTGCTTGCCCGGGTGGCAGCCGAACTGGCCACCGATCAGGGTGAGGTAGTCGGACTCGTTGCGGTAGGAGTCGGCGATGCCGCCGTGCCAGCCGGCCATGCCGGTGCCCGCTTCGATCGCGGCGCGCAGCCCTTCGAACTGGGGCCGCTCGATGGAGTTCATGGTGTTGCACTGGACGATCAGGTCGACCGTGGCCATGTACTCCGCGGCGGCGTAGATCGCGGGGGAGTCCTCGATCCGGACCGTGAAGCCGTTCTCCTCGAGGAAGGGGATGAACAGGTCGGTGGCCTCGACGGGCTGGTGCCCGTCCCAGCCGCCGCGGACGACGAGGCAGGTGCGAGTGGTGGTCATCAGGCGGTCTCTTCCGTGGTGGGGGTCGTGGTGGTGGTCATGTTCATCGGGTCGATGCGGGTCCAGCTGCTGCCGCTGCTGGAGCTGGTCTCGACCGCGGCGAGGACGTGCTGGACCTGCAGCGCCTCCTCGAAGGAGGGGGAGGGGTCGGTGCCCTCACCGATCGCGGTGACGAGGTCCGCGATCTGGTGGGTGAAGGTGTGCTCATAGCCCAGGCCATGCCCGGTGGGCCACCAGGCCGCGGCGTAGGGGTGCTCGGGCTCGGTCGTGAGGATGCGGGTGAAGCCCTGACGTCCGGCCGGGGCCGTCGCGTCGTAGACCTCGAGCTCGTTCATCCGCTCGAAGTCGAAGGCGATCGAGCCGTCGGCGCCGTTGATCTCCACACGCATCGCGTTCTTGCGGCCCTGCGCCATCCGGGTGGCTTCGAAGGAGCCGAGCACACCGGTCTCGAAGCGGGCGGTGAACAGGGCGACATCGTCGACCGTGACGTTCTGGCGCTCGGCGGAGGCGTCACCCTTGCCGCCGAGACCCTGCGCGGTGCCGGCTGCGGGACGGGTGGCGACCACTGTCTCCAGGGTGCCGGAGACCGAGGCGATCTGCTGCCCGGTGAGCCACTGGGTGAGATCGATGATGTGCGCGCCGATGTCGCCGAGCGCTCCGGAGCCGGCCTTCTCCTTGTCCAGCCGCCAGGTCATCGGGGACTCCGCATCGGCGAGCCAGTCCTGGAGGTACTGGGCACGGATCTGGCGGATCTCGCCGACAGCACCCTCGCTGATCAGCTGGCGGGCGTAGGCCAGCGCCGGGGTGCGACGGTAGGAGAAGCCGCAGAGCGATCTGGCGCCCTTCGCACGCGCCTCGACTGCGGCGGCAGTCATCTCCGCGGACTGCTCGACCGAGTTCGCCAGGGGCTTCTCGCACAGCACGTGCTTGCCCGCCGCGAGCGCGGCCATCGCGATCTCGTAGTGGGTATCGCCCGGGGTGCAGATGTCGATGACATCGATCTCGGGATCCTCGATCACGTCCTGCCAGCGGGTGGTGGTCTGCGCGAATCCGTAGCGCTCGGCGGCGGCGACCAGGGAGCTCTCCGTACGCCCGGCCAGGGTGCGCAGCTGCGGGGTGAGCGGCAGGTCGAAGAAGCGGTGGGCATTGCGCCAGGCATGGGAGTGGGCGGCGCCCATGAAGCCGTAGCCGATCATGCCGACGTTCAGGGTGCCGGTGCGGGCTTGCGTCGTGGTCATCGGTGAAGCACTACTCCTGAGTGAAAGTTTCGGACGGAATGAGTCTCGCCTGTGAGGCGTCCGGGACGCGGGCGTCCGCAGTCGAAGCTGGCGCAAGGAATCGTTACGACCAGCGTTCTGAGCCTATGACAGCGCATTCCTGGACGCTAGGGCCGTCCCGGGATGCTGTGTACTCACCCTATCGGAGAGAGGCTGTTGACCCCATGATCCCCCCTGTCGTACGCTCGCGCCACCGAAAGCAACCGAAAAGGTTGCTAAACCTAGATCGAAAATGCCTCCGGGACGCAGACGCGGGGAGCGGGTCGACGTCGTCGTCGCCTCGCCCACCGCAACCGTCACGGGCCGTGCGAAGGAGCGTCATGACCATTCCGCTGTGGAATGACCGGAGCCTCAGCACCGAGCAGCGCGTCGACGCGCTGCTCGCGGAGCTGAGCCTCGAGGAGAAGGCGGCCCAGCTCGGCAGCTACTGGAAGCGGCCGACGCTCGGGGACGCCGAGGGTTTCGCCCCCATGCAGTCCACCTTCGAGGCGGGCCGGGACCCCTTCGAGGCCGCGGTCCAGGACGGGCTCGGCCATCTCACCCGCCCCTACGGGAGCGCCCCGCTGAACGGCGAGGAAGGAGTGCAGAACCTGCGGACGATGCAGCAGGCCGTCGTCGCGGGTTCCCCGCATGGCATCCCGGCCCTGGTCCACGAGGAATGCCTGACCGGCATCATGGCCCATGGGGCCACGACCTATCCCGCCGCGATCGCGTGGGGCGCAAGCTTCGACCCTGCCCTGATCAGCGAGATGGGCGAACGGATCGGCACCGATATGCGCGCGATCGGCGCCCATATGGGACTCGCCCCGGTGCTGGATATCGTGCGCGACTACCGCTGGGGACGCATCGAGGAGACTATGGGGGAGGACCCCTATCTCACCGGAGTGCTCGCCACCGGGTACGTCCGCGGCCTGCAGGCCACCGGCACCATCGCGACCCTCAAGCACTTCGCCGGCCACGCCGCCTCCCGCGCGGGCCGCAACCACGCCCCCGTCTCCATCGGGATGCGCGAGCTGCACGACATGGACCTGGTCCCCTTCGAGATGGCCGTGCGCCACGGTGAGGTCGGCTCCGTGATGAACTCCTATGCAGACATCGACGGCACCCCGCCCGCCGCCAGCCACTGGCTGCTCACCGAGCTGCTGCGCGACACCTGGGGCTTCGAGGGCACCGTGGTCGCCGACTACTGGGCCGTGAGCTTCCTGCAGTCCATGCACCGTGTGGTCGAGGATGACCGGGGTGCGGCGCTCGCCGCCCTCCGCGCCGGGCTCGACATCGAGCTGCCCGAGACCACCACCTACCCCCACCTCGCCGCCGCCGTGCGCGAGGGGGATCTCGAGCTGGAGGTGCTGGACACCGCGGTGCGTCGGATCCTGCGCCAGAAGGTCGAGCTGGGCCTGCTCGACGCGCACTTCGACGCCGCGACCACCGGTGAGGCGATCGAGCTCGACTCCGAGGAGGGGCGTGCACTCGCTCGGCGGATGGCCGAGGAGTCCATCATCCTGCTGGACAACTCCCACGAGCTGCTCCCGCTGACGCCGTCGCACCCGCTGACCGCAGCGGATGACGCGCAGGGCCTCGCTGGCCCCGCTGGTCCTGTGTCGATTGCCCTGATCGGCCCTGCCGCCGTGCAGCCCCGCAGCTTCCTGGGCTGCTACAGCTTCACCAACCACGTCCTGTCCCGGCTCGAGGACAACGGCACCTCCGTGCACGTGCCCACCCTCACCGAGGCGCTCGGCGCGGAGTTCCCCGGCGCGTCGCTCACCACCACCGCCGGCACGGACTTCATCAGCCCCGACACCTCCGGGATCGCCGAGGCCGTCGCAGCGGCGCAGGCTGCCGAGCTCGCCGTCGTCGCCGTCGGCGACCTCGCCGGGCTGTTCGGCGCCGGCACCTCCGGCGAGGGCTGCGACGTCGAGAGCCTGCAGCTGCCCGGAGCCCAGCACGAGCTGGTCGAGGCGGTGCTCGCCACCGGCACGCCCGTGGTGCTGGTGCTCGTCACCGGCCGCCCGTACTCGCTCGGCGCCTACAAGGGCCGTGCCCACGCGATCGTGCAGGCGTTCATGCCGGGCGAAGAGGGCGCGAGCGCGATCGCCGGGGTGCTCTCCGGCCGGGTGAACCCCTCCGGTCGCCTGCCCATCGGCATCCCGAACGGGGTGGGCGGACAGCCCGGCACCTACCTCGCCCCGGTGCTGGCCTGGGAGAGCGACGGCATCTCGAACCTCGACCCCAAGCCCCTGTTCCCCTTCGGCCACGGCCTGAGCTACTCGCGCTTCGAGTACTCCGCGCTCGAGCTCTCCGCCCCGCAGATCGCAGCGGACGGCACCATCGAGATCTCCGCGACCGTCACCAACACCTCGGACCGCGACGGCAAGGAGGTCGTCCAGCTGTACCTCAGCGACCCCGTCGCCAGCGTGGTGCGACCGCTCAAGCGCCTAGTGGGCTTCACCAAGGTGGGCCTCGCCGCCGGGGAGAGCACGCGCGTGACCTTCCAGCTGCACGCCGACCGCACCTCCTTCACCGGCCCCGACCTGCAGCGCATCGTCGAGCCCGGCGAGTTCCGGGTGCGGCTCGGCGCCAGCAGCGAGGACGTCACCCTCGAGGGCTCCTTCCGGATCGAGGGCGAGGTGCGGGTCCTCAGCCCCGGCCGGCACGTCCTGGACACCCCGGCCACCGTGTCCCCGGTCGCGCTGCGCGCGCAGGACCCGATGACAGCGGGCGCCCCGGCAGCAGTGATGGGAGGCGGTCTGTGATGACCACCGCGCAGCAGGCCGTGATGGCCGAACGCACCGAGACCTTCCGCCTCCGGCTCGTGGACGAGCAGGGCACGGCACGGGCAGGGGAGGAGGTCCGCGTCGAACAGGTCTCCCACGACTTCGGCTTCGGCTGCTCCGGCTTCGAGCTCCAGCCCGAGGAGCCCGACGAGCACACCAGGCTGTGGCTGGACCTGTTCAACATGGCCACCCTGCCCTTCTACTGGCGCTGGTTCGAGCAGACCCCCGGCGCCCCGGACACCGAGAGGCTGCGCCGCCTGGCGAAGGGACTGCGCGGGCACGGCGTGCGCCTGAAGGGCCATCCGCTGCTCTGGCACACCCTCGCCCCCACCTGGCTGCTCGAGAAGGAGCCCGCGGAGGTGGAAGAGGCGATCCGTCACCGGATCACCCGCGATGCCACCGATTTCGCGGGCCTGATCGACCAGTGGGATGCGATCAACGAGACCGTGATCCTGCCGGTGTTCGAGGCCGAGGAGAATGCCGTCACCCGGCTGGCCCAGGCGCGCGGCCGGATGCATGTCATCCGCCTCGCGTTCGAGACCGCCCGCGCCGCGGATCCCACGGCCCGGCTGGTGCTGAACGACTTCGAGCTCTCCTCCGCCTTCGAGGACGTCATCGAGGAGTGCCTGGAGGCCGGGCTGGAGATCGACGCGATCGGCGTGCAGACCCACATGCACAAGGGCTACCGCGGCGAGGAGCAGATCGCGGAGGTGATCGGGCGCTTCTCCCGCTTCGGCCTCCCGGTCCAGCTGACCGAGACCACGCTGCTCTCCGGCCACATCATGCCCGCGCACATCGTCGACCTCAACGACTACGTGGTCGACTCCTGGCCGTCCACGCCCGAGGGCGAGGAGCGGCAGGCCGATGAGCTGGTGCGCCACTACCGCACCGTGCTCGCCCAGCCAGCCGTCGAATCACTGACCTACTGGGGGCTCGGCGACGCCGGTGCCTGGCTCGGCGCCCCCGCCGGGCTGGTGCGGGCCGACGGCACCCCCAAGCCGAGCTACCACGCACTGAAGTCACTGATCAGCGAGGAGTGGTGGACTGGCAGTCATCCGCTGCGCAGCGATGCGGATGGCGTCCTGACGGTCCGCGGCTTCGCCGGGGACTACCGGCTCGACCTTGCGGGGGAGGCGGGGGAGTCCGTGGAGTTCACGATCCCTCGAGGGGGCGGGCATCAGGAGCTCAGTCCTGCGGAGAGCTCTCCGCAGAGCTGATCTCAGGGCCTGCCTCGGGGCCGACCGCAGGGCCGCCAGCAGGGCCTGCCTCGGGGGCTACCGCAGGGCCGCCTGCGGGGCTGACGAACTGCTCGGTGAGCATCGCCGCGATCTTCCGCTCCGAGGCCCACAGCGCGAAGACCAGCAGTGATGCCGTGAACAGCAGCATGAACTCGCCGATCAGCAGGATGATCCCGAGCGTCAGCACGCCGAGCGACACCAGCGCCAGGGTGGACAGCGGCTTCACCAGGAGGGTGAAGGCCGAGAGCCGGAAGACGTCCCGGGCCCGGAAGCTGAAGCGGGAGATGATCGAGAGCGCCCGTGCCAGCACCAGCAGTGCGGCCGCGCCCAGCACCAGGAAGACGATGTTGAGCATGCTGGTCCCGGCCGCACCGGCATAGGTGAGGTTGAACGCCGCCAGGGCCAGCACGAGGACCACTGGGCCGCCCACCCGGAGGCTGTCCAGCGCGTTCAACCGGTACCCGCGCAGGAACTGACGCGCCGGGACCAGCTCCTGGTCCTCGCGCCAGGCGCGGCAGGCATACAGGGCCGCGGCGATGGCCGGCAGCAGCGGCAGCGCGGCGATCACGAACACCGGCGAGCTCAGCGGCCCGGGGGAGAGCAGGGTCCACACCAGCAGGGTCGGCACGGCGGCCAGCACCAGCATCACGTCGATCACCAGGAACCAGTAGACGCCCTCGGTGAGTTCGGTGAACATCCCTCGCGGGCGGCGGGGTGGCGTCATTGCTCCTCCTGGAGATCGCAGTCCTCAGAGAACTGCAGTGCTGTCGCAGTGCCCAGAGCACTGCAGTGCTGTCGCAGTGCCCAGAGCACTGCAGTCTGCCGCCATAGATCGACGGAACCCCATTCTCAACGAAACTTTCGATCCCTGTCGAGCCCTAGTTGCAGGAATGTTACCTTCGCAGGCTCTGCCTGAGGGGCGGTCGTGCGAGCGATTGGGCATCAAGTGGCCAGGCCAAGTCTGCTTTGCTTGGCACGGACGCGTTCTTTTCAAACTTTCGTGAACTTCTTGACCAGGATCACATCCCCAGCTAAGTTGTGTGTCACAGCGAAAGCTTGACGAAATTCTCGGCAATTCCTCCGGCATAGTCGCCGGCGCGAGCCCCGCACGAGAGCTTCATCCACTCAGTTCGGCCAGTCCCTCAGCCACCTCCGGTGACCTGTCGGCACCTGAGCCTCGACGTACCGCACCACCGGTTCGACCCGCTTCGCCCACGCCGCACCACCCGGTCCGGCACCGACCCTCATGAGGAGACGGCAATGAACACGTCCCGCCACTTCCCTTTCGCGCCGACCCGACGCAGCTTCGTCGGACTCTCCGCCGCCGCGTTCGCCACGGTGGCGCTGGCCGCCTGCGGCTCCGACTCCGGTGAGGAGGTCGACGTCGAGTCCCAGAACGTGGGCGCGATGGACGACTACGCCGCGGACACCCAGTTCAAGGCCACCGAGCCGATCCAGGTCAGCATGCTGTGGACCGACTGGCCCGAGGTCCCCGTCGAGGACACCTGGCGGCTCTTCGATCACATCAAGGAGCTCACGAACGTCGAGATCACGCTGACGCACATCCCCTTCAGCGATGCGACCGAGAAGCGCAGCCTGCTCATCAGCGCTGGTGACGCGCCGACGCTGATCCCGCTGGTCTACACCGGCGAGGACGCCCCGTTCGTCTCCTCGGGCGCCGTCGTGCCGATGAGCGACTACGTGGACAAGATGCCGAACTTCCAGAAGTACGTCGAGGAATGGGACCTCGCCGACATGATCGACAACCTCAAGCAGGAGGACGGCAAGTACTACATGGTGCCGGGCCTGCAGGAGGTCTCGGTGCCCGTCTTCAGCCTGGTCATCCGCAAGGATGTCTTCGAGGAGGTCACCGGCGCGGTGCCGAACACCTGGGACGAACTCCACGAGGGTCTCAAGCTCATCAAGGAGAAGTACCCCGACTCGACCCCGCTGGCCGACGGCTTCGAGGGCGGCGCGCTCTTCAACTTCGCCTCCCACGCCTGGCTCACCAAGGGCGGCTGGGGCTTCGGCGACGGTTCGATCGAGGGCCCCGACGGCAAGCTCACCTACGTTGCGATCACAGACGAGTACAAGACCATGATCGAGCTGTTCCGGACCCTGGTCGAGGACGGCCTGCTGGATCGGGAGTCCCTCACCGCCTCCAACGACGGCTCCGGTGCGGCGTCGGTCGCCGAGAAGTTCGCGGCCGAGACCTGCTTCGCCGCCTCCGGCTCCTCCGGCACCGCGATCGAGTTCAGCCAGGCACTGAACGAAACCGTCGGCGAGGGCAATCACTCCGTCACCCTGATCCCGCCGCCCGCAGGGCCGGCCGGCGAGCACGTCGAGCCGCGCAACTTCTGGCACGGGTTCATGCTCAACTCGCAGATCACGAAGTCCGAGCACTTCCTGGCCACCCTGCAGTTCCTCGACTGGCTGTACTACAACCCGGATGCCCGCGAGATGCTGCGCTGGGGCGAGAAGGACGTCAACTACACCAAGGCCGAGGACGGCGCCATCGAACTGATGGACGGCTTCTCGCTCGACAGCTTCAACATCAACACCGGCGCCGGCACGGACATCAACGTGGACCTCGGGTTCTCGACTTTCCCCGCTGAGTCGACTGAGTCCCGGGAGCTCAAGGAGTCCTACAGCACCCCCGAGTTCGTCGAGTACATCGACAATGTCCTCTCCACGCGCACCCCGCGCGATCCGTACCCGCCCAAGCCCATGGACGAGACCGAGCTCGAGCAGGCCTCGCTGCTGGCCACCCCGATCAAGGACTCCGTGGACACGGCGACCCTTCAGTTCATCATGGGCGAGCGCGACATGAGCGAATGGGACGCCTTCAAGGGCGAGCTGGAGGCAGCGGGCCTGCCGCGCTACCTCGAGCTGCTCAACAAGGCACGTGACCGCTTCGTTGAGGCGAACGGGTGAATGGCACCGAGGCACTGACGGAGGAGCTGAGGTCATGACACTGACGGAGACTCGGGAGACCGCGGCGCAGGAACCTGCGCCGCGGCCCCCGGCCCCAAAACGCAGACCGGGAGGTTGGAAGCGGTCGCTCCGGCGCGACTGGCCGCTGTACACCCTCGCGATCGCCCCACTGATCTTCCTGGCGATCTTCCGATACCTGCCGATGCTCGGCAATGTGATCGCCTTCCGACGGTTCCGGCCCGGAGGCAGCATCTTCGGCGACGAATGGGTCGGGATGCTGTACGTGGATATGTTCATCCACGATCCCGCGTTCTGGAACGTCTTCACGAACACGGCGATCATCGGCGGCATGACCCTGGTGGTCTGCTTCCCGCTGCCGATCATCCTCGCGCTCATGCTCAACGAGGTGCGACGCACGCACTTCAAGCGGATCGTGCAGTCGATCAGCTACCTGCCCCACTTCCTCTCGGTCGTGATCGTGGTCGGCATGGTCTACCAGCTGCTCTCCCTGCAGGGCACGGTCAACCAGATCACCGAGGCCTTCGGCGGGGACGCAGTCTCGTTCCTCCAGAAGCCTGAATGGTTCCGGTTCATCTACGTCGCCTCCGAGGCCTGGCAGACGGTCGGCTGGGGCACGATCCTGTACCTCGCCGCGCTCACCGCGGTGGACGACGGCCTCTACGAGGCGTCACGCATCGATGGGGCCAACCGCTGGCAGCAGACCTGGCACGTGACGATCCCGGGGATCCGGCCGACGATGGTCACCCTGCTGATCCTCAACATCGGCAACTTCCTCAACGTCGGCTTCGAGAAGGTCCTGCTGCTGTACAACCCCATGACCTACTCCACCGGTGACGTCATCTCGACGTACCTGTACCGCGTGGGTCTGGTGTCGAACAACCTCAGCTATGCGGCGGCCATCGGCCTGTTCCAGGCGATCATCGGTTTCGTGATGGTCATGTCCGCCAACTACATCTCGAAGCGATTGGTGGGGACGAGCCTGTGGTGATCGAAGCAATGGCCCCGGATGCGCCGCGCAAGAATTCCAAGAGCGCAGTCGCCCCCCGGACCTCCCGGATTAAGGACTCCACGTCCTACAAGGTCTTCACGGTCGTGAACATGACGGTGCTGGTCCTCATGTGCGCGCTCATGCTGTACCCGTTCGTCATGCTGCTGGCCCAGTCGTTCAGCTCAGCGGGTGCGATCAACGCGGGCAAGGTCAACCTCTTCCCTGTCGGCTTCAACCTCGACACCTACAAGGTGGTCGCCAACAACGACAACTTCTGGCGCGCCTACGGCAACACCGTGGTCTACACCGTGATCGGCACGACCATCGCCATGGTGCTGACCACCTCCTACGCCTATGTGCTCTCGAAGAAGCACCTCAAGGGGCGCGGCCTGCTGATCGGCATCGCCGTGTTCACGATGTTCTTCAACGGCGGCATCGTCCCGAACTACGTGCTCATCTCCTCGCTGGGGATGAAGAACACGATGTGGGCGGTGATCCTTCCGCCGGCGCTGTCGGTCTTCAACCTTCTGGTGATGAAGGCGTTCTTCGAGAACCTGCCCACGGAGCTCGAGGAGGCCGCGCATATCGACGGCCTGAGCTGGTTCGGGATCTTCTTCCGGATCGTGCTGCCGCTGTCCAAGGCGGTGATCGCCACGATGGTGCTGTTCTACTCGGTGCAGTACTGGAACGACTGGTTCGCCGCCTTCCTGTACCTGGACAAGACGGACCTGTTCCCCGTGACCCTGTTCCTGAGGAACCTGATAGCCGGGGCCTCCACCGCAGCGTCGGAGGGGGCCGCGGCCTCGGGCGGCAGCGTCGATGCCATCAACGCCAACATCCAGTCGGTGACGATGATCCTGATCCTGATCCCGATCCTTTGCGTGTACCCCTTCGTGCAGCGGTACTTCGTCTCGGGCATCATGCTCGGCTCTGTCAAGGGCTGAACCCTCGCGCCCCGTCTGCCGTCCGCGGCCGGCGGGGCGCCTGCACGAGCAGTCGCAGTTCCCCCGATGATGACGTCGAAGGAGACACCATGAAACGCCGCCAGATCCTCACCGCCGGAGCTGTCGCGACCACGCTCGCGGTCGCCGCACCCGCCGCCGCCGCCCCGGGCGGGGTTCCCGGGAACGGGCAGGCCAAGCCCCCGGGCCTCGCGAAGAAGGACAACCTCGCCTTCGCCGCCGGAAGCACCCTGAAGATCGGCTGCGCCGTCGCCGGCGGCGGTCACCACACGAGCCAGCCCTATCCCGATCCGTTCACCGCCGACGAGCCCTACCGCGAGCTGCTGGCGGCAGAGTTCACCTCGCTCTCGGCCGAGAACCAGATGAAGTGGGACCACATGCGCCCCGCCCGGGACGAGTACAACTTCGTCGACTCGGACGCGATCATGGAGTTCGCGGAGGCCAACGGCCAGGTCGTGCGCGGTCACACCCTGATGTGGCACAACCAGAACCCCGCCTGGCTGACGGAGGGCGGCTTCTCGCCCGAGGAGCTCCGGGCGATCCTCAAGGAGCACATCGAGACGGTGGTCGGCCGCTACGCCGGGCGCATGCAGCAGTGGGACGTCGTCAACGAGATCTTCGACGACAGCGCCATCCTGCGCACCGAGGGCAACATCTGGATCCGCGAGCTGGGCACGGAGATCATCGCCGACGCCTTCCGCTGGGCTCACGCCGCGGACCCGGAGGCGCTGCTGTTCTTCAACGACTACAACGTCGACGGGATCAACCCCAAGAGCGATGCCTACTACGCGCTCATCCAGGAGCTGCTGGCCGACGGGGTCCCGGTCCACGGCTTCTCCACCCAGGGGCACCTGTCGATCCGTTACGGCTTCCCGGGGGATCTCGCCGACAACCTCCAGCGCTTCGCCGATCTGGGCCTGCAGACGGCCATCACCGAGCTCGATGTGCGCATGGACGTGGTCGAGGGTGAGGAGCCGACGGAGGCCCAGCTCGCGCAGCAGGCCGAGTACTACCGCCGGGTGACCGAAGCGGCGCTGTCCGTGGAGGGCTGCTCGTCGCTGACCCTGTGGGGCGTGCTGGATCGCTACTCGTGGGTGCCCGGGACCTTCCCCGGTGAGGGCGCGGCGACCGTGCTGTGGGACGACTACTCCCGCAAGCCCGCCTACTACGCCGTGCAGGACGCGCTCGCCGCAGCGAGCGGGCGGGCAGGGCACCCGGCGCTGCGGCGCTGACGCTGCTCCTGGGGTTCGCACCACCCAGGGTTCGCGCACCACCCAGGGCTCGCGCATGACCCAGGGCCGTATGACGGAGGAGGGCGTCCGATCTGAGGATCGGGCGCCCTCCTCCGTCGTGCGCGCTGCGGCCTCCGGCGCCCTTCTCCCGCCCTTCCCTCTCCCTTTTCCCGCCCGTCTCTCGCCCGTCTCTCGCCTGTCTCCCTCGTCGGTTCGTGGTCCTGGCCGGCCGGAGGACGACCTGAGAGCAGGCGCTGTTGTTGCGAGAAGCTTTCCTGGCCTTTCGCGTGGCGGAACGCGGTGGGCTCTGGGTGCGGGCCGCCCGCTGATCCTTGTCATGCCAGGTCAAGCGGTTATCGACGTCTCGCCGCGGTCAATTCGCAAATCGTTCTTGACGTGAGCGACGCCATTGGATAGCGTCTTCCCAGTGCGGTGAAGTTTCCGAAACTTCTCGCCCGCTGGTGGGAATGACGACGATGCTGCCGCCTCTCACCCCGCCTTCACTGCTGGTCGTGTCGGCGACGCCCGGAGGGTCGATCCGCGCGCAGCAGGTCCTGCCGTCGCAGCCCGTTCCCCTCCGGCTCATCCCGGAATCTATGAGGAGGTGCCTAGAGCGTGACGCAACACAGTGCTGCTGCCGGATCGGCTCCGACCACAGCCCCGCCCCCGACCGAGCCCCGACCGGGCACCGTCCCGGTGGCGCGCAAGCGCTCGCTGTGGCGGGATGTGCGCAAGGACTGGCGGCTCTACTCCCTGCTGGCCCTGCCGCTGATCTACCTGGTGATCTTCAAGTACCTGCCGATGGCGGGCAACATCATCGCGTTCCGCCGCTTCCGGCCCGGCGGGTCGATGTTCGGCGAGGACTGGGTGGGCCTGCGCTACATCGTGATGTTCATGGAGGACCCGGCGTTCTGGCGCGTCTTCACCAACACCATCGTGCTGGGCGTGCTGTCCCTGGTGATCGTCTTCCCGATGCCGATCATCCTGGCGCTGCTGCTCAACGAGGTGCGCAAGAGCTGGTTCAAGCGCTTCGTGCAGACGGTCTCCTATCTTCCGCACTTCATGTCGATCGTCATCGTCGCCGGCATGGTCATGCAGCTGGTCTCGCTCAACGGCACCGTCAACTCGGTCATCGGGGCTTTCGGGGTGGAGCCGATCAACTTCATCCAGCAGGCGGGCTGGTTCCGCACGCTCTACGTCACCTCCGAGGTGTGGCAGACGGTGGGCTGGGGAACGATCCTCTACCTCGCAGCCCTGACCCAGGTGGACAGCCAGCTCTACGAGGCCGCCACGATCGACGGGGCCAACCGGTGGAAGCAGACCCTCTACGTCACCCTGCCGGGGATCACCCCGACGATGATCACGCTGCTGATCCTGAACATCGGCACCTTCATGGCCGTCGGCTTCGAGAAGATCCTGCTGCTGTACAACCCCCTGACCTACGAGACGGCGGATGTGATCGCGACCTATCTCTTCCGCGTCGGCCTGGTCTCCAACAACTTCAGCTATGCCACCGCCATCGGCCTGTTCGAATCCGTGATCGGCCTGACCCTGGTGCTGTCCGCCAACTGGATCTCTCGCCGCGTGGTCGGCGCGAGCCTGTGGTGAGAGGAACGCTATGAAAACCTCCCGTGGCTACAAGATCTTCACCGCCGCCAACGTCGTGATCCTGCTGGGCGTCGTCTTCCTGACGCTCTACCCGTTCGTGAACATCATCGCCCAGTCGCTCTCGAGCGAATCCGCGATCGTCTCCGGCCGCGTGAACCTGCTGCCGATCGGGTTCAACATCGACACCTACAAGGTGGTCATGTCCGACCGCCTGTTCTGGGTGAACTACCGCAACACCGTCGTGTACACGATCGTCGCGACGTTGATCTCGCTGGTCCTGACCACGATGTACGCCTATGCGATCTCTCGGGCCCGGCTGCGCGGCCGCGGGCTGTTCATCGGGATCGCGGTGTTCACGATGTTCTTCAACGGCGGGATCATCCCCAACTACATCCTCATCAGCTCCCTGGGGATCATGAACACGATGTGGGCGATCGTGATCCCGAATGCGGTGAGCATCTTCAACCTGCTCGTGATGAAGGCGTTCTTCGAGAACATGCCGCTCGAGCTAGAAGAGGCCGCCGCGATCGACGGCCTCACCACCTACGGGATCCTGCTGCGGGTCGTGATGCCGCTGTCCAAGGCGATCCTCGCGACGATGCTGCTGTTCTACGCGGTCTCCCATTGGAACTCCTGGTTCCAGGCGTTCCTCTACCTCAGTGACAAGGAGCTGTTCCCGGTCACGATGTACCTGCGCAACATGATCGCCGGAACCAGCCAGACCTCGGACGTCGCGGCCGCCTCGGCGGATGCGCAGACGCAGATCTCCTCGAACATCAAGGCCGTGACGATGGTGCTCACCGTCCTGCCGATCCTGTGCGTCTATCCCTTCGTGCAGCGCTACTTCGTGTCGGGCGTGATGCTCGGCTCGGTCAAGCAGTAGCCGCTGCTCCCTGCAGCACTCCGCTGCAGGACTCCTCCGTAGGACTCCGCTGCAGCACTTCGATGCAGCACTCCACTGCAGTATCCCGCTCGACCTCTTCGACCTCTTCGATGATGAAAGGTGATCTCCCATGTTCACTCGACGGAAGTTCCTGGCCGCCGGAAGCGCGGCTCTCGGCACCACCCTGGCGCTCGGCGCCTGCTCGAGCGGAGGCGGCGATGAGCCGGTCGACGTGAGCGAGGTGAGCACCGGCTCGATGGACGACTACGGCGTGGGGACCACGTTCAAGGCGTCGGAGCCCTTCGAGATCGGCCTCATGTACAGCGACAACCCGGCCTACCCGTACCGCAAGGACTGGCTGTTCTGGGAAGAGGTCACCACCCGCACCAACGTGACCCTCACCCCCACGGTCATCCCGATGTCGGACTACGAGCAGAAGCGCTCGCTCCTGGTCAGCGCCGGAGATGCGCCGTACATCATCCCCAAGACGTACCCGGGTCAGGAGACCGCCTTCGTCGCCGCCGGCGCGATCCTCCCCATCAGCGACTACGTCGACCAGATGCCGAACTACATGGACAAGGTCGAGAAGTGGGGGCTGGAAGCAGAGATCGAACGCCTCAAGCAGCAGGACGGCAAGTACTACGTGCTGCCGGGGCTGCATGAGGAGGTCTGGCCGGACTACACCCTCGCCTACCGCGTGGACATCCTCGAGGAGCTCGGGCTCGAGGAGCCGACCACCTGGGAGGAGCTCACCGAGGTGTACCGGAAGGTGCACGAGGCGCACCCGGACATGTGGCCGCTCTCGGACCGCTTTGAAGGAGCGAACCTCCTCGGGCTCGTGGCCTCGACGTTCGGGGTCTCCGCAGGGTGGGGCTTCGGCGATGGCGTGGTGCGCAAGGAGGTGGGGTCCGAGGAGCTCGTCTTCGGTCCCCAGCAGGAGGCGTACCTCGCGATGCTCGAATGGTTCTCCGCCGGCGTCGAGGAGAAGCTGATCGACACCGAGGGGTTCACCCAGGACGACGACGCCGCGGTGCGGAAGTTCGTCACCGGCAAGTCCTTCTCGATCTCCACGAACTCGCAGACGATCATCGACTGCCGCACGGGCCTGGACGAGGAGTTCGGCGAGGGCAAGACCGTCGTGAAGAAGATGCTCCTGCCCGGTGGGCCGCTCGGTGCGGTGATGGGCGGTTCCCGCCTCGAGAACGGCGTCATGTTCAACGCCCAGATGGCCGATGACGACAAGTTCCTCGCCATGCTTCAGTTCGTCGACTGGCTCTGGTACTCCGATGAGGGCCAGGAGTTCTCCAAGTGGGGCGTCGAGGGAGTCACCTTCAAGCGTGAGGGGGACAAGCGGGTGCCCGCGGAGGGCGTGAACTTCCTGGGGCTGAACCCTGAGGGGACCAAGGACCTCCGCACCGACTTCGGCTTCTCCGGCGGCGTCTTCGCCTATGGCGGGACCACGGACCTGCTCCGCTCGACCATGAACGAGGAGGAGGTCGACTGGCAGCAGCGCACCGCGGAGACCCACGAGGTCATCGATCCGCTGCCCCCGTACCCGATGGACGAGATCCAGCGCGAGGAGGCGACCCTGGTCGCCACCCCGCTGAAGGACTTCGTGGATCAGAACACGCTGAAGTTCGTGACGGGCCAGCGTGACGTGGGGGAGTGGGACGCCTTCGCGACCGAATGCGACGACAACGGCGCCACGAAGTACATGGACATCGTCCATGAGGCGCAGGAGTCCTTCGGCGGCTGATGCCCTGGCTCCGGTGCCGGCTCACCTGAGTCGGCGCCGGGGCCTCCCTGCGAGACGGACGGAGATGCCCATGAGCACCGTGGAATCGGGCCAGGTGAGAACGTCGGGCCGGGTGGGACCGACGGGCCGGGTGGGAACGTCGGGTCGGGTGGAGACGACGACGGCGAGCCGAGATCACCATGAGCGGGGGATCTGGCGCGGCACCTTCGTCATCTACAACCTCTTCGCACTCGGAGCGGGACTCGCGGTGGCTGGTGCGCTGCCCCTCGCCGCTCTCGTGCTCACCCAGGGCACCCTGGTGGGCATCTGCGGCATTCCGGTGTTGACCTGGGTGCTCGGGATGCTGCTGATCGGGACGGTCCATGCCGTCCATGGCCAGGACCTCACCACCGACATCCGACCGCTGCGGCGGCTCGCACGGGGGATCCGCCACTCGCTGCGGCAGGCCGCGGCGCTGTGGATCCCGGTCGGCGTGGTGGCGGCCCTGGTGCTGGCGGCCGGTGCCCTGCAGGGACTCACGGGACCGGATCTGCCCGGTCTGGTCCTGCTCGGTGCCCTCGCCGCGGTCGCGCTGATCGGCAGCGTCATCGCCGCGAGGTTCACTGCGGGCGGCGCTGCGCTGTGGCGGTATGCCCTCGGCGCCGTCGGCGTCTCGGGACGGGGCGTCCTCGGGATCCTGCTGGTCGCCGTGGCCTGCGTGCTGGTGGTGACCGTCATCGGTGAATGGGTGCTGCTCTTCGTGGCCGCCCCCTTGGTGGTCCTGCTCGACAGGTCTGCGGCGCCGCTGCTGACCGCCCTCGAACAGCGGGCGGCGACGGACTGATGCCCCGTCCACCAGGCGCATCCGGGGTGGTGACTGCTGCGGTGAGCCCAGAGGTGCTCCCGGAGCAGCTCCTGGAACAGCTCTGTGTCCCCGGAGCTGAGGGGGTGCGCGGACACCTCTGCCTGCCCGATGCTCTCCCGGGAGCTCCGCAGGCCTCGCTGAGCTGGTCCTCGTCGGCGCCGGACGTCGTCAGCGATCATGAGCAGGACGGGAGGGCCCCGGGAGTCGTCCGCCGGCCACCCCCGGGTGCGGGCCCGGTGCAGGTTTCCCTCCTCGCCACCCTCCGCCTGCCGCAAGGATCTGCGCAGCGGGAGTTCCTGGTCACCGTCCTGCCCGCGATCGAGCTGGCGGAGACCTCGCGCTACGCCATGGTGAACTTCGCCCGCTCGAACAGCCACGACGGCCAGCAGCTGTACTTCGCAGTGAGCGAGGGTGATGACCCGACGGCGTGGCGGGCGGTCAACGGCGGGCGCGCCGTGCTGAGATCCACTGCCGGGATGCACGCCGTCCGAGACCCGTCGATCGTGCGTTCGCCGGAAGGTGACCGTTTCTTCCTGGTGGCGACCGATCTCAACGTCGACGCTCCCGAGCACGGGTGGCGGGGGTGGGACTGGGCGCAGAGCGGAGCGAGCCGCCACCTCGAGGTGTGGGAGTCATCAGATCTGCGCACCTGGTCGGCTCAGCGGCATGTGCTGGTCGCACCGCCCGAAGCGGGGATGGCGTTCGCCCCCGAGGCGATCTGGGCGCCCGAGCTCGGGTCCTACGTCGTGACCTGGACGTCGTCGCTCTACCCGCCGGGGACCTCCTTCCGGGAGGACCGGACCGGGGGTCGGTTCCCGCTGACCCGCAACGTGACGATGTACGCGCTGACCCGTGACTTCGTCACTTTCTCGCCTGCCCGGGTGCTGAGCGGTCGCCCCGGCCATGGCACCCTCGACGCCGGGACCGTGCGAGGCGATGACGGGGCGGGCTATCACCGCTTCGTGTGCGATCGGGTCTCCACCGGCGACGCGGTGCGACCGTATTCGTCGGCCGACGGCGGGGACGACATCTACCAGGAGCGGGCCGCGCAGGTGCTCGCCCCACCGGAGGACTGGGAGCTCGTCGCGCCGGCGATCACCCGCCGGGCCGCGGGGACGCGATATGCGGAGGCGCCGATGGTCGTCCGCGCGAATCCTGGGGACCCGCGAGGCGGCGTGTACCTCTGGGCGGATCAGCAGTGGGAGCATTCACCGGCCGGAGAGCCCTGGGAGCAGCAGCTCAGCCCCTACTGGGCGCCGTCCCTGGACTCCGGGGAGTGGACGCCCTTGCCGTGGCAGACCCCGGAATACCATCTGGCGCGCGGGGTGATCCGCCACGGAGGCGTCATCGGCATCACGGTGCTCGAGCACGCCGCACTGCGCGGCGCCCACCTGCTGCGCCTCCACATCGACCGGCCCCCGCGCAGGACGCGCTACCGGTGCGGGGAGGACCTCGACCTGGCCGGGCTGCGGGTGAGCGCCGATTTCGACGATGGCCTGCTGGGGGAGGAGCTGCTGCCCGGTCACGGCGGCTATGTCGTGACCGGCTTCGACCCGCAGCGCCGTGGACCGCAGGACATCCAGGTCCAGGCCGACGACGGCCGGGGCCCGCTCGCCGCCGGCCTCGCGGCCGCCGTGAGCTTCACGGTCGTCGTCGACGGGTCCTGACCCGCGCAGCAGGCCAGGTCAGTGGATCGGCCGCCCGCTCTCGTCGGGGATCCCCGAGGCGCGGAAGAAGTAGGTGCGCAGCTGATCGCGCCACTCCTCGGCGGAGCGCTCCTGCTCGTGCAGCAGCGCCGTGACCCGCTCATGCAGCGCAGTGGGCACCCTGCCCTCGAGCTCCTGCCAGCGCGGACGCAGTTGGAGCACCCGCTCGTAGCCGTCGGCCCGGGAGTCGTAGATGTGCTGGATGACGGTCTTCCCGCTGTGCAGGCGATGCGTGTACGGCACATGGTGGAAGAACAGCAGCAGCTCGTCAGGGCACGTCTGCGGTGACTCGTACAGCGAGGCCCAGGGCTCGGGGAACAGTCCGGCGAAGCCCGTGCCGGTGGCGACAGTGCGGTCCACCCCGAGGCCGTCACGATCGGCGAAGTGGTAGGTGCCCCACGGGGTGTACTCGTAGCCATCCACGTCGGGGCCGTAGTGATGACCGGGACGCACCATGAATCCCACCCCCAGCGGGGCGGTGTAGCTCTCGTACAGCTGCCAGGACTCGCCCAGCAGATCCTCCAGCACCTCGGCGACCAGCGGATCGGCGCCGAACGTCGCTCCGATCCATTCCTCGAGGATCTGCTGCGGGGAGAGGTCGGGGTCCCAGGCCAGCCGGCCCAGAGCGAAGAGGTTGGCCTGGGCGAGCGGATGCCCGGTCCAGAACGCGTCGGCGCCGACGTTGGAGACCGCGACCACACCGCCCGGACGCTCGGCCGTGCCGGCGACGATCTGCGCGACGGTCGGAGCGCTGGCCTCCGCGGCAGCGGGGTCGGAGTTCCCGAAGGGGAAGCGCAGGTTCTCGCTCCACCAGGGGGCGAGATAGCAGAGGTGCTTCTGCTGCCCGGTGTACTCCTGGGTGATCTGCAGTTCGACCGCGAGCCGGGTGCGGGGCATCGCCCCGATCACGGGGGAGACGGCCTCCCGGACCTGGAAGTCCAGCGGGCCGTGCTTGACCTGCACGATGACGTTGTCGTCGAAGGTGCCGTCCAGCGGGGCGAAGTGATCGTGGGCGGCGCGGGCACGGTCCGTGCTGCGGTCGCGCCAGTCCTGGTGGTGGTCGTAGACGAACGCCCTCCAGAACACCTCACCGCCGTGGGGTGCGAGGGCGCGGGCCAGCAGGTTCGCCCCGTCGGTATGATCGCGGCCATAGGCGAAGGGGCCGGGCTGTCCCTCGGAATCCGCCTTGACCACGAAGCCGCCGAAGTCGGGGATCGCGGCATAGACCGCCTCGGCGGTCGCCGCCCACCAGTCCTGGACCTCGGCGTCCAGCGGATCGGAGGTTGTCAGGCCTCCCAGCAGGATCGGCGAGGCGAAGGAGACGGCGAGGTGGACCGAGATGCCCTGGCCCCGGAAGACCTCCGCGAGCCGCGCGACCTGGTTCAGCCGAGACGTCAGGAGCGTGGCCTCGCGGGCGTGGACGTTCACATTGTTCAGCGAGACCCGGTTGATGCCGATCGAGGCCAGCAGCCTCGCATACTGCTCCACCCGGGTGAGGTCCTCACGCAGCTCGCCGTCCTCGTAGAACAACGAGCCGCCGGCGTACCCGCGCTCCACCTGCCCCATCACGGAATGCACGGTCATGTTGTCCCAGTGGTCGAGCATCCGGATCGCCTGCGCGGGAGCGCGCAGGGTCCAGCCGGCTGTGCTGCCGGTGCCGGTTGTGCTGTCTGTGCTGTCGGTCGCGTCGGCTGCGTCGGTGGTGTGGACCACTGCGGTGGCCTGCCCCAGCACCACCGCGTAGAACCCATGCAGCAGACCGCGATCCCCGCCGGCGATCACGCAGAGGTGCTCGCCCTCGACCCGCAGCGCATAGGCCTCGGGGCCGGCCGCGGCGAGCTCCTCGAGCACCGCCGCCTCTATGCCGGCGTCACGGGCGGCGGGCAGGTCGTACAGGCGCAGGGTGCCGGCCGTGCCCTCTGCCAGGTCGCGCAGCCGTTCCACCTCGGCGCCGACGGTCCCCGCCAGGGGCCCGCCGGCATGCAGCTGCACCTCGCGGGGCAGACGCGCCGCCGCGTGCGCGCCGAGCCACGCGAGATCAGCGGGTTCCTCAATGCCAGCGTGGTCGGCAGGCTCAGCGGGGCCAGCGGACTCAGCGGGGCCAGCGTGGTCAGCTCGCTCGGCGGGTGCGGGGCTCACAGATTCTCACGCAGCCAGTCGAGCTGGCGGCGCTGCTGAGCGGGACCGCCGCCCTCGTGGTTGTTGAAGGGGTAGACGACGATCTCGCGCTCCGGATCGGTCCCCGTCGCGCTTCCGTAGAGGTTGTAGGCGGCGAATACGGTGGAGGGCGGGCAGATGACGTCGCGCAGCGCCACCGAGAACATCGCCGGCGCGGTCGCGCGGCGGCCCAGATGCAGGGCATCGACGTAGGCCAGGGTCCGGAAGGTCTGCTCCTCGAGCCCTCGATGGACCGCCAGGTAGCGCACGATCTCCTGATACGGGTCGGCATCGGTGATCTCGGTCGCGCGGCGCATGTGGGTGAGGAAGGGGACGTTGGTCATCAGCGCGTCGACGTCGGGGACCAGCCCGGCGGCACCGAGCGCGAGCCCGCCGCCCTGGCTGTTGCCGGTGACGACCACCCTGCCGTCCGCGCCGGTCAGGACGCGAGCGGCATCGACGGCGCGGGCGGCGTCGGTCAGCAGACGGGTCAGATACGAGGTGTGCGGGGAGTCGATGCCGCGGGTCATGACCCCGGCGGCGGCGGGTCCCGAGCCGGCCGGGTCGGCGGTGTGACCGCCGGCGCCCCAACCCGAGCCCTGTCCGCGCGAGTCCATCAGCAGATGCCCGTAGCCGGCAGCGGCCCAGGCCAGGCGCTCGAGTGGCTCGCCGCGGCCACCCCCGTACCCCAGGTACTCGACGATCACCGGCAGACCCGCATCGACCCCGGCTGGCCGGTTGTACCAGGCTCGCACCGGGGTGCCGTCGTGCCCCGCGAGGGTGACGTCCCAGGTGTCGACGAGGGTGAGTCCGTTCTCGACTCGCTCCTGCGCGAGGATCGGGGCGGAGGCCGCGCGGGCCCGGCCCAGGGTCTGGTCCCAGAAGTCCTCGAGATCCACGGGTTCCTCGAGCGTGGGGCGATACTCCCTCAGGGCCTCAAGGGGCATGTCGAACAGGGCCATGGGGGATGCCTCCAAGGAGTGCGCGGGGTGGTCATCGACGACCGCTTCCCGCGTGGCGAAACCAGCGAAAACTGGCGAAATAATGAACTGAAAGTTAAGGTGGGACCAGGTTAGAGTTCGCGTGCTGACCGGTCAAGGTTCGTTCGCGCGGGTTAAGGTGCGACTCGGTGCTCCAACGGCGGAGCACCCCGGGCACGGGAGAGGTGAAGTCATGGCACAGAGCGAGACGCGAACCGGTCGGGTCACCTTGAAAGAGGTCGCGGAGAAGGCCGGGGTGTCGCTCGCGACCGCCTCGAAGGTGATGAACGGTCGCGCCGACGTGCGTGACCGCACTCGCGAGATCGTGGCCGAGGCCGCCCGGGAGCTGGGCTACCAGCCCAAACGCCGCGAAGGAGACAAGCGCCGCTCGGCGCTGATCCACTTCGACACGCTCACCAGCCCGTATTCGCTCCAGGTGCTGGAAGGGGCGGAGCAGGCGGCGCACCGCGCCGACGTGGACCTGATCGTCGTCAGCGGCGACCAGACCTCCGCCGGCCTCTCGCGAGCCTGGATGGCCGAGGTCGCCTCCCGCGGCGTCGAGGGAGTGGTGCTGGTGACCACCCCGATCGGCGCTCGGCACGCGCGCTGGAGCCGGGATCTCTCGCTCCCTCTGATCGCGATCGACCCCGTCTCCATCGACCCCGACGTCAAGGGCATCGTCACCATCTCGGCCACCAACTGGGAAGGCGGCACCACTGCGGTCCAGCACCTGGTGGACCAGGGCCATCGACGGATCGGCGTGCTCGCCGGCCCGGAGGATTCGATCCCCGCGCGCCAGCGGCTCCAGGGCTACCACTCCGCTCTCGGCGCCGCCGGAGTGCAGTGGGAGCGGGACCTCATCGCGCACGGGAACTTCTCCTACGAGGATGGCCAACGCGGCGCCGAGCGCCTGCTGCAGCTGCCCGAGCCGCCCACCGCGATCTTCGCCGTCGCAGACACCCTCGCCGTCGGAGCCCTGCGCGCCGCGCGCCAGCTCGGGGTGGAGGTACCCGAACAGCTCAGCGTGATCAGCTTCGACGACACGATGATCGCGCAGTGGACGCACCCGCAGCTCACCGCGGTGCGCCAGCCGCTGTTCTCGATGGGCCAGGTCGCGATCGAGCGCCTGCTGGCGCTGTCCTCGGACCCGGGTCTCTTCGCCCATCCGTTCAAGCTCGAGACCATGCTGATCCAGCGGGAGTCCACGGCCCCCCGGGAGCCGAAGACTCCGCGCGAGTAGACGGCCCAGCGGGAGACCACGGCCCAGTGGGAGTCCACGATTCCGCGGGATCCGACGACTGCGTGGGTGCCGAAGACTGCGCGGGAGCCGACGGCTCCGGAGGGGGAGCAGGGTTCCTGACCTCCGGAGCGCGCCGTCCCTGATGCCGGTGCCTGCTCAGGAGCTTTCGAGGAACCGTTCCCTGGCGCCGTTGATCAGGTCCATGTAGTTCTGCAGCCCGGAGGCCTCGAGCTCCGCGGCGAAGGCGTCCCATTCCCCCATGTCACGGTCACCGAGCATGAACTGCAGGGTGGCGGTGTCCACGGCGTCCTTCAACGGCGTCGCCATCAGGGAAGCCTGCTCGAGCTCCGCCTCCTCGAGCGGTGCCGGAGCCCACGGCGGCATCGATTCGAGGTTCTCGAGCACCCCGTCGATGTACTCGGTGAACGCCGCGGAGTTGTAGGACTCCTTCAGCGCCCGCGACTCGGTGGCCTCGGCCATGAAGGTGGAGAAGCCCAGGTCCTTGAGCAGGTCGGTGCCCGCGCCGACGTTCAGGTCGAAGGAGTCCAGGGAGTAGCCGTCCGCCAGCTCGATCGTGCCGTCCTCGGACTTGGTGTACGTCTCGCCCTCGATGCCCCAGCGCTGCATCTCGCGCGCCTCCGGGTTGAAGTACAGCCAGTCCAGGAACTGGAGGATCGCGAGGAAGTTCTCGGACTCCGCGATCTCGGAGTTGAGCATGAAGCCATGCCAGAAGTTGCGCGGCCCCATGATGTTCCCACCCGGCCCGGCGGGCGGCGGGATGAGCTGGAGGTCGTAGTTACCCTTCCCGACCGTCTCGTCCAGGGCCTGTGCGAATTCGATGGCCGTGCCTGAGGAGCCGGAGGCGGCGAAGCAGGTCTCCTTGGCGAACTTCTCCGCCACCCCGCCGGCACCGCTGCCGTCGTTCGCGGCGGTCAGGGTCTCGGGGTCCAGCAGGCCCTCGGCGACCAGGGTGCGGTAGTACTCGACCATCGCCTTGTACTCCTCGGTGGTCGCCGCGTAGCGCAGCGGCTCGCCGTCCTGCCCGCCGATCGTCCCGTCCCCGAAGCCCCAGCCGGCCCGGGTGCCGAAGGAGTAGCCGCCGTAGTTGATCAGGGACTGTCCCTCGAAGCCGTCGGCCAGCGGGAGCGAGTCAGGGTACTTCTCCTTGATGGCCTGCAGCCCCTCGTGGACCTCATCCCAGGTCGAGGGGATCCCGATCCCGATCTCCTCCCAGACGTCCTTGCGGATGATCAGGGAGAACGAGGGCACCCAGACCTCCTGCAGGCCCGGCAGCATGTAGTACTTCCCGTCGGCCTGCTTGAGGTTCTCGACCATCTCGGCCTGGTCCCACTCCTCCACGTACTTGCGGAAGTTGGGCATGTGCTCGACGAAGTCGCTCATCGGCAGGATCGCGCCGGAGGAGACGAAGGGGGTCTCGTCGCCGCGGTAGATCAGGGGGATGATCGTGGGCGCATCACCCGCGCTGATCAGCAGGCTGCGCTTCTCCACGGAGTCGCTGAAGGGGACATGGGTGAGCTCGAGCTGCACATTGGTCAGCTCCTTGATGCGGTCGAAGACCTGCCAGGTCTCCTTGACGGGCTGCTCGGGCCAGTCCGTCCACAGGATCGAGACGGTGATCGGCTCGGTGGCCTTGAACTGCTGATCGGCCTCGAAGGTCTCCATCGCGCCGACATTCTGGGAGGCGGGGTCGACCTCGGCGTCCTCGGATCCTCCGCACGAGGCGAGGGTGAGTGAGCCGAGCGTCGCGGCGGTCAGGCCCACGAAGGCGCGGCGGCTGGTGAGCGGTGAGCGAGCTGTGATCATCGGGAACTCCTGGGGAGTGATGAGATATCGGATTCATGGAGCGCCGTGAAAGGCCGAGCATCCGTCGCCGGTTCTGCGGTGAGCCGGCGGCGGTGGAGCTCATCACGGAGGGGTGCTCCGCAGCGTCCCTGCCGCGGATCATCCCTCCCCTCAGAGAATGAAAAGTTTCTCGAAAACAAGTAGTCCAGAGGGGGTTCGCTCTCAGGGTAAAGAGTGGCCGACGAGCCGTCAAGGACTTCTTGGTAAACGTTGTAATCGGGCGGCCATATTGCACACCTGCAGGTCAGCGGGATTGGGGTGTTGCTGCGGCGTCGACGCCCCAGCTCTGAAAACCGCTCGAAAACTTCCTGCTGCACGATGTCAGATTGTCGGTGGTGGGGCCGACAATCCCTGCCCTGGTGGGCTGTCGGGACGAGCGGCGGGCTCGCGAAGTTTCGCTCTGTCCGGCGGGGCGGACGGTGCGGCTGTCGACCGCGCCGCCGCGGCCGAGGGATCAGCCTGCGAAGGGGTGAGCCCGGGTGATCCATGCGCCGGGGGCGCTGAACACCGGCTGCAGCGCCGCCCGCGCCGCGCCCTGCAGGGCCGGGTCGAGCTGGCCGTCCGAGCGCGCGATCAGCACCGGGCCGGCCTCGACCGCCAGAGCGTGGCGTTCCACGGTCTCGCGGATCACCGGCTCGAGCTCGTCGGCGATCGGCGCCAGGTATCCCGAGAGCACCACGGTGGTCAGGTCCAGCACGTTCAGGGCATTGGCGATCGCCAGGCCCAGCGAGCGCCCGATCATGCCGATCACCTCGGCACGGTCCCGAGTCAGGGCGAGCGCATCGACCAGGTCTTCGATGAGGATGTCGTCGCTGAGCCCCGCCCGCTCCCGCAGTGCGTGATACGAGACGTACGCCTCCAGGCAACCCTGGCGGCCGCAGCGGCAGGTCGCGCCACCCGGCTCGATCACCGTGTGCCCGAACTCGCCGGCCCAGCCGTGCGCGCCGGTCATGAGGGCTCCGTCGAGCACCACCGCACCGCCGATGCCGGTGGAACCGCGCAGGTAGATGAAGGATTCGTCGGGACGATGATCGATCTCGGTGAGCACGGAGAGGCGGTTGTCGTTCTGGGCGCGCACCGAGAGGCCTGCGAGCTCCGGATGGGCGATCAGCCGCCCCACGAGCGGCACCTCGGTCCAGTCCAGGTTCGGGGCGGAGAGCACCCGTCCGTCGTCCGGGGCGATGCGGCCGGGGACGGCGACGACCACTTCGACCACCGGCAGGTCGCCGGCGTCGGCGCGCACCTTGCCCACCAGCTCGGCGGCGAGGTCGATCGACTCCTCGGCGGAGGTCGCGGTGACCTTCCGGTACTCGATCCGATGGCTCAGCACCTCGCCGGCCAGGTCGATGCCGAGGCAGGCGACGTGATCGGCGGCGATCTCGAGCCCGATCGCCAGCAGCGTGCCGCGGGCGGGGGTCAGTGGCACCATCGGCCGCCCGGCCCCGGCGGAGATGGGTGTGCCCTCTTCGGCCAGCCCCGCGCCCACCAGCTCCTCGACCAGCTTGGAGACGGTCGGCTTGGTGAGCCGGGTGTGCTTGGCGAGCCCGGCGCGGGAGAGCGGGGAGGCGGTCGAGGCGGCTGTGGCCAGCGTGCTGAGGATGATGGACAGGTTGTGCTCACGCAGATGGGTGGACTGCACCTGTGCCCCTTTCGCCGGCTCCGATGCGGGCAGCGGCGGCATGCTGACCCGGAATATCTGGGAACAGCTTGGCACGACTGCGTTAGTTACTGTAACTTACTAACAGCGGCGCGGCGATGACAGCCCGCCGAGAGCACGCCATACGCAACGACGAAGGAGCCTTCCATGGCCGCCCCCACCCCCACTCGCGACGACAAGTTCTCCTTCGGTCTGTGGACCACCGGCTGGGAGGCCCGTGACCAGTTCGGTTCCGCCACCCGCCCGCCGCTCGAGCTGAGCGCCCACATCCGCAAGCTCTCCGAGCTCGGCGCCTGGGGCTTCACCTTCCACGACAACGACGTGGTCCCCTTCGACGCGACCCCCGCCGAGCGCCAGACGATCATCGACCAGCTGAAGTCCGTCACCGACGAGACCGGCCTCGTGATCGAGATGGTCACCACCGACACCTTCGCCCACCCCGTCTTCAAGGACGGCGCCTTCACCTCCAACGACCGCGACGTGCGCCGCTTCGGCCTGCGCAAGGTCCTCGCGAACGTGGACCTCGCCGCCGAGCTCGGTGCGAGCACCTTCGTGATGTGGGGCGGCCGTGAGGGTTCGGAGTACGACGGCTCCAAGGACCTCTTCGCCGCGCTCGAGCGCTACCGCGAGGGCCTGGACACCGTGGCCGGCTACATCAAGGACAAGGGCTACGACCTGCGCATCGGCCTCGAGCCCAAGCCCAACGAGCCCCGCGGCAACATCTTCCTGCCCACCGTGGGCCACGCTCTGGCCTTCATCGAGCAGCTCGAGCACGGCGACATCGTGGGCATCAACCCCGAGACCGGCCACGAGCAGATGGCGACCCTGAACTACACCCACGGTCTCGCCCAGGCGCTGTGGAGCGAGAAGCTCTTCCACATCGACCTCAACGGCCAGCACGGCCCGATGTACGACCAGGACCTCGTGTTCGGCCACGGCGACCTGATCTCCGCGTTCTTCACCGTCGACCTGCTCGAGAACGGCTTCCCGTCGAAGCCCGGCGCCTACGAGGGTGCCCGTCACTTCGACTTCAAGCCCTCGCGCACCGAGCACGAGCAGGGTCAGTACGACTCCGCCGCGGCGAACATGGAGATGTACCTGATGCTGAAGGAGCGCGCTCTCGCGTTCCGTCAGGACTCCGAGGTCCAGGAGGCGCTGAAGTACTCCGGCATCGAGGAGCTCGCAGAGCCGACCCTCGCCGAGGGCGAGTCCCTCGCGGACCTGCTCGCGGACCGCTCCACGTTCGAGGACTTCGACGCGGACAAGGCCGGCGAGCGCAACTTCGGCTTCGTGCGCCTGCAGCAGCTGGCCATGCAGCACCTGATCGGCTTCCGCGCCTGATCCGACTGACCCGCGTCACTCGACTCGCCCGCCTCACTCGAGCTCCCGAGCTCCCGTGAGTTCTGCGTGATCGCGTGATCGTTGCGTGACCACCGCGGGAATGTGCGCTGAGGACCTATACGGGACACCGATATAGGTCCTCAGCGCACAATCGTCGGGAGCGGCTCGCGCAGCGCCCGGCTCGCGCCTTGCGTCCGGATCGCTCGGCGGCTCGGCTCCCCGGCACCCCCGGCACCCGGCACCCGGCACCCGGCACCCGGCACGCGGCTCCGCTGCGGGGCATATCCTCGCCCCAGCGCCACTTCACTGCTGCACTGCTTGTTCAGCACCCATGTGTTCAGCACTCATCTGCTCCAGCACGCTCCGCTCCAGCACTCACGACGGAAAGGCCCTCTGATGGCACCCCTGGTCCTCGGCATCGACTCCTCCACCCAGGCCACCAAGGCCCTCCTCGTCGATGCGGACTCCGGTGAGGTCCTCGAGCAGCGCCGCGCCGCCCACCCCGAGGGCACCGAGGTCGATCCCCGCGCCTGGCTCGCGGCGGTCGACGAGGCCGCCGGCCCGCTGCTGGAGCGTGCCGACGCGGTATCCGTCGGCGGCCAGCAGCACGGCATGGTGCTCCTGGACGCACAGGGCGAGGTGGTGCGCGATGCGCTGCTGTGGAACGACACCCGCTCCGCGCCCGAGGCCCAGACCCTGATCGAGGAGATGGGCGGGCCGGAGGCCTCTGTCGAGGAGATCGGCAGCCTGATGGTCGCCTCCTTCACCGCCTCCAAGCTGCGCTGGGTGCGGGACCACGAACCGGAGAACGCGAAGCGCGCCGCCAGCGTGCTGCTCCCGCATGACTACGTCTCCCTCCATCTCGCCGAGCAGGGCGCCGCGCCCTTCACCGACCGCGGCGACGCCTCCGGCACCGGCTACTACTCCACCCGCACCGAGGCCTGGGCGCCCGAGCTGGCCGAGCGGGCGCTGGGCACCGCACTCGCGCTGCCCCGCCTGCCCGGCGCCCCCCAGGAGGTCATGGCCCGCACCGCCCGCGGCGCCGTGATCGCCGCCGGCACCGGCGACAACATGGGTGCCGCGCTCGGCCTCTCGCAGGGCCCTGGCGACGTCTCCGTCTCGATCGGCACCTCCGGCGTCTGCGCGATGGTCAGCCCCACCCGGCCCGGCGATGCGAGCGGCACCGTCACCGGCTTCGCGGACGCCACCGGCAACTTCCTGCCGATGACCACCACCATCAACGCCTCCCGCATCCTCGAGGCCGCCCGGGCGCTGCTCGGGGTGGAGCACGAGGAGCTCTCCCGCCTGGCGCTGGCCTCCGTGCCCGGCGCGAACGGGGTGACCCTGCTGCCCTACTTCGACGGTGAGCGCACCCCGAACCGTCCCACCGCCCGCGCCACCCTCACCGGGATGAGCACGGCGACGACCCGGGAGGACGTGGCTCGCGCCTATGTCGAGGGACTGCTGTGCTCGCTGGCCGACGGGATCGCTGCGCTCGAGGACCGCACCGGCACCGCCGCCGCCCGCATCACCCTGATCGGCGGCGCTGCCCGCAGCCAGGCCGTCCAGCAGCTGGCTCCTGCTATCTTCGGCCGCGAGGTGACGATCGCCCCCGAGGGGGAGTACGTCGCCCTCGGTGCGGCTCGCCAGGCCGCCTGGGCGCTCTCCGGCGCTGGCGAAGCGCCGACCTGGAGGCTCAGCGGGTCCCGCACCGTCGGCGCCGAGCCCACGCCTGAGGTGCTGGGCGCGTACCGCGAGCTGAAGGACCGCACCGAGAGCTGGGGCTGACGGACACGCGGCACCCCTCGTCGCGCACCCTTCCTCGAGCACGATTCCTTGAGCATTGCTCCACGCGCACCCGCGGTGACCGCTGCCTGCGAGGAGACTGCTATCTGCGGTAGGACTGCGGCGGCAGGGTGATCGGTGCCGGGTGCCGAGCCACCCAGGCGACGACGAGGTCTCGTAGCCGCGCGAGCTCGATGTCGTCGGCCGCGCCGCTGCGCATCGCACGGGCCAGCTCTGCCAGCTCGGCAGCCGCGAGCTCGGGCGAGGTCCCGGAGGCGTCTGCGGTGGTGGCCGTTGCTGCGGTGGACTGTGCTGCGGAGGCGGTATGGGCACTCAGCAGCGCGGGCAGCGCAGTGATCATGCGCGCGAACTCCGTATCCCAGTTCGCGCCGCCGGTGCCATGGATCTCGGCGGTCACGCGGCCGACGATGCGCACGGCTTCGCCCTGCACGGTGTCGGCCGGTCCCATGCCGGGAACCAGCAGATCCCAGAGCTCGGAGAACTGCTCGACGGGGGAGTCCGCGCGGGTGTCGATGGGGGAGGTGCCGTCGTGGCGCACGACCTCCGCGGCCGGCACGACCCCGAAGAGCCGGCACAGCTCCTGGACGGCGGCGCCCGTCTCCTCGACGGACTCGGGGGCATAATCTTCGCGGATCCGCTCGAAGTCCTCGCTGAGGGCGCGCACCTCCTCGCCGATCCCCTCGGGGATCTGCGCCCCAGTTGCGAGGAGCAGCTGCACGGACTCGGTGACCTCGGTGATCTCGTGGGTGCTCGTGCGCCGCAGGCGAGCTTCGAGGGCGGTCTCGCCCTCCTGATCCAGGGCGTTGACGTCGATGCCCGCCTCGAGGAGGGTGCGCACGTGCCCGGGATGCATCATGGCCCCGAACAGGGCCGTCTGTCCGCTGGCGTCGCGGGCATGGAGGTCGGCGCCGAGCTGCAGGATCAGCGTCGGGTTGCCGCGCCAGGAGCCCGCGTGATGATGCAGAGGGGTCTCGCCGTACGCGTCGGGCTGGTTGATGTCGGCGCCCTGCTCGACCAGCCACACCACCAGCTCGTCCGGCACTGCGAAGAACGAGAGCGCCGGCGTCCCGGACGAGGATCAGCCCAGCGGACTCGTCGCGATGAGTCCCACCACTACGAGCAGCAGCGCCACGGCGCCCAGGATGGCACCCGCGAGTGCGGGGAGCATCCGCGGGGCCCGGCCGGCGTCGTGGTGGCCGACGCCGACGACGCCGCAGACGACCGCGACGACCGCGATGGGCACGGCGACCAGGTCACCGATCACCGGGATCAGCGCGCACGCGATGGCGAGCAGACCGAAGGCCAGGGCATATCCGCCCGAGCGGTGTGTCCGGTGCCCGCCGGTCGCGGGATGCTCTGCCATGGGGTGAGAGTAGTGCCGGGCACTGCTCGCCGCACGCCCGTTCACCGCCTGGCCGCGCACCGTCGAGGGTTCACCGCCCGCCGCGCACCCGCTGGTGCTCGGTCAGCACGAAAGTGGCGAGTGTCCAGCCCGGCAGCTCGGCCGTGAGCACCCGGTCGCCGGCACGGACCGTGACGGCCCGCGCCGGAGCGTCGTTGTGCAGGACCACCACGAGGGAGCCGTCGGCCCGCCGTGCCGCGACGTTCGGCAGGCCCAGCGGGGCGGTGGAGGCGACGGTCGGGGTGCCCGGAGGGAGGAACCGGCTGTGGTGGGCCATCACGTACAGCTCCGCATTCGGGATCAGCTCACCGGTGGATTCCTCGATCTGGAACAGGCCGGTGCCGTTGGTGAAGGTCGCCGGTCCCGGTCCGCCGTCCTGGTCGAGCACGAGGTTGAAGAGGATCACGCCGCGGTGGTGATGACGCAGCGCAGGCAGGAAGAGCTGGTTGGACATCCACCAGATCCCGTCGGCGAAGTCGCCCTCATAGGGTTTCGCGGGATCCTGGGTGCCGCTCTGCTCGGTGAACCACAGCGGAGCCTCCGGATGCGCCTCGTGCAGCGGGTCCACCGCGTCGGCAGTTCCGGCGTACGCATGGAACGCCGCGCCCACCCGTCCGGGATCGTCGAGTCCGGTGGCGCGGAGCTCGTCGAGCACCGCCATCGGGTAGTCCACCCGGTCCCAGTTGTGGTCGTAGGACAGCACCACCGCCGACGAGCCGCGCTGGTCGAGCTCTCCGAGCAGCTGGCCGATCACCTCGGCCTGCACCTCCGCCGTCATTCCCATGCAGGGGTACTGCGCTGTCTCGTGGAGCGGCTCGTTCTGCACCGTGACCGCGCTGACGGTGAGGCCAGGGACGGCCTGCTCGTAGGCCTTCAGGGAGCGGGCGAGATAGTTCGCCCAGGTCTGCCGGGTCGCCCCATCGTCGAGCAGATGGCCACCGATGAGTGAACCGCTGGTCTTCATCCACGCGGGAGCGGACCACGGCGAGATGACCACGCTCAGGGTCCCCGCGATCTCGACGATATCCCGCAGCACCGGCAGGATCGTCTCCTCGTCACGGCTGATGTCGAAATGCGCCAGCGGATCATCCGCCGGGCCCTGCTCGTCGGCGAAGGTGTAGTAGGTCGAGGCTCCAGCGTCAGGGGCGAAGTCGCTGGTCCCGAGCGGAATCCGCAGGGCGGTGAGGCGCAGCGGACCGGTGGGGGAGAACATCCCCCGGAGCAGTTCCAGGCGGCGGGGGCGTGGCATCCGCAGCAGCAGCCAGGCCGCGGAATGGGTCAGCGCCGGCCCGAAGCCTTCGAAGGGATGGCCGGGATCCTCAGGGTCCACGTCGATCACTGCCGAGCTGGTCTGGGCGGTGGTGGCGACCTGCTCCCAGACGATCTCGCGCTCGCCGTGGGTCGCCACCACCCCGCCGGTGCGGTCCACGCGGTGCTGCTGCGCGAGCATGCCCCTCCGCCCCGGCGCCCGGTCCTGACCGCGAGAGAGGGCGCCGACGGAGCGGCCCCGCGGATCTGATCGATCGGGCGGCCCGTCGGCCCCCGCGGCGGCAGGTGCGAGGACACCTGCCCCGGCGGCGAGACCGAGGGTGGCCAGCAGGGTGCGACGGGGATGACGAGTGGTCATGGGGTGCCCTTTCCGGAGCGATCGCCACCGCTGCTCTGCGGTGGTCGGTGCTGTGCGACCCGGCGCCGCGGGAGGGAGGAGAACGCCCTCTAACGGGTGGCCGGGATGGAACGGCGCCGACGCTAGCGTGCTCGGCGGGCAGGCCGCCAGCCCCCGAGTCTGTACAGAACACCAGGTCAAGGGTGTGATCAAAGACCTGCTCGCGCGCGCGAGATTCCGTCGGAAGCCGTTACCCGATCGTGACGACCGGAGTCACAGACAAGCCTGCGGCGTCCCTGTACGCTCCTCGACATGAACGCCTAACGTTCGTTAGGTGTTTGGCTGATCCCGTTCCTGTCGACCTCAAAGGAGAGCGTCATGACCAACGTTTCGCCTCGCCCGTTCCGCCCCTCCCGCCGTGCCGTCTTCGGACTCGGCGCGACCGCCCTCGCCGTCAGCGGGCTCGCCGCCTGCGGCAGCTCCTCCGGAGGAGGATCCGGCTCCGGCGGCTTCGAGGAACAGGCGCTCACGCTGCCCACCCACGTCGAGCCTCCGGTCCCGGAGGGCGGCATCGCCTCCGAGGTGGAAGGCATGCCGATGATCTTCACCTCGCCCCTGAAGGAGTACTTCACCTCCGTCGACGAAGCGCCGGGCACCGGCGACGAGGTCACCACCTTCCAGGTCCTCTGGGGCGCACCGCCGCGCCCTCGCGAGCAGAACGAGTACTGGCAGGCCCTGGAGGAGCGGCTGAACGTCACCTTCACCCCCACGCTCACCGCGGCCGACGGATACAACGACAAGTTCTCCACCACCATCGCCTCGGGCTCGGTGCCGGATCTGTCCTTCGTGCAGGACACCGATGCGATCGGCCAGCGCGCGCTCGCCGATGGAGCCTTCGCGGACCTCTCCGAGGTGCTCTCCGGGGACAACATCCTCAAGTGGCCGAACCTGGCCAACGTCTCCACCAACGCCTGGCAGGTCTCCGCGAAGAACGGCCACATCTACGGCGTCCCGAACGAGAACCCCTTCCTCACCAACTTCCCGCTCGTTCGCGCCGACCTGATGCGTCTGGCGGGTCACGACTCCATGGGGTCCACGGCGGAGGAGTGGCTGCAGGTGATGACCGATATCGCCGGCCTCGGCACCGCGCACGGCAAGCAGATCTGGGGCATGTCCACGATCGGCGGCAACGAGCAGGCCATGTTCGAGTGGATGTTCCGCGCGGGCACCACCTGGCAGCTCGATGACGCCGGCAAGGTCACCAATGTGCTGATGACCGATGCCTTCGAGCAGGTCATGGAGTTCGAGAAGCAGCTGTGGGATGCCGGGGTCATCCACCCCGACGGGATCGGCGGCGAACTGCCGGATCTATTCACCACCGGGCAGATCGCCCTGACCATCGACTCCTTCAACGGCTTCTTCGGGAACCCGATCATCGGCCAGGTCGTCGACTCCACCCCGGAGGCCGAGCCCGAGTTCTTCGTGCCGCCGGCCTTCGATGGCGGGGACATCGTCATCCAGCGCGACGACGGCTACTGGGGCATCGTCGCGATCTCCGCCGAAGCCGCCGAGGACGAGGCCCGCCTGCACGCCCTGCTGGGCGTGATCAACTACTGGCGTGCCCCCTTCGGCTCCCAGGAGGCCCTGTTCATCGGCTCCGGCACCGAGGGCGTGAACTATGAGTTCGGACCGGACCACGAGGTCGTCGGGCTCGAGGACGAGCAGGCCGACGCGGACCGGGCGGCGCTGCAGTGGCTGGGCGCCTTCAACTCGCCGATCTTCTCGATCGGCGCCACCCTCACCGACTACGTCGACAACTTCCGCACCACGATGGAGCAGCTCGTCTCGGCGACCGTCCCGAACCCGGTGGCCGGGACCATCGCACCCAGCGCCGCGACCCTCAACGCGAAGCTGGATTCTCTGAACGAGGACTATCGCAACGGCTTCATCACCGGTCGGCGCCCGCTCAGCGAGCTGGCGGCCTACCGCGAGGCATGGCTCAGCGGCGGCGGGCAGACCCTCTGCGACGAGTACACCGCAGCGCTCGACGAGGCGTCCTGAGCGATGTCAGTGCTCATCGCCCATCGCGGAGCCGCTCCTGAGGTCGGCGAGCAGGGCCCGGATGGTGCGACGGGTCACCGCGGTCATATCCACGGCGCCGGGGTCGAGCAGGAACTGGTACTGCACGCCATCCATCACAGCCACGATCGCCGCCGAGGTCTCCAGGACATCGGCCTCGGCGATCGTCGGATCCGCGACGGCGGTGAGGATCGCGTCGCGCACCATGACCCGCAGCCCCGCGAGACGATCCCGGAAGTAGGACTGCGCGGGATGCCCCTCGGTGATCGATTCGCCGAGGAGCACCGCGTACAGCTGGGTCAGCCCGCGGTTGGCGGTGTTGGCGGCGGCGGTGTCGCCGAGGTGGTCCAGCGCCGCCTGCCCGCCGGCGTCGAAGGACGTTCCCCCGATGTCCCGCGAGACGTCGTCACGGTAGTCGATCAGCTCTGTGAGCAGGGATTCCTTGTTCCGGAAGTGGTGCAGGAGGCTCGGGGCGGAGATGCCGACATCTTCGGCGATCGCCGCCAGCGTGGCCCCCGCGTAGCCGCGCTGGCCGATGGTGCGGGCGGCGGATTCGAGGATCTCCTTGCGGCGCAGCGCAGAGCGACGAGCTCGGGGGCCGAGGGAGGCATCGGCCGGATCCATGGAGGCGCTGGGCATGTTCGGCACCTTAGCGCCTCCGCTCGATGGCCAGGAACAGGAGACCAGGGATGACGCAGTCGAGGTATTACCGGCGCGAGGGGGCGAGCATCGTCGCTCCTGAGGGAGCGCTCCCCTTCCGGCGCGGCATGGGGCTGGGTGGCTGGCTGCTGCCGGAGGGATATATGTGGGACCTGGAGGGACCGGTCGATTCGCCGCGCCGCATCGAGCAGCTCGTCACCGAGCTGCTCGGGGCCGCCGCCGCCGCGGAGTTTTGGGCGAAGTATCGAGCGCGCTTCCTCACGGCGCAGGACATCACCCAGATCGCGGCTGCCGGTTTCGACCATGTGCGGCTGCCGCTGAATGCCCGCGCGCTGTTCGACGGCCACGATCTGATCGACGAGGGCATCGCGCACGTTGATCGCACGATCGACTGGTGCCGCGCGGCGGGGATCAGCTGCGTGCTGGACCTCCACGGCGCCCCCGGAGGCCAGACCGGCGAGAACATCGACGACTCACCGCGTCGCCTGCCCGAGCTCTTCACCGACCCCGCCGCCTACCAGCAGGGGCTGCGCCTGTGGCGGCTGCTGGCACAGCGCTATGCCGATGAGCCCACCGTCAGCGCCTATGACCTGCTCAACGAACCGCTGCCGGAGAAGCACGCAGCCCTGGTGCCGCGGCTGGCGGAGTTCTACCGCGACGTGATCGCGGTGATCCGCGAGGCGGACCCCCACCATCTGCTCTCCATCGAAGGCTGGAACTGGGCGACCCGCTTCGAGGGGATCGATCAGATCTGGGACGAGAACTCCTGCGTCCACTTCCACAAGTACTGGTCGGAACCGACGACTCAGAGCATCCAGCAGCATCTCGATCTTCGCGACCGGCTGGGCCTTCCGCTGTGGATGGGGGAGAGCGGTGAGAACGACGATCAGTGGTACTCCGACGCGTTCGGCCTGTTCGAGCAGCACGACATCCCCTGGACGTTCTGGACCTGGAAGAAGATCGCCCGCGGCACCTCGCCGCAGATCATCACCCCACCCGAGCGCTGGGAGGAGATCATCCGCTTCGCCGCTGGTTGGGGGACGTCCGAGCAGGGACCCGCGCCCTCGCACGCCCAGGAGATCTTCGACCAGCTGCTCGAGAACCTGCCCGTCGCCCGGTGCACCCCGCGCGAGGCCGTTCTCGACGCGCTCCCGGGGATCTCCAGCCCCTCACCCACCACCCGCGCCCCCGGCGCGGCCCAGGAAGGAATCCTTCGATGAGCATCGGAGCACGGGACGTCGAGTCCCCGGCGATCGCGCAGGCGGTCGCGAGCGTCCCCGAGGAGAGTCCCACGCACCCCGAGCCACCTGCGGGGCCACCGCGCCCTCGGTCCCGGTCCCGGTGGCAGCGGATGAAGCGCGAGTGGCAGATGTATGTGTTCATCGTGCCCGGTGTGCTGTTCTTCCTGCTGTTCGCCTATGTCCCGCTCGCGGGCAATGTGGTCGCCTTCCAGGACTATTCCGCGTTCCGGGGCGTCTTCGAGTCCGAGTGGGTGGGACTGCAGAACTTCGCGAACCTCTTCACCGACGACGAAGTGCTGCGCGCCGTCGTCAACACCCTGGTCATCTCGCTGCTGCAGATCGTCTTCGCGTTCCCCGCACCGATCATCCTGGCGCTGTTCCTGAACTCCCTGCTGGGGGAGGGGATCAAGCGGATCATCCAGACCGTCGTCTACCTGCCGCACTTCATCTCCTGGGTGATCGTGATCGCGATCTGGCAGAAGATCCTCGGCGGTGCGGGCCCGGTCGCCCAGCTCTTCGAGGCGATCGGGATCCACGGCGTCAACATCATGACCAACCCCGAGACGTTCAAGATCCTCGTGGTCAGCCAGGTGATCTGGAAGGACATCGGCTGGGGGACGATCATCTTCTTCGCCGCGATCTCGGCGATCCCGACCGAGCTGTACGAGTCCGCCGCGACCGACGGCGCCGGCTCCTGGCGGCGCATGTGGCACATCACCCTGCCCGGCCTGGTGCCCGTCATCTCCCTGCTGCTCATCCTCACCGTGGGCAACGTGCTGACCGTCGGCTTCGAACAACTGCTGCTGCAACAGCCCGCTGTCGGCGCGAATGCGGCGCAGGTGCTGGACACCTTCGTCTACTTCCGCGGCATCGCCGGCGGTGACTGGGGGCTCTCCGCGGCCGCCGGACTGCTCAAGGGCGTCATCGCCACTGTCCTCGTCATCTTCGCGAATCGCATCGCGAAGAGCCTCGGAACCGGAGGAATCTTCTGATGGCCGTCATCGACCAGATCGCCCAGCCCGCCGCGCCCCGCCGCGCGAAGGGCCCCCGCCGATCCCCAGGGCGTCCGCCCTGGATGGGGACCCCCTCGCCCACGATGCAGGCGCTGAAGGTGGCGGCCATCGCGATGATCGCCGTGGTGATGCTCTACCCGTTCCTGTACGTCATCCTGTTCTCCTTCGCCGACGCCGGCTCCGTGACCTCCGGGCAGCTGATCCCGACGTCGTTCTCCAGTGCGGCCTATGAATCGATCTTCGCCGGCGGCGTGGTGACCAGGTCCCTGCTGGTCACCGCAGGGATCACGATCGTCGGCACCCTGCTGTCGCTGCTGTTCACCTCGACGCTCGCCTATGGGCTCACCCGTACCCGCGATGTCCCCTATGCGAAGAGCGCGATGGTGCTGGTGCTGTGCACGATGTTCTTCGGCGCCGGGATCATCCCGAACTACCTGCTGATCAAGCAGCTGGGCCTGCTGGACAGCTACTGGGCACTGATCCTGCCGGGGCTGATCAGCGCCTTCAACATGATCGTGATGCGCAACTTCTTCATGGAGCTGCCCAGCGAGCTGCTCGAGTCGGCTCGCATCGACGGGGCCAGCGAGTTCCGGATCTTCGGCTCGATCGTGCTGCCGCTGTCCAAGGCGGTGCTCGCGGTGATCGCCCTGTTCTATGCCGTCGGCTACTGGAACTCGTTCTTCAACGCCCTGCTCTACATCAACGACACCACGAAGTGGCCGATCCAGCTGGTGCTGAACCAGTACGTCGTCCAGGGCAATGCGATGAGCGATCTCCAGGCCCCGGACCGTCCCGCCCCGCCTGCCCAGACCGTGCAGATGGCGATCGTGGTGGTCGCGACGATCCCGATCCTCATCGTCTATCCCTTCGCGCAGCGGTTCTTCACCAAGGGTGTGCTCACGGGGGCGATCAAGGGCTGACCCTGCATCACCCGGGGCCCCTGCCCTTCCTCACCCCTGGCCCGTCATCGGCCTGCTCCATCCCGCGGCCCGCTTCTGGCGGTGCCGCTGACGAAAGTGCCTGCACCATGACCGACACCCTGCTCTCGCAGACCTCCACCGCCGTGACCGCCGCTGCTCCCGATGCAGAGCAGCGCGTCGACCCCGAGCTGGCCTCCCGAGCCCGCTCCCTTGCCGCCCGCGGCACCATCCTGCTGCGCAACGACGGCGTGCTGCCGCTGTCACAGGGTTCGCGGGTGGCCGTCTTCGGCCGCATCCAGAAGGACTGGATCGCGGTGGGCTACGGCTCCGGCGGCGATGTGAACCCGCCGTATGTCACCAACCTGCTGGACTCCCTCCGGGAGGGCGGCGAGGTCATCGTCGACGAGGAGCTCGCCGCCCTCTACGAGGCCTTCTCCGCGCAGCATCCCGCAGATCCCGGCCAGGACTGGGGGCAGTGGCCCCGCTCCTTCCCCGAGCCGGAGCTCGCGGCGGGCATCATCGCCGCCTCCGCCGCGCGCAATGACAGCGCCGTGGTGGTGATCGGCCGGGCAGCCGGCGAGGACCGTGACAACGTCCTCGAGCCGGGCGCGTACTACCTCTCGACCGCGGAGAGAGAGCTGCTGGACCAGGTCACCACCAGCTTCGAGCGCACCGTGGTGCTGGTGGATACCGGCAACGTCATCGACCTCTCCTGGGTCGAGGACTTCCCGCTCTCCGCAGTGCTGCTGGCCTGGTCCGGTGGGATGGAGGGCGGGCGCGCCGCGGCCGACGTGCTCACCGGGGTGGTCGAGCCCGGCGGACGCCTGACCGACACCATCGCCCACCGCTACGAGGACTACCCCTCGGCCGGGAACTTCGGTGACCCGGAGGTGAGCGAGTACGTCGAGGACATCTTCGTCGGCTACCGCTACTTCGAGACCTTCGCACAGGAGAAGGTGCTGTTCCCCTTCGGCTTCGGGCTCGGCTACAGCTCCTTCGAGATCGCCGCGTCGGGAGTCGCAGCCACCGACGCCGGACTGTCCGTGCAGGCCACCGTCACCAACACCGGAGCGCGCAGCGGCTCCGAGGTCGTCCAGCTCTACGTCCAGGCCCCGGATGGCGCGCTGTCGAAGCCTGCCCGCTCCCTCGCCGCCTTCGCCCGTACTACCGAGCTCGAGCCCGGCCAGAACCAGAACGTTCCCCTCACCGTCCAGCTCGAGGACCTGGCCAGCTACGACGACACCGGCGCGACCGGACACCGCAGCGCCTGGGTGCTCGAGCCGGGGGAGTACCGCGTGTTCGTCGGCACCGACGTGCGCCAGGCAGCCCTGGTCGGCTCGGTCCAGGTCGGGGAGCTGAGAGTGGTGCGGCAGCTGGAGGAGGTCGCCGCGGTCCAGCCCGGCCACGGCTTCGACCGGATGGTGGTGCGCCGCGGGGAGGGCGGCGATGCGCAGGTGAGCTGGGAGCCGGTGCCCACCGCAAGCGTCGATCTCGCCCAGCGGATCCTGGACCGGCTCCCGCCTGCGCTCGACCTCGTCGAGGGCGCGGAGGGAAGCTCTGAGGTGAGCTTCGAGGATGTGCTCGCCGGGCGTGCGGAGCTGTCGGACTTCGTCGCGACGCTGAGCCCCGAGGAGCTCACGAGCCTCGCCTACGGCGACCTCGTGATGGACAGCCCCCTGGGGGCTCCCGGGAACGCCGGAACGCTGGGCGGGGTGACCGAAGCCCTGCGCAGTCGCGGGATTCCGCCCGCGACCACGACCGACGGGCCCTCCGGGCTGCGGCTGGCGACGATCGCCGCGCTGCTCCCGTGCGGCACCGCGCTCGCATCCTCCTGGGATGTCCAGGCGGTGCGCGAGCTGGCGGTGCTGCATGGTCAGGAGATGCTCGACAAGGGGTCCGACATGATCCTCGCCCCCGGGATGAACATCCACCGCGATCCCCTGTGCGGGCGGAACTTCGAGTACTTCGCGGAGGATCCTCTGCTCACCGGAGCGATGGCGAGTGCGATCGTGGCCGGGGTGCAGTCCCAGGGGGTCTCCGCCTGCCCCAAGCACTTCGCCGCCAACAATCAGGAGACCCAGCGCACCGTGAGCGACTCCCGGGTCTCCGAGCGTGCCCTGCGGGAGATCTACCTGCGCGGCTTCGAGATCCTGGTCCGTGTCGCGCCCCCGCAGAACCTCATGACCTCGTACAACCGCATCAACGGGGTGTGGGGTCACTACCACTACGACCTCGTCACCACGGTGCTGCGCGGGGAGTGGGGCTACGACGGCAATGTCGTCACCGACTGGTGGATGCGCAACGAGCCCGATCCGCACTTCCCGGCCCTGCGCGACAGCGCCTACCGAGTGCGGGCGCAGGTCGATGTGCTGATGCCCGGGGCGAAGGTCCACTTCGGGACCACTCGGGACGACGCGATCATGGACTCCTTCGCCCGCGAGGACGGCCTCACCCTGGGGGAGATGCAGCGCACGGCGAGCAACGTGCTGCGCTACCTGCTGCGCAGTGGCATCGTGGAGCGCCGCGAGGAGTGAGCGGCCGAACTCCGCGACAGGGGTGGACACGCTCCGCATCGCGATCGAAGCGCAGGCAGGACGTCAGGCAGCCGACGCGCCGAGCGCCGAGCCCGTCGCCCCGGAGATCACGGGCCTTGCCGCCAACAGCGAGGTGCTGGGCGCCAACGGGATGATCGCCGTCGTCACCCGTCTGCCGGGCAGTGAGAACGAGCTCAGGATCACGGTGACTGAGACCTATCTCGACGGAACTTTCGACGAGCGGATGAAGACCTTCAGGATTGCGAACAATGCAGCATCCAACTACCGGGTGGGGAGCAACTTGGTCTTCGTGGACACCAAGGGCAATACAACGGTGCGCTCCGTCGAGCTCTCCCGCGGCTGAGGAGACAGAACTGGTCGCAGAGGGCTAGGGCGAGCGATTCCTCCGCGCCGTCGCGATGGACAGGTGCCCCGGCCCGGGCTGCTGCTCGGCCGCGAGCCCGGAGTCCTGCAAGCCCGAACTCGTCGACCAGCGCCGCGCCGGCGGAGCAGTCCGGGCCCCGTCGGTGCGTCGACGGGGCCCGGAAGGCAGGGGGCCTGCGGTCCTGCGGTCGCCGCAGAGCTCAGGCCACCGGGTTCAGGACGGAGAGCTCAGGCGCCCGCGCCCACGCCGCTCAGCCGATAGGCCTCCTTGAGGATCTCCAGCGAGGCCATCGCCTCCTGCGGACCGATCCAGAAGGGCTCGGGGTCCTCGAGGTGCTCGTAGAAGTCCCGGATCAGCAGCTCGTGGGAGACGCCCCAGTAAGAGCGGCCGCCGGAGGTGACCGAGCGCTCGCCGATCGTGTCCACTCGCCCGTCGGCCCAGCGGATGGTGAGCCCGCCATCGGTGCCGCCGCGCAGCGTCACGTAGGCATTCTCGCAGTCCAGCTCGACCTCGACGGGGCGGTGCTGGGGCGCGGTGAGGGTGGCGTAGAACGAGGTGGTCACGCCGCCCGGGTGATGCAGCAGCAGCTCCGCGGTGTCCTCGACCTCGATCACGTCCCCATACTTGCGGGTCGCGACATGCCCGTCGGTGCGCTCCACGCCGCCCAGCAGCCACTGCACCAGGTCCAGGGTGTGGATCGCCTGGTTGATCAGCAGGCCACCGCCGGAATTCGCCCAGGTGCCGCGCCAGGGCTTGGCACGGTAGTAGTCCGCGCTGCGGGTCCACACCACCGAGGCCCAGGCCCCGCGCACCGCGCCGAGCTCACCGGAGGCGAGCAGCTCGCGCAGGCGCTCACTGGCGAGGTTGTAGCGGTTCTGGAAGCAGATGCCCACCTTCGGAGCATCGGGACCCGCGCTCTTCAGGGCGTCCACCAGGCGCTGTCCTTCTTCGAGGGTGTGCGCGAGGGGCTTCTCCTGCAGCACATGCACCCCGGCGGCCAGCGCGGTGAGGGTGGGGTCGATGTGCTCGTCGTGCGGGGTGGTCACGTGCACCGCGTCGGGCTTCAGGGCATCGATCAGCTCCTGGGTGCTGGTGAAGCCGGGGACCCCGGTGGCCTCGGTGGCGCGGGCGAGCGCCTGCGGGTCAGTGTCGGCGACACCCACCAGCTCGAGTCCCTCGATGTCCCGGATCGCCTCGAAGTGCACGACCGAGACGTCGCCGCACCCGATCAGTCCGATGCGCCTGGCGCTCATGTCTCCTCATTTCTGGCCGCACCGATGCGACCGACGTCGATGTCCGCACTTTACGTGGGGCGTCTGCGGGAGAGCGAGTAGATGCCATCGGATGCATTCGACGCTTCTGGGGAGGGTGCAGACGGGGAGGAGGCGGGCGAGCAGACGGGAAGGATGCAGGCGAGCAGGCGAGGGGAACGCAGAGTGCATCGACATGCAGATCGACCGAAAAGCTACCCGGAATCAGTTTGTCCGACAAAAAGTTTACCCGCTGTGACCTGCATGGTTTATCGATATGTTACCCACGCGGTAGCCAAGCGGCATGCACTGTGCGAGTATCTATACGGCTCCACGTGCGATGTGAGCCGCGGACCGTCCCGGGAGGGCCGAAGAGCTGCGGCCGCCGTCCCGTCCCCGGAGCAGGCGCCAGGCGCCGCCCGGGTGGACGAAGAACGGCTCGTGCGAGGGGGTCGATTGCCGGTCGGCCCCGCAGGGCTCCGCCCTGATGCCAGCGCGCTCTGAGCAGCGTGCGCGGATGACCGGTTGCAGGAGACCAGTTGTCCGCAATGAAAGGAAGCCCAGTGCCGCCCGCGCCCTCAGGTGAGATCGTCCAGCTCGGAATCGTCGGAGTATTGCTCCTTCTGATCCTGTTCTACGGCGCCACGATGTGGATGTCCGTCTCCATCTCCCGCAAGAAGGAGAACGCCGACGACTACATGACCGCCGGCAACAAGATCGGCTTCGGCGTCTCCGCCGCCTCGATGACCGCCACCTGGATCTGGGCGTCCTCGATGTACGCCTCGGTCACCGCCGGCTACACCTATGGCGTCTCCGGCCCCATCCACTACGGGCTCTGGGGGGCGCTGATGATCCTGTTCATCTACCCCTTCGGCAAGCGGATCCGCAAAGTCGCCCCGCGCGCCCACACCCTCGCCGAGGTGATGTACGCCCGCCACGGCCGCTCCTCGCAGCTGATGCTCGCCGGCTCCAACGTGCTCGGCTCGGTCATCTCCCTGACCTCGAACTTCATCGCCGGGGGCGCGATCATCGCGATGCTCTCCCCGCTGAACTTCGGTCACGGCATCCTCATCATCGCCGCCGGGGTCCTGATGTACACCCTGTGGTCCGGCTTCCGCGCCTCCGTCCTCACCGACTTCGCACAGGTGGTGGCGATGCTCGGCGCTGCCGTCATCATCATCCCGGCCGTGTTCCTCCTCGCCGGCGGCCCGTCGATATTCGCCGAAGGTGTGGCAGCCGGCCACGTCACGCCGCAGCAGGAGAGCTTCTTCTCCTCCGACGCCTTCATGAACCAGGGTGCGCCGTATATCGCCGCCGTGCTCGCCTACGCGATCGGCAACCAGACCATCGCCCAGCGCCTCTTCGCCGTGCGCGAGGACCTCATCAAGCCCACCTTCATCACCGCCACGATCGGCTACGGCGCGACCGTGATCGGGATCGGGATGCTGGGCGTGATGGCGCTGTACCTGGGCGTCGAGCCCATGGGCGGCGATGTGAACAACCTGATGCCGCAGATGGTGGGCACCTACCTGCCCGTCGCGCTGGTCGCGCTCGCATTCATCATGATCATCGGCTCGCTGTCCTCGACTGCAGACTCCGACCTGGCCGCGCTCAGCTCGATCGTGATGACAGACATCTACGGCCAGTCCGTCGGCCGCAAGAACGTGAACCCGAAGCTGATGATCCTCATCGGCCGCCTCACGATGATCGTCGCCACGGGCCTGGCCCTGTACTTCGCCACGGCGAAGTTCAACATCCTGGACCTGCTGGTCTTCGTCGGCGCGCTGTGGGGCTGCCTGGTGTTCCCGGTCATCGCCTCCTTCTACTGGAAGAAGGTCACCAACAAGGCGTTCACGCTCTCCGTGATCGCCGCCCTGGTGGTGTTCCTGCCGGTGCGGTTCACGCTGATCCCGATCACCGGTGCCTGGGCACTGGTGGTCGAGCTGCTCGCCATCATCGGCGTGGGCGTGGTGCTCGGCATCATGAGCTTCGGCTTCTTCGGGAAGCGCGTGGCCGTGATCGTCGGCGTCGTCTCCATCCTCGCAGTGCTGCCCTTCGGCTTCGGCTACCTGCGCGACTTCGAGACCCTCTCCGGCTCGCTGGTGGCCTACTCGGTCTCCTTCCTGGTCTGCTACCTGCTGAGCTTCCGGTCGACGCAGAACTTCGACTTCTCCTCGATCCGCAAGGTCACCGGCGATTTCGACGACGAGACCCTCACCGCCGATGAGGACATCGACCTCCCGGGCGCCACCGCTGCTGTGGGGCGTTCGACCGACAGCTGATCAGCCCGTCCACGGCAACTGCGCCACCCCTTCGTGGCGGCTGCGCCATCCATTCGCGGCAACCGGACCGGCCGCCGCTCCGTCCCCCGCGTGACCGTGCTCCGGCCGGTCCGCACCCTCTGAGAGGAGAACAGTCATGACCGCTCTGCTCACCATCTACGTGCTGATGTGGCCCGTGCTCGTGCTCGGCATCCTGATCACGATCGTCCGCGGCTTCGCCAAGGACGCCAAGGAAGCCCGCGACGAAGGCCGCATGATCGTCTGATCCGGGACTGTCTGACCCGGTCCCGGGCCATGCACCACGACGGCGCCCGTCGCCCCCGCACTGTCGGGGACGGCGGGCGCCGTCCTGCACGGACCAGCGCAGATCAACCCTTTGGCCGATCACAGGACTCGGCACGCTTTCTAGTGTTGATGACATGAACCGACTGCTCAGCACCTCATTCGTCTACATGATCCTCGGCGTCGCCTCCGGCCTCTTCTACCGCGAGTACACCAAGGCCACCGACGCTCTCGGGGTCGACACCCAGCTCAGCACCCTCCACACCCACTTCCTAGCGCTGGGGATGCTGGTCTTCCTGATCGTGCTGGCTCTGGACGCGGTCTTCTCCCTCACCGGCCGCCGCTCCTTCACGGTATTCTACTGGACCTACAACATCGGCCTGCTGCTCACCGTGGTGATGCAGGCCGTGCGCGGCATCCTCACCCTCGACGGCCAGGACCCCGCGACCACCACCGCCGCGATCCCCGGCATCGCGGGCCTCGGGCACATCATCCTCACCGTGGGACTGTTCGCCCTGTTCGTCTCCCTGCGCGCAGCCCTCAAGGACCGCACCGTGGCAGCGGAGCGGGAGTCCGTCACCGCCTGAGGGCGAGGGGCCCCGAGTCTCCTCGCGCGCACTCCGCTCCGGGTAGAGTCCGAGGAGCACGTCAGGCACCGCTCGGCCTGTCGAGACGGCAGGTTCGGGCCATGACATCGCCCTGAACTCGACGACGAGGAGACCTCATGATCACCCCCGCCTCCAATGCTCCCGACCGCAACCTCGCCCTTGAACTCGTCCGGGTGACCGAGGCGGCCGCCATCGCCGGAGCGCGCTGGGTCGGTGCGGGGGACAAGAACCGGGCCGACGGCGCAGCGGTCGACGCGATGCGCTCCTTCATGGACACCGTGCAGATGAACGGCACCGTCGTCATCGGCGAGGGGGAGAAGGACGAGGCCCCCATGCTCTTCAACGGTGAGTCCGTGGGCGACGGCACCGGCCCGGATGTCGACGTCGCGGTGGATCCGATCGACGGCACCCGACTGACCGCGCTGGGCTATAACAACGCGCTCGCGGTGTTCGCGGTCGCCGAGAAGGGGAGCATGTACGACCCCTCGGCCGTGTTCTACATGGAGAAGATGGTGGTGGGCCCGGAGGCCGCGGAGTTCGTGGACCTCCGGCTCCCGATCGAGCAGAACATCAAGCTGGTCGCCAAGGCGCTCGGCAAGCCGGTCAACCAGGTCACCGTGTGCGTCCTCGAGCGGCCGCGGCACGAACCGCTGGTCGAGCAGATCAGGGCGGCCGGGGCGCGCGTCAAGTTCATCATGGACGGCGACGTGGCAGGGGCCATCGCGGCGGCCCGCGGCGCCGGCGTCGACATGCTGCTGGGCACCGGAGGCACCCCGGAGGGCATCATCGCCGCCTGCGCGGTCAAGGCCACCGGCGGCATGATCCAGGGCCGGCTGGCCCCGATCGACGATGACGAGAAGCAGAAGGCGATCGACGCCGGGCACGATCTCGACCGCGTGCTGACCACAGATGACCTGGTCGCGACGGATAACTGCTACTTCGCGGCCACCGGCATCACCGATGGCGACCTGCTGCGCGGCGTGCGATACCGAGGAGACCGCATCGTCACCGAGTCGATCGTCATGCGCTCCACCTCCGGCACCGTGCGCATCGTGGAGGCCGAGCACCGCGCGGAGAAGTGGGACCGCTGGCTCACCGACTGAGCTCCGCGGTGGACTGAACTCGGTGCCGGAGCTCGGAGGCCGACCGTGCGGTGGCTACCTGTGAGTCGCCTTGCAGTTGAAGTCAATCTGACCATAACTATGCTTAATCTGGACACATGGCTCCCACCGCATCCGAGATCCACGTCGCCGTCGACCTCACCGTCCTGACCCTCCGGGACGGCGTGCTGAACGTGCTGCTGATCCAGCGCGAGGACGAGCCCCACCGAGGTGCCTGGGCGCTTCCCGGCGGATTCATCCAGCACGGCGAGGATCTCGATGCGGCCGCTTACCGGGTGCTGTCCGATGAGGCCTCGCTCGGCAGCGGCGCCGTCCATCTCGAGCAGGTGCGGACCTTCGGCACCCCCGGGCGTGACCCCCGCGGCCACGTCGTCTCGGTGTCCTTCATGGCGCTCGGCGCGGATCTCCCGGATCCCCGTCGCGGCGATGACGTGGCCGATGCCCGCTGGTGGGCGCTCGAGGACCTCGGCGAGGTCACGCTGGCCTTCGACCACGCCGCCGTGCTCGAATCCTCGATCGAACGGGCGCGCAGCAAGCTGGAGTACACCACCCTGGCCGTCACCTTCCTGCCCGAGGAGTTCACGGTCTCGCAGCTGCGCGGGGTCTACGAGAGCGTCTGGGGGACCACCCTGGATGCCGGCAACTTCCACCGCAAGGCCACCCGCACCGACGGCTTCCTCGTGGAGCTGGACCGGCATGCCGCACCCACCGGGGGGCGCCCGGCGCGCCTCTACTGCGCGGGTCAGGGCAGCTACCTGGTGCCGCCGCTGCTGCGCAACGGCGACTGAGGCCGCAGCTGCGGCGTCGTCCCCGTGATCGGGGTGTAATTGCGGCCTTCTGAGCGTCCGGCCTGCTGACCCTGGCCCGCTGACCCGCTGACCCGCTGACCCGCTGACCGTGACCCGCTGACCCGCTGACCGTGACCCGCTGACCCTCTGACCGTGGCCCTTTGGCTCTGGCCCTCTGACGCTCCAGCCCGAGCGGCGCGCTCCGAGCGCGCCCGCCTGGGCGGGCATCATGGCAGGATCAGCGGGTGACTGATGACGCCACCACCCCCCAGCCAGACCTCGCCGAGGACACCCTCGCCGCCGCCTACGGCGCCCAGCGCGAGCAGGTCCATGCCCTCGCCCGCGCGATCCACGCGGATCCGGAGACCGCCTTCGAGGAGCGCCGCGCCCACGACCGCTGCGCCGGACTCCTCGAGGAGGCCGGTTTCACCGTCGAGCGGGGCATCGCCGAGTTGCCCACGGCCTTCCGTGCCACCCTCGGCTCCGGCTCCCTGGTGGCCGCGCTGTGCGTCGAGTACGACGCGCTGCCGGGGATCGGCCACGGCTGCGGGCACAATCTTATCGCCGGCGCCTCGCTCGGTGCCGCGCTGGCACTCGCGGAGCTCGTCCCCACGCTGGACGTGACGCTGCAGGTGATCGGCACCCCCGCGGAGGAGCACGGAGGAGGCAAGCAGCTGCTCATCGAGCGCGGCATCTTCGACGGTGTGCACCTGTCACTGATGAGCCACCCCACTCCGCACACGGACACCTATGACGTGCTGGGCTCGACCAGCCAGGCCGTCGGCCGCTGGCGCGCCACCTACACCGGTCGCGGCGCTCACGCCGCCGCCAATCCCACCGACGGCATCAACGCCAATGACGCCGCGGTGGTCGCGCAGGTCGCGGCCGGTCTGCTGCGCCAGCGGATCAAGGACGGCCAGCGCCTGGCCCTGGTTCCGCAGCAGTCCGGGGTCACGAACATCGTCCCCGAGACCGCCGTGGTCGACTTCGAATGCCGGGCGCTGACGATGCCCGAGTTCGAAGCGCTGCGCGACCAGCTGTTCGCCTGCCTCGAGGCGGGTGCGGTCGCGACCGGCGCCAGCCTCGAGATCGAGCAGACCGAGCCCGTCTACGAGCCGCTGCGCCAGGATGAGGTGCTGGGGGCCGCCTGGAATGCGGCGATGGAGCGACTCGGCCGGCCGCTGAACGGCTCGCTCGGTGTCATGGCCGCCTCGACCGACATGGGCAACGTGACGCAGCGGGTGCCCGGCCTCCACCCCTTCGTCGGCATCAGCGGTGCCGGGGGAGCGCTGCACACCCGTGAATTCGCGGGTCATGCCGCCTCCGTGGAGGGCTACCGGCTGATGGACGACGCCGCAGTGGCGATGGCCTGGGTGATCCGCGACGTCGCCACCACCGCGGGCTCCCGCGCCGCGCTCCTCGAGCGGGCGGAGCAGCTCGCCGCGGCTCATGCGGCGCGTCCGGACGTGACCGGGACGCCCGCCTGAGGGAGCGGGAACCGGCCGTTCCCCGGGTCTGCGGGCTCGACTCGGACCCTTGATGCGAAGGTGTGACCAGCAGGAACGTTCGTTCCAGTCGGTGGTGTGAGCCTCCACAGCGAGGGAACTAGGTCCCGGAACAAGTATCGTCGGGCCGCCTATCGTGGAGCCCACGCCTCCCCTCGAGCATCTCGAGGGTCGAGGTCGGGAGGGCCCCGAGTCGGCAGGGGAGAGCAGACTTGGGGACAGGGCGGTGAGCTGAGCTCACCGCCCTGAACCCTTTCCGGAGGGCCTCCACGAGCGTCCGCGCGAACGTCCGCGCGAGCGCCCGCACCGGCGCCTGCCGCCCGCCTCTGCATCTCGCGCCACAGCCCGGCGTGCCGCTCAGGTCATCGCCCATGAGCCACTCCACAGTCCGCTCTGGTTGAATTTTCTACCAACTCGGGGGATGATGGATCCATCGACCCCTCGATCGAAAGGATCGCCATGATCTCCTCCCCCCTCACCGCCACCGGCACGGAGAGCGACGCAGTGGATGAGCGGCACCTTTCCGGTGATCTCGCGATGGACGCCGTCACCTTGCGCGTCGGTGACATCGAGCTGATGAGCTCCTACTACGAGAACGCCCTCGCGCTGAGCCCGATCGAGGAGCGAGCGCGGGTGGACGGCGAGGTCCACCGCATCCTCGGCCGCGGGGACGTCCCCTTCGTGCGGCTGGTGGCCACCCCCGGTCTGCCCGCCGTGGACCCCGGCCAGGCCGGACTGTTCCATACCGCCTTTCTCTTCGAGGACCAGACTGCGCTCGCCGGCACCGTGCTGCGTGCCGCCCAGGATCCCCACTCCCGCTTCGCAGGCACCGGCGACCACCTCGTCTCCGAGGCCTTCTACTTCGCCGACCCCGAGGGGAACGGCATCGAGCTGTACTGGGACCGCCCCCGCGACCAGTGGCAGTGGAACAACGGCGAAGTCGCCATGGACTCCCTGTTCATCGACCCGCAGAAGTATCTCGGTGAGCACCTCACCGAGGACGTCCAGGCCGATCCGGGGATCCGCCCGGGAATCGTCGGCCACGTGCACCTGCAGGTCGGTGACGTGGACGCCGCACGCCGGTTCTACATCGACACCCTCGGCTTCGAGGTCACCGCGGGCAACCATCCCGGCGCCCTGTTCGCCGCGGCCGGCGGATACCACCACCACGTCGCGATGAACACCTGGAACAGCCGCGGTGCCGGTCCGCGCGCCGCAGGCCTGGGGCTGGCCGACGTCGCCATCACCCTCCCGGCCCGGGTGGACCTCGACGCGCTGACCGCACGCCTCACCAGGGCGGGCATCGGATTCGCCGACGACGGCCGCTCCATCTCGGTCCAGGACCCCTGGGGGACTCCGGTCACCCTCAGCCTGCCCGGCACCAGCACCGAGGAGCTGCTCGCCCGCTGATCAGCGAGGACAGAGGAACGCCCGGACGCGCCCCAGTGGCGCATCCGGGCGTCCCTTCTTCTGTGCGGCTTCGTGCGGCTGGGTGCGGGTGAGCGTCGAGCTCACGCTGGCCTGGTCGCGCTAGTCGCAGGTGCCGTCCACCTCGCAGCTCGTCCCGCCCTGGATCGTCCCGCCCAGCAGGGAGGTGAGTGAGGTCAGCGCGACGGGGGCATCGGTCGTCTCCGCCGCAGGTGCCGCGAGTGCAGCCTCCGCCGTCGCCGCGGCGCCGTCCCTTGTCGCGTCGGCCCCGTCGGCCGTGCTGCCGGTGCCGTGCTGCATGATGCTCATGCCTGGGCCCGCTCGGCCCGGGCCTCGTCGGCGATCTGCCGCAGCGCCTGACGGAAGGACTCCGTGGGGAGTGCCCCGGGGGCGGTGTACTTGTCGTTGAACAGGAAGAACGGCACACCGCGCGCGCCCATCGACGCGGCCTCGCGCACCTCTGCCTCGACCTTGTCATCGTGCGTCTCGCCGGCATGCGCGGCGCGGGCGGCCTGCTCGTCCAGGCCCGCCTCGACGGCGCGGGCGATCACGGTCTCGGCCTCGAAGGGGTTCATGGTGCCGGTGAAGTAGCCGCGCTGGAGCTGCATGAAGAAGTCCGTCGCCGCGTCGATGCCGTGCGCCTCGCCGATGGCCTGCATGACGCGGTGCACGCCGCGGGTGTTCGCCATCGGCCGCCCGGTGACGTACTCGCGGCCCATCTCCTGGGCCATCTCCTGGATCTGCGCCTCCATCTCGCGCACCTTCGCCTCGTCCATGCCCTTGGCCTCGACCAGGTGGGCGATGTTGTCCTTCACGCTGTCGGTGGGCGAGGTCGGATCCAGCTCGAAGGAGTGGGCGCGCACGTGGACCTGGTCGCTGAGGCCCTCCGCCTCGATCGCATCGTGCAGGCGGGACTCGCCGATGTAGCACCACGGGCACACCACGTCGGTCCATACGTCGATCGTGATCAGCGGCTCGGTGGGCTCGCTCGGTGCGGTCCGGCTCTCAGGGCTCTGGGTCATCGGGATCCTCCGTCAGCGGTTCGGGGGTGGTGACACGGCCACCACTTTCCTTGAAAATTCTGCTGCGCGGGCCCTCGAAAGGGCGGGGCGAGACGGGGTGGGGTGGGCGCTTCCGCTCCTGGCGCAGACTGAGGAAGTCCTCATCATCGTCTCACCTGGGGTTCACCGAGCCCGTCCAGCATGGGCACTGCCACGGACGATGACAGACTGGAGCGCCTCCCGCCCCGGTCCGTGCCTCCGGGCATCGCTACCCGACGTTCTCAGGACCGCCATGACCACCGTGAACCACCGCGCCCCGCACCACAGCCCCGCAGTCGCTGTGACCTGCCGGGCTGCCCAGCGATGCCAGGAGGAGCAGAGCGCATGAACACGAACGCCACCCCCGACGTCCCCCTCCGGAACGCCAGGGACACCGAGCAGACGGCCGCAGAGCCCGCATGGATCGAGATCGGCTCCCCGAAACGTCGCACCGCACCGCCGACCTGGTCGGATGAGCTGGCGCGGGATGCCTGGGATGCGCCGGGCGCGGCGGATGAGACCGTGCACGCGGCCGCACCAGGAAGGTTCGAACTCCTGAAGCCGGCTGCTCCGGCCGACGATCCCGCCGGTGCCGACGTCGATGCCGACACCAGCGCGGCAGAGGCGACTCCGCACAGCCCCACCTCTCCGTCCCTGCGCGGGGTCCGGCTGCGACGAGCGCCCCGTGCCACGGCACGTCCGTTCCGACGTCCCGCAGCCCGCGACTCCGCGGGGGAGAGGTCGCCGCACCTCGCGGTCGAGGAGGTATCGCGCCCCGCAGCGGAGGACGCTATTCCCGCTGACCTCTGGGTCCAGGACCCAGCGGGTGAGCCGACGCCGTCCACCCACGAGATCCCGGTTCTCCCACCCGGCCCCGACCCCGAGCCGCGTGGGGAGCCGGTGGCAGTCAGTCCCGAGGACCCCGAATCTGCGGAGCGCTGGCAGGTCATCCGCGATGCTGCTGCACCGGAGCCGGAGCCGGAGCCGGAGCCGGAGCCGGAGCCGGAGCCGGAGCCGGAGCCGGAGCCGGAGTTCGAGTTCGTGCCCGAGCCCGAGTCCGATACTGAACCAATGCCCGAGCCCGAGCCCGAGCCAGCGCCAGTGCGTGTGTCGGAGCCGATTGCGGAGCCCGAGCCCGTGGCCGGGCCTGAGTCCCTGCCGGAGCCAGAGCCGGTGCGTGAACCTGCCGGGCAGTCGCCGAGCCTCGTCGAGACTCAGGCTCCGCCGCGGCCCGCGCTGACGCTGGATCCCGCGTCCACCGCGGATCCCGCGTCCACCGCGGATCCCGCGTCCACCACGGACCCCGCGCCCACCGCAGACCAGGCCCGGCGAGCCGGCACCCTCGGCGCCGCCCTCGACCTCGTGCTCCCCGATCTGCAGGCCCACCGCTCGACGCTGATCGTCGGCCTGGGCGCCCTGGTGCTGAGCATCTGGACTCTCGTCGCCCTGCCCTTCCCGCTCAAATACTCGATCGATGCCGCGCTCGCTGCGGCCGGCGCCGGCTCCACTGCCCCCACCGGCATCGGGGGCGACCCCGTCACCGCTCTGCTGCTCGCCGCCGGAGCGCTGGCTGCCCTGGTGGCCCTGCAGGCAGGATTCCGTGCCCTCGCGGTCGGCGCCCTGCACCGGATCGGCGGGCACGTCGCCACCGCACTGCGCGGTCGCCTGCTCGGTCATGTCCATCTGCTCGGCCCTGGGCGCGACGGCGAAGGCCTCGGCCGCACCGGCTCCCTGCTGATCGACGACGTGGCACGACTGCGCGACCTGGTCGCGCACACCGGTCCGCGCCTGGCGGCAGGCCTGCTGGCATTGGCCTCCCTGACCGTGGTGATGCTGGTCGTGGAACCGATCGCCGCCGCGATCGTGCTGGTCACTGCGGGGCTCTACGCACTGGTGGCGCGGATTGCCCAGTCCGCGCAGCGACGGAAGGAGACGGCTGCCGAAGCCGACGGGGCACGCCTCGCCGAAACCGCCGACGAGCTGCTCGCCTCCACCCGCACCATCCAGTCCTACGGGCTCGAACAGCGGGCTCAGCGCAGCCTCGCCGAGCTCGGCGGTCGCTCCGCCCGCTCGCACGCTGTCGCCCGTCGCAGCAGCGCCGTCGGCGACTTCCTCGGCGAGCTGATCGCCGGGCTGGGCGTCGGCGCAGCGCTGCTCCTGGGCGGCTGGCGCATGAACGCCGGCACCATGACCCCCGGCGAGCTGACGATGGTGATCGCCGCTGTGCTGATCGCTGTGGTCCTGGCCCGCGAGATCGTCCGCCACTCGACCGGGCTGCGAGCCATCGCTGCCGCCGGGGACCGGATCGGGGCGCTGCTCGAGCATCGTGCGGTGATCTCCGAGCCCGCTCGCCCCCAGGCTCTCGGCGCGCTGCGCGGTGAGGTGGTGTACTCGGCGCTCAGCACCGCTGGGCCGCGGGGCCCGCTGTTCGAGAACATCTCGCTGATCATCCCGGCCGGTCAGCACGTGGCCCTGGTGGGGCGCGACGGCACCGAGGCCTCCGCGCTCCTGTCCTATCTGCTGCGGTTGGACCAGCCCGACAGCGGGCGGGTGCTGCTGGATCGCTACGACACCCGCACCCTCGCCCTGGCGGATCTGCGCAGCGCACTGTCCGTGGTGCAGCGCGGATCGGCGCTGTTCAGCGAGACCGTGCGGGAGAACATCCGGGTGGGCAGGCCGGGCGCCACCGATGATGAGGTCGTCGAGGCGGCTCGCCGCAGCGGTGCCGATGAGTTCATCACCCTGCTGCCCGAGGGCTACGACACCGTCCTCGCGCGCCGAGGTGCTGCGCTGACTGATGGGCAGCGTCGTCGGATCGCGATCACCCGGGCGCTGCTGCGTGACGCCCCGGTGGTGCTGCTCGACGGCGCCGATGCCGAGCTGGCTCCCGCCGACCACGAATCGGTGCATCGAGCACTGGACTCCCTCACCGCCGGGCGCACCGCTCTGGTCAGCAGTGACCAGCCGCAGTCGGTTCTCGATGCCGACCGGGTGCTGTGCTTCGAGAGCGGCGTGCTCGCCGAGGACGGCGCCCCCGGGCAGCTCGCCGAGGATCCGGATTCCTGGCTGGCGGCGTGGATGCGCGCCACGGGCGACACCTCCCGCTGACCCCAGCTCCTTCCCTGCCTTCCATCGCCGCGTCACTTCGACGTCACCTGTGCCTGCCACGGTGCACACAGGGCCTGGCCCGCTCGGGGTCGGCGAGGAGGGAGCGACGCTGATGGTGATCTCCGTGATCGGAGTGGGATATCTCGGAGCGGTGCATGCGGCCGCCATGGCCGAGCTGGGCCACGAGGTGATCGGCCTGGACATCGACGCCGACCGCATCGCCGCCCTCCAGGCAGGGCGAGCACCCTTCCACGAACCAGGCTTCGAGGAGATCCTGCGCCGGGGGCTGCGCAGCGGCAGGCTGCGCTTCACCACGGACTATGCGGAGCTCGAGCCGGCTGAGGTGCACTTCCTGGGCCTGGGCACCCCACAGCGCAAGGACGGCTTCGGCGCGGACCTCTCGCATCTCGAATCCGCCCTCGACTCCCTGCGCGAGGTGCTCGCGGCTCGTGGAGGCGCGCCGACGCTGGTAGTGGGCAAGTCCACCGTCCCCGCCGGCACCGCCCGTCGGCTCTCCGATCAGGTCGAGCAGATCGAGGGCGTGCAGCTGCTGTGGAACCCCGAGTTCCTGCGCGAGGGCTTCGCGGTCCAGGACACCCTGGAGCCGGACCGGCTCGTCTACGGGCTGCGCGAGCCCGAGGGGTCGCAGGCCGAGGCGGCGATCGCGATGCTCGACGCGGTCTATGCCGCGCTGCTCGCGGCCGGGGTGCCCCGCCTGGTGATGGGGTATGAGACCGCCGAACTGGTCAAGGCCTCCGCCAACGCCTTCCTGGCCACCAAGATCTCCTTCATCAACGCGATCGCCGAGATGTGCGAGGCCGTAGGCGGGGATGTCGCCGACGTGGCTCGGGCGATCGGGATGGATGACCGTATCGGGGCGAAGTTCCTGCGCGCCGGGGTGGGGTTCGGCGGCGGCTGCCTGCCCAAGGACATCCGTGCCTTCATCGCCAGCGCCGAGGAGCACGGTGTGGGGGAGGCCCTCGGTTTCCTGTGCGAGGTGGACCTGATCAATGAGCGTCGCCGGGCCCGGACCGTCGAGCTCGCCGGCGAGATGCTCGGCGGGGTCGAGGGCCGACGGATCACCGTGCTCGGCGCAGCCTTCAAGCCCGACAGCGATGATGTGCGCGACTCCCCGGCCCTCGATGTCGCCGACCGGCTGATGCAGGCGGGAGCGCGCGTCACGGTCACCGATCCGCAGGCCCTCGCCAACGCCGCCCAGCGGGTGCCGGGCCTGACCGTGGAGGCGGAGCTGGCCGCCGCACTGCGTGGCGCGGAGCTGACGCTGCTGCTCACCGAATGGCGCGAATACCGCGACCTCGACCCGGTCTGGGCCGCTGACCTGGTGGCGGTGCCGCGCATGCTCGACGGCCGCACTGTGCTCGAGCCTCGGCGCTGGGCGGAGGCCGGCTGGGAGTTCCGCTCCCTCGGCCGCGCTGACTCGAGCGCACTCCAGCAGCCTGCTGCCTCGATACCGGCGGTCCCCGCTCTGCTCTGACCCGGCCTCACCCTGGCCTCTCCTCGGCCTCACCCCGGGCGACGGTACCGTGAGCCGCCGAGCACGGGCATTACCGGCTTCGACCTCATGGAAGCGCCGTCACCCCTGGTCACAGGCCGGTGAACGGGATGAGAGCCTCCTCATCGACGACTCATCGACTCCTCATGGCCGCTCGGCATCCTTCAGATCGTCACCGAACGAGCAGGAGAGTCCGATGGACACCACGATCGCGCTGTACTCCCACGATTCCGTGGGACTGGGCCATGCCCGCCGCAACCGCGCCCTCGCCTATGCGCTCGCCGAGCAGCTGCCGGCGCTGACCGGCGGCGGCGTCAGCGGTCTGCTGATCGCCGGCCATCCGGACGCCGGCCGCGACCCGCTGCCCGAGGGCTGGGACTGGCTGGTGCTGCCCGGGATGACCCGCACCCGCAGCGGGTACGGCCCGCGCCGCCTCGGCATGGAACCGGATGCCCTGCGGGACCTGCGCAGCGCCACCATCGACGCGGCGCTGACCGCTCTGAAGCCGGACCTGTTCATCGCCGACCGCCACCCCTTCGGCATCGACGGCGAACTCGAGCCCGTGCTCGCGAACCTCCGTGCCTGCGGCACCGCCACCGTGCTGGGCCTGCGGGAGGTGCTCGACTCTCCGCGGGTCGCCAGCGCCGAATGGGAGGCCCTCGGCGGCGCCGAACACGTGGCCTCCTACCTCGATGCGGTCTGGGTCTACGGCGACCACCACGTCTACGACCCGCGCCTGACCGGCGAGCTGCCGCCTGCACTCGCGCGACTGGCCACCCCCACCGGCTATCTCTCCCACGGCCGACCCGCCGCCCGCCCGGCGACCCCCGGCCGCACCTCGCCGAAGCCGCCCCCTCCGTACGTCCTCACCGTCCTCGGCGGCGGCTCCGACGGCGCGGAGCTCGCCCGCCTCGCCGCGAGTGCGCAGCTTCCGAAAGGGCATCAGCACCTGCTGATCACCGGGCCGCAGATGCCCGAGCAGGAGATCGCCGAGATCCGTGCGCTGGCCACAGCCACGAGCGAGGCCACCACCGTGATCCGCAGCGCCGCGGACGTCCCCGAGCTGATCGCCGAGGCCGTCTCGGTGGTGTGCATGGGCGGCTACAACACGATGGCCGAGGTCATGGCGACCGACACCCCCGCCCTCGTCGTGCCCCGCCACCGCCGCCGCCAGGAACAGCCGCGCCGCGCCCAGGCCCTCGCCGCCGTCGGCGCCGTCGAGACCTGCGACCCCGAGACCCTGACCAGCGAGGACATCTCCGCCTGGTGGCGCCGCTCGGTCACCGGCCGCACCGACCGCGGCCACATCGACCTCGGCGGGCTCGCCATCGTCGCCCACCTCGCCGCCCAGCTTCTGCCAACCCCGCTTCTGGCCGCCCAGCTCCTGCCCGCTTCCGTCCCCGCCCACCCGGAGGTGTCCCGCCATGTCGGTTGAGAATCCCCACCGCATCGCCTACGTCCTGAAGATGTACCCCCGCTTCTCGGAGACGTTCATCGTCTCGGAGATCCTGGCCCGCGAGGCCGCCGGCGAGGAGATCGTGATCTTCTCCCTGCGACCCCCGATCGACGCCCGCTTCCACCCCGAGCTCGCCCGGGTCCAGGCCCCCGTCATCCAGGTGGGCCGCTCCTCCAGCCCGCGCCGCCTCTGGGAGGTGTGGGGTGCGGCGATGGCCGATCCGGAGCTCGCACCGGGCATGGCCGCGCAGCTCGGAGAGCTGGTGCGCGCCGGGGTCGACGACGCCGAGCAGGCGCTCGCCGTCGCGATGCTCGCCCGCGAGCACGGCGTGAGCCACCTCCACGCCCACTTCGCCTCGATGGCGACCACAGTCGCGCGCCTGGCCGGCCTGCTCACGGACCTGCCCTTCTCCTTCACCGCCCACGCCAAGGACATCTTCCACCGCGACGTGGAGGACGAGGACCTCGCCCGCAAGCTGCGCGACGCGGACCACGCCGTCACCATCAGCGAGTACAACCGCCGCCACCTGCACGCCCGCTTCGGCGCCCGGGACACCGCCCGCCTGGAGCTGGTGCGCAACGGCCTCGAGCTCGAGCGCTTCCCCTACCGCGGCCGCACAGGCCTCGCCGAGGTGCCGCTCCTGCTCGGGGTGGGGCGCCTGGTCGAGAAGAAGGGCTTCGACCAGCTGATCGACGTCGTCCGCGCCCTGCGCGAGGAAGGCCGCGAGGTGCGCGCCGAGATCGTCGGCGACGGCCCGCTGCGCGACGAGCTCGCTGCGAAGATCGCCGAGCTCGGACTCCAGCAGCAGGTCCGGCTGCTGGGACCGCGCACCCAGGAGGAGGTGCGCCATCTGCTGGACGTGGCCGACCTGTTCGTGGCCCCCTTCGTGATCGGGGCCGACGGCAATGCCGACGGGCTGCCCACCGTGCTGCTCGAGGCCATGGCCACCGGCATCCCGTGCGTAGCGGCCTCCGTCACCGCCGTCGGCGAGGTGATCATCGACGGCCGCACCGGCTGGCTGGTCCCCACCGGGGACACGACCGCACTGGTTGACGCCGTCCGCGAGGCGCTGGATCCCGCCACCGACCGGCTCGCCCTCACCGACGCCGCCCGGGAGCTGGTCGCCGCGGAGTACGACTCCCGCTCCCAGGCCCGCCGACTGCGCGCCCTCGCCGAGTGCTCCGCGCATCGCAACATCCTCACCCAGCCGATCGAGCTGCCTGCGCTGCAGCGGGCCACGCAGGCGCTCTCGCCCGCCGCTGCCCCGTCGGCCGCCCAGCCGATCGCCCCCGCCGGAAGGACCCTGTCATGAGGATCGCCTACGCCCTGCTCGACCCCGGCATCGGAGTGTTCGGCACCAAGGGAGCCTCCGTGCACGTCCAGGAGGTCATCCGCGCATTCCGGGCCGACGGCCACGAGGTGACCGTCTTCTGCACCCGCGTGAACGACGACATCCCCGCCGACCTCGCCGACCTCGAGGTGCGCCGCCACCGCCTGCCCAAGGGCAGCGGCGCGGAGCGTGAACAGGCCGTCGCCGCCGCCTCCGCCGCGATCGCCGAGGAGATCGCCGCCGGCGGCTTCGACCTGGTCTATGAGCGCTACTCCCTGTTCTCCGACACCGCCGCCCGGCTCTCGACACCTGCAGGCCCGGCAACCACCCCGATTCCCGCGATCACCGCGACCGCCCCGGTCACCCCGATTCCCTCGATCCTCGAGGTCAACGCGCCGCTGATCGCCGAGCAGCGCCAGCACCGGAGCCTGGCCGATGAGGCCGGGGCGCTCGCCGCGACCCGGCGCCAGCTGCGCGGCGTGACCCTCGTCTCCTGCGTGAGCGAGGCCGTGGCGCAGTGGACCCTGGACGAGGGCGCCGACCCGGCCCGCGTGGTCGTCACCCCCAACGGCGTGAACACCCGCCGCATCACCCCCGGCAGCCGCCCCGTCACCGCGCCGGGCCCGGAGGCGCCGGTCACCGTCGGCTTCGTGGGCACCCTGAAGCCCTGGCATGGCACCGATGTGCTGCTGCGTGCCTTCGCCCGCACCCGCGAGAACCTGCGCCTGGACATCTGCGGCACCGGCCCGCAGCAGGAGGAGCTCGAGCAGCTCGCCGCCGAGCTCGGCATCGCAGGGAGGGTCCGCTTCCGCGGCGCCGTCGCCCCCGAGCTGGTGCCCGAGATCCTCCACGAGCTGGACATCGCCACCGCCCCCTACCCGGCCGGGGAGCACTACTTCTCCCCGCTGAAGGTCTACGAGTACCTCGCAGCGGGACTGCCCACGGTCGCCTCCGCGATCGGCACCATCCCGGCGCTGCTCGGCCAGGGCGAGCTGGGCGTGCTGGTGGCGCCCGGGGACGTGGACGAGCTCGCCGCCGCCCTCGACGAGCTGGCCGCCGACCCTGCCCACCGCGCCCACCTCGCCAGGAGCTCCCGCGAGACGGCCGTGCGCGAGCACGACTGGAAGATCCGCTGCCGTGAGCTGCTGCGCCAGGTGGAGGCTGCGAGCCCGGCAGAGGCACGGAGTCCGGTCCTGGCTGCGAGCCCCGCTCAGGTTACGAGCCTGGCCGAGGTGGGTGCCTGATGGCCATCGGCACCTCGCGCACCGGGATCGACCAGCGCGACCCCGCACCGCGCGACCCCGCCCCGCACGATCCCGCACCTCGCAGCGAACGCACGCCCCTGCTGCGCCGCCTCCTGGGCACCTCGGCGGTGCCGAAGAAGGAGCGCCTGGATCCCTCGGCCCTGCGCCGCACCCTCCAGGTGGTGCGCCCGCACCTGCCGCGCCACCTGCTGCTGTGCCTGGTCGGCATGATCGGGCTGTTGCTCGACGTCGCCTTCCGGGTGCTCGAGCCCTGGCCGCTGAAGTACGCGGTGGACGCCGTGACCTCGGCGCTCGGCGCTGACCTGCCCTCGGACGCCTCACCCTTCGGCCTGAACATCGAGCAGACGGTGATCGCCGCGGCGCTGGGCCTGGCCATGATCATCGCTGGCCGTGCGGGCTCGAACTACCTCGCCACCATCTCCTTCGCGAAGGTCGGCGCGCGCATCGCCACCGAGCTGCGCACCCGGGTCTTCGACCACATCCAGGCGCTGTCGCTGCGGTACCACTCGCGCGCCTCCATCGGAGACACTTCACAGCGCCTCGTAGGGGACGTGGGGAGGCTGCAGGACGTCGCGGTCACCGCGGGGCTGCCGCTGATCGGCAACGTCATCACGCTCGCTGTGCTGCTGGTGGTGATGGTGATCCTGGATCCCTTCCTCTCCGGCATCGTGATCGCCACGGGCCTGATCTACCTGCTGCTGTCCCGTCGCTCCTCCCCGAAGATCGTGCGCGCCTCCCGCAGCACCCGTAAGGGCGAGGGCTCCTTGGTGGGCGCCGCCGCCGAGGCGCTCGGCGCGATCCGCGTGGTCCAGTCCTACGGCCTGGAGAAGACCGTCGCCCACGAGTTCGCCGGCGGCAACGAGAAGGCCATGAAGGCCGGGGTGAAGGCCAAGAAGTTGGCCGCCGGCCTCGAGCGCGCCACCGACGTGCTGGTGGGCATCGCACAGGGCACCGTGCTGGTCGTCGGCAGCCTGCAGGTGCTGCGAGGGGTGATGAGCCCCGGCGACATGGTGCTCTTCCTGACCTACCTGAAGATCGCGATGAAGCCGCTGCGCGACATGGCCAAGTACACCGGCCGGATCGCCCGCGCCTCCGCCTCCGGGGAGCGCATCGCCGACCTCATGGACGAGGAGATCGAGATCGCCGACCCCGAGCGCCCGGTGCCGATGCGCCACGTGCGCGGCACCGTCGAGTTCTCCTCGATCACCTCGCCCGACGGTCACGGCCGCCCCCTCTTCAAGGACCTGGACCTGAGGATCCCCGCCGGTCAGCACCTCGGGATCCTCGGCCCTTCCGGCGGCGGGAAGTCGACGCTGGTCTCCTACCTGCTGCGTCTGAACGAGCCGCAGGAGGGACGGATCCGGATCGGAGGCTACGACACCCGCTCGGTGAGCCTCTCCGATCTGCGCCGCCACGTGGCGATCCTCCCTCAGGAGTCGGTGCTGTTCACCGAGTCCGTGCGCGAGAACATCCGCTTCGGCAGGCGCGACGCCACGCCTGCCGAGATCGAGGAGGCCGCCCGCCGCGCCGGTGCGCACGACTTCATCATGGGCCTGCCGGAGGGCTACGACACCGTGCTCGGCAACCGGGGCGACACCCTCTCCGGCGGTCAGCGCCAGCGCATCGCGATCGCCCGCGCCATGATCCGCCGTGCCCCGGTGGTGGTGCTGGATGAAGCGACGACCGGCCTCGACCCGGCCGCGAAGGCCCAGGTCAACGAGTCGCTGCGCGAGCTCGCCCGTTCCCGCACCACGATCTCCATCACCCATGACGCCACCACCGTGGCCGGGCTGGACCGGGTGCTCTGGCTCGAGGACGGCCGGATCCTCGAGGACGGCACCCCGGCGCAGCTCGCCGCCGATCCGGACTCCCACTACTCGCGCTGGATCGTCGAGCAGCGCGCCGCGGAACAGGCCCTCGACGCCCCACAGCCGAAGGGACAGGAGATCCGGTGATGACCATGACCGCCACTCCGCTGCAGCTTCTCAGCGACCACGCCCGCCTGCCCGGAGCCGCCGTGCTGCTGGAACCCGAGCAGCTGTCCACCCTGCTGGGGCGCGAGATCACCTTGGACCGGGTGCGCATCAAGCCCACCGCCTCGGTGCTCGTCTCCTACCGCGCCACCGTCCCCGCCGGGACGCGGGGGCAGGATCTCGCAGGCGTCGGCTGGGTGCAGCTGGTCGCCTCCCGCGACAAGCGTGGCAACATCCTGCACCGCGCCGAGCGCAGCGGGACGGAGATCCTCGAGCACACCACCACAGCCGACGGCCCGTACCTGCTCAGCGGCGGTCTCGACAGCGACCCGCGGCTGGGCCGCGAGATCCACCGCCTGCTGCACCGATGCGGAGACGAGACCGCCCTGCGGGTGCTGAGCTACAACCCCGGCCGCCACGCCGTGCTGCTCCTGCCCGACTCCGGCGAGGTGCTGCGCATCGCGGCCAGGCCGCTGGATGACCTGCTGCGGGTCGGTGAGTGCTGGCGGGAGCTGGGCCTGCCCACCGTCGCCCAGCGCCGCTGGCGCGGCCGCCCCTCGGTGCTGATCGGTGGGCAGTGGGGCCAGGGAGATCTTGCGGGGCTGTCCTGCCATCCCCACTCGATGCCGGCCGCCGCCCGGCTCGGCGAGATCATCGCCCGCCTGCATGCCGCCGACGTCTCCGGGCACAACCTGCCCGCAGCCCGCATCGGCGACCTGGTCCCCGCCACCGCAGAGGCCGTCGCCGAGCTGCTGCCGCACCGCGCACAGCAGGTCGAGCAGCTCACGCAGCGACTGCGCGCGACGCTCACGACCGACGGGCCCCTGGCCCTGATCCACGGCGACCTCTCCCCGGACCAGGTCCTGATCTCGGTCGACGAGACCGCCGTCCCTGGCGAAGGGCACCTGCCCCTGCGCGTGGTGGACCTGGACCGCTCCGGCCTCGGGCCGCGCAGTGCTGACCTCGGCTCCTGGATCGCCTCCTGCCTGCTCGCCGGAGTCGAGGAGCAGGCCACCGCCTTCCTCCGCGGCTACACCCGCCACCTCGGCCTGCCGCCGAGCACCGAGCTTGCAGCCTGGACCGCCCGCGCCCTGCTCTCCTCCGCCCTGGACCCGCTGCGCCGTCACCGCGATGACTGGATGGAGCGGGTCGAGCGGCGCCTCGCGCTCGCCGAGATCGTCCTCGAATGGCCCGGCCGCCTGCCTCTGCCCGCCCCGGCCCCCGCGGCCCCGAGCACAGGGGAGCAGCAGCGCCTGGTCCCCACCACCGTCACCCATGACGGACGCGTGCTCACCGTGCACCGTGCGTGGGCCGACGACGGCCGCGGCCTGCCCCTCGAGCTCGAGGACAGCGCCCCTACCCGCTCTGGAGCCCGACTGCGCGCAGCCCGCCTCGACCCCGCCACCGGCCAGGTCACCGTGCTCGAGGACGGCACCGACCCGCGCCTGCCCGCACTGGCCCGCGTGCTCGGAGAGCATCCGAGCGGCACCGTCGTCTCGCACCGGCCCGGCAAACGCGCCGTGGTCCGCCTCGAGGGAGGCGAGGGCAGCGAGGGCGAGCACGCCGGGACCCGCTACGTGAAGATCGTCCGCCCCGGCCGTGCCGCACCGCTGCTGGAGGCCATCGACCGCTCCACCGCCTTTGAGGGCCCCTTCCGCACCGCCCGGGTGCTCGACGCCGACGACGACACCGTCACCTTCGCCGAGCTGCCCGGACACCTCCTGCACGACGGGCTCCCCACCGCTGACGGCACCTGGCGCCGCGCCTGGCGCGAGACCCTCGATGCCTGGACCACCGCCGTCGAAACCTCCCGCGACCGCGCGAGAACCGCGACCCTCCACGGACCAGCGGCGGAGGCCGAGGTGCTCGAGGCCTGGGGTGGACGTGCCGATGCCGTCGATCCCGCCGGGGCCGTCCTGCGCGGTCGCGCCCTGACGCTGGCCCGCAGGGAGCTGCTGCGCCTGGAAGACGTCGAGCGGCCTGCCCTGATCCACCGCGACCTGCACGACAAGCAGATCCTCTGGCAGGAGGGCGACCGTCCCGCCCTCCTGGACGTCGACACCGCGACCGCCGGTGATCCCGCCCTCGACGCCGCGAACCTCCGCGCGCACGCCACCTGGCGCGAGCTGCAGGGGATCTGGACCGAGGAGCAGGCCGCCGTGGTCCGCGACGAGATCGACCGGGCCGCCGCGCGCAGCGGCATCCCACCCGAGACCCTCGCCGCCTACGAGAGCGGCACCATCGCCCGGCTCGCCTGCGTCTACGCCTTCCGGCCACGGTGGCGCGGCGCTGCCCGCATCCTCGCCGCCTCCCTCGACCCGGCCGGCCCCGGCCCTGCATCCCGGGCCTCCCTCCCCGCACCCGCGGCAGAGGACACCCCACTGGGCGGCGCCGTCGCCCACCTCGAAAGGAGCATGTCGTGAAGACCACCAAGATCTCCGTCATCGGAGTCGGGTACCTCGGTGCGGTGCACGCCGCCGCCATGGCCGACCTCGGCCACGACGTGGTCGGCCTCGACATCGACGCCGAGCGCATCGCCACCCTCCAGGCCGGGCGCGCCCCCTTCCACGAACCCGGCTTCGAGGACATCCTCGCCCGTGGCCTGGACGCCGATCTGCTCCGCTTCACCACCGACTACGCCGACATCGCCGACGCCGACGTGCACTTCCTCGGCCTCGGCACCCCGCAGCAGGCCGACGGCTTCGGCGCCGACCTGTCCTACCTCGAGGCCGCGGTCGACACGCTCGCCGAGGTGCTGCCCGTCCGCGGCGGTGCGCCGACGCTGGTGGTCGGCAAGTCCACCGTCCCCGCAGGCACCGCCCGCATGCTCGCCGGCCGCCTCGAGCAGATTGAGGGCGTGACCCTGATGTGGAACCCCGAGTTCCTGCGCGAGGGCTTCGCCGTGAAGGACACCCTGGACCCCGACCGGCTCGTCTACGGCGTGCACGACACCGAGGACCCCGTCGCCGCGCAGGCCGTCGCGATGCTCGACGCCGTCTACGCCCGGATCCTCGAACGCGAAGCACCCCGCCTGGTGATGGGGTACGAGGCCGCCGAGCTGGTCAAGGCCTCGGCCAACGCCTTCCTCGCCACCAAGATCTCCTTCATCAATGCCGTGGCGGAGATGTGCGAGGTCACCGGGGCAGACGTCACCGACGTGGCCCGCGCGATCGGCATGGACAACCGCATCGGCGCGAAGTTCCTGCGAGCCGGGGTCGGCTTTGGCGGCGGCTGCCTGCCCAAGGACATCCGCGCCTTCCTCGCCAGCGCCGAGGACAACGGCGTGGGGGAGGCCCTCGGCTTCCTCCGCGAGGTCGATGCCGTCAACGAGCGGCGCCGCGCCCGGGTGGTCACGCTCGCCGGTGAGATGCTCGGAGACCTCACCGGACGCCGGATCACCGTGCTCGGCGCAGCCTTCAAGCCCCTCAGCGACGATACCCGGGACTCCCCGGCGCTCGACGTCGCCTGCCGCCTGCGTGCCGCCGGGGCCATGGTCACGGTCACCGACCCCAAGGCGCTGCAGAACGCCGAACGCCGCCTCGGCGGACTGGTGGAGTTCGAGCCGGACACCTCCTCGGCACTGCGCGGAGCGGAGCTGACCGTGCTGCTCACCGAGTGGGACGAATACCGCGACCTCGACCCCGTACGTGCGGCCGGCCTGGTCGCGGCAACGCGGATGATCGATGGCCGCAACGTGCTCGACCCGCGGCAGTGGCGCGACGCCGGCTGGGAGATCAGCTCCCTGGGCCGGGCCAGTGCCCTGCCGGCGACCCCCATCACCGAGCGGGAGCCCGCCCTGGCCTGAGCATGAGCACAGCCGCTCCTGCCTACCAGCTATCTCCGGCCGTGCGGGCGCTGCTCAGGTACCGCTGCCTGGTCGGGTGCTGGAGGCCTGGTCAGGGGCTGGCCGGTGGTCGGGTAGTGGAGGTTTGGCCAGGGGGTGGCCGGTGGTCGGGTGCTGGGGGCTTGGTCGGGTAGTGGCGCCAGGGCGATGAGTACGGCGATATCGTCGTAGATGTCGCCCACACGCCAGTTCCCGACCATCATCCGGCGAGCGGCCGCCGGTTCTCGACCATTATCCGGCGAGCGGCCGCCGGTGGTCGCGCCGGCGGATGATCGCCAGCAGCTGGGATGCCGTCTCCTCCCAATCGAGGAAGACCTGCTCCCAGGTGAGCCGGGTGACCATGTAGCGCCGAGCCTGGAGCCGCAGGTCACGAGCTCTGTCCCGATGGTACTGCTGGGGATCGTGATGGAAGCTCACGCTGTCGCATTCGATGATCCAGCTCGCGCCGAGCTTCAGATCGACGCGGCCGACTCCCGGGATCTGCACCTGGGGCGTGACCGGGATGTGCAGCGACTCCAGCCACCATCTCACCGCTGTTTCCGTCCCGGACTCGGCGAGCGGCGAGACCCTGCCAAGCTGGGCCCGCCGCGCAGCGGGAAGGAAGGCGAGGAGACGCTGCACCTCGTGCATCGTGATGCTTCGCCGATTCAGCGCGGACTCCACGAGGATCGCCGTGTCACGAACGGACAGGCACCGTGCGGCGTGCGCAAGGGCCAGCGGCAGATCAGCGTCCGGGTCGCGGTCCGGCCAGATCCTCATCTCGGAGCCGTGCTTCACAAGGCCCGAGCCGGGGGCGCCGGGTACGAGGCCTCGGGGCCGGTACACGTGATCTCCCGTGTGCAGGGGCACCCAGAGATCGTGCTGTTCCGCTGCGGTGACACAGGTGGGTCGCACTCCCTGTTCCAGCAGGGCGACGAGGGCTTCAGGGGCCTCGTCGGTCACGTACCAGGTGCCGACCCGCCTCATCTGCCCCTGTCGGAGCAGTCGCCGACGAGTGGCGTCGGTGATGCCGAGACCCGGGAGATCTGATCTGTGTGCGATACCGGGGATTCTCATACCTGCAGTACAGGTCAAAGCTGGTGCGGACGAGGGCCGAGAACCTCCGCTGTGGAGGGAGCACCGCCGTGGAGGAAGCATCCGTTGCCGGCGCAGCAGCGGCATCCCCGGCCTCTCACTGACCGCCCCGGTCATTTCTGGCCGGATAATGGTCGAGTGCTGGCGTCAGGGCGATCAGTACGGCGAAATAGGCATAGTCATCGCTCCTGCGCCGGTACCCGACCATGTGCCGGTGTCAGCATGTGCTCGTGCCGGTGTCACCATGCGCCGGTGTCACCATATGCCGGTGTCTGGGCCGAGGCCCGGCGCCCCTCCTTCAGCGCGCCGGCCAGGCCCAGGGCGATGCCGAGGAGCAGCCACCCGCCGAGCCACTGCAGATCCCCGGCGGGGTCGATCCAGCCTCCGCCGATCGCTCCGCGGAAGGCGTCCACGGCGTGGGTCATCGGCAGATACGGGTGGATCACCTGGAAGAACTGCGGCAGCGTCGAGACCGGATAGGTGCCCCCGGCACCGGAGATCTGCATTGCGATCAGCACCAGCGCCACGAACTTCCCGACCGGCCCGAACAGGGCGCCGAAGCCGTGGTTCAGCGCCACGAACACCACCGAGGTGAACGCCGCCAGGCCCATCATCAGGGGCAGGTCGTTCATCGAGACGCCCACCAGCAAGTACAGGGCTCCCACGGCGATGGCGGTCTGCACCAGGCCCAGCAGCTGTGCGGGCACCAGGCCACCGGCCAGCAGTCGTACCGGGCCCACGCCGCGAGCGGCGGCCTGGGAGGAGAACGGCGGCATCATCAGGAAGATGGCCATGCCGCCCACCCAGAGGCTGATCGCGAGGAACAGCGGCGCCAGGCCCTCGCCGAAGCGGGTGAGCTCATGGGCGCGCTCGAAGCTCATCTGCACAGGCTCTGCGGCTGTCTCCGAGAGCGCGTCGCTCTCGTCGTCGGTGTAGGCGGGGATGTCGTCCTGGGACTCGGCGAGCCCGTCTCGCAGCTCCTCCGAGCCGTCCGCGAGCTCGCCCGCCCCGTCGTCGAGGGCGACCGCGCCGTCGGCCAGCTCGGTCGCCCCGTCGTCGACCTGTGTCGCGCCGTCGTGGAGCTGCGTGGCACCATCCACGAGCTGTCCGGCACCGCTGGCGAGCTGCTGCGCACCGTCTCCGGCCTCGGATGTCCCGTCGACCAGCTGCTGGGCGCCGTCGGCTAGCTGACCGGTGCCTCCGGAGAGCTGTTCGGCACCGGTGCGGGCGGTGCCCACCCCGTCCGTGTAGCGGGTGACCCCGCCGGAGAGGGTCTGTGCGCCGTCGCTCGCAGTGCCGCTCGCTTCGGCGAGCCGGTCGGCGCCCGAGGCGACCTCCTGGGCGCCGGTGTTCAGGCGGCGTGCGTCCTGCGCGCCCTGTTCGAGCGCGCCGTAGGCCTCGGGCAGGGCCGTCGCTGCGGTGCGGGCCTGCTGCGCGAGGTCTGTAGCGAGGTCGGAGGCGCTCGTCCCCTGCTCGGGGGAGGGAGCGGCCGAGACGGCGTCGTCGCGCAGGGTGCTGAGGTCCTGTTCGAGGGTCGAGGTGTCCTCGGCGAGGGTCCCCGTGGCCTCGGAGAGGGAGGAGGTGCCCCGGGCGAGGGTCGAGGTGGTCTCGGAGAGCCCCTCGGTGTAGGTGACCATCGATTCCGCGGAGCCGGTCATGTCCGAAGCGATGCCGGCGATGTCGGTCGACTGCTCGGCCGCGGTGCCCGTGGCCTCCTGGGCCGTGGCCGTGTCGACGGAGGCCTGCTCGGCGTCGTCGCGCACCTGTTGGGAGGAGTCCGCCGTGCTTGTGAGGTCCTGGCAGAAGGAGGCGTCGGCGCCGGAGGCCTCGCAGCGTGCGGCGAGAACATCGACCTCCTCGGTGTAGTCCCGGACGCTCTGCTCGCTGGTGGCGGCGCTCTCGGAGGCGGTGGTGGTGGCCTCGTGCGCGCTTTGCACGTCCTCGTCCAGTGCGGTGGCGTCCTCACCGATGGTGGAGGCGGCGTCGCGCAGGGTGCGGGCGTCCTCGGTGCGGTCGGTCGTGGTCTGGTCGAGGTTCTGCGCGGTCTCGTCCAGGCTGGTCACGGTCTCGTCGAGGGTCGTGGCCGTCTCGGAGACGGTGCCGGCGGCGGTGACCGGGTCGGCGAGTCGTCCCGGCAGGTCCGTGGCGATGCCCTCGAGAGCGTCGATCGCGGTGACGAGGTCCTCGCTGGTGCGCTGCACGCTCTCGGGGGTCACGCCGAGCTCGTCGGCGCGCTGCTGCGCGGCGGTGACGGTCTCGTCGAGCTGGCGGGTGCCCTCGGCGACCTGCCCGGCGCCGTCGGCGAGGGTGCCCGCGCCGGTCGCGAGCTCCGAGGTGCCGGTGGCGAGCTGCTGGGCCCCGCTGCGCAGCGGCTGTCCGTTCTCGTCGAGGGTCACCAGGCCCGTACGGAGCTCGCGGGCGCCGGCGTCGAGGGTCGCGGTCCCGTCGCGCAGGGTGACCGCGCCGGTGCTCAGCTGGTCGAGGCCCACGACCAGGTCTAGGCTCCCGGAGTGCAGGGCGTGCGTGCCGTCAGCCAGCTCCGCACCGCCATCCACCAGCTGTGCTGTGCCGTCAGCCAGCTCGGTGCTGCCGTCGACCAGGTCTCCGGTGCCGTCGTGCAGGGTGGTGGCACCGTCGGTGAGCTCGCCGGCGCCGTCGACGGCATCGCCCAAGCCGTCGTGGATGGTCGTGAAGCCCACGTAGATCTGGCCCAGGTACTGCTCGAGCACGCTCGAGCGCAGCGAATCGGTCAGCGCTGTCCCCACGGACTTCGTGAAGTTGCCGCCCACGTAGTTCACCGAGTCGTTGGTGGTCACCGTGAGCAGAGCCGGAGCCGCGTGTTCGGCATCGCCGCCGAGGGAGGCGATGTTCGCCGAAAAGTCCGAGGGGATCTCGACGGTCGCGCCGTAGGTGCCGTCCGCCAGGCCACGATGAGCTTCACCGGGAGAGACCTCCACGAAGCGGTACACGGTCTCCTTGTCGAGGTCCAGGAGCGTGTCGGTGAACTCCGCGCCGACGTTCAGCTCGCTCTCCTCGCCGTCCGGGGAGGTGGCCGTGGCGCCCTCGTCCTCGTTCACCACGGCGGCGGTGATCTGGTCGAGGCTGTTGCTCGGATCGAGGAACGACCAGGTCATGTTGCCCGAGTAGATCAATGGGACCAGGGCAAGGCCGGTCACGAACAGTGCCGCGATCGGCTTCTTCCACTCACCGGGCAGCAGGGCCAGGGCTCCGCGGCCGACGGCGGAGAGCCCGCGACCGGTCGCTCCGAGGGCGCGGGCGAGCGCACCGCCCAGGACGCCGACGGCCGAGGACACAGCGCGGCGGGCAGTTGTGAGGACGGTGGACAGGGCAGAGAGGAGTGCACGGAGGAGTCGCATCACGCCGCACACGATACATTTGTGTATCGAGAAGTGTTACTGTTCGGCAATAAGTGTGGTGCGGCAAACGCCCGCAGACACCGACAGGGTCAGCCCGGCAGCTCGACCACCCACGGATGCCGCGGCGATGCGGCCGGGTCCCATCGCTCGAGAACGTCGGCCGCAGCACGGCAGCCGCGCAGCCCCAGCGAGTTCCCGATCCGGCCCATGACCTCGGGCACGCTCTCGCCGCGTGCCAGACGATCCCGCAGCGTCACCGCGCCATCGCGCTTTGCGAGCCGGGCCCCGGCGAAGTTCACCGCGAGCGGGACGTGCGCATAACCCGGCTCCGGCAGGCCCAGCAGCTGGGCGAGATGCGCTTGGCGTGGAGCCGAGCTGAGCAGATCATCAGCCCGCACCACCTGGTCCACTCTCGCTGCGGCATCATCGACCACCACGGCCAGGTTGTAGGCGACCACGCCGTCGCCGCGCCGCAGCACCAGATCATCGACCGTGCCCGTCACCTCTCCCGCCCAGAGATCGTGGATCTGCCACGACTCCACCTCGGTGCGCAGTCGGAGGGCCGGTGCGCGCCGCAGCTCCCGCATCCGCTGTCGTCCCTGCTCGCGCGCGGCGAGGGTGAGGTCACGGCAGGTCCCGGGGTAGGCGCCGGGCGGAGCGTGCGGGGCGCTGGGAGCCTCGAGGATCTCCCGGCGGGTGCAGTAGCACTCGAAGACCTGTCCCTGCGCCTCGAGGCGGGCGATGGCCTCGTCGTACGCCGCCCCCCGCTCGGACTGGCGGACTACTTCCCCGTCCCAGTCCATCCCCAGTGCGGCGAGATCCTCGAGCTGTCGCTGCTCGGAGCCCTCCTTGACCCGGTCCAGGTCCTCGACGCGCAGATGGAAGGCGCGGCCGGTGCGGCGGGCGAGTGCCCAGGCGAGGATCGCGGTGCGCAGGTTCCCCAGGTGCAGGTCACCGCTGGGGGAGGGGGCGTAGCGGCCCGCGCCGGGCGGGTTCGGGGCGGCAGGCATGCCGGCCAGTCTAGGAAGCGGGACGCACGAGCAGCACATCGCCCACCCGCCCGCCGGGCACGGGGCGCGCAGCCGCCGCGGGGCGGAAGCCGAGGCGGGCCGCGAGGGTGCGCGAGGTGAGGTTGCGGGAGGCGGTCACCGCGATCACTTCGCGACCGCCCGGTCCGCGGTGCGGATCGGTGAGCACGGCGCGCATCGCCTCGCTGGCCACGCCTCGGCCGGTCATCCCGGGATCCAGTCGCCAGTAGGCGCTCAGCAGCTCGGAGTCGCCGGCTCGCAGAGCGGTGATACCCACGACGCCGAGCAGGCCTGCCGGCAGTTCCTCGGCCCCGCCATCGGCACCCTGTGGGCCGCCGCGCGGCGACTCGCACCGGGCGTCGGGCTCCGCCGCAGCCCGTGCCCGCACCGTGAAGTACCCCAGCCCGTCCCGCTCCCACGCGCTGCACCACTGCGCGAGCACCTGCCGCATCTGGGCGAGCTGCGTGAGCGGGGCGGTGGTGTCCTCGGCGAAGGCGCGGGGATCGGAGTGCAGCGTGAACAGCTCCTCGAGATCCTCCGCGCGCACCGGTGCCAGGCGCAGGCGGGTGGTGACGATCCCGGAGATGACGACAGCGCGGCGGTCACCGTCCGGGGACGGGACCGCCGCGCTGTGGTTCACGGACTGCTCCGTGAGGCGCTCACTCGTGAAGCACCGAGGCGCGGACTCAGGAGTCGCCGCGGTGGTTGCCACGCTTCTCGTCGTCGGCTGAGGAGGCGTCCGGATCGGAATCGACCTTGACCTCCTTGGGCTCCACGTCGGAGGAGCGGTCCTCACCCTTCAGGGCCGAGGCGACGTCACCGGCATCGGCCGAGCCGACGGTGTCGGAGACGGTCGAGGAGTCGGACTCATTCGCGGCGGACGCCGGGTAGTGCGCACGGGCGAAGTCGGCGGGCGGGGCCCACGGATCCTCGACCGGACGGGTCTTCTGCCACACGACGTAGCCGGCGGCGGCACCCGCGGCGGCCAGGCCCAGGATGAGCAGCACCTTGCCGGCACGGCTCTTCTTGGGCTGCGGCGTCGGCTCGAGGACGGCCGAGCGGATGCTGCCCTGGCCCTTGTCGAGCTCCTTGCGGGCAGCGTCGACGGCGGCCTTCAGGACGGTGCCGGTGGTCTCGGCAGTCTTGCGGGCGCGCGGGATGTAGTCGTCCTGCACGTCGTGACGGATCTTGTCCGCACGCGGGCCGAGGTTCTGCGAGAACCTCTCCGACTGGTCGCGGAGCTTGTCCGACTGCTCGCGCAGCTTCTGCTGAGCCTCGGGTGCGTAGTGGTCGTACAGCTCGGTGGCACGGGTACGAGCCTCGCGAGCGCCCTCGGACACCACGGGGCCCACCTGAGCGGCGAGCTTCTGCAGCTCCTCGACGGCGTTCTGGGCGTTCTGGCTGGTCGCACTCGCGGCATCAGCCGTCTTCGCGGCGTGCTTCTTAGCCTTCTTGGCTTCCCGCTTGGTGGTCAGCGCCATGGGGTTCCCCTTTCGGTCGAATCCGTCGGGTCGGGCCGACGGTGGTCCCTGGGCCCGGACAGTCGGAAGACCGTCACGAACCCGTGTGGCACAACTCTAACGTGAGCGAGTCTGCACGCTCACAGCAGATGAGAAGAAGCAGAGGTGCGCGGTGCCCGTCCAGTCGGTCGGCCAGGCGTCCCATGTGGGAGGATGTCGCCATGTTTGCAACTCTTCACACCAACCATGGCGACATCCGCATGGAGCTGTTCCCGAACCATGCCCCCAAGACCGTCGAGAACTTCGTGGGCCTCGCTGAGGGCACCCGCGAGTTCTCCGACCCGGAGACCGGCGAGAAGGTCACCCGTCCGTTCTACGACGGCGTCATCTTCCACCGCATCATCTCCGGCTTCATGCTGCAGGGCGGCGACCCGCTGGGCACCGGCACCGGCGGCCCCGGCTACAACTTCGATGACGAGATCTCGGAGAAGAACTTCAACGAGCCCTATGTGCTCGCGATGGCCAACGCCGGCAAGCGCCGCAACGCGCTGACCGGCAAGCCCTCCGGCACCAACGGTTCGCAGTTCTTCATCACCGTCGGCCCCACCCCGCACCTGCAGGGCAAGCACACCGTCTTCGGCCAGGTCGCCGACGAGGACTCCAAGAAGGTCGTCGACGCCATCGAGGGCGTCAAGACCGATATGCGCGACCGTCCCCTCGAGGACGTCGTCATCTCCTCGGTGACCATCGAGAAGTGACCCCATGAGCGTCCTCGAGCGCTCATCGATCCTGTGCGCCGTCGGCGTCCTGGCAGTCCTGGCCCCGGCCGGCTGCGGGGATGTCGGCGGCGCTTCTGATGCCGGGCGCGAGCCCAGCGGCGGGCGCTGGGAGGCGACCCTCGGCGGGGAGCCGGTCGAGCTCGAGACCGGGATCGTGGACTGCGAACGGATCGACGGCAGCATGCATCTGCGCATCGGGGACATCAGTACGGAGAACCCCAGCCGCTCCACCGGGATCAGCGCCGTCATCGCCGATCCGGACCATAATCCCCAGGTGGCCTCCGCCCGCTTCTCCCTGCCCGACGGCAGGACGCTGCTGTACTCACCCGCGACGACCGGCGGGGTCGGGGTGCCCTCCACCGAGGTCGTCGTCGACGGGGACACCTACGAGATCGAGGGCGCGGGGACGCTCACCGGCACCTCCAACGACCAGGCCACCACCCGGTTCACGCTCACGGTCAGCTGCGGCTGAGACGGCCGTCCCCCTCGGCGGGGGCGTCCCTCACGCGAAGGTCAGCGTGGCGGTGAGCGGCTCCTCGACCTGCTCGAAGTCCTCGTCCAGCACCTGACCGAACCGCGGCATGATCTGCACGGTCGCGGACTCCAGCGAGGCGGGGACGGTGAAGGTGGCGATCGGGCGGCGGTGCGCACTGCCGAACATCCGCGACTGGTCCTGTGCGGGGCGCAGCTCAGTGCCGTCGGGGAGCACCAGCACCACCTCGGTGAGCTCCTCGACGTTCGAGGAGAAGTCGCGGTCCCAGGTCAGCGGGACCACGAGATGGATCTCGCCCTCCTCGGCCCAGCCCAGGTGCCCCCCGTGCTCCAGCCCGGAGTCCACGAACGGCGAGAGGTAGGCCTCCTCCACCGTGCCGTGCAGGGTCATCACGTCCTGCCCGAAACCGTCGGGCACCGAGATGTCGATGACGTCCGCGTCGGAGACCTCCACCTCGAGCCCCCGCGTGTACATGCGCGGGGCCGGGGTCGCGATCACGGAGCCGTCCACCAGGGACAGCTCCTGGAGGCCGCCCTCGATCTCGGCCCGCAGCGCCACCGCATCCGGGGCCGGGTCGGCGTCCACGACCGCCAGCACGATCCCGCTGCGCTCGGCATCGCCCTTCTCCGCCCGGCCCAGGCGGATCGCCTCGTTCCCGGCGTGGGTGATGTGGAGTTCGGTGCCGAGGCGGCTCGGCGTCGGCCTCCAGTCCGGGTCCGTGGACTCCCAGGCCGTGAGCAGGAATCTCTTCATCGTGCCGGGCAGCAGCGTGGTGGCGGGCTGCGCCTCACCGCCCTCGCCCTCGGCGCCGCCGTCGGCCGGCGGGGCCTCCTGACCGGTCAGGGCCGTGTACTGCTCGGCGGTGAGGCTCTCCAGCAGCGTCGAGGCCACCACGGTGGCCTGGGCGAAGGGGTGGATCATGGTCTCGGAGTCCTCCACGCGGGACATCAGGTTGCCCGCGGCGATCTCGTCGACCACCTCGATCACGTCGAACTCCAGGGTCGCGGCGCTGCCGGGAGGCGGGGTGGAGGCGCCGGGCTCGTCGGTCACCTCCGCCGCACCGTCGCCACCTGCCGACGGCGCACGCGAGTCGCCGGAGGGCAGCAGCCCGCAGCCGGCCAGCAGCAGGGCCGGTCCCGACAGCAGCACCCCGCGGCGGGCGAGAGAGGAAGCGGACCGGGCGGGGAGGTGGCGTCGGGACGTCATGGAGCGCTTTCGTCGAGAAGAGAGGGGTCTCAGGTCACGGTAACTTTCTTCCTCCCGTCGACGAAGCGGGACGGGCGGAGTGCCGGAGAGATCACCTCCTGCGCTCCGCCCGTCGGCCCGTTCCCCTCGGCGCGGTGGCTCAGTGCCGCGCCGGGCGGGAGGGCCACCACATGCGCTCGCCGAGCAGGGCGAACAGCGCCGGCACCAGCACGGTGCGCACCAGCAGGGTGTCCAGCAGCGCCCCCAGGCCCACGATCAGGCCCAGCTGGCCGAGCACCACCAGGGGCAGCACGCCGAGTGCCGCGAAGACGGCGGCGAGCACCACGCCCGCGCTGGTGATCACCACGCCGGTGGAGCCGACGGCGCGCACCATGCCCCGGGTGGTGCCATGCGTCCCCGCCTCGTGGCGGGCGCGGTGGACCAGGAAGATCGTGTAGTCCACGCAGAGCGCGACCAGGAACAGGAAGGCCAGCAGCGGCACCGTGACGTCCAGCGCCGGGATGTCCAGCAGCAGGCGGCCGGCCCACAGCCCCAGCCCGATCGCCGCGGAGCGGTCGGTGCCGGGTACGGGCCGCGGGGTGCTGCGCAAGGAGCTGATGGCCGCGTGGGAGGCGGCCGGGATCCGCACCGACCAGGGGCGCGGATACCACCCGCTGGTGGAGATGATCACCGGCGGGATCGCCGCCTACGGCCCGTGGCAGGACGGGGAGACCGCGGTGGTGCTGGCGCGCACCTGGCTGCCCGCCGGCAGCGACCTCGAGGGCGCCTTCAACGGCGACGACGCCGCGGCCGCAGCCGAACTGGCCCGGCGCTACCTCAGCAGTCACGGACCGGCGGGGGAGCGGGACCTCGCCTGGTGGTCGAAGCTGCCGCTGGGGTCGATCCGCGCCGCGCTGCCGCAGATCGAGGACGCGCTGGAGAGCGGCTATGCGGACCGGCACGGCCGGCTCCATGCGACCGTCGACGCGGCCCGCGGCGGCGACGGGGAGCGACTGTGGTGGAGGCCCGGTCTGCTCCAGGAGTACGCGGAGGCGGAGAAGGAGACCGTGCGCGAGCTGCTGCTGCCCGGCTTCGACGAGCTGGTGCTCGGCTATCGCGACCGGCTCTTCCTGATGGACCAGGAGCGACATCGCGCGCTGGTCCCCGGCAACAACGGCGTGTTCAAGCGGGCGGCGCTGCGCCGCGGCGAGGTGGTGGGCGTCTGGAGCCGCAAGGGCACGGCGGGTCGGCGCAAGCTCGTGCTCGAGGAGCTGCGGGATGTGAGCCCGACGCAGCATCGCCGATTCGAGAAGCTCTTCGCGGCGTTCCCGTACACCGTGGCGTGAAAGGCGGCCGGGCGCCGACTCCGTAGGGCCCATGGGGTCGTGCCTCTGTCCACTCGGGGGCGGCACAGGCCCGCGTGGTGGAATGAGAGCATGGAACGACCCAGCTACGGCTACAGCGCCGAGGACGAACCGGACCCCCAGGCGCCGCCGGTGTGCCCCCGGCATCCCGACCGGGTGAGCTACGTGCGCTGCAAGCGCTGTGACCGTCCGGCCTGTCCGGACTGCCAGCGGCCCACCTCTGTGGGGGTGCTCTGCGTGGACTGCGAGCGGGACATCTCCCGGCAGCAGGCCTCCACCCGGCCGCGGAACGCGATGGGCGCTCGCATGGGCAAGCGCACCCCGTACGTCACGTACACCGTGATCGCCCTGTGCGTGCTGGCCTACCTCGGGCAGATGCTCGCGCCGGGGCTCGTCGAGCAGCTGGGGATCTTCGCGCCGTTCCGGGCGCTGCTGATGCCGTGGACCTTCGTCACCGCTGGCTTCCTGCACGGCGGGATCCTGCACCTGGCGCTGAACATGTACGCGCTGTGGATCGTGGGGCAGTACCTCGAGCAGGCCCTCGGCCATGTCCGCTACACCGCGATCTACCTGGCCTCGATGCTGGGTGGGCACACCGCCGTGTACGTGATCGCCGATCCGATCAGCCAGTCCTGGTTCACCGGCACCCTCGGGGCCAGCGGCGGCGTCTTCGGCCTGTTCGCCGCGATGTTCGTGGTCAATCGGCACCTGGGCGGGCAGACCGCACAGATCCTCCTGCTGATCGGTCTGAACCTCGTCATCACCTTCACCGTCCCCAACATCTCCTGGCAGGGCCACCTGGGGGGCCTGGTGCTCGGTGCCGCGGTGACCGCGGGGATGTTCGCGCTGCGCCCGAAGGCCACCGCCGGCGCGGACCGCGAGGTGCTGGCTCGACGCTCCGCCCTCGTGCATTCCGGCGTGGTGGTGGCCGCACTCGTGCTGTGCGTCGCGCTGATCGTCCTCAAGACGCTCACGGTGCCGATGTCGTGAGATCGCGCGTCCGGGAGCGGGCGCGGACGGAGCACCGGAACGGGTCGGGGCGGCGAGCAGGCCGCCCCGACCCGTTCGTCATCCGGGCTCTCCCGACCCCTGTAGCACGGACTGCACCCGCCCGGTGAGGCGATGGGGGAACTACACGGATGTGGTTTTCCCCAGATGTGGACAGAATTGGGGATAACTCTGTCGACCGTTGGGGATTGCACGATCTTGCTGTGGATAACCGGGGATCGGCTGTGGACGGACAGTGGGGACGAGTCAGGGCGCTCCCGAGCGGCGTGCGGATGCTCACCGTCGAGTCGCTGCCGCGCAACCAGCCCGAGCACCGCTCCACCCGGCCGGGAGGCACCCCGCTGCCGCCTCCCGAAGATTCCATGACCTGGGGTGATGCGGGAGCCTGAGGGGTCGTCGAGGGGCGGCGCAGCGAGGTCGCGTGGCGACGACGGTCGCAGAGAGCGGGGCCGACGACACGCCCGGGTTCTCCGCTGTACCTGCGGAACTACATGTCTGTCATTCGTCCACGCCTGTGGAAAACGTTGTGGATAACTCTGTCGGCGGGGTGGAAGGACGGCGTTCTCGAGCCGACGTGCGGCGAGATGCACCGGTTGTGCACAGCGTCAGGCGCGATCTTGTCCCGAGTCGGGCCGAACTGTTGACAAGGGCCGCCACAGGGCGATAGGCGGAGGCGGCGGCTGAGGCGCGATGCCGATGTACGCGGCGGCCGGGGCGCGATGCCGACCCCGGGGCCGACGCGGTGTCCGGGCGCGGCCGCCTCGACGCTCAGCCCCGGCTCAGTGCTCGGCCCCGCCCGCGAGGGCCGCATCGCCCGCGGTGTGCAGCGCCACCTCGACCATCCGGGCCAGGGCGCGAGCCCCGGACGGGGCGTCGACCACGTCGGCCGACGGCACATGGACGAAGCCGCCGCGGGTGTCGGCGAGCTCAGGGTCGGTCGCCAGCAGGTGCTGGAGCGCGTAGAAGACGTCGTTGCACACGTAGGTGCCGGCCGTCTGGGACACCGCGGCCGGGACCCCGTCGGCCGTGAGCGCGGCGACCATCGCCTTGATCGGCAGGGTGCTGAAGTAGCCCGTCGGGCCGCCTGCGACCACGGGCTGGTCCACCGGGCTCGCGCCGGCGTTGTCCGGGATCCGCGCATCGCGCACGTTCAGTGCGACCCGTTCCGGGGTGATCCCTGCGCGCCCTGCGGCGAGACCGACGGCGACCACCAGTGAGGGCCGGTGCTCCCGCACCGCCGCGGCGAGCAGCTCCCCGACCCGACCGAACTCGACCGGCAGCTCGAGGGTCTCGACCGTCAGCCCCCGGTCCTGCAGCAGCGGTGCCGCGCCGCGCACCGCTTCCCAGGACTCGTTCACGCTCGCTCCGTCGAAGGGCGCGAATCCGCTCAGCAGCACGTCGGTGGTCATGGGCACAGCCTAGGGAAAAGCAGAGGCGGGCGATGCGCCGTGGCTCTAGCCTGGGCCGATGACCACGTCCCTCGACGACCTCGCCACCCTGTATCCGCCTCTCGGCCTGGTGCTGCGCGTCGGTGGCCTCACCCTGCGCCCGCTCGCCGATGCTGATCTGCCCGAGTACGCGGCGCTGCTCCGTCGGCCGATCTTCGAGGACCCGCAGTCCCCGGCGGTCTTCCCCTGGTACCGGGCTGAGACCGAGGAGCGGGTCCGCAACGCGCTGGCCTTCCAGTGGCGGCTGCGCAGCGGGATCGAGCCGGAGTCGTGGACGCTCCCGTTCGGGGTGTGGGCGCAGGGCAGGCTCATCGGATGCCAGGACATGTCCGCGACCCGCTTCGCCGAGAGGCGCGTGGTCAGCTCCGGATCCTGGCTCACCCTGGACGCCCACGGGAACGGCTACGGGAAGCTCATGCGGCAGGCGATGCTGGTGCTCGCCTTCGACCACCTCGGGGCGCTGCGGGCCGAGTCCGCCGCGGCGGTCGGGAACGATGCCTCTTTCGGCGTCTCGCATTCCTGCGGCTACGTCGACAACGGCACTCAGGTGTCCACACTGCGCGGGTCGACCGTTTTCGAGCAGCGGTTCCTGGTCACGCCCGAGACCTTCCGCCGGCCGAGCACGGGGGTGCAGATCGGCGGCCTCACCGAGGAGCTCCGGGCAATGCTGGGGGCGTGACCGGGCGTGACCTGGCGTGACCTGGCGGGCCTGACCGGCTCGGGCTGGCCGAACCGGCTTGGGCGGGCCGAACCGGGCCGGGCCGGGGGTGGCCGGTGCATCCAGTGGCGCTCAGCCAGCATTCGACCCGGTATGTGGGGATGTGTGCTGGCTCAGCGCCAGTGGATGCGCATCAGCCCTGCCGGGGCGGCCGCCCGCGGGGACCGCATCGGGGGCGGTGCCGCTCACTCAGGGGGCCGCGGCTCGGCCGGGCCGGGGCGGGGTGCTGTGGTGCACCCGCCCCGGCCATGCGTCACATCGAGTCCTGCCAGGCCTGGTACAGCGCGGCGAAGCGACCGCCCTGGGCGACCAGCTCCGTGGGGGAGCCGTCCTCGACGACCTCGCCGCCGTGCACCACCAGCACCCGGTCCGCGATCATCACGGTGGTCAGGCGGTGGGCGATGATCAGCGAGGTGCGCCGACCGAGCAGCTTCGTGAGCCCCTCCTGCACCATTCGCTCGCTGGGGATGTCCAGCGAGCTGGTGGCCTCGTCGAGGATCAGCACCCGCGGGTCGGCGAGGAAGGCCCGGGCGAAGGAGATCAGCTGCCGCTGCCCGGCGCTGACCCGCCCGCCGCGCTTGTTCACGTCGGTGTCGTAGCCGTAGGGGAGCTTCTCGATGAACTCGTCGGCCCCGATCGCGCGGGCCGCGGCCTCGATCTCCTCCCGGCTCGCGCCGGGCTTGCCGAGGGCGATGTTGTCCGCGACGGTGCCGGAGAACAGGTACGCCTCTTGGGTGACCATCACGATGTTACGGGTCAGATCCGCCATGGAGATGTCCCGCAGGTCCACCCCGTCCAGGCGCACGCTGCCGTCGGTCGCGTCGTAGAAGCGGGAGATGAGCTTCGCGACGGTGGACTTGCCGGCGCCGGTCTGGCCCACCAGGGCGACCGTCTGCCCAGCGGGGATGTGCAGGTCCATCGGCTGCAGGACCAGCGGGCCATCCTCGCTGTACCGGAAGGAGACGTCCTCGAAGTCCACCTGGCCGCTCGCGGCGAGCAGCGGGGTGGGGGTCTCGGACTCCTTCACGTGGGGCTGCACCGCGAGGAGGTTCGCGATCTTCTCGAGCGCGGCCACCGCAGACTGGAAGGCGTTGTAGAAGTTCGCGATCTCGTCCACCGGCTGGAAGAAGCGCCGTGAGTACAGCACCAGCGCCACCAGCACACCCACCTGCAGATCGTCGGACATCACCCGGAATCCACCCACCACCAGCACCGCGGCGATGGTCACATTGGCGAGCACGCGCAGGGCGGGCTGGTAGATGCCGAACACGTTGATCGAGCGCATCGAGGCGTCACGGTAGTCCTGGGCGAGGGTGTCGAACTCAGCCTGGTTGCGCTCCTCCTTGCGGAAGGCCTTGACGGCGCGAATCCCGGCCATCGCCTCGACGAAGTGCACGATCAGCCGCGCCGAATGGGTGCGGATCGCCCGGTACTCGATGCGGGAGCGCTTCTGGAACCAGATCGTCAGCAGCACGCAGGGGATCAGCATCAGCAGCATCACTAGGCCGGTCACCGGGTCCATGGTCACGATCAGCACGATCGTGAACACCATCGACAACGAGGCGCCCACCATGACGTTCACGCCGGAGTCGAGCAGCTCGCGCAGCGCCTCCATGTCGGAGGTCTGGCGGGAGACGATCCGGCCCGAGGTGTAGGACTCGTGGAACTCGAGGTCCTGCTTCTGGGTGAAGCGGAAGACCTTCCGGCGCAGCGCGAGCAGCATCTTCTGGCCGACGACGACGGACTGGCGCACGTACCCGTAGGTGAGCACGCCGCCCACGATCGCGGCGCCGACGGCCAGCGCCGCGGCCTGGAACGCGGGGCCGGAGTCCCCGGCCACCAGGGATGGCAGGCCGTGGTCGATGCCCCAGGCGATGATCGCTGGGCCGGCCACCACGGCGAGCTGCGCGAAGACGACCATGATGGCCATCCCCACGAACTGGCCCTTGACGGGGGAGATCAGCTCGCCGAGCAGGGCGAAGGAGCGCTTCCGCGAAGCGGTGTTCTCGGCGTCGTTGAAAGTCTGGTGCTCGGGGTCGTTCTGGTCCGGGCGCTGGTTCTTCATTGCGGGGGCGCTCATCGGCCCTCCTCCTGGATCGCGCGGAGCTCGAGCTCGCCGGTGAGGGTCTCGATGTCCTGGTCGCGGCGGCGTTCCTCGGCCTGGTTGGCGATCACCCAGCGGTAGCGGGCGGAAGTGGCCATCAGCTCGTGATGGGTGCCGACGGCGACCACCCGGCCGCCGTCGAGCAGGGCGACCCTGTCCGCAAGGGCCACGGTCGAGCTGCGGTGGGCGACGATCAGCGTGGTGGTTCCGCTGAGCACCTCTCGCAGGCGCTCGGTGACGGTCTCCTCCGTCTTGGTGTCCAGAGCGGAGAGCGGATCATCCAGCAGCAGCACGGCGGGGCGGGCGGCGATCGCACGGGCCAGGGCCAGGCGCTGGCGCTGGCCGCCGGAGAGGCTCATGCCCTCTTCGCCGATGCGGGTGTCCACGCCCTCGGGCAGCTCGTACGCATAGGTGGCATCCGCGGTGCGCAGAGCGAGGTGGAGCAGGTCCTCGGCCTGTTCTGCGGTGAGCGACTGATCTGCGCCGAGCAGCACGTTCTCGCGCACCGAGTCGGAGAACAGGGTGGCGTCCTCGAAGGCGACTGCGGTGAGGGTGCGCAGGCTGATCAGGTCCAGCTCGCGGATGTCGATGCCGTCGATCGTGATCGCGCCGGCGGTCACGTCGTACAGGCGCGGCACCAGCTGCAGCAGGGTGGATTTGCCGCTGCCGGTCACGCCCACCAGTGCCATGGTCTCGCCCGGGCGGATCTCGAGGTCCACTCCGTTGATCACGTCGGGCATGTGGTCCGGGGCGTCCTCGTAACGGAAGTGGACGCCCTCGAAGCGCACCGCGCCGGTGGCGGCGGCGGGATCGAGGCGCTGCGGAGAGGCAGGGGAGGTGATGGCCTCGGCGGAGTCCATCACCTCGTAGTGGCGGTCCAGGGCGGTGGTCGCGTTGACTGCCTGGCCCAGCAGCATGCCGAGCATCCGCACCGGACCCACCACCAGGGTGGCGGTCGCGAAATAGGAGGCCAGCTGGCCGGTGGAGATCGACCCCGAGGCCGTCAGGTGCAGGCCCACCAGCAGGGCCACGCCGAGGGCGAGCTCCGGCAGCATGAACATGAACATGTCGAAGCGGGCGATAGCGGTCGCCTTGCGCACCTCGGTGCGGCGCAGCTCCTCGGCCTGCTCGGTGAAGCCCTCGAGGGCCGTCGGCCCGCGGCCGAAGGCCTTGAGCACCCGGATGCCCTGCACGGACTGCTCGATGGTGGTGGCGAGGTCACCGTTCTGATCCTGCGAGAGGCGGGAGAGGACGGAGTAGGAGCGGTTGAAGCGATAGGCGATCACCGTCACCGGCACCGCGGCGCAGAAGAAGATCAGCGCGAGGATCGCGGAGGAGCGCACCAGCAGGCCCATGCCCACCACGACGGTGACCATGCTGGTCACGGCCATGATCATGCCGAAGGCGATCCAGCGGCGGATCTGGTTGATGTCGCTCAGCATGCGCGAGAGCAGCTGGCCGGAGCCCCACCCGTCATGGAAGGTGACCGGCAGGTTCTGGACCTTGCGGTAGAAGTCCACCCGGATCTGCTTCTCGACGGTGGTCGAGGGGGCGACCGCGAAGGTGCGGCGCATCCAGATCAGGGAGGCTTCGACGATGCCGAGGGCCAGCACGATCGCGCCACCGGTCCAGATGACGACGGAGGTCGCGTCGGAGTCGAGCCGATTGACGATGTACTCGAGGACCTGAGGGATCATGAGCGCCACGATTGACGCGGTCATGGCGCTGAGCAGGCCGAGATAGAGGCGGAAGCGGATCGGACGGACCGTCTGCCAGAGACGGCGCATGGTGCCGAGCATGGGGGGAGAGAACCTCGGGGGGATCGGGCGGCCCGACGTTCGGACCGGAGGCTTAGCTTAGTCAACTATCTCAACGATGGAAACCTGTTAAGCGCATTCCTCTGAAGCGCGACCGGAGCCGTGACCGATTCCGTTCCCGCATCGCGAGCCTCCCCTCAGCTCTCCCAGCCCTCATGCTGAGTCGGGCATCAGCTCTCCCGCCCGCGCCCGGAGTTGCCCAGAAGCTCTCCCGCCCGCGCCCGGAGCCGGGCATCCCCTCAGCTCTCCCCGCCCGCGCCCGGAGCCGGGCATCCCCTCTCAGCTGTCGCCACGAGGGTGGTCGGACGACAGCTCAGAGGGGATGGATGCACGAGCGGTGAGCCATCCCCTCTGAACTGTCGCTCGCGGGGCGGCGCAACGACAGTTGGGAGGGGATCGGCGGGGCGGGGGAAGCTTGGGCTTGGGCTTGGGCTTGGGCTTGGGCTTGGGCTTGGACTCGAGCTCAGGCGTCGGCGTCGGGCTCGGCGGGGAGCCATCCGCTGTACGCGGCGTCGGAGAGCAGTGCGGCGGCGCCGGCGGCTGCGGCGGTGACGGTGAGCACCGCCGGCCACGGGCCGATCTTCTTGGCCAGCGGGTGGGAGAGCCCGAAGCCGACCACGTAGGTCGCGCCGAGCACGGCGGTGGTGGCGGGGCCGCGACGGGCCAGCCAGCTGCGGCCCGCGTAGAGCCCGGCGGCGGCGAGCACCACGCCGCCGAGCGGCCGGATGCCGGTCTCGCGGGCGGTCAGCCAGCCTCCGACCAGCCCGAGGGCGACGACGGGGGCGGTGTTCACGGACTCGGCGGGCTTGATCGCGATGCTCATGGGACGAGCCTACGACGGAGGGGTGCGTGGCCGCGGAGGCGCTGCTTCGGGGTGGGGTGAGGCGGTCGCCTACTTCCGTCGAGACGACAGCGCGAACCCGCCCACACCGGCAACGATCGTGGGGGCCGCGAGCAAGGTGATCCCCGTCGACCGCGCGCTCCGGAACGACTCGCAGGACTGCCCGATCAGGAGCTCATTGCCGCTCCCCGTGGGGCCGCTGACCGCTCCGGCCTCTTCGCCGTCCACGGTATCGATGACGTCGTAGATGACGTGGGAGTTCAATCCTTCGGCCACAGATCCACACTTGATCTCCGCGATCACCGCCGTGAAATGCTCCGAATCGATGCGTTCCTCCAGCATGACCCGTGTCGTGCCTCCCGTGACGAACAGGGCCAGCGCCCACCCGAACAGGACGAACGACACGACGAGCAGGAGTATGCGACCGGCGATGATCATGTCCGAATCGTAGGTTACGGGCAGGCCGACGGTTCACCGTCCGGTGTGTCCGGCCCGTCATCGACGGGGTAGCGGCCCCATATCACCGCACCACGGCGATGCCGTGTGCGGGCACCACGCCGGGTGCCGCCGGGCCGACGCCGTCGAGCATGTCCGCGCCGCTGACCACCTCGAGCACCTCGCCTGGCGCGGGTCGGTCCTCGTCCCCGAGATTCAGCACCAGGGTGAGTGGCGAGGGCGGCACCCCGTCAGCGCTGTCCCCCTCCCCGGGCGTGAGCACGATCTGCACCCAGGTGTTCTCGAGCGAGTCCTCCTCCACGCGCACCGACGCGGTCACGAGCCATGGCTCCCGGCGGCGCAGCGAGAACAGCCGGCGATGCACCTCCAGGATGCGCTCCGCGGCGTCGGGCTTCAGCAGAGTGAGGTGGTGGGGCCCGCCCGGGGCGCTGTCCGCGGCGGCGGCCGCGGCGACCACCTCCTCAGGGCTGCCGGGGAACCAGGGCCGGATCGCGTCATCCCCTCCCACCCGCTCCTCCTTGATACCGGTGGCGCCGAACTCATCCCCGGCGTAGATCGTCGGGATCCCGGGCAGCAGCGCCAGCAGCGCGAAGGCTGCGGCGAGGTCTCGCCCGTCGGTGAGCTGGGAGGCGATGCGGGTGGTGTCGTGGTTGCCCACGAAGGTCTGCGGATGCGCCCCGCCCTCGGCCTCCAGGAACTCCTGGTGGCGACCCAGGGCGTGGGCGAGCTCGAACAGGTTGTGATCGCGCAGCCCGGACCAGATCGCCTTCCACAGCTCGTACTGGGTGATCGAATCCGCAGTGGACGCGGCGGCGAAGGCCGGATAGTCGCCGTGGATGACCTCGCCGAGGATCCACGCTTCGGGATGCGCGGCCCGCACCCGTTCGAGGATCGGCGCCCAGGCCTCGGCCCCTGCCGCGTACATCGCGTCCAGCCGCCAGCCGTCGGCCCCGCGATCGAGCCAGAGGCCCATGATCTCCACGACGCGGTCCTGGATGACGGCGTCGGCCAGATCGATCTCGATGAGGTCCGCATTCCCCTCGAAGCCGTAGGGGCTGGTGCCGGACCAGCGGATCCGGGCGCCGTCCTCGGTGCCCGGGCCGGCGGCGATCGCCTGCCGCGCCACCGGGTGACTGTCCGAGACGTGGTTGAACACCCCATCGAGGACCACCCGGACGCCCCGGGCGTGGCAGGCGGTGATCAGGGCGTCGAAATCGTCCTCGTCGCCGAGCCGCGGGTCGAGGCGGCGATGCTCGAGGGTGTCGTAGCCGTGGGAGACGGAGTCGAAGATCGGGTTCAGCAGCAGCACGTTCGCACCGAGGCCCACCAGGTGGTCGAGCCAGCCGTCCAGGCGGCGCAGACGGTGCACCACGTTCTCCCCGTCGGCCCCGCCGTAGCCCTCGCCGCCGAGGTCTGTGCGCACGCGCGGTGCGCCGCAGAAGCCCAGCGGGTAGACCTGCCAGCAGATGGCATCGCGGATCCAGGACGGAGCGGGCACGGTAGTCATGGCGCCATCGTAAGCGGGCCGTCATGGGCGGGAGAGTGTTCAATGGATCCAGCACGTTGCCGGTACCGACCCAGGAGCGATCACCGATGATCCGCATGCGCACTGACTTCTTCTCCGAATCCCTCGGCATGGGCACCTCGATGGTGGTGCTGATGCCGCAGGCCGCAGCCGGTATCGGGATGGAAGGGGCCGACGGTGACGGCTCCGCGGCGGGCGCTGAGCGCGGTGTGCCGGTGCTCTACCTGCTGCACGGGCTGAGCGACGACTGCACGATCTGGGAGCGCCGCACCTCGATCGAGCGCTACGCGACCGAGAAGGGCATCGCCGTGGTGATGCCCGAAGTGCGCCGCTCCTTCTACGCCGACGAAGCGGTGGGGGAGAAGTACTGGACCTTCATCACCGAGGAGCTGCCGCAGCTGATCGCTCGCACCTTCCGCGTCTCCACCGCGCGGGAGGACACCTTCGTGGCGGGCCTGTCGATGGGCGGCTTCGGGGCCTTCAAGCTCGCGCTGAACCATCCGGAGCGGTTCGCGGCCGCGGCGAGCCTGTCCGGTGCGCTGGACCCTGCCTCGCTGAGCCTGGATCTGAACACCGGCCATCTCGCCGAGCGGATCTGGGCCGGACGCGATATCGCCGAGACGCAGGACGATCTGCTGGGCCTGCTCGGCGCCGCCGATCCGGCGGTTCTGCCGGCTCTGTTCCTGGACTGCGGGACCGAGGATCAGCTGTTAGACCACAACCGTCGCTTCCTCTCCGCCGCCGAGGAGCAGGGCGTGGAGCTCAGCTCCCGGCTGCGCCCCGGCGCGCACACCTGGGAGTTCTGGGACCAGGGCATCCAGGACGTGCTCGACTGGCTGCCGCTCCGCAGCTGAGCGACCGGGTCAGCCTGCGGCCAGCGCGATGACCAGCAGTCCGAGGTAGAGCAGCCCTTCCGTGATGAGGTTCGAGCGGCTCGGCGCGGAAAGGGCAGTCGCCTGGCGCCGGGAGGGCTGAGCAGGCGGAGCCTGGGTGAGCAGGCGCCGACAGGCGACGACTACACCGGCGGCGAGCAGCAGCGTCAGCAGCCACGGCACCCACCACAGCGACGCGGGCACGATCCCGATCACGCCGATGATCGCAAGGAGGCTCGCACTGCCGAGCGCCCGCTCGAGGATCCGCCACGGATGCTGGTGGTGGCGGAGCAGGGACACGAGAGAGGTCAGCAGCATCGCGGCCAGGAGCAGTCCCACCAGCAGCGGGAGCAGGCTCATCACAGCGCCACCTGCTTGGTGAGCACGTCCATCGCGAGGGCATCCAGGCTGCGAGAGGTATCGGTGAGCAGCACGATCCCGCGCCCGGTCTCCGGCGTGAACCCCACGAACGAGGCATAGCCCCCGGTCATGCCGTTGTGGAAGGTGTGCCAGGTGCCGTCGCCGAAGTCCTCCTGGAACCAGTTCATGCCGATGTTCTCGGTCTCGTCGACCCTGTGCAGGACCTCCGAGGCGGCGGCCGCGCCGGGCGCCGAACCGTCGAACGTGCCGGCCAGGTAGGTTGCCATGTCCTTCGCGGTGGAGCGGATGCCGCCCGCTGGAGCGCTGCCGTACATCGTCCATGCGGCCTGCGCCAGGCCGTTCTTCCCTCGGCCCCGGGTCGCCGACTCCCTCAGGTGCTCGGGAAGGATCGGGGCGTAGGTGCCGCTCAGCTCCATCGGGTCCAGGATCCGCTCGGTGAGCAGTGAGGCATAGTCGGTCCCGGCCGCGCGGGCCAGCAGCTGGCCCTGGAGGGCGACGCCCAGGTTCGAGTAGGCGAACTCGCCCCGCCCGGTGAGAGCGCTGCCCAGGGCATCATCGATCACCTGTGCGGCATCCCGCCGCGCATACGGGTCCTTGCGCAGGAAGTTCGCGACCATCGAGCCGGGCAGCGCGGCGAGGGCCAGGCGCGGCATCCCCGAGGTGTGGGTGGCGAGCTCGGCGAGGGTGACGCCCGCGATCTCGCTGCCCGCGGCCTCCGCCCCGAGTAGTTCGGCCACGGTCGTCTCCGCGGTGACCTCGCCGCGGGTGATCGCCTCGGCGAGCAGTGCGCCGGCGAAGGTCTTGGAGATCGAGCCGATCTCGAACTCGCTGGTCTCGTCGGCCCCGAAGCCGGCGAAGCGGGGGCTGCCGCTGCCGTCGAGGTAGGCGACGGCGACCCGTCGGTGGCCGCTGAGATGCGGGGCGAGGGCGCTGGTCAGCTGCTGATCTCCGATGGGGTCTCCAAGGCTCGCGGGGCGGGGGTTGGTCAGTGCCCCCAGGCCGACGAGACCGACGACGGCCGGGATCCCTGCCGCGAGGACCGTGCGGCGGGTGACCGGGCCTGAGGGTGCCGATGCAGTGGGTGCCGGAGCGGCGGGGCCGACCGGCTCGGCGGGATCGGCAGGAGCGGTGGTCTCGGGCGCGGGGTCGTGAGGGCTGGCGGGCCGGGGGGAGTTCACGCTCAGCCCCTCTCGAGGGCGATGAGGATGGTCAGCAGGGGGATCACGCGGGGAGTGAGCAGGGCCCAGCTGCCGCGGCGCGGCGAGTGTACCCAGCCGCCTGCCTGCAGAGCGGAGAGGTGGTGGTAGGCGATGCCGGTGGAGCCCAGCTCGAGCTCCTCGACCAGCTGGGCGACGGTGTGCTCGCCGTCCAGCAGCCGACGCAGGATCGCCATCCGCAGGGGATGGCCGAGGGCGCCGACGGATTCCGCATGCTGCTGCCAGTCCGTCTCCAGCAGGTGCTCGGTGGGGCGCGCCCACTGGTACTCCAGATGTCCCGCCCCGACATCGACCGCGCCGGTCAGCAGCACCCCGCCCGGTGCGGGCAGGTGCTCCTTGAGCGAGGCGAGCGCCCAGAACGGATCCTCGGGCGCGCTGTCGCCCGCATCGCTCGCGGTGGTGCTGCGGGGCGGTGATGGAGCGTCGCTGCGTTCGCCCTCGAGCTCGGCGACCCGTGCCTCGAGGGCGGAGAGCCGCTCCAGGAGCTCGGCGGGGGCGGGGGCGACGGGAATGTCGGGCCTCCTTGCGGGTCGGGAACGAGACCCACTATATCCGTAATTACGGAAAAGGAAAGATGCGGTCTCCTGGACGACCCCGCGTGACCCGCGCAGATGCGGGACGATGAACCCAGATAACTACGGGCCGCGCACCGGCGTCGGCCCCCGCCCCAGGGAGAAGCCATGGCCGCTTTCGCCGTTCAGTACACCTACATCGATGACGCCTCGCGCGTCGCGACCTTCCGCCCCGAGCATCGTGAGCACCTCTCCGAGCTGCACCGCGAAGGGACGCTGCTGCTGTCCGGCCCGCTGAGCGGCGAGCCCGGGGCGCTGCTGATCCTCCTCGCGGACTCCGCGGAGGATGCGCTCGCCAAGCTCGACGGCGACCCCTTCAAGCGCGAGCGGGTCATCGCGGACCGCAGCGTGCGCGAGTGGACCGTCGTGATCGGGCAGCTGCCCGGCGCCTGAGTCAGCGCTCGCCGACGTCCCCGCCCTCGGTCCGACGCCGCTGCTCGGCTTCCTGCAGGTCCAGCAGCATCCCGGCGGTTGCGTTCGCGATCGTCTGCTCGCCGAGCAGCACGAGCGGCAGTGCGCCCGTGCCGCCGTGCGCGGTCAGCAGCTCCTGCGCGTGCGGGTCGCGGAACACGTTCACCCAGGCCACGTCCTGGCGGGGGCCGCGGATCGCCGCTTGCAGGCGGGCCGAGAGCGGGTTGCCGGGTGCCCACAGGATGATCGCGGTGCCCGGTCCCTGCGTGCGGGCCTCGGCCAGCGGAACGTGCGGGCCGGAGCGCAGTGGGCTGGTCCAGTACGCCATGAAGACGGAGAACAGCGCGACAGCGATCGCGGCGATCCACTGGTCGGCGAGCAGCAGCAGTACCGCCAGCAGCAGGCCCCCGATGAGCATCAGGCCCGGCCGCACCCAGGTACGTGCCGGGGCACCGCCGGCCGTGCGGGGGCTCAGATCATCACCGCCGTGTCCAGGCGCTCGGTGGTCTCAGCCACCAGCGCATCCCGCAGGGCGCCCACTGCCGGGATCGCGAGCGCGCCGCGACGGTTCAGCAGCCCGATCATCCGGTTGTCGAGGTTCGGGATGGCACGCACCACCAGATCGGCCGACGGTGCCGCCTCGAGGGCGGTCTCCGGCATCAGCGCGACGCCGCCGCCATGCATGATCAGCTGCTGGACCACGATCGTGTCATCGGTGGAGTGGCGCACCTGCGGGGAGAAGCCGGCGCGGCGCGCACTGGAGATCAGGTTCGCCCGGCAGCGCTCGCAGCCCGCGATCCACGGATCCTTCGCCAGGTCGCCGAGGGTGAGGTCCGGATCCTCGGCCCGAGGGTGGTCGCGCGGCAGCACCACCATCACGCGGTCCTCCATCAGCGGGGTCCACTCCAGGGTGCCCTCATCGCCGATGTCGCTGCACGGGTAGCGGAACACCAGCGCGAGATCCAGCTCGCCCTCGCGCAGCGCGACCACCGCATCCGGCGGCTCGAGCTCCGCGAAGGTCACGTCCAGATCCGGAGCGGTCTCGGAGAGCCGCTTCAGCACCGGCGGCAGCAGCATCGCCGCGGCCGACGGGAACGTCCCGAACTTCACCGTCCCGCGCCGCAGCGCCGTGATGTCGGCGAGCTCCTCCTCAGCGGCATGCAGCTGCGCGGCGATCGCCTCGGCATGCGCGGCGAGGCGGGTGCCGGCCTCCGTCGGCGTGATGCCGGCGGAGGAGCGCAGCAGCAGCTGGGTGCCCACCTCCTTCTCCAGCGCGGCGAGGTGCTGGGAGACCGCGGGCTGGGTCCAGCCCAGCTCGCGGGCGCCGGCACCGATCGAGCCGTTGCGCACCACAGTGCGGAAGATGAGCAGGCGACGTGGATCCATGACCCCATCCTAGGCGCGGGTGGCAAGCCTGGCTTATGGGTTCGGGCACAGCGCTCCTTCTGGGGGTCGGGCACTCTACGACTCGGCTGGTCAGGTGCAGCGGGATGTAGCGAGCCGTAGGAAACGTGCCCCGAAGCGGAATCTGCGGCACGTTTCCTACGGCTCGGTGGGGTGGAGGACTCAGGTTCTCCCGCAGCATCGAGCTGCTATATGCGGTGAGGCGAGCTACTTGGCCTGCTCGTCCACCGGCTGCGCGGTCGCCGATTCGTCACTCGCCTCGGGGTCTTCGCGACGGACGGCCTCGCGGAACGCGCGGGCGCCTTCCGAGAAGCGACCGGCCCCGGAGCGGACGCGACCCGCGGTGTCGCCACCGAACTGGATCGCTGCGCCGGCGCCGTCAACGCCGGTTCTGACGACCTTGTCGCGCACCTCTCCGGCTGCCGTCCGCCATCGCTTCGCATCTGTGGAGTCGTGGCCGTCCTCGATCTCCAGGGCCGTCTGGAAGTCGAGCACTCGGCCCACGACGAGATTGCTGGAGGTGACCGCCGCGCGAGCCGGCCGCGGGGACAGGAGGACCTTGGCGTTGGCCCGACGGATGGTGGTGTTCATGCGCTCGAGCAGCTCCTCGGTCGTGCGGTGGATCAGCGCGAGGCGCTTTGCCCGTGCCGCGCGGAGTCCGAGGCGGTGGCGGTCGAGATCCTCCGGCGCGCTGTCGAGGACTCGATCGAGCTCAAGGACCGCCAGGGCATCCTGCAGCTGGACGCAGCGCGCGAGCACGGCGAGCCACTCGCGCACGGTGGACTCGGCGGCCTTCGCCTTCGTGGCGAGGTCCGCGACACTCGCCTTCTCGACTTTCTCCGCCTGCGCATCGATCTGCCGCAGCGCATAAGCCTCGGTGGTGGCGAGGGTCAGCGCGGAGTTCTGGATCTTGGACCAGGTCACCTCCGAGACGCGGCCCACCTCGTCGCGAACCGTCATGGCTTCCTCGATCATGAGGTCGACGCCGATCATGTCCGAGAACACCGAATCCTTCTGCGCACGCAGGATGTCGTCGATCTTCTCGTCGATGACGGCGAGGTACTCGCCGATCTCCTCGATCGCCTCCTGCATCGCCATCTGCGACATGACCGCTCCGGCGGCGGCGAGGGCGGCGGGGTTGAGCAGGGATGCCGGCCCCGCAACGAACTGCAGGTTCTTGGCGAACTGGCCGCTCGACGCGCGGAGGGTGGCGTGGAGGTTCCCGGTGGAGGCGTTCTTGACGAGCGGCAGAGCCTTCGACGCGGCGAAGGATTCCGACGTGAGCTTCATCCAGCGGCCCGAGTTCGCCGCGACCCCAGCCCCGGCGTTCAGCATGCCTGCAGAGGTTTTATACGACGGGCCGAGCCGGTGGAGCTCGAGCTCGCGGGACTCGAAACCGAATGACGTCAAGAAGGCGTCGACGTCCCCGGGAGCACCGAGCACGGCGAGTCCATCGCCGTCGCTGATCACTTCGATCTCATTCGTCATTCGGTGCTCCGGGAGCTAGGGGGCGGCTTCGTGCTGCCACATCCTCATGAGTGTCTCGCGCAGAACCGACATTCGGTGCCCGACCAGAGGAAAATCTGGCGTCGAAATAATTCGTGATCGGTTTGTTGCGAGGCACTATGCGCTGGCGTGGCCGGGGAAGTTGGACGGTGAGGGTAGGGGCCGCCGGGGCATCGAGTCGTAACTTCTGTGCCTCTAACGCAGCCTTTCGGTACAGAACTCACGACTCGATGCGCAGGGCCCATCCACCTGGCCTCATCCACGGGGCCTCATCCGTACAGCCCCATCCACACAGCCCCATCCGCACAGCCCCGCCCACCTAGCCCCTCACACCGGCGGCAGCCCCAGGTTCTCGCGCAGCGTGGCCCCCGCGTAGTCGGCCGGATAGACCCCGCGCTCCTGCAGGCGAGGGATCAGGTGGTCCACGATGTCGTCGAGCCCGGAGGGGATCAGCCACGGGGTGATGTTCAGGCCGTCGATCGCCCCCAGGCGTGCGAACTCCACCAGCCGATCGGCGACCGCGTCGTAGCTGCCGCTGAAGGTGCCGCGCCGGGCGCCGGCCTTGGTGCGGGCGAACTCGAGGATGGACTGGCCCTTCTCCGCGGCCTCCTCGCGCCAGGCGCGGGTGAGTTCCTCGGCCTTGGCGAACTGGAAGCCGGCCCCGCGGGTCACCCCGGACTCGACCACCTCCGGCGGCACGTCCGGGAGCGGCCCGTCGGGATCGAAGGCGGAGAGGTCCCGGCCCCAGTACTGCTCGAGCAGGGCGATGGCCTGCTCGGGGCCGATCTGCAGGTCGCGCACCCAGCGGATCTTCGCCTCGGCCTCGGCCTCGGTGGGGGCGAGCACCACTTCCGCCCCTGGGAGGATCTTCACCGAGCCCGCGTCCCTGCCGGCGGCGACGGTGCGCTCGACGATGCTGCGGCGGAATTCGACCGCCGCCTCGAGGGAGCCGTGCGGGGAGAAGATGACGTCCGCCGTGCGGGCGGCGAAGTCCTGCCCGGTGGGGGAGGCCCCGGCTTGGAACAGCACCGGCTGGCCCTGCGGGGAGCGGGGCAGCTCGCCCTGAGCGCGTACCGAGTAGTGGGGGCCGTCGTGCGTGATCTGCTCGCCGCGCCAGTACTGCTCGGCGATCTGCACGAACGCCTCGGCATGGACGTATCTGTCCGCGTGAGCGAGGTAGCCGCCGCGGCGGAAGTTCTCCCCGGTCCAGGCGTTGTCCGTGGTGACGATGTTCCAGCCCGCCCGGCCGCCGGAGAGCAGATCGAGGGTCTGCAGGCGTCGGGCCAGATCCACCGGATCGTTGTAGGTGGTGTTCTGGGTGGCGACCAGCCCGATCCTCTCCGTGACCGCGGCGAGGGCTGCGAGCAGGGTCTGCGCGTCGGGGCGTCCGGCGACGTCGAGCTCGAAGGGGACCCCGCGGTGCTCTCGCAGCCGCAGGCCCTCGCCGAGGAAGAAGGCCGCGAACTTCCCACGCTCCGCGGTGCGCACCAGCGCCTCGAAGGACTCCCATGCCACCTGATCGCCGCTGGAGGGCAGGCGCCAGATCGTCGAGGAGTTCACTCCCTGGAAGAACGCGCCGAAGGCGAGCTGCCCGGTGGGGGTGTGGTCGGGGTGCAGCGGGTGCTCGGCCGGGCCGGTGGCGAGCGCGGCGGCCTCCGAAGAGAGCGGAGCCTCAGTCGGCGTAAGGGACGGGGCGGTGGTCATGCGGACTCCTCGCGGGACAGGCGGGCGCGGTCGCCGCGCCGTGCGGGATCGGGACGGAACGGTGCAGGCTCGAGCCCGAGCTGCGTGCGCAGGTCCTGCCCGGAGGAGGGGCCCGGGGCGATCAGGCCCTCGGCGCGCAGGGCGGTGGCGAGCTCGGCGACCGTGCCCAGGGGATCGGCCGCGAGGTCCAGGCCCACCAGGCGCACCAGCCGCACCGAGGCGGCGTCGGAGGTGCGCGTGGTGTCCTCCCGGATCAGAGTGCTCACGGCGCCAGAGAGCGCACCGCCGGAGACGTCCAGGTCCAGCACCCGCCCGTCGGCCAGCTCAGCCGTCACGCGCTCGCCGGCGGCGGCGCGATCCGCATCGGCGACCAGCACCGGGAGCAGCCCCTGCGGGGAGCGCGGGGTGATCGCCGGGCCGCGCACCGAGAACGTCTCGGCCTCGACGTCGGCGTACTGCAGGCGCGAGGCGTCCACGTACAGCCCGCGCTCGACGTCGCGCACCACCGCGTTCGGTGCCCAGGAGTCCCAGATGCGCCGCGCGGCCTCGAGCACGTCGGCCGCCTCGCGGGCGGTGGCGTCGAGGTCGAGCACGGCGCGGCCGACGGTCGCGGCCACCCCCGGGTCGGTCTCGGCGCTCAGCAGCCAGCCGGCCCGGCCGTGGCTGAGGTGATCGAGGCTCATCAGCTGGGTGGCCAGGTGGAACGGCTCGACGTAGACCGCGTCGGTGCGTGGCAGCAGGCCGATGTGCTCCGTCAGCGGCGCGAGATGGGAGGCGACATGGATCGGGTGCAGGCCGCCGTCGCTGAGGGTCAGGGCACCGATGCCGGAGTTCTCGAGGCCGCGGGCCAGGTCCGCGAGGCCGCCCAGCAGGGCGGGATCGGTGACGAGGTCGACGGCGAGCACGGGCAGTGCCCGGTCGGAGGCTGCGGCGGGGTGCCCGGGCAGCTCATGGGTGGTGGTGCTCACGGGTTCTCCTTCGTGTGGGCGCGGGATTCGGTCAGCGCTTCTTCGCTCAGCTGCCAGCGCTCGAGGACCTTGCCGTAGGTGCCGTCGGCGATCAGGGCGTTGAGCGCCGCCGCGTACGGGGCGGCGAGACCGCTGCCGCCGGCGAAGGTTCCGGCGACCAGGGTCTCGTCGGGCCAACCGGCATTGATCCGCCCCTGCAGCTCGAAGTCATCACGACGTGCCGCGATGAAGCTCAGCGAGGCGAAGGGGGAGATGTAGCCGTCGACGCGTCCGGAGCCGAGGGCGAGCAGGGTGTCGGCGTCGGTGGAGTAGTTCTTCAGCTCCGCGGGCTCCTTGCCCGCCGACTCCAGCTCGGCGTTCCAGTCGGTGAGGATCCGCTCTTGGTTGGTGGCGTTGCCGACGGCGATGATGCGTCCGCTGAGGGAGTCGGCGTCCTCGAGCCAGAAGTCCGCGCCCTTCTTGACCAGGAACGACATGTAGGCCGCGCGGTAGGAGGCGAAGTCGAACTTCTGCAGCCGTTCAGCGTTGACGCCGATGTTGGCGTGGACCACGTCGAACTCTCCGGCCTCGAGCTTGAGGGGCCAGTTCTCCCAGGTGGTCAGCTTCAGCTCGAACTCGAGGCCGAGCTTGTCCGCGACGATGCGGGCGATGTCGATCTCGGAGCCGATGTAGGTCTGGTTGTCATCGGCGAGGAAGGACAGCGGTGCGGCGCTGGTGCCATTGATGCCCACCCGCAGCACGCCGGATTCGGCGACCTCAGGTGGCAGCAGGGCGGCGATCTCTTCATCAGCCGTGGCGCGGATCAGCTCCTGGGTGCCGGAGGTGTCGATGCCTCCCGCGTTCGCCCCGCCGCCGTCGGACGCCGCAGAGCCGGAGCCTGAGTCGTTGCCAGCGATGGCGGCAGGAGCGGGATCGGAGCAGGCCGCGAGCAGGGCGGCGGGCAGCAGCAGGCCAGACGCTGCCAGGGTGCGGCGTGACAGCGTGGGGCGGGACGGGGTGCGGGGAGGCAGCGTGGAGCGGGACGGGGTGCGGTGGGGCTGGGAGCGATGGGTCATGAGTGGTCCTCGGGATGATGGTGGGGCAGGTCAGGAAGGTCAGGCAGGGCAGCTGCGGCGACGGGGACGCCCTCGCCGGTGCGCACCCGCTGCAGGAACGAACGGGTGCGTTCGTGGCGTGGGTGGTCGAGGACCTCCGCGGGTGGTCCCTGTTCGACGATCCGGCCGTGGTCCATGAAGACCACGGTGTCGGCGACGTCGCGGGCGAAGGAGATCTCGTGGGTGACGATCACCAGCGTGGTGCCAGCACGCGCCAGTGACCGGATCACCGCCAGCACCTCCTCGACCAGCTCGGGGTCCAGTGCGCTGGTGGGCTCGTCGAACAGCAGCACCTTCGGCCGCAGAGCGAGGGCCCGGGCGATCGCAACCCGCTGCTGCTGCCCGCCGGAGAGCTGACGGGGGTAGACACGCTCCTTGTCGGAGAGCCCCACCAGGGCGAGCAGTTCCCGGGCGCGCGCCTCGGCCTCGCGCCGGGGCACCCCGAGAGCGCGCCGGGGCGCCTCGGCGACGTTCGCGAGCGCCGTCATGTGGGCGAAGAGGTTGAAGCTCTGGAACACCATGCCGATCGCGGTGCGCTGGCGCAGCACCTCCCGTTCGTGCAGCTCATGCAGCCGGTTCCCCTCGCGACGGTGGCCGATGACCTCCCCGTCCACGCTGACCAGGCCCTCGGTGACGGGCTCGAGGTGGTTGATGGTGCGCAGCAGGGTGGACTTCCCGGAGCCGGAGGGGCCCAGGATCACGGTGACGGAGCCGGGTTCGATCCGCAGGTCGATGCCGCGCAGCACCTCGAGGTCCCCGAAGGACTTGTGCACGCCGCGGATCTCGACCAGTCCGCCGCGCCGGTGGCCGGGTGCGGCGGTGTCCGCCGCGTCGACGGCCCGACGGTCGAGATCGGCGAGATCGAGATCGGCCAGATCGGACGGTTCTGAGCCGATATCGGCGGATCCGGGCTCGGAATCGACCGAGATCGGCGCGCTGCGCGGCGCGCTGCTCAGCGCCGGGGCGGGGCCGGGCCTGCGGCGGCGGGGGAGTCGGGTCAGCAGGTTCATGCGGGGGCTCCCGTCGGGGTGGGGCGGAAGCGGGCCAGGCGGGCGCGCAGCGACTGCAGCGGGGTGGGTGGCAGGGTGCGCACCGCCCCCTTGGAGTAGTGGCGCTCGATGTAGTACTGGCCGACGGACAGCGCCGAGGTGATCACCACGTACCAGACTGTCGCGACCAGCAGCATCGGCAGTACCTGCTGGGTGCGGCCGTAGATCAGCTGGATGGTGAAGAACAGCTCCGCATGGGCGAGCACGTAGACGATCGAGGTGCCCTTGACCAGGCCGATGATCTCGTTGAAGGCGGGCGGCAGGATCGCGCGCATCGCCTGCGGCAGCACGATCCGCAGCGAACGGTCTCGGGCGGGGATGCCGAGCGCGCTCGCCGCCTCCAGCTGGCCCTGGTCCACCGAGAGGATGCCGCCGCGGATCAGCTCTGCGGAGTAGGCCGCCTGGTGCAGGCCCAGGCCCAGCACCGCGGCGAGCATCGGCGTCATCAGGTCGCTGGTGCGTGCTTCGAAGAAGGTCGCATCGGTGAACGGGATCCCGAGCCGCACCTGCTCGTACAGGTAGCCGAGGTTGTACCAGAGCAGCAGCTGCACCAGCAGCGGGGTGGAGCGGAAGACCCAGGAGAACGTCCAGCTCACACCCGAGATCAGGGCCGACGGGGACAGGCGCATCAGGGCGAGCAGGAGTCCCAGGCTGAAGCCCAGGGCGCCGGCGAGCACGGTCAGCTTCAGCGTCTCGAGCAGTCCGCGGATGATCGACTCCGCGAAGAACCACTGGGCGACCACGCCCCACTCCCACCTCGGGTTGGTGACGAAGGAGTACAGCACGGCGGCGACGACCAGGCCGACGACCACCGCGAGCACCACGCGGCCAGGATGCCGGGCTGGGACGACCCGCAGGTGGGAGAGGTCTTCGGGCGGTGCTTGGCCGTTCGGGCACGACATCTCGTGCGGTCCCCTCGCCGGGGCATGCCCGGCGGCGTGGGTGGCCGGGGGCGTGCGGCGTGCGGTCTCAGGGGAGACGACGGACGAGGTCATGAGGTGCCTTCCGTGACGGAACGTGAACCGGAGCGTGGTCCGGGCTTGCAGGACCCGACGGTATAAGCCAATCTAATGAACATGCAAGGCGGCGGCTATGGATCGTCACGGTATGACACAGAAGCACCTCAGAAGGGATCCCGACGGATGAACTCCTCGATCAGGGCAGCGAGCACGCGCCTGGCGATCATCGGCGGCGGACCGCGAGCGATCGGCGTGCTCGAGCGGCTCGGCGCGAATGCCGCGCTGTGCGAGACCCTCGCGCACGCCCCGCTGCAGGTCGACATCGTGGATCCGCACATGCCCGGAGCCGGACGCATCTGGCGGGCCACGGAGAGCCCGCTGCTGCTGATGAACTCGCGCGCGGCGGACGTCTCGATCTATCCCGATGACACGGTCGACTGCGCCGGCCCCGTCCAGGCAGGCCCCTCGCTCGCGGAGTGGGCCGAGGGGATCCGTCGCGGCACCATCGAGGCACCCACCGCCGGCACCGAGCGCCTCGCCGAGATCGAGGCGCTGCAGGCCGCGGACTTCCCGAGCCGGCGTGTGCAGGCGCTCTACCTCGAATGGTTCTTCGGACAGGTCCTCACACGACTGCCGCAGGCGGTCACGGTCACCGTGCACCGCACCACGGCGACCGCGGTGCGCCCTCCCGCGGTCCGTCCCACGGTGGTGCGCCCCACCGCCGCGGTCGACGGAGCGGGCTGGGTGGTCGAGCTCGAGGACCGTGACCCGCTGCGCGCGGACCTGCTGCTCCTGGCCGCGGGACATACCGATGCGCGCCCGTCGGCCGTCCGGCACCAGCTGTCCTCCTTCGCCCGCCGCCACGGCGGCACCTATCTCGCGCCGTCCCAGGCCTCCGACGCGCAGCTGGACCTCCTCGCCCCCGGGCATGACGTGATCGTGCGTGGCATGGGCCTGGCCTTCATCGACCTGATGGCGCTGCTCACCGAGGGGCGCGGGGGAGTGTTCACGCCGGATCCGCGACCGGGAGAGCACGGGCGCCTGAACTATGTCCCCTCGGGCCGGGAGCCCCGGCTCTGGGTGGGATCGCGCCGTGGGGTGCCCTACCACTCGAAGGTCCGCGACGAGGGCGAGCCCGCTGGGCTCGGCGACCTCGTGCATGTCACCCCCGAGGCGCTGCGCGAGCGGGAGGACGCCGACGGCCTCCTCGACTTCCGCGCCGACGTGGTGCCGCTGATCGCCGCAGAGATCCACCGCTGGGTGCCGGCCTCGCCCCTCGCAGCCCCTGGTGAGGAGCCCCTCGACTGGCTGGACCGTCCACTGTCCTGGCTGGAGGGCGATGCCCATCCGCGGGTCACCCGCGACGCCGTGGTGCGTCACATCGAGCACGACCTCCGCTCCCGCACCCACGGGGACGTCAGCTCCGCCCGGGCTCTGTTCCAGCTGCTGCTGCGCCTGCACGGCGTGCTCGTGGATCAGCTGCCCGCCGCACGGCTCCGCGGCGGCGAGGCCGGCGGCTACCCGCGCTGGTGGCACTCACTGTTCAGCTTCGTCGACTCCGGGCCCCCGCCGCACCGCCTGCACCAGCTGCTCGCGCTCGAGCGTGCCGGGGTGGTCCACTTCCTGGGACCGCAGGTGAGGGTCAGCGCCGACGAGGCCTCCGGCCTGTTCACTGCGCGCGGCGGGGCGGGCGTGCGCGTCACGACCGACGCCCTGGTCGACGCCTTCCTGCCCGAGCCGTCCCTGGCCGAGTCCACGAATCCGCTGCTGCGGGACCTCGTGACCGGCGGTGGGACGGCGGTGGGCAAGGAGTCCGCCGCCTCACCCGGCACGCTCGAGGTCGATTCCCACCACCGGGTGATCGGACCGGACGGCCAGGCGCAGCCTCGGCTGTGGGCCGTCGGCCCCTGGACCTCCGAGCTGCCCGTCGGCGCGTTCGCCCGCCCTCGCACCAACGCCCCCTGCCACCGTCGCAACGATGCCCTCGCCCGCGATCTGCTGGATGCCGCGCTGCGTCACGGCGCGCTGCGCCACGGCGAGACGGCGCGGCCGAGCACGGCGACCCTCTCCATCGAGTCGCCCCTCGAGTCGCCCGTGGAGCCGGCCGTCGAGTTGGCGGTGGAGCCGGCGGTGGAGTCCGCCGGGGCGACCGTCCCGCGCACGGCGCGCATTCCGCGCCTGGGGGTGCTGGGCCCGGGCAAGATCGGCAGCGCCCTCACCCGCGCCGCCCTGCGCCGCGGTGTCGAGGTCACCGTGGCCGGGCGCTCCCCGGCTGCCGCGCTCGCCGCGAGGCTGCCCGGTGCGAGGCACGTCGGCCCCGACGTCCTCGCGTTGAGCTGCGACGTCGTCGCGATCACGGTGCCTCTGCATGTCGCCCTCGCCCTCGAGCCCGCCGCATTCCAGGACGTCGTGGTGATCGACGCGACCAATCCCTGGGGCGAGGCGGACGCCGCCGCGGTCGCGGCCGCCCGCGCCGAGCTCGGCGACCTCGACGGACTGCTGTCCACGAGCGAGCTGCTCGCGGCCCGCCTGCCCGCGGCGCACGTGGTGAAGACCCTGAACCACATCGGCTATCACGACGTCGAGGACCACGGCCGCGAGGACGGCGATCCACAGCGGCGGGCGATCGCCGTGGCGGCCGACGATCAGCGAGCCGCCGATGCCGTGGGCCGGTTGCTGCATCTGATCGGCTACGAGCCCGTGCGGGTCGGCACCCTCGCCGAGGGGCGCGAGCTCGAGCCGGGAGCCGGTCTGTTCAGCGGGTGGAGCACCCGGGATGAGCTGAGCCGGCTCCGCCGGGAGCTGGTGCGCGTCGCCTGAGAGGTTGCCGCCTCAGGATCCCGCGACGGCGGACGGCGGCTGCGCGGCGCGCGCCCGCTCCACGTGCGATCTCGCGTGCTCGAGCGCGCTGTCGAAGTCCACGAACAGGTGCTTGTGGTGGCGCAGTGCCGCGAGCACTCCGACCTGGCGGAACAGGGAGCTGTGGCTGTCCTGCACCCCCTTGATCAGCACCGTGATGCCGCGCCGCTCGAGCCCGCGCACGAGCTCTGCCAGCACCTGGGCGCCGGAGGCGTCGACCCGCTCGAGGCGGGCCAGCCGCAGGATCACCACGGTCACCTCGCCCACTCCCATGACCGTCTCGAAGACCCGCTCGGAAGAGACGAAGAACAGCGGTCCCTGGAAGCGGACTGCGACGATCGAGGTGTCGAGCTCGCTGGGCTGCTCTGCGCGGATCGGTTCGAGCGTCACGCCGGTCGAGCGGGAGGCGGCGCGCAGGGCGACGACCGCTGCGAGCGTCACGCCGATCAGCACCGCGACGATCAGGTCGAAGGACACGGTGATCAATGCGGTGATCGCGAAGATCCAGGCATCGGAGCGGGTGGAGGTCATGATTGCCCGCACCGTGGCCAGGCGCACCATCCGGATCGCGGTCATGAACAGCACCCCGGCCAGGGCCGCCAGCGGGATCATCCCCACCGGTCCGGCCGCGACGTACACCACCGCGAGCAGCACCAGCGCGTGCACGATCGAGGCTGCGCGGGTGCGGGCCCCGGCGCGGATCGACACCGAGGTGCGGGCGATCGCGCCGGTCGCGGGCATGCCGCCGAACAGGGACGCGCCGATCGAGGCGATCCCCTGTCCCACCAGCTCGCGGTCGGGGTCGAAGGCGCCGGTGTCCGCCATGGAGCCGGCCACCCGCGCGGAGAGCAGCGACTCGATCGCAGCGAGCGCCGCGACGGTGGCGGCGGCCGGCAGCAGCACGCCCAGCAGCTCGGGATCGATGCGCGGCAGCGAGGGGGCGGGCAGGCTCGCGGGGATCGCGCCGATCGTGGCCAGCGGACCGGGGATCAGCACGGCCAGCAGTGCGACGACGGCGATCCCGATGAGGGAGCCGGGGATCGAGGGATGGATCCGGGGCGCGATCACCATGCAGGCCGCCACGATCGCCACCGCCCCCAGTGCCCACAGCAGGTAGGCGGGGTCCGCGGCGATGAGGGACTGCGCGGCGGCGACCAGGGCGTTCGAGCTGTGCTCGCCCGGCGCGGCCGGATCCGCGGAGGTGATCAGCGGGATCTGCTGCATGAAGATGATGCAGGCGATGCCGAGTGTGAACCCCTCGATCACCGGCCACGGGATGATCGAGACGACCTTCCCCAGGCGCAGCAGTCCGGTGACCGTGACGATCAGCCCGGCCAGCAGGGTCACGGCCGCGATCGCGCCCACGCCGTAGTTGGCGACGATCGGGACCAGGACCACCACCATGGCCCCCGTCGGCCCTGAGACCTGCACGTTCGAGCCGCCGAACACGGCGGCGAGCAGTCCGGCGACGATCGCGGTGATGAGCCCCTGCTCCGCGGTGAGGCCGGAGCTGACGCCGAAGCCGAGCGCGAGCGGCAGCGCGACGATGCCGACGGTCACGCCCGCGAGCAGGTCCTTCCGCCAGGTCTTCGGCAGCAGGCGGTAGTCCTCGCGGGCGGGCCACAGGCCGCGGGAGCGCACCAATGCCGTGCGCAGACGCGCGGAGAGGGCGGGGGCGGTCATCGCTGTGCCGCCTTGATCTCGGGCAGGCTCTGGGCGGCATCCAGCCGTGCACGGTCCTCGCTGAGCATGTTCAGCAGGAGGGCGCGGGCCACCGCCAGCAGCTCGCGGATGCGCGGATCGGCCAGGCGGTAGTAGACGTGGCTCGCGCGACGCTCGGAGGTCACCAGGTGGTGGCGACGCAGCACGGCCAGATGCTGGGAGAGGTGGGAGGCCTCGAGCTCGGTCTCGGCCTGGAGCGCGGCGACGCTGACTTCGTCGGCGTCGGCGAGCAGCTCGAGCAGGCGGATGCGGAACGGGTGGGAGAGCCCCTTGAACAGGTTGGCCTTGACCTCGTAGAGGGGACGCTGGCTCTGAGATAGTGGCATGATGAAATCATCATATCGCGGGGGAGTGCGGGTCGCACGCGATGGTGACCAACGTGATGGAAAGCTGTCCGTATGAGCGCCTCCCTCGTCAGCAGACTCCTCTCGGGCCTCGCGGAGGACGCGGTGCTGGGGCTGGGGGAGCCCACGCACGGAACCGCTGAGGCGTTCGCCCTGAAGTTCGAGATGATCCACAAGCTGGCCCGGACGGGCAGCCTCGCGATGCTCGCATTCGAGGAGTCCTTCACGGTAGGCCTGCAGGTCGATGCCGCGCTGCGCGGAGGGGGAGACCTCGACGCCGCCTGGGACCTGGGCAGCTCGCTCTGGAACACCACGACCATCCGGGATGGCCTGCGCACCCTGCAGCAGATCATCGCGACCCTCCCCACAGCGGGGCGACCCCGGTTCCTCGGGGTCGACATCTCCAAGCCCTATCGCACCGCTCGCGCGCTGCTCGAGAGGGGTGCACAGGCGCCGGCGCTGCGCGCGGTCGCTGCTCGCGATGCGCTCACGGCCGACGGGGTGAGCGCGCTGGTGCAGGTGTGCCGCACGCTCGAGGCCGACGGAGATCCGCAGACGGCGGCGCTCGCGCAGAATCTCCGCCGTCACGCCGACGCGTACCTGCTCGCGCCGGACCTCACCCGGCTGCACCGCCGCGAGGCCCACATGGCCGACACCCTGCTCGAGAACCTGCCCCGCCACGGGATCACCGTGCTCTGGGCGCACAACGAGCACCTCGCCCGGAACCCCGAGGGCTGGGGCGGACCGACGATGGGGCACCTGATCGACCAGGCGCTCGGGGAGCGGTACGTGCCAGTGGGGATGCTGTGCGGCGAGGGTGAATGCCGGGCTGTGGACCCTTCGACCGGCAGAGACGACTACGCGGCGGTGCCGCTGCCGCCGGTCCACGCGGACACCACCGACCGCGCGCTCGCCGAGCTCGGCCGAGCCGTCGTGACCAGCGAGGAGTTCGTGCACCCCGGCCCCCGCCGGTTCATCGGCTGGCAGGTGGACACGTCCCTGTTCACTGACTCACGGGCCGTGCGGGACACCTTCGAGGTGCGCAGAGCCTCCACCGATTTCTCGGCGCTCATCCACCTGCCAGGCAGCACGGCGGATGCCACGGCGACGCGCGCCGTGCTGCGGTAGGGGCGTCGGAGCACGCGCGTCGTCGGCCCATGGCCGACGTTCAGGAGCGGTGGTCGGCCTTCGCTGTGGCGGGCGTGACGTCGCCGGAGAGGAACGAGAGCCCGATCATGACGATCGCCAGGACGAAGTACGCCCAGGTGTCGACGAGGTTCAGCGGCAGGAAGTTCGAGTACGAGTTCGGGTCGACGAGCAGGCCGAAGAGCCACAGCACTGCGGCGAGGCCGCCGCCGATGCGCAGGATCCGGCGCGCCGAGTACGGAAACCTCGACTGCGCGATGGCGACGGCGCCGAAGAGCAGGTGGACGAGGTTGTGCAACGCGGACACCTGGAAGATGCCCAGCACCATCGCCTCGGAGCCGTAGCCCATCTCGATGTTGTTGTAGTTCGACGTCAAGCCGGGGAAGAATCCTGCGAAGCCGATCGCGAGGAAGAACATCCCGCAGATGATCGCGGCCCACCTCACGGGTGCGCGCGCGGGGTCGTCGTCCGCGCGGGTCAGGGGTGGGTGGACGGGGCCGTCGATGAACATGTCTGTCCCTCCGTTCGTGTGCTCCGTGCAGGAGCTCCGACGGGTCGGCCGGGGCGGTGCTCGCACCGACCGCACGGCTGGGAAGCGGGTGATCCGCTCGACGCTGTGGATTTCAGAGTACGCCCGTGTCGAACGGCGTGGAAGGGGCCGACGGGACGAAGGGCAACGGGACGGAGGGGTGACGGGACGGAGAGGCGATGGCGCCGCGCGGCGGGAGGCGCGGCGCGCGTCAGCTCAGGTCCTTCTCCATCCATTCGTCGGTCTCCGTGGCGGTGCGGCGCACGCCCTCGTCGTCCATGTAGTCGTAGGTCGTGGTGACGAGCTCGCCGAGCCCGCGATAACCGAGCCGCTCGTAGAGCCGGCGGGCGTCGGGGTTGTCCGTGCCGACGCCGAGGCGGAGCCGCCCGGCTGGCTCAGCGAGCTGCTCGGCCTCGCGCATCAGCGCCGCGCCGATGCCCCGGCCGCGGTGCGACTCCAGGACGCCGACGTTGCAGGCCTCGGGGATCTCGTCGTGGACCAGCTGCGCCACCCCGACCGGGTCCTCGCCGTCGACCGCGACCAGGAGGGTGCTGCGACCCGCGCGCATGCTCTCCAGCCAGGCCGGAGCGGCGGAACCCCAGCCCGGCTTCGCTACGGACATCGCCTCGACCAGCTCCTCCGTGAGCGGGCGGATGCTCAGTGCATTCATGCGCCGGCCGCCTGGGCGACGACGTCGGCGAGCACCACGTCGCCGAGGCCCGAGCCCAGGTTCTGCACGACGAGCAGTCCCTCGGGCCGACCACTGCGCAGCAGATCGCCGGTGGCACCGGTCGCGTGCGGGTAGTCCGCTCCGTGCTTGAGCGGGCGCAGTGCCTCGAACTGCGCCGGATCGTCCGCGACCACGGTGCCCGTGCGGGAGATCTCCGCGCCCGCCACCGAGGCGTAGTCCACGGGGAGCAGGGTGGTGTCGGGGGCGACCTCGCCGGGGGCGAGCGCGGTGCCCGTCAGCCCGATCGGCAGCCCGCTGATCACGACGCCCGCCCCGTCCAGGGCGGCAGCGCGGTCGGTGGTGGTGCGCAGCTCGAGGTCCGGGGTGTGCTGGGCGCACCAGGCGGTGAGCTCCTCGAGGGCCTCCGGGCGACGTCCCCAGACCGTGAGCGGGCCGCGACCGAGCGCCTCGATGACCCGGGCATGGGAGCGGGCCTGGACGCCGGTGCCGACGAAGGTGATCGGCCGCCCGTCCAGGGCGAGCGAGGCACCGGTGACCGCGGCGGTGCGCAGGGCCGTCAGCTCGGCGGCATCCAACGTGGCGCGGGTGGTGCCGTCGGCCCCGGAGAGCACCATCAGGCCACCGATCATGTCCTTGCCGCGGGCACGGTTCGAGGGCGTGACCACCACCCACTTCATTCCCAGCAGTCCGCGCTCCGGCCAGGCCGCGGGCATCGCGTTCGCGAACCCACCCTGCTCATGGATCACCTGGGACTTCGGAGTCACTGAGGCGGAGCCATCGGCCAGGGCGAGGAGCGTCTCGCGCATCAGCTCGACCGCACGCGCAGGGGAGGGGAGGAGATCACGGACCTGGTCATCGCTGAGATGGGGCATCCGTCGACCGTATCGCGCACGCCCGCAGCGCGCAGTGGGACACCGAGATGCGAGCTCGGGGAGCGGCCCGGGCGCCTACAGTATTCGCATGACGAATCGATGGGGGAACGACGATCACGGACCGGGTGGGGACCCGTCCTGGCTGGGTGGAGGGGACCGCAGCGGCGGTGGAACACCGGGCGGAGGGCGAGACTCCGGAGGTTTCTCTTCCGACTTCTCCTCCGACGTCCCGCAGAACCCCCGGGGCGCTCGGGACTCCTGGCCCGCAGCGGAGCCGGACCCCCACGGAAGAGACGGCGCGCAGGATGCGGAGTCGATGGCGCCTCGTTTCGGAGATGCCACCGGAGATGCTGCGAACTCGGAAGGCCGCGGTCAGAACTCTCCCTGGACATCGAGCTTCACCGGGACGTCGAGCGAAGGGAGTACCCGGGGCACTCGCGGAACGATCAGCCGGGTGATCGCGATGCTCGTCCCCTTCATCGGCGTAGCGGTTTTCGCGATCATCGCCATGAGGGCCATGGGCTACAACATCAGCATGCTGTGGGTCGTCGTGCTCTTCGGCCTGCCGGTGATCAGAAGAGTGATCCACCTGCTCAAGAAGAACCTCGGCGGCTGACCCGCGGGGCACGACCAGCGGTCACTCGGCGGTGAGACGGTAGGCAGCACCGTCGGCGGAACGGGTCAGCACTCCCGCATCTACCGCATCCCGCCGCACCAGGGCGACATCCGCGGCGAACATTGCGATCGCGGCGTTCAATTCACCCTCGGTGAGGGTGCGCTCCGACCCGACGCGCTCGAACACGATCTGCGCGATCCGGCTGCTCACCGCGCGTGATTCCTCGGTCTTCACCGGGATCCCCTCCAGCCTGCCTGCCGCGAGGATCGCCTCGTCGGAACGCATCACGCCGAGCGCCTCGGTGATCTCGCGCAGGGTCGCCACATCGGCCTCGCCGTCGCTCGCGAGCCAGCCGAGCCGGGAGAGCGGCCCACGCACCGCAGGATCCTCCGAAGGTCCATCGCCCGCCAGCAGCTGGGCGAGACCGCGGCGCAGCTTCGGGGTCGAGAGCATTGCGAACAGCATCCGGGCGTGACCAAGTGGGATGGCGAGATCGTGCGAGGTGGGCATCGTGGAGCTGCTTCCTGTGGGGAGGGGCGGCGGACAGCTTGCCATGTCACGAGTGTGAGGTCGGGTACTTACGGCCGGCACGTGTCCCAGAGTCAGCCACCTGGGGGATGCTCACGGGAGGAGTTGTCAGGTGAGCTAAGGAGCGTCACAGGTGGTCATGGGCATGCACAGCGGTGCGCCGCTGAGTCCGGTCAGGGGTGTCCGCTGGTGGGCGGTCAGGGGTGCGGCCCTCATCGGCATCGTTCTCGTCGGCGCGACGGCGTTCGCTGCGTTCGGCGGGGACGGCGACCGTCGGGGTGAGGTGGTGCGGGTGATCGATGGCGACACCCTCGTGGCGCTCATCGATGGCGAGGAGACCACCGTTCGGCTGCTCAACGTGGACACCCCCGAGACCAAGCACCCGGACGAAGAGGTCCAGTGCCTCGGGCCCGAGGCGACAGCGTTTCTTACCGAGCGGCTGCCCGCTGGAACGGAGATCGAACTCGAGTACGACGAGGAGCGCCTGGACCGCTATGACCGCACTCTGGCCACGGTCTATGAATCGGAATCGCTGATCAACGCGGAGATCGCTGCGGCAGGGCTGGGAGTGCCGGTCTACTTCGCCCCGAATGATCGCTTCCTGCCCGAGGTGGAGAAGGCATCGCTGGAGGCACGCGAGAGTCAGGTGGGTCTGTTCTCGGCGGAGATCGAGTGCACCCTTCCCTCGCAGCTTCAGGCCCAGGGCGCCGCTGTGGATCAGGTGCCGACGACGGTGGAGGGCGACCCGGGCGATGCGCTCGCCGGCGCGACGAGCGTGCTCGAGGAGCTGGATGTCTTCATCGCAGGCCTCGACGTCGGCGGTCTGCCCGGCCTGGGCAATGCGGTGTTGGCCGGACCGCTGCTCGAGTCGTATCTCCAGGATCTGCGTGAGGACGCAGGCGGTCTGCGCGAGCAGGCGGAGTCCGCACACACCACTTTCGACGAGCTGAAGATCGCCTACGACGAGGAGCAGGAGCGGATCGAGCAGGAGCGCCTCGAGGAGGAGCGTCGCAAGGAGGAGGAGCGCCTCGAGCAGGAGCGCCTGGAACGCGAGGAGCAGGAGCGTCTGGAACGGGAGGAACAGGAGCGCAAGGAGCGCGAGGAGCGGGAGAAGCCGAAGCGGCCCGTCGCCTCCACGACCGCGCAGCAGCCTGCCGGGAAGAGCTCGAACTCCGGGTCGAAGAGCTCGAGCTCCGGGTCGAAGAGCTCCTCGTCCGGAGGGTCCAGCTCGGGCGGTGGTTCCGGCAGCGGCTCGGGCAGCTCTGGGTCCTCTGGCGGCTCGTCCTCCGAAGGGAAGTCCTCGGGCCGGGGCGGCTCGAACGGATCTGGATCCCCGTCGAGCTCGAGCTGCGTCCCGTACGGGCCCGAGATCCCGCACGCCGACGCCGGCGGGTACACGGGTAAGCGATACGGCATGCCCGGAGGGAAGACCTTCCGGAAGTGCAGCTGACCGCTTCGCGGCTGATGCGAGGATGGGCCCGCCGGGCAGTCGCGGCCCGGATGCACCCAGCAGGAGGAGCACGCCATGGAGTATGTGAAGCTCGGCAGCGCTGGTCTGGACGTCTCGCGCCTCTGTCTGGGCGCGATGGGCTTCGGGGACCCCGAGAGTTGGATCCACCAGTGGGTGCTCGAGGAAGATGCGGCCCGCCCCGTCATCAGGCACGCCCTCGACGTCGGCATCAACTTCTTCGACACCGCGAACGTCTACTCGATCGGCCGCAGCGAGGAGATCCTCGGCAGGGCGCTGGTGGACTATGCGAAGCGGGACGAGATCGTGCTTGCCACCAAGGTGCACGGGCGGATGCACGACGGGCCCAACGGCGCCGGTCTCTCCCGCAAGGCGATCCTCGCCGAGGTAGAGGCCAGCCTGCGGCGGCTCGGCACCGACTACATCGACCTCTACATCATCCACCGCTGGGACTACACGGTCCCGATCGAGGAGACGATGCGCGCCCTGGACGATGTGGTGCGCTCGGGCAAGGTCCGCTACATCGGCGCCTCGGCGATGTTCTCCTGGCAGTTCCTGCAGGCGCAGCACGTGGCCGAGGTGAACGGGTGGACGAAATTCATCTCGATGCAGAACCACTACAACCTCCTCTACCGCGAGGAGGAGCGGGAGATGATGCCGCTGCTGCGGGAGCTGGGCGTCGCCTCCACCCCGTACAGCCCGCTCGCCGCCGGGCGCCTCACCCGCGACTGGAACGCGGACACCGAACGCGCCCGCACCGACGCCACCGCGCAGACGAAGTACGACTCGACAGAGGACACGGACCGCGCGATCGTCGAGCACGTCGCGCGGATCGCCGAGGACCGCGGCGTCGAGCGCGTGCATGTGGCACTGGCCTGGCTGCTCGCGAAGGATCCGGTGGTCTCCCCGATCATCGGCGCCACGAAGATCAGCCATCTCGATAGTGCTCTCGGCGGGCTCGACCTCGAGCTCACGGTCGACGAGATCGCTGCGCTCGAGGCGCCGTACGTCCCCCACCAGGTCTCGGGTGCGCTGGCGCCGAGCGAGAGCGTCCCGGGACGGCCCCCGGGCTCTCGCCGCTGACCCGCTCCACCGGGGGCCGAGCGCCGCGCGGGCCGGCGGCGCCGTGCCCGGGTGGCGCCGCCTACGGTGGCGCGGTGGCGCGGCGGTGGCCACAGTCGCGTCTAAAAGGTCGTGCGCAATTTAATTGTGTGCAATTCTTTCCGCATGGCGACGACGGATGAGATGGTCTGCTTCTCCCTCTACGCGGCCCAGCGGGCCACGACCCAGGCGTATCGGGCCCTGCTCGAGCCTTGGGGGCTGACCTACGGCCAGTACCTGGTGCTCGTGGTGCTGTGGAGCGACGAGGAGAAGACCGTCTCGGCGCTGGGGGAGACCCTCCAGCTCGACTCCGGGACGCTCTCGCCGATGCTGCGCCGCATGGAGGCCGCCGGTCTCGTGCAGCGCACGCGCGGCGAGGTGGATCAGCGGGTGGTGCGCGTCGTGCTCACGGCTCGCGGCGGCGAGCTGCGCGATGAGCTCGCCCACGTCCCGGCGTGCATCGCCGAAGGCACCGGGCTCGGCAGCATCGCCGCGGCGCGAGAGCTGATCGACACCCTGCAGGCGCTCACCCGGACGATGCACACCGTCGCCGCCACCGAGCCCCCGGCGTCCCCGCCGGAGGAACCACCCGGCCCCGGCCGGAATCGATGAAGGAGATCCCATGAAGGCCCTCTATACCGCAGAATCCCTGTCCACCGGCTCCGGCCGCGACGGTCACGTCCGCACTGTGGACGGTGCGGTGGATCTCGACATGGCCACGCCGAAGGAGATGGGCGGCACCGGCGCGGGCGCGAATCCCGAGCAGCTGTTCGCCGCCGGCTACGCCGCCTGCTTCCACTCCGCGCTGACCCTGGTCGCACGCCAGAACAAGGCCGATGTCACCGACTCGACCGTCGGCGCACGGGTGCAGATCGGGCCGGACGAGAACGGAGGCTTCCAGCTGGCCGTCGAGCTCGAGGTGGTCATCCCGAACCTCGCGCACGAGCAGGCGCAGGAGCTCGCGGACGCCGCCCACCAGGTATGCCCCTACTCGAACGCCACCCGCGGCAACATCCAGGTGACCGTCACCGTCTCGGACGACTGAAGCGCGCCCCGGCGGCCGTCATGAATTCTCCGTGACGGCCGCGCGTCGGCCCCACAGCAGTGCGGCGACCATGGTCCCCGCGAACCCTGCCAGGAGATCGGTGAGGGTGTCCGCCGGGGCGACGTGGACGGTGGGGTCCACCCAGCGGTGGCCGGCCAGCTCCATCAGTTCCCACACCACCGCCAGCAGCGCCCCGGTGGTGATCACCCTCGCCGCCGGCGGCCGCGAACGGTGCAGCACGCGCGCCACCAGCACGGCCAGCAGGCCGGTGAGTGCTGCGTGCACGGGCAGGTCCCACCACGGAAGCCTCTCGTACAGCAGCAGGAACGAGCTGATCGCCGCGACCAGGCACGCCAGCGAGGTCGCGATCTCCCAGCGGATCGGCAAGCCCGACCGCCACGCCACCACCTGCGCGAGCGCGACCAGCATCGACACCGCCACCTCCACCCAATGGCCGGTGAGGGCGAAGCCGAGGGCCAGTGCCAACCCCGACCACCGCACCGGCAGCAGCGCCACCGATCGGGCGACGCCCGCTGCGCGGCCGCTCATCTGCCGGGCCGCGCCGCGGTGACGGTGAGGGACCCGCGACACCGTGCCACCCAGCGCTCCCACGGCCGCTCTCGACGCCAGTTGCGACGGAGGGTGAGCGCGGCCCGGCGCCAGCGCAGCAGCTGGCCGCGGTCCAGGGCCAGTGCCCGCGAGGACATGGTGACGCCGACCTCGCGCGAGAACTGCACCCTCTGGCCCGGCCGCACCTGGAACGAGAGGTCCATGTCGTCGTGCACCTCCGCGCTGCGCGAGGCCCCCTCCCGCGCCTGCTCCCACCAGGACCGCGGCATCGACATCGTGGTGCCGAACGCCGGGAAGTGACCCAGCGCCGCCGCCGTCAGCAGCAGATATCCGCCGACGTAGACGGCAGAGACGAGCCCCGCCCACGGCCGAGGAAGGCGGAACAGGCCCGGCCCGGTGACGATCACCGTGCCGGGGGCCGCGGCGGTGTGCTCCCGCCGGTGCGCGGCGAGCCATCCCGGCGGGGGCCGACTGTCGGCATCGCAGCGGACGATCAGGTCACCGCGAGCGGCGTCGTACCCGAGCGCCGCCGCCCCGGCGATGCCCGGCACCGGGTGCGTCAGGACTATGCAGCCCGCGGAGCGGGCCACGGCGGCGCTGTTGTCACGGGAGCCGTTGTCCACCACGATGATCTCCAGCGGCGGCTCCGTCTGCTGGGCGAGGGCGCTCAGCAACCCGCGCAGCTCGCGCGCGTCGTCCCGCACGGGCACGACGACGGAACAGGTCGGTGTCATGGTCTCCACACCTGCAGACGTTATCCGCACCGAGGGATCAGCGCCGCCGCGCCCGGAGCAGGTGCCGCGTGGAGTGGGCGACGAAGGAGCCCTCGAGGCGGATGATCTCGTCCATCGCGAGCAGCTGCTCCCGGTAGCGGTCCACGTCGAAGTCCGGCACCCACCACACGCATTTCCGCAGGATCCACACCACGGCCCCCACATCGAAGAACTCCATCCGCAGGCGCGCGGTGCGCAGCACGGTGACCTCGAGTCCCGCGGCCTCCGCCGCGGCGGCCTCGTCCTCGGGGTGGCGGCCGCGGCGCTGAGCCTCGGTGGTGGGCCCGACGAAATGCTCGATCAGCGCGAAGGCGGAGCCCGGGCCGACATGCTGGGCCAGGTACTCGCCTCCCGGGGCGAGTACGCGGGCGATCTCCGGCCAGTCCGGGCGCACCGGGTGGCGGGAGGTGATCAGATCTGCGGTGCCATCGGGCAACGGGATCCGGGCGCCGGGCTCGGTCTCATGCACCTGCACCCCGCGCGGGCCCAGCAGTGCTAGGGCCTGCGCGGCATTCGGCGGCCAGGACTCGGTGACGTGCTGCTGAGCGGCGAGGCGCGGGCACTGCCCGAGCACCTCCCCGCCCCCTGTGTCGAGATCGATCGCGAGCTCGGCACCGGCCACCGCCTCGGCGAGCAGCCCGGCGTAGCCCCAGTCCGGACGCTCCTCCGCGGCGCGGCCGTCCAGCCAGCCGAAGCCCCAGCCGTCCACGTCTGCTGCGGTTGCCTCGGCGATCAGCTCGTCGACCGAACTCTGCCGGTCGGTTCGTGGCAGATGCGCAGTGAGCGTGGCACGGATCCGGTCCACGCTCTCGGCGAGCGGCACAGCGGCGGTATCGAGTACGACGTCGGCCGGGATCAGCGGCTTCTGCTGTGCCCATTCGGCATGTACGCGGCGCAGGAGACCCTCCTGCCGGGAGACCCCGCGGGTCGGGTCAGTCAAAGCCCTGGACAGTGCGGTCTCGACAGCACAGGTGAGAACCACCGTGAGCAGAGGCGTTCCCGCGGGAACGTTTCTGAGCACGAGATCGAACTCGCTGCGGCTGCTCACGGACTCGGCGATCACCAGGTCCAGGCCTGCGTCGAGCCACTGGGTGGTGACCGAGGCGAAGATGCGGTGGGCGTCGGCCCAGTCCGGGAGCGTCGGCCGCGCCATGTCCGCGATCTGGTCCAGCTCCACCAGCGCGAGCTGGTGCCCGTCGGCTCGCAGCGCCTTGGCGAGAGCCCGGGAGACGGCGCTCTTGCCCGCGGCGATCGGTCCGGCGATGAGGACGAGGAGCGTGCGGGACGGGGGTGTCGTCATCGGAGGCGGCCTTTCATCGGCGGGAGTGTGCCGCGAGCTTGCGGGGTGACCAGAGCAGGCGAGGCGCTGACAGTATGCCGCTCTGCTCCCGGGCCCTACGAGAGCGCCTGGTGAGCCGATGTCGATGCGACCGGCCCCGTGACAGGGCCGGCCGCATCGACCAGGGGGGGCGGTCAGTGCGCAGCTCGAGAGGTGGCGGCGGTCTCTCGGGATCGTGAACTCCTGCCCTCGAGAGCTCGCCTCCGAGCGCCCGTGGGCGCCGTGCACCGCACCGTCTCCGGGGCGGCTGCGAAGGCAGCTGCCGAGGCAGTTGCCCCGGATAGACTGCTGCCCCGGATAGACTGCGGGTTTCCATGCAGGCAGGACTGGGATGACGGAGGAAACAGTGCCCGACTGGGAATACGGGGTGGAGGCATGAGTGCCTTGACCGTGGTGCTGGTGGTCCTCGCGGCGGTGCTCGGCGTCGCCTGGGTCATCTCGATCTACATCACCAACGTCACCGCCAAGCCCGGAGGGATCCCTCCGTGGGTGATGTGGCTGGGGGCGGCCGCACTGGTGGTCGCCATCGTGGCGCTCGTGACCAGTCTGTGAGCCCGTCGGGGCCTGGATATGCTCGCCGCATGTCGCAGGCTCCTTTCGTTCCGATCATCCCGGCCGGCGGTGCCGGTACTCGGCTCTGGCCGCTCTCGCGCCGCGCTCGTCCCAAGTTCCTGCTCGACCTCACCGGCAGCGGGTCCTCGCTCCTGCAGCAGACCGTGCAGCGGCTCGTGCCGCTCGCCGACCGCTCGCCGATCGTGGTCACCGGCGCGGTTCATGTCTCTGCGGTGCAGGAGCAGGTGGGCATCCCCCGGGGGCGGCATGGCGTGCAAGGCGCGCGGCAGGGCGAGGCGCAGGACAAGGCGCAGAGCGGCGACCCGACGCACTCGGCACGGATCCTCGTCGAGCCGTCCCCACGCAACTCGATGCCGGCGATCGCGCTGGCTGCCGCGCTGGTGGAGCGCGAGGAGCCCGACGCGGTCATCGGGTCGTTCGCGGCGGATCATCTGATCACCGATCAGCAGGCCTTCTGCGAGGCGGTCACAGCGGCACGGCGTGCCGCCGAGCTCGGCTACCTGGTCACCCTCGGCATCCAGCCCACTCATGCGGCGACCGGTTTCGGATATATCGAGCAGGGCGGGGACGCCGGGCCCGTCGGCGGCACGGACGGTGGCGCCGCGGCCCTGCATGCGACCGGTGCTCGGCCGGTGTCCCGCTTCGTCGAGAAGCCCGACAGCGAGACCGCGGAGCAGTTCTTCACCGCGGGCACGTTCTTCTGGAATGCCGGCATGTTCGTGGTGCGCGCCCGGGTGCTGCTCGACGAGCTGGCCGCACAGATCCCTGGTCTCGCCGCCGGTGTGCGGGAGATCGCCGCAGTGCATGGCACGGCGGACTACGACCGGGTGCTCGCCGAGACCTGGCCGCGTCTGACCAGCATCGCGATCGATCACGCGCTCGCCGAGCCGCTCGCCGCCGCGGGCAAGGTGGCCGTGGTGCCCGCGACCTTCGGCTGGGATGACGTGGGCGATTTCGCGGCGCTCGCCCGGCAGCTGCGGGAGAACGGCCCCGGCTCAGGTGCTGCCACTGGCGGCGCGAGCGGTTCCGCCTCGGCCGACGGTCGGGTCCCCGTGCTGGGCGCTCGTGCGGTCGGCGCTGCAGACTCCGACGTCCGGGTGCTGGGGAGCCAGGCCGTCGCCGCGCTGTCCTCCACGGCGACGGTCTACGGATCCACGGACCGCCTCGTCGCGCTGGTCGGAGTGCAGGGGATCAGCATCGTCGACACCGAGGATGCCCTGCTCGTGATCGCCGACGACGACGCCCAGCGGCTCGCTGGACTGGTCGCCCAGCTGAGCGACCGCGGCCGCGACGACCTGCGCTGACGCGGGGCTGCCGCTGCGTCCGTGCTGCGTCGATGCTGCGTCGACGACGCGCTGATGCCGCAGCCACGGTCGTCTCTGACCTCTGATCTCCGACCCCAGCCGGCCCCCGTCAGCCACCCAGTTCGAGCACCCGGATCGCGAGCTGAACCCGGTTGGTGACCTGCAGCTTGTGATAGAGCCTGCCGAGGTGGGTCTTCACCGTGGCGACCGACATGAACAGGCTCTCTCCGACCTCCTGATTGGCGAGCCCACGGGCGACCAGCCGCGCCACCTCCCACTCACGCTCGGTGATGCCCGCAGGAGCGGGGGCGGTCTCGGTGCCGTCGGTCGTCCCGACCTCCGCGGCGGCGGAACCGCCAGTGCCGGAGGCGGCGAGCCGCACCAGGCGCGTGAGCACCTCGGGCGAGAAGCGCGGTCGATCGCCGGCGGCGTCGAGCACCGCCTGCACCACCTCCTCGGGCGGGGAATCCTTGAGCAGGAACGACACCGCACCGGCGCGCAGCGCCTCCAGCAGGAAGTTGTCGGTGTCGAAGGCGGTCAGCATCACCACCCTGGCCGCGCTGCCCTCGGTGCGGAGAACCTGCAGGGCCTCGAGCCCGGTCATGCGGGGCATGCGGATATCCATCAGCACCACATCGGGGGCCAGGGAGCGGATCTGCTCGAGGGCTGACTCGCCATCGGTCGCCTCCCCGACCACCACGATGCCGTGCGCACCGTCGATCATCAGCCGCAGGCCGGCGCGCATCAGCGCCTCATCGTCCACCAGCAGCACCCGCACCCCGCGCTCGACGGCATGATCCTGATCCTCGGCACTGTTCACCATGGCATCCATGCTTCCACCTCGAAGATCCCGTCGCTCGCGCCGTACCGCGCCTCGCCGCCCAGCAGGCGTGCCCGCTCCTGCACCCCGAGCAGCCCGTGACCGGTCGACGTCGCCGCCGTCACCGGCGCGGAGGGCAGCGGGTTCCGGGCCCGCAGCACCACCCGCTGGTCACAGCGGAGGAGTTCCACCTGCAGCGGGGTGCCCGGAGCATGTTTGGCGGCGTTCACGGTGACCTCGCCGAGGATCCGGGCCAGCGCCACCACCGTGCTGCGGTCGCTGGTGAGGAGATCCTCCGCAGTCAGGCCCTCCCAGCGCAGCGCGACCTCCTGCCCCTCCTCCCGGCATCGTTCGACGATGCCCTCCAGGGTCGGAGCGGTGGCGAGCGGCTGATCACCCTCGGTGCTGCGCAGCCCCGTCAGCACCGTGCGCAGCTCCCGGTTCGCCTGCTGCGCGGCGTCCCTCACCGTCCCCGCGGAACGGCGCAGCGCCTCCGGGGAGAGGTCCTCGCGGTAGGCCATGGCGCCGGCATGCATGGCGATCGTGGCCAGGTGGTGGGAGATGCTGTCATGCATGTCGCGGGCCAGCGCCGCCCGCTCCTCGGCGCGCACCCGGGCGACGTCGGCCTCCCGCTCCCGCACCTGGGCGGTGGCCTCCCGCTCGGCGGCGGCGCGCTCCCGCTGGGCGGTCTCCCGCTCCCGCTCCGCCGAGGCCGCCCGTTCCTGCCAAGAGGTCAGGAGCTCGTGGCGCGTTCCCACCACGTGGCCGATCAGCAGCGGGATCAGCGCGAGCACCACCATCACCCCCACCGCGGAGAGCACGAGGACATCCGGCTCATCGCCTCGGAGCCGGGCATCGAGGCTCAGCGTCGCCAGCGAGGTGCCCGCGACCAGCAGGACCGCCCCGACATCGAGCACCGTGCGGCGTCGCAGCCCGATCCGGTACAGGGCCAGCGCCGCGGCCGGCATCGACCACACGCTGAGCCCGACAGAAGCGGCCAGCAGCAGATGGGCCGCGCTGTGCAGCCGCCCCGGCCGCAGGAAACGCAGCGGCCCGATCGCCAGGGTCGCCACGATCCCCACCAGCGCATCGACGGCGTACAGCGCCACCAGGCCGCCGGGAGGCTGGTCGGAGAACTCCATCAGCAGTGACCCGAAGCTGATCAGGAACAGCAGCAGTCCCAGCGCCGTGCCGACGAGGCTCTGCACCACCGCGATCGCCCACTGGTGCGGGCTGCGCACCGAGGGTGCGGCCGAGGGGTGCAGGACGGGGAGGGTCATGGAGCCAGCGTAGAGAGCGGGAGGCGGCTGACGGATCGTCCGCGCGGCTGATGGCGTGGCCGGCAGGGTCGGTCGATCGGTCAGGGCGGCCCCGACGCGGGGCGGATGCGGAGCGGCCGACGGGACAGACAGGATCGAGGCATGAACGAGCACGCTCTGCTTCCCCCGTCCCCGCCGTCCTCCCCTCCTGCTGCTGCCAGCGAGCTCTGCAGCACCGCGGGGCCGTTGCCGGCGATGGACACTCGCGTCTCCCACGGCACTGCCCCTGCGAGCCTTCAGATCTCCCAGCGCGGCTCCGGTGCGATCTCGCAGCCCTACCATCGCGCCGCTCGTGCGATCCCGCACCGCCGCTACTGGTGGCGTCCCCTGGTGACGATCGTGGTGGCCTTCGCGGTCTATGTCGTGATGAACCTCCAACTGCTCACGCCGCTGGTGATCGCGAGCGTGATCTGGCCGAACCTGGCCCCCAGCACGACCCTGATGGATCCGCTGAACCCCGTGGAGCAGCTGATGGGCCTCGGCATGCTGGCGCTGCTGATCCCGGCCGTGCTGGTGGGGACCCTCGCCGGGTACGGTCGCGCCGGGATCGCGCTCTCGGTGACAGGACGGTTCCGCTGGGGCCTGCTGGGCCGCGCCGCGCTCGTGGTGGTGCCGGTGTACGTGCTGCTGAACCTGGTGCTGAACCTGATCCTGGAGCGCGAGGCGATCGTGATGCCGCCGCTCGAGGCGGGCGTGATCATCGCCTGGCTGCTGGCGCTCCTGCTCTCCCCGCTGCAGAGCGCGGGGGAGGAGTTCGCGTTCCGGGCCCTGCCGATGCAGCTCCTCGGCACCTGGCTGCGATGGCCGCTGATCGGGATCCTGGTCCCGGTGCCGCTGTTCATGCTGGGCCACGGCTACAACTGGCTGGGCCAGATCGACATCGCCGTCTTCGCGATCGTGATGGGGCTGCTGGCCTGGAAGACCGGAGGGCTGGAGATCCCGATCCTGCTGCACGCCGCCAACAACTGGACCCTGTTCGCGATCGCGCCGCTGATCCCCGGATTCACCGAGCAGGGAGAGGTCCAGCTGCTCGGGTTCGTGCTGGCGATGGTGCCGATGCTGCTGCTCTCGGCCGGGATCTGGTGGTGGTACTCGCGGCGCGCCGGCCTGGGCCTGTGGGAGCCGCAGCGCGGCAGCGTGCAGACCCTCGCGGCGTAGAACGTCGTGACTCGGAGCGTCTCAGCTCAGACCCGCTCTCCCAGGGCCGCCATGACCTCGCGCCCGTGCTCGGTCTGAGGGAAGCGGTCCACGATCTCCTGCAGCGTCGCGGCGTCGCCGCTGCTGCCGAAGGCCTCGCTGAACGGCTGCAGGCGCACCCCTTCGGCGAGGGGGCCGATCAGCAGTGGATCGAAGCCCAGCTCCTCCACCAGCGCGCCCACGGTCTCGGCCTGCGGGGAGGGGCCCGCGATCGCGATCGCGGCCCGGGGTGCGGCACGGCCGGCGAGGTCCTCGAGATCGTGATAGCCCATGTGGTTGAAAGCCTTCACCACGGTCGCGCCGGGCAGCAGACCCTGCACGAACTCGCTCGTCGAGGCGCCCGGATGGGAGAACTCCTCGAGGATCCCGTCGGTCTCCCACCAGTAGTTCATGGCGTCCACCACGAGCTTGCCCTGGAGGGCGTCGGCGGGGATCGAGGCGTGCTTCCCCAGTGGCAGCGCGAGGATCACCAGATCCGCGCGCTCGGCGGCTTCCCGGGTGGTCACGGCCTGGGCCCCGGGGGCGAGGACCTCGGTGATCAGCTCGATCTCGGCGGGGTCACCGGAGCCCGAGATCAGCACCTCGTGTCCGGCGGCGAGGGCCAGGCGGGCCAGCACGGTGCCGACCTTGCCAGCGCCGAGGATGCCAAGGGTGCGGGGGAGGGAGGAGTTCATGCCCCCAGCAACGCGCCGGGCGGGCGCGACCTTCCCGGACGTGACCGGACTCGCGCTCGCCCGCCGGGCCTGCCTGAGCTCACCCTGCATGAGCTCGCCCAGCGGTGGGTGGCCGGCAGTGCGGGCGCTTCAGCTCTGCGAGGCAGGGACGTCGATCTGCCAGAGAACGCCGAAGCGGTCCTTGACCTGCCCGTAGTGGTCGCCCCAGGAAGCCTGCTCGAACGGGAGCTCGATGCTGGCGCCGGTGGAGGTGAGCTTCTCGATCAGGGCTCGGGCATCTGCCACGGAGCTCGGCATGACCATCAGGGAGTAGGCGGAGCCGTCCAGCGGCTGAGGGCTCTCGCCGATGTCGTCGCCACCGGCGAGCGTGACCAGACCTCCCTGCAGCTGAGCATGGGCGATGGACTCCGGCGGAGGGGTGAACGGCATGCCCTCCATGGGGTTGTCGCCGTACGTCATGACGTCGAGGGTGCCCCCGAAGACCTCCTGGTAGTACGACATGGCCTCGGCGGCATTGCCGGGAAACGAGATGTACGGCGTGGAACTGGGCATGGTTCCTCCTCAGGTGCGGGGTCGCGCTGCGATCCCTCGTGCGGGTCATCGTGCCACCGGCGGCCGACGGACGGAACAGCGTCGGGGGTAGTGCTTCTGCCGGGCTGAGGAGCGGGCGGCTCCCCGGCACCGCTGCGGGACGGACGAGGTGCGCGGAACACGGTGCTCGTGGTGACGCTCACTGCACCCTCAGCCAGGGAGTTCTAGAGTGGACGGGTCATGTGCCGACTCTTCGCTCTTCATTCCGACCACCCCGTCACCGCCGATCTGTGGCTGCTCGATGCGCCCTACTCCCTGCTGAACCAGTCGCGCTTCAACGCCGACGGCACCGGCCTGGGATGGATCGATGAGGAGGGACAGCCCCGGATCCGCAAGCGCCCCGTCGCGGCGTACGCATCGGAAGCGTTCACGGGCTTCGCGACCACGCTCCGCTCCCGCGCGATGCTCGCCCACCTGCGTCTCTCCTCCGGCACCGGGCACTGCGACGAGAACACGCACCCGTTCCTGCAGGACGGCATCATCTCCGCCCACAACGGGGTCCTGGAGATCACCGAGGAGATGCGGCAGCGGGTCGCCGCGCTCGGCACCGCCCACTACGTCCAGGGCTCGACCGACAGCGAGTGGATGGCCGCGCTGATCACCGGTGAGGTGGCCGCCCACGGCGGTGACCTGCGCGCCGGGGTGACCGCCGCGCTGTGCTGGATCGCCGGTCATGTCCCCGTCTACTCCGTGAACGTCCTGGTGATGAAGGGGGAGGAGCTCGTCGCCGTGCGTCTGCCCGCGACCAACGAGTTGTGGATCCTCGATCGCCCTGCTGTCGTGGACACGCGGGATGACGCCCTCGAGCAGTCCTCGGACTCGCTCGCCGTGCGCGCCCGCAGTGAGGACCCACGCGGGGCACGCTCGGTCGTCATCGCGAGCGAACCCCTGGACGACGATCCCGCCTGGCGACTCCTCGACTCCGGCGAGCTGGTGCACCTCACGGCCGACGGGCGGGTCCGCAGCGACCGTCCCTTCGGTCCGCTCGCCCACGCGCTCAGCATCGAGGATCTCGGCCTGTCGGCCGCAGCCTCCCAGGCCCATGCCGCGCAGGCCCGCGCCTACGAGGCCCGCCGCCAGCACCTCAGCGAGAGCACTGCCAGTTCTGCCAGCACTGCCAGCACAGTCAGCACTGCCAGCACTGCCAATCCCACCAGCACTGCCAGCACAGCCAGCACCGCCCACCCCGCCGGCGCCGATCTCGCGCGCCCTCACGAGAGTGCAGAGAACGCCGCATGAATCTTCTCGGGACCGAGCGTCCGACCCCTTATCACCGGCTCGCGACGCTGCGGCCCGAATGGTCGGCCCGGTTACGGCCGCTGCTGACCGTGGTCGCGGCTCTCATCGCCTATGTGGTGCTGGCCTCCGTGCTGCTCGTGCTGATGATCCTGGTGCTTGCCCTCGCGCCCGGCGTGAACGTCGCCATCGGCGTGACCAGCGGTGATCCCACCAGTCCGCTGGATGCGGTGCTCGCGCTGCTGATGGGCTCCCTGTGGCTCCCTGCCGGGATCGTGGGAGTGCGCGTCGGCGGCTGGCGGCCTCTGGGCCCGGCCTGGTCCGTCGCTGCCCGGTTCCGTCGTGACCTGCTGAGCCCGCTCGGCGCATGGGTGGCGGCCGGGGCGCTGGCGACGGTCGCGATCGCCGCGGTGGCCGGTCATCTCGCCAGCTCCGGAGAGTCGGCGGGTGCTCCGGGCGGCGGAGTCTCGGTGCTCCAGCTGCTGCTGGTGGTGGTGATCGTGCTGGTCCTGGCCCCGCTCCAGGCCGTGGGCCTCGAACTGGCGCTGCGCGGCATGATCCTCCAGGCCGTCGGCACCTGGCTGCGCAGCCCCGTGGTGCCCTTCGTGGTCGTCGCCGGGGTCTCGCTGATCGGCCGTCAGCTCACACCCGCCGTGGTGATCCCGGCGCTCGCCCTGGCGTTCGCCGCCGCGGTGCTCGCCTGGAAGAGCGGCGGCCTCGAGCTGTCGATCATCCTCACCCTCACGCTCACCGTGGGCTCGCTGATCGTCTCCGCGCTCGCCGCCGGCACCGGTGCGGGTGCCGGTGCCTCGGCGCTCAGCGCCGCGGTGGCCGCCCCCGGCACCTCGGCCGCGGCGCTCGCCGATCACGGGGCGGCTGCCGGTTATGACGAGCTGGCCAGTGCAGGATCATTCGCCGGCCTCGATGACGCGGCCCTCGCCGGGGGAGCGGCCTCCGCGGTCGCGGCCCTGCTGCTCACAGCATTGATCGTCGTGATGATCAGCCGACGCGAGGGGCTGCGCCTGCTCGAGCCCGTCGGCCGGGCTGCGGATGCACCGGCTCCGGGGCCCGTGCTGATCTGACCTGTCACACCTGCGGCGCTGCCCCAAGACTGACGGGGACTGACGGGCCTGCCCTTCCTCAGCTGCGGATCGCGTCGATGACCTTGATCCGGGTGGCGATCAGCGCGGGGAGGGCGCCGGCGAGGACACCCACCAGGGTCGCCGCACCGAGGCCCACCACCACCGCCTCCACCGGGAAGGGAGGCAGCTCCACCAGCCCGATACCACTGAAGAAGGTGGAGACGAACGGGGCCTTCACCAGGGCGATCGCGCCGGTCACCCCCACCGCGCCGGCGAGCACCGTGGCGACCACCGACTCCATCAGCACGCCCACGAAGATCCGGCCGCCGGTGGCGCCGTAGGAGCGTCGGATCCCGATCTCCCGCACCCGGAAGCGCACCGTGACCAGGGAGATGTTCACCAGGCCCAGGGCGCCGAGCACCAGGATCACCAGCGCCACGCCGATGACCGCATAGGCGAGCACCGGGAAGCCCAGATCCTCGGCGGACATCGAGCTCGGATGGACCTCGAAGGATCCCACCGCGGTGTTCCGCAGCGAGGCGCCCAGGCGCTCGCGGATCTCGTCGGCCTGCTCCGGCGGCACCCACAGGATGTAGTCGGAGACCACCGGGGCTTCGGTCCGGCCGGGCAGCGCGCTCATGCTGCCGGCGGCGACGTACGCCTGCAGTCCCCAGTCCGTCTCCTCGGCCGCGGGGAGCACGCCGACCACGATCGCCTGGTCGGAGTCGGTCGCTCCCGTGGGTCCGTAGATCGTGACCGGCTCGGTCCCCAGGTCCGGGCGTCCCAGTTGCTCGTACATCGGCGCGTTGACCACCAGTGCAGGGGCCAGGCGGCGGGCGTCGGAGTCCGCGAGCCAGCGGCCGTCGGCGACCGTGGTGCGGTAGATGTTCCCGTAGGCGGGGTCCACCCCGGTCAGCTGCGCCGACTTCACGCCATGCGGGGTCTGCACGCGCAGCGAGTCGTTGATGCGGCGGGTGCGCTGGTCGATGCCGAGCCGTTCGATCTGCTCGAGCACCACCGCATCCTGCTCCTCGGGGGTGACCTCGGCCGCGGAGCCTGCCGGGTAGATCGTCAGGGTCGTATCGCGTCCCGCCCACGTCTCGGTGGACTGGGTGAGGGCGCTGGTGAGCATGCCGCCGCCGCCCATCACCGCGGTCAGCGCGAAGACGGAGAACGCCACCCCGATCAGGGACAGCAGGATGCGGCCCTTGTTCACGCGCAGCTCGCCGTAGGCCTCGACGATCGAGGCGATCAGGCCGGTCATGCCACCGCCTCCCGTCCGGCGCGGATTCCCACGGTCGCCGACAGCGCCCCGCGAGCGTCGGCCCCGCCGACGTCGTGCAGAGTGCCCTCGTTCAGCAGGAACGAGCGCCGGGACATCGCGGCGACCTGCAAGTCGTGGGTGATGGTGACCAGTGCGGCGTCGGAGTCGCGCGCGATCTCGTCCAGCAGCGCCATCACCGCCTCGCCGGTGGTGACGTCGAGAGCTCCGGTGGGCTCATCGGCCAGGATCAGCCGGGGCTTGCGCACCAGGGCACGGGCCACGGCCACTCGCTGCTGCTCGCCGCCGGAGAGACGGGAGGGTTGCTGCTGCGCACGGTCGGCCAGGCCCACCCGGTCGAGCATCTCCAGGGCGAGCTTCTCCCGCCGCCAGAACTGGCCAGCGGTGCCGTACATCAGCGGCATCATCACGTTCTCGAGCGCGGTGCGCTTGTCCAACAGGTTGAACTGCTGGAAGACGAAGCCGATCGAGGCGCCGCGCATGCGGGCGCGCCTGCGTTCCCCGAGCCGGGAGACGTCCACCCCGTCGAACAGCAGCTCGCCGCCGCTCTGGTGGTCGATCAGGCCCAGCAGGTTCAGCAGAGTGGTCTTGCCGGAACCGGAGCGGCCGACGATCGCCACATGGTCCCCGGCCTCGACCGTGAGGTCGATGCCGCGCAGGATGTGCAGCTCCTCCCGGCTGGGCAGGCGCACGGAGCGGCGCAGATCGCGCAGCTCGAGCAGAGGCGCGCTCACCACATCTCCACGTTCATCGAGTCGTCGGCGCCGTCGATGCCGGGCGCGAACTCGAGGATCTCCTGGCCCTGCTCGAGCCCCCCGGTGACCTCGACGGCCCCATCGCCGCGCATCCCGAGCACGACCTCGATCGCGACCGGTTCACCGGTGGCCTCATCCAGTGCGTAGACGGTGCCGGCGGTGCCCTCGCCCTCCACGGCGGTGGTGGGGACGGTGAGCACGCCGGTGCGGGTGCCAAGGTCCACGGTCACCTCGACGCTCAGACCCGGGACCACCCGAGCCTCAGCAGGGACCGGGCATACCAGCTGTGCGGCGGAGACCCCAGCATCGCCCCCGGAGATCACCTCGCCGGTGAAGGGATCGACCTCGGGCGCGGGCGGAGCGTCGGGCTCCTCGATCTCGGAGTCCTCGGTGATGGCGGGTGCGGTGCAGGCCACCGGATCCGGAGTGTTGGGCAGCTCGGCGGTCGCATTCAGCTCCACGTCCAGCAGGGACAGCTGCTGCTCGGGGGTGAGGTCGGCGACGATCGAGTAGGTGCCGGGGGAGATGGTCGCGACGGTGTCGCCCTTGGCCAGCGCATCCCACTCGGCGAGCTCCATCCCGCTGAGCACACCGGAGGCGGTCGCCACCAGGTTCACGTAGCGGTATTCGGTTGCGGCGGCGGGCTGCGGCGCGGGCTGCGGTGCGGCGATTTCGCCCTCCTCACCGTCTTCCCCGACCGGCAGCGCGGGGAGGTCGACGATCTCCGGCTCGACCTCGTATCGCACCTGCAGGATGCGCTGCCCCTTCTCGACGGCGTCGCCGTTCTTCAGCCAGATCTTGTTGATCTCGCCGTCGGTGGTGGCCTTCAGTGCGCTGCCGGCATCGGGCTGGACCATCGCCGGGAGCACGAGCTCGGAGGAGAGGTCTGCGGTCTCCACGCTGACCACGGCGTACTGATCGAAATCGGCACCGGGGGTGAGCGGATCCTCGCCCGCGGCGTCGGCGCCGGCGGGGAAGAAGGCCATCTTCACCAGGGCCAGGGCGATCAGGCCGAGGATCAGCATCCAGATCACGGGGAAGACGTAGCGGCGCAGGGCGTCCATGGGCGCCTTTCGTTCAGGTCGACGGTAGTGCCGACGGGGGAAGGGACTGCGGTGCTGCGATCAGCGTGAGGAGGTGCTCGGCACCTGCAGTGCGCTCATTCTTCCCGGTATGGAACACCCTGACCACCAACTTTGGTGGAGATCCGGGGAAGATCCGGGGGTCCCGGAGTGCGGGGCGGGCGGTACGGTCTTCCCATGAACGCCGCCGCTGCCGCCAGCCCTGCCGTCACCTCCACTCCGCCTGCCCCTGCCACTCCGATTGCCACTGCCAGTCCTGCCGTCCCCGATCAGCTGCTGCTGCTCCCGCTGCGACAGCGGATCCTCGAACAGGATCTCGGCGTGCGCGCGCTGCACCTGCACCGCGTCGGCCACGCGGAGATCAGCCACCGCTTCGCCGGGGACACTGCCGAGAACATCTACTCGGTGTCCAAGACGGTGACCGCGCTCGCCGTGGGCATCGCCGCCGCGGAAGGGCTGCTGGACCCCGAGGACCTGCTGGTCGACCATCTCCCCGCGCCGAGCGGCGGGTACGGCAGCGGCATCGAGCAGGTGCGGCTGCGCCACCTGCTGACCATGACCTCCGGCTCCCCGGTGCTCGGCTTCCTCGACGAGCAGCGCGATCACGCCGACCTCTCCTCCCTGTTCCTCAGCACCGACCTGGTCGCCGAGCCAGGCCAGCGGTGGGAGTACTCCAACGGCTCGATCCTGCTGCTCTCGCGGGTGCTCAGCGAGCGCACCGGGCAGAGCCTGCGCGACTGGCTGATGCCGCGGCTGTTCGAACCGCTCGAGATCCTCAACCCCCAGTGGCACACCACCCGCGACGGCTACAGCTGGGGTGCGAGCGGGCTGCACCTCAAGAGCGGGCAGCTGGCGCGGATCGGGAGGCTCCTGCTCCAGCGCGGGGAGCACGACGGGGCGCAGCTGGTCCCAGCCGCCTGGATCGACGCGATGCACGCCGAGCAGAACTGGGTGGACACCGGGGACGCCGAGCCCGAGAGCGTTCACTACGGCTACGGCATCTGGCGGTGCACGCCCGACGGTGCCTGGCGGGCCGACGGCGCGATGGGCCAGCTGCTCATCGTGCTTCCTGAACAGGACGCCGTCCTGACCGTCACCTCGCGGCTCGAGGGCCGAAGCGCCGCCGAGATCCTCCGCGCCGTCTGGCAGGAGCTGCTGCCGCTGCTGTGAACTGCAGCAACGGTGTGCGCATTCGGTGAGACGCGCAGGATCAGCCCAGTTCCCGGTTCCGCCCCCAGGTAGCGTTGCCCCATGGATTGGACAGCGCTCCTGAACCTCGGCCTGGTCTTCGCCTTCGTGCTCGTCGGCGGCCTGTTCGCCGGCACCGAGATGGCGATCGTCAACCTCCGCGAATCGCAGATCAAGCAGCTCGAGGAGAGCGGCCCCGGCGGTGAGCGCACCGCTGAGATGGTGCGCGACCCCAACCTCTTCCTCTCCGCCGTGCAGATCGGCGTGACCGTCGCCGGGTTCTTCTCCTCCGCCTATGGCGCCTCCACCATTGCCCCCTCGCTGGTCCCGATGCTCACCGAGCTGGGGCTCGCCGAGTCGAGCGCCGGCACGGTCGCGCTGATCGGGATGACCCTGGTCATCGCCTACCTCTCGCTCGTGTTCGGCGAGCTGGTGCCCAAGCGGCTGGCGATGCAGAACGCGATGGCGATGACCAAGATCGTCGGCCCCCCGCTGAGTGTCTTCGGGAAGCTCATGCGCCCGGTGATCTGGCTGCTGTCCACCTCCACCAACATCGTGGTGCGCCTGCTGGGCGGGGATCCTCACGCCAATCGGGAGTCGGTCTCCGCGGAGGAGATCAAGTCGATGGTGCGCAGCTCGGAGGCGCTGGACCAGGCGGAGTCGCGGGTCCTGGCCGATGTTTTCGACGCGTCCGAGCGCACGGTGGTCGAGGTCATGCAGCCCCGCCACCAGGTGCGCTTCCTCGACGGTGAGCGGTCGGTCGTGCAGGTCCGTGAGGAGATCCGGGAGACCGGCTTCTCCCGCTACCCCGTCACCGGGGAGGACGTCGATGACGTGCTCGGCTTCGTCCATGTGCGCGACATGCTGCTGGTCGAGGAGCCGGGCGAGACGCTGCTGTCGGAGCTGGTGCGTCCCATCGAGCACATCCCCGGCACCGTCCAGGTGCTCGAGGCGCTGAACCGGATGCGCGCCCACGCCGACCAGATCGCGGTGGTGGTGGACGAGTACGGCGGCACCGACGGCATCGTGACCCTCGAGGACCTGCTCGAGGAGCTGGTGGGCGAGATCTACGACGAGTTCGACCGTGAGAGCTGGCCCGTCCCCGGCGGTCTGGACCGGATCCTCGCGGCCGACGGCACCTTCGAGGGTGGGCTGATCCTGCAGGAGTTCGAATCCGCCACCGACATCGCCCTGCCCGACACCGGCGGCTACGAGACGGTCGGCGGCTTCGTGATGGCCCAGCTGGGCCGGATCCCCGTGGCGGGCGACAGCGTGGAGGTCGAGGGAGGGCTGCTCGAGGTGGTCGAGGTCGACGAGCGCCGGGTGCAGACGGTGCGGTTCAGCCCCGCCGAGGAACCGGCCGCCGAGAGTTCGCTCGAGGAGCCGGTCGGCGACTGAGCTCTTCGCGCCGGTCGGCGACTGAGGCCTCCGACCATATGGTGCGGCTGGCATACTTCCGGACCATGCACTCGAACTACGGCACCGGCGATGACCTGACGGTGTACTTCAACCGAGAGAGCGCGGCGGCACGCGCCGAGAAGATGCGGCGCATGCAGCCGCTGCTCATCGGCACCAGCCTTCTCGTCGGTGCGGTCATCGTCGCCGTCGCCCTGTTCGTCATGGAGCCCCGCAGCCTGCTGCTGGCGATCATCGGCGGCGCCTACGGCCTTGCGAGCGCTGTCGTGATGCCTCGGATTCTGAGTGGCCTGGCCAAGAAGTCCGCAGACATCCCCATTGCGCCGGACACCTCCCTGCTGGTGCTGACGCCGCACGGCGTGCGCCGCACCACCGGGGACGGCCCGCCTCTCGAGATCCCCTACGCGGAGACGGAGCTGAGGCGACAGACCGGGGAGGGGAACGACCGGCTGCGGGTGAGCCTGCCCGGTGAGAATCTCAGCCTGGACCCGGCGCTGCTGCACCCCTCCCTCACAGAGATCCTCAGGGCCTACGAGCAGTTCAGCGGCGACGCCGAGCGCTGAGCCGAGCGCGTCCAGGCCTGCACCCGAGCTCCTGCCGGTGCGAGGGTAGGGTGGTGGGGTCGGGCACTGCGCCCCGGACGGTGCCCATCCGGACTCATCACCCTTGGAGGCACCACCATGGCCCGCAGCACTTTCGCCCAGCTCCTCGTCACCCAGCTCCGTGGCCTCGGCGTCGAACGCATCTACGGGGTGGTCGGGGACTCCCTGAACCCTGTGGTGGACGCCGTGCGCACCACCGACGGCATCGAGTGGGTGCACGTGCGCAATGAGGAGGCCGGAGCCTTCGCCGCCGGCGCCGAGGCCCGCCTGACCGGGAAGCTCGCCGTATGCGCCGGGTCCTGCGGCCCGGGCAACACCCACATGATCCAGGGCCTCTACGACGCCCACCGCGACGGCGCTCCCGTGCTCGCGATCGCCTCCCACATCCCCTCGGGCAAGATCGGCACCGGCTTCTTCCAGGAGACGCATCCCGAGATCCTGTTCCAGGAGTGCTCCCACTACTGCGAGATGGTCAACTCCGGCGAGCACGGCGCGAGGCTGCTCCACATCGCCGTGCAGACCGCGATCGCCAAGAGCGGCGTCTCCGTGCTGGTGGTCCCCGGCGATGTCGCCGACCAGGAGGTGGACGGCCCGCTCACCAAGGACCTCGCCACGGACCTCGGCCGGGTCCAGCCCGCCGCAGCCCCCGTCGGCCGCCTCGCCGAGCTGATCGACGCCGCCAGCACCGTCACCCTCTTCACCGGGGCCGGGGTGCGCGACGCCCGTGAGGAGGTGCTCGCGCTCGCCGAGCAGGTCAAGGCCCCGATCGGCCACGCCTTCGGCGGGAAGGAGTTCATGCAGTACGACAACCCGTATGACGTGGGCATGAGCGGGCTGCTCGGCTACGGCGCCTGCTACGACGCCATGCATGAGGCGGATCTGGTGATCCTGCTGGGCACCGACTTCCCCTACCCGGAGTTCCTCCCCGGAGCCGACGGGAAGCAGCCGCCCACGATCGTCCAGATCGATGCGGAGGCGTCGCGGCTGGGCAGGCGCGTGCCGCTGGACCTCGCCGTCCACGGCGACGTGGCCCTCACCCTGCAGGCCGTGCTGCCGCTGCTGACCGGGACCAAGAGCTCCCGCTTCCTGCGCCGCATGCTCAAGGCCCACCACAAGGCGCTCACCGGGGTGGTCGCCGCGTACACGAAGAACGTCGAGAAGATGACGCCCATCCACCCGGAGTTCCTCGCGGCGACCCTCGACACGCTCGCCGAGGAGGACGCAGTGTTCACCGTGGACACCGGCATGTGCAACGTCTGGGGCGCCCGCTACATCACCCCCAACGGGAAGCGTCGCCTGTTCGGCTCCTGGCACCACGGCTCGATGGCCAACGCGCTCCCGCAAGCGATCGGCGCCTCGATGGCATTCCCGCAGCGCCAGGTGATCTCCATGAGCGGGGATGGCGGTCTGGGCATGCTGATGGGTGAGCTGCTCACCGTGAAGCTCCATCAGCTGAACACCAAGATCGTCGTCTTCAACAACTCCAGCCTCGGCATGGTCAAGCTCGAGATGCTGGTGGAGGGCCTGCCGGACTACGGCACCGACCACGAGGACGTCGACTACGCGACGATCGCCAAAGGAGTGGGCATCGGCGCGGTACGCATCACCGACCCGAAGACGCTGAAGAAGCAGCTCGCCGAGGCGCTCGCGACGCCCGGCCCGGTGCTGATCGATGTGGTGACCGACCCGGACGCCCTCTCGATGCCCCCGAAGATCACCGCGCAGCAGATCCGCGGATTCGCGGCGGCGTCGACGAAGATCGTCCTCGGCGGCGGTGTGGGCCGGATGATCGACATGGCGGCGACGAACCTGCGCAATATGCCGCGGTGACACTGCCTGCGGCGCCGACCCTTCCACCGGGGAACGCTGACATACTGGCCACATGCGCGGAATCATCCTCGCCGGGGGCACCGGCTCGCGGCTGCACCCGTTGACCATCGGTGTCTCGAAGCAGCTGATGCCTGTCTATGACAAGCCGATGATCTACTACCCGCTGAGCACGCTGATGCTCGCCGGGATCCGCGACATCCTGATCATCACCACCCCGGAGGACCAGTCTGCTTTCCAGCGAGTGCTGGGCGATGGGGACCGCTTCGGCGTGAACCTGCAGTACACGGTCCAGCCCTCCCCGGACGGGCTCGCACAGGCCTTCACCCTGGGCGAGGAGTTCCTCGAAGGCGGGAAGGCCGCGCTCGTGCTGGGCGACAACCTGTTCTACGGGCACGGGATGGGCGCACAGCTGGGCCGCTTTAGCGACCTGGAAGGCGCGGCAGTGTTCGGCTACTGGGTGAAGGATCCTGCCGCGTACGGCGTGGTCGAGATGGACGAGAACGGCCGCGCGCTCTCGCTCGAGGAGAAGCCTGCGCAGCCGCGCTCGAACCTTGCCGTGCCAGGGCTGTACTTCTACGACGAGACGGTGACCGAGCGGGCCAGAGCCCTGAAGCCCTCCCCGCGGGGGGAGCTGGAGATCACCGACCTGAACCGCATGTATCTGGACGAGGGCAGCCTGCAGGTCGAGGTGCTCACCCGCGGTACCGCCTGGCTCGACACCGGGACGTTCGACGATCTCGCGGCCGCTGGTGAGTTCATCCGTACCGTCCAGCAGCGACAAGGCCTGACCATCGGCGCTCCCGAGGAGGTGGCCTGGAGGATGGGCTATCTCGACGATGAGCAGCTGCGAGAACGGGCCGAGCCGCTCGTGAAATCCGGATACGGTCGCTATCTGCTCGACGTGCTCGCCCGCGAGCGCGCCCACCACCCCGTGCATCCCTGACCCGCGGGTCCTGTTCTGGAGGTACGTCCATGTCGCGTCATCTGCTCGTCACGGGAGGGGCCGGGTTCATCGGCTCCGCCTTCGTCCACCACGTCATCGCGCACACCGAGGACACGGTGACGGTGCTCGACAAGCTCACCTACGCAGGGCATCGCTCCTCCCTCGCCGGACTGCCGGAGCACCGGGTGCGCCTGGTGGTGGGGGACGTGGCGGACGCGGCGACGGTCGATCCGCTGGTCGCGCAGGCCGACGCCGTGGTGCACTACGCCGCCGAGTCCCACAACGACAACTCCCTGCACGATCCTGCGCCGTTCCTGGCCTCGAACCTCATCGGGACCTTCACGCTGCTGGAGGCGGTGCGCCGGCACGGGGCGCGGTTCCATCACATCTCGACCGACGAGGTGTACGGCGATCTCGCCCTCGATACGCCCGAGCGGTTCACCGAGACCACCCCGTACAACCCCTCCAGCCCCTATTCCGCCACGAAGGCGGGCAGTGACCTGCTGGTGCGGGCGTGGGTGCGGTCTTTCGGGGTGCAGGCGACGCTCTCGAACTGCTCGAACAACTACGGCCCGCGCCAGCACGTGGAGAAGTTCATCCCGCGCCAGATCACGAACCTGATCGACGGGATCCGCCCCCGCCTGTATGGGGAGGGACTGAACGTGCGCGACTGGATCCACGCCGAGGACCACTCCAGCGCGGTGCTGCGGATCCTCGAGGCGGGGGAGATCGGCCGCACCTATCTCATCGGGGCCGACGGGGAGAAGAACAACAAGCAGGTCGTCGAGCTGATCCTGCGCCTGATGGGCCGGAACGAGGGGGACTACGACCACGTCACCGACCGCCCTGGGCACGACCTGCGCTATGCGATCGACGCGACCGCGCTGCGCGAGGAGCTGGGCTGGTCCCCACGGTTCGAGGACTTCGAGGCGGGCCTGGCGGCGACGATCGACTGGTACCGAGACAATGAGAGCTGGTGGCGTCCGCAGAAGGCTGCCACTGAGGCGAAGTACCAGGCCACCGGTCAGTGACCGCACGGACCTCCCGCCGCCGCGCCATCGAGAGGACCTCATGACCGAGCTAGCTGTCCACCCCACCCCGATCCCGGGCCTGCTGGTGATCGACCTGCCCGTGCATGGTGATGCGCGGGGTTGGTTCAAGGAGAACTGGCAGCGGGAGAAGATGCTCGCGGCCGGACTTCCCGATTTCGGGCCGGTGCAGAACAACATCTCCTTCAACCAGGCCGTGGGCGTGACCCGCGGGATCCACGCCGAGCCATGGGACAAGTACATCTCGGTCGCGACCGGCCGCGTGTTCGGCGCCTGGGTGGATCTGCGCGAGGGGCTCAGCTTCGGTGCGACCTACTGGCACGAGATCACCCCCGACGTGGCGATCTTCGTGCCCCGCGGTGTGGGCAACGCCTTCCAGACTCTAGAGGCGCCCGCCGCCTACACCTACCTGGTCAATGACCACTGGACTGCGGCGGCGCAGTCGCAGTACACCTTCCTGCACCTGGCCGATGAGACCGCCGCGATCCCCTGGCCGATCCCGCTGCCGCAAGCGGAGCTCTCCGCCAAGGACCAGCACCACCCGCGCCTGGCCGATGTGGTGCCCGTCCCGCCGCGCCGCACCCTGGTGACCGGCGGGAACGGCCAGCTGGGCCGAGCCCTCGCCGCGCTCTGGGCCGGGCGGGCCGACGTCGACATCGTGGACCGCACCCGCCTGGACCTCGTCGATCCCTCGAGCCTCGATGCCTTCGACTTCTCGCCCTACGGCGTGATCATCAACGCCGCCGCGTTCACTGCGGTCGACGCTGCCGAGACCGTCGAGGGCCGGCGCGAGGCCTGGGCCGTGAACGTCACCGCTGTTGCGCGCCTGGTCGAGGCTGCCCGTACCCACCGCGCCACGCTCGTGCACGTCTCGAGCGATTACGTCTTCGACGGCACCGCCGAGCGGCACCACGAGGATGAGCCGCCGAGTCCGCTGGGTGTCTACGGGCAGACCAAAGCTGCCGGCGATCAGCTGGCCGGCTCACTGCCCGAGCACTACATCGTGCGCACCAGCTGGGTGATCGGTGAGGGCAGCAACTTCGTGGCCACGATGGCGAGCCTTGCCGAGCGCGGCATCGACACGGCCGTGGTCGATGACCAGATCGGCCGGCTCACCTTCACGACCGATCTCGCCGCTGCGATCGATCACCTGCTCACCGCTCGCCCCGCCGCGGGGACCTATAACGTCACCTGCGAGGGCGAGCCCGTCAGCTGGGCCCGCATCGCCGCATAGGTTTACACGCTCACCGGCCACGATCCCGCGCGGGTGCGGCCCGTGACCACGGCCGAGTACTACACCGGCAAGACCGGTATCGCGCCGCGCCCGGCGCAGTCGACGCTGGACCTTTCGAAGATCCGCGAGGCGGGTTGCGTTCCCAGGGACCAGTTCGCGGCGCTGGGAGAGCACCTCAAGCGCTGACGACGAGCCCGTTACCGGTGAGTAGCGGCTCATCCGGGGCACAGGTTCCCAAGTCGTGACCATTGGTCGTGGTCGAACCGGACAGAGTTCTGCCGCGCTCACTTACGATGGCCCGGACCCCCCCCTTCTGCAGCGTGAACGGTGAGTGCCGGTGACCATCGAAGACTTCCTCAGGCTGCTTCTGCGCAACCTGCTCCTGCTCGTGGTGATCACCGTGATCGGTGCCGCCGCTGGCTTCGGCTTCTCGTACACGAAACCGGAGGTCTACTCCGCCAGTGCTCTCGGTTATGTCTCCGCGAGCGCGCAGACGGACGAGGCCGGCAACCCGATCCAACAGGCCAGCGGGAACATGCAGTTCCAGTACTCGAAGGCGCAGTCGTACCTGCCGCTGTTCAACACCCGGGCGGTGGGACAGACCATCGTGGACGAGCTGGGCCTCTCCTCGAACCCCGATGCCGTCGCCGGCTCCCTCCAGACCCAGCTGGACCCCAACGCCCCGATCATCACGGTGAGCGCGACGGCAGGCTCTCCGGAGGAGGCCTCAGCGATCGCCAACGCAGCAGTCGAGGCGACCGCCGCGGAAGCTCATGCGCTCGAGACCGGCGGCAACGAGGACGCTGCGGTCAGCGTGCAGCTGACCACGTACCAGAACGCCGTGGTGCCAGGTGCGCCGGTCTCCCCGGACCGCAACCGGTATCTCGCCGCCGGCGCGGCGGCCGGGCTGCTGATCGCGCTCGGCGTCGCCTGGCTGCGCGATCGCAACGACTCGCGGATCCGTACCGCCGATGACATCACCGAAGCCCTCGATCTGCCGGTCCTGGGCACGTTGCCGGAGGCCAAGGAGATGATCCGGGCGAAGGACGGCACGCTGCCGGAGCCGAAGGCCTTCGGCGCCCGGGAGGCGATCCGCAAGCTGCGCACCAATCTGCGGTACGTGGATGTGGACGAGCCTCCGCGCTCGATCGTGGTCACCTCGAGCGCCCCCGGCGAGGGCAAGTCCGTGGTGGCCGCGAACCTGGCCCGGGTGATGGCCCGCGCCGGTCAGCCCACCCTCCTGATCGATGCGGACCTGCGCCGCCCGATGGTGGCCGATCAGTTCGGCGTGGACGGTGCGATCGGTCTGTCGCAGCTGCTGGCCGCCTCGGTGAGCCTCGAGGACGCCGCACAGCACTCCTCGGTGGCGAAGCTGACGCTGCTGCCCGCCGGGCAGGTGCCGCCGAACCCCTCCGAGCTGTTGGGCTCCCGGCGCATGAAGGAGCTCATCACGGAACTCTCCCGCGAGTATTTCGTGATCATCGATGCGCCCCCGGTGCTCGCGGTCACCGATGCGCAGCTGCTGGCCCGGCACGCCGACGGCGCGATCCTCATAGGCGTGCCCGGGAAGAGCCGGATGATCGGCCTGACCCGCTCGGTCGAGGCGATCCGCGGGATCGGCGCGAAGGTCTACGGCGTGGTCCTGAACCGCGCATCCGCGAGCCGTTTCACCCGCCTGGCCTACGGCGACGCCGAATACGGGTACGCCGCCTACGGCACCTACGGCTACGGCGCCGCCACCGGCTACGACGACGGCGCGCTCGTACCGGACGCCGAGGATGTGGACGTCGAGCAGGCCGACGGGCCTGCCGAGCCGCTCGCTCCCGCGACGTCCAGCCCGACCGAACCGCCCCAGCGCTCCCGGCGCCGCCGCGCCGCTCCCGCGGACCGGGAACAGGAGTGACCCTCGAGCAGCTCGGGGTGGTCATCCCCGTGCACGGCGACATCGCCCCGGTGCTGCCCCTGCTGACCGCACTGGCCGGCCCCTCGGTCACCACCGCGGATCGAGCTGCCCGGGTGGTGGTGGTCGATGACGCCAGCCCCCAGCCGGTCGACGCCGGCGACCTCCCCGACGGGGTCGAACTGCTGCGCCGGGAGGCCAACGGCGGTTTCGGTGCTGCCGTGAACACCGGCCTCGCCGCACTGGCTCAGACTCCGGCGATCGAGCACGCCCTGGTGCTCAACTCCGACCTCGAGATCCCAGAGGGCTTCTGTCGCGCACTGCTGGCACATGCCGCGCCGTGGCAGCCGGCCGTGGTCGGTTGCCGCATAGTGAGCCCCGAGGGCAGCTCCGGATACTCCGCCCGATACTTCCCGACCATCGGCCACCAGGTCGTCGAATGGCTGGTCCCGCTCGCCTCCCAGCGCCACCGCGATGTGCTGCACCGCGCCGTGGGACACGACCTCGACGCCGAGCGCGGCGCCGGGATGATCCCCGTGGACTGGGTCTCCGGAGCCGTTCTGCTGCTGCCGCTCACGCAGGTACGCAGCATCGGCGGCTTCGACGAGGGCTACTTCATGTACACGGAGGAAGTCGATCTCCAGCTGCGCCTGCGCCGGGCGGGGATCCCCTCCCTGCTCGACGCGGACCTCGAGGTCTGCCACGTGGGCGGCGCGTCCTCGGGCAATGAGCAGCGACGGCGCCGCTGGCTGGTGGGCGCCCGCATGCGCTACGCCCGCAAGCACGGCAATCTGCACCTGCTGCGAGCTGGGATGTCCCTGGCCACGGGCGCGAACCTGGTGTGGAATGCTGGCAGAAGAGCAGCTGGGCGCGACGTGCGCCCCCTCGCCGTGGCCCGCGAGGAGTTGCAGCTGATCCACCAGGCCGGGACGGAGCTGCCACGATGAGCACCACACCTCGGCTGCTGCTGATCTCCCCCTCCTTCCACGGCTACTGGCAGAGCATCGGTGATGCCTTCGCCCGCCGCGGCTACGAGGTCCACACCGCGCGGTACGACGCCTACGACACCATGGCGGAGAAGGTGCGCCTCAAGGCGACCGTGCAGCTCCCGGAACGCTTGCGCCTGGCCACCGACCGCCAGAGCTCGGAGAATCGCCGCCTCACCGATCGGGTGATCGCGATGATGCGCGACGTCCAGCCGGACAGGGTGGTCATCATTAAGGGTGACGGGCTCGACGACCGCTTCTGGGACGCCCTCGACGACACCCCGCGAATCCTGTGGCTGTACGACGACCTGCACCGCCATGACTACACCGAAGACTTCCTGCGCTCCGTGGGCCCCGTGGTGGATTACGCGCGCTCCGAGACCGAGGAGCTGCAGCGCCGCGGAGTGGACGCGCACTTCGTCCCCAACGCCTTCGACCCGCACCGCGCCGCGCCCACCGGGCACCGCTCTGGCGAGATCGTGTTCATCGGCTCCGGCTACGACAACCGCCTCGAGACTCTCCAGACCCTGGGGGAGCGGGGCCTGCCCGTCCACGCCTGGGGCCGCGACTTCTCCCGCCACGTGATCGATCGGGCCCGCACCTTCTCCTGGAAGCGCCCCCCGTTCACCTCTTCCCGGGAGGTGCCGCTCGAGCGCGCCTACCAGATCCATGCCGAGGCAGCCGCGGCCGTGGCCATCCACGGCCTCCAGAACGGCCACGCCATGCGCACGTTCGAGATCCCCGGCATGGGCGGCGTACAGCTCGTGGACCGCGATGACGTGGACCAGTTCTACGAGGTGGACACCGAGGTGGCCGTCTGGCACGACATCGACGAGCTCACCGACCTCGCCCGCCGCGCCCTGCACGACACCGCCTGGGCCGAGCGGATGCGCGAGGCGGGTCGCCGACGCACCCTGGCCGAGCACACCTTCGACCATCGCCTCGAGGAGGTCGACGCCCTATGGCACTGATCCACCCCCGCAGCCTCGAGCGCTGGCAGGAATGGCAGACGTCTCGCCACCGCGCCCGCCAGCTCAAGCACACCGTCACCGGGGCTATCCGCTCCCGCCGCGGCGATGCCCCGCAGCAGCCGAGCCTGGTGCTGCACTCCCGGGACGGTGCCGAGACCAGCAACCGGATCCTGATCGCGGTGGACTCCGCGTCCCCCACCTCCCGGATCAGCCTGCTCACCGCCCTGCCCTACCTCAGCGTCGCCGTGGACGTGCTCGCCCCGGCCGCTGTGGACCTGCCCGAACTCACCGGCGAGGAATGGACACGGCAGACCGTCGCCTCACCCCGCGAGCTGCTGGAGACCCGCGGCATCGCCTCCGTGCTCAGCATCGGCTGGCACCTGCAGGTGGGCCGCCTGGCCCACGCCTGGGCGCTCGAGCACGACATCCCGGCCGCCGTCGTGCAGCACGGGGCGCTCACCCCCTTCGCCCCGCCGCTGCCGCCCCGCACCACCCTGCTCGCCTGGAGCGATGCGGACGCCCAGTTCTACCGCTCGGGTCGTGACGATCTCGAGGTTCGGACCGTCGGCTCTCAGCTGCTGTGGCAGGCAGGCCATGACGCCGACGAACTCGGCGACGAGATCGACGAGCAGATGGTGTTCCTGGGCCAGATGCACGGCGCGGAGCTGCCGCGACGCATCACCGCCGGCACCGCCTATCGCTTCTGCCGTCGCGAGAACGCCCTGTACCGCCCTCACCCGGCCGAGACGGACGTCCTCTCCCGCAGCGCGCATTCCCTCATGCGACGGCGCGGCATCGAGTTCCAGGATCCGGCCCTCTCGCTGCATGAGCTGCGCAACCCGGTGGTGGGCGTGTTCTCCACCGGCGTGCTCGAGGCGGCGATGCGCGGCCTGCCCGCGTGGGTGGACGCCATCCAGGCCCCCGCCTGGATGCACGAGTTCTGGGACCGCTACGGGATGCGCCGCTTCGGAGGGGAGCCCACCCCGCCCCCGCAGGTCCCGGCCGACGAACCCTCCCGCGTCATCGCCCAGGTGCTCGAGGGCCCCGCATGAGCGTGCTGGCAGTGATCCCCGCCCGCGGCGGCTCCAAGGGCATCCCCCGCAAGAACCTCCTGCCCGTGGGAGGCAAGCCGCTGATCGCCTGGACCATCGCCCAGGCCCTCGAAGCCCGCGGTGACGGCGAGGTGATCGTCGCCGTCTCCACCGAGGACGCCGAGATCGCAGCCGTGGCCCGCGCGCACGGCGCGAGCGTGATCGACCGCCCGGCCGAGCTCGCCGGCGACACCGCCCCCACCGAGCCGACCGTCCTGCACGCCATGGACGTCGTCGAGGGTGACGGTGCGCAGCTGGACGCGGTGGTGCTGCTGCAGGCCACCTCCCCGGTGCGCCGGCCGGACACCATCCGCCGCGCCATCGCCCAGTTCCGCCGCACCGCGGTGGACTCCCTGGTGGGCGTCGTCCCCGAATCGCCGTTCTTCTGGCGACTGCCGGAATCCGCCGGACAGAGCGCCCGCCCCGCCTACGACGTCACCGCCCGGCCCCGCCGGCAGGAGCTCACCCCCGAGCAGCTCCACTACTTCGAGAACGGCAGCCTGTACGTCACGGCGCCGCACATCTACCGCACCCATGAGAACCGCATCGGCGGCCGCACCGGACTGTTCGTCCTGGACGAGGTGGAGGGCGTGGACATCGACACCCTCACCGACGTCGCCGCCGCAGAGAGCATGCTCACCCGACTCGGATGGAGAACCACGTGATCCTCGACCGCCAGACCGCGCCCTACACGGTGGACGTGCAGGCCACAGTCCTCGACGCCCTGCGCCGCATCACCGAAAACCAGTCCCGGGTGGTGTTCCTCGTCGACGAGCACGGCACCGTGCGGGGCACCCTCAGCGACGGGGATCTCCGCCGCTGGCTGGTGGCCCAGCCCACCCCGGACCTCGGCGCCCCCGCCGTGGACGCCGCGAACCCCGACTTCGTCGCGGTCGCCCCCGGCGCCCCCGTGGAGGAGATCACCGCACTATTCGGGCGCGGCGTGGACCGCATCCCGGTGGTGGACGAGCGCGGCCGGCTCACCGCGATCGCGACCCCCAACACTCGCACCCTCACCATCGGCCGCCGCACCGTGGGCGAGGACCATCCGGCGCTGATCATCGGCGAGATCGGCAACAACCACCAGGGCGAGGTCGAGCTCGCAAAGCAGCTCGTGGACGAGTGCGCCGCAGCCGGTGTGGATACCGTGAAGTTCCAGCTGCGGGATATGGAGGCGCTCTACCGCACCAGCAGCGCCGGGGACGCCGGTGAGGACCTGGGTCCGCAGTACACGATGAACCTGCTGAGCAAGTACTCCCTGTCAGTGGAGGACATGTATCGCGTGTTCGACCACTGTGCTGAGCGGGACATGGACGTGATCTGCACGCCCTGGGACATCCCCTCCGCCGGTGCGCTGCACCGCTACGGGATGCCTGGTTACAAGATCGCCTCTGCGGATCTCACCAACCACGACCTCCTTGGCCATGTGGCCGGCTTCGGAGCGGCGATGATCGTCTCCACCGGTATGAGCAGCGAACAGGAGATCACCGCGGCGGTGGACGTGCTGCGCGCACAGGGCGCCCCCTTTGCCCTGCTGCAGACACAGTCGACCTACCCCGCGCCCTACAAGGACCTGAACCTGCGGTACATGGAGCGGCTCGCCGAGCTCGGCGACTGCCTGGTGGGCTACTCCGGCCACGAACGCGGCTGGCACGTGCCGGTCGCCGCGGTGGCCCGCGGGGCGAACATCATCGAGAAGCACGTGACGCTCGACAAGACCCTCGAGGGCACCGACCATAAGGTCTCCCTGCTGCCCGAGGAGCTCTCAACGATGGTCCGCCAGATCCGCGAGGTGGAGGAGGCTCTGGGTACCGACAAGCCGCGCGAGGTCTCCACCGGAGAGCTGATGAACCGAGTCAACCTCGCCAAGTCGCTCGTGGCCGCACGGGATCTGCATATCGGCGACGTCGTCACCGCGACGGACGTCGAGGTCAAGAGCCCCGGCCGCGGCCTGCAGCCCCATCGCCGGGAGGCACTTCTCGGCGTCACCCTGCATCGCGACGTGCCTGCCGGGGACTTCTTCTACCCCGGCGACCTCGCGGGCCGTCCGCAGTCCCGGAGCGACTACAGCTTCCACCGCCCCTGGGGCCTGCCGGTGCGCTTCCACGACTTCCGCGCACTGCTGGAGGTGTCCGAGCCGGACTTCCTCGAGTTCCACCAGAGCGGGAAGGACATGGACCTCGAGCTGGGCCAGTTCTTCGCAACGGGTGAGAAGCTGCCGCAGTCCTTCACCGTGCACGCCCCGGACCTGTACCCCGGCGACTTCCTCATCGACCTCGCCTCCCCGGATGACGCGATCTGGGAGCGCTCGATCCACGAGGTTCAGCGCGTCATCGATCAGACCCGCGCCATGCGCGAGCACTTCACCTGCGAGGAGGATCCGATCGTCGTGGTGACGATGGGCGGCTTCCTGCCCGATCGTCACCTGCGCGCAGAGGAGCGCTACCCGCTGTACGAGCGGGTGCAGCAGGGCCTTGAGCGCATCGACGAGGCCGGGGTGCGCCTGACTCCGCAGACCGTCCCGCCGTTCCCATGGCTGATGGGCGGTCAGCAGTTCCACAACCTGTTCATGGAGCCCGAGGACACGGTGTGGTTCTGCGAGACCTACGGCCGCCGCCTCACCTTCGACGTGTCCCACTCGAAGCTCGCCGCGAACTTCTACCACCGCCCCTTCAGCGAGTACATCGACCTGATGGGCCCGCACACCGAGCACCTGCACATCGTGGACTCGGTGGGCGTGGACGGCGAGGGCGTTCAGGTGGGCGAGGGCGAGGTCGACTTCAAGGACCTCGCCGAGCGCATGGACCGCCTCGCCCCTGACGCGCCGTTCATCCCGGAGATATGGATGGGGCACGTCAACACCGGAGAGGGCTTCTTCGTGGCCCTGGATCGGCTGCAGGAATGGTTCTGAGCGAAGTGCTCGTCGAGGAGACGCTCGCGCTGTGGTGCGTGCCCGTCGCCGACCTCGGCGGCGTGGCGCGGCATGTGCTCGACGCCGCCCGCGCCGGGATCCCCGGCTGGCGCCTCGTGGTGCTGTGCCCCGAGGGGCCGCTCGCCGAGGCGCTGCGCGCCCAGGGCACGCCCGTGGTGACCGGGACCGTCTCCCCCGCCGACGGCACCGCCGTCGCGGTGCGCACGATCCGCCGCACCCTGCAGCGCCTGCGCCCCGACCTGCTGCACACCCATCTCGCCTTCGCGGACCTCGCCGGGGTCGCGGCGGTGACCGGGCTGCGTGCGGGCCGCGGGGAGCGGATCCGCCTGGTCTCCACCGAGCACGGGATCTCCGGGGTGCGCGGCTATTACCAGGACGGCGACCTGCAGGCCCGGGTGAAGGCCGGCGCGCACCGCGCCCGCCTGCTGCGCACCGACCGGGTGATCGCCGTCAGCGACTCCACCGCCGCGCAGGTCGCGGCGCAGTGGGGGAGCGGGCAGAAGCTCACTGTGATCCGCAACGGCGTCGACGCCCCGCAGCCCACCCCGCAGCCCCGCGCGGGCCTGCGCGTGCTGTCCCTCGCGCGCCTCGCCCCGGAGAAGAACATCGACCAGCTGATGCAGGCCTTCGCCCACGTCGCCCGCGAGCACCCCGAGGCCCGACTCACGATCGCCGGCCGCGGACTGGAGGAGGGCGCGCTGCGCACCCTCGCCTACTCCCTCCACCTCGAGGACCGGATCGACTTCCCCGGCCACGTGGACGCGGGCGAGGCACTGCGAGCCCACGACGTGGTCGTGCAGCTCTCCGTCTGGGAGAACCTCTCGTACACGCTCCTCGACGCCGTCGCCCACGGCCTCGGCGTCGTCGCGACGGACGTCGGCGGGAACGGCGAGATCGTGCCGGAGCGGTGCCTGGTGGCGAGCGGCGGGGGTGCTGGAGCACCGGGGGCGCTGCCGGCGGAGGAGATCGCGCGGAGGATCGTGGAGCAGGGGCTGGAGGTGGGGGAGCGGCCGGGGCGTCGCGCCCTCGTGGCGACAAGCACTGACGCTGACTCGCATGGCACGCTGCCCGGCATGTGCGCGGCGATCGCCGTCGTCTACGACGCGGCGCTGGGCGGTGGTCCGTTGTGAGGACCCCCATGGGGCGATCGGGCACGGGCACGGGCGTCGGCCCTCGTACCGGCACCGGCTCCCGCACCGGTAGTGGGACGGGCACGTTGACCGGCCGGCTCCGTACCGAGGCTCGGCGGGCGGCGAAGGACATCGGATCGATCCGGATCCCGGAGATGGTTCTCTTCGCGCTGGTCACCGCCGGCGGCGGTCTGCCGATCTCCTCGATCGGCCCGATCCCTCTGGCCCACCTGGTGCTCGCGCTGATGTGCGTCGTCGGGCTGACCAGGAGGCCCCAGCGCGCTCTCGGAAACCTCCAGCTGCTCGCCCCGCTGTTCGTCATCGCGCTCTTCTACATCGGCATGGTGTCCCTGTTCGCGGACCCGACGGAGTTCGCGGCGGAATGGGAGACGCGTCTGTTGCGGATCTCTGCGGTCCTCGTGATGGCGCTCATGTTCGGCAGCGGGAGGCTCGATGCGCGCTCCGCGACCTTCGGCGCCTTCCTCGTCACCGTGATCAACGTGCCCCTGTTCTACGCCGGCCTCGTGCAGGACAACTACGGCGGCTATCTCACCGGCCTCATCGGCGACAAGAACGTCGCAGGCCTGACCTACGCGATCGTCGGCCTCCTCATGCTCGGAGTGGTCCGCACCAAGGTCGGGGTCGCCGCCGTCATCGCGTTCAGCGTGCCGACGATGTGGCTGACCGGGTCGCGCACCTCCATCGCCGCCTTCATCGCCGGGATCGTGTGGATCCTCCTTGCGCCCCGCCTCCCGGTCGCCGGCAAATGGGTGCTCGGAGCGGTCACCGCTTTCATCGTCAACCTTCTTGCCGAGGACTACTCGCAGGTCGGAGTGTTCTCGGATCGCGACGGCAGCGATGAGCTCCGGGCCCGGATCGACGCGGCCTCGGAGATCAAGGTGGGCGAGTCCGGGTTCTTCGGCCAGGGCCTCGGCGAGGCCTACGCCGTGCTTGAAGACCGGACCTGGTTCTTCCACAACTCCTATTGGTCCGCGCTGGTCGAGGGCGGCTGGCCATGGTTGGTGTTCGCCGTCGCCGTCACCGTCCTCGTGATGATCCGACCGTTCGCGGGGCGCGTGCCGCGCGATCAGTATGTCGTGCAGGCGGCGGGCGTCGCCCTGCTGATCTGTTCGACGCGCCTCGGCGAGGTCTTCTTCACGAGCGTCTGGGGCTTGGTCCTCGGAGTCGCCGTCTACCGCCTCTCGACGCCTCTGGGCGGCGAGGCCGAGAGCGCCGGGACACGACCGCCATCACGATCGACTGCGTCTGCAGAGGGAGCGTCATGACCGACATCGAGGTCACCGTAGTGATCTGCGCGCTGAACGAGGAGCGACGCATCGGCCGGCAGCTGGCCGCGCTCGATGCCCAGGTGGACGCCCCGGCGTTCGAGGTGGTGGTCGTGGACAACGGATCGACCGACAGAACCGCCGACGTGGTGCGCGAGTGGATCGCGAATGACGGCCATGCCTCAGTCGATGCGAGGCTCGTGGACGGGTCGGCGCACCCCGGGATCCCCGGCGCACGCAATACCGGTGCCCGAGCGGCCGCCGGACGGCTGCTGGCCTACTGCGACGCCGACGACGAGGTGCAGCCGGGGTGGGTCGCCGCCCTGGCGCGAGGCGCGACGGGAGATGTGCTCGCCGGAGGCAGGATCATCGCCTTCGCACCGGACGGCTCCCGCACGGGGGACCTCTATGGCCAGGGGCTCATCGCAACCTCGTACCTTCCGCATATCGGCGGCGCGTGCTTCGCCATCAGCCGATCCGCGTACTTCGCGGTCGGCGGGTTCGACGAGTCCCTCCCGCGCTACGGATTCGACGATGTCGACTTCTCCTGGCGCGTCCAGGAGGCGGGCTACCCCATCACCTATATCGATGATGCGGAGGTCCATTTCTCGCTCAGCGGCGCCGGGGCGTCCGTGAAGAAGCGCTTCCAGCTCGGGAAGGGCCGAGTGCTGATGGCCCGAAGGTTCCCCCTCTACGACAGCACGACCTACACGGTCCGTTCCACGCTCGCCGACGCGGCGAAGACGGCAGCCCGGGCTCTTCGCGCATCCGCGGCGCAGCGGTCGCCCGACAAGGCGCAGATCTCGCGCGCTGTCGCGGCAGCAGGCCGCGTCGCAGGTGCGCTCGCCTACCGGGGCGGCAGCACTCCGCCGCGCAAGCTCCTCCGAGAGGATGAGGACGCCGGTGAGTGAGCGAGACAAGGCTGTCCTCGCCATCGCCACCAACAACGGCGACATCGGCGGCGGTGAGGTCATGCTCCTCAACATCGCTGAAGCGCTGCGAGGGCTCGGCATCGAGGTGCTGGTGATCGGCCCGTCGGGGCCGGGCGACCTCGTCGCCGAGGCCGCGGAGCGCGGATTCGAGACCGTGGTCCTCCCGGCGCAGGGCCGACGCGCCTATATGCTCGCCCTCCTGCGCTGGCGCCTGCGGAACCGGCGCATCCCGCTGTGGTGCAACGGCCTCGTCCCCTCCACCGCGACCGCCGGGATCGGCCCCCGGATCGTGCACCTGCACATCCTCCCGACGGGCCTGCAGAAGGTTGCGGTGCAGGTAGCCCGCCTCGGCGCCCGGGCGACGCTCGTCCCGTCCTCGTTCATGGCGCAGCGGATCCCCGGGGCGCGGGTCCTCGCGAACTGGACCGTCGATATCGCCCGTCGGGAGCCGACGGACGATAACGTCGCTCCGCGCCGTGTCGGCTACCTGGGCCGCATCACGAGGGACAAGGGCGTCGACGTGCTCGCCAACGCGATGTCGCAGGTCATCGCCGCAGGCGCAGGAGACGGGCGCCTACTGCTGGCGGGGGAGAACCGCTTTGGGACGGAGGAGGACGACCGCGCGATCAGCGGTGCGCTCGCTCCGATCGCCGACCACGTCGATCAGCCCGGCTGGATCGACCGCGAGGACTTCTTCGCCGCCATCGACCTCGCCGTGTTCCCCTCGATCTGGCCGGAGTCCTTCGGCATGACCGTCGCCGAGGCCATGGCCGCCGGCGTGCCCTTCGTGATCACCGACGTCGGCGCGCTGCCCGAGGTCGCCGGAACCGACCACCCGTGGGTCGTGCCCGCCGGAGACGACGGCGCCCTGGCCGCAGCGATCACCGCGGCGCTCGCCGATTCTGACTCTTCCAGCGCTTCCGACACCTCCGGACGCTACGAGCAGGCCGATGCCGCGCGAGCGCGCTGGGAGCAGGAGTTCTCCCCGGCGGCCGGCCGACGACGCGTCGCCGAGCTCCTCGCCCAGCTCTCTGACCTGGGCCGCCGCCCCGCGGACGGCGCGCGCCCCATCGATCCGACGAATCCTCAGGAGGCCTCCCGGTGACCGACGAGACCCCGATCGCCAGCATCATCGTGCCGTCCTATCGCGGCGCCCGGCGCCTGCCCGCCCTGCTCGACTCCTTCGCGGGCCAGGACGGCGGAATGCCCGCCTTCGAGGTGATCGTCGTGATCGACGGCGTCGACGACGGCTCTGTCGCCCTGCTCGCCGCGGAGGATCGCTTCCCGGTGTGCAGCATCGTCTTTCCGGAGAATCGCGGGCGGGTCGCGGCGCTGAACGCCGGGTTCGAGGCCGCGCGCGGCGAGGTGTTGATCCGCTGCGACGACGACCTCGTCCCCGGTGACTCGTACGTCGCTGAGCACGTCGCCGCCCATCGCGACGGAGACGGCGGAGCGATCGGGCTGTGCCTCAACCAGTACGACGAGACGGCCTACTCCACGGTCTACGGCAGGGCCGCGGACAAGGACTTCCGGGCCTCCGCCTACCGCGCTCCGGAGGAGCTCCGGTGGCGGTACTGGGCGGGAAACTGCTCCATCACGCGCGCCGTGTGGGAGAAGGTCGGTCCCTACGACCCCGCCTACCGCCTCTACGGGTGGGAGGACGTCGACTACGGGTACCGCATCGTGCGGGCGGGCTTCCCCGTCACGATCGCGCCCTCGCTCGAGACGACGCACCGCGTCGCCGCGGTGACCACCGAATCGCGAGCACGCCGCGCGGCCCACTCCGGGTCGGCGCGCAGGATCTTCGAGGCCGAGCACGGCGACGCGGGCCTGCCGTCGGCCATCCCGCCGATGAGCGCATGGAACCTGCTGGTCCGAGCCTCTGCCGTCGTCACCCGTGCCGCGGGCGCCGCCCGCTGCGGACGCGCCGTCGACCGCATCATCCGCGCGACCCCGGGGGTGATCTCGCGAAAGCTGGTGGCGCTCACCGTGGAAGGAGCGGCGCTCTCCGGCTACCGCGCTCCCGCCTCGGCGAAGGAGGTCTTCTGAGATGACCGCCCGTCGGCCGACCTCCACTGCGCACCCCCGCATCGCCATCGCCCACGACTACCTCACCCAGCGCGGCGGGGCCGAGCGCGTGGTGCTGTCCCTCGCCCGAGCGTTCCCCGACGCCGAGATCCACACGCTCTTCTACGCGCCGGACCAGACCTATCCCGAGTTTCGCGACATGCGGATCCGCACGAGCGGCCTCAAAAGCATCGGTCCCTTCCGACGCGATCCCCGCATCGCCCTGCCGCTCCTCGCAGCGGCCTCCTCGCGGATGCGGATCGACGCCGACGTCGTCATCGCCTCCTCCTCGGGCTGGGCGCATGCCTTCCCGACCGCGGGCCGGAAGATCGTCTACTGCCACTCGCCGGCGCGCTGGCTCTACCTCCCCGAGGACTATCTGGGGGACGCGGGCAGGCTCGACCCCAAGCGCCTGCTGCTCAGCGTGCTGACGCCGGCGCTGAAGATCTGGGACCGCCGCGCCGCGATGACCGCGCACCGGTACCTCGCGAACTCGTCCGTCGTGCGCGAGAGGATCCGCCGCGTCTACCGGATCGATGCGCCGACCCTCTTCCCGCCCTTCAGCCCCGCCGTCGCCGAGGGCGAGCAGGAGCCGATCCCCGAGCTCGCCGGCTGGGCCGGGGCCGACGGCACGGCGGGCGGGCACTTCCTCGTGGTCTCCCGCCTGCAGCCCTACAAGCACGTCGACCGCGTGATCGAGGCGTTCGGCGGTCTGCCCGACGAACGCCTGCTGGTCATCGGCAAGGGACCCGAGAAGGAGCGCCTCGTGGAGCTCGCGGGCGAGAACGTCCGCCTCGTCGAGGGCCTCTCCGATGCGCAGATGCGCTGGGCCTACGGCAACGCGCGCGCCCTCGTCGCCGCGAGCCACGAGGACTTCGGGCTCACCCCTCTCGAGGCCGGCGCCCACGGCGTGCCGACGATCGCGCTCCGCGCCGGCGGATACCTCGACACCGTCGAGGAGGGCGTGAACGGGCTCTTCTTCGAGGAGCCGACGGCGGAGGCGATCCGGGAGGCGGTGCACCGCTTCGACGAGAACCCTCCAGAAGAGCGGACGAGGATCATCGACAGAGCGGCGAGATTCTCCGAGGAGCATTTTGTGGATGCTCTGCGGATTGAAGCAGGAAGAATGAGCGGAGTGAGCGCATGATGTCGGTGGCGTCGAGTAGCCGGAACGATGCATCCAAGGAGCCCGGCATCGCGAGGATGGTCAATGCCATCCTGCGGCGAGAGACGAAGATCAAGCTGATCATCGCAGCCGCGGTGGCGGGCCTTCTGGCGCTGATGGAGACGGCCGCCATCGTCACCGTCCTCCCTCTCGTGAACATCGCCACCGGAGCGCCGATCGACGAAGGGGCGATCGGAGTGGTGTGGCGTATCGTCGGAGAGCCCAGTCGTAGTGCTTTCACCCTCCTGCTGGTCGGTGCCGTGGTCGGACTCTTCATCGTCAAGGACATCTGCGCCATGGCCTTCAACTGGTGGCAGTCGGGCTTTGTCGCCCAGGAAAGGGTCCGGCTGTCCGTAAGGATCTTCCGAACGGTGATGAGGTCGCCCTATGCGCAGTTCAGGCGGCGTTCCATCGGCGAGGTCTACAGGACGATGACGACCGCTGTCGGGGTGACGTTCAGCTCAGTCATCAACGGGCTGATCATCCTGGTCTCCGGAGGGCTGACGGTGATCGCGATCGCTGTCGCCCTTCTCGTCGCCACCCCGCTGCAGGCAGTTGTCGCGCTTGTCTACTTCGGTGTTGCGTCGCTCCTGTATGTGCGCATCGTCAGACCGCGAGTGTCGCGAGCAGGTGAGGCGATGATGTCGGGATCCGTCGAGGCGACCATCGCCGGCCTCCAGGGTCTCAACGGATTCAAAGAGGTGAAGCTGAGGCACTCCTCCGAATATTTCGTGGGGCGGTTCGAGCACGGCGTCGCCTCGGTGGAGCAGGCCTCGCGCGAGGGAAACTACTACGGTGCGGTGACGAAGTACATCCTCGAGATCCTGTTCATCGTCGGAGTGGGCCTGGTGATGGTCATGAGCCTCTCCTACGATTCTGGGGCGGTCGCGATCGGATCCCTGGCGCTGTTCGTCGCGGCCGGCTTCCGCCTGCTGCCGAACATCTCGATGCTCGTGGGGGCGGTCAATGGATTCCGTCTCGGCAGGGAGTCGCTGAAGATCGTCTACTCCGAGCTTCAAGCCATCGGTGCGGGTGAGGACGTCGAACGGCGCGCAGATGCCACCCCGTTTGCGCGGGATATTACTCTCGATGGAGTTAGATTCTCCTACCCGGATGCGGCCGACGAAGTCGTCAAGGGAGTGGACCTGACTATTCCGTTCGGCCGGAGCGTCGCATTCGTCGGAGGGTCGGGGGCGGGGAAGACGACGCTCGTCGATCTCGTCCTCGGGCTCCTTGAGCCGACTGCCGGGACGATCCGCGTCGACGGCCGTGATATCAGCGATGACGTGCCCGGATGGCAGCAGAACGTCGCCATGGTCGCGCAGGACGTGTATCTCACCGAAGAGTCCGTCAGGCAGAACATCCTCTTCGACGTTCCTGTCGAAGATGAGGATGGCGCGGTGCTCGCGACGGCCATGGAGCGCGCTCAGCTGTCCGATGTCATCGTGCAGCTGCCCGAGGGGCTGGAGTCCAGTGCGGGCGAGTGGGGAACTCGACTGTCGGGCGGACAGCGGCAGCGCGTCGGTATCGCCCGGGCTCTCTATCTGGAGCCGAAGCTGCTGGTGCTCGACGAGGCGACCTCAGCACTCGACAACGAGACCGAACGTCGTATCACCGAGACCATCGAGTCGCTGTCCGGAGAGGTGACGGTCATCATCGTCGCGCATCGACTCTCCACCATCAAGAATGTCGACATGGTGGTCTTCCTCAAGGATGGAGAGATAGCGGGGCGCGGTAGCTTCGCTGATCTTCAGCGGTCCAACGATGACTTTGCTCGTCTCGTCCGGCTCGGGGATCTGAGCGGTGACGCCGATGGGTGACCTCCCGAAGCTCCTGCTCGTTCAGGCGGATCCCGTCTTCGAGGACGGTGATGGGCGATGGGCGATAGCAGCGAAGACCCTCTCCGGAGTACGCGAATTCGCTCGCCGGTGGCCGGGCGAGGTGGTGGTGTCGGCTCCGGTGCGGCGATCGGAATCCCTGGAAGCCATTCCTCTGCATGAGATCGTCGAGAGGCATGATCTTCCGTTCGGGATCGTCTCCTACGCCGACCCGGTCGTCGCGGCGAAGGCCGTCGCGCCGGCTGTCGCGCTCGCACTCCACACGCCGCGCAACTACCCGCTGCTCGCATGGGATGCGGCTCGCACGGTCTTCACGCTCGAGAACGGCGCTCGCCAGAGACTCCGGATCGAGTCGATGCAGGACGCCACTGTTCAGGGGAGAGCGCGCATCGCCGTCGGCCACGCTCGTCGCTTCCCGGAATTTCGCCGCTCGCTGCGGAGGGCCGCCGGTCTCCAGTGCAACGGATATGCGGCGTGGGAATCGGTGCGACGACTGGCGACGCCCTCGATCCTCTTCTTCGATCATCGGATCACGGAGTCCGACCTGCGTGTCGTCCCGCACGATCGGCCTCTTCGGCGCGGTGCGCTGAAGCTCGGATTCTCAGGCCGTCACATTCCTATCAAGGGGCCCGGCTATGCGATCGACCTCGTCGAGGCGTTGAGGGCAGAGGGTGTGGAGGTGGAGATGACCGTCTTCGGTGACGGGGCTCTACGGTCGGCGTTGGAGGCCGAAGCGGGAGAAGGCGTCCGTTTCACAGGGGATCTGCCCTTCGCGGAGGAATGGGTCCCGGAGGTGCGAGATGATATCGATGTCATGGTGCTCCCCTACCCTCAGGGGGACCCTGCGGGCACCTATATCGAAGCGTTCGCTCTGGGTGTCCCTGTCCTGGGGTTCGCCAATGATGCGTTCCGGCCGCTGGTCGAGCGCCACGATGTCGGATGGGCGGTCCCGGTCGGAGACCGACGTGGACTCCTCGCGCAGGCCCGAGATCTCTATGCGGGAGCGGACGAGGTGAGAAGGAAGTCGATGAGTGCGTCTTCGTTCGCGAAGGAGCACTCCATGGAGAATGAATTCGGTGTCCGCGTTGCGCATCTGCGTGATATTGCGCAGGTGTGATCGATGCATGGAGAGTCGTGTCCGGCCGGAGGCGACGGCATATGTCGACCCCGGTGCCCCCGAGGTGGAACCTGAAGAATGGATGTGTGAGAAGGGTTGATGTTCGAATACAACTCGAGGGTCCGTCGGGTCATGCGAGTCGCCTCGCGCGTCGCCGGCTACCAGTTCTCCGGGGATCTGCGCCCTCGATGCACGGTCGTCGACACATGGTGGAGGAGCAAGGACCCCAACTTCGGGGATCTGCTGACGCCGTTCATCCTCCCCCGGTATGGGATCGTCCCCGTCCTCCGGGCGCCGGATGATGTCGAACTGGCCGGTGTCGGATCCATCCTCGGTGTGCTCCCGGAGGACTTCACCGGAGTGATCTGGGGGACAGGCTCCTTCGGCGACGAAGCGACCCTGCCGATGGACGCGAAGGTTCTCGCCCTTCGAGGACGGCTCACGTGGGAGAAGATGGGACGTCCGGAGGGTGTGGCGTTCGGAGATCCTGGCCTTCTGATGCGCGAGCTGGTCCCTGCCTCCGAGAAGAAGTGGAAGCTCGGTGTCGCCGCGCATATCACTCATCGCGACCGTTCGCTCATGAAGCGGTTGAGAGCGATCGAGGGTGTCAAGGACAGAGGGTGTTTCATTAGCTGTGTAAGGGTCCGGTCTCTAACCGAGGTGTGACCTGCGGGCTCGCCTCTGAAAAGGACCGATGACATGACCGAGATTGCTGATGCCCAGAACCCTCTTGCGGGCGTGCTGAGCGCCGACCAGGTCGACGCCCTCGTCAACGCCGCCGAAGACCTCGGAGAGGGCCGCCACGGGGTCGAGGAGCTGCTGTCCCGGATGACCCAGGCCGTGCTGGAGCGGGCCCTGGAGACCGAGATGAGCGACCACCTCGGCTACGAGTCCGGCGACCCTGCCGGCGCCGGAACGGGCAACTCCCGTAACGGCAAGACCACCAAGTCCATCCATACCCGGCTCTTCCCGGTTCGTGGTGATGGGGAGCGTCGCGTCGTTGACGTAGAACGGCTCGTGGTCCTGCTGTGATGGGTGTTGTCAAGACATCCGAATCTCAGAGGACCACGAGCCTGTGCACGAGAGTACTGGTTCGCAGCGTGATGCTGCGAGCACGATCTTCAACTTGCCCAATTACCGCGTCATCGATGCCGTCGACCTGCCCGACGGGGGCCGGCGGGTGGTGATCGCCTCGACCGTCCCGCCGGGCTGTCCGTCCTGCGGCGTGCTGGCGACGAAGGTCCATTCCCGCCGGTCACAGCAGGTCCGGGACGTTCCCGTCGCTGGCGCAGCGGTGGTGGTGTGGGCCAAGCGGCGCTGGTTCTGTCTGGAGCCGGCCTGTGCCCGGGGCACGTTCGCCGAGGCCACCGAGCAGATCCCGCGATACGCACGCTCGACGACCCGACTGCGGGACCAGGTCGTCTCTGCCGTGATCCGTTCCGGCCGTGCAGCCTCCGAGGTGGCCCGGGCCCACGGCGTCTCGTGGTGGCTGGTCCAGGCCGCCCTCAGCGCCGCCGCAGTGGTCCTGCCTGACGTCGACGACGTGCGGGTCAGGCGTCTGGGGGTCGATGAGCACCGCTACCGGTCAGTGCGCTGGTTCCGCACCGACGAGGGCGCTTGGAGACGGTTCGAGCCGTGGATGACGACGCTGGTCGACCTGGCCACCGGGCAGGTCCTCGGCATCGTCGACGGCCGGGACTCCAGGGCCGTCGGGGATTGGCTCGCGCAGCGCTCTGAGCAGTGGCGGGAGCGGATCGAGATCGTCGCGATCGATCCCTCGGCCGCGTTCCGCAAGGCGCTGCGGACCTGGCTGCCTCGCGCCGCGGTCTCGGTCGACAAGTTCCACCTGGTCAAGCTCGGGAACGACATGGTCACCACCGTCAGGCAGCGCCTGGCCCGCACCCATCGCGGTCGTCGGGGCCGCAAGGACGACCCGGCCTGGGCCCACCGGATGCTGCTGCTGCGCGGCGGCGACACCCTGACCCCGAGGGCGTGGGAGCGGTTGGAGAGGGTGTTCCGCACCGACGACCCCACCGACGAGCTCTCGGCCTCCTGGGGCATCAAGGAGCAGCTCCGACGCCTGCTGGCCACCGACACTCTCGCCCAGGCCTGGCAGGAGCGGATGCGGATGGGCTACTTCGTCCAGATCGCGAACATGCCCGAGGCCACGAAGCTCTACGACACCGTCGTGACCTGGTGGGACGCCATCGAGGTCCTCATCGTCACCGGCGCAACCACCGCGAAGGTCGAAGCGGGCAACACCGGCATCAAGAACATCAAACGCACCGGCCGCGGATTCCGCAACGCGGAGAACTACCGGACGCGTATCCTGCTCACCAGCGCCGCGAGAACCGTAGCGTGAATACCCGCCACAGCAGGGTCATTCACCACGAACCGCGAAGAGCCCCATACCCTCCAGGGCCCAGTGCAGCTCACCGTCCCCAGGGACCGCAACGGCTCGTTCGAGCCCGTGATCGTGCCCAAGCGGACCCGCCGACTGGGCAGGGTCGAGGACATGGTCCTGTCGCTGTATGCCCGCGGGATGACCACCCGCGACATTGGCTCCCATCTCGAGGAGATCTACGGCTCGAAGGTCTCCGCCGCGACGATCTCCAGGGTCACGGACGTCGTCACCGACGAGGTCGCCCAGTGGCAGTCCCGGCCCCTGGAGTCGGTCTACCCGATCGTCTACATCGATGCGATCTGGCTCAAGATCCGCGACGGCGGAGTCGTGACCAACAAGGCCTGCCACGTCGCCGTAGGCGTCGATATGGAGGGCCGCAAGCAGGTCCTGGGCCTATGGCTGGGGGCCACCGAGGGCGCGAAGTTCTGGGCCAACGTCCTCACCGAGATTCGCAACCGTGGCACCAAGGACATCCTGATCCTGTGCTGCGATGGGCTGACCGGGCTGCCGGCCGCGGTTAACAGCATCTACCCCGAGACCGTGGTCCAGACCTGCGTGGTCCACCTGCTGCGCTCGGCGATGAAGTACGCCTCCTACACGGACCGCAAGACCATGGCCAAGGACATGCGCCCGATCTACACCGCGGCCACCGTGGCGGCCGCTGAGCTGGCCCTGGAGGCCTTTGCCGAGGCCTGGGGCAGCAAGGCGCCGGGGGCGGTGCTGGCGTGGCGGAACGCGTGGGAGGACTTCATCCCGTTCCTGGCGTTCACCCCCGAGATTCGGAAGGTCATCTACACGACCAACCAGATCGAGTCGATCAACTACCAGCTCCGGAAGATCACCAAGACGAGGGGCTCATTCCCGTCGGACGAGGCGGCGATGAAGCTGGTCTATCTGGGGATCCGGAACATCGAGACCCGCCGCGGTGGCCAGCTCGGAACCGGCACTCAGGGATGGCATCAAGCCCTCAATGCTTTCGCCGTTCAGTTCCCCAACCGACTTCCGCTCTGACCACCCGGCAGAGAGGCTGTTCGACCGGCCCCTTACACAGAAAACTTGACACCTCCCAAGGACATCGACGTCACGCAGTCGCCCCGCCACGTCGCTCGTCAGTTCTCAGCATGCGAAGCGGTCGTCACCACGTCGCTCCATGGACTGATCGTGGCGGACTCCTACGGCATCCCCGCCGCCTGGGCGATGCTGGAGCCCGTCGTCGTCGGCGCTGAGTTCAAGTTCCTCGATCACGAGAGCGCTGTCGTCCCTGAGCGGGATCGGCAGACGACTCTGGACGGAACCGAGACCCTCGACGAGCTGCGCGACCGCACAGCCCTCGCGAGTCCTGACGAGGTATCCCGAAGGATCGCGGAGCTCGAGCAGTCGTTGGTGGTTCTTCGCAAGTCCGTCGGGCGAGAGGTGCGCCCGTGGTCGCTCGGGGCGGCGCATCTTCCCGACATCCGACGGCGTCTCCAACGTCGCCGCTGAGGGAGGGGGATCGCCGCTCCTGCGGTGAGCCGTCGACTGCTCCGACCGGAGCCGGGCGAGCGTCACATCGCGGATCGGGGCGGAGGGTCGGGTGCGAGGCCGACGCCGAGCCGAGGAGCAGGGGTCCGGCGCAGCACGCCGAAGAGGAGGAGGCCCTCCCAGAACCCGAGGATGCCTGCTGCTCGTCCGCGGAGTCCGGGGAAGTCCCGGCGAGACGGGACGAGCGCCATGCGGATCGCCGAGGCGAGGAGCTTCGCTGTCGAGATCGGCAGGCGGAGCCCGCCGACGAAGGCAGAGCGACGGAGAGCCCCGTAGCGGACGCAGAGCAGGACATGCGTGCGCGCCGCATGCCGGTTCCGCCGGTGCTCGTCATCGCTCGCCGGTCGCTTCCGATAGGCGATGCGCAGGGAATGCGTCTCCCATGCTCCATGGCCGGCCTGCCGGATCCGGACGGCCAGGTCGTTGTCCTCGCCGGCCGCCGGCAATGACTGGTCGAACCCGCCGAGCTCGACATAGAGGGCCTTCGTGATGCCGAAGTCGCCTCCCATGAGGATCGGGATCGCAAGAGGCTGCTGCGCGACCAGCATCGGCTTCTCCGGCCTGTCCGCATCGATCCATCGCTGCAGGGCAGGGACGTCGGACCCGAACTCCGTGTCGACGAGGGGCAGGGCGCTCCCGGAGAAGGCCGGTGCCTGCTCGAAGAGCTGCGCCGCATCGCGCAACCAGTGCTCGGACACGCAGTCGTCGGCATCGCAGAACACGAGGCGATCCGCCTGGGCGTGCGCCGCCCCGACGTTCCGTGCGTAGGACGCTCCGGCCTCCGCGGAGGCCGGAACAGCGCGGACCTCGGTGGCGCCGCTCGCGAGCAGGGCTTCCCTGATGCTGTCGACCACGCGGTCAGGGTGATCGGCCGACCTGTTGTCGACGATGAGCACCTCGAAGGGAGGCGGCGATGCCTGCTGAGCGAGAGCGCGGAGCTGCAGGCCGAGGGTGGCTGCGCCGTTATGGCAGGGGATGATCACGCTCAACAGCGGCACGATGCGATCGCTCGTCTCCGCTGTCGTCTCGTCGGCCGGAGGAGTGCTGGTCATGCGGGACTCCTGGTCTCTTCGGTGCGCGGCCACCGAGGATCGAAGACATCGTCCATCGCTCCTCCCCCGGCGACCCGCTGGTGGTACGGCGGCGCGATCGCGAGATGGTCCTCGTGCAGTGCTCGCGCGAGGTAGCTGCCCCAGTACGAGAACGTCGAATTCGCGAGGACCAGACTGCGGGAGCTCACGAGTGCTGCGAGGTCGTCGAACATCGAGCGACGGTCCTGCAGGTATCGGGGCGCCGTCGGGAGGAGCGGAGCGAGCTCCTGGCGGCACCACTGCGCGTCGTCCGAGATGATGAGGAGGTCGTCGGTGTCTCGCCCGGCGCCGGCGAGGATCGTGAGAGCCTGCGTCACGTGCGCGGGGATGTCGATCGCGAACTCCCGGCGGTACTCGGGCACGGAGTAGTAGTCCCCGCGACGCACGTTGATCACGCAGGTCCTGTCGTCGATCTGCGTGCTGATCGAGCGCAGCCGCTCCTGGAAGCCGGGGGCGCTCTCGAGCAGCCAGCGGCTGAACTCGAGATTCTGCTCGGCGGTGAAGGTCATGCCGAAGTGGTGGCGCGTCGCGAAGAGCCGGCGGTCGAACAGCTTCACGTCGGAGGCGGGGACGGTCAGATTGCGCAGTGCCGGGAACTCGTCGAGCCATGCCGTCATGTGCTCCGTCGCGAGGACGGATGCTCGAGCTCCCTGTCCGCGGCGGAGGTGGGCCCACTGCCAGTAGTAGAGGATGTTCCCTCCTCGCACTGCGGGCGGGGTGAACTGCACCTCGGGTGCGTCGGCGCGCTGGCGCACCCTGTCGAGCAGCGGCCGGAGGAGAGCCTGCATCGTTATGCCGTGCGTCGAGGGGACGCGGAGCGGAGAGCCCATCCCAGGAGGTGCTTCGCGACCGCGAGCGGACTCGATGCGCCGTGACGGGAAGCCCATAGCATCCGGAACGACTGACGACGCCCCATGTCGCTGCGATAGGCGCGCTTGGCCAGCTCCCACCTCTTGGCCGCCGCTGTGCGCTCGAGCTCCCGCTCAGCACCTTCATAGTGCGCGAGCGCCGCGTCGAGGGCGACGATGAACCGAGGGCTCGTGCCCACGAATCCGGTCGCGCCGAGCGAGGTGCTCAACCTCCTGACGCCGACGAGGGCATCGTCCGTCCACGCGAACCGATGGTCCCGGGAGAGGCGGACGAGCAGCTCGAAGTCCTCGTAGAAGAGGTCCTGGCGGTATCCGCCGGCGGAGCGGAGGGTCTCGGTGCGGAGGAAGAGGGAGGCCGCCGGCATCCAGTTGCGGGACAGCAGCTCGGCGAACGGATGCGAGCGCACCTCTGAATCCTCCGGCCACGGGAACTCCGTCTTCGAGGTGTCGAAGAGGGTGTCGCCGTGCTCGTCGACGACGATCGCATCGCTGTAGGCGAGGGCTGCGTCGGGGGACTCCTCCATGAGCTCCAGGTGGCGGGCGATCCGGTCCGGGAGCATCACGTCATCGGCGGAGATGTAGGTGAAGTAGGTGGTCGTCACCTCCGCCAGATGCTTGTTCAGCGTCGGATTGAGGCCCAGGTTCTCCGGGTTCGGCCGGAGCTCGGTACGGGCGGCGAGATCCGGATGCGCCGACAGCCAGCTGCGAGCGGCGTCGACGGTGCCGTCGGGCGAGCAGTCGTCCGCGATGACGACTCGTGCAGGTGCCACGGTCTGCTGGCGGATGCTCTCCAAGCACGCGGCGACGAAGTCCTGATGCGCATAGGCGACGACGAGGACGGTGACATCGGCGGTGCTGTCCGGGGTTGTAGGCACCTGACCTCTTCTCTCATGTCGGAGTCACCTGATCCTAGTCGGCGGGTGACGTGGGCGGTGTCATAGCGTCGAGGCAACACTCCCGGTTTGCGGGGGTCTGATCGGTGAGGTGCACGGGTGGCGCGAGTGGGGCTGACGTTCAGTGACAGGTCGGAGATCTCGACAGCGTCGAAAGCGGGCTGGTCCGTGCGGGGGATCGCTCGTCACCTGGGGCGATGTCCCTCGGTGATCTCCAGGGAACTCCACCGGAACTCGACGAAGACCCGCGGCTACCAGGCCGTGACCGCGGACGTGAGAGCGCAGCGTCGCCGGGCCCGTCCGCAGCAGCGGAAGGTTGCCAAGGACCCGGTGCTGCAGGCCAGGGTGGACGCGGACCTCACCGCGTCCTGGACGCCGAACGAGATCGCGGGCCGCTTGCGCCTGGAGGCCGCAGACCCGACCGTTGAACGCATGGCGAACTCTCCCGACGCACGCGGCCAGACCGTCTCCGGCGAAGCGATCTACCAGTACATCTACGCGCTCCCCAAGGGCGAGCTCGCCCGGCGGGGCATCTTCTTGCAGTCCAAGCGGACCAAGCGCCGACCCCGCACGACAGGCCGGACGAGGGGCGGCCCGATCGTGGGCATGGTCCCGATCGCGGAGCGGGGCGAGGACGCCGCCGAGCGGCGCGTGCCAGGGCACTGGGAGGGCGACCTGATCATCGGGAAGAACGGCACCTCGTGCGCAGCGACGCTGGTGGAGCGGATGAGCGGGTTCACCGGGCTGCTGGCCCTGCCCTCCAAACACGCCGAACCGACCGCGGACGCGGTCATCGAGTACTTCAACGCCCTGCCCGAAATGATGAAGGCGTCGCTGGCCTGGGACCAGGGCAGCGAGATGGCGCAGCACGTGAAGGTCTCCCTGGCCACACAGATGCCGGTCTACTTCGCCGACCCACACTCGCCCTGGCAACGACCCGGCAACGAGAACACCAACCGGCTCTACCGCGAGTACCTCCCCAAAGGCACCGAGATCCCCGATCACCAGCCCTACCTCACCACCATCGCGGAGGAGATCAACAACCGCCCCCGCCGCCGACTCGGCTTCCTGACCCCGACAGAATCCTTCGCCCGACTACTGGCCGGCGAGCCCCATGTTGCTTCGACGCATTGACACCACCCCGCCCGCCGCACGATGTTCCGCTGGTTGACCCGCTACAACACCAAGCGCCGCCACTCCTGGTGCCGCTACCAGTCCCCGAACACCTACGAACGCACCTACACCGATAAACTCGCGCTCGCAGCGTAAACAACCCCCGTGTCCACGAACCGGGGGTAGGCCCCGGTGCTCTCGCCGGTGCTGGCCGTCATCGCGATTGCCGTCAAAGCCGCCGATGGTGGCCCGGTCATCTTCCAGCAGCAGCGCGTGGGCCGGGAAGGGGAGCCGTTCAGCTTTCTGAAGTTCCGGTCTATGGTGCCCGATGCCGAGCAGCGCCTGGCGCACATGAACAAGGAGCAGCAGGACCGCGGCAACGCCGTGATGTTCAAGATGTCGAACTATCCGCGCATCACCAAGTCCGGTCACGTGCTGCGCCGGTACTCGCTGGACGAGCTGCCGCAGCTGTGGAACGTGCTGCGCGGCGACATGAGCCTGGTGGGTCCGCGCCCTGCCCTGCCGCACGAGGTCTCCGGATACGACACCGACGCTCATCGGCGGCTCGCAGTGCGCCCGGGCATCACCGGGCTGTGGCAGGTCTCCGGTCGCAGCGAGCTGTCCTGGGAGGACACGGTGCGGCTGGACACGTACTACGTGGACAACTGGTCCTTCACTCAGGACCTGCAGATCCTGGGCCGCACGGTGAAGGCCGTGCTGGCCGCCCGCGGCGCGTACTGAACTGTGGTGGCCCGCAGCCCGGCACCGCCGGGGCACCCCTCTGGTTCGCGAGGTGCCGGCCCGCGCCGAGGGCGGACCGCCCTGCGGCTGGTGGCCGTACTGATCATCCTGCTGTACCCGCTCGCGGCCGGATCCATCCTGCTCACTACGGACGGCTGGGCGATTAACCGCCTGAACGTGCGCATCTGGATCACGGTCACCAAGCCGCTGGGGCTGACCGGGGTCATCACCCCGGAGATGTTCGCAGACGCGATGAACGTGCTGCTGTTCATCCCGTTCTTCGCTGCCCTGGCCGTCCTGGTGCCCACCTGGTGGTGGATCCTGCTGGGAGCAGCGATGAGCTCGGCGGTGGAGACCTATCAGGCCGCGATCGGCACACGGGATGCCACCGTGGTGGACGTGCTCACCAATACGCTCGGTGCTGCACTGGGGGTTACGTGGCTCTTCCCGGTTCGTGGTGATGGGGAGCGTCGCGTCGTTGACGTAGAACGGCTCGTGGTCCTGCTGTGATGGGTGTTGTCAAGACATCCGAATCTCAGAGGACCACGAGCCTGTGCACGAGAGTACTGGTTCGCAGCGTGATGCTGCGAGCACGATCTTCAACTTGCCCAATTACCGCGTCATCGATGCCGTCGACCTGCCCGACGGGGGCCGGCGGGTGGTGATCGCCTCGACCGTCCCGCCGGGCTGTCCGTCCTGCGGCGTGCTGGCGACGAAGGTCCATTCCCGCCGGTCACAGCAGGTCCGGGACGTTCCCGTCGCTGGCGCAGCGGTGGTGGTGTGGGCCAAGCGGCGCTGGTTCTGTCTGGAGCCGGCCTGTGCCCGGGGCACGTTCGCCGAGGCCACCGAGCAGATCCCGCGATACGCACGCTCGACGACCCGACTGCGGGACCAGGTCGTCTCTGCCGTGATCCGTTCCGGCCGTGCAGCCTCCGAGGTGGCCCGGGCCCACGGCGTCTCGTGGTGGCTGGTCCAGGCCGCCCTCAGCGCCGCCGCAGTGGTCCTGCCTGACGTCGACGACGTGCGGGTCAGGCGTCTGGGGGTCGATGAGCACCGCTACCGGTCAGTGCGCTGGTTCCGCACCGACGAGGGCGCTTGGAGACGGTTCGAGCCGTGGATGACGACGCTGGTCGACCTGGCCACCGGGCAGGTCCTCGGCATCGTCGACGGCCGGGACTCCAGGGCCGTCGGGGATTGGCTCGCGCAGCGCTCTGAGCAGTGGCGGGAGCGGATCGAGATCGTCGCGATCGATCCCTCGGCCGCGTTCCGCAAGGCGCTGCGGACCTGGCTGCCTCGCGCCGCGGTCTCGGTCGACAAGTTCCACCTGGTCAAGCTCGGGAACGACATGGTCACCACCGTCAGGCAGCGCCTGGCCCGCACCCATCGCGGTCGTCGGGGCCGCAAGGACGACCCGGCCTGGGCCCACCGGATGCTGCTGCTGCGCGGCGGCGACACCCTGACCCCGAGGGCGTGGGAGCGGTTGGAGAGGGTGTTCCGCACCGACGACCCCACCGACGAGCTCTCGGCCTCCTGGGGCATCAAGGAGCAGCTCCGACGCCTGCTGGCCACCGACACTCTCGCCCAGGCCTGGCAGGAGCGGATGCGGATGGGCTACTTCGTCCAGATCGCGAACATGCCCGAGGCCACGAAGCTCTACGACACCGTCGTGACCTGGTGGGACGCCATCGAGGTCCTCATCGTCACCGGCGCAACCACCGCGAAGGTCGAAGCGGGCAACACCGGCATCAAGAACATCAAACGCACCGGCCGCGGATTCCGCAACGCGGAGAACTACCGGACGCGTATCCTGCTCACCAGCGCCGCGAGAACCGTAGCGTGAATACCCGCCACAGCAGGGTCATTCACCACGAACCGCGAAGAGCCGGTTATCGCCCTAACGGTGGCTGTTGCTACGGCTTTTCGTGATCAGCGAGAAGAAGGTGGCACGGATTCAGAAGAGTCGCATCATGAATAGCGATTGTGAACTCCTGCAGTTGCAGTTGCTATAGCCTAGAGGGTGCCAATGAGAGGGTTCGGATCGCAGATCCAGTCGGACCCTCTCAGGAGGGTGAGATTGTGTCACGATCTGCGGATGAGAAGTTTCAGGCGACTCGCTGATCCGGCCCTGATTCGAGGGTGTCGGAGTGGTCGCGGCGTTCGACGAGTTGTCCTTTCTCGAATATCGCTCCGGCGCGGACGAGTGCGACGAGGTGGGGTGCGTTCACGGCGCGCCAGCGGGTCTGGGCGGACTCGATGAGCTTGAATGCCATCGCGATCCCAGCGGCGCGAGACCCGGGCCCTTTCGTGACACGCTGGCGCAGCCGGACGGTGGCGAACGTCGACTCGATGGGGTTGGTGGTGCGCAGGTGGATCCAGTGCTCGGCGGGGTAGGCGTAGAACTCCAGCAGTACGTCGAGGTCGTCGGTGACCTTCGCGGCGGCCTTGGGCCACTTGGCCCCGTACTCGTCGGCGAAGACCGCCGCGGCAGCCTCAGCGTGCTCACGATCCTCGGCCTGCCAGATCTCGGCCAGTGCCTTCTTCGCCCCCGGCTGGGCCGACTTGGGCAGGGCGTTGAGCACATTGGCGATCTTGTGGAACCAGCAGCGCTGTTCCCGGGTGGTCGGGAAGACGTCGCGGAGGGCGGACCAGAACCCCAGTGCGCCGTCCCCGATCGCGAGCACGGGGGCGGCCATCCCGCGACGTTTGCAGTCGCGCAGGAGGTCGGCCCACGACTCGGTGCTTTCGCGGTGGCCGTCATCGAGGGTGATCAGCTCCTTGGTGCCGTCGGCGCGCACGCCGATCATTACCAGCAGGCAGATCTTGTCCTGGTTCAGGCGGACCTTGAGGTGGATCCCGTCGACCCAGACGTAGACGTAGTCGGTGTCGGCCAGCGACCGGGTGTTGAACGCGGCCGCCTCGCCCTGCCACTGGCCGGTCAGGCGGGTAATCGTTGCCGGTGACAGGCCCGCGGCTGAGCCGAGGAACTGCTCCAGCGCCGGGGCGAAGTCGCTGGACGAGAGGCCGTGCAGGTACAACAGTGGCAGCACCTCGGCCACCTGCGGGGACTTGCGCGCCCAGGCGGGCAGGATCGCCGAGGCGAACCGCTTCCGCTCACCCGTAGCCTCGTCGGTGCGCTTGTCGTTGACCCGTGGGGCACGGACCGGTACTGCACCGGCCGCGGTGGTCACCTCGCGGGTGGCGTGGTACCCGTTGCGCACCACCAGCCGGTGGCCGTTGTCGTCGACCTCGTCCGCCGAGGCGTCGACGTAGGCGGCGACCTCGGCCTGCAACGCGGCCGCGAGCATCTGCCGGGCACCGTCGCGAGCGATCGCATCGAGCATCGACTCGCCGGGCGGGTTCGGCCCGGCCTGGTTGGAGTCGGAATCGTCGGGGACTATCTTGAGCATCGGGCGTACCTTCCCGAACCAGCGCGTCAACGCCGGTTCTTGATCAGAGTCTTCGTTCCTTGTAGATCAGCCTCGGGAAGGTGCGCCCCTTGCACGCCACCCCGCCGAGACTCATCCACAGGTTCTGATCATTCCTCTCGAAAACCTCGACCATCTGCCAGCACCCGAGGTAATCGCCCGCGAGATCGTCGAGGACCTTACCGCTGCGCTTGAGGAGTTCGCCGCCGTCGCAGCGGCGCTTGATGATGCGTCAGTGCCTTCGGAGCAAAGTGTGGACTGAGGCGCGCTTGGGTGGGCTCGCCGTAGGCGCGAGGTAGTCGTCCAGGTTGAGGAAGGCCGTGCCGACGCTCTAGTCAAGCTTCATCGCCGCGAGCAGGTTATGCGGCTGCTCCAATGTCTCGTGAGACATCCGACTTGCGCATAAAGGCAGGATCGAAGAACGTCAGCGACCCCAAGTGGTCGAGCAGCTTCTCCAGCTCCCGCTTCTTGGCGTAGGCCTTGGTGAAGCGCTCTTCGAGCTCGTCGAGGAACAAGGGCTTGATGAGCTTGAGGATGTTCGTCTCGGTCGTGTAATGCTCACCCAGCTTGCGGCGAGCCTTCTTGGACTTCACGGCCTGGAACAGGGAACCGAAGATCGCCGGAGAGATGCTGGACCAGTTGAAGTACGCGGCCTGCAGCAGCAGCTCGCGGGAGGCACGGTCGAAGTAGGGGATGTCGACGGGCTCGCCGAATACGGAGCCGTTGACGTAGGGGAACGCCATGATCAGGTCGTCCTCGCGCCCGTAGCGTTTGTCCTCTGGCTTGTTCAGGGCCTGGTAGAGGGTGGCGAGCTGGGCGCCGAGGTCGGAGCCGTCCTCGCTGGTGCGCTCTTCGATGTAGCGGGAGAACAGGTCCCGTTCCCACAGACCGGAGTCGTCGGCGTACAGGCAGAACAGGGTGCGGATCAGGAAGATCGACGCCTGGTGCTCGTCGTAGCCGGTGGACTCCAGGTGCTCGTACAGCTGGGCCATCAGCTGCGCCGCCTTGATCGACGCGGCCTCCTGCTCGGCCGAGCCGAACTTCGCGCGCCGGTAGCCGGCCAGGAACATCAGATCCTCCACGTGCGCCGGCAGCTCCTCGAGCCCGAACTCGAGCAGCCCGTCCTCGCCGGCCTCGACCGAGAGATCCAGTAGCCGGAACCTGCGGAAATCACTGGTGATCACGAAATCCGGGCGCTCATGCTCGGTGAGCGACTCGATGTAGTCCAGCGCCTGCGCCTCAGCCTTGACCAGATCAGAGCCCGCGGACTTCATCTCGACCAGTGCGGTCCCCGAGATCAGTGCGTCGATGTACCCCTGCCCGCCCGTGGAGGCACGCTGCGCACGCTTCTCGTACACCGCCGCCGTGGAGCGGGTGATCCCGAAGACCCGTAGCAGATCGCGTACGAACGACTGCGCCTCGCCGCGCTCGTACCCCTCGGCCTCTCTCCACTGCGCCACGAAGGCACCAGCTCGGGAGCGGATATCGGACAGCACGAGGGGCTTCTGACTCATGGGAAACATGATCCCAGGTCGGCCCACCCGGTAGCCGCGTTCTCGTGTGCTCGACTGTCACGTCTCGCTGAGACACTGAGGCATGCCGCTACGTAATCCTCAGTACCTTAACCGTACCGACTTCTACGATCACGCCGACTATCACGACATTGAGATCCCGCATCGTGTTGAGGTCGTGGCCCGAACCAGCACGACTCGCAGTGGAGGAGCGAAGCTGGGTCTCCAGGCGGTCGGTCTTCCTGTGGGTCTTGAAGGGCAGCTGGGTGACAGCGTCGAGCTGCAGAGTGCCTACGTCCTCGAGGTCGGAGAGAAGTCAACCTTCAGCAAGGTCCTCGATTCCATGGAGGCCGAAGAGCAGGCCGCCCTGACGGTGCTCCCTCGTCCGGGGGACGGGGATGAGCGATGGGTGGCCAGCCGAGACCAGCTCGTCGAGTTGGCGGGCACTATGAAGCTGAGCCCGGTTAGTTCGGTCGGGAAGATGATGAACGTCGTCCTCCAGCTCGTGCAGCGCGAGGACGTCGACATCGATGAACTCTTCTCGAAACGCTCTCGCGATAAGACTGACGACGAGAGCTTAGACGAAGACGAGCCGGAAGCAGACGCTGACGCCGAAGACGTCCCAACGCAGGCCAAGGAGATCCTCAAAGCGGTCTACCTACGCAACCAGATTCCCGAAATCCCGACCCTGTTCAAGCTGGAGCTCGATGGTGACGACGCCCCGTGGAGTGTGTACGTCAACTGCGAGCCTCGTCACTTCATCGGCGCCGGCGCCGCCGCCACCGACTCTGTGGAGGGCGAGGTCACGGTAGTCGGCGTCGTCAGAGAGTTCGTCGGGGACGATCCCACCGATGGATTCATATCGACCGAGAAGTGGACTCTGCACGGGTGGGAACGCACCATGCGGACGATGCTGCGCACTCACATGGATGACCTCACGGAATCGCTCATTCCGCAGTTCGACCCCACATGGGAGTTGGGGGAGGCGAGCTACTACATCGAGGGCCCTGCCGTCATCGTTGACGCGGTCGCGATCTTCTAAGACCCTGACCCACCGATGGGTGGGCTGGGAGTGTTCCGATGCGGACATAATCTAGCCTCGAGATTTCACGGGGGCGCGGTCTTGGAGGGTGGACCAGATAGCGAAAGGCGCTCCTGGCCAGGGATAATACGGGTTGTCGAGACTCGCATTCATCCGCTGGAAGGAGCACCTTTCAGGTGTCCCACCCTACCTTGTTCTACTACCCTCGTCCGCGCGTGGACATCGCTGAGGTCCCGGCGGTCTCGCACGCCGGTGCGGTGCTGCTGACCGACACGATCCACGCCACCGGCCTGGCCGCTTCACTGCGGGAAGCGTTGACGCCGTGGACGAAGCCGCTGGCCGAGCATCACGGGTCGAAGGTGCTGCTGGATCTCGCCATGACGCTCGCGGTGGGCGGGGAAGTCGCCCGCGACACTGACCTGCTGCGGTGTGAACCGGGCCTGTTCGGCGACGTCGCCTCGACGCCGACGATCTCCCGCATGCTCACCACGCTCGCCCAGGACGCACCCGCCGTGATCGAGGCGATCTCTCGGGCCCGCCGGGCCGCGCGTGAACGAGCCTGGACTTTCGCCGGCGACCACTCTCCAGCCGCGAAGACCAGTGCGAAGAACCCGCTGGTCATCGACCTCGACGCCACCCTGATCAATGTCCACAGCGAGAAGGAGCAGGCCGCACCGACGTTCAAACGCGGCTTCGGCTACCACCCCCTCTGCGCCTTCCTCGACCACGGCCAGACCGGGACCGGAGAACCTCTCGCGATCCACCTCCGGCCCGGCAACGCAGGCTCGAACACGGCCAGCGACCACATCGCCGTGACCCGTCAGGCTCTCGCCCAGCTGCCGTCCGGACTGCTCTCCTCTGGCGGGCGGGGCTCGAAGAAGATCCTGATCCGCACCGATGGAGCCGGCGGCACCAAGGACTTCATCCAGTGGCTGACCACGCGGCGTCTGGCCTACTCGGTCGGGTTCTCCCTCCCCGCAAACACTCCTGGCGTGCTGGAACGTCTCGACGAGGCGAAGGCGTGGACTCCCGCCTATGACAGTGACGATGACGGGGTCCGTGAGGGCGCGTTCGTGGCGGAACTGACCGGGCTGCTGGACCTTTCCGGCTGGCCAGGCGGGATGCGGGTGATCGTGCGGAAGGAACGTCCCCATCCCGGAGCGCAGCTGCGGATCACCGATCACGAGGGGATGCGCATCACCGCGTTCGCGACCAACACCCCACGCGGACAGCTGCCCGTCCTCGAGCTGCGGCACCGCCGCCGCGCCCGGTGCGAGGACCGGATCCGCAACGCCAAAGACACGGGCCTGATGAAGTTTCCGCTGCAGTCCTTCACGCAGAACCAGATCTGGTGCCAGGTCGTCCAGCTCGCCTCCGAGCTTGTTGCCTGGATGCAGACCATCGCCTTCACCAGTGACGACGCCAGGAAGTGGGAGCCCAAACGGCTTCGCGCGCGGTTGTTCGAGGTCCCTGCGACCCTGGTGCGCCGCTGCCGGCACAAGGTCCTCCACCTCGCCCAGCACGCACCCGAAGCCGTGAAGGTCCTGACCGGCGTCAACCGGCTCCGCACCGCCGTCGCGCAGAACTGAGTAGCGAGCCCACCCGTCCCTACGACCCCCAGCACCTTCTCGGGAGTGGAACCCGACCGCCCGCAACGGACACTGCGCCGACCTGTCACGCCCGCATGCCAGAATCAGCAGCTGAACGCCGGCAACGACGCCGAACGCCCCCGCTCACCAACCCGATGAAACATCGAGGCTAGTGCTCATATTAGAAGTTATGCGATCTTCCTGGTCGGTTGCAGTTCAGCGGGTTTTTGAGGGTCTCTTCGCACCATGGGAGGGGAGGCTGGCTGGGATGGGTCAGGCGTCCTCGTCGGTGAGGCCTTCCAGGGCGTTGTGGGCGGCGTGCTCGCGTAGGTGGTCGGCGGTGTAGGGGATGGTGAAGCGGACTTGTCCGTGGCCAGCGGCTTCGATGATGCCGTCGCGGATGAGCCGTCGGCGGTACTCGCCGGCGTATTGGGCGCTCACGCCCATGCGCTCAGCGATCTTCCCGGTGCGGGATGGGCCGTTGTCTTGGGCCATGGCGAGCAGGTATGTGCGATCAACGCTCGATAGCGGCCGCAGGGCGGGGGTATGGACGTGTCGGCCGAGGCGCCGTTGGGCGGCTGTGATCCCGGCGGTCACGTCCTCGGGAGTCACGGTGTCGGCGGTCTGGTGGGCTTTGAGGGCGTGGTAGCCCACCAGCTGGATCATGAACGGGTATCCGTCGACGGCGTCAGCTGCGACGTCGAGGGCTTGAATGTCGATCTCGCGGCCACTATCGGCGATCGTTCCCGCGAGGGCGGCTCGAACATCAGCGCGGCTCACGCGGCCGATGGGGTGGTGCTCTGCGCGGCGCAGGAACGTCGCCCCGGGATGGTCGAGGAGTTCCTCGATGGGAGTGGAGAGCCCCGCGGCCGCGAAAGCGAGCAGTCGTTCCTCTCGACGGCCGTACTGGATGATCTCGCCTAGCTTGCGGAGATCTTCGATATCGGTGGCCTGGACCTCGTCGATCGTGATCACGAGGCCTCGACCGGAGGGCTGGAGGGCATCGGTGAGCTCGGTGATCTGGGAGCGGAGGGTGGACTCAGCGGGGTAGCGCTCGGTCCAGGACGCACCGCCTCCGAGGGGACCGATGGTGCCACTCGCGGACTCGAGCTGCGACGGCAACTTGTCGGAGTGCTTCTGGAGCAGGCGCGGGAGGTGGTCTCGGGTGAGGCGCTCGAGGAGCCCGTTGCTGGAGCTCTCGGTGATGACCAGCCAGCCTGCGGTCTCAGCGGCTCGCCGGTATGAGTCGAGCAGCACGGTCTTTCCCATCCCTCGCTGCCCGGACAGGAGGATCGTCAGACCGGCGGGATCGAGGAGCCCGTCGAAGGTGTCCTCGAATTCGTCGAGCAGCTGATCGCGGCCTACCAGGAGGTGGGGGTAGGTGCCGAACGATGGCCTGAACAAGTTTCGCAACATCCAAAGAGTATAAAGGAATACGCTCGAATGCAAAGGGATCAAAAGGCTGCCGGGTCGTGGCAACACTAGTCTCGCGCGCCGGTCAGACGCCACCCTGGTGGCGACGCGGCATTGACTGCGTCGGCGCATCGTTCTCGAACCATGGGTCGCTCGGCGTTTTCATGGCCGCGATTCTGGCTCTGACGTTCCGACGCGTTGCACGAAGGCGTGCACCGATAGGTAGGTTGTCGACCCTTCCGGGACAGTACGCCGAGCACGGTCCTGACGCCCCGCTGGCCGTGAGGGGTCCTAATGCTCCGGGCGGCCTCGCGCTGCCGGGAGTCGGCAGATTTTGTCGCAATCCGAATGGTGGTTCGCCCCGAACTGGCAGGTCGATGGTCGGCGACCAGGGTGGTGGAGTTTCGCCGCCGCCCTTATGACACCTGCTCGAATCTATGAGCGCTGCCCGGAGGATCCATGATCATCAGCGAGTTCACTGACCGCGATGGTGACGCGCTCACGATTACCACGAACGCCGAGGGCGCATGGATCACCTGCACCAGCGCCCGGGATGAAGTGACGGTCGGCCCGTTTCCGTTCATAACCCTGGGGGCGGCCCTCGCCGAGGTTGGCCTCACAAGCACCGAGTTGCACGCACCCACGCCTGTGGGGCCGTAATGGCGGCGACACCCGTAGACGTTGTCGGGGGAGTGCGGGGGCGCGATCCGTGCACCCCATGAAGGGGAACCTGACCCTGCGGCTCACCTCCACCCGCCATGCTGCGCATACGGAATTTGTCAAGGTGAATGAGGCCAGTGGGAGTCAGGCGGCGGTCTGGTAGGCCTGCTGGTCGTCGTGGTTGGCGGGCTTGTTGATCCAGGCTGCGTCGGGCAGCGTGAGGATCTTCGGGACGGCAGTTGGGGTGCTGAACCGTTCGGGGTGGGCGTTCCGGGCGGTGTTGAGGACGTCGGCGCGGTCGGCGGCCTTCGCGGCGGCGAGGCCGTAGTGAACCTCCGCCGGCGTGTGCAGGCCCAGACCGCCGTGGTGGTGCTCGTGGTTGTAGCGGTCGCGGAACGCGTCCATGAACGCCCTGGCATCGCTGAGAGAGCCGAATCGGTCGGGGAAGACCGGGGCGTACTTCAGCGTCTTGAACCAGGCCTCGGAGTAGGGGTTGTCGTTGGAGACCTTCGGGCGCGAGTGCGAGCGGGTGACCTCCAGATCGGCGAGCAGCGTCGCGACGGTCTTCGAGGTCATCGAGGTGCCGCGGTCGGCGTGGACCACCTCGGGGATGCCGTGGATGGCGAACACCTCGCGCATCATCTCCTCGGCCAGGGGCCCGGACTCGCGGGCGTGGACGTGGACGCCGACGAGGTAGCGGGAGTAGATATCGATCATCACGTAGGCGTCGTAGTAGACGCCCCGGACCGGGCCAGGCAGCTTGGTGATGTCCCAGGAATAGACCTGCCCAGGTGCCGTGGCGACCAGCTCGGGGATCGCCCTCGCCGGATGCCTGGCCTGCCTGCGACGCTCTGTGACCAGGGTGTTCTCCCGCAGTACCCGATACATCGTGGAGACCGAGCACAGGTAGATCCCACGGTCCAGCAACTCGGCGAAGATCTGTATCGGGGTGGCATCGACGAACTCGTCGCTGGTCAGCACCGCAAGCACCCTCGCCCGTTCGGTGCGCGAGAGCCGGTTGGCCGGCACCACCTCCCGCGGCACGGGTGGCCCCGGGCGCTGCTGCCGGCGACTGGCTGTCGCCCGCGAGATGCCGGTCAAGACCGACGCGGCCCGGGTGGGTGTCCCCTGGACGGTGAGGTCGGTGTAGGCGTTCATCAGCGCTTGTTGCGCTTGGTCTCGGTATCCGCGCTCTCGGAGATGTCCTCCAAGAGCGCGCGTGCTTTTCCCATGATCTCCAGCGCGGTCTCGGTGCGATCCAGGCGCTGCTGGGTCGTCTCCAGCTCGCGCCGCAACCGGGCGATCTCGGCCTGCTCCTTGCTGGGCCGGCCGATCGCCTGCCCGGGCTGTTTGCCCTGCAGCACGCCGGCATCGCGCAGCCGCCGCCACTCGGTGATCAACGAGGAATACAGGCCCTCGCGGCGCAGGTAGGCACCGCCTTGCTGCTGCTCGCAGGCCTCCTCGTAGGCGGCCAGGTGGGCGAGCTTCTGCTCGGGCGTGAACCGGCGACGGCGCGGACCATCGGCGCGGGGATGCGAACTGCTCATGGACCCATCATCGCGGGTCGACGACGGCAGCGTGGAGAGAGTCGAGATGCTCATCGGGGTCGTTCCTGATCTCGCCCTGCGAAGGCGGACTTGCTATGAACCACTGGTCTCAACTCACCCTGACACGCAGGGATACTCCGAGTGGTGGGGTCGGCACGGTGGGAGGACGGGTCGCTCGAGTGGCGCTGGTTAGTGATCGTCCGTGATCATCCACCGTTACCTTTCTCTGCAGGGGTACCTCTGGCAGGTTGAGACGCCGAACGACTACGGAGGGTCGCCAACGGCAACGGTCGTTAGGGCGATTCAGCACCGATGTGTGAATAGCTCGCGCTGGGGACCGCGGGGACGTCCTCGGCAGCAGGTGCCCGAGATGCGTCCTCGGATAGGACGGCGCGGAGGATCAGTGTGAACGCCTCGTCATCCTCGCGGAGGATCGCGGCTATGTCGGGCCTGCGGTCGGCGGTGGGGTACTGGGTGTAGTACTCATGCACTGCGGCGAAGAACCTGTCTTTCGCCTCCGGCGCCACCTCGGGGGAGTTTGCCTCGAGCCAGATTTCTGCCTCGAGGCGCTCACTCGGCGTGCTCACTAGGTGTCCTCTCGCTGTGGTCGGCCTATCCTGCGTACCCCTATTTGGCCAGATGGGACGTCATTGAGTGTATGAGAGGCGTTGCGGTTGGCTCCGCGTCCGACGGGCCGAGCACTACGCGCGGCGATCAGGAGAGCCGGACCCCGAGTCACCCCCCCCATCGCTCCGAGAACTGCGAAACAGCGGTAGGCGCCCCTGTTGCTGCACCCACGGCGCCTCCCCATGCGCTTATTCCTCCTGGGGTGGGTTAGGAACCCTCGGCGCGGCCTTTTCGCCAGTAGCCCATGAATGCGACCTGGCGGCGGTCAATCCCGATGTCCTGGACAAGGTAGCGCCGGATATCTTTGACGGCGGCGGCTTCACCAGCGATCCAGGCGTAGAACGGGCGCTCACCCTGGGGAGTGTCGGTCCCGCTGTTGCGGGCTGCGCCGCTCAGGGCCCGAGGGACGTCCCACAGGATGGTCGCGTCGATATCGATGTCGTCGAGGTCAACTGCCTGGGCGTCGCTATCGGGAGCGGGCTGGACGGTCTCGCGGACGGCTGCGCGCATGAGGTCACCGTGGTCGCGTTCACCTCGAACGAGCCAGGTCACCTCCATGCCGGCGGGGACGTCGAGCGTGAGGATGTCTCCGGCGTGCGGGACTTCGAGGATCACGTGTCCGGTGAGGGTTTCTGCGGCGAATGGGGGCTGGGTGAGGGACTCGAGGATCGAGGCGATGGCCGGGACGGCGGTCTCGTCACCGGCGAGCAGGAGGTGACGGGCCGTGCCGGGATCGAACTCGATGCCACCTCGACCTCGGGGCACATCTCGAGCGGGTCCGATCACGTGCAGGCGGCTACCGATCTCCGCTGCGGTGGCCCAGTTGCTCGCAGGACCCCCATCGCTGGCTTCGCTGGTGTGCAGGACCATGTCGACGATCAGTTCACGCTCGGCGTCGCGCCACTCCCGCACGGTGTAGGTGCGCATGGATCCACGCACGTCCTCGTCGAGCTGTAGCCACGCCTGGTACCAGGACAGCGAAGGATCCTCGTGGTTGGCGAGGAACGAGGGGAGATCGAACGTTGGGGCGCCGTCGCCGGGCGGGATGATCAATTTGAAGCGGAGGTCTTGGGGGTGATGTTCGATGCCAAAGCCCTCCATCCCGGCGCCACTGAGCGTGACTCGGCGGAAGGAGTGACTGAGGTCCTCGATCGCGGTGACCTCGGCCTCGAACGCGGTAGCCGTCGGGCGTGGCATGGGGTGCTCCTGAACGTCGGGGCAGGTCGGGACGGGTGCCATCACGTGAGTGGAGGCCGACCTGTGTTACTTAGGTTAGCCTATCCTTGCACTAGCCATGGTGTGGTCGCAGCGCACTTGCGCGGGCTCCACTTTGTCCTACGTGTCCTCTCGCTGGTTCATCAGCGAGGTGGCCCCATCCCGATCGAAAGAGTCCGATGCAGCGTCGTCGCTTCCTCACCCTGTCCAGCCTCTCGGGCCTGAGCGTGCTCGGTCTCGCCGCGTGTTCGGGGTCCGAGTCCGCCAGTGAACAGGACCCCGGCCCTGGTGGTGAGCAGGCTTTCTCCTTTACTCCCGCGAACTACGACGGGGTCACGATTTCGTTGGACCAGGCCCCGGTGAGGATCGTCGCGGACATCTACTCCGCGGCGGCGCTGCAGCCGTACGGCATCGAGCCGGTCGGGGTTTTCGGGTTCGGCGCCACAGGGTCGGGCAAAGGGGACCTGGATCTTGATGCGCTGAATGTCCTGGGGCTCGAGGGTGAGCTCAGCCTTGAGAAGCTCGCTGCTGCAGCGCCTGACCTCATCATCGGGGTCGGGAACCAGGAGGGAACGGGGTGGACCTGGTGGGAGGACGAGGTGAGGGACCAGGCCACCGAGGTCGCGCCGTTCCTGCCCATTCGCATGGGTGGAACTCCGCCGGAGATGATCCAAGAATACCGTGCCCTGGCCCAGGCGCTGGGGGCCGACAGCGACGGAAGCGAGATCGCGACGGCCGAAGAGGACTTCAATGCCGCTCGTGAGCGGCTCCGGACGGTCACCGGACAGAAGCCGGACCTGACAGTCCTGGCGTTCAACACCACCGGAGACGTCATCTACACCAGCACCACCCTTGGCGTGCTGAACATGCTCGCTGAGGATGGCGTGGCGCTCGTGGGCCCCGAGGCCCCGGAGGAGTCCTCCTGGGCCGAGGTGAGTTGGGAGAGCATCGCGGACTACCCCGCCGATGTGATCCTTCAGGCCGAGACGTCGGTCGGGTACGAGGAGAACCCGCTGTGGCTGTCCCTGCCCGCCGTCGAGGCCGACCAGATCGGAACCTGGGACGACAAGCGGGCCTACACCTACGTCGCGCAGACCGCGTGGCTGAACGAGCTCGCGGCCGTCCTGGAGGACTCCGAGCGCATCATCCCGTGACGTCCCCACGGGCCTCTCGCCACCCCGCGGCCACCCACCCAACACCCCCCGCCGATGCCACGCAGCAGCTCGAGGTGGTCTCACGGCCACCCGTGATCCGGGCGATCGCCCCTCCCGCCCTCGGCGCTCTCACTGTCGTCGCGGTGATGGCAAGCCTCGTGGTGGGGGACCGCTCGATCTCACCCGGGACAGTCGTGGACGCGCTCCTATCCACGGACATGTCCGTGATCGATCATCAGGTGGTGTGGGGCTCCCGGGTTCCACGCACGGTTGCCGGGGTCGCGGTGGGGGCCGCGATCGCGGTTGCCGGAGCCCTCGTCCAGGCCCTCACACGTAACCCACTGGCCGATCCCGGCATCCTCGGGGTCAACGCCGGAGCCGCGGTAGCGGTTGCTGCCGGCGTGTCCCTGCTCGGTATCGGCGGGATGCAGGGCCAGTTGTGGTGCGCCGTGATCGGGGCGTTCATCGCGACGGTGGCTGTCCTTGCCATCGGGGCGGCCGGCCGCGGGGGCGCCGACCCCATCCGACTGACCCTGGCCGGCGTGGCTTTCGCCGCGGTCATGACGGGCCTGACCACGGCGATCACGCTGTTGGATGTCCGAGCGTTCGATGCGATGCGCACCTGGAGCGCCGGCTCCCTCGCCGTGCGGGGTATAGGGCCGACGCTGCAGGCCCTCCCGTTCGTCGCGATCGGGTTGCTTGCCGCCGCCGCCGCAGCGCGCTACCTCAGCTCCATCGCCCTGGGAGATGATCTCGCCACCACGCTCGGCGTCCCGCTCTTGCGGGCGCGCCTCTTGGGGATCCTGGGCATCACCACGGCCTGCGGTGCTGCCACGGCGATCGCCGGTCCCATCGGATTCGTCGGCCTCATGGTGCCTCACATCATCCGGTGGATCGTGGGCCCCCACCAGGGGTGGATCCTCGGACTCTCGGCACTGGCCGGCCCCTGCCTAATCCTCGGCGCCGATGTCCTCGCGCGCGTAGCGACCCCCGGTGGCATGCCCGTCGGAGTCGTCACCGCGTTCCTCGGCGCGCCCGTGCTGATCGCCATGGTCCGTACCCGGGCGGTGTCAGGCCTATGACCACACCGACAACCCACGCAACCACCACGAGGACACCGAAGGCACGGGGGCCCCGGGTGATCCCCGTCCCCACCCGCCTCGGGGGTGTCCTGCACCTGACGGTTCGCAAGGCGATTGTCACGCTCGTGATTCTCCTGGCGGCTGCCCTCGTGCTCGTCGTATCCGTCGGGACCGGTGAGGTCCCCATCCCCGCCGGCCGCGTCATCGGCGCGCTCCTGGGGACTGGGGACGCCGGCGACATCCTGGTCGTCCGGCAGTGGCGGCTACCGCGAGCACTGGTCGCTGTCCTGCTCGGGGCATCCCTCGGTATCGGCGGCGCGATCTTCCAGTCCCTCACCCGCAACCCGCTGGGAAGCCCGGACATCATCGGGTTCGGCACCGGCTCCTACACGGGCGCGCTGGTCGTCATCCTGTTCCTCGGCGGGTCCTCGCTGGGCACCGCCGGCGGCGCTCTCCTCGGTGGGATCCTCACCGCTTTCGCGGTCTACCTGCTGGCCCGCACCCGGGGAACGGGTGCCCGAGCCGGGCTCCCCGGGTTCCGTCTGATCATCGTCGGTATCGGTGTCTCCGCGATGCTCTCAGCGGTCAACACCTGGATCATCCTGCGCGCGGAGGTGGAGGACGCCATGCGCGTCGCGATCTGGGGAGCAGGATCCCTCAACGGTCTGTCCTGGAGCCACGTCCGCCTCTCCGCCGTGGCCGTCCTCCTCATCGCAGTCTTCGCCACGGTGCTCTCCGAGCGGATGCATTTGCTGGAGATGGGGGATGACCTCTCGACCTCGCTGGGCATCCGGACCGAGACCACTCGCATCCTGCTCATCGTCGTGGGGATCTCCGCCGTCGCGGTCGTCGCCTCGGTCGCAGGCCCGATCTCGTTCGTGGCGTTGGCGGCCCCCCAGATCGCTCGGCGCCTGACCCACGACAGTGGCGTCGCCATCGGCCCCGCTGCCCTTGTCGGAGCGTTCCTCCTGCTGGGCAGCGACTACATTGCCCAACGCATCCACCCCCAGACACCATTACCCGTCGGCGTCGTCACGGTATCGCTCGGCGGGGCCTACCTCGTCTGGCTCCTCATCCACGAAGGACGGAAGGGACGGTCATGACCACACGCCTCCAGGTCGACCACGCCACCATCGGCTACGGCGACCGCAGCGTTATTCAGGACCTCGACATCTCCGTCACCGACGGCTCGTTCACCGTCATCATCGGCCCCAACGCCTGTGGCAAATCCACTCTGCTGCGGTCGATGGCCCGCCTCCTAAAACCCACAGCAGGCATCGTCAGCCTCGATGGCAAGAACCTTGAGGACATGTCTTCCCGCGCGATCGCGCGCATCCTCGGCCTTCTGCCGCAGAGCGCGATCGCCCCGGACGGCATCCGCGTCCGAGACCTCGTCGCTCGTGGTCGCTTCCCCCACCGAGGGTTCCTGGCCCGTAACACCCCCCACGACCTCGAGGTCATCGACCAGGCGCTCGAGGCGACCGGCACGACAGACCTCGCCTACCGCCTCGTGGACGAACTGTCCGGGGGACAACGCCAACGCGTGTGGATCGCGATGGTCCTCGCCCAGGAGACCGACCTCCTCCTCCTAGACGAACCCACTACCTTCCTCGACATCGCTCACCAGATCGCCGTCCTGAACCTGTGCTCAAAGCTCCACCGCGGTGGAAGCACCGTCGTCGCGGTCCTCCACGACCTCAACCACGCCTGCCGCTACGCCTCCCACATCGTCGCGATGCGCGATGGCCGCATCGTGGCCCGCGGAGCACCGAAAGACATCATCGACGCCGACCTGGTCAGGGACGTCTTCGACCTTCCCGCCATGGTCATCGATGACCCCGTCACGGGCACCCCACTGGTCATCCCCACCGCTACATAGGCGGGGGAGCACGCTACTCGGGGCTCAGAAGCGATCGGGGACGATTGCGCTCAGTGCGCATAATCAGAGGTATGCGCCCTACTGAGCGCTCGCCCGACCTTTGGGTCTCGTTGGCACGGGAGCACGCCCCGCGGTAGCCGGTGGCATCAGGGGTAACCAGCCTGTGGCTTGGGCGGAGCCGGTCAGGCAGCGGGTAGCGGCCCGGTGACCCCAAGGATCTGGACCGACAGGCGTTCGCCTGCACGCGCGATCTGTGCTTCGACGCCGAAGACCTTGCGTAGGGTTGTGGAGGTCAGCACCTCGGCGATCTCACCCGCTGCGTGGACTCGGCCGCTATCCAGGACCACCGCTTGGTCGCAGTATTGGGCTGCCAGCGAGAGATCGTGCAGGACTACAACGACCGTCAGACCACCGCTCGTCAGCTGGTTCAGCATTGACAGCAGCTGGTGCTGGTGTTTGATGTCCAGGTGATTTGTCGGCTCATCCAGCAGTAGCACGGCGGGTTCTTGTGCCAGTGCACGGGCTGCGTGTACTCGTTGGCGCTCTCCACCGGACAAGGTCCGCCAGCGCCGGCGCTCGGTTCCCGTCATCCCCACTGAGCTCAATGCCAGGTCGCAGGCATCGACGTCGTGCGGGCTCTCGAGGGCTAGGCGTGCTCGGTGGGGCAGTCTGCCTAGGGCGACAACATCGGCGACAGTGAGATCGGTGTCGGTGTCGCTGGCTTGCTCCATCATGGCCAGCTGACGGGCTCGGTCCCTGCGAGGGAGCTCCTTCAATGGTCGATCTCCGACTCTTACCTGCCCGGATGTGGGAGCGGACACGCCCGCCAGGATATGGAGCAGCGTCGACTTGCCGGAGCCGTTCGGGCCAAGTAGCCCCGTGACCTTGCCTTGGGTAGCAGTGAAGTCGATCCCGTCCAGGATCGGCAGTAGGCGTCCCCGTACCGAGTAGGTGAGTTGCTCGCGGAGGTGTCAAGTTTTCTGTGTAAGGGGCCGGTCGAACAGCCTCTCTGCCGGGTGGTCAGAGCGGAAGTCGGTTGGGGAACTGAACGGCGAAAGCATTGAGGGCTTGATGCCATCCCTGAGTGCCGGTTCCGAGCTGGCCACCGCGGCGGGTCTCGATGTTCCGGATCCCCAGATAGACCAGCTTCATCGCCGCCTCGTCCGACGGGAATGAGCCCCTCGTCTTGGTGATCTTCCGGAGCTGGTAGTTGATCGACTCGATCTGGTTGGTCGTGTAGATGACCTTCCGAATCTCGGGGGTGAACGCCAGGAACGGGATGAAGTCCTCCCACGCGTTCCGCCACGCCAGCACCGCCCCCGGCGCCTTGCTGCCCCAGGCCTCGGCAAAGGCCTCCAGGGCCAGCTCAGCGGCCGCCACGGTGGCCGCGGTGTAGATCGGGCGCATGTCCTTGGCCATGGTCTTGCGGTCCGTGTAGGAGGCGTACTTCATCGCCGAGCGCAGCAGGTGGACCACGCAGGTCTGGACCACGGTCTCGGGGTAGATGCTGTTAACCGCGGCCGGCAGCCCGGTCAGCCCATCGCAGCACAGGATCAGGATGTCCTTGGTGCCACGGTTGCGAATCTCGGTGAGGACGTTGGCCCAGAACTTCGCGCCCTCGGTGGCCCCCAGCCATAGGCCCAGGACCTGCTTGCGGCCCTCCATATCGACGCCTACGGCGACGTGGCAGGCCTTGTTGGTCACGACTCCGCCGTCGCGGATCTTGAGCCAGATCGCATCGATGTAGACGATCGGGTAGACCGACTCCAGGGGCCGGGACTGCCACTGGGCGACCTCGTCGGTGACGACGTCCGTGACCCTGGAGATCGTCGCGGCGGAGACCTTCGAGCCGTAGATCTCCTCGAGATGGGAGCCAATGTCGCGGGTGGTCATCCCGCGGGCATACAGCGACAGGACCATGTCCTCGACCCTGCCCAGTCGGCGGGTCCGCTTGGGCACGATCACGGGCTCGAACGAGCCGTTGCGGTCCCTGGGGACGGTGAGCTGCACTGGGCCCTGGAGGGTATGGATGGACTTGGTGGTCTTGCCGTTACGGGAGTTGCCCGTTCCGGCGCCGGCAGGGTCGCCGGACTCGTAGCCGAGGTGGTCGCTCATCTCGGTCTCCAGGGCCCGCTCCAGCACGGCCTGGGTCATCCGGGACAGCAGCTCCTCGACCCCGTGGCGGCCCTCTCCGAGGTCTTCGGCGGCGTTGACGAGGGCGTCGACCTGGTCGGCGCTCAGCACGCCCGCAAGAGGGTTCTGGGCATCAGCAATCTCGGTCATGTCATCGGTCCTTTTCAGAGGCGAGCCCGCAGGTCACACCTCGGTTAGAGACCGGACCCTTACACAGCTAATGAAACACCCTCTTGCTCGCCGTGTAGCGACAGGGTCATGTCCGCTCCTTACGGCGCAAGACGATCAAGAAGGCCGGAACACCGATCAGTGCAGTGATCACTCCCACAGGCAGCTCCCGCGGAGCGAGAACTATCCGCCCAACCAGGTCAGCTAGCAGGAGAAAGACTGCGCCACCGAACGCACTGGCGGGCAACAGACGCCGATGCTGGGGACCGATCAGGGCACGGACCGCATGCGGGACGATCAAGCCGACGAAACCGATCGCCCCCACAGCGGACACCACGACCGCCGTCACCGCAGCGGTGGCGACCAGCGCGATGCTCCGCACCGCGGTCACAGGCACCCCGAGCGAAGCGGAGGCAACGGCACCGAAAGCGAAGGCATCGAGGTCGGATGCGATAAGTCGTGCCACCACCAGGGCAATGACGGTTACCCCGACACATAACGCGACAGCAGGCCAGCGCGCGGCTGCCAGTGACCCGGTCAGCCAGTACGTCAAGCCACGCGCGGCGTCCGCGTCGCCCCACCCGAGCAGAACCAACGATGTCATCGCGGTGAAAAGCTGCCCGACCACGACCCCGGTCAGGACCAGTCGTCCCGTGTTTGAGGCGTGCTGCCCGAGCAGGGCGAGGACCAGCCCGAAAGCGACCAACCCGCCGACCAGGGCGCCCGCCGCCAGGGAAAGTGCCCCCGCGCCGAGCCCGGTGACCATCACCAAAACAGCCCCGGTCGAGGCCCCCGAGGAGATGCCCAGAAGGTAGGGCTCCGCCAACGCATTTCGGGTGACCGCCTGCAAGAGCGCGCCGCAGGTCGCTAGACCAGCACCGGCCACCGCAGCCATGAGCGCACGGGGGGCTCGAAGTTGCCAGATCACCGAATCGGCCAACGTCGACAACGGCTCCACCGGCAGGCCGATGTGGCTCCCTAGCGATCGCAGCGTCTCTGACCATCCGATCTCACCGCCACCGACCACGATCGACACAAGAACGCCTGCGACGAGCACCAGCCACGCGCCGAGTACCGTCGCGATCTGGCGAACCCGCTCAGCGCTGCGCGAGGATGACGAAGTCATCGAGGTGCTGCCAGATCGGCCCCGCCTCGCGGAACTGCGCGGCACGCATCGCGGCGACATGGAACGCGGCGCTCAGATCCGGGTTCGGCGGTCTGTTCGCGAAGCGGCGCTCCCGTTCGGAACGAAGGGGCGCGAAGTGAGGGTGATCAGCGATTCGAGAAAACCAAGTGTCCCAGGTCAGCGCGCCGGATGCCTGATCGCGAGCCTGGGTAGCCGCGTCATCCCGGCGACTCAGCTCTTCGAACAACGGACGCCCCTCGAGCTGACGCAGATGATCGGCGTTCATCAGCACACCGCCAGGGAGCAGAAGCTCGCCCACCTCGCGGTAGACCCGGCTCAGCACATCGGCCGGCAGCCAGTGCAACGCGGTCGAGGACAGCACCGCGTGCGGCCGCCGACCACCCAGAGCCTCAATCCACGTCGGGTCCCAGAGATCCGCCTCGCGGAAGGTCACCCGATCACCGTGCTCGGCCAGGGCGAGTCGACCGAGCTCGAGCAGCATCGGGTCGTAATCGACAGCAAGACAGCTCATCCGCGGGAATCTCCGCAGTACCCGATCCGAGATCGACCCCGGACCGCATGCGAGGTCCACTACCAAAGCGTCCTCGGGAACCGTCTCGGCCAGCACGTCGAGCATCACGGCGAACCGGTCCTCGCGCCGGTTGATGTACGAGGCCTGCTGCCGGTCCCAGCTCTCCAGATGATCGCGGGCCCACTCGGCCACAGCATCGACACCCCTGCTCATCGGTGAGCCCCCTCAAGCTCGACCAATGCTTCTGACAACGTCTCCAGCGCATTGATGCTTCGCACGGACGGATCCATCTCGGTAGCTGGGATCGCGACCATCCGGTCCTCCCGCACCGCAGCGAGCTGCGCGGTGACCGGGTCAGCACGCAGGGTCTTGATCTTGTCCTGTGCGCTGTCGCCGTCCAGGCCGCGAGAGAGGTCAGCCAACACCAGCACATCAGGATCACGCTGGGAGATCTGATCCCAGCTGGTCTCGGTCCACTGGGCGTCCAGATCATCGAAGGCGTTCTCGGCGCCGGCGAGCTCGGTCATCGTCTGCGGTAGGCCGGCATTTCCGGCCACGATGGGAGCGCCGTTAATAGTGGAGTAGATCCAGGCCACCTCCACCCCGTCCAGAGCCTGAGCCGAGGCAGCCACCTGATCCAAAACCTCCTGCTGCGCGTCGATCAGATCCTCGCCCCGGTCGGCCACATCGAAGATCGTCGCGATATCGGTCACCTCAGCGAAGATCTGCTCGAAGCCTCCTTCGGCAGAGACCAAGTTCGGGTCCTCGCAGTCGTTCGACGACAGATACGCCGGGACCTCCAGGTCACGCAACTCGCTGCGTTCTCCCACCGCATCGGGGGCAAACGCAGAGGCCCGCATCGAGTAGACAAAGTCCGGATCCGCCCCGCGAAGCTGCTCCGCCGTCGGGTACTGATCGGCCAGTACCGGGATCTGCTCATAAGCATCTGCGAACTCCGGCGCGACAGCGTCAGTCAGGTAGCTGGTACCCGCCATCGAGTCACCAAGCCCGAGCGCCAACATCATCTCGGTCGATCCCTGCTCCAGCGTGACCGCACGCGTGGGCACGCGATCGAACGCCAGTTCAAGCCCGCAGCTGGTCAGCTGAGCCGCTGCCACGCTGTCATCAGAGGAGGGGTCGGCCGAGGGGGAACTGCAAGCCGCGAGCACCACAACAGATGCCACCACAGCCATACGGGTAATGGGAATCATTCGCATGACATGAGTATATGTCGCGCATGGACGCGGCTCTGACCACAGGTAGGCCTCGAGTTGAGGTGATCCGTACGACACCGGCGCCTCGCCGCGCCGTACGTTAATCTCCACGCCTGTCGTCCTCGGCAACCCATCCGTCGCTCCGCTGCGGGTGGGGGATGGTCGATCGGGGAGCCCCGGAAGCTGATGCGCATAGTCGAAGTTATGCGGACCTGTTGCTTGCGCAGCTCGGCACCGTGCTGATCATCATCGCGAGTAAGTGGGCGGCGGTTCCGGTTGTTTGGCTTCCTGAGCGCCGGAAGGCCCCCGGCTTCGCGGGGAGCCGGGGGCCTTCGGTGAGGGTGATCGAGTGATCAGGTCGCTGAGGATTCGATCTGCTGGGGAGTGTTCTGCGTGGTGATCTCGATCTTGCGGGGCTTGGCCTTCTCGCTGATCGGGATCGTCACGCTGAGCACGCCGTTGTCGTAGCTCGCGGCGATGCGCTCGGTGTCCAGTCCCTGTCCGAGGCTGAGCTGGCGCAGGAAGGTTCCTCCCGTGCGCTCGCGGGTGATCCACTGCGCCTGCTCATCGGTCGCGAGGGTCCGCTCGGCGCGAATGGTCAGCAGCTGTCCATCGACATCGACATCGACGGACCCGGGATCGATGCCCGGCAGGTCAGCGGAGAGAACGTAGTGATCGCCGGCGCGATACAGGTCCATCGGCATCTGCCGAGGGCCCCGTCGCCCGGGGTCGAGGAAGTTGCTCGCGAGACGCTCCATCTCACGGAACGGGTCGTAGGTAGCCATGATGTCTCCTTCCTGTCGCGGCCACCTCCGGGAATGGTGGCCTACCAACCTTGAGTCCCTTCGACTCAACTGCGAGCAGATTAGCACTCTCCCCCGGAGAGTGCCAGCCTTGAAATCTGCCCATAGCGGCTGCTTTAGCTGCCCTCCCACAGCAGGGTCGGGCGCCCCCGGGTGCGCCGCGCGCCTCGGTGAACGACGGCTTGTGCAGCCCATTGTGCTTAGGTCGCGCATGGCCCGGGCTAGCTATGCCATCGATATACGTATTACAATATCCGGCATGAGGAAGATGCAAGGTAATGAGGTCCCCGAGGATCAGGTCGATGCCTGGGTTGCTGAAGCCGAAGCTGGCTACGACGTGGAGCAGCTGCGCAAGCGCGGACGGCCCACTCGCGGTGAGCAAGCGGCACAGGTTGTGCCGGTGCGATTCACCGACGAAGAGATTTCCTCGCTGATGCAGCGCGCTGATCGCGAGCACCTGAATCGCTCCGAAGCGATCCGTCGAGCAGTGCGAGAGTGGACGACCGCGTGAGGGTCCGGCCCTCAGCGCTCAAGCACGACATTGCTCCCGAGGAGTCCATTCACGCGGCCAGCACTGCGGTCTACGTAGCGCCACTGGATGAGGAGAACCCGCAACGCGAGCTGCGCCTGGGGTTCGACACTCATGCCCGTCTTCTCGAGCTGGTGGTGTTGATCTGGGATGACGGCACCGAGGAGATCATCCACTCGATGCGCGCCCGCAAGCAGTACCTCACGCTCATCTCGTAATCCGATCCCGCCGCGAGGCCGGCAGCCCCGGAGTGGGCGCACGAGCGGAGACGCCTTGGGGGAGCCGCCCGTCTAGTGCGCATAATCAAGATTATGCGTACTAGGCCGGGGTGTCGTCGTGGTCGGGGCCGGGTCGCGCTCTAGCGTGAGCGGATGAGCGAGTTCTTCGAAGATGCGGCCCGGGACTGGATCGCTGAGCGGCGTGCCGTTGGTCGCACGATCAGCGTGGAGGAGGGTGTTTCATTAGCTGTGTAAGGGTCCGGTCTCTAACCGAGGTGTGACCTGCGGGCTCGCCTCTGAAAAGGACCGATGACATGACCGAGATTGCTGATGCCCAGAACCCTCTTGCGGGCGTGCTGAGCGCCGACCAGGTCGACGCCCTCGTCAACGCCGCCGAAGACCTCGGAGAGGGCCGCCACGGGGTCGAGGAGCTGCTGTCCCGGATGACCCAGGCCGTGCTGGAGCGGGCCCTGGAGACCGAGATGAGCGACCACCTCGGCTACGAGTCCGGCGACCCTGCCGGCGCCGGAACGGGCAACTCCCGTAACGGCAAGACCACCAAGTCCATCCATACCCTCCAGGGCCCAGTGCAGCTCACCGTCCCCAGGGACCGCAACGGCTCGTTCGAGCCCGTGATCGTGCCCAAGCGGACCCGCCGACTGGGCAGGGTCGAGGACATGGTCCTGTCGCTGTATGCCCGCGGGATGACCACCCGCGACATTGGCTCCCATCTCGAGGAGATCTACGGCTCGAAGGTCTCCGCCGCGACGATCTCCAGGGTCACGGACGTCGTCACCGACGAGGTCGCCCAGTGGCAGTCCCGGCCCCTGGAGTCGGTCTACCCGATCGTCTACATCGATGCGATCTGGCTCAAGATCCGCGACGGCGGAGTCGTGACCAACAAGGCCTGCCACGTCGCCGTAGGCGTCGATATGGAGGGCCGCAAGCAGGTCCTGGGCCTATGGCTGGGGGCCACCGAGGGCGCGAAGTTCTGGGCCAACGTCCTCACCGAGATTCGCAACCGTGGCACCAAGGACATCCTGATCCTGTGCTGCGATGGGCTGACCGGGCTGCCGGCCGCGGTTAACAGCATCTACCCCGAGACCGTGGTCCAGACCTGCGTGGTCCACCTGCTGCGCTCGGCGATGAAGTACGCCTCCTACACGGACCGCAAGACCATGGCCAAGGACATGCGCCCGATCTACACCGCGGCCACCGTGGCGGCCGCTGAGCTGGCCCTGGAGGCCTTTGCCGAGGCCTGGGGCAGCAAGGCGCCGGGGGCGGTGCTGGCGTGGCGGAACGCGTGGGAGGACTTCATCCCGTTCCTGGCGTTCACCCCCGAGATTCGGAAGGTCATCTACACGACCAACCAGATCGAGTCGATCAACTACCAGCTCCGGAAGATCACCAAGACGAGGGGCTCATTCCCGTCGGACGAGGCGGCGATGAAGCTGGTCTATCTGGGGATCCGGAACATCGAGACCCGCCGCGGTGGCCAGCTCGGAACCGGCACTCAGGGATGGCATCAAGCCCTCAATGCTTTCGCCGTTCAGTTCCCCAACCGACTTCCGCTCTGACCACCCGGCAGAGAGGCTGTTCGACCGGCCCCTTACACAGAAAACTTGACACCTCCGCGTGGAGACGGCGAAGGCCTATCGCGGCGATCTTGCCTCGTGGAAACGCTATCTGGAGGCACAGTTGGGCTCCGTTGTGCGGGTGCAGGACCTTACGGGGCCGGTGATCAAAGCTGCACTGGCGGAGATGAACAACGCCGAGCTCGCACCGGCCACTCGCCGTCGCCTGGTGACGACTCTGCGCGGGCTGTGCCGGTACCTCGTCCTGGAGTCCCGTCTGCCAGTAGACCCTATGGCCGCGATCCAAGCACCCCGCACCCCATCACGCCTGCCGGTGGCGTTCACTGATGGCCAGATTTCTGCACTCCTTGCCGCAGCGCAGGCCGAGGACCCCAAGGCGCGTCCGGCAGCGCCGCTGCTGGACGTGGTGATCGTGCTGATCCTGGCGGCCGGCGGACTGCGCGCGAGCGAGGCCGCCGGCCTCCGCCTCCTGGACTACCGCCCGGGCGACGAGCCCTCCCTGCGAGTGCTCGGCAAAGGCCGCAAGGCACGCACCGTCCCCTTAGACCCCGGCGTCGCCGCGCAGATCGACATCTACCTGGCCTGGCGGGCAGAGCACGCCGCAGGCGATGCCGACACGACTCCCCTGCTCATTCGACCCGATGGCCGAGCACTAACCCGCGACACGATCTCCTACCGGATCAATCGGCTCTACGCACGCGCCGGCATCGTCAAACCCGACGGTGAAGCAGCCCATGCGCTCCGCCACACCTACGCCGTCTCGATGGTCGACGTTGGTGTTCCCATCTCCGAGGTCCAGCAACTCCTGGGCCACGAGAGCATCGCCACCACCGGCATCTACCTCAAAGCCTCCGCCGCGCACCTCCGAGCCGCATCCGCAGCGCCGTCAGCAGCGCGTCTACTCACCGGCCAGTAGTCGTAGCCAGTTGAGCGCCGCTCTCGACGGGTCGGTGCGGTCAGTGCGCTGCGTCGTACGCGTCGCGGATCTCCTTGGGAATACGGCCCCGTTCGCTGACCTCGTAACCGTTCTGGTTCGCCCAGGCGCGAATCTTGCCAGCATCGCTTGAGGAACCCACACCTCGGGTGCCGGGGATACGTCGTCCCCCGACACGGCGGGCTTTACTGGTCCATTCGCTGAGCTGTTCGCGCATCTGCTGGGCGTTGTCGTCGTTGAGGTCGATCTCGTAAGAGACGCCATCCAGGGCGAAGCTCACCGTGCCGGTGGCTTCCGAGCCGTCAGTATCGTCGGTGAGGATTACCTGAGTCTTGCGCGCCATTCTTGTGCTCCTTGCATGGTTCTGGACTGAATAGCGCGATAGTACCGAACAGATCTCCAAGAACCCTGCTTACTGCTCCGTCCTAGACTCTCTCCATCGACCCAACGGAGGTTCAGCAATGTGCGGAAGATTCACGCTGGCATTCGATCTGAGTGCGAGTGGCCAGGCGAGCCGTTGCGGCAGACCTGCGGACGGGTTCAGGTCTGCCGCAGCACGGTCTGCGCTGAGTGCTTGCCCCGGGTCGTAGCGATCCGGGGCAAGCGCGGTACCGCTTCGAGTCCGACAGGTGAGTCTGCGTGTCTAGAAGTCCCAGTCGTCGTCGCTGGTGTGCTCGGCCTTGCCGATGATGTACGACGATCCGCTTCCGCTGAAGAAGTCGTGATTCTCGTCGGCGCTGGGGGCGAGCGCGGCGAGGATCTCTGGGCTGACTGACGTCTCGTCGGCGGTGAACCGTGCCGGGTAGCCGAGGTTCATGAGGGATTTGTTCGCGTTGTAGCGCACGAATGCGGCGACATCGTCCATTAGCCCGAGGGGTTCGTAGAGCTCGCCGGAGTAGTCGAGCTCGAGCTCGTAGAGCTCTTCGAGCAGGGTGTACGTGAACTCCTTCATCTCGTCGCGGCGGTTGGGGTGAGCCTCGAGGCCGCGCTGGTACTTGTAGCCCGAGTAGTAGCCGTGCACGGCCTTGTCGCGCAGGATGAGTCGGATCATGTCGGCGGTGTTGGTCAGGGTGGCGTGCACGGAGAAGTGCAGCGGCAGGTAGAAGCCGGCGTAGAGCAGAAGGCTGGAGAGCAGGGTGGAGGACACCTTCCGCTTTAACGGGTCGGGCCCGTAGTAGTGCTGGAGCACCTTCTTGCATCGCGCTTGAAGCAGGTCGTTGCCGATCGCCCAGCGGTAGGCCTCATCGATCTCTCGGGTACTGGTCAGGGTCGAGAACACCGAGGAGTACGAGCGGGCGTGGACGGACTGCATGAAGGCGATGTTGGTGTAGACGGCTTCCTCGTGCTCTGTGCGGGCGTCCTGGATCTGGCAGATCTCCCCGACGGTGGCCTGCACGGTGTCGAGCAGGGTGAGGCCGGTGAAGACTCGCATGGTGAGGGTTCGTTCATGGGGCGCGAGTGCTTGCCAGGCCTGGTGGTCGTTGGACAGGGGCACCTTCTCGGGCAGCCAGAAGTTCGCGGTCAGGCGGTTCCAGATCTCGAGGTCCTTCTCGTCGCTCACGCGGTTCCAGTTGATCGGACGCAGCGGTGCGCTGGGGTGGTGTCGGTATGCCGGAGGGGTGATGGAGCCTTCTACGGCTGTTGTGGCGGTCATGCTGTTCTCCTCTGTTCGTTGTTCTTGTCGTTCGTCGTGGCGGTTCGTGCCCAGAAGCGGTCGAGCCCTTCGTTCACGCGCTCGATGTCGCGCTGGGTGCCCAGGAGTTCGAAGCGATAGAGCTCTGGGACGCCGCACTTTCGGGAGATGACTGGGCCGGCGAGGCAGTAGTGCTCGCCGAAGTTGGTGTTGCCTGCGGTGATGACCCCGCGCAGCAGAGCACGATTGGCGGGATCGTTGAGGAAGGCGATGACCTGCTTCGGTACGGCCCCGGCCTGCTCGCCGCCGCCGTAGGTGGGGACCACCAGAACGAAGGGGCGGCATACGCGGATCATGCCCTCGATGCGGGGTCGGAGCGGGATCCGCACCGCAGGCCGCCCCAGCCTCTCCACGAAGCGCAGCGTGTTCTCGGAGACGCTGGAGAAGAACACGAGATCTGCGGACTCCTGTGGCGTCAGGTCACGTGTTCCGAGTCCCGGTGCTGCGCGCTCGATGCCTGCCGTCATCGATCCCTCCTTCGTCGTCGTCACACTCGACCCGACCTTGAACTACTAGATGTTGGGTCCGCACTCCGCGGGGGTGCCACATGTAGTGATATCAAGCCCGACGGCCCTCAAGCGTACGCCACGCCGGGTTTGAAACTTCGGCGTGTCGAACCTTAGGATCTGGGCGTCTAGAAGTGACCACGCGTGTGGTCGTGAGCGGAGAGAGGTCACTGATGCAGGTGCGAGGGCGATGGAAGGCTGTGCTCGGCGCGGTCGTTGCGAGTGCGGCGCTGGTGCTCACCGGCTGCTCAGGTGGAGCCAGGCAGGATGCTGCCGACAGTGGGAAGCCGGTGGTGTTGACGACGTTCACCGTGTTGGAGGACATCGCGGAGAATGTTGCGGGCGACCATCTCGTGGTCGAGTCGATCACGAAGCCTGGCGCGGAGATCCACGGGTACGAGCCGACGCCGGGAGACATCCGGAAGGCCTCGGATGCCGACCTGATCCTGGACAACGGCTTGAACCTGGAGGTGTGGTTCGGCCAGTTCGTCGAGGAAGTCGATGTGCCTCATGTCGTGGTCTCGGAGGGGATCGATCCCATCGACATCGCGGGGGACGCCTACGCGGGCAAGCCCAACCCGCACGCCTGGATGAGCCCGAAGAACGTGCAGGTGTACGTCGACAACATGGTCGCGGCGTTCAGCGATCTCGACCCGGAACACGCTGAGGACTACGAGAGGAACGGGGAGACCTACAAGCAGCAGCTCCAGCAGGTCCAAGATGACCTGACGGGCGAGCTCGAAAGTCTTCCGACCAGCCAGAGAGCGCTGGTGACCTGCGAGGGCGCATTCTCCTACCTCGCCCGAGATGCTGGGCTGACCGAGAAGTACATCTGGCCCGTCAACGCCGAGCAGCAGGCCACTCCGCAGCAGATCACATCCGCGATCGAGTTCGTCGACGAGAACGAGGTCCCCGCCGTGTTCTGCGAGTCGACGGTCTCCGACGACCCCATGCAGCAGGTCGTGGGTGCTACGGATGCACGCTTCGGAGGGACGCTGTATGTGGACTCGCTCTCCGAGGAAGGTGGCCCGGTGCCCACGTACCTGGATCTGATCCGCCACGATGCGGACACCATCACTGCGGGACTCACCGGGGAGGACTCATGACGACAGCGGCGATCGATGTCAAAGGTGTCACCGTCCGCTACGGCGATGTGCTCGCCCTCGACGACGTATCTGTTGCGGTGCGGGCGGGTGCGGTGACGGGGTTGATCGGAATGAACGGCTCCGGGAAGTCCACCTTGTTCAAGGCGATCACCGGAATGGTCCGGCCTGAAGCAGGCAGCGTCCTGCTGAATGGCGCGCAGCCGGCGCAGGCCAGGCGGCGAGGGCTCGTCGGATACGTCCCCCAGAGCGAGGACGTCGACTGGGCTTTCCCCGTCTCTGTCCGAGACGTCGTGATGATGGGAAGGTACGGCCACCAGGGCGCCACGCGCCGTGTTCGGCCCGCTGACCGCATCGCTGTGGACGAAGCCTTGGAGAGGGTGGAGCTCACGGAGTACGCGAATCGGCAGATCGGCCAGCTCTCCGGCGGGCAGAAGAAGCGCGCCTTCGTCGCCCGCGGGATCGCCCAAGACGCACGGATCATGCTGCTGGATGAGCCCTTCGCCGGCGTCGACAAGCGCAGCGAAGCCACCATCGTCGATCTTCTCCGCGCACTCGCGGACGACGGCCGCACCGTCCTTGTCTCCACCCACGACCTCCATGCTCTGCCGCAGCTGGCCGACGACGCCGTGCTGCTGCTGCGAACCATCCTCTTCCACGGCCCGGTGGACGAGGCCCTCACGCCCGAGAGGCTCGCTCTCGCCTTCGGTCTGGACGTTCTGCAGCAGGAGGGTGCCGCATGACCCCGCTCGACTGGCTCCTCGAGCCGCTCTCCTACGACTTCATGACCCGTGCGCTCGTCACGACCGTGATCGCTGCCGTGGTGTGCGCACTGCTGTCGTGCTGGCTGGTGCTCATCGGATGGTCGCTCATGGGGGATGCCGTATCTCACGCCGTCCTCCCCGGAGTCGTCATCGCCTACATCCTCGGCGTCCCTTTCGCCATCGGTGCGGTCGTCTTCGGGTTCCTGGCGGTCGGAATGATCGGTCTCGTCCGTGGGACGAGCCGCGTGAAGGAGGACGCGGCCATCGGCATCGTTTTCACCACTCTCTTCGCCCTGGGGCTGGTCCTGATCTCGGTCACACCCAGCCAGACCGACCTCAATCACATCATCTTCGGCAACATCCTCGGCGTCTCCCGCGCAGATCTCGTCCAGATCGCGATCCTGGCAACCGTGGCTCTCATCGCCCTGGTGTTCAAACGTCGCGACCTCACGCTCTATGCCTTCGACCCGACACACGCCCACGCCATCGGCCTGTCTCCCCGATTCCTCGGCGCGCTGCTGCTGGGTCTTCTGGCGCTGACCGCAGTTGCCGCTCTCCAGGTCGTGGGAGTGGTGCTCGTCGTCGCGATGCTCATCATTCCCGGAGCGACGGCCTACCTGCTCACCGACCGCTTCGGGCGGATGCTCGTGATCGCGCCGGTCCTCTCGTCACTCTGTTCCGTGGTCGGGATCTACATCAGCTACTGGGTCGACGCCTCACCCGGCGGCCTCGTCGTCCTCACCCAGGGATGCGCCTTCGCACTCGTCTACCTCATCAGTCCCAAGCACGGCCTGCTCAGCAAGAAGGTCGGAGCTCGCCGGTATCGACGCGATACGGCTCGCCGGCGTGAGGATCAGGTAGGCCCCGCAGAGACGTAGAGGGCATCTGTCGCAGAGCGTCCCAGCAACGTTGGCGAGCCCACTTCTCCAGAACGAACTTCCAGCGCATCGGAGAACGGCGCTCCCGCCGCGACCACAAGCGTGGCCCCGACTCCGATGCCCTGGGACTCGAAGAACTGCAACATCGCCGGGTCCGTGTCCGAGATCCGCTCGACCACAAACCTGCCCTCCGCTCCGACGTCGGTGAGACGCCGCGCATCAGGCACGGTCACTGTTCCGTCCGCTGCAGGGATTGGATCACCGTGCGGGTCACGCCGGGGGCGACCCAGAACGTCATCGATCCTCTCCACCATCAAGTCCGAGACGGCGTGCTCGAGCTGCTCGGCCTCCTCGTGGACCTCGTCCCACCGATACCCGAGGGTCTCCACCAGAAACGTCTCGATCAAGCGATGCCGCCGCACCATCACCAGCGCGTACGAACGACCGACCTCCGTCAACTCGACCGAGCCATACCTCGCGTGAGACAGAAGACCCTGCTCAGTCAGTTTCCGCACCGCATCCGAAGCGGACGACAGGGCAACACCGGTCCGCTGCGCGATGAGCTTCAACGTCACTGGCTCGTCACTCCACTCGGACAACCCCCAGATCGCCTTCAGATAGTTCTGGGCACTCGCAGACAGCTCATCGACGGACATGGCACGACGATAGCCTCGAAGCTTCAACTTAGCTATATAGAACTCGAGGCTTCGGCGCGCCACGGACTCACGTAGTAGGCATCGACCGTGAGGTGCGTCCCGGGCCCGCGCCTCATCCGGCACTGACGCAGAACCCTGAGAACAATGCTCAGCCGAATGAATCTCTCCCCCGGCAATCTAGGCACCCCTGTTGCTGCTCCGCTCATCGGCTAGCTGGTCGATGAGCGGTCAGCGCAAGCGGGCTACTTCGCGATCGCCCCAGTTCTCAGTCTCCTGCTCATCGTGACGGTCCTACTCGCTCGCGACCGCCGACTATCGCCCGTGCCATAAGCGGTCCATCGCGGCACGGAGTAGGGCAACAGAGACGAAGCGACCCCCGAACGGGACCGGTCGGGATCAGCCCCTCTCATGTTGAAACCACTTCTGTGCGACAGCATCTTCTGGATCGATGCCCCGCTGCTGCGCATACACCAGGCACATGCCGATCACGTCCCCAAGCTCCTCGGCAAGAATCTGGCGCTGCTGTGCAGCCTCCAAGCCTCGATCCTTGGACTGGCCCGTCGCGGTGAGATGAGCCTGGGCCAGCTCGCCAACTTCCTCGGTCAGTTTGAGCAGAGCCCACTCGGGTGACCGGTCAATGCCGTGGATACCGGCATATTGGGCGGACATCTTCTCTACGCGAATGGCCATGTCGTTGAGGTGCATCACCCGACTCTATGCGCCGAGAGGCACCCCTCTCGACAGGAGAGAACGCGTGAACCATAAAGGGTGGCGGTCTCAACCGGTCAACGCACCACCCAGTGGTGGAAGCATGCGGATAGATCGGCGAGGAGGCCCGGGCATGGTGTTGAGTCTCGAACAGCAGGACGCGGTATGGGAACGATGGCGCGCGGGCGAGCCGGTCCGGGTTATCGCCCGGGCTGTGTGCTGCAACCGTGAGGCGGTGCGTCGGCTCCTGGCAGTGACCGGCGGGATCCGCCCGGCAGCGCGTTCACGGGCACCGCTGAGACTGTCGCTCACTGAACGAGAGGAAATCTCCCGCGGACTCGCGGCCGGTGATTCCGCGCGCGCTATCGCGACTCGCCTGCGCCGGTCTGCTTCCTCTGTCTCGCGGGAGATCGCCCGTAACGGTGGACCTACGCAGTACCGGGCTGCGGCAGCCGATCGACGAGCGTGGGAGAAGAGGGTGTTTCATTAGCTGTGTAAGGGTCCGGTCTCTAACCGAGGTGTGACCTGCGGGCTCGCCTCTGAAAAGGACCGATGACATGACCGAGATTGCTGATGCCCAGAACCCTCTTGCGGGCGTGCTGAGCGCCGACCAGGTCGACGCCCTCGTCAACGCCGCCGAAGACCTCGGAGAGGGCCGCCACGGGGTCGAGGAGCTGCTGTCCCGGATGACCCAGGCCGTGCTGGAGCGGGCCCTGGAGACCGAGATGAGCGACCACCTCGGCTACGAGTCCGGCGACCCTGCCGGCGCCGGAACGGGCAACTCCCGTAACGGCAAGACCACCAAGTCCATCCATACCCTCCAGGGCCCAGTGCAGCTCACCGTCCCCAGGGACCGCAACGGCTCGTTCGAGCCCGTGATCGTGCCCAAGCGGACCCGCCGACTGGGCAGGGTCGAGGACATGGTCCTGTCGCTGTATGCCCGCGGGATGACCACCCGCGACATTGGCTCCCATCTCGAGGAGATCTACGGCTCGAAGGTCTCCGCCGCGACGATCTCCAGGGTCACGGACGTCGTCACCGACGAGGTCGCCCAGTGGCAGTCCCGGCCCCTGGAGTCGGTCTACCCGATCGTCTACATCGATGCGATCTGGCTCAAGATCCGCGACGGCGGAGTCGTGACCAACAAGGCCTGCCACGTCGCCGTAGGCGTCGATATGGAGGGCCGCAAGCAGGTCCTGGGCCTATGGCTGGGGGCCACCGAGGGCGCGAAGTTCTGGGCCAACGTCCTCACCGAGATTCGCAACCGTGGCACCAAGGACATCCTGATCCTGTGCTGCGATGGGCTGACCGGGCTGCCGGCCGCGGTTAACAGCATCTACCCCGAGACCGTGGTCCAGACCTGCGTGGTCCACCTGCTGCGCTCGGCGATGAAGTACGCCTCCTACACGGACCGCAAGACCATGGCCAAGGACATGCGCCCGATCTACACCGCGGCCACCGTGGCGGCCGCTGAGCTGGCCCTGGAGGCCTTTGCCGAGGCCTGGGGCAGCAAGGCGCCGGGGGCGGTGCTGGCGTGGCGGAACGCGTGGGAGGACTTCATCCCGTTCCTGGCGTTCACCCCCGAGATTCGGAAGGTCATCTACACGACCAACCAGATCGAGTCGATCAACTACCAGCTCCGGAAGATCACCAAGACGAGGGGCTCATTCCCGTCGGACGAGGCGGCGATGAAGCTGGTCTATCTGGGGATCCGGAACATCGAGACCCGCCGCGGTGGCCAGCTCGGAACCGGCACTCAGGGATGGCATCAAGCCCTCAATGCTTTCGCCGTTCAGTTCCCCAACCGACTTCCGCTCTGACCACCCGGCAGAGAGGCTGTTCGACCGGCCCCTTACACAGAAAACTTGACACCTCCTGGGAGAACGCGAGGCGTCCGAAGCCGTGCAAGCTGGAAACGCACGATGACCTGCGGAGCATCGTGCAGGAGAAGCTGATGGCGGATTGGTCGCCGCAGCAGATCGCGGCATGGCTCCGACTGACTCCGGCTTCAGCACAGGGAGTACGGATCTCGCACGAGGCTATCTACCGGACCCTCTACATCAGCTCGCGCCTGTCGCTCCCCTCGACGCTGAAGACGCATCTGCGGTCGGGGCGCGGCATGCGCACCTCGAGGAAAGCGCGTCGTACCGGGCACGGGCGGGGCCGGCTGCGGAACATGGTCTCTATCCATGATCGACCAGAGCAGATCGAGACCCGGACCGAGGTAGGGCATTGGGAAGGGGACCTCGTCATGGGGCGACGCCCCAGCGCCGTGGCAACCCTCGTGGAACGCACCACCAGGATCGTTCGCCTCGTCAAGCTCGATGGCATCAAGGGCCCAGACGTCCGCGCCGCGCTCGTCCAGAACCTCCGCGGCATGCCGAAATCACTGTTGAGGTCGATCACTTGGGATCGAGGTCGAGAGATGTCAGAGCACGAACAACTCGCCCACGACCTCGGCATCCACGTCTACTTCTGCGATCCTCGCTCACCGTGGCAACGAGGCTCGAACGAGAACACCAACCGGCTCCTACGCCAGTACCTGGCGAAGAACGCCGACCTGTACCGCTTCACTCAAGACGAACTCGATCAGATCGCGAACAAGATCAACACACGTCCACGCCAGGTCCTTGACTGGCTGAGCAGCCGCGAACGACTTCGTGCTTGCAGGCTCGCCTAAACGGCTCAGTAGAGCGGCTCGAGAGTGTCATCTTCGAGGTCAGGCAGCATCTCGTGATCGTCGTAGGTCATGTAGTCAACGGAGTGCAGGTAACCGTCGACGACCCATAGATCGAGCTGGCCAAGCCCTTCTCCGGCGCGCGAGACATCCAAGGTAGAGAACGGTCCGCCACCGTGCCTGATCCGGGCTGCCTTCGGCAACTTGGGAACCGAGATAAGGAAGCAGTCGCACTCGTCGAGCTGGTACCCACCCCACGACGCGACGCGGAGCTGCTCGCGAGCCAGTTCACGGTACGGGTGATCCCCGCTGCACAGAAGATCCAGCACCGTCTTCTCCTTCGCGGAGAAAGCACTCCCAACTGCGCGACCACGACTCATGTTCATCCCTCGAGGATACGGGGGCGGCATCGCTGGGTCTCGCTACCGCAGACATGGCACCTACGGCACGAAGACCTGACAGAGTAGGCGGGTGGTGCGTTGACCGGTTGAGACCGCCGTCGTTTGTGGCACACCAGCGTAAGTCCCGTCGGAGCGCCGTTGCCGCGGGTGAAGATGAGCCAGAATCCCGTGCCACAAGCTGCCTTCTCCCTCACTGCCGGGAGAGCTAACCTCGAGATTTCACGGGGGCGCGGTCTTGGAGGGTGGACCAGATAGCGAAAGGCGCTCCTGGCCAGGGATAATACGGGTTGTCGAGACTCGCATTCATCCGCTGGAAGGAGCACCTTTCAGGTGTCCCACCCTACCTTGTTCTACTACCCTCGTCCGCGCGTGGACATCGCTGAGGTCCCGGCGGTCTCGCACGCCGGTGCGGTGCTGCTGACCGACACGATCCACGCCACCGGCCTGGCCGCTTCACTGCGGGAAGCGTTGACGCCGTGGACGAAGCCGCTGGCCGAGCATCACGGGTCGAAGGTGCTGCTGGATCTCGCCATGACGCTCGCGGTGGGCGGGGAAGTCGCCCGCGACACTGACCTGCTGCGGTGTGAACCGGGCCTGTTCGGCGACGTCGCCTCGACGCCGACGATCTCCCGCATGCTCACCACGCTCGCCCAGGACGCACCCGCCGTGATCGAGGCGATCTCTCGGGCCCGCCGGGCCGCGCGTGAACGAGCCTGGACTTTCGCCGGCGACCACTCTCCAGCCGCGAAGACCAGTGCGAAGAACCCGCTGGTCATCGACCTCGACGCCACCCTGATCAATGTCCACAGCGAGAAGGAGCAGGCCGCACCGACGTTCAAACGCGGCTTCGGCTACCACCCCCTCTGCGCCTTCCTCGACCACGGCCAGACCGGGACCGGAGAACCTCTCGCGATCCACCTCCGGCCCGGCAACGCAGGCTCGAACACGGCCAGCGACCACATCGCCGTGACCCGTCAGGCTCTCGCCCAGCTGCCGTCCGGACTGCTCTCCTCTGGCGGGCGGGGCTCGAAGAAGATCCTGATCCGCACCGATGGAGCCGGCGGCACCAAGGACTTCATCCAGTGGCTGACCACGCGGCGTCTGGCCTACTCGGTCGGGTTCTCCCTCCCCGCAAACACTCCTGGCGTGCTGGAACGTCTCGACGAGGCGAAGGCGTGGACTCCCGCCTATGACAGTGACGATGACGGGGTCCGTGAGGGCGCGTTCGTGGCGGAACTGACCGGGCTGCTGGACCTTTCCGGCTGGCCAGGCGGGATGCGGGTGATCGTGCGGAAGGAACGTCCCCATCCCGGAGCGCAGCTGCGGATCACCGATCACGAGGGGATGCGCATCACCGCGTTCGCGACCAACACCCCACGCGGACAGCTGCCCGTCCTCGAGCTGCGGCACCGCCGCCGCGCCCGGTGCGAGGACCGGATCCGCAACGCCAAAGACACGGGCCTGATGAAGTTTCCGCTGCAGTCCTTCACGCAGAACCAGATCTGGTGCCAGGTCGTCCAGCTCGCCTCCGAGCTTGTTGCCTGGATGCAGACCATCGCCTTCACCAGTGACGACGCCAGGAAGTGGGAGCCCAAACGGCTTCGCGCGCGGTTGTTCGAGGTCCCTGCGACCCTGGTGCGCCGCTGCCGGCACAAGGTCCTCCACCTCGCCCAGCACGCACCCGAAGCCGTGAAGGTCCTGACCGGCGTCAACCGGCTCCGCACCGCCGTCGCGCAGAACTGAGTAGCGAGCCCACCCGTCCCTACGACCCCCAGCACCTTCTCGGGAGTGGAACCCGACCGCCCGCAACGGACACTGCGCCGACCTGTCACGCCCGCATGCCAGAATCAGCAGCTGAACGCCGGCAACGACGCCGAACGCCCCCGCTCACCAACCCGATGAAACATCGAGGCTAACCGCTGTATCAGATAAGCCCAGGCCGGACCGCAATCTCGCGCGGCAGCCGCGCGAGAGCGAGTCGGCCGGGAGAATAATTCCTAACCGAACGATGCCGTCCCCCGATAATGGTGACGGGCTGCTTCACGCCTATTTGGCGACGAGCCAGGACCGAGCGGCTGAGTGGGATCCGGTGTACAGCATCGCGCCCCGCACGAAGGCGCCGGCCGTGCGAGAGTTCGTCGACGATGAGGGCGAGCTCCACCGCACGCTCGAGATGGCCCGCTGGGGGCTCCACCCGTCCTGGGCGAAGGACAAGGGCCCCCGCCCGATCAACGCTCGCATGGAGACCATCGCGACCAACGGCATGTTCCGCGGCCCCTTCTCCAGCGGCCGCGCGGTCGTGCCGATGACCGGCTACTACGAGTGGGTCGAGGCTGAGGACGGCGGTAAGGACCCCTTCTTCATCCACCACCCCGACGGCGAGCTGCTGCACGCCGCGGGCCTCACCGCGGCGCGCAAGAGCGAGGACGGCGAGGGCTGGGACGTCACCTTCACGATCGTCACGCGCGAGGCACGTGACGCCGGCGGTGAGGTCCACGACCGGATGCCGGCCTTCCTGACCGGGGACGCGGTGGCCGAGTGGCTGGCCCCGGGCAAGCTCGAGGCCGAGCAGAAGGATCCGTTACTCGCGCAGCTCGAGGACGTCTCCACCATGATCGCCGGGCAGCTCGTCACGGTCCCGGTGGACCGCCAGGTCAACAACGTTCGCACCCTCGACCGAAACGATCCTTCTCTCATCGAGCCGGTCTCCCGCGACTGACCTGCTCAGTCGGTGGCAGTCTCGTCGGCGGTCTCGGCGGAAACTGCCTGATAGCGGCGCTCGATGTAGGCCTCCAGCTCCACGAGTTCGATGCGCCACTGGCCACGACCGCCGACTTGAAGGGCCCGGAGGTCGCCGGTGCGCACGAGTGTGTAGGCCTGGGAGCGGCTGATCGATAGCACTCCTTGCAGGTCTTCAAGCGTTATGAACTTTCGGCTGAGTACTTCGTTTCGATCCATTACCTTGGGGCCTCTCTGCGCTGAGTGAGCCGCGATCAAGCAACCAGGCTGATCCCGTTGACGACGATCCGCGCTTGTGCGGTGTCCAGACCGACGTAGATGGCGGTGGTCTCGGGCGAGGAATTGTCAAGACCTGTGGATTGGGGCTCAGCTACCGGAGCAACAGCAGGCTCTTCATCTGCTCGTGCTTCCTACAGATCGCGGTCACCAGCGTCGCATCCAGATCGACGGTCGATGGGCCGCTCTCGTCGCACGCTTCCCAGCCAGGCACAAAACCGTCGTCCGCGCAGCTTAACGGGCCGCACCGATCGGCCCCTTCGCTGCATCCACATCGCCTGCCAGCACTGTCAGCGGTCGGGAGCGCGTCGTGTCGGAGCCGACCGGGTTATACGCCTCAATCCCGGCCCGCAGAGAGGAGACCTCCGCGAGACGGTTGGCGCCGAGTGCCACTGTCATGGCCGTGAAGAGCCTGCCCGGGTGATGCCGCGCCAGCGCCCTGCGCCACAGCAGCAGGGCGCTCGCCATCTGCAGATTGTCCTCGGTAGTGCTAACCGCTTCTGTCAGCCCTCGCCCGCGTTGCGGGGCCTCCGCGACGTCGATTCGCCCCCATGGTTGCCAGCCGGCATTATAGCCTTCACGCTAGAGGAGCTCTTTGAAGTTGCTGGAGTGCTCATGAACCAATTACTTCTTCTTTCCGAAACACCCGCGCGGTTGCCTCAGAGTAAATCCAGAGATAGGGGCGACTCCGCATGGTGCGCCGACGATCACGAGAAGGCACGAGGTAGCACTTATTTCCGCCTCGCCTTGGAAGCAATTGCGCTACCACCAATGCAAAGCACTCCAACCACAGTTAACGCGAGACCCAGAATGAAGCCTATACCCGCGCCTATGTTGGCTCCGCCACCGTCGGCCGATGTGACCATATTGAAAAGGCATGATACGAGTGCCAGGACGAGCCCGAAAATAAGAATTACCAAACCAGCGTTGGTCGCAGCCTTCATGCCCACCCCATTCAAGCAGGGTCTCCAGTACCCTCGTAGTGACTTCTACCAAATATGCGTACGGCGCGATAATAGGTGTTGGCTGCCCCCAAACATGCCGTCTCTTGCTGATTCCCGTCCGGGTATGCGGCATCACAGGCGGCCCTAAGGCCATAACGAAGTCGCTGGTCACAAAGCTTACGAGAAAGGTCCGAGGTGCTCGAGTAACAAATATCGTGCGAATCACATGTGGGCCGAAAATTCGCTGCCCCCCAACTGTCCGGCGAATAGCTGCACCCATTAGGGGGTGCGTAGGGGGTTATCTTGTGGTCGCTACCTTGAAGCGCAGATGTAGAATACTCCCATGCATCGATAATTGCATTACCAACGTAGCTATCTTTACTGCTGGCAGAGGACTCGGCCGTAGCGGGGGTGTCCGTAACAGTTAGATCCGAAAAATCGCTTGAGTTCCAGGTTGCTGTCAGTCCGTCGCGCGTATAACTGTGCTCGGTAGTTTCCGCGTCAGCCCGCGATGGCGCTAGCGCCAACATCAATACGATAATCGTTAACCACGCTAGCACACTCAAAGACAATCTTGTTCGGACCGCTGTATCCATCACCCCTCCTCACGTTAGGCTTCCTCGGGTGGTTGTGACAACATAGATTGCCGCCCCCGCTGGTAAGTCCGTCCTTTTTGCACGCTTCCACAATATGTGATTGTGTGATACATGTCAACAACGTTGGCCCAGATGGCTACCGGATGGTGAACGGCAAACATGGCGATCTCCGGACAGTTCGGGAGACGGGGTGCAGCGGGTGAGGGTCGCCGAGGTCTAGAACTCGCGAAGGGCCTGCTCTCCGTTCTGCGGGCGGAGAAATTGCCAAGACCTGCGCATCGGTGTTCCGCTACTCGACCGAGGAGTTGCTGGCCGGCGCTGTCAGCGCCGGTCACTCGGCTCTTCCCGGTTCGTGGTGATGGGGAGCGTCGCGTCGTTGACGTAGAACGGCTCGTGGTCCTGCTGTGATGGGTGTTGTCAAGACATCCGAATCTCAGAGGACCACGAGCCTGTGCACGAGAGTACTGGTTCGCAGCGTGATGCTGCGAGCACGATCTTCAACTTGCCCAATTACCGCGTCATCGATGCCGTCGACCTGCCCGACGGGGGCCGGCGGGTGGTGATCGCCTCGACCGTCCCGCCGGGCTGTCCGTCCTGCGGCGTGCTGGCGACGAAGGTCCATTCCCGCCGGTCACAGCAGGTCCGGGACGTTCCCGTCGCTGGCGCAGCGGTGGTGGTGTGGGCCAAGCGGCGCTGGTTCTGTCTGGAGCCGGCCTGTGCCCGGGGCACGTTCGCCGAGGCCACCGAGCAGATCCCGCGATACGCACGCTCGACGACCCGACTGCGGGACCAGGTCGTCTCTGCCGTGATCCGTTCCGGCCGTGCAGCCTCCGAGGTGGCCCGGGCCCACGGCGTCTCGTGGTGGCTGGTCCAGGCCGCCCTCAGCGCCGCCGCAGTGGTCCTGCCTGACGTCGACGACGTGCGGGTCAGGCGTCTGGGGGTCGATGAGCACCGCTACCGGTCAGTGCGCTGGTTCCGCACCGACGAGGGCGCTTGGAGACGGTTCGAGCCGTGGATGACGACGCTGGTCGACCTGGCCACCGGGCAGGTCCTCGGCATCGTCGACGGCCGGGACTCCAGGGCCGTCGGGGATTGGCTCGCGCAGCGCTCTGAGCAGTGGCGGGAGCGGATCGAGATCGTCGCGATCGATCCCTCGGCCGCGTTCCGCAAGGCGCTGCGGACCTGGCTGCCTCGCGCCGCGGTCTCGGTCGACAAGTTCCACCTGGTCAAGCTCGGGAACGACATGGTCACCACCGTCAGGCAGCGCCTGGCCCGCACCCATCGCGGTCGTCGGGGCCGCAAGGACGACCCGGCCTGGGCCCACCGGATGCTGCTGCTGCGCGGCGGCGACACCCTGACCCCGAGGGCGTGGGAGCGGTTGGAGAGGGTGTTCCGCACCGACGACCCCACCGACGAGCTCTCGGCCTCCTGGGGCATCAAGGAGCAGCTCCGACGCCTGCTGGCCACCGACACTCTCGCCCAGGCCTGGCAGGAGCGGATGCGGATGGGCTACTTCGTCCAGATCGCGAACATGCCCGAGGCCACGAAGCTCTACGACACCGTCGTGACCTGGTGGGACGCCATCGAGGTCCTCATCGTCACCGGCGCAACCACCGCGAAGGTCGAAGCGGGCAACACCGGCATCAAGAACATCAAACGCACCGGCCGCGGATTCCGCAACGCGGAGAACTACCGGACGCGTATCCTGCTCACCAGCGCCGCGAGAACCGTAGCGTGAATACCCGCCACAGCAGGGTCATTCACCACGAACCGCGAAGAGCCGGTCACTCGGACCGGAATTGTTCCCCAGTCATCGCGTTCGTCTGCTCGTACTTCTTGCGGATGTCGGCTTGGGTGTCTCCTTCGACCCACGGGCGCTCTAGCACGACAAGGGCGGCCCAGTAGACCACGGTGGTGACAGCCCTCGTGATCAGAGCCCCGGAGGACGCCGGCCCGAAGAGCAGTCCGATGAGGAAGCTGATCGGCAACGGAAGTACGGCGACAATCGCCGTCATCGGGACGCTTCCGGGGTCCGGGTGCCGGTGACGGAGAACGAAGATTCGCTCCACGCCGGTCGTGGCAAGCTCGACGGCGACCATCACGACCACAGCCGTGATGATCGCCGTTCCAGCAGGAAAGCTTGCAGTCCACCCAGTCAGACCCAGCCCCCATAGCAGCAGTGCAATTGCGACAACCTTGACCGCCCCAGTCGCAAGATGCCCCGTGAGGGCGAAGGAGAACGCCGGGGGAATGAAGTCGCTGACATCGCTGTTATCTGCCATCAAAGTGGATTCCTTCGGGTCAACGAACGGGTCAGAGAGAGCAGGCGGAGACGACGCCGCCCACTCCGAGAATGTCTTGGAGCACTGTGACCGCTTCTTCGCCGATCTCTGCGGCGGCGGCCCCGACGAACGTTGCGGTGAAGAACTTTCGCCGATCCATGATTCCTCCGGTTGACGGTTTCTTGCGCGATGCGTGCGAGCCCCATTCCGCGAGCTCGCGCGCACCTACTTGGATAACGAACAACGTGATCTATGCCAAAGCGTGGCGGTTGAGACACTGGCTACCGGACGGTAGGTAAGACAACGGGTGACTTCGCACCTCGAGCCTGCATGTCCAGCCCTATAGCTCGGTGCATCAAGCCGCCTGTTGGCGGTCTCCTGGCCGATGATCGGTCTGGTCGTCGGGGCGTTCGACGAGGCGGCCTTTCTCGAAGGTAGCGCCGGCTCGGACGAGGGCGACCAGGTGGGGAGCGTTCACGGCCCGCCAGCGGGTCTGAGCGGACTCGATCAGCTTGAATGCCATCGCGACGCCGGCGGCGCGGGAGCCGGGACCCTTGGTCACGCGCTGGCGCAACCGCACGGTGGCGAACGTGGACTCGATCGGGTTGGTGGTGCGCAGGTGCATCCAGTGCTCGGCGGGGTAGTCGTAGAACTCCAGCAGCACGGCGAGGTCGTCGGTGATCTTCGCGACGGCCTTGGGCCACTTGGCCCCGTACTCGTCGGCGAAGTTCTTCGCGGCCGTCTCGGCATGGGCACGGTCCTCGGCCTGCCAGATCTCGGCCAGGGCCTTCTTCGCCCCGGGCTGGGCGGACTTCGGCAGCGCGGACAGGACGTTTCCGATCTTGTGGAACCAGCACCGCTGCTCGCGAGTGGTGGGGAAGACGTCGCGGACCGCAGACCAGAACCCCAGCGCGCCGTCGCCGATCGCGAGCACCGGGGCGGCCATCCCGCGGCGCTTGCAGTCACGCAGCAGATCGGCCCACGACTCCGCGGACTCGCGGAACCCGTCGGCCAGGGCGATCAGCTCCTTGCGGCCATCGGCACGCACCCCGATCATCACCAGCAGGCAGACCCTGTCCTGAGACAGCCGCACGGTGAGGTGGATCCCATCGACCCAGACATAGACGTAGTCCGTGCCGGCCAAGGACCGGGTGTTGAACGCCGTCGCCTCGTCCTGCCACTGGCCGGTCAGCCGGGTGATCGTCGCGGGCGACAGGCCTGCGCTGGTGCCCAGGAACTGCTCCAGCGCGGGGGCGAAATCGTTGCTGGACAGCCCGTGCAGGTACAACAGCGGCAGCACCTCCGCCACCTGCGGCGACTTGCGGGCCCAGGCGGGCAGGATCGCCGAGGCGAACCGACGTCGCTCCCCGGCCTCGTCGGTGCGCTTGTCGTTGACCCGCGGAGCACGGACCGGCACCGCGCCCGCCGCGGTGGTCACCTCGCGCGGTTCGTGGTGACCGTTGCGGACCACCAGCCGGTGGCCGTCGGCGTCGACCTCGTCGGCCGCGGCATCGACGTAGGCGGCGACCTCGGCCTGCAGCGCCGCCGCGAGCATCTGCCGCGCCCCGTCACGGGCAAGCGCGTCGAGCACCGACTCGCCGGACGGATTCGCCCCGTTCTGATTGGCCTCGTCGGAGTCGGGGACTATCTTGAGCATCGGGCGTACCTTCCCGAACCAGCGAGCCAACGCCGGTCCTTGATCAGAACTGCTTCGTCTAGAAGATCATCCTCGGGAAGGTGCGCCCCTTGCACGCCCCCTCGCCGGGAGTCATCCACAGGTTCTGATCATTCCTCGAGCGGTCGCCCTCCGGGGTGCTGGCGGTTCCTAGGATGACCAGCACATCGGTGTCATCAAGCAGGTCTCCGCTGCGTGCGGCGGACCATGCCTCGAAGCAGGTCTGATCGCGCCCCTCTCCTGGGGTGGTTCGGAACAGGCAACCCGGGAGGAGATACGCCTGCGCAGCCCATCCTTCACGTTCGATCGTCGGTGTGAACGCCGCCATGTACTGCTGGGTGTGGGAGCTGCCGAGGAAGGTCACCCTGGGGACATCGGGTTCAGAGCCGGGGAGCGCGCTGCAGTACTCGGCCAGCAGATCGGTGTCGCACTCCCCGCCGAGCACTGCCCAGCTCTGGCGCGCACTGCTGCCGGGGTCGGCTGCAGCACGGTTGTCCACATAGGGTCTGAGCCCCACCAGCATGGCGGCACCGAGAGCGAAGATCGCGACGACGACGCCTGCGGATCGCCACACCGAACCTGACCGCTGGAACCGAGCGAGAGGGTTCTCCACCGCATGCACGAGGGCAATGCTCACCGCGCACGATGAGGCAAGGACGGCGGTACCTCCTGCGATGCCGAGCTGGCCCGTGCTCGACATGGATTGAGCGATCACCAGAATCGGCCAGTGGACCAAATATAGGGCGTAGGAGTAGGCGCCGGCCCGTACCAGCCAAGGGTGCGCCAACAGCGTGGGCCGGGATGTTGGCCGCGTGGTCGCCAAGAGGATCAGGCCAGCTCCGCTCAGCGGCCATAGCGCCGCGATGCCTGGGAATGTCGTCCCAACTGGCAGCAGGAAGCCACACGCCGCGATCATCACGACCCCGATGTAGATCATGAGCCGTGCAATGGAGGCACGGATGCGGACCTCCCCGATCACCGCGAGGAGGGAGCCGAGCGCAAACTCCCACAGTCTTGCCCGCACATCGAAGTACGCCCGCTCCTGGGAGGCCTCAGTCATGTACATGCTGAATGTGAGGGAACCTATGAACACGATGCCGAACCCGAGTGCCAGCCACACCCTGAGTGGAATCTTCGTGATCCGAGCCGCAAGGACTGCGATGAGGTGCGTGACCGCCCACAGCACGAATACCTGCCCCTGGATCGAGAGCGACCAGAAATGCGGCTCTTCGCGGTTCGTGGTGAATGACCCTGCTGTGGCGGGTATTCACGCTACGGTTCTCGCGGCGCTGGTGAGCAGGATACGCGTCCGGTAGTTCTCCGCGTTGCGGAATCCGCGGCCGGTGCGTTTGATGTTCTTGATGCCGGTGTTGCCCGCTTCGACCTTCGCGGTGGTTGCGCCGGTGACGATGAGGACCTCGATGGCGTCCCACCAGGTCACGACGGTGTCGTAGAGCTTCGTGGCCTCGGGCATGTTCGCGATCTGGACGAAGTAGCCCATCCGCATCCGCTCCTGCCAGGCCTGGGCGAGAGTGTCGGTGGCCAGCAGGCGTCGGAGCTGCTCCTTGATGCCCCAGGAGGCCGAGAGCTCGTCGGTGGGGTCGTCGGTGCGGAACACCCTCTCCAACCGCTCCCACGCCCTCGGGGTCAGGGTGTCGCCGCCGCGCAGCAGCAGCATCCGGTGGGCCCAGGCCGGGTCGTCCTTGCGGCCCCGACGACCGCGATGGGTGCGGGCCAGGCGCTGCCTGACGGTGGTGACCATGTCGTTCCCGAGCTTGACCAGGTGGAACTTGTCGACCGAGACCGCGGCGCGAGGCAGCCAGGTCCGCAGCGCCTTGCGGAACGCGGCCGAGGGATCGATCGCGACGATCTCGATCCGCTCCCGCCACTGCTCAGAGCGCTGCGCGAGCCAGTCCCCGACGGCCCTGGAGTCCCTGCCGTCGACGATGCCGAGGACCTGCCCGGTGGCCAGGTCGACCAGTGTCGTCATCCACGGCTCGAACCGTCTCCAAGCGCCCTCGTCGGTGCGGAACCAGCGCACTGACCGGTAGCGGTGCTCATCGACCCCCAGACGCCTTACCCGCACGTCGTCGACGTCAGGCAGGACCACTGCGGCGGCGCTGAGGGCGGACTGGACCAGCCACCACGAGACGCCGTGGGCCCGGGCCACCTCGGAGGCTGCTCGGCCCGAGGTGATCACGGCCGAGACGACCTCTTCCCGCAGTCGGGTCGTCGAGCGTGCGTAACGAGGGATCTGCTCGGTGGCCTCGGCGAACGTGCCCCGGGCACAGGCCGGCTCCAGACAGAACCAGCGCCGCTTGGCCCACACCACCACCGCTGCGCCAGCGACGGGAACGTCCCGGACCTGCTGTGACCGGCGGGAATGGACCTTCGTCGCCAGCACGCCGCAGGACGGACAGCCCGGCGGGACGGTCGAGGCGATCACCACCCGCCGGCCCCCGTCGGGCAGGTCGACGGCATCGATGACGCGGTAATTGGGCAAGTTGAAGATCGTGCTCGCAGCATCACGCTGCGAACCAGTACTCTCGTGCACAGGCTCGTGGTCCTCTGAGATTCGGATGTCTTGACAACACCCATCACAGCAGGACCACGAGCCGTTCTACGTCAACGACGCGACGCTCCCCATCACCACGAACCGGGAAGAGCCGGATTGAAGCCCCGACCCTGGCGAGTTGCTGCGATCACCGACGCCGTCATGAGGAATGCGGAGACGAGGAGGAAGACGTCGACACCACCGGAGACCCGATGGAACCACACGTGATAGATGACCACTAGGAACAGCGCCAGCGTGCGAAGCCCTTGAATCTCAGGAATGAAACGGGTCTTTGCTCCGGTGGAGGGGACTGCCGCGCGAATAGGTGACATCTTGACCTGCCCTACGGTTTGGTTTCCACTCTTGGTCGCTAGCCTCGATGTTTCATCGGGTTGGTGAGCGGGGGCGTTCGGCGTCGTTGCCGGCGTTCAGCTGCTGATTCTGGCATGCGGGCGTGACAGGTCGGCGCAGTGTCCGTTGCGGGCGGTCGGGTTCCACTCCCGAGAAGGTGCTGGGGGTCGTAGGGACGGGTGGGCTCGCTACTCAGTTCTGCGCGACGGCGGTGCGGAGCCGGTTGACGCCGGTCAGGACCTTCACGGCTTCGGGTGCGTGCTGGGCGAGGTGGAGGACCTTGTGCCGGCAGCGGCGCACCAGGGTCGCAGGGACCTCGAACAACCGCGCGCGAAGCCGTTTGGGCTCCCACTTCCTGGCGTCGTCACTGGTGAAGGCGATGGTCTGCATCCAGGCAACAAGCTCGGAGGCGAGCTGGACGACCTGGCACCAGATCTGGTTCTGCGTGAAGGACTGCAGCGGAAACTTCATCAGGCCCGTGTCTTTGGCGTTGCGGATCCGGTCCTCGCACCGGGCGCGGCGGCGGTGCCGCAGCTCGAGGACGGGCAGCTGTCCGCGTGGGGTGTTGGTCGCGAACGCGGTGATGCGCATCCCCTCGTGATCGGTGATCCGCAGCTGCGCTCCGGGATGGGGACGTTCCTTCCGCACGATCACCCGCATCCCGCCTGGCCAGCCGGAAAGGTCCAGCAGCCCGGTCAGTTCCGCCACGAACGCGCCCTCACGGACCCCGTCATCGTCACTGTCATAGGCGGGAGTCCACGCCTTCGCCTCGTCGAGACGTTCCAGCACGCCAGGAGTGTTTGCGGGGAGGGAGAACCCGACCGAGTAGGCCAGACGCCGCGTGGTCAGCCACTGGATGAAGTCCTTGGTGCCGCCGGCTCCATCGGTGCGGATCAGGATCTTCTTCGAGCCCCGCCCGCCAGAGGAGAGCAGTCCGGACGGCAGCTGGGCGAGAGCCTGACGGGTCACGGCGATGTGGTCGCTGGCCGTGTTCGAGCCTGCGTTGCCGGGCCGGAGGTGGATCGCGAGAGGTTCTCCGGTCCCGGTCTGGCCGTGGTCGAGGAAGGCGCAGAGGGGGTGGTAGCCGAAGCCGCGTTTGAACGTCGGTGCGGCCTGCTCCTTCTCGCTGTGGACATTGATCAGGGTGGCGTCGAGGTCGATGACCAGCGGGTTCTTCGCACTGGTCTTCGCGGCTGGAGAGTGGTCGCCGGCGAAAGTCCAGGCTCGTTCACGCGCGGCCCGGCGGGCCCGAGAGATCGCCTCGATCACGGCGGGTGCGTCCTGGGCGAGCGTGGTGAGCATGCGGGAGATCGTCGGCGTCGAGGCGACGTCGCCGAACAGGCCCGGTTCACACCGCAGCAGGTCAGTGTCGCGGGCGACTTCCCCGCCCACCGCGAGCGTCATGGCGAGATCCAGCAGCACCTTCGACCCGTGATGCTCGGCCAGCGGCTTCGTCCACGGCGTCAACGCTTCCCGCAGTGAAGCGGCCAGGCCGGTGGCGTGGATCGTGTCGGTCAGCAGCACCGCACCGGCGTGCGAGACCGCCGGGACCTCAGCGATGTCCACGCGCGGACGAGGGTAGTAGAACAAGGTAGGGTGGGACACCTGAAAGGTGCTCCTTCCAGCGGATGAATGCGAGTCTCGACAACCCGTATTATCCCTGGCCAGGAGCGCCTTTCGCTATCTGGTCCACCCTCCAAGACCGCGCCCCCGTGAAATCTCGAGGCTAGCTTCCGGTGGTGGTGAGTGCCCGCGGGATGCGGGCGAGGTCGTAGTCGTGGGGTGTCGCGTACTCGAGGGAGGAGTGCCGTCGACGACGGTTGTAGAACACCTCGATGTACTCGAAGATCGCGTTCGCGAGTTCGATGCGCGTCTTCCACTTCTTCCGGTTCAGCAGCTCAATCTGCATCGTCGACCAGAACGACTCCATCATCGCATTGTCGAGGCCATCGCCGACGGTCCCGAACGACGGCAGCAGTCCCGCTGAACGGATCTTCTGAGTGAAGACCCAGGAGGTGAACTGGACTCCATGATCTGAGTTAAGCCGAACTCGGTTTAACTCAGACCGTGGGTCTCAGTTCCGGTCACGGAAATTCGTGCACGCCCTGAACCGTCACCACCTCATCGGATCCATGGGCCAGGTCGGCGCTGCCGGCGATAACGCCGCGATGGAATCGTTCTTCGCACTGCTCCAGAAGAACGTCCTGGACCGCGAGCGGTGGCGAACTCGAGAAGAGCTGCGGATCGCGATCATCACCTGGATCGAACGTGCCTACCACCGCCGTCGCCGACAGGCCCGCCTGGGCCGATTGACCCCCATCGAATACGAGACCATCATGAACCCGGCCGTGGACCTCGCGGCCTGAAACCCCAACTGTCACCTGTTCGTGCGGCAGTCCCGAGCGCGCTTGCTGAGAGGCTTCGGCCTGCGCGGGCATGAGCTGCGGGTCGACTGTCATGGAGCCAGTTTTCCCTATTCGTGAGCTAGTGGGCCGGGTGTCTCGTGCACGCGATTGAATCGTGGTGCACCGCAATACTCTGGCCTCTGGGCGATCCGACTACCGTGGGTGCTGCTCCCTTGGAGGCACTGAGGCCCGCGCCGGGAGAATCCGCAGGCCGCTTCTCTGAGCTGGCCCCGGCCCGATGAGCTGGAGGTCCACCACGAACCAGGCGATCATCGCCGACGTCACCGGCACGCTCACGCCGAGCACCACGCGGCAGCCGGTCCAGCTCTCTCGCGCGCTCACGCAACGGACCTACCTCTCGCTCTCGGTCGCGTGGCCGCCAGGGTGAGCCCAGCGTCTCTGATCACAATTTCCGAACAACTGTGCTTATCCCTCGTTACCCACCATTAAAGTCGCAACCAAGCGTCGCTTCGCCCGTTATCTCCTTCGGGCGCTCAAGGCGGCGGGGCGTCGGGCCGAACGGTCCGGCGAAGGGTGTGAGACGGTGGCCGTGGTCGCCGATGAGCCGTGGAGGGCTGTTGAACGCTGTTCCCGGGGACCTGGGAGTGGGGACCATGGCCGAGCTGGACGCCGAGCGGACCGCTGCGGCACGCCGTCGAGCCGCGACGAGGACCCAGCGCACGTCGGAGGCGCGCCTGCGCCTGCTGACACTCCCGGCCATGATCCTCGCGGACGTGCTCGCGCTCACCCTGGCAGTGGGCATCGCGTTCGCCGTCCGCCAGGTCGTCCTGCCGCCGGCCGGCGATCTTCGCGAGAACGTCGCCAGCGCCTCCCTGATCATGGCGCTGGGCTGGCTGGCCGCGATCGCGGTGCTCGGCGGGTACGACCGGCGCCAGCTCACCTCCGGCCCCCAGCTCTACCGCAACGTGCTCCACGCCTCCGGCGCTGCCTTCGGCGTCATCGGCGCGCTCGTCTACCTGCTGGATCTCGAGCTCTCCCGCGCCTTTTTCCTCGCGTTCTTCGTGGCGGGCCCGCCGCTGCTGCTGCTGAACCGGCTGCTGCTGCGGCGCGGTCTCGCCAATGCCCGCGTGCGGGGGGCCTTCCGGCAGTCGGTGATCGCCGTGGGCTCCCTCGGCCACGTCGACGGGATCGCCGCGACCCTGCACCGGGAGCGGTGGCTCGGCTACGACATCGTGGGTGCTGTAACCCCGGGAGGCATCGCCGACTCCTCCCGGCTTGGGATCCCCGTGCTCGGCGCGGAGCGTGACCTGCTGGCGATCGCGGAGTCCGCCGCCCCGGACATGCTCCTGTTCACCGCCGGGTCCACCTCGAGCGCCGAGGAGTTCCGCCGCACCGCCTGGAAGCTCGAGCACGAGAGGATCGGCGTCATCGTGGTGCCCGCCCTCACCGAGATCTCCGCTGACCGCGTCACGATGCGCCCCGTCGCGGGCCTGCCGCTGGTGCACATGGATCTCCCCCGCGCCCGCCAGGCCCTGCGCTGGACCAAGCGTCTGTTCGACGTGGTCGTCGCCACGCTCGTCCTCGTCGTGATCTCCCCGCTGCTGGCCATGATCGCGCTGCGCATCCGCGCCCACGACGGAGGACCGGTGATCTTCCGCCAGCAGCGCGTGGGGCGCGACGGGAAGCACTTCGAGTTCCTGAAGTTCCGCACGATGATCACCGACGCTGAGGCCGTGAAGGTCGAGATGGTCGAGCGCGCCGTCCAGGACCGCGGCAACACGGTCATGTTCAAGATGAGGAACGACCCCCGCATCACCGCCCCCGGACGCTTCCTGCGCCGCTACTCCCTCGACGAGCTGCCGCAGCTGTGGAACGTGCTGCGCGGCGACATGAGCCTCGTCGGCCCCCGCCCCGCACTGCCCGGGGAGGTGGAGCGCTACGACGACGGCGCTCGTCGGCGCCTGCACGTGCGCCCCGGGATCACCGGTCTGTGGCAGGTCTCCGGCCGCAGCGACCTCTCCTGGGAGGACACGGTGCGGCTGGACACCTACTACGTCGACAACTGGTCCTTCACCCAGGACCTCCAGATCCTCATGCGCACGGTCAAGGCCGTGCTCGCCTCTTCGGGCGCCTACTGACGATGGCCCGGCTCGCCCCGGAGGCGGGGGCCGCGCAGCGCACCGGCCCTGCCCTTCCCCGCCCCCTCCGCCTCCTCGCCGCGCTCGTGCTGCTGCTCTACCCGCTCGGCGCGGGCGCGCTGCTGCTGACCTCGGACGGCTGGGCCGTGAACCGTCTGAACGTGCGGATCTGGTACGCCGTCACCGGTGCCGTGGGCCTGCGTGAGCAGGTCACCCCGGAGATGTTCGCGGCGCTCGCGAACGTGGCGCTGTTCGTGCCGTTCTTCGCGGCGCTCGCCGTGCTGGTGCCCACCTGGTGGTTGGTGGCGGCCGGCGCGGGGCTCTCGATCGCGGTCGAGCTCTACCAGGGCGAGATCGGCACGCGGGAGCAGGACCTGGTCGACATCCTCGCCAACACCGCGGGGGCCGCGCTCGGCGTCGGCCTCGGGCTGCTCGTGCGACGGCTCGCCGGGAGGCACGCACGGAACCGCCGCACGGAGCGGCCGGCCGACGCGTCGGCCCGTCGGCCGGGGCTCAGCGGCGCAGGAAGCGGCCCCAGCGTGCCCACCACTCCCGGCGCACCTCGCGCCGCGACGGGGCATGGCCCAGGCGGAGGCCCAGATGATCGCGATTGACCTGCAGCGCCTCCACCAGCAGCCGGGCCTTCGCCAAAGAGCCGTCGGCGTCCCGCAGGCGTGCCCGCCACACCTCCCTCGGGGCGGCGCCGTCGTGCACCGCCTGCCACACCCGCGCCCCGGGCAAGCCCTCCACGGTCTCCGGGCGACCGATTGCGAGCGCGAGCGGCACCTGGGCACCGAGCTCGGCGGCGAGACCCTCGATCCGCGCGCGCTCCGCCTCGTCCACCTCGGTCCAGGCCACGCGCACGTCATGACGGGAGCGGCCGCTCGCATCGCGGGCGGCGTGCACCAGCAGCACCAGCCTCTGCGCGGTGAGATCCGGGACCGCGCACGCAGCGCCGCCGAGATCCACACTCTCCCGGCGCGCCCACAGCTGCTCGAAGGTCGCCGCCGCATCCCGGTCCAGACCCGGGAAGGCGCGGTGAAGATCGGCCGTGCCCCACACGCGATGGTGGAACGTCGCCGCATGCGCGAACACGCTGCCGTGCTCGAAGGTGGTCACCTGCTCCCACCCGTCGGCCTCGAGCGCGGCCACCAGCGTCGCGACCTGCGCCGGGTCCACCAGCACGTCGCAGTCCGAGGAGCCGGCGCGGCCCTCGGCCAGCAGCGGATGCAGCGCCTCGCCCTTGAGATGCAGGATCCTCACACCCGCACCTCGGGCAATATGGTCGAGGCAGCCATGGGCCATGCGCAGACGCACGGGCACCGGCACCTGCACAGGGGATGTCATGGGGGGAAGTGTAGGAGCCGTCGGCCCCTGGCCGCAGGATCGACAGCGGCGCCGACGGGCGCGAGGACGCTCGTCATGAGCGCAGAAGGACGCAGGAACGAGAAGGGAAGGGGGAGCGGACGTGTGGGAGCTCGATAGCCGCATCCAGCACTACGACTGGGGATCGACGACCGCGATCCCCGAGTTCCTGGGCCGTCCCGCCGACGGCGCCCCCTGGGCCGAGGCCTGGTACGGGGCGCACCCGCTGGCGCCCTCCACCCTCGCCACCGGGCAGGACGCCGGCGCCGGGCTCGACGCCGCGATCGCCGCGGACCCGCGCCGCATGCTCGGCGACGGCGTGGAGCGCGCGTTCAGCGCCCGACTGCCCTATCTGCTGAAGGTCATCGCGCCGGAGAAGCCGCTGTCCCTGCAGGTCCACCCCGATCGCGAGCACGCCCAGGAGTCCTTCGCCGCGGAGACCGCGGCCGGGCTCCCGCTCGAGTCGCCGCTGCGCAACTACCGCGACGACAACCACAAGCCCGAGATGCTGATCGCGCTGACCCGATTCACCGCGCTGTGCGGGTTCCGCACCCCGCGCCGCGCCGCCGCGCTCCTGCAGGGGCTCGGCACCGACCTCACCGACCGCCTCCACACCCTCCTCACCCGCAGTCCCACCGCCCACGGCATGCGCGCCGCGTTCCGCACCCTGGTCTCCTCTGCGATGCGCCCGGACCCCGAGGCGGTCCAGCAGGTCGTCGAGGCATGCCGGGCTCGTGCCGAGTCCGGCCACTCGCCCTCCCCGCGCATCGATCAGACCGTCGCGCTGCTGGCCGAGCACCACCCGGGCGACCCCGGCGTGGTCGCCGCGCTGCTGCTGAACCCCGTCACCCTCCGCCCCGGCGAGGCGATGTTCGTGCCCGCCGGGACCCTGCACGCCTACCTGCACGGCGTGGGCCTGGAGATCATGGCCGCCAGCGACAACGTGCTGCGCGCGGGACTGACCCCCAAGAAGGTCGACGCCGACGAGATGCTTCAGTGCGTGAGCGTGCAGGCCGCGCCGCCGCTGCGCGTCGCGCCGGAGCGGCAGAACGCGACGTCGGTCGCCTACTACGCGCCCGTCGATGACTTCGAGCTGTCGCTGACGACGCTCACCGATCCGCCCGGCACCTTCCGCACCCGCCACCGCGTCCCCGGCGGCGGGCCCCGCACCCTCCTCGGCCTCGAGGGGGAGGTGCTGCTGCAGAGCGACCTGGGCCGCCACGTGCTCACCGCCGGCAAGGCCCTGTTCGTGCCCGCCGCCGCCGGTCAGCTCCACGCCGGCGGCTCCGGCCGCTTCGTCCAGGCGAGCGTCCCGTGACCCGCTACCGGCTGCGCCCTCTGGTCAGCGACTGGGACGGGGAGGGCCTGTGGGTGGGGGCGCTGCCCCACGGGCCGATCACCCGCATCCAGGGCGTGGGCGCCCTCGTGCTCGAGCTGCTCGCCGAGATGCCGGACCGCGCGGCGAGTCCCGCCGAGCTCGCCGACCGGCTGCGGCAGGAGGTCGACGGCGTGCCCGCCGACGCCGAGCAGATCATCACCAGCTTCCTCGCCGAGCTCGATACGGGCGGGATTCTCGAGACGATCGAGGAGGACGCCGCGTGACCGCCGCGCCCACCACCATCGCCGCGACCCGGCTCGAGGTCGCCGGCCACAGCGTGCTGCTCACCTTCGGGCCCGGCCTGGAGGCCGTGGCCGAGGAGATCGACACCCTGTGGTCCCACCTGCTTTCCGCCGACGACGACGGTGCGATGCCGCAGATCCGCCTCGACTACGCGCTCGCCGGCGGCGACCTCCCCGCCGGGACCGTCCCGCTGCAGGCGCGGCCCGAGGCGAGCTACACCATCTCCGGCCACCTCACCCGCGAGGTGATCCGCCGACTGATCGGCACCCGCCTGCTGCTCCACGCCGGGGCCGTCTGCCACCCCGAGCTCGGCACCCTCGTGCTGGTCGGCGCGTCCGGGGCGGGGAAGTCCACCGCCTCCTCCCTGCTCGGACGGGGCGGCGCCTATCTCACCGACGAGCTGACGATCATCACCCCCGGCAGCTTCGCGATCACCCCGTATCCCAAGCCCGTCTCCAAGCACGATCCGGAGCTCGGCGCGAAGCGGGATCTCGCCTTGCCGGGCCTGGGCCTGCGCGCCGCCGATGAAGCGGCCGCCCTGGCACCGGCGATGGTGCTGCTGCTCGAGCGGATCCAGGACGAGGGCGGGCTGGGGGAGGGGTCCTCGGTGACGCGGGTGCCGCTGTCCGAGGCACTGACCCGGATCGTGCCGCAGACCTCCTCCCTGTGGGAGGTGCCCGGAGGCCTCGCCGCGCTCGCCGAGCTACTGGACTCCGTGGGCGGCGCTCTGGAGGTGCGCTACCGGGAAGCCGCCGAGCTCGAGGAGCTGCTGCGCCGCCTGCCGCCGCCCGAGCACGTCGAGACGGTCGAGATCGCGCCGCGGCCCAGCGATGCTGCCGGCGGCGAGGACGCGGTGCCGGCACCCGGCACGATCGCCGCCGCTCCGTTCCGCCAGGCGCTCGCCGTCGAGTCCGGGCTGTTCGTGCTCGGCCAGCACGGCGCGATCCACCTGCCGGGCCTCGCGGGACTGGTCTGGGACCTGCTCGCCGACGCGGGCCCTCTCGCCTTCGACCAGCTCGAGCAACTGGTGGTCGAGGAGATCGGGGAGCACCCCGAGAGCGCGGCCCTCGTCCGCGGCACGGTCGCGGAGCTCGTGGACCACGGCTGGGCCCGTGAGGGCTGATCAGAGGGGGAGGATGCCCCGGCGCAGCACCGGCACCAGCTGCTCCACCCGTTCGGTCAGCAGCGCGGCCGTCCGTGCCGCCTGCGCCGCGTCCTTGCCGTAGGGATCGGGGACGTCGAGGCCCGGGGGAATCGCGCGGCGCGTCCACGCGGAGATGATTTCCTTCAGCGGAGCGTCCGGATTCTCCGACGCCATCCGAACGAGTTCTGGAATGTGTCCCATATGTCCGATGCGCCGGGCTGCGGCAGGGAATTCATCCAGAAGGTAGGCACGCTGTCGACGCGACATCGTCAGGATCAGATCCGCCCCGAGGTCCGCGGCGGATACCTGCCGGGCGCGAAAGCCCTGCGGGTCGACCCCGCGCGCGGAGAGCTCGCCCGCCATCTGTGACTCCATCGCACTGCCCTCGAGGGCGAAGATGCCCCTGCTCACGGCGCGGTTGCCAGGCAGTCGATCGCGCAGCAGATGTTCGGCAAAGGGAGAACGGCAGACGTTGCCGGTGCACACGAACAGGACCGAGGGTGGCTGCGGCTCAGGGCGGTGCGCGGGGGCGGGAGAGCTCATGCGCACAGACTAGACGCCACAGGTGACTTGTCAGAAATGTCCAGATAAAAGTGGCGACGCGGAAAACTTACTGGGCGGTAAGGTCACGGAAGGGTGTCGGAGATGAAGAATCGTGACCGCCCTCGTTTCTATTCGCCGAGGGCATGTCAATATCGGGGGCGTGACGGTCCGCCGTCGCACCTGTCCGCCTGAGAGCGCCTCCCTCGGAAGGCGCCCGCTGGTGCGCCCGGAGCGAAGCGTCCCCCGTCGTCCACTGGACGCGCCCCGGCCACTCGTGAGGTGAGGCGCCGGAACGCCTGTGCCCGAAAGAGGTTTCCGTGACCGCACCCTCCCGTGTCCGCCCCGCCGAGGTCGGACACTCCGCCTTCACCCGCCGCTCCCTCGTCAAGGGCGCGGCCTGGGCGACCCCCGTCGCTGCGTTCTCGCTCAGCGCGCCGGCGATGGCGGCCAGCCCCGGCGAGTGCGACCCTGCTGGGACTCTCTACGACTCCACCGGCACCGGCAGGCTTCTCAGCGGCTCGATCCTGTCCGCGGATCTGGATGCCGTCGCCTCGGTCAACGGTGCCACGGCCGAGGTCGACGCCACGACGCCGCCTTCTGACGAGGAGACCAACCCGCTTTCCGCGGGCGTCCTCAACGCGGTGCAGTTGAACCTCACCGGCCTGGCCGACACGCTGTCGGATCTGCTCAACTTCAACACTGACACGGGTGTTCTCAACCAGTACGGCTACGCGAACCAGGATGGCACTGTGCGCGGAGCCAGCGGTGCGGTCGCGGATGACGGGTCCATCCGTCTCGAGCCCTCCGACGGCTGGCCCGAGCTCGCCTCCCTCGACCTCCATACGGTGGTGAGCCAGATCGGCGGCAGCGGGACCGCGGACCTCCTCTCCGCCGTGACGGACGCCGAGCTCTCGATCGGTGCGGTCGCCGGGCGGACCCAGTTCAGCTCGCTCTGCAACCCGCCGGCTGACCTGGAGCGCGACTACCTCGTCTCCTATCTGAAGGCCGAACTCACATCGCCTACGGTCGGTGCGACGGTCGGCACCATCAACGGCACTCTCAGCGGGCTCACCTCGGGTCTGGTGAACACGCTCAACAGCCTTACTGTTGTGAACGCTCTGCTCCGAGTGGATTCGCTCAGCCTGTCGCTCGACACCGCGGAACTCCCCGCTGGCGCCGGACGGCCGGTGAAGCTGGCACTGTCCAACCCGGCAGTGGTCACCGTCGATCTCGGCGCACTCCTGGGCGGTGCCTACGAGGGCACCACTGCGTCCCCTTGGCTCAACAGCCTCGCGCCGAACACTCGACTCTTCACCGACGCTCCTCTGCCCACCGATGCGCTTGCGCGAGAGGTCGGAACCCTTGTCGACGCCGTCCTCGGTGCGATCCGAGTCGACATCCGGGTTCGGGGGCTCCTGGGCCTCATTCCTGTCACGATCACCGGGAGTCTCGCCGACCTGGTCAGCGGCAATGCGACCGTCCAGCCGTCGCTCCTGGGGCTCACCTCTGCGATCCTGTCGGTCATCGGAACGACCATCCGCGACGCGATCCTTGCGGCCGGAGCGCTCACGCCCCTCACCGGGGCGCTCAACCTCCTTCTGCAGGGGCTCTTCACCGTTCTGACCGAAGTCGTGGTGCTGACCATCAATGCGCAGAACGGCGAGCCCGGTGCCGTGCCGGATGATCTTGCGGCCCTTCTGGACGGGCAGTTTGACGTCGCTGCCTTGCACATCGGCGCGGTCGACGCAGGCGGGATCGATCTGCTCGATGTCTACCTCGGACGGGGAAGCGGCGGAGAGAACCTGGTGCGCAGCGCGTGAGAAGGACTGGCCCGTTCACGGAGCGGGCCAGTCCATCTCCTGCTCGCCGTCGACGGGGCTCTGCTGCGCCTCTGCCAGCTGCTCTCGGATCTCCTGCACGAACTCGATCACCGCGCTCCCGCCGTTGACGGGGCCGCCGGCGAGCTGTCCGTCGGCCCCCAGCAGCACTGCGCTCGGCGCGCTCGTGCCGCCGAGGGCGGTGCGGGCGGTGAACTGCAGGTCGTGGAGGGCGTGGTCGGTGACGCGGTCCGTGGTCCGTTCGCGCAGCTGGTCCAGCGGGCGGGAGAACACGAACCGCACCTGCAGCGTCTGCTCCAGCTCGCCGATCCACTCCTCGGCGTGGTCCAGCACCCGCTCGCACGGCCCGCAGCCCTCGGTGACGAACACCAGCAGCGCCGCGCGCTGCGCGGTGAGCTGGGTGAGGGTGATCAGGCGGCCGTCAGGTTGCTGCAGGACCGCCGCCGGGATCGGGGAGCGCTCGTAGTCCAGCAGCTCGTCCTCGTCCACGTCGGCCGCGGCAGTGGAGGCAGCGGTCGCGGCGTCGGCATCGGTCTCGGCGACACTGCCGCCGATCGTGGTGGCCGTCAGCGCAATCGCGATCAGCAGCGCGATCCCGAGACCGATCAGCCCCATCGGCGCCTGCACCAGGAGAGTGGTCATCGCGCCGCTCGCCGCCGCGACCACGGCCAGCAGGCCCAGCACGCTCAGGAGCACGTTCCGCACCAGCGTCGTGCGGGAGACGGTGGGGGAGGCGAGGGTGCCGAAGCAGGAGCAGTGCACCTGCTCCTCGAAGGTCAGCGCCCGCGCGATGATCACCAGATAGGTGAACATCAGAGCCGCCACGAGCCCCGTCAGCAGCACCTGCAGCGGCGGGGCCGGGATCCAGATCGCGAGCGCGAGCACGATCTCCGTCACCGGCAGCACCGAAGCGACCGAGGCGTGCATCGTCGGCAGCGGGAGGCGCAGCGAGCGCATCGCATCCTGGGTCCCCTCGCGCGCACCGAGCTTCGCGAGCCCGGAGATCAGCAGGGTGATCGACAGCAGGATCGGTGCCGACAGCAGCACAGCCATTCGGGGAGCCTCCTCGCGTCGGCCCGGCCTTCGGGACGGCGTCAGACCCCATTGTCGGGCATCGACGCCCGCCGGAACGGGGGCAGACCAGCCGTTCGCCCACGGCGCATCGCGACCCGTCGGCCCTACCCTGGAGCCATGTCGACTGCCGCGCACCAGGCCGCTCCCACCGCCCTCGACGCCGTCCGGCGAGGCGAGATCCTCGCCGACGTCGCCGCGCTGCGGGACTCCTTCGACGCCGGCACCACCCGGTCGCTCGAGGCGCGGATCGCGCAGCTCGACGCCCTCGCCGCCGGGCTCCGCGCCGAGGGTCCCCGCCTGCTGAAGGCCCTCGAGCTGGACCTCGGCAAGTCCCGCACCGAATCGCTGATCACCGAGCTGGGCGTCGTCACCCAGGAGATCGCGCACCTGCGGAAGAACCTCCGCGCCTGGCTGCGACCGGAGCGCTTCGGCCCAGGGCTGCTGCTCGCGCCCTCCAGCGGGCAGATCCGCCGCGAGCCTCTCGGGACCACGCTGATCATCTCCCCGTGGAACTACCCCGTGAACCTCGCGCTCGCCCCGCTGATCGGCGCGATCGCGGGTGGCAACACCGCGATCCTCAAGCCCAGCGAGGTCGCCCCCGCCACCTCCGCCGCGCTCGCGCACCTCGTGCGCACCCACCTCGACCCGGCCTGGGTGAGGGTCGTCGAGGGCGCGGTCGAGGAGACCACGCTCCTGCTCGAACAGCGCTACGACCTGATCTTCTACACAGGCAACGGCGCCGTCGGCCGGATCGTCGCCCGCGCCGCCGCCGAGCACCTCACCCCCACCGTGCTCGAGCTCGGCGGGAAGTCGCCGGTGTTCGTCGACGCGGCCACTGACCTCGCCACCACCGCCCGCCGCATCGTGTGGGGGAAGTTCACCAACGCCGGCCAGACCTGCGTCGCCCCCGATTACCTCATGGCCGAGCGCTCCACCCTCGACGCCCTCGTGCCCCATCTGAAGGACGCCGTCGCCTCGATGTACGGGCGCACTCCCCAGCGCAGCCGCGACTACGGACGCATGGTGAACCAGAAGCACTTCGACCGCGTGCTGGCCCTGATCGACGACGACAAGGCCGTCATCGGCGGCACCGCAGGAGCCGACCGCGCGAACCGCTACCTCCCGCCGACGATCCTCGACGGCGTGGACTGGGACGATCCCATGATGGGGGAGGAGATCTTCGGCCCCGTCCTCCCGCTGCTCGCCGTGGATGGGCCCGACGAGGCGATCACCCGCATCAACGGGGGCGAGAAGCCGCTGACCGCCTACGTGTTCAGCCCCCACCCCGAAGTCGAGGAGCGGTTCGCCGCCGAGACCTCCTCGGGCTCCCTCGCCCTCGGCCACACCCTCGCCCACCTCGGCTCCCAGACCATGCCCTTCGGCGGGGTGGGGGAGTCCGGCATGGGGAAGTACCACGGCCGCGCGAGCTTCGAGGTGTTCACGCATGCGAAGCCCGTCGTGAAGAAGCCGCTGCGCCCCGACACCCTCCGGCTGGTCACCCCGCCGTACCGCGGGGCGAAGCGCGCTCTGCTCGGGTGGCTGTTCCGCTGAGGTCGTTGCGGCGCGCTCCGCGCGAGATGTCGCATGAGCAACGTCCATGGTGGTGAGCCAGCAACAGGTTGATAGCCTCGAGACTCCAAACTTACTCGCGAGTGATGAAGGACTTGCGAGTCATTCGCGAGGAGCCCCGGTGGACACCACGACCCCTGCCAGCACCCGATACCCGAACCGGCGGGCGCTGATGAGGGGTGCCGTATGGGCGGCCCCCGCAGTCGCTGCTGGCATCGCCGCTCCCGCCTACGCGGCGTCGTTCGAGTGCGCGCCGCAGACAGCAGCGCAGATCCAGTCGAGCTTTGTCTTCAAGCCCGGGACGAACAACGCGGTCATCGAGAACTGGACGCAGACGAGGAGTGCGGGCGCCCCGCAGGTGAGGTTTGCGAGCAACGCCAACAATCTCGCCAACGCCGCGTTCCTGCAGGACGATCCGAGCACAGCGAGCGCTACCACCACGACACTCCTCAGTCCTGCTGTGTGCCTGGGGCCGGGAACGTACACCTTCGCCTTCGACTCGAGTCTCTATCACGCGAACGCTCGGAACGCGGAGTTGACCGCCAGCGTGCTGGACACTGCGACGTCCGCCGTGCTGGGCAACACCATCACGTTCAAAACGACCTCCGGGAACCAGACGCTGCGCACCGGCGACGTCGTCACGGCGCGAGTCGCGCAGCGGACCCAGATCCAGTTCCGCTATCGCTGGGTCGTGGACTCAGGCGGCATCACGGGCACGGCGCGGTACGGCGACGACATCGCCGTGACGGCGCCTCGGGTGGCCAAGACGGCCTGATCGACGGCGACCCTCGGTGGGCCGGCGCGCTCCTTCGGTGGCAGTTGACCAGCGGATATGGGCATTCCCGTCATACCCGCGCAAAGTGATCCGTGGCATGGGACACATCGTGCGCACAGTGCATCTGAGCCCTTGAGTGTCCGACGATCAAGAGCGTAGCTTGGCTACCGATAAGGACCTCCCGTGCTCCGACCGGGGTGTGGGCTGTGATCGCCCGGCGCGCCTTCGAGGGTGCCGCCGTCACCAGGAAGGCGCCCATGACCGGCTCCGAATCCACGCCCGCCCGCCGACACGTCCTCAAGGGCGCCGCCTGGGCGGCCCCGGTCGCGCTGGCGGCGACAGCCGCCCCCGCGATCGCCGCCTCCTTCGAGCGGACGTACACCGCGCCCCGCCCGGCGCTTACGAGCGCGCAGGCCAGCGACACGACGTGGACCGTCCCTACCGGCGTCACCCGGGTGCGGGTGCAGGTCGAAGGTGCCGGCGGTGGCGGCATCGACCAGTCCCAGGGCGGAGCAGGCGCACGCGTCTCCGGGGAGATCGCCGTGACACCTGGACAGCCGCTACGCCTGATCGTGGGGGCCGGGGGGTCTCGCCAACGGACCAGCGCCACCGCAATCGTCGGCGGTGGCGGATACGGAAAGGGCGGGGACAGTCCGGCCTTCCCCAGCACGGGGACGACCAATCGCAGCCGCGGCGGGTCCGGTGGTGGGGCGTCAGCGATCCTGCTCGGCAACACCCCGGTGATCGTTGCGGGCGGTGGTGGCGGTGGCGGCGGCTCCGCCACGAGCGGAGCGTTCACCGGGATGCAGGCCCGCGGTGGCAACGCACTCGCCAGCGGATCCGACGGGACCGCGACTGCCAACGACTCCACCACGAACGTCCTGGCTCGTGGAGGACGGGCAGGAACCAACGGCACGGCCGGCACCGGTGGCCCCGCCGGTACGGTGGCGGTCGCCAGCGGGACGACGGAGAATGCCAGGAACCTCGTCGTCGGGAACTCCGGGGGCGCAGGATTCAACGCCGCCGGTGGGAACGGAGTGCAGAGCGCGACGACGCTGAGCCTGCATGTCTCCGGATCGGGCGGCGGTGGCTACGGCGGCGGCGGCAGCGCAGGGAGTTCGTCGCTGCGAGTGACTCGCGTGCTGTCGGAACGGGCGGCCTCCCAGGGGGCCGGCGGTGGGGGCGGCGGAAGCTACCTGAGTCCTGCGGTCCTCGGCGGCACGATGGGCCTGGCCTCGAACGGCGCCAATGTGGAGGGTCAGCGCATCGCGGGCTCGATCACCATCACCTACTGAGCGCCGGGGTCCGAGCGTCGGCGACTGTGCGTCGCTCGTCGACCCCCATCGGCCGCGCGGACGACCCCACCGCGACGAAGGTCGTCGGATTCTCCTCCCCCCGTCCATGATCGGGCCTGACCAGCGCGATCGGTGATGCGCGGCGGGGCTAGCGGGTCTACCGTCGGACCATGGCCCGCACGGGTCGACCGACCCTTCCCCGTGAGCAGAACCGCTCGAGGAGTACCCCATGACCTATCCGCCCACCGCCGCGCAGGTGTCACCGACGCCCTCGGCCCCGCAGAAGCCGTCCCTGGTCAACGGCGCCACCACCCACGGCGTCCGCGGCCAGCGCCGGATCCGCCACCCCTGGGAGCTTCCGCTGCTGTGGGTGGGCGTGGCCGCGACGGTGCTCGGCTACCTCTCCTGGGGCGGCGCGATCGGCGGCACGATCTGGCTGTACTCCGAGCAGGGCGAGGACGCGGTCTCCAAGGCGTGGGAGTACGCCTCGATGCTCCCGCTGGTGATTCAGCTGGTGTTCCTGCTGCCGCTGCTGCCGTTTCTGATCTGGTGGGTGCGCGCGATCATGTACGCCCAGCTGCGCGCGACCTCCGTGCGGATGAGCCCCACCCAGTTCCCCGAGGGCTACCGGATGGTGGCCGAGGCCGCCGCCCAGTTCGGGATGCGCAACGTCCCGGACGCCTACGTGACCATGGGCAACGGCGTGATCAACGCCTTCGCCTCCGGCCACGGGTTCCGCCGCTTCGTGGTGGTGCACTCGGACCTGTTCGAGGTCGGCGGTCAGGGCCGTGACCGCGACGCGCTGAAGTTCGTGATCGGCCATGAGGTGGGCCACCTGGCCGCCGGCCACGTCTCCTACTTCCGCCTGCTGTTCACCAACCTGCTCTCCCTGGTCCCGCTCCTGGGCCCGGCCCTGTCCCGCTCTCAGGAGTACACCGCCGACAACTTCGGCTACAGCTTCGCGCCCGAGGGCTCCGCCGGTGTGATGGGGCTGCTCTCGGGCGGGAAGTACCTGGGCACCGAGGTTAACGTCCACGAGCTCGCCGACCGTGCCGCGACCGACCCGAGCTTCTTCGTGCACTGGGTCAACTGGGGCTCCTCCCACCCGATCACCACCTGGCGCGCCCACGCCCTGCGCGATCGCAGCAAGCCCGGCTCGCTGTGGTTCCGCCCATCGGGCGCGCTGTTCACCTCGCTCCTGCCCCCGGGCCACGTGTGGTCCTCCCGCTTCCCGAGCCCGGCCGATGCCCTCGCCCTGCTCGACCAGGCCGATCGCACCCGCCCCGCGGGCCTCGGCGAGCAGTTCGGCCGGTTCACGGGCGTCCCCTTCCCGGGCCGTCCTTCCCTACGGACGGTGCAGACCGCCGCGCCCCTGCTCAGCGAGCGCACCCGCTACGGGATCCCGGCCGGTCCCTATCGGGACGACGCCCGCGGCCTGCTCGAGGGCACGGGGGCGAGCCCCTTCGCCGAGTCGGCGCCGCGGCCGCCGACCGACTCCGGCCCCGACGACGGCGCCTCGCAGCAGTCCTGACCCACGCCTCACGGCCGGCCGGCTCACGCCGCTGTCCCGCCGGTCACCCCACCCTCCTCAGAAGTGCACTGAGTGCATAGAGTGAACGGGTGATCCCCGACTCCAGCGCGCTGACTCCTCCGGTGCGTCGCAAACCCCTGCTCGCCGTCCTCCTCGCCCCACTGTTCATGGCCCTGATCGCCGTGAGCGTCATCAACGTGGGCCTCACCGCCATCGGCGAGGGCCTGGAGGCGGACACCGGCGACCTGCAATGGGTGATCTCCGGCTACGCGCTCGCCTTCGGCATGCTGCTGGTCCCGGCCGGGAGGGCCGGCGACGCCACCGGGCGCCGACGGATGTTCGTGATCGGCGTCGGGATCTTCACCCTCGGCTCGCTGCTGTCGGGCATGGCGCCGAACGTCGAGATGCTCAACCTCGCACGCATCCTGCAGGGCATCGGCTCCGGACTGCTGAACCCGCAGACCGTCGCCCTCATCCAGCAGCACTTCCGCGGCCAGGACCGGGCGCGGGCCTTCGCGCTGCTGGCCACGACGGTCGCGGTGGCCACCGCGATCGGCCCGGTCGTCGGCGGCGCATTGATCCAGCTGCTGGGGCCGAACTGGGGTTGGAGGTGGATGTTCCTGATGAACGCCCCGATCGGCGTGATCGCGATCATCGGCGCTTTCAGGTACATCCCCGACGACAAGTCTCGGGGGAAGGGGCGCCCGGATCTCGACCCCGTCGGTGCGCTGCTGCTGTGCCTGGCGATCCTGGGGGTCATGCTGCCCTTCCTCGAGCGCGGCGGGCACGTGCTGGTGTGGATGTCCTTCCCGGCCGGCCTGCTGATGCTGGGCCTGTGGTGGGTGTGGGAGCGGCGCTACCGGCAGGCCGGCCGCAGCCCGATGGTGGACACCGCGATCTTCGCCAACAGAGCTTTCCGCAACGGCATCCTCATCGTCTCGGTGTACTTCCTGGGTGCCACCAGCGTGTGGATCATCGTGCCGCTGTACCTGCAGATGCATCTGGGCCACACCGCCTTCGAGGCCTCCCTGATGGGCGTGCCCTCCTCGATCGCCGCCGCGATCAGCTCACAGATCTCCGGCCGCTACGTGCTCACCTTCGGGCGGCGGATGGTGATCGTGGGCTTCGGCGTCGCCTTCGTGGGCCTGGCCGGCACCGCGCTGCTGACCGGCTTCGTGGAGAACGGAATGATCGCGTTCTGGTGGCTGGCCGCACCGCTGACGCTGATGGGCCTCAGCCAGGGGATGACCATCTCCCCGAACCAGACCCTCACCCTGAACTCCGTGGACCCGCGCTTCGGCGGCGTCGCCGGTGGCATCCTGCAGCTGGGCCAGCGCACCGGCGCCGCGATCGGCACCGCGATGATCCCCGGGATCATCTTCTCCCTCACCCTGGGCGGCACTTCCTGGCTCGAGGCGTTCACCATCGCGCTGGTGATTATCATGGCGCTCACCCTGGCCGCGATGGGTGTGAGCTTCGCCGACCGCGCCCGGGAGAAGGCGGGCAAGGGCGCGCTGTAGCAGGCCGCCGGAAGCGGCCCGCGGGGAGGATTGCATGGGGGTGCGAGGACGTAAGCGTGCGGTGGGGCGTGCGCTGCCGCTCGGCTGGGGCGATGGGGCGGCGATGGCTGGCCCGTCGGGTTCCGCCCTCCGAGTCCGGTCCCGCCGTACACGGCGGCTGCTCGCGATCGGCTGCGTGCTCGCGCTGGTGGTCGCCCTGTTCGTCGGCCTGCCGCGGCTGCTCAGCAGCACCGCAGGGCCGGAGCGGGTGATCAGCGAATTCCTCCAGGCCGTGGTCGACGGCGACCTGGAGACCGTGCTTGCACAGACGGAGGATGCCCCGGACGCCAGCGCCGCAGCACTCACCGCGCAGGTCCTCGGCGAGGCCCGCGACCGCCTCGAGTCGTTCGAGATCCAGCAGGTCGAGGTCGCGGCCGACACCGCGACCGTCACCGCCTCGCTCCACACCCCAGCGGCCCGCAGCGAGGTCACCTTCACCCTGACCGCCACCGACGCCGGCCCCTTCTCGCCTCTGGCCTGGGAGCTGGCGCCGGTGGCACTTCCCGAGTTCGTGATCGACGTGCCGTTCGGGGCACAGGAGGTCGGGATCAACGGCGTCTCCTTCCCAGTCGCCGAGCTCGGCCTCACCGGCGTTCCGTACGAGTCACGGATCACGGTGCAGCTCCTGCCCGGGACCTACGAGATCTCCCTGCCCGAGTCGCGGCGCTGGCTGGAGGCAGAGCCGATCGCCCTCGAGGCCCCACCCGCCTTCCGGACCTGGCGCAAGCCCGTCCACGGCCTGCAGCACACCCTCGCCGAGGACGGGCTGCAGGAGGTGCAGCACCAGATCGACGCGGCGCTCGAGGAGTGCGCGACCGACACCTCGTCGGCGCCCGAGGGCTGTCCGTTCGCGGTGCCCGATCCCTCGAAGCCCGCTGCGCCAGAGCCCGCAGCCTCGGAGCCCGATGGTCCGGAAGGACCCTCCACGAACACCGCCTCGCAGGGCACCTGGACCCTCACGGACCCGCCCCGCGTCGAGGTGCACCCGGGGGACTCCTTCTTATGGATGGTGCACGGGGAGGGGACGGCCCAGTTCACTCCGGATGATCTGTCGGCCGAGGATCCAGCGACCGACCGGGGTGTGCAGGATGAGGCCGGGGCGGCGGCTGCGATCACGGTGCCCTTCGAGGTCGATGGCACGGTCACCATCGACGGTGACGGAGAGCTCGCCGTGGCCCTGCGCAGCACGGCCTCGTTCAGCTACGCCTACTGCGTCGACGAGGAGACCGGTCACTTCGACGGGGTCGTCGTCATCGACGATGCCGAGGTCACCTCCAGCTCCTGGGACGCCTGCGGTTGAGCCTCATCGAGCTGACCCGGCTTGGCCCGCACTGACCCGATGCGCCCGTACTGATCCGATGTGCCCGGTGCGCTCGGGAGGCCTTCGCGGTACTCTTCCTCCACGCGAGAGATTGGCCTCGGAGCGCGATGTGATCCCGGAGCGGAAGCAGACGCCCGGCCGGATCATCCGTACGGGATGGCCCGTTGCCGGCAGCATCGATGCGGCCGCTTCACAGACCACCCCGCCCCGCCCGGGGAGCGCCGATGAGCGGCTCGGTGCGGAGATCTCGCTCCGCCACCAGGGCAGTGTGCCGCGCCGCCGGAGGATCCGCACGAGGTCCCGGCTGCGCACCACGATCGCGACGATCACCGTGATCGGGCTCCTCCCCATCGCCCTGCCCTGGCTGCTGCTGCGACTTGAGGGCCCCGACGACGTCACACGGGAGTACCTCGACGCCGTGATCTCCGGTGACATGGAGACGGTGCGCCGCCACGTGCGCCCGGTGGAGGGGACCCTCGATATCGCGATCAGCGCCGCGGTCCACCGGGCCACCGCGGGCGGCATCGCCGGCTATGTGATCGACCGGGTCGACCTCCACGGCACCTCGGCCGAGGTCACCGCCACCCTCCGCAACCGCCGCGAGGAGCACCGCACCGTGCTGGCTCTGCACGCGACCAGCGCGGGGCCCTTCTCCCCGGTCACCTGGGAGCTGGAGCCCATCCACCTGCCGATCCTGACCGTCAGCCCGCTGACCGGGACCGATTCCCTCCTGCTGAACGGCCAGCAGTTCGAGATCCCCGAGGTGCTGTTCAGCGAGCGCGGCGCGAACCGGATCGGCGTGGTCCTGCATGTCCTGCCCGGCAGCTACGCGATCGAGCTGCCCCCGCCGCAGCCGCCCCTGACCTCCCGTCCCCGCGTGATCTATGTGCCGCCCGTCCTCGGCCAGTGGCAGACCGGCATGATCGACATCGACTACGGGCTCAGCCTGCCCGCCGAGGCGCGTGAGATCTGTGATCCGCAGCGAGATCGCGCAGTGCACCGAGAGCACCTCCCCGCGGCCGGCGGGATGCCCGATCGCGGTGGACCTGCCGGAGGGGACGGTCGGCTCCTGGAGCGTGACCCGGCAGCCCGAGATCGACTATGTGAACATGCTGGGGGACAGCTTCAAGTTCCGCGGTGAGCACCTGGTCGCGGAGTTCACCGTCAGCACGCCCGCCGACCGCTCTGCGCCGCCGCCGACGGTCCGGGCAGCACCGGCCTCCTCACCATCGTCCTCACCGCCCGCCACGCCGTCCACGCCGTCCACTTCACTGCTTCCGTCAGCGCCGTCCCTGGCCGTGCCGGCCGTCGCCCCGGACGGCGGCGCGGCGACGCCGTCGGAGCCGATGCCGGGTTCGGTCCACGCCACCTCCGCGCTCTTCGGCGCGAGCATCCGCCGAGTGGACGGCGGATATGAGCTCTCGGCCTGGAGCTACGCCGGGAACCGACCTCTGCCCCGGTGAAGTCTCCGGGAACCCTCGATGAACGGGCCGAGTATCCTGGGACATTCTGCTGCGCGATCGAGGACCGCTCGCCGGCAGTGCCCATCCCGCTGTCGGCCGGAGCCGTCCGACAGCCAGAGCCGGGAGCACCGTGAAAGAGTCGAAATCTGCCCCCACCGGGCGGACCCTCCCGCTGGGCTGGACCCGGCCCGAGGGGGAGCCGGCCGCGCTGCGCGGGCCTGGCACCGGCGAGATTCCCGCCACCGGGACCGGCGGTGGCACAGGACGTGTCAGCGCCGCCGATCCTGGCTCCGGTAGGCGAACGCGCCGCCGCGGAGTCGCGCTCGCCGGTGCGATCTGCGCGGTGCTCGTCCTCGTGCTGGTGCTGCCGCGGCTGCTGATCGGTGGTGCCTCGCCGGAGGATCCGGTGAGGGCATTTCTCGATGCGCTCGTGGCCGGCGATGTCGCGACCGTGCGCGAGCACCTCGCGGACTCCGCGGAGACGAGCGATATCGCCCTCACGGAGGAGGTGCTGCGTGCCGCGACCGACAGGATCACCTCCTACACGATCGATGCCGTCGAGACCGGCGGTGGGCAGGCCACGGTCACCGCGTCGCTGAGCTCGGGGACGAGTGTCGAGCAGGCCAGCTTCACCGTGCGCTCCCAGGCCACCAGCTCCTTCGCCCCGGCGACGTGGGAGCTCGTACCGGTGGTGGCGACGGAGTTCGTGGTTACCGTGCCGGAGGGGGTCCGGGAGCTGCTGATCAACGCGGTCCCGATCCCGCTGTCGGGGCAGCCGAGCCGGGAGGGCATGTACGGCCAGCAGCTCCTGATCCTGCGCCTGCTGCCGGGCAGCTACGAACTGGGGCTGCCCGCACGCAGCGAGCGCCTGTTCCCGGTCGTCGAGAAGGTCTCCATCCCGATGCAGAGGGAGCAGCTGCGCCGAGCCGGGGCGGTGCTGGGCTATGAGCTCTCCACGCAGGGCTTCGAGGAGGTCACCGCACAGGTCGAGGCGACCCTCGAGAAATGCGCGGCCGCCACGGTGGCGGCCCCGCCGGAGTGCCCCTTCTTCGCCTTCACCGACGACCGCCCCGATGGACCCGTCGGGAGCGCTGGGGTCATGGATGCCGAGGAGCCCTCCGCAGTGCCGGGGACCTGGCAGGTCACCTCTCCGTCGAGCTACCAGATCGATCGCTGGATCAGCGCGTCCTGGAACATCACGAGCGACACCGGGTACGCGGTGTTCACCTCCGCGCCGGGCGCCGACGGCAGCGCGGGGACGTCGCAGATCGTTCCCTTCGTCATCGACGGGATCGTCGTGCTCGATCCCTCGGGGGAGCTGCACATCGCGCTGTCCCAGGGCCTCCTCCTGAACATCGTCACCTGCATCGACGTGGACGACGGGAGTCGCGAGACCGTCACGTGGCCCCTCGAGGGGGAGTCGGTCGCGGTCTGCCAGGACGGAGAGTGACCGGGCGGCCAGGGCTCAGCGGGAGTGCTGTGCTCTGCGTCCCGGCCATCGCAGCCGCTCCAGCGGCAGGAACGCCGCCCAGCAGATCGCGGTGGGCAGGAAGTGGATCCCCAGCAGCGCCAGCGTGGACAGGTGGAAGCCCAGGTAGAGCGCGACGGCGAGGTAGAGGGCCTTCCCGCGCAGGAACAGCACCACCGGGGAGAGCGCCTCCAGGGCGAGCCCGGCCCACTGGGCGGGAACGAACACCCACGGCGTGAACTCCACCAGCCAGTGCGCGAGTCCGCTGCCGCGGCGGATCGAGGCCCAGGTGAGGATCGCGCTGTTGCCCCAGTTCGCGAGCGAGCCCGAGTACAGGATCTTGGGGACCACGGAGAAGAAGTAGGTGGCGATCACCGCGAGCTGGATCGCGCGCAGCGCCCAGCCGGCGGCTTCGCTGGCGCCGCCGCTCGCCGGATCGCCCCCCGCGGGCAGCGCGCCGCCGCTCTCCGGGCCGGTGCGGGAGGCACCCCGGACCGTCGGCAGCACCGCCACCGCCACCATCAGCGCCATGTGGTCGTGGGCGACGTAGCCGTAGGAGTTGCTGTAGAGCATCCACAGCCAGAACGCGAGCGCGACCACCGTGCCGGACAGCCGTGGCCGCCAGCCCGCGATCGCCGCCGCGCACCCGGCGAGGATCAGCACCAGCAGGGTCCACGCCAGCGGCGCGGTGACGGGCGGCAGGTGCAGCAGGCGCGCGAGCGCGAGCGGCGTATAGAACCCGGCGTTGTTCGCGTGGGCGAGGACATCGCGCGAGAAGGTCAGCACATCCAGCACCACGAAGGCGTAGAGGATCACCCGCAGCACCCGGATCCGGGCCAGGGGCAGGGCCGGGAACAGGATCGACCGCAACCGGGGCCGGGTGCCCCCCGAGGGTCGGGAGGCCGCAGCAGAGGTGGTGCTCATGGGGCCTTCCAACGGACCACCTCGACGAGCTCCTCCTCGCCATGGGCGGTGCCGCCCTGCAGGGACGTGATCCGCTGGCACAGCACCAGCGCATCCAGCGGCTCCTGCTCGGGGTGACGCCGGTCGTACTCGGCGGCCAGCGGGGCCAGCAGCTGCGGGTCGGACTCGATCGCCGGGAGATTGTTCTCCACGTCGGCCCGCTCGATGCCCACGCTCCGCGGTCCGAAGCGGATGTCGAAGGGCTCTCCGTCGCCGCGGATGCCCTGCAGGCAGGTGTTGACCACCTCTCCGTCGGGGTCGGTGCCGGAGGAGAACTGGTCCAGGACCCCGAAGGGGAACAGATCGTTCGAGCGGGTCAGCCCGCCCACCGTCAGCACCCCCACGCACAGCAGCACCGCCAGCAGCCGCCAGGCCATGGCGGCGGGGGCGAGGCGGACGGGGGGCGGCACGTGTCGAGGATATCGGGAAGGCCCGGCGTGCTCAGCGCAGCAGCGCGGCGACCTCATGGAGCATCGTCGGCTGCCACCAGGCCCAGTCATGGCCGCCGCTGTGTGCGTCCAGGGTGACGTCCAGGGCGGTGCCGTGCTGCGCGGCGCCGGTGACGAGTCCCTCGTGCAGCGCTCGGGAGCGGGCGGGCATGTCCCCCTCGTACCGGCCCACCTGGAGCCGCAGCCGCAGCGGTCCCGACGTGCTGCGCGCGGCTGCGCGCAGCAGCGGCGCGGTCAGGGCGCCCGCGGGATAGCGCCACAGCGAGACCGACTGCGCGATCACCGCCCCGATCAGCTGCGGGGCGCGGGCCACGGCGAAGAGTGCGGTGAGGCCGCCGAAGCTGGAGCCGGTGACGATCGTGCGTGCGGGATCGGCGGTGACGAGCACGCGCGCGCGTCCCCGGCCCGTGCCGAGACCGTACGCACGCAGGGAGGGCACCAGCTGCTCCGCGATCCACCGGGCATGCCCGCCGGGTACCCCGAGCACCTCGCCGCGCTGTGGTCCGGAGTCCACGAACACCGCAGCCAGCGGCGGCAGCACCCCGGCGGCGACGCCTCGGGCGAGCAGCGTCGGCGTGTCCAGATGCTCCACGTGCTGCGCGCCGTCGGTGAGGATGAGCAGGGGCAGCGGAGCTTCGGGGTCGAGGCCCTCGCAGCCCGCGTCCCCCGGGCGCGAGGCCCACCACCGGGTGCGCGGCCCGTCGCTCGGGGAGGCGAGCGGGAGCACCCGGGGGCCGGGACCCTCCGTCTCCGCGGCGCTCGGCGCGAAGGGTGCATCGTCGGGGAGCGCGATGACCGAGCGCGCCGCCCCGCCGCGTCCGGCCCGGTGCCGGCGCGGGTTCCCCGGGTCGGGCACCACCTCCACGCCGGGTGCCTTCATGCCGGCGCTGCGCCACGGCGGCTCGCCGGGCCCGCGGTGCACTGCGAACCCATAGCTCGCACGCCAGTCCGCGGGGACCTCGAACACGCCCTCCCAGCGGCCGTTCCCCTGCGGCCGCAGCTCGCAGGCATCCGCCGGGGAAGGGTGCCACCAGCCGCTCGCCTGCAGCGCCACCGCGCTCGCCGCCTCTGCGGTGTGGCGGATGCGCACCAGGGCGCCCTCGCCCTCGCGCCGGAGCAGGTGCGGACCCGCCCCGTCAGCGGCGTCGTGCGCGCTGCCGTGCGCGCTGCCGTGCGCGGTGTCGTCGCGCCGACGGATCGGCGTCGGCTCCTCGCGTCCGGGAGGACGGGGCAGCGGCTCCCACAGCTCGGCGGGGAACAGCTGGTCCTCGGTCGCGGGGGTCATGGGCGGCTCCTGGTCTGGGCCCGCCAGGGCGGGACGGGAGGGGGGAGGGGCGGTGCGAGATCCCCGGGGACGGTCCTGCGGGTCACCGATTCCGGGGCGGCACCCGTGACCTGGCGGAAGGCGCGGGAGAAGCCGCTGGCGTGGGCGAAGCCCATGCGTCGGGCCACCGTCTTCACCGGCATCCCGGCGGCGAGCAGATCCTCCGCCTGCTCCGCCCGCACCTGGTTCCGCCAGCTCACGAACCCGGTGCCGGTCGCCTCCCGGACGGCGCGCTCGAGCGTGCGACGGTGGGGGCAGGGCGCGGTCGCGCCGCCCTCCAGACGCTCCCAGGTCGCCGGCGACCAGCTCCCGGCCGGGTCCCGGATCACCCGCTCGCGCAGCAGGTCCACCGGTGCCGGGGCGCCGCCGTCGAGGCGCAGCACGCCGGTGCGCTGCACGAGGCCGGCCAGCGCTCGCGGCAGCGCGGTCTCGTCGAAGCCCGGAGGTCGCAGCGCCGAAGAGCCGGCGACCGCATGATGCTCCGCGCGCAGCCGCGTCCGCGCCGGCAGGTACATGAGCTCGATGCGCCCCTCCGCCCCGTCGAGGGAGAGCCCGGTCCCGTGATGGAACACGGGCAGAGCGACACCCGCCTCCCGGGTGAGGATCCGGTGCGGCACCCCCGGCGGCACCGCGAGCGCCATGTGCTCGGCCAGGTCCACCGCGGCGCAGCCCCCGGCCACATCGCGGACCATCACGGTGGCCGGCCCGAAGGCGGCGATCACCAGCACGTGCTCGTCCCGGTTGGTGACCCATTCGATGTGCGAGGTGGGAGGAGGGCGCATCCGGTGCGAGGCCCCGCCGGCCATCCGCGAGCGGACCGCCTCTCCGAGTGCCCGCAGGCGGGACTCCGCGGGGCGCAGATCCGTCGTGCCCGCCACGGAGAGCGCCAGCAGCGCGGCCGCGAGGCCCCGGTCCACCTCGACCACCGGGCTCCCTGTCGGCGAACCGGTCCCGGGCGCGCCGCGCGGCGGCAGGAAGACGGGATGCAGGAGCGTCCCGGCGGGGACCTCGACGGTGTGCCGCTGCCCCGCGCGGAGCAGCAGGGCGCTGTCGGCAGGCACCGCGAGAGGGCGTGCCTCCTCTGCACCGGGCACTGCGTCGGACACTCCGACGCGCGCGCACCCGGTGCGGCACCACAGCACCAGATCGGCCTCGGCGTGCACGCGCGGGCGGAGGCGCACGGTGCGCGGCAGGGTGGTCGCCGCTGCGCCGCCGCGGTCCGGTGTCGCGATCGGATACGTGATGGCCTCCTCCGTGTGGTCCCACCGATGTAGCTGAGGCTTACCTTACTAGGGGCTGCGCGTCGACCGCCGCCCAGCGCACCCTCTCGAGCGAAGGACCCATCGTGCCCCTGCACCTCACCCGCCGTCATGCCCTCACCGCCCTCGGCGCCGCCGGACTCGGCGGCCTCGCCGCCGCCTGCGGCACCGGCGCCGACGGAGACGCCGCGGCCGCGGAGGACGCCGCCGCCCCGGACGCCTCGCGCGTGCCCGCCGGTGAGGGCGCCACCACCTACCCGCTCGAGCTGGTCTCCCCCTTCGGCACCACCACCCTCGAGGAGCGTCCCTCCCGGATCGCGGTCGTCTCCGGCATCCAGGACCTCGAGGCCGTGCTCGCCCTCGGCGCCTTCCCGGTGATCACCGATGAGATCTGGACCCCGTGGCAGCGCGAGGCGATGGAGGGCCACGAGGTCGAGGAGTACGACATCTGGGCCGATGCCGGCCTGCCCCTCGAGCAGCTCCTCGCCGCCGCCCCCGATCTCATCGTCGCGACCACCTACGGCAGCCTCGACCAGGACTTCGAGCGGCTCGCGCAGATCGCCCCGGTCCTGACCATGGAGTCCTACGAGGACCAGGAGTCCTGGGAGTACGACTGGCGGGACGTGATCCGTCGGGTCGGCCTCGCCCTCGACCTCGCGCAGACCGCCGAGCGCGTCGTCGAGGAGACCGAGCAGCTCGCCGTGGACACCGCTGCCGCCCACCCCGAATGGCAGGGCACCACCCTCTCCTTCGTGCTCAACCGCGGCGAGCAGGCCGGCATCTCCGTCTCGAACTACACCGGCTCCGTCGTCGAGGAGGTCGCCACGTCCTGGGGCTTCGCCCCGCAGCCGCAGGCCGACGCCCTCGCCGCCGCCCAGGGCGACGTCAGCCTCGAGAACCTGGACATGATCGAGGCGGATCTCGTGGTGATCGCCCAGCATGGAGGCCACGGCACGCCCGAGGAGGCACAGGCGTGGCTCGAGGCCAACCAGCTGTACCAGTCCCTGCCGGCCGTGCAGGAGGGACGGGTCGCGATCATCGAGCCCGACGAGGACGGCACCCTCCCCATCGCCTGGGGCTTCGACTACCCCAATGCGCTCTCGACCCCCTGGACGGTCGCGAAGTTCTCCGAGGCCGTCGCGCCGGTCCTCGGGTGAGCACGGCGACCACGGCGGCGCCGGGACGGCCGCACCGCGGTGCCCCAGCTCGGCCGGCCCGCCGCCGCGGTCGGCGGGCCGTCGGCCTCACCGCAGCGGCGCTGGTCGTCCTGCTGCTGCTGGCTGTGGCCTGCTCGATCGCGGTCGGGGCGCGGGAGGTGGCCGTCCTGGACGTGCTGCGCGCTGAGCTGGGGGTGGAACTCGTCGTGGATCCCGACGAGCGCTACATCGTGCTGTCCATGCGGGTGCCGCGCAGCCTGACCGCCCTCGCCGTCGGCGCCGCCCTCGGTGTCGCGGGGGCGCTCGTGCAGGCCCTGACCCGCAACCCTCTCGCCGACACCGGCATCCTCGGGGTCGACGCGGGCGCCGCCTTCTCCGTCACCCTCGGCATCGCCCTCACGGGCGTGGTGGGCATCAGCGGCTATGCCTGGTTCGCCTTCGCCGGCGCGCTGCTCACCACCGTCGCGGTGCACCTCATCGGCGCGACCGGCCGCTCCGGCCCCGACCCGCTGCGCCTGGTGCTGGCGGGCCTCGCCCTCGGCGCCGTGCTCAGCGGCATCACCGGGATGGTGACCCTCGCCGATCCCGACACCTTCGACGCCATGCGCTCCTGGACGGTGGGCACCCTCGAGAACCGCGGCACCGCCCACCTGCTGCCGATGCTCCCGTATCTCGGCCTCGGAGGGCTGCTGGCCCTGGCCTGCGCCGGCTCGCTGAACGCCCTCGCGCTCGGGGACGAGGTGGCCATCGCCCACGGCGTGCCCGTGCGCGCCGTGCGCGTCGCGGTGATCGCGGCGATCACCCTGCTGGCCGGGAGCGCGGTGGCGATCTGCGGCCCGATCGGCTTCGTGGGGCTGATGGTGCCGCACGTGATCCGCTGGTGCGTGGGCCCGGACCAGGTGCGGCTGCTGCCGCTGAGCGCCCTCGGCGGTGCCGTGCTGCTGCTGGCCGCGGACGTGCTCGGACGTGTCCTGGTGGCGCCCGCGGAGATGCCCGCCGGGGTGGTCACCGCCTTCGTCGGCGCCCCGGTGCTGATCGTGCTGGTGCGCGCGCGCAGGAGGCTGAGCGGGCTGTGACCGACCTCGACCGCCGCCCGGCCGTGCTCTCGGCGCACCGGGACCGCTTCCTCCACCTCGCCCTGGGCCCGGTGCGGCTCCGCCTCGAGCGCCGGGCGCTGCGCCTGTCCGCCGTGCTGCTGCTGACGGGGGCCGTGGTGAGCCTGCTCGCCCTGATGCTCGGGGACTACCGCCTCTCCGGGCAGCAGGTGTTCGCTGCGCTCGCCGGGCGGGGCGACGAGATCACCACGGTCATCGTCCGGGACTGGCGCCTCCCGCGAGCCCTCGCCGCCCTCGTGTTCGGCGCCGCGCTCGCCGTCTCCGGCGCCGTGTTCCAGTCCCTCACCCGCAATCCCCTGGCCAGCCCCGACATCATCGGCTTCTCCACCGGCTCGTACACCGGGGCGCTGCTGGTGCTGCTCGTGCTCGGCGGTGGCTACCTGCAGGTCGCGGCCGGGGCGATCACCGGCGGCATCGCCACGGCGCTGGTGATCTATGTGCTCGCCCACCGCCGCGGGATGCAGGGCTTCCGCCTGATCATCGTCGGCATCGCGGTCTCCTCCATGCTCGGCGCGCTGAACTCCTATCTGCTGCTGGTCGCGCGGCGCGAGATCGCCCTCGGCGCCGCGATCTGGGGAGCCGGGTCCCTCGCGAGCGTCGACACGACCATGCTGCGGTGGGGCACGCTCGCCATCGGCCTGCTGCTCGCCCTCGTCGCGACCGTCGCCCCGGCCCTGCGGGAGCTCGAGCTGGGCGACGATGTCGCCCTCGCTCACGGGGTGGTGAGGCGGCGCGTCTGGGCCGTCGCCGTGGTCGCGGGCGTGGCGCTGACCGCCGTGGTCACTGCGGCCTGCGGGCCGATCGCCTTCGTGTCCCTGGTGGCGCCCCAGATCGTCCGGCGCCTCGCGGGACAGGGCGATGCCCCGCTCGTGCCCACCGCCCTGCTGGGCGCGGTGCTGCTGGGCGCCGCCGACCTGGTGGGCCAGCACGCCCTGCCCCAGCCGGTGCCCGTGGGCCTGGTGACCGTCGTGGTCGGCGGCTGCTACCTGCTCCATCTGATCCTGCGCGAGAGGCGCCGACGGCGCCCCTGACCCCCGCCCCTGCGCCTCCCTTCCCGCCCTGCCCCTGCCGATCCCTGACCCCGCCCCGTTCGAGAGGAACCCCTGTGCGCTCCCTGCGAGACTGGACCTTCTACCCCATCACCACCCGCGAGCTGGTGGTGCGCGCCGCCGTCGACGTGACCCCGGCGATGCGCCGCGTCACCCTGGGCGGCCCCGGCCTGGCGGCGCACACCGCCCCCTCCGGCCACCGCGTGCAGGCCTTCCGCTCCGACGGCTTCGACGACGAGTTCAAGCTGTTCCTGCGCCATCCCGAGGAGCCCGTCGCCCTGGTGCCCGCGCAGCTCGACGGCGTGCTCGACTGGCCGCGCCACCCTCACCTGATCTCCCGCACCTACACCGCTCGGCGCTGGGACCAGGGCGCTCAGGAGCTGGACGTGGACCTGGTGCTGCACGGGGACGGGCCCGCAGCGGCCTGGGCGCGCACGGTGCAGGTCGGGGACAGCGTGCAGATCGCCGGCCCGAAGATGTCCGGCACCCATCCCCGCGGGGCGGACTGGTCGCTGATCGTGGGCGACGAGACCGCGCTGCCGGCGATCGGCCGCTGGCTCGAGGAGTTCCCCGAGGGGGCACGGGCGCAGGTGTTCGTCGAGGTGGGGGAGGACTCGCACCGTCAGGAGCTGACGGTGCCGGAGGGGGTGGAGCTCACCTGGCTGGTGCGCGAGGGCGCCCCGGCGGGGTCCACCAGCCTCCTGTTCGACGCCGTCCGCGCCGCCCCCTGGTGGCCGGGCACGGTGTTCGCCTGGGCGGCGGGGGAGGCTCTGACCCTCGCCCCGCTCCGCCGCTGGCTGCGCCGTGAGAAGCAGCTCGACCCCGAGCAGCTCGACGTCACCGGGTACTGGCGCCGGCCCGCCGCCGCGGACTCCTCGGGCCCCGCGGAGGCCACCGGCGGAGCCCTCCCCGGGGGTGCCGAGCCGTCGGGCGACGGCTCCATCGAGAAGGTCGCGACGGCTGCGGCGGCCGCGACCGGTCCGGAGGAGTCGGCCCCCGGGGCCGAGCCCCAGGAGGACGAGGATCTGCTCCACGCCGCCGAGCTGGTGGGCCCGATGGCGCTGCGGATCGCCGCCACGATCGGCCTCGGCTCCCACCTCGCCGACGGCCCGGCGACCACCGCCGAGCTCGCCGCACGCAGCGGCTGCTCCGAGAGCGGTCTGTCGCATCTGCTGCGCTATCTCGAGGCCATCGGGATCGTGCAGCGTGACAGGCGTGACAGGGAGGCATCCGGCACCTGGTGCTGGGTCTTCACCGCCCGCGGGCTCGAGATGAGCGACGAATGGTACGAGGACCGCCTGCGGCTGGACGGCCCCCACGGGCTCGAGCAGCTCGCGATCCTCGGCCTGCTGCGTGCCGTGCGCACCGGAGTCGGCGCCGACGTCGAGCAGGTGCTGGAGGGGCTCGGCATCGTCGAGGCGTCGACCCGGCACCAGCGGCGGCAGGACCGGCTGCGGGCGGAGGCCGACCGTGCCGTCTTCCTGGCCGGCCCGCTCGCGGAGGCGGAGGCGCTCGCCGACTGGTCCGCGCTGCGGATCTCGGGGCGTGGGGCCGACGAGATCGCCCTTGCCCTGCGCCGTGCGCGACCTGCGGCAGAGCTGTCGGTGCTGGTGGATCCGACGGACGCCGAGGCGATGCGCGAACGGCTCGCCGGCGCCGCCGTCACCGTCGAGGAGCAGGGGCTGTTCGCCCCGTCGCCGAGCCCGGCGGACGCTCATCTCCTGGTGGACCTGCTGGACCGCTATCCGGACGATGCCGCGATCGCGGTGCTGCGCGCCGCAAGGGCGGCCTGCGGCGGCGGGCGCGTGGTGCTGGTGGGCGAGGCGCTCGAGGACGAGGCGCTGGACGAGCACGAGTGCGAGGACGATCTGCTCGCGTTCGCCCGGGGCGAAGCGGGGCTGCGCACCCGCGCCGAGCGCGACGAGCTGGTGCGCCGGGCCGGTCTCGAGGTCGTCTCGGCCTCGAGCGTGGGATGGGGGTTCGATGTCCGCGTCCTCGCCTGAACCCGTGGGGCAACGCCCGGTGCTCGGCGTCGAGCAGGTGACCCTCGGTTACGGCGAGCGGGCGATCTCACGCGACCTCGACCTGCAGATCCGGCCCGGCTCCTTCACCGTGATCCTCGGCCCCAACGCCTGCGGCAAGTCGACGCTGCTGCGGTCGCTCGCGCGGGTGCTGACCCCGTCGGCGGGCCGCATCGTGCTGGACGGGAAGGATCTGCACCGCCTGCGCGCCCGGGACGTCGCCCGCCGGCTGGGTCTGCTGCCCCAGACCGCGCTCGCCCCCGACGGGATCACCGTCGTCGACCTCGTCTCGCGGGGTCGGTTCCCGCATCGCAGCCTGGTGCGCCGCTGGACTGACGAGGACGACGCCGCCGTCGAGCGCGCCCTGGCCGCCACCCGCACCGTCGAGCTCGCCGACCGCCTCGTGGACGAGCTCTCCGGTGGCCAGCGGCAGCGGGTCTGGGTGGCGATGCTGCTCGCACAGGAGACCGAGCTGATGCTGCTGGACGAGCCGACCACCTTCCTCGACATCGCCCACCAGTACGAGCTGCTCGAGCTGCTGCGGGGCTTCCACGAGCACGGGCGCACCCTCGTCGTGGTCCTCCACGACCTCAACCAGGCCGCGCGCTACGCGACCGACCTGGTGGTGATGCACGAGGGCGAGGTGGTGACCACCGGGGCACCGCAGGACGTGGTCACCCCCGCGCTGCTGCGGGACGTCTTCTCGCTGGACTGCCTCGTGGTGCCCGATCCCGCCTCCGGCACCCCCATGGTGGTCCCGACGGTTTGTACTCGATAATTCCCCGGGTGTCATTCTCCGAGGTGCCATTCTCGGTAAAAGTTTCACCAAGCAATGGCTCGGACTTGGCATCGAACTGACCGGAAGTGCTGGTGGGACGGGCACGGTGGGGGAGGGTCGACGCCCGTCGTCGGCCGCACTCTTCCCCGCCCCTTCCCCCGTGGCCGTCCTCAGGAGCCCCCGAATGCCTGCACCCGCCCGTGTCCCCACCCATCGTGCCGACGGCTCCGCGGTGTACTTCCACGGCCTCCGCGTGGCCCCGAAGATGGCGGCCGCGACCGGCGGCGCCGTGATCGCGGCCGGCCTGGGCATCTCCGGGGCCGGGGTCGCCACCGCCGATACCGGTGTCTGGGACAAGGTCGCCCAGTGCGAGTCCGGCGGCAACTGGTCGATCAGCACGGGCAACGGCTACTACGGAGGGCTCCAGTTCTCCCCTTCCACCTGGAAGGCCTTCGGCGGCCACGAGTTCGCGAGCCAGGCGAACCAGGCCACGAAGTCCGAGCAGATCGCCATCGCCCAGCGCACCCTGCATGAGCAGGGCCCCGGAGCGTGGCCCACCTGCGGCAAGCGGGCAGGTCTCACCAGGTCCAACGGTGGCGCGGATGCGAACGCCCAGCCCGGCGGCCGCGAGGACTCGGCCTCCCGCGACGACGTGCGCACCAGCCCCGGCGCACTCGCGGTCGACGGCAAGTTCGGGGCGGCGACCACCCGCTCGCTCGAGGCCTGGGTGGGCGTGAGCCAGGACGGCTCGCTCTCGACCGCCGACATCAAGGCGCTGCAGTCCAAGGTCGGTGCCACCGCCGACGGGAAGATCGGCGCCGAGACCACCACCAAGCTCCGTGCGGCGATGGGCCTGAGCGGCAACGGCGCCTGGGACTTCCGCTCGAACTACGCGACCGTGAAGGCGCTCCAGTCCTTCCTCAACAGCGGAGCTCCGGCCGCGAGCGCCCCCGCGCCCTCGGCACCGACCGCCCCGGCTCCCTCGGCGCCGAGCAGCGGCGCACTCGTCGTGGACGGGAAGTTCGGTCCGGCCACCACCCGTGCGCTCGAGGCCTGGGTGGGCGTGAGCCAGGACGGCTCGCTCTCGACCGCCGACATCAAGGCCCTGCAGTCCAAGATCGGTGCCACCGCCGACGGGAAGATCGGCGCCGAGACGACGGCGAAGCTCCGTGCCGCGATCGGCCACGGCAGCAACGGCGTGTGGGACTTCCGCACCAGCTACTCCACCGTGAAGGCGCTGCAGGAGCACCTCAACGGCTGAGCCGCCGCAGGCGGGAGCCCCGCTCAGCTCCGACACCTGACGCAGCGCGCCGACCCTTCGGGGTTGGCGCGCTGCGTCGTGCTGTCTCTTTCCAGGACGTCCCTGTGGCCGTAACCCCTCGTTCCGAGGGGTCTCCTCGCGGCGCAGAGTGCAGTGCATCTCCCATTCCTCCACGAGGAGAGGTATAGTCGCATTTCAGACAAGCCGGACAAGCAGGGCAAAACGGACATCAGATGGGTGTGGGTCGCGATGGTGCGGACGGACCCGCTCCCGGTGCTGGGCCTGACCGCTCCATCCCGGCTCCGATCGCTGAGAGGTGCACGTGGCATTACCGCAGACAGTCAAAGCTGCTGGACCCTCGGTCCCTCTGCTCGGCGGTCGATCTCCGCTGCGAGCCTCCACCTGGTCCGCGCGTCCTCGCCGCAAGGACCGCAGCGATGACCGCCTGGTCGTCTCCATGATCGTCGCGGCGGACCTCCTGGCGCTCGCGGTGGCCTGCGTGATCGCGGTCCTGATCCGGCAGAACCTCGCGTTCCTGGATTCCGCTCCGAACCTCTCCGGTTACGTGGTGCGCACATCGGTGGTGATCGCCACCGCCTGGATGCTCGCCATTCTGATCTCCGGCGCGTCGAACCCCCGACTGGTGTCCGCTGGACCCGAGATCTACCGCAACGTGCTGGTGGGAAGCCTCGGAGCGGTGGGGCTCACCGGTGCGGTGCTCTTCCTTGCGGATATCCCGCTCTCCCGCCCCTACTTCGTCGCCCTGTTCCTGGTGGGTCCCCTGCTCCTGCTGCTGGTACGGGTGTTGGCCCGGCGCTGCGTGAACGTTGCCCGCGCCCGGGGGCACCTGCGCTCGCAGGTGCTCGTGGTCGGCTCCACCGGGCATGTGCGCGGCATCGTGCGCACCCTGACCCGAGAGGTCTGGCTGGGCTACGACGTGGTCGGTGCCATCACCCCGATCAGCGATGCGCGCCGCGGCGAGGGCGCCGGCGTGCCGATCCTCGGCGACGAGTCCCAGCTGCTGGATCTGGTGCGCGCGCAGCAGCCTGACGTCGTGCTGTTCACCGCCGGCTCGTCGGCGAGCGCCGAGGAGTTCCGTCGCGTCGCCTGGGAGCTCGAAGGGATCGAGGTCGGAGTCATCGTGGTCCCGGGCATCAGCGAGATCTCGGGCGACCGGATCCGGATGCGGCCTGTGGCCGGACTCCCGCTGGTGCACATGGACCTGCCGCGCGCCCGCAAGGCGCTGCGCTGGAGCAAGCGGCTGTTCGACATCGCCGCGAGCGCTCTGCTGCTGCTGATCCTGGCGCCGGTGCTCCTCATCGTGGCACTCTTCGTGCACCTCGGCGATGGCGGCGCGGTCATCTTCCGTCAGCAGCGCGTGGGCCGCACCGGCGAACCCTTCGAGTTCCTGAAGTTCCGCTCCATGGTGGTCGATGCGGAGGCCCGCCGGGCCGAGCTCGAGCAGCTCGCGCGCGACCGCGGCAACGACGTGCTGTTCAAGATGTCCGATGACCCCCGCATCACCCGGGTGGGCAAGCTGCTGCGCCGCTATTCCCTCGACGAGCTGCCCCAGCTGTGGAACGTGCTGCGGGGTGACATGAGCTTGGTCGGCCCGCGGCCCGCCCTGCCCCAGGAGGTCAGCGGGTATGACGGGGACGCGCACCGGCGCCTGGCCGTGCGGCCCGGGATCACCGGGCTCTGGCAGGTCTCCGGTCGCAGCGACCTCTCCTGGGATGACACCGTTCGACTGGATCTGTTCTACGTCGACAACTGGTCCTTCATGCAGGACCTCCTGATCCTGGTGCGCACTGCGCGCGCCGTGCTGGCCTCCCGAGGGGCGTACTGAGCGACGCTTTCCCCGGGGCGGGGTGACGCCCTCGCGTGAGGGAAGTGCTGAGCCCTCATGCGGGGGCGTTCCGCTGTCCTGAGCAGGGCTGGGCCGGGGGGAGTGGGCGACGGTGCCGGCGGCTCCCGAAGGGGCTCGAGCGTCTCATGTGCGGAGGAAGGGGACCCCGGTGATGAACATGTCATCACCGGGGTCCCGGATGCTGCGGAGTGCTGGTCGGAGGATTCAGCTGACTCCGGCTGACTGGAGCTCAGCGGAGGCGGTGATCGCGGCGAGCGCCCGCCGCAGGGCGGTGCTGGAGGTGTGGACGGTGTAGGGGAGGTATCGCACCTCGACCCCCACCTCGGCGAACTGCTCCTCCAGCAGGAGCCCCTTGGGGGTGCCGCGCCAGTCGTCGCCCTTGAAGAAGTGCGTGAAGCGCATGTCTCGCCAGGCATCGAGCTTCGACGGGGTGGTCTCCACGTAGACCCGATCCACGAAGCGCAGGTTGCGCACGATTTCGGCACGCTCTCCGGTGGGGATCACGGGCTCGATGCCCTTGACCTCGCGCAGCATTTCGTCGCTCACCACGCCGGCGATCAGCACATCGCAGTGCTGCTTGGCACGGCGGAGCAGATTCAGGTGCCCCACATGGAAGAGGTCGAACGCTCCTGCTGCGTATCCGATCCGCATAGTGACCTCCCGGTCCGTCCCGCCGACATTGCTGAGGTGCCGGTCATCCCCCAAGTCTACCCGGCATAAAGGGAAAAAGGGGTAAATCGGACATCGCGATTCGTGGGGAAGGTCTGGCATGCCGGACGCAGCACCAGCGCGGCTGAATGAGTCTCCGGATGACGCTCTGCGGCGTCCTGTATGAACCCGCGCGACTCTGCGAGAACCAGCTCGCCGAGGATGTTCATAGGCGCACATCTTTCTTTCCCGCGATCGCGGGAGGCTCGTAGCTTTCCGGTCATGTCCGCTACCACGACGCTGCCCGAGCTCGAGCGCACCGCCCCGGTGCGCCATCGTCCTGCGCTCAGCTACGAGCTGTTCCCGGCGCGGAGCGATGTGTCCTTCGAGCGGCTGCGCGAGACCATCGCGCAGCTCGAGGCGACGGGACCCGACTACGTCTCGGTGACCAGCCGTGCTCGTCACGGCAATCTCGCGCGCGTCATCGAAGTCACCGAGCACGTGCTGGCCGAGACCAGCCTGCGGCCCCTGGTGCACCTCACCTCGATCGGCTCCACCCGGGCGCAGCTCTCCACGATCATCCACGCGCTGCTGGACCGCGGCGTGCGCGGCATCCTCGCACTGCGCGGCGACCAGTCCGAGGGGCACAGCCTCGAGGACGACGAGATCCCCTTCGCGCGGCCCCTGGTGGAGCTGATCCGCACCATCGAGCACGAGCGCACCGCCACCCTCGCCGGCGGCCGCGTGAGCATCGGCGTGGCCGCCTATCCGCATCGTCATCCCGAATCACCCACCACCAGCCACGACACCGAGGTGCTGGTCGCCAAAGAGCGGGCAGGCGCGGACTTCGCCATCTCCCAGGTGTTCTTCGATGCCTCCGTCTACTGCGGTCTGCTCGCCCGGGCGCGCGAGGCGGGGATCCGGATGCCGATCGTGCCCGGCCTCGTGCCCGCCACCAACCCGCGCCGCCTCGAGCGCCTCGCCGCGATCAGCGGTGTCGAAGCGCCCCGCGACCTCCTCCACCAGCTGGAGATCGCCTCCGACGAGGTCGAGCGACGCCGCATCGGCGTGCGCTTCACCGTCGACCTCGCCCGTCGGGTGCTCGACGCCGGGGCCCCCGGCGTGCACCTCTACACCTTCAACTCGCACGGCGACGCGCTCGACGTGCTCGATCACCTCGACCTGGACCGCTGGTCCACCACCCAAGGAGAGACCCGATGACCGCTCAGATCGCCCCGCTGCCCGCCGCCACCCCCGTCGGCTACCCCCGCATCGGCCCCGCCCGAGAGCTGAAGAAGGCCGAGGAGGCCTACTGGGCAGGGCGCATCGACCACGCCGAGTTCGCCCGCCGCACCCGCGAGCTGCGCCGCGCCACCCGCGCGCGCCTGGCCGAGCTGGGCCTCGACGCCGCCGGCGCCGCGCCCGAGTCGTTCTCCCTCTACGACCAGGTGCTCGACGCCGCGCTCGCCGTCGGGATCATCCCGGACCGCTTCGCCTCCGTGCTGGGTGCGGACGGCACGATCGACGACGACGGGCTCTTCGCCCTCGCCCGTGGCACCGCGGAGCAGCCGCCGCTGGAGATGACCAAGTGGTTCGACACCAACTACCACTACCTGGTGCCCGAGATCGGCCCCGATACCGACCTCCATCTCGCCTCCACCCGGATCGTCGACCTGTTCACCGAGTCCCTCGAGGACGGCACCGGCACCCGTCCCGTGCTGGTGGGTCCGCTGACCCTGCTCCTGCTGGCCAAGGCGCAGGACGGCGCGCCCGAGGGCTTCGACCCGCTGGACCGCCTGGACGATGTCGTCGCCGTGTACGCCGAGCTCCTGAATGCGCTGCACACCGCCGGCGCCGGCTGGGTGCAGCTCGACGAGCCCGCCCTCGCCGCCGATCAGCGCCTGGCCCAGCCCGAGCTCGCCGACGCGCTGCAGCGCTCCATCGGCCGCCTCGTCGAGACGGTGCCGCGTCCGCAGCTGCTGGTCACCACCCCCTACGGAGGCATCGGCGATCTGCTGCCCGCGCTGCTCGCCACCGGCGCCGAAGCTGTGCACCTCGACCTCACCCGCGGAGAGCTGCCCAGCGCTCAGCAGCTTGCCGGGATCGGCTCCACGCAGCTGGTCGCGGGCCTCGTCGAGGGACGCTCCGTGTGGCGCACCGAGCTGCCGACGGCCGCTGCCCGCCTGGCCGAGCTGCGCCGCCGCGTCACCGAGGCCGGGGGAGCGGCCGACGCGATCTCCGTGTCGACCTCCGTGTCCCTCCAGCACGTCCCGCACACGCTCGAGCTCGAGACCTCGCTGTCTGCCGAGCTCGTGGCCACCCTTGCCTTCGCCGACGAGAAGATCATCGAGATCGTCACCCTCGCCGCCGGCGGCATCGAGCCCGGAGCGGTCGATGGGCCGCGCTCCGTGCCGCGCGCCTTCGACGGCGTGCAGGTGCCCTCCGTGCGCGAGCGCGCCGCCGCCGTCACGTCCGCGGACACCGAGCGCGTCGCCTACGAGGAGCGGGCCGAGGCCCAGCGTCAGGCCCTCGGCCTGCCGGACCTGCCCACCACCACCATCGGTTCCTTCCCGCAGGTGGGGGAGGTGCGTGCCGCCCGTGCCGCCCACCGCAAGGGCACTCTGGACGATGCCGGCTATGAGCAGGCCATGAAGGAGGAGATCGCGCGCGTGATCACCCTTCAGGAGGAGCTGGGGCTGGACGTCCTGGTGCACGGCGAGCCCGAGCGCAACGACATGGTGCAGTACTTCGCCGAGAACCTCGAGGGCTTCGCGACCACCGAGCACGGCTGGGTGCAGTCCTACGGCTCCCGCTGCACCCGCCCCTCGATCCTGTTCGGCGACGTGCACCGTCCCGCGCCCATCACGGTGGGCTGGGCGACCTACGCCCAGTCGCTCACCCCGCGCCCCGTCAAGGGCATGCTCACCGGCCCCGTCACCATCCTGGCCTGGTCCTTCGTGCGCGATGACCAGCCCCTCGGGGACACCGCCGCCCAGGTGGGCCTCGCCCTGCGCGACGAGGTCACCGACCTCGAGGCCGCCGGGATCAGCATCGTCCAGGTCGACGAGCCCGCCCTGCGCGAGCTGCTCCCGCTGCGGGAGGTGCAGCACGCGGACTACCTCGACTGGTCCGTGCGCTCCTTCCGCCTCGCGACCTCCGGTGTGGACACCGCCACGCAGATCCACACCCACCTCTGCTACAGCGAGTTCAATGTGGTCGTGGGCGCGATCGACGCCCTGAACGCGGATGTCACCTCGATCGAATCGGCCCGCTCGCGCGGTGAGATCCTCGAAGCCATCGACCCCGGTGCCTTCCCCCGCGGCATCGGCCCCGGGGTGTGGGACATCCACTCCCCGCGCGTCCCCGCCGCCGAAGAGATCGCCGAGCAGCTGCGCCGCGCACGCGCCGTGGTGGGCCCTGAACGGCTGTGGGTCAATCCTGACTGCGGCCTGAAGACCCGCGGCTACTCCGAGACCGAGGCCAGTCTTCGTCACCTCGTCCAGGCGGTGCGCGAGGTGCGCGCCGACGCGGAGGTCCCGGCCGGCGCCTGAGCTCCTGACGGGTCCGGCCGGTCCGCCGCAGGTGGGCCGGCCGGACCTGTCAGCGCGAGGGGGAAGCTCCCCTTCGGACGTGCCCGTCGACCCCTTCCCCTTTTCGGGCAAATCGGACATACTGACGTCATGCGAGGGATCATTCTGGCCGGCGGCACGGGGTCGCGACTGCACCCGTTGACGATCGGCGTCTCCAAACAGCTGATGCCGGTTCACGACAAGCCGATGATCTACTACCCGCTGAGCACACTGATGCTCGCCGGGATCCGGGACATCCTGGTCATCACCACCCCGGAGGACAGCGCCGCCTTCCGGCGGGTGCTCGGCGACGGAGAGCGTTTCGGCGTGAACCTTCAGTACACGGTCCAGCACAGTCCTGACGGCCTCGCCCAGGCGTTCACTCTCGGTGAGGAGTTCCTGGACGGCCAGAAGGCCGCGCTGGTGCTCGGCGACAATCTCTTCTACGGCCAGGGGATGGGGGCCCAGCTACGACGCCACCAGGATCTCGAGGGTGCCGCCGTCTTCGGCTATTGGGTGAAGGACCCCACCGCCTACGGCGTCGTGGAGATGAGCGAGGACGGCCGCGCCCTCTCCCTGGAGGAGAAGCCGACGGTCCCGCGGTCCAACCTCGCGGTGCCGGGGCTGTACTTCTATGACGAGACGGTCGTGGAGCGCGCGAAGGCGCTGACCCCCTCGGCCCGAGGCGAGCTGGAGATCACCGACCTGAACCGCGGCTATCTCGAGGACGGCGCCCTGAGCGTCGAGGTGCTCACCCGCGGCACGGCATGGCTGGACACCGGCACCTTCGGCGACCTCGCCGCCGCCGGCGACTTCATCCGCACCGTGCAGCAGAGGCAGGGCCTCTCCATCGGTGCTCCCGAAGAGGTCGCCTGGCGCATGGGCTACCTCAGCGACGCCGAGCTCCGCGAGCGCGCACTGCCGCTGATGAAGTCCGGATACGGCCGCTATCTGCTGGACGCGCTCGAGCGCGAGATCGCGGACCGTCCGCTGCACCTCCACCCCTCGGCAGCGGCGCTGCGGGCATCGGCATGACCGCCCGCCGGCTCCTGGTCACCGGCGGTGCCGGTTTCATCGGCTCCGCCTTCGTGCACCACGTCGTGGCTCATACCGATGACACCGTGACGGTGCTGGACAAGCTCACCTACGCCGGTCACCGAGCCTCTCTCGACGATCTGCCGACGCAGAGGGTGCAGCTGGTGGTGGGGGACGTGGCCGATCCGGCGGTGGTGGATCCGCTGGTGGCGTCGGCCGATGCCGTGGTGCATTTCGCGGCGGAGTCCCATAACGACAACTCGTTGTCCGATCCCTCGCCGTTCCTGCAGACGAACCTGGTGGGCACCTTCACCCTGCTGGAGGCGGTGCGACGGCACGGCACCAGGTTCCACCACATCTCGACGGACGAGGTGTACGGCGACCTGGCGCTGGACGACCCGCAGCGCTTCACCGAGTCCACGCCGTACAACCCGTCGAGTCCGTATTCGGCGACGAAGGCCGGGTCGGATCTTCTGGTGAGAGCGTGGGTGCGCTCGTTCGGGGTCGCGGCGACGATCTCGAACTGCTCGAACAACTACGGCCCCCGCCAGCACGTGGAGAAGTTCATTCCCCGCCAGATCACGAACCTGATCGACGGGATCCGGCCCCGCCTCTACGGCGCGGGGCTGAACGTGCGCGACTGGATCCATGCCGAGGACCACTCCAGCGCGGTGCTGCGGATCCTGGACGCTGGGGAGATCGGCCGGACGTACCTGATCGGGGCCGACGGAGAGAAGAGCAACAAGGAGGTCGTGGAGCTGATCCTGCAGATGATGGGCCGGGAGAGCGATGACTACGACCACGTCACCGACCGCCCCGGCCACGACCTGCGCTACGCGATCGACGCCACGGCACTGCGTGAGGAGCTGGACTGGTCCCCGCGGTTCCGGGACTTCGAGGCGGGCCTCGCGGCGACCATCCTGTGGTACCGCGACAATGAACAGTGGTGGCGACCGCAGAAGGCAGCCACTGAAGCGAAATACCAGCTCGCCGGCCAGTGACCACGGATGCCCCGTCGGTCCGAGCCCGTGACCGAGAGGACCCCATGACCGAGCTCGCAGTCCGCACCACCCCGATCCCGGGACTGCTGGTGATCGATCTTCCCGTGCACGGGGATGCTCGGGGCTGGTTCAAGGAGAACTGGCAGCGGCAGAAGATGGTCGCCGCGGGACTGCCGGACCTCGGGCCGGTGCAGAACAACATCTCCTACAACCAGGCCGTCGGGGTCACCCGCGGCATCCACGCCGAGCCCTGGGACAAGTACATCTCCGTCGCCACCGGGAAGGTGTTCGGGGCGTGGGTGGACCTGCGGGAAGGGCTGAGCTTCGGGACGACGTACTGGCACGAGATCACTCCCGAGGTCGCGATCTTCGTGCCCCGCGGCGTCGGCAACGCCTTCCAGACTCTCGAAGCACCCGCCGCCTACACCTATCTGGTCAACGACCACTGGTCCGCGGCCGCGCAGACGCAGTACACCTTCCTGCACCTGGCCGACGAGACTGCGGCGATACCTTGGCCGATCCCGCTGGAGCAGGCGGAGCTCTCGGCGAAGGACCACGCCCACCCGCGGCTCGCGGACGTCGTCCCGGTCCCGCCGCACCGCACCCTGGTGGTCGGTGGGGGAGGACAGCTCGGCCGGGCCCTGGCCGCGCGGTGGTCGGATCGCCACGACGTCGACGTCGTCGGCCGCGACCGGCTCGACCTCGCCGATCCGGGCTCCCTCGAGGCCTTCGATTTCGCCCCGTACGGCACGATCGTCAACGCCGCCGCCCACACTGCGGTGGACGCCGCCGAGACGCCCGAAGGCCGACGAGAAGCATGGGCGGTGAACGTCACCGGCGTCGGCCACCTGGTCGAAGCGGCCCGCACGCACCGGGCGACGCTCGTGCACGTCTCGAGCGACTACGTCTTCGACGGCGCGCACCCGGTGCACGACGAGACCGAGCCACCGAGCCCGCTGGGGGTGTACGGGCAGACCAAGGCCGCCGGCGACCAGCTCGTCGCGACCCTCCCGGACCACTACCTCGTGCGCACCAGCTGGGTGATCGGGGAGGGGAATAACTTCGTGGCCACCATGGTCGGCCTCGCCGAGCGCGGCATCGACCCCGCTGTGGTGGACGACCAGATCGGCCGCCTCACCTTCACCGTGGACCTCGCCGCCGCGATCGACCACCTGCTCACCACCCGACCGAGCCCCGGGACCTACAACGCCACGAACGACGGAGAGCCGCTCAGCTGGGCGCGCATCGCCGCCGAGGTCTTCGCCCTGACTGGCCACGACCCGGCGCGGGTGAGCTCCGTGAGCACCCATGAGTACTACGCCGGCAAGGACCGCATCGCCCAGCGCCCACCCAGTTCGACGCTCGACCTCACCAAACTCCGGGCCACCGGCCTCACTCCGCGGGACCAGCTCACGGCGCTGCGGGATCACCTCGCCGCATCCCTGGCACTCCCGAGCCGCTGATTCCCGTCTCGGACCGTCTGCCCATCATCCCGAGCAGCGACCGCTGTGGGAGCCTTCTGCCATGACGCACCTCCCCGCCGACAGTCACGTCCACAGCGAGTACTCCTGGGACACGGGAGGCCCCGACTCCGCCGCCCGCGGCACCATGGAGGCCACCTGCGCACGCGCGATGCGCATCGGCCTGCCCGCGCTGTTCTTCACCGAGCACCTCGACCTCGAGGACGCCTGGTTCAGCGACCCGGCGGACTTCGGTGACCACGAACGCCACCTGCTGGGGCCCGACGGTCGGGTCAGCGTCCCCCGCTTCGACGTCGACGGCTACTTCGAGAGCATCGACCGCTGCCGAGTGACATTCCCCGAGCTGCGGATCGGCACCGGGCTCGAGATCGGCCAGCCTCACCTGCGCCTGGAGGCCGTGCAGCAGCAGCTGGACCTCTCCCGCTTCGACCGTCTGCTCGGCTCGCTCCACACCCTCGAGATCGAGGAGGGCCGCGCCGAGCCGGACACCCTCTTCCGTCGCCTGCCGGCGGACGACGTGATCCGCCGCTACCTCGCCGGGGTCCCGGCTCTGGTGGCAGGTGACGAGCCCTTCGAGATCGTCACCCACCTCGACTACGCCCTGCGGTACTGGCCCGAGGAGCTCGAGGGGCCCGTCGATCCCCGGGACTTCGAGGACGAGTTCCGCACCGCGCTGCGCGCCATCGCCCGCAGCGGCCGCGCGCTGGAGATGAACACGCGACGGCTCTGGCCGTGGATGCCCCGGTGGTGGAGCGAGGAGGGAGGTCGGGCGATCAGCTTCGGCAGCGACGCGCATGCTCCCCGGGCCCTCGCCCACGGGTTCCCCGAGGCGGCCGCGATGGTCGAGGCCTTCGGGTTCCGGGCCGGTGCCACCCCCCAGGAGCTCTGGCGCCGCTGACCCGGGGCCGCGGTCGTCGACCACGGTCCCGGAGCGTTCAGAGAGGCACCACCAGCGGCCGTCCGCTCACCGGATGCTCGAGCACCGTGACCCGCTGGCGGTAGACCCGTTCGATCCGTTCCGGCGTCAGGACCTCCTCGGGCGTTCCCAGAGCAGTGAGCGCGCCCTCGGAGAACACGGCGAGCCGGTCGCAGTAGCGGGCCGCGAGGGAGAGATCGTGCAGCACCACCAGCACGCACCGGCCGTCGTCCGCGAGTGTGCGGGCGCGCCGCATCAGGGTCTCCTGATGGCGCAGGTCCAGGGCCGCGGTGGGTTCGTCCAGCAGGACGATCGCCGTGTCCTGGGTGAGGGTGCGGGCGAACACCGCCCGAGCCAGCTCCCCACCGGAGAGCGTGGTCACATCGCGCTCGGCCAGCTCCTGGATCTCGGCGGCGCGGAGCGAGGCGGCGATGAGCTGCTCGTCGCGGTCCGAGGCGTCGTGCGGGGCGCGGCCCATCTCCACCAGCTCATGCACGGTGAAGGAGAACGCCTGGCCGTGCTGCTGGGTCATCACCGAGCGCTGCCGGGCCAGGGGTTTGGCCGGCCAACGGTGCGGCGCGGTCCCGGCCAGCAGGATCTCGCCCTCGGAGGGCACCAGGTCCCCAGCCAGCAGGGACAGCATGGTGGACTTCCCCGCCCCGTTGGGGCCGACCAGTGCGACCAGTTCGCCGGGCGAGGCGTCGAAGCTCACCCCGTCCAGGAGCTGCGCCCCGCCGATGCGGAAGCCGACCTCGCGCACCTGCAGGCACGACGCCGGAGCCGTCGCTGCGCTCATAGCTGCACCGCCCGCGAGCGCAGCACCAGAGCGAGGAAGAACGGCGCGCCGAGCAGTGCGGTGAACAGTCCGATCGGCACCTCCGCCGGTGGGGCGACCACCCGGGAGAGGGTGTCGGCGACGACGATCAGCAGCCCTCCCAGCACGGCGGAGACCGGCAGCAGGGTGCGGTGCCCGGGCCCGCACAGCAGCCGCACGATGTGCGGGACCACCAGGCCGATGAAGCCGATGGTGCCCGTGAAGGCGACGGTGGTGCCCGTCAGCAGCGCGGTGATCACGATGACCAGGCGGCGGGTGGAGTTCACATCCAGTCCCAGGTGCTTCGCCTGTCGTTCTCCGAGGGTGAGCAGGTCCAGGCGCCGCGAGAGCGCGATCAGCAGGGCGATCCCCAGCAGCACCGGGATCGTCACCACCGCCAGCCGCACCCAGGTGATCGAGCCCAGTGAGCCCATCTGCCAGAACACCACGGACTCCAGCTCGTCATCATCGGCGGCGAAGGTGAAGAAGCCGGTGGCGGCCGCGAAACCGGCGCCCACGGCGATCCCCACGAGCAGCAGCCGGGCGGTGCCGGTGCCTGCGGACGGCCGGGCCAGGGCGTAGATCAGACCGGTCGCGAGCAGACCGCCGACGAAGGCGGAGGCCGGCACGATCCACGCCACCAGCGCTCCCGTGAGCGGGGGCAGCAGCACGATCGCGCCGACGGCACCGGTGGAGGCGCCGGCGCTGACGCCGATGATGCCGGGATCTGCGAGCGGGTTGCGGAACAGGCTCTGCAGGGCGGCGCCGGAGACGGCCAGCGCCGCCCCGGTGAGGGTCCCGAAGAGCACGCGCGGCATGCGCAGGTCCATGACCACCGTGGTCTCGAGCGCCCCGGAGCCCGCGCCGACGCCGAGGATCTCGCGCCCGGTGACCGCGAGCACGGTCGCGGGGGTGAGCTCGATCGGTCCGGAGCCGATCGCGAGCACGATCGCGATCAGCAGCACTCCTGCGGCGACGGGGAGTGCCGTGAGGAGCGGGATGCGGCGTGTTCGCTCGGTGCGGGTGCGGCTCACGCCGTGAGGTCGGCCAGCGCCTGGGCGAGTGCGAGCGCCCCGGCACCGACGGCGGAACCGGAGACCTTGATCTGCTCGCTGGGCATGAGCAGGAAGTTCGAGGCCTGCCCGGCGGGGGTCTGTGCGAGTGTGGGGAAGGCGGAGAGGAAGCCCTCGAGGCCGCCCCACTCCTCGAGGTCCCCGGTGCCGGTGATGAGGACATCGGGGGCGAGATCCAGCAGGCCCTCGTCGCTGAACTCGACCGAGTAGCCGCGCAGGCCCGCCTCCGCACCGCAGTTCACCGCGCCGACGGCCTCGAGGATGTCCGCGGCAGCGGTTCCCGTGCCCACCACCGCGTTCGCGCCGCCCGCGCCGGAGGAGGTCACCACCAGCACGCGCAGCTCCTTGGCCGCGTCCCCGGCGGCCGCGGAGGCCTGGGACAGCTGCTCCTCGACCGCGCCCGCCAGCTCCTCGGCGGACTCAGGATCGCCGATGAAGGTGCCGACGGTGCGGATCTTGTCCGCCACCGCCTGCTGGTCGTCGACCACCGCGGCGGAGAGCCCGGCGGAGCGGAACTGCTCGGCGACATCGCCATGACGCTTGACGTTGTTGCCGAGGAAGCAGGTGCCGTCCACGGAGAGCAGCCCCTCGGTGCCGGTCTGCTGGGAGAACTCGAACTGCTCGGGGGCGTCGAGTGCGGCCGGGGCCACGGAATTGGTGGGGGCGGCGTAGATCAGCGCGGAGAGTCCCATCGCCGCGAGCATGTCCGCGATGTCCTCGCCGCCGACGATGGTGCGCGAGAGGTCCTCGATGGTCACCTCAGCACCGGTGCCGTCGGTGACGGTGACCGGCAGCGCCGGGGCTGCGGAGACCGTCGGGGCACCCGTGCCGTCCACCCAGGTCCAGCCCTCGGGCAGATCCGTCGGTGCCCCGGCGGACGGGGCGCCCCCGGTGCCCCCTGCGTCCGAGGGACCCGAGTCGTCGCGGCCGGCGTCCGTGGGCTCGGCGGACCCGCAGGCGGCCAGGGCGGTGAGGGCGGCCAGAGCGGGGGCGGCGGCGAGCAGGTGGCGGCGGGGCAGAGGCATGAGGAAGCGGATCCTTGCTGGACGGGCGGGCGCACCCGCATGACGACGACCTTCGGTGAAAGGTGAGGCTAACCTTAGTGACATCGCTGCAGGCTGGAGGTCGTCGGTGCCGTGATCGTCCTCACTGCGGCTGCGCTGCGGCTGCGCTGCGGAGCGCCAGTGGTGTCGTGCGGCTCGACGTCGACCCGCTCTCGCGGTGGGCGTGATGGCGGTCCTGCACCCTCGGTCCAGTGGTTGGGGTGACCTTGGCTTTCGCACAACCGATCGGTAGCCTGGGTGAGTCGTGGGGGACACCTGGGTGGGGAACTGTGGAGAAGCAGCGCGCTCTGACGCGCTCTGCTGCGCTGTCGAATCTGGGACCACGTCGCATCGAATCGCTCGACGACCCGGAAGGAACGCACATGTCTGTGCCTGGTGGGGGACAGTACCCGTCACAGGATCCGCATTCGCAGGATCCTCAGCCGCACACCGCAGGACCGTCGCAGGAGCCTCAGCAGGCCGGAGACCCGCAGCAGCAGGCACAGCAGCAGCCTCCGCAGCAGCAGCCTCCGCAGGAACAGGCGCAGCCGCAGGCAGGCCCGGCACCTCAGGCGGCGGGCGGTCCCGCGCTCCCGCCGCCGGCTCCTCAGTACGGCCAGCAGCCTCCGCAGAGTGCTCAGCCGCAGCCTGGGACGCCCGCCCCGCAGTACGGCTCCCCGGCCTCCGCGCCTCCGTACGGCTCCCCGGCGTCTGCCGCGCAGTTCGGCACTCCGGCGTCTGCTCCTCAGCACGGATCGCCGGCACCCCAGGGTGCTCCCGTCGGCCCGGGTTCCCCGGCGCCGCAGGGGGTCGCGCCGGCCCCGGTCGTCGCCACGGGGATGACCCCTGAGCAGCTGAAGCAGAAGCTCGACGCCGCCGGCCTGTCCAACCCGCTGCCGTCGCTCGCGGTCGGTGGCATCACCTACCTCGGCGGCATCCTCGTCTCCGTCCTGGCGATCGTGCTGCTCGCGATCGCAGCCGCGATCGCCGACATGGGGAACCCGGTCCAGGCCACGCTCGAGGGCATGGACATCTCTCCGGACGAGACCCTCAGCGGCCTCGCCTCCGCGCTGCGCTTCCCCTTCCAGCTGGTCGCGATGGCGATGCTGGGCTCCCTCGGCTTCAGCAAGACCTTCGACGGAGAGAGCCTCAGCGCCTCCATCCGCCTGCTGCCTGGCGTGGTCACCGTGGTGATGGTGCTGCTGAGCTTCTACGGCGGCCGCTTCGTGCAGCGCCGCCAGGCCGCCGGGAAGCTGGGCATCTGGGTCTCCGCCGCCCTCGCCGGCTTCGTGGTCGCCCTGGTCACGGTGATCGCCGCGCTGATCTTCGCGCAGCCGATCCCTGTCGACGAGGACATCACGCTGCGGCTGCACGCGGCAGGCTTCGACACCTTCTTCGGCGCGTTCCTCCTGCTCACCCTGGCGCACGCGCTCGGTCGGATCAGCCTGCGCGCGCGCCCGGCCTGGTGGCCGCTGGTCACCGACCTCACCGCGGGCTTCAAGCTCGCCCTCACCCATGCGCTGATCGTCACGGTGCTGGCCTTCGCAGGACTCACGGTGGCCACCACCATCCAGGCGCTGATCGACGGGGAGACCCCGCCGATGCTCTACGTGATCCTGCTGCTGCCGCTGCTGGGCGGCTACGTCCTGTCCTACCTCACGGGCCTGGACCTGCTGTCCGCGCTCGGCGTCTCGATCACCGGTCCCGAGCTGTTCGATGAGTTCGGCGTGACCGGAAGCGAGTTCTTCTCGGTCTTCTCGATGCCCTGGTACGCATGGCTGGGCGCGCTGGTGCTGATCCCTGTCGGACTGCTCCTGGCTGCGCTGCTGTGGCAGCATCAGCGGCAGGTGGTCCCCAACAATGTGGTCGCCCTCGCGATCTCGTGGGCTGCGCTGCCCGTGGTCTACTTCTTCGGCGCGCTCGGACTCATGATCCTCGCGCGGTTCTCGACCTCCATGGGGTACTCCGGGTCCTACGGGGAGGGTGAACTGATCGGCGCTTCCGTGGGACTCGCCGCCTGGACCCCGCTGCTCGCGAGCCTGGCAGGCGTGATCGTGGAGCTCCTCTCGCGCTTCGTGACCCCGCTGGCCGCGCCCGTCATCCCGGCCAAGGTGCTGTCCTGGTTCCGGCGTCCCCTGGCACCGGCCCTCGCCGGCGCGGGTGCTTCGACTCCCGCTGCGGGTGCCTCAGAGGCGACGACCGGAGCAGCGGCGGGCGACCCCGCCGGTCACGCCGCCTTGGCGCCGAACGCGCAGGGCATCCCGACCGCACTCGTGCACGACGCGCCGCAGGCCGGTGCCGCGGGTCTCGCCCCTGGCATCTCTTCGACGGTGCAGCCCACGACGCAGCCCACGACCGGCAGCCCTTACGCCACCGTGCCGATGGGCGGCGGAACCGCAGCGGCCCCCGCAGCCGCGCCCGGCCAGGAGCCCGCCCCTGCCGCGCCGCTCTCGCCGAAGGCGCGCAAGCTCCTGGTCGGCGGCGGCATCGCTGTGGGCGGCGCGTTCGTGCTGCTGGTGGGGATCGCGATCGCGTTCAACGTCATCTCCTCCACCGTGTTCTCCCCGGAGAAGCGGGTCGAGGCGTATCTCGGCGCACTGCAGGATGGGAACGCTGCCGAGGCGGTGGAGATCTCGGCCCCGAACGCGCCGACGGCCCAGCAGGTGCTGCTGACCAACGCGATCGCCGGCTCCGCCGAGAACCGCATCAGCAGCTTCGAGATCGTCGACTCCGAGGAGTCCGGCGACGACGACGTGCTGGTCACCGCGACGGTGGTCCAGGACGGTGTGAGGACCACCCGGAACTTCGTCGTGGAGCGCAGCGGCCGTACCGCGCTGGTGTTCCCCGAGTGGCGGATGGGCGAGACCGAGTACGCCTATCTCGCGCTGGAGATCCCGGAGGGGGCGAGCACCCTCCTGGTCAACGGCCAGGAGGTGCCGGTGGAGAGCCTCGCCGCCGAGGAGGGATATGCCGTCGCCGCCGTGCTCCCGGGCCAGTACACCGTGAGCCTGCCGGAGGTCTCGGAGTTCATCGGCTCCGAGGAGAGCGCTGTGTTCGTCCCCGCTGATCCGGAGGGCTGGTACGAGCTGCACGCCGCGCCGACCTACACGCTGAGCGAGGCCGGCACCGCCGAGATCCAGTCCCAGGTCGAGACGGCGCTCGACGAGTGCGCGACGTCCACGGAGGCGGATCCCGAAGGCTGCCCGTTCTCGGCCTGGGCCAGCGGGATGGTCGAGGGCTCCGGCTCCTGGACCATCGGCACCTACCCGACCGTCGAGATCGAGCCGAGGCAGGAGGGGTGGAGCGTGTCCAGCTACGACAGCCCGGGCGAGGCCACCTTCGCGTACCAGCAGGAGGGCTGGAGCGAGGACGATGCACCCACCGACGAGACGGACTCCTCGACGGTCCGCGTCTCGGGGACCGCGGTCCTCGCCGAGGACGGCACCCTCACGGTGGACATCTCGGAGGACAGCGGCTGGTGAGGGACGGCCGGTGAGATGGCCGCTTCATCATCCTGACGACTTCGTCGTCCCGGCGGGTCGTCGGCGCACACGCGCTGCACCGCACTGAGCCGTTCGACAGGACACCGATTCACAGCACAGAGCCCGGCCCCGGCCCCCGTAACGGGGGCCCGGGGCCGGGCTCTGTGCACTCCGGAAGTCGGTCCGGCTCAGCCCATGCGCCTGTCGCTCTTGCGCATCTGCCAGAGGTAGTACGCCGCGAGCAGCGCGAGCAGCAGCGAGGCGTAGATCGCCAGCGCCGAAGCCTGGCCGTACTCCTGCGCCTCGAAGGCGAGGGAGCGGATCGCCAGCGGCACCGTGATCGCCGAGCCGGACGGCCCGCCACCGCCGGTGAGCAGGTAGGGGATGTCGAAGTCGTACGCCGTCCAGATGGTGCGGAACAGCGAGCCGGCCAGCACCACGGGGATGATCGAGGGAAGCGTGACCGTGGTGAAGCGGTGGTACCAGCTGCCGCCGTCGATCGAGACCGCCTCGTACAGATCCTTCGGGACGGACTGCAGTCGTGCCAGCACGATGATGGTGAAGAACGGCGAGTACTTCCACACGTTCACCAGCACGACCGTGGTCATGATCAGGTCGGGGTTCGACAGCCAGCCCAGCGGATCGTCGATCAGGCCCGTGCTCTGCATCAGGTAGTTCACCACGCCCGTGACGTCGTTGAACATGTACTGGAAGATCAGCGCCGCCACGATCGCCGGGACCATGTAGGGGACCAGCACCAGGGTGCGCGCGAAGCGCTGCCCGCGCAGGTTCACGTTCAGCAGCATCGCCACCAGCACACCCACGATCACCTGCAGCACCATGTTCGACACGGTCCAGAGGACGCTGCGCCAGGTCGCCGCGAGCACGAACGGGTCCTGGACGACCGCGATGAAGTTGTCCAGGCCCACGAAGGTGCGCTGCCCGGTGAACAGGTCCACGGAGGAGAAGCTGTTCCACAGGGCGATCACGAAGGGGTAGACGGCGAAGAAGCCGACCAGCAGGAACGCGGGGATCACCAGGAGGTAGGCCAGCGACTTCTCGCCCTTGAGTGCCAGCTGCAGCCGGCTGCGCAGGGTGTGGGGCTTCGCGCGGGGCGAGGGTGGTGGGGCGGAGGTGCGGCCGGAGGGTCCCGACGGGGCGGATGGGGTGGACAGGGAGTTCGTGGTCATGGTGTCAGCCCTTCACGGATCCGTCGGAGATGCCGGAGACGACCCAGCGCTGCGCGACGAAGAACAGCAGCAGCACGGGCAGCACGATGATCACTGCGGCGGACATCAGCAGCCCCCAGGAGGTCGTTCCCATGTGCCCCATCAGCAGGAACACCGCGGGGTTGGCGGTCAGCTTCGAGTTCGTGGTCATCAGGGAGGAGACGAACAGGTATTCGCTCCAGGTGGCGTTGAAGGTGAAGATGCCGGTGGAGACGATGCCGGGGATCGCCTGCGGGATGACCACCCGCAGGAAGGCCCCGAGCCGTGAGCAGCCGTCGATCATCGCGGCTTCCTCGACCTCGACCCCCACGCCCTGGAAGTAGGAGCGCAGCAGCCAGATCGTGAACGGCAGGAAGATGCCCATGTAGAGGACCGTCAGGGCGATCCGGTTGTCGCCCCAGCCGTTGGAGAACAGGAACTGGGTGATCGGGATCAGCACCAGGATCGCGGGCACCAGATAGGCCAGCAGCGAGAGCACGCTCATCGCGCGCACCGCCGGGAGGTCGAAGCGGGTCATCGCGTAGGCGGCCGTGGTGCCGAGCACGAGAGCCCCGATGGTCGCGCCGGCGGAGACGAACAGCGAGTTCCACAGGTACACCTGGAAGTTGTAGAGCTCGAAGAGCGCCTGCACGTGCTCGAGCGTGAGCTCTCGCGGGATCAGCTTCGGCGGGTACGAGACGATCTCGCTGTTGGGGCGCACGCTGTTGATCAGCGCCCACAGCAGCGGGAACGCGCTGACGGTCGCGACGAGGATCAGCAGCAGGTACTGCACCGTCCGCACGAGGACCCGCGCGAGCCGGTGTCGGCTGTGCCGCCGGGGTGTGCGAATGGTGCCGACTGCCGCGGGTCCGGCGGTGGCGGTGACGGTGTTCATGGGGTCCCCTCCGGTCGAGGTGCGATGAGATGGAGCGGGTCAGATGATCTCCGGCTCCCAGTCCGGATTCGCGGTGTGGAACTCGTCGGCCGCGGTGCGCATCTTCTCGCAGCAGTCGTTCCAGGCGTCCTCGGCGGCGCGGCCGTCGATGAGGATCTCCTGGAACATGACGCCGTCATGGGCAGGGGTGGGCCAGATGTTCTGGGCGAAGGGGTTGACATTGGTGCGCTTGGCCTGGAACTCCCCGCCCTCGACCGCACCCATGGCGGTGGATGCGGTCATCGCCTGGGGCACGCAGTCCATGAAGGTCTGGATCCAGTCGCCCTTGTCGGCGAGATAGCCCTCGGTCGCGGAGGCGATCTCCTCCTCGAACTGCACCCGCACGCTCTCGAGCGCCGGCAGCAGATGCCCGGGGACCGTCTTGGCGAACTCGACCGCCTCGTCCCCCGTGGTGAGCGTCTTGAGGAACTCCTTGGCCAGCTCCGGCTCGCCGGTCTCCGCGTAGAGGCCGTACTGCTGGCCGGAGCCGAAGTGGAGCTCGCCGGGCATGTAGTCGCCGGCCGGGATCCGCATCACTCCGGTGACGTCCGCGATCTCCGGGTAGTCGTTGTAGAGGTTGACCCCGAGGCGGCCGGGGAAGGTCGCGAAGGCGGCCTGGCCGGCGGCGTAGGTCGTGACGATGTCGCCGAAGGCGGCATTGTGCAGGGACGTCGGAGCGTTCTTCATGACGGAGACGAAGCGCTCGACGGCGGTGAGCACCCCGGGCTGGTCGAAGGTCAGCTGGCCCTGCGTGTCGAAGTAGTCGTTGCCGGACTGGTAGAGATACGGCGCGAAGAACTGCAGGGGCAGCTGGGCGGTGGAGCCGACGGCCATCGCGATGCCGTTGACGCCGTCCTGTCCGTTGAGCTCCTCGATCGCGCCGAGATAGTCCTCGAAGGTGGTCGGCACCGAGATCCCGGCGCCCTCGAGGAGGTCCTTGCGGTAGTAGACGAGGGAGGCGTTGTTCTGCAGCGGCATGCCGTAGTCGTGCCCGGAGACACGGATGCGGGTGGCCGGCAGGAAGTCGTCCTCGCCGATCTCGGCGACCAGGTCGTCGAGCTCCATCAGGTGCCCGGCGTCGGCGAAGTCCGTGAAGTTCGAGACCGCCGGGGAGAAGATGCCGACGTCCACCTTGTTCTGGAAGGCGGTGGTCAGGTATTGCACCTGGTTGGAGTCCGAGTAGACGGTCACCTCGACCGTGACATCGGGATGCTCCTGGTTGAAGCTCTCGATCGCCAGGTTGTAGAACGCGAGGGTGGCCGGATCGTTCTCGACCGTGTACAGCGGGATCGTCCCGGCACCGCCGCCGCCGGCGCCAGGACCCTGGGGCCCGCCGCCTCCGCAGCCGGCGAGCAGGGCGGTGCCGGAGAGCGCGCCGGCGGCGGCGAGGAAGCCTCGTCGGCCGATGTCGCCGCGACGCAGCTTCTCCTTGAGTGATCCCAGGGTGCGCAGCTGCTGGTCCATCTCGGGCTTCTTCATGGGTGTCTCCTCATCGAGAGCGGAAAAGGGAGGGGGCGTCGGGAGGGTCCTGATGCCGGGTCGTGCGATCAGGGCTGGGGGACGGGCACGCGTCGGTGGTGCTCGAGATGCGCCAGGAACAGCTCGAGGCCCTCGTCATCGGCACGGAGGTCGACGGCGGGGACGAGCAGGGTGAGCACGGCGAGCAGCTGGTCGATGGCCGGGGTGGCGACCCCGACGCGATGACCGATCGCAGCCCACTGGGCGACGCCATGGGGCACATCATCTGCCAGATAGCGGTAGTCCAGCGTGGTGGGTCCGGCCACGTCGGCGAAGCCGGGGTAGCTGGTCAGGCAGTCGACGAGGTTCTCGCCCTGCATGCCGCCCTCGCGGTAGAACTCCAGCAGCCACTCGCGGCCCGAGCGGTCGTCCGCGCCCACGGCGCGGCAGACGGCGCGGCGCTCCTCGTCGACCGCCACCAGCAGGTGCTCGAGCGAGGGGCTGACGCCGTCCCGGTAGAGGGTGAACGGGGCGGCGCTGTCGATCCGCGCCGCGTTCATCAGGGTGATCGGCGGATGGATGATGTGGTTGGTGTTGGACATCGACGTCGTGCGCAGGTCCGAGGCGACCAGTGTGGGCAGGTAGCGGCGGAATTCTGCCAGCAGCGAGCCGGTGAGGAGGTGGTCCGCGGCGGCGAACGGCATGCCCTGCTTGAGGCCGCGCAGCAGGAAGGTGCTCCCCTCGACGGTGCCCGAGACGGGGAAGCCGGTGGTCTCGGCGACCAGCAGGGACTCCTCCTGGGCGCTCACGCGCAGGGCCCCGGCCAGGCCGCCGGGGGCAAGCAGGACCGGCAGGCCCACCAGCAGCGCCCGATGCGCGCTGATCAGCGCCGGCAGTGCTCGCGCCTCGGCCACGATCACGCAGGCGTGGATGTCCGCGTCCTCGACCGAGGTCACCAGGTCGATCTCGGTCCGGGCACCGTCACGGTCGGCGTGCGTGGGCAGCGCCGCGGGCGCATCCTCGGCGAGCACATGGACGCGCTCGCCGGAGGTGGCGGCGGCGAGCACGGCGGTGGCCAGTGCCTGGGGGGCGCCGATCACGAGAAGAGACATCGGTGTCCTTGTCGGTCCGGGGAGTGGCGATGGTCCTCGCAGCAGCGCGGGGCTCGCCTCGTCCTGTCGTCGGGCTGTGGCCTGTGCCACAGCGTGTCGGTAGAGTGGCATGTGAATTGCAGTTGCGTCAAGAGTGGATCCAACAAATATTTCAGTCTGGCATCCGGTCCCGATCTGAGTTAGGTTGCGTACATGGAGCTGCCCCTCAAAGAGAGTCGCGCCGATGTCGCCTACCGGCATCTGAAGCGGGAGATCCTCTCTGCCGCGCTCGCGCCCGACGCCGTCATCGACGAGAAGCTGATCGCTCAGGAGCTGGGCGTCAGCCGGACTCCGGTGCGGCAGGCCACCGGTCGGCTCGCCGCCGAGGGTTTCGTGCGGGTGCTGCCCCAGCGGGGCACCCTGGTCGCGCAGCTCTCCGTCTCCGACATGGAGCAGGTCTACCTGCTGCGCAGCCTGGTGGAACCGGTCGCGGCATCGCTCGCGGCGCAGCGCGCCACCTCCGCGGACATCGACCACCTGGAGACCTGCGAGCGGGAGTACCTCGAGGCCTACGAGGTGGTCGGCAAGGCCCCGGACCACGCCCTGCACACCCGCTTCCACGTGGCGGTGGCCGAGATCGCCGCGATGCCGCGGATGACCCGCATCGTCCGTGAGCTGCAGGAGCAGACCCAGTGGTTCCTGGCTGTGCGCCTCGCCCAGGGACGGCAGGTCCCCAGCCCCCACAGCCATCACCCGCTGATCGAGGCCATCAGAGCGGCGGACGCCCAGCAGGCCCGCGATCTCTCGCGCACCTCGATCCTCACCTCGCGCAGCAAGATCCTCGCAGGTGCGGTGCCCGACGCGGAGCTGCTCCTGGCGACCTCCATGGCCGTTCCCCTCGATGAGCTCGGCGCTCGCTGAGGCCTCCTCGCCGGCATCGCAGCCGCAGAACCCGCCCGCGCAGGACCGCACCATCCGCCCGCACAGCTGCGGTGCCGGAGATGGAGGAGTCGATGACGACTGACCTGGCCACACCCCCACCCCCACCCACCCCCCGACGCACCGTCGCGGTGCTCGGCGGCGGCCCGCGCGGCATCGCCGTGGTCGAGCGGCTGATCGCCAATGCGCAGCAGCTCGCGCTGCCCGGGCTGCGGATCCTGCTGGTGGAGCCCCATCGCCCCGGCGGCGGACGCGTCTGGGACGCCGATCAGCCGTCCCATCTGCTGATGAACACCCTGTGCGCGGACGCCACCCATTTCACCGACGAGAGCGTCGAGCTGCGCGGGCCGGTGCGCCCCGGTCCCACCCTGTACGACTGGGCACGGCTCATCACGGGCGGTGAGATCACCGACCTCGGCTCTCCGCAGCGGCCGCTGGACGACCAGCACCGCGCAGAGGCGGCACGGATGCTCCCGCACTCGCATCCCTCACGCCGTTTCCTGGGCGGATACCTCGAGTGGTGCCATGCCCGGGATCTCGCGGAGGCGCCGGCGGAGATCGAGGTCGAGCACGTGAAGGGCACGGCGACGGCACTCGCCCCCTCGGCCCGGGGATGGCAGATCGACGTCCGCTGCGAGGGGCCGCCGGCCGGGATCGGCACGGAGCCGTCGGCCCCTGCAGTGCCCCGCTCGGAGTCCCCCGCGGCGCCCCGCCCCGTGACGCTCGAGGCGGACGCCGTCGTGATCGCCACCGGCCACTCCGACACGGAGACCGTCGGGCGCGGCGCGGCGATCGCCGAGTCCGCCACCGCCGCGGACCTCTGGTACGGCCGACCCACCAGCCCGATCTCCCAGCGCGAACTCGACGGCCTCGAGGCCGGGGAGACCGTGATCGTGCGCGGCCTCGGTATGAACTTCTTCGACTACCTCTCCCTGCTTACCCTCGGCCGCGGGGGCGTGTTCCGGGCCGATCCGACAGGGCGCGACGCCCTGGAGTACCTGCCCAGCGGTCGGGAGCCGCACCTGGTGGTCGGTTCCGGGCGCGGGATCCCCTACCGGGCCAAGGGACGGTTCGGGCAGATGACGCCGGTCTTCCCCAAGCACTTCCAGACCTCGCAGCTGCTCGCGGAGCTGCGCGACCAGGCCGCCGCGGGGACTGGCGTGGACTTCCTGACCGAGCTCTACCCGGCGATCATGAAGGACGCCGCCCGGCTCCACTACACAGTGCTCGCCCGGCAGCGTCCCGCCGCCCTCACCGGTGGGGTGCAGGAGATCCTCGATGCCCTGGAGGAGCACGACTGGGCTTCCGCCGAGCTGGAGCAGAGCATCGCGCGGATCGTCCCCACGGCCGCCGACCGCCTCGAGGTGGGTGCGCTGGATCGCCCGCTCGACGGGATCGAGCTCGAGACCCCGGAGGCGCTGCGACGCTGGTGGCTCGAGGACCTGCGGCGCGACGTGCACGAGGCGAACCTCGGCCTGGACAGCCCCTTGAAGTGCGCGAGCGTCCAGATCGGGGCCGGCCGGGGCCCGCTGCGCACCCTGGTGCGCTACGGAGGGGTGCGCGGCCCCTCGTATCGGGATCATGTCGAGGGATGGTTCCGCGGCTTCGCGGGGATGCTGGCCTCCGGCCCTCCTGCCCGTCGGATCGATGAGCTGATCGCGCTGGTCGAGGCGGGCGTGGTCCAGCCGCTGGGGGCACGGATGAACGTCGAGGTGCGCGATGGAGGCTTCGTGGCCTCCTCCACCAGCGTGCCGGGGCACGAGCACCGGGCGAGGGCCCTGCTCGAGGCGCATCTGCCTCCGGCGGACCTCCGCCGCAGCGCGAACCCTCTGCTGCAGGATCTGCGGGACCACGGTCGGGCACGCCCCTTCGTGATCCCTGATCGCGCCACGGCCACGGCCACGGCCACGGCCACGGCCACTGCCACGGCCGCGGCGACCGCCGCCGTCGGTGTCACCGGGGTGGAGACCGGTGCGCTCGACGTCGGGCCGCCCCCGTACCGCGTGCTGGATCGCAGCGGGCAGGAGCAGGCAGGGCTGTATGCCGTCGGCGTGCCCCTGGAGTCCCTGCTGTGGGGGACGCAGCTGCAGCCGCTGGCGCGCACGAACTCCCGGTTCCTGCGGGAGATCGACGAGGTCGCCCGTGATGCACTGGTCCCCGGCCTCGACAGCCGCAGGATCTCGGAGGCCGCGGAACCGGAGCTGGAACATTCCGAAGAGAGCGTCTGAGCAGGACGGACATCACCAGCGCTCCCCTCTCGGGGAGCGAGGACGAGGAGGAGCAATGCGCGCACTGCGCAAGGTCGCAGCCGGTGCCGGGCTGGAATGGACGACGGTCGAGGAACCCGGCTGCGGAGCCTGGGACGTCAAGGTGCGGGTGCTGCGTGCCGGCATCTGCGGCACCGACCTGCACATCCTGGCCTGGGATGCCTCGGCCGAGGCGATGTGCGACTCGGTGCCCTTCACTCCCGGCCACGAGTTCTACGGCGAGGTCGTCGAGGTGGGGGAGGAGGTCAGCGACGTGCGCGTCGGCGACCGCATCTCCGGTGAGGGCCATGTGGTGTGCGGGATGTGCCGCAACTGCCGGGCCGGCCGGCGCCAGATGTGCATCCGCACCCGCTCCGTGGGAGTCCAGCGCGACGGGGCCTTCGCGGAGTACGTCACGGTCCCGCACCAGAACGTGTGGGTGCACGAGCACGATGGCGGCGAGGAGCTGATCAGCCCCGAGCTCGGAGCCGTCTTCGACCCGCTGGGCAATGCGGTGCACACCGCGCTGAAGTTCCCGGTGGTGGGGGAGGACGTGCTGATCACCGGCGCGGGCCCGATCGGGCAGATGGCGGCCGCCGTCGCCCGCCACGCCGGCGCCCGCTACATCACCATCACGGACGTCTCCCCTGAGCGCCTGGCGATGGCCGAGGGCTGCGGCGCGGATCTGGTGCTGGACGTGGCCAGCATGAAGGTGCGCGACGCTCAGCGCAGCCTGGGCATGCGAGAGGGCTTCGACGTGGGGCTCGAGATCTCCGGACAGGCCCGGGCCCTGCAGGAGCTGATCGAGAACATGAACCACGGGGGCAAGATCGCGCTGCTGGGCCTGCCCTCGCAGCAGTTCGAGATCGACTGGACCATGGTCGTCACCCGCATGCTCACGCTGCAGGGGATCTACGGTCGCGAGATGTTCGAGACCTGGAACGCGATGTCCGCGATGCTCAGCACCTCCGAGACGCTGCGCGCCGCGATCACCCGCACCATCACCGATGTGCTCCCCGCCACCGAGTGGGAGCACGGCTTCGAGATCGCGAAGGCCGGCACCGCCGGCAAGGTCGTGCTGGACTGGAGCATGCTGGACGGCTGACGCGTCCGGCTCCTCTGACCCGTCCGACTCCTCGGACCCACCTGACCCGCCTGACCAGCCTGACCTCTCTGACCCGTCGGCCGCTCCGCGTCCACGCACCGGCCGCACCCCGCCACCCCCGCTTCAGAGCACACCCTCGGAAGGACCCCCGATGTACACCGACCTCAAGGACCAGCTGACCGCCGAGCTCACCGAGATCGAGCAGGCCGGCACCTTCAAGCACGAGCGGGTCATCACCACCCCGCAGGCCGGCCGGATCACCGCCGGGCCCGTGGGTCGAAGGAGCGCCGAGGTGCTGAACTTCTGCGCCAACAACTACCTCGGGCTCGCCGACCATCCCGAGATCATCGCGAGCGCGAAGCACGCCCTGGACGGGAGGGGCTTCGGCATGGCCTCGGTGCGCTTCATCTGCGGCACCCAGGACCTCCACCTGGAGCTCGAGGCCGCCGTCTCGGACTTCCTCGGCACCGAGGAGACGATCCTGTTCTCCTCGTGCTTCGACGCCAACGGCGCCGTGTTCGAGCCCCTGTTCGGGAAGGACGACGCGATCATCTCCGACGAGCTGAACCATGCGTCCCTGATCGATGGGATCCGGTTGTCCAAGGCGGCCCGCTTCCGCTACCGCAATGCCGACCTCGAGGACCTGCGCACCCAGCTCGAGGCCGTCGCGGCGCTGCGGGAGGGCAGGGGCGCACGTCGCACCCTCATCGTGACCGACGGCGTCTTCTCCATGGACGGCTTCCTCGCCCCGCTCGAGGGGATCTGCGATCTCGCCGAGGAGTTCGGAGCGCTGGTGATGGTGGACGACTCCCATGCCGTCGGCTTCATGGGCGCCACCGGCGCGGGCACCCCCGAGCACTTCGGGGTCTCCGACCGCATCGACATCTACACCGGCACCTTCGGCAAGGCGCTCGGCGGCGCGAGCGGCGGGTACGTCTCCGGCCGACGCGAGATCGTGGCGATGCTGCGCCAGAAGGGACGCCCCTACCTGTTCTCCAACTCGCTCGCCCCTTCGATCGTCTCGGCGACCCTCACCGCCCTCGAGCTGGTCGAGGGCAGCGCCGAGCTGCGCGGCACCCTGTTCCGCAACGCCGAGCTGTTCCGCCGGCGGATGGGCGAGGAGGGCTTCGAGCTGCTGCCGGGCGAGCACGCGATCGTGCCGGTGATGTTCGGGGACGCGGCGCTCGCGGGCCGGATCGCCGACGCGATGCTCGAGCACGGTGTCTACGTCACCGCCTTCTCCTATCCCGTGGTCCCGCAGGGCAAGGCCCGGATCCGGGTGCAGCTCTCCGCCGCCCACACCGAAGAGGATGTCGAGGCCGCGGTGCAGGCCTTCGTCGATTCGCGAGCTGCCGTCCAGGGCTGAGACAACGCTGAGCCGGGGGCGGCGCCGGGCTAGGCCGGGCGAGGCCCAGCCCGGGGCGGCGGGCCTCAGTCGCCCAGTCGCATCCAGTCGTCCGTGCGCACCCGCAGCCCCAGGCTGATCGCGCGCAGCACCATGAACAGGAAGTTGCAGGCCAGCCACAGCATCGCCAGGCCCAGCGGTCCTGCCGGCGCCCACCAGGCCACCAATGCGGCGCCGGGCAGGATCGCGATCGCGATCAGGCTGCCCACCTTGGCGAGGTAGGGGGCGTCTCCCGCCCCCATCAGCACCCCGTCCAGCACGAACACGTACCCGGCGATCGGCTGGGTGATCACCAGCACCCACAGTGCGACGCGCAGGCTCTCCTGCACCGCGACATCCGGGGTGAAGAGCCCGGGGACCACATAGCTCGCCCCGAGCAGCAGCACGGAGACCGCGGCGCCCCCGCCCACGCCCCAGACCATCAGGCGCCGGGTCACCGCGTGCACGGTGCGCGGGTCGGAGGCGCCGAGGTATCTGCCGGCCAGTGCCTGGCCGGCGATCGCGAGGGAATCCAGCGCCAGCGAGAGCACGGTGAAGACGGTGGTGGTCAGCTGATGCGCTGCCAGCTGCACATCGCCCAGCCGGGTGGCGACCACGGTGGCGGTGATGATGACGGCCTTCAGGCCGAGGGTGCGCACGAACATCGGCACCGCATCGCGACCCACCGCGATGAGGTTGCTCAGGTGCGGGGTGAGCGGGATCTGCTCGCGCCGCGAGCGGGTGATGATGACACCGAGCAGCGCGAGCGCCATGCCCCACTGGCAGATGATGGTGCCGATCGCGGACCCGGCGATCCCGAGGTCCAGCCCGAAGATCAGGATCGCGTTCAGGGGGATGTTCGCGAGCGCGCCGCCCACGGCGACCACCAAGGGCAGCTTCGCGTCCTGCATGCCGCGCACGAGCCCGGTCGCGGCTTGCACGGCGAGCATCGCGGGCAGGCCGTAGGCGCTGATGTGCAGATAGATCACCGCTTCGGCGAGCACCTCCTCGGAGGGTCCGAAGGCGGCCAGCATCGGCTCCCCGGCGACCAGCAGGCCGAGGGCGGAGACGGTGCCGACGATCAGCGCGAGCCAGCAGGCGTCGATCCCGCGGGAGATCGCCTCGCGGGTGCGCCCGGCGCCGAAGGAGCGGGCCACGGCGGCCGTCGTCGAGTAGGCCAGGAAGATCGCCAGGCCCACGATCGTGGTGAGCACGGTCGAGGCGAGTCCGAGCCCGGCCAGGGAGGTGGTGGAGACGCGGGCGATGAAGCTCGAGTCGACGAGGATGAACATCGGCTCGGCGACCAGCGCCCCGAGGCTGGGGATCGCCAGGCGCAGGATGTCGCGGTCGACCGTCCGCCGTGCGTTCTCCTCGTGGGGGGAGTCGTCGGGGGCAGGAGAGGCGGTCACCCTCCTATTGTGCGACGAGGCCTGCGACGTTCGTCGGATCCGCCTGCTCAGGTCCGCGTGAGAGAGTGCGCACGGAGGACTGGGAGCCAGGGCCGCAGGTGCGGTGGTGGGCCGCTCCTCCCCGTCGCAGAAGATCCCTGAGGAGCAGGATGAACCGCCTGGCCACGCTGAGCCTGAACAACCGGTCCTTCATCGCATTGGTGTGCATCGCCGTGTCGATCATCGGCGTCTTCGTCATGACCACGATGCGCCAGGAGCTCATCCCCTCGGTGTCGCTCCCGCAGGTCCAGGTGATGACCGTCTCCCCGGGCTCCTCCTCCGAGCAGGTCCGTGACCGGATCACCGCTCCCGTCGAGCAGTCCCTGAGCGGGCTCGAGAACGTCGAGGCGACCTCGTCGAGCTCGCAGGCGGGCATGTCGATGGTCACCGTCGAGCTCACCTACGGCACGGACATCGCCCGCTCCTCGAACCAGGTCGACGCCGCGCTGACCCGCATCGAGGATCAGCTGCCCGAGGATGCCGACCCGCAGGTCATCTCCGGCGGCACCAGCGACCTGCCGGCCGTGGTGCTGTCCGTCTCCTCGGATCTGGACCCCTCCGACCTCGCCTCCCGGCTCGAGGCCTCGGTGACCCCCGAGCTCGAGCGCGTCAGCGGCGTCTCCTCGGTCGCCGTGATCGGCGCCCCCGAGGAGATCGTGCGGATCACCCCGGACGAGGACGCGCTGGCGGAGCACGGCCTCGCCGAGGGTGACATCACGACCTCGCTGGACGCGAGCGGTCTCTCGTTGCCCGGCGGCTCCGTCGTCGATGAGGACCGCACGCTGGACGTGGTGCTCGGCCAGGGCGTGGAGAGCATCGAGAGCCTCGAGGCGATCGTGCTGATGCCCGCCGAGGGCGGCCAGCAGGCAGAGGACGGCCAGCAGGCAGAGGAGGGCCAGCAGGGCCCGGACGGCCAGCAGCAGCCCGACGCGCAGCCTCAGCAGCCTGCTCAGCCGGTCACCCTCTCCGAGGTCGCGACCGTCGAGCGCACCACGCAGGAGGCCACCTCGATCTCCCGCACCAACGGGCGCGAGTCCCTGGTGCTGATGGTCACCGCGACGGTCGACGGCAACGTCGTGGACGTCTCCGAGGGCGTCGAGGGGGTGCTCGCGGACACTCTCTCGGGCGTCGGCGGGAACGCGGAGGCCGACGTCGTCTTCGACCAGGCACCCTTCATCGAGGAGTCGATCCTGGCGCTCGCCGAGGAGGGCCTGCTGGGTCTGCTCTTCGCCGTCGGCGTGATCCTGCTGTTCCTGCGCCGGGTGCGGCCGACGGTGGTCACCGCGATCTCGATCCCGACCTCGCTGCTGATCGCGTTCATCGGCATGTACGTCACCGGGTACACGCTGAACATGCTCACCCTGGCGGCGCTGACGATCTCGATCGGCCGTGTGGTCGACGACTCGATCGTGGTGATCGAGAACATCACCCGTCACCTCGCCTATGGCAAGACCAAACGCCGAGCGATCCTCGACGGCGTCAAGGAGGTCGCCGGCGCCATCACCGCCTCGACGCTCGCCACCGTGGTGGTGTTCCTGCCGATCGCGGTGGTCGCCGGGATGGCCGGGGAGCTGTTCCGGCCCTTCGCCCTGACCGTCGGCATCGCGATGCTGTCCTCGCTGCTGGTGGCGCTGACGATCGTGCCGGTGCTGGCCTACTGGTTCCTGAAGCCCCCGAAGGGCCACGAGGACGTCGACCCCGACGATCCCGCGCAGGTCACCGCGGCACGCGAGCGGGCCGAGGCCAAGGAGGAGAGCACCTGGCTGCACCGGATGTACGCCCCGGTGCTGCGCCTGGTGCTGGACACGCTCCCGCGCCGCCTGATCACCGTCGGCGCCTCGATCCTGGTGCTTGTGGGCACCGTGTTCCTGATCCCACTGGTGAACATCAGCTTCCTCGGCGACACCGGGCAGAACATCGCCTCCCTCACCCAGACCCTCCCCGCCGGCAGCAGCCTCGCACAGTCCTCGGACAAGGCCGCCGAGAGCGAGGAGGCGCTGCTGGAGGTCGACGGCGTCGAGACCGTCCAGACCACCATCGGTGGTGGCGGTTTCGGTTTCGGCGGCGCTGCGAGCAACGAGGTCAGCTTCTCGATCACCACTGATCCCGACGCGGATCAGGAAGCCCTGCTGGACGAGATGGTCACGACCCTCGAAGCCCTGCCCGAGCCTGGCACCATCGAGGCCGCGGACATCGCCTCGCCCACCGGCTCGAGCTCGGTGGACATCCTCATCACCGGACCCACCGCCGAGGCTCGGCAGAGTGCGAATGATGCGCTCCTCGCCGAGCTCGACCCGCTGCCCAGCGGCGTGGCCGAGGTGGGCAGCGATCTCCAGGCCGACCAGCCCACTGCCGTGGTCACCGTCGATCGGGAGGCCGCTGCACGCATGGGGCTCACCGAGGAGGCCGTGATCGGAATGGTCGCCCAGCAGATGTTCCCCGGCGCGATCGGATCCATCACCCTGGACGACAACGAGCTGGACATCTACGTCGCCGGCGGCGAGAGCGTCGACACCTTCACCCAGCTGCAGGACCTGCAGCTGATGGGCACCATCCCGCTGACGGACGTGGCGAGCGTCGAGGAGGAGCTCTCCCGCCCCTCGATCGCCACCCAGGACTCCCTGGAGACCGTCACCGTCTCGCTCACCCCCGCGACGGAGGATGTCTCCCAGGCGACCGCGACCGCGAACGCCGCGATCGAGGACGCGGAGCTGCCCGAGGGCGTCGAGGCGACTCTCGGCGGCACCGCGGCGGACATCGACGAGACCTTCGGCCAGCTCGGCATCGCGATGCTCGCCGCGATCCTGCTGGTGTACGTGCTGCTGGTGTGGATCTTCAAGTCCCTGATCCAGCCGCTGATCCTGCTGGTCTCGATCCCGTTCGCGGCGATCGGCTCCCTGGGTCTGCTGGTGATCACCGGGGTCCCCCTGGGCCTGCCCTCGATGATCGGCCTGCTGATGCTGGTGGGCATCGTGGTCACCAACGCGATCGTGCTGATCGACCTGGTCAACCAGTATCGACGGGACGGGATGACGCTCGACGAGGCCCTCCATCAGGGCTCGGCCAAGCGTCTGCGCCCGATCCTGATGACCGCCGCCGCGACCATCTTCGCGCTGATCCCGATGGCGCTGGGCATCACCGGCAACGGCGGCTTCATCGCCCAGCCGCTGGCCGTGGTGGTCATCGGCGGCCTGATCTCCTCGACCCTGCTGACCCTGGTGATCGTGCCGGTGCTCTACCGCATCGCCGAGGGCCCGGGGGAGCGCAGGCGGGTGCGCGACGAGGAGCGGCTGGGACAGCTGCGCGAGAGCCGTGCGCAGGCCGAGAACGAGAAGCGGGAGCGCCGCGAGGCCGAGCAGCGGTCGCAGGCGCGAACTGCGTGGGGCGAGGCCGGACCGGCAGGAGCAGACCCTGCTCGCCGCGACGATCGTCCCGGTGGTCCTGACCATCTGGGTGGCGCTGACCACCCTGGCGGCGCTGATCGTCGCGGTGGCGCTGACCGTCCCGGTGGGACCGTGGTCACGAGCCTCGAGACGGGCGCCCATGGCCGCCGCCGGTCCCTCAAGGAGCGCGGCGGACTGGTCGGGATCGTGAAGCGGCGGCTCGGGCGGGGCTGACGGAACGCGCGGCCCTCCCCGCCTCAGCCCCCTCGCCTACCATTCCCCTCATGGCCAAGGAACGCCCCCGCGCCCGCCCCGTCGGCGCCTTCACGCGAGGGCGCACGGTGCGCATCCGTGTGCTCACGGCGATGATGGCGTTCATGACCGTGGGCCTCGCCGTCACCGGGGTGCTCACCTATGCGGCGCAGTTCCGTGCGCTCGAGACGCGTGTCAATGCGGAGCTCTGGCAGGAGCACAGCGAGCTCACCCTGATCGCCGAGAGCGTGAACGAGGACGGCAGCCGCGTCCACACCACGGTGGACAGCGTGCTGCTCCATGCGACCGATTCCGCGGCGCCGTCGAACTATGAATCCGTGATCACCTTCCTGGATGGGAAGCCTCTCTATCAGCCCCGGGAGCAGGATTTCGCGCTGCTGCCGAGCGGGTCCGCGGAGTCCCCGCAGGTGCTGGAGCAGCTGCTGGCCGCGTATCAGCCGGGTTCCGCGGTGATCGTCCCGATGGAGGCTCACGGCCGGGACCTGCAGGTCCTGATCGTCTCCGTGAGCGTCGAGGGAGATGACTCCGAGGGGATCTTCGTGGTCGCCAACGACATCGGTGCCCAGCGCCGCGACCTGTGGCAGAGCGTCCTCACCTTCGCCGGGCTCGCGGTGATCACGCTGCTGGTCGCGGGGTGGGTGGGCTATGTGGTCACGGGGCGCCTGCTGCGGCCGCTGGAGGACCTCCGTGCGGCCACCGAGCAGATCACGGTCGACGATCTGGAGTATCGGGTGCCGGTCCCCGAGGAGCAGGATGAGATCGGGGCGCTCGCGCAGAACTTCAACCGCATGCTGGGCCGCATCCAGGCAGGTTTCGCCGAGCAGCGCCGCTTCATGAGCGACGTCGGCCATGAGCTGCGCACCCCGCTGACCATCGTGCGCGGCACCCTGGAGACCACCGACGTCGAGGATGCCGACGATGTGCGCGAGTCCCGCGATATCGCGCTCGAGGAGCTGGACCGGATGGGGCGGGTCGTGGGTGACCTCTCCGAGCTCGCCGCCTCGGCGCGCCCCGACTACGTGCGGCTGAAGTCCCTGGACCTGGCCGGCTTCGCCCGTTCCGCCTTCGCCCGGATCGAGCACATCGCGGAACGCGAATGGATCCTCGAGCACACTGTCGACGTGGTGGCCGACGCCGACGAGCAGCGCCTCGCGCAGGCGGTGGTGCAGCTGGCCGCGAACGCCGTGCGCTACAGCGACGAGGGCAGCCGGATCCGGTTCGGAGTGGACCGCGTGCTGGGACCGGAGGGCCCCGAGATCCACGTGACCGTGCAGGACGAGGGTATCGGCATCAGCTCCGAGGACCAGCGACGCATCTTCGAACGATTCACGCGGGTCGACGGCAGCCGGGGATCGGGTTCGGGGCTCGGCCTGCCGATCGTGCTCGCGATCGCCGAGGGTCACGGCGGGGTGGTGCGCCTGCTCTCGAAGCCGGGCCAGGGGTCGACGTTCACCATCGTGTTCCCGCAGTTCGCGGACGGGCCATCGGCGGACGAACGGACCCAGGATGGCACCACCGGGGATACTGACAGGCGGGTGCGGACATCCGCCGCCGACGACACCACAGCATCGAGGAGGGACAGGGGATGAGGATCCTCATCGCCGAGGACGAAGCGCGCATCGCCCGGTTCATGGAACGCGGGCTCAAGGCCAACGGCTTCGCCTCGACCGTGGTGGAGGACGGCATCTCCGCCCTCGACCTCGGCTCCAGCGGCGACTTCGATCTGCTGATCCTGGATGTGGGCCTGCCGCGGATGGACGGCTTCCAGGTCCTCAAGGCGCTGCGCGCGATGGACGTGCAGATCCCGATCCTGATGGTCACGGCGCGCACCGGGGTGGATGACACGGTGCAGGGCCTCGAGGGCGGGGCGAACGACTACATCGCCAAGCCGTTCCGCTTCGAGGAGCTGCTGGCCCGGGTCAAGCTCCGCGCCCGCGAGGCCACCGCTGGTTCGGGCGCCGTCAGCGCGGACGTCCTCCAGCTGGGGGACCTGTCGCTGGACCTGCGCACCCGGATCGCGAGCAGCACGACCGGCGGCCAGCCGCGCTCGGTGGAGCTGTCCTCCCGCGAGTTCACGATGGCCCGTGTGTTCCTCGAGAACCCGAACCAGGTCCTCACCCGGGACCTGCTGCTGTCCAAGGTGTGGGGCTACGACTACGACGGCGCCTCGAACGTGGTCGACGTCTATGTGGGCTACCTGCGCGGCAAGCTCGGCGCGGCCCGCCTGGTGACGGTGCGCGGCGCTGGCTACAAGATCGTCGATCCTGAGGCCTGAGCTGTGTCACCGCAGGCCACTACGTTCATGAGAGGACTCTCATCTCGCCTTCACGAGCACCTCATCGGCGGCGGCGAACATGCTTGACATGAAGATTCTGCGGACCCTCGGGATCATCGTGGTGGTCGCGCTCGCGGTGATCGGTCTCGCCGTGCTGCCCTCGATGGATGACGCCCCGCAGGCGCGGGCCGGGATCTCGGTCGGAGAGACTTCGGTCGCGGGCGGTGCGGAGGCCCCGGCGTCGGAGAGCGCGGCGCAGCCTGCGAGTGAAGGGGCGCAGCCTGCAGGAAAATCTGTCGCTCTGCCCGCGCCCACCGCCTCCGAACAGCCGGTGCGCGGTATCCACTCCGACACCGGGGTGGGCACGATGGAGCCCGTGGCGTCCCCTGCGCCCGCGCCCGCTCCGAAGCCGCGCTCCGCGGGCTCGTCCTCCAGCTCATCCAGCGGGTCCGGCAGCTCCGGCAGCTCCGGCAGCTCTTCCTCGGGGTCGAACAGCTCCTCCTCCGGCAGCAGCAAGAGCGCCCCCTCCCGCCCTTCTGGCGTCTGCGAGTGGGACGACGGCGAGCTGGAGTGCGAGGACGACGACGACTCCGACGATGATGACGACGACGACTGACCGCCCCCACCCCGGCTGACCGTCTCCGCCCCGGCTGACCGCTCCTCTGCTGCGCAGCCGCGCCTCGGCTGACCGTTTCCAGCTCGGCTGACCGCGCCCGCCGCTCCAGGCCCTCCGGGCCGCTTCAGGCGGGGATGCCGAGGCGGGCGAAGGCGCTGCGGAAGATGGTCAGCCCGTCCAGACCCGGCAGCTTCTGGATCCGCTTGTCGAGCTTGTCCAGCTCCGAGGACTTGCCGCCGAAGAGATGGTTCATCACGTGCACCACCTCGGATTCGTCCATCATGCCGCTGCCCACCGGCTTCCAGACCCGGCTCATCACCAGGCGCACGATTTTCTGCGCCGCCTGCGAGGCCTCGAGCCGCTCCCTGCCCTGGGTGGTGTAGAAGGCGACGTGGCGGGTCTCCTGCTGGGCGATGCGCTTCAGCAGAGGGGACAGGGCCGGATGGTCGGTCAGTGCGGAGAGCCGACGGTAGGCGGCCACGGCCGAGAGCTCGTTGGCCGCGCCCCACACCATGTGCACGGCGACGAAGTCGGTCCCGGCGAGGTTGGTGAGCACGGACTGCTTGAGCGGCCCGAGCGCCCCCATCCAGCCCAGCTTCTCGCGCTTGGCCTTGATCTCGTCGTAGTCGACGATGATCCCGTGCCGCGCGAGCACCATCGAGAGCGCCTCCCCGTGCCAGAACTCCTCACGGTTCCACATCGTCATGAAGCCGCCGGCGTCCTCCTCGCGGTGGGAGGGCGTGACCAGCAGATCGCGCAGGAAGCAGGAGGTGTGGTACTCGACGTCGCACATATAGCGCAGCGAGCGCAGGGTCTGCGCATCCAGCGGCTGGGTGTCGAAGGTGTCGAAGTCGAGGTCCTCGTACTTCACGGGGATCGAGGTCTGGGCGAACTGATCGAGGTCGAAGGCCATGTCACACTCCGGTGCTGGGCAGAGAGCTGAGGTAGGGGTCCGGGAGATCGGGGCCGGGCAGGAGCCTGGTGATCTCGAACCGGGCGCGCCGCAGGGCAGCGCGATCGCGAGGGTCCGCGCCGAGCACGGCGAGGGCGGGGCGCAGGTCAGGATCGATGAGCCCGCCGCCGTCGAGCGGCGAGCCGAACGAGAGCAGCGCCCGGGCCGTGATGGCCTCACCGCGAGAGCGGGTGAGGCGGGCGATCGCCTCGGCGACGAAGAAGTCGACAGCGGCCTGATGCCGCTCGGCGACCATATCGAGGACGCGTCGCGCCTCCCCGGAGGTCCGGCGCGAGACCGCCACCAGGGCCGCCTGCAGGGACGCCTCCTGGATCGCCATGCGCGCCATATGGCCGGCGGGCAGGGCCTCGCCGGCCGTCACGTTCCACACCGGAGTCAGCAGCGGTTGGACCCGATCCACATGGAGACGGCGCAGCGCGGCCAGTGGATGTGGGTGGTGCCGGGCCCGGGGACGGTCGGTGGCGTGGTCCCCGGTGAGCAGATCGCGCAGGGCACGGGACTGCCAGAAGCGGTCCACCAGCCAGGTGGCCAGGAAGGCGGTGATCCGGGCCTCGTTGCCGGTGGTGGTCGCGAGCATCGCCCGCGACTCCCCGAGCGCCGAGGACTCCAGGCGCTGCAGCACCCCGAGGGCAAGGCGCAGGTCCTCGCCGAGCGGCTCCTCGGTCGCTTGCAGCGCGGTGTCCACCTCGAGCCGTGCGGTGCCCCTGCGCACATATGCGGCGACGTCGAAGTCCGTGTGCAGCACCGGGACGATGGTCTCGTCGAAGTGGAGATGCCCCGTGAAGCGTCCCTCGCGGGCAGGGCGTGCACGGGCGTCATGGGGATCCTGCACCTGGGAGTGAGGGGTCGAGGCCGCCGTGCCCCCTGTCAGGTCGACAACCACCTTCTACCTCTTCTCGTCGGTCGCGGCCTCGAGGGCCCCGGTCATTGTACGGAGGAGACCTGGCTGTGGGCTGATGCATGGACGCTTGGTAGGTTTCGGTCTGTGATCACTTCTGGCGCCTCCTCGCTCCCGGGCCCCGGTGGTGACGAGGTCGGCAGCGGCCTGCCAGATCTCGGCCGGTTCCGGGCCGCACTGCGACCTGCCGAGCTGCCGCTGCCGCACCCGGGAGACGTCCGGGAGGCCGCGCACCGGGCGAGCGACCTTCTCCATGCCGAGCACCCCCGTGACGCCCGCCGCCTGGTGGGGGAGTTCCGCCGGGTTCCCGCCGCTCCTGCGGACCGCTTCCATCTGCTGCGGATGGCGCTGCATGGAGCTCTGATGAGCGCTGACCCGTCCCGGATCAGGGATGACACCGCGGATCTGGTCTCCCTGCTGCACCGCCAGGGCTACTTCGAGCAGGCGGCGGCGATGCTGACCGTCCTGCTCGAGCGGGAGCCCGCGCTGTCGGGACCCAGCGCACTCAGCCGGGCGGCGCTCGAGACCGCACCCACCTCCCGTGGTCGTCGGCGAGGGCAGGCCCCGCAGGCGTCGGCCGAGATGCTGGTGGTGATGCGCGCCTTCGCGCGCTCCTCGCTGCCCGGACCGCGGGACGTCGCGCCGGATCCGCGACGGGATGCGGCCAGGCTGCGAGCGGCGCTGTCTGCGCTCCCCGCAGTACGGGAACGGCTGCTGGTCGACCCGGAGCTGGAACTGCGGCTGCACCTCGCCCAGGCGCTCGAGGGCATGGGCGACCTCCCGGGTGCGACCACCGCCGCGCTGGACCTCCTGGAGCTGAGCGAGCTGGCGGAGGTCGAGGCCGACGGGCCGCGCGCTGACCCTGCCCGCACCGTCATCGGCGCGCATGCGGTGCTGGCACGCACCCTCGGCATCGAGCATCCGCTGCAGGCGGTGCACCATGCGCTGGAGGCGCTCGAGGCCCTGCACGAGATCGAGGACCCGCCGCTGCGGATCGGGCTGATCACCGCGCTGCTGCGGGCCCTGATGGCCGCCGGCGCCGCCGCGCATGCCTCGTTCACCGCGGGCAGGCTGGTCTCCCTCCAGCGCACCCTCGGTCGCGAGGAGCTGCGCGTCGAGCCGCTGCTCGCCGTGGCCGCACAGCGGGTCCAGGCGGAGCGCTATGAGGCCGCCTGGGTGCCTCTCGAGCAGGCGCGCACCATCGCGCGAGGGCAGCGTGACCAGCACGGGCTGCTCGAGGCCGCCCGATTGGGCGCCAGCATCCATGAGCGGCAGGGCGAGCAGGCCGCGTCGCTGCGTGAGCTGCGCACGCTGGCCACTGCTGCCCGTCGCCTCGCTGACGACCTCAGCACCCCGGCCGCGGCACGCAGCGAGCTGATCCGCACCGAGCTCGAGGCCAGCGCCCTGGTGCTGCGGCGGGCGCTCGACCTTGAAAAGCTCGAGCCGGTCATCGCGGCGGCACGCGCGGTCGAGCGCCGCACCCGTCCGGACGGCGGCCGCCCGGTGCTGCCCACGGAGCTGCTCTGGGATCATCGGGTCGATGCCCGGGTGGGCCTGTTCATCGCCACCGGCGACGCCCTGGCACGTGGCGTGACGGGCGTGGAGGAGCGGGACTGCGAGCAGCGGCGCCGCGAGGCGATGCAGGCGATCGACGAGATGCCCCCGGGCCACGATGCCCGCGCCCGCTACTGGGCGACGTACCTCGATGACCGCCACGCCCACCTGCTCGCCGCGCGGGGGGAGCAGGCGCAGGCGCGCCGAGCGGCCCGTCGCGCCCGCGAGGGCTGGGCCCAGCTCGGCAGGGACGAGGACGTCACCCGGCTCGACGCGCTGCAGGAGCAGCTGGCGGGGGAGTGAGGGGCCCGCCGGCGCCTCAGCAGCCGGTGCCTCAGCAGCTGGCGCCTCAGCTGCTGGCGCCCCGCGTGCGGGTGCCTCAGCTGCCGTCGGCCGCCAGCATCGTGGTGCGCAGCACCTCGATCACCGCCGCCGGATCTGTCGCCGGATTCACGAACGCGAGCCGCAGCGCGACCTCCCCCTGGAAGGCGGTGGGCACGCACAGGAGCGTCCCCTCTTTCGCTAGCCGCTGCGACCAGCGGCGATAGTCGGCCGGCGTCCATCCGGGCCGACGGAACACCACCACCGACAGCTCCGGCTCGAGCAGCAGCTCGAGATGCTCCGTCTCCCCGATCGCGCGCGCCACGGTGCGGGAGGCCGCCAGGCAGCGCTCGACGGCGGCGGTGTACGCGGCCGTGCCATGGGTGGCGAGCGAATACCACAGCGGCAGCCCACGGGTGCGGCGAGAGAGGTGCGCGGCGAGATCCGAGGGGTTGGACTCGCCGCGGTCGATCGAGTCGAGATAGGCGGCGTGCTGGGAGTGCGCCGCCGCGGCCGGGCGCGGGTCCCGGTACAGCAGGGCGCAGCAGTCGTAGGGGGCGAACAGCCATTTGTGGGGGTCCACGATGAAGGAGTCGGCCTGCTCGATCCCCGCGAAGCGCTCGCGGGCGCTCGGCGCCGCCAGGGCCGCCCCGCCGTAGGCGCCGTCCACGTGCACCCAGGCGCCGTGGCGATGGGCGGCCTCGATCACGGAGGCGAGGTCGTCCACGATGCCCGCGTTGGTGGTCCCCGCCGAGGCGACCACCGCGCAGATCCGGGGGTCGGCCTCGAGCGCGCGCTCGAGCGCGTCGCCGGTGAGATGCCCGCGATCATCGACCGGCACGGAGATCAGGTCCATGTCCAGCAGCCGCGCGGCCGAGGAGATCGAGGAGTGCGCGGTCGAGGCGCAGGCCAGGGCCCAGCCTCCCTCCGGCCGGCGTCCGCGCCTCCGCAGTGCGTGGTCGCGGGCGGTCGCGAGCGCGGAGAGGTTCCCGTGGGTGCCGCCGGCGACGAACACCCCGGCGGATTCGGCGGGCCAGCCCAGCAGATCGGCGAGCCACCGCAGCACCTGGTTCTCGGCGAAGATCGCGCCCGCACCGTTCTCCCAGATCCCCCCGAAGACGTTCGCGGCGGAGACCACGGAGTCGAAGGCGACCGCGGCCCGGGTGGGTGCGGCCGGGATGTAGGCGAGGTTCATCGGATCCTCGGCGGAGCGGGTCGCGGGCAGCAGCACCTGGTCGAACAGCTCCATCGCCCGCTCAGCCCCGATGCCGCCCTCGGTGACGGTCTCGCCGACGTCCTCCTGCAGGGCGGCGGCGCTGCGGGCGGTGGTCTTCGGATCGGTGGCGACCGTGGTGTGCGCGGCAGCCCACTGCAGCGCGATGCTCACCGCCTCGCGCTCGTCTCCCCAGACCTCCGAATGCGCGCGATGGCTCTGCAGGGCATCGGCGGCCCGGGCGAAGGCCGACTGCTCCGATCGCTCCGACTGTTCGGACTGCTCTGTCTGCTTCGACTGTTCCGTCGGCTCCGCCCGCTCCTCCTGTTCCGACTGCTCCGTCGGCTCCGGTTGCTCCGTGGCGGTGGGGGAGGACGGGCTGTCTGCGGTTTTCTCGATCACGCCCAGCATGCTCCCACGCCGGACCCTCCTGCCGGAGCGGAACCGACCCGCTCCGTGCCCTGACAGCTCCGGCGCCCCTGCCGTACCGTGGAGGCAGCCCCGGAAGGAGCTCGGCTGAGCAGCAGCGACGTCGAGGACCATGTCCACGGCCCGGAAGAGACCATCGCGGTCCGCGACAACCCAGCCATCGGACGCTACGAGGCGGTGCGCGGCGGCGAGGTCGTGGGCATCATGATCTATGAGCGGACCCGTCACCGGATCGAGCTGATCCACACCGTCACCGACCCCGCGCACAGGGGCGAAGGGGTGGCCTCCGTGCTCGTGCGCACCACGCTCGCCGAGGCCAGGGCGATCTCGTTGCCTGTCCTGGTGATCTGCCCCTTCATCGAGAGCTGGCTGCAGCGCCATCCCGAGCAGGCCGACGGCGTCATCGTCGAGGACTGATCCCGGCCCCGGTGCTGGCCCCGGCCCCGGCCTCGGTGCCGGCCCACCCCATCTCCACTCTTCTAGCCACCAGAAGTCCCCTCGCCACCAGGTGTCCCCTCGCCACCAGAAATCTGTCTCTGGTGAGCTTTGAACGGCTGGGGAGCGTTCAACCGTCACCAGCGACAGAGAAGTGGTGGCGGGCTGACTGGCTGACTGGCTGACTGGCTGACTGGCGGGCTGGCGGGCTGGCGAGTTGACGGGGTGGCTGGCTGGCTGGCGAGTTGACGGGGTGGCGGGTTGGCTCGCAGCGGGGACCGGTGACTGAGAGCAGGGGTACGCGCGGTCCGACAGGGGTGAGCCATGGAGTGCGGCGGAGTACCGTCGGGACATGGACGCTCTCGACCTCCTCCGTGACCTGACCTCCCGCCCCCGCGACGCCGCCGAGCGTCTGCGCCACCAGCTGAACCCGGCGACTCTCAACGCCCGACCCGGTGGACACCCCAACTCCGTGGCCTGGCTGCTCTGGCACACCGGGCGCGAGATCGATGTGCAGCTCGCCGATCTCGCCGACGGCGAGCAGGTGTGGACCGCGGACGGCTTCGACCAGCGCTTCGGCCTCGGCTCGGCCGGAGATGCTGTCGGCTACGGCCACACCCCCGCCGAGGCCCGTCGGATCCTGGTCGACGACGGCGCCGGACTGATCGACTACGTCCACGCCACGCTCGCCGCGCTGGACAGCTACCTCGACACCCTCTCGGTGGCAGCTCTCGACGACATCATCGACGAGCAGTGGGATCCGCCCGTCACCCGGGGCGCACGCCTGGTGAGTATCGTCGACGATGCCATCCAGCACCTCGCTCAGACGGCCTATGCGCTCGGGATGCCGCTGGGGGAGTGACCGCGGACCCGTCGGTACCCAGGCCAGCTCGGTGTCCGGGCCGGCTCGGTGTCCAGACCAGCTCGGTGTCCGGGCCGGCTCGGTGTCCAGACCAGCTCGGTGTCCGGGCCGGCTCGGTGTCCAGACCAGCTCGATGTCAGGACCAGCTCGGTGTCCAGACCAGCTGAACGATCAGATCAGCTCGTTCTCGATCCGCTCCAGATGGGCGCGACCCATCGCAGTGAGCGCGAAGTCCTGACGCTTCGCCCCGGTGCGGGCCACGTCGACCTTCTCGAGGCTGAGCACCCCCGACTCTGCCAGGCGCCGCAACGTGCGATAGAGACCGCGATCCGTGAGTGTCCACCCCGTGGCGTTCGCGAAGTGCGGTGCGATCCCCGTGGCCGAGATCGGACCGTGCTCGCCGACGATCCGCAGCAGCGCGAGGGTGGTCGCGGACTTCTTGTACACCTCGATCCAGGAGCGGGCCAGCTCCTCGACCCATTCGGCATCCTCCGCAGACAGGTCGGTATGCGAGGTCATGCGCGTCGCGCCTCGAAGCCGCGCTCGTGCAGCGCCGCCAGTCCGTGCGCGATCAGGCCGATCCCCCAGAACCCGGCCATGCCGAAGGTGGCGCCGAACCAGCCGGCGTTCAGAGCGAGGTGACCATCGCCCTGGATGGCAGGGGAGGCCGACGCGATCAGCACATAGGCGTGCAGCAGGTAGCCGGTATTGACGATCGCGTAGGTGAGGGCGTGGGCGACGAGGCGCCCATAGCGGACACGGCCCAGCGCCCGGCCGTAGATCACCAGGTATGTCGCATAGCCCAGCGCGATCACGAGCAGAGGAAGTGTGGTCAGCACCGTGATGCGGTGGCCCGCGAGCCCGATGATCAGGTGTGCGACCGCTGTGGCCGCAAGCGCGGCGAGGGCGTAGGGGAACAAGGTCGAGTGCGCACGGTCGGTGCGGGATGACGTCTCGGGCGGGGGAGATGCGGATGAGGTGGTCATGATGCCCTCCTGATTCCCATTGGCTGTGTACCAATGGTGCGGTGCGTATAGGCACTGTACCTCTGGTGCAGATCAAGCCGTCAAGGGTTCCGGGCGAACTCCCGTGGGCCCCTGCGTGACGAGGCATGCCTCGCCGAGGAGGCAAGTCTCACTGCCGCCGGTGGTCCGGTGGCCGCGGAACGCTCCTCCACATGGACCAGCCGTCCCCATCCGTCAGAGATCACGTCCCGACGGTCAGCCGGACTTCCTACACTGGCTCGGTGACATCTACCGAGGCCTTCGAAGCTGGACCCGACCGCGGCCTGGAGCGCACCCCGCCCCAGGACCTCCCCGCCGAGCGCGGCGTGCTGGGCGGCATGATGCTGTCCAAGGACGCGATCGCCGATGTGGTCGAAATCGTCCGCGGCAACGACTTCTACCGGCCCGCCCACGAGATGGTCTTCGAGGCGATCATCGACCTCTACGGGCGCGGTGAGCCTGCTGACCTGGTGACCGTCTCGGATGAGCTCTCCAAGCGCGGCGAGCTGGCCCGGGTGGGCGGCGGCGCCTATCTCGCCGATCTCATCGACATGGTTCCCACTGCGGCGAACGCCGGCTACTACGCCGAGATCGTGGTCGAGCGCGCCACCCTGCGCCGACTGGTCGAGGCCGGCACCCGGATCGTCCAGCTGGGCTATGCGTCCGACGGCGGCGAGGTCGAGGAGGCCATCAACGAGGCCCAGGCCCAGGTCTATGCGGTCACCGAGCGTGGTCAGAGCGAGGACTTCCTGCCGCTGGGCGAGGTGATCGATGAGACCCTCAACGCGATCGAGGCCACCCAGAACCGCGGCGGCCAGGTCACTGGCACCCCCACCGGCTTCGCCGAGATGGATGAGCTCACCCAGGGCCTGCATCCGGGTCAGCTGATCATCTTCGCCGGCCGCCCTGCGATGGGCAAGACGACCCTCGGCATGGACGTGCTGCGCTCCGCGTCGATCCACAACGGCAAGACCTCGGTGATCTTCTCCCTGGAGATGGACAAGACCGAGATCACGATGCGTCTGCTCAGCGCCGAGGCCCAGGTGCCGATGAACCGCATGCGCGATGGCTCGATGGATGACCGCGACTGGCAGTCGATGGCCCGCGCGATGAGCCGCATCGCCGACGCCCCGCTGTTCATGGACGACTCGGCGAATATGTCGCTGATGGAGATCCGTGCGAAGTGCCGGCGGCTCAAGCAGAAGCATGACCTCTCGCTCGTGGTCATCGACTACCTGCAGCTGATGAGCTCGGGGAAGAAGGTCGAGTCCCGCCAGCAGGAGGTCTCGGAGTTCTCCCGCGCCCTGAAGCTCCTGGCCAAGGAGATCCAGGTTCCGGTCATCGCGATCTCGCAGCTGAACCGTGGCAGCGAGCAGCGCACCGACAAGACCCCGATGATGAGCGACCTGCGCGAATCCGGCTCGATCGAGCAGGACGCCGACCTCATCCTGCTGATCCACCGCGAGGACTACTACGAGAAGGAGTCCGCCCGCGCCGGCGAGGCGGACCTCATCATCGCCAAGCACCGAAACGGCGCCACCAAGACGATCCCGGTCGCCTTCGAGGGCCACTACTCCCGATTCAAGGACATGGCCCACTCCGGCGGCGGCTTCAGCGGCTGAGCCGGTCGACTCGCCGCGCCCGGTCAGGCGTCGCCGAATGGTTCGCCCGCTACGTGTTCGGCGAGCAGCGACTCGGCCTCCGTGAGATCGCTCGGCGCGACCGGGGCGTCGAGCAGCGGATGCGCGCCGCCGCGCCAGAGGCGGACGCCGCCGGTGCGCCACACTATGAGTCCCGGTGCGGACAGCGGGGCCGACGAGCGGACGAGGTGGGCGCGCCGGGCCCGCAGAGTGTCCTCCTCCGGATCCCGCAGGGGTGGCATCTCGAGGGCTCGGAGCACCGAGTCTCCTGCCGATCCGCGGTGGTCGCGCACGTGCCACGAGCGTTGGCGCAGGTCCTCGCTGAGGCCGGGCAGCTCGGGCCCGGGCAGAGCGAGCACCTTGCCGTCGCGGAGCTGCGGCGCGGTGCCCGGTCCGAACGCCCGGGAGGTCAGCTCGGCGAGACCGGCGGTCACAGCGCCGAGCGGGCCGTCGGGCGGCTCATCGAGCCATCGCAGTTCCTCCCCGGGCGCGATCGCGGCGCGGGCGAGCACCTGGTCCTGACCGTCGACGCCGGTCATCTCGAACCAGGCCTCGGCGGTGTCGGTGCTGCTTGCCCTGCCGAAGAACATCGATGGTGCCGGGGCTTCCGACGGGCCGCCGTCTGGCCAGCGGGTGAACCACCTCGAGCTGTCCCCGACCCAGCGGCGCAGCACGGCGCGCAGCTCCCCCTGGTGGCGGATGCCGAGGGCGGCCGCGCCGGGGCGCAGCAACCCGGCGGGCGCGTCCGGGGCGGTGGGCCAGGGCTCCCACACAACTTTCGCGTTCATGGAGCCTCCCTGGGATGACCCTCTCCGAGATCTGGGTCGCTGAGTTGGGACAGTCGCCCATCAGGGCGAGACCACGGGTCGCAGAAGCTGCTCTGGCAGCTCGAACCGGCCGTGAGCCCTCCCGTCGTCGACGACGTCGCGAGATATCGCTGTGGCCAGGACACTACACTCGCCCAGCTCACCAGACCGAGTATGTGCGCTGTCCCGGGCCGTTTCTCGTCGATCGCGCCGTCCGCCGATCGGTGCAGCTCGGTGCCAGCTCCGCCGCCCGCTCCACCGGCGGCGAAAGCGTTCCCGCGGGAACGTCGGGGGCGAGCGTCTCGGAGTCCGCCTTCGGCGCTGCCCAGATCCTGTCCGTGCTGCTGGTCGCCACCATGTTCGACCCCTGGGTCAAGGGCATGGCCCGTGACCGGGAGGTTGGCCGAGGCTGGCAGGTGGGGGCGATGGTCTCGTACGCGGCGAAGGTGCTGGCGCTGGTGGTGCTCCTGTTCGACATGCAGCTGATGCTGTTCCGGAACACCTGGAGCGGTGGCATGGGCACCGCCCTCGTGCTCGGGAACTACTTCGCCGTCGTTGCCAGCGCCATGTCCATCCTGCTCACCGTGCTCAACTACATGGGAGCGCTCGCACCTCGCACTGGGACGACCTCGCGCGGAGCGGACAGGGACGCGACGGACGTCGAGCCGGCGCTTGCAGGCATGCCCGTGATCATCCCGACTCCGACCGTTCCGCCGGAGCTGAGGGACGGGCTCCGACGGCGCGCTGAGCTACAGAGCAAGGACAGCTCACGCCGCGCAGCTGACCGCTCAGCCGGCCCCGCCGCGGGCCGCGTCGCGCAGATGCGTCCCCGTCAGGCTCGCCTCCGCCGCGGCGACCTGCGCCGGAGCGCCCTGCGCGATGATCCGCCCACCCTTCGCACCCGCCCCGGGGCCCATGTCGATCACGTGGTCGCACTGGGCGATCACCCGCTGGTCATGCTCGACCACGAGGACCGTCTGCCCGGCGTCCACCAACCGGTTCAGCTCGCTCACCAGCAGATCCACGTCAGCAGGATGCAGGCCCGAGGTGGGCTCGTCCAGCAGGTACACGCTGTGCCCGCGCACGGTGCGCTGCAGCTCGGTGGCCAGCTTGATCCGCTGCGCCTCGCCGCCGGAGAGCTCGGTGGCGGGCTGGCCGAGGGTGAGATACCCCAGCCCGATCGCGTGCAGCGCATCCAGCGCCCGCGAGATCCTCGGATCGGCGGCGAACACCTCGCGGGCGTGCGTCACGGACAGCCCCAGCACCTCGGCGATGTTCAGCCCCTCCCACCGGACCTCGAGGGTCTCGGGGTTGTAGCGGGTGCCTCGGCAGCGGGGGCAGGTCGCATAGGAGCCGGGCAGGAACACGAGCTCCACCTCGATGTGTCCGGTGCCGCTGCACTCGGGGCAGCGGCCCTCGGCGACGTTGTACGAGAAGCGGCCCACGCCCCAGCCGCGCGCCCGCGCTTCGGGGGTGCCGGCGAACAGCCGCCGCACCCGGTCGAACAGCCCCGTATAGGTGGCCAGGCACGAGCGCGGCGTGCGGCCGATCGGCCGCTGGGTGATGTGCACGAGCCGGTCGATGCCCTCGGCGCCGCGCACCTCGCCGTGCCCTACCCGGTCATCCGCGACGCCGGAAGCGTCGGTGGGCGCGGCGACCTCGGTTCCGTCGGCCGACGGGTCGGGCTCGTCGGCCACCGTGGTGCGCACGCGCTCGCCGAGGATCGTGCCCAGGCAGTGCGTGACCAGCGTGGACTTGCCGGCCCCGGAGACGCCTGTGACCGCGGTGAAGGACCGCAGCGGCAGGCGCAGGTCCACGTCGCGCAGGGTGCGCGTGCTCAGCCCGTCGATCTCGAGCCAGCCTCCGGGCTCGCGCACGTCGTCGGATCCTCGTAGCGCGAGCGGTGCCGGGTCGAGGTAGCGGGCGGTCACCGAGTCCTGCGCCTCGCCCAGCCCCTCGGTGACGCCCGAGTAGAGAACCTCGCCGCCGTCGGAGCCGGCGCCCGGCCCCACGTCGACGATCCAGTCCGCGTCGGCGACCAGCGCCATGTCGTGCTCGACCAGCAGCACCGAGTTCCCCTCGGCGAGGAAGGAGTCCAGCAGGTGCTGGAGCATCGCCTTCTCGCTGGGATGCAGCCCGGCCGACGGCTCGTCCAGCACGTAGGCCACGCCGAACAGGCCCGAGCGCAGCTGGGCGGCGAGTCGCAGCCGCTGCAGCTCACCGGTGGACAGGGTGCCCGCCGGGCGATCCAGGGCGAGGTGCCCGAGGCCGAGGCCCACGATCGTGCGCAGCACCGGGAGCACGGAGGGCAGCAGGATCCTCTCCGCCTCCTGCTCCGGGGTGCCCTCGCCGCGGGGCAGCGCCTCGATGCGGGAGGTCAGCGCGGCGAGGAGGTCATCCAGCGGCAGCGCGGTGAGCTGCCAGATCGGCAGACCGGCATAGGTGACGCGCAGCGCGTCCGGCCCCAGCCGATGCCCCTCGCACAGCGGGCAGGTGGAGACCTCGAAGTGGGTGAGCGCGCGCCGGCGTGAGGACTCCGCCTTCGAGGTCGCCACCGTGTCGCGCAGGTATCGCTCCACGCTGCGCCACTGCCCCTGGTAGGTGCCATGGGCCTGGCCGGGCTCGCGCACCGGTTCGACGGTCACCACCGGCTGCTCCTCGGTGTGGAGGATCCAGTCGCGGGTCTCCTCCGGCAGTTCCCGCCAGGGGAGGTGGATGTCGATCCCGAGGGTCGCGAGGATGTCGCGGAAGTTCTTGCCGAGCCACGCCCCGGGCCACGCGGCGATCGCCCCGTCATCGATCGAGACGGAGGCGTCGGGGACCATCGAGGACTCCGTGGGCTCGCGCAGGGCGCCCACGCCGTGGCAGCGCGGGCACGCGCCGTCGGGCGTGTTCGGGGAGAAGAAGTCCGAGGTCAGGCGGCCGCTGGGGAGGCCGCTGTGCTGGGCGGCATGGAGGGCGGCGCCGCGCTCGAGGACGTCGGCCGGATGGTCGCCGGCCCGCGAGTACAGCAGCCGGATCGCGTTGGAGAGGTTCGTGGTGGTGCCGACGGTGGAGCGGGTGCCGCCCGCCGTGGTGCGCTGTTCGAGAGCGACAGTGGGCGGCATCCCGGTGACCGCCTCGACCCGGGGGTCCACGGCGCTGCCGATCAGCCGGCGCGCGAACGGCGCGACCGACTCGAGGTAGCGACGCTGGGACTCCCCATGGATCGTGCCGAAGGCGAGCGAGGACTTCCCGGAGCCCGAGACGCCGGTGAACGCCACGAGCCGACCGCGCGGAAGGTCGACATCGACATCCCGCAGATTGTGCAGTCGCGCGCCGCGCACGTGCACATAGCCGTCATCGCCGCCGGTCAGGGAGAGGTCGTGAAGATCCATCCCGCCAACGTAGCAAGCGGCGGCCGTGCCCGGGGTGCGGTCATGCCCCACCGGTCATGTCCACCGGTCATCCCCAACGGTCATCCCCGCAGCAGATCCCGCAGCGCCGCCTCCGGGCTGCGCGACCCGGCCAGCAGCTCCCCCCCGCCGATACCGGGTCAGCACCCGGGGGTCGATGTAGGAGCTGCGCGCGACCGCCACGGTGTTCCCGAGCGCGCTCGCCGTGGCCTGCACCGCTGCCCGCTCTGCCTGCGCACGGGCACGGCGACCGCGCACCGGCCCGATATCGGCGAGGGTCTGCGCGGCGATCACGGTGCCGTGCAGGGTGCGGAAGTCCTTCGCGGTGAAGGCGCCACCCGTGACGGCTGCGATGTGCTCGTTGACGAGGGCAGGGGTGAGTGAGCGGCGTCGGCGGCCCTCCCGCCAGCTCAGCAGGAGGGTGCGCGGGTCGCCGACGATCAGCTGCCTGATCGAGGAGGCGAGGTCCTCGTCCTCCAGCTCCAGCTGATGCTCGATCCGGTTCTTGCCGCGGAAGGCGAGCGTCACCACCGGGCCGTCGACCCGGGCGTGCCGGCGCTGCAGCGTGGTCAGGCCCCGGCTGCGCCCGCTGCGCAGGGAGGCCGTCGAACCCATCCGCACGGCCGAGAGGTCCAGCAGGCGGAAGGCGGTGGCCAGCACTCGCTCCCGGTCGAGGTCCTCGCCCCGCAGCGCCCGCGTGACCTGGGCGCGGGCCCTCGGAAGCGTCTCGGCGAGGTCGAGCGCCCGCTCGTACTTGCTGCGGCCGCGCCGGGACTGCCACTGCGGGTGATAGAGGTACTGCCGGCGCCCGGCGGCATCGGTGCCCACCACTTGGATGTGCCCCAGGGGGTCCGCGCAGATCCACACCTCGCTCCAGGCGGGCGGGATGACCAGCGCCTCGACGCGGCGCCGATCGCGGCCACTCGCGACGCGACCGTCGGGCCGGGTCAGGCGCACGGTGCCCCGCGAGGTCAGGGAGCGGGACAGGCCCGGGTCGCGCTCCGGGGACACCCGATGCAGACGCGCCATGGCTCTCCTCCCGGAACGGATGACGGGATCGTAGGACCCGCACCCAGAGCGCGGGCGAACGATCGGTCGGTGCGCGCGCGACCGGTTGCCGAGCACCTCCGAGGACAGTAGGTTCGAATCCCGACCCGATCCGGAGGCGCCCGATGGGCTATCCAGTGCACCTCGTCATCGACGGTCAGCAGCATGAGCTGATCGTGGACCCCCGCACCACCCTGCTCGATGCCCTGCGCGACCATCTCGAGAACACCTCCCCGAAGAAGGGCTGCGACCACGGCCAGTGCGGCGCCTGCACCGTGCTCATCGATGGCAGGCGCCTCAACTCCTGCCTGGCGCTGGCCGTCTCCGTCGACGGCGCGGAGGTCATCACCTCGGACGGGCTCGCACCCGACGGCGAGCTCTCCGACCTCCATCAGGCCTTCCTGGACCAGGACGCCTTCCAGTGCGGCTACTGCACCCCCGGCCAGATCTGCTCCGCCGCCGGAGTGCTCCGGGAGGCGGCCGACGGGCGCCCCAGCGTGGTCACCGAGGACCCCGTAGGCGCCGATCCCGAGGACGCGAGCCCGGTGGACGCAGATCCGGGCCGCCCGGTCGAGCTCACCGAGGACGAGATCCGCGAGCGGATGAGCGGGAACCTGTGCCGCTGCGGCGCCTACGTCAACATCGTCGCTGCCGTGCAGCAGGCGGTGGGGAAGGCGGCGCAACCCGCAGCGCCACAGACGGCGCAGCAGGCGGCGCAGCCCGCGGCGCACCGGACGGCGCAGGCCGCAACCGGAGAGGACGCACGATGAGACCCTTCGACTACGAACGGGCGAGCGATCCCGCCGCCGCCGTCGCCGCGGTCGCGGAGCGGCCTGACGCGACCTACCTGGCCGGGGGCACGAACCTGGTGGACCATCTCAAGCTCGGGATCACTGCGCCCGAGCTGCTGGTCGACCTCGGCCGCCTGGACCTCGCGGACATCGAGGAGCTCGACGGGGGCGGCCTGCGCCTGGGCGCCATGGTCCGCAACAGCGACCTCGCCGCCGATCCCCGGGTGCGCCGCGACTACCCGATGCTCTCCCGCGCCCTGCTCTCGGGCGCCTCCGGTCAGCTGCGCAACGCCGCCACCACCGGGGGGAACCTGCTCCAGCGCACCCGCTGCGTGTACTTCCAGGACGCCACCACCCCCTGCAACAAGCGCGAACCGGGCTCCGGCTGCTCCGCGATCGGCGGCTACACCCGCTATCACGCGATCCTCGGCGCCTCCGAGCACTGCATCGCGACCCACCCCTCCGACATGGCGGTAGCGCTGGCCGCGCTCGAGGCCACCGTGGTGGTGCTCGGCACCGGCGGGGAACGGCGGATCCCCCTCACCGACCTGCATCGCCTCCCGGGCGCCGAGCCCGAGCGCGACACCGTGCTCGAGCACGGCGACCTGATCACCGCCGTCGAGCTGCCGCCGCCGGTGCGCTCGGCGCGATCGACCTACCGCAAGATCCGCGATCGCGCGTCCTTCGCCTTCGCGCTGGTCTCGGTCGCGGCGTTGCTCGACCTCGAGCCGGGCGACCCCGGACCGAGCGACGCCGAGCCGGGCGATCCCGGACAGCGCGCCACGGCACCGAGGATCCGCTCCGCACGAATCGCCCTCGGCGGGGTCGCCCACGCCCCCTGGCGTGCCCGCCGCGCCGAGGAGCTCCTGGCCGGGGCGCCCGCCACCCGCGAGACGTTCCGCAGGGCCGCGGCCGCCGAGCTCGAGCAGGCCCGGCCCGTCGAGGGCAACGAGTTCAAGCTGCCCATGGCCCAGGGCGTGATGGTGAGCGTGCTCGCGCAGCTCGCAGGTCTCGCCGAGGAGCCCGAGGAGCCTGAGGAGGCCCGTGATGAGTGACCTGCTGCGTGCCTCCGCGATCGGCACCGGCCGGGTGCGGATCGACGGTCCGGACAAGGTGCGCGGCCGCGCCCCCTATGCCTACGAGCATCCCGTCGAGAACCCGCTGCACCTCTACCCGCTGTGCTCGAAGATCGCCCGCGGCCGCGTCACCGCGATCGACGCCGCCGCTGCGCTCGCCCTCGACGGGGTGGCACGGGTGCTCACTCACCAGGACGCGCCCCGCCTGGCCGATACCGAGGACGGAGAGCTGGCGATCCTCCAGGACGACCGGATCGGGTTCCACGGCCAGTACCTCGGCGCCGTCCTGGCCGAGACCCCGGAGACGGCCCGCCACGCCGCCGACCTCGTCGCGATCACGACCGAGGCCGCTCCCCACGATGCCCGCTTCCGTCCCGATCACCCGGACGTGCGGGAGCCGGAGGACGGCGCCGATGACGTCGAGACCGGGGACGTCGAGGCCGCGCTCGCCGCCGCCGAGATCGTCGTGGACCAGCGCTACTCCACACCGCTCGAGCACAACAACCCGATGGAGCCCCACACGACCATCGCGCGCTGGGACGGCGATGACCTCACCCTGTGGACCTCCACGCAGGGCGTCCACCCGGCCCGGGAGGCGCTCGCCCCGATGCTCGGCATCGACCCCGAGCAGCTGCGGATCATCAGCCCCCATGTCGGCGGCGGCTTCGGCTCCAAGGGCGTGCCCCACGCGGACATGATGCTCACGGCCCTCGCCGCCCGCACCGTGCCCGGCCGCGCGGTGAAGTACGCGGTCTCCCGCCAGCACATGTTCGCGATCACCGGATACCGCCCGGCCACCTCGCAGCACTTCCGGATCGGAGCCCGGGCCGACGGCACCATCAGCGCCTTCGCCCTCGACGCCGTCTCCAGCTCCTCCCGCACCAAGGAATTCCCGGAGGAGGCGATCAAGCCCGCCCGCCAGATGTATGCCGGCAAGCACCGGCACCTCACCCAGCGGGTGCTCCCGCTGGACCTCGCCGTCCCCTCCTGGATGCGCGCCCCCGGGGAGGCGCCCGGCATGGTGGGCCTGGAGATCGCGATGGACGAGCTCGCCGAGGCCTGCGGCGTGGACCCCATCGAGCTGCGCGTGCGCAATGAGCCCGAGCTCGACCCGGACACCGGCCTGCCCTTCAACCAGCGCCGCCTGATCGATTGCCTGCGCGAGGGTGCCGAGCGCTTCGGCTGGGGCGAGCGTGACCCGCGGCCCCGCGCGCGCCGGGAGGGCGAGTGGCTGATCGGCAGCGGTGTCGCCTCTGCGACCTATCCCGCCGCCCGCCAGCCCGGCTCGATCGCCCGGATCCGTCACGCGGCGGGCACCTTCGAGGTGGGCATCGGCGCCGCGGATCTCGGCACCGGCACCTGGACCGCGCTGACCCAGGTCGCGGCCGACGCCCTCGAGGTGGACCCGGACCTGATCGCCCTGCAGATCGGCGACACCGCGCTGCCGAACGCGACCGTCGCAGGCGGGTCCACCGGCATGGCCAGCTGGAGCGCGGCGGTCATCGCCGCCGCGGAGACCTTCCGCCGCGAGCACGGCCAGGCGCCTGCCGAGGGCGCCGAAGCGACCGGGGAGGCGGGGGAGAACCCTGCCGAGGAAAAGTTCGCGATGCATTCCTACGGTGCCCACTTCGCACAGGTCGCCATCCAGGAGAACACCGGAGAGATCCGCCTGGACCGCATGCTCGGAGTGTTCTCCGCCGGCCGGATCATCAACCCCCGCACCGCCCGCTCGCAGTTCCTCGGCGGGATGACCATGGGCGCGGGGATGGCGCTGCATGAGAAGGGCGAGCTCGATCCCCGCTTCGGCCACGTCGTCAACCACGACCTGGCCGAATACCACGTGCCCGTCAACGCCGACATCCGCTCCCTCGAGGTGCACTGGCTGGACGAGGAGGATCCGCAGGCCGGACCGCTCGGTGCCCGCGGCATCGGCGAGATCGGCATCGTCGGTGCCGCGGCGGCGATCGCCAACGCCGCCCACCACGCCACCGGGGTGCGGGTGCGTGACCTGCCCGTGTTCGGCAGCGCCTTCCTGCCTCGGTGAGCGCGCCCGGCCCTGCCTCGGTGAGCGTTCCCGGGGCCGACCGCCCGCGGCCCGGGGGCGAGGCTGAGCCGCCCGTCGGCCTGATCCTCGCCGCGGGTGCCGGCACCCGCCTCGGCCGTGGCCCCAAGGCGCTGCTGGTGACGCGCGGCCTCACCTTGGTCGAGCACCTCGCCGGGGCGCTGCTCGGTGGTGGCTGCGCCGAGGTCGTGGTGGTCATCGGGGCGGAGGCGGCACGGGTGCGGGCCGCGGTGGCGGCAGTCCCCGGCGTGCAGGCGCGGGAGAACCCGCACTGGCGCCAGGGGATGGGGACCTCGCTGCAGAGGGGCCTGGCCGCGATCGGCCCCGGCCGCGACGTGCTGGTCACCCCGGTGGATCGGCCCGGGGTGAGCGCCGAGGAGGTGGCCCGGGTGCTCGCCGCCCACCGCCGCGGGGAGATCACCGCCGCCGCGCACCGTGACGCCTCCGGGCGGCTCCGCCGGGGCCATCCGGTGCTCTTCGACGCTCGCTGGACCGCCGCCGCGGCGGACGCCGCGCATCACGAGGTGGGGGCCCGCGAGCTGCTGCGAGGCCAGCGGGAGCTCGTGCAGCTGGTGGACTGCACGGACCTCGAGGACGGCGCGGACCTCGACCTCCCCGAGCAGCTCTGGCGCCTGGGCACCCCGGGCTGATCCCTCAGGCGCCTGGGCGCCTCGGGCTGACCCCTCAGGCGCGGGGGCCGCGGCTCACGTGCAGCGGCCCGCTCCCATCGCGCAGCGGCTCCACCGTCCCGCGGGCCGCGCGCACGGCGAGGATCTCCGCGAGGATCGAGACGGCGACCTCCGCGGGGGTGTCTGCGCCGAGGTCGAGTCCGATCGGGGAGCGCAGCCTGGCCAGCGCCTCCTCCCCGACCCCGGCCTCCCGCAGGGCGGCCCGTCGATCACGATCGCTGCGCCGGGACCCCATCGCCCCCACATAGGCGACGTCGAGCTCCAGCGCGGCCGAGAGAGCCGGCACGTCGACCTTCGGATCATGCGTGAGCACGCAGATCATGCTGCGGGGATCGAGGTCACCGCACTGGGCGGCGTCGGCCAGGAACCGGTGGGGCCAGGCGCGCACCACCTCCGCGCCCGGGAACGATGCCGGATCGGTGAACGCCGGCCGGGGATCGCACAGGGTGATCCGCAGCCCCAGCGGGCGGGCGGCCTCGACCAGCGACTGTCCGAAGGCGTTGGCTCCGAGCACCACCAGATGCGCCGGCCGGGTGCGGGATTCGACGAAGAGCTCGCTCGGCGGTGCACCCGCGCTCGGCGGCGCGCTACCCCTCGGCGGGGCGCCCACGCTCGGTGGCGTGCCCCCGCTCGATGGCGCGCCCTCGTTCTGCGGGGCGAGCCGGATCGTGCCGGTGCGGCCCTCGCGGATCATCCCCGCGACCTGGGAGACGGCGTCTGCGAGCTGTGCGCCGGGGAGCAGCGGAGCGAGTGACTGTCGCACCTCGTCCGGTCCGCTGCCGGGCACGAGGGCGGCCAGCGGCGGGGCGGCGTCTCGTGGCACCTGCGTGACATACGCGGCGGGCGGGCGCCCGTCGACGGTGAGCCCCAGCAGGCTCCGTACCGCCTCGGAATCCTCGGCCGACGGGGGCATGAAGGGCTGCACGAGCACGTCCAGGGAGCCGCCGCACATCAATCCGACGGCGAAGGCGTCCTCCTCGCTGAACCCGAAGCGGTGCACCGCGGCGTCCCCGGTCTCCATCGCCTCCTGGCAGGCCTCGAGGACCGCGCCCTCGACGCATCCGCCGGAGAGGGAGCCGTGCAGCGAGCCGTCGGCGCCGACCAGCATCGAGGTGCCGACGGGCCGGGGCACCGAGCCCTGCGTCGCGACGATGGTCGCGACGGCACAGGCCACGGGGTCGGAAGCACAGGTCAGCCGCTGCTGGGCGATCGCCAGGACATCGAGCACAGGCCCACCCTATGCGCGACCTCTCGCCGGATCGATGATCCCGACCGGGTGACCGGGAGCCTGGATGGGGTGGCCTGAGGCCCGGGAACCGGGCGTCCGGCGCCGGCGCGACATGCCGGGCCCCGCATGTCCCGTCGGCCGGATCCCCGGCATCGAAACTTCTGGTCCCTCGTGCGGCACCATCAGCAACGGGCTCTCGAAACACCGCTCCGACGTCGCGCGCGGGTGAGGACGGCCCCGACGCTTTCCGGACGAACGTTTCTTGTGGTCGCCATCACAACTGCTACTGTCACTGCGCACGAGCGACACCCTGCTCCCCACTGGGTGTCCCCGCAGAACGAAGGAGTTGTGCACCGTGAGCACCCCGTCCCACGCGTCCCCCGGGACGACGCCGGATCCCGGCAGTCCGTCGTCCCCCACCCCCGAACAGTTCCTCGCCGTCCAGCAGTCCGAGGAGTTCGGCCAGCTGCGTCGCAACTTCCGCGGCTTCGCGATCCCGATGACCATCGCCTTCCTGGTCTGGTACCTGGCCTACGTGCTGCTGTCCACCTACGCTGAGGGCTTCATGTCGATCCACGTGCTGGGGAACCTGAACCTCGGGATCATCCTCGGCTTCAGCCAGTTCCTCATGACCTTCCTGATCACCTGGCTCTATATCCGCCACGCGAACAAGTCCCTCGACCCGATCTCCTCGAAGATCCGCATCGAGCTGGAAGGTGATCTCTGATGGAATTCGGCAATCCCGTCCTCAACATCGCGATCTTCCTGGCCTTCGTGGTCGTCACCCTGGTGGTCGTCATCAGGGTGTCTCGGACCACCACCAGCGCCAGCGACTTCTACCACGGCGGCCGTGCCTTCTCCGGTCGCCAGAACGGCATCGCCATCGCCGGCGACTATCTCTCGGCCGCCTCGTTCCTCGGCATCGTCGGGGCCGTGGCCCTCTACGGCTATGACGGCCTGCTGTACTCCGTCGGCTTCCTGGTGGCCTGGCTGGTGGCGCTGCTGCTGGTCGCCGAGCCGCTGCGCAACACCGGCAAGTACACGATGGCGGACGTCCTCAGCTTCCGCATGCGCCAGCGTCCCGTGCGCACCGCCGCCGCGACCTCGACGCTCGCGGTCACCTTCTTCTACCTGCTCGCTCAGATGGCCGGTGCCGGCGCACTGGTCTCCCTGCTGATCGGCATCGAAGGGCGGGTCGGGCAGTCGATCGTGATCGCCGTCGTCGGCGTCGTCATGATCCTCTACGTCCTCATCGGCGGCATGAAGGGCACCACCTGGGTGCAGATCATCAAAGCGGTGCTGCTGATCACCGCCGTCGGCGTCACCACCGTGTGGATCCTGGCCCTGAACGGCTTCAACCTCTCCGCGGTGCTCGGCCAGGCGGTGGAGGCGCATCCGGACGGTACCGCGATCCTCGAGCCGATGCTCCAGTACGGCACCTCCGGGTCCTCGAAGCTGGGCTTCGTCTCCCTCGCGATCGCGCTGGTGTTCGGCGCGGCAGGGCTGCCTCACGTGCTGATGCGCTTCTACACGGTGCCCACTGCGAAGGAGGCCCGCCGTTCGGTGGTCTGGGCGATCGCCCTGATCGGCTTCTTCTACCTGTGCACCCTGGTGCTCGGCTTCGGTGCCGCCTACATGGTGGGCGTCGACGTGATCGGCGACCTCCCGGGCGGATCGAACTCCGCCGCTCCCGCGCTCGCCTATGCCGTGGGCGGCACGGTGCTGATGGCCATCATCTCCGCGGTGGCCTTCGCGACCATCCTCGCGGTGGTGGCGGGCCTGACGATCACCGCCTCGGCGAGTTTCGCGCACGACATCTACAACGGGGTGATCAAGCGCGGCCAGGCCGATCCGAAGAAGGAGATCGCAGTGGCCCGGCGCACCGCGCTGGTGATCGGCGCCGTCTCGATCGTCGGCGGCATCCTCGCCGCCGAGCAGAACGTTGCCTTCCTGGTCTCGCTCGCCTTCGCGATCGCCGCCAGCGCGAACCTGCCCTCGATCCTGTACTCCCTGTACTGGAAGCGGTTCAACACCCGCGGCTCGCTGTGGAGCATCTACGGCGGCCTGTTCAGCGCCCTGTTCCTCATCACCTTCTCCCCGGTCGTCTCCGGCTCCGAGACGGCGATGATCCCCGGCGCCGACTTCGCCTGGTTCCCGCTGACGAACCCCGCGATCATCTCGGTCCCGCTGGGCTTCTTCCTCGGCTGGCTCGGCTCGGTGACCTCCTCGGAGCACAACGAGCTCAAGCAGGCCGAGATGGAGGTCCGCTCCATGACCGGTGCGGGCTCCGAAAAGGCGGCCATCGACCACTGAGCAGGTGCGAGCGGCCGGCGGGGGAGCCCTGCATGTCGGCGCTGCCCAGCGGCTCGACGGTCCAGTGACCACGTTCTGCGCCCGCGAGGACCGATCCGGAATCCGGCATCGGTCCTCGCGGGCGCAGAACTCTGCATCCCCGGCCGCCGGGCCGTTCACCGGTAACCCTGCCGTGGACTGCGTCGCGGTCGAAGAGCCGGACGAGCTGCGCAAGAGGTTGTCGCACGAGGCAGGGACCTCGCCACCCGTTATCGGCCGGGCGAGCTCAGGCCAGGCGCAGCCCCGACTCCGGACGCACCGCCCGGTCGTGCAGGTCGATGATCTGCTGCTCGACGGGGTCCGGTGCGGGGCCGGTGCTCGACAGGAGCCGGCACACGGCCACCTCCGCAGAGGCGGTCCGGTAGCGCTCCACCCACTCGCGGTGGATGTCATCGGTCGCGGTGCGGGTGCCGAGCTCCTCGAAGCGGTCCACCTCCACGCGCCAGGGCTTCGGGGTCAGGCGCGCCCGATAGGTGTCGTGGACCCGGCACAGGATCATGTACAGCTCATCGCTGCGCACCTGCCCCATCAGCTTCTTCGCACGCTCGCTCGACGGTGCCGCGCCGCTGCCGGTGATCAGCAGACGGAAGCCGTTGCGGGTGCGGTACGTGCGCACCCCCAGCTCGGGATGGAGGGCGCGGAAGTCCTCGATCAGGGCCAGGGTGCGCTCGTGATGCTCCCCCCGACGACCCGGTGAGCGCAGGCCGAAGGCGTCCGGATCCTGCTGCTGCTCGGTGAGCTCCTCCGCGCGGCGGCCGCCGAACAGACGCGAGAGCAGCCCTCCGCCGCCCGCCGTCACACGGTCCGTCGAGGACGGCTCGACCAAGTCGATGTCGCTGATCAGCACCGCATCGGTGTTCAGCACCGCCGAGCCGTAGCGGTTGCGGGTGATCGCCGCGATCAGGGTGTCGTCGGGCCCGTGGAGCTCCTCGAGCAGCTCCTCCGGAAGGCGTCGCAGCGGGTAGTACTCCAGTCCGTTGTCTGTCCGTCGCTCGGGGCCTCCGGCCGCGGCCACGCGCTGCAGGCGCTCACGCGCATCGCGCTGGGCGTCCTCGGGCGAGGTGTCGGAGGCGCCATGGATCGTGAGTGCCCACTCGTCCCCGCCGGGGACGGTGACGGTCTCGCGGATGGTGGCCCAGTGGCGGGGGATCGGCTGCATGCCCCGACCGTAGTCCGTCACCGCGACGGGGCGGCGGGGAGATGCGGGAGAATGGGCCCATGACCTTCTTCGAGGAGCTCTGGTTCCAGATCGGGGCGTCGCCCGCGGGAGCGCTGGGCGTGCTCATCGCGAGCATCGTGCTCTACCTGATCTTCACCCTGATCCTCCAGGTCGCCGGGCCACGGCTCAGCGCGAACCCGTCGATGCTGAGCTTCGCGGTGATGGCGCTGCTGGGCTCCCTCGTCGCCCGCGCGATCCTCGGCAACACACCGACGCTGGTGGGCGGGCTGATCGCGGTGACCACCCTGCTGGTGCTCGAGTTCCTCCTGGGCAGGCTCCGGCTCGGTGTCGACCGCATCTTCACCCGGCGCGGGCCGCGGCCGACGGTGGTGATGGTCCATGGCCATGTGCTCCGCTGGCATCTTCGCCATCTGGGGCTGCGCGAGACGCAGCTGCTGACGCTGCTGCGGCGCGGCGGCGTGCGCCACGTGATCGACACCGACCTGGTGATCCTCGAGCCGCGCGGAGGGCTGACCATCGTGCGCCGCGGCGAGATGATCGACGAGCGCCTGGTGCGCAATGTGCGTGGTGCGGAGATCATCCCTCGCTCACTGATGCACTGAGCGGGTCCGCCCCCGTCCACGCCAGTCGCACCCGCGCCTGCCTCGCTGCACGTCCGCAAGCATCCGGCCCCGCACCAGCGAAGGTGCGGGGCCGGGGCCGGGGCCCGACGCCGGAGCGTCGGGTGGTGGCGAGGCTCAGGCGAGCTTCGCCTCCAGGGTGATGTTCACGGCGGCGAGTGCCTTCGAGACCGGGCAGCTGCTCTTGGCCTCCTCAGCGATGCGCTGGAAGTCGGCGTCCTCGATCCCGTCGATCTGCGCGGTGACCGTCAGCGCGATCCCGGTGATGCCGCCCTCGGCGATGTTGAAGGTGACGTCGGCCCTGGTATCCACCGCGGTGGGAGGGGTGTCGTTCTCGGCGAGCATGTTCGAGAACTGCATGGAGTAGCAGGCGGCGTGCGCGGCACCCAGCAGCTCCTCGGGGGAGGTGGTGCCCTGTGCGGACTCCTCGGCGCGAGCCTTCCAGCTGAGGTCCATGGTGCCGAGCTGGGAGGTCTCCAGGGTGGTGGTGCCGGAACCGGAGAGCAGGTCGCCCTTCCAGGCGGTGGACGCGGTGGAGGTGACGGGACGGGGCATGGTGACTCCTTCGGTCGATGGTCGCCCCGCGTTGCCGCAGAGGGCGCTCGCCTCCCACCGTAGTCCCGGCCCGCGCCGAACGGGAAGGACCGTTCGTCCTTGAGGCGCCCGCACGCGCTGCCGCGCCGGTGCGTGGCGGAGTTCTGCGCCCTGCAGGACTCATCCGGGCGCGCGCATGAGTCGCCATGGAGCAGAACTGGAGGTATGCGAGCGGAGCCGGGGCCGTGTGGGTGGGGCGGCCCCTCTGCAGCGTTCCGGCCCGCGCGCTTACTGCAGGGACTCGAACTTGCGGATCCAGGCGGAGCCGATCGGGTTCGCGTCGGCCACCATGATCCCGAAGCGGTCCCCGGCGATCTCCGCGACCTCGGTCAGCGCGACCCGGCGCTCGTGCTCCGACGAGTGGTCCAACCGCCGCACCCCGTTCTCGATGATCTTCGCGAAGGAGTCGGTGCGGCCCAGGAAGGCGACGAAGGGAATGCCGAACTTCTCGGCGTAGCGGGCGGAGAGGTCGCGCACCGCCTCGACGTCCTCCTCGGTGAGGTTCTCCAGTGCGAAGGAGCCGACGTCCTGGCTGATCGCGCCGGCCTGCTCCTCGTCGGCCGTGACCAGGGTGGCCATGTCCGGGTAGCTGGCCACGAGCGTGTCCTGCTCGGCACGCTCCGCAGAGAGCACCGCGTCCTCGATCGCGGCCCGCAGGGCGGGGGCGTCGGCGAAGGGCCGGGCGTCCCAGGCCCGTTCGAGCGGCCAGGTGGCGCCGTTGAACAGGGAGCCGAAGGTGGTCACGAAGGTCTCGCGGTCCATCTCGCCCACCTCGTCGATGCCGATCCGCTCACCCGCGGCGGTGGTGGCGACGTTCGCACCGCGCTGGCGGCCGATGTGGAAGAACAGCACATTCAGCACGATCGCGCTGATCGCGCCGACGGTCACGCCGGAGGAGACGAACACCTGCGCCCAGGAGGGGAACACGCCCGCGATGTCGGGCTTGAAGCTCACCAGCATGGCCAGGCCCAGGGAGGTGCCCACGATCACGGAGTTGCGGTTGTCGGTGAGGTCCACCTTGGACAGGGTCTGGATGCCCACCAGCGCCACCGAGGCGAACAGGGCGAGGGAGGCGCCGCCGAGCACGGGGGAGGGGATCGCCGCGACCACGGCGCCGGCCTTCGGCAGCACGCCGAGGATGATCATCAGCACGCCGGCCCCGGCGACCACCCAGCGGGACTTCACGCGGGTCAGTCGCACCAGGCCGATGTTCTGCGCGAAGCAGGTGTAGGGGAAGGAGTTCAGCACCCCGCCCAGCAGGGTCGACAGACCATCGGCGCGGATCGCCTCGGAGATGTTCTTGGGGCGGATGCGCTTGCCCACGATCTCGCCCGCGGCGAAGACGTCACCGGTGGTCTCCACCATCGTGATCAGCATGACGATGATCATCGAGATGATCGCTGTGACCGAGAAGGTGGGGATGCCGAAGTAGAAGGGCGTGGTGACCCCGAAGGCGGACGCCTCGGTGACGCCGCTGAAGGAGGTGTCGCCCAGCAGCACGGCGACGACGGTGCCGATCACCAGGCCCAGCAGCACTGCGATGGTGCCCAGGAAGCCGCGGAAGAAGCGCTGCACCAGCACGATGATCCCGAGGGTGCCCAGGGCGTAGAGGATGTCGCGGGCGGCGGGCGTGCCCTCGGCGTAGTTGGTGATGTCCCCGGCGGAGACGCCCAGCAGGGTGATGCCCATGGTGGTCAGCACCGTGCCGATCACGACCGGCGGGAAGAACCGCAGGATCTTCGCGAAGTACGGGGCGACCAGGAAGGTGAACAGACCCGCCACGATGATCGAGCCGTAGATCATCGGCAGCCCCTCGGCGCCGCCCTCACCGCCGGTCGCGGCCAGGCCGATCGCGATGATCGGGCTCACCGCGGTGGTGGTCACGCCCTGGATGATCGGCAGGCGCACGCCTACCTTCCAGAAGCCCACCGACTGGATCAGGGTGGCGATGCCGCAGGTGAACAGGTCCGCATTGATCAGGTGGATGGTCTGCTCGGCCGTGAGGTTCAGGCCCGAGGCGATCAGCAGCGGCACGATCACCGCACCGGCGTAGAAGGCCAGCACGTGCTGCACGGAGAGTACGCCCAGCCTGGCAGGAGGCGGCACCTGGTCGACGGGATGGGTGCGGGCTGCGGGGACGCTCTGCGCTGCGGCGGTGGTCATCAGGATCCTTGAGGTCCGTCGAGGGTGGAGGTCTCGACGTGGGGGAGGAGGCGGGGCCGACGGGACGGCCGCGCACCAGAGTAGGCCCCGGCGCCGCTGTGGGAGCAGAGCGCCCGCGGGGGAGAGGGGTGAGATGGGACGCGCGGAGCGGGTCAGGCGGAGCGGGTCAGGCGGAGCGGGGATGGGCAAGCGGTCGAGCGGGGCAGGGGGAAGCGGCGGATGAGAGCGGTGGCAGGCGGAGCGGGTGAGATCGAAGGCAACAGGTGGCTTCTCCTGCGCCGGCGGGGTAGAAGGGTGCGGTGACGACTTCCCCGCCCCGCGACAGCGCCCCCTGCCCGACCGACGAGCTTCAGGGCGGCGCCGCCGCGGCTGCCCCGGCTGCCCCGGCTGCCCCTGCCGCGACGGCCCGGGTCCCCGCGCGCACCACAGCCGTCGGCACCGTGCTCGCTGTGCTGGCCATCGCGACCATCGCACTGAACCTGCGCCCCGGCGCGACCGGCGTCGGCCCCCTGATGGAGAGCGTCGTGGGCGCTTATGGGCAGGGCGCCTTCGCCTCGGGGCTGCTGACCGCCCTGCCGTGCCTCGCCTTCGGCGTGCTGGGGCTGCTGGCGGTCCCGATCTCCCGCCGGGTGGGGCTGACCGGTGCGATCGTCGCCTCCTTCGTGCTGGTCGCGATCGGGCTGCTGCTGCGGCCCGTCTCCGAGCTGTTCTCGGTGTTCGTGGCGCTGTCGGTGCTGGGTCTGCTGGGACCCGCGCTCGGCAACGTGCTGGTGCCGGCATGGGTGAAGCTCCACGGCGGGGCACGCACGGTGGCGCTGATGACCCTGTACAGCGTGATGCTCGCGATCGGCGGCTCGCTCGGTGCCGCTCTCGCGGTGCCGCTCGCAGGAGGTGCGGCCGACGGCTGGCAGGACTCGCTGCGGTTCTGGGGGATCATCGTGGTGGTCCCGGTGGTGGTCTGGGCGATCGTCCTGACCCGCACCGGTCACGACTTCCCGCCGGCCCCGCCCCGTGGGGAGCTCAGCGGTTCGCTGCTGCGCTCGCCGACCGCGATCGCGCTGATGGTGACCTTTTCGATGCAGTCCTTGAATGCGTACACCCAGTTCGGGATGCTCCCGCAGATCCTCACCGACGCCGGTGTCACCCCTGCCCGCGCCGGGGTGCTCGTCGCCGTGATCGCAGGCTGGGGCCTGGTGGGCGGGCTCGTGATGCCGAGCGTGATCGCGAAGGTGCGCGGACTGCGCTGGATCGTGGGCGGCTTCGGTCTGCTCACCACGGCCGGCTACATCGGTCTGCTGCTGGCGCCCGGCGTGAGCCCGATGCTGTGGGCCTGCGTCCTGGGGATCGGCGGCTTCGTCTTCCCCACCGCGATCGCGCTGCTGCCCGCTCGCACCCGGAACCCGCTGGTCACGGCCCGGCTCTCCGGGATGGCCCAGCCCTATGGATACATCCTGGCCGCGCTCGGTCCGATCGTGGCCGGCGCGCTGCTGGGAGCCACCGGCTCCTCGGACGCGGTGCTGTGGTTCCTCGCAGCGACCGGCCTGGTGATGGCGGTCTCGGGCTTCCGCGCGGCGCTCCCGCGGATGGTCGACGACGAGATCGCGGCCTGAGCGGGAGACCCCTGCCGACAGGCGGTTCCGTGGCAGGATGCTCCTATGAGCCTCGTCCGCACCCTGCGCATCCTGGCCTCCCAGCGGCCCTCCACGCCCTCGCGCGCCGTCGCCGCCCCGTCCCGGGTGGAGCGCCGTCGGCACGGACAGGTGCCCGTCACCTGGCTCGACCAGGAGCTCGCGGGGGCCGCAACCATCGTTCACCTCCATGGCGGCGGCTACCTGCGCGGTGAGAGCCCGCAGACCTGGAGCTGGCTCGAGGAGATCGCCCGACGCTCCGGCGCCGCGGGCGCGATGATCCACTACCGTCTGGCGCCGCGCCACCGCTACCCGGCCGCGATCGAGGACGTCCTCCACGCCCTCGACGGCATGGCCGAAGCAGCGATCCTGCGCCCCGGCCGCTGGGTCCTCTCGGGGGACGGCGCGGGCGCCGGACTCGCCCTCGCAGTCGCCTAGGTGCTCGCCGAGAGCACCCACGAGGCACCGGCCGCGCTTCTGCTCGAATCCCCCTGGGTCGATCTCAGCCGGGAGGAGCACGGGCTGGAGGAGCTGAGCACCGCAGCCCGCCTGTATGCGGGCGGGGTCCCGCGCACAGAGCCGCGCCTCAGCCCGCTGCTGGGAGGGCTGTCCGCCCTGCCCCCGGTGCACCTCGTCACGGGCTCTCACGACGAGCTGATCGCCGATGCCCGGAGGCTGGACAGTGCGCTCACCGCGGCTGGCGCCGAGCACGAGTACCTCGAGATCCCGGAGGCCTCCCACGCCGTCGCGATCCGCGGGGAGGGACCTGCCTCGCAGCGTGCCCGCCGGTTCCAGATCGCCGCGGTGCGCGGCGCGCTGGGGATGGACGGCGGCGCCGCTCACTGAGTTCACCGCCTGCGGTTACCCTGTGCCTCATGGCGCGAGGCGATCAGCGGGTCAGCCGCAGTGACGGCAGCGATGACAGCTGCAGCAGTGATGGCAGCAGCAGTGGCAGCAGCAGCGACAGCAGTCATCACAGCGAGAGCATGACCTGGACCGGCAGCCGCTCCGTGCTGGCAGAGATCCGTGACGCCCTGATCGTGCACTCCACGGCAGGAACCCTGCGGCTGGTGCTGCAGCAGCTCACGCTGCGAGACCAGGGACGCGCCGTCGGGAGCCACGAGGTGATCGACGGGATCATCGACGTGGACGGCAACTTGGTGGTGGTGCCGATCGGCGAGGCCGTGCGAGCCGATCCCGCAGCATCCGCAGCGCTCGATGCGGCCCTCGCACGCCTGCGCGCCGAGATCCTCGCGGAGCTCGGTGCTGCTCCGGACTCCCTCGAGGTGGTGATGGACGCCGACCGCACGCGCCGCGTCCGCATCGTGCGCTCGCTGGAGGTCTCACCCGCAGGGGTCGTCGGCCCGCCCCCGCACCCGGCGCTGCACGACGGCCGCCACCACATCGTGCACCACGCCCCCGCCCTCGACGAGCTGCGGGACCGGCTGGCCCCACCGCCGCCCGGGCTCCTGGCCCGCCTCCGGGCCGTCCTGGGCAGGGGAGCGCGTCGCGCCCGCTGAGCACTGGTCGTCGTCCGGCGGAGACCACGTCCCGCTGGTTGTCCTCGGCAGGAGCCGCGGTCAGGCGGTCGCTGCAGCCGGAGCGCTCATGCCGGCCGCGGTCGCGCCGGGCAGGCTGAGCCCGATCGCGTGCGCGAGCGTCACACCGAGGTCGGCCCATGACCCCTCGACGGTGCTCGCCGGCAGTCCCGGCCCGCAGGCGAGCACGACGGCGACGGCCGACGGGTCGCTGACCGTGCATGGGCCTGCGTAGTAGGGGTCGTCCCCCTCCACCAGCGAGCGATGCGTGGCGGAGAGCCCGAAGACTGTCCCGCGGTCTCCTTCGAGCACCGCGATCACATCGGTCTGATCGCTGGCTCCCACGCCGTCGTCCACCTGCCGCAGCGACAGCCGGCCATGCGCGCTGACCTCGCTGAGAGTGCTGAGCGCGCGGAGGGCGTCAGTGCGGGCCGCGGCACCCGCCTCGCGCCGTACATGCACCACCCCGCGGGGGCCGTCCGGCCAGACCAGCGCATCGACGTCCTCCAGGCGGTTCCCCTCGGCGCGGAGCAGGCCATGCGCCGCCAGCGTCGTGTTGGGATGGGCCAGGAGGGTGGTGGGGATCAGCGGCCGCCCCGGCACCAGGAGCACCCGATCCTCGGCAACGGGCGCGAAGGCGGTGAGGATCTGCTCGAGGACGTCGGCGGTGTCCAGCAGGGCACGCTGCGCCTGTGCCGTCCCGGGACCGAGGGTGCGGCGCGTGATCGCGAGCCCGGTCAGTCGTGCGGCGAGCAGATCGATGTGTCCGCGCTCGAGCGCCTCGGCGGCGATCTCGGCGACAAGATCGTCGGGAGGGACCTGGGAGAGCTGGACCCCGGCCTCGCGGCGGAGGGCGAGATGCTCCGCAACCATCCGCGACGAGCTGGTGGCCACCGCCATCTCCCAGCGAGTGCGATAGCGGTGCAGGTCCTCGACCAGGGGAAGGCAGAGATCGATCTCGGCGCCAGCGGTCGCGGGCCACTGCAGCGCCGCCGTCACCAGCCCTGCCGCATGCGCCTGCGTGAACAGGGTGGGCGCCGCCATCGAGCTCGCATACCAGGCGGAGCGGCTCTCGGGACGGTCCAGGGCGAAGGGCTCCGCGGTGGCGACCCCGGTGTGGGCGACGGATGCCCCCGTGATCAGGCTCGCGAGCGCCGGTGCGGGCTCGGAGGGTCCCCCCGGGCGGATCCGCAGCTCCGTCATCCCGGTGAGCACGGTCCGTGACAGCACTGGGAACCGGCTGTCGCCGTCAACGGGCGCGGCGGCGTCGCGGAGCATCTCGAGGTCGTTCTCATCGAGCCCGTCGACGGCGAGCAGCAGGGTGCGAGAGCGGCTCATGGGACACCTCCTCAGGTCCTCGACAGCAGTCCAGGAACCATAGGAGGGTCCTCTGGCCACGACACGAGGGCCCGGTGAGCACCGGGCCACCGCAAGATGAACAGCGTGTGCGAAGGCTCAGTCGCAGGTGACGTAGGTGAGATCGTCCCCGGCGAACAGCGGGGAATCCTGGTCCAGGAGGTCGTCGAGCGGGATGTGGGGAGAGGCGAGGACCTCCTCCTTGGTGGCCTTCTGCACCGCGCGGTGCAACTCGTCGTCGGCGAGCGCCGGGACCAGCAGTCCCTCCTGCTCGGCGATCCCGCAGCCATCGAGGCCGTGGATGGTCAGGCGGATCGCGGCATCGGCGACGCTGCCGTCCTCGGCGATCTGGGCGACGATCCCGAGGCGGTAGGCGAACAGCCCGACGGCACGGGTCGCGGTGTCGATGGCGGTCCAGGCGATGGTGGCTCCGAGGGCGAGGGCTGGGCCCTCCTCATGCTCGGTGCGGTGCCAGCCGGCGGCGAGCGCGGGGCGGCCGACGGTGCGGAACGGCTCGGCGAGCGCGATCGCATAGAAGAGACGGTTCCCGTCGTCCCAGGCCGTGCGCAGCCCGTCCCGCCAGAACTCGGGGGAGTTCTTCGCGATGTGGTCGTGCGCGGCCTCGTCGTCCAGGCCGCGCAGGTCCTCGGGCGCGAGATAGGCGGCGCTCACGAAAGTGGTGAGGAGGTCGCGAGCCGAGTCGAGGACGCTGTCGTCGGCGCTGAGATCGGCCCAGCCGTCCAGCTCCTCGGCCGCGCCCTGGATGCTCAGGCCACGCAGCTCCTGGGCGGAGCGCGCGTTCCATACGGCGGGGTCGAGCGAGGCGAGCGGGTCGCGGGCGATATCGGTGGAGGTGGGGACCGGCCGAGGGCCGCCGCAGCCGGTGGTCAGCAGGAGGGCGCCGGGGACGGTGAGCAGCGCGGCCAGAGAGCGTCGCCGCATGACCGGGGCCTCCTGGGCCTCCCGGGCCGTCATCTCAGCTCGGGGTCCGCGGGGTCGGCCCGGCCGCTGTCCGCATCGAGCCGCCGCCGGATGGTCGCCGCGGTCTCGCGATCGTGCCGGACCGCCTTGTCGACCAGCGGCTTGGTGCTGGTCTCGGGCTCCTCCGGCTGGACCACCAGCCAGACGACGACACCGAGAGTGAGCAGCAGGCAGAGGGCGATCAGGATCAGCAGCAGCGGCCACGAGAAGGGGACAGGGTCCCAGAAGGGGTCGCCGCCGAAGGCGATGACGCTCCCGGCGACGATGCTCACGAATGCCCCCTCGGATGCGATGCACGGGTCACGGGCGGGTGCCCCGGACCGCTGAGATCACTGCCAGCATAACGCCGCCCCGCTTTCTGACGTTATGCTGGAAATATTATGGCTGACGTTATTGTCGGGCGCTTCGCGCTCATCGACCTGATCGCGAAGGGCGGATCCGGGTCCGTCTGGCGTGCCTGGGACTCGAAGGCCCAGGAGCTCTGCGCTGCGAAGGTCCTGCGACAGCGCGACTCCGCGGACCTGATGCGCTTCGTGCGCGAGAAGGGCGTCAGCTTCGATCACCCGCACCTGCTCACCCCCTACGGCTGGGGCGCGGAGGACGAGCACGTGGTGATCGCGATGCCGCTGATCTCCGGGGGAACGCTCGAGTCCGTCGTGAAGAAGAAGGGCAAGCTCGGCGAACCCGCCGTGGTGGTGATCCTCGACCAGCTGCTGGACGGCCTTGCGCATGTGCACGCCGAGGGCTGGATCCACCGCGACGTGAAGCCCGCGAACATCATGTTCGAGGCGCGCGGACGTGCTCACCCCGCCTCCCGGCTCGCCGACTTCGGCATCGCGGTCCACGAGACCGACGTGCGCTTCACCCATGTGGGCATGGTCAACGGCACCCCCGGCTACATGGCGCCGGAGCTGTTCTCGATGGCGGAGCCGGCACCCTCCCATGACCTCTACGCCGCCGGGGTCGTCGCACTGGTCGCGCTCAATGGGTCGATCAAACTGCATGACGGCGCCTTCCGCCCCGATGAGCTGACCCAGCACCTGCGGGGCGTCACCCCGAAGCTCTCGGCCGTGATCCGTCGCCTGGTCGCTGCGCAGCCCGAGGATCGCTACCAGGACGCCGAGTCTGTGCGCCGCGATCTGCCGCGCGTCCCGCAGGGCTATCCGCTGGCGCATGCCGACGGCGCGCCGCTCGAGTTCATCGACACCCTGGACCCGATGCCGGAGAACGCCCCCGGCGCCGCGCGTCCCGAACGCCCAGCACCTCAGGTCGCTCCGTCCTCGCTCGAGGCGATCCGTGCCGGGCAGGTGCAGCAGGGCTTCAGCTCAGGCTCCCCCTCCCCGCAGACCGGTCCGCAGTGGGCGCAGCAGACCCCGCCGGGCACCCCGCCGCAGCAGGCGGGCAGATTCAATCCCCAGGGCTTCACCGCCACTCAGACCTCCACCGGGTTCACCGGCCAGAACGGGGCGCGCAACCGTGGCACCTTGATCGCGGTGGCGCTCGGGGCGGGGGCCGCGCTGGTGCTAGGCGTGATCGTCGCGGCTGTGCTGCTCATGGTCTTCAACGACAGCCCCGCCTCCGCATTCGGGGGGACGGCTGGTCCCGTCAGCAGCATCGATGCCTCCTTCGCCGAGGTCGAGCCGGGGCAGGAGTGCGTCGCCGAGGACGAGGGCATCATCGCGCTCACCGCCGACGGTGACTACCTCTCCTGCACCCTCGCCGCCGACGGCGAGGGCTACTCCTTCTCCTGAGACGCGCTCGCTGGTGCTGACGCCACCTCGCGAGTGCGCCGGAGTGCCTCTCGAGTACCCCGCGCGCGAAGGCTCGCTGGTGCTGACGCCTCCTCTGGAGTGCCTCTCGTGTTCCTCTCGTGTTCCTCGCGCGCGATCCCCTCTGAACTGTCGCTTGGCCGGTCCTTGTGCGACAGCTGAGAGGGGATGGCGGCCCGTGGGTGCCACGTAGATCGCCACGTAGGCCGCAGTGCAGGCTGAGGCTCAGGCCGCGACGGTCTTCAGCGGGCGGCGACCTTCAGCTCGCGACCGCTCTCAGCGGGCGGCGACGGCGATGGTGTCCAGCGACTGCAGCAGCGCCCCGCGCCGAGGATCCATCAGCAGGTCGATCCGCAGCGAGGGTGCGCCGTCGCCCCGGCCGGGCACCGTCCAGCGCAGCTGGGCACGGCTGAGCACCTGGGCGTCCTGGACGCGGAGCTGCTCGAGCCTCCCCATCTCGACCCCGGAGGCTGTGAGCGCGGCGCTGAAGCGGCGTCGGCGTTCCTCGCGGGGAACGTCGAGGTCCATGTTGTCCGCGAACCAGGCCTCGGCCACGGTGTCATCGTCCGTGCACAGCCACCGCAGCGCCGCGTCGGCCGCCTCGAGGGTGCGGGCGGCGGCCTGCACCGGGCGCCGGGCCAGCAGCCTGGGGACCTCCTGCTGGAGGAGGCGCAGCGTCTGCATCGACAGGGGAGTCGCCGGGGCGTACTTCGAGTTCGCCAGCGCCACCACCCCCACCCCGGAGTCACGGTGCCAGACCATGAAGGAGCCGTACCCGGGGTAGCCGCCCGAATGGGAGATGACCTGCCCGAGGTCCGGGAAGTCCTCGACCACCAGGCCGAATCCGTAACCGCGCACCCGGTCGAAGCCGGGCGAGAGGGCGGCAGAGGCGGCAGGGCCGGCGGCGCCGGTACTCGTGGGGGTGGCGGCGGTGCCGGGTGCGGCGGCAGTGCCGGTGACGGCGGGCGTGACAGCGGAGGTGCCGCGGACGGCGGGATGTGCCGGGAGCGCCTGGTGGCGGTACAGCTGCTGCATCTCGCGCCGGGAGGCGGTGGCCAGCGGGCCGGTCGAGCGCTGCGCGGCGTCGGGGGCGTCGGCCGCGGCGAGGAAGCGCACCCAGGCGGCCACGTCATCCACAGTGGAGAACAGCCCGGCCATCGCTCCGTACACGCCGGGGGAGTCCAGCGGCACGGGCTCGAAGCGGCTGGCGTCGGTGCGATCGGCCAGGCGGTGCCCGGTGGCCAGCTGCGCGGTGTCGATCTCGGCTTCCGACCAGCCGGTGGCGCCCAGGCGGAGCGGCTCGAGGAAGCGGCGCCGGATCTCGTGGGTGTAGTCGCTGCCGGTGATCTCGTCGATCACCCTGCCGAGCAGCGCGTACCCGGTGTTGGAGTACTCGAAGCCGGTGCTGGGACGGTGCACGTGTCCGAGCCCGCCCCGCAGCATGGCCGCGAACTCCTCCCGGGTCATCGCCTCCTGGCGGTCACCCCAGGGATTGTCGGTCACCAGCCCAGCGCTCATGGTGAGCAGCTCGCGCAGGGTGGGTTCGCGGTCGTCGGCAGCGAGGTCGAAGGCTCCGGCGGCTTCGGGGACATAGGCGGAGACGGGATCCTCCAGGCGCAGCCGGCCCTCGTCCCGCAGGGCGAGGATGGTCGCGGCGGTGAAGGACTTCGTCATCGAGGCGATGCGGGAGACGGTCCCTCGTTCCATCGGCCCGGAGCCGGCGGCCTGCACGCCGCCGGTGAGCTCCCGCGCTCCGGCGGCGCCGTGGGCGAGCACCGCCTGCTGGTGGCCGTGGCCGCCGATGATCGCCCAGGTCACTCCCGCAGTGCGGTGCTGGATGACGGCATCGTCGAACAGCGCGGCGACGGCGGTGGTCACGGAATCGGGCAGAGCAGGGGCGCTGTGGCTGGTCTCAAGCATGGCTCTCACTCTAAAGGCTGGGGAGGGGTCTCTTCGGCGCCCGTGCAGCTACTTCCGGCGCCCGTGTAGAAGCTGTGGATCACTGCGGCGACCTCCTCGCCGAGCACCTCGGCCAGAGGCGCGGGATCGGTGCGCGAGGGATCGAAGGGGGCTCGAGGGGAAGGCGCTGCCGCTGCACCGACGGCATCCGCGCTGACGGCATCGGGTGCGCCATCCGAGGGCTCCGCACCTGCGGGCGAACCCGTCTGGCCGGCGGCGTTCGTCCCCTCGGACGGGCCCGGCGTCCCTGCAGCGCCCGTCGGTTCCCCGCCGCTCGCCGTGGGCACCAGGTCCTCGAGGGTGAGCCCGCGCAGGGTCAGCAGCAGCACCGGGTGCTCGTCGACCGCCTCGACCAGCACGTACAGCAGCGCGGCCACGTGCCGGCAGGGCCCGGGCCAGTCCAGGCACGAGCAGTCATGGGAGAGCTCGGCGGCACTCCGCGGGAGCAACGACACCTCGGACCGCGCCAGCTCTGCCTCGACCTCCTGCGGGTAGCTCCCGCCGGCCATCCGGGCCGGGAGCTCGGGACGAGTCCTTGCGACCTGCAGGAACGCCTGTCGGTCACCCTCCCGGAAGGCGGGCAGCTCGAGGCGTGCCTGGTACAGCTCGCCGTCGGCGTCCAGGACGTCGCCGCGAGCGACCCCCACGGCGACATCCAGCCACTGCACCCTTCCGGCGCGGGCGTCGGCCTTGCCCCGGCCCACCCTCGCAGCACCCAGCAGATCCTCCGCCCCCTGGCGCAGGGCGACGGCATGCCAGCCCTTGCCGATGGGGCCACGGCGCGAGATCAGCTCGATGCTCACAGCCCGTCCTCTTCGTCCTCGAGGGAGAGCAGGTCGAACAGGCGATCGTTGTCGAGGGAGGCCAGCCAGTCCTCGCCGGGGCCGACGGTCAGCTCCGCGAGCGACTGCTTGTCCTGGAGCACGGTGTCGATCTTCTCCTCGACGGTCCCGGCGCTGACCAGCTTGCTCACCGTCACGTCCCGGCGCTGGCCGATGCGGAAGGCACGGTCGGTGGCCTGGTTCTCCACGGCGGGGTTCCACCAGCGATCCAGGTGCACCACGTGGTTCGCGGCGGTGAGGGTCAGGCCGGTGCCGCCGGCGCGGAGGCTCAGCAGCATCAGCCCGGGCCGGTCGCGGTGCTCCTGGAACTCGGCGACCATCTGATCCCGATCCCGCTTGGAGACCCCGCCATGCAGGAAGGGCGCCGACGACACCCCCAGCTCCGCGAACTTCTCCTCCCAATACGGCACCAGCAGGTGCCCGAAGGTCGTGAACTGGGTGAACAGCAGCACCTTCTCGCCCTTCTCGAAGGCGGCGCCCAGCAGGTCGTCCACCAGCTCGAGCTTGCCCGAGCGATGCTCGCCGTCGCGCACCAGCGGGGACCCGTCGCCCAGGTAGTGGGTGGGGTGGTTGCACACCTGCTTGAGACGGGTGATGGCGGAGACCACCAGGGTGCGGCGGTTCTTCTCCTCGGCGCCGTCGATCTGGACCATCAGGTCCTGCACGATCGCCTCGTACAGCCCGGCCTGCTCCGGGGTCAGGTTCACCACCCGCGTCAGCTCGATCTTCTCCGGCAGGTCCTTGATGATCGAGCGGTCCGTCTTCAGCCGTCGCTGGATGAACGGGGAGGTGACGAGCTTGAGGCGGCTGATCGCGGCACCGTCCCCCTCCTCCTCGATCGGGGTCGCTATCCGATCCTGGAAACTCTTCGCGCTCCCCAGCAGCCCGGGATTCACGACCTCCATCAGGGAGTGGAGGTCCGCCAGCCGGTTCTCGACCGGGGTGCCGGTCAGGGCCAGCCGGTGCGGGGCCTGCAGCGAGCGAGCGGCCCGGGTGACCTGGGTGGCGGGGGTCTTGACGTGCTGGGCCTCATCGAACACCAGGCGATGCCAGGGCACGGCGGAGAGCACCCGCAGGTCGCGGGCGAGCAGCGAATAGGTGGTGACCACCAGGTCGAGGTCCGCGGCACCCTTCACGAACGCCTCGTCCCGCAGTCGGTCACCGCCGTGATGGACGTGCACCTTCAGCTGCGGGGCGAAGGTCGCGGCCTCGCGCTGCCAGGCCCCCACCACGGACATCGGGCACACCAACAGGGTGGGACCCACGGGCTGAGGGCCCGCTATGTGGGGGCCCGCTGGGTGCAGGACTCCAGGATGAAGGGCTGCAGGCTGGGGGATTGCAGGCTGGGTGCCTGAGGCCTGCGGGGGGACCTGACCGGGCAGCCCTTCCCGTTCCCGGCACAGCAGCGCGAGCACCTGCATCGTCTTGCCGAGCCCCATGTCGTCGGCGAGGATCCCGCCGAGGCCCTGCTGGTCCAGGGCCCACAGCCAGTTCAGCCCGTCGAGCTGATAGAGCCGCAGCGTGGCCCGCAGCGAGCGCGGCTGTGGATAGTGCGGCGCGCCGCCACCGCCCGGCATCAGCCGTGCCAGGCCGTGGCTGCCCCCTGAGACGAGTGCGGAGACCCCGAAGTCGACGTCCGCCGCATCGGGGGAGAGGATCAGGGAGAACATCTCCAGCCAGGGGGCGCGGCCCACGACCTCTGCCGGGACCGGAGCGGGTGGCAGCGGGGCGGCGACGTGGCCACCGCGGACCGGTGGGGGGACCACCTGCTTCCGCTTCTCGCGGGTGCGGCCCGCGAAGGTGTCGAGGAACTTCTCCGCGGCGCGCAGGGTGGTCGCATCCAGGCGCACCCATTGGCCGCGCAGCTGCACGAGCTCGGACTGCGCCTCCCGGATCTGCTCCATCTCCATCTCGGTCAGCTCGGTCTCTCCCACGGCGACCCGCCAGCGGAAGGAGACCATCGCTCCGAGCCCCACTCCGGAGCCCTTGCGCTCGCCAGGCTCCTCCTCGACCTCCTGCGGGCGCAGCGTCGTCTTCTGCTTCGTCCAGTCGCGGGGCAGCAGCACCGTCACCCCGGCCTCCTCGAGGGAGGGGGTGTCACCGGAGAGGAACTCCGAGGCCTCGGCGGTGGTCAGCAGCCAGTCCACGCCGGTGTCATCCACGGCGGCGCCGCGCACGGTGGGGGCCAGTCGCATCACCGCGGCGGAGGCTTCGGCGGCGCCTGCGGTGCTCAGATCGCCCACCGCACGCAGATCGGCGACCGGATGCACGGTCCCGTCGGGCTCCCGCAGGCAGGTCTGCAGCGGCCAGGCGGTGCCCAGGGGCGGCTCGAACAGCCGTACCACCAGTTCGCTGTCCCCGGAGCTGAGCTTCACTCCCGGGCGGCCGGAGTCCACGAGGGTGTCGAAGGCGGCGGTGATCCGGCGCTGGGTGGGCAGGTCTGCACGCAGCTCGCCCTCGTCGGCCAGCGCCCACAGCACTCCGTGCTTGTCTGCGGCCGGGGGCGGGACGCGGCGCAGGTGTGCGGCGAAGGCATGCCGTGCGTGCCCGTCGACCAGGGCGTGCAGCATCCGGGGCGCATCGCGGTCGGGGGCGCGCCACTGCATCACCGGGCGTCCGTAGCGTTCCTCGGCCCGTGCCCGCAGATGGCGCTGCTCCACCAGGGCCTGGGCGCGAATGTCCAGCACGATCGCGGCCACCAGATCGGGCATCGCGATCAGCTCGTCCGCGAGCCGGGCGGCAGCGCCATCGCTGATCAGGGACGCGAGGTGGTCGGTGAAATCCTCCCCGAACCGCTCTTCGAGCAGCGTGGACGCCCCGCCCACCAGCGCGGTCAGCGCCGCACCGTCGAGTGCCAGGGCGGGCACCCGGCGGTCGCCGTCGCGGCCGGGGATCCGCACCCGGTGGCGCAGCAGGTCGGGGGCGTCGGCCAGGGCCTCGGCGATCACCGGCGGGGCATCGCTGCGCAGGGCGGAGAGATCCTCGAGCGCGCGCGATCGGCCCGGCCCGGTCTGCTCTCGCACCCACAGCGCAGGGCCCAGGTCGTCATCGACGACGAGGTGCAGGCGGCGAACAGGCATGACCTCAGACTATGCGGCGGGGCGGACAGTCGCCGGGCCGGGCGCCCGACTGTGGACGAACGCTCAGAGCCCGTCGATGATCAGCGCCGTCGCGTCGAGCCAGGCTTCCTTCGTCTTGGCGGAGACCCGGGGCCAGTCCAGATGGGAGCCGTCCACGAACTGCTGCTCATAGGGCACCTCGGTGACCGCGCGGGTATGGGCGCCGAAGTGGGCGAGCAGGCGGCTGCGCAGAGTCGGATCGAACTTCCCCTTGGAGGAGTGGGACAGGATCGTGACCGCATGGTCGACCTGCTCCGCGAGGCCGGTCGCCCGCAGCTCATCGATCATCCAGGCCGCGGCGTTGAAGGTGTCCTCGCGCACGGTCGAGACGATGACCAGCTGGTCTGCGCTCTTGACCGCGGCGAGCCAGTTCGAGGCGCGCACGTTGTTGCCGGTGTCGATGACCTTGATCCGGTAGAACCGGGAGAGGGCGTCGTTGAGGTCGGCGAAGGCGGTCTCGTCGATCGAGGCGGCCGAGCCCGGATCCTCGTCGGAGGCGAGGATGTCGAACCGCATCTCGCCCTGGGGACGCACATACGGATCGAGGTCCGCATTGCTCGCCGCGGGGGCGCGCAGGGTCTCGATGTCGTGGAGCAGATCCACAGCGGTGCGGTGGTGGTCCGTGGGGATGCCCCGCCAGCCCAAGGTGCCGCGGGTCTCGTTGTTGTCCCAGGCCAGCACGTTTCCGCCACGAGTCACGCCGAGGGTCGCCGCGACCATCAGTGACGCGGTGGTCTTGTGGGCGCCGCCCTTGAGGTTCACCACCGCGATGTTCCGCGGGCCCTCGAGCGGCCGACGGATCCGCTCCAGACGCTCGGTCTCCATCCGCTCACGACGGTTCGGCCGCGGGGAGATCACACCGCCGGTGAGACGGGTGATGAAGCCCGGCACCCCGCGGGTGGCCTTGACCTTCTCGCGCTTGGAGGTCGAGGACTGCAGGTCCTGGAGTGTGGGCCGGTGGGCGTCCTTCTCCGGAACGGTCCGGGCTGGCAGCGGACGCTTCCGAGCCGTCTCCTGCGCGGTCCGCGACGCGGGACGAGAGGACGGTGCCGGTGACGCCGACGATGCGGACGATGCGGACGCCGCCGAAGGAGCCGACGGGGCTGACAGAGCCGACCGGGCAGACGGTGCAGACATCGCCGACGGGGCCGATGAAGCAGACATCGCCGACGGGGCCGACGGGGCCGATAGGGCTGACGGCGCAGACGCGGCAGAGGACGCCGAGACGGCAGAGGTGGCCGACGGGCCGGAACCGGCTGAGGCGGCGAGCGATGCCGAGGTGCCGGATACGGCGGAGACGCCCGACGGGCCCGAACCGCCCCGGGCAGCGGGCAGCGTCGACGGAGGCATCGCGGCAGCCCGACGGCGGCGGGCCCCGTGCGGGCGCACCGTGGGCAGCTCCCCGGTCGCCGGCGAGCCGATCGCGGCATGCTCACCGGTAGCTGGCGAGCCGATCGCCGCATGCTCACCGGTGACCGGACCGCGGAGCGCCGCCTGGTCGATGCTGCTGAGGTCCGCGGTGTCATCGGTGGGTGGGGCGATCAGCGGATCGTCGATCCCGGGGCCGTACAGCGGGCGGTCGTCCGCCTCGCGGCCGGTGATCCGTCCCGTCGGCTCCACCAGCAGGTGGTGACGAACATGCGGCTCGACGATCACCACGGCGATGTCCTGCCCGGTCGCCTTCGCGGAGGTGATGAAGGCCTGCTTCACCCGGTCCCGGATCTCCGGCAGGTCAGCGCCGGAGACCTCGACGGTCTCGTCGGCGAGGTGCACGGTGGCAGTCGTATCGGAGGTGATCCGCGCCTGCGCGATCATCTGGGTTCCTTCCGCGTACTGAGCGCCGCCGCGTCCGAGGACGGGCGGCTTGGTTCGGGACCACTCTACGGGCGCACGGCCGGGTGCTCCCCCTGTTGCTCACCTACAGTGGCGGCGTGCACACCACATTGCTCAGCGATCCCGCGGTCCCCGGGATGGATGAGGACGCCGGCGGGGTGCTCGGCGAGGTCGCGGTGCTGCTCGACGGAGCCGGGGTGCCGCGGCGCTTCCGAGCCGGTTGCAGCCATTCGGTCAGCTGGTTCTCCCATGCCCTGGCCGCGCGTCTGCTCGGGCACGCCCAGGATCCGACGGTTCCGCTCCGGACCGCGCTGGCCCGCGCGATCGAGGACGTGCGCGCACTGCACCAGGTCACCTGTGATCTCGATCGTGGTGGGCCCTCGGCGACCGTGGTCGCAGTGCGACGCGCCGGGGACCAGCTGGAGCATCTGGTGCTCTGCGACTCCTCCTTGCTGCTCCACGGCCGCGGCGGCGCGGTCATGCGGGTGACGGACACCAGGGTCGATGAGGTGGTGCGCTCCGAGCGGACCGCCGACGCGATCGAAGCGCGACGCAACAGGCCGGGCGGCTTCTGGGTGGCTCGGCACGAGCCGGAGGCGGCCGACGAGGCGATCGTGGGAAGCAGCCCGCTCGCGCACTGGCCGAGGGCGCATCTGGTCTCGGACGGAGTCACCCGTGCCGTGGACCTGCTGGGGCTGCACGACGACGCCTCGCTCGCCGCCTCTCTGGCGAAGGACCCGCGGGCGATGCTGCTCCAGCTGCGCGCCGCAGAAGCGGGGCTGGCCCCGGCTCGCCGTCCCCGGAAGCTGCACGATGATGCGACCGTCCTCACACTTTGCCTGACCGGCCCGTGAGGACGCTCCTGAAGCTGGGAACTCCCCGGGTGTCGACCATCCGTTCAGGCCTCGGGCGCGTGGTCTGCAGCACTTCGTGAGGTGGCGGGGAACCGTCCTCCAGCCTGGCGATTTGCCCGGTTCATGACGCGCCCTTGAAGCGCGGGACACCGAGGAATACCTTTGCCGAACCTGCATGTCACCTGCAAGAACACTCAGTGCTGCCGCGTTTGCAGAGGCCGCTTGAAGGCCTATGCTCAGGAGCACGACGGGAACGCCAGGAAGGGCTCCCGCTCGGCGGCCAGGGGGTGGCGCCCATCCCCGATTCGGCTGATACTCTTCCGAGTGTCGGAAGACGTTGAAAATTTTATAGATGTGCCGTTCCTCAAGACCCCCCTCATGGGGAGCGGCCAGACGGGCATCAATGCCAGGTTCCCCCACCTATGGCAGCCCGTCCGCCTGTTCGCCCGCACCCACCCCTGACGGACGACAGGCCTGACGAGCGGTCCGCGAGCCCCCGACATTGTCGGTTGAGTGCTCCGGGCCGCTCGTCGCTTTTTGCGTCAGACCCAGCCTGTGCCGCAGATGCCCTTCTCATATCCTGCCCAGCGCCCAGTCTGCTGTGGAGCTCGCCGCGGATCTCGTGTCGCGCTCACCGCGGATCCCGGTCGCTTCCGAGCCACAATCGGTGCAGGTGTGGCTCGGAAGCGACCGAAATCGTCAGGCGACTGCTCAGGCTGCGCCTGGTGGCTGGCTCCTGTCGCTCGCGAGCTCGCAATACGTCGCTCAGGCTGCGCCTGTTGGCTGGCTCCTGTCGCTCGCGAGCTCGCAATGCGTCGCTCAGGCTGCGCCTGTTGGCTGGCTCCTATCGCTCGCAAGCTCGCAATACGTCGCTCAGCCGAGGATCGCGACGTCGCTGCCCGGATCGAGCCGGTAGCCGGCTCCGCGGACCGTCGAGATCAGGCGACGGTAGCGGCCGAGCTTGGTGCGCACCCGACGTACATGCACGTCGACCGTGCGCTCGCCGGTCTCCTCGGGGGCATCGACCCAGACCGTCTCCATGAGCTCCGTGCGGGAGATGGTGCGGCGGGCGTTCTGCGCGAGCTGGGCCAGCAGCTCGAACTCCTTGTACGTGAAGTCCACGTCGTGGCCGTCGATCCGCACCCGGCGCCCGAACAGGTCGATCACCAGGCTGTCCTCCGGCGCGGCCGAGGGGCTCGACGGGCTGACCGCGGTGGCCTGCAGGGTGCGCCGACGCACCGCCTCGGCATCCCGGCGGGCGGGAGCGTTCGGCGAGACGATGCCCGTGCGGCGCGGACGCAGCGGGCTGACCGCGGCGACCCCCTGGCTGCGGGGCGGCAGCGCGCGGGAGCCCGTACGGCCCGCAGCGGCGAAGGAGTTCGGGCTGTTCACCGCGACGGTGGTGCGACCGTCGCGGGCTGCGACCAGGCGCTGAGCCCGGGTGCGCAGCTCATCGGCGATCAGGGCGGTCTCGACGTCGCCGGTGCCTGCGGGCAGGGTGACGGACACGGTGATGGTGACCGCATCCTCCGCGGCCCTGGGGCGCGGGGCGGTGCCACCGACCCGGTACAGGGGGCGCGGGGCGGCGAAGCGGAGGTCGGTGTGGTGAGTGGGGCGATCCAGGGTGATGGTCATGATGCGAGTTCTCCGAGGTGCGGCGCGGTGAGCGCGGCGGCTGGTGGACCCGGGATCCCTGGAGATCGACGCCCTCAGGCGGATCGTTCAGGGGGTGTGCTCCCGGTAGCACCTGGAGCCCGCGCCTTCCGGCCGGCTCCTGTCAGCCGACCCTGGAGGTGTCTTGAGCTCTAGAGGCTCGGCTGACGATGCATCATCGGCATCATCATCATGAACATCATCGAGCGCATCGCGGAGCTGACCACCCGGTGGGTGGTCTCGCGGAATGCGGCGATCGAGGTCATAGGAGGAGCATGCCCCGCCCCACCCCGGAGAGCAAGAGGGTGTTCACAGTGTGGAACGGCGTCGCCGCGGGACGTCACACGGCGTCACCCGCCGTCACCTGCCGTCATGCGACGTCACCTGCCGCCACCGGTGGCCACGGAAGCGCGCGACGCGCGGGGGCGTCCGTGGGCAAACAGGCCCATAGTGGGAGAGGTGCTGCGCAGGCGTCCCCTGCATGCTCGGGCGCCGGAACGCCCCGACGCACTGCGCGCCCCCACCGGAGGGCGGGGGCGCGCAGATCGTGCGACGTGCTGCGGGGCGGTGAGGTCAGTCGACGACGCCGAAGAGGCGGTCTCCCGCATCGCCGAGGCCCGGCACGATGTAGCCCTTCTCGTCGAGCTTCTCATCGATGGCGGCGGTGACGATGGTGAGGTCGATCGAGGGATCGATCTGCTCCTCCATCGCCTTGAGCCCTTCGGGGGCGGCCAGCAGGGTCACGCAGGTGATGTCGCGGGCGCCGCGCTCGTGGAGGTACTCGCAGGTGGCGATGAGGGTATGGCCGGTGGCGAGCATCGGGTCCAGCACGAAGCACTGGCGCCCGGTGAGGTCGTCGGGCAGACGGTTCGCGTACGTGGTGACCTCGAGGGTCTCGTCGTTGCGCAGCATGCCGAGGAAGCCCACCTCGGCGGTGGGGAGCAGGCGGGTGAGGCCGTCGAGCATGCCGAGGCCGGCGCGCAGGATCGGCACCACCATCGGCTTGGGGTTGGTGAGCCGGGTGCCGGTCATCGTGGTCACCGGGGTCTCGATCTGCACCGGGGCGACGGCGACGTTCCGGGTCGCCTCATAGGCGAGCAGGGTCACCAGCTCATCGGCGAGCTGCCGGAACACGGAGGAGTGGGTGGCGCGATTGCGCAGCACCGACAGCTTGTGGGCGACGAGCGGATGGTCGATCTCGAGAACGCGCATGAGGCGAATCTACCGGAGCGCCGCGGCGCGCATGCGCGTTCCGCCCCCGCGAGAGGGGTGAGCCAGGCCTCCTCGTGACGAACTGGTGCGGAACCACGAGGTCGAGAACCCGGACGACGGCCAGCCCCCGGGAGCGCCGGGCAGGGATACTCGTCCCCATGACCCGACCCGAGCACCTCTACTACACCGCGGTCACCCTCGACGGATTCCTCGCCGATGAGCACGACGGACTCGACTGGCTGCTCTCCCAGCCCCTCGAGCAGGGGAGCCTGCTGGACTACGACACCTTCTACGCCCGGGTGGGCGCGCTGGTGATGGGGCGGAGCACTTATCAGTGGATCCTGGACCACCCCGCCGAGCAGTTCGCGGACACCGACGGCTGGCCGTACGACAAGCCGACCTTCGTCTTCTCCCATCGCGACCTCGAGCCCGCCGCGGAGACGGTCCGCATCGTCTCGGGCAGCCCGCAGTCACACCATGAGCGGATCGCGGCCGCCGCCGGGGACGGCGCCGTGTGGATCGTCGGGGGAGGTTCTCTGGCCGCCGAGTTCGCGCGGACCGGGCTGCTCGACGAGGTGCTGGTCTCGATCGCGCCGGTGACTCTCGGATCCGGGAAGCCGCTGCTGGACGGCGCGTTCGACCTGGAGCTGCTCGAGCACGGCACCAACGGAGCCTTCCTCGAGGCCCGCTACCGGGTGGTGGGCGAGCGTCCCTGAGGCGCGCGCGACAATGGACCCATGACCGATGACGAGCTGATGGGCCTGGCGATCGACGAGGCCCGAGCGGCCGCCGACCGCGAACCGGCCGACGTCCCGATCGGCGCCGTCGTCGTCGGCCCCGACGGCGAGGTGCTCGCCACCGCCGGCAACCGCCGCGAGGCCGACGAGGACCCCACCGCCCACGCCGAGATCCTCGCGCTGCGCCGCGCGGCAGAAGTGACCGGCCGCTGGAACCTCACCGGCTGCACGCTCGTGGTCACCCTCGAGCCGTGCACCATGTGCGCCGGGGCGATCGTGCTGGCCCGGACGCACCGAGTGGTGGTCGGCGCCATGGATCCCAAGGCGGGCGCGGCCGGGTCCCTCTATGACCTGGTGCGCGAGCCTCGGCTGAACCATCGGGTCGAGCTCACCACCGGGGTGCGCGGCCAGGAATGCGGGGACCTGCTGCGGGACTTCTTCCGGGCGCGGCGGAAGCGGGCCGCGGGAGGACAGCCTGATCCGATCGTCTGATCTGGAGGACCGGATCGCTTCCTGGTGACTTTCAGCTCCGCGACGTCGCCGTCGGTCGAGGCGGGCTGTTCGATCGTGCCACAGGAGCTCGGACGATCTGTCCAGCCTGTGGGCTTGGAATCTCGCCATTCGAACGCCGCTACTACACTGGCGCCGATATCGAGCAGGTCGAGGAGCAGTCATGAATGCACGCTTGCCGTCATCGGCCGTGGTCGCCGAGGACGTCTCGAAGGTCTTCTTCTCCGGGCAGGATCCGGTGTGGGCCCTCGAGGACTTCTCGCTGACCCTCGACCCGGGGTCCTTCACCTGCATCGTCGGCCCCTCCGGCTGCGGGAAGTCCACCTTCCTGCGGATCCTCGGCGGGCTCGAGGAGCGCACCGTGGGCACGGTGACGATGCCCGATGAAGGGCAGCGGATCCCTGCGGCGTTCGTGTTCCAGGAGCACGGCGTCTTCCCCTGGATGACGGTGCTGGACAACATCGGATTCGGCCTGCGGATGAGCGGGATCGGCAAGGCGGAGCGCACCGGCATCGCCCGCGACTGGCTCAGCAGGGTGCGGCTGGACGACTTCGCCGACGCCTACCCCCACCAGCTCTCCGGTGGCATGCGCCAGCGCGTCGCGATCGCCAGGGCCTTCGCCACCGGCTCCCCGCTGCTGCTGATGGATGAGCCGCTCGGTGCGCTCGACGCCCAGACCCGCATGCTCATGCAGGAGGAGCTCATCGCCCTGTGGGAGCAGGAGCGCAAGACGGTCCTGATGGTCACGCATGACATCGATGAGGCGATCATCCTCTCCGACCGCGTGATCGTGATGTCCGGCCGTCCCGGCACCCTGCGCGAGGACATCACCGTCCCCTTCGATCGCCCCCGCTCCTTCGACATCGAGCGCAGCCCCGAGTTCAGCGAGCTGCGCTCCCGCATCTGGAACCTGCTGCGCGAGGATGCGCGCACCGCCGAGGAGACCGCATGAGCGCCACCGATACCCCTGTGCGCGGCGATCGAGAGCAGCGCACCCTGGTCGCCGCCACGGCGCAGCGCGCCCGCGAGCGCACCCTGGCCACCCGTGATCTGGTGCTGTCGATCATCACTCCGATCCTGCTGCTGGTGCTGTGGGAGCTCAGCGCGCGCGGCCAGGTCATCGACCCGCGCTTCTTCCCGCCGCCCACGCAGATCGTCACCGCCGGGTACGAGATGCTCCTCGACGGCGAGCTGTGGATGCACACCGCCCCCACCCTGATGCGACTGTTCGTGGGCGGTGGTCTCGGGGCGCTCGCCGGGATCGTGGTGGGCCTGCTGATGGGCTCTTCACGCGCGCTGAACGCCGCGCTCGGCCCGCTCTTCTCGGCCCTCTACCCGCTGCCGAAGATCGCGATCTTCCCGATCCTGCTGATGATCTTCGGCCCCACCGAGACGCCGAAGATCATCGCGGTCTTCATCACCACCTTCTTCATCATGCAGATCAACACCGTCTCCGGCGTGTGGGCGATCGACCGCAAGCTGCTCGAGGCGGGTGCCGCCTATGGCGCGCGGGGCTTCGACCGGTTCCGCTTCGTGGTCCTGCCCGGCGCGATGCCCTTCGTGTTCTCCGGGCTGAAGACCGCCACCGGCACCGCCGTGGTGGTGGTCACCGCGGTCGAGTTCACGGGCGCGACCACCACCGGGCTCGGCTACCTGATCTGGAACTCCTGGCAGCTGTTCATCCCCGAGAAGCTCTACGTGGGCCTGGTGGTCATCGGCGTCATCGGCGCGACCGTCACCACCGTGCTCAGTCGTTCCGAGAAGCTGCTGCTGCCCTGGCGCCGCGAGCGCTGAGCGGCACCCCACCCGAAGATCCCGCACACCCGAAGACCCCGCGCTTCCGAGGACCTCACCGGAAGAGCCACCCGAAGACCTCACCCGAAGACCCCTGCATAGGAGCACGTCATGCGTCGTCGTACCCTTCTCTCCCTCGCCTCCGCGACCGCCGTGGGAGGGGCCCTGGCCGCCTGCGGCTCCGCCGTCACCGGTGAGGATCCCGCTGCCGGCGGCGAGGCCGGCTCCGGCTCCGGCGCCGTGCGCGTGGGCCACCTGCCCTCGGCGCTGTTCGCCCCGCTGTACGTGGCTGACGCGATGGGCTACTTCGAGGAGGAGGGCATCACCCTCGAGCTCACCCCGCTGAAGTCCGGGCAGGACGGCATTCCGATGCTCTCGAACAACCAGCTCGACGTGATGGTCGCGGGCGTCAGCGCCGGCATGTTCAACGCGCTCGAGCAGGGACTCGCCTTCAAGGTCGTCGGCTCGATGGGCATCTCTCCGGGCGACCCCGAGAACTCGCCCACCGCTCTCGAGGTCCGCCAGGAGCTCATCGACGACGGCTCGGTCACCTCCGTCGCGGATCTCAAGGGTCGCACCATCGGCGTCGCCGGCGGCCCCGGCGCGACCGGCGGCTACCTGCTCGCGGCCATGCTCGAGGAGGGCGGCCTGACCCTGGCCGACGTGGAGATCTCCAACCTCTCCACCCCCGATCAGGAGCCCGCCATCACCAACGGCTCGATCGACGCGGCGACCCCCTCGGCGCCCTTCTCCACCTCGATGGAGGAGGCGGGCGTGGCCTCCCCGATCGCTGTCCCCAAGCAGGGCACCACCGGCACCGGCGTGATCTACTCGGAGACCTTCGTGGGCGCGGAGCTCGCCCAGGGCTTCTTCACCGCGCTGGCCAAGGGTGCCCAGGAGCTCTCGGAGGACGGCGTGCAGACCGATGAGGTCTACCAGATCCTCGCCGACACCCTCGGCCAGGAGATCGACGTGCTCAAGGCCTCGCCGATGTACACCTACCTGCCCGACCTCGCCCCGCAGCCCGAACAGCTCGAGGCGATGCAGGCGGCGTGGATCCAGGCGGAGCAGATCACCTACACCGAGCCGCTCGACGTGGCCGGGATCGTCGATGCGAGCTTTGCGGAGGGCGCGAGCGCCTGATCCCGACGCTGTCGACCGTTGCGCAGTGGGCGTTCTGGGCGCTCAGAACGCCCACTGCGCAACGGTCGGCTGTCTCGCCGGAAAGGACGAACCTCAGATCCAGCCCTGGCGGCGGGCGATCGCGACCGCCTCGTGCCGGTTCGCGGCCTGCAGCTTCGCCTGCGCGCTGGAGAGGTAGTTGCGCACGGTGCCCTCGGCCAGATGCGCGCGGCGGGCGATCTGCTCGATCGCCGCGCCATCTGCGGCGAACTCGAGCACGTCCGCCTCGCGCGGGGTGAGCGGCGAGTCGCCGGAGGAGATCGTCTCCGCCGCGAGCTCGGGGTCGATCACTCGGCGCCCGGCGGCGACCGAGCGCACCGCCCGGGCCAGCTGATCGGCCGAGGTGGTCTTCGGCAGGAATCCCAGCACGCCCTGGGCCAGGGCACGCTTCAGATAGCCGGGCCGGGCGTGCGAGGTGAGGATCAGGCAGCGCGTGGCGGGGGAGACCTCGCCGATCCGGCTGGCCAGCTCGAGGCCGTCACCGTCGGGCAGCTGCAGGTCCAGCACGGCGACATCCGGCTGCTCCGCCTGCGCCAGGCGCACACCGTCCGCGACCGTCGCCGCCTCTCCGCGCACGTCGAGGTCGTCCTCGAGGGAGAGCATCGTGGCGAGCGCTGAACGGATCAGGTTCTCGTCATCGACGAGGATCACGCGCAGCGCGGCGGCAGCGGGACCGGAGTGCGCAGACGTGGCAGCAGATGCAGCAGGGACGGGGTCGGGGATCATCGGGTGCCTCCTGCGGCATCGAAGCGGACGTCGAGGGTGAAGGTGCCGCGCTCGCGGTGGATGCTCAGCGCGGAGTCGGTGCCGAGGCGCTCACGCATCCCGGTCAGCCCGCTGCCCTCGTGGACGTCGTCGTCGCCCGGGGCGCCGTCGTTGACCAGCGTGACACCGCCGGAGGTGAGGGTGATCGTCACGACGGAAGGGTTCGCGTGGCGCAGGATGTTGGTGCCGCCCTCACGCAGCACCCAGGCGGCGGTGCCTGCGTGCGGTGCTGGGATGTCGTCCGCCTCGCCGTGGATCGTGACCTCAGCATGAGCTGAGCGCAGCAGCGAGGCGGTGCCGCGCAGCTCGGTGGCCAGATCCGCCTCACGGTAGCCGCGCACCAGGCCGCGGATCTCGGCCAGCGAGGTGCGGGCGATCTGGGCGACCTCGCGACTGTGCTCCACCGCGCGGGGATCCTCCCGCTCGGTGAGCTGCGCGACCAGCTCGGCCTTCACCGCGATCACGGACAGGTCCCGACCGGAGACGTCGTGCAGATCGCGGGCGAAGCGCAGGCGCTCCTCGGCGACGGCCAGCTGGGCCTGCGCCTGGCGGGCGTCATCGAGCTCGCGCACCATCGCCGCCAGCCACAGCGAGAGCCGAGTGGTGAGCACAGCCGCCACCATGAGGATTCCGGTGGGGAGGCTCGCCGGGAGGGAGCCCATCAGAAGCGCCGCCACCGCTGTGAACCCCAGGGTGAGGACGAGGCCGAACTCCCAACGCCACCGGATCGTCGCCGTGGTGACCAGCGCGGACAGCGAGAGGATCAACAAGCGGAGATCTCCGCCGCCGAGCAGCGTGGTCCCGGCGATCAGCGCCGACGGGGCTGCGGCGGCCACCAGCGACAGGTCGGAGGGGAGGGTCCCCACCTGACGGATGCCCCAGCGGTCCCGGGCGGTGGAGGCGTCGGCGGCGGCCCATGCCTCCATGGCGCGCCAGGCGGACCAGGCGGCGAGCGCGATCTGCCCGCACAGCGCCGCGGCGCTCAGCGGGGCGGCGGCGAAGGCGGCTGGGATCCGCAGGTCCAGGAACAGGGCGATACCCAGCGGGAGCAGCACCACCACCCCGACGACGGTCCAGGCCGTGTAGGCGTAGAACACGCTCCACTGGCGGCCGACGGTCGACTCCATGTCATTCCTCTCGCGGCCACCTTTCAGAAGGGCGGCCAGGTCGGGAGCCTATCGGCTCGAATCCGCTCAGACGATCGTGGCGAGGAACAGGCTGCCGAAGAGGCCGAACGCGATGCCCCAGGCGATGATCGAGATGCCCATCCACAGGTAGACCTTTCCGCGGGTGGCGCCGAGGGCCACCAGGGTCGGTCCCGTGATCTGGGAGGCGACCAGCAGCGGTCCCAGCAGGCTGACTCCCGGAACTCCGTACTTGTCCAGCGCGGCGGCGATCTTCGTGCGGAACCGCGAGGGCTTCACCCCGCGCTCCGCCTCGGCGCCGGGCCCCGCCTCGACACTGGGCGCCGCCTGGATCCCACCCCTGCGGCGGCTCCTGCCGTCGGTGACAGCGTCGCGGGCCCTGCCGGACAGGGCGATCACAGCGAAGGTGGAGATCAGGTTCCCGGCCACGGCGGCGGGGATCGCGATCGCCGGAGGGATGCCGAGCGCGGCGCCGAGGAAGCTGCCGAAGTAGCTCTCGATGAACGGGATCGCGCCGGCGGGCACGAGGGCGAGCACCTGCTGCCATGGCTCGAGGCCGGAGACGAGGGTGTGGAGCTGGGAGAGGAGGTCCTGGAACAAGAGATGTCCTTGTCTGGTGTCGCAGTGGCGGCGTGGTGTGGTGGGGGAGAGGTGCAGTGGGGAGGAGCGGGCTCAGCCGCGCGGTTCCCAGCGGAAGTGCTCGCGCACGATCAGGGCGCCGACGAGGGTCCAGCCGAGCAGGATCCCGGTCTGTCCGGCCATGAGCATCCACGCATCGGGGCCGGCGAGAGCGGCTCCGTCGGCGTCGATGCCCAGCCAGCCCAGCCGCACCAGCGCGGTGATGGGGGCGGAGGGGAGGAAGGTGATCAGCCGGGCCACCCAGTCGGGCAGGAGCTCGACGGGCAGGATGCCGCCGGCACCGATCATCAGGACCGCCATCGCGGGCAGCGAGGTGATCTGCGCGGATTCGACGGTGCGGGTGATGTTCGCGGTGACCAGGGCCAGCGGGACCAGCATGAGTGCGCCGAGACCCAGGCCGAGGACGAGCACCAGAGGGTTCTGGGGGAGCGGGAGATCCAGCAGCGGGATCGCGAGCGCCGTGGTGAGGACGATCATCACTGCGGCGAGCAGCAGTGCCGGGGTGGCCGTCGCGGCGAGCACCGTCGCGTCGGAGGCCTCGCCGGTGCGCAGGCGCTTCAGCACCAGGTCCTGGCGGCGGGCGACGTAGGACGAGAGCAGGTTGTAGTAGACGACGAACAGCAGCACGATCACGAACATCGTGCCGAGCACGCTGGCCAGGGCGGCCCCGGAGGCACCGTTCTGCGCGAGCGGCAGGAAGAAGAACGGCAGCGCGAGCGGCAGCAGGATGGCGGTGCCGAGCTGCATGCGATTGCGTCGCAGGAGGGAGAGCTCCGCGGCGGCGAGCCCCAGCAGGCGAGGAATGCGGCGGGGGCGCACGGGGGAGGCGGAGTGCGGGGAGCTGGTGAGGGGAGCGGACGCGAGGGCGGGTGAGGCAGTCATGATCATCCTTCGAGGGTGTGGGTGGAGCTGGCGATCTCGAGGAACACCGATTCGAGGCTGGCGGCGCGGGCATCGAGCCCGGTGAGTTCGACACCCGCGCCGCGTGCCCAGGTGAGCAGGGTGTGGAGGTCCTCATTGAGGGAGGTGGTGGACACCTCGAGGTGACCCTCGGGGCTGCGCAAGGCTTCACCGTGCACGGCGGGAAGCGCGGGGGCGCTCGCCGGGAGCGTGGCGCGGATCCGGGCGGCGTGCCCGGCGACGACGTCGGCGACCGTGCCCTCGCGCGCGATGCGTCCGCGGTGCATGATCGCGAGCCGGTCGGCGAGGGTCTCTGCTTCATCGAGGTAGTGCGTGGTCAGCACGATCGTGGTGCCGCGCGCCTTGAGGGAGGCGATGAGCTCCCAGGCCCGGGCCCGCGATTCCGGGTCCAGCCCGGTGGTGGGCTCGTCGAGGAACAGCAGCTCCGGGTCGCCGGCGATCGCGCAGGCGAGGTCGAGGCGACGCACCTCGCCGCCGGAGAGGGAGGAGATGCGGGTGCTGGCCCGGTCCGTGAGGTCGACGTCGGCCAGCACGTCCAGCACGGGGCGCGGGGTGCTCAGCGTCCTGCTCCACATGGTCAGCGCCTCGAGGGCGGTGAGGTCTGCGGGGAAGCCACCGGTCTGCAGCATGAGCCCCTGGCGGGGGCGTACGGCGCGCCGTTCACGGTAGGGGTCGTGACCGAATACGCTCACCGTGCCGGAGGTGGGTCGGGCCAGGCCCTCGAGCACCTCGAGCGTGGAGGTCTTCCCGGCGCCGTTCGTGCCCAGCAGGCCGAACAGCTCGCCGCGGCGAAGGGTGAGGTCCACACCATCGACGGCCAGGTAGGAGTCCCTGCCCCGCCCATATCGACGGCTGAGGCCGCGTGCCTCCAGCACGACGTCGGCGGCGGGATCGGCGGTCGGAGCGATGGCGGCGGGAGCGATGGACGCCTGGTCGGTGAGGCCGGGGCCCGACGCGGCGGGGCCGACGGGGAGGGGGTTCTGATCGAGGGTCGTCATCTCAGCGCCCTCCCGTCAGATCAGCGGCGTAGCCACGGGTGCGGAAGCCGACCACCAGTCGGACCCCCATGAAGAGGCCGACGACGGCGAACATGACGGCGGTGACGAGGGTCTCGGGCTGGAGCACCAGGACGATGAGCCCGACCAGAGCCAGGTTCGCGAACAGGGCGAGCAGCTCGCGGCCGAGGGTCGCGGAGGGGGTGAAGGCCATGAGGTCCATCAGGACGGATCGCTCGGAGGAGCGACCTGCGGAGCGGTCGGCGGGAGGGTCGGTGCGGTGTGTCGATGTCATGCCCCCACTCTCCCCAGAACCGGCTCCGGCCAGTAGGGCGCCACCTCACCGCCTGGAGTGGGAACGTCATGGCCCACCCATGAGAAATGTCAGACGAGGCTTCAGGAGGTCTCTACAGAGCCCCGGGCGTGACCTCCTCCACACACGGACCTGCAGGTCTGTGACGTTTGTTTCGCCATATGACGGGATGCTTCGGTGCATCCGGTCGCGGGTGCTGTACTGCCCTGGTGATCACTCTCGACAGCCTCACGAAGGTCTTCCCCGCACCCGGCGGCGGAGACCCCGTCGTCGCGCTCGACGGTATCGACCTCCACCTCGAGCCGGGCCGCGTGCACGGCATCGTCGGCCGCTCCGGTGCCGGCAAGTCCACCCTCATCCGCTGCCTGACCGGGCTGGAGAAGCCCAGCTCCGGGCGCGTCGAGGTGGACGGCACCGACATCGCCGCGCTGGAGGGTGCCGCCCTGCGCGCCGCCCGCCGCAACATCGGCATGGTCTTCCAGCACGCGAACCTGCTGGACTCCCGCACCGCCGCCCAGAACATCGCCCACCCGCTCGAGATCGCCGGCGTGCCCCGCGCGCAGCGTCAGCAGCGCGTGGCCGAGCTGGTCGAGCTGGTGGGCCTCACCGGGCGCGAGCACAACCACCCCGCGCAGCTCTCCGGCGGGCAGATCCAGCGCGTGGGCATCGCCCGCGGACTGGCCGCCGAGCCGAAGGTGCTGCTGTGCGACGAACCCACCAGCGCCCTGGATGGCTCCACCACCCGCCAGATCCTGCGCCTGATCAGTGACCTGCGTGAGCGCCTCGGCATCACCGTCGTGATCATCACCCACGAGATGGGGGTGGTGCGTGAGGTCTGCGACACCGTCACCCTGCTCCAGGACGGGCGGATCACCCAGACCGGTGACCTGCTCGACGTCGCCGCAGATCCCCACGGCCCGCTGAGCGCCGAGCTGATCCCGCTGCCGCCGGCGCCCACCGGCATCGACGCCCTAGTGGTGAACTGCGACTACGGGAACTCCGAGCGCTTCCGCACCACAGAGGACCTGATCCAGCTCGCCGAGACCTACGAGGCCGAGGCGACGCTCGTCGCCGGCACCATCGAGACCATCGGCGGCCGCCAGGTGGGTCGCGTGCAGCTCGCCCTGCGCAACAGCTCCGGCGCCGCGATCAGCGCCGAGGGGCTCGCCGCCTTCCTCACCGAGCTCGAGGCGGCCGGCGTGGTCGCGACGGAGGTGACCGCATGATCGAGATCCTGCAGGAGTGGCTGTCGAACCCGCTGCTGACCCGCTGGGACGGCGGCCCCTGGGAGGCCACTCTGGTCACCCTCTACATGACCGCCGTGACGATGCTGCTGACGGTGCTGCTGGGCCTGCCGCTGGGCATCGCCCTGTTCGAGACCGAAGGGTCCGCCTCCCCCCTGGTGCGCACGATCAACCAGGTCGTCGGCTTCGTGGTCAATGTGCTGCGCTCGTTCCCGTTCTTCATCCTGATCATCGCGCTGATCCCGGTCACCTCCGCGATCACCGGGCGCTCCACCGGCCCGAACGCCGCAATGATTGCCCTGACCATCGCCGCGGTGCCCTTCGCCGCCCGGCTGTTCGAGCTGAACCTGCGGGAGATCCCCGCCGGGAAGATCGAGGCGGTGCGGATGATGGGCGCGAGCCGCTGGCAGGTGATCCGCCAGGTGCTGATCCCCGAGGCGCTGCCCGGCATCATCGGCTCGATCACCACCACCACGATCGCCGTCATCGGCTACACCGCGATGGCCGGCTCCGTGAACTCCGGCGGTCTCGGCCAGCTCGCGTACAACCGCGGCTACACCGGCTACCAGACCGAGATGATCATCGTGACCGTCATCCTGCTGATCGCCATCGTGATCCTGGTGCAGATGCTCGGCTCCCGCCTCGCCCGCGCGGTCGACCACCGCGCCCGCACCGTCTGAACCCCACCCCACCGTCCTTGGAGGACCCCGCCATGAGCACCATCTCCCGCCGTACCCTGTTCGCCTCTGGCGCCGGCCTGGCCGCCCTCACCCTCGCCGCCTGCGGCGGGGAGGAGCAGGCCCCGCTGACCGAGGAGAGTGGCACCACCACGATCCGCATCGCCGCCACTCCCATGCCCCACATGGAGATCCTGACCTTCGTCAAGGACAACCTCGCCGCCGACGCCGGGCTCGAGCTCGACCTGCAGGAGCAGACCGAGTACCCGATCCCGAACCGCCTGCTCAGCGAGGGCGAGGTGGATGCGAACTTCTTCCAGCACCTGCCCTACCTCGAGACCGAGATCGCGGAGAACGGCTACGAGCTGACCCCCTTCGAGGGCGTGCACATCGAGCCGCTGGGCATCTTCTCCGAGTCGCTCACCAGCCTCGATCAGATCGAGGAGGGCGCCGCCGTCGGCGTTCCGAACGATCCCACCAACCGCGGCCGCGCCCTCGCCCTGCTCGCCTCCGAGGGCCTGCTGGCGCTCATGGACGGGATCGAGCCCACCGAGGCGACGATCGACAACATCGCCGAGAACCCGAAGCAGCTCGAGTTCAAGGAGATCGACGCGGCGCTGCTGCCCCGCACCCTGGGCGACTACGCGATCGCCGTGATCAACGGCAACTACGCCCTCGAGGCGGACCTCAGCCCCGCCGAGGACGCCCTCGCCCTCGAGTCCGGTGAGGACAACCCCTACGCCAACATGCTCGTGGTCCGCACCGAGGACGTCGAGAACGCGGCGTTGAAGAAGCTCGACGAGCTGCTCCACTCCGAGGACGTGCGCGCCTTCCTCGAGGAGACCTACTCCGGCGCAGTGATCCCTGCCTTCTGAGCGGGCCCTCTGAACCGGCCTTCTGCGCCAGCCGTCTGAGCCGACGAGGGGACGGCCGCTAGCCTGAGGAGATGACCTCCCAGGATCAGCCCCGTCCCCTTCTCGGCCGCCGCGCCCTGATCACCGGTGCGAGCCGTGGGATCGGAGCGGACATCGCCCGCGCCTTCGCGGCCGCCGGTGCCGATCTGGTCCTGAGCGCCCGCGACGCGTCCTCGCTCGAGGAGCCGGCCGCGCGGCTCGCCGAGGAGCACGGCATCGTCACCGCGGTGCTCGCTGCGGACCTCGCGGACCCCGACGTCCCCGACCGGCTCTGGGGCGAGGCCTCGGCCCTGATGGAGGGCCTGGACGTGCTGGTCAACAACGCCGGCCTCTCCCACCCCGAGTCGGTCGCAGCACTGGATACTGCGCACTTCGACGAGACCCTGCGGGTGAACCTGCGGGCCCCCGCCCTGCTCGCCGCCCGCGCCGGGGCGGCGATGGCGGCCTCCGGCGGCGGGGCGATCCTCACGATCGCCTCCGCCGCCGCGCTGCGTCCCCTAGCCGAGCACTACGCCTACTCGACCGCCAAGGCCGGGCTGGTCATGGCGACCCGCACCCTCGCTCTCGAGCTCGGCGAGCACGGCGTGCGCGCGAACTCGATCTGCCCCACCGTGGTGCTCACCGATATGGGGCGGACGGTGTGGGGCGAGCAGCCGGCCAAGGCCGCGCCGATGCTCGCCCGCATCCCGCTCTCCCGCTTCGCGCAGCCCCGCGAGGTCTCCGACGTCGCCGTCTGGCTCGCCTCTGACGCCGCCTCGATGATCAACGGTGCCGAGATCCCCGTCGACGGCGGGTACCTGGTCAGCTGACGAGTTCGGTCGCTCCGAGCTGATCCAGCAGCCAGGCGAGCTCGTCCGCGCGCTGCTCCCACTTGCGGTAGCGGCCCGAGCGGCCGCCGTGCCCGGCGACCATCTCGCAGCGGAACAGGATCGGGCGCTCGGCCTGATCGCTGGTGACGGTCTCGCGCAGGCGCGCCACCCACTTCGCGGGCTCCACGAAGAACACCCGGGTGTCGTTCAGCGAGGTCGAGGCGAAGATCGCCGGGTACTCCACCGCGGCGATGTTCTCGTACGGGGTGTACTCGCGCATGTACTCGTACACCGCCGGATCATGCAGCGGGTCGCCCCACTCCTCCCACTCGCCAACGGTCAGCGGCAGCGAGGGATCCAGGATCGTGGTCAGCGCGTCCACGAAGGGCACACCCGCGATCACCGCACGGAACTGCTCCGGGGCGAGGTTCGCGATGCCGCCCATGAGCAGGCCGCCGGCGCTGCGACCCTCGGCGGAGAGCCGGCCCGCAGCCACCAGGCCCGAGTCGGTGAGGTGCTTCGCGGCGGCCACGAAGTCGCTGAAGGAGTTCTTCTTCTCCAGCAGCTTGCCGTGCTCGTACCAGTCGCGGCCCATCTCGCCGCCGCCGCGCACATGCGCGATCGCGATGACCACTCCGCGGTCCAGCAGGGAGAGCCGGGTGGGGACGAACGACGGGTCGATCGAGACCTCGTAGGAGCCGTAGCCGTACAGGTAGCCCGCAGCGGTGCCGTCGGCGGGGACATCCCGTCGTGCCACCACGCTGAGCGGGATCGCGGTGCCGTCCTCGGCGCGTGCCCACTCGCGACGCTCGACGTACAGGGAGGGGTCGTAGTGCGGCACCGGGGTGACGCGCAGGACGGTGCTCTCGCCGCTGGCGAGGTCCCGTTCGGCGACGGTGGTGGGGGTGAGCATGCTGGTGAGCTGATAGCGCACCGTGCTCTGGTCCCAGTTCGGATTCGCGTCCAGCTCAACGGTGTCCAGCTCCCCGCCGTGGGTGATGTCGGCGGCCTCGGCGACCAGCAGCGACCCGTCGGCCGCCCGAGGGATCAGCCGTACGCTCGCGAGCCCGCCGCTGCGCAGCTCGAGAGCGACGAAGCTCGCGAAGGCCTCGACCGCGAGCAGGCGCTCACCGTCGGCCGCGACCAGCAGCTCCTCCCAGGCATCCGGCGCCGCGAGCGGCGCCTGGGCGAGGGCGAAGCCGCGGTGGCCGTCGTTGTGCACGATCAGGAGCCGGTCGCCGGCGTGCTCGACCCCGTAGTCCACCCCCTCGCGGCGCCCGCCTGCGGGCACGGGGGCCGCGGTCGGGTCGGTGAGGTCCAGCAGCCAGGCCTCGGTGGTGGAGGTGGAACCGGCCTGGATCACCAGGGTCGAACCGTCGCGCGAGCGGTCGAAGCCGATCATGAACCGCTCATCGGGTTCCTCGATGACCAGCACGTCCTCACTCGCGTCGGAGCCGATCCGGTGCCGCCAGATCTGGTGCTGGCGCCAGGAGTCGTCCACCCGGGCATAGAACAGCCACTGCTGATCGGCGGAGAAGGCGAGCCCGTAGCCGGCGCCCGTGACCGCCTCGTCGATGATCTCCCCGGAGGTGAGGTCCTTGACCCGGAGCGTGAAGCGTTCATCGCCTGCGGTGTCGACCGCCGAGGCGTAGAGGGTGTGGTCGGGGGACGGGGCCAGCCCGCCGAGCGAATAGAACTCGGCATCCTTGGCCTCGGCCTGCGCATCCAGGAGAACCTGCTCGCCCTCGAGCATCGCCCCCGGTTCGACCTGGGGCAGGGTGCCGGTATCGGCGACCCGCGTGAACTTCGGGTAATCATCGCCCGCCGTGGTGCGGGTGATGTACCACCAGTGGTCGCGGCGCACCGGCACGCTGAGGTCGGTCTCCTGGGTGTGGCCGATGAACTCCTCCACCAGCGTCGCACGCAGCCCCTCCAGATGGGCGGTGCGGGCATCGGCGTAGGCGTTCTCCGACTCGAGGTGGGCGATCACCTCGGGGTCGGTCTTCTCCCGCAGCCACTCATACGGATCCACCACGGTGTCGCCGTGAAAGGTCCGCTCGGTGGGGCGCTTGACGGGGGCGGGGGACGAAACGGGGGCGGTGGGGTGCTCCTTGGTCATTCCCCGAGGGTAGCCGCGCCCAGCTGGTCGAGGAGCCAGGCCACGCCTTCGACCCGGGGGTCGCCGGCGGAGCCCATGGTGGCGGTGGCGCGCAGCAGGATCGGTCGCAGGGCGGGATCGGAGGTGACCCGCTCGCGCAGCTGTGCGACCCAGATCGCGGCGCAGGCTGCCGGGACGTCCGTGCCCTCCAGCGCGGTCCAGGCGAAGATCGCCGGGTACTCGGTCTCACGGATGTTCTCCGCGGGGCTGTATCCGCGCAGGGAGCGATAGGTCGCCTCATCGCTCGCCGGATCGCCCCACTCCGCCCATTCCTCGAGCGTGAGCATCACCTCGGAATCCAGCAGGGTCTCCAGCGGATCCACCAGGGGGGTGCCGGCGACCACCGCCCGGAAGCGCTCCGGGGCACGGTTCGCCGCGGCGCCCACCAGCAGACCGCCGGCGCCGACGCCGACGGCACCCAGCCTGCCCTCGGCCGCCCAACCGGTCGCGACGAGATGATCCGCGCACGCCACGAAGTCGTCGAAGGAGTTGGCCTTGCTGAGCCCTCGGCCCTGGCGGTGCCAGTTCGGGCCCAGCTCGCCGCCGCCGCGCACGTGCGCCACGGCGATGACGACCCCGCGGTCCGCGACCGCCAGCGTCTCGAGCTGCAGGATCGGATCGACCGCGGTGCCGAAAGCTCCCTCGCCGTAGAGCAGGCAGGGGGCGGTGCCGTCGGCCGGGACGTCGCTCCGCGCGAACAGCGAGATCGGCACCCGGGTGCCGTCGGCCGAGGTCGCCCACAGCCGGCGCTCGACGTAGCGCGAGGCGTCGTAGCCGGGCAGATCGACGCGCAGCAGCTCGGTGCTGGCGCCGGTGTCCAGGTCGTGCTCGATGATCGTGGGCGGGGTGAGGAAGCTGTCCAGCCGGTAGCGCAGCGTCCGCTGATGCCAGTCCGGGGTGGGCTCCATGCTCACCGCATCCAGCTCGCCGCGGCGTCCCATCACATACATGCCGAGGATGTCGAGCGAGCCGTCGGGGCAGCGCGGAAGGATCCGCACCTCGGGGAGCCCGTCGCACCGCATCTGCAGGGCGACGGCGCCGGCGAAGGCCTCGACGGATTCGAAGTGCTCGCCGTCGCGAGCGGTCAGCAGCGCCGGCCCGCTCGGCAGCTTCCCCTCGGCGCCCAGAGGGACCTGGCGGAGAACGCTGCGGCGGCTCCCGCGCTCCTCGGTGATCACCAGCAGTCTGTCCCCGGCGTGCTCGACCACGGGATGCGCATTGCGGACCCGACCGGTCACCGAGCGTGGCGCTGTGCGGGGAGAGCTGAGGTCGACGAGCCACACCTCGCTGCCGGTCGGGGAGGAGGAGCGGATCAGCGCCGCGGAGCCGTCCCGTGCGCGGGACAGCGAGAGCTGTGCCCAATGGTCCCGTTCTTCGACCAGCACCGCGTCCTCCGCGGCCGGGGTGCCCAGCTGGTCGCAGAGGACCTGATGGCGGCGGCCGAGATCGTCGAGCCGAGTGTGCAGCAGGCTGCGGGAATCAGCCGAGAACACGAGATCCGGCCCGGCGCCGACGATCGAGCGGTCGACCTCCTCGCCGCTCTCGGCGTCGATGACGATGACGCGGCATCCGCCCAGCGAGGCCTCGGCCCTAGCGACCAGCCGATGGTCGGGAGAGATCGCGATGCCGATCGTCCCCACGCAGTCCTCGATCAGGATCTTCTCGCCGTCGAGAAGCCTGCCAGGGACGATCTGCGGGGTTCCGGAGGGGCCGCGCAGTGAGTCATGGTCCCGGACTCGGGAGAAGGTCGCGCCGTCGGCGGGATCTGCACGGTCGATGTACCACCAGCCGTCCAGCAGCACCGGGGCGGAGAGCTCGAGGTGGGGAGTGGGCTGATCGGTCCGGGCGGCGAGTTCGATGCGCAGCGCCTCGAGGTGGGCGGTGTGCTGGTCGGTGTACGCGTTCTCCGCCGCGAAATGGTCGATGACCTCGGGGGCGCGGGAATCACGGAGCCAGCGATAGGGGACGGGCGTGGTGTCGTCGAACAAGGTGCGTTCGAGGGCATGCGGGGCGGGGCGGGGCGGAGCGAAGGCGGATCTGTCCAGGGGGATGCGGGCGGAGTCCGTCGGGGAGACGGTGTGCTGAGTCATGGTGCGGCTTTCCTCTCGGGGTGGCCGTGTCGTCGAACTGCGTCACCCCACGGTCACGTCGGCCTCATGGATCGTGGTGTATCAGATGGCAGGCACCCTGCTGCGGCTCAGGGATCACGGGAACCGACGGCTCCGTCGCCGTACGGCATCGTGCAGGGTCGACTGCGCAGGGAGATCGGGTGCATGATGGAGCCACCCTTCACCGTGACGGTGGCTCGACGATGAGCCATCGTGGCCGGGGAGGGGTCGTAGCGCTGCGACCGGTTGAACTGGAGCTGCCGAGTGGCGAGCACACGGTGAGCCGGAGAGCCGCGCCAAGACGAGACTGCAAGATGCATCGCGCTCTGACCTTCCGTTCCACTCATTGCTGGGACTCGGGTGTGAGGTTCGTCATGAACGGTACGCTCAGGGTTTTAGAGGTTTGTAAGAAATGGTGAACGGCTGTCCGGACGAGCAGATTCGTCGAGGCCGGACGGAAGGTCCGAGAACGTCGGCGCGCAGAGGATGGGCGAGGAGGTGGCGATGGGCGAGGGCGAACGCTTCGCCTCCGTGCTGCGCGAGTCGATCGAGCAGAGCGGCCTGTCCCTGACCGTGATCTCCCAACGGCTGCGCTCCCGGCACCGCCCGGTGAGCGTCGCAACCCTGAGCAACTGGCAGTCCGGACGCAGCCTGCCCGGCGGAGAGCAGTCGCTGGGCGTGGTCGCGGCGCTCGAGGAGCTGCTGGGCAAGGCGCCGGACGCGCTCGCGGACCTGGTAGGTGCGCCGCGGCTGCGCGGACGATCCGTCCAGCCCGCCAGCTTCGTGGGCCGGGGCGGCCGCCGAGAGGTGTTCCATCGAGCGCTCGGCGAGCTGGGGTTCGAGGCACCGCAGCAGTACGCCCACGAACGGGTGTTCCACCAGCACGTCGTCATCGACTCGACACGCGAGGTGCAGAGGTTCGACTACCGACTGACCGTGCGTGCGCTCGAGTCGGGGACCTGCCGGCTTCCCGCAGTGCATCTGCTCGAGCCCTCCGAGCCGAACGTGGCCCCCGAGTTCATCCCTCTCGAAGGCTGCACGGTGGGCCGGCGGGTCGTGTGGCCCGAGCACCGTGCCTACGGCGTGGAGCTGAAGGTGGACGGGATGTTCGACGCCGGCCAGGTGGCGACGCTCGCGTATCGCGTGGAGATGAAGGCGAAGGCCACCGACCTGACCGCGGCGATGTACAGCGTGCCTCGCCGTGCGAACGATGTGCTCCTCGAGGTCGAATTCCGAGGTGATCGCAAGCCGCTGGGGTGCGAGCGGTATCGGCGCACGGAGGCAGGGGAGTCGGTGACGCCGGTGCGGCTGGACCGTCGTGATCGACTCCAGGTCAGCGAGGCCCGCTTCGGCCCGGGCACCTTCGGGCTGCGCTGGGACTGGGGGGACCTCGACGACGACGAGGACGATGAGGGCATGTACTGACAGGTGCTGACCACCAGGTGCTGCCCGCCAGGTGCTTTCGCGAGCTGCTGCCCGCGAGGTGCGGACCGCGCGTTCCCTCGGGTCTCCGCTCCTCGTCAGGACGCAGGCGGCGGCGTACTGTGGAGTGACTGTCGGTGGGCCGCACAGGGAGGTGTGGGTCATGGTTCTGACCGGTTCGAACATCGTGGTGGGATACGACGACACCACCGCGGCGATGGCCGCCGTGCGCTGGGCCGCCGAGCTCGCGCAGAGCACCGGCTCGGGGGTGCATCTCGTCCATGCCTGGTCCTGGCCGCTGCTCGGGCAGGGGATGTCCGGCATCCCTGTGATCGATCCGGCCGGGCCCCGCAATCAGGCCAGGCGCCTGCTCGACGACGCTGCGGAGAAGGTCACCGCACAGTTCCCGGAGGTGCCGGTCACCGCCGAGCTGCTGGCGGGGATGCCGCGGGAGGTGCTCGCGGAGATCTCCGGCAGCACCGATCTGCTGGTCGTGGGCACCCGGGGCCTCGGCGTGGTGCTGGGTGCTCTGCTCGGCTCGGTGAGCCGCGGCATCCTCCATGACGCAGGCTGCCCGGTCGTGGTGATCCGCTCTGATCAGTACCGGGCGGGTCCTGTGCTCGCCGCCTATGACGGTTCCGAGGCGGCGGGCGAGGCCATCGATGTGGCTGCGGATCTCGCCGCGGCCTGGGGCTGCGTGCTCCGGGTGGTCCATGTCCAGATCGGGGGCCACGCTCCCTACGGCAGCGGGGCGGAGGCCTGGAGCGCAGGCAGCCGCTCGCGGGAGATGCTCGACGAGGGTGCGGCGCGAGCGGCCGCACGGCATAAGGGACTCGAGGTCCAGGCGCGGATGCTCGAAGACCGCACCGTGCCCGAAGGGCTCCTGGCTGCGGCGGACGGTGCCCGGATGCTGGTCCTCGGCCATCGCGGTCTCAGCCGCGGCCGTGTCGGCTCGACCGCGCAGGCGACCGTGCTGCATGCCACCGGCAATGTCACGGTGGTCCGGGGGACCTCGGACGAGTGATGTGACTCGCGTCCACGGGCGGCGGGTTTGAACGCACGGTGCCGTGGCAGTTAAGCTGTCCGACGGTAGCGTGTCCGAGCGGCCGAAGGTGCATCACTCGAAATGATGTGTGGTTCATAGCCACCGCGGGTTCAAATCCCGCCGCTACCGCTCTTGACCTGGAGATATGCCAGGTTCACGAAGGTCCCCGTCGGATTTCGACGGGGGCCTTCGTCATACCCGCGCCCCATCCTCGCGAGCATGCCCGCGAGGCGACTGCGTGATCAGCGGTCCCGGAACTCTTCGTCGAGATTGGTCTCCAGGAGGGATGCGAGCTTCTCGAGGGATTCCTCGGCGCCTTCGCCGTCGGCGCGGAGCGTGACCTCGTCGCCGTGGTCGACGTTCAGCGTGAGCAGCATGAGGATGCTGGAGGCCTTCACGGGGCCGCCGGCTGCCGTCTCGATCGTGACGGCGACAGGCTGCTCGCTGGCGGACTGGGAGAAGATCGCCGCGGGGCGGGCATGGAGGCCGCTGGTGCTCGCGACCTTCACGGTACGTGCTGGCATCGGGACGCCTTTCTCGACGTGGGACGACCCTCAGCGTAACGCCGCTCACCCGCCGACGGTGACTCGCCCATGGTTCGGCCGCTGTTCACCAGCTGTTCTGGTGACCAGAGAGAAACCTTACAGCCGACCAGAATTGGCCCGGACCGGGCGTCCGCCACGATTATCGTGAAGGGGAACCGTCAGGGGTGTCGGGCTCAGAAGCATCGGGGGAGCGCCGAGGGGGCGGCGGGAAGCGCGCCCAGGAAGGGCGCCGGGCCGCGCGTCAGGCCGAGCGTCGAGGAAGGGCCCGGGCACCGGGGAGCGCAGGGGGATGCTCACCGGGCGCCGCCGACTACGCCGGGGGAGTCGTATCCCGACATCCCCGGCGGCATGGTCTGGTCGCTGGTGGGGCCCAGGGCCGCGCGGCCGAGGTCGGTCAGCTCGAACCACGCGATCATGTCGGCGTCTGGTGTACGCCCGCCGATCGCTGTCCAGGTGGTGGCGATGTGCTCGATGATGTCCTGGGTCGGCAGGTTCCAGGGGGTGAAGCGGCCCGCGGTCACGAAACCGGCCCGGATCTCCTCACGGGCGATCAGCCGGGCCAGCAGCAGCGGTCCGCGCCGCTCGAACTCGGCATCGTCCAGCGCCCCCGCATTCGCGAGGACGGTGACCACATGCCCGGGATGCAGCCACTGCTCGCGACCCATCGCCAGCAGGCGCTCCTCGATGCCGCTGCGGGTGGACGCGGCGTGCTCGGCGAGGGCGGCAGGGGTGGCGTGCAGCGGCGGCCCGGCCGGGCGGGAGGTGATCTCGCCCTTGTCCGCGATCTGGAGCAGAGCCCCGCGCGGGGCCTCGAGCCTCCAGCGGGGGACGGTGCTCAGCCGCAGCGGGCCCTGCGGGCTCTGCAGGGCCAGCCTCAGGAGGCCGTCGCCGAGCAGCTCGGTGCCGTGGATCGCGGCCCCCACCAGACGGGGGTCTCGCAGGCCGACGGCAGCCGGGGGATCATCAGTCAGCGCGGGGCCGTCCAGCTGCTGGATCCGGGACTGCAGCACCCAGCCTCTGGCCGTGATGGTCCAAGTGCCGCGGGAGGCCACACGGGTGTGGACGATCGTCTGTCCCCGCAGTCCCTCCAGCAGCGGGTGGCCCTGCGGCGGGTGGTGTCCGGTCAGGCCGGACAGGAAGGAGCGCATGCCCCCATCCTGCCGCAGTGGTCGACGTATCGGTGCAGGCCCTGGACATCTTCTCGGGGCTACTATGGGCAGATGCCCAGCATGAGCGACCGCGCCCCGGATCCCCGACCGGCACGCACCAAGGCCGCGATCTTCGCCGCCGCCCGAGACCTCACCGCCCTCGACGGGGAGGTGACGGTCAATGCCCTCGCGAAGCGAGCCGGTGTCAGCCGGGCCGCGTTCTACAGCCACTTCTCCGGGCTCGATCACCTGATGGGTGCGATGCTCCAGCAGATGTTCGATGCCGCCTGGAAGCGCGGGGTCGTCTTCTCCCAGGAGAAGCAGAGCCTGCAGGACGCGGTGCAGTTCGGCTTCGGGATGTTCGTGGCCTATGTCGAGCGGCATCATGCATTCCTGCGCGGTGCGCTGGACTGGAAGTTCTCTCACCGGACCTTCATGATCCTGGTCGACACGATGACGAAGCTGCACGGGGAAGCCCTGACCCGCCTCGGCGATCGGGTGCCTGTCCGCCTGCGGACGGAGTCGGCAGGCCGCTCCATCGCGGGCTCGGCGCTGGCCCTGGCCGCGCAGTGGCTGGTGGAGACCGAGCAGCGGGCCACCGAAGGCGAGTCGCTCGACGCCACCTCCCTGCTGGAGACGGTCCTGGCCTTCGCGCCCAGCTGGTACACGGGGATCGGTCCGGAGGATCCGATCGCGGCGGCCGAGCTGCTCGCGCTGTGCCGCACCGCAGACCCGGACGACGCCCTCGAGGACTGAGCGTCTGAGCGGCCGGCTCAGCAGTCGCTGACCAGGCGCAGCAGGACCCTTGCGCCGAAGCGCACCGCGTCCACCGGCACCCGCTCGTCTACTCCATGGAACAGTGGGGCGAAGTCGAGATCGGCCGGCAGCTGGAGCGGTGCGAAGCCGTAGCCGGTGATCCCCAGCGCACTCAGCGGCTTGTTGTCCGTCCCCGCGCTCAGGGCATAGGGGAGCACCCGGGATCCCGGGTCCTCGGCCTGGATGGCGGCGGTCATCGCGTCCACCAGCGGTCCTTCCCGTGGCGAGTCGACCGAGACGCCGATGTGGTCCATGACCACCTCGACATGCTCCCCGACCAGCTCGTCCAGCAGTTCCAGCAGCTGCTCCTGGTGGCCCGGCAGGAAGCGGCAGTCGATGCCGGCCTCCGCGGTCTGCGGGATGACATTGACCTTGTAGCCGCTGTCGAGCATGGTCAGGTTCGCCGAGTCGCGCAGGGTGCCGGAGACGAAGTGGCGCGCCCCGCCGGTCAACGGCAGGAACGACTCGATGTCCTCTTCGTCCCAGCCCACCCCGGTGATCTCGGTGATCCCGTCGAACAGGGCCCGCACGCTGGCGATGAACTCGATCGGGAACTCGTGCTCGTCGATCGCGGTGATCGCGCGGGCGAGGCGCACGATCGCGTTCTCGTCGTTCGGGACCGAGCCGTGGCCGGCCCGGCCGTGGGCGCGCAGGCGCCCCCAGGCGATCCCCTTCTCGGCGGTCTGGACCAGGTAGGCGCGCACGTCCTGGCCGGTCTCCTTCTCGGGAAGGGTGATCGAGTATCCGCCCACCTCGCTGATCGCCTCGGTCATGCCCTCGAACAGCTCGGGGTGGTTCTCGACCAGCCACTGCGCGCCCCACACGCTGCCGTTCTCCTCGTCGGCGAAGAAGGCGAACATCAGGTCCCGGGGAGGGACCTGTCCGGTGCGGGCGAGATGGCGGGCGATCGCGAGCAGCATCGCGACCATGTCCTTCATGTCCACGGCGCCGCGGCCGTAGATCATGCCGTCGATCAGCTCGGCGGCGAAGGGATCCACCGACCAGTCCTCCGCCTTCGCGGGCACCACGTCGAGGTGGCCGTGGAGGATGAGCCCGCCGCGCGAGCGATCCTCGCCCGGGATCGTCACCATCACGCTGGGGCGGCCGGGCGCAGATTCGATGACCGTCGGCTCGAGCCCCACCTCGCGCAGCGCCGCGACGACGTGCTCCGCAGCTTCGGTCTCGCCCTTGCCCCAGGTGGCGGGGTCGTTCCCGCCGAAGTTGGTGGTGTCGATGCGGATCAGCTCGCGGGTGAAGCGGACCGCCTCGTCCTGCAGCGTGATGAGCTCGTCGGCGGTGGGGGCGGCGATCGGCATGCCGGGGTCCTCCTCGGGTCGGGTGTCCTCACCGTACTCGGCGGCACCCGGGCCGCGCGGAAGGGATCAGTCCTCGAGGCGGGCGGCCGGGAAGCCGGTGTCCGGCCGTTCCGTCTCAGGTCTCGGCCTCCGGCTCTGGCGTCCGTACGATGGGGACCTCACGCCTACTCCTCCAGGAGGTGCGCCCATGGTGCAGATCTTCACGTTCCGCGAACGGCTCGCCGCGCTGCCGGGCACGGTGCGCAGGCGCGCCGAAGCCTCGGGCGCCCGTGCTTCCCTGATCGCCGACGCGAGGGCGGTCGCGCCGGAGATCTCCCGTGATGCGGATGCCGGTCATCTGGAGCGGGCCGCACGGCGCCTGCTGCGCCGCGCTGCGAAGGATGAGTTCGCGCGGGAGGGCATCTCCCGGCTGCGTCTGCCCGACGGGACCAGCCGGGTGGAGCTGCGCCAGGCCGATGTGCCCGGGGATGCCGCCTTCCACGCTTTTGTGGAGGACGTGCTGAGCGCCGTGGACATCGCTCCCAGCCCGCTGGAGCGCGATGACGCGGTGGAGCTCCGCGAGGCGCGCGGTTCCTCCGATGCCTACGGCCTCTCGCCCGAGGTCGCCTCTGATCTCGCGTCGTTCCTGCTGGGCAGGGCCTTCGCGCTGCAGGATGGGGCGATCGCGCTCGACGACTATCTGGACGAGCAGGCCTCCCAGATCCGCGAGGACATGCGCACCGCCCTGGTGCGGCAGGTGCGGGTGCCGCTCGAGCTGAAGGTGGCGCGGGACCGGCATGCCCGGGTCGAGAGCGGCGAGGACGACGGGGACTTCGCCTCGCCGGCCGGCGGCCCCGGGGATGAGCACGCCACTGCCGAGGAGCGCGCCGATTTCAGCCGTCGGGCGCGATCGGCCTTCGAGTTCGCGCAGTCCGAGGCGGGACGCGCGGCTTTCGGGGTGCTGCGCTCGGGCGCGGAGCGCGCCGCGGGCAGGGCGTACGAACGGTACGGCCACCGCGGCACGACGGGCGGGGAGCAGAAGCCGCCGGGGGGCACGCCCCGCACCCCGCCGCTCTGATTCACTGCACAGAGCCTCGTCAGGTCAGAGGCCGGCCTTCACCGTGAGCTGGCGCTTGATCCGGGCGAGCATCCCGGCCATGCCGTTCAGCCGGAGCGGGCTGACCACCTCGGCCAGGCCCAGCGCGCCGGTGACCGTCTCCGGGGTGTCGAGCACCTCGCCGACGCTGCGGCCGTCCAGCGCCTCCGCGAGGATCGCTGCGAAGCCGCGGGTGGTCGGCGCTTCCGGCGGGGCGGAGAAGAACAGGCGCGCGGTCGCCTCGCGGCCCGTGCCCTCCACCTCGGTGATCAGGAAGATCGGTGACTGGCACTCCGGGACCGGCTCGAGCAGCTCGGGATGCTCGGCGTAGCGCTCCGGCAGGGCGGGCAGGCCGTGGGAGAACTCCAGCAGCAGCTGCAGCCGATCCCGCCCGGTCAGGGCGTGGAAGTCGTCGGCGATCTCCGCGAACGACTCGGGGAGACCTGCGCCGGACGCAGTGTCGGAGGTGGACGTGCCGTCGGTCATCGCGCGGGGACCTCGCCCGGCTCGGTGCCCTGCGCGATCGGCAGGCGCACGCCGTTGCCCCACTCGGTCCAGGAGCCGTCGTAGTTGCGCACGTTCTCGAAGCCCAGCAGGTAGGTGAGCACGAACCAGCTGTGCGCCGAGCGCTCTCCGATGCGGCAGTACACGATCGTGGGAGTTGAGGTCTCGAAACCGAGCTCTCCCTGGTAGATCGCCTCGAGCTCGGCGCGCGGCTTGAAGCGGCCATCCTCGGCGGCGGCGCGGGCCCACGGCACGGAGCGCGCGGTGGGGATGTGCCCGCCGCGCACGGTGCCCTCCTGCGGGTAGTCCGGCATGTGGGTGCGCTCGCCGGAGTACTCCTGGGGGGAGCGCACATCGATCAGCGGCCCGCCGAGGAAGTCCAGGACGTCCTCGCGGTAGGCGCGGATCGGGGCGTCCTCGCGCTCGATGACGGGGTAGCCGCTGGTGGGGGCGGGCTTGCCGTCCTCCGAGGTGGTCAGCTCTCGACCCTCGGCCTGCCAGGCCGCACGGCCGCCGTCGAGCAGGCGCACGTCCGCATGGCCGAACAGCTCGAAGACCCACAGGGCGTAGGCGGCCCACCAGTTGGACTTGTCGCCGTAGACCACCACGGTGGTGTCGCGGGTGATGCCGGAGGCGTCCATGAGCTTCGCGAAGCCCTCGCCGCCCACGTAGTCGCGGGTGACCGGGTCGTTGAGATCCAGGTGCCAGTCGATCTTCACCGCGCCAGGGATATGGCCGGTCTCGTAGAGCAGCACATCCTCATCGGACTCGACGACCACGAGCCCATCAGGGCGCCCGGCGGCGAGCTGGTCGGCGAGCCACTGCGTGGTCACCAGCTTCTCGGGGTGGGTGTACTCCTGCAGGGCAGGCGTGGGATCAACAGGAACGGTCATCAGTTCACCTTTCGACGGTCGATGGCGCGCGACATGTACCCCCAGTCTGTCACCGGAGCGCGGCCAATGGCGCACCGAGCCCTTCGCCCTCGGCGGACAGCCCTCGCCTCGCCCCCTTCGCTCGCGGCGGAGAGTCCATGCCGCATCTCCCTGCGCTCGGAGCGGGCAGCCCGCACCCCTTCCCATGCGCCCGTCCGGCTCCTACGGTGGGCGCATGGAGAACCCGGATCAGGAACCCGTCATCCCCCTGCTCGATGTCACCGTTCTGGACTGCCCCGACGCGCTGCAGCTCGCGACCTTCTACGCGAAGCTCATGGGCTGGCGCGTGGAGGAGGGCAGCGACTCCGACTGGGCCGAGCTGTTGCCGCCGACCGGCCGGATCTCGGCCGACGAGCCAGGCGGGCAGGCCACCCTCGCCTTCCAGCGCATCGACGACTACCAGCGCCCGACCTGGCCGGGTGGGGAGCATCCCCAGCAGTTCCACCTGGACTTCGCGGTCTCGGACATCGACGCCGCAGAACCGCGCGCACTGGCGCTCGGCGCTGTCGTCCACGATCATCAGCCCTCCGGATCGGGCGGCTTCCGGGTCTACCTCGACCCGGCGGGCCACCCGTTCTGCCTGTGCCGCTCCGTGTGAGTAGTTGCCTCCGGTGAGTGGCCGCCTCCGGTGAGTGGCCGCCTCCGGTGAGCGACCGCCCCCGGTGGGCGACCACTCCCGCGTGGGCCGGAGCCCTGACTCCGGGCCGTTCCACCTCCGGACGGGTGGAGCGGCCCGGGCGACGATGAACGGATCCGAGGGACCTGTTCCCGTCACGTTCACCGCGGCGTCCCCGGGGCGTGACCGGGTGCTCCTAGCGTGGGAGCGCTTCCACCCGCGCCGCCCCTGAGGAGTCCCCGTGAGCGATACCGTCCAGACCGCCCGTCCCGAGAGCCCCGCCCGCACCGCCCCCGATGGACGCCGCCGCCTGGTGGTGCTCTCAGTCGATGCGATGAGCGACGTCGACGTGCCCTTCGCCCGCACCCTGCCCAACTTCGCCCGCATCCTCGCCGGCGGTTGGGGCAGCGCCGAGGCGATCTACCCCACGGTGACTTACCCCAACCACACCGCGCAGACCACCGCCCGCACCGCCGACGGGCACGGCATCTACGCCAACGAGAAGGTCTCCCCGGGTGTCCGCGTGCCCGACTGGTTCTGGGACGCGCGCGACATCGCCAGCCCCACGATCTTCGACCTCGCGAAGGAGCAGGGTCTCACCACTGCGAGCGTGGGCTGGCCGGTCACCGGCTGGTCGCCCTCGATCGACATCGCGGTGCCGGAGATCTGGGACCGGGCCGGGCTCGAGCAGACCCTCGCCGTGCTGAGGGACGCCTCCACGCCCCGTGGGCGTGAGTACGTGGACCGCCACGCGGGCGAGATCAGCTGGGAGCGCAAGCAGGTCTTCGGCCGCTTCAACACCGCCGTCGCCACCGACATCCTCCGCACCGACCGCCCCGACGTGCTGTTCGTGCACCTGGTCGACGTGGACTCCGCACGCCACTCCACCGGCCGCTTCACCCCCGAGGTCAAGGAGGCATTCGAGCGCGTCGACGGCTGGATCGGCGAGATCCTCGACGCCCTCGAGGACGCAGGCATCGCGGAGGAGACCAACGTCGCGATCGTCTCCGATCACGGGCACGTCGAGGTGGGCCGCTGCTTCCGCGGCAACAACCTGCTGGTCGAGCGCGGTTTCGTGCGACTCGACGAGTCCGGGGACGTCAGCAGCTGGGACGCCTGGGTGCACGGCTGCGGGCTCACCGGCCAGCTGTATCTGAACCCTGAGGCCGACGAGACCACGCTCGAGAAGGTGCTCGCCCTGGTCGAGGACTGGGTCGAGGATCCCGAGATCCCCGTCGCGGCCTTCCACCCGCTGGCGGACATGACCGAGGACTACGGCTACGCGGGCCCCTTCCTCGGCGTGCTCGAGGGCACCAGCGGCACGAATTTCCAGAACCTGTGGGAGGGCCGCTCGCTGTACGGCCGCTTCGACGAGGACTACACCTTCCTCATCTCCCAGCACGGTCACCTGCCCGAGCAGGACATCCAGGCCGTGTTCGCGATGGCCGGCCCCGACATCGCCGAGGGCGTGCGCTTCCACCGCTGCACCGTCCCCGACGAGGCGGCGACCTTCGCCCATCTGCTGGGCCTGGAGTTCCCCGAGGCCGACGGCGCCGTGCTCGGCGAGATCCTGCGGGCCCGAGTCTGAGGGCTCAGCTCGCGCAGGCGCCGCGAGTCTGAGGATTCAGCTGGCGTAGGCCTGGAAGGACTCGCGGATCCGGTCCGGGCCGGCATCGTCGGCGAGGAGGACCTGCAGGAGGAGACGGGCCTGCGCCGGGGGCAGGAACCCTGTCATCAGCGCACCTGCCTCCAGCAGGTCCACCTCGCTGCCCGGGTAGGCGTAGTGGTGGGTGGAGGTGCCGCCCGCGGCGATGCGGGTCGCGACAGCCACGGGCGTGCCCGCCTCGAGCAGGCGGCGCAGGCGCGGCATCGCGGCGGGGGAGACGTGCCCCATCCCGACCCCGGCGATCACGAGCCCTTCCGTGGCGTGCGGCGGGAGGTGATCCAGCAGGGTGAAGTCTTCGTCCAGGCCCGCGGTCAGGATCGGGACCTCGGGGAACCGGTCCGGGGGCACGCTGTTCTCCCGGATGACCCGAGCGGCGCGGTCGAAGGGCCGGTGCAGCAGATGGAGGTCGCCCTCGTCGACCATCGCGAACGGCCCTGACGGGGCGGAGGCGAAGGCGGAGACGGAGCGGGAGGACGCCTTGGTGACCTGGTCCGCGAGGTGCACGTGGCCGTCGAACACCACCAGCACCCCCTGATCCCGGGCCGAGGGGGCTGTCGCTGCGCGCACCGCGTCGCGCAGATTCGCCGGGCCGTCAGCCCCCGGAACGCTCGCCGGCCGCATCGCGCCCGTGACCACGAGCGGTGCCGGGCGGTCCCAGTACCGGTTCAGCACGAAGGCCGTCTCCTCGAGGGTGTCGGTGCCGTGGGTGAGCACCACCCCGGCGGCGCCCTCGTCCACCGCGCGCCGGGCATGCTCGAGCACCTCGCGCAGATGCCGCGGGCGCACATCGGAGGAGGAGATGTTCGCGATCGCCAGAGCGGTCAGGTCGATACCGTCCACGAGCGTCCCGCGCAGGCGCTGACCGGCGGCCTCGTCCGGGACGGCATGCCCGCCGTCGGCCCCCTGGGTCATGAAGATGGTGCCGCCGAGGGTCAGCAGGGTGACGGCAGCTGTTTCCTGCGCCGTCGGCGCTGCCGGTGCTGCGTAACCGTCCTGCGCTGCCGCCACCGGTGCTGACGACCCGTCCGGTGCTGCCTGCGAGGGGTCCGACGTGCTGGTCACGACAGTTCCGGCTCCTCGCCCAGGTAGAAGGCAGCGGTGCGCACCGACGCCTTGCGGGCAGGCTTCTTGTCCGCCCCCGTGGCGGCGTGCGCCTCGAACCAGGCCTCCGCGGTCGAGCGGGTGAACGTCTCGCCCTCCTCAGAGCCGGCAAAGTCCCCGAGCTGGGGGATCAGGTCCACCGACGGGTCCTGCAGATGGAGCGCGAGCGCATAGAGCGCCGCATCCCAGCCGAGCCCGGTGGCTGCGGGGCCGAAGGTCTTCCAGTGGGCGTCATCCGGGACGGTGTGGCGCAGGGTGAAGCGGGATCCGGCGGGGGCTGCCTGGACTCCCTCCTCATCGGCACCTGCTGCTGGTGCTGCCTCTGCTGCGCCTGATGCGTCGACCGGGGCGACCAGCAGCTCCAGCTGACTGGTGCTCTTGCCGACGTCCCAGCTCAGCAGCAGGCGAGAGGGCTCTTCGACGGCGAGCACGGCGCCGCGGGTCTCCATATCGGGCAGCTCGTAGCGGCCGCCCTCGGTCACCTCGCCGCTCGCCCGGCCGAACCACACCTCGAGGTGCGAGCCGATGGTGAGGGCGGACCACAGCTCCTCGGGGTGCACCGGGAAGGTCTGCTCGAGCGTGACGGTGTTGCCGTCCGTGGAGAGGGTGACGGTGCGGGTGACGTCGGTCAGCTGGCTGGTGGGCGTGGCGGTCATGGAGCTCCTTCGAAGGCGATGTACAGGGCCCACTGTGTCAGGTCAGGTGGAGCCGGGTGGGTGTCAGGCCGGATCGGTGCGGCGCAGCCGCACGATGACCTCGGCGTGCTCGGTGTGCGGGAACATGTCCACGAAGCGGCCGGCGGTGATGCGCAGCGAGGGCATGGCGGCGAGGTCGGTGGCGAGGGTCGCCGGGTTGCAGCTGGAGTAGAGGACGTCGCGCACTCCGGATTCTTCGAGCCAGGTGGCCAGGCGAGATCCGAGTCCGCGCCGTGGCGGGTTCACGATCACGATCTCGGGCGGGCCCTCGGCACCGGCGGCTGTCTCGATCGCCCAGCTGGTGGCATCCGCGGCGAGGAAGCTCGCCGCGATGCGCTGGGCGGCGGCGGCCTCGCGGGCTCCCTCGATGGCCTGCGCGGAGACCTCCACCCCGGTGACACGGGTGGAGGGGGCGGCCAGTGCCGCGTGCAGCGCGAAGCCCCCCAGTCCGCAGTAGAGGTCCCAGAGCCGCGGAGATCCTTCGTGCGCGACGGCGATCTCCGCGACCCACTCCGCCGCCTGGCGGTACAGCGCCCCGGCGACCTCGGTGTGGGTCTGCAGGAAGGACTGCGGGCGTGCGAACAGGGTGACGTCCCCGGTGCGTACGGCGATCGATGCGGCACCGGCCAGTGGGATCTCCCGCTCGCCCTCGACCGCGGTGGTGTGGTCCGGATGGATGTTCGCCGAGACCGCGATCACGGAGGGGTGGGCTTCGAGCAGCCGGGGCAGATGCTCGCGGATCCGCTCGAGCGCCTGCTCGCTGCGCAGCACCAGCCGCAGCACATGCTCGCCGTCGGGCGAGGCGGTCACCAGCACGTTCTTGATCTCGCCGCGGCGACGGGCGACGTCATACGGAGGCACCTGTGCCCGCCGGATCAGCGCCTTGGCCCCCTCGAGCACCTCCTCGACCCCGTCCGGATAGAGCGGGCAGTCGCTGAGATCGACCCCCAGGGCCTGACCGGGCAGGGTGAGCCGAGGCTCCTGGGCGGTGCCGGCCACGGCCATCTTCCCGCGTGCCCGGAATCCGGCGTCGGCGCCGAGCAGCGGAGCGCCCCAGGTGGTGCCGGGGGACAGGAAGCGTGCGAGCAGCTGCTCGACGCGGTCACGGCCCTCGGCGATCTGGCGGGGGCGGGGGAGGTCCAGGAGGGTGCAGGACCTGCACTCACCGGACTCGAAATGATGGCACCGCACCCCAGGAGTCTACGAGGGATGAGGCAGCGGCAGGCGCCGGTGGGGGCTTCGACTGTCGGACCCCTCCGCTACCGTCGCAGAAGGGTCATGAGACGCGGCTGCACTTCTTCGACAGAGGCCGCGCGGCAACCGGAACCGAACTCGGTGCCCGTCGAGGAAGACCCGGCCGGAGAGCAGCCGCTCGTCCGGTCAGGCGGCCCGTGAGGGCCCACGTCGGAAGGCAGAAGACATGACCCCGGACCACGACCCTCTGGACAGCGACCCCCTCGCCGCGACCTGGCGCGACCAGCTGATCGAGCTGGATTTGCCGGGCGTCGGCCCGATCACCGCGAGCGCGGACCCGCAGCTGCTCCTCGACGTGCAGCTCTCCGCGGGCGGGAACGAGTTCACAGGTGAGGACGAGCAGGACCTCGAGGGAGGCGCCGACGAGGGCGAGGAGGAGCTCGTCTATCGTCGGCGCCGTCCCACCACCCCGCCCGCACCGCAGATCGTGCGGTCCACGCTGCGGGATCGGCGACCGCTCGAGCTCGCGCATTCCTGGCTGGTGGTGCCGGCGCTGGGGCCGGTGCTGCCCACCCTCAGTCCGGAGGGCATGATCGTGGCCGATCTCAGCGGCGGCCAGGCGCCGTTCGAGGTGCGCACGCAGCCGCCCGAGCAGCTCGCCCGACCCAGCCGGGAAGGGGCTCGGGCAGGTGCCCCGGCCGGGGGCAAGACCAATGCCGTCCGTCCGCCCGCGCTGAGCTGGTACCGCCGGCCCGCCGTGGCCGCCGCGCTGCGCCGCCGTGGCGGGCCGGTGGCCCTCGGAGCGCTGGTCGGGACCCAGCGAGACTGGTTCGAACCGGCCGCCGCCGCCCGCGAGGACCTGTTCGCCTCCCACCCGGATCAGGCGCTCGAGAGCGCCCTGCTGATCGCTGTCGAGCAGGGGCAGGGGGCGGTGCTGCGGATCGGGCCGGGCGGACTGGACGTGATTCCCACCGGTGCCGACCCTCGGGTCCCGGAGCTCGAGGGCCTGGACCTGCTGGTCACGGCCCGGCCTGCGCAGTGCCCGCTGCAGGGGCAGGACGGAGCAGGGCCCTGCCGGCCCCATGGCGGGCCCTGGATCCGGGCCGCGCATGCGGCACAGGTGGATTGGGAGGCACGGCGCTCCCAGGCGCTCTCCGTGCAGGGATGCGGGGTGTGCTTCGGAGAGGCTCTGCCGCCGGAGCCCGATCAGCCGCCGGTCCCGCGGCTCTCCCACCGCACCCCGGTGGTTCAGATCAGCCGCCTCCACCTGCGCGGCGGCGAGGTGGTGCGCATCGATCCGATCGTGCCTCCTCGCTGAGGCGGGCTCGCGGTGATCTGCTCAGCAGGACGCCTGCCCTGCGCTGCTCAGCAGCGCTTCACCTCTCAGCAGCGCTGGGCAGGTTGAACGAGCGCTGGGCAGGCTGATCGTTCAGGCGAACCACTCGGTGGGCGGGCCCAGGGAGAGCAGCACCGAGAACACGATCGCGACGCCGACGACGGCGATCAGCACTGCCGGGACCGGGTGGCGCAGCGCGAGGGAGACCAGGCGCTCCGGTGCCGTGCGGCCCCGCTCCTCGCGCAGCCGCCAGGTGTCGCTGAGCAGGCCGCGTCGCATCGCCGAGCGCTCGAAGGGCACCGTGAGGTAGGGGACGATCGCCGATCCGATGCCCAGCAGCAGATCCTTCAGCCGCCACTTCTGGTCGATCGCGACCAGCACCGTCACCACCCCGTAGGAGAGGAAGGTGAAGCCGTGCAGCCCGCCGCCGATGCGCACCAGCAGCTCGGTGGACTCCAGCACGTACTTCACGAACATGCCGGCCAGCAGCAGGGTCCAGGTGATCATCTCGGCGAAGGCGAGCACCCGGTAGAGGCGGGAGGGAGTCGAGAACAGGCGCATGGGGTCGATGGTGCCAGCTGGTGCTCGGGATCCGCTGGATGCGAGGCCCGACGAAAGGCGGACCCGCTGGTGGACGATCTGGGGTGACACGGCCGCGTGCCGAGCGTCACAGTAGGGGGATGACGACGCACACCATCCCCGGAGAACTCTTCCTGCTGCTGACCAACGACGCGGGCCGCCAGGACTCGACCGCCTACCGGAAGCAGGCGCTCGCCGCCGCCGCGGTGGCGGAGCTGGCGCTGCGCGAGAAGCTCGCGCTCAGCGAGGAGCGAGCGCCGAAGATCCAGGTGCGCGACACTGCGCCGACGGGCCTCCCGGTGCTGGATCAGGCACTCGGCGCGCTCGCCGAGCTCGACGGGAAGAAGGTCACCCACGTGATCTCCCACCGCACCATGGACCTCACCGAGGTGATCGGAGAGGGGTTCACCGCCGTGGGTGCGGTGCAGCGCAAGGACGGCTGGTTCACCACCAGCTGGCCGACCCACGACGACACCCTCGAGACGGCCCTGCGCGCCCGCCTCGCCGCCGCGGTTGCCGATCCCGGGACGGCGAGCCTGCAGGACGGCATCCTGCTCGAGCTGCTGCGCGCCCTCGGCATCGCCCACCGCATTCTCAAGACTGACCTGCCGGACCTCTCCCGCCGCGAGCTCGACCAGCGGATCAAGGCGCTGGACATCAACCACCCGGCGGCAAAGGCCGTCAAGAAGATCATGGAAGACATGACCGCCGTGTTGATGGTGACCACCACTGCGAGCATCGCGACCTGATCTCGTTCAGCGCCCCGCAGCGCGCTTCGTCCGTGCGGTCGCGGGTGCGGTCCACGGATCCTCCGGCCAGGGGTGGCGGGGATAGCGGCCGCGCATCTCCTTGCGCACCTCGCGGTAGGGCCCGTCCCAGAAGGAGCGCAGGTCGTCGGTGATCGCGAGCGGCCGACGGGCCGGGGAGAGCAGGTGGAACAGCACCGGCACCCGCCCCCGCACCAGGCGCGGCGTCTCGGCCAGGCCGAACAGCTCCTGCAGTTTGACCGCCACCACCGGGCGGCCGTCCTCGGCATCCGGCGCGGGATAGTCGATGCGAGCCGTGTTCCCCGACGGCACCGCGAGCCGCTCCGGGACCAGCTCGGCGAGCTCGGACGCCTCCGGCCAGGGCAGCAGCAGGCGCAGCCCGCCGGTGACATCGATGCCGGAGACCTTCGTGGTGCGGGCCGAGAGCTGCGGGGCGAGCCAGGTCTCCAGCCTCTCCAGCAGGGAGGCCTCGTCCATCGCGGGCCAGGGCTCGCCGAGCTCGCGATGCACGAGCCCGAGCCGCGCACGCAGCGCCGAAGCCGACTCGTTCATCGCCAGCCCCGCGAGGCCCCGGGTGCGCACCTCGGTGAGCACCGCGGGCACCGTGTCCGCGGCGGTCGCGGTCACCGGGGTCGAGGTCAGCTCGATCGCCCCGAGCAGGCGTCGCTGCCGGGCCCGCACCGTCCCGCCCTCGAGGCGGGCGGTGCGCTCGGAGACCAACAGCTCGGAACCGGCGAGGAAGGCGTCCTCCTCGCTCAGCGGTGCGGCGGCGCGGATCACCGCGCCGGTGCCGTCGGCCGCGCGGCCCTCCGCCCGCTGCACCTCCCAGACGGCGATCCAGTCCCGGCCCAGCAGTCCGCTGGTCTCGGGCAGCGCGGCCCGGGTGCCGGAGGCCAGCAGATAGGAGCGGGAGCCCTCGCCGGTGCGATGGGCGATCCGCTCGGGCCGTGCCAGGGCGAGGACGGCCCCCGCCTGGTGCGCGGCATCGGTCGCGGTGAGGAGCGGGGCTGCGGCGCTGCGGCGTCCCTGTGCAGTGTCGCGCCGTCCCTCGGCGGAGCCTCGAGATCGTTCTGAGGAGCTCCGGGATCCGTCGGCGGAGCCCTGGGCGATGCGGGTGAGGCGGTCGCGTTCGCGGCGCCAGCGCTCGACGCCCGGGGCACGGCCGGCGCGCAGGTCCGCGAGCAGACGCGGGAGGTCCGCTCCCGTCGGCCGATGGTCGTCGGAGACGGCCGCGACGACCTCCGCGGCGGTGCGGACCGCTTCCCTGCCCGGCAGGCGCTGTGCCCCGTCGACCAGTGCACGGGCTTCCCGCACCCCGACGGGCAGCCGGGCCACGCGGGTCCCGGAGGGCGTGGGCCTGCCCTCGTCATCGACCAGACCGAGGGCATACAGGGTCGCCTCTGCGGCGGCGATCTCCCCGGCCGGTGGCGGGGTCAGCAGCGGCAGGCCCTCCCCGCGGGGTGTTCCCCAGCAGGCCAGCGACAGCGCCGCATCGGTGAGATCCGCTGAGGCGATCTCTGGCGGGGACTGCGCCGGCATCCCGGCCAGGTCGGACTGCGCGAAGACCCGCACCGCCGCGCCCGGGCCCTGACGGGCGGCACGGCCCGCGCGCTGCTCGGCTGCGGCGCGCGAGGCGCTGACGGTGACCAGGCCCGACATGTCTCGGCCGCGGTCCCGCCGCACCTCCCGGGAGAGCCCGGCATCGACCACCAGATGCACCCCCGGCACGGTCAGCGAGCTCTCCGCGAGCGCGGTCGAGACCACGATGCGTGGCAGCTCACCGGGACGCCGACCACCGGTGGCACGGTCCTGCTGCGCGGCCGGGAGCCGGCCGTGCAGGGCGAGAACCTCCACCTCGTCCCCCACCAGGCCCTGCAGGCGGGCGACCACCTCGTCGACCTCCCGCGCACCGGGCACGAAGACCAGTGCATCGGTGCCGTGCTCCCGCTGTGCGCGGGCCGTGGTGCGGGCGAGATGGTCCAGGTACTCCCGTGTGATGCCACGGGCGTCGAGCCGCGGGGCAGGGGAGGGGGCATAGGAAACCGTGAGCGGATGCAGAGCGCTGGGGACCTCGACGATCGCCGCACCGTCCAGCACCCCCGCCACCGCCGCGGCATCGAGCGTCGCGGACATCGCCCCGACCAGCAGGTCCTCGCGCAGATAGCGGGCCTCGGCGAGCATCCCCAGCAGCAGGTCCGTGTCCAGGGAGCGTTCGTGGACCTCATCGAGCAGCACCGCCGCGACCCCGGGCAGCTCCGGCTCCGCGAGCAGGCGCCTCAGCAGCACCCCCGGGGTGAGCATCTCCAGCCGCGTCCCGGCGCCCACCTCCCGCTGCCCACGCACCGTGAACCCCACCGGCCCGCCGAGCGTGGAGCCGTCGAGCTGGGCGATACGGCGCGCGGCCGCGCGGACTGCGACCCGGCGCGGCTGGGTGACCAGGGTCAGTCCCTCGGAGAGGTTTGCGACCAGCGGCGGCACCAGCGTGGTCTTGCCGGTGCCGGGCGGGGCGGTGACGACCATCGCGCCGCTGCGGGCCGCCGCCTCGAGCTCGCCCCGTGCGGCGGCGACCGGCAAGCCCGCACCGATGGCGTCGAGGTCGAAGCGGTGCGGGGCGGTCGGGACGGTCGGAGGGACGGGCATCCTCCCATCATGCCGCGCCGGCGGGCGGGGGTGCTCCTCGGCTCTGCTCTCGGGCTCGCCCGCCTGGCGTCATCTTCCGGACATGCGCGCCTCGGCCGCCGTTCATCGCGCGCTGGTGGGATGCGTGGGCCCCCTCGTGATGACCCAGGAGTCTCTGTGCGCCCCAGCCCTGCCCCCTCGCCGTCGGACGTCGCCGTCCGGCGTCCCGCGCTTCACCGTCTCGGTGCGCTGACCGGCGCTCTCGCGTTGTCCGCACCACTGGTCTCCGCCGTCGTGCTCGCGCCGTCGGCCCCCGCGTTCGCCGCCCCGGCCGACGTGCTGATCTCCGAGGTCGAGTCTGACGACCCCGACGGCGGCGAGGACTGGATCGAACTGGTGAACACCGGTGCCGGGCCGGTGGATCTCTCCGGCTGGTTCCTCAAGGACGACGACGATGCCCGCGACTGGACGATCCCCGCCGGCACCGTGATCGTCGCCGGCGAGCACCTGGTCCTCGACCATGCGGAGGCGGTCCCTGGCGGCTTCGACTTCGGGCTCGGCAAGGCCGACATCGCCCGGCTCTTCGCCGCCGACGGCACCACGCTGATCGATTCCTTCGCCTGGACCGAGCACGCTCCCACCAGCTACATCGTGATCGATGGCGAGGTCACCGCCTCCGCCGAGGTCACCAAGGGGTCGGCGAACTCCGGCCCGTACGTCCCGCCGCCGGCCGCCGCGGAGCACCCGGACGCCGAGGCGATCCGCGTGACCGAGGTCGTCTCCGAAGGGGATGACCGGGCCGAGATCATGAACGTCTCGGACCGCACGATCGACCTCTCCGCCTGGTACCTGCTGGACGAGAAGGACCGCCCCGCCGAGGACCCCGCCGTCGTGCCCGCTGGCACCGAGCTCGCCCCCGGTGAGCGCTACCTGTTCCAGGGGATGCCGTTCGGGCTCGGCAAGGGTGACCAGGCACGGATCTTCGCCCCGAACGGTGACCTGGTCGACGCCGCGAAGTGGCCGGAGGACACTCACGCCTTCCCGTCCTGGCAGCGCTGCGGCGGCGGCGAGGGCGAGTTCGGCATGAGCCACGTCCTGACCCCTGGGGCTCCGAACGCCTGCGGCGATGTGGTCATCAACGAGACGAACTCCAGCGGCGATGACTTCGTGGAGCTGAAGAATCTCGGCTCCGAGCCCGTGGACCTGAGCGGCCACCGGATCCTCGACTCCGACGACGAGCACGTCCACACGCTGCCCGCCGGCACCGTGCTCGCGCCGGGTGCGCTGCTGCTGATCGCCGGCGACGACCTCGGCTACGGACTCGGCGGCGAGGACCAGGTGCGCCTGCAGGACCCCGACGGCACGCTGCTCGGCCAGGTCTCCTGGACCGAGCACGTCACCGAGTCCAACGCCCTGTGCGGAGGCGAGCACGTCCCCTCCCGGGCCGCCACCCCGGGCGAGGAGAACGACTGCGGCACCGCCGAGCCCGTGGTCACCACGGCGCTGCCCACCGACGGGGACCTCACCGCCCTCGACGACGCGGGGGAGTGGGGCGAGGACCTCTCGGGTCTGGACCTGCAGACCCTCGAGGACGGCAGCACGGTGCTCTGGGGTGTCAACAACGATGCCGGCCAGATCTCGCGCCTGGTCCCGGCGCCTGACGGCACCTGGCAGCAGTCGGACGGCTGGCCCACCGGCGGCAAGCACACGCTCTTCGCCGATGGCACCGGAGAGCCCGACGGAGAGGGCGTCTCCGTGGGCGCTGACGGGCGGATCTACCTCTCCGTAGAGCGGGACAACGCCGCCAAGGGCACCTCCCGCAACACCGTGCTCGCCTATGACACGAACGCAGAGGGGGACGTGCTGACCGCAGTCTCCGAGTGGGACCTCACCTCCGTACTGCCGGCGACCTCCGCGAACGGTGGCCTCGAGGGTATCGAGATGGTGCCCGTGCACGCCTTCGCGCAGCTGGGCGCCGAGGTCCCGGACGCCGAGGCCTACGCCTTCGTGGTCCTCGAGGACACCGGCGACGTCTACGCCCTCGCCCTGCAGTCCGGGGGCGACGCCGTGCTGGTGGCGACCCTGCCCTCTCCGCTGCCCGGCCTGATGGCACTGGACTATGACGCCGCCTCGAACATCCTGTGGGCCTTCGCCGACGAGGCCCTCGACGGCGTCTCCGTGCAGTACCAGCTCGGTGGCGCTCCGGTGGTTGCCTCCGCGGTGTTCGCCCGCGCCGACGGCATGCCCGCCCAGTTCGCGAATGAGGGCGTAGCTCTTGAGCCGACCGAGGTCTGCACCGACGGCGTGCGCCGGGCCTGGTTCGCCGATGACGCCGATACCGACGGGTACGCGCTGCGCGGGATCGGTCTGCTGGATCCGGCATGCGAGCGTGCGGCTGAGGTGACGCCGGAGCCCGGTCCTGCCCCGGAACCAGGTGCGGGTGACGAGGAGGGCGACGAGGAGGCTGGCGAGGATGCTGATCCTGTGCCGGCGCCCACGCCGAGCGATGGCGGCGAACCTTCGGCAGCTTCCGGGGCTGAGGGTGGCCGTCCCGTAGCTGAGGCCCCTGGCGGTGCTCAGGTCTCCGTCAGCACCGATGACGAAGCGGGCTCCGAGGGGGCGCGCTCGGGAGTGCTGGCCCGGACCGGCGTGAGCGCGGCGGCGATCGCTGCGACGGCGCTGGCCCTCGTGGCTGGCGGATTCTGGCTGGTCCGTCGCGCCCGCCTGGCCTGAGCCCCGAGCGGAGGGTGCGCGGGGGCGCGGGGGCGCTCAGTTGATGAGGTCGAACTCGACCTGCTGGGTGTCCCCGCGGACGCTGGTGACGGAGATCGTCCACAGATCGATGGTCACGCTCTCCCCGAGGGTGACCGCCTCGACCTCCCGCGGGCTGCCCTCCCCGACGGTGGCCGTGAGCTGGGCGTCCTCGCCCTCGATGCCCACCACGTCGATGGCGAGCGTCTCCCCGGCCCGCTCCGGCAGCTCAGGCGTGGCCGTGCTCCCGACCTTCCCGAGGTAGGCGCCCTCACCCGAGCAGGCCTCCGGCGGGACGAAGCCCTCAGGCGCGGGAGTGACCGGATACGGCTCCAGGGGAACCTCGGCCGCAGTCTGTCCGCCGCCATCGGAGGCACCACCGCCATCGGAGGTGCCGCCGCCGTCGGAGGCTGCGGAGGTCGCGGAGGCGGGAAGCGGCCGCTCCGGTTCCGGCGCGCTCGCCCCGCAGCCGGCGGCGAGCAGTGTCACCGCGAACAGGGCCCCGGCGAGACGGGCGGCGGACGGACGGATGACGGTGGAGCGAGCAGGCACACGGATCCTCACGGAGGGCGACGTCGACGAGTGCAACGCTAGCGGACGGCTCCGGCATGCCACCATCTCAGGGGTGAGCACACCTCGACCGCGGCCGACCCCCAAGATCCTGCGTGGGATCAGCGATCCCGCGCGGCGAGTGCGGCCCGTGGACTGGAGCGCGAGCGGACGGCCCCCCGGGAGCGAGACGAACCCGGGGAGCGAGCAGGCAGCGGATCAGGGCGCAGATCGGGAACGGGCCACGGCCGGGGAACGAAGCCCGTCGGCCCAGCTGCCGCAGCGCCGTGCCCGCACCGTCGAGCTCCCGCGCCCGGTGCCGAGCGCGCCGCCGGGCGCCGTGCACACGCTGAGCGCCGAGGACCCGCGCCCCGTGCCGCGGCCGCTGCGGATCACCGACGCGGACATCCGCTCCGTCGGGGTGGCCGGGCTGCCCTCGGAGCAGATCGTGCAGACGGTCGCCGATCCGGAGGACGCCTGGACCGCGGACGCCGGCGCGAGCGACCACTTCCTCCGCGCGGAGCTGGTGGTGCAGGTGCGCCGGGCGGACAACGCCGTGATCGGCCTGTTCTCGACCCGCTATGCACTGTCCGTGCGGCCAGCGGAGTACGAACCCGCCCTGGACATCGCCGAGGCAGCGGCCGGACCGAGCACCCGGGGTGGGCAGGGGACCCGCCACCCCACCTCTCGGCGCGAGCTGCTGCGCCGGATGGAGGGCGCGGGGTTCGTGGTCACCCCGGGCTCCACGCACGGCCGGGTCACCCATCCGCAGCATCCCGGGCTGGTGCTGCCCTTCGCCTCGACACCCTCGGACCGCCGCTTCACCCGGCATGCGGTCGCGCAGATCCGGCGCGTCTTCGGGATCGACCTGCGGCACTGACGTCAGCTCAGCCTGAGCCTCGGGCACGCAGGATGCTGTACGACGTGTGCCCGAGGGCGCGCAGCAGCTGGATCATCCGGTCGAAGGCGATCGCGCCGGCGACCGCCCGCATCACCTGCACGTCGTCGCTGACCTCCGTGCCGGGCTGCCCGGACTGATCCCGGATCGAGGCGATGTCGGCCCGAGCGATCTCGGCCATCGGCTCGGCGTAGCGGCGCAGCGTCTCGAGATCCGTCGGCATCCCCCAGCTCTCGAGCGAGCGCAGGAGCGCATCCAGCGCCCACCGCGGTGCGGTATGTGCATCCGGCCAGCCCAGGTGCGAGAGCAGCGGGGTGATCGACGGGTGCTCCAGGTGGCCCTCCGCTGCGGTGTCCGGTTCCTCGACGGGCAGGCCCAGGACGATCAGCTGGGCCGCGCCGAGTGCGCTGAGCAGCGTCTGCTCGGGGTCGTCCAGGATCGCGGTGAGCTGTGCGATGCGGGTGATCGGGGCCCCTGCGACCTCCCGCAGGACCTGGATCAGCTCGAGGCGCTCGAGATGGGCGGGCCCGTAGTCCTGCCGGGTCGCGGTGAGCCGCTCCCCGGCGGGAAGCAGCCCCGCGCGCCGGTAGTACTTGATCGAGGCGGTGGAGACCCCACTGGCCTCGGACAGCTCTGCCAACAGCATCGCAGGACCTCCGGGTCTGTGCGTCGTGGCGACCGTGGATAGTGTGCCGACCAGCAACTATCTTGATGGCGCGGCATGGGATAGCGGAACTATCGTGCACCCCATGGACGCCTTCACGCCAGTGATCACCCTGCATGCCCTCGCGGCCACCTACGTGCTGGTGCTGGGTCCGCTGCAGATCCTGCGTCGCCGCCGAGACCTCGCCCATCGGCTGGTCGGGGTCACCTGGGTGGCGGCGATCCTCACGGTGTGCATCTCGAGCTTCTGGATCGCGCCCGACGGCTTCTCGTGGTTGCACGGGCTGTCGATCTGGACCCTGGTGTGCATGGTCGTGGCGATCCTCGGGATCCGTGCCGGGAACGTGGGCGTCCATCGCGGCTTCATGATCGGCTCCTATCTCGGGACCCTCGCAGCCTTCGCCTTCGCCGCCCTGGTCCCGGCGCGGCTGATCCCGCAGCTGCTGCGCAGCGAGCCGTTGATCGTGGTGATCACCGCTCTCGGGGTCGGCGCCCTCGTGCTCCTCGTCCACGTCAGCGTGGTGCGGACGGCCGGGCAGCATCCGCAGCGCGCGCAGGGTGATCTCAGCAGCACCGGCGTCTGAGACCGACCGGAGATCTCCGCGGACGGCGCATCGCGGTCTCGGATGGCGCATCACGATCCCCGGACAGGAAATGTGTCTCAGGACAGAAAAGTGTCCCGGGACAGAAAAGTGCCCCGGCTCGTCCCCACGAGCCGGGGCCATCCCTTTCCCCCGCGCCCCCGGATTGTCGGAGCCTGCTTCCTCCTCAGTCGGCAGGTCCTCCGGTGACGCGTTGAGACCAGTAGACCCCGGCTTCCGGAAAAACCACTGGGGTGAGGCTGGTCAATCCCTGAGTGCGACGGCCGGCGATGCGTGATGTGCTCGTGGCCTGCGCGGGGACCGGTCCAGACCGGTCGGTCGCTCAGCCCACGGGGAAGCTGAGCTCCTCGCCACCCGTGCCCACCTCATCGGTGTAGCTGATCTTCTCGAGCACCATGTCCTCGGGCACATCCGCGTACAGCAGCGCGGTCGCCTCTTCGCCGGGAGCCACCTGCGGCCCCGAGGTCGAGAACGAGGCGTAGCGCAACGGATGATCGGTGCCCGCGTCGTCGTAGAAGCGGAAGTTCGCGCCCGCCAGGCCGATGTCCTCGGTGCCGTTGTTGGTGATGGTCACGGCGACGCCGATGAACTTCCCGTTCTCGGTCTCCAGGGTCTCGTCCTGGGTGTCCAGCGTGGCGCCCTCCGAGGGTGCGGAGACATGGATCGAGAACGAGGAACCCGCGCTCGAGGTGGGATCTGCCGAGGGATCGTCGCTGGGCGTCTCGATCGGGTCGTCGGTCGGATCATCGCTGGTGGGGCCATCCGTCGGATCATCGTCCGTGGTCGGATCCTCGGACGGGGTCTGGCTGGTGCTGGGACCGCTGGTGGGGTCCTCGCCGCCGCCGTCGCGGGAGAACAGCCAGAGACCGACGCCGATGACCACCACCAGGATCGTCACCAGCAGGAGACAGCCGCAGGCGACGCCCACGTACAGGCCGGTACGGCTCTTCTGCGGAGGTGCGCTCGGCACGCCGTAGGGGTTGCTCATGGTCTCCTCCACGATGACGCTCGATTGATGGTGCCCACGGTATCGGCAGGTCCACCGGCGCGCGATGGGGAGAACTCCCCCGGGACCAGACCGACCTCTGCGGTACTGTCGGAGAGCCGGACTGCCTCGCCACGGCGCAACGGTCCGGTCGAGTTCGCTCCCTACGACGCCCTACCGCACCAGACGCCTTCCGCACCACGAGGAGACTGGCCATGCTGACCAGACTGCATGATGCGCTGCGACTGCGCACTTCACCCGTGATCTTCTTCGGCTCGGCGGCGGTCATCATCGCCTTCGTGGTCGGCACGATCGCCTTCACCGAGCCCATGGGCAGAGCGACCAACGCCGCCTCGGACTGGCTGCTGACGAACCTGGGCTGGTTCTACATCCTCGGGGTCACCGTGTTCCTGGCCTTCCTGATCGTCATCGCGGCGGGACGCTTCGGCCGCGTGAAGCTGGGGCCGGATGACGAACCGCCGGAGCACTCCGGCGGAGCCTGGTTCGCGATGCTCTTCGCCGCCGGCATCGGCTCGATCCTCATGTTCTGGGGTGTCGCCGAGCCGGTCAGCCACTTCGGCGCGCCACCGCGCGCCACCGAGCTCGGCATCGAGGCCGGTTCCCTGGCCGCCGCGCGCGACGCCATGAACTTCACCTATTACCACTTCACGCTGCACACCTGGACGATCTTCACCCTGCCGGCACTGTGCTTCGCCTACTTCATCCACAAGCGGAACCTGCCGCCGCGCGTGAGCTCGATCTTCCAGCCGCTGCTGGGTGAGGGTATCCACGGACCCCTCGGCAAGGCGATCGACATCATCGCCATCATCGGCACCGTGTTCGGCATCGCCGTCTCGGTGGGCCTGGGGACGCTGCAGATCAACGGCGGGCTGAACCAGCTGTTCGGAGTCCCCGAGAGCGCCGGCTGGAACCTCATCATCATCGGCGTGGTCTGCGGTCTCGCACTTATCTCAGTGTCGATGGGCCTGGACAAGGGCATCAAGGTGCTCTCGAACTTCAACATCGTCGTCGCCGTGCTGCTGCTGCTCTTCGTGCTGTTCGCCGGTGGTGCCACGCTGTTCATCCTCAAGGGCACCATCGAATCCTTCGGCAACTACCTGGTGGCGCTGCCGGAGCTCGCGCTGTGGAACGACACCTTCGCGAACACTGGTTGGCAGAACACCTGGACCGTCTTCTACTGGGCCTGGACCATCACCTGGTCGCCGTTCGTGGGCATCTTCATCGCCCGCATCTCGAAGGGCCGCACCATCCGCCAGTTCGTCGCCGGGGTGCTCGCCGTGCCCTCGGCCTTCTCCGTGATCTGGTTCGGCGTCTTCGGCTATGCGAGCTTCGACATCGAGCTCAACGGCGAGGGCGGGCTGGTCGAGCGGGTGGTCGAGGACGGGGACATCCCCGGCGCATTGTTCGCCTTCCTCGACCACTACCCGGGCGCGTTCGTCATCTCGGTGATCGCGATCATCCTGGTGATCATCTTCTTCGTCACCTCGGTGGACTCCGCCGCGCTGGTCACGGACTCGATGGCCAACGGTCACGAGGACTTCAACCCGCTGGGTCAGCGAATCTTCTGGGGCGTGGCGATCGCGCTGGTCACCGCTGCGCTGCTGGTGTTCTCGGGCTCCGACGGGCTGGAGGCTCTGCAGTCGACGATCATCCTGGTGGGACTGCCGTTCTTCATCATGGGCTGGTTCCAGATGTACGCCCTGCTGCGAGCCCTCCGCGAGGACGCCGGGGAGCTGCCGCCGATCCGCACCCGGGAATGGGCGCAGGTGCTGCCGCCGGAGGAGTACGAGCGCCGCGAGGAGGACGAGGAGTACGACACTGACGACTACGTCGTGGAGCCGACCTTCACCTCGGAGGTGCCGGTGATGAGCGACATCTACGAGGAGTCCGCCGAGGACGGCGCCGATCCGTCGGCGGTGGGAACCGGGACCCTGCCCTCGCGCACCGGCAGCGCGAGGGCAGAACTTCCGGAGCAGGGGCGGGACGAGTCCCGCTGACCGAGCTCCGCTGAGCGGCGGGAGAGCACGACGCAGAAGGGCCGACGCCCGCGAGAGCGGTGCGTCGGCCCTTCTGCGTGCCGGAGGCGCGAATCAGGAGGGATCGACCTGATGCTTGTCGGCGCTGCGGCGGTAGTACATCGCGAGCACGGCGCCGGAGAGGTTGTGCCAGATCGAGAAGATCGCGGCGGGCAGCGCGGCGGTCGGGCTGAAGGCGCTCGCGGCGAGCGTCGCGGCCAGGCCGGAGTTCTGCATGCCGACCTCGATGGAGGTGGTGCGGGCGGCGCGTTCGCCCTGGCGGAGGAGGCGGGCGGCCCAGTAGCCGAGCAGGTAGCCCACGCCGTTGTGCAGCACCACTGCGAGCAGCACGATGCCGCCGGCGGTGACGATCGCCTCGGTGGAGCCGCTGACCACGGCGATGACCACGAGCGAGATGCCGGCGACGCTGACCCACGGCAGCGCGGGCAGGATCTTGTCCACCAGCGTGCCGGCGATCAGCCGGATCACGAGGCCGCCGATGACCGGGATGAGCACCATCTTCACGATCGACATCGCCATCGCTCCGGCATCCACGGGCAGGTAGGAGCCCGCGAGCCACAGGGTCAGCATCGGGGTGAACAGCGGGGCGAGCAGCGTGGAGATGGAGGTCATCGTCACCGACAGGGCGGTATCGGCTTTAGCCAGGTAGGCGATGACGTTCGAGCTGGTGCCACCTGGGGCGGAGCCCACCAGGATCACGCCGACGGCGAGTTCCGTCGGGAGCTGCAGCAGCACGGCGATGCCGAGTCCGATCAGCGGCATGATCACGTACTGGGCGATGACGCCGATGAGGACCGGCAGCGGTCGCTTCACGACCAGGGCGAAGTCGGGCACCGTGAGGGTGAGGCCCATGGCGAACATGATGATGCCCAGGTAGATGCTGGTGAACTGCGCCAGCGACTGATCGACGCTCGGCACGAAGAAGCCGAAGGCCGCGGCAGCGAGGATCAGGGCGGGGAAGACGGTCACCGCGATGCGCGCGGAGCGGTCCTCTGAGGTGCGGGCGGTGGACGCAGCGGGGGGTCGCGTCTCCGTGGTCGAGGGGGATGGAGTGCTCATGCCCCGCATGGTATCGCCCGATGAGATGGCGTCCCATGATGTGGACCACCAGTTGCCGCGTGTGGATCACGTCACTCGAGCCTGCGGCACCGATCCGCGGTCCCGACCGCGGTCAGCGATACTCCATGCCGGGGATCTCCTGCCGCGCGCGGAGCCCGTTGCCGGGCAGCTTCCGCACTCCGTGCCGCAGGTACTCCCGGGCCAGAGGGGGAGGACATCCCGCCCGCTCGAGCCCGGCGCGCAGCTGATCGGCGATCTCTTCCGCTGCGGGGGAGGCGAACACGATGATCCCGCGTCCTGGGACCGGGGGCCGTGCGGTGCCGGAGAGCTCGGAGTCGCGGTCGGGGCCCAGGAAGCTGACGGCGTGGTCAGCCCCCGGCCCCAGGAAGAGGTGGGCGCTCGAGGGGCGACGGAAGCGACGGTCCCATGTCGGCTGGAGGCTGTCGATCCCCGTGTGCACGCGAAGGGTCGCCGGGTGGATCTCGGTGAACCGCAGCTCCCGGGGACGGCCTGCGAGGATGCTCCGCCCCACCACCACGCCGCCGGCATGTACATCCAGATGCGCAGAGCCGCTCCACAGCAGATATGCCGCCATGGCCGCGGTGATGATGACGCCGATGAGGGTGACGAGCAGCAGCTCCGGCAGCCTCCACACCCCGGCCACGACGAGCGTGACCAGGATGATCAAGGGCCCGACGCTCAGCCAGCCGATCGCCGCGAGGATCGGGACCCGCGTGCGATATCGCTGCAGCCGAGGGCCGAGAGAAGTCTGCTGTGCCATGGGAGCCGAGTATGGCATCGGGGCGCCGGGGAAGGTCACGCGGGGTCGGGCGCCGCGGCGTGCTCGCCGGTGATGAGCTGGCCCAGGGCATCCCGCAGCGACTCGGGCCCGACCTGCGCGATCCGGAGCACGGCGGAGTCATCCGGGGTGGCGGTGACGGAGTCGGCGACGACCACGTGCACGGCCTCGTCGGTGGCGTGGAAGGAGGCGCTGCGGGCCGTCGCGCTGTCGGGGGTCGAGGTGACGACCTGGGTGAGATGGCGGGTGCCCTCGGCGATTCCCGCGCCCCACTCCTCGGGCGGCGCTCCCGCGGAGACCTCCCGCATCTCCGAGTCTGTGGAGGCGACGCCTCGGGGGTCCACGACCCGCACGAGGCGTTCGCCGACTGCAGGCGTGGGCAGGACGGCGAAGGAGTGGAGACCCTCGGCGGTCACCGTCTCCTCGAGGGTTACCCCGACGCTCTGATGGTAGAAGTAGCAGCGCAGCTCCCGGGGTGCGTCCTCGACGTAGATCGTGCGCAGCGCGGTCGTCACCGCGACGGCGCTGCGGCGCAGGACGAGCGTCCCGGCGGTCGTGGGATCTGCGACCAGTGCCTCATCGGCGATCTCGGGCTCACGTTCCTCGAGCTCGGCGGCGACCGCCTCGGGGACCAGCTGGTGGCGACGCATCAGGATCCGTCGCACGCTCGCGGCACCGGCCTCGACCCCGCCGGGATGCTGCTCCGCCCAGGGCATCCACACCTCGGAGTCGGGGAGCCCGGTCTCCTGCAGGAGGACAGCGAGCTCCTCGTCCAGAAAGGATCCGAGCTCGACGCGCTCGCGCGTGCCGTCTCGCAGGACGGAGGCCGCGGCGCTCAGGGAGCGGCGGGTGTGAAGGGTGTCGTGATCGGTGGTGGTGTGCGGCGTGGTCATCTCTGCCTCGGGGTCGGGGTGGGAACGGTGGTGGGAACGGGAGGGTGGGGTTCGTCAGACGAGCAGGGGGTTCCAGCGCTTGGTGTCGAAGCCGTCGTTCATCGTGTCGGAGAACCAGTCGCCGACCTCGCGGCTCAGGTCGAAGTCGAAGAACTCCTCGCCTGCCCAGTCGGCGATCGAGATGACGTCGGCGACCAGTCCGATGCCGATGGTGACGGGGTGGGGGATGTACCCCACCAGTCCGGCGACGCCCAAGATGGCCTCGACCGGATCGTCGGCGTTGATGATCCCGTCGATCGTGAGGGGGATGTCGACGATCGGGATGAGCTTCGAGATCCGCTTGAATCCCTTGGATTCGAGCAGCCGGCCGAGCTTCTTGTCGAACTCGGCGCCGTTCCACCAGTTCTTCAAGCGGCTCCCACCCTCTCGGAAGGCGGGCCAGTCGATCCTGCCCTCCTTGAGCCCGTCCCAGATCGCCTGGGCGGTGTCCGTGAGGATCCCCCAGCCGGCCAGAAGCGTGCCGCCGAGGTCCTTGAGGGTCTCCCAGAGGCCGTCCTCGGGTTCCGAGACGTCGTCCTGTTCCTGCGCCTCGTCGCGCAGCTGGCGTCCCATCTCCTCGATGGCGGTGTAGAGATCGCGCGCCTCGTTCGAGATGCGCTCCCACTCCGCGTAGAACGCATCGGCGTCAGGCCCCTCCCAGGACGGACGGTTGAAGGCGAACATGCTGTTGCCGACGCGCTTGAACTCGTCCTCCATCGAGTCCGAGCCCCGCTCGAAATCGCGGTAGAGGTCCTGCAGCTGCTCGGTGTCCGCCCCCAGAACTCGCCCATGTCCGTATATCCCCCTGATGAACCCTGCGTGCGCCTGGTGCGCCCACTGCTGGTTCGCAACGGTAAGCGCGCCGAGCGGACGGCGCGATGGGGAGAGCTCCCCATCGGTCGCCACGGCGGGACGAGCCGGGTTCAGCCGCGCTGGCGGGCCGGGACCGGCCAGGCGTGCACCGGCTCGCCGGTGTCCACCGCGGACCGGTAGAGACGGGTCATCTCCGCCAGAGCCTCGGATCGTGTCGCACCGCGCAGCTCGAGCGAGGTGACGGTGTCGATCTGCCAGCGGGCGCCGTTGCGGCCGGTGCGGGCACGCTCGGAGAGGATGCCGTCATAGCGCTCGACCACGTCCGCATCCGCACCGAGGTTCCGCAGTCCCTCCATGGCCTGGGGTATCAGCTGCTCGAGCAGCAGATCCGCCACGCGCACCCTCCCCACCTTGGGCCACCGCACCCGGGCTTCGAGGCCCCACCGGGCGCACTGCTGGAAGGCCTCGGCGGCTTGCTCGAAGCTCATCCGGGACCACAGCGGCCGTCGCTCATGGACCAGCGAGTGGAGGATGCCGTAGAAGAACGCGGCATTCGCGGCCATGTCCGCGGGCGTCGGCCCCGCCGGCAGCAGACGGTTCTCGAGCCGCAGGTGCGGGAGGTCGACGCCGGGGTCGTAGATCGGCCGGTTCCAGCGCCAGACGGTGCCGTTGTGGAGCATGAGCTCATGCAGCCGCGGTGAGGAGCCCTCGGTGAGCAGGGGTTCCTCAGCCATCTCCCGCGACTCGGGGATCAGCGCCGGGAACAGCCGCACGTTCTCCTCGAAGAGGTCGAACATCGAGGTGATCCAGCGCTCGCCGAACCACACCCGCGGGTGTACGCCCTGGGTGGCGAGCTCGGGCGGGCGGGTGTCCAGAGCCTGCACGAAGGTGGGGATGCGCGTCTCGTGCCACAGCCGCCTGCCCAGCAGGAAGGGCGAGTTCGCGGCGAGCGCCACCTGTGGTCCGGCGATCGCCTGAGCGGCGTTCCAGGCGGCGGCGAACTGCTCCGGAGGGACCTGCAGGTGCAGCTGCATCGAGGTGCAGGCGGATTCGGGCGCGATCGAGTCGAACGTCGCGTCCAGGCCCTTGCCCTTCCCCTCGCCCTCGATGCTCAGGTAGATCTCTTCCCCGCGCGCTTCGAGGACGCTCTTCTCGAGCGCCTCGTAGCGGGCGCCCGGGGCGCGCCATTCGTCGCCCGAGAAGAGCTCCTCGGTGATGGTGGGCAGGTGCCCGATGGGGATCACCCGTGCGCCACGGGCCTGGGCGGCGGCATCTGCGCGGTCGATCTTCTCGGTCAGTTCGCGTTCGAGGGCGCGCAGCCCCTCACCCTGCGGGCGGGAGACAGGCAGGTTCGCCTCGAGGTTGTAGCGGCCGATCTCGTGGACGTAGTCCTCGTCGTCCAGATCCTCGAGCAGCAGATCGGAGATCAGGGCTGGAGCCATGGTGTCCGTCTGGGCGAGGTTCATCTCGAGCTCGACCCCGACGGTTCCCTCGTCCACGAACTCGGCCGTGTCCAGGAAGGTCTCGAAGAGGTCGAGGTTCCGACGCAGCTCCCGGCGGTAGCGCGTGCGCTGGGAACGGGTGTACTCGGTGCTGCCGATCTCGCGTCCCATGGTGACCTCCAGTTGGTGGCGGGATGATGGCGCTCATCCAAGCACGTCCGCACCGCGGGCACGTATGCAGATGGCTATTGTGATCGTCTCACCTCACCAGGGCCGGTACCGGCCCTGCCGTCTCCAGAGCGCGCAGGGCCGGGTCGATCCCGTCCGGGCACCCTGGCAGGCCGGCATCAGCTCGGGGTACTCGAGCTCGCCGGGATGGGCACGGCCGTCCTGGTCACGCTGGATCGTGCGCACCAGATGCTCATCGTGCAGGACGTACCCGTTCCAGAAGATCTCGCAGTCGCAGCCGGCGCCCACCTGGCGCAGGCGCCGCACCAGAGCGGTCGCCTGCGGCGCCCGCAGGTCTCGGTAGCGGCGGGCCCAGCGCAGCCCGCGACAGCCGTGCTCGAGCATGCGGAACACGTAGCACAGCAGGCACTCGGGCGGGACGGGGTCGGTCAGCTGAGCCGAGAGATCCCGCAGCATCTCCTCGGCCGCCGTCAGCGGTGTATCGGTCATGACGGCAGTGCACCATCGCAGCCGTCCGCAGCGCCGCGTCCGGGTTCGGGATGTGGATGACCAGGCGTTGTGGAGGAGAGGCCGGGGCCGGAGACGTTGCTGAAGTGACCGCTGCGGAATATCGTGGCAGCACCCATCCGTTCGGCGAAGGAGCCTGCGATGTCGGACCTCAAGCACCGCTACGACCACGTGATCATCGGAGGCGGCATCGCCGCGGACCGAGCGGCCCGGGCGATCCGTGAGGCGGACCCCGACGCCACCATCGCGATCCTCTCTGCGGATCCCCACGCTCCCGTCTACCGCCCGGCCCTGTCGAAGGCCCTCTGGCATGGCGAGGACCCCGATCCTCGCAGCCAGGAATTGCACACCGCGGAGGAGACCGGCGCCGAGCTGTTCACCGGCACCCTGGTCACCGAGCTCCTGCCCGCCTCCCACAGCGTGGTCACCGCCCGCGGGAACCGCACCCATTTCGGGAAGGTGCTGCTGGCCACCGGGGCCTCGCCCCGTCGGCTCCCGGGGCTTCGCGATGACCGGGTCGCCTACCTGCGCACCGTCGGGGATTACCGGCATCTGCGCCGGCTCGCGGTGGACGGTGCCCGCGTCGTGGTGGTCGGTGGCGGGTATATCGGCTCCGAGGTCGCCGCGGCGCTGACCCGCACCGGTGCTGCGGTGACCCTCGCCCATTCCGGAGAGCGGCTCCTGGAGCATCTGTTCCCCGCCTCGATCTCCGACCATGTCCAGCAGACCTTCACCGCGCACGGGATCACCATGGTGCCCGGATTCCGCCTGGCCGGAGTCGATGCCGGTGAGAAGCTCGTGCTGCGTGCGGAGGACGGTCGCAGCCTCGATGCAGATGTCGTCGTGCTGGGCCTGGGCGCGTCACTGAACACCACCCTCGCATCACATGCGGACATCGACCTCGAGCAGGGGGCGGTGGTGGTCGACCCTCAGCTGCGCACCAGCAAGCAGGATGTGTACGCCGCCGGCGACATCGCTCTGTTCGACGACCCGCTGCTGGGGCTGCGACACGTCGAGCACGTCGACCATGCCGAGGCCTCCGGCACCGTCGCCGGCAGGAATATGGCGCGCGCCCTGCTGGACGACTCGCTGGCGCCGGAGGAGTACTCCTATACGCCGCTGTTCTTCTCCGACCTCTTCGACGACGGGTACGAGGCGGTGGGACGACTCGACGCCGAGCTGGAGATGCGCGAGGTGTGGAATGCGGAGCGCAGCGCCGCGGTCGTGTACTACCTCGAGGACGGCGCGGTCGAGGGCGTGCTGCTGTGGAACACCTGGGACTCGGTGCCCCGAGCCAGCGACGTCATCGCCGCCTCACAGGAGGGCCAGCTCCCCGCGGACTCGCTCGAGGAGCAGATCATCCCGGGCGGCTGAGAACTCGGCGCAGTCCCCCCGTACACTTCCTGCGTGGCTGATCAGAACCAGGAAATCCCCGCAGATGCCCCCACCCGGGCCGTGATCCTCGCACGCGGGCTCGGCACCCGCATGCGCCGAGCGGACGACACCGCACAGCTCGATGAGCAGCAGGCCCAGGTGGCCGCCAGCGGGGTGAAGGCCCTGATCGACGTGGGTCGCCCCTTCCTCGACTACGTCATCTCCGTCCTCGCCGACGCCGGCGTCACGGAGCTGTGCCTGGTCATCGGCCCGGAGCACGACATGCTGCGCGAGTACGCCGCCCGCATCAGCGGCGGCCGGGTGAGCGTGACCACCGCGATCCAGGCCGAGCCTCGCGGCACCGCCGACGCCGTCGCCGCCGCCCGCGACTTCGCCGGAGACCAGCGCGTGATCGTGCTGAACTCCGACAACTACTACCCGCGCGAAGCGCTCGCCGCTCTCGCCGCAGCTCCCGGCAGCGCACTGGTCGGCTTCGACCGTGCCGCCCTGGTCCGGAGCTCGAACATCCCCGCCGATCGCATCCGAGCCTTCGCGCTGATTGCAGCCGATGCTGAGGGCCACCTGCGCGACATCGTCGAGAAGCCCGATGACGAGACCCTCGCCGCCTACGGTGAGGACGCCCCGGTCTCGATGAACGCCTGGCTGTTCACGCCCGCCATCTTCGATGCCTGCGAGCGCATCGAGCCGTCGGTGCGCGGGGAGCTCGAGATCATCGACGCCGTCCGCCTGCTGCTGGAGGAGGGAGAGGCGTTCACGGTGGTCCCCGCTGCGGTGGGTGTGCTGGACATGTCCTCCCGCGGCGACGTCGCCGCAGTCCAGGCGGCGCTCGCCGGGATCGAGGTGGCGCTGTGAGCGATGTGCTTGCACAGCTCGCCGCCGGGATCGAGGGGGATTCCGTCTCCTGGTTCGTGCCCGGCCGCATCGAGGTGCTCGGCAAGCACACCGACTACGCGGGGGGACGCTCACTGCTCGCCGCCGTCGACGCCGGCCACACCATCACCGCCACGGCCCGCCCGGATCGGGTGCTGACCGTGCACTCGGAGGTGGTGGGCAGCACCGTCACCGTCGACCTCGACCACCGCGAGGCACGCCCCGCCGGAGCCGACGGTCACTGGGGCGGCTATGTCCGCACCGTGGCCGACCGGCTCGATGCGAACTTCCCGGGCCGTCTGCGCGGCGCGGACATCACGATCAGCTCGACCCTCCCGCTCGCGGCCGGGATGTCCAGCTCCTCAGCGCTCGTGGTCGGGCTCGCCCTGACGCTGATCGACCTGGCCGACATCGCCGACGACGAAGCGTTCACCGCCGAGATCACGACCCCGGAGCAGCTCGGCGAGTACCTCGGCACCGTCGAGAACGGTCAGAGCTTCGGCGCTCTCGAGGGCTACCGCGGGGTCGGGACCTTCGGTGGCAGCGAGGACCACACCGCCATGCTCTGCGGGGTCCAGGACGCCCTGGTGCAGTACTCCTTCTGCCCGGTGCGGCACGAGCGCACCATCGCGTTCGGCCCCGAGCTTGCCTTCGTGGTCGCCGTCAGCGGGGTCGAGGCGGCGAAGACCGGCGCCGCGCTCGGCGCCTACAACCGCGTCTCCCTCGCCGTCACCGAGACGCTGCGCCGCTGGCGCGAGGACTCCGGGCGCGAAGATCGCACCCTCGCTGAAGCAGTCGCGAGCGGTCCCGCGGCGGTGGCCCGGCTGCGAGAGCTCACCGCGGAGGACGAGTACCTTCGAGGCCGCCTGAGCCAGTTCCTCACCGAGTCGGAGAGACTGATCCCCGCCGCCGCGGTCGCCCTCGAGGAGGGGGACCTCGAGGAGTTCGGCCGCCTGGTCGACGAGTCCCAGTCCGGTGCTGAGCAGGGCCTGCGCAACCAGGTGCCCGAGACGATCGCGCTGCAGCGACTCGCCCGCGAGCTGGGCGCCCATGCAGCGAGCGCCTTCGGAGCAGGGTTCGGGGGCAGTGTCTGGGCGCTGGTGCCGACGGACGGCGCCGAGGAGTTCGGGCAGCGCTGGCTGGAGGCCTACCGGGCCGCGCACCCGGAGCGCCAGGGCGCCACCGCGTCGGTCACCCGCCCCGGCGGCGCGGCCCGACGCCTTCCTGTCCTGCCTGGGCGACGTGCTGCGAGGGACGAGCGGTAGGAGCCCAGGCGATCTGGTCCTGCCTGGGCGACGTGCTGCGAGGGACGAGCGGTAGGAGCCCAGGCTCACCGGCACTGCCCTGAACCGGCCCGTTCCCGCGTGACACACTGAGCGTGTGAGCACGCCTATGAACTCCTCCCTGCCCTGGCCCACCGACGCCGAGGTGCTGCCGCTGGCCTCTGTGCGCCCGGTCCTGGACCGACTGGCCTCGCTGGTCAACATCTACGAGCAGGACGCCGCCGCGATCCCCGGCCTCGCCGTCACCGAGGAGGAGGTCTCGGCTGATCCGCCGCCCGCCCTCGAGCAGATCGCCGACGAGCTGGGCGGGGTGATCGTGCGCGGGCTGACGATGCTCACCCTCCAGATCGAGGACCGCACCGACGTGGGCCCCTACACCCTGCTCGGCGACGCGACCTCCTTCTACCCCCTGTACGAGACGCCGGAGGCGGCCGTGGTGCTCGCCCTGGACCCGGATGGCACGCCCGGCGCGGTCTACGGCATCGGCGAGGACCTCGCCCTGCAGCTGGCCGCCCCCGACCTCGGCGCCTATCTGGTGCGCTTCGCCGATGCGCTCGAGGCCACCCTCGTCACGCTCGCCGAGCGGGGACCGGTCGCGGAGGATTCGAAGGATGCCCGCACCGACGCCGCGGAGCAGCTGATGGACGAGCACCTGTTCGCCGAGCTGCTGGGCATGACCGAGCTCGCCGAGGGCGTCGAGGTGCCCCTGCAGGACCCTGCGGCCTCGGGTCTCTCGGACCTGCCGGTCGGCGCGCTCGCCGTCGCCGATCTGCGTGAAGCACCGGTCGGCGCGCGCGTGGACCTGATGGAGCTCGAGGTGCCCGGTGACCCGCTCGAGACGCACGTCGCCTGGAGCCGGCACGGCCGCGTGATCGCGGTGCTGGGAGGCTGAACTCCGCGGGCGGCCAGGTTCGCCCTGGCCGTCCGGTGGCGCACCGGTGAACTCTCGGCGCCGCCACGCCTGATGGGGAGAACTCCCCATTCCCGCGGCACGACGCCGCTCCGTAGCGTGAATGCCACGTGGCCACGAGCGGGGGAGATGACGTGACCGGTTTCTGGGGAGCAGACACCGAGGTGCTGCGGCAGACGGCCGGCGCTCTCGGCGGCGGCAGCGAACGGATCGACGACCTCGCCGCTCGGCTCGGCGCGGTGATCGACGCCGTCCACTGGGTCGGGCCGGATGCCGAGTCCTTTCGCGCGGACTGGAGCGGTCAGGTGCGCCCGGGACTGCTCGCGCGCGTCTCCCGGCTCCGGCAGCAGGAGCGAGAGCTCGATGCGCATGCCTGGGAACAGGACGAGACCTCCTCCGCCGGAACCGCCGGAGGTGGCGGCGTGGGACGAGAGGGGCCTGCGGGCAGGGGAGGAGGCCGGGACGCGGCGCCGCCCGTCGTATCCCCACCACCGCCCATATCCCGCACCGACCTGCTCCGGGGCGCCGGAGCCTCCGCCGCCGTCGGCACCATGGCGACCCTCGCTGCCGCAGATCTCCGGCTGATGGCCGGGGGCGTCCCGCCGACCATGCATGCCAAGACCGCTGGGGCTGCGGTGAACACCCTGGACGTCTCCGCGGCGGTCGGCGAGAGCGGGCTCGCCTTCCCCGACTCCGGCATGGAGCTCATTCCACCGGAGACCGCCTCCACCGTCACCGTGGACGGTGACCATGAACTCGCCCCGGTCGCGGACGACGAACCGTTCGGCCTGGACGCGGACGGTGCCCCGCTCGACCTCTCCCCGGACACCACCTACGACGTGGGAGACCACGGCACCTATTACACCGACGGCGAGGGCCGCATCACCTACATCGAGGCCACTGGCGGGGGAAAGGAGATGAACCCCAACCTCCGCGAGGTGTTCCCCGACGCGACGTATCACGTCAACGACTCGACCTTCTATCGCACCGATGAGCTGGGGCGCACCGAGCACATGTACGTTCCCGACGTCATCGTCGACCGCGAGATGTCTCGGAGCCAGTCGATCCAGTCGAAGATCGCCGAGCGCTGGGACATGGCCGGGGACGGCACCTCCGAACCGGTCGAGTTCAACGCCGGGCACATGCTGGCCCGCCAGCTCGGCGGCATCCGCGAGGAGATCAACTACACCCGGCAGTGGGATGAGGTGAACCAGGCCCGCAGCGGGGCGGAGACCATCTACTCCTTTGAATCGCTGATGGCCGACGGCATCGCCGACGACGGCAGCTCCTACTCGTACGAGACCCGCGTGACCTGGGGCGAGGAGCAGCCCGAGGGCGTCAGCCCGGAGCAGGGCAGCGAGCCCTGGGAGTACGTGCCCAGCGGCTATGACGTGCGGATCCACGAGAACGGCGAGCAGATCGTGGAGGAGCACCTGCCCAATTATCCTGACGGAGCCCGCTTCCCCGGCTGACACTCCTGACCGGCACTCCTGAACGACACTGCGAACCGACCCGTGTGGAGGAATCTCCGTTGATGACCCAGACCCCGCCTCCGTCCGACTCTCCGATGGCACGCCAGGGCGCTCTCGTCCATGACCTCGCCGGGGTGCTGCTGAGCTCGCTCGAGCTCTCCGAAGACTGGGCTGCCGTCGCAGCAGCCTTCATCCCTCACGGCGAGGAATGGGCCGGCCGGCTCGTGATCACGGACCGCGACGGAACCACTGGCGGAGGCGATGCCGCCTTCGCGACCGACTCGCAGATCACCCTGCTGCTGGATGCTCTCCAGCAGGCCGCCGCTGAGCAGGAGCAGGCCTTCGTCTCCCTCCGGCTGGAGGCGAGCCGCAGCCCGCAGGAACCGGAACGGATCCGGCTCGAGACGGACATGAACTACGACCGGGACCCCGGCAGCTTCGACGGGCGCGGGGGGATCGACACGGCCTACGCGCACCTGCTCGCCGCCCGCGTCGGCGAGGGTCGCCTGCCCTCCTGGGTGCGGGAGCTGCTCAGGGGCTCCTGACTGCTGTGCGAGCACGGCCTGTCCGCTACCTGCTCTCGGGCATCGGTGCAGGCCGGAGCATGGGTAGTCCTCCCCATGGCCCTCGGGTCGGGGAGTCATTACCGTAGGACCGACAAGTGGGGGATCCGGCGCGGCCGGTCATGGGGATGAAGAAGGGGACCGGCGGCTGATGAACGCATTCTGGGGCGCGGACACCGAGGCTCTGCGGACGATGGGGACGGTGTACTCGCGCCGAGCGGAAGCGCTCGCTGACCTCGAGGCCCTGCTGACCTCGAGCATCGAGAACATCGAATGGATCGGAGAGGACGCCGATCGCTTCCGTGCCGATTGGTCCGGCGTCGTGCGTCCTTCCCTGCAGGACCAGGAGGTCGAGCTGCGCCAGCGGGCGCGCCGACTCGCCCAGCATGCCGACGAGCAGGAGGCCGCCTCCGCACCGGACGGCCCCCTCGGCGGATTCGGCGGCGGGTCCGGGGGCGGCGGATGGTCGAGCCCCGGAGAGTTCCTGCGCGACCTGCTCGGGATGGTGGAGGACGCGCTGCGCGGTACGGGCCCCGGTCGGGGCGGCCCCTTCGCGGAGCTGCTGCGCGAGGTGCTCAGCACCCCGGAAGGGTGCGCGGCGTTCCTGGGCGCCTTCCTCGGCAGCCTGCTGGGTGGCCTGCTCGCCGACATGATCCGCAGCGCGATCGGGATGGGTCTCGCGCTCGAGGGCCTGCTGGCCGGGCTCGGCCTCGCCGGCGGTCTCGGAAACCTGATCGGAGAATCCGGTCAGATCACCCCGCAGGATTCGTTGCTCTCTGACGAGCCCGCCGCGCTGGGGGGCGCTGGCGGTGAGGACTCCGCAGGTGGGGACGCCGCAGGTGAGGACTCCGCTGCAGGGGGCAGCGGTGGCGAGTCCGCGGGCGGCTCCGGCAGCGGTTCCGGGTCCGGTGGCGCATCAGGCTCGGGCGGCGGCTCCGGTGGCGGCGGCGCGGGCGGGGAGTCCGGTACCGGTGCGGAAGCCGGGGTTGAGGGGGCCAGCGAGGGAGCGCCGGCTGGTGACCGCTCGGCGGGTATTCAGGCTCTGGAGAACGGTCCTGCGCAGAGCGCGGGCTCCGGACCCGCCGGACGCATCACGAACGACGGGGAGCAGGGGCCGCGCTCCCTGCTCGAGCGGCTGCTGGAGATGCTCGGCGACGCGCTCGACCCGGGTGCTGCCAGCGGTTCCGTGATCGGCGACCGCATCGGGCACTCCTGACCCATCGGGGTCCGCACGACCTCTCGGCGCCATGGCGGCCCGTTGGCCCTGGCGCAGCCTCTCGGCCCCGGCGCAGCGTGCCCTCCCGGTCGGGGGTCTACCCTGGACGGACCGCCTCCACCCCCGTGAGGCCCCCCGATCAGGAGCCGTGACATGACCACGACCAGCCCTTCTCCCGCTCCGGTCCTCGTCCTCGTCCCGGGTGCCACCGGCGCCCCGACGGACGGCGGCGCCCGCTTCCACCTGGCCGACGCGACCGTCCCACAGCTGTCGGTCACCGACCTCGTCGCGACCCGCGGCGATGGCGTCTTCGAGACCATCGGCGCCTTCGACGGCGTGCCCGTGAACGTCGGCCCCCATCTGGCGCGGCTCGCCCGCAGCGCCGCCCAGGTCGAGCTGCCCGCACCGGACCTCGCCACTCTGTCCGAGGCTGTCGACGCCGCGATCGCCGCCCATGATCCGGTCGCCGAGCTGAGCGTGCGCGTGATGTACACCCGCGGCATCGAGGGCGTCGGCGTCCCCACCTGCTGGATCCACGCCCGTGTCTCCGACGACTGGACCCCGTACCGGGCCGGGATGCGGGTGGCGGCGCTGGACCGCGGCCTGTCCACCGCCGTCGCCGGGACCAGCCCCTGGCTGCTGCCCGGCGCGAAGACCCTCAGCTACGCCGTGAACATGGCCGCCGTGCGCGAAGCGAAGCGGCGCGGCGCGGCCGATGTGCTGTTCGTCGCGAGCGACGGCTATGTGCTCGAGGGACCCACGTCCACGCTGCTGGTGCGCCGCGACGGGCAGTTCCTCACCACTCCGGCCAGTGCCGGTGTGCTCCCCGGAACCAGTGTGAAAACGCTGTTCGACTGGCTGGCCGAGCATGAGGGCGCCGCAGTGACAGAGCAGCTGATGACCGTGGAGGACGTGACCGGCTCCGACGGTGCCTGGCTGCTGTCCTCGACCCGGCTGGCCGCCCCGATCACCCACCTCGACGAGGCCGAGCTGCCGGTGGACCACGAGCTCACCGCCCGCTTCGAGCACGTGCTCAAGGGACAGGCCTGACGCCGCTGCGCTGCCACCGCCCGGCGCTGCCGCGGCGCGCTGTCCGTCCTGCGCTGCCGCGGCCCGCCGCCCGCCCTGCGCTGCCGTAGCGCGCCACCAGGATCGGCCGATTCCGAGCCAGAAATGGCCGGATCTGGCTCGGAATCGGCCGGTCCGGTCCGGTCCGGTCCGTCAGCACGTTCAGGCCCGGGCCAGCACCTCGCGGGCGAGGTCGACGTCGAACACCGCGGTGTCGATCGCTCCGCTGCGCAGCACTCCGAGCACCCCCTCCGCCTTCTCCGCCCCGGCGGCCACTCCCAGCACCTCGGGGATCCGCAGCAGCTCCGAGAAGGTCACCGCGAGCACCCGCTGATCCGTCGGCGCCCCCAGGGGCACTCCGTGCGCGTCGATGAAGCGCCCGCAGACATCACCCACCGGCTGCTGGGCCTCGAAGACGGCCCGCTCGGAGTCGCTCAGCCGCATCAGCTCGAGGACGTGCGGGGAGGAATGCACCCCGTGCGAGCCGATGCCCACGAGCGCGAGCTCCACCTGCGCGGCCGCCGCCAGCACCCTGCCGATGCTGGACTCGGCGCGCAGCGTCGCCACCGTGGTCGCAGATTCGAGCACCGCCGGGGCGTAGAGGGTCTGCGGCGTCGCCCCCAGACGGGAGGCGAGCACCTTCAGCACGGAGTCCCCGGAATCGAACTGGTCCAGTGCGCTGTGCCCGCCCACCAGCGGCAGCACCGCCGGAATGGGCCGCAGCTGGAGGGTCTCCAGCTGCGTGACCACGTTCTGGACCGTCCGCCCCCAGGACACCCCGATGCTGCGCACGCCCGCCGCCCGCTCGGCGAGCATCGCGGCACCCTCGCGAGCCACGGACTCCATCGCCGTGGCCCGCGGGGCGGAGACCACATGCACCGCACGGAGGGAGAACGCGGCCCGCAGCGCCGCCTCGAGGGCCTCGTCACGGCGCGGCGGACCCTCCGGGTCATGGATCGTGATCTCCACGATCCCGCGGTCCCGCGCCTGGGTGAGGATCCGCGAGACGTTCGAGCGGGACAGCCCCAGCTCCTGCGCGACCTCCGTCTGTGATCGACCCTGCTCGTAATAGAGCCGCGCCGCCCGCACCACGACGGCGGAGTCTCGAGGGGCAGGCATGGGCACTCCTGGTCATATGGGGTTGGCGGCGCGCGCAGGACGCGCCCGGCCGGATCAGCCCAGGGTACGCAGGCGGGCGGCGGGAAGGTGCCAGAATCAGGGGGTCGCCACCCGGGGAGGAACCATGAGCACAGATCCGACGCCGCCTGCGGCCGAGGGGCCCGCCACGCCCCTCGTCCTGACCGTGGTCCTGGCCCACCTGGACGTCTCCGACAGCGAGGACGTGCTTCTCTCCCTCGCGGGCCGGCTGCTGGACGCCGGGGCGGTCACCGTCGACTTCCCCGAGGCGCTGCGCACCCGGGAGCGGACCTATCCCACCGGCCTGCCCACACCGATCCCCACCGCGATCCCGCATGCCGATCCGCAGCACGTGGTGGCGCCGGGACTCGCGGTGGCGACGCTCGCCCGCCCCGTGACGTTCGGGGAGATGGGCACCCGCGAGGGCACCGTCGAGGTGCGCCTGGTGGCGATGCCGCTGCTCACCGACACCCGTGAGCATCTCGCAGCGTTGCAGCAGCTGATGGGCCTGCTCAGCGACGAGACCGCCGTGCAGGACCTGCTGGATGCCACCGATGACGAGGAGCTGCGCCGACGGTTCGAGCTGCGCTTGGCGAGCATCCTTCCGCCCGGGCATCAGGCCCCGCCCGCCAGCGGGAATGAGGGGGCCGGCGCATGAGCTCCAGGACTCCCCGGGTGGCCGTGAAGGCGCTCATCGTCCGGAACCGGCAGGTTCTCATGAACCGCTACGTCCACCCCGCCGGGCACGAGATGTTCGAGCTGCCCGGCGGCGGCCAGGAGCACGGCGAGGACCAGCCCACCGCCCTGATCCGAGAGTGCCAGGAGGAGATCGGTGCACGCGTCGAGGTGCATCAGGTGGCCTGCCTGTACGAGTTCATGACCGAGCGGAGCGTGCGCGACGACTCCCCGATCGCGCCCTTCCATCAGGTCAACGTGGCCTACTGGTGCGGGCTGGCCGAGGGGGAGGAGCCCGGCGAGGGCACCGCTCCGGACGGCCGCCAGGCGGGCACTGCCTGGCTGCCGTTGGACCGCCTCGGCGGCTACGACGTGAAACCGCCCGCGCTCGCCCGCTGGCTCGAGTCCGACCCCAGCGACCGGCCGATCTCCCTGGGAGTGAGCCGGGCCTGAGCCGCTAGTCTGGAAGGGCTGACCTACGCGGCCACCTGCCGTGCCCCCAGAGCAAGGAGCATCATGACCACCTCGCCCAGCATCGCCTTCCGTGACGGCCGCTCGATCCCGCAGCTCGGCTACGGCGTGTGGCAGGTCGAGAACGCGGTCGCCGCGGAGGTCGTGGTCAGGGCCCTCGAGGCCGGCTACCGCCACGTGGACACCGCCCGCGGCTACAACAACGAGGCGGGGGTGGGCCAGGCCCTGAAGGCCTCCGGCCTCGCCCGCGACGAGGTGTTCGTGACCTCTAAGGTCCCCAATCAGGACCAGGGTCGCGACAAGACCCTCGCCTCCTTCGACGCGACGATGGAGGATCTCGGCCTCGAGGAGCTCGACCTCTACCTGATCCACTGGCCCGCCCCCTCCAAGGGCCTCGCCGTGGAGACCTGGAAGGCGCTCGTGGAGCTGCAGGAGCAGGGCCGGATCCGCTCGATCGGGACCTCGAACTTCCGAATCGAGGACATCATCGCGCTCGAGTCCGAGACGGGTGTGCTGCCGGTGCTCAACCAGATCGAGCTGCACCCGTACCTCCACCAGTCCGAGCTGCGTCAGTTCCATGCCGGCAAGGGCATCGTCACCCAGTCCTGGTCACCGCTCGGTCAGGGCGGCGGCGAGCTCGAGGATCTCGTCATCACCCAGATCTCCGAGGCCCATGGCGCCACCCCCGCGCAGGTGCTGATCGCCTGGAACCTGGCCCTGGGCAACGTGGTGATCCCGAAGTCCGTCACCCCCGAGCGCATCGACTCGAACTTCGCCTCCCTCGAGCTGACCCTCACCGAGGACGAGATCGCGCAGATCAACGCGCTGGACAAGGGTGCCGGCGCCCGCCGGGGCCCGAACCCTGATGAGTTCGCCGGGCACCAGGGCGCCTGAACCGGCGCCCTCCGGGCAGGACGCGCACTAGGATCTGGGGATCCTGCTGCGGCCGGCGCCGGGACAGGACCGGCGTCGGGACAGCGCAGGATCGACAGCCCACCGCACCTCACCGTTGAGGTCGTGGAGCAGGCAGAGCGCAGTGTGGCGCATGAAGGAGCCGGAGCATGAACGAGGACAGCGCCGACGGCGCCCCTGCTGACAACGCTGCTGCTGACAGCACGGCCGACCCTGCCGTTGACATCGCCGCCGTTGACAGCACCGCTGGTGACAGCACCGCGGAGGTGTCGCTGGGCGGTGCGACCGTTCTGCCCGGCGCCGCGATCGTCGGCCTCGAGGCAGACGATGCTCCCGTCGCGCTGAGGGCGCTGTCCGCCCGGCTGCGGGAGATCGGCGCGGTCACCGACTCCTTCGAAGCCGCGGTGCTGCTGCGCGAGGCGAAGCAGCCCACCGGCCTGCCCACTCTGGTGCCCGCGGCGATCCCGCACACCGACCCGGAGCATGTGCTGACCCCGGGTCTCGCCATCGCGATCCCGCGAGACCCCGTGGCGTTCGGTGAGATCGGCTCGTCCGGGGAGCGCACCATCTGGGCGGAGCTGATCGTCATGCTGGTGCTCTCCGACTCGCACAGCCAGCTCACCGCGCTCCAGGACCTGGTGGCCCGGCTGCAGGAGCCCGAGGGTGTGCGCGAGCTGCTCGCCGCGACCGATGACGCGGATCTCGAGCGCCGCGCCCGGGAGTGGCTCGCGGGCTGAGGCGCCGGGGTGCTGCGGCTGCTTCGCAGAGGCCGACCGCACCGGGGCGATCAGCGCAGGTCAGCCGGGCCCGAGAGCTCGGCGGCCTCCTCGGCGGAGCCGCGCCGCTCGGCGCGCTTGTCGTCCAGCTCCTGCTGGTGATCCTGCGTCGAGGACTGGGTGCTCATGGTGCGAGCGGCCGGAGCCAGCTCGGCGAACTGACCGCTGGCTGCGCCGCGGACCCGGTTGTCGGCTCCGGTGGGCGCCGGGTCGTTGCCCGAGCCGGTCAGGTCGCCGCGGATGATGTTGTCGGTGACGTCCACCCCGTCGGTGCTGTCCGAGATGGTGAGGTCTCCGCCGAGGTAGTTGGGGTCCTCGCAGTCGATGAGCGCGCCGCCGGTCCCGATCTGCACGCCGGCGTTGCCGGTGTAGGTGGCCGCGCCGTCGACCTCGCTGCCGCACAGCGCGGTTCCCTCGGCGGCGCTGGTGACGGTGAGATCGCGGGCGACGGTGGAGTCGAGGATATCCGTGTAGAGGGAGTTCTCACTGGTCAGGTGACCGCCGACGGTCACCGTCTGCAGATGCACGAGTCCCTGGGCCACGGTGACGCGGCCGTCGATCGCGGTGTCATAGGAGTAGAGGAAGGGCTCAGCGTCCTCGGCCGCCCGGCCCACGTAGCTGCCGCCCACGGTGGAGGCGTCGAGGTATACGCCGTATCCGCCCCGGGAGACGATGTTGCCGCCGATCTCGGCGCCGGTCCCATCGAAGTAGCCATCAGCCTGCACGACCACCCGCTCGGCGACCGAGGTGTCGGTGACCAGGAGATCGCCGCCGGCCTGGACGCGGACCTCGCCCTCGATGGTCACGTCGGTCAGGACGCAGGAGGAGTCCTTGGCGACGACGAGGTCGCCGGGGACGGTCACGCCCGATGCCTCCCCGTCGCAGTAGGTGGTCAGGGCAGCGCTTGCGCTGCCGGCGCCGAGCGCGAGGCTGGCGGAGGCGAGGGCCATGGTGGACAGGGCAACTGCGGATCGGGAGATGGTGCGCACGTCGAGCTCCTTGTGTCGCCGCGCCCGGCTCTGGACGGAGGCGGGGGTCGTTGATGGGACCTTCCGGCACGACCGTAGCGACTCGCGAGCCCTGGTGCAATCGATTGCTGAAATCTCTGTCGCCGACCTCCGACGAGCGGGCCGACGTCCTACCAGTTCACAGCGGCAGGCGCACGTAGGTGGTCTCGAGGAATTCGGTGAGGCCCTCATGGGAGCCCTCACGGCCCAGCCCGGACTCCTTGACCCCGCCGAAGGGGGCCGACGGATCGGAGGCGACCCCGAGGTTCACCGCGACCATCCCCGATTCGAGCCGGCCGGTCACCGCGGTGATCTCGCGGAGATCCTCCGCGATGACGTAGGCCATCAGCCCGAACTCGGTGTCGTTCGCCGCGGCGGTCATCTCCTCGACGTCATCGAGCACGGTCAGCGGGGCCAGCGGCCCGAAGATCTCCTCGCGATGGATCCGCGCCTCGCGCGGCACGTCGGTGAGCACGGTCGCCGGGAAGAAGAAGCCCGGACCCTCGCTCCGGGTGCCCCCGGTGAGCACCCGTGCGCCACGGTCGACCGCGTCGGCCGTGAGCTCCTCGACCTTCTCGAGCCCGGCCTCGTCGATCAGCGGGCCGAGGGTGGTCCCCGCCTCCGCGCCCGGGCCGAGGACCAGCTGCTCGGTGCGCTCGACCAGCTTCGCGGTGAACTCCTCGGCCACCGAGGAGTGGACGTAGAAGCGATTCGCGGCAGTGCAGGCCTCACCGTTGTTGCGGAACTTCGCGAGCATCGCCGCCTCCACCGCGGTGTCGACGTCTGCGGAGGGCAGCACCAGGAACGGGGCGTTGCCGCCCAGCTCCATGGAGGTCTTCAGCACGTGCTCGGCGGATTGCGCGATGAGGGTGCGGCCCACGCCGGTGGAGCCCGTGAAGGACACCTTCCGCAGCCGGGGATCAGCCATCAGCGTGGAGGACAGGCCCTTCGAATCGCTCGTCACCACGCAGTTCACCACCCCGTCCGGGACACCCGCCTCGGCGAGGATGGCCATCAGCGCGAGCGAGGTCAGCGGAGTCTTCTGGGCGGGCTTGAGCACCACGGTGCAGCCGGCCGCGAGCGCCGGGGCGATCTTCCGGGTGCCCATCGAGAGCGGGAAGTTCCACGGAGTGATCAGCAGGGTGGGGCCGACGGGCCGGGCGACCGTCACGATCGCGTGGTCTGCGGCCGGGGCGTGGCGGAAGCGGCCGGGCAGGCGCACCGCCTCCTCGCTGAACCAGCGCAGGAACTCCGCGCCGTAGGTGACCTCGCCATAGGCCTCCGCGAGCGGTTTGCCCATCTCGAGAGTCATCAGCGCCGCCAGGTCATCGGCCCGCTCGTGGCACAGCTCGTAGGCGCGGCGCAGGATCTCCGAGCGTTCCCGCGGGGTGGTCGCGGCCCAGTCCTCCTGGGCGGTGTGCGCCGCTTCGAGGGCCTGCATGCCGATCGCTGCGGCGTCGGCGTCGACGACCTGCGTGAGTGCCTGGCCGGTGGCCGGGTCGATCACCTCGAGCGAGGGCGTGCCGCCGAGGAAGCTGCCGCCTACGAAGGAGCTGCGCGGGGTGCGCTCGAGCAGCTCGGTGATCGTGGCGGGGGTGAGGGCAGGGCGGTGGGTCATGGGGTGCTCCTCCTGTGGTCGTCGGGGGTCCTTCCCAGTCTGCACCCGCCGTGCGAGCGTTCGCCGACCGTCCGGCCGGGCGCCGCCCGGTCAGGCGCGCGCCACGGCCAGAGCATCCACGGCCCGGATCAGTCCCAGATGGCTGAAGGCCTGGGGGAAGTTCCCGGCCATGCGGCGGGCCCCGGTGTCGTACTCCTCGGCCAGCAGGGTGTCGAGCAGGGCTTCGGCATCGGCCGTGCGGCCGGAGGAGGCGTACTGTTCGACCAGCCAGAAGCAGCACACCAGGAAGGGATGCTCATCGCCGGGCAGGCCGTCCTGGCCCTGGGTGCGGTAGCGCAGGATCAGCCCGTTCTCCACGTGCAGGTCCTGCTCGATCCGCGCGACGGTGGCGAGCACGCGCGGATCATCCGCCGGCAGGAACCCGGTGTGCGGGATCTGGAGCAGAGAGGCGTCCACCTCGGTGGAGTCGTAGGTCTGGGTGAATGCGCCGTCGGGGCCGACGCCGCGGGTCAGCACCTCCTCGCGCACCTGCTCCCGCAGCCGCTCCCAGAGCGCCAGATCCTCGGCGCTCGCCGGCAGGTGATGGCGGCGCACCGCATCGATCGCGCGGTCGAACACCGCCCAGACCATCACCCGGCCGTGGGTGAAGAAGGCGGGCTCCCCGCGCATCTCCCAGATACCCTGATCGGGCTCGTCCAGGCGGTCGATGGTGAAGCGCACGAGCGCCTTCTGCAGCGGCCAGGACCACTGCGTCTCCTCGACGCCGGCATCGCGCATCATCGCCAGGGCGATCATCACCTCGCCCACCACGTCGGCCTGGAACTGACCGGCGGCACCGTTGCCGATCCGCACTGGCGCGGATTCCTCGTAGCCGGGCAGGTGCGTAAGCTCCCGCTCCAGCAGGTTCCGGTCCCCGGTGATCGAGTACATGATCTGCAGCCGCTCGGGATCCCCGGCGATCGCGCGCAGCAGCCATTCCCGCCACCCGGCGGCGGCGTCGACGTGCCCGTGGGTCAGCAGCGCCTCGAGCGAGAGCGCCGCGTCCCGCAGCCAGCAGCCAGCAGAAGCGGTAGTCCCAGTTGCGCACCCCGCCGAAGTCCTCCGGCAGGCTGGTGGTGGCCGCGGCGACGATCCCGCCGGTGCGGCGATGGGTCAGGGCCCTCAGCACCAGCAGGGAGCGGGCCACCGGCTGGGCATGCTCCTCATCGACCCGCACCTGTCCCAGCCAGCCCGTCCACTCCGCGATGGTGCGCTCGAGCTCTCTGCGGGTGTCCTGCACCGGAGGCACCTCGAGCCAGGAGGGGAACCAGGTGAGGACCCAGGCGGTCTCCTCCCCGGCGCCAAGGCGGTGGCGTCCCTGATGGGAGCGGTTCTCTCCGGCGGTCAGCGCCGGTCCGTGCAGCGCGATCCCGTCACCGCCGGCGATCGCGATCAGCACCTTCTCCCCGGCGACATCCTCGCCCCGGCGCACCCAGGGCGCTGCCAGCCCGTATTCGAACCGGATCTTCAGTTCCTGGACCACCTCGACCTCGCCGCCGGTGCAGCGCACCAGGCGGACCAGATCGGCGTGATCCTCGGTGTCACCGCGCAGGGACCCCGCAGAGCCGGGGGAGGAGCCGGACGCAGAGCCCGAGGCCTCGCCCTCGTCGTCGCGCTCGTCATCGGGTTCAGCGTCTCTCTGGTCGCCGTCCTGGTCCCCGTCCTCGTACTGGTCCGCCGGTCCGGTGCCTGGCAAGGCCGAGTCGGAGCTCTCCGCCTCGGGGGTGGAGGCGTCGCCTCCGGCGACCGGCATGAATTCGGTGACCGTCGCCGTGCCGGTGGGGGAGCGCCACGTGGTCTCCAGCACCATCGTGCCGGGAAGGTAGCGGCGTGAGAGGACCTCGCCGTCGGCGATGCGCAACGACCAGTGCCCGTGCTCCTCCGTCCCCAGCAACGAGCAGAACAGTGCGTCGGAGTCGAAGCGCGGCAGGCACAGCCAGTCGATATCCCCCTCGCGCGTGACGAGCGCGGTGGTGCGCTGATCCGAGAGCCGGGCGTGGTCTTCGATGAGGGGTGCAGCCATGCTGCCAGTCCATCACGGCGGGGGCGGATCGGGGAGGTCTACGATGGATTCATGGCTCCAGCGCAGCGCACCGCCCAGACCCTCTCCTTCGACATCCTGGTGATCGGCTGGGGCAAGGGAGGCAAGACCCTCGCCGCCACGCTCGGGGCCGCGGGCCGACGGGTCGCGGTGATCGAGCAGTTCGAGTCCATGCACGGGGGCACCTGCATCAACATCGGCTGCGTGCCCACCAAGACCCTGATCCACGACGCCGAGCAGCGACGGGACGGCGAGGACCCCCAGCAGTTCTGGGCCCGTGCCGTCACCCGCCGCGACACCGTGGTGGGGAAGATGCGCGAGGTCAACCATGCGATGCTCGCCGATCTCGACGCCGTCACCCTGATCGACGGCCGGGCCCGCTTCACCGGCGAGCGCACCGTCGAGGTCACCGGCGGGGCGGACAGCCTGGCCGTGACCGCGCCAGTTGTCATCGTGAACACAGGCGCCTCTCCGGTACGTCCGGACCTGCCCGGCCTCGACTCCGCACGGGTGCATGACTCGACCTCGCTGCAGCATGTGGACCCCTTCCCCGCCCGCCTCGTGATCATCGGCGCCGGACCGATCGGACTCGAGTTCGCCTCGATGTTCGCGGGCTACGGGGCCGAGGTGACAGTGCTGAACCGTCGCGAGCGGCTGCTGCCCGGAGAGGACGCGGACGTCGCCGGCGAGGTCGCCGCCGTGCTCGAGGGAGACGGGATCACCGTGCTGAACTCCGCCTCGGCGCAGGCGATCGAGGATGGCCCGTCCGGCGCCACCGTGGTGGCCGACGGCGGGGGACACGAGCAGCGGATCGAGGCCGACGCGGTGCTGCTCGCGACCGGCCGACGCCCCGCCACCGATGGGCTGGGGCTCGAGGCCGCGGGGATAGAGACCGACCAGCGCGGCGCGATCACCGTCGACGAGCACCTGCGCACCAGCGCCGAGGGCGTGTTCGCGATCGGGGACGTGCACGGCGGTGAGCAGCAGACCTACCTGTCCCTCGACGACTTCCGGGTGGTGCTCTCCCAGCTGACCGGCGAGGGGAACCGCAGCACCTCCTGGAACAGCACTTCCGGGAGCAGTGCGCCCTGGAACAGCACCTCCGGGAGCAGCGCGTCCGGGGGCAGCGCGTCCGGCCGCACCACCACCGACCGCATCGCGGTGCCGACCACCATCTTCCTCACCCCGCCGCTCGCGGCCGTCGGCCTCACCGAGACCGAGGCGCTCGCCGAGGGGCGGAAGATCCTGGTGGCGAGCCAGCAGGTCGCGACCATCAAGGCGATGCCGCGCCCGAAGGCGGTGGCCGATCCACGAGGCCTGGTCAAGATCGTGGTCGACGCGGAGACCGATCAGATCCTCGGCGCGCGACTGTTCCACGTCGACGCCCAGGAGGTCATCAACCTTCTCGCGCTCGCGATGCGCACCGGCACCACCGCGACCCAGCTCAAGAACGGGATCTGGACCCACCCCTCCTCGACCGAGGCGCTCAACGAGACGCTCGGGCAGCTGGCACCGCTGCTGGGCTGAGCGCAGCCAGGGTCGGGAAGACGCGAGGTGCGGCGCAGTGAGGCGCAGTGCCGTGCTGAGACCTGATCTGGTGCTGACTCCTGATCGAGTCGTGAGAAGTGTGCAGTTCCGGGGTCGCTAGCCGCACGGAACTCACGACTGGGTGGGCAGGAGGCGGCTCCGCGAGCAGGGCCGCCCGGTCCGGGCAGGTCACTCCGAGGCGTCTGCGTCCACATCGGCCTCCGCGTCGTCAGTGCCTGCGGGCTCCGCGCCGGTGACGAACTCGCTCAGGTGCTGCGAGAGGGCGAGCCGGCTGGGCTCGTGGCAGTACATCATGTGCCCCGCCTCGTAGTACTCGATGCGGATCCGCTCGCTGTAGTCCTCGCGCGGGATCGCGAGCTGGGCGAGCACGGTCTCGCTGGCGTGGAACGGGGTCGCGGCGTCGTGATAGCCGTGGGAGACCAGCACCTTGGTGTGCGGGGACTTCCGCAGCAGCCGGGAGAGGTCCGAGGCGACCTCGACCGAGCGGTTCTCGAAATCCTTGTAGCTCCACGGATGGACACGGCCGGACATGATCTCGTAGATCACGTCGGAGGAGAACTCGAGCTCGCTGCGAAGATACTGGTTGATCGCCGCGGTGTACGACGGGGCGAGCTGATCGATCGACGGATCGGTCTCCATCCTCGCGGAGTTCCCGTTCCCGGCCGGGGCGGTGAAGCGACCGTCGATGCGACCCGTGACCAGGCCCTGATCGCGCAGCAGCTCGGCGAGGAAGGCCAGATGCTCCACGCGCAGGTCCGCGCGCTCCACCCAGTCCGGGTCCACCCCGATCAGTGCGCCGATGCGGGCCGCGGCTTCCTGCGTCTGCTCAGGTGCCAGGCGCAGACCGGCCGCGAGCAGCGCCGGGTACTCCTGCTCGGCGAAGGCCTCCGCCTCGTCGACCACGTCCTGCAGCAGCCGGCCCTCATGCTTGCCGTGCGCATGGGCGATCGCGGCATAGGTGGGCAGGTAATGGATGTACGGGCTGTCGTTGCCCTCGGAGAACACGATCGTGCCGAAGTCGAGTACCGGGGAGATCAGCGCGATCCCGGCAACGGCCACGTAGTAGCGGTCCATCAGGTGCGCGGCGACCGCGGAGGCGCGGGTGGTGCCGTAGGACTCCCCGGCCAGGTGGATCGGGGAGGTCCAGCGCTGATTGCGGCTCAGCCAGTCGATGATGAACGCGGCGATGAGATCGCGGTCGGCGGTGAGCCCGTGATGGCGATCCGGCTTCTGCCCGGGTGCGGGACGGGAGTAGCCGGTGGTCATCGCATCGACCACCACGAGATCGGCGTCGCGCAGGATCGTCTCGTGGTTGTCCAGCAGTCGGTGCGGGGGAGCGGTCGGGGAGCCGGCATCCCCGGAATCCACGCGGCGCGGCCCCAGCAGGCCCAGATGCAGCCAGACCGTCGAGGCGCCCGGACCGCCGTTGAACGCGAACATCACCGGACGCGGCCCCGCACCCTCGACGCCCTGGGCGACATACGAGACGGAGAACAGCTCCGCGTAGGCGGCGCCGCGCCCGTACTCCTCGCCCTCGGGCTCCTCCTTCAGCACCACAGTGCCGGCGGTGGCCGTGTAGTCGAGCGTCCCGTCGGGGAGTGCGAGCGAGTGCAGCGTGGTGACCAGGTGGTCCTCACGGGCGGGCTTCTCGGCGGCGGATGACGGGACGGTGGCGGTGTTCTCGTGGGTGCTGGCGGGGCGGGGCTGGTCGGTCACTCATGCTCCTTCATCGGATGCGGTGTCGGCATCGATGGTATGCGAGCTGCGCAGGGCAAGGACCAGGTGGGGAGCGCGCACCCGGGGATGGTGCCTGGTGGGGTGACCTGGTGACCTGGTGACCTGGTGGCCCGGTCGCCCGCGGCTCGTCGCGCCGCGACACGCAGGCGTGGAACGCGCGAATCCACCGATATCTTCCAGGAACGGAAGATATCGGTGGATTCGATGGCGAGCGCACGGCGTGTCTGGGGCCGGGCTCCTCCAGCGCGTCCTTCGCCGCGAGGTCTTGGCTCCTGCCCGGTGTGTCCGGGGCCAGGAAGGTGGGGCAAGGCCAGGGAGGGACGTGCTCAGTCGAGCGCCGCGATGTCGCGGGGCTCCTCCGCGCCGTCCTCGTTCTCGCGCACGACCATCCGGATCGGGTCCAGCTTCGTCCACAGGATGAAGAGGATCCCGACGATGTGCATCGCCAGTCCCGCCCAGAGGTTGGCGTTCAGCCCGCCGGTCTTCGCGGCCTCGACGGGGGTGAAGGCGAACAGGCCCATCCCCAGCAGGACCAGGCCGAACAGGCCCAGCAGGGAGCCGATGAAGTTGCGGATGTCGAAGGCGCCTGCGGTCCGGACCGCAGCGGCTTCGGGGGTGCCGGATCCGCGGTCCGCGGTCGGGTTCTGATCCTTGTGTGTGCTCATGGGTTCTCTCTTCCGTCCGCGCTCAGGCGAAGACGATGTTCAGGATGATGACCAGGACCAGGGCGATGCCGGCCATGGGGGCGGGACGGCGCCAGAAGGGCAGGTCCTTCTCCTCGGGATCCACGAGGTCTGCCTTCGGGGTCTCCGAGTAGACCAGGCCCTTCAGCTCATGCGCGGGCTTCGGGGCGGTGAACCGGGTGACGATCACCGAGACCACGATGTCGACGACGAACGCGGTCGCGGCGCTCACGAAGGCGAGGCCCTGGCCCGGCAGCTCGAAGACGCCGAAGAAGGTGGAGGCGCTCCACAGGGCGACGGCGGCGAGGGTGCCGGAGACCAGGCCGGCCCAGCCGGCCGTCGGCGTCATCCGCTTCCAGAACATGCCCAGGATGAAGGTCGCGAACAGCGGGGCGTTGAAGAATCCGAAGAGGGTCTGCAGGTAGTCCATGAGGTTCGAGAACTGCCCGGCGATCAGTGCGGTGAAGATCGCGATCACGCAGGCCGCGGCGGTCGCGATGCGGCCCACCTTCATGTAGTGGCCGTCGGGCGCGTCCTTCTTCACGTACTGCTGGTAGAGGTCGTAGCTGACCACCGTGTTGAAGGCGGAGATGTTCGCGGCCATACCGGCCATGAACGCGGCGAGCAGGCCGGCGATCGCCACGCCCAGCAGGCCGTTGGGCAGCACGTCCCGCATGAGCAGCAGCAGGGCGTCGTTGTAGGTGACGCCGGTGGCCGCGGCACCGGCCGCGTCCCCGCCCACGTCCAGCTGCTTGAACTCGGTGAGCTCGCCGACCAGGATCGCGGCGATCATGCCGGGGACGATCACGATGAAGGGGATCAGCATCTTGGGGAAGGCGCCGATGATCGGGGTCATCCGGGCGGCGGTGATCGACTTGCTGGCCATCGCGCGCTGGACCTCCACGAAGTTCGTGGTCCAGTAGCCGAAGGAGAGCACGAAGCCGAGGCCGAACACGATGCCCACCACGGACAGCACCGGGCTGTCGAAGCCGGAGAGCGCCTGGCCGGGCCAGGTGTGCAGCTGCTCCTCGCCGAGCATGCCGTCACCGGCGATGCGCTCCTTCATCCCGCTCCACCCGCCCACGCGGTGCAGGCCGATCAGGGTCAGCGGCAGCAGCGCTGCGACGATCACGAAGAACTGCAGCACCTCGTTGTAGATCGCGGCGGAGAGCCCGCCCACGGTGATGTAGAACAGCACGAACGCGGCGGCGAGCACGAGGCCCACCCACATCGGCCAGCCCAGCAGGCGGTTCACGATGGTGGCGAGCAGCGAGAGGTTCACGCCGGCGATCAGCAGCTGCGCGACGGCGAAGCTGATGGAGTTCACCAGGTGCGCCCCGGTGCCGAAGCGCATGCGCATGAACTCGGGGACCGAGCGCACCTTGGAGCCGTAGTAGAAGGGCATCATCACCACGCCCAGGAACAGCATCGCCGGGACGGCGCCGACCCAGAAGTAGTGCATGGTCGGCATGCCGTACTGGGCGCCGGTGGCGGACATGCCCATGATCTCGACGGCGCCGAGGTTGGCGGAGATGAAGGCGAGGCCGGTGACCCAGGCGGGCAGCGAGCGGCCCGAGAGGAAGAACTCGATGGAGGTGGAGACGCCGCGCTTGGCGTACCAGCCCACTCCGAGCACGAAGGCGAAGTACAACGCGATGATCGCGTAGTCGATCCACTGGGCGTCGAGGCGGAGGTCGACCATGAAGCAGTTCCTTGGGGACGGGGAGGGCGCGGTGGCGGCGAAGGCCGCGGCGGGCGCAGGTGATGCGGCATCTGGAGGTGCCGGAGCGTGACGTTACCACCGGGTAGTTCGTCATGGGCGCCGGATGCGGGCAACTGCGGGCCAGGAGGGCGGCAGTGTGGTGCTTACCGCATCTGCGGGGCCCTGAGCGGGGCTCTTGCGGGGCCCGGGGCAGCGCGCGGTGAGGGGCTCGGCGGGGCTGCGCGGCGCGCCGGATCGCGCCCCCTTCTCAAATCGTGAACGTTCACGGTAGCATCCTTGCCATCCACCGGATCGACGCTATGCTCGGGTGGAATTCACCGACGAATTGTGACAGGGAGAGCGATGACGCCACGTCTTTCACGCCGAGCCGCGTTGGCGGGGGGCGGAGCGGCAGTCGCCGCCGGCCTCGCCGCCTGCGCGCCGCCTAACCCCGGTGAGGTGAATGCAGCACCCACCATTCCGCCCGCGGAGGGCAAGGTGCACCTCTCCTACTGGGCCTGGCTCAAGGACCTGCAAAACGTCTGCGATGTCTTCAACGAGTCGCAGGACCGGATCCAGGTCGACGCCACCTGGATACCCGGGGGCAACACCGGCGGCTACGCGAAGATCCTCTCCGCCATCGCCGCCGGCGGCGGCCCGGACATCGCCCAGGTCGAGCTGCGCCAGATCCCCGAGTTCGCCCTCGCCGGCGCCCTGGTGGATCTCTCCCGCTACGGCTTCGACGAGCAGGAGTCCCTGTTCGATCCAGGAGCCATCAGCCAGGCGAAGGTCGGCGACACCATCTGGGGCGTCCCGCAGGACACCGGCCCCGTGGCCACCTTCTACAACCGCGAGGTGCTCGAGGAGGAGCTGGGCCTTTCCGTCCCCGCCACCTGGGATGAGTTCTACGAGACGGCGGGCATCGTCTCCGAGGCCGGCAAGATGCTGATCAGCCTGGACCCCTCCGACGGCTCCCACCCGATCGCCTGGGTGATGCAGGCCGGCGCGAACTGGTTCCGTCCCGAGGGTGACGGCTGGATCGTCGACATGACCGGCGACGCCTCGATGCGGGTTGCCGAGTACTGGGACCGCATCTTCGCCGAGAAGCTGGTGGGCACCGGATACGGCTCGTTCACGACCCCCTGGTACGCCGCGGCGGCCGACGGGAACGTGCTCGCCTCCATCAGCGGGTCCTGGTCCGATGCGCTGGCCAAGACCATCCCCGGCGGCGAGGGCAAATGGGCCGTGGCGCCCATGCCCACCTGGCCCGACGGCTATGCCTCGGGCGGGCACGGCGGATCGGCCGCAGCGGTCTCCTCCACCAGCGCGCATCCGGCCGAGGCGCTCGAGTTCCTGACCTGGATGTGCACCGACCCCGCCGGGATCGACGCCATGATCGAGCACTCCGGCATCGGCTGGTCCCCGGCGGCCGACTACATCGGGAAGATCCGCCAGCAGCCCGACGACTTCTTCTCCGGACAGAACTACAACGAAGACGTCATCGTCCCGATGGCCGAGGGCCAGAACCTCGAGTGGACCTGGGCACCGCTGATGCAGCGCGTCCAGGCCATCGTCGGGGACGGCATGACCACCGCCGTCACCGGCGAAGTCCCGCTCGCAGACATGTTCGCCGCAGCGCAGACGGAGATCGTCGAGATCATGCGCACCATCGGCCTGAACGCGGAGGAGGCACGATGAGATCGAGAACTGCCCCATGGGTGCTGCTGGCACCCTTCCTGATCCTGTTCATCGGCACCATGATCATCCCGATCATCATGGCGATCGGCTACAGCTTCACCCGGGTCGAGCGCAAGGGCCTGCTGGGCGAGGGCGGTACCGAGAGCGTCTTCGCGGGCCTGGACAACTATCTCGCCGCGCTGACCAACGTCAACTTCATCGAGTCGATCGGGCGCATGATCCTGTTCGGCGTGGTGCAGGTGACCGTGATGATCGTGGCCGCCACGATCCTGGCGCTGCTGCTGGAGAGCGCCTCGGCGAAGTGGCCGGGCTTCTTCCGCGCCACCTACTTCCTGCCCTACGGGATCCCCGGCGTGATCGCCACGATCCTGTGGTCCTTCCTGTACATCCCCGGTCTCTCGCCGATCATCGACGTCCTCGCAGTGGTCGGGATCGACGTCGACTTCCTGGGCCCGAGCATGGTGCTGTGGTCGATCGCGAACATCGTGACCTGGACCTACACCGGCTACAACATGCTGATCATCATCGCGCAGCTGAAGTCGATCCCCGGTGATCTGTACGAGGCCGCGAAGCTCGACGGTGCGAGCTCGTTCCGGGTCGCGATGGCGATCCAGCTGCCGCTGATCCGCCCCGCCCTGATGCTCACGATCATCTTCTCGATCATCGGCACCCTGCAGCTGTTCGCCGAGCCGCGGCTGCTGCAGACGATGAGCGCAGGCATCACCTCGGAGTACACCCCGAACATGTCCGCCTACGCCTTCGCATTCCAGTACAACGACATCGGCATGGCGGCGGCGCAGTCCGTGATCATCGCACTGGCCGCCTTCCTGCTCTCGGCGGTTGCGCTGGGAGTCTCCAACTGGACGGAGAAGCGCTCATGAGCACCGCCGACACCACCACCACGACTCGCCCCGCAGGGCGTCGCAGGGACTCGGCCAAGGACTCCCGCGCCGGTTCTCGTGATGCGGGCCGCAAGCCCACCACCACGATCATCATCACCGCACTGCTGGTGATCGTGGCGCTCTACTTCCTGGTCCCCGTCTACTGGGTGCTGATCAACGCCACCAAGTCCACCGAGGATCTGTTCGGCACCGGCGGCTTCTGGTTCGGCGAGGACTTCCAGTTGCTGGAGAACCTCCGTGCCGTGCTCGACGCCAACGGCGGCATCTTTCCCCGCTGGGGCTTGAACTCGCTGCTCTATGCGGGGGTGGGCTCGGTGCTGGCGACCTACTTCGCCACCGCCGCCGGTTACGCCCTGGCCAAGTACCGCTTCCGGGGCCGGAACTTCGTGTACGCGCTGGTCCTGGGAGGCGTGCTGGTCCCCGGCACCGCCGTCGCCCTGCCGCTGTTCTTCCTGTTCAGCTCGATGGGCATCACCAACACCTACTGGTCGGTGCTGATCCCCTCGCTGGTGAGCCCCTTCGGGCTGTTCCTCGCCTCGATCTACGCGAGCGCCGCGGTGCCCGAGGAGATGCTCGAGGCGGGCCGGATCGACGGGGTGGGGGAGCTGGGCCTGTTCCATCGCCTCGCGCTGCCGCAGCTGACCCCGGCTCTGGTGACCATCCTGCTGTTCCAGTTCGTCGCGATCTGGAACAACTACATGCTCCCGCTGGTGATGCTGGCCGACGAGAAGCTCTACCCGATCACCCTGGGCCTGGACAACTGGCGGGCCCAGACGGACCGGCTGCCGGAGTTCTACCAGCTCACCATCGGTGGCGCCCTGCTCTCGGTGATCCCGTTGGCGATCCTCATCCTGGTGCTGCAGCGCTTCTGGCGCGGCGGCCTCACGGAGGGCTCGGTCAAGGGCTGACCCCTACAGCCTGACCCTTACAGCCTGACCCATGGTCGGGCACCGATGCTCAGGCGCCGGTGCCCGACCAGCGTCATGTGGGGGCGGTGAGGCGCCGGGAGGCGTCGGCCCTTGCCACGGGCGCCTGCGCATCGTTCGATAGAGGCATGCGCACCACCTCTGCCTCCGCACACCCCGAGCTGCGGCGCCCCCAGGTGCGCCGTCGCTCGCTGCTGGCCACCTCGGCGCTGCTGCCGCCTCTCGCCCTGGGCCTGGCCGCGTGCGGAGGGCAGGATGAGGGCGAGGGCCCGGATCTCGCCGCGGAGCTGCCACGGGCCGCGCCGGGCCCGGCGGACGATGCCGGCGGCGTCGCGATTCCCTTCACCGCGAGGATGCTCGGCGCGATCGACCGCGCGGAGGTCAACGCGGTCTGCTCGCCGCTGTCCGCGCAGGTCGCGCTCACGATGGTCGGCATGGGGGCGGCCGGGCAGACCCTCCAGCAGATGGAAGAGGTGCTCGGTGGGAGCATGGAGGTCCTCGCCGAGGGTGCGAACACGCTCTCGCAGCTGCTGGCCACCGTCGGCGACGAGGAGCGGGAGCTCGATGACGACGAGGCGCCCGAGCCGGCCCGTGCCTCGCTCGTGAACGGGACCTGGCTCCAGGAGGGCTTCGAGATCCAGGAGACCTTCCTCGAAGACCTTGCCACCTGGTTCGGCAGCGGGCTCTTCGAGGCGGACTTCACCGACGACGCCGAGCGTGAGCAGGCCCGGGAGGAGATCAACGAGTGGGTCGCCGACTCCACCGACGACCTCATCGAAGAGCTGATCCCCGAGGGCATCCTGGACTCGAACACCCGCCTCGTGCTGGTCAACGCCCTGCACCTGAAGGCCGCTTGGCCCGAGGAGCTCACGAAGGGCGGCGGCACCTTCACCACTGCGGACGGCTCGGAGCTGAGCGCCGAGATGCTCCACGGCAGCACCTCCACCTGGTACGAGGACGAAGTGTGCCGGGCGACCTCTCTGGGCACCTACGGCGAAGACCTCGCGCTCGCGCTCGTGCAGCCCACCGGTGACCTCACCGACGTCCTCGATGCCTGGGCGGAGGCCGCATCCGGGAAGGATTCTGGTCTCGCCGCCCTGCTGAGCGGGCTCGAGGACTCGCAGGCCTCCACCCAGCTGGCCGTCCCCGCCTTTGACATCGGCTGGGAATCCGCGCTCAAGGACACGCTCAAGAGCCTCGGCATGACCGACGCCTTCGGCAAGGAGGCTGACTTCTCGGGCATTACCGGCGCGGTGGACCTGGTGATCGACGAGGTGCTGCAGAAGGCCGTGATCACGATCGACGAGCAGGGGATGGAGGCCGCCGCGGCGACCGCGGTGGTGATGGCCGAGACCTCCGCCCAGATCCCTGACCAGGAGCTCGTGCTGGACTCGCCCTTCCTGTTCCTCGCCTATGAGCGCTCCACGCTCGCCCCGCTGGTGGTCGGCTGGATCGGCGATCCCACCGAGACCCGCTGACGGACAGTCCCGAGCTGCAGCGGTGCCGGCGACTAGCCTGGTCGCACGCACTTCTGGATCGTTCTCGCAATGGAGGAGACATGACCGCTGCACGCCCCTGGCCGCTCGGAGTCGACGGGATCGCCTACGGCGGGGACTACAACCCCGAGCAGTGGCCCCGGGAGGTCCGGCTCGAGGACATCGAGCTGATGCGCGAGGCCGGCGTGAGTCTGCTCAGCGTCGCGATCTTCTCCTGGGCCATGCTCGAGCCGCGCGAGGGCGAGTACGACTTCGGCTGGCTCGACGAGGTGATGGACGACCTCGCCGACGCCGGGATCAAGGTCGCTCTCGCCACTGCGACCGCCTCCCCGCCGCCGTGGCTCACCCGGAACCACCCCGAGATCCTCCCGGTCACCGAGGACGGCACCGTGCTCGGCCAGGGCGGCCGACAGGCCTACGCCGTCTCCTCGCCTCTGTTCCGCGAGTACGCGCTGCGGATGACCCGCGTGATGGCCGAGCGGTACCGGGAGCATCCCGCGCTCGCGCTCTGGCATGTCGACAACGAGCTGGGCTGTCACGTGCCCCATGACTTCTCCGACCACGCCGCCGCAGCCTTCCGTCGCTGGCTGGAGGTGCGCTACGAGAGCATCGAGGCGCTGAACCACGCCTGGGGCACCGCCTTCTGGTCCCAGCGCTACGATTCCTTCGAGGAGATCCTGCCGCCGCGCGCCGCGCCCACCTACGCCAATCCCACCCAGCAGCTCGACTTCGCCCGCTACTCGAGCGACGAGCTGCTCACCCACTACCGGGCGCTGCGCGACGTGCTGCGCGAAGTCACCCCGCACGTCCCCGCCACCACCAACTTCATGCTCTCGAGCGCCACGAAGTGGATGGATTACTACTCCTGGGCGGGAGACGTGGACGTGGTCGCCAACGACCACTACCTGATCGCGGCCGATCCGCGCGGCCAGATCGAGCTGGCCTTCGCCGCGGACCTCTCCCGTGGCGTCGCCGGCGGTGACCCGTGGATCCTCATGGAGCACTCCACCTCCGCGGTGAACTGGCAGCCCCGCAACCGCACCAAGGGTCGCGGGGAGATGCTGCGCAACTCCCTCTCGCACGTCGCTCGCGGGGCCGACGGGGTGATGTTCTTCCAGTGGCGCCAGTCCCAGGCCGGCGCCGAGAAGTTCCACTCGGCGATGGTCCCGCACGGCGGGCGCGACACCGACGTGTGGCGCGGCACCGTGGCTCTGGGCCGCGCCCTGGAGTCCCTCGCCCCGGTCCATGGCAGCCGTGTGCTGAACCGGGTGGCGCTGGTCATGGACTATCCCTCCTGGTGGGCCAGCGAGCTGGACTCCCACCCCACCCAGGCCCTGCGCTACAGCGAGGAGATGCTGCGCTGGTACACCGCGCTGTGGGACCTCGGCATCGGGGTGGACATCGTCCCCACCAGCGCTGATCTGACGGGCTACGAGCTGGTGATCGCTCCGACCCTCTACACGGTCAGCGCCCAGGAGGCGGAGCGCCTGGACGAGGCCGCCCGTGCCGGAGCGCAGGTCGTGATCACCTTCTTCTCCGGGATCGTGGACGAGAACGAGCACATCTACCTCGGGGGCTACCCGGGCGCATTCCGAGACCTGCTGGGCGTGCGCACCGAGGAGTTCTACGCCCTGCAGGAGGGCGAGATCCTGCACCTGGATGACGGCACCGCCGCGGACATGTGGAGCGAGAAGACGCACCTCGAGGGTGCCGAAGCGATGCGCTCCTGGGCCGATGGTCCGCTGCACGGCTGGCCCGCGATCACCCGCAATGCCGTGGGGGAGGAGGGAGGCGCCGCCTGGTACGTGGCCGCCCATCCGGTGGCGGAGGGGCTCGAGACGCTGGTGGCGGAGGTCGTCGGCGCCGCGGGCGTGGAACCGACTGTGCCCGGCCTGCACCGCGATGTCGAGGCGGTGCGCCGCTTCGCCGAGGACGGCACCACCTATCTCTTCGTGCTCAACCACTCCGATCGCGATCAGGTGGTGCAGGTCAGTGGTCGGGAGCTGCTGCGCGACACCGAGGCGGACGGCGCCCACACCGTGCCCGTCGGCGCTGTCGCGGTGATCCGCGAGAGCTGAGCGACTGCGGGGCGTCGGGGCGTTGCCTGCCCTGCCGCCCGCTCCTGAGACACTGATGGAAGACGTGTGACCCGAGAGGACCTTCGACGATGACTGCCCTGCTCCAGCCCACCCCGGACGGGTTCCTCCGTGACGGGGAGCCGCATGTGGTGGTCTCCGGCGCGATCCACTACTTCCGCGTCCATCCTCAGCAGTGGCGCGACCGGCTGCGCCGCCTGGTCGCGATGGGCTGCAACACAGTGGAGACCTACGTGGCCTGGAACGTGCACCAGCCGGCCCGCGACGTCACCACCTTCGAGGGCTTCGCGGATCTGGGAGGCTTCCTCGACATCGCCGCGGAGGAGGGCCTCGACGCGATCGTGCGCCCCGGCCCGTACATCTGCGCCGAATGGGAGAACGGAGGCTTCCCCGGCTGGATCCTCGCGGACCGCAACCTCCGCCTGCGCAACCGCAACGCCCCCTATCTGGAGCTGGTCGACGCCTGGTTCGATCAGCTGATTCCGGTGATCGCCCACCGACAGGCGGCTCGCGGCGGCAACGTGGTGATGGTGCAGGTGGAGAACGAGTACGGCAGCTTCGGTGACGACACGGTGTACCTCGCGCACCTGCGCGACGGTCTGATCGCGCGCGGCATCGAGGAGCTGCTGGTGACCTCCGACGGGCCGGCACGGATGTGGCTGACCGGTGGCGCGGTCGACGGCGCGCTCGCGACCGTGAACTTCGGCTCCCGTGCTCTGGAGGTGCTGGCGATGGCCGAGGAGGAGCTGCCCGCCCAGCCGCAGATGTGCATGGAGTTCTGGAACGGCTGGTTCGACCACTGGGGCGAGGGGCACCACGAACGGACCGGCGGGGACGCCGCCGGGGAGCTCGCCGACATGCTCGATCACGGCATGAGCGTGAACTTCTACATGGCCCATGGCGGCACCAACTTCGGCCTGCAGGCCGGTGCCAACCACTTCGGCTTCCTCCAGCCCACCACCACCAGCTATGACTACGACGCCCCGATCGCGGAGAACGGTGCGCTGACCGAGAAGTTCCGCGCCTTCCGGGAGGTGATCGCGGAGCATCGTGAGCTGCCCCCGCTCGAGGAGCACCTCGAGCAGCTGGAGCTCGTCGCGCAGCCGGCGACTCTGCCTGCCGGAGACGTGAGGGTCGAGAAGCTCGCCTCGTTGCGCGGCACCGAGCGGTTCACCCGCGCCGCCGAGGTGCATCCCACGCCGCCCGCCTTCGAGGATGTCGGGCTGGAGCGGGGCCTTCTGCGACTCTCCCGGGAGATCGAGATCGCGGCGGTCGAGCGTGAAGGACGCCCCGAGATCTCCCCGCTGAAGCTCTACGACCTGCATGATCGTGCCTGGGTCTATGTGGACGGGGTCTACCTCGGGGCGACCGGCGTGGTCGGCAACGAGGAGAGCGAGATCGACCCGGCCACGATCGAGCTGACCCCGTTCCTCGGGCGGCTGCTGCCCGACGGCGGGCGCCGCACCGTGCGCGTCGAGATCCTGGTGGAGAACCTGGGACGCGTGAACTTCGGACCGAAGCTCGGGGAGCGCAAGGGCATCCTCGGCGGTGTCTGGCAGACCATCCGCTTCCTCAACGGCTGGGAGGCCGATTCCTGGCCGCTTGAGGAGATGGGGGCAGAGCTCGCCGCGCTGCTCGAGGCCGCTCCCTCGCTCACGGCCGGGCCCCACTCGGCGCTCACCGCCGGGGCCGACACTGCAGCATCCGACGCCGCACCACGCGCCACTGCAGCCAACGACGCTGCAGCATCCGATGCCGACGCGCTCCCGGTGCTGGTGGGCGCGTCCTTCGAGGCGGAGAGTCCCGCCGACACCTTCCTCGACGTCTCCGGCGCTGGCCACGGGGTGGCTTACGTGAACGGCTTCTGCGTGGGCCGCTATTGGAACATCGGTCCCCAGCTGACCCTCTACGTCCCCGCACCGCTGGTGCGCGAGGGCCGCAACGAGGTGCTGCTGCTGGATCTCGAGAAGCAGCCCACGCGGCTCGCGCTCGCCGCGGAGCACCGATTCGGGCGCACCGACGACTGAGAGCACGCGCTCCTGCAGAACACTGCAGGCCCGACCGGCTCTGCTTGACAGGGTGCCCCAGATCGGAAATGCTCCCACAATACCTGTAAATCGGTTAACAACAGTTGGGCACTGCGCTCCTCACACGAAGCTGTGACGATGAAGCGGTGCTGTCCCGGCTCCTCTCGAAAGCGGTCCCCTCATGAAAGACCTCCGGATCGGCGTCATCGGCTTCGGATCCCGCCATTACCTGGCCCTGCGTGCCCACCAGCCGGGGGAGGGCTCGGCGATCACCGTCGTCGCCGACCCGAGCGAGCTCGGCAAGGCGAACGCTCGCAAAGCGCTCGGCGAGGAGATCCCGACCGTGGATACCGTCGAGCAGCTGCTGGCCGACCATGAGGTCGACGCGGTCATGATCCTCACCCCTGACTTCGCGCATGCCTCGGTCGCGCTGACCACCCTCGAGGCGGGGATCCCCACCTTCTGCGAGAAGCCCATGGCGATCAGCGTCGAGGACACCGACGCGATGCTCGCGCTCGCGAAGGAGAAGCGGGCTCGGCTGTACATCGGCCACAACATGCGCCACATGCCGGTGGTGCGCCAGATGAAGGCGATCGTCGACTCGGGCCGCATCGGCCGGGTGCGCGCGATCTGGTGCCGGCACTTCGTGGGTGCCGGCGGCGACTTCTACTTCAAGGACTGGCACGCCGAGCGTGCGAAGTCGATGAGCCTGCTGCTGCAGAAGGGCGCCCACGACATCGACGTGATCCACTGGCTCGCCGGCGGCTACACCCGCCGGGTCTCCGGCATCGGTGACCTCGCCGTCTATGGCGACATTACCGATCGGCGCGACAACTCCGACCGCCTGATGCGCGACTGGTACGACGCCGACATCTGGCCACCCACGGCTCAGAAGGAGCTGAACCCCGTCATCGATGTCGAGGACATCTCGATGCTCAACATGACGCTGGACAACGGCGTGCTCGCCTCCTACCAGCAGTGTCACTTCACGCCCGACTACTTCCGCAATTACACGGTGATCGGGGACGCGGGCAGGATCGAGAACATGGGGGACGGCAGCGGGGACCAGATCCATATCTGGGAATCGCGCCGTTCGGGCCCCGGCCGGCCCGACGCCGTCGAGGTCATCGCCCGGGCCGACGGCGGCCACGGCGGCGCCGATCCCAGCCTGGTCGCCGAGTTCCTGCGCTTCGCCCGCTCCGGCGGGACCACCGAGGTCTCCGCCATTGCCGCACGTGAGGCCGTGGCCACCGGGGTGTACGGCGCGGAGTCGATCCGCAGCGGCGGGGTGCCGCTGGACGTGCCGCCGGTCCCGCAGGAACTGCGCGACTACTTCGACGACGGGCAGGTCTGAGCCCGGTCAGGTCCTCCGCGCAGGCGGTCCCGCTCGCTGTTGCTCCGGTCGTCGCGCAGGCGGTCGTGACGGCACCGTGGCTTGTAGCATCGCTGTCGGATCTCAGCCCGCCGCCCACGGCATCGCTGCCGTGCAAGGAGCCCCGATGACCAGTGCCGTCCCCACCACTCGTCGCGTGATGCCGACCGACCTTCCCGAAGCGTGGTCCGGTGCCGCGACCTGGACTCAGACGGCCGCCGGCGCCCAGCCCTGGCGGGTGGCCCCGGCGCAGCTCGAGCGGATCATGAACGCCGAGGTCGAGGAGCTGGCACGGATCCCCAACGGGGTGCGCCTGGCGGTCGACACCGATGCCAGCGCCCTCGAGGTCGAGCTGACCACCACAGAGGCGCATGCGAATTCGGCGCGGTGCCTGGATGTCGTGGTGGACGGTGAGCTGGTGGCGACCCGGGAGGCCGGTGGGAACGTGACCGCTCGCATCGAGCTGCCGGGAAAGCTCGCCCGGGTGGAGCTCCGGCTGCCTCACGCCGCCCCGACCACTGTCCAACAGGTGCTCCTGCACTCCGTCACCCAGCTGGCCCCGGCCCCGCCCCGCGGCCCCCGCTGGGCTGTCCACGGCAGCTCGATCACCCAGTGCAACCAGGCAGACAGCCCCACCGGGACCTGGCCCGCGCTGGTCGCCGCCCAGAACTCCTACGAGCTCACGGCACTGGGCATGTCCGGGCAGTGCCACCTGGACCCGCCGCTGGCCGAGACCATCGGCCGCTCGCGTCCCGATCTCGTCACCCTGTGCCTCGGTGCGAACGTCTACGGCGCGAACACCTTCTCCGAGCGCAGCCTGCCCCCGGCGATGATCGGCTTCGTCGACTACGTGCGCCGTCTGACCGAGGCGCCGATCGTGGTGATGAGCTCGATCGCCGCCGGTCCCCACCGCGAGGACCAGCCCAACGCCGTCGGTCTCACCCAGCGTCAGATCCGCGACCTGGTCCATCGCAGCGTCGAGGTGCTGCAGCGCCTCGATCCGCTGATCAGCCTGATCGACGGCACCGAGATCCTCGGCTTCGACGAGATGGAGCTCCTCGGCGACCTGCTGCATCCCACTGCGGAGGGCTATCGGGTGATGGCCGAGCGGCTCGCGCCGCGGCTGGCGGGCCTGCTCGACTGAGGCACGCTCCCCGTCGCAACCGTCGCAACCGTCGCAACCGTCGCAACCGTCGCAACCGTCAGAACCGTCGGAACCGTCGTGGCACGATGCCCCCATGCGCATCGCACTCATCGGCGGCAAGGGCGGCGTGGGCAGCTCCCTGGTCGCGGCATGGCGGCACCAGCACGAGCTGACCGTCCTGGACCGCAGCACTGAACCTGTCGACGGGGTCCGCGACATCGTCGCGCCGGCTGACGATCCTGTCGCGCTCGCCGAAACGCTCGAGGGGGTCGAGGCGGTGGTCCATCTGGCCGCTCATCTGCCGCGGGGGACCGAAGCCGAGCAGCTGCCCGGCACGGCGGAGGCGATCTCGACCAACGTCGGAGCGGTGCTGCTCGCTCTGCGCATGGCCCGCCGGTCCGGAGCCCGGTCCTTCGTGCACATCAGCTCTCTGTCCGTCTTCTCCCGCTACTGCATCGACCCGGTCCCGGCCGGTGCGGCACCGGACGAGACTCTGCTGTACGGGCTCACCCAGCGCCTCGCCGAGAGCGCACTGCGGATCTCGGCCGAGGGTGAGGCGCCCACTCCGGAGGAGGGGCCGATCGCGGTGACCTCTCTACGGCTGGCGTTCCCGACCACCGCGCAGGACTGGCCGCGTTGGAAGACCCCGGTCGAGCCGGAGAAGGACGCGCAGCTGATGCGCATGGGCGATGGCACGGTGCACGCAGCGATGCATCCCGAGGACCTGGTCGCCGCCGTATGGGCTGCGCTGCACCGGGACCGCGGTGGCCGTTACGAGGCGATCGCCGTGACCTCAGCGCCCCACGCGATCGATGACGACGCGGCGCAGCAGCTGCTCGACTGGCGGCCCCGGCACGTGCTCGGTGCCGGGGCCTGACCAGGTCGCTCTCTGTGCGCGGGCCTCAGGCCGTGGCGCCGTGGGCGGTGACGACCTTGCCCGCGTAGCGGCGGCGGAAGCGCTCGATGCGGCCTGCGGTGTCTACCACGCCACCGCGTCCGGTCCAGAAGGGATGCGAGGCCGAGGAGACCTCGACGTCGACGACCGGGTACTCGCGGCCATCCTCCCAGGTCATGGTGCGCTCGGAGGTGCGAGTCGAGTTCGTGAGGAAGGCGGTCCCGGCGCTCCGGTCACGGAAGACGACGGGGCGGTAGTCGGGGTGGATGTTCTTCTGCATGAGGATCTCCTCCGTTGATGACTGAAAGTTCAACGGTGGGGCGGGGCTGAGTATTCCCGCTCGGGGGAGCACTTTTCCAGCCGACCGGGTCCGGGGCGGTTCGGACCGGTCGTCATGGGGAGGCTGGGCCGTTCAGCGCAGCGGCGGAGTGAGCGGCTCAGCGGATCTCGCAGTGCGCCGTGAGCGCCGCTCAGCGGATCGCGCAGTATGCCGCGAGCGCCGCGTCGACGTCTGCTGTTGCCACCGCTCCGGCATGGACGGGCCAGGACGCGGCGACGTAACCATCCGGTCGCACCAGGTACAGGTGGTCGTCGTGCAGTCGTCCGAGCGAGTCCGGCGGGAAGGTGAGCGGTCCCTCGATCCAGTCTGGCGCGGAGGTGGGCCGGGCCGCCACGATCCCGTAGGTGTGCAGCTGCCAGGCCATTGCGCCCAGGGCTGCCGCGTTCTCCTGCGTCGGCGGCAGTCGCAGGCCGACGGCCCGGTCGCGCGCCCAGCGCGGCGGCGACTGTCCCTTCGGGACCGCGTGGTACCGGATCCGGTACTGGCCGAGCAGCCCCGCGGCGTACGGACCGAACGGGGTGCGCAGCAGCCGCGGCGCGAGCACGGCGAGCACATCCCGGCCTCGTCGGCGCAGGAAGGCTGAGCGCCGGCCCGTCCGGGCGATCGCCCCGAAGGCACGGTCGGTCGCCCGGATCAAGGTGAGTGCGACCGGTCGACGCTCGTCCTCGTAGCGGTCCAGCGCCGCCTCGTCGAGGTGCCCTGCGGTGACATCTGCCAGCAGGTTCGCCAGGTGATGGGCATCCTGCAGGCCGGTGTTCATACCCTGACCGCCCACGGGGGAGTGCACATGGGCCGCGTCCCCGGCGAGGAACACCGGGCCCGTCCGGAACTCCGCGGCGACCCGGTGATGGACCCGGTAGGCAGAGAACCAGTCGACTCGCTCATAGCGGATGCCGAGATCCTCCCGTGCGCCGGCCAGAGCCTCCTCCTGCTCGGGGTGGGCATCGCCGTGCAGCCAGATCAGCCGCGCATGACCGTTCGGCCCCAGCGGGAAGAGGAGCGCGAAACGCTCCTGGCCGAGACGCACCGACAATGCATCGGGCGGGGCGTCCTCGACCCCGCGCAGATCGGCGACGCAGAAAGCCGCATCGTCGGTCACGCCCTCGAAGTCGAGGCCCAGCTGGTGGCGCACCGGCGAGCTCGCCCCGTCGGCTCCGATCAGCCAACGGCAGCGGATCCGCAGCGGGCCGTCCGGCCCCTCGACCAGCGCCTCGACCGGACCCTCGGCATGACCGTCGACGAGCGCCTCGACCGGCCGTTCGGCGGCCCCTTCGACCGGCCCTTCGGCGAGCCCCTCCGGTCTGACAGCGCTCTCTGCGGCCTGCACCTCGAAGGAGATCAGCCGGTGCCCGAACAGCACCGGTCGACCCTCCGTGGCGAGCGTCTCGCCCAGCAGCGCCTCGGTGCGGCTCTGCTCGAAGATCTGGGCGCCGGGGAACGGGGTCCATCCCTGCTGCCGGGCGGCGAACTCGATCCCGGCCGGGTCTCGCCCGCCGCGCAGGCGGAGGCCAGCGGCGCTCTGGCCATCCTGCAGCACAGGCTGGGCAAGTCCCAGCTGATCGAGGATCTCCATGCTCCGGGCTTGGACCACAATCGCCCGCGACTCCCGGGTGGGCCCCGGTTTCGGGTCGATGACCAGGGCGGATACTCCGCGTCGGGCGAGGACCAGGCCCGCCATCACGCCCGTCGGCCCGGCGCCGACGATCAGCACGTCGGTCTCTGTCAGTGGTGGTTCCGGCGTGCTCATCACGGTGGCACCTCGTCTCGCGGCGGCTCGAGAGCGGGCCATGATGCCACGGTAGACCCCTGCTGTGACGGCGTCACCCTGCTGATCGCCGCTCTCGGCGCCGCGGGCCTGATCCTGTCCTGGTTGCGCCGTCGCGGTGAGATGCGCAAGCACGGGGTCGCAGTCGAGCCGGCGAAGGTCTACTGGGCCAAGGCCGCCGCGGGCGTCGTGGTGCTGGGCTTCTTCGCCTACCTGCTGGCGAAGCCCTCCGGCGGGCTCCCGATCGTGCTGGCGGTCGCCGCCTGCTTCATCGGCGGCGCCGCGGTCACCGGCGGCGCCGGCAAGATCTCGGGCGCGATGATCGGTGCGCTGATCAGGGGCGTGCTGAACATCGGCCTGTCGATCCTGGCCGTGGATCCCTCGTGGCAGATGACCATCAAGGGCCTGGTGCTGCTGGCTGCAGTCGCCTTCGACCTGGTCTGCAAGAAGCGCGGGGCCGCGGTGGCCTGAACCGGCCCCCACAGCACCCTGACTCGGCCCCGGCCCGCCTGAACAGGCGGGCCGGGGCCGATTCGGATGGCCCACGGCGAGCGAGCCGTAGGTTGCTCTCCTCATACGGCTCTATGGGGGACGCAACCTACGGCTCGCTCTTCTGTTCAGGGCTCGGCTCGGGGCTCGGCCCCCTGGGGCCCCGGCTCAGCCGGCCAAGCTCAGCTCAGCCGGCCAAGCTCAGCCGGCCAAGCTCAGCCGGCCAAGCTCAGCTCAGCCGGTCAGCTCAGCCGGCCCGACTCAGGCTGCGGCGCCGGCCAGCTCACGCTGGGGGTGACGCGCCTGCTGGCGCGCCAGGTGCGCCGCGGAGGACAGGTCCACCTCGACGACGGGATAGATGTTCCCGTCCTCCCAGGTGGTGGTGTGCTCCGACGTGCGCGTGGAGCGGGTGAGGTAGCGCAGGCCCGCGCTCTGGTCACGGAAGACGACGAGATGCGGCTGGGGGGACTGCATTCGATGCTCGGGATTCATGGTCTGGTACTGCATGGGACTACTCCTTCGAAGTCGGCCCTGGGCCGACGGATGTCTGGGTCCGGCAGGGTGCCGGGATGCGCGAGGTGCGCAGGATGCGAGCTGTCCGCTGGGGCGGACGTTCGCTGGCCGGGCGCCGCTGGGGCGGGCCGTGGCCGGTGGCGCGCACCGGTCGCGAAGCTCCACGGGAGGCCGCCGAGTCGGCGGGATGGAGGCGGTGCGAGGGCGCAGGCCCTGCGAGGCGAGCTCGGGGTGCGCTGCCGTCATGGCAGTGCGCGAGCTGCGGGGTTCGCAGTGATCGAGTGGACGGGTCTCACGTCCAGGTGGCGGGATTCTCCGCCAGGTGACGACACGTCGTCGGTCCGGCTCACAGGCTCGACCACCCATGAACTCGTAGGACGCTACCAGGGAACAACCGGGAAGCCCAGTGCTTTATTCCCGACGCCATATCCGTGGCGGGATCTGATGTTGCAATCACCCCTGGCGGAGCGATGACTCCTCGCCAGTGGCGCGTCGCACGAAGGCTCGGTGCGCGGCGATGATCAGCCACAGGAGCACCCCGACGCTGATCAGCCCGATGGCGATGTGCAGCACGCCGTTTGTGGTCGCATCCCAGGCGGTGTGGAGGATGATCGCGCCGACGTAGGACACGACCAGGGCGAGCACACCGCGACCCTTGTGGGTGGTCTCGACCAGGTACCACAGCGCCGCGCAGATCGAGCCGGTCCAGGCCACGTGACCGGCCGGCACCAGGATCCCGCGCAGCACCAGCGTCGCATCCAGCGCCCCCAGGCCGCCGTTCTTCGACAGCAGCGCGTTGAAGCCGTATCCCATGGTCTCGAGCACTGCGAAGCCTGTGGCCGAGGCGATGCCGATGACGATCCCGCCGCCGCGGGTGACCCGGTGGGCCAGCGCCAGCACGATCAGCGGCACCACCAGCTTCGCCGACTCCTCGATGATGCCGACCAGCAGGATCGACGCCCTGCCGAGCACGAGTCCGGCGATGGCCTCCTCAAGACCGGCGGCGCAGATCCCGAACAGTCCGCCCAGCACGGCGGTGAGCAGCACGATCCGGGTGGGCACGAGCGCGCCCACCTTGCTGGACTGCGCCAGCAGCAGCACCGTGAGCGGGATCGTCGCCGCGCCCACCAGCAAGATGGTGGGCAGCAAGGTCGGGTTCCTGGTCAGGAGCATGATCGTAAAAGTCGCGAGATAGGCGAGGATCCCGATGCCCAGGGTGAGGAGCCACGAGAACCGCAGGTACCAGGGGTATGCGACGGGGGCCGATGGGTGCGGCGCTGTGACGGTGGGCCGTGATGCGTCAATGGGCTGGGTGGACATCGCCAGATCCTTCGTCCAGTCGCGGGAGGCTCTCGCTCACCCGGGGTGAGGCGTCGTCATCGCGGCGGCGTCAAGGCCAGTATGCGCCTGTGGTTCCTGTCCTGAAGGCCTTGTGGCGTGTGAGCCGGGGAACGTGGTGGCGCGAGTCGGGGAGCCCAGGGGGGATCAGGGAGCATCGTCCTCCCGGTGCCCCTTTCGCGCCTCCGGGTCCACGAGCATCAGCACGTCCGCCGGTCCGCCTTCGGCGCCGAAGGCGTGGGGCAGCATCGTGTCGAACTCGGCGGACTGGTTGGTGCCGACCCGGTAGCGACGCTCGCCCAGCAGCAGGGTCAGCGTCCCGGAGAGGACCACCAGCCATTCGTGTCCGGGATGGGCGCGCATCCGGGACAGTTCCGGCGGCGGACCGGTCACTCGCCTGCGCAGGATCACCGAGTCGGGGGAGTGGCGGATGCGCCAGCGGAGCGTGTCCAGGCCGTGGTCGGAGCTCGGGTGGGAGACCACTTCCTCGGTCTGCATCTCGACCAGCTCATCGAGGCCGGTGTCCAGCGCCCGAGCGAGCGTGACCAGCTGATCGAGCGCCAGGCGGCGCTGCCCGTTCTCGATCCTCGACAGCGTGGAGGGGCTGATGTGGGCACGGGCGGCGAGTTCGCCGAGCGAGAGGCCCTGGGCGTGGCGCAGGGCACGCAGCCGCTGGCGCACCAGGCCATCCACACCCTCAGAAGTTTGCGTCATGGGCAAGATGCTATGCAGGCGCGGCAAGGCGTGTCTAGCGTGGCGAGCATGAACGCACCTCACGCTCTCCAGTCCCAGTCCCAGTCCCAGTCCCAGTCCCAGTCCCAGTCCCAGTCCCAGGGTCTGCCCGCCGAGCTCGTCGACCTCGCCGTGATCGGCGGCGGGGCCGCCGGCCTGAACGGCGCGCTGATGCTCGCCCGCTCCCGCCGCAGTGTCGTCGTGATCGACTCCGGCACCCCGCGCAACGCCCCGGCCGAAGGGATCCACGCCCTGCTCGGCAACGAGGGCACCCCTCCGGCCGACTACCTCGCCCGCGGCCGCGCCGAGGTGCGGCAGTACGGCGGGCTCGTCGTCGCCGGGGAGGTCGCCTCCGCACGCGCCGCCGCACCGTCGGCGGAGGGCGACCTGCGGTTCGAGATCGTCCTCGCCGACGGCCGCACCCTCACCGCGCGCCAGCTGCTGGTGGCCAGCGGGATCCGCGACGAGCTGCCCGAGATCCCGGGACTCGCCCAGCACTGGGGGCGCGGACTCGTGCACTGCCCCTTCTGCCACGGCTGGGAGGTGCGCGACCAGGCGATCGGCGTGATCGCCACCCGGCCCGCCTCCCTCCACCAGGCGCTCATGTTCCGCGCCCTCACCGAGGACGTCACCGTGTTCGCGCCCGGGATCGAGATCGACGACGATGCCCGCGAGCGCTGCGAGGCGCTCGGCATCACCGTGCGCGAGTCCCCGATCCAGGAGATCGTCGCGAGCGAGGATGGCGGCATCACCGGGGTGCGGCTCGAGGGCGGCGAGCTGGTGCCGCGCTCCGTGCTCACGGTCGCGACGGTCATGACCCCGCGGCTGGACGGACTCGAGGACCTCGGTCTCGAGATCGAGGAGCTGCCCGGCGGGATGGGCCAGAAGATCGCCACCGGCTTCGCCGGAGCGACCGAGGTGCCCGGGGTGTGGGTCGCGGGCAACGCTGCGGACCCCATGGCGCAGGTCGGGGCCTCGGCCGCGGGCGGTGCGCTCGCCGGCGGGCACATCCAGGGCATGCTCGTGATGGCCGACGCCGACGCGGCGATCGCCGCGCACCGGGCGCGCCGCGCCGCCTGAGCCCGGCGCGCCGCCTGAGCACGCCGCGCCCCGTAGAGCGCTCGCGCGGTCGGTGCGCACGGTCGAACGTTGCAGAGCTGGCGGAATGGAGGACGCGGGACCCATTCCCCCGCCTTTGCAACGGTGGAGCGTGACCGGGTGAACTCAGCGTGACCGGGGTGCTCAGCGTGACCGGGTGAACTCAGCGTGACCGGGGTGCTCAGCGTGACCGGGGGAGCTCAGCGCACCCGGCGCAGGCCCCGCTCACGCAGCACCAGCAGGCCCAGGGGCACCAGGACCAGCGCGGCGCCCACGGCGCCGACCAGCAGCGGCCCCTGCACCCCGAGCCCGCTGCCGAGAGCCGTCCCCGCCAGTCCGGTGCCGATCGCCGTGCCGAGGTTGAACATCGCCGTCGGCATCGAGGTGGCGAGCGTCGAGGCCTCGCCGCCGTAGCGGTTCGCGAGCCCTACCAGCACCGGGTTCGCCGAGAGGCTCACCAGCCCCAGCAGCACGAACAGGAGGAGCATCAGCGCCGGCTGCGCGGGGAGCAGCAGCAGCAGGGCCAGGGCGATCACGAGCGTCGCTGCCGCGGTGAGCACGGGGGTGGCGAACGGACGGGTGTCGCCCATCCAGCCGGCGAGGATCGAGCCGACCAGTGCCGCGAGGCCGAAGCCCATCAGTGCGACCGGCACCCCCAGCTCGGGGATCCCGGCGGCGTCGGTGAGGATCGGGGAGATGAAGCTGTAGATCGACAACGCTCCGCCGGTGACCATCGCGCAGGTCGCCAGCACCAGCCACAGCCTTCCCGAGCGCAGGGACGCGAGCTCGGCCCGCACCGAGGGGAGGGCCCCGGACCTGCTCGCGGCCGGCACCATCCGGGCCACTGCCGCGGCGAGCACGGCAGCGAGCACGGCGAGCAGCCAGAAGGTGCCGCGCCAGCCGATGAACTGCCCGACGAGCGCCCCGAGCGGCACTCCGAGCACGTTGGCGACCATGCCGCCGCCCAGCATGATGCCGAGCGCGCGGGAGCGGATCCGAGGTCCGGTGGCGTCGACGGCGGCGACCGAGGCGACCGCCCAGAACGCTCCGGTGGCCACGGCGGTGACGAAGCGGGTGCCCAGCAGCACGCCGAAGCTGCCGGTGAGCGCACCGACGGCGTGGCCGGCGGAGAAGATCACGAGCGCTGCGGTGAGGGTGACGCGACGGGGCACGCGCAGGGTGGCCAGCGCCATCGTCGGCGCGCCGAGGATCATCCCGACCGCGAAGACGGTGATCGCGTGGCCCGCCTGGGCGACGGTCACCGAGAAGTCCCCGGCGACCGAGGTGAGCAGGCCGGCGAAGACGAACTCGGTGGTGGCCATGAGGAAGGTCCCGGCGGTCAGCACGTAGATCACCGGGGGCAGGGCGGTCGGTGCGGCAGAGGTCGAGGTGGGCGGGAGCGTCGCGGTCAAGGAGGTGCCTTTCGGGGGCGGAGAGAGTCCGGGGGCGGAGAGAGCAGGGAATGGGCGGAAGGTCAGAGGGTGAGCAGCACCTTGGTGGCACGCCGCTCGTCCATCGCCCGGTAGCCCTCGGCGGCATCGGCCAGCGGCAGCGTGAGGTCGAAGACCTTGCCCGGGTCGATCTTCCGGTCCCAGACCAGCTGGATCAGCTCGGGCAGGTAGCGGCGCACCGGAGCCGGCCCGCCATGGAGATGGACGGCGGAGAAGAACAGCTCACCGCCCGGCAGCTGGACATCATGCGAGACGCCCACGAAGCCCACGGAGCCGCCGGGGCGTGTCGAGCGGATCGCCTGCATCATCGACTCCTGGGTGCCGACGGCCTCGATCGTGGAGTGCGCGCCGAGCCCGCCGGTGAGCTCTTTCAGCCGGGTCACGCCCTCGTCACCGCGCTCGGTGATGATGTCGGTCGCACCGTGCTCGCGGGCCAGCGCCTTCCGGTCCGGGTGGCGGCTGAAGATGATGATGCGCTCGGCGCCCATCTGCTGCGCGGCCAGCACTCCCATCAGGCCCACGGCGCCGTCACCGACCACGGCGACGATCCTTCCGGGGCCGGCCTGGGCGGCGTCGGCCGCGAACCAGCCGGTGCCCAGCACGTCGGAGGTGGCCAGCAGTGAGGGGATGAGGTCCGCGTCGGGCCGGCCGGGGGTGGCGACCAGGGTGCCGTCGGCGAAGGGGATCCGGGCCTTCTCGGCCTGGGTGCCGATCGCGCCGTCCACGAAGATGGCGTTCACACAGCGGGAGGGGTGGCCCTCGAGGCAGATCTCGAGTTCCTCATGACCCGCCGCGCGAAGGTCACCCCGCAGCAGGCGGGACTGCCCGCAGGCGGCAACCGGCGCGTGGCGGGCCTGCGCCGCAGCGAGGTCGCGATGCTCGCCGGGGTCAGCGTGGAGTACTACGCGAAGCTCGAGCGCGGCGCGATCGCCGGCGCCTCGGCCTCCGTGCTGGACGCCGTCTCCACGGCCCTGCAGCTCGATGAGACCGAGAGCATCCACCTGCTGGATCTGGCACCTGCGGCCGACGGGATCCCCACCTCCGGCAGGCCTCGACGGCGCAGCGCCGCGACGCCCGCCCCGGTGCGGCCCGGCCTGCAATGGGCACTGGACTCCCTCACCGACGGCGTCGCCTTCGTGCGGGACCAGTACCAGAACCTGCTCGCGACCAACGAGCTGGGACGCGCCTTCTACGCTCCGCTGATCGGGGACGGCGAGGGCGGGCGCTCCCCGAACCTCGCCCGCTTCCAGTTCCTCGATCCGGCATCGAGGGACTTCTACCCGGACTGGGACCGGTTCGCTGAGATGTGCGTGAGCAGCATGTGGGTCGAAGCGGGCAAGATCCCGCATGACGCGACCTTGCAGGACCTCGTCGGAGAGCTCTCCACCTGCAGCGATACCTTCCGTCGACTGTGGGGCGCACATGACGTGCGCACTCACGGCTCCGGCCTCAAGCGGTTCGAGCATCCGGTGGTCGGCGAGCTGACCGTCACCTATGAGGAGCTCGCCATCACGGCGGAGCCCGGCCGTGCCGTGATCGTCTACTCCACCGAGCCCGGCTCGCAGTCCGCGCAGCGCATGCGGCTGCTCGCGAGCTGGGCCGCGACCCAGCGCGCTGAGCGCGCGGACGCCGCGGCGGCGCCACCGGCGGCCTCCGGCCCCTCCGGCACCCCCAGCGCCGGTGCGACTCCCGGGTCGCCTCCGGGCAGTCGAGGGGTTCCGACGGTCGGATAGGGTGCTGTGCCTGGGCCCAGCGATGCCGCAGCCGGGTGCCGGAGCCGGACCGGGGGGGCGATGGAAGCCCAGCCCCCGCGCGGATCGTCGACGACAAGGACTCCCATGCCACGCGCCCTCGCCCCCGGACAGCGCTCACGGATCCACGTGCTCGACGTGGAGACCGGGGAGGACCAGATCCTTCACGAGTCCGAGGCGGTGCTGTACGAGGCACCGAACTGGACGCTGGACGGCGCCGCGCTGATCCTCAACGGCGACGGCCACCTGTTCCGCCTCGACCTGGACGGCGGTGGGGACCTGGACCGCCCGGACCGGACCGGCGGTGCACCGCAGCGGATCCCGCTCGAGGGCATGGAACCCCTGAACAACGACCACGTGCTCGATCCCGACGGGGAGCACGTGTTCGTCTCCGCCGACGACAGCCACATCTACCGAGCCCTGCTCACCGGTGGCCCCGCCGAGCAGATCACCCTCGGGGACGGGCTCCTGCACTACCTGCATGGCGTCAGTCCCGACGGTGCCACGCTCGCCTACACCGGCGTCCAGCGGCGCTCTGACGGGTCCTGGGTGCCTCCGAACCTGTTCACGATCCGCGCTGAGGGCGGGGAGAGCACCCAGCTCACCGACAACGAGTTCCCCGACGACGGCCCGGAGTACTCCCCGGACGGGGCCTGGATCTACCTCAACTCCGAGCGGTCCCGCACCGTGGCCGGGCACGCCCAGCTCTTCCGCATGCGCCCCGACGGCACCGGGATGGAGCAGCTCACCGATGATGAGCGCGTGAACTGGTTCCCGCACCTCTCCCCGGACGGTGCCCGCCTCGCCTACGTCAGCTTCCCGCCCGGCACCGAAGGGCACCCGGCGGATCGCGAGGTGATCCTGCGCCTGGCCGCGGCCGACGGCAACGGGATCCGTGATCTGACCGCCGTGTTCGGTGGGCAGGGCACCATGAACGTGAACAGCTGGGCCCCGGACTCCCGCCGGATCGCCTACGTGGACTATCCGCTGCAGGGCTGATCCCTGACCCGGCGACCGGTCAGTCGCGCGGTGCGTCCGTCCACGGGCGCTGCGGCGCGACGGCATCGATGCGGTCCCGCCGGATCCCGTCCGGGCCGCTGACGACGTTCGAGGCGAGCGGAATCTGGTGCGAGGCGCTCTCGAGGATATGCATGAGATAACCGGCGGTGTTCGGCAGCGCCACCACGTCGCCGATCGCCACCCCGCCCGGGAAGCTCAGGCGCCGGCGCAGGATCAGCTCGGCCTCGATGCAGTAGGCGCCGACGAGGAACGCTTCCACCGGGGCCGACGGCTCCCCGCCGGTCCTCACCAGGATCGGGTCGACCAGGAAGTCGTCGGAGGTGGAACGGCACTGGGTGCGGTTCATCTCCAGCCCGATCAGCGGGATCCCGTCGCTGGTGGTGGTGCGCTGCACGGTGCGGGCGAGGGTCATCCCGCAGCCGTCGAGCATCGACCGACCGGGCTCGCAGCGCAGTTCCAGCTCCCGCTCCCGCAGCGCGTCGGCGGCGCGGACTCCGGGCTGCACCTCCGCTCCGAGGAGAGTGCGCAGCCACTGACCGCGCACCACCTGCTGGTGGTAGGGATAGACCTGCCGCAGCGGCTCCCCGCGCCAGGTCAGAGAATCCGTCGGATCGTCGCTCTGCTGGTCGTGGGCCTCCCAGAACGCCGCCCACTGCTCGGCATCATCGAGGTAGGACATAGGGATCCCGCCGCCGATGTCGATGAAGCTCACGGGGTGTCCGCTCGACCGCAGCGAGTCGACCAGGCCGAGGGCCTCGCCGAGGGCGTGAGCCCGAGCGAGAGGGTCGTAGCCGTGCAGGTGGAAGTGGATCCCCTGGATCTGGAGTCCGCCGCGGGAGACCTCCCGGGACCCGGCCCAGCCCTGCCAGGTGGAGGCGGATTCGCCGAAGCGGGTGGGACCCACGACGTCGCTCGGCGTCGGTGCGAGACGCAGCGCGACGGGCCGCGGCGGGGCGAGCGGCTCGCGGGCGATCTCTGCCTCGACGGCGGCGGCCTCGTCGAGGTTGTCGAGGACGAGCATCGCTCCGGAATCCAGCGCGAAGCGCAGCAGCGGGGCCGGCTTGATGGCGGCGGTGACGACCACGTCGCCGGCGGGCACGCCGAGGTCGAGGACCTGGGAGAGCTCGCGATGGCTGCCCACGTCGAGTCCCAGCCCGGCCGCGTGCGCGGCGCGGACCAGCCCGAGCGTCTTGTTGGCCTTGCGGGCCACGAAGATCCGCAGGGCGACGCCTTCGGATTCGGCGACGTCTGACAGCTCGGCCGCGTTGCGCGCGAGCGCGCTGAAGTCGTGCACGTTCAGCGGGCTGCCGTGCTCCTCGAGCAGCGCCGCGCACGCCGTGGGATCCGCGAGCAGCTCCTGCATCCACGGCTCGAGCCGTGCCGACAGGGACGGGATGCCCTGGCACCCCGTGCGCAGGTCGTCCCCCTCATGCAGGGCGTCGTTCGTCGGGAGGCCATCTGTGCGCGGTGCGGTCGTCATTCCCTGGTCTCCCGGTGCGTTCCGGCGGCGACCTTCGCCGCGGTGGCGTATGCAGTGGATTCTCCCGGCACACCGGCCTCGGCCGCAGGTTCGCCCACGGGTGAGACGAGGGTGCGTGCGAGGCGAGCGGCCCAGTGCCGGATCTCGGTGTGCAGGTGCCGGTTGAGGGTGTCGTGGCCGATCACGTGGTCCTCCGTCGGGCGGCCGAGCAGCGCGAGCCCCTCCGCGCGGCTCCCGTCGGCCCGGCGCGCGGTGGCGTCGGGATCGACGACCGCCCCGCGTCGTCCCGGGCGGACGCTCACGAGACCCGATCGGAGCAGGTTCTCCGTGAGCTCGTCGGTGATCCCGAGGACCCCGGGCGGGGACAGCACCGCATCTACCACGAGGTCCGCGGCCCCGGCACCCTGCGGGATCCCCTGGAGACCGCGGGTATCGATCGCGGTGCCTGCATCGAGCCAGGACAGGTCCACCGCACCGGAATCGAGCATGGCCAGCAGTTTGCGGGCATTGACCAGCGGCGGACCGAAGGCGAAACGCTCCAGCACCTGGGCGGTGCGGCGAAACGCTTCCCATTCGCCCGCAGTCATGTCGCTGCCGCGGAGGCCGGCGGTGAGCAGCGGGTAGAGCGCGGACCAGGTGCGGCCCAGCGCCCAGGCGGGGCCCGGCGCACGGGCCCCCTCCGCCACGGCCACGCTGCGGCGCAGGGCGCGCTCGGCGCGGCCCGGGCCGGAGGGAAGATCGGGCTCGGCACCGGTGGCGAGGGTGTGCTCGACCGCGCGGTACCGCTCGGCGGCGGAGGCGCCCGCTCCCCGGATCATGGCGGTCGCGGCATCGAGCACCACATCGAGCACCACATCCGGGGCGATCTCCCCCTGGGAGCTGGTCGCTGCCCGGAGACGCCGCTTCCCGTCCTCGATCACGGCGGCGCCTGCGGGAGGCAGCGGCGTGCCGGGATCGGGTTTCGCGTCCAGCAGCAGGCCGTGGCGCGCGGTCGGGAGGATGGTGGCTGGCTCCTCCGCTCCCCGGAGGTGGACGATCGTCCTCTCATGACGGGGATGCGGGTCGAACCTGCCACCCCGCCCTTCGGTGAGGGCGAGCGCGGCGTCGAGGAAGGTCAGGGCCGCGCCTCGGACCGCCACCCGGGAACCGGGCGGGACCTGCTCGGGGCCGAGCATGGCCTCCACCGGCAGCACGGCAGGTCGGAGGGGGAGCGGGCCGGTCCACGACCTCGCGAGCGCGCCGAGGTGGCGGGCAGCGTGGCCGGTGGCCAGGAGCACCTCGTCGAACCGATCGAGCAGGGTGGGCGCCGCGCGCCCGGGCGACGAACCGTCGGCCGTGGCGTCCCATGACTCCGCGCCGTCGGCCGTGGCGGGCTGCTCGATCCCGACCCGCCACCGTCCAGCATGGGGCTCCACCGAGACGACCTGGCAGCGGTGGTGGCGCAGGGTGCCGACCCGGGACAGAGAGGCCTCCATCCATGCCCACCGCTGTGTGAGATAGGCGCCGACGACGGCCCGCGGCGGGTACGGATCCTCGGCGAGCCCGGGGTGCTCTCGGCGCACCCAGGAGGGGAACGACGTCCCCGTCCCGGTGGCGGGCGCATCGAGGATTCCCGCGGTGACGTTCAGGCGGAGGTAGGGCGGTTGGTCGAGGGCGTAGGCGGCGCCGGTCCCGGGAAGCCCGGCGGGGTCCAGCACGGTCACGTCCACGATGGCGGCGCCGGGGGTCTCGGTGCTGACGGCCCCGGTGCCGGCGGCGAGGTCTGCGGTGAGGTGCGCCGCGAGTGCTTCGAGGGCGAACAGCGCCTTCGGTCCCGCTCCCACCACGGCCAGCCGTCGCCGCGGGCCGGTCGCGTCGGGGCCGGTCCCCGGCGTGTCCTGGGTGCTCATGGACGCCCTGGTCCTCCACGTCGCGCGGTGGCCTGCCGGGATGCCGTGGCCTGCAATGATGCGGTGGCGTCGGTCAGGGCGTCGGCGTCGGCCCCGAGGGTCCGCTCGACCCAGTCGTCGTCGTAGACCGTGCTGAGATAGGGCACGCCGCCGTCGTGGACGATGAACGCCACCCGCGAGCCGGGTGCCAGCTCGGGAACCAGGGAGCCCAGCGTGTGGACGATGCCGCCGGTGGAGGCGCCGGCGAGGATGCCCTCGCGGCGGGCCAGCAGGCGCGCCCCGACCACGCAGTCCAGCCCGCTGACGCGCACCACGCGATCCGGATCGACCGTGCGGGAGATGTCGGTGACCACGCCCGCGCCCAATCCGGGCAGCGGGCGCGGTGCGGCCGTGCCCCCGAACAGGACGCTGCCCTCGGCGTCGACCGCGACCGTGCGGGTGTCCATGGAGTTCTCGCGGAGGTACGCGGTGCACCCGGCGATCGTGCCGGTGGTGCTCACCGCCGCCATCAGCACGTCCAGGCGGTGATCGGTGGCCTCGGCGATCTCGGCCATGGTGCCGGCCGCGTGCGCGCCGGGGTTCGCGGGATTGCCGTACTGGTAGAGGTTCACCGCACCCGGGATCTGCTCGAGCAGCTGCTCGACGCGATGCAGGCGGGCGGTGAGCAGGTCCCCGGTCTCCGGATCGGGCTCCGTGACCATCTCGACCTGCCCGCCGAGCGCCCGGATGGTGGCCACCGTGGTGGCATTGGTGCGGGAGTCGACCACGCACACGAAGTGCACCCCGTGCGTGGAGCACACCCGGGCCAGGGCGACCCCGAGGTTGCCGGAGCTCGACTCGACCACCGTGCCCCCTGCCTCGAGGTGCCCGCGCGCGAAGGCATCGCGCACCATCGCCAGGGCCGGACGGTCCTTGGTGCTGCCGCCGGGATTGACGGACTCGAGCTTGGCGAGGATCTCGATCCCGGAGTCCGGGAACAGGCGGTCGAGACGGATCAGGGGGGTGCGGCCGACGGCGGCGGAGATGCCGACGGTGATGCCGGGAGCGACGTCGCTGGGCGTGCTGAGGTCGGGCTCCGGGGCCGGCTGCGCGAAGTGTGTGGTCACGATCGTCAAAGTACGGCATCGCGAGGCTCGTGCCGAGGTGTTCTCGACCTTCTCTGGTATCGCTTCGCGCGACGGCTGGAGGACGGTGGGTGTGCTAGCAGGAAACCGCCCCAGGCGGGAGGCGCGCGGGCGGGATGCCGGTGCACCGGAGACCCTCGCTCCCGGGTGGGCATCGGTACCGAACGGTCGGTTCCGCACGCGGGACAGGAGGAGGCTTGTACCGTCGGAGGGGACAGCACCGGCAACGCGGGAGGATCCCTGATGACCGACGACACCCTGGCCCTGGAGGACGTCGTGGACACGCTCCGCGACGCCGACATCGTCATGCTCACCACCGCACTTCCCAACGGCAAGCTCCTGTCCCACCCCCTGTCCATCCAGGGCGTGACCGATGACGCGGACGTCTGGTTCTTCGTCGGACTGCAGGGTGGCCAGGCCGAGGCGCTGCGCAGCGGCCCGCAGGTGAATCTCTCGATCTCGCAGGCAGGGTCGTGGCTGTCGGTGGCCGGGAGCGCGGAGTTCATCGAGGACCGTGCCCTGGTCGAGCAGCTGTGGACCAAGGGGGCGGAAGCCTACTTCCCCGGCGGTCCGGAGGACCCGAGCCTGGGACTGCTGCGGGTCAGCGGCGAATCCGCGCAGTTCTGGGGCCTGCCCGGCGGCAAGGCCGCCGGGCTCGCGCAGATCCTCAAGGCGAAGGTGGCCGGGGAGCGCCCACCCGGCGGCACCGCCACGACCGAGCTCTGACCACGGACGCCATGGGCGACCCGGGTGCCGGCGAGGGGCCGGAGCGGACCGCCGACGGTCGATACATCGTGGTGCGCGGCCGCCGGTGGCGGGCCACCGACCCCGATCTCCCCGAGGAGATCACCGGCCCCCTGCGCTCCGAGCTGGGACGGGCCCGCTCCGCGATCGGCAGGTCCCAGGACCCCAGCGAGGTGCGGGCCTGGCGCGACCGGGTCCAGCTCGCCAAGGAGGGCCTGGGGGAGCGCGGTGAGGCCTGGTGGGAGTTGACGGAGGACGACCGCGCGGAGCGCGCCGGCGAACGCCTGGATCGCCTGCGCTCCACGGACGTCACGGGGTCCTCCGCTCCGTGAGGATCGCGGGGCGAGAGATCAGACGGGCAGGCCGGTCCCGAGGGACGTCGCCCGATGCTTCGCCTCGCGACCGGCCTTGCGCCAGCCGTCGATGATGTCCCACGCAGCGACCCCGAGGATGCTCAGCACGAACAGGACCACGACTACGCGAGCTGTGTCCGGCCCGCCCCCGTCGCTGGGGAGGACGAGGCCCATGAACTCGGGATTCACCAGGAGCCCGTTGCCCAACAGGGTCAGGATCACGCTGACCCATACGACTGCGAGAGCGGTGTTGGCGACAGCCAGGCCCGTGGACCAGCCGCGGCGCAGATGGACGAGGACGGCGAGCCCGACCTCGAGCAGGAGGAGCGCGAGCATGCCGAGCAGTGCCCAGGGCCACAGCTGCGGGTGGAGGATCTGGATGTCGCGGGCGTGGCCGTCGATCTGCACGAATCCGCGGAAGCGGTCCCAGAGCACCGCGCCGATCATCAGTCCGGCGAACACCACCGAGGCGACCACCTCGGAGCGGCCCGCCCCCGTGGGGCGCGGCTCCGGCAGCTGGTCGAGGTCCCAGTCGTGACCGGTGTCCGCCCCGGTGCGCTCCAGGATGACGAACATCAGCGTCACCCAGAAGAACAGGTGCACGGTGGCGGAGATCCCCACGCTGATCGCCTGCCCGATGACCTCCCCGACCGGGGCGCCGATGATGACCTGGACGAGGGCGACACCGCCGACGGCGGAGGCGGGAACGATCGCCAGCAGGAGCTTGAGCAGCCGCCACCAGGCCAGATAGTAGCGCGGTCCCAGCAGGTGCAGCGGCCGGTCGGTGTAGCTCGCGGCGAGGGCGACCGGGTCACCGAGATCGGTGAGCACGGCGCGCTCGGCCTCGGCAGGGTCCTCGCCCTGCTCGAGGCGCGACTCGATGGCGTCGGCGATGGAGGCCTCGAGCTCGGCGCGCACGTCGCTCTGGGTCTCGAGCGGGAGGGAGTCGGTCGTGGCGCTGATGTAGCGCTCGGTCAAGGTGGTGGTCATGTCAGTTCTCCTCGGGCGTGCCCGGATCGTCGGTGAGGGAGGCGATGGACCGGGTGAGATCGACCCAGTCCTGGCTGAGGGTCTCGGCCAGGCTGGTGCCGTCGGCCGAGGTGACGTAGAACTTCCGGGGTCTGGAGTCCTCGGTGTTCCACTCGCTGGTCAGGAACCCCTGCTTCTCGAGACGCCGCAGCAGCGGGTAGAGGGTGTTGGCATCCGTGGTGAAGCCGCGTGACTCGAGCTGCTCGAGCAGGCTGTATCCGTACCCGGGGGTGCGCAGCAGTCGCAGGCACGCCAGCACGACGGTGCCGCGCCGAAGCTCCTGCAGATGGGGATCGAAGGACTCGCTCATGCCCCACACCATAGTGTGCTCGACACACCATTGTCCAGGAGACTGTGCTGTCTTGGTGGTGCTGTCCAGACGGTGCTGTCTAGACGGTGCCCTCGGGAGATGGCCCGCGGCCGCGGAACAGGAACTGGGGGGTGCCGTCGTCGGCCGTGGCGCGTTCGGCTGTGACCTCATAGGTGGCGCTGACCAGCCCGGCTGCGAGTGCGTCGCGGGGAGGGCCGTCGGCCAGCACGATGCCGTCCGCGAGCACGATCACCCGGTCGCAGTAGCGGGCGGCGAGGTTCAGGTCGTGCAGGACCACGACCGTCGCCAGGCCCCGCTCGCGCACGATCTGCAGCACGTGGTGCTGGGAGCCGATGTCCAGATGGTTGGTGGGCTCGTCCATCAGCAGCAGCCGGGGCTGCTGGGCGAGCGCCCGCGCGATCAGCACGCGCTGCTTCTCCCCTCCGGAGAGGATTCCGAACTCGCGCCGCGCCAGGTGCAGGGCGTCGACGCTGGTCAGAGCCTCGGTCGCGATCCGTAGATCCTCGCCGGTCGTCGAGCCGAAGGCCCCGGCATGGGGGACCCGGCCCAACAGCACCACATCTGCGACGCTCAGCGGGACCTCCCCGGTCAGTTCCTGTGCCATCACCGCGATCTGCTGCGCCCGCTCTCGTCCGGAGTGCTCGGCCAGGTCACGGCCCGCGAGCCGCACCTGCCCGGCGTCCGGGACCAGAGCGCGGTGCAGGATCCGCAGGGCGGTGGTCTTGCCGCTGCCGTTGGGGCCGACGAGCCCGAGCACCTCGCCGTCCGTGACCGTCATATCCACTCCCCGCAGCACCTCGGTGGCGCCGAAGGAGTGCCGGAGGCCGCGAGCCTCGAGGACCGGCACGTCCTGGGAGCCGGAGGAGGTGTCGGAGGTCATCCTTCGAGCTCGAGCAGCCACTCGTGGATCCTCTCCAACCCGTCCACCACCAGCGGCGACGCGGGCTCGGCGAAGTTGAACAGCAGCGGCAGCGCCGCCTGTTCCTGTGCGGCGCGCAGGCCGGAGAGCTGATCCTGGGCGATCATCTCCTGGGTGAGGTCCATGCCGTCGCCCTCGCCCTGGTAGAGCACGATCAGCACGTCGGGGTCCGCCGCGAGCAGCGGCTCGGCGCTGACCTCGAACACGCGCTCCGCGGTGCTGGCGAAGACGTTCTCGATGCCCAGGGCGTCCAGCTGCGCCGTGACCATCGAGCCGGCGCCGTAGGTGAACAGCGGCCCGCCGCCGAGGGAGGGGTAGAGCACCGCAGCAGTCGTGGTGGTGAGGGTCTGTGCGGAATCGGAGACCTCGGCGACGCGCTCCTGCAGCGAGGTGGTCAGGGAGTCGGCCTCCGTGGCGCGATCGAAGATCCGGCCGTAGGTGCCGATCGTCGAGTACAGCGTCTCGAAGCTCGCTCGTTCGCTCCCGCCGCCGCAGAAGATGTCCTGGACGACGACCCCGGCGCCTGCATCGGCCATCACCTCTCGGGTCACCCCGTCGGGTAGACCGAAGACGATATCTGGGTCTTGCGCGATCACCAGCTCCTGGGAGATCAGCAGATGGCCGGAGGCGTCGATGTCCTCGGACAGGGCCGGGATCGCCTCGATGCGGGCGGTGAGATCCTCCCCGTAGTAGCCGAGCGGGAAGGCCCCGGCACGGGAGACGACCTTGTCCAGCACCCCGATGCCGTCCAGCGTGGTCACCGGCGCGGATTCCAGCAGCACGATCCGCTCCGGCGGGGTCTCGAAGGTCAGCGTCGCCTCGCAGTTCGTGAGTTCGAGCGGGAAGCCTCCTGCGGCGTCACTCCCGGAGGCGCCGTCCGAGGGGGAGCCGGCGTCTCCCGCATCGGAGCTGCAGGCGGTGGTGAGCCCGACCAGCCCTACCAGCCCGGTCAGTCCGGCCAGTGCGGTGCGCCGGTTCAGGGGGCCGACGGCGGTGCGGCGGGCGGTGCGTTCCATGAGATTCCTTCTGCGGGACGGGCGACGGGGTAGGGGACGGAGCACGTCGCTCATCCCTGGCGCGAATAGAGGCGCCGGACCAGCAGGAGCAGGAAAGGGGCACCGATCGCCGCGGTGAGGACACCGATCGGCAGCTCGCGGGGCTGCATGACCACGCGGGCGAAGGCGTCGGCCCACAGCAGGAACAGGGAGCCCAGCAGAGCGCTCGCCGGGATCAGCACCCGGTGCCGCGCCCCGACCAGGCGCCGTGCCAGGTGCGGGATCACCAGGCCCACGAAGCCGATCGCTCCTGCGCCGGAGACCGCGGCCGCGGTGCACAGCGAGACCACCAGCAGGAAGCCGATCCGGGCGCGGTCCGGCGAGATCCCCAGGCCATGCGCGATCTCGTCCCCGGCGCTCAGCGCATCGAGCACCCGGGCGCCGAAGACCATCACGAGCACACCGAGCACGGCGGCGAGCACCGCGATCAGCAGGAAAGCGTTCCAACGGGCCAGGGACAGCGAGCCCAGCATCCAGAACATCACCGAACGCGAGCCCTCGGCGGAGTCTGAGGAGAAGATCAGCAGGTTCGTCACGGCCGTGAGCGCGTAGCCGACGGCCACCCCGGAGAGCAGCAGCCGCAGCGAGGTGACCCGCCCGCCGGCCCGGGCGATGACGAAGACCAGCAGCGCCGCTGCGAGCGCACCCAGGAAGGCGAGGACGGACTGCGCGTACTCCCCGAACGCTGCGCCGACTCCGAAGAGGATCGCGGCGGCGGCGCCCGTGGAGGCGCCGCCGGAGACCCCGAGGATGTAGGGGTCGGCGAGCATATTGCGCACCATCGCCTGCAGGGCGGCGCCGCTGATCGCGAGGCACGCGCCGACGGCAGCCCCCATCAGCACCCGCGGAAGACGCACATTCCAGACGATGGAATCCGTCGCGGCCTCCCACGAGACCGTCACCGGCAGCCCGAGGTGCTGGGCGATCACCTGCGCGGTGATCCCGGGGGAGATCGACACCGGGCCGACGCCGAGGCAGATCAGCAGGCTGAGCGCGCCAGCAATGAACAGACCTACCAGCACCAGGGCGGACCGGCGAGCACGAGAGCGCACCCCGAGCACATCGGGGGAGTGAGGTGGCTGGTCGGACAGGGAGGGGTCCGCCATCTCCAGGTTCCCGAGGGCTGCATGCACGATGCACCCTCCCTCCGCTAGCCGAATCACTTGCACGACCTTACAACTATCGGAGGGTCGCGCGAGGGGCCGTGCCGGAGATTGCCGGGGTCCGCACCGGGAGCCCAGCGCGGTCCCGCCGCGGAGGGTGGCTCGCCGGGACTGCTGAGGGCAGTTCAGCGGCCCCCGGCAGCCCGCTTCGGGTGGTCCGGTGCACCACCCGGAGTGCCGTGAGGATGGGTGTGGGCATGGTCGACGCCGGGCAGGTGGTCGGAGCCCAGGGCGTGCAGGATCTCGTGGGCGAGATCGTCGGCCAGCTCGTAGCGCACCTCGCGCCCGGAGCGCTGCGCCCGCACCCAGCCCGCCTCCCGCAGCAGCGCGAGCGCATGGGAGGTGGTCGAATCATGCGCCTGGATCGCCCGAGCGAGGTCCGAGCTACGGACCCCGGGATGGGCGTGCAGGCAGAACAGGATCTGCAGGCGGCGGGGGTCCGACAGCAGCGCCAACCTCTCGGCGAGCTGCACGAACCCGCTGACCTCGCCGAGGAGGCCACGCAGCTCCTCGACGAGATCCTCATCGACGGGGGCGACGTCGTCGGCCCGGACGTGCAGGGGGTGCTCGGAGGTCATGGGACCAACGTAAGCGATCGCCGCGACCTCCGCCCTACCCCGGCGCGCTGCGCACGCCGGGGTGGGGCCCGGCGCCTCAGGCGTCGGCGGGAACCCGCGCCAGCGTCGCGGCGAAGGGGTCGAAGTCGGCGGGCATCGGCTCGACCTCGGCGAAGGTCGAGCTGATCTCCACGATCGAGCCCTCGGCGATGGCGGTTTCGATGCCCACCATGATGTCCAGCACATGCGCGGCGATCTCGCCCTGCGCACGGTGCGGGACTCCGGCGCGGATCGCGCGGGCCATCTCCAGCACGCCCAGGCCGCGCCCGGTGGTGGCACCGGTGGCGGGGATCGGGGTCGGCGCCTCGCCGCGGTACTGAGTCAGCGCAGAGTCGCCGTCGAAGACGTTGGGGTCGGGGAAGGCGAGGGTCGCCTCGGTGCCGTACACCTCGACGAACCCGGTGCGGGAGTGCGGGGAGTCGAAGCTCAGCAGCACGGTCGCATTCTGGCCCGAGGCGAAGCTCAGCAGCGCTGCGACCTGGGTGGGGACGGTGACATCGAAGACCTCTCCGGCCTTGGGGCCGGAGCCGATGGTGCGCTGCTCACGGGCTTTGGAGCCGACGGCGCTGACCGAGGTGACCGGGCCGAGGGCGAGCACGAGGGTGGTCGCGTAATACGGGGCGATGTCGTAGAGCGGCCCGGCACCCTCCTGGAACAGGAAGGCGGGGTTGGGGTGCCAGGACTCGGGCCCGGGGGACTGGAACAGGGTCAGGGCGCTGGCCGGGGTGCCGATCGAGCCGTCGCGCAGAGTGCGCAGACCGGTCTGGATGCCGGCACCGAGCACGGTGTCGGGGGCGCCCCCCACCCGCACGCCCGCCTGCTCCGCCGCCTCGAGCAGGGCCTTCGCGTCGGCCGGAACCGTGGTGATCGGCTTCTCGGTCCACACATGCTTGCCCGCGGCCACGATCGCCTGGGAGACCTCCGCATGCGCGGTGGGGATCGTCAGGTTGATGACGATCTCGACCTCCGGATGGCTCAGCACGTCCTGCGTGGTGCCGGAGGCGGGGATGCTGAATTCCTTGGCGCGCTGTGCAGCGGCCTCGGGGATCAGATCACCGATGATGTGCACGATCACGTCTGGGAAGGAGGTGAGGTGCTCGAGGTACTGGGTGGAGATGGTGCCGGCGCCGATGAGGCCGACGCCGACAGGTCCGGTGGCGTGCTGAACGGTCATGAATGGATTCCTTCGTGGTGCAGAGAAGCGTGTGGCGTGCATGAGCAGAGCGGTCAGGACCGCAGGAGTGCTGGGGTGGTGGCCCCGGTCAGACGGCGGTGCGCAGGTGCGCGATCGAGTCGGCGATGCCCTCGAACATGTCCCCTGCGAAGTCATCGAACTCGATCACGCCGTAGGCGACCTGTGCGGAGGCGTCCAGGGTCTGGGCCAGCGGCATCTTCCCGGAGCCCAGCGGCAGCTGTGCGGCGGGGTCCTCGGAGAGGTCGCCGTCCTTGAGGTGCACCAGCTGCACGCGCTCGCCGAGGGTGCCCAGCAGGGTGGGGAGGTCTGCGCCGCCCACCGCCGCCCAGTAGGTGTCGATCTCGAGGATGACCTGCGGGTCCAGCTCGTCGGCGAAGAGCTCCAGGGCGCTGCGGCCCTCGAGCTGGGAGGCGAGCTCGAAATGGTGGTTGTGATAGCCGACGCGGATCCCTGCTTCGGCCGCAGCGGTGGCGCGCCGGTTGAGCGTCTCGGCGAGCGCCCGCACCTTGCCGGCGTCGGTCCAGTCCTCAGGGTTCCAGAACGGGTCGATCAGGTACTTCACGCCGACTGCCTGGGCGGCCTCGAGGACCTCGGGGAAGTCCACCTCGCCCAGGAAGGACTGGTGGGCGCTGGGGAAGTCGATCGGGAACTGCTCCCGGGCGCGCACCAGCTCATCGCGGTATTCCAGCAGGTGGTAGGGCTCGGCGTGCGTGAGGCCGAGCTCGACCAGGCGGGCGACGGTGCCGGGGAAGTCGATCGCGAGGGCCTCGCGCACGCTGTACATCTGGACGGAGATCTCCATGGGGATCCTCTCGGGGTCGGGAAGAGCGGTGGGGATGGATGGTGGGGAGAGGCGGGGCTACTTGACGGCGCCGGCGGTGAGCCCGGCGACGAAGTTCTTCTGCATCATCAGGAAGCCCACGACCACCGGGATCGACACCGCGAGCGAGGCGGCGAGAACCTGGTTCCAGTAGACGTTGGTCTGCGTGGCGTACTGCCGTAGGCCCACGGCCAGGGTGCGGGTGTCCTCCGTGGTCAGCACGGAGGCGAACAGCACTTCTCCCCAGGCGGTCATGAAGGCGTAGATCGCCACGGCCACGATGCCCGGGCGGGCGGCGGGCAGGATGATGCGCAGCAGGATGGTGAGGTTGCCGGCGCCGTCCACCTTGCCGGCCTGGTCCAGCTCCCGCGGGATGCCGTCGAAGTAGCCCACCAGCATCCAGATCGCGAACGGCAGCGAGAACGTCAGGTAGGTGATGATCAGCCCGATGCGGGTGCCCACCAGCGGGATCCCGAAGGTCGCATCGATGTTCACGAAGATCAGGTACAGCGGCAGCAGGAACAGCACACCGGGGAACATCTGGGTGGACAGCACCGTGGTCATGAACGGGCCCCGGCCGCGGAACCGCCAGCGGGAGACGGCGTAGGCGGCGAGGGTCGCCACGACCACGCTGAACGCGGTGGCGACCGTCGTGACGATCAGCGAGTTCATGAAGTAGCGGGCCAGCGGCACCGTCGACCACATCTCGACGAACGGTGCGAAGGTGATGGTGGAGGGGATCCAGGAGAACCCGGACTGCACATCGCCCAGCGGCTTCATCGAGGTGGTGACCATGACCCACAGCGGCACCGCGACGAACACGGTCAGCCCGATCAGCACGATGATCCGGAAGATCTTCTCTCCGACGGTCTCACGCATTGCGCTTCTCCTTCTTCCACTGGGTGAAGTAGAGGTACACCAGCGACACCGCCAGCAGGAACAGCAGCAGCAGCACGCTCATCGCGCTGCCCACGCCGAAGTCCCAGGACAGGAACGAGGCGTTGTAGATGTGGAAGCTGATGAGGTCACCGGCCGGAGGCTGCGCGGTGCCGAACAGCACATAGGGGGTGTTGAAGTCGTTGAACACCCACAGGAACATCACCAGCAGCAGGGTCTGGTTGACCGGGCCCAGCATCGGCAGAGTCACCGAGCGCCACTGCCGCAGCGGGCTCGCGCCGTCCATCGCGGAGGCCTCGTACAGCTCGCCGGGGACCGACTGCAGACCGGCCATGAACATGAGGAACGCGAAGGGCCACATGCGCCAGATCGCGACCACCACGACGGAGATGAAGGCGTTGTCGCCGATCAGCCAGAACGGGGCCTGGTCCATCAGGCCCAGCTGGTCCACCAGCAGATGGTTCACCGCGCCGGTGTCCCGCTGGAGCATGAAGTTCCAGGTGATCACCGCGGCGTAGAGCGGCAGGGCGTAGGGGATCAGGAACAGGGTGCGGAAGATGCCGCGGCCACGGAAGGGACGCTGCAGGGCCACGGCTGCGGCCATCCCCAGTCCCCAGCTGATGCCCACCACCAGCGCCGTGAAGGCGAGGGTGACCAGGAAGGAGTTCAGCAGCTCCTGACCGACGGGGGTGTTCAGATCCACCGCGATCTGGTAGTTCTCCAGCCCGGCGAACGGGGCCTCGGTCCAGCGGCGGATGAAGAACTTGGTCAGCTCGATGAAGCTCATCCAGAACCCGGTGGCCATCGGAACGATGTGGATCAGCAGCTCGAGCAGCATCGCGGGCGCGATGATCAGGTACGGGAACAGGTGATGGCGGGGGCGTCGGGGGCTGGGCCGGTCGGGACGCTCCGGCGGCGCCTTGGTGCCCTTCGGGGCGATCAGGCTGGTCATGGGACTCTCTTCGTCGGGGTGGCGGGCGCGCGGCGGCCGACGGGGGAGCGTGCCCCCGTCGGCCCCTCGGAGCCTCAGATGCGGATCGAGTCCTGCGCGGTCTGCATGGCGGTGACGACGTCCTCGCGGCTGACGGTGCCGCCGGTGGCGATGGTGGCGAACATGTTGTTCATCGCCTGGCCCACGGAGGTCTCGAACTGGTCCTCCCACGGCACCAGCGGCAGCGGCTCGGCGCGCTCGCCGTAGATCTCCATGAACATGGCGGCCTGCTCGGTGTCCTCGGTGAAGGTGGGCTCACCGTCTGCGAGCACGGGCAGGGAGGCGAAGGGCTTGCCCAGCTCGGCCTGCGTCTCCGTGGAGGTCATGAAGTTCAGGAACTTCAGGGCGCCCTCCACGTTCTCGGTGTCCTGCATGATCGCGAGGTTGATGCCGGCCAGGTGCGAGGCGCAGTCGCTGGGGGCATCGGCCGGGGCGGGGAAGGGGACCGCGGCGAACTGTTCCGGGGCCATCCCGTTGGATTCGATGGTCGCGTTGGCATTGTTCTGGTTGATGATCATCGCGGCCTCGAGATTGGCGAAGGCGGTGACGGACATCGTGCCGTTGTCGAACTGGGCGTTGGAGGGGTTGACGACCTTGTGCTCCTGCATCAGATCCAGGTAGCGCATGATGCCGTCGACCACGCCGTCCTCGGTGAAGGAGGGCTTGCCGTCCGCGGTGTTCAGGGCGGCGCCGTTCTGGGTGGCGTTGATGAACGCGAAGTGGTTGTTCTCCGTGTACGAGCCCGCGGCGAGGGACATGCCGTACACGCCGTTGGCCTCATCGGTCAGGGCCTTGGCGGCCTCGACCATCTCCTCCCAGGTGGTGGGCGGCTCGATGCCGGCATCCTCGAACATCTTCACGTTGTAGTACATGCCGTAGGCGAGGCCGTAGAGCGGGATCGAGGTGGGGTCGGTGTCGACCGCACCGCCGGTGGCGAGCGCGGCCGGGACGTAGCGGTCGCGGCCGCCGAGCGCCTCGAACTCGGCATCACCCAGCTCGAGCAGACCGCCGGTGGCTTGGAGGCTGACTCCCCAGGTGTTGCCGATGTTCAGCACGTCGGGACCCTGGCCGGACGTGATCGCAGTCTGGATGCGGGTCTGGAGGTCCGCCCAGCCGATCACCTCGAGGGACACCTCGATGCCGGTCTCCTCGGTGAACTTCTCCAGGACGGGGGTGAGCACCTCCTTGTCGTTCTCGAGGCTGGTGCCCTGGTTGGAGGCCCAGTAGGTGAGCTTGTCCGGGCTGTCGTTCGAGCCGCCCGAGCCGGAGCCGGAGCCGCAGGCGGCGAGGCCCGCGGCGGTCACGGCGGCGAGCGGGGCTGCGGACAGAAGTGTGCGTCGTCGCATCGGAGTTCTCCTTGGTGCACCGTCGGCTGTGACGGGTCGGATGGGTTGCGGACCGCCCGCTGGATCGCCGGCAGGTCGCTCGCTGGATCGGTGGCCGGAGTGGCTGCCGAATCGATTCAGTACTTAATCGATTCGGTCAGTATCGCCACGAGACGCATCGTGTGTCAACAGGGTGGTGCCGACGGGTGGTGACGGCAGGCTGGTGTCCGCCGGGGGCGACAGCAGAGCGGGGCTCTGGGCCGGGACTCAGCTGCCGGTGGAGGCGCGGGGAATCAGCGTCGCCTCAGCGACCTCCAGCACCTTCTCGATGTCGTCCTGGCCTTCGATCTGGCGCACCAGCAGGTCTCCGACGCTGTGCCCCATCTCGAAGGGGCGCCGGGAGAGGGCGGTGATCGCAGGCGAGGTCACCTCAGCGATCAGCGAGTCGTCCCAGCTGATCAGTCCCAGCTGGCGGGGCACGTCGATGCCGGCCTCCTGGGCGCTGCGCAGCGCGCCGATCGCGAGCAGGTCGCTCGAGGCGATGATCGCCGGCCGGGCGCTCACGGCGCAATCCGCCTGCGCGAAGGCGGAGCGCCCGCCGTCGATCGTGTAGCGACCGGAGGCCCAGCTGTGGGGAAGCCCGTGCTCGGCGCACAGCTCCTGGATCCGGGTGCGACGGCGCTCCTCGTGGGCGTAGCCGGCCGGACCCGTGAGCTGGATGCAGCCGTCGTAACCGCGCTCGAGGAGATGATCGATCACCGTGCGGGCGTCCGGCCACTCGGCAGATTCCACCCTCACGAAATTCTCGGGGCCCTGATAGTGGCCGAGCAGGCCGAATGCGAGGTTCAGGGATTCCAGCAGCGCCGGGCGAGGGTCGTCCTGGGCGAGGTCGAGCAGCACCACCCCGTCGACTCGGCGTTGGCGTGCCCAGGTGCGGAACACCTCGGCCTCCTGGCTGCCGCCGCCTGTCACGAAGCGGACCATCAGCTCATAGCCATGGGCGGACGTCGCAGATTCGATGCCTGCGGTGACCGAGGAGTAGAACGGTTCGCGGGAGACTTCCTCGGGATCCCTGACCAGCACCAGTCCGATGTTTCCGCTGCGCCCGCGGCGCAGCGCCTGAGCGCCGGAGTGCGGGGTCCAGCCGACGGTGCGGGCGTGCTCGAGGACCCGCTCGCGCAATGCGGCGCTGACTCCCGGCTTGTCATTGAGCGCGTAACTCACTGTGGCGGCAGAGATGCCGAGGTCACCGGCGATGGTGGCGACTGTCGGGCGAGTGGACTTCCGCGGCATAGGGATGCTTCCAGTTCTGACGGCGTGCGGGCCGGGCCGGAGGGGATCGCCAGCGCGGAGGGTGCCTCGGGTGGCGGGGACGCTGGATTCGCACATGATAGATCCCAGGTCTGCACCTCCTGTCAGCACGGTCAGTCAGCAAGGCCGGTCTGCACGGTCAGTGGGCAGAACTCAGGTGCGCAGGTGCGAGGCGCCGTTGAGGTCCAGGATCGTGCCCGAGGCCCACTGCGCGGCGGGGGAGGTGAGGTAGAGGATCGCGGCGGCGACCTCCTCGGCCGTCCCCACCCGTCCGAACGGGCTCTGGGCCCGCAGCGCCTCCCCGGCTGGGCCCTCGAGCTTCGCGTGCTGGCGTTCGGTGGCGATGAACCCTGGCGCCACCGAGGCGACCGCGATGCCCTGCGGCGCCAGTGCGAGGGCCAGCGACTGGCCCAGGGCGTGCAGCCCGGCCTTCGCTGCGGCGTAGGCGGGGGCGTCCGGCTCTCCGCGGAAGGCACCCCGCGAGCCGACGTTCACGATCACTCCGGGTGCCTCGCGGGCGATCAGCGACCGGGCGACCAGGTAGGACAGGTTCGCGGGCGCGGTGAGATCGACGTCGAGCATCCGCGTAAAGCGCTGCTGCCAGGTGGCGTAGTCGACGTCGGCCACTGGGTGGTCGGTGCTCTCGCCGGGGGCGATGCCGGCGTTGTTGACCAGGATGTCGATCTGTCCCAGCCCGTCCTGCGCCTCTTGGACGACCCGCTGCGCGCTCGCCGGATCGGAGAGATCCCCGCCCACCAGCACATGGCCCCTCCCGTGGAGCAGGGTGAGGGTCTCCTCTGCAGCATCCCGATTCGTGCCGTAGTGCACGGCCACTCGCTCCCCTCGCTCGCTCAGCGCGATCGCGGTGGCACGGCCGATCCCGCGGGAGGCTCCCGTGACCAATGCGCATCTCATCGTGTGGCTCCTGTCCTGGCGGCGGTGCCCGGCAGCGGCGGGGCACGGTGCCATCATCGGGCATTGCCACGGTAGGGCGGATCCCGGTCAGCGGGTGAGCGCGAGCCAGATCAGCAGCTGGGTGAGCAGGAACCCGGTGATCAGGTTCAGCCACAGGAACCGGCGCCAGCCCCGATTGGCCAGCACTGCGTGCTCGTCCGGCAGCGAGCGGAAGGGCCAGGTGCTGAGGAGATAGGGGAGCACGAGCAGCCCCGCGAGCATTGCCGGCCAGCCGGCCAGCAGCATGACCAGGCCGGCGGCGCCGTACAGCCCGATCGAGACCCGCACCGTCGCCGCAGCCCCGATCACGGTCGCGATCGAGCCGATGCCCGCGGCCCGATCGGGCTGGACGTCCTGGACCGCGCCGAAGGCATGGGAGGCCATGCCCCACAAGAAGAATGCTGCGAGGCTCGCCGCCGCGGTCACTCCCACCGGTGCCCCGGTCAGGGCCAGTCCGAACGCTGCGGGACCCATGAAATGGGTGGAGGAGGTGATCGAGTCCAGCACCGGCCGCTCCTTCAGCCGCAGCCCCGGTGCGGAATAGCCGACCACCGCGACCAGCACGATCACCAGCACCACCGCGGAGGTCAGCCCGCCCCAGGCCAGCAGCGCCACCACGAACGGCAGCGCGAGCAGCCCTGCCGACCACAGCGTCACCGCATGCCAGCGCTGGTCCAGGACGATGCCCTCGACGCCGCCCTTGCGGGGGTTGCGGAGGTCGGATTCGTGGTCGAACACATCGTTCACGCCGTACATCAGCAGGTTGTAGGGCACCAGGAAGAACAGCGTGCCGATCACCAGCGGCGCATCCACCCTCCCTCCGGCCAGCAGGTACGCGGCGGCGAAGGGGTAGGCGGTGTTGATCCAGCTCAGCGGGCGCGAAGAGGCGAGCAGCTGCGTCGCCGCCCGGATGCCGGCGGGCGCGCCGCTCATCGTTCACGCTCCGGGGTCAGCAGCAGCCATAGCGAGGGCAGCAGCAGCCCGGCCGCGAGGGGCCAGGCGAGGTCCTCCACCGGGGCCAGCCCTATCCGCGGGCCCAGCAGCAGCGACTCCTCGAAGCGGAACAGATCGACCGCGATCATCAGCGAATCGAACAGCACGGTCATCACCAGGAGCACAGCGATGGTGGCGCCCGTGAGCAGCCACCAGCGGCAGCCGGGGCGGCGGAGCACCACTGCCAGGGCGGTGGCCAGCATGGGGCCGATCAGGAACAGGCCGGCGAGGGCTGCGTAGCTCATCGCTCCTCCTCGAGGGTCGGGGCTGGCGGGGCCGAAAGGGCCGATGGGGCCGGCGGGGCCGGCGGGGCCGGCGGGGCCGACAGGGCCGACAGGGCCGTGCGCCGGGCGGGGTCGCTGAGGCGCCGGCCCAGCCTCGCCAGGAGTCCCCACGTCACCAGGGTGAAGTAGCACAGGAAGGTGATGAACACGAGCTCCTCGAGCGGCAGCTCGGGGGCGAGCATGATCCCGGTCATCAGCGCGCTCTGCCCCATCCCGTAGTGTCCGGCCGCAATCGCGGCGAGGTCCCACAGCAGGAAGTATCCGATGCCCAGGGCGAGCACCAGGAGGGTGCGGCGCGGCGCGCGCCAGAGTGCCAGCCCGAAGCGTCGGTCCAGCAGCCCCATGCAGAGCGACGGGACCAGCAGGCCGATCAGGTACACCGATGAGGTCATGCGATGACTTCCTCGGCGGGCTCGGGCTCGGGCTCGGACTCTGGCTTGGATTTGGACTCGGACTCGGGCTCGGGCAGCGGGGAGGCGGAGCGGTCGCCGCGCAGTCGCTTGGCGACCAGCTCCGCGCTGATCAGGCACATCGGCAGCCCGATGCCCGGGATCGTGCTGGATCCGGCGTAGAGCAGCGAGTCGACCTTCTTCGAGGCGTTGCCGGCGCGGAAGAAGGCGCTCTGGCGCAGCGTGTGCGCGGGGCCGAGCATGCTGCCCTGCCAGGCGCCGAGATCCTCGGAGAATTCGGCGGGGCCCACGGTGCGGCGCACCACAATCCGGGAGGCCAGATCCGGGATCCCGGCCTGCTCGGCGAGCATCGTGATGGCCTCGTCGGCCACCCGCTCCACCGCCACGCTGCCGGCGCCGTCCAGCCCGCCGCGCCCGAGCCCGGGATCAGCGGGAACGGGCACCAGCACGAAGAGGTTCTCGTGCCCGGCAGGGGCGACCGACGGATCGGTGGCCGAGGGGCGGCATACATAGGTCGAGGCGGGGGAGGGCACACGCCCCTCGCGCAGGGCGCTGAAGTTCTCATGCCAGTCGCGGGTGAACAGCAGGGTGTGGTGCGCCAGCTGCGGCAGCGCGCCCTCCACCCCGAGCATCACCAGCACCGCCCCGGGCCCGGGGGTGCGTCGCCGCCACCAGGAGTCGGGGAAGGTCTGCAGGTCCCGCGGCAGCAGGGTGGTCTCCACCCGGTGCAGGTCGGCGGTGGCGACCACCACGTCGGCGGGCAGCGTGCGGGTTCTCCCATCGGGCCCCTGCACCTGGACGCCGCTCGCCCGCGGTCGGCGCCGACCACCGAGCCGCGCAGCATCAGCGGTGGTGAGGATCCGGGTGGCGCGGGTCGAGGTGTGCATCCGCACGCCTTCACGGGCAGCGAGGTCGGTGATCGCGCCGATCAGATGGGTGAACCCGCCCTGCGGGTACTTGACCCCGCCGGTGAGGTCCAGGGCGCTCATCAGGTGGTACATGCTCGGGGTGCGGTCCGGGGAGGACCCCAGGAACACCGCCGGGTAGCCGAGCACCTGCCGCAGCCGCGGGTCTCGGAACCTGCGCGCGACGAAGCGCTCGAGCGGCTCGGTGAGCAGCTGCAGCAGACGCGGTGCCTGCAGCGCGACCCGCGCGGAGAGGAAGGGTCGCAGCGAGGTGAACGAGGTGTAGAGGAAGCGTTCGAGGGCCACGTCGTAGGTGCGGGCGGCCGAGTCGAGATGCTTCGCCAGCTGCAGGCCCGCGCCCGGTTCGATCTCCTCGAAGGCATCGGCGTTGCGCGCGGCGGAGGCGCGGATGTCCAGCGGATCCTCATGCCCCTCGAAGAACACCCGGTAGCCGGGATCCAGTCCCTGCAGATCGAGCTGCTCGGCGGCGGAGGTCCCCAGCAGGCGGAAGAAGTGGTCGAAGACCTCGGGCATCAGATACCAGGAGGGGCCGGTGTCGAAGCGGAATCCGTCCCGCTCCCAGCTGCCGGCGCGGCCGCCGAGCTGCTCACGAGCTTCCACCAGATCCACCGAGAAGCCATCGCGGGCGAGCAGGGCAGCGGTGGCGAGGCCGGAGATGCCGCCGCCGATCACCACGGCGGTCCGGCGCGTCCCGGATGCGGCGCTCATCGGCTCACCCCGAGCAGGGTGCGGGCGAGGATCGCTGCCTTCTCGTAGTCGGCGACCCGCACCCGGGCGCGACGGATCTGCTGCGCCGGGGTGGCGCGCAGCCGGCGTGAGAGAGCGCTGTAGAAGCCGTGGGCGGCGGCCACCGCGCGACGGCTCGAGGCGGGCAGATGGGGGATGGCGGTGGCGGCATGGGCGAGGTCGGTGTCGATGTCGTCGAGCAGGCGGTCCCGCTCGGCGTCGCCGAACTGCTCGATCTCCAGGCCGGGGAAGTAGGTGCGCCCCAGCTCATCATGGTCCTCGGCGAGGTCTCGCAGGAAGTTCACCTTCTGGAAGGCGGCGCCGAGTGCGCTCGCCGCCGGGGCGAGCCGTGCGTAGGCGGCCTCGTCCCCGCCCAGGAACACCCGCAGGCACATCAGCCCCACCACTTCGGCGGAGCCGTGCACGTATTCCGCGAGGCTCGCCTCGTCGTGCGTGGAGACCGCGAGATCCGCGCGCATGGACGCGAAGAAGGGGTCGAGGAGGTCGGGGCCGATGCCGCAGCGCCGGGCCGTGAGGGCGAAGGCCTGCACCACGAGGTTGGTGGAGCGGGCGCCGGCCACCGCGCGTGCGGTCTCGGCGGCGAGGTCCTCCAGCAGCTGGGACCGTTCCGCGACCGAGAAGGAGGGGTCCGGGTCGTCGACCGTCTCATCGGCGATGCGGACCAGCGCGTAGATGCTGCGCACGTGGGTGCGCACCGGCTCGTCCAGCAGCCGGGTCGCCCAGCCGAAGGAGGTGGAGTACCCGGCGATCACGCAGCCGGCGCTGCGCTGGGCGACCAGGTCGTAGCGGCTGGTCGGCATCTCCACCGTGGTGTGCCGGCTCATCGCTCGCTCCGACCGGCGAGTGCGGACGCTCCGCGCTGCGGGCGCAGCCACTGCGCGGCGGCCGCGAGGGCGATCACGGTCGCGACCGCCGCGGCGGCGATCGCCACGCCCGGGGCATGGGGCTCGTCCGTCGCCCGCCCGACGGCGATCCACGCCAGGCCCCAGATCATCGCCAGCGGTGCCGCGACCGGCCGCCGGCCGGCGAGAGTGAGCCCCACCCCGATCACGGCGACGACCGCGAGCACCGCGACGGCCAGAAGCGAGGGGACGCCGAACCCCAGGAATCCGGCGCCCTTGAGCGCTGCAGCGATGTTCGCACAGGTCGCCACGCTCACCCAGCCGAGGTACAGGCCGAAGGTGCCGTCCACGACGATCCGCTCCGGCAGTCCGCCCGGCGGCGTGGCCGCGATCCGACGGAAGAGGTCGGCGAGGACCACCAGCAGCAGCGCGATGACGACCACGCTGAGCGCCACCCAGCCGGCCTGGATGGTGAGGATCCACGCCGCGTTCAGCAGCAGCGAGAGGATCGCGCCGGGAGCGATGCCGCGCGCATCGCGCCGGTCCCACCACTGCCACAGGGTGTAGGCGCCCAGGCCCACGTAGATCACGGACCAGATCGTGAAGGCGGAGCCGGCAGGCGCGAGGTGGGTGGAGTCTGCGGCGAGCAGACCGCCTGCGGCCTCGGCGATCGGGTCGCCACCGAAGGCGCCGACGCCGATCGCGGTGCCGACCATCGCCAGCAGGAAGCTGACGGTCACGGCGAGCTGACGGGCGAGCGGACGCGGGGGGCGGGTCATGCTGTCTCCTCGGTGTCGGTGTCGGTGTCGGTGTCGGTATTCACGGCGCGGCGGCTATCAGGCGGCGCGGCCTCTGCGGCGCGGGCGATATTTCGCTGCATGCCGCCGAACACGATCCCGTGGAAGGGCCAGACGGCCCACCAGTACAGGTCGCCGAGCAGTCCGTGCGGATGGTAGATCGCGCGCTGGTGGAGGATCGAGCCGCCGTCGTCGGCCTCCTGGACGCCGAGCTCGAGCCACGCCTGTCCCGGCACTCTCATCTCGGCGCGCAGGCGCAGCAGGCGGCCCCGTTCGAGGCGTTCGACCCGCCACCAGTCCAGGGCGTCGCCGACGGCCAGCTTGTCGGGGTGGCGGCGACCGCGGCGCAGGCCGGGCCCGCCCACGAGGCGGTCCATCAGCCCGCGCGAGATCCAGCCCAGGCGCCAGGAGTACCAGCCCCGTCGGCCGCCGATGCCCTCCAGCACTGCCCACAGGGTCTCGGGGGAGGCGTCGACGGGGCGCTGCCGCTCGTCCCCTCGCACGATGCCGCCGGACCATTCGGGGTCCTCGGGCAGCGGGGAGGACGGAGCGCCGGCGGGTGTGGCGGAGTGCCAGGCGGTGGCGACGTCGAGCTCCCGGACGCGAGCCAGGGCCAGCTCGATCGCACGATCCACACTGGTCAGGCCGCCCTCGGGGGCGGGGATCAGCGCGCGCAGATCCGCCTCGGCGGCGACCGATTCGTGGATGAGCGATTCGACCAGTGGGCGCGCGATGCCGGTGGGCACCGGCGTGACCAGGCCGATCCAGTGGCTGGCCAGCCGCGGGGTCAGCACCGGCACAGTGAGGATCCGCCGCTGCGGGAGCCCGGCCGCTCGGGCGTAGGCCTGGAGCAGCTCGGCGAACGTCAGCACGTCGGGCCCGCCGACGTCGAAGGTGCGATTCGGTGCGCCGTCGAGCCGGGCCGCGCCGACGAGATAGTGGAGCACGTCGCGCACGGCGATGGGCTGGATCCGATTGCGCAGCCACTGCGGGGCGATCATCACCGGCAGGCGCTCTGCGAGGTGGCGCATGATCTCGAAGGAGGCGCTGCCGGAGCCGAGGATCACTGCCGCTCGCAGCACCACCGCGGGGACTGCGCCGGCGAGCAGGATGTCGCCGACCTCCTTGCGGGAGGCCATGTGCGTCGAGAGTTCCTCGCCGTCGGGATGGATGCCGCCGAGGTAGACGATGCGCCCCACGCCGGCCCGTGCGGAGGCGTCGGCGAAGGAACGAGCGCCCTGCCGGTCGCGGTCGGCGAAGCTGCGGCCGCCGCCCATCGCGTGGATCAGGTAGTAGGCGACGTCGACTCCGTCGAGCGCGGCCTCCAGGCTCGCCGGGTCCTGGACGTCGGCCTCCACCACCTCGACCCGGTCCCGCCAGGGGCGGTCCTGGAGTCGGTCGGCGTGGCGCGCCATCGCGCGCACGCGAAATCCGGCGTCGAGCAGTGCGGGGACCAGGCGGCCGCCGATGTACCCGCTGGCACCCGTGACCAGGACCAGCGGGGCAGCATGTGGAGCGGGGGTGCTCATGCGGGAAGCTCCTCTTCTGCCCGTCTGCGGGGAGCGGGCGATGGCGGTGCGTGCTGAGGGGCGGACGTGGGAAGCGTGAGCTCCGCGGCGCGGAGGATCTCCGCGGTCGCGAGGTCGAGGGAGGTGACGAGGCCGGGCGGCAGGTCGTGACGCGCGGCCGCCTCTGCGGCGCTGCTCACGTGCCACCGGGCGAGGTCCTCGACCCAGGCGCGGGATCCGCCGGCGGTCAGCAGCTCCCGGGCGCGCTGCGCCTCCTGTTCGCCCAGGTCCTCGCGCCCCAGCAAGGGCTCCAGTGACGGCCAGATATCCGTGGTCGAGGCATGGGCGATCAGCGCCGTGCGCTTGCCCTCCCGCAGGTCGCCGAGGGCGCTCTTGCCAGTGCGTCGCTCGTCGCCGAACATGCCGAGCAGGTCGTCGAACAACTGGAACCCGATGCCGAGCAGGCTCCCGATCTCGTCGAGTGCGCTGAGCACCTCGGGGGAGGCATCGGCCAGGATCGCGCCGGCGCGCAGCGGCAGCTGGAAGGAGTACAGGGCGGTCTTCAGTTCGGCCACCGCGAGCGCTTCGCGGAGCACCACGGGACCATCTGCCGGGCCCAGCTGGAGGCGCACGTCGGCGAGCTCACCGGCGGCCGTGGCGTGCAGGGTGCTCTCGAAGAGGTCGAGCAGGCGCTCGACCACGGGAGCAGGGGCCTCGCACCTGACGATGGCGCGCAGTGCCGCCACCAGCCCCAGATCGCCCGCGAGGATGCCGGCCGCCTCCCCGAGCCGCTGCGCCTCGCTCGCACCGGCTCCCCGGTGTCGGGCGTCGGCCGCGATCCCGCCCGGAAGGCTGGGTGCCCCGCGGCGCACCTGGTCGCCATCGATCACGTCGTCCTGGACCACGAAGGCGGTATGCATCAGCTCGAGGGCGGCGGCGGCTTGGACCGCAGCAGGCCCGCGGGATCCGCCGAGCGCCTCGTGGGTGGCGAGCAGCAGGTTCGGCCGAAATCGCTTGCCGCCGCCTGTGGCGCGGGAGAAGGCTGCCCACAGGTCATCGTGGTCGGGCAGCGGCAGAGTGCCGGGCCTGGTCGCTCCGAGGCGCAGCTGTCGCTGGATCTCCTGCTCGACGGCCCGGTGGTGCACCGTGCTCATGAGGTGCTCGCGGGGATGCGCTCCAGGACCTCGCGGAGCTGCGGGACCTGGGCTGTCGTCCACGGGCTGAGGGTCCACGGCGACAGCTCCACGAGAGCGGCGAGCTCCGCGGGGTCGACCCATCGCAGATCCATCACCTCCGCGGGATGGGGCACCGGCTCGCTCCCGGCTGCAGCGACGAAGACCGGGCAGATCTCGTTCTCGACGATGCCGGAGGCGTCCACGGCCCGGTAGCGGAAGTCGGGCAGGACCTCCCGGGGAGGGCCGACCTCCATGCCCAGCTCGTGCATGGCATGCCGCGCGATCGCCTCGGCGAAGGTTTCGCCCTGGCGGGGGTGGCCGCAGAAGGAGTTCGTCCATACCCCCGGCCAGGTGCGCTTGGTCAGTGCGCGCCGGGTGAGCAGGACCCGTCCGTCGGGCCGCACCACATAGCAGGAGAAGGCCAGGTGCAGGGGAGTGGCGGTGGAGTGGACCGTGGCGCGCGGAGCCAGCCCTCGAGGAGTTCCGTCCTCCTCCATGAGGATCACGTGGTCCTCTGCGGTCGCCTGATCCTGTGCGGTGGTGCCTGGGTGGGTGCTCTGTCGTGCGCTCACCATGCCTGCATCCTCTAGTTAGCCGGGCTATCTAATTTCACTGTAGCATCCACGTATGACCGACACGCCAAGGAACCCCGACGAGGGGCGGAGCAACCGCTACTGGTACGACGGGAATGACTCCCCCGTCGCCCTCCTCAGTGCCTTGCGCGCCTTCCGTGTGGCGGATCAGGAGCTGCGCCGTCGGATGAGCGAGGGAATGGACATGAACACCACCGATCTCGCTGCCCTGAGATTCGTGATCGCCAATGAGCTCTCGGCAGAACCGGTGACACCCCTGCGACTGGCGGCGAACCTGCGCATCTCCGGCCCGTCCACCTCGAAGCTGATCGACCGGCTGACCGCTTCGGGTCACCTGCGGCGCGTGCCCCACCCCGAGGATGGCCGGTCGAGGATCGTGATCGCGACGGACCATGCCCACTCCCAGGTGCGGGAGCGCCTGGGGCACATGCACGAGCGGATGCTCGAGATCGCACAGCAGGTGCCGGCCCCGGCGAGGGCGGCCGCCATCGCATTCCTGCAGGCGATGGCGGAGCAGCTCGACGCCGAAGCGGCACCGCCGGAGCTGACGCAGCGCGGGACCTGAGGGTCCGAGCTCTGCGGCGGCACCCGAGGCGGGTCGGTGAGGCCAGGTGGGATACTGGGGTTCCGACGAGAGGGCCTCGTCGCGAGGACCCACCCCGTGCTCCGACACCGATGTGATGCCGGTTCCTCGTGACGTCGACGTCCAGGGAGCATCCGATGTCCACGATCAGCTGGACCGAGAACAGCACACCGCGCACCGCACGATGGCATTCCGAGAACGGCGCTCCGCCGCCCGAACGGCTCGAGATCGTCGACGACACTGTCACCGCGAACGCCGCCCTGCGCAGCATCCGCGCCGGCGCCGGCCTGCTCTGGCGCGGTGACTACCACAACGCCCGCCAGCTGCTCACAGCCATCGGGCGCCGGGCAGATCGGCGCGCGCTGCCCAAGAACCTCGACGTCGCACGACTGTTCCAGGCGCACCGAGCAGCGCGGGCGGAGCGCGCCAGGCTGCTGGGCGGGGTGGTGGTGATGCTCGAGCCGGGGCACCGCCTCGCTCTGCGCCGAGCCCCGGACGTCGCCGCGGCCTGCCAGCAGGCATACGGAGAGCTCACAGAACCGATGCTCATCTCCCTCTCGGAGCTGCTCGGAGTGCTCAGCGCCCGCCAGTGGCAGGAGAAGGGCGTGCCGATCTCAGCCCTCGAGGCCCAGATCCATCCCCGCCACAGCGTGTTCTCCCCGGTGCGCTCGGAGTACGTGGACCTCGTGGCGCAGGCACCCATGCCCGAGGTCGAGGGAGGGGCAGAAGCCTTCGACCTCGGCACAGGAACCGGCGTGCTGGCAGCAGTGCTCGCGCGACGGGGTGCGGCACGTGTGGTCGCCACCGACATCAATCCCCGCGCAGTCGACAACGCCCGGGAGAACATCCAGCGCCTGGGCCTCGAGGACCGCGTCGAGGTGCTCGAAGCGAACCTGTTCCCGCCCGGGCAGGCGGACCTGGTGGTCTGCAATCCGCCCTGGCTCCCCGGGACGGCGACCTCGGCCCTCGAGCTGGGGATCTATGACGAGGACTCGAGCATGCTCCGAGGAGTGCTCGACGGCCTCAGCGCCCATCTGCGACCCGGAGGGGAGGGGTGGCTGATCCTCTCCGACCTCGCCGAGCACCTGAAGCTGCGCAGTCGTGACGAGCTCCTGAGACTGATCGACACGGCCGGCCTGGAGGTCATCGGCAAGGTCTCCACCTCTCCTCGTCACCCCCGCTCTCAGGATCCGCACGATCTGCTGCACGCCGCCCGCTCTCAGGAGGTCACGACCCTGTGGCGCCTGCGCCCGGTGGCCGACCCAGATCCGGTGGCCGGCTGAGGCGGGAAGCCTGAGGGCGCTCAGGCGGGCCGGAAACCTACCGTCAAGTAGCCAGGCGCTGACCTCGACAGATGCGCAGAAAGTCGGTGTGGTCGAGGCCACTTCGGAAATGGTCGTTCTGGCTTGACGGGGGTGCGTCAGGCCCGTAATGTTCTTCCTCGTGCCCCGGACAACGGGAACAAGGAACGGCCAGCGTGCCAGACCGAAATTCCCGCACTGACCTGGCACGGAAGGTCTTCCGAAAGAAGATTGCGGCGCGGATCACACCGCAGCGATTTGACTCGGAGAACTGGAAGTTGTAAGTTAGCGGAGTTGCCTCGGGACGGAGAGCCGAAAGGTTCGAAGCCCGGAGTGCGCGTGTTGCTTGATATCTCAATAGCGTGTCTGTTTGTTGATGCCATTATTTTGAATGGCAATTATAATACGGATGATACAGCAGTTATATGCTGGTTGTTTGTTTATGTTGTCAGGATACTGTTTTTCATGTTTTTTCATGGAGAGTTTGATCCTGGCTCAGGACGAACGCTGGCGGCGTGCTTAACACATGCAAGTCGAACGATGACGGTGGTGCTTGCACTGCCTGATTAGTGGCGAACGGGTGAGTAACACGTGAGTAACCTGCCCCTCACTTCGGGATAACCTCGGGAAATCGTGGCTAATACCGGATATGAACTTCTACCGCATGGTGGTTGTTGGAAAGATTTATCGGTGAGGGATGGACTCGCGGCCTATCAGTTTGTTGGTGAGGTAATGGCTCACCAAGACGATGACGGGTAGCCGGCCTGAGAGGGCGACCGGCCACACTGGGACTGAGACACGGCCCAGACTCCTACGGGAGGCAGCAGTGGGGAATATTGCACAATGGGCGAAAGCCTGATGCAGCGACGCCGCGTGAGGGATGACGGCCTTCGGGTTGTAAACCTCTTTCAGTAGGGAAGAAGCGAAAGTGACGGTACCTGCAGAAGAAGCGCCGGCTAACTACGTGCCAGCAGCCGCGGTAATACGTAGGGCGCAAGCGTTGTCCGGAATTATTGGGCGTAAAGAGCTCGTAGGTGGCTTGTCGCGTCTGCCGTGAAAACCCGAGGCTCAACCTCGGGCGTGCGGTGGGTACGGGCAGGCTAGAGTGTGGTAGGGGAGACTGGAACTCCTGGTGTAGCGGTGAAATGCGCAGATATCAGGAAGAACACCGATGGCGAAGGCAGGTCTCTGGGCCATTACTGACACTGAGGAGCGAAAGCATGGGTAGCGAACAGGATTAGATACCCTGGTAGTCCATGCCGTAAACGTTGGGCACTAGATGTGGGGGACATTCCACGTTTTCCGCGTCGTAGCTAACGCATTAAGTGCCCCGCCTGGGGAGTACGGCCGCAAGGCTAAAACTCAAAGGAATTGACGGGGGCCCGCACAAGCGGCGGAGCATGCTGATTAATTCGATGCAACGCGAAGAACCTTACCAAGGCTTGACATGCACCGGGCGACTGCAGAGATGTGGTTTTCTTCGGACTGGTGCACAGGTGGTGCATGGTTGTCGTCAGCTCGTGTCGTGAGATGTTGGGTTAAGTCCCGCAACGAGCGCAACCCTCGTTCTATGTTGCCAGCACGTCATGGTGGGGACTCATAGGAGACTGCCGGGGTCAACTCGGAGGAAGGTGGGGACGACGTCAAATCATCATGCCCCTTATGTCTTGGGCTTCAAGCATGCTACAATGGTCGGTACAATGGGTTGCGAAACTGTGAGGTGGAGCGAATCCCAAAAAGCCGGCCTCAGTTCGGATTGGGGTCTGCAACTCGACCCCATGAAGTCGGAGTCGCTAGTAATCGCAGATCAGCAACGCTGCGGTGAATACGTTCCCGGGCCTTGTACACACCGCCCGTCAAGTCACGAAAGTCGGTAACACCCGAAGCCAGTGGCCCATCCTCGTGAGGGAGCTGTCGAAGGTGGGATCGGTGATTGGGACTAAGTCGTAACAAGGTAGCCGTACCGGAAGGTGCGGCTGGATCACCTCCTTTCTAAGGAGCATCACCAATTATGGTGGCCATTTTCCTGCCCGAGTGTGGTGGGGGTGGTTGCTCAAGGGTGGAACATCAACGAATAGGCGCTTCATCAGCTGGCATGGCTTGTGAGTACCGCTCCTTTTGGGGGTGTGGAAAGCGGGTGTGCTGGGTGGTTTGAGGTGGAGACACGCTATTGGGTTGTGAGGCTGCACGCAGCCCCAACGGGACCGTCCTTCGGGAGGGTCTTTTTTGGGGTGTGTGGCTGGTCCTCCCTGATCTTGCCTGGCGCGAATGCGTGGGTGGGGTTGGTGTGGGGTTGTTTCTTGAGAACTGCATAGTGGACGCGAGCATCTTGTAAGCAATTTTAAAGATTTTGTGTCTTTGTGTGTTGCCGTAAGTTTTAAAGGGCACACGGTGGATGCCTTGGCAAGAGGAGCCGACGAAGGACGTGGGAGTCTGCGTTAAGCCTCGGGGAGTTGACAACCGAACTGTGATCCGAGGATGTCCGAATGGGGAAACCCACCACGAGTCATGTCGTGGTACCCACCGCTGAATGTATAGGCGGTGTGGAGGGAACGCGGGGAAGTGAAACATCTCAGTACCCGCAGGAAGAGAAAACAAAAGTGATTCCGTGAGTAGTGGCGAGCGAATTCGGATGAGGCTAAACCTGGTCTGTGTGATACCCGGCAGGGGTTGCAGGTTGGGGGTTGTGGGACGTATCAGGGCTGTCTGCCGGCAGCTCGGCGTGGACGTATAGCGATAGTCGAAGTCGTGTTGAGTGCGACGGCGTAGAGGGTGTGACCCCCGTAGACGAAATCGATGTACGGCGCGATGCTGTTCCCAAGTAACACCGGACCCGTGAAATCTGGTGTGAATCTGCCAGGACCACCTGGTAAGCCTAAATACTACCTCTTGACCGATAGCGGACAAGTACCGTGAGGGAAAGGTGAAAAGCACCCCGGGAGGGGAGTGAAATAGTACCTGAAACCGTGTGCTTACAATCCGTCGGAGCCTTTAGGGGTGACGGCGTGCCTTTTGAAGAATGAGCCTGCGAGTTAGTGGTCGGTGGCGAGGTTAACCCGTGTGGGGTAGCCGTAGCGAAAGCGAGTCTGAACGGGGCGTTCAGTCGCCGGCTCTAGACCCGAAGCGAAGTGATCTATCCATGGGCAGTGTGAAGCGCGGGTAAGACCGCGTGGAGGCGCGAACCCACTTCAGTTGAAAATGGAGGGGATGACCTGTGGATAGGGGTGAAAGGCCAATCAAACTTCGTGATAGCTGGTTCTCCCCGAAATGCATTTAGGTGCAGCGTTGCGTGTTCCGTACCGGAGGTAGAGCACTGGATAGGCGATGGGCCCCACCGGGTTACTGACCTTAGCCAAACTCCGAATGCCGGTACGCTAGAGCGCAGCAGTGAGACTGTGGGGGATAAGCTTCATAGTCGAGAGGGAAACAGCCCAGAACATCAGCTAAGGCCCCTAAGCGTGTGCTAAGTGGAAAAGGATGTGGAGTTGCTGAGACAACCAGGAGGTTGGCTTAGAAGCAGCCACCCTTGAAAGAGTGCGTAATAGCTCACTGGTCAAGTGATTCTGCGCCGACAATTTAGCGGGGCTCAAGCACACCGCCGAAGCTGTGTCATTCAGTCCTTGTGGCTGGATGGGTAGGGGAGCGTCGTGCAGCCAGCGAAGCCGCGGGGGAACCCAGTGGTGGAGGCTGTACGAGTGAGAATGCAGGCATGAGTAGCGAAAGACGGGTGAGAAACCCGTCCGCCGATTGATCAAGGGTTCCAGGGCCAGGTTTATCCGCCCTGGGTTAGTCGGGACCTAAGGCGAGGCCGACAGGCGTAGTCGATGGACATCGGGTTGATATTCCCGAACCGATCGTAGGAGGACCCATACCGAGGCAGTCGATGCTAACCACCCGAGTTTTCCCCATGCCCTTCGGGGTGTGGAGGTTGACGAGGCTGGGAACCAAGGTTGTAGTAGGTCAGCGCGAGGAATGACGCAGAGAGGTAGCTTCCGCGGACTTAATGGAATAGTCCGTCTAAGCGTGCAGCCCGACCCCGGGTAATGCTGGGGTCATCAAGGGTCAGACGTGATGGGGATCCCGTATGGGCGTAGGTGAGTGATCCTGTACTGCCAAGAAAAGTTCCGGCGTGACGAATACGGTCGCCCGTACCCTAAACCGACTCAGGTGATCAGGTAGAGAATACCGAGGCGTTCGAGAGAATCGTGGTTAAGGAACTCGGCAAAATGCCCCCGTAACTTCGGGAGAAGGGGGGCCCGAACCGTGAGAGCGGTGAGGGCCGCAGAGACCAGGGAGAAGCGACTGTTTACTAAAAACACAGGTCCGTGCGAAGTCGTAAGACGCTGTATACGGACTGACGCCTGCCCGGTGCTGGAAGGTTAAGAGGACCGGTTAGACACTTCGGTGTCGAAGCTGAGAATTTAAGCCCCAGTAAACGGCGGTGGTAACTATAACCATCCTAAGGTAGCGAAATTCCTTGTCGGGTAAGTTCCGACCTGCACGAATGGCGTAACGACTTCTCCACTGTCTCAACCGCGAACTCGGCGAAATTGCATTACGAGTAAAGATGCTCGTTACGCGCAGCAGGACGGAAAGACCCCGGGACCTTTACTATAGTTTGATATTGGTGTTCGGAACGGCTTGTGTAGGATAGGTGGGAGACTTGGAAGCATTCACGCCAGTGAGTGTGGAGTCATTGTTGAAATACCACTCTGGTCGTTTTGGATTCCTAACCTCGGTCCGTGATCCGGATCAGGGACAGTGTCTGATGGGTAGTTTAACTGGGGCGGTTGCCTCCTAAAGAGTAACGGAGGCGCTCAAAGGTTCCCTCAGCCTGGTTGGCAATCAGGTGTTGAGTGTAAGTGCACAAGGGAGCTTGACTGCGAGACAGACATGTCGGGCAGGTGCGAAAGCAGGAACTAGTGATCCGGCACCTCATTGTGGAATGGGTGTCGCTCAACGGATAAAAGGTACCCCGGGGATAACAGGCTGATCTTGCCCAAGAGCTCATATCGACGGCATGGTTTGGCACCTCGATGTCGGCTCGTCGCATCCTGGGGCTGGAGTTGGTCCCAAGGGTTGGGCTGTTCGCCCATTAAAGCGGTACGCGAGCTGGGTTTAGAACGTCGTGAGACAGTTCGGTCCCTATCCGCTGCGCGCGTTGGATATTTGAGAAGTCCTGTCCCTAGTACGAGAGGACCGGGATGGACTGACCTCTGGTGTGCCAGTTGTTCTGCCAAGGGCATGGCTGGTTGGCTACGTCGGGAAGGGATAACCGCTGAAAGCATCTAAGCGGGAAGCCTGCTTCGAGATGAGATATCCATACACCTTCGGGTGTGAGAGGCCCCCAGTAGATGACTGGGTTGATAGGCCAGATGTGGAAGCACAGCAATGTGTGGAGCTGACTGGTACTAATGGCTGATGACTTACTACAACATTTTTATTGTTTATGCGTGTTTGCGTCCACTGTGCGGTTCTCGAGGAACAACTCCTCAGAACGTCGGCTCTCTTTTTGAGGGGTTGGTGTTCTGGTGGTCTGGTTGTCTCATTGTGTTACGGCGGTCATAGCGTCGAGGAAACGCCCGGTTCCATTCCGAACCCGGAAGCTAAGCTCGATTGCGCCGATGGTACTGCACTCGGGAGGGTGTGGGAGAGTAGGTCGCCGCCGGACATCTTTGTGGGAGTGGGAGTGAGCTTGAGACCCTGAAGGGGTCTCGCTCCTCCCACTCCCTTTTTTCATGCCCAAAAACAGGGGCCCGCCAACGAGCGATGAAGTACTGGTCTAAGGGCCTTGTGTGCTATCCGCTGTGCACGCTCGCAATGACCTGCCTCGAATTCAGGGCTGAGTCGATCGCTCGATACTGCAATCGGCTATCGGGACCCAGCCTGACCGACCGCTGGCACGGCGCCGCACAATGCGGTGCGGGACATCACCGCGGACGTCGTCCTCACTGCCCGGCCCACTCCAGGAACTCCTCGGCCGCGATCACCGGCTTGCCCCACTTCACCGCGTTCTTGGTCTTGTTCGACTGGGTGCCGAGCTCGGCGACCACGAGCACGTCGCTCTTGGTCTTGGTGACGTTCGGTACCGCCACGAGCCCGCGATCCTCGGCGAGCCGCTCCAGCCGGTCACGGCTCACGAAGCCAAGGGCGGGGGAGACGACCTCCCCGGTGAAGCACACCCGAGCTCCGGGCACGAGCACCTCGTCCAACACCGACTTCTCCTCGAGCTCGAAGCCGTCGGGAAGCACCCGCACCCCGTAGTGCGCCTCAACAGCGCGCAGCCGCTCCACCACGAGCGAATCCGGGTGGAGGACCCGCTCCCATGCGGTCTCCAGCGCCTGGGCCAGCACGAGTGCGGCGTCATCCTCGGCAGAGAGGTTGCCACCCACCACGAATCCCTCCGGGCCCTCCATCCCGTCGGCCCCGGTGCTGCGGGCGAGCAGGAAGCCATGCCCGCGCACCAGCTGGGGGAACGCGGTCCCACCGGTCGCCGGCATCGCCCCGTCGGCGCGCAGCCGCTGCACTGCCGCACGCACGGTGCGGGCCCGCTCGAGCGCCGTCGCAGCTCGCAGCCCGGCCCGCTCGGCGGAGGTGAGGTCACCCGTCGGCAGATCGATCCCCAGCGGCATGGGCTGCACGATCCCGTTGCGCTTGAGCTCGAAATCGATGCGGGAGAGCTGCTGGTCCACCCCCGCCCCGATCGGCACCCGCCCGGCCAGCAGCGGGGACAGCGCCCGCCAGGCCTCGACCAGCAGCGGCGCGAGCTGCACGTCCCGCGTGGTGATCCCGAACTCGGTGCGGGCGGCGAACAGGTCGCTGGTGGGGTTGATGACCGTGGTCGCCTCGTCACCCTCGTCGGTGACCAGCGCGATCTCGACAGATCGGGGACGGTAGCGGTCGCCGTCGTTGCCGACGGTGAGCGCTGCCAGATACACCTCGCCCAGATCATCCGCCGTCGCCGCCTGAGAGGCGAGGAAGCGTCGCACCCGGGTGTCGGACTTCAGGTCGCGCGGCAGCACATCGCGCTTCAGCACCAGACCCTCGAGACTCGTGCAGCGCGAGAGCGCCACATACAGCTGACCATTGGCGAAGGTGCCGCCGGTGAGGTCCACGACCACCCGCTCGAGGGTCTGGCCCTGGGACTTGTGGATGGTGATCGCCCAGGCCAGCTTCATCGGCAGCTGGGTGAAGGTGCCGATCACCTCGTGGACCAGGGCGCCGCCCTGCACACTGGGGCGGGTGATGTCCCAGGTGTGCGGCGGCACCTGGACGGTGCTGCCGTCACGCAGCTGGACGGCGATGACGGGCCCGTCCTCATCGCTGCCGATCGCGGAGATGCGACCCAGGGTGCCGTTGACCCAGCGGTCCAGCGGATCGTTGGTGAGCATCATGACCTGCGCACCGACGGCGAGCTCCAGCTGCGCCTCGGTGGGGCGCTCGAATCCGTCGGTCTCACCGCGCAGGACGGCGGGGAAGGTCTTGGCCGGATCCGGCAGGCGTTCGAGCAGCTGCCGGTTGCGGGCGCCGACGATCCGGTTGGTGGTGGCGAGGGTCAGCCAGAACTCCGTGAGCGGGGGCTCGAACTCCGGATCCGTCCGACGGTTCAGCTCCGCGCGCGCGTCCTCCAGCAGTGCCCCGTCGCGCACGGAGTTCAGCAGATCCACCAGTCGGTCATCCCCGAGCTGGCGGAACACGGTGGCGAGCTCGACGACCGGGAAGGTCTCCCGGTCGAACGAGCGGGCGGAGAAGAAGAAGGGTGTGCCATAGCGCTCCTCGATGAAGGACGCCTCCGCGTCGGTCACCACCGGCGGCAGCTGATACAGGTCCCCGACGAGCACCAGCTGCACCCCACCGAGCGGCTCCCCGGGCCGCGGACCGAAGCGCTCGAGCGCCGCGGTGAGGGCGTCGAAGAGGTCGGCGCGCACCATCGAGGCCTCGTCGATGATCAGCGTGTCCAGCTCCGCGAGCGCCTTCGCGAAGCGGCCCGGGTAGTAGCCGCCCCCGCGCACCATCTCCTCGCTCACCCCGAGCGGGAAGGAGAACAGGCGGTGGATCGTGTAGCCGTCCACGTTCAGCGCCGCGATCCCGGTGGGCGCGACCGTGATCGTCGACCGCGTCGTGGTCTCCAGGAAGTGCCTGATCAGCGTGGACTTGCCCGTGCCTGCCCGGCCGGTGAGGAAGAGGTGGTCGCCGGCGTGCAGGTGGTCCAGGGCATCCTGGAACTCCGGAGTGATCGTGAGCTGGGTGGGCATGGGTCCATTGTCCCGGATGGGGGCGGGGGTGAGGCGGGGAGGGTGCCGTGCAGTCTCCGCCGGGCATTGCCCGGCCCTCGCTCCCGTGCCAACCTTGTCCCATGTGCCGCAACATCAGGCCCCTCCACAACTTCGCGCCCGAGGCCACCTCCCAGGAGGTGCACGATGCCGCGCTGCAGTACGTGCGCAAGGTCAGCGGGATGACCAAGCCGTCTCAGGCGAACACCGAGGCATTCGAGCGAGCGGTCGCCGAGATCGCGCATGCCACCGAGCATCTGCTGGCTGAGCTGGTGACCGCCGCCCCGCCGAAGGACCGCGAGGAGGAGCGGGAGAAGGCCCGGGCCCGGAATGCCAAGCGGTTCCCGCAGAGCTCCGTGCAGACCACCCCGCAGCCCGCCGCATCCTGAGGCGGGCGGCCGCCGGGCCGTCGGCTCCCACCGCGGGTCACTGCCCCTCGAACCCCGGCGCCCGCTTCTCCAAGAACGCCGCAGCACCTTCGGCCTTGTCCTGCGTCGTGTAGAGCAGCGTCTGCGCGAGCTGCTCCAGCAGCAGTCCCGTCCGCTGATCCGCGTCCGCTCCCGGACCGACGACCAGCTTCGCGAGTCGGATCGCGAGCGGGCCCTTGGCGAGGATGCTCGCCATGATCTCCGCGGCCGTGGGCAGCAGTTCCGCGGCGGGCACCACCGTGGTGACCAGGCCGTAGTGCTCCGCCTGCTCGGCGGTCAGGGCTCGGCCGGTGAGGATCATCTCGAGCGCTCGGCCGACGCCCACCAGACGGGAGAGCCGCTGGGTGCCGCCGGCGCCGGGCAGCACCCCGAGCCCCACCTCGGGCAGGCCCATGCTCGCGTTCTCCGCGGCGATGCGGATGTCACAGCTCATCGCGAGCTCCAGGCCGCCGCCCATCGCGACACCGTTCAGGGCGGCGATCGTGGGCTTCGGGAAGTCCTGGATCCGGTCGAAGAGCTTCTGCATCGTGGCAGCCAGCCCGTCGACGGTCTTCCAGGCGGCGAGCTCGGAGATGTCCGCCCCGGCGGCGAAGGCCTTCGGGCCGCTGCCGGTGATGATCACCCCGCGCACGGCGTCGTCGGCCGCCCAGGCATCCAGCGCCTGGGCGATCTCTGCCTGCATGGTCGCGGTGAGGGCGTTGCGCTGCTCCGGGCGGTGGAGCGTGATCGTCCCGATCGGGCCTGTCACCTCGGCGCGGATCGTCTCGAAGGTGCGGGGCTGCTGCTCGGTCATGCTCGCCTGCTCTCTGCGTCGGTGGTGAGATCGCGGGGTGGGCTCAGGCCATGGTGAGCCCGCCGGAGACGGACAGGGTCTGACCGGTGATGTAGCCGGAGGCGGGGGAGGCGAGGAAGGCGACGGCGTTCGCGAGATCCTCCGGCTGAGCGAGACGGCGCAGCGGGATCGCCCGCTCGAGCGATGCACGCAGTGTCGGGCTGTCCTCGGAGATCGAGGCGAACAGCGGGGTGTCCGCCGGGCCGGGGCACACCACGTTCGCGGTGATGCCGGCGCGAGCGCTCTCGCGGGCGAGCGTCTTGGTGAACGCGACGATCCCGCCCTTGCAGGCCGAGTACACGGCTTCGCCGCTCGAACCCACCCGGGCGGCGTCGGACGCGATGTTCACGACGGTGCCGTGGCCCTGCTCCGTCATCACTCGCACCACCGACTGGCAGCAGTGCAGGGTGCCGTAGAGGTTGATGCCGATGATGCGATCCCAGAGCGCGGGATCCTGCTCGAGGAACGGGCCGACCTTGTCCCAGCCGGCGTTGTTGACCAGCACGTCGATCCGGCCGAAGCGTTCTATGACCTGGGTGGTCATCGCATCCACGCTCACGCGGTCGGAGATGTCGACCGGGACGGCGAGGGTGTCGCCGCCGAGCTCTGCGGCGACGCGCCGGGCTGCGGTCTCGTCGAGATCGGCGACGACCACGATGGCCCCGTCGGCCGTGAGCCGGGTCGCGATCCCCTTGCCGATGCCGCTCGCGGCGCCGGTGACGATGCAGATCCGCCCGGTGAGGTCCTGGTCGTTGGTGGCGGGAGCTGGGGGCTGTGTCATGACGATTCTCCTCGGGTCAGGGGTGCGTTCATGGGGCGAGCTCGCGGTCCACGCTGTGGCGGGCGATGACGAGCTTCATGATCTGGGCGGTGCCGTCACCGATCTGGAGCCCGAGCACGTCGCGGAGGCGCTGCTCGATCGGCCGGTCGGTCAGGTAGCCGTACTGGCCATGGCTGAGCAGGCACTGGTGGATGACGTCGTAGGCCGTCTTCGGCGCCCACCACTTGCACATCGCGGCCTCTTTCGTGTGCGGCAGTCCGGAGTCCTTCAGCCAGAGGGTCTTCTGACAGAGCAGCCGGGCGGCCTCCAGCAGGGTCTCCGCCTCGGCCAGCGGGAACGCCACCCCCTGGAAGGAGCTCAGCGGACGGTCGAAGGCCATGCGCCCGCTGGTGTACTCCCAGGTCTCCTCGAGGGTGACCTGGGCGGCGCCGATCACCTGCAGGCCGATCAGAGCGCGGGAGAAGTCGAACCCCTGCATGACCTGGGTGAACCCCGTGCCCAGCTCTCCCAGCAGGTTCTCCTCGGGGATCCAGGTGTCGGTGAACTCCACCAGCCCGCGGCCCACGGCTCTGGTCCCCATGTCGGGGGCGACGCGGCGCTCGGTCCCGCCGCGGTCCAGCTCCACCAGGAAGGCGCTGATGCCACGGCCGCGGCGTCCCTCCTCGGTCCGAGCGAAGACCACGGCGGCGCTCGCGTGCATCGCGAAGGACATGGATTTGGTGCCGCTGAGCACCCAGCCGTCGGCCTGGGGCCTGGCGGTCATGGAGGGGTTTCCGGCATCGGATCCGGCGCCCGGTTCCGAGAGTCCGATCGCCACGATGTCCTCGCCGCTGGTGATCCGGGGAACCCACCGTGCTGCGACCTCCCTGCGTGCGGTGCGCGCCAGGATCTGGCCGACGAGGGAGCCGATGACCTGGACGTAGGCGACGGTGAGGTCGCCCCGCGCGATCTGTTCGGTGAGCATTCCGGTGGTGAGCGCGCGCTCGCTGCGGCCGCCGAGCGCCGTCGGGAGCTCCGGGGCGATCAGCCCGCGTGCCCCCATGAGCAGGCGCAGCTCCGGCTCGATGATCTGGTTCTTCTCTCGCTGGGGGTAGTCGGGGGCGATCTGAGCGGCGACCTCGGCGGCCGCGTCGATATAGCCCTGCATCGCGTCGTCGATGACGAAATCCATGAGGCCTCCTGGGGCTTCGGGCTGGAGTGAAAGGAGCGGTGAGCTACGTGAGGTCGCCGAGCAGGTCGGGGTAGTGGCTGCGATGTTCGGGGCGGATCGCGGTGGAGAGGAGGAGGGCGGTCTGGGTGCGGAGGAACTCCTCGAACGTCATCCGCGGTGCGAAGTACCAGTGCTTCAGCGCCCAGGAGTGGGCCACTGTGAGCAGGTCATAGGAGTACAGCTCGGCGTGGACGGGGCGGAGCAGCCCCTGCCCGATGGCGGCGTCCACGGCGCTGCGCAGGGGTTCGACAGTGCGGATCTCCAGCTCCTTGACGACCGCCCGCCCTGCCTCATCCAGGGTGTTCGACTCGCGATAGGTGAGCATCACCGCCTGGCGGTTCTCCCGGATGACGGTGCAGTAGGCGGCGAAGGCGCCGGCGATCTGGCGGACCGGATCGTCTTCGGGTTTCAGTGCCTCCGAGAGGAGCCGCCCCATCTCGTCGAGCACCCCTTCGGTGACGGCCTGCACGAGCTCCTGCTTGTTCGCGAAGTACCGGTAGATCAGGCCGACGGAGACGCCGGCCGCGGCGGCGATCGACTGCATCGAGACCGCCTGCGAGCCGCTCCGCTCCATCAGCGGGACGGCCGCGTGCAGGATCTGCCGTCGGCGCGCATCGGACCTGGCGGCGCGGGCGGCCTCCTCCGGAGCGATCGCTGTGTCAGCGCGGAGCATGACCTCCCCTTCGGTGGGTGAGCGAGCTGGGTGAACATCATTCATCAGAAATGAATGGTGATTCACTGACGAGTCTGGCGCGGTCGGGGCGGCACGTCAAGGGGTGGGGATGGCTGACTCGAGTGCGGGGGTCTGCTGCTGCTCGTGGAGCGCACCGGGAGGGATGTGCACGTTGTTGCGTCTTTTTCAGAGTCGGCGTTGAGGAATTGTGGGCTGCGGGATGTGGTCAGATTCCGATATTTCTGAGTGGTGGGCAGATGTGGGCCTGGCCATGGCTGTTGGTTGTCACCGTTCCTCCACAGCGCCTGGTTGTCCACATTCTTATCCACAGCGTTAGGGGGCCCGCCAGAGTTATCCACAGGGATGGAGGGGTGCTGGTTCTGCGATTCGAACCTCCGTACGATCGAGGCATGGACGCGAAGATGCCGAACGACGATGGGGACAGCCCCGGTGGGGCCGAGCCCCGCCATGGTGCTGCCTCGCCGTCAGCGGACGTCCTGAGCTCCGTCGCCACCCAGTACGCAGATATCGATGCGAGTGGACCCGCGCGGGTACTGCTGGCGCAGGTGCTCGCCGCGACGCTCGTGGCCTTCACCGATACCCGCGCGGTTCGCGATCCGCTGCCAGAGACGGCACCCGGCTCCCCGGAGGAAGCACTGGCCGTCCTCGCGGGGCTCGACCATCTGCGCGCCTCTCTCGCCGCGGTGGATGCCACCTGGCAGGTCGCCGCGGAGCAGCGGATCCGCGCGGCCGATCAGGGCCGCGGGATCCCTGCGTCGAAGCAGGGCAAGGGGGCGAACCAGGAACTCGGCCTGGCACGTCGGGTCTCGCCGGCCGCCTCGGCCTTCTCGCTCGCCTCGGCGCGGCGTCTCACCCAGCACATGCCCGGCATGGTCGACAGCCTGTGGGAGGGCTCCGTCGCCGAGCAGCAAGCCTCCGTGGTGGCAGCCGCTCTCGCGGGGGCGAGCCCCGACACCTGTGCACGGATCGACGAGATGATCCAGGAGAACCCCCATCTCTTGGAGGGGAAGGGCAAGAAGCGCCTCCGCTCAGACATCGACAAGCTGATCCAGAAGCTCGAGCCCGAAACTTCCCGTGCACGTGCGGAGCGCGCTGCCCGGGCCCGGCACGTGACGATGACTCCGCTGGCAGATGGGATGGCGCGCGTGACGGCCGTGCTGCGCGGGATCGACGCCGCTGGCATGATGCGTGCGCTCGCCGCCAAGGCCAGGTCCTTGAAAGCTGCGGGGGATCGGACCCCGACCCCGGCCCTTGAGGCAGATCTGATGGTCGACGTCATCCTCCACCCGCACCCGCACCCGCACCCGCACCTGCACCCGACTGAGTTGCAAGAGCGGAGTTCCTCCGACTCCCAGGAGCGAACTTCCGAAGAGTCTCCGGATCACGGCGACGCCCAGTCTCCGGCACCGACGACCTCGGCACCCCGCCAGCCTCGCCCGACCCCGAATCTCGACATCGGAATCGTCATCACCGATACCGCTCTGCTGGGCCGTGATGGAGATGCCGAATGCGCACAGCTCGAGGGATACGGGACGATCCCTGCCCACATCGTGTCCGACACTCTGTTGGGCAGGCCTCCTGGCCAGGTGCAACCAGCCGCTGAACTCCACCCCGACGACGAGGTCTCCGCGGTGTTCCGCCGTCTCTACACCAGCCCCCGCACAGGCGAGCTGGTCGCGATGGAGTCCCAGGCGAGAGCATTCCCTGCAGGCCTTGCGAGGATGATTCGATGGCGGGACACGACCTGCCGTACGCCCTGGTGCAACGCTGTGATCCGCCAGAGCGACCACGTCATCCCGTATCACCGCGGCGGGCCCACCAGCTTTGCGAACGGCCAAGGCCTGTGTGTGCGCTGCAACCTGCTCAAGGAGCTCGGGCTGTGGGTGCTCACGGCTGTCACGTCAGTGGAAGGTGACGATATCGGGGACGTGGATGGCCGCGTCGCGACGACAGCGATCACGCCGAATCCCGTCACACCGAGCCGTGTCGAACCGAACCCTGCCGAGCCCATCCGTGTCAGGCCGAGTCCCGTCGAACCGAGCCCTGCCGAGCCCATCCGTGTCAGGCCGAGTCCCGTCGAACCGAGCCCTGCCGAGTCGAGCCCGAGGCCGCAGGCAGCACCGCGAACGCGGGGGACGGCGGCATCGCAGCGAGAGAACTCTTGGCCCTCGCAGTCACCGCCGGCCGCCTGGATCTGGACCAGTCCACATGGCGCACAGGGCATCTCTCCGACACCGCCGCTGGTGGCCCCGCATACATCGACGGCTGAGGACAGACCCTCCGATGAGGGCGGCTCGGACCAGCCGAAGGGCCAGGCGGCAGACCCACCTGATGCGCCCGGGCCCGCATCTCCGGCGTGAGCGCGGGACGCTTGCACGTCGTCCGGCCACGTCCCGGTGTCGCCTACTCGCCGACGCTCACCACTCCCAGCTCATAGGCCCGGATGACAGCCTGGACGCGGCTGGGCACATCGAGCTTGAGAAGGATCCGGCCGAAGTGTGCTTTGACCGTGGACTCGCTCAGGTGCAGCGTCTGGGCGATCTCCGAATTGGTGAGACCTCGACCCACCAGGAGGAACACCTCACGCTCGCGCTCGGACAGCAGCGAGAGCTGGTCCTCCACCTCACGGCTCGTCGGCCCGGGAAGATGCGGCACCGCGAGCTCGATCAGCTTTGCCGTCACCCGCGGTGAGATCACCGCATCGCCGGTCTGCACCGTGCGCACTGCGGCCACCAGCTCGTCGGGCCGGGTGTTCTTCAACAGGAACCCGGCTGCGCCTGCCTGCAATGCCCCGAAGGCGAACTCGTCGCGATCGTAGGTGGTCAGCACCAGCACTCGGACGTCCGGCACCGCGACCGAGAGCTGCTTCGTGGCCTCGATGCCGTCCATCCCGGGCATGCGCACATCCATCAGCACCACATCGGGCAGGAGCTGGCGGGCCGTGCGCACGGCTTCCATGCCGTCGGACGCCTCGCCCACGACCTCGATATCGGGTTGGGCATCGAGCACCAGGCGCAGCCCGTACCGGATGAGCTCCTGGTCATCGACCAGCAGCACACGGATGCTCGCAGCCGCATCGGCCGGGCCAGCCACGCCAGCCACGCCAGCCACGTCAGCTGCCGCAGCCGCGTCAGCAGGGTCGGCTCCGTCTGCCATGGCAGTCTCCTCGCTCATCGGTTCTCGGCGGGCAGACGCACCGCCACCCGCCACCCGCCGCCGGCGCGAGGGCCGGCTGTGACGTGCCCATCGTAGAAGGCGGCCCGTTCCCGGATGCCGACCAGGCCGCGTCCCGGATCGGTGGCGGGAAGAGCCGGCGCCGAGGTGTCCTCGACCAGGATCGTCACCTCGTCCGCCCCGATCAGGATCCGCACCAGCACGCCCCGCACCTCGCGCGCGTGACGCAGTACATTGGTGAGCGATTCCTGCACGATCCGGTAGATCGTCAGGCCGATGACCGCGCCCGGATCCAGCTCCCCGCGGCACTCCAGCCGTACCGGCAGGCCCGCCGCCCGGAACTCCTCCACCAGTGCGGGAAGCTCCTCGACCCCGAGGGTTGCCGGCAGCGAGGATTGCCCAGAACCCTCCAGACCGCGCACCGGTCCGAGCAGCCGGCGCACCTCGCCGAGGGTGCGACGCCCGGTCTCGGCAACTCGACCGATCGCCCGCTGCGACTCCTCAGGGTGCTGCGAGGCGGAGGCCTCAGCGCCGTCGGCCAGGGCGATCATCACCGACAGGGAGTGCGCGATGACGTCGTGCATCTCGCGGGCGATGCGCTCCCGTTCCAGGGCCGCGGCGATGCTCGCCTGCTGGTCACGCTCACGCTTCATCTGCTCGGCGCGCTCGACCAGCGCGGCGATGTGCCGCCGGCGGTGCCCGATGTTGATCCCCAGCAGGGCTGTGATCAGCGTGAAGGCGAGGAAGAGGAGCGTGAGGCTGAACCAGTCCAGCGGCCAATCCTCGACCGCGGCCCGCGGGGCCAGGCCCAGCAGCGGCGGACCGAGCCGTGTGCGCAGGGCGAGCACCAGTGCGGCGATCACCGCGACCACGGACGTGAGGCCGAAGCATGCCCACGCTTGACGGGCGCTGCGGGTCACCCCGGCGCGATACAGCGCAGGCAGCACCAGGAATGCTTCGGCCATGCTGCCCACCGCGGCCGTGAGCGGCAGCAGCACGAGCATCGCCGTGAACGCCGCGCCGGGATGCCGGGGCCGGACCAGCACGGTGGTGACCCCGGCCAGTCCCAGCAGCATGATCGCCCACGCCGGCGCGCGCAGAGACGACTCGAGGGAGAGGAACCCCAGCGCGATCGCGAGCAGCAGGTAGGCCGGCAGGATCACGACGTCGGTCCGGCCCCACCGCACCCCAGGGGTGGGGAGGAGCCGGTCCGCGTCTGGAGGGGTGCTCATGCGTCGCGATTCTGCAGGGCGATCGCTCCCGCCGCCAGCGCGAGCACCACCCAGATCGAGACGATCAGCCAGCCCGCAGCGGTGCTGATGTGCCCGTTCCAGATGTCGAGGAACGGACCGCCGGGGGTCTCGACCCGCGCCATGGTGTCTCCGGCATTGCCGAGCAGGGTCACCCGGGCGACGCGCGAGAGCAGGCTGTAGGGGAGCGCGGAGGCGAGGATCGGACCCAGCAGGGTCGCAGCGAAGATGAGGATCGCGCCGACGGTGGTCGAGCGCACCAGCATCCCGATGCCCACGCCGACCACCGCGCACATGCCGAGATAGGCCGCGGCACCGAGCAGCGCCACCAGCACCCCCTGGCCGTTGAGCGGAGCCTCCAGGCCGTGCTTCACATAGAAGGGGTAGGTCGCGGCCCACGCCCCGAACACGGTGACCAGCGCAGTGGCGGTCACGGCGATGAACTGCACGGACGCCTTCGCCCACAGCACGCGCAGCCGCGTCGGCGCCGCCATCAGGGTGGTCTGGATCGAGCCGGAGGAGTACTCCGCGCCGACGGACATGACCCCGAGAATCCCGGCGATGATCTGGCCGAGCACCACCATCGGGATGGTCACGTCCCCGATCGTCCGCTCGAGCGATGGGACCGACGGGACCCCGGAGGATTCCAGGGTGGCGCCGAGGAACAGGCTGCCGCCGAGGCCGACGGCGAAGATCCCGATAAGTGCCAGGACGGCCGAGGGCAGGCTGAGCAGCTTGATCCATTCCGAGCGCAGGGCGTCGCCGAAGGAGGGCCGACGGGTAAGGGCGGCGCCGCGCTGAAGTGTGCTGGTCAGAGGGTCGAAGGTGGTCATCGCGTCGTTCCATTCGCTGCGGTGGTCACCGCACGGTACTCGGCGGAATCCGCCGTGAGGGACAGGTAGGCCTCTTCGAGGGAACCCTCGAGGGTGGTGAGCTCGAACAGGACCACGCCCGCGGTGGCGGCGATGCCGGCCACCTGTTCAGCGGTCAGCCCTGAGATCTCGACGGCGCCGTCGGCCGTGTGCGAGACGGCGACTCCAGCAGAGACCTCAGAGGATCTCACCGCGGCGGTCAGCTCCGGCCCGTCATGGGAGCGGGCCCGGACCAGGGTGCGGGTGGCGCCGGAGATGACCTCGCGCATCGGCCCGTCGGCGAGGATCCTGCCGCGCCCGATGACGATGAGGTGATCGGCGGTCTGGGTCATCTCGCTCATCAGGTGCGAGGAGAGCATCACCGTGCGTCCCTCGGCGGCGAGCTGACGCAGCAGCGCGCGGATCCAGAGGATCCCCTCGGGGTCCAGACCGTTGACCGGCTCGTCGAGGATGACCGTCTGCGGGTCGCCGAGCAGCGCTGCCGCGATGCCCAGGCGCTGCCCCATCCCGAGCGAGAATCCGCCGACGCGCTTGTGCGCCACGGACTCGAGTCCGGCCAGCCCGATCACCTCGTGCACCCGGGCGGTGGGGATGCGGTGGGTGGCGGCCAGGGCGAGCAGGTGCTTGTATGCGCTGCGGCCGCGATGCGCGGCGCGGGCATCCAGCAGCGCTCCCACCTCGTGCAGCGGCGCGGCGAGGTCGCGGTAGGCCGTGCCGTTGACCGTCGCCGTGCCGCTGGTGGGGCGGTCCAACCCCATGATCATCCGCATCGTCGTCGACTTCCCGGCACCATTGGGGCCGAGGAAGCCGGTCACCGTTCCGGGTGCGATGGTGAAGTCGATCCCGTCGACCGCCACCTTCTTGCCGTACTGCTTCGTGAGGGCGTGAACCCGGATCATGTGAGCACCTTTCGTCCTGGCCGACGCTACGGGCGCTCGCGCATCCCGCACATCGGCCTGCGGTGCGGACTTCCGGCACTGACCAGTACCGGGGTACACATGCTCAGCGGGCGCGCCGCCTCCCTGCGGGAGCCCGCGAGCATCGTCTGAGGATCGGCCTGCTCAGCAGGGAGCGGGGACCTCGGCCATGTGCGGCACCTCTGCTGCGGCCCGCGTCTGCTGGCGGCGGTGCACCGCGTACGACCAGCCGGCGATCCCCAGGCCCAGCACGGCCAGCACCACGCCGGTCCACGCCGGAGCGAGCAGGCCCCAGCCGGCGGCGAGCACGCCCGCGCCGAGCGCAGCGCCGAGGGAGTTGCCGATGTTCAGCGCCGAGTGGTGCAGGGCAGCGGCCAGCGACGGGGCGTCCGGGGAGGCGTCCAGCAGGAACAGCTGCAGCGAGGGGCCCATCATCTGGGAGGTCACGGCGATGGCGAGCAGGAGGAGGATCCCGGCGATCGCGTTCTGGGCGACCAGGCCGAACACGGCGAGGCTGATCGCCATGCCGGTCAGGCCGAAGAAGATGGTGCCGTAGATGCTGCGGTCAGCAAGACGCCCTGCGAGCAGGTTCCCGAGCGTCATGCCGAGACCGAAGACGAACAGCGCGAGCGGCACGGCGCGCTCGCCGAGGCCCATCACGCCGGGGACGATCTCGCCGATGTAGCTGTACACCGCGAACATGCCGCCGAAGCCGATCGAGCCGATGCCGAGAGCGAACCACACCTGGGCGCGGCGGAGCGCACCGAGCTCCCCGCGGATCGAGCTGGTCGAGCCGGCGCCCTCAGGTTCGGGCACCAGGCGCCAGATGGCCAGTGTGGTCGCCGCGGCGATCACCACCACGATCACGTACGCCGAACGCCAGCCCACGATCTGGCCGAGCGCCGTCGAAGCCGGCACCCCGATCATGGTCGCGATCGTCAGCCCCAGCATCACCAGAGACACCGACCGGGCACGGCGGCCGGGAGGGGAGAGACGGGAGGCGACCAGCGAGGCGACTCCGAAATAGGCGCCGTGGGGGAGCCCGGCGACGAAGCGGGCGACCGCCAGCGTCGTGAAGTCCGGGGCCATCGCCGAGAGCAGGTTCCCGAGCCCGATCAGGCCGATCAGCAGCACCAGCAGTCGCGCACGCGGGATCCGCACCGCCGCGATCGTCACCAGCGGCGCACCGACCACCACTCCGAGCGCGTACAGGGTGATGAGCATGCCGGCCTGCGGGATGGACACCTCGAGGTCACGGGCGATCTGGGGCAGCAGTCCCATGCTCGCGAACTCGGTGGTACCGATCGCGAAGGCCCCCAGCGACATCGCCAGGATCACCAGGCGCAGCCGCCCGGGGGACAGCGGAGGGGTGGGAGACGAGGTCATGACAGCTCCAGCGCGGGGGTCGGGTGAGACTCGCTGCCGACGCTGGAAGCGGGAAGTACCCCACAATCGTAGTGGCGGAGGTGGGGTCGAGGCCAGGGAAGGTGAGCGACGCAGGCATGGGGTGCCCGTCGGCCGCAGCCTGGCCCTGCGAGCTTTCCTGGCCCCTGGACCTGAATCGTTCTGCACTGGCAGGCTGGCGAGGAGTGGCGCGAGCGCGTGCTCATGCGCCCCGGTGGACAGGAGGGGCCCCGATGACGGCGATCCCCAGGACCATGCAGGCCATGCGATTGATGGGCCACGGCGGCCTGGACCAGCTGGTCCACACCCGCGAAGCGCGGACCCCTGTCCCGGCGCCGGGGGAGGTCCTGATCGACGTCCATGCCTGCGGGATGAACAACACCGACCTCTGGGTGCGCGAGGGTGCCTACGGCAGCGACACCGACCCGTCGGCGGTGTCCTCCTGGCGACGCGGCCGCCCCACGCTCGATTTCCCCCGCATCCAGGGCGCGGACATCGTGGGCCGCATCGCCGCCGTCGGCGGGGGGATCCCCGCCCGGCGGATCGGCCAGCGGGTGATGGTCGACTTCAGCCTCTACCACCGCCCCGAAGGTGATGGCTCCCTGGCCGACATCGACTACATCGGCCACGGCCGCGACGGCGGCTACGCCGAGTACGTCGCGGTCCCCGCAGAGAATGCATACGAGATCACCGCCGAGCTCACCGATGCGGAGCTGGCGACCTTCTGCTGCGCCTATCTCACCGCCGAGCAGATGCTCGACCGGGCCCGCCTGGCCGAGGGGGAGCGGATCCTCATCACCGGGGCCTCGGGCGGAGTCGGCTCCGCGCTGCTCCAGCTCGCCCGGGTGCGCGGGGCGATCCCCTATGCGGTCACCAGCGCCGGCAAGGAGCAGGCGCTGCGCGAGATCGGCGCCGAGGACGTGGTCCTGCGGGAGGCCGAGGACCTGGTCTCCGAGGTCGCCCGCGTGGCCGACGGGCCGATCGATGTGGTCGCCGATCTGGTCGCCGGGCCCCTGTTCAACGACCTGCTGCGGATCCTCCGCCCCGAGGGTCGGTATACGACCGCCGGCGCGATCGGCGGGCCCGTGGTGCAGCTGGACCTGCGCACCGTCTACCTCAAGCATCTCGAGCTGCACGGCTCCTCGCAGGGCACCCGCACCGCATTCCGTCGGCTCGTCGGCTATATCGAGACCGGGCAGATCCGGCCGCTGCTGGATCGCACCTTCCGCCTCTCTGCGCTGCACGAGGCCCAGCGCGCCTTCCAGGCCAAGTCCTATGTCGGCAAGCTGGTGGTGGTCCCGGATCGCCACTGGGGCACGGTCGGAGCGCCCCATGCGCCGTGAACGCAGCATCACGCTGATCGATACCCAGTCCGGCGGAGACGTGAGCCGTGTGGTCACCGCCGGAATCCGGGCGCTACCCGGGGCGAGCGTGCGCGAGCAGGCCCGCTACCTGCAGCGCGAGGGTGACGGGCTGCGCCGGCTGCTGCTCTCGGAGCCCTACGGCGACCCTGCGATGTCGGTGGACCTGATCGTCCCGCCACACCATCCCGAGGCCCAGGCCGGCTACATCATCATGGAGGCGATGGGCTACCCCCTGTACTCCGGTTCCAACACGATCTGCGTCGCGACCGCCCTGCTCGAGAGCGGGATGATCGAGATGACGGGCGCGGAGCAGCGGATCACCCTCGAGTCCCCAGCGGGCCTCGCCCACATCACCGCCCGCATGGCCGACGGGCGGGTCGAGTCGATCACGACTCGGGGCGAGCCCGCCTTCGTCGCTGAACGGGGGCTCTCGGTCGAGGTCCCCGAGTACGGGCCGGTGGGTTTCGATCTGGTCTGGAGCGGCGCCTATTACGCGATGATCTCCGCCGCCGCGCATGGCTTCGAGCTCACCGCGGACGAGCAGATCGCGCTCGCCGCCTTCGGGGACGCCTTCGTGCGCACCGCCCGGCCAGGGCTGCGCCAGGAGCATCCGTCGCTGGGGGACGTGGGGCCGCTGCCCTTCGTCCACTTCATGGGTCGGGTACGCACCCTGGAGGACGGCAGCGTCGAGTCCCGCTCGGCGACCTACGTGCATCCGGGCGTGATCTGTCGCAGCCCGACCGGCACCGGCACCTCCGCGCGACTCGCGCTGCTGGCCGGCGACGGACTCCTCTCACCGGGGGACACGCTGGAGACGATCTCCCCGCGCGGCAACCGATTCGTCGGCACCGTGCTCGGGCAGACCGACGTGGGGGACTTCCCCGCCTGGAACTCGACGACCACCGGCTCGGCGCGACTGATGGCGCGTTCGAAGCTCACCGTGGATCTGGATGATCCGCTGGTGGACGCCTCGGACCTGGAGGGGCTGCTGGGGCCGTGACCGGGTGGGTGCCGTAAGCGCCCAGCGCCTCATTCTCCGTAGTGCAGCTCCACGCGGCGGTTGGCCGCGAACGACGCGGGATCATCGGGATTCTCGGAGGCGGCCGGGTCCTGATCACCCAGCCCTTCCACCTCGAACATGAGATCGGGGCGCTTCGCGGCCAGCGCGTCAGCGACCGCCTGGGCGCGATGCTCGGAGAGCTGCTGGTTGTCGAAGTCGTAGCGGGAGCGGTCCACCGGCCGGGAATCGGTGTGGCCGCTGACCTGCACCGTCGCCCCCTCAGGGACCTCGGCGGCGAGCTCGGCGATCCGCGTGGCGGCGGGTGCTGGCAGGTCCCAGGTGTTGGAGGCGAAGAGGATGTCGGTCTCCAGCACGATCACCTGGTCCTCGGCAGGCTCGCTGCTGCCGAGCGAGGTGACCGATTCAGCAGCGTCGTACCGGGTGACCGAGTCGTCGAGCACCTGTTCGGTGATCTCGAAGCCCTGTTCGGGCGGCCCGTCCGAGATCACCTCGGCGAGGGCGTGTGGGGCGAGGAGTGCCAGGGCGAGCAGGGTCGCGGAGCCGGCGGTGAGCCGCGCGACCCGGCGGCGGGCAGTGGTGGCAGCGTTGAGGGTCATGGTCACTCCTTCCCGTCCGTGGCGGCGTCGCCGTCGGCCGACGTGTCCTGCTCGATCGGGACGTCCTCGAACTCGGGAGCTCCGGGAATGGCGACATTGATCGTCTCGATGTCATCCTCGGGCGTGGCGAAGTTCGCCCAGTACGCCTGGGTGTCGCCGGAGGCGAGCTTGTGCACCGCCTGCTTGCTGTTCCAGACCGTCTTGCCGTCCCAGGCGCCGCCGTTGCGAAGGATGTCGTAGCGCTTGAGATTCGTGCGATCGAACAGCGCCGGACCTACATTCGAGTGGTCCTCGCCCTGCAGCTCCCACAGCGAGAACGCGCCGCTCCCGCTGAACTCGGGGGTGAAGGTGAGCAGCAGCTCCATGGTCTTGCCGCGCTGGCGCAGGTGGTGAAGGCCCACGGTCATCGTCCCGTCGATCTCGTCGGTGGGCAGGGTGTAGCTGATCGTGGAGACCGCATCGCCGGGGTCGACCACCTCGCCGGCGGGCGCGTTCTCCGCCTCAGGCTGCGGGTCCTCCCCGCCGTCGTCGGAGGTGTCGGGCGCGGGCGACGCGGAGCCCTCGGGCGCGGGCTCGGTGGTGCCGTCCTCGAACTCGGCCTCCTCCGCAGCGCCGCACGCGCTGAGGGTCAACGCGGCGAGAGCGGTCAGGGCCAGTGCGGCCTGTCGACGGGTGGGCCGGACCTCGCGGGGGTGGTTCATCGTTCTTCTCCTGTGATCGAGGGCCGTCGCAGCGGCCGTCCTTGAGCTGGTGTCACCCGTACGTCGTCGCGGGGAGCGGAATGGTTGCATCCCATCCCACGAATCTTTCCGGAAGATGAACTGCGCTCACTCCGCGACCGTCACGGTGGTGCGTGCTTCGAGCTCCTGGCCGTCGGCGGTGCGGCCGCGCAGCACCACCTGGGCGGTGCCGGGTGCGGAGGCGGTGAGCACCGCCTGCTCCGCATCGACCAGGTGCGAGCCGGTCGGCAGCGACCACACCCAGGAGTCGACCCCCTCCGCCACAGCGGTGAACACCGCCTCCTCACCGACAGTCACCTCCTCGGGACCCTCGATCGCGAGGGACGCCCCGTCGGCAGCCGACGGCAGGGCATCGCCGCCACCCAGCAGCACCCCCGCGCCCAGACCGAGCAGCAGGGCCAGCGTGATCACCAGCGCCGTCAGGGCGCTGCGCCGGCGGAAGGCCGGCGCGGCCTCGGGCGCTGCGGCCTCAGCCCCGGTCTCACTCCAGCCTCCGCTCCCGGGACCCGTTCCGGGTGCGGGGTCAGCGCCTGCCGGGGCGGAGGCCGACGGGGCGAGGGCCCGCTCGACGTCGGCAAGCCAGGACCGGGCGTCGGGTTGCCGGGCGTCGGGATCCTCCGCGAGTCCCTGCTCGATGACCTCCATGAGCGCGGCGGGCAGGGCAGCATCCCGGCCCAGCCAGCGCAGCAGAGCGGACATCGCCCAGATGTCGGCGCGGATGTCGACCACGGCGGGGCTGGACTGCTCGGGAGGTCGGAACCCCTCGGTGCCGGCGGCGACGGTGAGTCCGGAGCTCACGGCGAGGTCTTTGCACATCCCCAGATCTGCGACCAGCAGCCGTTCGTCCTCGCCCAGCAGCCGGGAGCCGACTCGGCCGGTCCCCGTCCGGGCCTCGCTGACGGTGCCGCCAGTGCTGGTGAGAAGCAGGTTTCCGGGGCTGAGGTCGCGGTGGACGAGCTGGGCCCGGTGCACGGCATCCACGGCGGCGGCCAGTGGACGCGCCAGCGCCAGGACGTCCTCGCCGTTCGCCGTCCAGCCCTGTGCGCGCAGTGCCTCCACCCGGTCGCGCAGGGTTCCGCGGTCGGCATGTTCGAGCACCAGGTAGGGCTGTTGGCGGGAGGTCTGCCCGATGTCGTGGACGGTGACGACGTGCAGGCTGTCCACCCGGCGCAGGCTGCGCCCTTCGGCGATGAACCGTTCCCGGATCTCCGGGTTCAGGCTGTGGTTCTCGGCCAGGATCTTCACCACGACGGCCGCGTCCAGTCGTTCGTCGTACGCGAGATGCGCGGTGGCGAAGGAGCCGACGCCCACCACCTTCCGCAGTCGGTAGTGGCCCACCAGGTCGCCCATCAGCGGAGCCCGGGCCGGGGACGGGCCGCGAGCGCGGAGCTCTCCGTGCCGAGCCTGCCGGCGAGCATCGCACGGCCGCGACTGATCTGCGATTTCACGGTCCCGACGCTGCGACCCAGCCGCGCGGCGATGTCCTTGTACGACAGCTGGTCGAGGTCGCGGAGTTCGACGGGGATCCGGTAGAGCTCCGGCAGCTCGGCCAGCAGCTGACGTACCGTGACGCGGTCCGCGATCAGCGAGCTCATCCGAGCCGCCGGGCGATGCTGCTCGTGCAGTTCCACGGTCTCGCGCTGGCGGCGCAGGTGATCGGCCACGCGCCGGCGGACGATGGTGTGCACCCAGGTGGTCACCTTCGCACGGTGGTCATACCCGCCGATCGACTGTGCGATCGAGATCAAGGAGTCCTGGGCGACGTCTTCCACTGCGGCAGGGTCCAGAAGTGCGGCGCCGGCGAACCGTCGCACCACACCAGACCCCTCGAGGGCCTCGAGCAGCAGCTCGAGCGCCTCGGGGCGGGTGGGGGCGAGGCGCGCGAGAACCTCCAGCGCCTCATCCGTCGAGCCGGTGTCGAGGAGCTCGCTCACCAGACGTCGAGCAGAGTCGATCCTGCCGTCGTGCAGATATCGCGCCAGCTCATCGCTGCGTCGTGTCGTCCCCCCGGCCAGCGGTTCCCACTCCGTGTCCATGACTCGGAGCCTATCGCGAGACTCGCGGTGCGGTATCGAGCGGTGCGGTATCGAGCGGTGCGGTATCGGTGGGTGCGGTGTGCTGAGCGTGCGTGCCGATATGGTCAGTCCTCGCTGTATAGTCAGCACATGCTGACCAGAGCTTCCCGTCTTGACGTGATGAACCGGCTGGGCCGCGCGATGGCCGACCCCACCCGCTCCCGCATCCTGCTGTCCCTGCTCGAGGAGCCGGGCTATCCGGCCGCCCTCGCCGCGGAGCTGGACCTGACCCGCACGAATGTCTCCAACCACCTGGCCTGCCTGCGCGATTGCGGAATCGTCGTCGCCGCCCCGGAAGGCCGACGCACCCGTTACGAGATCGCCGACGCCCACCTCACCGCGACGTTGGGGGCCTTGGTCGAGACCGTGCTCGCGGTGGACGATGGAGCGCCCTGCGTCGATGAGCACTGCACGGTTCCGCTGTGCTGCGAGGCGACTGCTGTGATCGCTGGGGCGTCCGAGCCTCGCAAGACTGCCGAGGTCGGCGTGGTCTCCCGATGAGCGACGACTGCTGCGGCCCGGTCGTGACGGAGGCGCCGCCCGCGCCGGTCGTCGAGGACGCCTGCTGCGGGACCGTGGCCCCGGCCGTCCCCTCTGCCGTGCTCGAGGTCGAGCAGCCCACCCCCTGGTGGCAGGACCGCTCCTTGGCCCTCCCGCTTACCGCCGGGGTGCTGTGGGTCGCCGGCCTGCTGCTGGGCTGGGCAGGAACGGACCTCCCCGCGCTGATCGCGCACGTCCTGGCGCTCGTCGCCGGCGCCTGGACCTTCGTGCCCGGCACCCTGCGCCGACTGGTCCAGGGCCGCGGCCGCAGCCGACTCGGCGTCGGCCTGCTGATGACGATCGCGGCCCTTGGCGCGGTCCTGCTGGGTCATATCTGGGAAGCCGCCGCGCTCGCCTTCCTGTTCTCCCTGGCTGAAGCTCTCGAGGACCGCTCGATGGACCGTGCGAAGCAGGGCCTGCGCTCCCTGCTCGCCCTCATCCCCGAGACCGCTCGCGTGTCCCGACCCGCCGGTCCCGAGCTCATCCCGGCCGCTGACCTGCGCGCTGGCGACGTGCTCCTGCTCGGCGCCGGCGACCGGGTCGCGACCGACGGCGTGATCGTCGAGGGCCGCTCCTGGCTCGACACCTCCGCGATCACCGGCGAGTCGATCCCGGTCGAAGCGGGCCCCGGGGACGAGGTGCACGCCGGCTCCCTGAACGGCTCCGGCACCCTGTCTCTGCGCGCCACCTCCGACGGACGGGACAACTCGCTGACCCAGATCGTGCGCCTGGTCGATCAGGCCCACGCCGCCAAGGGAGAGCGAGCGCGCCTGGCCGACCGGATCGCTCGTCCGCTGGTGCCCGTCGTGCTCGTGGTCTCCGCACTGGTCGCCCTCGTAGGCGTCGTCGCCGGCGACCCCGCCACCTGGATCGAGCGGGCACTGGTGGTGCTGGTCGCCGCCTCGCCCTGCGCCATGGCGATCGCCGTGCCGGTCACCGTGATCTCCTCCATCGGCGCGGCCAGCAAGCTGGGCGTGGTGATCAAGTCCGGAGCCGCCGCCGAACAGCTCGGCACGATCCGCACCGTCGCGCTCGACAAGACCGGAACCCTCACCCGCAACGAACCGCAGGTGGTCGAGGTCGTTACCGCCGACGGCCGCCGCCGCGAGGAGATCCTCGCGCTCGCCGCCGCCCTGGAAGCCACCAGCTCCCACCCGCTGGCCGCCGCCGTGCTCGCCGCGGCCGAGGCCGCAGAAGGGGCCACCGCGGAGGCCACGGAGGTGCAGGAAGCTCCAGGTCACGGCCTCACCGGCCAGGTCGCCGGGCGCACGATCCGAGTGGGCAGCCCCCGCTGGATCGCCCCCGGCGACCTCGCCGCGGGCACGGAGGGGATGGCCGCGCGAGGGATGAGCCTCATCGTGGTCGAGGAGGACGGCCTGGCGATCGGGGCGCTCGGAGTGCGTGACGAGCTGCGGCCCGAGGCCGCCGAAGCAGTCGCCGCCCTGCATGCCCAGGGGATCCGCACCGTGATGCTCACCGGCGACAACCCCCTCACCGCCCGCGCGATCGCTCAGGAGGCGGGGATCGACGAAGTCCACGCCGAGCAGCTCCCCGCCGACAAGGCCGCCCACATCCGTCGGCTGTCGAAGGAGGCGCCGACGGCGATGGTGGGCGATGGCATCAACGATGCCCCCGCCCTCGCCTCTGCGACCGTGGGGATCGCGATCGGCGTGACCGGCACGGCCGCCGCCGTGGAATCGGCGGACGTCGCCTTCACCGGCACGGATCTGCGCCAGCTCCCCGCCGCGCTCGCGCACTCCCGCCGCACCCGCCGCCTGATGACCGGCAACATCGCCCTCGCCCTCGCGATCATCGTCGTGCTCTTCCCGCTCGCCCTGTTCGGGGCGCTGGGCCTGGCTGCCGTGGTGCTGATCCACGAGGTGGCCGAGGTCGTCGTCATCGCCAACGGCATGCGCGCCGCGCGCACGCGGGGCGTGACCGCATGACCATCATCGGCATCATCGGCGCAGGGAAGTGGGCGGCCAGCTGGTCCGCGCAGTGATCGCGCAGGGCCACCAGGTCGTCATCGCCGACTCCCGCGGGCCCGAGATCCTCACCGCCCTGATCGACGCTCTCGGCCCTGCTGCGCTGAGCTCAACCTCGATCACGTTTCGGTAACGACGCCGGGATCTCTCGACTTGCAATCGGTTGCATGTCAGCCTGTGCATGATCGATCTCGAGAGATGAGGAAGAACAATGGCTGTTCTGGACTGGGTGGTCATCGCCGGCTACTTCGTGGTGATGGTGGTGATCGGGCTCTATGCGAAATCGAAGATCTCCGACGCGTCGGACTTCTACGTCGCCGGGGGCAAGCTGCCCGCCTGGCTGGTCGGGATCTCCCACCACATGTCCGGCTACTCCGCTGCAGTGTTCGTCGGCTACGCCGCGCTCGCCTACACCACCGGCTTCGCCGTCTACGTCTGGTGGGCGCTGAGCATCACCGTGGCCTGCAGCATCGGTGCCTGGCTGTTCGCGCCGCGCTGGCCGCGCCTGCGCCAGCGTCTGGGCATCATCTCCCCGCTGGAGTACCTGGCCAAGCGCTTCAATGTGGCCACCGAGCAGCTGCTCGCCTGGTCCGGCGCAGCGCTGAAGGTGTTCGACGTGGCCGCCAAGTGGGTCGCGAGCGCGATCCTGCTGCAGGTCTTCGCGGGCCTGCCGATCGTGTGGGGCATCCTCGTGGTCGGCGGGGTCACCATGATCTACTCCACCATCGGTGGGATCTGGGCGGACGTCCTGACCGACCTCGGCCAGTTCATCATCCAGTTCGTCGCGGCGATCGCGATGCTCGGCATCGTGGTGGTCCAGCTCGGCGGGATCTCCTCGCTGTGGACCATGTGGGAGCGGCTGCCCGAGGGACACTCCTCGCCGTTCAACAACGACCTCACGCTCTGGTTCTTCCTCGCCTACATCATCATCTCCACCCTGTCCTACAACGGCGGCACCTGGAACCTCGCGATGCGCATGATCTCCACCGCCGACGGCGCCGCGGCTCGCCGCTCGATGATCCTCTCCGGCGTGCTCTACCTCCTCTGGCCGCTGGTGCTTTTCATCCCGATGTGGGCCGCGCCGATCTTCCTGCCGGGCTTGGCGAACCCCGAGGAGTCCTACGCCCTGATGGCGCAGCAGTTCCTGCCCGCCGGTCTGGTGGGCCTGGTGCTCGCGGGAATGTTCGCGCACACCATGGCGATGACCGCCTCGGATGCGAACGCGATCTCCTCGGTGGTGGTGCGCGACATCATCCCGGCGCTGCGCCGGGACCGCAGCTTCCTGCCCGCCAAGCGGGAGCTGTTCATGGCCCGCCTCACCACTTTTCTGTTCATCGTCCTGTCGATGGGCATAGCGCTTACGGCAGACAGCTTCGGGGGAGTGCTCGGCCTGCTCATCGCCTGGTTCGGTGCACTCGTCGGCCCCATCGCGGTGCCGATGCTGCTGGGCCTGCTGCCCGCCTTCAAACGCTCCGGCTCTGCTGCTGCGATCACCTCCTGGGCGGTGGGCCTGGTCGTCTTCGCGACCAACAAGTACCTGCTCGCCGGCCCGATCGAGTCGTTGGGCACCGCGAGCGCACAGACCATCACGGTGGCCACTCCTGTGCTCTGCTCGATCGTGGTGTTCATCGGCTACGGGCTGATCCGCCCCGCTCATAGCGCGGAGGTCGATGCGCTGGTCGACTCCTTGGGCTATGACGGACCGCTCGTGGAGAAGACCGCCGCGGCCGACGGGCAGGAGGCGGTGCGATGAACTCGCCGCGGCAACACTTCGAGCTACGCACCCACCTCGAACGCGATGTGCTCGGCTGGTGGGATCGGGAGGGGGCCGACGACCGCCTCGGCGGTGTCCGCACCTGCTTCACCAACCGCGGAGAGCCCGTCAGCCGCGAGAAGTACACCTGGTCGCAGGGCCGCTGGGCCTGGACGTGTGCGCTGGTGGCCGAGGAGATCGAAGCCGGCCGGCTGAGCGGCGACAGCGCTCTCTGGCGCCGACGCTCCCTCCAGACTGCCGACTTCCTCGTCGACCATGCCTTCCTCCCGGACGGCCGCACCAGCTTCCGACTCAGCGAACACGGCGAGCAGCTCGCGGACGAGGACGGAGAACTCGCGACCAGCGTCTTCGCCGACCTCTTCGCGGTGCTCGGTCTCGCCGGCGCTGCACGCACGGCGCCTGGGTCGGAAGCGGGCCTGACGTCGAGACCGGGGGCAGACTCAGGCACTACGGAGTCAGGCACTGCAGGGCAGGGCCGTGAGCGCTGGCTCGCACAGGCTCGCCGCACTCTGCTCGGCGCCGAGACCTCGATCCGCGCCCGGACCGCGAAGAGTGCGCCCTATCCGGTCCCCGCCGGGTTCACGGACCTCGCGGGGCCGATGACCCTCGTCCACGTCGCCGGTGAGCTGCACCGGGCGGCGCCGAGCGACGAGGTGCTCGCAGTCAGCACGGGTGCCCGGAACACCCTTCTCGGCGACGAGGGAGCGACCTCAGGCGACGAGAACCCCTTCCTCGGCACCGAGACCTGGTGGGAGTTCCGCCCTGACCATGCGCGGGACCATAACACCCTGCTGGCCCGTCACGTCACTCCCGGTCACCTGCTCGAGCTGCTGTGGATGCTGGTGCACGTCGGCGACCAGCACCCGCAGCTCGCAGTCCCAGATGCCACGCTCACCTCGCTTGCGCTGCGGGCGCTCGAGACGGGCTGGGACGCCGCCGAGGGCGGCCTGCTGCGTTACGTGGATCGGGAGGCCGGCGGCGCGCCCGTCGGCCGCCTGCTCGAAACCCCCTACGAAGCGCTCGTGCAGCGCACCTGGGACACCAAGCTCTGGTGGGTCCACGCCGAAGCGATGTACGCGACCGCCCTGCTCGCCCGCCGCACCGGCTCCCCGGAGCTCGCCCGTTGGGCGCAGCGGGTGCGTGAGTACACGCTGGGCACCTTCCCGGACCCGGCAGGCCAGGAGTGGCTCCAGAACCGCCGCCGTGACGGCAGCCCGCTGGACGAGGTGGTCGCCCTGCCCGTCAAGGACCCCATGCACATCGCCCGTTCGCTCCTGCTGCTGAACGCCCTGGAGCACGACCCCGCACCGACTGAGGAGAAGACACCGTGAGCATTGCTGAGACCGCGCTGGAGATCCACACCTACCCCACCCGCCAGGAGATGGGCGCCGCCGCCGCTGCGGCCGCCGCCCCGATCCTGCGCGAGGCGATCGCCGAACGAGGCAGCGCCCGCCTGATGCTCGCCGCCGCCCCGAGCCAGTCCGCCACCCTGCAGGCGCTCGCCGCCACGGACGATCTCGACTTCACGAAGATCGACTGCTTCCACATGGACGACTACATCGGCCTGAGGCCGGATGCCCCGCAGGGATTCGGCAACTGGCTCGCGAACGAGCTGTTCACCCTGGTCACCCCGCGCGCTTTCCATCGCATCGACGTCACCGCCGCACCGGAGGACGCCGCCGCCGCCTACCGCGAGGCGATGGGGGAGGAGCCCTTCGACGTCACGCTGTGCGGGCTCGGCGTGAACGGCCACCTCGCCTTCAACGACCCGCCCGCGGACTTCACGGACCCGCTGAGCGCGCGGGTGGTCGAGCTCGATCAGGTCTCCCGCCAGCAGCAGGTCGACGAGGGGCACTTCCCGGACCTGGACGCGGTGCCGGTCCACGCCATCACCGTCACCATTCCGCGGCTGCTGAACGCGCGCCGTATCGTCGTCTCCGTCCCCACGGCGGTCAAGCGCCAGGCCGTCCACGACACCGTGAACCAGCCGATCTCCGGTGCGCACCCCGGCACCGCGCTGCGCACCCATCCCGATGTGCACCTGTTCGTCGACGCGGAGGCCGATCCCCGATGACCCAGGAACCCACCAGTCCCGCCGGCCCCGCTGGCCCCGCCGATCCTGCCGCGCTCGCCGCGGAGTACTTCGAGACGATCACCGCGCTCATGGGCCGCATCCGCGCCGAGGAGCAGGCCGCGGTCACCGAGGCCGCCGGGCTGCTCGCGGAGCAGATCGCCGGGGACCGCCTGGTGCACGTCTACGGTCCGGGCGGGCACTCGAACCTCGCCTCGCAGGAGGTGTTCTTCCGCGCCGGCGGCCTCATGCACGTCTCCGCGATCCTCGACGAGGGCACCCTGCTCTCCAGCGGAGCGCTGCGGTCCATGGCGATCGAGCGCACCCCCGGCTACGGCCGGATCGTCATCGACGACCACCAGCTGGGCGAAGGCGACCTGCTGATCCTGGTCAACGCCTACGGGATCAACGCCGCCCTGATCGACGCCGCGCTCACCGCGAAGGAGCGCGGCTGCACCCTCATCGGCGTCTCCAGCCGGGAGCACGCCGACTCCACCGCCCCGGAGCATCCCGCCCGCCACCCTTCCAGGCAGGACCTCCACGACGTGGTGGATCTGCACATCGACACCAAGGTCCCCGTCGGGGACGCGGTGATCGAGATCGACGGCGTCGCCGAGCGCACCGGCGCCGTCTCCACCTTCGCGAGCGCCTTCGCCATGAACTGGCTGATGATGAGCACCGTCGCCGCGCTCGCCGAGCGCGGCATCGACCCGCCGATCTGGCGTTCAGGCAATGCTCCCGGCGGCGATGAGGCGAACGGCCAGTTCATCGCCCAGTTCAAGGGAAGGGTGACGTCGCTGTGAGCACCCTCGTGCGCGGACTCGACCCGGCCACCGGTCAGCTGCTCGAGGTCACGATGGACACCGTGATCACCCGCATCGACCGTCGGCCCGCGCAGCCCGGGCAGGTGCTTCCCTATCTCGCCCCGGGGTTCATCGACCTGCAGGTCAACGGCTTCGCCGGGATCGATGTGAACGGGCCGGAGGTCACCGCCGAGCGGATCGTGGAGATCACCGGGGCGCTCGCTCGGCGCGGGGTCACCACGTGGGTGCCCACCGTCATCACCGGCTCGGAGGAGGCGATCTGCCGCTCCCTGCGCGCTGTCGCCGAGGCCCGCGCCACCTCGCCCCAGCTCGCCCACGCGATCCCCTTCGCGCACGTCGAAGGCCCGTTCCTCTCGGCGCAGGACGGCCCGCGCGGGGTCCACGACGCCGCCCAGATCCGCCCGATCGACGCCGAGGAAGTCGCGCGCTGGCAGCAGGCCGGGCCTGTCGGCATCGTGACCCTCTCCCCGCACACGGACGATGCCCCCGCACAGATCACCCGGATCGCCGCGCTCGGGATCCAGGTCGCCCTCGGCCACACCCACGCCAGCGGCCCCCAGCTCATCGCCGCGGTCGACGCCGGCGCGACCCTGTCCACGCACCTGGGAAACGGGATCTTCCCGCAGCTGGCCCGCCACCCGAACCCGCTGTGGACCCAGCTCGCCGAGGACCGTCTCACCTGCGGGCTGATCGCCGATGGGCACCACCTCCCCGCGGAGACGCTCGAGGTCATGCTCCGCGCCAAGGGCATCGGCCGGGCCTTCCTGGTCTCCGACGCGACCGAGCTCGCCGGCAGACTGCCCGGCCGGTACGAGACCGCCGTGGGCGGCACGGTCGAGCTGAGCGACGACGGTCGCCTGTCCTATGTGGGCACAGAGCTGCTGGCCGGGGCAGCGTCCGACGTCGCCGCGGGCCTGCGCTTCGTGCTGCGCGCGACCAGCCTGTCCCTGCGAGAGGCGCTCGTGCTGGTCACCCGCACCCCGGGCGCGGTCCTCGGCCGTGAGACCACGCTGCGCGTGGGCGCCCCCGCGGATCTGGTGACGCTCGAGGCCGACGGGGCCATCCAGGGCATCTGGCAGCACGGCACGGAGCTCACGCCCGCACGATCGGGAGCAGGAACGAGCGCATGATCCAGCGCATGATCCAGGTGGGAGCATCTGTCCAGGCGCTGGGGGTCACCTCCCCGGTGCCGATGTCGGGTTTCGCCGCCCGCACCGCGCCGAGCACCGGCGAGCATGACGAGCTCGGCGCCCGCGCGCTCGCCCTGGACGAGCTGGTGCTGATCACGGTGGACGTATGCGCGCTCGAGGAGAGCACCTGCCAGCGGATCGCTGCCGGAGTGCACCCCGAGGCACCGGCGCAGGTGATCGTCACCGCGACCCACACCCACGCCGGCCCCTGCTCCACCCCGACCCGGCTCGCCCGCTGCACGCCGGAGATCGAGCAGCAGATCATCTCTGCGGCGATCATCGCCGGCCAGACGGCGCGCTCAGCCCGGCACCCCTGCCGAGTGGAGCACCGCTGCGCGCGGGGCGTGGGCGTCGCCTCGAACCGTCGGCACGCGGGCCAGGCCATGGATCCGCCGGTGCAGATGCTGCAGTTCCTCGCCTCGCAGGCGGAGGGGGTGACCGGTGACGCGGCCGACGGAGGGGCCCGGGAGCACAGCCATGTCGTGGCCAGCCTGCTCACTTATCCCTGCCATCCGGTGGTGCTTGATGGCACCAACCGCCTGCTGTCCGGTGACTACATCCATCCGCTGCGCGAGCGGATCGAGGCTGAGCACGCGGGATCGCTGGCCGTGTTCACGACCGGCTGCGCAGGAGACCTCAACACCGGACACCGCGCGGAGGCGTCCTACTCCCTGACCGGTTCCTCCACGCGGACCTTCGCCGAGGCCGAACGGGTCGGCACCCGGATCGCGGACTCGGTGCTGGCAGCGGCACCAGAGCCCATCGACGCAGGCGAGGTGCGCTTCGCCTCGGTGCCGGTGACCCTCCAGCTCGACCGGCCCACTGACGCACAGCTCACCGCAGATCGCGCCGCCTGGACACAGGAGCTGACCGAGGCGGAACCGGGCCGAGCCGCCCTGCTGAAACTCTGGCTGGACTGGGCCGCCGCCGTTCCGGAGGACACGGAATGGTCCGGCCGGGTCAGCGCATTCAGGCTCGGCGAGGTCACCGTGGTGACGCTGCCCGGGGAGCCGTTCCTCGAGGTCGCCGAGCAGATCACGGCGAGAGTCGCTGCCTGCGGTGCGGAGTTCGCGGGGCCCTGCCTGGTGCTGGGATACGCCGACGGCTGCCCCGGCTACTTCCCGAGCGCGGGGGAGTACCCGTTCGGCGGCTACGAGGTGGAGGACGCCCACCGCTACTACGGCATGCCGGGGCCGTTCGCCCAGGGGTCGGCGGAGCTGCTCGTCGAGGCGGCGGTGCAAGCGGTGGAAGCATCGGTGGCAGGAGAGGGCTTCCCGGTACTGTGCGGGTGAGCCGGTCGCAGCAGCCCGGCACCCGCACGCCCGTGGATCCGGCGAGCGGGTCTTCGATCTGAGGGGACCCCCATGGAAAAGATCACCGTCGCCGGCCACCCCGAGCCCATTCCCGCCTCCGCTGTCGCGGAGCGACTCCTGAGGCAACGTCTCGAGACCGTCCGCGAGAAGCGCGGCGATGAGGCTGCCGACGCCCTGGAGGTCCTGGTCGGCGAGCGCATCGGCACCCTCCTCGAAGGCGGGATGCCCAGCATCGACGTTGCGACCATGCGCTCGATCGTCGACTTCGTGGAGACCCCCGCCGAGGACGAGAGCACCTCGGGCCTGGGCCGCGTGGTGCAGGGTCTCAAGGACAAGGCCGCCCAGCGCGGGAAGCGGACCATGAGCTGAGTGCGTCGCGCATTCTGCGTTCATCAGGGGTTCTACTTATGGGGTCCATAAGTTAGCGTGGCCGGCATGATCCTCACCGGACTGTTCCTCGGCGCCGTGCTCGGTTACGTCCTGCAGCGTTCGCGGTTCTGCGTCACCGGCGCGTTCCGCGACCTCTACCTGACGCGCTCCGCGCGCTACTTCACCCCCTTCCTCCTCGCCATCGCGATCCAGGCCGTCGGCGTCGCCGCGCTCACCGGCGCCGGCGTGATCGCCCCCGAACCCGCATCCTTCGCCCCGCTCGCGGTGATCGGCGGTGGCCTGCTGTTCGGCGTCGGCATCATCATGGCCGGCGGCTGCGCGACCGGCACCTACTACCGCGCCGGCGAGGGCCTCATCGGATCCTGGGTGGCGCTGATCTTCTACATGCTGTTCGCGGCGGTGATGAAGTTCGGCCCGCTCGGCGGTTTCACCGAGGCCGCCCGCGCTCGCACCATGGGTGACGCGACCATCCAGGAGACCCTCGGGGTCAGCGTCTGGGTGCCCACCATCGCGTTCTCCGCCCTGGTCGCCGTGCTCGTGGTGCGCCAGGTGCGCAGGAGTGCCGCTCGCAGTGCAGGCAAGCAGAGCGTGCGCCTGCCCGCCCGTCGCAGCGGTCTCGGCCACTACCTCGCCGATATCCCCTGGAACCCGTGGGTGGGCGGTGTGCTGCTGGGCCTCATCGCGATCGCGGCCTGGGTGCTCTCCACCGCCGCCGGCCGCAACGGCGGCCTCGGCATCACGACCCCGTCGGCCAAGATCATCACCTTCCTCACCACCGGGGACGTCACCCTCGTGGACTGGTCCGTGATGCTCGTGCTCGGAATCCTCGTCGGCTCCTTCATCGCCGCGAAGCTCGCCAGCGAGTTCCGCTGGCGGGTGCCGGATGCACGAACCATCCTCAATAGCGCCGGCGGCGGTGTCGCGATGGGTGTGGGCGCCGCGCTCGCCGGCGGCTGCACCATCGGCAACTCGCTCGTGGAGACCAGCCTGTTCAGCTACCAGGGCTGGGTCTCCTTCGCCGCGATCATGCTCGGCACCTGGGCTGCCGCCTGGTTCTTCCTGGTGCGCCCGCAGAAGGCCGCCGCGAAGAACCGCCCCGCACCCGTGCTCAGCCCCGCCGCCTGACCTCACCCCGCTAGAACCTCACCCCGACAGAGAGGACCTCTCATGCCTGCCTACACCCTCCAGACCAACGGCGCCGTCTGCCCCTTCCCGCTGATCGACGCCAAGAATGCGATGGAGCAGCTGACCACGGGCGATGACCTGATCATCGGCTTCGACTGCACCCAGGCCACCGACTCCCTGCCCCAGTGGGCCGCGGACGACGGCCACGAGGTGGTCGCCTTCGATCGCGTGGGCGAGGCGGGATGGACGATCACGGTGCGCAAGGGCGCCTGAGCCCGTAGCGTGGTGCGGGCCCCTCGAGGGAACGATTCAGAGAGCGAAGAGCCCCGCCATGGACGACCCCGCACGCTGGGACGCACTCCCACAGCGCTTGCCCGACTGGTTCCGCGATGCCCCGCTGGGGATCTTCCTCCACTGGGGCGCGTACTCCGTGCCCGCCTGGGCGGAGCCCACCGCTGAGCTCGGTGCGGCCGACGACGCTGCCGACCGGCTCACGCACAACCCCTACGCCGAGTGGTATTTCAACACCATGCGCCTCGAGGGCTCCCCGGCTGCCGAGCATCATCGGCGCGTCCACGGCGGAGCGCCCTACGACGATTTCCTCGACCAGTGGCAGGTCGGCGCCTTCGACCCGTCCGCCTGGAGCGACCTCTTCGCTCGTGCTGGCGCGGACTACGTCGTGCTGACCACCAAGCATCATGACGGGATCACCCTGTGGGCCGCCCCCGGCACCGGCGAACGCAACACCGTGCAGCGCGGGCCCCGCCGAGACTTCGTCGGCGAGATCGCCGAGGCCACCACCGCGGCCGGGATGCACTTCGGGGTCTACTACTCCGGCGGACTGGACTGGCACGAGCGGCCGACGCCACCCCTGGTCGAGCTCCACGAGGTGGAGGGCTCGAAACGGCCGCGCGATGACGACTACGGGAAGTACTGCAGCGCCCAGGTGCGCGACCTCATCGACCGCTACGGCCCGGACGTGTTCTGGAACGACATCGGCTGGCCGGACCAGAACCTGCACTTCGGCCCGGGCGGCCTCGGCGAGCTGCTCGAGCACTTCTACCGCGAACGCCCCGAAGGGCTGATCAACGACCGCTTCTCCGGTGCGCACCACGACTTCATGACCACCGAATACCAGTCGGGGGAGATCCCGGAGGGCCAGGCTTGGGAGAACTGCCGCGGCATCGGACTGAGCTTCGGCTACAACCAGGTCGAGGACGCCGCCCAGTACATCAGCGGCGCGCAGGCGGTACGGCATGTGGTCGACGCCGTCTCCCGCGGTGGCCGGGTGCTGCTGAACCTCGGGCCCCGGGCCGACGGGTCACTGCCTGAGCTGCAGGTCCAGGTGCTCGAGACACTCGGAGAGTTCATGGCCGAGCACAAGGCGGTGCTGTCCGGTGCGCGCGGGCTCGGCGAGCTGGAGATCCCCGGAGCCCAGTGGGCGCGTGCAGTGGAGCAGGACGGGCAGTGTCATGTGTTCGTGTCGGGGGAGGCGGGGACGCTGCAAGTTGCTGCGGCGGATCTGCCCGTCGGCTTCGACTGGCCGGAGGATGGCGTCGAGATCGTGCTGGGTGGCCGGGACGCGGCGCCGATCGCCGTCTCCGCGCAGGCCACCGGCAGCTCCGGTCGCTGAGCCTGGGCGCCGACCGGCGTGAAGGACGGTCGGATCGTCGCACCCCCGCGCTACCGTTCCCTCATGACGACCACCACCACCGCTGCTGACCGCGCCGCCGGAGCCCTGCTGGGCCTTGCCTGCGGGGACGCCGCCGGCGTCCCCTACGAGTTCGCCTCGGCCCCCTACGACCCGTGCAAGGGTCCGCAGATGATCGGCGGCGGGCTCGGCCCGTACACGCCGGGGGAGTGGTCCGACGACACCCAGATGGCGCTGTGCATCGCCCACGTCGCCGCGTCCGAGGTCCCGATCGACTCTCCCGAGGGGCTCGACGCGATCGCCCAGGGCTTCCTGGACTGGCTGCAGGGCGGTGCGAGCGACGTGGGAACCCAGACTCGCCAGGTGCTCAGCGCAATGCTCAGAGACGGCGGCGGCCCGGGCCTCGCTCAGCGGATGACCTCCGTCGCCGCGGAGCTGCACGCCCGCTCCGGCCGGACCGCCGGCAACGGCGCACTGATGCGCACCGCCCCCGTGGCTCTCGCCTTCCCGGACGATCCCGAGCGCACCGCCCGCGCCGCACGAGCCATCGCCGAGCTCACCCACGCGGACCCGCTGGCCGGAGACTCCTGCGTGCTGTGGTGCGAAGCGATCCGGCGCTCCGTCGTGGACGCCGTGCATGGCCGGCCGGAGGACGGCATCGAACTGCTCCCGGCAGAGCACCGCGAGACGTGGGTGGCGCTCGCCGACGGGACCTGGCGCTCGGGCGCTCCAGCGTCCCTGTCTCCCAACGGGTTCACCGTCACCGCGCTCTACGCCGCCCTGCACGCGGTGGAGCAGGCGGCCACGGCCGACGGGCCGACGGAGACCTTCCGTGCGGGCATCGCCGCAGCCGTCGCGCTCGGCGACGACACCGACACCATCGCCGCGATCGCCGGCTCGCTGCTGGGGACCTGGACCGGCGCCGAGGAGATACCGCAGGAGTGGACCGACGTGGTGCACGGCTGGCCGGGGTATGACGGCTCTTCCCGGTTCGTGGTGATGGGGAGCGTCGCGTCGTAGGCGCAGAACGGCTCGTGGCCCTGCTGTGATGGGTGTTGTCAAGACATCCACATTCCAGAGGACCACGAGCCTGTGCACGAGAATACTGGTTCGCAGCGGGATGCTGCGAGCACGATCTTCAACCTGCCCAACTACCGCGTCATCGACGCCATCGACCTGCCCGACGGAGGTCGTCGAGTGGTGATCGCCTCGACCGTCCCACCCGGCTGTCCGTCCTGCGGGGTGCTCGCGACGAAGGTCCACTCCCGCCGGTCACAGCAGGTCCGGGACGTTCCCGTCGCTGGCGCGGCGGTGGTGGTGTGGGCCAAGCGGCGCTGGTTCTGCCTGGAGCCGGCTTGTGCCCGGGGCACGTTCGCCGAGGCCACCGAGCAGATCCCTCGTTACGCACGCTCGACGACCCGACTGCGGGAAGAGGTCGTCTCGGCCGTGATCACCTCGGGCCGAGCAGCCTCCGAGGTGGCCCGGGCCCACGGCGTCTCGTGGTGGCTGGTCCAGTCCGCCCTCAGCGCCGCCGCTGTGGTCCTGCCTGACGTCGACGACGTGCGGGTAAGGCGTCTGGGGGTCGATGAGCACCGCTACCGGTCAGTGCGCTGGTTCCGCACCGACGAGGGCGCTTGGAGACGGTTCGAGCCGTGGATGACGACACTGGTCGACCTGGCCACCGGGCAGGTCCTCGGCATCGTCGACGGCAGGGACTCCAGGGCCGTCGGGGACTGGCTGGCCCAGCGTTCCGAGCTGTGGCGGGAGCGGATCGAGATCGTCGCGATCGATCCCTCGGCCGCGTTCCGCAAGGCGCTGCGGACCTGGCTGCCTCGCGCCGCGGTCTCGGTCGACAAGTTCCACCTGGTCAAGCTCGGAAACGACATGGTCACCACCGTCCGGCAGCGCCTGGCCCGCACCCATCGCGGGCGGCGGGGTCGCAAGGACGACCCGGCCTGGGCCCACCGGATGCTGCTGCTGCGCGGCGGCGACACCCTGACCCCGAGGGCGTGGGAGCGGTTGGAGACGGTGTTCCGCACCGATGACCCCACTGACGAGCTCTCGGCCTCCTGGGGCATCAAGGAGCAGCTCCGCCGCCTGCTGGCCACCGACACTCTCGCCCAGGCCTGGGACGAACGGATGCGGATGGGCTACTTCGCCCAGATCGCGAACATGCCCGAGACGACGAAGCTCTACGACACCGTCGTGGCCTGGTGGGACGCGATCGAGGTCCTCATCGTCACCGGCGCAACCACCGCGAAGGTCGAAGCGGGCAACACCGGCATCAAGAACATCAAACGCACCGGCCGCGGATTCCGCAACCCGGAGAACTACCGGACCCGTATCCTGCTGACCAGCGCCGCGAGAACCGTAGCGTGAATACCCGCCACAGCAGGGTCATTCACCACGAACCGCGAAGAGCCGGTATGACGGGCCGGGCCTCGTGACGCTGACGCGGAAGATCACCGGCTGAGAGGCTGAGCCGCGGTCGTCAGCGTCCAGAGCGTCGCACCGCGACAAGCACGGAGAGTTCGGGCTCGTGGCCCACCACGACCACGAAGGTCACTGCGCCCTGGGTGCCGTATGCGAGGCGGTCTCTCTGCTTCTGCACGCCCTCGCCTAGATGCTCGACTGCGACCTGGGTCTCGACCTCCGGGCTCTCGAAGCCGGCCTCGGCGAAAATCTGGCCACCGTCCATCGGGGGTCTTCCGTGTTCTGGGGGCTGCAGGCAGTGGTGAGGAGGCCGGCGGCGGTGATGACGGCAGTGAGGCGCAGGAATCGTCGGCGGCTTACGGGGACTGTGTCTCCTGTTTGCTGCGAGGAGGAGGCAGGCTTGATGGTCCTCACCTCATGGAGCGGCCCAAGTGTTCAGTCAGTGCGACACGATGAGTCAGTACGATAGGACGGCGATGCCGGGCGGCGCGATGACTATCGCACGGACGCGACGCACAAGGCGTTCACGACCAGGGTCCCTCGGACCTCGGGCTCCGCAGCCCACTGACGGTCCCGGCGCCGCTGCGCGACGAGGATCTTCCTCCCCACCGGCGGCGGCGCTTTCTGCACGGAGGGCTGTGCGATCACGCCGCTCGGCCTGGGGATACCGAATGTTGCGCCGGCGGGAGCGCTCCGCCTCGCCGACTCCGCGCGGAAGTTCTTCGGCACCGTGGACGGCGCGGATCGGTGACATCCGGTTGCGTCAGCCGGGATCCGACCGCGTTCAGTGTCAGCCAGGAATGCTTGGTCTAGCGGCCGACCCTGAGCAGGGGAACGTCACTGGTCCGGTCCGTAGCAACGGACCTCGTAGACGGCAGCCGAGGGGTCCCCGTTGGTGGCCTGGACGACCAGACGCAGCGCGGTCGTCGTGACTGCGTGGGGGAGTTCATGGACTCTCCGCGGAAGCCCGTTTCCCGTCTGAGCGACGACCTCGTGCCACCCGGTCTCGGTCTTCGCGAGGATGCAGTAGTCCCGCACGGTCTGGGGGTCTGACCACATCTCCGGGGTCTGGTCGTACTCGCGAAGCAGGTTCCCCGCAAAACTCAGGTGGATCGACCCGATCTCCTGGGGCTCGTGCCAGTCGAGCTGGAGCCACTGCTCCAGGGGATGGCCGGGATCCGAGCGCCATGCATTGGGAGCATTGTGGGGACGCGCCGTGCCCGAGATGACGCTCATCGCGGGATAGGCATGCTGAGCAGGCTCTATACGGTGGCTCAGTGTCACTCCGGCACCGAAGCGACGCATGCGTCCGGGGGTCATCTCGAAGGCGGAGACCGCGCCAGGGAGAATCCGTCCGGCGGGGATCCATTCGACGTCAGGAGAAGCGCTGAGGTCGAGGCGGAGGTACTGCCCGCCGGGCTCACCGTGCCGCAGACGTGCGGGATCGATGGCGACATCCCACGTGACCCAGTGCTCTCCGGGCTCGACCTCGAGTACCGTCTTCTCGAGGGCCATGTCGGTGTCGACGCGGTAATCCCAGATGTGCTCGACCTGGGAGAGGACTGCCGGGATGCTGACGGGCGACGAACCGTGGTTCCGGAGCCTCACGCGCACTGAGCTCAGTCCGGGCGCGTCGGCTCCGGTCTCGACCGGGAACCACTGGCCGCGCAGGGATGTGAGGTGATCCTCCCGCTGCCGACCTCCTTCGCGAAGTCCGCCGGCGACCCAGGTGTCGCCGGGCGATGCCCCCAGGTAGGGCGCATCCGAGGAAGCGGACACCTCCGCATGACGCGCGAGGTCCTCGGGATCCTTATTTATCACGTGGGGCAGGAAGCAGCCGTCCTTGAGCAGCTGCTGCTGGACATCGCTCGCGTGGGAGAAGGGAAGATCGTGCAGAGCGACGTCGCGGGACAGGGCTAATGCAGCGGCCGTTCCCACGGCCTGTCCCATGGTGGCGGTGGTCGCCTGTACGCGGACCGAGCCGAGCGCCACGTGGGTGGCGGAGATGTTGCGTCCTGCCATCATCAGGTTGGTGACGTCTTTGGCGATGAGGGATCGCAAGGGGATGCCGAACGGGCCGACGTAGGCCCGCACTGATTCTTCGGAGCGCAGGTTATACCCCGCGGCGGCCGTCGGCTCGCTGGTCGGTGCGAGCAGCCCGCCGGGCGTGTGCAGATCGATGTTCCATCCGCCATAGGCGACCTCATCCTCGAACGGCTCCTCCCGGAAGAGGTCGTGCTCGGTCATCAGGTGAAGGCCCATGATGCGTCGGCTCTCGCGGGTGCCGGGCACCTGGCCGAGCCAATCCAGCGCGAGATTCTTCGTCTTCTCCCGAGTACGCGGATCCTTGTTCTTGATCCAGTCCCAGACCCCTAGCGTGTGGCGGGTGAGTTCATGGCGGATCTTCTCGGAGTCGGTGATCGTGTCCCACGGCTTCCCGAGCTCTATCCACCAGTACCCGCCGCGCACATCGTTCGGCACCCGGCCCTGCTTGTAGAAGAACTCGGGGTCGTCGTACTCCACTGCCCAGTCGGGAAGCTCGAAGCTCACCGGCCTGCCGACATCCTTCGTCTTGAAGTGCAGGGAGTTGCCCATGGTGTCGGGGGATGAGGTGAGCGGTGCATGCGGTTCGTCGAACTCCGACCGAGCCTCCTCGCCGTTCCGGAACTCGCATCCCGCGAGGACCGCGATGACCCCGTCTCCCGTGGAGTCCACGAAGATCTCTCCGTGGACCTCGGTCTCGGTCTCGGCCGCAGCGGTCCAGCACGTCGCCGATACGATCCGACCGTCCTGCACCGTCACGGAGCGCACGGACGTGTTCAGCATGAGAGTCAGGTTCTTCGTGCGCACCGCCATGTCGTACAGCGCGAGGTCCCAGACGCTGTTCGTCCAGCCGTTCTCGAAGATCGGCTCATGGTTTCTCATCCTCTCGGACGCCATGAGCTCGGCCAGCACTCCGCCTTCCCGTGCGTAGGCGTGATAGGTGCTGGCGCCGCGGGGGGATACACGGATCTCTGAGGAGCTGTTGCCTCCGAGGACCGGGCGATCCTGGACCAGGCACACATCGATGCCGGCGCGCGCAGCAGAGACGGCGGCGGCGAACCCTGCCAAGCCTGCTCCGCACACGACGAGCTCAAAGTGGTTGTTTTCGGGTTCCACGACTGCCTCTTTCTGAAGTCCTGTGGTCGATCCTTGGCGCAGAATTCTCGAGAGCAACACTCCGGTCGGATGGCATCAGCCCTTCAGGCCTGTGGTCGCGATGCCTTCGATCAGGCGTCGCTGGAAGATCATGAAGATGATGAAAACGGGCACGAGGGATAGCGTCGTCATCGCGAACAGCTGACCGTACGAGGATTCGCCCATGCTGTTCATGAACATGCGCAGGCCGAGCGGGACCGTGTAGCGGTTGATATCGGCCAGATAGATGAGCGGGCCCATGAAGTCTTCGTAGGTCCAGATGAACGTGAAGACTGCCGTGGTCGCCAGGGCGGGAGTCATCACCGGCAGCAGCACGCGATAGAACCTCTGGAAGTGATTGCACCCATCGATTTCCGCAGCTTCGTCCAGCTCCCGCGGGATGCTCCGCATGAACTGCACGAGGAGGAAGATGAAGAACGCGTCGGTGGCGAGGAACTTCGGAACTATCAGCGGCAGGTAAGTGTCCACCCATCCCACTGCGGTGAAGATCGTGTACTGGGGGATGAGGGTGGCGTGGCCCGGGAGCATCACCGTCGCCAGCATGAGCGCGAACCAGAATCGCTTCAGGGGGAAGTCGACGCGAGCGAACGCGTAGGCCGCCAGGGTGCAGGCGACGAGGTTCCCGACCACTGCGGCCCCGGCGACGACTGCTGAGTTGAGGAGGAAGCGGCCGAACCCCGGCGGGTTGGCGACCCATCCCTCCCCGTAGTTGTTGAGCACTATCTCGCTGGGGATCATCGAGCTGCTCGAGAAGATCTGATTCTCTGGGAGGACCGAGCTGCGCATCATCCACAGCAGCGGGTACAGCATCCCGATGCAGATCATGATGAGGAAGGCATGCAGAGCGATGCGCTTCAGCCGCAGCGCATCCTTCCGGCGCAGCCGGGGGGCCGGTGTGCTCTTGGTGGGTCGTTCATCGAGCGTGACCAAGGTTCTCACCGCCCTTCATCCGAGTAGAAGACCCAGCGCCGTGAGCTCAGGAACGCCACCGCGGTGAACGCGGCGATGATCGCGACGAGGATCCATGCCAGTGCGGATGCGTATCCCATCTCGAACTGGGTGAACGCCTTCTGGTAGAGGTACAGCGTGTAGAAGAGGGTCGATCCCACTGGGCCGCCTGACCCGTTGCTTATGATGAAAGACGGCGTGAAAGCCTGGAATGCCACGATCGTCTGCATCACGACGTTGAAAAAGATGATGGGCGTGAGCAGGGGGATTGTGATCGAGAGGAATCTCCGGATAGTGCCGGCGCCGTCGACCACTGCGGCTTCGACGAGCTCCGCCGGGATATTCCTGAGGCCAGCCAGGAAGATGATCATGGGAGAGCCGAACTGCCGGAGGTGTCAAGTTTTCTGTGTAAGGGGCCGGTCGAACAGCCTCTCTGCCGGGTGGTCAGAGCGGAAGTCGGTTGGGGAACTGAACGGCGAAAGCATTGAGGGCTTGATGCCATCCCTGAGTGCCGGTTCCGAGCTGGCCACCGCGGCGGGTCTCGATGTTCCGGATCCCCAGATAGACCAGCTTCATCGCCGCCTCGTCCGACGGGAATGAGCCCCTCGTCTTGGTGATCTTCCGGAGCTGGTAGTTGATCGACTCGATCTGGTTGGTCGTGTAGATGACCTTCCGAATCTCGGGGGTGAACGCCAGGAACGGGATGAAGTCCTCCCACGCGTTCCGCCACGCCAGCACCGCCCCCGGCGCCTTGCTGCCCCAGGCCTCGGCAAAGGCCTCCAGGGCCAGCTCAGCGGCCGCCACGGTGGCCGCGGTGTAGATCGGGCGCATGTCCTTGGCCATGGTCTTGCGGTCCGTGTAGGAGGCGTACTTCATCGCCGAGCGCAGCAGGTGGACCACGCAGGTCTGGACCACGGTCTCGGGGTAGATGCTGTTAACCGCGGCCGGCAGCCCGGTCAGCCCATCGCAGCACAGGATCAGGATGTCCTTGGTGCCACGGTTGCGAATCTCGGTGAGGACGTTGGCCCAGAACTTCGCGCCCTCGGTGGCCCCCAGCCATAGGCCCAGGACCTGCTTGCGGCCCTCCATATCGACGCCTACGGCGACGTGGCAGGCCTTGTTGGTCACGACTCCGCCGTCGCGGATCTTGAGCCAGATCGCATCGATGTAGACGATCGGGTAGACCGACTCCAGGGGCCGGGACTGCCACTGGGCGACCTCGTCGGTGACGACGTCCGTGACCCTGGAGATCGTCGCGGCGGAGACCTTCGAGCCGTAGATCTCCTCGAGATGGGAGCCAATGTCGCGGGTGGTCATCCCGCGGGCATACAGCGACAGGACCATGTCCTCGACCCTGCCCAGTCGGCGGGTCCGCTTGGGCACGATCACGGGCTCGAACGAGCCGTTGCGGTCCCTGGGGACGGTGAGCTGCACTGGGCCCTGGAGGGTATGGATGGACTTGGTGGTCTTGCCGTTACGGGAGTTGCCCGTTCCGGCGCCGGCAGGGTCGCCGGACTCGTAGCCGAGGTGGTCGCTCATCTCGGTCTCCAGGGCCCGCTCCAGCACGGCCTGGGTCATCCGGGACAGCAGCTCCTCGACCCCGTGGCGGCCCTCTCCGAGGTCTTCGGCGGCGTTGACGAGGGCGTCGACCTGGTCGGCGCTCAGCACGCCCGCAAGAGGGTTCTGGGCATCAGCAATCTCGGTCATGTCATCGGTCCTTTTCAGAGGCGAGCCCGCAGGTCACACCTCGGTTAGAGACCGGACCCTTACACAGCTAATGAAACACCCTCGAACTGCCACACCGCCAGGACGATGATCGTCATGAGCGAGTAATCCGGGTCTGCGATCCAGTTCGGTCCGTCGATGCCGAAGATCGCCAGGAAGCTGTTCACTGCTCCATCCCGACCGAACAGCTGGCGCCAGAGGATAGCGACGCCCACGCTCCCGCCAAGCAAGGAGGGCAGGTATAAGACTGATCGATAGAAGCTCATCCCCCGCAGTGCGCGATTAAGGACGATGGCCAGGCCCAGCGCGAATGCGAGCCTCAGCGGCACCGAGACGAGCACGTAAGTCATCGTGACACCGACCGACTGCTGGAACTTCGTGTCCGATCCAAGGATGGTCACGTAGTTGTCCAGGCCCACCCAGCGCGCTGTGGTGAACAGGTCGTACTCGGTGAAGGAGAGGTAGGCCGAGGCCACCATGGGTCCGAGGACCAGGCCGAACAGGCCGATGAACCAGGGGGCCAGGAAGAGGTACCCCGCGACCGTCGCCGAGCGCCGTCGCTTGGTGCCTCGACGCTGCCCCTGCCTGACAGGTGGGCTCACCAGAGGCTCCTGCTCTGCAGGAGGGCCACTCTGTGGGGATGTCGGGGAGGCGAGCTTCGTCCTTCCCATACTCATTCGAAGCTGTCCGCAGTCGTGAAGAACTGCTCGACCGCCTCCGCGATCGGGGTCTCGCCGAAGGCGACGGCTTCGTTGAGGTCTCCGAGCAGGGAACGCAGCTCCGCGAAACCTGCGGGCCAGAGCCGGTTCAACGGTGTGGAGGTCTCGGCGACTTTGTCCATGAAGTCCATCGCCATCTGCTCCGGATCGGACAGCGTCCCTGCGAGCTGGTCGCGGGCTCCCTGCGACGGCGGCATGCCCAGGGAGACGCCGAGCGCTGAGATGGCGGTGTCGCTGTTGATCATGAAATTCACGATCTCGGCGGCCTTCTCGGCGTCCGCTGAGGTGGAGGAGAGCGACCACAGGCTGGCGGCGTTCATCCACAGGCTCGGCGACGCCTGAACATAGGGAGGTATGTGGAGCGTCAGGGGGCTGTCCACGAGGCGGGTGTAGGAGATGAAGTCCTGCGTCCATCCGAAGCTCATCGCTGCCCGCCCCGTCGCCATCGGGTTGCTGGCCATCTCGCCCTGCGCCTCGGCGGTGACGTCGGCGGGCGGGACGCCTCCGTTCTGACGGAGCTCCTCCCAGTACTCCAACCATTTGGTGAGGTCGTCAGCCGTGGCGTTCAGCGTGCCGTCATCGGCGTAGAACTGCCGGCCGTCGTCGCGGACCTTCAGGATGAATAGGATCAGGTCGCCGCCTCCGTCCTGCAGCCCCCAGACGTCGTCGCCCAAGGACTCCGAGGACTTGGTGGCCATCTCGGCCAGCTCCTCCCAGGCGTACTCGCCGTCGGGGACTTCCAGTCCTGCCTCGCCAGCGAGGCCCTGGTTGACCACCAGGCTCATCGCGTTGGAGGCGGCGACGACACCGTAGAGGGCGTCTTCCACCTGGCCGAACTCCTTCAGCCCCTCGTCGACGGCCTCGGCGTCCAGTGACTCCAGCGAGTTCAGGTCCGTCAGGGTGCCGCGCCCTGCGTAGTCAGGGATCTGGCTTCCGGCCTGCATGATGAAGTCAGGGGCGTTGCCGCCTGCGGTCTGGGTGGCGAGGCGGTCCCAGTACCCGTCCCACGCCTGCGGCTCCCGAGCGATCTCGGTGCCGGTCTCCTCGGTGAACGCGTCCAAGGCTGCGTTTACGGCGCCGTTCTCCGAATCTCCTCCCCACCAGGCTGCCCGAATCCCGCCAGATCTGCCGCCCTCTTCCGGTTCGAGTGCACACCCCCCGAGGGCGAACGACGCTCCTGCCAGTGCAACACCGGCGAGCACCGGACGGCGCGGGATGTGAAAAGTGGTTGCGGACATGACTTACCTCCGAATGGGCCGACAGCAGTGGCGGGCTCGAACGTGGTTCTCTGTCACTTCTAACGTTAAATTTTCACGTTACACGGCAGAGTAGATTGTCTGCACCGGGTCGTCAACATGTCTGCTGGACAGGCGGTCGGTGTATCCCGCGGGGCGAGTTCGCATCACCGGCGGTAGACGAGAGAAAAGAGGTAGACAGATGACCCAGGAGAACAAGCGCCGGCGACCGCCGACGGTGAAGGACGTCGCTCTCCGCGCTGGCGTGTCCTGGATGACGGTGTCCAACGTGGTGAACGGGAAACCGAGCGTCCGCCCCACAACGCGCGAGAAGGTCGAAGCGGCCATCAGCGAGCTCGGGTACCGCAAGAGCCGCGCAGGTCAGCAGCTGCGCTCCGGACGCACGAACATCCTTGCGCTGGCCGTCCCCGATCTGCGTACTCCGTACTTCGCGAGCCTTGCGCACGAGATCATCGACGTCGCCGAGACTCGCGGATACACGGTCCTGATCGCCGAGACCAAGAGCAATCCGGAGAGGGAGCGGCACGCGGCCCGAGGGTTCGACACTCAGCTCGCTGACGGAATCATCCTTCGACCGGACAGCCTCGACAGCGAGCGGGTGCTGGATTCCTCGGAGGCGATGCCCCTGGTCCTCCTCGGTGAGGGTACAAAGGAGGTCGAGCTGGACCATGTCACGCTCGACAACACCCGCTCCGGAAAGGAGGCGACGGAGCACCTCCTCTCCCTGGGGAGGCGTGCGCCTCTCTTCCTGGGAGCCCGAGAGGACAGGCAGTTTGGGCCCGGTTGGCACCGCTTCGTGGGATTCCGGTCAGCGCTCGCCGAAGCCGAACTCCCCTGCCGATCGGAGCAGCTGGTGGATGTGGTCTCGTACGGCCGCGCCGGCGGCGCCCACGTGGTTGAGGGCATCCTGGCCAGCGGCGTCGAGTTCGATTCCCTCGTCTGCGCGACCGATCTCATCGCCGTGGGTGCGATGCGGGCGCTCCGACGAGGCGGCCGAACCGTTCCGGATGACGTCGCAGTGCTCGGCTGGGACGGAATTCTGGAGGGTGAATTCTCGAATCCTGCCCTGACCACGGTGGCCGTCGATGTCTCTCACGTCGCCCGAGAGGCCGTGGAGATGGTCATCCGCCGCATCGAGAACCCCAACGCCTCCCCAGCTGTGGTCGAGGTGCCGCAGGAGCTGATCATCCGCGAGAGCACGGTGGGCGTTATACCGTAGGTGCGGCTAGGACAAACGCCGTGGCGGTCGCGCGTGCTGTGCGCAGTCCGCGCAGTGCCCCCGCGCCGTGAGCTTCGCCATCGGCCCGGTGGGCGCCAGCCTCGCAGCGGTGTAGATCGCCTTGTACCTCTTGCTCGACATCGACACTGCCTCGCCCTTCTCCACGTCGCGCAGCGACTCGGAGACCTCCCGAAGCGTCTCGAGCCACGGCCAGCCCGAAGTGCCCTCCTTGCCCTCGGGCAGGCCCAGGCGGGCATGGAAGTCGGCGTGGGTGCAGCCCGGGCACACTGCGGTGACGGTGACGCCGCGGGAGCGGTACTGGCTGCTGGCCCATCGGGAAAACGTCACCTGGCACGACTTTGCTGCCCTGTACGTGGAGCAGGGCATGGCGGCAGGGGCCGAGGCGATACTGAGGATCGTGCCGGAGCGTCGCGCGAGCAACCCCGGCAGTGCGGTGTGCATTAGCCGCAGCGGCACCTCGACGTGGAGCCGCGGGTGGCGTGCCTCGTCTTCAATGTAGTTCCTCTCGAACGCGGGCGGCAGCCCGAACCCGGCGCTGTCGCTCAGCGTCTGGATGGGCCGGGCCTCGTCCGTGAGCCGCTCGATGACGGCGGTGATGCCCGTGGGGGAGGAGAGACTTGCGCTGAGCACTTCGACCTCCGAGGCGTCGGCACCCGTCAGCTCGGCGGCGAGATGCTCGAGCCGGGCCGTTTCGCGGGCGACGAGAACCAGGTGCTCACCGTAGAGGGTGAGCTTTCGGATCCACTCGGTGCCGAGGCTGGATCTGACACCGGAGGTCAGGGACGCCGATTTCATGGGCGAGCCTAGAGCGAGCGCCATGGCGGCGGGCACGTGACCAATGCCCCGCCCGTCGGCCGGTGGCGGAGCCATAGACTCGATCGGTGCCCGAACTCTCTGATTCCTTTGCCTCCTCGACGCCCCGTCACCGCGAGAGCCAAGAACTGACCGCGGAGGACATCGCCACCGCCCTGCGCGTGCTCCGGCACGCCCCGGCCATGCCGGATGACGACGCGGATCTCGTCGCGATCAAACGCGCCTCCCGGAACTTCGAGAAGAAGCTCGCGAAGTCCCGTCGCGGAGAGAAGACCTGGGCGCAGCGCAAGGCGGACCGCGCCGTGATCGCCGCGACCGCCACCGGCTCCCCGCTGCGCATCGACGACGAGACCAAGGGGATTCCGCTGGTCTCGAGCGCGCAGGGCGCCTTCGCGGGAGAGCTGAACAAGTCCCGCGGCTGCTACATCTGCAAGAACGACTACACCCTGGTCGATGCGTTCTATCACTGGCTGTGCCCGGACTGCGCAGCGATGTCGCACGCCAAGCGGGACCAGCGCACGGACCTCACCGGCAAGCGGGCACTGCTCACCGGCGGCCGCTCCAAGATCGGCATGTACATCGCGCTGCGCCTGCTGCGCGACGGTGCGCACACCACCATCACCACCCGCTTCCCCAAGGATGCGGCGCGGCGCTTCGCCCAGATGGAGGATGCTGCGGACTGGATCGACCGGCTGAAGATCGTCGGGATCGACCTGCGCGACCCCACCCAGGTGATCGCGCTCGCCGACGATGTCGCCGCCGCGGGCCCGCTGGACATCCTCATCAACAACGCCGCGCAGACGGTGCGCCGCTCCCCGAGCGCCTACTCGGCGCTGGTCGAGGCGGAGGACGCCCCGCTGCCCACCGACCTCGCGCTGCCGGAGATGTCGGCGTTCGACCGCATCTCCCAGGCGCATCCCGCCGCGATCGCCGGGGTTCTGCAGAATGACGCGGTCCCGCAGCATGACGGGGAATCGCTCGAGCATGCTCGCGCCGCGCAGACCGCCGCCTCGATGACGGCGCTCGCGCTGCGCGCCGGCAAGGCGAGCCTGCAGGAGCACCTCGCGGGCACCGCGGTCGACGCCGGCGGCCTGCTCCCGGATATGCAGACCAACAACTCCTGGACGCAGACGGTGGACCAGGTCGACGCGCTCGAGATGCTCGAGGTGCAGCTCTGCAACGAGACGGCACCCTTCCTGCTGATCAGCAGGCTGCGCGCCTCGATGCGTGCCGCCGTGCAGGCCGGGGCGCGCCGCGCCTACATCGTGAACGTCTCGGCGATGGAGGGCCAGTTCTCCCGCCGCTACAAGGGTGCCGGCCATCCGCACACGAACATGGCCAAGGCCGCGCTGAACATGCTCACCCGCACCAGCGCGGGCGAGGCGTTCGAGACCGACCGGATCCTGATGACCGCCGTGGACACCGGCTGGATCACCGACGAGCGCCCCCACCAGGACAAGCTGCGCATCGCCGCCGAGGGCTGGCACGCCCCGTTGGATCTGGTGGACGGCGCAGCCCGCGTCTACGACCCGATCGTGCGCGGCGAGGCCGGCGAAGACATGTACGGCTGCTTCGTGAAGGATTACAAGCCCAGCCCCTGGTGACGCGGTCCGGCGACCTGCTGGTCGCGGTGGGTGCGGCCGGTGACCTGCCGGCCCGCGGTGCCACCGGCCTTCTCTCCTCCACAGCGGTCGGTTGTCCACAATGCGCATCGTGCTGTGGTGCGCGGGCGGGGAGTCCTCCAGGCTCTGGGCATGACTGCCGACGCCACCGAATTCTTTGAGTTCGATGTTCCCCCACGTCAGAGCCGCCCTCTCCACTGGTGTCTCGCCGACGCCCCCGCCCCGATGAGCGAGCCGACGGACGAGGAGGGTCGAGCGGAGATGCTCGCCGAGCTCGACCGACTGCCCTTCCTGTTGGCGATCGATCAGGTGGTGACCTTCGTCGGGGAAGGTCGGCGGCTCACCAAGCAGGGGGAGTTGTTCGCGGTGGACCGGCGCCAGCTGGAGAGAATCCAGCCAGCAGTCGACGATCACCGTTCCTGGGAGTGGTACAGCAACAGCCAGATCCTCCATGTGGCCTGGAGCGTTCTGCTCAGCAGTGGTCTCCTCGTCAAGCGCGAGGGGCACGTGGAACCTGCAATGGGGCATGCCGGAGACGAGGAGAGCGCTGAGGGTGCGGAAAATGCGCTGTGGAGGGCACGGAGCCTGCTCGCGGCAGCCCTGGAGTCGTCCGCGACCAGCGCCGGGTTCGCCGACTGGAACGAAGGGCTGGATGAGGACTGCCTGGACGCGCTGCTCGTGGCGAGTGGCCCTGAAGGGTTGATGCTGCCCACAATCCCGCCTGACGGCGAGCTGATCCACTGCGGCGAGGTCGTGCAGTTCATGCTCCAGCTGCTGCGTCATCCCTACATCCGAGAGGTGCCGATCGACCGCAGGACAGGGCATCCGCTGGCTCGTGGACTGGGTGCGCTCGAGCGGCTCTCACGCACCATGGGACGGCTCCGCGACAGCGGGCTGCTCCTCCGGGAGGAAGAGCGAACGGATCGGGAGGGGGCCTTGGAGGGAGCTGACGATAGGTGGGCGGAGTACGGGCAGTATCCGGAGGACAGCTACCTCACGCCGATGGTGCACTATCGCGCTCCGGTGGCGATGCGTGGCGCGATCGCGATGGTGCGGGACCGACGCTCTGCGGCCCTCGCTGACCAGGATCGGGCAATCTCGCCCAAGACCGCGCGATGACCTGAGAGAGTCGCCTGTGTAGGGTCGGCGGCCACGAGTCAATGAGGGCGGCACCACTCCACCACAGGGAACGGAGCACCGATGAGACGACGCGACAAACGACATCGGTTCATCAGGGGTGACCTTCTGTCCGGGTTGCTGGAGTTGAGCGATGCGCTCGGGCTGGTGCTGAATGTGGTGGTGCGCATTCCGGTGCTGCTGGTGAAGCTCCTGCTCTGAGAGGGAATGGATCGCCCACGGTCATCGGCGGTTGACGTCTTCGACGACGTCGTGACGTCGTACAGCTGGCGACCGAAAGCGTAGAAAGTGCTGTCAGGCAGGCACGCCCCGTGGATGCTCAGCGCTTGAGCCCGGCTGCGAATCCTTTCGTGTACCCGTCGATCAGATCGGCGGCGAGTTCGCTCCGCATGTGCCGCAGCAACACCGGTCGCAGCTGGGCATCGAGGAGCGTATCGAGTACCGCTGTTCCGTCGATGGGGGCGAATGCCTCCGCGGCACGACGCGCATAGTGGTAGCTGGCTGCGGCGATGATGTCGTCATCGGTGGCGTCGAGCGCCGTGTGGTCTTCCCATACCTCGTCGACGAACGGGTCCTCGGAGAGTGCCGCGAGGATGACTTGCAGGTCGAGCCCATCCTTGGGATTGTCATGATGCCGGTCCCTCCACGCGAGCACTTTGAGCGCGGTCTGCGCGGGAGCGCTGGCGACACGGAGCTCAGTGCCATGGGGCATCCGGACCAGGGTCGACGTGGCGTGCGCCTCCTGTAGTCCGTTGACATCCAGGAGATGGTCATCAGCGAAGTGAACGCTGCGGCCTTGCTCGATCCCCCCGAAGGGAACGACATCGACCTCGACTCCGAGCACCTCGAACTTGTGTTGTGAGTTCCCCTTCCGCGTCAGGCGATCCGTCAGGCCGGCGAACTGTTCACTGACACGGACTGCGACTGCGATATCGATGTCTTCAGTCGCGCGGATCGGTTGGTTGTGCTGAAGGGCATGGATGACGAGATCGCGAGCTGCGGCGCCGACGACGAGGAACTCGAGTTCCAAGCCGTGACAGATGCCTGCCAGCTCGGTGAGGACCTCTTCGGCCACTGGTACGTCAGTGCGTCCTGTGAGGTCGATCATCGCGTGTCACCGAACAGCTGTGCACGTATCTCATCGAGCCGGGGATCGTCCTCGAGCAGCAGGTCCGCCCTGAGCAGCGGTCTGGGAGCGACGCCATCCTCTCCGTTCGGCGGAATGTTCCAGAAGGTCGGGCGGATCCGTACCGGGCCGTCCTGTGCTCTGCGCAGGCGCCCCTGGCGGATGAGGTCCCGTCGGGCTTCGGGAGGAAGATGAATGAGGGCCTGTGATGGCCGGATCGGTGCGCCGAGGCGTGCTGCGGCCAGTTCCGAGCCGAGCAGCGCTCCGTCGGGGAGCTTCTCCTTCAGGAGGTCCGAGGGGTTCTTCCAGACGTCGCTCGTGAACCGTTCCTCGGGCCACGTGCTGGGTTGCAAGGCCGTATAGGCCGCGACCCACTCGTCTTCGAGCGCGGCGGGGCGCAACACCTGGTAGTTCTTGTCGAGCATCGGGGGCGTGCGCTCGCGCAGAGCCCGAACGACACGGTTCACGGTGCCGATCGATGCCCCTGATGACGCTGCCAACTCGCGCTGCAGTACTCGATGCTCCTGCTGGTTCGCGACGAGTACGGCGAAGGTGACAGGCAGACCCGCGCGCGAGAAGGGAGCTGCGGTGGGTGCCCTTCGTTCTTCGGCGTCGCTCTTGCCTGCGATCTCGATGAGAAGTCCCGGTGACCTCAGCGACGCGTTGCCCGCCGAATCCGCGTATCCACCCCAGCCTCGTGAGGCGAGTGCCTGTGCGCGTGCGGGAGTGATACGGCTGGTCAGCAGGACCGTCTGCTCGTCATGAGGCAGCAGGGTGAGCCCGGCAGGGCTGACAGTCGCGCTGGCCACGGCCGGGAACTTGTGCACGCCGGTTCCGTCGTCGAGCAGGAGAGTGCCGGTGCAGATCCGGTCCTCAAGATTCTCCTCGTACCGCCAGTCTGGTCTGATGCCCAGCTCGGCGAGGTGGTGAAGCACGTCCTTGATGACGGCGCCCGTGGCACTCCTCGGAAGTTCAATCGAGTCCATGTGTTCAACATACTGGAATTCTAAGGAAAATTGAACATCGCCGGGCTCCTCCGGACGGCGGGGGAGCGGTCATCCTCGTCGTTCAGTCCGCATCGCCGGTCAGGCTTGCCGCTGGCAGCCAGTCCGCCCCGAGCAGCTGCGCCACGTCGGTGAGACTCGCGGTGTCGCCGCCCACGGTGTCGGAGGCGGCGGCGATCCGTTCCACCATCACCTTGCTGACCTGCTCCTCGACGGTGCTCTCGGCGTAGGCGATGTGCCAGGGGGAGACCTGGTGGTCGCGGTGGGTGCGGCCGGTGACCTGTCGGCCCGCGATGCCGGAGAAGCGGGCCTGGTGGAACACCCCGACCCGCGGCTCGGTGCTCGCCTGGTGGCCGCCTTCGAGAGTCTCGCCGGCGTGCAGGCTGATCGAAGCGACCGTGGTGAACACGCAGACCTTCGCCTGCCCGGTCTGGAAGCGGAGCCGCTCGGCTTCGGCGTCGAACCGGCCCTGACCATAGATCGTGGCGACCTCGAGGCCGGAGTCCCGCAGCCGCTCGGCGATCGGATCGGCGGCGGTGCCGACGAACTCGACCGAGCACGCCACCTGCCTCTCGGCCTCGACCTGCTGGGAGATCCACGCGACGGTGGAGTCCACGCGGATCAGTCCGGCCTTCTGCCGGAAGCGCAGCAGCGCCGCGCGCCCTTTGGCCGTGTTCCTACCGCGCCGGGCGATGTCCATCTCGCGGCAGAACTCTCCCCACTCCGCTTCATACGCGTCCCGTTCTGTGGGCGTGAGCGTCACCGGCATTCCGGAGATCGGCACCGGCCCCCACGGCGCCGCACGGTGCAGCATGGCAGGTGGTTGTGCGTCCTTGAGCCAGCCGCGCACCAGCGCGAGATCCGCGGCCCGGCGGGCAGGGTCGGTGGTCCAGGACGCGCCGTAGCGGCCCTTGTCCACGCCGACCCCGTGGCGCTCGAGCGCGGTGTTGAAGGTGGCGGCGGGCTGGGTCGCCGTGAGCCACTCCTTCATCGGCTCGTCATGCGCCTGGGCGTAGGCCGGCGCGAGATAGGGCAGCTCGAGCGGCGTGTGGCCGGGCGTCGCGGTCGTCGTGATCACGAACGGCGCCTGCTCGTGCGGCTGCCGGTGGCCGGCGATCTGTGCCCAGAGCTTCCACCGCTTCGTGGTGGTGCGGCGCAGCGCGTGGGCTTCATCGGCGATGATCACGTCCCAGTCGTAGCCCGTGACCTTTTCCAGGCGGTCCCAGGTGATCACGACCCATTCCAGGCCGCTGTCGCCGAGCGCGGTGATGGTGCGGCACCAGTGCCCGATGGTGATCGCGGCGGGCCTGTCGGCGACCACGAGCACGCGCTGCGCTCCGCGGAGGTCGCCCACTGCACTGGCTCCGAGCACGGCGGAGATCGTCTTGCCGACGCCCGGTTCGTCGGCCAGCAGGAACTGTCGCCCACCGGCTGCGGCGCGTGCCGCGATCGCGTCGGCCGCCTCGTACTGGTTCTGGCGGGGCTCGAGGTCCTCGGCCGGCTCGGGGTTCGGCGTCGGATCCTCGGGGTTCAGGGTGTTCTCGAGGAATCGCCCGAGGGTGTGCGGAGCGGGAGCATAGGGCGCGAGGTGCGCGGGCAGCGTGCGCCCCGTGTACAGGTGCATCTTGACGGCGGGATGCCAGGCGGCGCCCTCGACCTGGGTGCCGTAGGGGACGTCCAGCACCCAGGTGCGCTCGCCGGGGCCGACGAACGGCAGCTCCCGCATCACCTGGCGGGTGCCCTTCCTCCGGGAGGAGCCGCCTCGCCGACGGGTGCTGGAGCGTCGACGGGTAGCCATTCCGCGAGGGTATCGAGCACGCGCAGCGGATCGGGGGACGGCTCGCCCGCGCCCGGTGTGACGCAGTAGAGCGAGACCTCGCCCGTGTGCACGGTAAGAGCTTGCTTAGCTAGGCTACGTACGTGCGTGAGGTCGTCCGGGACCGGCCGCCGCACGCCACAGGGGCCGGGCCCCACGGGCCGGGGCCCGCCACCGCCAACGAGAGCAGGGACAGATGACCAGCATCTGGTGGATCCGGGATGACCTCCGCCTTCACGACAATCCGGCCCTCCATGCCGCCGCGGCCGATGGTGAGGTCCTCGCGGTGCACATCGACGAGGAGATCAGCGGCGTGCGCCCGCTGGGCGGCGCGGCGCGCTGGTGGCTGCACCACTCGCTGAGCGCCCTGGCCGCGGCCCTGCGCGAGCACGGGGTGCCGCTGGTCCTGCTCCGCGGGGATCCCGAAGAGCAGATCCCGGCATTGGTCGAGGAGGTGCACGCGACCGCGGTGCTCTGGAACCGCCGCTATCACGAACCCAAGCGGGCCATGGATGCGCGGCTGAAGGCGTCTCTGCGCAGGCGGGATGTCCGCGTGGAGAGCTTCGACGGCTACCTGCTGCACGAGCCATGGACGATCACCACCCAGAGCGGCGGACCGTACAAGGTCTACTCCCCGTTCGCCCGCGTATGCCGGGAGAGCAGGCCGCCGCGTGAACCGCACGGCCTGCCCGATCATCTCGCCGGCCCCCAGGAGCAGGTCCGTGCCGGCGGCCACGAGGTGCGCAGCTGGTTGCGCACGGAGACCTTCGAGCAGGAGCTGTCCGGTCGCGGATGGCTCCCGACGGCGCCCGACTGGGCCGGCGGGCTGCGCGAGAACTGGACCCCCGGCGAGGCGGGAGCTCGGGAGCGGCTCGCGCAGCTCGGGGACCTGCTGACCGACTACGCCGAGGATCGGGAGCGGCCGGGCACCGCGGGCACCTCGAGCCTCTCGCCGCACCTCCGCTTCGGCGAGGTCTCTCCTCACGAGGTCTGGCACCACAGCCTGTCCGCGGGGCGCGGAACGGGCCCGGAGACTTTCCGCTCCGAGCTGCTGTGGCGCGAGTTCGCCTGGCACCGGCTCTTCCACCTGCCCGACCTCGCGACCCAGAACGTCCGGCCCCAGTTCGACGCTTTCGAGTGGCGCGAGGACGATGACGCTCTGCGGGCCTGGCAGCAGGGGCGCACCGGCATCGACCTGGTCGACGCGGGGATGCGGGAGCTGTGGGCGATCGGCTGGATGCACAACCGGGTGCGGCTGGTCGTCGCCTCCTTCCTCACCAAGAATCTGCGCCTGCACTGGCGGCTCGGCGAGGAATGGTTCTGGGACACCCTCGTCGACGCCGACGACGCCTCGAACCCGTTCAACTGGCAATGGGTCGCCGGCACGGGCGACGACGCCGCCCCGTACTTCCGCGTCTTCAACCCCGAGCGCCAGCAGGAGCGGTTCGACCCCCAGGGCGAGTACGTGCGCCGGTGGGTGCCCGAGGTGGACGACGAGTCCGCGGAACGGGTGGCGCCGATCGTCGATCTGAAGGCCTCGCGACGGGAAGCGCTCGCGGCCTACGCCGCCCTCAAGGGGCAATGAGGAGGCTCACCTCACCCGTCCGCGCGCAGCCCCACCCCGAACCCGTCCGCCGGATCCGCCACGGCCACAGCCAGCGTCGTATCGGACTGCCCGTAGTACGCGAACCACTTCCCGCGGAACTTCACGAGTCCTTCGACGAAGGTGACATTGGAGATCAGCCCGTGGGTGTCCTCGTAGGTCTGGGGGCGCAGCCAGGGCTCTTGCAGTCTGGCCATGACCGTGGTGGGCGCGGCGGGGTCGATGAGGATCTGGCCGCAGCGGTAGTCGACGTCCACGGTGCCGTCCTCGTGGACCTCGCGGGTGGCGCCGTTGGTGAGCATCAGCAGCAGGCCGTCGTCGGTGAGGACGGGGGAGGTGCCGATCTCCACCAGCGCCTCGTCGAAGGTGCCGGGGGTGGGGAGGTACATCGGAGAGTCGTCCGTGGTACCGGGGGTCCAGTGGATCAGATCGTCGCTGGTGGCCCAGTAGATCCCGCCCTCGCCGAAGTACATCCACCACGTCCCGTCGATCTGCTGCGGCACGATCACCGCCGGTCACACCACCTACCAGGCCGAGGAGAGGCCGCGCGCCACCGCCGTGTGGACCTACGCCGACCGCGCAGAGGACGGCACCTTCACCCGCATCGGCGGCGGAGATCTCGACGCCGCCACCGGCCACTGGTCCCAGGGCGCCTACAACGCCGACGACATCTCCCGCACCGCCATCGTGTTCCTGCGCGCCCACTCCGCATTCAGGGACAACGCCGATCTGGCGACCGCCCGGGAGCTGCTGCGCACCCTCACCTACCTCCAGGTCACCTCCGGGCAGAACGCCGGCAACGTGGTGCTGTGGATGCAGCCCGACGGCGCCCTGAACTGCAGCGCGATCCCCATCGAGCTGCCCGACCCCTCGGATTCCGACGAGTCCTACTGGCTGGCCCGCACCGTCTGGGCGCTCGGAGAGAGCATCGCCGTGTTCGCCGCGGTCGACCCTGACTTCACCGCGTTCCTGGTCGAGCGTCTGCACCTGGCGCTGACCGCGCTCGAGCGCGCCTCGCTGGGCAGATACGGGCAGTGGGATTCGGCCGACGGGGTCCCCGTGCCCGGCTGGGTGATCGCCGGTGGTGCCGACGCGACCGGCGAGGCCGTGCTCGGGCTCGCCGCAGCCCTCACGGTGCGACCCGACGACGAGCGCGTCGCCCAGGCCCTGGACCGCTACGCCGAGGGTATTGAGGCGATGCCCTCCGGCGCCGTGGGCGTCTGGCCCTTCGGTGCGATCATGCCGTGGACCGGCTCGCAGAGCCTCTGGCACGCCTGGGGCGGCCTCGCCCCGGCCGCGCTCGCCGTCGCCTCCGCGGTCACGGGCCGCGGGCTCGATGCTGCGGTGGCCGACGTGGGCGTGTTCACCCCGCAGCTGCTCACCTCCGGCGGCCCGTACAACGCCTGGTCACCCGTACCCGGGGAGTCGCAGATCGCCTACGGCGTCCAGAGCCGCATCGAGTCCCTGCTGCGCACGGCCGATGTCACCGGTGGCGAGGGCCTGCGGGAGCTGGCCGCACTCGTCGCCGGCTGGTTCTTCGGCGCGAACCCGGCGGGAGAGCCCGTCTACGATCCGGCCACCGGCGTGACCGTCGACGGGATCGAGCCCGACGGGCGCCTCAACCGCAACTCCGGCGCGGAGTCCACGATCCACGCCCTGCTGGCGATGATCGCGCTGGACCAGGACCGGGACCTCGCGCGGACCGCGCGGAGCCTCAACGGCACGCCCGAGGTGCACGGCATGCAGTGGCTCCCGGCCGAGTCGGCGCAGCTCAGCGGCGACGCCGCGGTCGTGACGCCGGAGAGCGCGTGGACGGGGGAGTCGAACTGGCGCGGATCCTCTGTGCTCGCCGGTGACGGCGGCACAGTGCGCTTCACGCTGGATGCCGAGGCGCTCGCCGCAGTCTCCGCCGGAAGCGCGACGGCGCATCCGCTGATCCACCGGCTCGCCGAGGACGCGGGTGTGGCGCACTGGAGTGCGATCGACGCGGCCGGAGCACGGACAGTGCTGGGCACGCTCGAGCTGGGCGGTGCCGGGGATCCGGGCGTGACCGAGTGGGACGGGGTGCTCAGGCCCGTGCGGCTCGACGTCCCGATCCCGGCGGGCGCTGTGGCCATCGAGGTCATCGCCGAGGGGAGGCTCGAGCTCGACGAGCTGATGCTGCTGCCGGCGGTGACCACAGTGGAGCTCGCGGTGGAGCGGGGAGATTCGCTGACGCTTCACGTGGTGTCGGCTGATGCGAAGCTGGCGCTCGTGCCGGGGCAGACGGGCAGTGCGTACCGGGCCGACGGAATGCGAGTGGGCCCTGCGAACCGCGGGGGCAGGAGCGTACCGGCAGGAGCCTTCGCGATCACCCGGCGGTGAGCGCGGCGACCGGCTGCACTTCCTCTTTCACAGTGCTGCGACCCTGGGGAGAGGAAGCCCGCGCCCTCGTCGTCCACATCGCATCTGTACTAGAACTAGTATTAGGCGTACCGTGGTCCCATGGCTGACGTGACGCGCACCGAGCTGAACCAGCAGACCGCCCGGGTCCTCGCGCGAGTGCAGGAGGGGGAGGAGGTCACCGTGACGGACCGTGGCCGCCAGATCGCCCGCATCACCAGGGTCGAGTCTGATCGGCGCTCCCGGCGCCTCGCCAGCGGTGCGCTGCGGCCCGCCACCGAGAGCGGGATACCGACGGTCGCCTCACCTATCCACGGCTGGAGCACCGAGCAGATGATCGAGGACATGCGCGGGGACCGCGCATGATCTACCTCGACACCTCGGCGGCCTACAAGCTCCTCAGCCGAGAACCGGGGGTGGTCGAGGTCGAGGCCCTCTTCGCGGGAACGACGGAGCTGCTCTCCTCGCGGCTGCTCGAGGTCGAGCTGCACGCGACAGTGGATCGCCGTGGCGGTTCTCATGCCGATGTCGACGCGATCCTCGCCCGGACCGGCCTCGACGCGGTCGACGACGAGGTGATCGACCACGCCCTCTCGCTCGGCTCAGGTCTGCGCGCCATGGACGCACTGCACCTCTCCACGGCCCTGCTCTACGGGGACGCGATGATCGGATTCGCGACCTTCGACCGTGAGCTCGCGCAGGCGGCGCAGCGGCTCGGGCTCGAGGTCGTGGCAGGGAGCAGGTGAAACAGGGTGCTCGGGCCGGGAGCGGGGCAAGGTGCACGGTGGACCCTGCCGCACGTCGGCTGAGAGGCGGGTCGGCCGCGGGTCCTCGCTGAGCGCTGCGCGACGACGCGATGCCCCGCCGCTCAGCGGTGGGGGTACTCGCTCTCGCGGCCCTGGAACTCGACGATCGCAGGATTCCTGATCACGCCGTCCTGGATCTCGATCGCATGATCGATGACGGACTCGGCGGCCCAGGCCGCGGGCCCTGCCATGACGGTCTCGACGAAGGGGAGCAGCGCGGAGCTGTTCTCCCAGCTCGCGGAGTTCCACAGGTACGAGGGGCTGTGGTCCACCGCGTAGTAGTGGATGTTGTTGTCCAGCTCGATCATCGGCGCCTTGAAGGTGGTGGGGCGCGCCCAGGCGAACCCCATCCCCTCATCGCAGGAGACGTCCACGATCAGGCTCCCGGGCCGGAACTTCGGCAGATCGCTCTCGCGCAGGTAGAGCAGCGGGGCGTTGGGATCCTGCAGGGTGCAGTTGACCACCACGTCGCTCTCGGCGAGGAACGGGGCCAGGGGCACCACCCCGTCGTCGGTGATGACCTCGCTCAGGTACGGGCCCTCCTCGTGACCGAACTGGACGATGTCCACCGAGTGGATCGGGGAGCCGACCGCCGCGACCGCACGATTGGTCAGCACCCGCACCTGGGAGATGCCGTGGGCGCTCAGCGCCGTGATCGCGCCCCGCGCCGTGGCGCCGAAGCCGATCACCGTGGCGGTGAGACGCCGTCCGTAGTTCCCCGTCGTGCCCCGCAGCTGCAGGGCGTGCAGCACCGAGCAGTAGCCCGCCAGCTCGTTGTTCGCGTGGAACACGTGCAGCGTGAAGGAGCCGTCGGGGCCCCAGTGGTTCATCGCCTCGAACGCGATCAGCGTGAGGCGCTTGTCGATCGCCAGCTGCGTGAGCTCACGGTCCTGCACGCAGTGCGGCCAGCCCCAGAGGATCTGTCCCTCGCGCATCGCGCGGATGTCCTCGTGCTGCGGCTTCGGCAGCACCAGCACGTCGGCCGCGGCGAACACCTCCTCGCGGGTGCCGACGCGACCCACCAGCGCAGCGATCTTCGCGTCGGACATCCCGAAGGGGAGCCCGTATCCCTCCTCGACCAGGATGCGGCGCCGCAGGTGCTCGGGAATGCGGTCCAGATGCGCGGGATGCACCGGCACCCGGCGCTCGTCCGGCTTGCGCGAGGCCCCGATCAGTCCGAGGGTGAGCGGGGCATCGGTGACCGATCCGCCATGGCCATTCTGGGAAGGCTGCACGTGTGTCCGTTTCCGGGCGCCTGGTGGCCCCTGGTTCACGACGATAGAGCATGGCTCCTCGGCTGCTTCGAGCAGGGGGGTCTCGCGCGGTCAGGCATCGCAGTTGTCCGGTCCGACCTGCGCAGGTGCCGTCAGGGGCACGCTGTCGCCCGACGCTGCAGTGCCAGCTCGGATCCGGCAGGCGTCGTGCCGTGACGTGGTGGACACCGGGCAGAACGTTCAGTAGGGTGCAGTCGGCACCAAATAGACAACGTTGTCAGAGCGTCCGTCACGACTGCGTCGTCCACGGCACCTGGACGCTACGACGCCATCCCGGCTACTCCCGATGGAGGGAACCGACTCATGCTCCACACCACAGCTCCGCCTCGCGCCCTGCGCCTCCTGTGCGCTGGCGCCGCTGCCACCTTGATCCTCGGGCTGGGCGCGGCGCCCAGCTTCTCCTAGGGCACGATCGGCTCCGAGCCGAACCGTCCGGGCTACCACTACACGCCCGAGCGGAACTGGATGAACGACCCCAACGGGATGGTGTTCCACGACGGTCTCTACCACCTGTATTACCAGTACAACCCCGAGGGGAGCGTTTGGGGGAATATGTCGTGGGGGCATGCGACCAGCCCCGATCTCATGACCTGGACCGAGCAGACCCTCGCGATCGGGCAGAGCTTCGATGATGACGGGAACAGCATCGAGGACATCTTCTCGGGGTCCGTGGTCGTGGATCACGGCAACACCAGCGGGCTCGGCACGGGCGACGAGGACCCGCTGATCGCGCTGTACACCAGTGCATATACGGGCAGCCATCCTGAGCATGCCGGGAAGCAGGCGCAGTCTCTCGCGTTCTCCACGGATGGAGGGTTCACCTGGGAGAAGTACGAGGGGAATCCCGTCGCTGATCGCGACTCGGGCAACTTCCGCGACCCGAAGGTGTTCTGGTACGAGGGGGCGACTCCGGCAGAGTCCCACTGGGTCATGGTGGCGGTCGAGGCGACCGACTACCAGGTCGTCGTCTACACCTCGGATGATCTCCTGAACTGGGAGTTCGCCTCCGACTTCGGGCCCGCCAATGCGGTCGGCGGCATCTGGGAGTGCCCGGACCTCTTCGAGCTCCCGGTGGACGGGAACCCCGAGGAGACCCGCTGGGTCATGATCGTGAACCTCAACCCCGGCTCCGTCGCCGGGGGCAGCGGCGGCCAGTACTTCGTGGGCGACTTCGATGGCACCACCTTCACTGCAGAGAACATCGTGGATGACATCCCTGCCCCGGACGGCGAGGTCCTCTGGGACTTCGAGAACGGGGACTTCTCCGGATGGGACGTTGCGAACGAAGAGGGTCAGGCCGAGAGCGGCCCCTTCGGGAGTGCGCCAGCAGAGGGGCCCGTCAGCGGCCAGCAGTCCGTGAACGGTGTCGAGGGTGGAGGCTTCGTCAACTCGTTCCACGGCGGCGACGGGCCGGTCGGCGCGATGGAATCCGAGCCGTTCACCATCGAGCGCGAACATCTCGGCTTCCTCGTCGGCGGAGGGAACAATCCGCATCGGGAGGGCACTCGGCCTGATAACGACCCGCCGGCGGGCACCGCGCTCTGGAACGGCTTCGAGGAGGCCGACGGCGCAGTCACCCTCGCGGACATGGGCTGGACCGGCAGCGGCGACCTCGCCGCCACAGGCAGCCCGTCCACCGCGGGCGGCGAGTACGCCCTCGGCGACAAGCGCATCAACACCTGGGAGGGCGGCCCCAAGGGCGACGACAACCTCGGGACGCTGACCTCTCCCGAATTCACGATCGACGGTGACTACCTGAACATGCTGGTGGGCGGGGGAGCGCGTACGGAGGCGTCCGACGAGACCCTCGAGGTGCAGCTCATGGTCGACGGCGAGGTGGTGCGGAGTCAGACCGGGCCCGAGGATGGCGCGCTGAACTGGCGCCACTGGGACCTCTCCGAGCTGCAGGGCCGCACCGCTCAGCTGCGCGTGGTCGACGAGGCCACGGGAGGCTGGGGCCACCTGACCCTCGACCACGTCGTCATGGGCGACGAGGCCGCACTGCCCCGGGGTGACGAGACCACGGTGAACCTCGTCGTCGACGGCGAGGTGGTCCGCACCGCCACCGGTTCCGACAGCGAGAACCTGGACTGGCACAACTGGGAGGTGGGTGAGTTCGAGGGCCAGCAGGCCTCGCTCCGCATCGTCGACAACAGCAGCGGCGGGTGGGGGCACATCCTCGTCGATCACTTCGTCGCCACGGACGCGCCGATCGCCTCCTCGTTGGAGAACTATCAGTGGATGGACTGGGGCAGCGACTACTACGCGACCGTCTCCTACTCCGATGCCCCTGACGGCAAGCGAATCACTCAGGGCTGGATGAACAACTGGCTCTACGCCGGTGACGTCCCCGTCTCTCCCTGGGTCTCCGCGATGACCTTGCCGCGTGAGGTGGGGCTGAGCCGCACCGACCACGGCATCGAGCTGGTTCATGCTCCGGTCCAGCAGGCCGAGGACTCGCTCGTGGAGGAATCGCGCCAGAGCGTCGCCGATGTCGCCGTGGCAGAGGGGACCGCTCCGCTCAGCGCCGACGGCGAGACGATCAGCGGGGACATGCTCCGCATCGATCTGCGTCTCGATCCGGGCTCGGCGACTCGCGCGGGGGTCGTGGTGAGTGCGTCCGACGGATTCACCGCCGATCCGGCCGCCAGCGCCGACGACGCGCAGGGAACCCTCGTGGGCTACGACGCCGAGCGCGGGAAGGCCTTCGTGGACCGGTCGCGCTCGGGCGAGGTCGACTTCCACAGCGCGTTCCCCGGCCAGGTCGAGGCGCCGGTCACGCTCGAGGACGACGGCACGGTCTCCTTCAGCATCTGGCTGGACCGCTCCTCCGTCGAGGTGTTCGCGCAGGACGGCACCAGGACGATGACCGAGCTGATCTTCCCCGGCGCGGACTCTCAGCAGGTGCTCGCCTTCGCCGAGGGCGGCGACGCGAAGATCGTCGACGCGACGGTGGCCCCGGTGGCGCAGACCATGTTCGGGGCAGGGGCGACCGACCCGACTGATCCGACTGATCCCTCGGAGCCCACCGAGCCTGTGGAGCCCACCGACCCCGCAGCGCCGACGGCCCCAGCGGAGCCCACCGAGCCCACCGGGCCCGCGGAGCCCACCGAGCCGGTAGAGCCCACCGGGCCCTCCGACCACCCGGTGCCGCACGACGGTCCCGGCACGGGAGAGCCGTCCCAGGGCGGCGCTGCGTCGAGCTCCGAACCCCCGCAGGCGGGGGGAAGCCTGGCCTTGACCGGCGTCAACGCCGTCACTGGGGCGGTGGCGGCGCTCGCGCTGGTCGTCGCCGGCGCGGCGGCGGTGCTCATCGGAAGGTTCCGGCGCCGCGGGCTCTGACGAGAATGCTGTGCCCCGGGGCTGCATGACGGCCCCGGGGCCTGGCCCGGCTGCCGGTCCCGGGGCACGGCCCGCAGGTCGCTCATGGAGCTCGCAGGCCGCTCAGGGGGCGCAGAAGGAACGCCCGCAGGGGCACGAAAGTCCCGCCCGCCGGGGGCGCGGGGCCCGCCCGTCGGCCCCTGGATGCAGCCCGCGCGTCCCCGACCAGCGGGGCTGTGCGCGTTATGGGATCGTGATGTGCACGTGGCGTCCGGACCGGCCTGCTGGTCCTACACTGACAACGTTGTCTTTCCGGAGGGAGTCCGGAGGGAGGCAGCCGCGTTCCGCCGTCATCGGACGGCACGCCGCCGTACGGCGGCACTCAATGAGGAGTCGGAGGTAACGATGGGCGAAGCGCACGCAATCCTCGAGATGCGAAACATGACCAAGCTATTCCCGGGAGTCCGGGCGCTCGACGACGTGACGATGTCCGTGCGCCGGGGCGACATCCACGCGATCTGCGGGGAGAACGGCGCCGGGAAATCCACCCTCATGAAGGTGCTCTCCGGGGTGTACCCCCACGGCACCTACAGCGGGCAGATCATCTTCGAGGGCGAGGAGATGGCCTTCAAGGACATCAAGTCCTCGGAGGGCGCCGGCATCGTCATCATCCACCAGGAGCTCGCCCTCATCCCCGAGCTCTCCGTCACCGAGAACATCTTCCTCGGCAACGAGATCGTCGCCGGCGGGCTCATCGACCGGCGCGAGGCCCGGCGGCGCTGCCGCGACCTGCTCGCTCGCGTGGGCCTCGAGGTCGACCCGGACATGGCGGTGAAGTACCTGGGCGTGGGCCAGCAGCAGCTGGTCGAGATCGCCAAGGCGCTGTCGAAGAACGTCAAGCTGCTGATCCTCGACGAGCCCACCTCCGCGCTGAACGAGGACGATTCGGAGAACCTGCTCCTGCTGATGAAGGGTCTCAAGGGCCGCGGAATCACCTCGATCATGATCTCCCACAAGCTCAACGAGATCGCCGCGGTCTCCGACGCCGTCACCGTGATCCGCGACGGCCGCACCGTCGAGACCTACGCGGTCGAGGCGGGCCACGTCGACGAGGACCGCATCATCCGCGCGATGGTCGGCCGCTCGCTGGACAACCGCTACCCGGAGCACGAGCCCAACCTCGGCGGCGAGACCGTCATCGAGGTGAAGGGCTGGACCGTCGAGCACCCGAACGTGCCCGGCAAGCTCGTCTGCGATGACGAGAGCTTCGTCGCGCGCCGCGGGGAGATCGTGGGATTCGCCGGGCTCATGGGGGCTGGCCGCACCGAGCTCGCACGCTCCCTGTTCGGTCGCTCCTACGGCATCCACCGCTCCGGCCAGATCTACCTCCACGGCGAACCCGTCGAGCTGCACACCGTGCGCCAGGCCATCCGGCACCGCCTCGCCTACGTCTCCGAGGACCGCAAGCTGCTCGGGCTGAACCTCCTGGACAACATCAAGCAGACGATCGTCTCCGCGAACCTGCCGGCCGTGGTGCGGCGCGGGCTGATCGACGGCTCGAAGGAGCGGGCGGTCGCGGAGCGGTACCGCACGTCGCTCCGCATCAAGACCCCCGGCATCGACGTCGGCGTCGCCACCCTCTCGGGCGGCAACCAGCAGAAGGTCGTCCTGGCCAAGTGGCTCTTCCCCGAGCCTGACGTGCTGATCCTCGACGAGCCCACCCGCGGCATCGACGTGGGAGCGAAGTTCGAGATCTACAAGCTCATCCAGGACCTCGCCGACCAGGGCAAGACGATCATCGTCATCTCGTCCGAGCTGCCCGAGGTGCTGGGGATCTGCGATCGGATCTACACGATCTGCGAAGGGCGCATCACCGGTGAGGTGGATCGCGCCGACGCCGACCAGGAAACGCTCATGCGCATGATGACCACCACCGTCGGCTCCGCCGCCTGACCGACGCAGTAACGAGAGAGCACACTCATGAATGTTGTGAAGCAGATTTTCGGGACGGATTTCCGTCAGTTCACGATGGTCTTCGCCCTCGTGGCACTTCTCCTCGGGTTCCACATCGCCTCCGGCGGCAACATGCTGACGCCGGGGAACATGCAGAACCTCATCGCCGGCAACGCCTACGTGCTGATCCTGGCGATCGGCATGGTGATGGTCATCGTCATCGGCCACATCGACCTCTCCGTCGGCTCCGTGGCCGGCTTCGTCGGGATGTGCGTGGCGCTGTCCGCCCGCGACCTGAGCTTCCCCTGGTGGGCGGCGCTGCTCGCCGGCCTGGTCGTGGGCATCGCGATCGGCGCCTGGCACGGCTTCTGGCTCGCGAAGGTGGGCATCCCCGGATTCATCACCACCCTCGCGGGGATGATGATCTTCCGCGGCGGCGTGATCTGGATCAGCGGCTCCGTCAGCGTTCCTGTGCCGCCGGAGCTGAACGTGCTCGGCGCGGGTTACCTGCCCGAGTGGGGACCGGCCTTCACCAACCTCAACAACTCGACGCTGCTGCTGGGCATCCTCGCGATCGCCCTCTATGCCTGGAGCGAGATCAGCACCTTCCGCCAGCGCGTCGCCGACGGTGAGACCGGCCTGAACTTCACTGCCGTGATCATCCGCCTGGTGCTCGTCGGCGCGGTCCTCGGCTACGTCACGTACCTGTTCGGCAGCGGCCGTCCCGGCACCTCCTTCCCGGTGCCCGGGCTGATCCTGGTGGTCCTCGTGATCGTCTACCACGTCATCACCCAGCGCACCACGTTCGGTCGCCACATCTACGCCGTGGGCGGCAACAAGCAGGCCGCCGCGCTCTCCGGCGTGAGCGTCGCCAAGGTGCACTTCTTCGTCATGATGAACATGTCGTTCCTCGCGGCGCTCGCGGGCATCCTCTTCGTCGCCCGTGCGACCTCCGCCGGACCCACCGACGGCAACATGTGGGAGCTCGACGCGATCGCGGCCGTGTTCATCGGCGGGGCCGCGGTCTCCGGCGGGATCGGCACCGTGGCGGCGACCATGATCGGCGGGCTCGTCATGGCCACCTTGAACTCGGGACTGTTCCTGATGGGCGTGGGCCAGGACAAGACGCAGGTGATCAAGGGCCTCGTGCTCCTCGCCGCCGTCGCGTTCGACGTCTACAACAAGCAGCAGGGCCGCCCCTCGATCACCGGCCGGCTCTTCGGCGACCGGAAGACGTCGGAGAGCACCACCGACTCGACGCAGATCGCGCCGACCGCGCCGACCGCGCCGGGAACTGCCAAGAACTGACCCTTCGGCACCCGGGCACGCTCCAGCACCCGGGCACGCTCCCACAGTCGGGATCCTGCCCGCGGCGCCCGCCACTGAACCCACCTGACCCACTCAACCCACCCTGGAGCCCGATGGCGGGCCTCCACATCACCTGAGGAGAAATCATGAAGAGAAGGACTTTCACGCTCGGCGGCGCAGCCGCGGCCGGTGCACTGCTCCTGGCAGCCTGCGGCGAGGGCCGCGGCGGCGGCGAGACGGCCGGCGGTGAAGAAGCCGGCAGCGGCTTCCCCGCCGATGCCACCATCGGTGTGTCCCTGCCGTGGCTCGGGACGCAGAACTGGGCCGAGGCCCAGGCCATGTTCGAGGAGCAGCTCAAGAGCGCCGGCTTCACCCCGCTGATCCAGGCGGCGGACAACAAGGTGCCGCAGCAGCAGCAGCAGATCGAGGCGATGGTCCAGCAGGGCGCGAAGGCGATCGTCGTCGGCCCCATCGACGGCACCCAGCTGGGCAGCGCGCTGAAGGCGGCGAAGGACGCCGGCGTGCGGATCATCGGCTACGACCGTCTGATCGAGAACACCGACGCCGTCGACGGTGTGGTGCAGTTCGGCAGCATCCGCACCGGTGAGCTGCAGGGCCAGTCCCTCCTCGACGGCCTCGCCGAGCGCAAGGGCGAAGGCCCGTACAACATCGAGCTGTTCGGCGGCGGTCCCGCCGATCCGAATGCCCCGAACTTCTTCGAGGGCGCGATGTCGGTCCTCCAGCCGAAGATCGACGACGGCACGCTCGTGGTCGTCTCCGGGCAGACGGACTTCCAGCAGGTCGCGACCCAGGACTGGGACAACGGCAAGGCCCAGACCCGCATGGACTCGCTGCTCGCCGCGAACTACTCGGACAAGCCCGTGGACGGCGTGCTCTCCCCGAACGATGGCATCGCCCGCGCGATCATCACCTCGTGCAAGGGTGCCGGCCAGGACATCCCGGTGGTCGACGGCCTCGACGCTGAGACTGAGTCCATCAAGTCGATCTGGGCCGGCGAGCAGTACTCGACCGTGCACAAGCCGACGAAGGACCTCGTGGCCAAGACCGTCGAGATCATCACCGCTTTCCAGAAGGGTGAGGAGGCTCCGGCGACCGAGGAGTCGGAGAACAACGGCGTGATCGACGTGCCGATCTATGCACTGGATCCGATCGTCGTCACCGAGGCGAACGCGGAGGAGATCTTCGCAGACGATCCCGACCGTCTCGCGCTCCTCGAAGGCTGAGACAGGACACGCTGGTGGCCCCGGGGCTCGTCGCCTCGGGGCCACCACCCCGTGCTGCGGATCGGAAGAGACGGCATGACGAAGAAGCGCGCCACCATGAAGGACGTCGCGGCACGTGCCGGGGTGGGCTTCAAGACCGTCTCCCGGGTGGTCAACGACGAAGCCGGGGTCTCCGACCAGACGGCGGCGAAGGTCCGCAGAGCCGCCGCTGAACTGAACTACCGGCGCGATATGACTGCCGGGAACCTCCGCCGTGCCGCGGGGCGCACCGACAGCATCGGCCTCCTCGTCGCGAGCGTCGACAACGAGTTCGACGCGAAGCTGCACCGCGCCGTCGAGGACGCCGCCCAGGAGCGCCGCGTCAGCGTGTTCTCCTCGAGCACCGACGAGGACGCCGATCGTGAGCGCCAGCGCGCCGTCACGCTCCTGGCACGGAGGGTCGACGGGCTCGTGCTCATGCCCTCGAGCGGCGACCTCTCCTACCTGCGGCACGAGCTCGACCTCGGCACACCGGTGATCGCCGTGGACCGCCCGCCGAAGGGCATCTCCATCGACACGCTCATGGTCGACAACGAGATCGGAGCCCGCGATTCCGTCACGCACCTGATCGAGCACGGGCACCGGCGGGTCGTGGTCCTGGCGCATCTGGCGACCCTGGTGACGTCCGCGCAGCGGATCGCCGGTGCGCGCAGCGCCTGGGCCGACGCTGGCCTCCCTGCGGACTCCCTGCAGGTGGTCGACGGGATATCCACCGCTGAGGACACAGCCCGCATCCTGGATGCCCTGCTGGAGGGGGATGACCCGCCGACTGCGGTGTTCGCCGCGCGCAACGCGATCGCTGTCGGCGTGGTGCGGGCGCTCCAGCGCCGCGGCCAGCAGCACGAGATCGCACTGATCGGCTTCGACGACTTCGGGCACGCGGATCTGCTGGACCCTGCGGTGACTGTCGTCCGCCAGGATCCGGCTCGGCTCGGTGAGCTTGCGACGGAGCGGCTGTTCGCACGCCTGGACGACCACTCCCTCCCAGTGGAGCAGCTGGTCGTCAAGACCCGCCTGATCCGGCGACGATCCTGCGGATGCGCTGAGCATGGGGGCGCGACTACGGCCTGAGCCGGATCAGGATCAGTTCGAGCGCGGAACGCGCAGCCTGCGCAGATCCACCTTGTCGCCCACGAATGGGACGTGCTCCTGCGCCAGCAGCGAAGGAGCCGTGCCGTCGTGACACGCGGCGGGTGTTCCGTCGGCGCGGACGACTCTCCACCAGGGGATCTCCTCGGAGATGCGGGCGACGATCTGTCCCACCTGGCGGGGGTGCAGGCCGGTCTCCACGGCGATGTCCCCGTAGGTCATCACGCGTCCGGGCGGGATCTCGACCGCGGTCGCACGGACCGCATCCTCGGAGCTCTGCATGGTGCCGTCCTTCCAGGGAGGATCCAGCGGGGTGAGGCAGCACGGTGGCTGCCCTGCACCGCACGATAGTCGGCCGCGAGTAGCATCGGGATGCTGACCCGAGGCAAAGGAGCATCCGCACATGCACGCACCGCAGAACCACCGATCGGCGGGGGCCGTCGAGGCCTTCACCGAGATCATGGGACGGAAGCACGTGCTCACCTCAGCGCGTGCCACGGCCCGCTACACCACCGGGGATCGCTTCGGCGCGGGCGAAGTGCTCGCCGTGCTGCGACCGGGGTCGCTGGTGGACATGTGGCGCGCCCTGCAGGTGTGCGTCGACCATGACCTGATCGTCATCACCCAGGCCGCGAACACCGGACTCACCGGGGGCTCCGGTCCCGGTGACCAGGACTACGACCGCGACATCGTCATCCTCTCCACGCTGCGGATCGACCAGATCCACCTGCTCCACGACGCCCGCGAGGCGATCTGCCTGGCCGGCTCCACCCTCTTCGCCCTCGAGGAGATGCTCGCCCCGCACGGCCGCGAACCCCACTCGGTGATCGGCTCGAGCTCGATCGGGGCGAGCGTCGTGGGCGGCATCGCGAACAACTCCGGCGGCAGTCAGATCCGCAAGGGCCCCGCCTACACCGAGCAGGCGATCTTCGCGCGGGTCGACGAGCACGGGCAGATCCAGCTCGTGAACCACCTGGGCATCGACCTCGGCACCGATCCCACGCACATCCTCGACCGGCTGCAGCGCGGCGAGTGGGAGGCTGCCGACGTCACGCCGCCCCCGCCCGACTCCACCGGCACCGCCTACGCCGAGCACGTGCGCCAGCTCGCGGACACCCCGGCCCGCTTCAACGCGGATCCGACGTTCCTCCACGAGGCCTCCGGCAACGCCGGCAAGCTCATGGTGTTCGCCGTGCGCACCCGTACCTTCCCGCTCGAGAAGGACAAGGCGACCTTCTACATCGGCACCGACGATCCCGCGTACCTCGAGGCTCTGCGCCGCGCCTTCCTCGCCGCGGACGGTCCGCTGCCGATCTCGGGGGAGTACATGAGCGCGCACGCCTTCAATCTGGCCGTGACCTATGGGAAGGACACGTACGTCTCCCTCAAGCACGCCGGCTCCCGCACCCTGGTGCGCATGTTCGCCCTGAAGGGCTGGGCGAACGGCGTGTTCGCGAAGGTGCCGGGCCTGGGGTCGTCGGTCGCCGATGCGATCTCCCAGAAGCTCTTCTCGCTGGTGCCGGAGAAGATCCCGGCGCGGCTCGTCCAGTACCGCGACCGCTTCGAGCATCATCTGCTGCTGGTGGTCAGCGGCAACCAGAAGGCGGCGACCGAGCAGCTGCTCACCGAGTTCTTCGCCGCTCCCGAGCATGAGGGCGGGTTCTTCGAGTGCGACGCCGGCGAGGCCGAGAGCGCCACGCTGATCCGCTTCGGCGTGGCCAGCGCCGCCAGTCGCTTCTTCGTCATGCACCGCGCGGAGGCCTCGGCCATGGTCACCTTCGACGTCGCGCTGCGCCGGGATGACCAGGACTGGCTCGAGGTGCTGCCCCCGGAGATCGCGGATCAGCTGCTCGAGAGCGTCTACTTCGGGCACTTCTTCTGCCACGTGCTGCACCAGGACCACGTGGCCAGGAAGGGCGTGGACCCGGTGGCGCTGAAGAAGACGATGACGGCGCTGCTCGAGAGCCGCGGCGCCGCCGTGCCGGCCGAGCACAACTTCGGGCGCATCTACCCGGCGCCCGAACCGATGATCGAGCACTTCCAGCAGCTCGACCCGCTGAACATGTTCAACGCCGGGGTGGGGGAGTCGTCGCCGCGGAAGCGGTGGGCGTGAGGGTGGCGACCGGCCGGTGAGCGTTCAACACAGGGTGAGCTTGATCCAGCGGGTTCAGCCAGCACGACGCTGCGCCGCCGGATCAGGACTAGTTCGAGCGCGGAGTGCGCAGTCTGCGCAGGTCCACCTTGTCGCCCACGAACGGGACGTGCTCCTGCGCCAGCAGCGAAGGAGCTGTGCCGCCGTGACACGCGGCGGGTGTTCCGTCGGCGCGGACGACGCGCCACCAGGGGATCTCCTCGGCGATTCGGGCGACGATCTGTCCCACCTGGCGTGGGTGCAGGCCGGTCTCCACGGCGATGTCTCCGTAGGTCATCACGTTGCCGGATGGGATCTCGGCCGCGGTCGCACGGACCGCATCCTCGGGACTCTGCATGGCGTCGTCCTTCCAGGGCGGATTCAGCGGACGAGGCAGCACCAGGACTGCCCTGCCCCGCACGATAGTCGGCCGCAGTGACGGGCCTCGCCTGGCCCCAAAGATCGACGACGCATTCGAGGCGTTCAGCAAGGCGGTCTTCGAGGAAGGCGCCCTCCCGGGGAAGACGAAACAGCTCATCGCGGTGGCCGTCGCCCACGAGCCTATGCGCACTCCACGCTCGCCCTGGACGCGTTGGCCGGGCACGAGCACCCGGAGTGATCTGGACTCCGGGTATCGGAGATGAGCGGAGGGAGGCGGCTGGAGGTGCCTGAGCCCAGACCCCGTGGGGTGTTCGCGGGCCTCGCGACCCTGGATGTCATCCATCGGGTGGACTCGCAGCCCGGCCCATCACCGAGGAGCTTGCGGGCGTCGGCGTGGTGGTCAGCGACATCGGCCCGGAGCTGCGCGAGAAGCCCGGTGCCCACGCCGGCGGCGCGGCGGAGGCCATCCTGCGAGGTGACGTCGAGGATCTGCTCGACAAGCCCACGCTGGTCACCCGCATGGCCCTGATCCCGGCCGGGTCGAAGGAGCAGGGCCAGCTGTGACCGGGAGAGCGTGCGGGCGCGGCGACCCCGTTGGCTTGCGATCCGATCAGACCCCGCCACGCGTCGACATCCGGCTCTAGGGTGGCCCTCGGAGGGACCGCCTTGACCCGTCGGTGACGCGATGCCGGCGTCGACGGGAAGTGGTGCGACCCCGTGCCGGAAACGACCAGGGGGAGGACGTCGACGATGGCGACGATCAAGGTGAAGTCGGGGATGTTCGGGAAGACCCTGGGCGAGGCGCTGCACCTCGCGAAGCCGGGGGACAAGATCCAGCTCGCCCCGGGGGAGTACGTGATCGAGACGATCCCGATCTACCACCTGACCTTCCAGGGCGTCGGCAGCGACCCGTCGGAGGTGGTGCTCCAGACCCGTGTCGATGTCACCGGGAACGCGGCGTTCCGCGACCTCACCCTGCGCGCGCCGCACTTCTCGAACGCCGTGCACATGCCGAAGCCGGGTGCGCGGGCCACGCTCGATCGCTGCATCATCGTCGGCGATCCGGCCGGCAAGTACCCGGCGCTCTACTGCAAGAGCGGCCTGCTCAGCCTGCGAGAGTGCGAGGTGCGCGGCGCTCCCGGAGCGCAGACCATCACCCTGCAGACGGGGTCCACGTTCACGGCGGAGCAGTCCACGCTCGGGCACGTCTGGGCCACCGCCAGCACTGCGACGCTCTCCCACACGGCGGCCAGCTCGATCATCGCGTCGAGCCGCTCCCGGATCGATGCGGACGTTCTCAAGGTGGCGCCCGGGCCGGGCAAGCGCTCCCTGGTGCTCGAGGGCGAGACGGTGTGCCGGATCGGCAGGCTCGACGCACCTCGTGGGGAGTGGGAGGCGCTGTGCGAGGAGAGCTCGCTGGAGATCGGCGAGGCGATCCTGCCGGCAGGGGAGGAGTACCTCGTCATCGCCAAGGGCGCCGGGCTCGTGCGCAGCGACAGCCCCTCGGTGCGGATCCATGACCCCGATGCCCCTCCCGTCCCCAAGGAGGTCCACTGGCCGCTTTCGGCCGCCCGAGCCTTCATGCGGGAGATCCAGCCGAAGGTCAAGGCCGGCGACACGATCGTGCTCGATCCGGGCGAGTACTACCTCGACGATGTCGGCGCCATGCTGTCGATCCGCATGCATCTGCGCGGCAGCGGCTCCGACCGGACGGTGCTGCACGGCTGCCTCGCCACCTACGAGGATGCCGAGGCCTCGATCTCCGGCCTCACGCTGCGGGCCCGTGCGACCTCGAACGCGGTCCAGGCCGCGCAGGGGAGCACCCTCACCCTCGAGGATGTCCTCCTCGAACCCTCCGACGGGACCGAACTGGCTGCCGTCTACCTGGGCAGGGGTGCCTCCGCCACGTTCACCGGCTGCACCGTGGCGGCGGCGTCCGATCAGCAGCGCGGGGTGGTCGACGTCGACGGCGCGGATCTCGTGGCCGATGACAGCGCGCTCGGTTGGTTGCGCGTCGTCGGCGGTGGCACCGCGCGGCTCACGAACTGCGATGCCCTGATGGTCCTGGCCGGCAGCGGTGCGGATGTCACCGGCGACGTGACGCTCCACGACAACGAGGACGAGAAGCGCCAGGTGGTCGCGCTCGGCGGCGCCACCGTCCATCTGGGGAGGGTCGATGCCGAGTTCGAGCAGCTCGAGATGTACTCCAGCGCCGCCGAGCTGCGCATCGACGAGCTCCGCACACCGCCGGGAGCGAGCACCTATGTGGTGCGCGAGGACGGCGGGGAGGCCACGGTCACCGGCCGCGGTGTCGAATACCTCGATGACGAACCCGCCGCCGCGGCCCCGCAGGGCAGCGTCACCACGGCCGCGCCCCAGGCCGCGGCCTCCGTCGAGACGGCGGAGGCCGCCGCGGGGGAGGGGGCGCTCGAACCTGCCGGGCCGGCACCCGCCTCCGTCGGCGCGGGGGACCCCGTCCCGGCCGACGCCGACAGCGGCGAGACCGACGCGGCGCCGCCGGACGCGCTCGCCGAGATCCTGGCACTCACCGGCCTGGAGACGGTGAAGGAGCAGATTCAGGGCTTCACCCAGATGGTCCGGTTCAACCAGATCCGGGCGCAGAGCGGACTGCGCACCACGGGGATGAGCATGCACTCCCTGTTCCTGGGCAATCCGGGGACCGGGAAGACCACCGTCGCCCGCTTGCTGGGCCGGGTGCTGCACGAGTCAGGGGCGATCAGCTCCGACACTTTCGTGGAGGTGGGGCGGCGTGACCTGGTCAGCGACCGGATCGGCGCCTCGGCGAAGAAGACGGTGGACGTGCTCGAATCCGCCCGCGGCGGCGTGCTGTTCATCGACGAGGCCTACTCGCTGTACCAGGAGAAGAACAACGAGTTCGCCCAGGAGGCGGTCGATGCGCTGATCACCTTCATGGAGAACAATCGCGACGGCGTGGTGGTGATTTTCGCTGGATATGCGGATCGGATGCAGGACTTCCTGCGGATGAACCCCGGCCTGCAGTCCCGTGTCCCCAACCGGTTCGACTTCGAGGACTACTCGCCGCGGCAGATCGCGGAGATCGGGTACCGCGACCTGCTCTCCAACGACTACGTGGTCGATGAGGAGCGTTACCGCCGCACCGTCACCGCGCTCTACGGGCGCAGCACCGATCGCAGCAACGGTCGCTGGGTGCGGAACCTCAACGAGAGCCTGGTCAAGGAGATGGTGCGCCGCGTGATGGCCGCGCCGAGCTCCGCGGTGGAGGACCTCACTCACATCCGCGACGAGGACCTCGCCGCGATCGGTGGCGGCAGCAGCGAGCACAAGGAGCGCACCGTGGAGGCGCTGCTGGAGGAGCTCGACCAGATGGTGGGCCTCGCCCCGGTGAAGACCTGGGTGCGCAGCCTCGTCAACCGGGTCGCGCTGGACCGGCAGCGCCTCGAGCTCGACGGCGACACCCAGCGGCCCAGCTACCACATGGTGTTCTCCGGCAACCCGGGCACCGGCAAGACGACGGTCGCCCGGCTCATCGCGCAGCTGTTCCACAACCTCGGGGTCCTCTCCACCCCGCAAGTCAAGGTGGTGGAGCGCAGCAGCCTGGTGGGCTCGTGGATCGGGCACACCGAGCAGCGCACCGCCGCCGCCGTGGACGAGGCGATGGGCGGGGTGCTGTTCGTGGACGAGGCGTACCAGCTCACCGTCGAGGCCACACCGAACGACTTCGGCAAGCTCGCCGTCGAGACCCTCATGACCCGGCTGGAGAGCGACCGCGACCGATTCGTGGCGATCTTCGCCGGATACACCGAGCCGATGGACGAGTTCCTCGCCGCGAACCCGGGACTGCGCTCACGCATCCCGCTGGTCATCGAGTTCCCCGACTTCTCCCCGCAGGAGGTGGCGCGCATCGTCTCGGCGACCCTCGCCCCGCGCTGGGAGTTCGACGGCGATCTGCTCGAGGAGGCCGCGGCCGAGGCGTACCAAAACCTTCCCGAGCACGATCGCTCCAACGGCCGCTGGGCCCGGAACTTCGCCGAGAGGATCGAGGCGCTGCACAGCGACCACGTCGCCGCGCGCGGCCTGACAGGGGAGGCGGTGCGGCGGATCGATCCCGAGGTGATCCGGACGGCTGCGGGGCGGGGGCAGTAGTCACCGCGGTCCACTGAGCTTCACGGGTGCCAAAGTGGAGGGATTCGGTCGATCTACGACGAGCACCCACAGGCGCTCGCCCGGGCCGACGAGCCGCAGCGGCGCCGATCATCTCGGGTCCGCGCCACAGCTCAGTCGGAGGCAGCAGTGAGCCGGTGCGTCATCACGGCGAGGGTGCGCCGGCTCAGGACGCGACCGGCAAGGGCGGCGAGACGGTTCTGGCGGCCATCGATCGTGCTCGGCCCGGGTGAGCGGTGCTCGAGATGCGCCATGGCGGTCGCGACCAAATCCTCGGCCGTGCGCATCGAGGCGCCCGCCGTCGCGTCGTCCGTGCCGACGACGGCGTTGAACTCCGTGCTGGTGGCGCCGGGGGAGAGCGCGAAGACGGTCGCTCCGGTGTGGCGGGTCTCCGCCCACAACGCCTCTGTCCAGCTCAGCACGAAAGCCTTCGCCCCGCCGTAGACGGCCATGCGAGGCGTCGGCGCGTAGGCGGCCATGCTGGCGACGTTGATGAGGAACCCCTCCGCCGCGATGATGTCGGGCAGGAAAGCGCGGCTGAGCTGCACCGGAGCGGTGATGTCCACCGCGATCATCTCGTTTAGGCGCGCGGGGTCGTCGTGGAGGAACTCGCCGAAGCTGCCGAATCCGGCGTTGTTGATCAGCGAGGTGACCGCGACTCCGGCGGCATCGAGCGCGCTGCGGAGCTCGGTCACTGCGTCGGGGGAGGCGAGGTCCAGCGGCACGACCGTGACAGCTGCGCCGTGCTCCGCCCGCAGCGTGCCGGCGAGCTGTTCGAGGCGGTCGCGTCGTCGCGCGATGAGGACCAGACCCGCGCCGCGCCCGGCGAGGGCATGCGCGAAGGCGGCGCCGATCCCCGAGCTCGCCCCGGTGACGGCGACGGTGTGGTTCTGCAGGTTCCGGTGCGACGGCATCGTGCCTCCTCCGGCGACAGCGGGTGCGCGAACGATATGAGGCACGCTATGTCTAGGTGGCACTGAGTGTCAACGGGGCACGGAGGATACGATGCGGGCATGAAGGACGACAGATTGTGGACGCGGGCGCGGCGAGCCGCCCATGCCGAGATCGCGCGGACGGCGATGGGGCTGTTCCTGCAGCAGGGGTTCGAGAACACCACGATCGATCAGATCGTTGCCGCCGCAGGCATCTCGAGACGCTCCTTCTTCCGGTACTTCGGGACGAAGGAAGATGTGGTTCTGGGGGACCTCGCCGGGGAAGGCGCGAAGGTGCAGGAGGCACTCGAGGCGGTCCCTCTGGACGTGCCGCCCTGGGAGGCGATCGAGGAGGCTTTCTGGCGGGTCGCCGAGCAGGCTCCGGGCGATGAGGCCATGAGGAAGGAAGCGGAGATGCTGTACGGGACGCCGTCGCTCCGTGCCCGCAGCATCGAGAAGCACCTCCAGTGGCAGGAGCTCATGGTGCCGAACATCCAGCGCCGGCTCGAGGCGGGCGGCGGCGACGCACGGCCGCCCGCTGCTGACGCCATCGTCGCCAGTGCCATCGCCTGTCTTGACGTCGCGGGGCAGGCGTGGATCCGGGAGCCCGGGAGCGATCTGCGCGAGCTCTACCGTCGGGCCGCGCGAGCAGCGGGGGCGTAGGACCCGCCCGGCGGCGCCGGCAGCAGGGCGGGCCCGCCGAGAGCCCGACGGCGGGCCCCGACGCGCACACGCCGCCCCCGGTCAGGCTCGCCCGCCGAGCCCCACCACGTGCTCGGGAAGCCGCTCATTGCTGCCGTACATGAAATGGTTCGCCATGTTCTCGGAGAACCGGCTGGCTTCCGGGGTGCGGCCCACGGCCTCGGCGACTTCGCGGATGTGGATCGGGGCGGCGCCGCAGCACACGCCCAGGTAGTTCACGCCCAGTGCGTAGGCCTCCTCGGCGAAGGCTCGGATCTCGTAGCGATTCGCGAGCAGGGGGTCCAGGGCCGTGGGGAAGGTGCGTCCGTGCGGGGAGGGCACGGTCGCTGCGGCGTCCGAGAGGTTGAAGAACGTCGGCTCCTCCTGCGTGGTCCGGTAGGGGATCGGCAGCGCCCCCACGTGGCAGGAGACCGCCTCGCGGATCTGCCGCAGCCACGGCATCAGGGTCGCCGGGCCCCGGAAGCAGTTCAGCCCGACTACGTCGGCCCCGCCCTGCTCCAGGCGTTGGGCCGTCTCGACGATCCCTGCCCCGTCGGCCATCTCCTGGAATGCCATCGGCGCGAGCGTGAGCACCACGGGCAGTCCGGAGGCCTTCGCCACCTCGAGAGCCGCGAGCGCCTCGCCGGCGTAGTAGAAGGTCTCGCCGATGATGAGGTCCGCGCCCTCCTCGACGGCCCAGCCGACCATCTCCTCGAACATGCCGCGCACCTCGGACTGCCGGGCGGGGTCCGCCGGGTCCCAGATGTTCGAGTTCGAGATGTTGCCGGCCATCAGGTTCCCGGGCACCGCGTCGGCGACCTCACGGGCGATGCGCAGCGCGGAGCGGTTCAGCGGCTCCAGCAGCTCCTCCTTGCCGATCACTCGCATCTTCTCGCGGTGGCCGTTGTAGGTGAACGCCTCGACGATGTCGGAGCCGGCGCGCTGGAAGTCCACGTGCAGGGACCGCAGGGCCTCCGGATGCTCGAGGGCTACCTCGGGGACGAATTCTCCGGCGGTCAGGTAGCCGCGGCGCTCGAGCTCGAACAGGAAGCCCTCCGCGCAGATGACGGGGCCGGCGTCGAGGCGCTCGGTGAGGAGGTTCTGGGGCATGGTCGTACTCCGTGGTCGGTCGGGCAGGCGGGCCGTTCCGGTTGAGAGTAGTCCGGCGCCGCGATGGTGTCTCGTGCATGGCGGCGTGTGAACGGGGCGCCGGTGAGCTCGCCCCGGAGGGCGCACCGAGCAGGCTCTCACGCTCTCGTCGATCTGATCGTCCCGGGTCTCACCGGCCTCGGAGCACCTCGACGCCGGGCCCGGAGAGGTCGGACAGCGCGGATCGACGTCCGGCCAATGCCATGCACAGGGCCTCGGCGGTTCCGCTCACCAGCGGCCCCTGACCATGGCGCGAGCCCGTGTCCGTTGCGACGAAGGCGAGCCCCGCGCCGCGGCCGGGGCGGACCAGCGCCGGAGGGGCACCGGGCGCGGTCAGCTGACCGAGCAGGTGTGCCCAGTCCTCCGAGGGGACGTCCGCCTCGAGGTCCAGGGGGCGGGAGATGTCCCGCAGGTGGATGCAGGTCTCCGCGAAGGGGCCCCAGGGGCCCACGCGGGGCGGATCGACCTGATCCTCGGCGTGCTGACGCAGCGTGCGGACCAGGGTCGAGGTGTCCAGCCGGGCCAGTCGACGCGCGAAGTGGTCGATGGTGGCGTCCGTGCTGCCCCGGTAGCGCAGGGAGACGGCGAAGAACCGGGGGAAGCCGACGAAGGCGTGCTGCAGCAGGTGCGCCGCGACGTGGCGCACGGTCCAGCCATCGCACAGGGAGTCCCGGTTCCATTGGTCCTCGCTCAGCCCGTCCAGGACGTCGGCGAGGTGCAGACGGTTCCTGGTGGTGGCGATGAATATGTCCTGTCTGGAGCGCACGGTCACTCCTGTCCGCGCCGAGTTCCGGAGCGGGCCAGGGCCCGGATGTCACGATCGAGGGTCGCGAGCACGGTGAGCGCCGTGCGCAGCTCGGACTCGCTGCAGTCGGGGGCCAGCGTGGACATGGCGGCGCGCTCGGCATCCCGGGCGCGTGCGAGCGCGCGCCTGCCCGGCTCCGTCAGCTCGATCAGGACGGAGCGCCGGTGGTGTGGATTGGTGGTGCTGACCGCATGCCCTCGTGCGATCAGCTCGTCCGCATGGCGCTGCACCGCCTGGCGGGGAAGATCCATGGCCGCGCCGATCGCGGGCACGGTCTCCGGGCCTCGCCGTGACAGCTCGAGCGCCACCGCGCGCATCCCTACCGTCCAGCCCTCCTCCCGAACCCGGGACTCGACCACCCGGGAGGAGTTCAGCACTACGGGACGGACCAGGCCCAGGACCTGGTCGACGAGCTCTCCACGATCCATCATGACAACAATGTTGTCACATGGGGAAGGAGTCGTCCAGCATGCACCGGCCGTCGGCCCGCGCGGAGGCCGAGCAGGCCGAGGAGGACGCCGAAGCGTACGATCGGCGTCGTCAGGCAGAGGCCCGCGCCGTGACGATGCGCGCCGAGGCCGAGGCCCTGACGCATGGAACGCGTGGAGAGAGGTGCTGCGATGACGGTGATCCCGCTGACCGAGCTGGACCCGGCGGATCTCGAGCGGATCGGGGGGAAGGCCGCCGGGCTGGCCGTGCTGATCGCCGCCGGGGAGCGGGTCCCCGCAGGGTTCTGCCTGACCACCGACGCCTTCGGGGCCGGTCGCATCCCGCGCGAGGAGGTCGAGGCGGCCTATGCCGCGCTGGGGGAGGACGTGCCCGTGGCCGTCCGCTCCAGCGCCACCGCGGAGGACCTCCCCGGGGCCAGCTTCGCCGGTCAGCAGGACACGCTCCTGGACGTCACGGGCCTGGAGGACCTGCTCGCCGCGATCGAGACCTGCTGGGCGTCGCTCGATTCGGAGCGGGCCCTCGCCTACCGCGCGGCGCACGGCATCGACGGTTCGCGAATGGCCGTCGTGGTCCAGACCATGATCGCGCCGCGGGCCGCGGGCGTCCTGTTCACCGCGAACCCGCTCACCGGCACCCGCGGCGAGATGGTCGTGGACGCCGCTCCGGGGTCGGGGGCGGCGGTGGTCGACGGCACCGTCGATGCCGACCACTACGTGCTGGGCGAGGTGATCGGGCCGGATGTGGAGGGCTGCTTGGACCGTGCCCAGCTCACCGAGCTGCGGAGCGTCGGCCGCCGGATCCAGGAGCACGTCGGAGCGCCGCAGGACATCGAATGGGCCTACGACGCCGACGGCGTCCTCTGGCTGCTGCAGTCCCGGGCCATCACCAGCCTGTTCCCCCTCCCCGCCTCCGATCCCGCCGACGGGTTCCGGGGCGCCGGCGCCGCCCCGGGCCGGGCGACCGGGCGCGCCCGGGTGATCACCGATCCCCGCGGGGCGCGCATCGATCCCGGCGAGATCCTGGTCGCCCCCACGACGGATCCCGGCTGGACCCCGCTGTTCCTCACGGCGGCGGGGCTCGTCACCGAGACCGGTGCGGCCATGGCCCACGGTCCCACCTTCGCCCGCGAGTACGGCATCCCCGCCGTGATCTGCGTGCAGGGCGCGACCACGCAGATCCGCACCGGGCAGCTGATCTCGATCGACGGCGCGAGCGGGACGGTGAGCATCGAGTGAGGATCGGAGAGCTCTCCGCGCGCACCGGGGCCAGTCCCCGTTCGCTGCGCTACTACGAGCAGCAGGGGCTGCTGGCTCCCGAACGCACCCCGTCCGGTCAGCGCGTGTACACCCCTGCCCACGAGGCCGCCGTGCGGCAGATCCAGGAGCTGTTCGCCGCCGGATTCTGCAGCGCCGTGATCCAGGAGCTGCTGCCCGCGATGAGCGCTCCCGCGGTGGACGGCGCCCTGCTCGGGGACGCGCTCGCCGCAGCGGAGCGCCGCCTGCGCGGCGAGAGGCAGGCGATCGATCGGGAGCTGAGGGAGCTCGGACTGCTGCGGCACCGCCTGGGACTTGCCCCTGACACGCATGTCAGCGTCGAGGATGGGCACCATGACGACGAACACTCCCAGCCAGCTGCGACTGATCATCGAGACCGACGACTTCGATGAAGCGCTGCGGTTCTACCGCGACGTGCTCGGCATGCCCGAGCAGCCCGCCTTCGCCACCGAGGGCGAGGACCGGGTGGCGATCCTGCACGCCGGGACCGCCACCCTCGAACTCGCGAGCCCCGCGCACGCTCGGGCGATCGACGAGGTCGAGAACGCGCCGAGCACGCAGGGCCCGACTCTCCGCATCGCCCTCGAGGTCCCGGACACCGCGCAGGCCGTCGCCACCTCCGAGGAGCACGGCGCCGCGCTCCTGGCGCCGCCCACCCGCACCCCGTTCCGCACGCTCAACGCGAGGGTGCAGGGCCCGTCCGGGTGGCAGGTGACGTTCTTCCAGGAGCTCGAGACGCTTGAGGAGCGCACGGCGCGCGAAGGATTCGCGACCGACGACGAGCGACCGCGGTGAGCGCGACCGAGGTGAGCGGTGGGTCCGCCTCGGCCGACGAGCACCATCCGACGCTTCCCCCGAACGCCCCTGTCAGCTCGCGATCTGCGTGGAGGGTGCCGCCGCTGCCAGGGCTCCTCCGACGGTCGTGCCCCACATCTCCGGGAAGGCGGTCGGGAACACCCGCAGATCATCGGCGGCACCGATCCTCGCGCTGGTCGCGACGATCGCCCCGCGGCCCGAGGGGACCCCGTCCACGCGGATCATCGGAGCATGCTCGCCTCTCTTCTCCTGGGCGAGCGCGAGATGCAGGCGGTCGGAGAGGTAGGAGACGTCGGCCGGTCCGTAATGCGTGGCGAGGCGCTGTGCGTACTGCTGGATGGTGGCCCCGGAGTGGGTGTCCGTGCCGAATCTCTGAGCGGTCTGCGTCACCAGTGCGTGGATCCATTCGAGCACGGCCCCGTTCGACAGCGCCGTGACGCGCAGGGTGTCCGCGGCGCCGATGCTGTCCTGGGTCTCGAACAGGGCGAAGAGCGCATCGCCCATGAGGTCGTGCCGGGTGGTCGAGGCGAGGGCGAGATGCACGTCGGACATCCCCTTGATCGCGCCGGAATGCACGCCTGCGCCGACAGAGGTGCGCCCGCCGGCGGCATACCCCACCCCGAACGACTGCCCGAACATGCTGAACTGATGCATCAGGGTCCCGCGGGCCTCGCCAGCGGTCTTCTCATCGAAGTGGCGCTCCACCTCGAGCACCCGGCGCGGGTCCAGCTGGATGACGGCCCCGGAGGAGTACGCGCGAGCGGCGGGCTGCGCGAGGAGCCCATCCATGTGCTCCGCGAGCGCTGTGGCGGTCGCCCAGTCCTCACGATTGATCCGTCGCGCCTTCACCTCGCCGAGGATCCCGACGATCGCCAGGACGAGCCCGGGGATCCAGAGGACCACCGTGAAGACCAGGACCCCCACCATGCCGCCGACGACACCGCTGGAGGACTGTGCGAAAACCGCCGGCAGAGCGAGCAGCAGCCCGGTGATGACCAGCAGGATGATGCCGACCGTCAAAGATGTGCGATGCAGATGGCGGCGCGCCCGGGGCACATCGAAGGAGGAGTGCTCATGTGATCCACCTTACGAGTTCTGCGGCTCGGCTGTCGCCTCCGTACGTGACCGATTCCCCGCCCGCCCACGGGCCCCGCCGCCATAGACTCGATCGGTGCACGACTCCTCAGATTCCGCCCCGTCCTCGTCCCCTCTCGATGGCCGCGAGGGGCCCGAGCTGACCGCGGAAGACATCGCCACCGCGCTGCGGGTGCTGCAACGCGCGCCGACGCTCGCCGGGGACAGCGAGGATCTGGTCGCCCTCAAACGGGCCTCCCGCAACTTCGAGAAGAAGCTCGCGAAGTCCCAGCGCGGGGAGAAGACGTGGGCGCAGCGCAAGGCGGACCGCGCCGTGATCGCCGCGACCGCCACCGGGTCCCCGCTGCGCATCGACGATGAGACCAAGGGGATCCCGCTGGTCTCCCACGCGCAGGGTGCCTTTGCGGGCGAGCTGAACAAGTCCCGCGGTTGCTACATCTGCAAGAGCGACTACACGCTGGTGGATGCCTTCTACCACTGGCTGTGCCCGGACTGCGCGGTGCTGTCTCACGCCAAGCGGGACCAGCGCACCGACCTCACCGGCAAGCGGGCCCTGCTCACCGGCGGCCGCTCCAAGATCGGTATGTACATCGCGCTGCGCCTGCTGCGCGACGGTGCGCACACCACCATCACCACCCGCTTCCCCAAGGACGCCGCGCGCCGCTTCGCCCAGAGGGAGGATTCGGCGGAGTGGATCGACCGGCTGAAGATCGTCGGGATCGACCTGCGCGATCCCACCCAGGTGATCGCGCTCGCCGACGATGTCGCCGTCGCGGGACCGCTGGACATCCTCATCAACAACGCCGCCCAGACGGTGCGTCGTTCACCGAGCGCCTACTCGGCGCTGGTCGAGCAGGAAGATGCCCCCCTGCCCACCGATCGTGCGCTGCCGGAGATGACGGCATTCGATCGCATCTCCCAGGCGCACCCCGCCGCGATCGCCGGCGTGCTGCAGAACCGGTCCGTGCCGCACCATGACGGCGAATCGCTCGAGCACGCTCAGGCCGCACAGTCCGCCGCCTCGATGACGGCGCTCGCGCTGCGCGCCGGCACGGCGAGCCTGCAGGAGCACCTCGCCGGCACCGCAGTCGACGCCGGCGGCCTGCTCCCTGATCTGCAGACCACCAACTCCTGGACCCAGACGGTGGACCAGGTGGATGCCCTCGAGATGCTCGAGGTGCAGCTGTGCAACGAGACCGCACCGTTCCTGCTGATCAGCAGGCTGCGACCCTCGATGCGTGCCGCAGTGCAGGCCGGGGCACGCCGTGCTTACATCGTGAACGTCTCGGCGATGGAGGGGCAGTTCTCCCGCCGCTACAAGGGCGCCGGCCACCCGCACACGAACATGGCCAAGGCCGCGCTGAACATGCTCACCCGCACCAGCGCGGGGGAGGCGTTCGAGACCGACCGGATCCTGATGACGGCGGTGGACACCGGCTGGATCACCGACGAGCGACCCCACCAGGACAAGCTGCGCATCGCGGCGGAGGGCTGGCACGCCCCGCTCGATCTCGTGGACGGTGCGGCGCGCGTCTACGACCCGATCGTGCGCGGTGAAGCCGGCGAGGATCTGTACGGCTGCTTCGTGAAGGATTACAAGCCCAGCCCGTGGTGACCGGGCAGGGGCTCCGCGGTGCAGCACCACGCGCCCCGTCCCCCTGTGACATCCTGGCGTGATGTCCCGCCCCCTGCACGTCTCCGACAGCGTCGAGGTCGCCGCCGACCCGATGACGATCTATCGCGAGGTCGCCGACCCCTCGCAGATGGGGCGCTGGAGCCCGGAGAACCAGGGCACGACCGAGCCGGGCCACGGCCCGCTGACGGTCGGGGACGAGTTCGTGGGCCGCAATCGTCGGGGCCCCGGCCGCTGGTCCACCGCCTGCACCGTGATCGCTGCGGAGCCCGGTGAACGGTTCGCGTTCCGCGTCCACCGGATCGGCGTTCGTCGGCCCGTGCTGCGCGGAGGGATCGCGACCTGGACCTACACCTTCGAACCGGCCGACGAGGGGCGCACCCGCGTCACCGAGACCTGGCAGGATGACCGCACCCGGTGGCCGGATGCCGTGGCGGCGCGCTTCGACAAGCTGGTCACCGGGGGCCGCACCTTCGACGAGTTCCAGGCGGGCAACATCCGGCGCACCCTCGCCCGATTGAAAGCTGACCTCGAAGGCTGAATGCTCAGGCAGGTCAGGTGTCCTGAACACATCCGTCTCCCGCGGCTTTCTCGGGTCCCTGCGTAGAATGCGACCTACGGAAACTGGAGAAGGTGGCGCTGCCGCGCTGCGAGGAATGGAGCCTCCATGAGTCGACGCCGACGCAGCCGGCACGCCCGGCCGGATCAGTCCGCCACAGGCAACGTGCTGACCATGGCGCTGGAACTCGGCGACCTGATCTGGCTGGTGCTGACGTTCGCGGTGCGTCTTCCCGTGGTGCTGCTGCGGTTGCTGGTCTGAGGGCCTGACCGCCAGGGGGCGCAGCTTCTATCGCATCCGTCGGCTCATCCTCGCCGGCGTCGATACTCCCGCGGCGTCATCCCGCCGGCCTCAGGAGGTCGTGAAGGTGTAGTCCGCCGCGAAGTCCGTGATGGTCGAGTCGGTCTCCGTCCGGAGGATGAAGAAGGGATCGTTCTCGCCGTCGTTCGAGTACGGCGCCTTCAGTGGCAGGGTGAGGTCCTCGATCACGACGGGCGCATCGGGGCTGAGCTCGAACGTCTCGCTGGTGTCCTCGCCGACGAGGGTGAGGGTGCCGCTGCCCGATTCGATGGTGAAGGTGCCGCTGATCTCCACGGTGGAGTGCCAGTGGTTGGCCTCGCGCTCGGTGCTCCACTTCCCGTCGGACTCCCCGAATGAGGCGGTGCACTCCTGTGTGTGGTCCGAGCCGCTGCACGACTCCTTGACGAACTTGGTGCAGCCGCCCAGCAGAAACGTGGACGTGAGGAGGAGGCAGGCGATGCCGGCGCGAGCTCGATTCCGTTCCATTCTCGCGATGGTACGTGACCGGTCCCGTGTGACACGCTGGCCAGATGCCCTGCTCGAGGCAGGCCTCCGAACACCCGAGCGGAAGGATCACGGCGCAGATGCAGGCGAACACCCTGACCAGGATCCTGGAGTCGATCGACGGCCGCGGCTACGGGTCCTACAAACAGCTCAAGGGCAGCTACGACCTCGGCGCGTGCCGCCTCATCATCGACCACGTGCAGGTGGATCCCTTCGCCCCGCCCTCCCTGATGCGCCTGGTCATCGATCGCGACACCGCCGACCTCCCGGACGATCTCCTGACCGACCGCCCGGGATGCGTCGCGACGACTGACTACCTGGCCCGCGCCGTCGCGACCGCTGTGGGCACGGTCGGCGAAGGCGTCAGCATCGGGACCCCGCAGCAGGAGATCCTCGAACGCACCAGCGTGGCGATCACGGCCGAGGGGGTCGAAGCGCGCCTCGCCGTCCAGCTCCCCGCCGCCGGTCGGCGGATCCGGGGTCGCCAGGCGACTCGGCTGCTCACCGAGGACCTGCCGAGGATCGCCGAGGTGGCTCTGCGCCATGCGAGCCTCGACGCCGAGGCCCTGCGAGCGCACGTCACCCTCCACCGGGACCAGGAGGCATTGCGGGAGCAGCTGAGCGGCCGCGGTCTGGTGGCCTTCGTGGGCGAGGGTGCGATCCTCCCGCGGCGATCCGGGGACTCCGACCGGCCCCTCGAGCAGGGCGCCGTCCCGTTCCGCAGCCCCGAGTCGTTGCACGCCTCCTTCGACCTGCCCAGCGGTCGCCGGGTGAGCGGGATGGGCGTTTCCGAGGGGATCACCGTCATCGTCGGCGGCGGCTACCACGGCAAGTCGACGGTGCTGCGGGCGCTCGAGCGGGGCGTCTACGCGCATCGGGAGGGTGATGGCCGCGAGTGGGTGATCACCCGCGACGATGTCGCCTCCGTCCGTGCCGAGGACGGTCGCGCCGTGGCCGGGGTCGATATCTCGCCGTTCATCTCGGGCCTGCCCTCGGGCACGGACACCACGCGCTTCGCGACCACCAACGCCTCGGGGTCGACCTCTCAGGCTGCCTCCCTCGTCGAAGCGGTGGATGCCGGCGCCTCTGCACTGCTGATCGACGAGGACACCTCGGCCACCAACTTCATGATCCGCGATGACCGCATGCGAGCCCTGATCCCGGCCCAGCACGAACCCATCACTCCGTTCGTGGAGCGGATCCGCCCGCTGCACACCGAGCGCGGGGTCTCCACCGTGCTGGTCGCGGGCGGGTCCGGGGCGTTCTTCGACGTCGCAGATCATGTGATCGCGCTGCAGGAGTATGTGCCGCGCGACGTCACCGCACGTGCCCGCGAGCTCGCCGACCCCACCGGGCAGCCCGAGACCGCCGTCTTCGGACCGACGCGAGCCCGGATCCCAGCCGCGGGTTCTCTGCGGCCGACGGGCAAGACCAAGCCCGCCTCAGCCCGCGGACACGACACCATCCGCTTCGGGCGCGAGCACATCGACCTGGCGGCCGTCTCGCAGCTGGTCGATGCCGCGCAGACCACCGCGATCGCCCACGCCCTGGACCGCCTGGCCGAGCTGCTGGAGCGCCCCGGGCCGGACGGCTCCCGCCCCACGCTCGATGCGGCGATCACCGCGCTGTGCGACCGCCTCGACGCCGAAGGCCTGGAGAGCCTGTCGCCGCACCGAGGGCACCCGGGCCACCTCGCCCGGCCGCGACCCCTCGAGGTCCACGCCGCGGTGAACCGGTTCAGAGGGTTGAGGCTCGTCGAGGACTGAAGGGCGCGAGCACCGTGGCCGGAGCGTGCCGCTCAGGCGCCGCTCTCGGTCAGGCTCGCCGCCGGCAGCCAGTTCGCCCCGAGCAGCTGGGCCACGTCGGTGAGGCCGGCGGTATCGCCGCCCACGGTGTCGGAGGCGGCAGCGATCCGTTCCACCATCACCTTGCTGACCTGCTCCTCGACGGTGCCCTGGGCATAGGCGATGTGCCAGGGGGAGACCTGGTGGTCGCGGTGGGTGCGGCCCGTGACCTGCCGGCCCGCGATGCCGGAGAAGCGGGCCTGGTGGAACAGGCCCATGCGCGGCTCGGTGCTCGCCTGGCGACCGTTCTCGAGGGTCTCGCCGGCGTGCAGACTGATCGAGGCGACCGTGGTGAACACGCACACCTTCGCCTCCCCGGTCTGGAACCGCAGGCGCTCCGCCTCGACGTCGAAGCGGTCCCGCCCGAAGGTCGTCGCGACCTGCAGGCCCGAGTCCTGCAGCCGCTCGACGATCGGCTCCGCGGCGGTGCCCACGAACTCGACCGAGCACGCCACCTGCCGCTCGGCCTCGACCTGCTGGGCGATCCACGCCACGGTCGAATCCACCCGGATCAGCCCGGCCTTCTGCCGGAACCGCAGCAGCGCCGCGCGCCCCTTGGCGGTGTTCCGACCGCGGCGGGCGATATCCATCTCGCGGCAGAACTCGCCCCATTCGGCGTCATAGGCCGCCCGCTCGGCGGGGGTGAGCGACACCGGCATCCCGGAAATCGGCACCGGACCCCACGGTGCCGCGCGATGCAGCATCGCAGGTGGCTGCGCCTCCTCGAGCCAGCCCCGCACCAGCGCCAGATCCTCCGCCCGACGGGTCGCGTCGGTGGTCCAGGTGGCGCCGTAGCGACCCTTCTCCACCCCGATCCCGTGGCGCTGAAGGGCGGTGGCGAAGTCGGCGCCGGGCTGCTTCACGGAGGTCCACTGCGTCATCGGCTCGTCGTACCGCTGGGCGTAGGCGGGGGCGAGATAGGGCAGCTCGAGCGGGGTGTGCCCGGGCGTGGCGGTGGTTGCGATGACGAACGGCGCCTTCTGGTGCGGTGAGCTGTGCGCGGAGAGCTTCGCCCAGAGCTTCCACCGCTTGGTGCTCGTGCGCCGCAGGGCGTGGGCCTCGTCGGCGATGATCACCTCCCAGTCGTAGTCCTTCACCTTCTCCAGACGGTCCCAGGTGATCACCACCCATTCCAGCCCGTCATCGCCGAGCGCTGTGATGGTGCGGCACCAGTGCCCGATGGTGATCGCGGCGGGCCGGTCGGCGACCACCAGTACTCGCTGCGCACCGCGGAGGTCGCCCACCGCGCTCGCGCCGAGCACGGCGGAGATCGTCTTGCCCACGCCCGGCTCGTCCGCCAGCAGGAACTGCCGCCCGCCGGCCGCAGCGCGCTCGGCGATCGCGTCGGCCGCCTCGTACTGGAGGCGGCGCGGTTCGAGATCCTCGGCCGGCTCGGGGACGGGCGCGGGGTCACTCGGGTTGAGCTGGTTCTCGAGGAAGCGGCCCAAGGTGTGGGGGCCGGGGGCGTAGGGCTGGAGGTGCTCGGGGAGATGGCGGCCCACATGCAGGTGCATCTTCACGGCCGGATGCCAGGAGGCGCCCTCGACCTGCGTGCCGTACGGGACGTCCAGCACCCAGATGCGCTCGCCGGGGCCGACGAAGGGCAGCTCCCGTTGCACGGTCCGCGTCCCCGAGCGGCGCGGGGACCTGCGGCGTCGACGGGCGGTGGAGCGGCGAGGGGAGGTCACCCCGCGAGGCTATCGGGGTCGCGTTCGCGAGCAGGGACAACTCGCCCCATGCCTCCATCCACAGACCTTCTGTACTAGAACTAGTAGCTGTGGGAGGAATTGTCAAGACCTGTGGATTGGGGCTCAGCTACCGGAGCAACAGCAGGCTCTTCATCTGCTCGTGCTTCCTACAGATCGCGGTCACCAGCGTCGCATCCAGATCGACGGTCGATGGGCCGCTCTCGTCGCACGCTTCCCAGCCAGGCACAAAACCGTCGTCCGCGCAGCTTAACGGGCCGCACCGATCGGCCCCTTCGCTGCATCCACATCGCCTGCCAGCACTGTCAGCGGTCGGGAGCGCGTCGTGTCGGAGCCGACCGGGTTATACGCCTCAATCCCGGCCCGCAGAGAGGAGACCTCCGCGAGACGGTTGGCGCCGAGTGCCACTGTCATGGCCGTGAAGAGCCTGCCCGGGTGATGCCGCGCCAGCGCCCTGCGCCACAGCAGCAGGGCGCTCGCCATCTGCAGATTGTCCTCGGTAGTGCTAACCGCTTCTGTCAGCCCTCGCCCGCGTTGCGGGGCCTCCGCGACGTCGATTCGCCCCCATGGTTGCCAGCCGGCATTATAGCCTTCACGCTAGAGGAGCTCTTTGAAGTTGCTGGAGTGCTCATGAACCAATTACTTCTTCTTTCCGAAACACCCGCGCGGTTGCCTCAGAGTAAATCCAGAGATAGGGGCGACTCCGCATGGTGCGCCGACGATCACGAGAAGGCACGAGGTAGCACTTATTTCCGCCTCGCCTTGGAAGCAATTGCGCTACCACCAATGCAAAGCACTCCAACCACAGTTAACGCGAGACCCAGAATGAAGCCTATACCCGCGCCTATGTTGGCTCCGCCACCGTCGGCCGATGTGACCATATTGAAAAGGCATGATACGAGTGCCAGGACGAGCCCGAAAATAAGAATTACCAAACCAGCGTTGGTCGCAGCCTTCATGCCCACCCCATTCAAGCAGGGTCTCCAGTACCCTCGTAGTGACTTCTACCAAATATGCGTACGGCGCGATAATAGGTGTTGGCTGCCCCCAAACATGCCGTCTCTTGCTGATTCCCGTCCGGGTATGCGGCATCACAGGCGGCCCTAAGGCCATAACGAAGTCGCTGGTCACAAAGCTTACGAGAAAGGTCCGAGGTGCTCGAGTAACAAATATCGTGCGAATCACATGTGGGCCGAAAATTCGCTGCCCCCCAACTGTCCGGCGAATAGCTGCACCCATTAGGGGGTGCGTAGGGGGTTATCTTGTGGTCGCTACCTTGAAGCGCAGATGTAGAATACTCCCATGCATCGATAATTGCATTACCAACGTAGCTATCTTTACTGCTGGCAGAGGAGTCGGCCGTAGCGGGGGTGTCCGTAACAGTTAGATCCGAAAAATCGCTTGAGTTCCAGGTTGCTGTCAGTCCGTCGCGCGTATAACTGTGCTCGGTAGTTTCCGCGTCAGCCCGCGATGGCGCTAGCGCCAACATCAATACGATAATCGTTAACCACGCTAGCACACTCAAAGACAATCTTGTTCGGACCGCTGTATCCGTCACCCCTCCTCACGTTAGGCTTCCTCGGGTGGTTGTGACAACATAGATTGCCGCCCCCGCTGGTAAGTCCGTCCTTTTTGCACGCTTCCACAATATGTGATTGTGTGATACATGTCAACAACGTTGGCCCAGCCTCGATCTTTCACGGTGCTGCTGAGCGGCGGTGTCCGGCGGCGTTGCCGGTGTACGTGCGTTGATTCTGGCATGAGGGTGTGACGCTCCGCCGCGTGTCGGTCGCGGTGGTCGGGGTGTCCAGTTCCAGAGATCCTCAAGGAGTGCGGTCAACGACGGGCCGGAAGCTATCCGGCCGGGTCGGGAAGCTGGGCGAGGCGGGCGTGGCCTGCCAGGATGATCCCGGCCCAGAGTGACCGGTCCGAGAGATGCAGGACCCGCTGCCGGGCATGCCGAGCGATAGCCGCGGGGATCTGGAACAAGCGGTGGCGCAAACGCTTGGGCTCCCACCGCCGAGCGGGCTGGTCGGCGTAGCCGAGCAGCCCCATCCAGGCGGTGATCTCGCTGGCCAACGCCACGATCTGGCACCAGATCCGGTTCTGCGCAAAAGAGGTCAGGGGCAGGTTCCGCAGGCCCATGTCCTTCGCGACCCGGATCCGATCCTCGCAACGAGCACGCCGACGATGTCGAACCTCGAGGTCCGCGAGCTGACCCTTCATGGTGTTCGTCGCGAACGCGGTGAGCCGGTATCCCTCGACATCATCGAACCGCAGCTGCGCCCCAGGATGGGGTCGCTCGCGACGGACGATGACGCGCATCCCCTCCGGCCAGTCTTCGTCGAGATCGAGCAGTCCGGTCAGTTCAGCAACGTCCGCACCTTCCCGGACCTCGCCGTCGGAGTTGTAGGCCGGCTCCCACACGTCCTTCGGGATCAAGCGGAACAGCTCCGGCGTGTTCGCGGGCAGGGTGAACCCGACCGAGTACGAGACCCGCCGCTTTACCAGCTCCTGCAACGTCTTCTTCGTGCCGCCGGCACCATCGATCCGGACCAGCACCTTCCGCCCCGGCCGCGAACCCATCCCCACCTGAGCCAGCGCATCGGCGATCACTCTCTTGTGGTCCGCTGCGGTGTTCGAACCGGCGTTACCGGGGCGCAGGAGGCAGGTCAGCATCTCCCCGCTCCCGCCGGTGCCGTGGTCGACGAACGCCAGCAGCGGATGGAATCCGAAGCCCTTCTTGAACGTAGGCCTGGCGAACTCCTTCTCGCTGTGAGACGTCACCAGTGATGCGTCCAGGTCGATGACCAGTGGATTCTTCGCCGTTGCGTTCGCATTGGGGGCGTGGTTCCCGGCCAGGGCCCAGGCGTTCTTGCGGGCTTTCCGGCGGGCCGTGCTGATCGCGTTCTCGACCGTGTCGACGTCGGCCGCGAGGGCGGTGAGCAGGCGGGAGATCGTTGGGTCTGAGGCCACGGGCCCATACACATCTGGTTCCGCCCGCAGCGTCGCGACGTCAGCCAGGCAGTCCCCGCCGACCGCGAGCATGAGCGCAAGATCGGTGAGGATCTTCCCCGGATCATGCCGCGAGAACTGCTTCCTCCACGGCGCCAGCGCTCTGGACAGCTCGTTAGCCAGGCCCGTCGCCCGCAGCGTCTGCGTCAGCAGGATCCCGCCGGCTTGACCAACGGCGGGCACCGGCGCGACGTCAACACGAGGACGTGGATACAACCCGGTAGTATTCACCCTGAAGGTGCTCCTTGGACTGCGATGAACTGGACTCTAGACAAGCCCTATTCTTCCAGCTCAGGAGCACCTTCACCCATTACGACCCGACCCTCGGACACCTCAACGATGAAAGCCCGAGGCCAGATGGCTACCGGATGGTGAACGGCAAACATGGCGATCTCCGGACAGTTCGGGAGACGGGGTGCAGCGGGTGAGGGTCGCCGAGGTCTAGAACTCGCGAAGGGCCTGCTCTCCGTTCTGCGGGCGGAGAAATTGCCAAGACCTGCGCATCGGTGTTCCGCTACTCGACCGAGGAGTTGCTGGCCGGCGCTGTCAGCGCCGGTCACTCGGACCGGAATTGTTCCCCAGTCATCGCGTTCGTCTGCTCGTACTTCTTGCGGATGTCGGCTTGGGTGTCTCCTTCGACCCACGGGCGCTCTAGCACGACAAGGGCGGCCCAGTAGACCACGGTGGTGACAGCCCTCGTGATCAGAGCCCCGGAGGACGCCGGCCCGAAGAGCAGTCCGATGAGGAAGCTGATCGGCAACGGAAGTACGGCGACAATCGCCGTCATCGGGACGCTTCCGGGGTCCGGGTGCCGGTGACGGAGAACGAAGATTCGCTCCACGCCGGTCGTGGCAAGCTCGACGGCGACCATCACGACCACAGCCGTGATGATCGCCGTTCCAGCAGGAAAGCTTGCAGTCCACCCAGTCAGACCCAGCCCCCATAGCAGCAGTGCAATTGCGACAACCTTGACCGCCCCAGTCGCAAGATGCCCCGTGAGGGCGAAGGAGAACGCCGGGGGAATGAAGTCGCTGACATCGCTGTTATCTGCCATCAAAGTGGATTCCTTCGGGTCAACGAACGGGTCAGAGAGAGCAGGCGGAGACGACGCCGCCCACTCCGAGAATGTCTTGGAGCACTGTGACCGCTTCTTCGCCGATCTCTGCGGCGGCGGCCCCGACGAACGTTGCGGTGAAGAACTTTCGCCGATCCATGATTCCTCCGGTTGACGGTTTCTTGCGCGATGCGTGCGAGCCCCATTCCGCGAGCTCGCGCGCACCTACTTGGATAACGAACAACGTGATCTATGCCAAAGCGTGGCGGTTGAGACACTGGCTACCGGACGGTAGGTAAGACAACGGGTGACTTCGCACCTCGAGCCTGCATGTCCAGCCCTATAGCTCGGTGCATCAAGCCGCCTGTTGGCGGTCTCCTGGCCGATGATCGGTCTGGTCGTCGGGGCGTTCGACGAGGCGGCCTTTCTCGAAGGTAGCGCCGGCTCGGACGAGGGCGACCAGGTGGGGAGCGTTCACGGCCCGCCAGCGGGTCTGAGCGGACTCGATCAGCTTGAATGCCATCGCGACGCCGGCGGCGCGGGAGCCGGGACCCTTGGTCACGCGCTGGCGCAACCGCACGGTGGCGAACGTGGACTCGATCGGGTTGGTGGTGCGCAGGTGCATCCAGTGCTCGGCGGGGTAGTCGTAGAACTCCAGCAGCACGGCGAGGTCGTCGGTGATCTTCGCGACGGCCTTGGGCCACTTGGCCCCGTACTCGTCGGCGAAGTTCTTCGCGGCCGTCTCGGCATGGGCACGGTCCTCGGCCTGCCAGATCTCGGCCAGGGCCTTCTTCGCCCCGGGCTGGGCGGACTTCGGCAGCGCGGACAGGACGTTTCCGATCTTGTGGAACCAGCACCGCTGCTCGCGAGTGGTGGGGAAGACGTCGCGGACCGCAGACCAGAACCCCAGCGCGCCGTCGCCGATCGCGAGCACCGGGGCGGCCATCCCGCGGCGCTTGCAGTCACGCAGCAGATCGGCCCACGACTCCGCGGACTCGCGGAACCCGTCGGCCAGGGCGATCAGCTCCTTGCGGCCATCGGCACGCACCCCGATCATCACCAGCAGGCAGACCCTGTCCTGAGACAGCCGCACGGTGAGGTGGATCCCATCGACCCAGACATAGACGTAGTCCGTGCCGGCCAAGGACCGGGTGTTGAACGCCGTCGCCTCGTCCTGCCACTGGCCGGTCAGCCGGGTGATCGTCGCGGGCGACAGGCCTGCGCTGGTGCCCAGGAACTGCTCCAGCGCGGGGGCGAAATCGTTGCTGGACAGCCCGTGCAGGTACAACAGCGGCAGCACCTCCGCCACCTGCGGCGACTTGCGGGCCCAGGCGGGCAGGATCGCCGAGGCGAACCGACGTCGCTCCCCGGCCTCGTCGGTGCGCTTGTCGTTGACCCGCGGAGCACGGACCGGCACCGCGCCCGCCGCGGTGGTCACCTCGCGCGGTTCGTGGTGACCGTTGCGGACCACCAGCCGGTGGCCGTCGGCGTCGACCTCGTCGGCCGCGGCATCGACGTAGGCGGCGACCTCGGCCTGCAGCGCCGCCGCGAGCATCTGCCGCGCCCCGTCACGGGCAAGCGCGTCGAGCACCGACTCGCCGGACGGATTCGCCCCGTTCTGATTGGCCTCGTCGGAGTCGGGGACTATCTTGAGCATCGGGCGTACCTTCCCGAACCAGCGCGCCAACGCCGGTCCTTGATCAGAGAGTTCGTTCCTTGCGGATCATCCTCGGGAAGGTGCGCCCCTTGCACGCCCCCTCGCCGGGAGTCATCCACAGGTTCTGATCATTCCTCGGCGCAGACCCTCGGCGCGCTCCCTGCCGCCCTCGAAGGAGACCTTGGTGCGCAGCTGATGGGCCAGCGCCGCATGGATCCCCTCGCGCGGATAGCGCCCCGGGAGGCTCAGCGGCCGTCGGATGTCCTCGCCGTGGACGTACACCTCCACCAGGCGGGTCGCCGGATGGGCAGGGGGAGTCCTGGTGGCGCGCTCGGCCCGGCCGTACTCGGCGAGGGTCTGCTGCGGGTCGGCGCGCTGCCAGCGCTCGATGCCGTCCCGGTTGGCGCGGTGGAAGTCGCCCCGGGCCCGCACCATGCCGGCGACGAACTGGAGCCGCGTGGTCATGGCGCTCTCCAGCAGGTGCGCGAGGACGTCGTGCACGGACCAGTCCTCGCACAGCGAGGCGGTGTCCCAGGCGGAGCGGGGGAGGTTCGCGAGATCCTCGACGAGGCGCCGGCGTTCCGTGTGCACCAGCGGCCAGACGTCAGCGGGTCCTGACTCCATCATGGCACCTGACTTTCATAAGAGAAGTACCACGTACACTAGAAGAAGATGAACTATGGAGCAAGTACTGACGGCGGTAGGATCCGTGCTGTGACTGCGCGACGCTCCTACAGCTCCTACAACGACGGCTGCGCCTCGGCCCATGCCCTTGACCTGATCGGGGAGCGGTGGACCCTCATCGTGGTCCGTGAGCTGCTGCTGGGGCCCAAGCGCTTCGCCGAGCTGCAGCGCGATGTCGCCGGCATCGGCCCTGCCGTGCTCTCCACCCGGCTGCGGGAGCTCGAGGCGCGGGGCATCGCGACCCGGCGCACTCTGCCCGCGCCGGCCCGGGTGGACGTCTACGAGCTCACCGAGTGGGGTCGGCGGCTCGAGGCGGTCAACGCCGCGCTCTCGGCCTGGGCCGTCGGCTCCCCGGATCTGCCCTGGGAGGCTGACATGAGCCCGGACACGCTGGTCCTGGCCATGCGGGCGCATGCCCGCCCGGAGGGGCGAGCGGACCACGACGCCGAGAAGGAGGGAGTGCGCGTGAGCCTCCACCTCCGCGACTCCCGACGGGAGGGCGCGGAGGCGGTGACCTACTCGGCCCTCGTGAGCGCTGAGCGGTCGGTGGTCGAGAAGGTGCCCGAGCCGCCCGCCCCGGCCGCGGAGGTGCACGCCACGACGGCCGAATGGAAGGCCTGGATACTCGGGGGCCGGCCGGTGACGGAGCTGGCCGGGCTCCGGATCACGGGAAGCGAGCAGGCAGTGGCCCGGCTGATCGCGGCGACCCGGTTCGAGAGGCCGTGACCCGGCGGGGCGCGATTCCCCGCACCGGGTCGAGAATTGCCTCCCATCCGATCCCGGCCGCGCTCCGAACCCCTTCTGGATCGCCGCCCACGACGGCCGAAGGGTCGTCCGGCGTCCGACGAAGGAGTCACGATGCGTACAACGACGAAGCGACTGCTCCCCCTCTTCGCGGCCACGATGGCCCTCGGCACGCTCGGCGCCTCCGGTGCCGCGCTCGCCGACGACCATGACGGCGGACAGGGAGCCACCACTCTCGAGGCCCATCTCAGCGAGCTGAACGACTCCGGGGCCTCCGGCACGGCGTGGATCACGCTCGAGGGCAACGAGGTCACCGTGAAGCTCGACAGCGCCGGCATGCTCGCCGAGGCACCCCACGCCCAGCACATCCACATCGGCGGGGCGAACGAGTGCCCGGACCCGGGCATGGAGGGCACCGGCGCCGACGGAGCGATCCGCACCACCGATGCGGCCGATTCCTACGGCGGCGTGCAGGTCTCGCTGACGAACGACGGCGACACCAGCCCCGACAGCGCTCTGGCCGTGGATCGCTTCCCGGTCGGGGACGCGAGCTATGAGCGCACCTTCGAGGTCAGCGACGACGTCGCCGCGAGCCTCGAGAAGGGCGACGGCTCCGTGGTGCTGCACGGCGTGGACCACAACGGCAACGGCACCTACGACGGTGACCAGATGTCGGACCTGGATCCGAGCCTGCCCTCTGAGGCCACCGATCCCGCCGCCTGCGGCACGCTCGACCTGGCCCAGATGGAGCAGTGGCCCGAGGGCGGTGCCGAGACCGGTGACGGCACCACCGCAGGCATCGAGCAGTCCGGCGCCATGCTCGCCGGCGGCGGTCTGCTGACCGCTGCGGCCGCCGGTGCCTTCGCACTGCGTCGTCGCCGGACCCAGAAGTGAGATGACCTCTCACGGAGCAATCCGTCGGAACGGCGGCCGTCGCACGGCGGCCGTCGTTCTGGCGGTCCTCGCCCTGCTGGGCGCCGCACTGCTGGTGTTCGCGCTGACCAGCCAGGTCGGCGCCCCGCCGCAGCCCGCGCGGAGCACGAGCGCCCCGATGTCGGACGGCGGCACAGAGCCGTCGGACGACGGGGGCGGCGAGCCGTCGGTCGTGCCGTCCACCGAGGCGGCCGAACCCTCGCAGCAGCCGGCCACGGCCGCGCCCGAGGAGACGGCAGCGGAACCGCTCTCGGCCTCTGAGCCGACGGGGCTGCACATCGACGCGATCGGTGTCGACGAGCAGGTCTTCCCGATCGGGCTCGGCGACGACGGGGAGCTGCTCGCCCCCCGCGGCGAGCAGGCAGATCTCGCCGCCTGGTTCGACGGCTCGCCCACCCCGGGCGAGACCGGGCCCGCCGTCATCGAGGGCCACGTGACCTGGCGCGGCGACCCCTCGGTCTTCTTCGAGCTCGGGGCCCTGGACAGCGGTGACCGCATCGAGGTGGACCGGGAGGACGGGACCGTCGCGACCTTCGAGGTCTACGACCTGGCCCGGTACCCCAAGGACGAGTTCCCCACGGTCGCCGTCTACGGGAAGACCGACGGGCCGGAGCTGCGGCTGATCACCTGCAGCGGCGACCTCGATGCGGATGAGCACCACCTGGACAACACCGTGATCTTCGCACGGCTCATCGAGAACTGAGAGCAGATCGTGACCGCCTCCCGATCATCGCAGGGCTGGCTCGGCCCGCTCCTGTTGCGCCTGCATTTCTACGCGGCGATCCTGGTGGGCCCGTTCCTGCTGATCTCCGCGGCCAGCGGCGCGCTCTACGCCGTGAGCCCCCAGCTCGAGAAGGTCGTCTACGCCGAGGCCCTGACCGCCCCGTCCGACGAGGCGCCGCTTCCGCTGGCAACGCAGGTGGAGGCAGCGCAGACATACCTCGACGTGGACGCGCAGCCGACCGCGGTGCGGCCGGCCCCCCAGCCCGGGGGCACCACGCGCGTGATGTACAGCGACGACACGCTCGCCGAGGGCGAGACCCGCGCCGTCTTCCTCGATCCGGCGACCGGCGAGGTGCGCGGTGACCTCACCGTGTACGGCACCAGCGGTGCTCTCCCGCTGCGCGGCTGGATCGACCACCTCCACCGGAATCTGCATCTGGGGGACACCGGTCGCCTCTACAGCGAGCTCTCCGCCTCCTGGCTCGGCGTGATCGCCGTGGCCGGGCTGGGTCTGTGGATCCGGCGCGCTCGGCGCTCCCGTCGACGGCGGGACCTGGTGCGGCCGAAGCTGCGGGCCCGCGGGTATCGCCGGACCCTCTCCCTGCACTCCTCCGCCGGCATCTGGGTGCTGCTGGGCGCTCTGTTCCTCGCCGCCACCGGAATCACCTGGTCCCAGTACGGCGGGGGGAACATCGGCACGGTCCGGGAGGCGTTCGGGTTCACCACCCAGGCCGTCAGCCCCAGTCTGCCCGCTGCGACGGGTGAGACCGGGTCTGCGGCGGCGAGCGACGGTCACGGCGAGCACGCGGAGCACTCGGAGAAGTCAACGGGGGACGGGCACGCTTCCCACGGGCATCCGGCGCGGCCCCGGCCGGCGGCGACGCGGCGGACCGCACCGATCCGGCGGCGATCGACGATGTGCTCGCCGCAGGTCAGGCGGTCAGCATCGACACCGGCCTGGTCGAGATCCTCCCGCCGGCCGACGCGGACTCCGCCTGGGTGGTGCAGGAGATCCAGCGCAGCTATCCGACGCAGGTCGACGTCGTCGCCGTCGACGGCGCCACTCTCGAGATCGTGGACCGGAGCGACTTCGCCGAGCAGGACCTCGCCGCGAAGCTCACCCGCTGGGGCATCGATCTGCACATGGGGACGATGTTCGGCCTGGTCAACCAGATCGTGCTCTTCCTGATCGCCGCGACCCTGGTCGCGATGATCCTGTGGGGTTACGCGATGTGGTGGCAGCGGCGGCCCACCCGCGGTGGCCGCGGGCCGGGCAGGGCCCCGCGCCGCGGGCCGTTGCGCCGTGCCCCCTGGTGGGGCGTGGCCCTGGTGCTGCTCGTCGCGCTCGGTCTCGGAATGATGCTCCCGCTGATGGGAGTGACACTCGCCGCGTTCGTGCTGGTCGACACCGTGGTGGGGTGGGTGCGCAGGCCCTCTGCGGGCGAAGGGGTGACTACCCGGTCCGCAGCGAGCTGAACAGCAGGCTCGTCTGCGTGGAGTTCACGCCCGGGATCGCCCGGATGCGCTCCAGCGCCAGATCGAAGTCGGCAAGATTGCGGCAGCGCAGCTGGATCACCAGGTCCCAGGTCCCCGTGGTCGAGTGGAACTGTTCGATCTCCGGATAGCCGCGGATCTCGTGGACGATGTCGTGGTTGCGGCGGGTATCGGTGGCCACCAGCATGACGCCCTGGACCGAGTCCTGTTCGAGGTCGCTGCTGACCCGGATCGTGAAACCCTCGATCACCCCGGTGTCCACGAGGCGGTCGATCCGGGAGGTGACGGTGGAGCGGTTGATCCCGAGTTCTCGCGCCAGGGCCGCGATCGGGGTGCGGCTGTCCGAGCGCAGGAGGGCGATGAGGCGGTAGTCCAGGTCGTCGAGCACGCAGTCAGCGTAACCCCACCCGGCAGAGTGGTGGAGCATCCCGCATTCTGGCCACAACTCGGGGATTGCGGCGCCACATCGCCACCCTCTACCTTCTCTTGTGGCCCAGGTGAGGGCAAGAATTTCGGGAGATTCTCCCGCGGAGAGTCTGAGGTGGCGAAGTGCTCGATGTGTCCGTCCTGCCGGCATTCCTGCTGGCGGTCCTGGTGATCCTGGCGACCCCGGGACCGGACATGGCCTTCCTGGTCGCGACTGGGATCAACCAGGGTCGCAGGGCGGCGGTCCGCGGAGCGTTCGGCGTCACCTCCGCGATGACCATCTGGGTCCTCGTCGCCGCGACCGGGCTCGGGGTCGCGCTGACCCAGGTGCCTGCCGCCCTCGACGCGATCCGGCTCGCCGGCGCCGGCTACCTGCTCTTCCTCGCCATCACCACCTGGCGCAGCGCGGGGGCGGCGCCCGCGGAGGCGCACACCGTCCCGGACGTGTTCCGCCGCGGCTTCCTGGTGAACCTCACCAACCCCAAGGTGGCACTGTTCTTCGTCGCCTTCCTGCCCCAGTTCCTCGGCTCGGTCCAGGAACGGCCCTTCGCCCAGATCCTCATGCTCGGCCTCCTGCTGCAGCTGATCGGGCTGATCGTCGACATCACCATCGGCAGCACGGCCGGCCTCTTCCGCGACGCCGTGCTCGAGCGGCGTCGCGTGCGCCTGGCGCTGGACGCGATCGCCGGCACGGTCTACGGGGGACTCGCCGCGCTCCTGCTGCTCGGTGTCGCGCGCTAGGCGGCCCGGGACGCTCACATCCCGTCGGCAGCCCCCGTCGGCGCGTGCCGCTCGAGGAACTCGAGCATCGTCACCCGATCCACCCCGGTGAAGGTGCCCGTCGGCATCGCCGCCAGCAGCGAGGCGTGCAGCCGGGCGACCGGCCACACCGACCCCTCCCAGCGATCCACCAGCGCGGGATCCGGCTCCCGGCAGCAGGTGGGGTCGGGGCACGAGGAGGAGTGGCGCACCGTGGTCTCCCGGCCCCGGAACCACTTCGTGTGCTGGTACGCGGTGCCCACGGAGATCGAGAACTCCCCGCCCGGCCCGGATTCGATGTGCGAGGTGCACCAGTAGGTGCCGCCGGGCTTGTCGGTGTACTGGCAGTACTGCCGCATCCGGTCCTCGCTGCGGAACACCCGCCGTGCGCTCCACCAGCGACACACCCGCTGCCCCTCCACCGCACCGAGCGCATCGGTGGGGAAGCGCACCTCGTCGTTCTGGTAGGCCTTGAGGATCGTGCCGGAGGCGTGGACCTTCAGGAAGTGCACGGGGATGCCCAGGTGGTGGGTGGCCAGGTTCGTGAAGCGGTGAGCGGCCATCTCGTAGCTCACCGCGAACTCGTCGCGCAGGTCCTCGACGCTCAGCTCCCGCTGAGACTTCGCGCTCTGCAGGAAGTCCAGTGCCCCGCCCTCGGGCAGCAGCAGCGCGCAGGCCAGGTAGTTCGTGTCCACCCGCTGGCGCAGCAGCTCGCCGTAGTCCGCGGGCTCGCCCTTGCCCAGCACATGGGCGGCGATCGCCTGCAGCACCGTGGAGCGCGGATCCGAGAGGGACCGGCCCAGCGGCAGGTAGATCCGCATGTGCTCCGAATCGGTGATCGACCGGGTCGAATGGGGCAGGTCCGGCACCGAGTGCAGGGTGAAGCCCAGCCGCGCGGCCAGCAGCGACACCTTGGACTGGGACAGCGGCCCACCCCGGTGCCCGATCTGCTCCAGCAGATCCCGGGCCACCTCCTCGAGCGCGGCGTCGTAGTTCCCGGCCCGGGACTGCTCCTCGCGCAGCTGCCCGTTGACCCGCCGCGCCTCCTCCGGGGTGGCCGCGCGCTCCTCGTGGAGTCGGCGCAGCTCCTCGTGCAACGCCAGGATGGTCTCGATCGCCCCATCGGAGAGCGACTTGCGCACCGGCAGCTCGGGCAGCGGAAGACTCTGGTACAGCGTGCCGGCCTGCGCCTTCTCCAAGGCGATCTCGAGCGCGGCCCGACGGTTCGGTGGCGCCGTCTCCAGCAGGTCGTCGACACCCACCTGGAGGGCGCGCGCGATCCGGCGCAGCTCGCCGAGCTTCAGCTCGCGTCTGCCGTTCTCGATCGCCGACAGCTGGGAGGGTGCTCTTTCCACGGCGGCGGCGAGCTCGGCCAGGGAGAGGCCGCGCTCCTGGCGGCGGGCACGGATGCGCCGGCCGATGAGCAGCGGGTCGAAGGAGTCGTCGTCGGGAGCTGTCGCCCCGTGGGGTGCCACGTCGTCGTGAGCCATGCGGACACGGTGCCACAGAAAAGTTCTGCCGAACAGAAATAGCGCAGAAGTTCTTCGGAATCGGGGGTTCCAGGGGGCTTGCGAGGCCCGCAGAGTGTGACTACTCGATGAAGTTCGTCGAGGACATCACCGCACACCGCACGATCCGAGGAGCCGACGATGACCACCCCGACCACTCCCTCCGCCCGGCCCGGCACTCCCCGCCACGGCGACCAGACCCTGACCGCCCAGGAGCTCGCCCGCGACTGGGAGATCGATCCCCGCTGGCGGAATGTGCGCCGGGACCACACCGCAGGCGACGTCATCGCGCTGGCCGGTCCTGTCCGCGAGGAGCGCACCCTGGCCCGCCGCGGCGCGGAGACCCTGTGGGACCTCATCGAGGAGAACACCGCCGACCCGGAGCACTGGGTGCGGGCGCTGGGTGCGCTGACCGGCAACCAGGCCGTCCAGCAGGTCCGCGCCGGGCTGCAGGCCATCTATCTCTCCGGATGGCAGGTCGCGGCCGACGCCAACCTCTCGGGCAAGACCTACCCCGACCAGTCGCTGTACCCGGTCAACTCGGTGCCCGCCGTGGTGCGTCGGATCAACAACGCCCTGCAGCGCGCCGCGCAGATCGAGCATGCCGAGACCGGCTCCACCAGCCGTGACTGGATGGCCCCGATCGTCGCCGACGCCGAGGCCGGCTTCGGCGGACCGCTGAACGCCTACGAGCTGATGCTCTCGATGATCGAGGCCGGCGCCGCGGGCGTGCACTGGGAGGACCAGCTGGCCAGCGAGAAGAAGTGCGGCCATATGGGAGGCAAGGTGCTGGTGCCCACCTCCCAGCACGTGCGCACCCTCAGCGCCGCCCGTCTCGCCGCGGATGTGGCGGGGGCGCCGACGGTGATCATCGCCCGCACCGATGCGCTGGCCGCGAACCTGCTGACCAGCGACATCGACGAGCGTGACCAGCCCTTCCTGACCGGGGAGCGCACCGCCGAGGGCTTCTACGAGGTGCAGTCCGGGATCGAACCGGTGATCGCCCGCGGTCTGGCCTATGCGGAGTACGCGGACCTGCTGTGGGTCGAATCCGCCGAGCCGGACCTCGAGCTGGCCCGCACCTTCGCCGAGCGGATCCACCGCGACTTCCCCGAACAGAAGCTCGCCTACAACTGCTCGCCGAGCTTCAACTGGAAGCGGCACCTGGACGATGCGCAGATCGCCTCGTTCCAGCGCGAGCTGGCCGCGATGGGCTACGCCTTCCAGTTCATCACCCTGGCCGGCTTCCACTCGCTGAACCACTCGATGTTCGAGCTGGCCTCCGGCTACCAGGAGCGGCAGATGAGCGCCTATGTCGAGCTGCAGGAAGCGGAGTTCGCCGCCGCCGAGCACGGCTTCACGGCGCACAAGCACCAGGCCGAGGTGGGCACCGGGTACTTCGACCGGGTCGCCACCGCCTTGAATCCGAGCTCGAGCACCCTCGCACTCGTCGGCTCCACCGAGACGGCGCAGTTCTGAACGGCGCCTCCCACCCCCACGTACCGGCCCGCGCCCCGCCGTCGGCCCCCACGCACCACCTCCCCGAAGGAGCAGGACCATGACTCTCACCCAGCACCAGCGCCCCACCCCGACCGGCAGCGGGCCCTCGCAACCGACGCCGACCACCCCCTCACCGAGCTGGATCGAGCAACTCGGGCCGAACGAGCACCGCTTCGAGGAGATCCTCACCCCCGAGGCTCTGGACTTCCTCGCCGCGCTGCACGACCGCTTCGCCTCGCGCCGCTCCCAGCTGCTGACCGCCCGAGCGATGCGGCGCGAGGCGATCTCGGGTGGTGCGATGTTCGACTTCCGCCCCGAGACGGCCGCGATCCGGGACGATCCGACCTGGCGCGTCGCCGGGGCCGGTCCGGGCCTGGAGGACCGTCGGGTGGAGATCACGGGCCCCACCGACCGGAGGATGACCGTCAACGCGATGAACTCCGGGGCGAACGTGTGGCTCGCGGACGGCGAGGACGCGTTGAGCCCCACCTGGCACAACGTCATCACCGGGCAGCTGAACCTGCACGATGCGATCCGTCGGCGGATCGACTTCGTCACCGATGAGGGCAAGGAGTACCGGCTCGGGGAGCGCACGCCCACCATCGTGTTCCGGCCCCGCGGCTGGCACCTGCCCGAGCAGCAGCTGCGGTATCAGCGGGCCGATGGCCGCTCCTGCCGAGCCTCCGCCTCGCTGGTGGATGCCGGCCTGTACCTGTTCCACAACGCCCGCGAGCTGATCGCCCGCGGTGCCGGCCCCTACCTCTACCTGCCCAAGCTCGAGTCGCATCATGAGGCGCGGCTGTGGGATGAGGTGTTCACCTTCGCCGAGCAGCACCTGGGCCTGGAGCACGGGAGGATCCGCGCCACCGTGCTCATCGAGACCCTGCCGGCGGCCTTCGAGATGGACGAGATCCTCTATGAGCTGCGCGATCACTGCGCGGGGCTGAACGCCGGTCGCTGGGACTACCTGTTCTCGGTGATCAAGCAGTTCCGCGACCGGGGGCGGATCCGGGTCCTGCCCGACCGCGGCCAGCTCACCATGACGGTCCCGTTCATGCGGGCCTACACCGAGCTGCTGGTGAGCACCTGCCATCGTCGCGGCGCGCATGCGATCGGCGGGATGAGCGCCTTCATCCCCGACCGTCGCGATCCCGAGGTCACCGAGAACGCCGTCGCGAAGGTGCGCGAGGACAAGTCCCGGGAGGCGGCCGACGGCTTCGACGGCACCTGGGTCGCCCATCCCGACCTGATCCCCGCGGCCCGCGCCGAGTTCGACACGGTGCTCCAGGGACGGCCCCACCAGCTGGAGCGACTGCGCCAGGACGTGCACGTCACCGCCGCCGACCTGCTGGACCTGCGGGTCGAGGGCGGGGCCATCACCACCGCCGGCATCCGGCAGAACATCCAGGTGGCGCTGCGCTACCTCGACTCCTGGCTGCAGGGCCAGGGAGCGGTGGCGATCGACCACCTGATGGAGGACGCCGCGACCGCGGAGATCTCCCGATCCCAGCTGTGGCAGTGGATCAATCAGGGGATGCTCACCGAGGAGGGCATGCCGATCGTCAAGGAGCGGATCGAGTACTTCATCGACCGCTGCGCCGAGGAGCTCGCAGGCGCGCCGGGGCGAGGCGGCGGCGGGAGGAGCCGGCTCCCCGAGGCGACCGAGCTGCTGAAGGAGGCGGTGCTGGGGGAGGAGTTCCCCGCCTTCCTCACCACCGCGGCCTACGAGCGCCACCTCCGCTGAAGCGGGGTGCGGGTCCACCACGCGGCACGCCTGCTCGGAGTCCTTGATCGGGCATCGAACGCGCGGTGTCGGAGAATGTGCTCAGGGGACCTGTGTGGCAGCTCCGCATAGGTCTCCTGAGCACATTCGCGGGGGCCGAGCCGGTCCCTGATCACCCGGAGTGCAGTCGCGCGGCCTGACGCACCAGATGATCCCGCTCCGCCGTGCTGGCGGCCGTCCGCGCCGTGGCGGCGGAGGACGCCGATCACCGCGGGCACCAGCTCCCACAGCCGGGACTCGTTCATCCCGTGGTCGGGGGCGTCACGCCGTAGAAGGGGCGCAGCTCGAGCCACTCGTGGAACGGCGCGCCGTCCTTGCCGGGCGCGGCCGAGAGCTCACCAGCGAGCTCGACCGCCCGCTCGTGAGTGTCCACGTCGATGATCATCCAGCCGGCACCGCAGGGATCAGGAGCGCTCGTGCTCCTCGAGGACCTCGTCGAGGATCTCCGTGGTGTCGCGGAGCCGGGCGATCTCCCGGGCGAGCCGCTCCCGGTGGAGGCGCAGCGCGGCGAGTGAGCCGGCGGTGTCATGGACGCCGAACAGGACGGGCAGCACCGGCGCGATCTCGGTGCTGGACAGGCCCGCCGCGAAGAGCCGCTGCACCAGCAGCACCCGCTCCACGGCCTCGGCATCGAAGCGCCGGTGCCCGGCCGCGGTGCGCCGCGGGGTGAGTAGGCCCTGCTCCTCGTAGTAGCGCAGGGAGCGCGGGCTCACACGGGTGCGAGAGGGCAGCTCGCCGATGCTCAGCACGCCCTCATCCCCGGATGTCACACGGATGTCAACAGCGGTCATGACCGCACTGTACGGTCCGCGGGGCGCTTATCAGCACAGTTCAGCGGCGTGTCGGTGAAGCTGACACTGATGTGAGGCGGTCGAGGCCCGCCGAGGGCGCTCAGGCCAGCGGATTGGGCTGCGTGGGCAGCGCCTCGATGATCGGGTGGTCCTTGTCGATCACGCCAATCTTCGCCGCGCCGCCGGGGGCGCCCAGGTCGTCGAAGAAGTCGACGTTGGCGTCGTAGTACTCGGCCCACTGGTCCGGGGTGTCGTCCTCGTAGAAGATCGCCTCGACCGGGCACACGGGCTCGCAGGCACCGCAGTCCACGCACTCGTCGGGCTGGATATAGAGCATCCGGTTGCCCTCGTAGATGCAGTCCACGGGGCACTCGTCCACGCAGGCGCGATCCTTCACGTCCACGCACGGCAGGGCGATCACGTAGGTCATGGGGAGGTCCTTCCTGTGGCGTCGTCCAGGAGCGTAGGATCTCAAGCGCACTTGAGGTCAAGGCGCGACCAGGAGGAGGGAGCGGAGTGAACCCCGGACTCGAGCCCGACGAGCTGCTGACCATCGGCGAGATGAGCCGCCGCACGGGCGTGGCGGCCTCCGCCCTGCGCTACTACGAGGACCTCGGCCTGGTGGGCTCGGTGCGCACCGGCGGCAACCAGCGCCGCTATCCGCGCCACATGCTGCGCCGGGTCTCGCTGATCTCCGTCGCCAAGCGGCTGGGCATGCCGCTGGCGGACGTGAGGGAAGCGTTCGGCGAGGTCCCGATGGAGAGCACCCCCTCGCACACCGACTGGCAGCGCGCCTCCCGACGATGGAAGAAGAAGCTCGAGGAGCGGCGGCGCGCGATCGAGCGGCTCGAGCACGAGCTCACCGGCTGCATCGGCTGCGGCTGCCTCTCCCTGAAGGCCTGCGCGCTGCTGAATCCCGATGACGCCCTCGCCGCGACCGGCGCCGGCCCGCGCCGGCTCGAAGACGTCGTCGAGGACGAGGAATCCGCCGGTGACGAACCGTGACGATCCGCGTTGACTTCAAGGACGCTTGATGTTCTATGGTCACGTCATACGCTGAACATCTACCCCACGAAAGGACCGATGATGGCTGAGTACACACTTCCTGATCTCGATTACGACTACGGGGCGCTGGATCCTTCGATCTCCGGCAGGATCATGGAGCTGCACCACTCCAAGCACCACGCGACCTATGTCAAGGGCGCGAACACGGCGCTGGAGAAGCTGGCCGCGGCGCGTGAGGCGAACGATTTCTCGACGGTGAACCAGTTCTCGAAGGATCTGGCGTTCAACCTCGGTGGTCACACGAACCACTCGATCTTCTGGAAGAACCTTTCGCCCGAGGGCGGCGACAAGCCCACCGGTGAGCTGGCGGCGGCGATCGATGAGTTCTTCGGCTCGTTCGATGCCTTCCGGGCGCACTTCACGGCGGCGGCGCTGGGCATCCAGGGTTCGGGCTGGGCGGTGCTGGCCTATGAGCCGATCGGTGGGAACCTGGTGATCGAGCAGTTCTACGATCAGCAGAACGGGGTGCCGGTGGCGACGATCCCGCTGTTCCAGCTGGACATGTGGGAGCACGCCTTCTACCTGGATTACCAGAACGTGAAGGCTGACTACGTCAAGGCGATCTGGAACATCGTGAACTGGGCGGATGTCCAGGCACGGTTCGAGGCGGCGCGCTCGAGCGCCTCCGGTCTGGTCGTCCCGAAGGTCTGAGCTCCGCGGGTGTGAGGGACGGGCCGATGGTGAGGCGAGCCGGCTGTTCAGCCTCCTCGCCTCACCATCGGCCTTTCCGCTGCGTCGGAAGGGTTGCGGCGCACCCCCGACGGGAGGAGAGTGGAGGTCCCCCGATTCCGCCGGCACACCTGCGGAGTTCGGTGAGGTCCTCGAGTGCGAGGCCCCGCGACTGCTGAGCTTCTCCTGGGACACCGACGAGATGCGGATCGTTCTGGACCCGGTGGGTGAGAGCACCCGGCTCACCCTCGTCCACGGCTTCACCGACCTGCCCGGGGCCGCCAGCTTCGCGACCGGCTGGGAGGCCTGCCTCGAGGGTCTCGACGCGGTTCTCGACGGCCGGGAGGTCGCGAACCCGGGGCCGCGGCGCGTCCGGCACGAGCAGCTCGCCGACCAGTTCGGGCTCGACGAGCCGGAGCTCGAGGAGGGGGCCGAGGGCTGGACCGTGCGCTTCGCACGGCAGCTCGTGTGCCCGGCGGAGACCGCCTGGAACCTCTTCGTCAGCGGTGGCGAGAAGCCGTCCGAGGAGCCACCGGTGCTGGTGGTCAGGGAGACGCTGCGCGCCCCGCTGGCTCCCTCGGTGGTGCTGGGCCACGTCACCGAGGTCGAGGCGCCGACCCTGCTCGCCTTCGACTCGGCCGATGGCGAGCCCGGCGACCACGTGCGACTCGAGCTCGGCCCGGGCACCGGGCACGGCACGCGCCTGGTCCTCACGGTGAGCGGGCAGGTGGCCGAGGACCGTGAGGCCGCCGCGGCGCAGTGGGGAGAGGGCGCTGTGCGTCCGCTCGCCGCCGCCGCGCTCGCGCACGCCTCCGCCGAGGGGTGAGCCGCGGCCGCGATCACCGGTGCGAGTCCCGGACCCGCCTTCACCGGTGCGCGCGACGGGATCCGATCGACCTTTCGGACGATGTCGCACGCTCGGCCCCGCCTCTAGAGTGGCGAGGTGACCTCCACCCCCGCCTCCGACCCCGCCGGGCTCCGCGACGCCGACGGCCTCGGCGACCCTGACGGTTTCAGCTCCGCCGACCCCGACCCTGGCCCCGAGGCGCCCCAGGAGACTGCCGCCGCCCTGGCCAGGACCCTGCGCGGTGCGATGCACGTGGCCTTCGCGGTGCTGCCGGCCGTCGGCGCCGTCCGTGCTCATGACGCCGACGCCGTCCCGCTGCCGCTCGCCCTGGCCACCGCCGCGGCGGTTGTCGGGATCTATCTGATCGGCTCCTGGTTCGCGCTGCGCCGCGGAGAGGCCGGCCGCTCCGCCCGGACCGATCTGCTGCTGCCCTCGCGCGGCTGGGTCCTCGCCCTCGCCCTCGTGTGGATGGCCAGCACCTTCGTCTCCGCGGCCTTCGTGTGGATCGCCTTCCCGCTGTTCTTCCTGGTGCTGTTCGCCCTCGGCCGGGTGGCGGGACCCTTGGTGCTGGGGGCGGTGGCGCTGTGGGCGGTGCTGGCCCCGCTGCTGGCCCGTGAGCAATGGTCCCTGGGGATCGGCGAGATACTCGGCCCGCTGGTCGGAGCCGTCTTCTCGCTGATCGCCCACGCGGTCTACCGTCGGCTGCTGATCGAGACCGACCGCAACCGGCAGCTGGTCGCCCAGCTGCGCGCCGCCCAGAGCGAGCTCGCCGACTCCGAGCGCCGCAAGGGCATCGCCGAGGAGCGCCAGCGCCTCGCCCAGGACATCCACGACACCCTCGCCCAGGGCCTGAACTCCATCGTCCTGTTCAGCCGGGGGGCTCGCAGCGCCCACCCCGAGGCCACCGAGCCCTTCTCCCGCATCGAGGACACCGCCCGCGAGAACCTTGCCGACGCCCGCCGCCTGGTGCGCGACCTCGCCGACCGCGCCCCCCGCACTACCCTCGAACAGGCCCTGCGGGCAGTGATCTCCCGCGCCGAGCTGCTGGGGGAGAGCCCCCGCTGGGAGCTGCGGGTCGATGGCACCCCACGAGAGCTCGCCCCCGCCCAGGTCGAGACCCTCCACCGCGCCGCCCAGTCCCTGGTCGCCAACGTGCAGCGGCACGCTGAGGCCGAGCGGTGCGTGCTGACCCTCGCCTGGTGGCCGGGACGGGTGAGCCTGGACGTGGTGGACGACGGCCGCGGCTTCGATCCCTCTGCCCCGACCAGCAGCCACGAGGGCGGCGACGGACTGCGCCTGCTGCGCACCCGCCTCTCCCGCGCCGGCGGCACCGTGGCGATCGATTCGGCCCCTGGGGAGGGCACCACCGTCGGCCTCACCCTGCCGACCCATACACAGGAGTCCGACGCATGAGCAGCGAAGCAGACGGAGCTGCCGCAGCAGCGAGCATCCGGATCATGATGGTCGACGACCACCCCGTGGTCAGAGCCGGGCTGCGCGCCCTGCTAGAGGCCGACGAGGGCATCGAGGTGGTCGCCGAGGTCGGCTCCGGTACGGCGGCGCTGGGCACGATCGACGAGCTCGCCGCGTCCCCCGCCGGGGCCCCGGACCTGGTGCTGATGGACCTGAACCTCGGCGACGGCATCGGCGGCATCGAGACCACCCGGCGCCTCCGCGCCGCGCACCCCGAGGTGCAGGTGCTGGCCGTGACCACCTTCGACGCAGAGGCGGACATCGTCGGCGCGCTCGAGGCCGGCGCGACCGGCTACGTGCTCAAGGATTCACCCACCGCGGCGCTGATCGACGCCGTCGGGGAGGCCGCCGCCGGACGGAGCATCCTCTCGCCCGAGGTCCAGCAGCGCCTGGTGCGGCGGATGAGCAACCCGCACAGCGCCCTGTCCCCGCGGGAGACCGAGATCCTCGAGGCGCTCGCCACCGGCGCGACCAACCGCGAGGTCGCGAAGCTGATGTTCATCTCCGAGTCGACGGTCAAGACCCACCTGGTGCACATCTACGACAAGCTCGGGGTGGACAGCCGCACCGCCGCGATCCGCGAGGCCCGCGACCGGCGACTGATTCGCTGAGCTGCGCCGGGGACGGTGCGCGGGAGTGCGGACTCACCAGCGGTGGGCGACGTCGATGACCAGACGGGAGCCGTCGCCGGGGCCGTCCAGGGTGAACACCCGCATCGGCAGCCGAGCACGCACGCCGAGCCCGATCAGGGTCTGACCTTCGAAGCTGCCGGTGAAGGCGACCTGACGGAAGGTGCGGTAGCCGTCCACGTCCACCGCCTGCGTGCGGTTCCGAGGGGCGTAGGTGGCGCGGAAATCGCTGTCGTGAGCCGGGGCCTGGACCAGGATCGCCAGGTCGGCGCCGCCGCTGAGCGGGACGGAGAATCCGGAGCCGAGCTCGGTCACGCGATGGACGTACTCCACCGAGTAACCGGAGACATCCCCCTCGAGATCGACGACGAGCCGGTCGAAACAGGCGTGCCGGCCGGTGCGGAGGTTCTCGATCTGGGCCGAGGACATCCCCGAGGCCGATTCGGGCAACGAGCCCCAGTAGATGCCGCAGTAGGGAGCGGCGACGGCTGTGGCCGGGGTGAGCACGGCCAGGCCGAACATCATCGCGCAGGTGGCGAGGAGAGAGAGGATTCGCTTCTTCACGGCTGCCTCCTAGGGAGACGGCGAAGGCCATGGCGGCCAGGGCCGTATACCGGGATTGTCCGACGTCGCGCGAGACCTTTCCAGTGACCGGCCAGTCATGACAGCCGGATCGTGACCTTGGGCAGCCAGCACCGGCTCCGGGCTCAGCGGGCCCGGACCCGCTCCAGCAGGCGGCGGTGGAAGCGCTGCTCGCCGGTCGCCTCCGGATGGAAGGCGATGCCGAGCACCGAGCCCTGCTCCGCTCCGACGAGCCGCCCGTCGGGCAGCGTTGCGACGGCGCGCGCCCGCGGACCGAGCTCCTCGATCAGCGGAGCGCGGATGAAGGCGGTCCGCACCGCGGGCGGACCCAGGGCGGGGATCTCCAGGTCCGTCTCGAAGGAGTCGCTCTGGCTGCCGAAGGCATTGCGGCGAGCGGTCGCATCGAGACCCCCGAAGGTCTCCTGCCCAGGGGTGCCGTCGAGGAGCCGGTCCGCGAGCAGGATCATCCCCGCGCAGGTGCCGAGCACCGGCAGGCCGCCCGCGATCGCCTCTCGCAGCGGCTCGCGCAGGCCGGTGATCCGCGCGAGCCGGTCAATCACCCCGGACTCGCCGCCGGGCAGCACGAGCCCGTCGACCGCGGCCAGCTCCGTCGGCCGGCGCACCAGCGACACCGAGGCGCCGAGCGCCTCCAGCATCCGGGCGTGCTCGCGCACGTCGCCCTGCAGCGCGAGCACACCGATCCGCGGCCCGCGGCCGCCGGTGCTCACCAGCCGCGCTCGGCCAGGCGGTGCGGTGCAGGCAGATCGGCCACGTTGAGGCCCACCATCGCTTCGCCGAGCCCGCGGGAGACCTCGGCGATCACGGCGGGGTCGTCGTGGAAGGTGGTCGCCCTGACGATGGCGGCGGCGCGCTCGGCGGGATTGCCGGACTTGAAGATCCCGGAGCCGACGAAGACCCCGTCGGCCCCCAGCTGCATCATCATCGCGGCATCCGCCGGGGTGGCCACGCCGCCCGCGACGAACATGACCACCGGGAGCTGACCGGTCTCGGCGACCTCCTTGACCAGCGCGTAGGGCGCCTGCAGCTCCTTCGCGGCGAGGTAGAGCTCGTCCTCGTTCTTCGCAGCGAGCGCGCGGATCTCGGCGGAGATGGTGCGGATGTGCTTGGTGGCCTCGGAGACGTCCCCGGTGCCGGCCTCGCCCTTGGAGCGGATCATCGCCGCGCCCTCGGTGATGCGGCGCAGGGCCTCGCCGAGGTTCGTCGCGCCGCACACGAAGGGCACGGTGAAGCGGTGCTTGTCGATGTGGTGGGCGTAGTCGGCGGGGGAGAGGACCTCGGACTCGTCGATGTAGTCCACGCCCAGCTGCTGCAGCACCTGCGCCTCGACGAAGTGGCCGATGCGAGCCTTGGCCATCACCGGGATCGAGACAGTGCTGATGATTCCGTCGATCATGTCCGGATCGCTCATCCGGGAGACGCCGCCCTGGGCACGGATGTCCGCGGGGACCCGCTCGAGGGCCATGACCGCGACAGCGCCGGCGTCCTCGGCGATCTTCGCCTGCTCGGCGGTGACGACGTCCATGATGACGCCGCCCTTCATCATGTCCGCCAGGCCGCGCTTGACGGTGCCGGTGCCGGTGGTGCTGCCGGTGGTGTCGGGAGTGCTCATGGGAATTCCTCGTCGCTCGCGCGGCGCGGGCCGACGGCGTCCGGCTCGTCGACCCTCCCTGCACCACATTGGCCTAGGGCGCGTTGATCAAGTGGTGTCGTGTTCGTGCGGGCGAGTCTTGGGTGGTGGCGCGACGCGAGATCTCGGACGAGGTGTGGGCTGTGATGGAGCCGTTGATGCCGACGGCGTCGGGGCGTTCTCGGCCGTGGTCGGATCACCGGCTCGCGGTCGAGGGGATGGCGTGGAAATACCGCACGGGTGCGCCTTGGCGGGATGTGCCGGAGCGGTTCGGGAAGTGGAACTCGATCTACAAGCGGTTTGCCCGGTGGTCTGAGGATGGCACCTGGGAGAAGCTGCTGGCTGAGGTGCAGAAGCAGGCAGACGCGGCCGGGAAGGTCGACTGGGTTGTGTCGATCGATTCCACGATCGCGCGCGTGCATCAGCACGGCGCGACACTGAAGCGGGACGAGGGGGCTCTCTCGAATCACAAGGATCCGTGGATCGAACCGCCTGACCACGCTATTGGGCGCTCTCGTGGCGGGTTGACCACCAAGCTGCATCTCGTCGCCGATGGGCGCGGCAGGCCGCTGGGGATGGTGATCACGGGAGGGAACGTCAACGACACCACGATGATGACCGCCGTGCTCGAGGACATCTGCGTCCCTCGCGCCGGCAAGGGCAGGCCTCGAACCCGGCCGGAGCGTGTCCTCGCGGACAAGGGCTATCCGTCGAAGGCGAACCGAGCATGGCTGCGCGCCCGGGGCATCGCCGCCACGATCCCCGAACGCGACGACCAGATCGCTCACCGCCGCAGGAAGCCTGGCCGCCCCATCGACTTCGGCCACCAGCAGCAAGAACGCTACAAGGGTCGCAACGTCGTCGAGCGGTGCTTCAATCGCCTCAAGCAGTGGCGCGGGATCGCGATGCGCTCAGACAAGCTGGCCCGCAACTACCGCGCCGGCATCAGCCTCGCTACCACGCTGATCTGGATCAAGACCGAGGTCATTAGCCTGCCAAGCGGGTGGTAGCCGATGCCCTGTGAGAATTTCGCTTGAGGCGTGCAACGGTCTTGTTGACCCGCCCTGCGTTGTACCCCAGAGTATGCACAGTAACCGCCTTCAACCCGTCATAGGAAATCCCGACGAACGCGGCATGATCCAAGGTTCCCCCGTCATGCCAGTATTGTTCTCCGTCATCCCCCCACCCGAATGGTTTTTCCCCAGGCGTTTGCTGTGCGCGGGTAATGGCGTACCGTTCGAGCGCATCGAAGGTGCCGTGGAGGCCTCCCGCGCCGACGAATGGACCAGAAAGCTTCCACTGCCTGCACGCGCGGCCAGTCCAGGTATGGAGGACGGGAACACTATTTGGATCTGGGTCTATCGAGACGTCCGTGACTCCGAGCGGGGTGAAGACGTGTCGCTCCGCGAGCGTCCACCAGTCGTTCCCGGTGGCCACCTCAAGCAGACGCGTGAGGACCGCGTATCCAAGATTCGAGTACTCGAACGAGCCCACAGGGCCGCGCAGTTGCTCTGATATGTCAGGCAAAACGTCGGAGTCGAAACGCTCAGTGGTGTACTTCGCGTAAGGATCGCGAGCATCGGCCGTAGTCTTGATCATTCCCTTGGGCAGCCTCGGTAGCCCCGAGGTGTGTTCCGCAAGACTGCGAACATCCACTTCCCTCGGGAGTCCTGTCTCCGGCAGAAACTCGCTCACGGGCGATGACAAACTGATCGAGCCCTCACGGTCAAGAAGCTCTGCAATCCGGGCAGTGACAGTCTTTGTGACAGATCCCCACTCAAGCATCGGATCCCCCTGGTGCAACGACCCGGTCTGCTCCACCTCGATGCGCCCAGCGTTCCGGAAGCGGTAAGCCTCGCTCTTCGTGCGCACTATCCAGCTCATGACGCCAAGCCTATCTGCGCAGCTCAAAGAGGTCGAAGTAAATGTTCACCGGGCTTTCGCGGAGCGCGGTCAAGGTGCTCCAGCTCACTCAGTAAGATCCGGCGCCAACCCCGAGCAACTGTCCATCGGAACCTGTCGGACTTGTTCAACGCGCCCTAGTTCACGCTCTCCGTGTGTTATGTCGCAGGACATCGGTGACAGTTCTGTATCAGGACATCGGTGACACTTCCGTGGCTCTTGGTGGTGACACTTCGCCGGTAAAAATGGGCGGTGAGCAGAAACGAGCCCGTCGATCCCACTGTCCGCCTGGCCATCTCGCGGTGGCCTGATGACGCGCCGCGTGGGTCGGTGAGCACGTTCTGCGTCGAGCACGGCATCTCGCGCAAGACGTTCTACGTCCTCCGTGCTCGCGCCCGCGTCGATGGGCCCGCGGCCGTGCTCGAGCCCCGCACCAAACGACCACATACCTCCCCGGGCCAGCTCGATGAAGAGGTCAAGGACCAGGCTGTTCAGGTCCGCGCCGCACTCGAAGCGTCTGGGCTGGATCACGGTCCGATCAGCGTCCACGACCGGATGAAAGCGATGGGACTTGAAGCGCCATCGATCGCGGCCCTGGCACGGATCTTCCGCGAACGAGGCGTGGCTCGACTGGAGCCGAGGAAGCGGCCTCGCGCGTCCTGGCGGCGGTTCGTCTATCCGGCACCGAACGCGTGCTGGCAGCTGGATGCGACCCAGTACGTCCTCACCAACGGCCGGACCTGCGTGATCTTCCAGCTCCAGGACGATCATTCGCGCCTCGCGGTCGCCTCTCACGTGGCGGGCAGCGAGACCGCTGAAGCAGCGATCGCGGTGTTCAACAAGGGCACCGCGCGTTGCGGAACTCCACAGCGTCTGCTCACCGACAACGGAGCCGCGCTGAACCCCACGCGCCGTGGGATGAAGGGCCAGCTCGTCATCCACGTGACCGCGCTGGGAGTCGAGGCGATCACCGGGAAGCCCTACAAGCCGACCACGCAGGGCAAGAACGAACGATTCCACCAGACCTTGTTCCGCTGGCTGGACAAGCAGCCCATCGCGGGAAGCATCGAAGAGCTCCAAGCACAGGTCGACGAGTTCGACGTCATCTATAACGAGCAACGCCCTCACCAGGGACTTCCCGGACGGATCACACCACGCCAAGCCTGGGACGCGACTGAGCCGGCACCGTCTCCCCGGCCTGTCGTGGAGCCCAGCCTGATCATCGAGTCCGTCGGGGACAGCAAGAAGCGTTCCCGGAAGCTCCCCCGGGAGCGGGTCATCCAGACCGGTGAACGAACACGGGTGGTGAACAACAACGGCACGATCACCCTCCACGGCGTCGCGTTCCAGGTCTCCTACCCTCATGCCCAGCAGGAAGTGCACGTCCTCGTCGAACAGGCCAGCGTCACGTTCGTCGACCTTCACGGCGAGATCCTGGCCGAGCACGCTTGGCCCCCGCTCGGCATCCGATACGCCTCCAAGCACACGGGTCAACGGAGCGGCAAACGCCGAGGCCGGCCACCGAAGAACCCCGAACCGTCACCGATGTCCTGAGACATCAACTGTCACCGATGTCCTGATACAGAACTGTCACCGAAGTCCTGAGACATCACATTCACGCTCTCCGTGTGCGGCAGGCAGTGTTCGGCGAAAAGTCGAGGAGGGCCCCGACTGGATCGAGCACGACGAGGGTGAGCCCGCCGCCGGTCGCCGAGGTACACCGAACCAACCTTCCGCTTTGGCAACGGAACGACTTGACGCGCCATTTCGGTATACCCGAGTGAGCAGATCTGTGTCAGATCGGCCGTTCTTGGACCCTGTAGACGGGAGAAATTACGGTGCCGTAGCTGTCACGCAGGGTGGTGCTCAATGTGGCAGATGTGTCTGATTCAAGTGTCCCCAACTTGTGGAGCAGCCCTCGTCCACGGCATTTCTGGGCAGCGTGTATCAGGCCCCAAGCCGGATGATGCGGTTCGTCGTGGCGATTGTGTCGGGTCGGTGTGCGATCAGTAGCACGGCACGATCCTCTGACCGGTTCAGAAAGTCCATGATCGCGGCATCGGCTTCAGGGTCGAGCGAGGCTGTCGGTTCGTCAAGCACGAGCACCCGGGGATTATTGAGTAGCGCGCGTGCGATGCCGACGCGCGCGCGCTGCCCCCCAGAGATTCCCGTCCCGTGCTCACCGATCGGGGTATCGAGCCCGCTGGGGAGGTTGGTGTTCGGGTCGAATAAGCCGGCAGCACTGGCTGCTTTCTGGATCGCATCATCAGGGGCGTCGGGGTTGCCGAGGATGATGTTGGAGCGGATCGTGCCGCGCTGAAGCGGCGAGGACTGCGGAACCGTGGAGATGACCTGACGAAGCTCGTCATCGGGAATATCGCGGAGATCGGTGCCGTCGATTCGGATACTTCCAGCGTCGACATCCCACATCCGCAGCGCGAGCCGCGCCGCTGTCGTCTTCCCGGCTCCCGATGGTCCGACGAGGGCCACGGTCTCTCCCGGCCGAATCTGCATGGAGAAGTCGTCAAGTACGCGTTCGCCGCCGTCATACGCGAACCCGACGCGGTCAAACACCAGCCCCAGCTCCGGCGCAGGATCCGGCCGATGAGGATGCGTGGTGGCATGAACGGCTGGTGGGTGTTCAAGGATTCCGGTGATGCGCTCGGCTGCGGCCCGGAGAGTGCCGGCATTGCGAAGCAGGTCGGCGATCTGTGCGGCGGGGCCGAGACCGGCGACCGCGACAGTGACGGCGAGTGGGATGTCTGCGGGGGCGATCGAGGCGCGGTCGACGAGGATGATGAGGATCGCGCCGAGCGCGGCGAGGGCGAGAGTGATGTCGGCAATCCCGCGTTCGGCTCCGAGCCGGGAAGCTTCCCGAGTCTGGGCGCGTGCGAGTGCTCTGGTGTCCTCGGTGAGCCGGTCGAGCTGCTTCTCGAGCGCTCCTGCGCCCGCGAGTTCGCGCATACCGCGGATGGTGTCGAGCACTTCCGAGCGCAGCGCGGCTGCTCCTGCTGTGAGGTCGTCGCCGTCGCGTCGGGCGCGACGTGCCGTAATCAGGGGCACAGTGACACCGATGGTGAGCAGGGGTACCCAGATGAGCAACAGGATCGGGTGGATCGTGATCGACACGACCGTGCTGATACCGAGCACGAGAAGCGCGCTGAGCGCCTGTGCGACGGTGTGGGCGTAGAGCCACTCCAGGGTCTCGATACCGGCGATCACGGTCGTCGTGAGATCGCCGGTGCGCCGGTGCCGGGTACGGAACGGCAGCGAGCGTCGCAGAGAATCAAAGACGCGGCCACGGAGAGTGGCGATGAGCCGGTAGGCCAGATCGTGCGATACCCACGACTCGCGCCATGCCGCCAGCGACGCAAATACCGCCAGACTGGACAACGCACCTCCAGCGACCAGGATGGAGACGGGCCGACCTGCGACGACGTGCCCAACGGTCCAGGCTATGCCGAGACTGATACCCAACACGCTGGCCTGGGTGAACGCGCTCCAGATGGCCGTCTCGATGAAAAGTCCGCGTCGGGTGGCGATGAGCGGCAGCAGCCGCAGAATCGTCTTCATCGCGCCACTCCCGAGGCGAACTGCGAACCGGTGGGAGCGCCGGTGCCGGTGGCGACGATCCGCCCGCCTCGCATACCGATCCAACGAGTCGCGTGGACCAAGGCGGTGTCGCGGTGCGCGATGATCGCGACCGTTCGATCGGCAGTGGCTCTGGCGAGGGCGTCGACTATGCAACGTTCGGTGCCGGTATCGAGCGCGGAGGTGACCTCGTCGAAGATCAGCACGGGCGCCGGTGAGAGCAGCGCGCGGGCAATGGCGAGGCGCTGTCGCTGCCCGCCGGAGAGCTGTTCTCCGTTCTCCGCCAGCACCGTGCTGTACCCCTCGGGCAGGCTGATGATGGTGTCGTGGATGCGCGCTGCTCTCGCGGCTTCCTCGATATCGGCGTCGGTCGCGTCGGGACGGTACAGCCGCAGGTTCTCCGTCACCGTCCATGCGAACAGCACGGGGTCCTGCGGCACCACGACCACACTTTGTGTCCTCGCTGTGCTCGTGTAGTCACCAAGATCGATGTGGTCAACGGTGAGAGTGCCGGTGTCGGGGTCGATATCGCGTTCGAGAAGCCTTGCCAGGGTGCTCTTCCCCGAACCCGATGGCCCGATTATCGCGACCGTCTCACCCGGATCGATCCGCAGTGAGAGCCCGGCAACACCCATCTCCGAGCCGGGATACTTGTAGGAAACGTCCGTGACCTCGATCGTTCCTGTGAGGGCCGGCCGGTCATGGTCCCCGTTGGGGACGAGCGGGATGGAGAGGAGGCGGTCGAGGCCATCGACGGCAGTAAGGCCGAGATATCCGGCGTGCCAGTTCGTGCCGAGCTCCTGCACGGGACGGAAACACTCGCGGGCGAGCACGAGCACCACGACCGCCGATGCCGCTCCCGCACTGCCGTTCGTGACGGCGACGAGAGTGGCGATGACTGCGAGCACGGTGCCCAGGTGCATGGCGATCGCGCTGAGTCCCGTCTCGACCAGCGAGAGCCGCAGCTGCTGCATCGTCGAATCTCTGAGCCCGTCTGCTTCCCGAACGAACCGAGCGGCTGTACGGTCGGTCGCCCCGAATGCTCGCAGCAAGGGAACGTTCTGCAGAGCCTCGACGTAGTCGGACGAGAGCCGGGCGAACCTCTCCCACCGCGTGCGGCCGTTCTGCAGCAGCCGGGCATCCCACGCACGTGGCGCGAGCACTGCGACGGCGGCGGTCACAGCGAGCACGATCCCGGCCATGGGCGCGTGCTGCCACACCAATGCGACCACCAGCGCGGGCACGACGAGCACAACTAGCAACTGCGGTAGATATCGGGTGTAGTAAGGGTCAAGTCCTTCCACACCGTCGATCACCGTCGTCGCCGTCGCGCCCGAGTCCCGTTCTGCCGCTGGAACGGATGCGAGACGATCCAGCAGGCGCCGGCGCAACCTGATGCGCACCGTCGCCCCGATACGGTTGGCAAGCAGGTCCCGTCCCCAGAGAGCCGCCCCGCGCGCCACGGTGATGACCGCCAGCAGCACGAGTGCCGGCACGGGGACGCCCTCGCCACGAATCAGCGCAGTGATGACCGTGGCGAGGGTGAACGCGAATCCGACATGCAACGCGCTGATGGCTACCCCACAGGCGGCGAGAACGATGATCGCGCCGGGAATCGCGCCTGCGAGCTGGAGCAGCCTGTGGTGGATCACCGGTCAGAAGGCGTCCGGGTAGAGCTGCTCGGCAATCTGCTGCACGGCAGAGATGTTGCCGAGCGTGCCGGGGAACATGTCCGAGGTCGAGACCACGATCAGGCGATCCTCCTGCACGGCGGGCATATCGGGGAACGTGCTTTTCAGGTATTCGCGAGTGGAGGCCTCGTGCTCCTCGTCATATGCGGCGAACACGATTGCGTCAGGCTCCTCGGCGGCCAGGGACTCGGGACTGATGGTCGCGGCGAAGAAGTCAGAGAACGCATCCTGGTCGGGCGTGTAGACGTTGTCCGCACCGGCCAGGTTCAGAATGTCGTATTCGATGCCTGCGCCGATGGCCTGTAAGGTACCGCCCTCGTAGTACACCTGCGCGACACGGAGCGGCTCGACATCCTTCGTCACTTCCGCGACCTCATCGAGGGTGGTCTGGCTCTCCTCCATCAATCCTGTGGCTTCGTCCTGCACGCCGAAGATCTCGCCGAGGTTCTCCAGATCAGTGAACAGGTCGGTGACCTTCCCGGTCATGCGGCGGTCCTCGCAGCCGCCAGTGGCAACGTAGACGCCGGCACCGGCATCGTCGAGCTGCTCGATGCTGGCAAAGCCCTGATCGGCCGAGAACTCGTAGGTCGTCGGCGAATACACGAAGTCCGGCTCCACAGCCAGGAGATCTTCACGGCTGGGCGGGGCCATGTCCCCGAGCACCGGAACACCTTCTGCCAGTTCTGCGACATCGTCCGGAAGGGCCTGCGCGGTGGTTTGGGCCTGCCCGGCGAGCCGGTCAGCCAGCCCCAGGCGGAGCATCAATTCGGTCTGCGCCGGGTGCATGCCTACCGCCGCTTCAGGGGCGCCGTCGACCGTCACCTCGCGTCCGCAGTTCTCAATCGTCACCGCATCCGTAGTGTCATCCGGGTCTGTGTCGGGGGAGACGCCGGTGCCGCAGCCGGCGAGCAGAAGCGCGGCAGCGGAGAGAGCAACGACGGTCATGGGGCGGGCACGAGGGTTCGCTCGAGAATTAACAGTCATGGTGAGGGTCTGCTTTCTATTTCAGGGGGTTGTGCAGAGGCGCGGTCAGCAGGGGTACTGGTCGTTTCGAGGCGGCGGAAGGCGAACACGGGCTCCGTGGTGTCGCCGAGGATGCGGGCATCCACGCCGAACGTGGTGCGGATCAGCTCGGGGGTGAACACGTCGGCGGGAGGACCTGCGGCGACGACGCGGCCTGCGGCCAGTACGACGACGCTGTCGCAGTACTGGGCTGCGAGGTTCAGATCGTGCAGCGCGGCGATCACGGTGCAGTCGATGCCGCGCACTGTGCTCATGAGTTCATGCTGATGGCTGATGTCGAGATGGTTGCTCGGCTCGTCCAGCACCATCACCGGTGTTTGCTGCGCAAGCGCCCGAGCGAGCATCACCCGCTGACGCTGCCCTCCGGAAAGGGTTGCAACCATGCGATCGGCGAGCTCGGAGATCGCCGTGCGGGCCATCGCTTCATCCACGATGCGCAAATCGTCGGTGGTGTCGCGGCCGAAAGTCGCATGGTGCGGAGCGCGGCCGAGCATCACCGTCTCCTCGACGCTGAGATCGAAGTCGGTCGGCGGGTCTTGCAGCATCACCGATACCGTGCGAGCAGCCTGCCGTCCGCTGAGGGAGCGAATATCGCTACCGTCGACGCGTACGGTTCCCGTTTTCGGGGCGAGAGCGCGGTACAGGGTTCGCAGCAGGGTCGATTTCCCGGACCCGTTCGGGCCGACCAGGCCGACTACCCGCCCCGACTGCACGGTCACCGAAGCGTCTGTCACCACATCGCGGCCGCCGAGGGTGACGGTGATGTTCTCGAAGTCGACTCTCATCGTCCGAATCCCGCCTTCTCGGCCCCGCCCTGACGCATCAGCCACATGAAGAACGGGGCGCCGACGAACGCGGTGAGGATGCCTAGCGGGATCTCGGTCGGCTGCGCCACGGTGCGGGCGAGCAGATCCGCCGTCATCAGGAACACGGCACCGCCGAGCACGGTGATCGGGAGCATCCTCCGGTGATCGGCGCCGACCATGATCCGGGCTATGTGGGGCACGACGAGGCCGACGAACCCGATCCCGCCCGCCACAGACACCACCGCGCCAGTCAGCAGCGAGGCGACCACCAAAAGCAGCCCGCGAAGCCGGTTCGCGTTCACGCCGAGCGAAATCGCGGACTCATCCCCAGTCATCAACGCGTTCAGCGACCGAGACAAGAACGCCGCGATCAGGCACGAGACCAACAAAGCGACAGCGGGTCCGATGAGGCTGCTCATCGTGGCCGCCGACACGCTCCCTAGCAGGAAGAACAGCACGCTGACGACGTTCTGCGCATCCGTGGAGATCGTCAGATAGCTCGTGACCGCGCTCAGCAGGGTTCCCAGAGCCACGCCGGCGAGGATCATACGAGTCGGTGACAGCGTGCCGTTCTTGCGCGCGAGCATCGCCACCGCCACGCACGCCGCCAGCGCCCCAACGAACGCCGCGACATTCAACGACAGACCACCGAGCGCAGCGGAGCCGAAGACGATCACCAGCACCGCGCCCACGCTCGCGCCGGAAGAAACACCGAGGATGTACGGCTCAGCGAGCGGGTTGCGGACTGTCACCTGCATCAGCGCTCCCGCAAGCGCCAGCCCGGCCCCAGCGAGGCCCGCCAGCAACGCGCGTGGGAGGCGAAACTGCCACACCGCCTGATCCTGCAACCGCGACAGAGAACCGTCCGACATCCACGGCATGCCCGGAAGCAGATGCCCGAGGACGATGTGCGCGGCCTCGCGCAGGCTCACCTGCACCGATCCAACCGCACCGGAGACCACAACAAGCGCGCAGATCGCCAACACAAGGAAAGCGCAGATCAACCACGCCCGGAGACGCAAACGACGACGGGTTCGTCCGGCGGTAGCGGCTCTCGTATCGGAGGGGGCGGGAGCCGCGGGGGTGGGAGGGGGCACAAAAGACCACTGTAACGATAATCATCATCAGCACCAACTCTGTTGATGTGAGCCTCGCGACGATGTGGTCGCGGGGTCAGGAGGTCGGCATGCAGGGGGAGTACTCCACGCGCCACCGTGAGCGGCGGCCCAAGCCAGGGGTACGCCGAGATGCCGTTGGGGTGTCATGAGTGGCCGTCTATGTCACAGTGAGCCTGTCACTCTGGGGTATACCCCAAGGCGCAGATGTGTCACGGAACAGCCGTTTTGGACCCTGTAGGACGGGGGAGCCTACGGTGCCGTAGCTGTCACGCAGGGTGGTGTTCAATGCAGCAGAAGTGTGAGGTTGAGGTGCTGCCAACTCGTGCAACAGTCCCTTGGGACGGAGCCCCCGCTAGGTCGTCCCGCTCAGCTGGCTGCCACCATCACCTCGTCCTTTGGAAGATCGATCGCGGGCGCCAGGACACTGCGCAGCTCTTCGACAGTCTTTGGGTGGCCAACGATGGTGAGTTCTCCTGTGCTGTCCTGGAGGACACGGGCTCCGGCCTCCTGTGCGATCAGGGAGCCTCCGATGACATCCCAAACCGAGTTCTGGTACGCCAGCAGCGCCCCCAACCGACCGAGGGCCAGCAATCCCCAGTCGGCCGATGGGGCCCAAGACCGCAGGACTCGTTTGCTTGAGCGCTCCAGTGCTTCGAACATGACGTTGCGGCGAGAGTCGTCGGCACCAACGTCATACCCCTGGGTGTAGGAGATGGTGCTGCGGGCCAGAGTGTCTGCGCTACCAAGCATCAGCTGGCGCGTCTCGCCCGATTCTCCCGGCGTGACGTGCGCGCCTTCGCCCCGAATCGCCCAGTACGTGCGGCGCCGTGGGGAGTCATGCACAGCCGCTACCAAGGGGGCATCCCCGCGACAGAGCGTGATGCACACTCCATACACGTCCAGCCCGAGGACATAGTTGTGGGTGCCGTCGAGTGGATCGATCAACCATCGGAGCGTGGCGCCGGCGCCGGCGCCCTGTTCGCCGTCTTCCTCGCCGAGGATCCCATGATCGGGGTAGCGTTCCGCGATGCCAGCAGCGATCATCCTTTCCGCCTCCCGGTCGACGTGCGTGACAAGGTCTACGCCGTCTCCTTTCGACTCGATGCGGACCCTCTGCTGCTCGGATACGGCGAAGTCCCCCGCCTGACGGGCGAGGGAGATGGCGAGGTCAGCAGCGCTGCGATAATCCATTTGCCGACCGTACAAGAGGCGCCGGACGCTTCGACGCACGCCGCGCGGCTCTCACTCGCTATCGGCAGCCCGACACCGGCGACGCCAGTCAGGTGTCGCGATGCCGTCTCGACTGGGCATAGCCCACGCAGCGCGGCTGTTCTCTGGGATAACGTCCGTTGATGGCCCAGATCATCGTGTACGGCGCAGCCGCCTCGCTCCACAGGAACCGCGCGAGGTTGTCCGACGCCATCCACGGCGCGGTCATGACAGCTCTCGCGTACCCGCCCGAGAAGAGGTTTCATCGCTTCATCGCGCTCGAGCCCGAGGACTTCGTCCATCCCAGCGATCGGGGCGACGACTACACGATCATCGAGATTTCGATGTTCGCGGGCAGGTCTGATGGGGCTAAGCGGCAACTCATTCAAGAGTTGTTCGATCGGATCGAGGGCGAAGTAGGCATCGCTCCACACAGCGTGGAGATCACCATCACCGAGACTCCCAAGGTGAACTGGGGCATACGTGGTCACAACGCGGAGGATCTCGCACTGGGGTACACGGTCGAGGTGTAGCCCACGGTGGCACCACCGGATTCGGGCGCAAGCACGGGATCGCCGCATCGACAAGTGGGGTCGTGCTGTTCGCCTGGGGTATACCCCACGGCGCAGGTCTGTCACAGAGCTGCCGTTTCGGACCCTGTCGGGTGCGCTACGTTGCCGTCCGGCCGCGCTTGGTGGCGTAGTAGCTGAGCGCATCGTCGAGGTCAGACTCGCTGAACGCCGGCCACGGGTGCTGCACGACGTAGAGCTCGGCGCTCGTGGTCTGCCAGGGGAAGAAGCCCGAGGTGCGACTGTCGCCGCCGGTGCGGATGATCAGGTCGATGTCCTTCACTGGGCCACCGGCGAGCTGTTCCGAGACCGCATCCACGGTGAGACCGTCGAGCTCCCCGGCTTTGAGGTGGAGAACGGCGCGCTGAACGGCGGAGACGATGTCTGCGTGGGCGTCGTAGCCGATAGCGAGCGTGAGATGCCGGGGCCGATCGGCCGTTTCCTGGATCGCGCGCTCGAGCGCTGCTCGGGCCGGGGCAGGAAGCACATCCAGATCGCCACTGACGTGGAGCTGCCAGCTCTGAGCCGCCTTCACCCGGTCCGGGATGATCTCCTCGATCAGCGTGAAGAGGTAGCGGACCTCTTGGGAGTCACGCTTGCGGATGTTGTCGGCGGACAAGACGTAGGCGCTGGCATGGTCGATGCTCCGTGCGCTGAGCCAGGCCATGAAATTGGAGAGGTGCTCCGCACCGGCCTTGTGGCCGAAGCCCACGTCAACATGCCGTTGAGTCTTCGCCCAGCGTCGATTGCCGTCCATGATGACCCCAATGTGACGCGGCCGCGGGACGGCCAGAGATGCAGGTCGGCTCGACGCGGCGTGGAGTTCCATGACCTCACCGTAGGACGCACAGCACGCCGGCGACTGTTGTCCGAAGCCGTATCGACAGGATCTTCATCAACGGGCGCTTCCAGCATCCCGTCGACGGGGCACCCGTCCCGTACGGGTGTCTCACTGGCGCAGCTGTCACTCACGGCCGAGGCGTCGGACGCTTCCTGCTCCCTGCCGCCCCACACCCCATCTGCGGTGGCTGAGACGGCTAGCGGGGGCGGACGCGGCTACCGATTGACTTTCGATAGATAGCGATTGATACTCAACGTATGACTCGTGGCCTCGCTCGAACCCTTCAAGTCGTTGCTGTCCTCTCGGGCTTCGGCCTCCTCTTCGCCCAAGTCGTGGTCGTGCCGGTGGTCTCCGGGTGGATGGCGGACGCGTACCCGGAGTTCGCGTGGGCGCGATGGCAGCTGGCCATCTCGCTGATCGCCTTCCTGGCCTGCATCCAAGCCACACTGCTGGCCACGTGGGAGCTGCTGGGCCGCGTTGCCCGGGACGAGATCTTCGACGCTGAGGCGCGGCGGTGGGTCGATGTCATCCTCGGCGCCCTCGGTGCCGGATGGTGCATCGCTCTGGTCACCGGCGCATGGCAGACGATCCAGGGCGTTTCTGCTCCGTGGATCGTCCTGACGGAGTTGCTCGGTCTGATGGTCGGTCTCGCTGTCGTCCTGCTGATCGTCGTCCTCAGAGGCCTGCTTGTCCGAGCGACCGCGCTCAAGGTCGAGATGGATGCGGTTGTCTGAGCGATGGCCATCGTCAGTCGCATCGATGTGGAACTCGCTCGACAGAAGATGAGCGTCGGGGAGTTCGCCGATCGGGTGGGCATCACGCCGGCCAACATCGCAGTACTCAAGAACGGTCGCGCCAAGGCCGTCCGCCTGTCGACGTTGGATGCGATGTGTCGCGTCCTCCAATGCCAGCCGGGCGACCTGTTCGAGTGGGTCGATGACGGAACTGAAGGCGCAGATGCCGGCGATCCCGGCATCAATGACTCCCGGTGACCGAGAGTCGAGGCGGCGCAGACCCGAGCGGGCCGAACGGCGTGTCCTGATTGGGTATGCCCAGTGCGACAGATGTGTCGCAAAAGTGCACTTTCGAGCCCTATTGGGAACCGTAAAAGACCTTTCAGTAACTGTCCTGCTGGGGTGCCCCAGTTCGGGACGCACCTCGCGACGCCGCGCGTGGCGCCTCGCTGTGCGTCTGTCCCCTCACAACAGGGCCAGGATGAAGTTCCAGCTGCAGATCACTGCGAGCATAGCGAGGCTGTAGCCGATCGATGCGCGCATGATCTCGCTCTCCCTGCCATTGAGGCCCACGGCTCCGGCCGCGATGGCGATCGACTGCGGGGAGATTACCTTGGCGGTGGTTCCACCGGCGGTGTTCGCACCGACCAGCAGCGCCGGATCAGCCTGGATGCCCTGAGCGGTGGCGACCTGCAGAGGGGCGAAGAGGGTGTTGTTGTTGACCACCGAGCCCGTCAGGAACACCCCGATCCAGCCGATAATGGGAGCGATCAGAGGGAAGACCGGACCGGTGCCGGCCAGAGCGGTACCCATCGCATTTGATCCGCCGGAGTAGTTGGCGATGTTGGCGAGCACCAGGATCACCGTGATCAGCACGATGGCGCCGCTGAGCATCGTGAAGGTGGCGCGCAGCTCACCGAACAGCGCTCTCGCGTCCACCTGGGGAGTGGTGAAGAACGACGTGAGCACGGCGAGGAGGATCGCGGTTCCGGTAGCGCCCAGGATGGAGAGGTTCCAGGTCGTCTCCACCGCGGTCCCGGCTGCGGTGGTGATCTGACCGGTCACCCCGGGGATCGGCAGGGCGAGCGTGGTGACAGCGAGGGCTCCGCTGCTGAACAGTTCCTTCACGGGGGGGATGGACCACACCAGGATGAAGCCGGTGAGGATGTAGAAGGGGCTCCACGCCACCAGGACCTGCTTGGCCGTCGGCGGTCCCATCGCAGCTGGCGCGCTGTCTCCTTCGCGGTAGGTCCTGCGAGGGGACCAGACGCGGCACAGTGCCATCAATGCGAGCATGGCGCTGAGACCGGCGCCGAGGTCAGCGAGCTCAGGGCCGAGGAACCACAGGGTCCCCGCTTGCACCGCGCTGAACACCAGGGTCACCGTGAGGGCAGCGGGAAGCGTCTCGCGTAGCCCCCGCACTCCATCGATGATCATCACCAGCAGGAACGGAACCAGCAGGGTGAGCGGTTGCAGCACAAGCACCAGTGCTCGGGATAGATCCAGGACCTCCATCCCGGTGATCTGTGCTCCGACGAGGACTGGTACCCCGATAGCGCCGTAGGCGCCGGCAGCCACGTTCCCGACCAGGGCGATCATCGCGGCTCTCACCGGGCCGAAGCCGAGTTGTACCAGAAGGGCCGCGCAAATAGCGATGGGGACCCCGAACCCGGCGGCTCCCTCCAGGAAGGCCCCGAAGGCGAACGCGATCAGCAGCACCTGGATCCGCTGGTCCGCCGAGACGGCGCTGATCGAAGCTCGGATCACGTCGAAACGTCCGGAGACGACGCTGATCCGGTAGAGCCAGACGGCCATCACGATGATGTAGGCGATGGGCCACAGCGCCGTGAGCGCTCCGCCGAGAGCGGCGCCCGCGGCGGCGCGGACGGGCATGCCGAACACTGCGAGGGCGACGGTCACCTCGACTGCCAACGCGATCAGTCCGGCCTTCAGCCCGGTGAGCTTCAGCAGCACCAGGCACAGCAGGAACACGAAGATCGGGATTGCGGCGACGAGGCCGGAGAGAAGGAGGTTATCGAGCGGATCGATCTGCTGGGTCCACACAGGGAATCCTCAGGACGAGCCGACGCGGGGTGCCCGGTCGGCGGTGGGAAGGGGTACGGCTGGCCGGGCCGGACGGTTTGCCCCGCACGGTGCGGAGCGTGCCGTCATGACGAGACCGGGATGAGCCGGTGCACTGTGGCGTGCCCGGCGAAGGGGTCAGGCGCGCAGGCCGGCCGCGACCTCGCTCAGCGATGCCGCAGAGCGGTGGAGGAGCTCGCGCTCGTGGTCGGAGAATGGGGTCTCTGCGATGGGGTGGGCGCCGGTGCGGTTGACCACGCAGGGCACGGACAGGGCGATGCCCTCCAGGCCCTGGATGCCCGAGAGCACCGGCGCGACAGGGATGATCGCGTTCTCGTCATTCAGGATCGCCTCGACGATCCTCGTGCTCGACAAGCCGATCGCGTAGTTCGTCGCGCCCTTCCCCTGGATGACCGCATACGCGGCATCGCGGACATCCACTGCAATCTGGTCGAGAGTTGACTGCTCGAAGACCCGTTCCCCATTGACCGTCCAGTCCAGGAGGGGAACGGTGCCGATGCTCGCGCTGGACCACAGCGGGAACTCGGTGTCACCGTGCTCGCCGACGATCATGGCGTGCACGCTGGATGCGGAAACTCCAGCGCGGCGCGCGATCTCCCAGCGCAGGCGGGAGGAGTCCAGCGTGGTGCCGGAGGCGAAGATGCGCTCGGCGGGTAGCCCGCTGGCTTCCTTAGCGAGCATGGTGAGGACGTCGCAAGGATTGGAGACAATGACGTAGACCGCGTCGGGCGAGACCTTCAACAGCTGCTCCATCAGCGAGCCCATGATGCGGGCATTTGTGGCAGCGAGCTCGATACGGGTCTGACCGGGCTTCTGCTTGGCGCCGGCGGTAATTACCACGACGTCGGAGTCGGCCGTGACGGCGATGTCGCTGCCACCGCTGATCTCGGTGGCGCCGACGAACTTCGCACCGTGGGCGAGGTCCAGGACCTCCGCGCGAGTCTTCTCTGGAGCGATGTCGTACAAAGCGATATGGCGGGCGGCCCCACGAATCATCGCGGCGTAGGCCACGCTCGATCCGACAGCTCCAGCGCCGACGACGGTCAACTTGCTCACTGTTCTCATAGTGCGAATCTACCCGGGACACCGGGTGTCTGAGCAGGACCTCTAACACGCTGACAGCGGCGCTAGAACCGTTGGACGCAACACTCCCTGGGTAGGCGTATCGGACGGTTGTGGAGGTCAACTGTGAGCCTGCGCGAGGGCCCGGCGAGCCTTGTCCTGGGAGAGAGGTCGAGGTGGGCCCCAAGGTCGGCAGATGCACTCACTCGACTAAAGCCATCGTGCCCCATTCGGGTATACCCAGTGCGACAGATCTGTCGCAAAAGTGCATTTTTGGACCCTATTGGGAACCGTAAAGAACCTGTGATGTCTCAGGACTTCGGTGACAGTTCTGTATCAGGACATCGGTGACAGTTGATGTCTCAGGACATCGGTGACGGTTCGGGGTTCTTCGGTGGCCGGCCTCGGCGTTTGCCGCTCCGTTGACCCGTGTGCTTGGAGGCGTATCGGATGCCGAGCGGGGGCCAAGCGTGCTCGGCCAGGATCTCGCCGTGAAGGTCGACGAACGTGACGCTGGCCTGTTCGACGAGGACGTGCACTTCCTGCTGGGCATGAGGGTAGGAGACCTGGAACGCGACGCCGTGGAGGGTGATCGTGCCGTTGTTGTTCACCACCCGTGTTCGTTCACCGGTCTGGATGACCCGCTCCCGGGGGAGCTTCCGGGAACGCTTCTTGCTGTCCCCGACGGACTCGATGATCAGGCTGGGCTCCACGACAGGCCGGGGAGACGGTGCCGGCTCAGTCGCGTCCCAGGCTTGGCGTGGTGTGATCCGTCCGGGAAGTCCCTGGTGAGGGCGTTGCTCGTTATAGATGACGTCGAACTCGTCGACCTGTGCTTGGAGCTCTTCGATGCTTCCCGCGATGGGCTGCTTGTCCAGCCAGCGGAACAAGGTCTGGTGGAATCGTTCGTTCTTGCCCTGCGTGGTCGGCTTGTAGGGCTTCCCGGTGATCGCCTCGACTCCCAGCGCGGTCACGTGGATGACGAGCTGGCCCTTCATCCCACGGCGCGTGGGGTTCAGCGCGGCTCCGTTGTCGGTGAGCAGACGCTGTGGAGTTCCGCAACGCGCGGTGCCCTTGTTGAACACCGCGATCGCTGCTTCAGCGGTCTCGCTGCCCGCCACGTGAGAGGCGACCGCGAGGCGCGAATGATCGTCCTGGAGCTGGAAGATCACGCAGGTCCGGCCGTTGGTGAGGACGTACTGGGTCGCATCCAGCTGCCAGCACGCGTTCGGTGCCGGATAGACGAACCGCCGCCAGGACGCGCGAGGCCGCTTCCTCGGCTCCAGTCGAGCCACGCCTCGTTCGCGGAAGATCCGTGCCAGGGCCGCGATCGATGGCGCTTCAAGTCCCATCGCTTTCATCCGGTCGTGGACGCTGATCGGACCGTGATCCAGCCCAGACGCTTCGAGTGCGGCGCGGACCTGAACAGCCTGGTCCTTGACCTCTTCATCGAGCTGGCCCGGGGAGGTATGTGGTCGTTTGGTGCGGGGCTCGAGCACGGCCGCGGGCCCATCGACGCGGGCGCGAGCACGGAGGACGTAGAACGTCTTGCGCGAGATGCCGTGCTCGACGCAGAACGTGCTCACCGACCCACGCGGCGCGTCATCAGGCCACCGCGAGATGGCCAGGCGGACAGTGGGATCGACGGGCTCGTTTCTGCTCACCGCCCATTTTTACCGGCGAAGTGTCACCACCAAGAGCCACGGAAGTGTCACCGATGTCCTGATACAGAACTGTCACCGATGTCCTGCGACATAACAGAACCGTAAAGAACCCGCTGGTAACTGTCCTGCTGGGGTGCCCCAGTTCGGGACGTCTCTCGCGATGCCGCGCGTGACACGTCTCTTCATGTCAATCTCGTTGGTGCGGGTCGGTGGCGGTGGTGGCTGTTTCTGTTCGGTGGTGTGGGGTGGGTTGGGGTGAGAGCCAGCGGGCGGTTCGGGCGGTGAAGCGTTCGAGTGGGCCCCGTCCGAGGAACGCGGCCCATGTGGTGCAGGCGATGGCGAGGCCGAGGATGAGGAGTAGGCAAGCGGGGTTGCTGGTGAGGTAGCCGGCGGGTCCGGTGAGCGCGAGGATGACGAGGGCGTGGAGGGTGTAGGCGGTCAGGGGCATCGCGCCGATGGCGGACAGGGGCAGGAGTACCCATCGCAGGGGGCGTGAGAGAAGTGTCGAGGCACCGATGATGAACAGGGCGAGTCCGCCCGAGGTGAAGATCTCCAGCACGGACCCTGAGTGCGGGGCGGTAGATACCACGGAGCCGATCAGCATTGGAAGGGGTGCCATGTCGGAGAGGCGCTCGGGGTAGGTGCTCCAGTCACCGCCGTAGTCGTCCCAGTAGCTCGAGGATGAGCTGCTTTCGTCGATCCGGGTTTCGCTGTAGTCCTGGGGTTCGCAGTACACGACGGGGTCATATGGGGGCGCGGGGTAGCAGAGCAGTCCGGTTCCGTCGATTTCGTCGAAGGGCACCATCGGTACTTCGTCCTCGTACCCCGTGGAGCCTTTCGAGCTGGATTCCCACGAGCTGGAGTAGCCGGTGGAGCTCCACGAGGAGTATTCCTGGTACTCCGGGAGCAGGACTCCTAGGGCTGCGCTGAGGGCGAGGCCGAGGAGGGTGCCGGTGATCGCGAGGGTCGCGCCGATCGCGGTGATCAGGCCTGCGGTGCGGGGGCGGGTCAGGGGGAGACGTCCCAGGGCCATGCCGACCAGCGTCAGGGGTGCCCAGGTCGTGAGGGGGTAGATCCCGACGATGAGGAGGTTGCTGCCGGCGCCGTAAGCACCCAGGGACAGCGTCTCCAGGAGCGTGATCAGGATCGGATCGAACAGCGCGAGGGGGATTGCGCACTGGATGAGGCGTGAGGGTCGCAGGCGAAGAACGGGGATCGCTGCGACATACAGGAGTCCGTAGAAGGTGAGGATCACGGCGATGCCCACGCCGAGGAGTTCGAGCGCGAGCCCGATCGCGAAGATCGCGGCCCCCCGGCCGACGAGAGCCAGCCGCAGGCGGGGCAGGTCCTCGGGCTGGGGGATGCGTTCGCGGCCGGTGAGCAAGGCGATTGAGATGCCGGCGAGGACGGCGAACAGGATCGAGGAGTTGCCGTTCACGATGTTCAGGTAGCTGAACGGGTCGCTCCAGGCAAAAGGAGGGAAGTCGCCGAGGTGGGCGGCGACCATACCGGGCTCTTCGCGGTTCGTGGTGAATGACCCTGCTGTGGCGGGTATTCACGCTACGGTTCTCGCGGCGCTGGTGAGCAGGATACGCGTCCGGTAGTTCTCCGCGTTGCGGAATCCGCGGCCGGTGCGTTTGATGTTCTTGATGCCGGTGTTGCCCGCTTCGACCTTCGCGGTGGTTGCGCCGGTGACGATGAGGACCTCGATGGCGTCCCACCAGGTCACGACGGTGTCGTAGAGCTTCGTGGCCTCGGGCATGTTCGCGATCTGGACGAAGTAGCCCATCCGCATCCGCTCCTGCCAGGCCTGGGCGAGAGTGTCGGTGGCCAGCAGGCGTCGGAGCTGCTCCTTGATGCCCCAGGAGGCCGAGAGCTCGTCGGTGGGGTCGTCGGTGCGGAACACCCTCTCCAACCGCTCCCACGCCCTCGGGGTCAGGGTGTCGCCGCCGCGCAGCAGCAGCATCCGGTGGGCCCAGGCCGGGTCGTCCTTGCGGCCCCGACGACCGCGATGGGTGCGGGCCAGGCGCTGCCTGACGGTGGTGACCATGTCGTTCCCGAGCTTGACCAGGTGGAACTTGTCGACCGAGACCGCGGCGCGAGGCAGCCAGGTCCGCAGCGCCTTGCGGAACGCGGCCGAGGGATCGATCGCGACGATCTCGATCCGCTCCCGCCACTGCTCAGAGCGCTGCGCGAGCCAATCCCCGACGGCCCTGGAGTCCCGGCCGTCGACGATGCCGAGGACCTGCCCGGTGGCCAGGTCGACCAGCGTCGTCATCCACGGCTCGAACCGTCTCCAAGCGCCCTCGTCGGTGCGGAACCAGCGCACTGACCGGTAGCGGTGCTCATCGACCCCCAGACGCCTGACCCGCACGTCGTCGACGTCAGGCAGGACCACTGCGGCGGCGCTGAGGGCGGCCTGGACCAGCCACCACGAGACGCCGTGGGCCCGGGCCACCTCGGAGGCTGCACGGCCGGAACGGATCACGGCAGAGACGACCTGGTCCCGCAGTCGGGTCGTCGAGCGTGCGTATCGCGGGATCTGCTCGGTGGCCTCGGCGAACGTGCCCCGGGCACAGGCCGGCTCCAGACAGAACCAGCGCCGCTTGGCCCACACCACCACCGCTGCGCCAGCGACGGGAACGTCCCGGACCTGCTGTGACCGGCGGGAATGGACCTTCGTCGCCAGCACGCCGCAGGACGGACAGCCCGGCGGGACGGTCGAGGCGATCACCACCCGCCGGCCCCCGTCGGGCAGGTCGACGGCATCGATGACGCGGTAATTGGGCAAGTTGAAGATCGTGCTCGCAGCATCACGCTGCGAACCAGTACTCTCGTGCACAGGCTCGTGGTCCTCTGAGATTCGGATGTCTTGACAACACCCATCACAGCAGGACCACGAGCCGTTCTACGTCAACGACGCGACGCTCCCCATCACCACGAACCGGGAAGAGCCCCATACCGAGTATCGCGAGACCCCGGGCGATGTCCAGACCATTCAGGCGAGGAGGGTTCACCAGGCGCGCAAGCCGCTCGCGAGGGCCGACCGTAAGGGACGCGGCCGGAGCGCTTGCGGGGGGAAGAAGTGACGTCACCACCGGATAGTAAGCGGTACCCAGCCTCCAAGCAGTCTGACTACTGAAACTACTGGGCGGCGAGCTGTCAGTCGGGATTAGCTGCTACCGGTGGCGGGGGCTTCGAACGGGAGAGACCCGTCTTTTGGCGCGGGTTGCGCACCGTCAAGTGGAGTCACCGTTGACCACGGGGTGTCGCCATCTTGCTTGGTCAGGAAGAGAATCAGATCTTCTTCAGCATCCAGAGGGTCACCGTTCGGGTAAGGCGCGCCGTCAGTGCATGTCTCCGGGATGGAGGCGACCGCTTCCGTGTCTGCCAGGTCTCCCTTGAGAACTTGCAACACGTCCACGTCGTGCACAGCGGCATCGAGCCCGAACATGTTCGTCACCTCTGTAGAGGCACTTGATCGACCGATGATCACGGCATCTGCCTCGTCGAAAGCTACCTGGGGATCTGACAGGTCTGCCCACGAGACGCATGTTTCGGCCTCAACTCCACGATCGCGCTCACTCGCGCAACCAGACATCACAATGAGCACGAGGGCTCCGGAAGCAACGATATTGGGACTCGGCTGGCCATGACGGTCAGTATGCCCTGAATCTCGCAGCGGGCCTATGCATCCCTGGGTAGACCCAGTGCGACAGATCTGTCGCAAAAGCCCGCTTCGGGCCCTATTGAAAACCGTAAAAACCATCTAGTGCTTTTCCTGCTGGCGTGCCCAGTTCGGGACGCACCTCGTGACGCCGTGCGTGATGCCTCGCGGCGCGTCAGTCCCGAGCCTCCGGCTGATGAGTAGCAGGTTTCGCTCCGTTGCTTACCCGCCTTGAGATCTACGCACAGGGGAGGTTCGATGCTCTGGGCACCACGTATCGGAAAGGCTGGCTGCGCCCCATGGCCTGCCGGCCGCGCCTGGTTCCCACGGTCCGGGTAGGGGCGCTTTTCTGCGTTCAGGGCTCGTGAGCCAGAGATCTGTTCGTCTCGTCGGTCCAGACAGGGTATTCGGGGTCTGCCTGGCCGAGTGGGACTCGCCAGAGGCGGTGCAGGTGTCCGTGGTGGGCGCGGGTAGCGATCCAGGCACGTCCAGACTCCAGCGTGCCGAAGACTTTTACCGGGTCCGTGTCGTCCTCGGGCCTCTCTTGGAGCTTGTCGGCCTTCACGGCGACCCACACGAACGGCTGTGCGGGCGTGCCGGGGTCTTCGGTGATGTCGAAATCGATCCAGTGCACGCCGAAGCCGGGGTGAAGCGATTCGGTCGCGATGGCGTCTTGCTCGCGCAGGTGCGCTCCGATCAGTGGTCTGTTCGGCCCGAAGATGGTGGGGTCACAGGTCGACACCTCACGGAACATGAGCAGGACTCGGCGGGGGCTGTTCGGCCGATTCGGGCGCTCCCTACGAAAGGGCCACATGGCAAACCTCTCGCGCGAAATGGGCTGATGCTTGGAGCGTACTGGCGTTCAGCACCAGGAGGCGCCGGAATACTCCCCGATGCGAGCGCTACTCAATCGAAGATGCTCTCGGGTGGTGGGGTGAGCCAGACAATATCCGTGCCGGGCTTGTCGCCAGGGAACTCGACTGGGTGCGCGCTGCGGAGTGCGACGAAGTACTGCGTTCCTTCGGGGGTCCGGAAATTGTCAAGGTGGATGAGACCAGTGGGAGTTAGGCGGCGATCTCGTAGTTGGGCTGGTGCTGCTCTTGTTGGTGGGGTTTGTTGATCCAGGCGGCCTCGGGCAGGGCGAGGGCCTTGGGGGTGTGGTCGGTGCCGAACCGCTCGGGGTGCGCAGCACGCGCCGTAGCGAGGACCCGGACGCGCTCGGTGGCCTTCGCGGTGGCGAGGCCGTAGTGGACGTCTGCCGGGGTGTGCAGGCCGAGTCCTTGGTGGCGGTGCTCGTGGTTGTACCAGGTCACAAACTCGTCGAGGAACCCGCGCGCAGCGGCCAGGCAGGTGAACCGTTCGGGGAAGACCGGCGCGTACTTCAACGTCTTGAACCAGGCCTCGGAGAAGGGATTGTCATTGGAGACCTTCGGCCGCGAGTGCGACCGCACGACTCCCAGATCGCTGAGCAGGGTAGCGACGGACTTCGAGGTCATCGAGGTGCCGCGGTCGGCGTGGACAACGTCCGGGATGCCGTGGATAGTGAACACTTCACGCATCATCTCCTCGGCCAGCAGGCCTGTTTCGCGGGCGTGGACGTGGACTCCGACGATGTAGCGGGAGTAGATATCGATCATCACGTAGGCGTCGTAGTAGACGCCCTTGACCGACCCCGCCAGCTTCGTGATGTCCCAGGTATAGACCTGGCCCGGCCCCGTGGCCACCAGTTCCGGTATCTTCCGGGCAGGATGACGGGCCTGGCGACGGCGCTCTTTGACCATCGTGTGCTCCGCCAGGATCCGATACATGCTCGAGACCGAACAGAGGTAGACACCGCGGTCCAGCAGGGTGGCGAAGACCTGCATCGGAGTGGAATCGACGAACTCGGTACTGGTCAGCACGGCCAGCACCGTGGCCCTCTCGGCGCAGGTCAGACGGTTCGCCGGCTCCCTCGCTTCCAGCGGGGTGGGCACTGTCCGGGACCGGCGGCGCAGGGCCGTCGCGCGGGGCACCCCGGTCAGGCCAGCCGCGGCCCGGGTATTGGTCCCCGAGATCGTCAGCTGGTCATAGGCGTCCATCAGCGCCGCTTGCGCTTCGTCTCGGTGTCCGCGCTCTCGGAGATGTCTTCCAAGAGCGCGCGTGCTTTTCCCATGATCTCCAGCGCCGCCTCGGTCCGGCCCAGCCGCTGCTGGGTCGTCTCCAGCTCTCGACGCAGCCGGGCGATCTCAGCCTGGTCCTTGCTGGGCCGACCAACACTCTGACCGGCCGACTTGCCCTCGAGCACCCCGGCGTCACGCAGGCGACGCCACTCGGTGATCAGCGAGGAATACAAGCCCTCGCGGCGCAGGTAAGCACCGCCCTCGTTCTGGTCCCGGGCCTGCTCGTAGGCCTCAAGATGGGCCAGCTTCTGCTGCGGGGTGAAGGTGCGACGATGAGGCCCGCCGGCACGGGGATGCGAAGTGCTCATGACTCCATCATCGACCGCGGACGGCACTGCGGAAAGCATGGAACTACTCATGGTTGTTGATCCTGATCTCGCCCTGCGGAGGCGGACTTGCTATGAACCACTGGTCTCAACTCACCCTGACACGCAGGGACGGCGCCGGGGAGTTCCGCGCCTTCTTCTCCGTGGTGCTGCCCACCTGCGGGCCGCTCATCGGAGTGCTCGTGATCCTCGCGTTCATGGCCCGGTGGAACGACTTCCTGTGGCCGATGGTGGTGCTGCAGGGCACCGAGAGCCTCACGGTGCCGGTGGCGCTGTCCACTCTGACGAACAATCCGGCCTTCGCCTCCCCGTGGGGTGCCGTGATGGCGGTGGCGACCGTGACCGTGCTGCCGATCCTGGTGGTGTTCCTGGCCTTCCAGCGGCAGTTCGTGCAGGGGATCTCGAGCACCGGGATCAAGTGAGGGGGATCAGCCCACAGCGCCCGTGATCCCGGAGGATCGCGAGGACAGCGAAGAGCTGAGCTCCCGCAGCCGCTCCGCCGGAGCTCCCCGGAAAGCTGTCATGGCTCCTCGCTGGTCTCTCAGAGGCGGTCGGCCCGTGGTCCCACGGCAGGCGGGGGTCGAGGGGCGCTTTGGGGTTTCTCCTCGCGACGAGGCCCGCCGCGCGTACTCTGGCAGCACGACGACGAGGGAGGCTTCATCATGAGCGCTCGGTCCGGAGATCCCCTTCACGAACCGTTCCCCGGGTCGGGGGAGACGCCCCTCCCACAGCTCGAGGACGACGAGACGACGGCGCCCCGCCCGGAGGAGGAGATCGCCGACGAGCTGCGCTCCGAGCCCGATCCGGACGGTCGCCCTCACGACGGCTGACACGCCGCGCACCGCACGGTCACGGCAGGCGCTGCGGGCAGCGCCACTGCACCACAGGGGAAGGGAGCATCCATGGGACGACGACGCCGCCGCAGTATGGACGGAAACAGCTCCGGGCACCTGCTGCTCGCCTTTCTGGAGCTGGCCGAGTGGCTGTGGGCCGTGCTGAGGTTCGCGGTGCGCATCCCGGCGCTGCTGCTGCGGCTCTTGATCTGAGAACGCTCACCCCGCCCGCACCACCCCGTCGCTGATCCGCAGCGCGTTCGCGAGGATCGTCAGCACCGGGTTCACCCCGCCGTTGGTCACGTGCGTGGACCCGTCGGCGACCACGATGTTCTCGTGACCCCACACCCGTCCGTCCGCTCCCACCACCGAGCTGCGCGGGTCGGTGCCCATCCGGCAGGTGCCGGCCTGGTGCTGACCGGCGCTCGGCGGTGAGTCCGGCCCGATCGGGCCCATCGGCTGTACCTCCACCGCGCCGGCCTCCCGCAGCCAGGCGGCCGCACGCTGGGTGAGCATCTCGCGGCCGCGGAGGTCCTCCGGATGCAGGCTCCCGCTGAGCCGCACGGTCGACCTCCCCAGGCGGTCGCGGAATCCGGCGTCGATCCGCACCCGCGAGCTCGACGAGGTGACCTCCTGGATCGGGCCCACGATCCGCGCGAATCGCAGCATCGCGCCCTCCACCTCGGGGGAGCCGAGCCGCGCCGTCGGCGGGACCAGCCCCGTGTCGCGCAGGGACTGATGCGTGCTGGCGGGGGTGGGGACGAACTCGTCGGCGAGGATCCCGCCGCCGATCACGCCGTCGTTGCCGTGCCGGAAGTCTGCGGTGGAGATGCTGGGGCCGGGACCGCGCAGGTCCACCACCTCCTCAGCGAACAGCGCGGAGGCGCCGCCGTAGGCATGGCCCTGCAGGTGACGGCCCACCTGGTCGTGCGCGTTCCCGAGCCCGCCCGGGAAGGCGTCGCAGGCGCTGTCCAGCAGCAGCCGTGCGCTCTCGATCGCGCCCGCGGCGAGCACCACCGTCCCGGCGCCCACGGTACGGCGCCAGATCCTCCCGCCCTTCTCTCCCACGAGGTCCACGGACCGGGCGCGGCCGGCGGCGTCCACGAGGATCCGCGCCGCCTGGGCGCCGGGGAGCAGCGTCGCGTTGCCGCTGGCCAGAGCGCGGGGGAGCGTGGTGTTGTGGCTGCCGGCCCGTGCCCGGACCGGGCAGTCGAAGCCGACGCACTGCGCGCAGCGACTGCAGGCGGCTCGGCCCCCGTGGGGGCGGCTGTTGACCAGCAGCGGCACCGGCTGGGTCCCGAACCCGAGCCGTTCCGCGGCGCCGGCCAGCAGCCCGGTCAGCGGTGACGGCGCCAGCGGACCCATCGGCAGCGGCGCGCTGCGCGGGCCCTCCCACGGATCGTGCCCGGTGGTCCCGGAGACGCCGAGCATCGTCTCCACGCGCGCATAGAACGGCTCCAGAGCGTCGTAGCCGATCGGCCAGTCCGCGAGCGCGCTGCCTCCCGGCACCCCGTAGGTGCTGGCCATCGCGAAGTCCTCGGGAGCGAGCCGCCACGCTTGGGCGCCGTAGACCCGGGTGCCGCCGCCGATCGTCATCGCGTTCTTGCTCCACAGCCCCTGCGCGGCGGTCACCTCCTCGCGGCGCTCGCCGACCTCCACCCGCCGGATCTCCGAGTCGGGGCCGGGGCCGACGTTCGTGAACAGTCCGACGCCGGCGCGCGGGGTGCGCAGCGGCTCGGTGAGCAGCGAGGATCTCTCCGGCAGTCTCCCGCGCTCGACGATCAGCGTGCGCCATCCGGCCTCGGCGAGGGTCTGCGCCGCCATGCCGCCGCCCGCTCCGGAGCCGATCACGATCACGTCGTAGGAGTCCTCGATCGTCTCGGGGGAGGCGAGGTCCGCAGCGGTGAGGTCCAGCGGCAGCTGGGCCGATTCCGGCGCCGGGGACCAGGCCGTGAGGTGCGGCGCGAGCGTCGGGCCGACGCGGTCCTCGGTCAGTCCCCGCTCGTAGAGCAGGTGGCCGACGATCGTGCGGAGCCGGTGCAGGGTCGAGGGATCCTCGGCGCGGTCGGCCGCGAGGACGTCCTGCGCCCAGGTGGCCCCGTCGGACGCCTCGAGCGCGCGCAGTCGCGCGACCAGCGCGCGAGCGAGGTGGGGGCTCGCGATCCCTGGGTCGAGCGAGTCCAGGACGGGCCGGAGCAGGGGATCGGTGGGGTGGTCGGCGTGCAAGGGGCCTCCGATACGTCGAGCTCGAAGCTACTCGAAGATTTTTAGAGTAGTTGTGAGCACTTCAGGGCTGATGAGTGAAGCCATGCTTCACGGCAGGGACCAGGTGGCACGAGGGTCGCGAGACGACTTTCCGTCCCAGTGGACCACTCCGCCGGTGCGCATCTCTTCGAGCTGCGTCTGCACTCGGGGGCGGGAACGTCCGGTCGACAGGCCGGGCGTCCGAGAAGCGCCTCTCACTCCGCCCGCAGCACGTCCCGCACGCGCAGCAGCTCCGTCCGCGCCGTGCCGAGCAGCAGCCCGGGGTCGGCGAGGGCGATGCCGTCGAAGCGGTGGGGGAGCGCCGCGGCCTCCTTCAGGGTGCGGGCGCGCTGGCTAGGAGAGCTGCGCAGCTCGAAGGCGCGGCGCAGGTCCTTCTCGTGAAGGGGCGCCGGTGAGTACCCCATGAGGGCGTTGCCGCGGGCGATGAGCGAGACGACGGCCGCGGCGGTGTTGCGGGTGCTCGCCTTCCGTCGCAGCACGGCAGGGTCCAGCTGCGTGATGCGCACCAGCAGGCGCCGGCACGCGGTGAGCAGCTCGTCGACGTCAGCCACGGCGGGTTGCTCGCTCAGCAACGCCGTCACCCCGTCGACCAGGTGCGCGTCGACCTCGGCGGCGAGGTCCCGCAGATCTGCGGGGATCTGCGGGAGCGCGAGCTCCTCGGCGGGCAGCGGAGTCGTCTCCAGCTCCGCGAGCGCGTCGAATCCGCCGGCGCGCAGGGCGAGATCCGCCATGCGCAGGGCGGTGGGATCCTCGTGCTCGAGCGCGAAATCGACCTGCTCCTCAAGCCGCCGCGCGCGCATTCGTGGGTCGGCGCGACGTGCCGGGAACTGCTCCAGCAGCGGGGCGACCGCGCTGAGCGTTTGCGCGATCACGGACGGCTCCTCGCCGGTCCGCTCGAGGGACCAGGCGATCAGCGCCGGCAGGGCGAGAGGGATCTGCGCGATCTGCTCCTCGGAGAGGATCGGGGTCGTGGGCAGGACATCAGAGAGCATCCACTCGGCGAGCTCCGGGTCCCAGCCCAGCGGATCGCCGAAGGTCGCATCGAGCACGACCATCAGGAAAGCGGCCAGGTCCTGTGCGTCTTTGCCGAGTTCGAGATCGGCGGCAGGTGCGGAGGCGAGGAACTCCTCGACCAGGTCGGTGCCGTCCTCCAGGATCCACGGCGGGTGCTCCGGGATCGGGTCGCCGGCGGAGAACCCGCTGACGAGGTCATCCTCATAGCCCTCTCCGCCGTCCGGCAGCAGGCCGACTGCGAATTCCACGAAGGACCGCAGCATCGGCCACTGCTCCCCGAACCCGGCCTGCTCGACGTCTCTCGGAGTGCTGGTGAGTGCCTGACGGAAGCGGGCGCCCGCATCGGCCAGGGTGACGGTCTCCAGCATCTCGTCCAGGGAGTCCCCGTCCCGCGCCATGATCTCCCGGTACGTGCGGGTGACCTCGTCCATCGGCTCGCCGATCGCGAAGGCGTCCTTCATGTACGGCACCGGGCTCCACTCGATGTAGGTGATGAGCACGGCCCGCACGCCGCGAGGGAGCAGCAGCTCCACCATCAGGTTCTCCCCGGCGCCATCGGAGAACGCGAGAGCCTCGGTGACGGAGGCCTGCGCGAGACCGGACACCTGTGGCGGCATCGGCTGACGGCGAGTGGTCAGCCCTGCCTGTGCCCGAGAGCGGAGGCCCTCGTCGGGGCTCATCGCCGCGACCATGTGCAGCAGGGCGGTGGTCTCTGCGACGTCGATCTCGAGGAAGGTGTCCAGCAGGTCCACGCCCTCGGGCAGCTCCTCGAGATGGTGCTGCGGGTCCGCCATCTCCATGATCAGAGGCGCGGCGGCGACCCAGAACGCTGTCGGGTCCTCGGAGCGCAGCGCCGGGCGGAGCACCCGGATCAGCGGGTTCTCGGCCGCCGGTTCGACGGGGGCGGGGGCTCGGTGCGGGCTATGCGGCGCGCGGCGGCTCGCGCGGTGGCGGGCGGCGCCCTGCCCGAGCGGGTTGCGGTCGTGGCGGCGTCGGTTCATGGGGGTATTCCATCAGGTGCCCGCCGACGGGGCGAGACGGCGGGGTCCGCGATCAGTGGCCCTCAGTTCCGATTCAGGCCGAAGGTCCGTGACATGAGCGCGTCCTTGTAGTGCGCCTCCGACGCGTCGACGTCCGCCTTCGGGGTGTCGGGGCCGAACACGCGCAGGATGCTGAAGCGGAACCATGCCGCATGCTCGATGTCGCCGGCCAGGAGGCGTCGTAGACCGACGTTGTCGCCGTGCCCGGTCTGGGCGTAGCGGCGCCATCTGCCGAGAAGGCGTTCGGTGCCATCCGCCTTGCCGACGTAGTGCTTCCCGGTGCTCTGATCGGTGATCAGGTAGATCCCCTGCACGGAGCTCAGCGCGTGCTGCCATGCCCGATACCGGGAGCTCTCGACCATGTCCTGGAGCTCGGTGAAGGGGATGATCACCCGGTCGAAACCCGGGAAGGGGACGGCAGCCGGGTCGGCGATCTCGACGAGGGGGAAGCCCGCGGCGGGCCCGCCCTTCTTCGCCCAGTTGATGGTGTCCCCGGACCATTCCACGACCAGGCGCTCTCGCAGCGAGCTGAGCAGGTCGGAGGGGCGCAGGTTGAAGTAGCGATGCTCTGCGGTCTCCTTGGAGAGCACCGGCCCGTGGTTCTCGTAGGCGGTGAGGAACCTCGAACGGCGCTTGCCGTCGGCCATGAAGGTGAGCCAGAGCGGGGGAGCGGTCGCCGGCACCTTGTTCCTGTGCGTCTGGCGGCGGGTGTAGGCGAGCACCTTCTCGGGAGTCAGATCGGCGGTCCCGGTGAGGCCGTCGGGCGTGTACGTGTGCCGGATGGCCAGGATGTCGTCGATCCGCACCCCGGCGGCCTCCAGGACGGTGCCCAGGGTGAGGCGCCCGGACCAAGACCAAGGGTTCTCTGTCATGCGGTCTCTCTGCTCCTCGAAGTGCACGGCTCGGTGTCGACGGCTCTGGGTGCCGCGGGAACGCTGGTGTCAAGCGAAGCGTAGGGCACAGCGGAGACACCGGGAGAGCACTGTTCATGACGCCCAGATCGGCGACGCCCGGTGCACCGGCCGCACACCGCCTGCGCTGATCAGCGCCCGGCCTCCGACTCGACGGAGGGTGTCGACAACGTCAGACCAACTCCATCTGTCGGCGACCCCAGCTCTCTTCGAAACCCGCCGATGATCTGGAAGGATGGGAACCCCGATCCTTGGAGTGACCTCGTGAATGCCAGATCCTTCCGTCGCGGAATCCAGGCAGCGACCGCCATGGCCGTGGCGACGCTGATCGCCCTGGCGGGCTGCGGTCCCGCTGAGGACCCGCCCGCTTCGGAGACGGAGGCCGTCGAGCAGGACGGCCCGACCGGCGACGAGGATCCGGCCGCCGGCGGGAACGAGGAGGAGCGAGCCAGTGGGGACGAGGTCCCTGGCTCTGTAGAACGCCGTGCACTGGTGTTCGTCCATGTCGTCGAGCCCGAGCGACTGGTCGACGAGGACGGCGAGACGCGGTTGCCATCCGCGGACCTCGCCGAGATCGTCCAGTACCTGGGAGGGGTGGCCGAGGGTCCCTCGCCGGGATCTGATCCGGCATCCTGCGAGAGCGACCTGCGCTATGTCGCGAGCGCCGACGTGCGCTGCACGGTGACGGCGGACTTCGACGGCACGGAACGGGACGAGACCGTCTACGCCCATCCCATCGCGGCCCCGGGTGGAGCGCACGGAGTCCTGTACACGGTCGACGAGCCGCTCGCCGAGGACGCTCGGTGGGCGACTTTCAACGGGGACAACGAGGCCACGGCCATCGGAATGGGCGGCGTCTACGGCATGAACCCGATCCCCGCCGGCCAGCTGGTCGCGGACATGCAGACCGTCATCGATTTCGACTTCAGGCATGCCCCGGTCGACACTTCGCAGTGGACCTTCACCGTCCAGGACTGCCCGAGCGCCCTGGACTTCGAGCAGCTCGCCCCGGTCCGATGCACCGCCACGCATGAGGAGACCGGGGCCGAGCACATCGCCTGGGCACTGCCCGGCACCTTCTACGGCCAGGAGCCGGGCCTGATCGTCAGCGTTGAGCTGGTCCCTGCAGCAGGGTGAAAGGCCTCTCGTCCGGTTCCTCATGGGGGGGGGAGGGGAGCGACCGCCTGACCGGCGAGGACCCTCACTCCGGCGTGGGCAGCCAGATCCATCCTTCGTCGGCCGCGGCGGCGGCGAGTTCCGCTCGCGGAGAGATCGCCCTGCCGAGGAGCACCTCTCGGGCTACCACCGCGGCGATCACAGCATCGAGTGCATCGTCCGAGGACGCGCACACGTCCTCGTGTCCTGCCCAGTCCAGCCACGACCAGCGGGCGCTGAGCGCTTCGACGAGCTCGCCGCGCACCAGAGCTCCGGCGGCCTTCTTGTAGCGCTGGGCGCCGAATCCCCAGGCGGCCAGCGCGGCGCCCGGGTAGACCTCGCAGGCCACACCGCTTCCGTCGAGCGGGGTGGGGATGTCCTGCTCCCGCAGGCGCGCGGCGATCGCTGCCCAGCGGATGGCAGGGTAGGCGATCTTGTCCGCTGCGACGCTGAGAGGCGTCTTGCCCACCCGCCTGCGCACCTCGAGATCCGTCTGTCGGAAGAGTACGGCCCGGCGCCAGTCCGGTCCGGTGTCCGCCGGGGACTCGAGGTCGCCGGCCTGGTGCCCGGCGACCAGATCGACGAAACGGCGCGGCCATCCGAAGGGCACGTCCACGCCGGCTTTCGAGGCGGGAAGGATCGCCGCGAGGACGTCGTCGTCGCTCGCCCCCACGTGGACGTCGTCGAGGCGGACCGCGTGGTCCTCCTCGCGAAGCACCGCGAGACCTGTCCTGCGCGGGTCCGCCGCGAGATCGATGCCGGCGAAGAGCCGAGGGCCCACCGTTCTCACCCGTCCGACCTCGAGAACCGGTTCGTCATGTGGTTGCTCGCCGTGGCGAGGACGTCGCCCAGCAGCGCGTCCGTCGCGGTGCGGATCTGCTCGGCGATCGTCGGATTCGCCTCGGCGAGCAGGGCAGGGACCTGGACGTCGTTGGCCGATGACGCCGCCGCGGTCGCCGCGTGCACGGCCGCGTGACCGAGGGCGACGGTGCGCTGCTGGTAGCGCTCGATCGCGGGGAGGGTCTCGGCGTGGTGCGCGTCCGCGAGAGCCGCGCCGGCCACCACCGCGCACGGGCGCTGTTCCTCGAACAGGTCGTGGACGATCTGGTGAGCGAGCTGGAGCGGCAGACCTCTCAAGAGATTACTGGCTACGAGGAGGACCTCAAGGGGATCGGGATCGATCTCGACCGGATGTTCGCCGGCGGCCCGGCGTCCGCTGGGGCTGATGCGTTTGCAGACGAGCTCGACATCGACTGGGAGCTCCTCCGGGACGAGCTCCTGGAGGACCCGGGCCTCGAGCGGGCTATCGAGAAGGCCTGGCCAGTGCTCCGTGCGGAGGACGTGCTGCGCGGGCTGCTCAGCGAACCGGACGCCCTGGCCGGGGCGGGTCTCCCCGCCGGGGTGATCGCATCCGCCGGTTCCCGAGTGGGGGAGGGGTGGAGCAGCACTGACCTGCCGTTGCTCGACGAAGCACGGGCGCTCGTGAACGGACCACCTGAGAAGGTCTAAGGCCACGTCGTGGTGGACGAGGGCCAGCAGCTCACCGAGATGGAATGGCGGATGCTGTTGCGCCGCTGCTGGAACCGCTCGATGACCATCGTCGGCGACCTCGCTCAAGCAGGGCCTACCACCACCACGCTCACCACCTGGGACGAGGCGCTCGAGCCGTTCGTCGGCGCGAGGTTCGAGCGTCACACGCTCACCATCAACTACCGCACTACGGCCGAGATTCTCGAGGCGAGCGGCCCCGTGCTCGCCCAGATCGCCCCGACGCAGCGCCTCTCGCGCTCGATCCAGCATGGGGAGTCGCTGACGGCGCTGAGCTTTGCTGGCACGGGCGTCGAGACGACTCTCGCCGGTCTCGTGGCGCTCCTGGTGGACGAGCACCCTGAGGTGGTGATCGGAAACTTCGTCGTCTCGCAGCGCGTGCAGGGGTTTGCTGGTGGGATGGTGAACGAGAAGGTCACCGCGGTCCCCGCTCCGGAGGCGCGAGGGCTCGAGTGTGACACGGTGATACTAGTGGACACGGACCAGATCAGCGGCGACAGCTCGGCCGGGCTCCGCGACCTCTACGTGGCGCAGACCCGGGCGACGAAGCGGCTTGTCACGTCGACGGTTGCTGCGGTCGGCGCGGTACCGGTCCCCGTATGAGGCCTTCGGCGAACGGTGAGGAGTACGGGTCTCACGCGTCCGCGAGCGTGTCAACAACGTCGTGACCCACTACAACTAGCATCGAAGCATGTCCCGCCGCCCCGATGACGTGAACAGCTTCGTCACCGCGCTCCTGCCATCCCTGTCGCGGAGCCTCGCAGAGCAGTTCAACGTGTTCCGGGTGATGCATCACGGGACGCACGAGAAGCAGCTCTCCAATGTGTTCGCGTGGCTGTTCACGATCGACGCGACCCATGAACTCGGAGATGCGGCCCAGCGCATCTTCCTCGACCTCGTCAACGAATCACTTCCTCCCGGCGACCAGCTGCCCGTGACCGGATACCGGGTGACCCAGGAGGTCGACACTCGCGGTGATGAGGAGGTCGACGGCGGCGAGGTCGGCATGGACATCGCCGACATCCTCCTCACACGGGATGACGCGGCAGTCGTCATCGAGAACTACGAGATCTCCGACGGCCATGGCCATGGCTACGCCCGGTACCGCGAGCATGCCATCTCCACCGGAGGGGCCGGCGTCGTGGTCCTGCTCTGCCAGCGGCGCGAGGCCGCCCTCCAGCGGGACGGCTGGGAGGGCGCCGTCGTCGTGACCTATGCCGAGCTCCTCGAGAGGCTCAAGGAGCACGTAGTCCGGGACGAGCGATGGGTCCATGCCCACCCGGAGCAGCACTTCTTCATCCAGCAGATGGTTCATCAGTTCGTGGAAGGTCCAGCCGCAGTGAATCTCGACGATCAGATCGACTTCATCAAGGGCCTGTGCGACGCAGGGGAGTCGGCGCGTTACGGCGACTCCTCGAAGGAGGAAGCTGCCCAGAAGTTCGCCGACATCGTCGCCGCCCATGCCCATCGGCAGTTCGAGGACGGCCGACGGACTCTCGCCCAGGTGAAGTCTTCACTAAAGCGATTCGCGAGCACGACCCTGGTGAAGCAGCTCGAGAACGCGCCCGACGGCGCGAGGATCGAGACAGTGGGCAGCAACACCAGGGGACTCTGGTCGTGGGGACTCTCTCTACAACGACCCGCCCCGGATCGCACCCTTCACCTCGTGTTCGGGCCGACGGCCGCTCACGTGCTGGCGCACCTCTCTGAAGACGACGTCGATCCCGACTATTCACGGATCTTCGTGACCTATCCGGCCGTCGACGTACGGCATGCGGGGCACATTATTCAGACGGACGTGCGACTCGACGACGTCATCAATGGTCTGGCCAGCGATGACGTGAGACTGCGCGACGCCGTGCTCGCGCTGAGCGCGGCATAGCGGAGACCGGAGGCCCCGGCAGCGTTCTCGAGGTGCGCGGATCCTGTCGTGCCGGTGCTCTGCCTTGAGCGCCCGGTCCTTCGTGACGGTCCCCATCTGTGTCAGGGTGTCCGTCTTTCCGGTGTGGGGAGTTCCTGGGCTGTGAACTGGCAGGGGCCCTGGTGATCGTCGGCCGGGCCATCTCGGAGCTGGGGACGATCACCCTGCACCTGGGGCGCATGAGCCGGCCGGAGTCCTTTCCACGTAGACAGCACCACGCAGACCCTCAGCCCCGGCGAGACGAACGGGGCACCACGGACGCCGGGCGCGGCACCTCGGCGCCGCGATGAACGAGGCGACCGGCTGGGGTCCATCCCGCTCGAGAGCGCCCGATGACCTGCACGACACAGAAACTTCGACGTACAGTTCTTCGCGACGAGGCGCTGCGGCTGGCAGTGCCACTGCACCACGGGGGAAGGGATCATCCATGCGACGACGGCGCCGCAGAATGGATCGCTCCAGCGCCGGAGATGTGCTGGTCGCTCTTCTGGAGCTGTCCGAGGGGATCTGGGCCGTGCTGAAGTTCGCGGTGCGCATACCGGCTCTGCTGCTGCGACTCCTGATCTGAGAACGCACGGCCCGCAGAGCACGACGGAGCGTCGCGGAGGAGACCGGCTCTCCACACCTCTCAGACACTGCCCTCGGTCAGGCTCGCCGACGGAAGCCAGTCCGCACCCGGCAGCTCCGCCACGTCGGTGAGGCCCGCGGTGTCACCCGTGGGACCGGCAACGCGCAGCCGCCCGAGGATCGGACCAGCAGCGGTGCCGACGAACTCGACCGAGCACGCCGGCCACATCGCACATCTTCTCGACGTCGACGCGAAACCCAACGATTCCCGCCGCGCGTACGCTGGGAGCACCACGACAGGGGAGGCCTCATCATGACCGCTCGCTCCGGAGATCCCACGCACGAACCGTTCCCCGGGCCGGGGGAACCGCCCGTCCCACAGCTCGAGGACGACGAGACGACAGCGCCCCGCCCGGAGGAGGAGATCGCGGATCAGCTGCGGTCCGAGCCCGATCCGGACGGCCGCCCTCACGAGGACTGATACGCAGCGCACCGCACGGGCTCATTTCGCCCCGGTGGGACCCACGACTCCATGGAACAGTCCGGGACTCGGCGCGGGAGCCGCCGGCCCTGATCCGGGGCGGCAGCGGCTTCGTTCCAGGACGTCGGCACCGCGCCCATGGCCGACGCGGTCGAGCGGCCGTACCGAGCACTGACCAGGGCATCACGGCGCTCGAAACCTCCGCGCCTCCACCGATGCGCAGGATGACTCCGAGGGGGTTCATCCGGGATGAGATCCCGTTCATGAACATGCTCTTCGTGCGCGAATCAGTGAGGGGCTGAGGGCTCGGCAGCCGACTCCTTGCCTCACCCCTGCTGCAGCGCCTCCCGAGCGGTCTCGAGCACGGCGCCGGTGAGCGCTTCGAGCACGGCCGACGGGGTCGTCGCCACCTGCCAGAACAGGGCCGAGGTGACCGGTTCGCCACCGAGCGCGATCAGCTCCCCGCGGGCCAGCAGCGGCTCGGCCTGCATGGTGAGCAGCATGCCCCAGCCGAGCCCGGCGAGGACGGCGCCCGCGAGCTCGTGAGTGGAGGGGACCAGGTGGCGCGGGGCGCGCGCGGGATCCACGCCGTGGCGACGCAGCCAGGTGGCCTGCAGGTCATCGCTCGCGTCGTAGTCGATCCGCGGGGCGCGGGAGAGCACGTCCGCGCCGACGGAGCCGCTCGTGCTCCCCGCCCAGCGCTCCTGCCAGGCGGGGGAGGCGACCGCGACGTAGACCAGGCTGCCCAACGGCATCGAGCGGAACCCCGGCGGAGCCGACGGCGCCGAGGTCACTGCCGCGAGGGCGGCCCCGGCGGTGAGCAGGCGCGCGGTCGCGTCCTGGTCCTCGCGCTGCAGCTCCAGCTGCGCATCGTGCTCGCTCGCGAACGCCGCCAGAGCCGGCACGAACCAGGTGGCGAGCGAATCGGAGTTCACAGCGATCCCGATCCGGGGCTGCTCACCCTGCGCCTCGAGCCCGAGCGCTACCCGCGTCTCCTGCTCGAGGAGGGCATGGCCGCGGGCGAAGCGCACCACCACCTCGCCGGGAGGAGTGAGCCGCACCGGCCTGGCCCGCACCAGCAGGCGCTGGCCCAGCTGCTGCTCGAGCAGCTTCAGCCGCTGGCTCACAGCCGACGGGGTCATGTGCTGCCGGCGGGCCGCGGCCTCGAGCGTGCCCTCCTCGGCCACGAGGCGCAACGTCTCGGCGAGGGTGGGATCGATGCGCATGCCCGGAGCCTAGATGAAGCGTTGCTTCAGATGCTGTAGAGATGTTCGCTGGTGCTTCAGGTCAGGTGGCTCTAGCGTCGACCCCGTGATTTCCGCTCTGCACGGCCTCCTCGCCGGCCTCTCGCTCATCATTGCCATCGGCTCCCAGAACGTCTTCGTGCTCCGCCAGGGCATCCGCCGCGAGCACGTGCTGCCGGTCGTGGCCGTGTGCATCACCTCGGACGCCGTGCTCATCACCGCCGGCGCCGGCGGACTCGGTGCCCTCGAGCGGGCCGTGCCCGAGCTGGTCACCATCGCGCGCTGGGCCGGCGTCGCCTTCCTGCTCGGCTACGCCGCGCTCGCCGCCCGGCGGGCTCTGCGCGGCGGCGAGTCACTGCAGGCCGACGGGAGCGGGCGGGGGAGCGGGCTCGGCGCCGTGGTCGCCACCGCGCTCGCGCTCACCTGGCTGAACCCGCACGTCTACCTGGACACCGTGCTGCTGCTCGGCTCCCTCGCCGCGACCCACGGCGCGCAGGCCGGGCAGTTCGCCGCCGGCGCGGTGGCGGGCAGCACGCTGTGGTTCACGGCGCTGGGGTTCGGCGCGCGAAAGCTGGGGCGGGTGCTGTCGAGTGCCCGGGCGTGGCGGGTGCTCGACGGGGTGGTCGCCGTGACGATGGTGGGGGTGGCGGGGGTGCTGGCGGTGGGGTGAGTGGGATGTGATTGTGGGCCGAACAGGTTTCGCAAACGATGCAGATCTGAGACCACAGCCGCCGTCCATGAGCATCGAGCACCCTTTACTCTGCGCAGAGTGCCTGGAGACTCGCTACGGGCCATGTGAGGAGGAAGCAGGGAACGTGCAGGAAGACGAAGCGCCACAGACCGAGGTCGACGCCGCGCAGCCCGAAATGCTGCACACTGCCGAGGACCCGAATGCACCTCTCAGCGACCTCTCCGAGTCCCAACAAGCGGACGCGGAGAGATTCGCGATCGAGTTCCTCACGCGGGTGATCCGCCTGAGGGGTGTGCGGATCGATCGCGAGCACTTCCTGCGTGCCGAGCTGCACCGCCGTGGCGTCGGAACCCTCATGATCGACCGGGCTGTCGCGGAGAATCCGGCGGCGGCCGGCGTCGACCTCGACATGCTCGACCGCATCGCCTCCGAGGTCGTCGAGTTCGAGACACGGAAGTCCACCGCTATGTCGTTCGCAGCGGGCATCCCCGGTGGATTCGCGATGCTGGGGACCATCCCCGGTGACATCACGCAGTTCTATGTCCACGCCTTCCGCATCATGCAGAAGGTCGCCTACGTCTACGGGTGGAGAGAGTTCCTCACCGACACCGATGACATCGATGACGAGACCCTCGGGGAGCTCACCGCGTTCCTGGGTGTGATGATGGGAATCGGCGGGGCCTCCGCCACCGTCACGAACTTCGCGGCGAACATCGCGCGTCCGGCGATCCAGCGTCAGATCGCTGGCGTCGCGCTGACGAAGACCGCCTGGTACACCCCGATGAAGCAGGTGCTCCGGGTCGTCGGAGTGAAGCTCACGAAGGACAGCTTCGCCAAAGCGGTCTCGAAGACCGTGCCCGTGGTCGGCGGCGTGATCTCCGGAGGGCTCACGTATGCCACGTTGCGCGTGCAGGCCGGTCGGCTGATCAAGCACCTGAGACAGCTTCCGCCGCCGAACGTCGACGGCGAGGAGTACCTCCGGAATCTCCACGACGTCGATGAGGCCGAGGCGGAACAGACGAGCACTTCCCTGCGAGGACGCGTCTCGTCGGCGGCGAACTCCCTCAGCAGCCGCCGCCCCGCGGTCGAGAACGAGGGAGAAGGCGGGGAGACTCAGGGCCGTGCGATGGGCAGGGTCAAGGGAGTCGGCTCGGCAGCGAAGGGGGCCGCAGGCTCGGTGACGGGACGCGTTGGTTCGGTGTTCGCGCGGCGATCGGTCGAGCGCGATTCTCGCACCGACAGTGAGGCCTAGGACATCCTCGGAGGGTACGAAACACCGGCCCGTTGCCGGGCCACGGGCGGCAAACCACGCCCATGTGCGGCGAGGCGACGCCACATTGTCGAGGACGACGTTCCACCGCTCGACCTGCAAGTCCCTCAGTCACGCCAGCGCATCGGTGCCTACAAGTCGAAGCGCATTGGGTCCCGGTCTTTCCGATACGGCGTTGCCGAATCGTTGTCTGAAAAATGACCCGGTGTGGGCTCAAATGTCAGTCCCGTGGGATTCACTGGAAGTTCAGAGCCTGGAAGTGAACTCGTGCGCAGGAGGTATAGGGGCCGTGGCAGGAGTGTTGAGTCCGTCGCCGAAGGTGATCGACGTACTCGACCCGGCAGGTGCCATCTGTCGTGACCGCATGCGGCAGCTGCTGGAAGCTCTGGACGGCGGCCAGTCGATCGACACCGAGAGCCTGCTCTCGCTCGTGGAGGAGACCACCTGCCAGGCGGGACACCCCGCGCGGGCAGCGGCGCTCAGCACTCCCTTCTTCGAAGAGAGCAGCGGAGAGGTCCGCGCGACGGCGAAGGGGAAGAACTGGCTCGTCGAAGCAGGGCGACCTGCGACGGAGTGGACCTCACAGGCTCCAGCCGGACAGCCTCCGCTCCGAACATGGCAGAGCGAGGCGCTGGACTCGTGGGCCGGGCACGGCCGGATTGGCGTTGTCGAGGCCGTGACGGGAACCGGGAAGTCGCGCGTGGGTGTCGAAGCCGTCCGGGAGGCTCTCGCAGACGACTACTCAGTCGTCATAGTGGTGCCGACGCGTGAGCTCGTCCAGCAGTGGTGCGCGACTCTTCGTGCTCACCGGATCGATGGCGTGGCCTCGGTGGGCGATGGCGTGCCGCCACGATTCGGCCCGAAGAGGCGGGTGCTCGTCGGGACTGTCCAATCCCTCTACCCCGCTCCGCCGTGGCGTGCAGACGGCAAGGTGCTGATCGTGGCGGATGAGTGTCATCGGTACGGATCGGAACAGTGGAAGCGGATCCTGCACAGCACTTATCGCCGGCGTCTGGGGCTGACCGCGACGTTCGAGCGGAATGACGATGGACTGGGCGTCCTGCTCCGCTACTTCGGAGGCACGCCGTGCTTCCAGATCGGGTTCGATCGCGCGATCGCGGATGGCGTCGTGGCGCACTATGACGTGAAGCTGCTCAAGGTTCGGCTCTCGCCGTCCGAGCGCACGAAGTATGACGCCGCCCACGAGACCGTCATCGACTGCAGGCTCCGGTTGATCGACCAAGGCGTTCCCGAGGAGCCGTTCGGCCTGTTCATGAAAGTTGTCTCCGAGTACTCCCGCGGTGACGACTCGTCGGTGCCAGCGATGCTGGTCGACTTGTCGCGCCGCTACCTGAAGAACTTCCATGAGCGGACTCGGATTCTGTCGGAGTCCCGGGCGAAACTTCGGGCAGCGCGAGCCCTCGCACCCTCCGTGCACCGTTCTCAAGGCGCGCTCGTCTTCACGAGATCGATACTCGCCGCGGAGAACATCGCGGAAGCGCTGCGCGAAGAGGCCGTGGCGAGCGAGCCGATCCACTCCAACCTGACGACCTTCGAGAGGCGCGAGCGTCTCCATCGGCTCAAGATTGGCAGGACCCGGGCGCTCGTGGCGCCGACGGTGCTCGACGAGGGTATCGATGTGCCGCAGATAGACCTGGGCATCGTCATGGGCGGATCCAAGTCCCGACGGCAGATGATCCAGCGAATGGGCCGGGTCCTTCGGCTCAAGTCCGACGGGCGCCGCGCGACTTTCGTCGTGGTCTATGCGGAGGGGACCGTCGAGGACATCACTCAGAACGATGGGCAGGAAGGATGCTTGGATCTCATCGTGCAGAGCGCCGACAGCGTGACGCACATTGAGGCGGACGCGCAGTTCGCGTCACGCCGGAAGAGCTCCACACCGTCTCCGACGTCGAGTCCACAAGCGGCGAGTGCAGACCACCAGATTTCACCTGAAGACTCGACAGGTGGCACCGCAGGGAGGCGGGCGAAAGAAGCACCGACACCCACACTGATGCCGAAACCGAGGCAGACATCGGCTCCGGCGACGTCGGTACCAGCGTCGTCCCGCGTGGAGGCAACCCCGAAGTCTGTCTTCGGTGAGGCGCAGGCAACTTCCGAAAACGTCGACCCCCGCACCCTTCCGATGACGCGGGCAGCATTGGTCAGCTACCAGCGGGTGCACGGGGGAGATGACGCGATGGCAGAGTCGGCACTGCGCGAGACGCTTGCAGGCCTACTTCGAATTGCGCGCCCCACATCGAATCCGGGACCTGCAGGGAGCGCCTCCGTGAGAGCGGCGGGGCTCACGGTCCTCTATGCCAAAGACCGGTTCCAATCGTACTTCTGCGCGAGACAGGACAAGAGGAGTTGGGCGGAGGTGAGTAGGCAGTGGCAGCTGACCAAGGTACAACGGCTCCCGGGGAACTGGCGGCATCGGCCATGGCCTGACTCGCCGACTCGTCGGAACGCGGACGCTGCGCTGGCTGGGCTGGGCAGCGCGAACGATCTTGCCATCGCGGACCGTGCCGTGGAGGAGCACATCGCAATGCACGGCGGCGGTAGGACGGAATCGGAGCAGCACCTGCGGCTCCTGGTCGATCATCTCGGCCAGGACCGCGACCGGAATCGGTGTGAGAAGGGCCGGCTGGTCATCGCGCGCAGCGGATACAGCGTCGAGATCGACATCGCCGGCCGGCAGGTTGTCGGGTACAAGAGCTCGGGCCAGTACCGCCGTTACGGCGACTACCTCGAATTCGGGCGTGCTGACGATCCCCTGAAGAAGATCTCGATGGCCTGGAATGCGCCGGATACCGTGCTCGATGTCAGAGACCTGGCCGAGTTCCGGGAGGTGGTGGACCCTTCGACGATCTTCTACTCGAACCGCACGTTCGAGCGCCTCACGGAGTCCGTCCGGTTCGAGTTCTTGAACAGCTGGGATGCAGACAGGTACGTCCGCTACCTCATCGACTCAGATCTGTCCCGTGCAGAACCGACGGACCTTCGGATCGGCGATGACAGCTTCGTACTCGAGGTGGGTGACCGCACCTGGCTGTTCGCACCGGATGGACAATCCGTGAAGATCGCCCGCGGGAGCAGATGGAAGACCGTGCATGCAGTCTCCACCGAGGTGCCGAGCCGGGACCATCCTGAGGTGAATGGCGCAGAAGCGGGGGAGGATGACGCTCCGACGAGTCTCGTCCCGGTCGAAGCTGTACCGTCCTCCGCGGACGTGGTGCCAGCCTCATCTGTGAACGTGCCGGATGCACCGGAAGTGGTGCTGCCACAGTCGGAGCAGCCCGAGAAGGCTGAACAGGGGGCCGGCCTCGACTTCGTATCGGCGCTCGCACAGCTCGCCGAGCTGCACCGGTCAGGAGCGTTGACGGACGAGGAGTTCGGTGCCGCGAAGGCACGTGTGCTCCGAGGATGACAGCGCGTTCCGAGACCGAAACGTTTGCTCAACCCGTCCACGGGTGTCTGTCCAGATCAGTACGATGACCAGATGCATGCGGCTCGAGAGATGCGAGGGAGGAATCGGTGACCGACGATCGCTGGGTCGAGGTGACCGCCTCGCAGTTCGATCACGAGCGCGAGGGCCTTGAATACCTCCGCGAACGCGTCCCCGCGCACTCCCCATACCGCGTCTGGACGAACTTCGAGTTCCGCGACACCCATGGCGGCTGGCACGAGGTCGATGCGCTCATGCTCGGCCAGGACGCCCTGTACCTGATCGAGCTCAAGCACTACTACGGCACCATCACCGGCAACGACCGCACCTGGCACCGCAACGGCCGCACCGAAAACTCCCCGCTGATGCTCGCGCGTCGCAAGGCCCAGCGGCTCGCCTCCAAGCTCAAGGAGGTCTACGCCGAGCTCGCCGGGCCCACCCCGGAAGTTCCGGTGAAGCGGATCGTGCCCTTTGTGCAGGAAGCGGTGTTCCTCCACCACCGCGAGACCAGGGTGCTGATGCCCGACTCCTCGCGCATCAACCTCTTCGGGCTGGACGAGCTGGAGGACACCGCTGCGGGGCTGCCAGGAATCAGCAGCCTCATCGAGGGGACGACCACCCACCGGCCGCCCATTCACCCGCAGCAGGAGGAGTTCCTCTCCCTGCTGCTGAAGCGGATCGGCCTGGTCCAGCGCCGCGAGCGCGAGGTCGGCTCCTGGGTGCTCCTGGACGGCGGGGCGATCGCCGAGGGCGAGGACTGGCAGGACTGGGAGGCTTCCGGCAAGGAGACGGGCGCCCCCGCACGCATCCGTTTCCAGACCCATACCAACGAGACCGAACGACGGGTCGCACGAGCGCTCGCCGACCACGAGTTCAACGCGATGCGACGTCTCCACCACGACGGGCTGATCCGACCGATCGATGTGGTCAACGACGAGCAGCTCGGCCGTGGACTGGTCTACGAATGGGACTCGAGCCTGGTGCGACTGGACCGTTGGCTCGAGGATCATGCGGGGGAAGTCGATCTCCACCAGCGCCTCCAGATCCTCCGAGAGGTCGGAGAGGTGCTCGAGTACGCCCATGGCAAGGGCCTTGCGCACCGCCACCTGACCCCGCAGTCGATCTGGATCGGTGATGCGCCCGCCGCCGGCAGCTCGCTCACCGTGAAGGTCTCGGACTGGAGCGCGGTCGGCTCGTCGCGGGAGGGGACCTCCCAGCCCGGCGTCACCCAGCACGTGGAGCGTGCAGCCTCCACGGAGGAGGCGTCGCTGCGCCCCTTCCAGGCGCCCGAGGGTGCCTGGAGCGCGAGCGCCGCCGACAGGCCGAGCCTGGACCAGTTCTCCCTCGGCGCAGTCGCGTACTTCCTCTTCACCGGGCAGTCTCCGGCGGCGACGCCCCAGGAGCTGCTGGTGCGGCTAAGAGAGCAGTCCGGTCTCGACCTCGGTGTAGACATCCCCGAGATCCCGGAGCCGATCCGCGAGGCCGTGCGCACCGCCACCAGCGCCGCCCCCGCGCACCGCTTCACCTCCCTCCGGGAGTTCCTCGCCGCGCTGGACACCGCGGAACAGATTCCGACCGACGAGACCCTCGATCCCCGGGACGCCAGTGCGCAGGACACGCTCGCCAAAGGCCGCTTCACCGTCAAGAGCAGGCTCGGCAAGGGCTCCACCGCCCTCGGTCTGCTGGTGGAGGACGCCGAGGTCACCACCCAGAACAAGGACCGTGTGCTCAAGGTCGCGCTCGACGAGAAGGCCGAGGCGCGACTGGTCGAAGAGGCAGATGTCCTCTCGCGCATCCGGAGCCGGCGCGTGGTCACCCTGCACGAAGGGCCGTTCGCGCTCGGTCCCACCTCGGTTCTGCTGCTGGAGAGCGCCGGCGAGGACACGCTGCGTGACGTGCTGCGCCAGTACGATCACGGTCTCCCGGTCGATCTCCTCGAGCGCTACGGCGACGATCTGCTCGAGGCGCTCGAGGCGCTGGACAAGGCAGGCATCGACCATCGCGACATCAAGCCCGCCAACCTGGGGGCGGTGCGAGACAGCGGCAAGATCTGGCACCTGAAGCTGTTCGACTTCTCGCTCAGCAAGGCCCCGGCCTCGGAGATCGACGCCGGCACCGCGCCGTACCTCGACCCGTTCCTGGGGGAGATGGACCGCGGTCTCTACGACAGCGCCGCCGAACGCTACTCGGCCGCGGTGGTGCTCTTCGAGATGGCCACCGGCCGCCACCCCCGCTACGGCGAGGATCCCCGGGTGAACCCGGCAGCGATTAGCGACGACGTCACCCTGGACCCCCACGACTTCCCGGAGGGCCTGCGGGAGGATCTCACCGCCTTCTTCGCCCCCGCGCTGTCCCGCCGGGCCTCCCAGCGGTTCGGCACCGTGGGGGAGATGCGCAGCGCGTGGAAGGCCATGTTCGGCTCCGCCACCGCGACGGCCCCCACCGGCGCCGACGACATCGCGGCCACGGTCACGCTCGAGACCCCGCTGGCCGAGGCCGGCCTCTCCCCGCGCGCCCTGAGCTGGTTCGCCGGGCAGGGCCATCGGACGGTTCGCGACGTGGTGGTGCTGGACTCCATGCAGCTCAGCCGCACCCCGGGCCTCACCAAGAACACTCGCGACGAGGTGCAGGCCCGGGCCAAGGAATGGCGCACCCGTTTCGCGGAGACGGCGAAGGCCGCGCGCCGCACTATGGGCGACCTCCCACCGCTCGACGATCTGGCCGATCTTCTCGTCGCACAGCTGCGGGAGCGCAGGACCGACCTTCACCGCCAGGTGCTCGACCTCCTCCTGGCCCGCGGCACGAAGAAGGTCGACGCGTTCGCTCCGCAGGTCGCACTCAGCGCGATGCTCGGCGCCGGCACCCCACCGGTCAACCAGGCGCTCATCGACATGCACCAGGAATGGTCGGCCGACGAGAAGGCCGGCCCGGCCCTGGACCGTGTCGCGGACGCCGTCGATGCGATCCTCGACGAGCTCGGAGGAGTGGCGGCGATCGGAGAGATCCTCACCGAACTGATGCGCCGCTCCGGCGAGAGCGACGCCGCCGCGACGACCAGTGAGGCCGCCCGGCGCCGCGCCGAGGGGATCCTGCGGATCGTGGTGGACGGCAGGCGACATCGCCGCCGCGCGGAGGACGACTCCCTTCCCCGACTGGAGGAGCGTCGCCGCGGCGACGTGGTCGTCGCCCTGGGCCGGGACAGCGACCTGTTGGACCTCGCGGTGAAGCTCGGTGCCACCGCGAAGGAAGCGGCCGCTGACCTCTCCGGCGTGCTCCCCGCGAACCGATCCCGGGCGCTGGTCACTCCACTGGTGGAAGGGATCGAGGACCTCGGCGAGGAGTCCCCGCTGCGCGCCGGACACCGCGCCCTCCGCCTCGCCGCGGCGATGTCACAGAACACCGCCGGGGCCACGTCCTCCGGCGAGCTGCACCGCCGGGACCTCCCGGCGGCCGATGCTCTGCGCATCGCGCTCGGCGACCTCCCCACCGATGCCCGGATGCGGCCGGAGGCCGTGCAGGAGCGTGTCGCCGCACGCTTCCCGCAGCTCGCCCGGCTCCCCAAGCGTCCCCAGCTCGACTCCGTGGTGGCGGACTCCCAGGTCGCACTGCGTTTCGACGAGACGGTGGAGCAGTACGTGGGTCCCACCATCACCGGGGACACCACGATGCTCACCCGCCGCCCGGCGACGGTCACCCAGGCCGATCGCAGCGAGGTGGAGGACACCGCGATCACCCGCCGCCTGGAGGACTCCCGCCGCCGCCGCTCCTACCTGGTGCTGGGCACGATCCCCTCGCGCCTGGGAGTGCTGGAGCAGGCGCTCGAGAACCGCTTCGCCGCCCGCCACCTAGGGGTCGCAACCCTGCTGCTGGACGAGATGCGCCGCGTGCTCGCGGAGAACCCCGGCTACCCGGGCTGGGACGTGATCCTGCAGGCCGACGCCGGCGCCGCCGGCAGCCGTGAACGGCTGGCGGTTGCGAAGGTGGTCGAGCTCGCGATGCCCGCGGTCACCGCTCGCATCGACGAGCTCCTGGCAACCGACGGGGAACCTGCCGACGACCGCGCTCCGCTGGTCCTTGCCGATGTGGACATGCTCGTGCGCTACGGGCAGGTGGGGGAGCTGCGCCGCCTGTCCGACCTCACCGTCTCCCGTGACAGGGCCGTATGGGTGATCGCCCCGCAGTACGAGATCCACACCGGCCCGGAGATCGACGGCACCCGCCTGACCACCAGTCCCCAGCAGTTCCTGGACGTGGACTACGCCTGGAGCGACACCCTTGCACGCCCCCTCTCCGACCACCCCGCACCCCTCCTGGAGGAAGCCCCGTGATCGATGCGACCGCGCTGACCACCGATGCCCGTCGCCTCGTGCTCGAGGTCGAGGACGACCTGCGCGCCGCGCTCGCCGCAGACGGCGAGAGGGATCAGCAGTGGCGGGACAAGCACACCGCCGCCCTGCGCGGCAATCGCACCAGCGCCGATTTCGCCTCCTGGCGCGACGAGCACATCACCCAGGTCGCCGTCTCCTGGGTGCTCACCACCGTGTTCGTCCGCTTCCTCGAGGACAACGACCTGATCACCCTGCGTTGGTTCGCTGGCCACGGCGCCCGCCGCTCCGAGGCGACCGACGCCGAGCAGGCCTACTTCCGCGCCCACCCCGAGCACACCGCCCGCGAGTGGATCCTGCAGTCCGTCGAGCACCTCGCCGGCCTGCCCGCGACCGCGCAGCTCGTCGACGCCGAGGCGATGCTCCACCAGATCCCGCTCAGCGGCCGCATGGCCGAGCAGATCATCGCCTTCTGGCGGGCGACCGACGACGAGGGTGCACTGGTGCGCGACTTCTCCGATCCGGATCTCGGCACCCGCTTCCTCGGCGACCTCTACCAGGACCTCTCCGAGTTCGCGAAGAGCACCTACGCGCTGCTGCAGACGCCGGAATTCGTCGAAGAGTTCATCCTCGACCAGACGATGGAGCCCGCGCTCGCCGAGCGTCCGCTGGACGGCTTCCGGATCATCGACCCCACCTGCGGCTCCGGCCACTTCCTGCTCGGAGCCTTCGCCCGCCTCGTGAAGCGCTGGCAGAAGGAAGCCCCCGCCTACAACGCCCGCGAGATCGTCGCGAAGGCACTGGAGTCCGTGGTGGGCGTGGACATCAACCGCTTCGCCGTCGCGATCGCCCGCTTCCGCCTGATCCTCGAAGCGCTGAAGGTCACCAGCGAGACGAGCCTCGAGCAGGCGCCCGCGCTCGAGGTGCGCATCCATGCCGGTGACTCGCTGCTCCCCTGGGGCCGGGGCCAGCAGACGATCCTCGGGGATGCAGCGGGAGTGGAGGGCGACTTCGCTGCCGACCTCGGCGAGGACCGCGAAAAGCTGCACGGAGCGCTCAAGACCGGGCAGTACGACGCGGTGGTCGGTAACCCGCCGTACATTGCGATTCGGGACAAGGCATTGAGGGACCAGTATCGCAAGCTATACACTTCGCCTCACGGCAAGTACCAGCTCACGGTCCCGTTCATGGAGCGGTTCTACGCACTCGCCAAGCCGCGTATGGGCGATCAGCCCGCCGGTTGGACAGGACAGATCACCTCGAACGCCTTCATGAAGCGCGAGTTCGGCATCAAACTCATCGAGGAATATCTGCCAACGAAGAACCTGCGCCTCATCGTCGACACCTCGGGTGCCTACATTCCCGGCCACGGCACGCCGACGCTGATTCTGGTGGGGAAAAACCAGCCGCAGCAGGACGAAACCGTCAAAGCCGTCCTGGGTATGCGTGGCGAACCGGGACAGCCGGAAGAACCGGCGCAGGGGCTCGTGTGGAGATCCATTGCTGAGAACATCAACTCGATCGGCTTCGAGAACGAGTTTGTGTCCGTGGTTTACCGGCTCTTCGCGGTTCGTGGTGAATGACCCTGCTGGGACGGGTGTTCACGCTACGGTTCTCGCGGCGCTGGTCAGCAGGATACGCATCCGGTAGTTCTCCGGGTTTCGGAATCCGCGGCCGGTGCGTTTGATGTTCTTGATGCCGGTGTTGCCCGCTTCGACCTTCGCGGTGGTCGCGCCGGTGACGATGAGGACCTCGATCGCGTCCCACCAGGTCACGACGGTGTCATAGAGCTTCGTCGTCTCGGGCATGTTCGCGATCTGGGCGAAGTAGCCCATCCGCATTCGCTCCTGCCAGGCCTGGGCGAGGGTGTCGGTGGACAGGAGGCGGCGGAGCTGCTCTTTGATGCCCCAGGCAGCGGAGAGCTCGTCGGTGGGGTCATCGGTGCGGAACACGTCCTCGAGCCGCTCCCAGGCCCTCGGGGTCAGGGTGTCGCCGCCGCGTAGTAGCAGCATTCGGTGCGCCCAGGCCGGATCCTCCTTGCGACCTCGACGGCCGCGATGGGCGCGGGCCAGGCGCTGCCTGACGGTGGTGACCATGTCGTTTCCGAGCTTGACGAGGTGGAACTTGTCGACCGAGACCGCAGCCCGGGGCAGGTAGGTCCGCAGCGCCTTGCGGAACGCGGCCGAGGGATCGATCGCGACGATCTCGATCCGCTCCCGCCAGGCCTCGGAGCGCTGGGCAAGCCAGTCCCCGACGGCCCTGGAGTCGCGGCCGTCGACGATGCCGAGGACCTGCCCGGTGCCCAGGTCCACCAGCGTCGTCATCCACGGCTCGAACCGTCTCCAGGCCCCCTGATCCGTGCGGAACCAGCGCACCGACCGGTACCGGTGCTCATCGACCCCCAGACGCCTCACCCGCACGTCGTCGACGTCAGGCAGGACCACCGCAGCGGCGCTGAGGGCGGCCTGGACCAGCCACCACGAGACCCCGTGGGCCCGGGCCACCTCGGAAGCTGCACGGCCCGAGGTGATCACGGCCGAGACGACCTGGTCCCGCAGCCTGGTCGTCGAGCGGGCGTAACGGGGGATCTGCTCGGTGGCCTCAGCGAACGTGCCCCGAGCACAGGCCGGCTCCAGGCAGAACCAGCGCCGCTTGGCCCACACCACCACCGCCGCGCCGGCGACGGGAACGTCCCTGACTTGCTGTGACCGTCGGGAGTGGACCTTCGTTGCGAGCACCCCGCAGGACGGACAGCCCGGCGGGACGGTCGAGGCGATCACCACCCGCCGGCCACCATCGGGCAGGTCGACGGCATCGATGACGCGGTAATTGGGCAAGTTGAAGATCGTGCTCGCAGCATCCCGCTGCGAACCAGTATTCTCGTGCACAGGCTCGTGGTCCTCTGGAATGTGGATGTCTTGACAACACCCATCACAGCAGGACCACGAGCCGTTCTACGCCAACGACGCGACGCTCCCCATCACCACGAACCGGGAAGAGCCGGTTTACCTGGAGCCCTCTGACCTCTCCGCCCATCCGTGGAGTCTTCAAGGAGGCGCGAGCCCCGGCGCTCGGAAACGTATTGACGAGTTCTCCGTAAATACTCTAGGCGAGGTCATTCGCGGCGGCATTGGACCAGCGAGCTTCGCTGGCTTCGACGATGCATTCTTTAGCAACGAAAGGGAGCTCACCAGGACTACCGGCGGCCACCTTGTGCGTCGACTGGTCCTTGGGGATGCAGTACGTGACTACACAATCAGTTCCGATGAGTTCGCCTTGGTGCCATTCTCTCTCGAAGACCGTCGACTGGTGCCGTTGGAGGAAGAATCCGGCTGGGGGCGGCGGCTCTGGACGACCAGAACGGTTCAGCGAAACGCAGTCCTTTTTGGAGGGAAGACGCTCGACCAGGCCGGTATCGGTTGGTGGTCGTGGACGAGATGGGTCCCAGAAAAGTACGCGACTCCGCTGACCATCACCTTCGCATTCGTCGCGACGCACAACCATTTCGTGCTCGACCGCGGCGGGAAGGTGTTCAACCGTTCCGCGCCGGTGATCAAGCTGCCGGCGGGGGCGAGCGAGGAGGAGCACCTGAACCTGCTCGGCGTGCTCAACTCCTCCACCGCCCTGTTCTGGCTCAAGCAGAACAGCCATGACAAAGGCAATGGTGGCATTGGCGGCGGTATTGCGGATCAGGAGTGGGAGAGGTTCTACGAGTTCACCGGCACCACTCTCCAGGACTACCCGCTGGTTGAAGTCGACTTCACCGCTTTTGGGCGCAACATGGACCAGCTCGCCACGCGGCATGCAGCAGTGCAGCCCTCCGAGGTGCTCCGCGAGAACCTACCGATCGCCGAGCTACTCGCCGACGCCGCCGACTCGTCGGCCTCCCTTCGCGCGCAGATGATCGCCGCTCAGGAGGAGCTGGACTGGTTCGCTTACCGCGCCTACGGCCTCACCGAGCAGGACCTCACCTACCCCGGCATCCCTCCCGAAGTGCAGTTGGGGCAGCGGGCCTTCGAGATCGCACTTGCCCGCCGAGTCGAGGCCGGAACGGAGACCACCGCCTGGTTCTCACGCCACCGCTCCACGTCGGTCACCGAGATCCCTGCCCACTGGCCCGCGGATTACCGCGAGCTCGTGCAGAAGCGCCTGGACCTCATCGACTCCAGCCGCATGATCAATCTCCTCGAGCGGCCCGAGTACAAGCGCCGCTGGGCGGAGGACCCCTGGGAGACCAAAGTCGACCGTGCCCTGCGCAACTGGCTGCTCGACCGGCTCGAAGCGAAGCAGATCTGGTTCGACCGTCAGGGCCGCCCGGTGACACGCTCGGTCGCGCAGCTGGCGGACGTCGTCGGCCGCGACCCCGAGCTGCGCGGCGTCGTCGAACTCTGGCGCGGCAGCGCCACCGTCGACCTCATCAAGGTGCTCACCGACCTGCTCGCGCCGGAGGTGGTGCCCTACCTCGCCGCGTGGCGGCTGAAGCCCAAGGCGATGGACAAGTTCCGCGCCTGGCAGGAGACCTGGCAGCTGCAGCGCCGGGAAGACGCCGGGGAGTCAGGGCTCGACATCCCCGTCCCGCCCAAGTACACCTCCGCCGACTTCCGCAAGAGCACCTATATGGGGCACCGCGGCAAACTCGATGTGCCCAAAGAACGGTTCATCCACTACCCGAACGCGGGACTGGCCGCCGACGGCACCCTGCAGCTCGGCTGGGCGGGATGGAACCACTTCCAGCAGTACCTGGCCCTCGCCGGGCTGATGGACGACATGGTGAGCGACGGCGCGAGCGACGAGACACTGCGGCCGCTCGTGGCCGGACTCGGCGAGCTGCTGTTCTGGGTCGAGCAGTGGCACGACGAGATCGACCCCACCTTCGGTCTGAACGCCGCCCAGTTCGCCCGCACCGACTACGACCAGCGCCGCGCCCAGGTGGGCGCGAGCGAGGACGACCTGCTCTCCTGGCGGCCCCCGGCCGCCACCCGAGGACGAAAGGCGAGATCATGACCGCACCCCTGCTGCGAGACGTCTTCTCCATCCCCGAGGCCACCGGCGCCGAGGACTACGTGCTGCGCCTGACCGACGCGACCACCGGCAGTGGTGCCGCCGAGGCGATCGACGATTACGTGGTCACGCCCGCGATCGCTGGCGCCTTCGACGACGCGCTGGCGCTCGTCACCGACGCGCTCGGCACCGGGCTGAACCGCGGCGCGTTCCTCGCCGGCTCCTTCGGCGCCGGCAAGTCCCACTTCATGGCCGTGCTCCACGCCCTGCTGCGCCACGACCCCCGCGCACGCGCCCACCACGACCTGCAGCGCATCATCACCACCCACGACGCCCAGCTCGAGGGTAAGAGCTTCCTGCCGCTGTCCTTCCACTTCCTCGCCGGAAACTCGATGGAGGAGGTGCTCTTCGACGGCTATGTGCAGCAGATCCGCACCCTCCACCCCGACGCGCGGTTGCCTGCGGTGTACCAGGCGGACGCACTGCTGCGCGACGCCGAGAATCTCCGCACCCGAATGGGAGATTCGAGCTTCCTCGGCGCGCTCGGCGACGACACAGCGAGCGGCGACCCCTTCAGTGCCCTGCTCGGCTCGAGCGGCTGGAGCCTCGAGGACTACCAGGCAGCCCGTGCCGCCGCCCCTGGCGCCGACAACCGTCAGCGGCTGGTCACCGCGCTGACCCGACGCGATGGCCTGTTCAGCAATTACGCGCGGCTCGGCGAGCATGTCAGCCTCGACGAGGGGCTCCAGGCCATCAGCGACCACGCCAAGGGCCTCGGCTACGACGCGGTGGTGATGTTCCTCGACGAGCTCGTGCTCTGGCTCGCCTTCAAGATGCAGAACCAGGACAGCCTCGGGCGGGAAGCGCAGAAGCTCACCAAGCTCGTCGAGGGCAACTACGGTCGCCTGCCCGTCCCGCTGGTCTCGATCATCGCCCGCCAGATGGAGCTGCAGCAGTGGTTCGCGGACTCCGGCGCCTCCGGCACCCAGCAGAAGGCGCTCGACGACGCGTTCCTCCACCAGTCCGGACGCTTCAACGTCATCGAGCTGGGAGACGACAACCTCGCTTATGTCGCCGCCAAGCGGCTGCTCACTCCCAAGGACGAGACCGCGGCGCGTGCCATCGAGGAAGCCTTCTCCGGGATCGACCGGGCCGAAGGCGTGTGGGACGTGCTGCTGGACGGCATCAACACCGACGAGACCCACCGCGGAGCCAGCGAACAGCAGTTCCGTCTCACCTACCCCTTCTCCCCGGCGCTGGTCTCCACGCTGCGCAATCTCTCCGGGGTCATGCAGCGCGACCGCACCGCGCTCAAGGTCATGCAGCAGATGCTCGTCGAGCGCCGCGACACCATGACTATCGATGAGGTCATCCCCGTCGGGGACGCCTATGCGCACATCGTCTCCGGCAACGACCGCTCCGTCCTCGACCCCCGCCGCGCCGCGCTGTTCCGCCGGGCCGACGAGATCTTCGAGGACAAGCTGCAGCCGCTGCTGCTCGCGAACAACGGAGTCTCTACGCACGATCTCGAGACCGGCGACGAGACGACGCTGCGCACCTACCGCACCGACGAACGCCTCGCCCACACCCTGCTGCTCAGCGCCGTCGCCCCCGGCGTGCCGGCGCTGACCTCACTCACCCCGCAGCGGCTCTCCTCCCTCAACCACGGCTCGATCACCTCCCCGCTGCGCGGCGGCGAAGCCGGCGTCGTCGCCTCCAAGGTGAACTCCTGGGCCCAGCGCGTCGGCGACATCAAGGTGGGCGGCAGCGACCGCACCCCCGTCTACACAGTGCACCTCTCCGACGTCGATTACGAATCGATCATCGAGAACGCCAAGGGGGAGGACAACCCCGGCCGCCAGCGCGAACTGCTGCAGCGGCTCGTGCTCGAAGCCGCCGGCGTCCCGCCCCAGGAGAACACCACCGACGGTGCGCTCCCGCACAAGGTCACCTGGCGCGGGTCCTCCCGGACCGTCGACCTCGTCTTCGGCAACGTCCGTGACCCCCAGCAGCTGCCGGAGGACCGCTTCCGCAACGCCCCGTCGACCTGGCGGATCATCCTCGATCTGCCGTTCGACGAGAGCAGCGGGCACTCCTTCACCGATGACGTGCGACGCATCGAAGACCTGGTGGCCCGCAACGTCCAGGCCCGCACCCTCGTGTGGCTGCCGCGCTTCTTCTCCGTGCGCACCCGCAAGGACCTCAGCACCCTCGTCATCCTCGACTACCTCCTCACCGGGCACGGAGACCGCTGGCGCAACTACTCCGACCACCTCTCCGAGGCGGACCGCACCCAGGCCAAGGTGATCCTGCAGGGCCAGCACGAGACCCTCCGCGCCGGGATCCTCGCCGCCCTGCTCCAGGCCTACGGCGCCGCCACCCCGCAGCCCGGCATCCTCACCGAGGGCTCCGGCGACCAGGTGCTGTGGAGCTTGGACCAGGGACACCAGCCCCGCACCCCGGGAGGCCCCACCCTGGACCGGGCGCTCGCCCAGACCATCACCGAGGCATGGGACTCCACCTACCCCGAGCACCCTGCCTTCGTGCCCGAGGACCAGGTGGTCACCGTCCGCGAACTCGACGCCGTGGTGGAGCACATCTCCCGCGCCGCCGGAGACCCGGACCATCGGGTCCCGCTGCAGGGGAACATCGCCGCGGTGCGCCGCGTGACCGACCCATTGCGGATCGGCCGGACCACCGAGACCCACTTCCTGTTCGGCACCGAGTACTTCGGCACCTGGGACCGTGACGTCATCACCGGGCTGGGTGCCGCCGGCCTCGACCCCGCAGGCCCCATCGGCGTCGGCGATCTGCAGGACGCCCTGCGCCGCAACCCGATCGGCGCGGGCCTGGACCGCGCTGTGCTGGATCTTGTCACCATCGCCTGGGCCATCCGCCACCAGCGCGCCTGGACCCAGTACACCGCCTCCATCCCCCAGCCCCAGCTCGGCAAGCTCGCCCGGGACATGCAGCTGGCGCCGCAGGAGATGCCGAGCGAAGAGCAGTGGACCACCGCCCGCCACCGGGCCGGAGCTCTCTTCGGGCTCGAGGCGCGGCAGTACCTCACCGCCGCGAACGTCACCAACCTCGCCCAGCAGGTGCGTGAGAGGGCCACCGCCCTGCGCGAGGATGCCCGCGCCCTCGACACCGCGCTCACCGCCGCCTCCGCGCAGCGCGGCATCACCGTCAGTGACCGCCTCACCGCCACCGCCCAGGCCACCGCGCTGGTCGACGACCTCGCCGTGCTCAAGGGCCTGCCCCTCCTGCAGCGGCTCGCCGAGGCGAGGTTCGAGGCGACCGACCAGGAGCTCGGCCGCTCGCTGGCGAGCGCGGCGAGCGTCACCCGCGCCGTCCAGGACCTCGACCCCACCCGCATCACCCCGCTGGCCTCCGGGGCCGAGGCGGGAGGCGAGGCAGGGCATGCCGCCCGCGGCATCCTCCAGGACCTCGACGACGCGCTGGCCGGGCACGAGCTGCAGCGGCCCCTCGAGAAGGCGCTCGGATCCTTCACCACCGCCGCCTGGACCTGGATGAGCCGCCGCGCGAGCGCCACCCCGGCTCCGGCGCCGCAGCCCGAGCCCGAGCCCGAGGCACCCTCGCACCGCACCGGACGGCGCACGCTCACTTGGCGCGGCGGAGCCGGACTCGAGGAGCTGAGCCGGGAGATCACCGCGCAGGTCCCCGAGGGGACGCATCTCGAGATCACCTGGCGGGAGCTGCCGTGACCACCTCCGTCGCCGCCGCGCCCCTCCAGCGAGCCACCCTCCTGGCGACCCTCGAGAAGGTCCGCCGTCGCGGGGGAGCGAGCAGAGTCCTCGGAATCCGCGCCTCCCGCGGGCTCGAGACCACCCAGGGACTGACCGACCAGCACGGCGAGCCCGTGACCGTCGCCTGGTGCCCCTCCGCACTCTCCTGCTGGGACGCCCTGGCCACCTGGGACGGCAGCGGCTGGCTGGTCCTGCTGACGGACCGCACCGAGGACGAGCTGGGCTCCGGGCTGCTCGCCCGCCTCGCCCAGCATCGCCTCCAGCGCCCCGATGCCTGGGAGAGCGTCAAGCTCCGCTTCCGCGCCACGGGCCTCGACCGCGCCCTGCTCCAAGATGCCGCGGGGATCCGCTCGGCACTTCCCGAGGCTCTGCTGCGGATCGAGCCCCGCACCGGCTGGCCCGCCGCCCGCGCCGGCGTGCTGAACCGCGAGGTCGTCTATGGTGCCGTGGTCCGGCAGCTGCTCGGCATCGACGTGGAGACGCTCGACGGCCCCGCGGTGCTCGAGGCGACCCTCGACCCCGACCTGCCCGCGCGCCTCGCAGACCTGCGCCGTGACGGCGGCGACGAGATCACCGACGCCGTGCTCGACTGGCTCGCCGGCCGCCTCGGCTCCGGAGCCGTCCCCGCCCGGCACGTGCTCGCCGCCGGGGCCACCGGCGAGCTCCTTCCCCTGGGCCTGGCCCTGTCCCACGTCGTCACCACGCCGCGCACCGTCGCCGAGGAGGCGACGCTCGCCGGAGCCCGCCTCGAAGCCCGCCTGCCCGACCCCTTCCGCGGCGCCACCCACACCGGGGCCGCCGGGCACGCCGCCGACCAGCTCCGCTCCCTGGCCGCAGACTCCGCCCGCACCGTGCGCGACATGCTCACCCGGCCCTCCGCCCGTGACCGCGCGCTGACCGTGCTGCGCCGCACCGAGTCGATCCTCCGGGCCGAGCAGGCGCCCTCGCTGATCGCCGCCTCCGATCTTCTGCCCGGCGGCCTCACGGCCCGTCGCCGCCGGCTCGCCGCAGCGCTCGGCACCCACCCCGCCACCGTCGAGCAGACGTGGCGCGAGATCGTGGAACACCCCCTCACCACCGTCCGTGAGGGCAGCGACCCCCTGCACATCGCCCTGCGTGCCGCGGTGCGCCTGGATCGCTGGCTCGCCGTCTCCGAGGCACCCGCAGAGGAACCCGGCGTCGGCCGCAGGGAGCGCGCGCTCGCCGCGGTGCGCACCCACGCGCACGACGGCGCCTGGGCGGAGAGCGCCCTCGGCGACCTGCTTCGCGGCTCCGACGATCCGGAGATCGCCGCCGCCCTGGAGAGCCTCGCCCAGCAGGTCCTCGCGCGCCGTCGCGACCTGGACCGCGCCTTCGCCCGGGATCTCGCGCCGCTCGCCCACGGGGAGGACCTCCCCGCGGGAGACATCCACTACCTCGAGGATGTGCTGCGCCGGATCGGTGCTCCGCTGGCCCGCACCGCTGCGAGCCCCTCCGCAGCACAGCACGGCGGCGTGCTGGTACTGCTGGTGGACGGGATGAGCGCCGCCGCGGCCACCGACCTCACCCGCAGCATCCTCGACGTCACCGACACCTGGCGCGAGATCGTGCCCGTAGCCGCTCCCCGTCGCGCCACCGCCCTCGCCCTCCTGCCCAGCCTCACCACCCACTCGCGCACCTCGTTCTTCGCCGGCAGGCCCGTGACGGGCGCTCAGGCGCAGGAGCGCCAGGGAGTGGCCGGCCTCGCCCGCACCGCCGGGCTCCGCGGGGCGCGCCTGTTCCACAAGGACGACCTCGTCCGGCACGAGGCGGGCACCGCACTCAGCGCCTCCATCACCTCGGCGATCGCGGACGTCGACGGAATCCCGCTGGTCGCCTGCGTGCTCAACACCATCGACGACGCCCTCGACAAGGCCGATCCCGGCGGCACCCGCTGGAGCACCGCCGATGTGCAGTACCTGCGCCCCCTGCTCCAGGAGGCCGCCCGCGCCGGCCGCACCGTGATGCTCACCGCCGATCACGGCCATGTCATCGAACGCAATGGACGGATGGAACGGCACGCGGACGAGACCAGCGCCCGATCTCGCCCGGCGACCGGCGCTCCCGCCGGACCTGACGAGATCCTCGTCGAGGGACGCCGCGTGCTGGGCGGCGGCAGCGCGATCCTCGCCGTCGACGAGGACCTGCGCTATGCGCCCCGACGAGCCGGTTACCACGGCGGAGCGAGCCTGTCCGAACTCGTGGTCCCCGTCATCGCGCTGCGCCCGGCGCCTCTCGATGGCACCGAACAGGGATGGGAGGCGGGGCTGCCCGAGGGCTGGCTGTTCACCAGCGACCAGCACCCGCTGTGGTGGTCGACCCGCGCCGCTGCCTCGGCGTCGGTCGAGGAGCCCGCAGCCCCGGCCAACGCCCCCGCGGCCGGGATGCTCGACCTGTTCAGCACCGGGGAGGCCGAGGCGGAACCGAACGTCGCCGCTGGGTTGGGCGCCGCGATCATCACCTCGCCCCGCTACGCCGACCAGAAACGGGTGCTGCGCCGCACCCCGTCGGACGAGACCGTGGCAGCGCTGGTCGACGAACTCGCCGCCGCTCCCGGCACCCGGCTGCCGTTCAGCCGTGTCTCCCAGCTGCTGGTCACCCCGGCGGCCCGCACCGCCCGTGCGGCGGGAGTGGTCGCGCAGCTGCTGAACGTCGAAGGCTTCGAGGTGCTCCGTCTCGAGGAGGAGACTGCGATCCTCGACGTCACCCTGGCTCGCCAGCAGTTCGAGGTGGCCTGATGAACGCAGAGAGCACCCAGGTGCCCGGGGTCTCCCCGCGCCGTCGCGACGACATCATCGGCGCGCTGCGCCGCGGCACCGTCCCCGCCGAGGGTCTGGACCAGCTCGCCGTGGGACTGGACCGCTTCGCGGGCGCCCTGTCGGAAGAGCTCGATCAGGTGAGCGGTGGGGGAGCGGTCGTCAAAGCCGTGCGCGGCGAGTACGGCAGCGGCAAGACCTTCTTCACCCGCCACCTCGCCGAGACCGCCCTGCGCCGCGGCTTCGCCGCCACCGAGGTGCAGATCTCCGAGACCGAGACCCCGCTGCACCGCCTGGAGACCGTCTACCGGCGGATCACCGAGTCCCTGCGCACCGCGAGCGTCGCCCCCTCGGCCTTCCGCTCCGTGCTGGACACCTGGCTGTACACCATCGAGGAGGACGCGATCGCGGCAGATGCCTCCATCGAGCAGTCCGAGCAGCGCCTGACCGCGGCCACCGGTGAGCTGCTGGATGCACGACTGTCCGGCGTCAGCTCCTCCACCCCTGCGTTCGCTCTCGCCCTGCGCGCCTACCATCGCGCCTCCGCCACCGACACCGCGACCGCCGACGGACTCGCAGCCTGGCTCGCCGGGCAGCCCCATGTCGCCGCCGCAGCCAAGCGCGCCGCCGGCATCAAGGGCGACCTCGACCATTTCGGGGCGATGAGCTTCCTCCAGGGCCTGCTCACCGTGCTGCGCGACGCCGGGCATCCCGGCCTGCTGCTGGTCCTTGACGAGGTCGAGACCCTGCAGCGGATGCGCTCCGACGTGCGGGACAAGGCGCTGAACGCCCTGCGTCAGCTCATGGACGAGATCGATGCCGGCCGCTACCCCGGTTTGTACCTTGTGCTCACCGGCACCCCCGCCTTCTACGACGGACCCAACGGCGTGCATCGCCTGCCCCCTCTCGCCCAGCGGCTGGACACCCCGTTCCTGCCCGATCCGCGATTCGACAACCCGCGGGCCGTGCAGATCCGCCTGCCCGGGTTCACCCCGGACTCCCTCACCGCGGTCGGAATCCGGGTGCGCGACCTCTACGTGCGCGGACGCGAGAACCAGGAACGCCTGCACGAAACGGTCGACGACGCTTTCATCGCCGACTTCTCCCGCGCCGTCTCCGGAGAGCTCGGCGCCAAAGTGGGCCTCGCCCCGCGGATCTTCCTGCGCAAGCTCGTGGACGTGATGGACCGCGTGGACCAGTTCGAGGACTTCGACCCCCGCCGCGACTACACCGTCACCGTCAGCGAGGCCGAACGTGCCGTCGCCGACCCCCGCACCGACCCCGACGCCATCGACCTCGACCTCGGCGATGACTGAACAGGCCACCGGCTTCGACGCGCTCGCACCCTCGGTCCAGCACCACATCGTCAACACCCTCGGCTGGTCCGCACTGCGCCCGCTCCAGGAGGAGGCTGCCGCCCCGCTGGTGGCGGGACAGGACGCGATCCTGCTCGCCCCCACCGCCGGCGGCAAGACCGAAGCCGCCACCTTCCCCCTGCTCACCCGCATGAGCAACGAGGACTGGCGCGGCACGTCCGTGCTCTACGTGTGCCCGCTGCGAGCTCTGCTGAACAACCTCCAGCCCCGACTGTCCTCCTACGCCCAGTGGCTGGGCCGCACCGCCGAGGTGCGTCACGGCGACACCACCGCCGGACAGCGCAAGCGCCTCCAGGCCGAGCCGCCGGACATCCTCCTCACGACTCCCGAATCCCTCGAGGCGATGCTCGTCTCCACGGTGACGTCACCGCAGGTGATGTTTGCGAACCTGCGGGCGATCGTGGTTGACGAGGTCCATGCCTTCGCGGGGGACGATCGTGGCTGGCACCTACAGGGAGTCCTCTCCCGGCTCGAAGCGATCGCCGGACGGCCGCTGCAGCGGATCGGGCTCTCCGCCACCGTCGGCAACCCGCACGAGCTGCTGCGATGGTTGCGCGGTCCCGGACGCGACGGACACGGCAGCGTGATCGACCCCGGCGGCATCGGTAAGGACTCCGTGGTGCGCCTGGACTGGGTGGGCACTGTCGACAACGCGGCCGAAGTCATCTCGCGCCTACATCGCGGAGAGAAGCGTCTGGTGTTCGCTGACTCCCGCCGGAGCGTCGAGTCCCTGACGCTGTCGTTGCGGGAACGGAAGGTGGAGACGTTCGCGTCGCATTCCTCGCTGTCCGTGGACGAGCGCCGCCGTTCCGAGCAGGCCTTCGCCGAAGCGCAGGACACCGTCATCGTCGCGACCTCCACCCTGGAGCTGGGGATCGACGTCGGCGACCTGGACCGCTGTCTCCAGGTCGGGGCGCCCCGCACCGTCGCGTCGATGCTGCAGCGGCTCGGCCGTACCGGGCGTCGCGCCGACACCGCCCGGAACATGCTGTTCCTCGGCACCACAGAGGAGGAGTTCCTCCGAGCCTGCGGACTGCTGCTGCTGTGGTCCGAAGGGTACGTGGAGCCGATCCAACCGCCACCGATGCCGTACCACGTGATCTCTCAGCAAATCCTTGGCCTCACTCTCCAGCGCCGCGCACTCACTCGTGAGGATATCCACCACGACCTCGCAGCCTTCGCTCCGCTAACTGGCACCGAGGGCGAGGCGATCATCGACCACATGCTCGAGCAGCAGTTCCTGGTCAGCGACGGGGAGTTGTTGTTCGCCGGTCCGGCGGCCGAAAGTCGTTACGGCGGCATGCACTTCCGCGACGTGATGGCCGTGTTCACGGCTGCGCCGCAGTTCACGGTGCTGCATGGACGCACCGAGATCGGACAGATCGACCCGATGGTGCTACGCAGCCCACACGATGGTTCGCTGACTATCACCCTCGCAGGCAAGGGCTGGCGCGTCACCAGCATTGACTGGAACCGCCAGCGTGCCCAAGTGGAGCCGTCGACCGTGGGCGGGAAGGTCCGCTGGTCCGGCGTGCCGCAGCCGATCTCCGCGGCGCTCACGAGCGCGATCCGACGGTCACTCCAGGGCGTCGACCCCGAGGGTGTCGAGCTCACCCGCCGCGCTCAGGAGAAGCTCGCGGAACTGCGTGCCGAGTTCACGCCCTTCGTGGGCGTAAACGAGTCCGATGTGCTCGCGCCCCATGACCGCGGGCGCGCCCGCTGGTGGACCTGGGCCGGAGGGCGCGAGAACGCGCGCACCCTCGCGGCCCTCACACGTGTTGCCCCTGAGCTGCTCGGCGAAGCGCCGACTTGGGACAACTACGCGATCACGCTGTCCGAAGAGGCGACAATGCCGGCACTCCGTGTCGCGCTCGCGGAAGCGCTCGAGCGGGTCACCGAGGGCGACGACGTGTTCGCGCCGCTCATCGACGAGAAGGTGCTGCGGGAAGTGAAGTTCGGAGACATGGTGCCAGAGCGGATGCTGCGGGCGGAAGTGGCGGGACGGTGAACTACTCCGAGCCAGTGGTGAACTGCTCCAGGCCCGCTAGGACATGCGGATCCGTGGCGTAGACGTAGGTGCCCCGCATCCCTCGAGTCATCAGGACTCGATAGATGTTCCGGATGTACCGCAGAAGGTCATCGTCGGTCGTCTTTCTCTGGCGGAGATCGTTGTTCACCTTGCCGGCCGAGTCGCGATACGCCTGGCGGTCGGCGTGGAGGGAACCCGTGGCTGGGTCACGTCGAAGGTCTCCGCCGATGATGACTCCGGCATAGTTGAGGTCGTAGCCCTGCACCGTGTGGATCGAGCCGACTTCCTCTGCGGCGTCGGGGGAGTTGATCCAATCCTTGTTCGTGCCGTTCCATCGCATCGACTCACCACCGATGGTGATGTCGTAGACCTTCCAGTCATTTCGGGACTCCCACTCCCAGGCATACCCGGCGACGAGCCGGGCCAGTCCCGACTCTTCCTCACGGGCACGTAGATCCGCCCGCATCTTCGCGAAGTCCGTGTAGATCCGGAAGTCGTAGTTTCCGAAGTCGGGAACCGAGCTTGGCGGCAGGTCCGAGAACAGCTTGCGGACGAATTCGATGTAGTCGTTGCCACCGGCGACGCGCATCTGGGACATGAGGTGGTAACGGCGGCCGGAACGGCTGGCCTCCGTGGTGGCCCTTTCGAACACCTCTGGCTCGATATCCGAGGGGCGCACCGCCTGCTCGGTGTCGAGCAACAGGATGGTGTGCTTCGCCTTCGCGCGGATCCAATCGAGCTGGTTCTTCGAGGGGTCCAGAGGCTCACCGAACAGCTTCGTGGAGATCTTCTTGTACCTGCCGTTGAGCGGACCCGCGGACTGGGCGGCGTACTGAGTGAGCCGGTGTGCCTCGTCGACGAGCAGGATGTCCCACACCTGGTCGCTGTCACCCACGGCGAAGGCATTCAGGACGCGAACTCCGGCGAGTGCGGGGACCTTCTTGAAGACCTTCTCGATTGAAGAGCGCAGCGATCCCTGGGGGATCACGAGACCGATGCGCAGGTCGCGGAAGAGTTGATGGGTGCCGTCTGCGAAGAGTTCGCCCAGCCTGGACTCCGGTTCCTCGTCGTCCCGCGTGAACTCGGCGAGGTCCTGGATGAGTTTGAGGATGTAGATCGCGACGATCGTCTTGCCAGTCCCAGGGTCCCCTTGGATGACGGAGAAGCTCGAGGCGCCGGTCTCGAGATCCGTTGCCAGGCCCTCCATCACCGCTTCGACCACGGCTTCCTGCTCCGGGTTCAGAGCCTTGTAAGGGGAGAGCTTGAAGAGGTCGCTGTTCTCGATCTCCGCGATGGAGCTCTTGAACATGCCCTCGGCCTGCAACTGGTCGAAGATGTCACGGAACGTCGAGCGGTACTCGTCGCGTCGGTAGTAGTTGGCGTTGGTGATGCCGACATTGCCGTTCAACAGCTTGTACTTCTTCTTCTCGTCTCCGGAGAGCCACCGGATGAGCGTGGACTCCAGGTCGTGGCAGACAGAGCGGTTGAACCTTTCGTCCACGACGACGCGAATCCGGCGGAGCTTGCTCTTCTTCGGGTCCTTCAGGTGCTGCGCCATGCGCTTGTCGACGTGCTGGCTCTCACCGACGTAGATGAAGCGCTCGTTGTCGATGGTGTACACGACGGGCCAATCGGACAGTCTCTCGTCCTGCTCAGTCTCATCCAGCACCTCGTGGGCATTGAAATCGAACCGCTTGATCTCAAAGCCGGTCATACTTCGTGCTCCGCCCCTTCGCCTTCTCGACGGGGTACTTCTGTGCCGTGCGCTCAAGCTTTGCGCGGATGATCCGCTCGGGGTCCAGGTCGAGCTTGTCCGCGAGGAGCAGCGCATAGGTCAGGACGTCCGCCAGCTCGCCGGCCACTTCTTCGCGATCGCCGTCGCTGTTCCATTGGAAGCACTCGAGCAGCTCGGCCGCCTCTATGGAGATCGACTTGGCGAGGTTCTCGGGGCTGTGGAACTGCTGCCAGTCTCGCTCGGCCATGAACACACGCAGGGTCTCGAGGAGGGATTCGCTGGTCACCCGTGCAACCTAACATTCGAGTGCCACTTTTGGCCTGAGCAGGTCCACTGGACCAAGCGGTGATGTCGTCCGGCATCGAGCTACCGACGCGCGATCAGCTGGCAACAGGGGTTGGGTTGCCAGGCTGTCGGGGTCCAGAGCGGTGCAGATTGGGGGACTCGTACTGCGGCGGGTGCTGTTGTGAGCAGAAGGCCCCGGCCCTTAGCTCCCCGTGCTGTGCTCCGTACGTGGGCGAGCTCGTTCTGCCGTTCTGTCGTAGCAGACCGGTACCGTCATGCCATGACCACATGGGTGCCCCAGAAGCTTGCAGAATCCCTAGGAATCGTCGCGAGTGGGCACATCCGTCCACTCCTTCGGGAGCGGTACCCGGATCGCACCAAGTACGCACGCCATCGATTGGATCGCGATGACATCGCCTTCGTCGGCCAATGGAACGTCGAGCGGGGCAATGTCTCCGAAGCGAAGCTCGCGGAAGCATTGGCGGCTTTCGACGCTGAGCAGGAGAGTGAGGCCCTCGCGGGCCGGGGACCGATCGAGGCCGATCCACCGAACTTCTCAATCATCGAGCACGAAGGCCCAGTGGCAGAGGCCGGCGCGCGGATCCTTTCGATTGCGAGGAACGGCGGATCGGTCCTCACCGACCACGACGTCTGGACGAACGAGAACATCGAGACGCTCGTCGAGCGCTTCGTGAAGCAGCCGGACGTCTCCGGAGCCTCGTTCTTTCCGAAGCTCGACAAGCAGCTCGCCGGGGTCGATGACGACGTCCGCGTGCTTTTCGCGGAGATCTTCCTGCTGCAGATGCTGCCGCTTGTGCAGTTCCGCAAAGCCAAGAAGATCGCCAACCTTGAACGGGTCCTCAGCGAGGCAGAGGTGGAGTACCAGATCCCTGCGGAGGTCCTGGACGCCTTCGACTCTCCGATCTTCCACGGAGGTACTGCGTCCGGGACCCGGCGCTACTACCAGCTGGTCGTGGTCATCGAGGTCGTACGTTACCTGCGAACGCTGTCCCAGGAGGAACTCGATGCAGCATTCGAGGATCCCCTGGCCTGGCGAGATGTTGTGCTGAGTGCGCCGGGCACGGCCGAGCCTTCTCTTCGCGCATCGCTCATCTACCTCGGACACCCCCAGTATTTCTTTCCGATCGTCTCGGAGCGGCACAAGAAGGACATCGTCAATGCGTTCTTCCCCGCAGAGACCCAGCGACCGGCATCGGGTGATCTCGATGCCGATCTGGCTGCGCTGCGGGAATGGATGGGGACCGAACCAGGAACGACCCCGGACTTCTACAACGGACCGCTGACTTCCTACTGGCTGGATGACGGCGACGTCGTCGAAGAACCTGAGGAGTTTCATCCGGGGGAGGCGTTCGACGTGGAGTACTCCGTCGAGTCGATCATCGAGGACGGAGCATTCCACTCGGTCGCCGAGCTGCGCGCGATCATCGAGCGCTGGAAGGCGACACGTAACGTGGTTCTCCAGGGTCCGCCCGGAACCGGGAAGACATGGCTCGCACGTAGACTCGCATACGCCCTCATCGGCGGGAAACTCGATGCGGCCGTGCGGTCGGTGCAGTTCCACCCTGGGACGTCGTACGAGGATTTCGTACGTGGCTGGCGACCCGGAGGGGATGGCCTTCTCACGCTGGTCGACGGTCCACTTCTCCAGCACGCCCAGCGAGCGAGGGAATACCCGGACATCCCGCACGTCATGATCATCGAAGAGTTCAACCGTGGGAATCCGGCCCAGGCGCTCGGCGAGATGCTCACCCTGCTCGAAGCCACGAAACGGAATGACGATGACGCGCTCGAGCTCACCTATATGCGCGCGGGGGAGGCGCGCTTCTCGCTGCCCCCGAATCTCCATGTCATCGGCACGATGAACACGGCGGATAGGTCGCTGGCTCTGGTGGACTTCGCCCTGCGCCGGCGCTTCGCCTTCTTCGAGCTCGAGCCCCAGCTGAACGAGGCGTGGAAGAAGCATCTGACTTCGCGATTCCGCACTGCGTCGAGTGCGCACATCGAAGAGGCGGCCAGGCGGGTGAACGCGATGAACGATGCGATCGCCGAGGACCCCGGTCTGGGGCCGTCGTTCCGGATTGGGCACTCGTACTTCACTGCGGAGCCGGAGGCCAGCGAGTTCGAGTCCTGGTTCTCCGCTGTCGTGGAGTCCTCGGTCGGCCCGCAGCTGGCAGAGTACTGGCACGACGATCCAGAGACGGTCAACGAGATCGTCGGCCAGCTGCGCGCGGATTTCTGACATGTTCATCGCCGGCGCCGGAAGCACTCGCATCACGGTACGCAGCGTGTGGTTCCTGCTCTTGTACGCCTCCGATCTGCTCAGCAAGCTCACGGCCGAGGAGAAGGAGAAGCTCCTCAGCGGCGAGCGGGACAACGACCTCCTGGACGCTCTGGCGGAGGTCTTGGCAGTGCAGGTGGACGCGCGGGTGCGAGCGATGCTTGCGCGAGGCTACCGAACTCGTGCCGACCCGCTGACTCGCGTACGCGGCCGGATCGACCATCTCGGGACCGCCCGGGGCCGGCTCATGGAATCGGGCCGAATCCTCTGCCGCTACCAAGAACAGACCGTCGACCTCCCGCGCTATAGGTACATGCTCGTCACCCTGCGGCGTGCAGCACGCAGAGCCGTTTCCTCTGATGTCCGCCGCCGTTGCCTCACCACTGCCCAGATGCTCGAGCGAAGCGGGGTCTTGCCCATGGACCCCACAGCGGCGCAGATGTCCACGGAACAGTACGGTCACTTCGATGCAACGGACAAAAAGCTCGTGCTCATGAGCAAGCTGGTCAGAGACATGTGCGCCCCGGAGCATTCCCCGGGCATGAGTGAACTGCCCGTGATCCTCCGGAACGAGCATGCACTCCGCCGGCTGTTCGAAGAGGCCGTCCGCGGCTTCTACCGTCATCACGTCGGGCCGGAGGGCTACTCGGTGAAGGGTGAACGCCGGGAGTGGCCCACAGAAGGAGACGCGGACGCCCGAGCCCTCATGCCCCGCTTGAATTCGGATGTGCTCGTGCGTGGGCACGGACAGCAGACGGTGATCGAGTGCAAGTTCGGGCCGATCTTCGACTGGTATCAGGGCAAGGCGATGCTCAAGCCGGGGTACGTGCGACAGCTGTACTCCTACGCAACGGTCTTCAGCCGCGGGTTCGAGGGGCAGACCCGGGCCGTTCTGCTGGGTGCCCTTGTCGAGGGGCCTTCGGGACGCGACGTGGATCTGGTGCTGGATGGCATCCCGTTCGCCATCCGTCAGATCGACCTGTCGGAGGGGCCCGCCGCGATCCGTACAGCGCTGCTCGGCGTATTCGCCAGCCGGGGGCCGACTGGCCATACGGCGACGGCCATCAGCGCTCTTGCGGGAGGGTAATCGGCGCTCGCACCGGGCCGGATCACGGCCCCCCCAGGGACAGTCGCCCGACACTGGCGATGCGATCCTCAGTACGGCGCGACGCAAACAGGCTCATCGCATTTGAGGGTGTAGGTGGGGTCTGAAGCCTCCTGCTTCGAGGAGGCTGCGGGCGATGTATTGGGTGAGGTTGCGGAATCCGAGGGCGGAGCCGCGGAGGTGTTCGAGCCGGCCGTTGATCGCCTCTGTCGGACCGTTGCTGGTGCCCGGTCGGTCGAAGAAGGCCAGCACGTCGGTTGCGCGTTTCGTCAGTGTTCGGCCGAGCTTGGCCAGCTCGGGCAAGGCGTCCGGGACGCGCTTGCTCAGCGCGGTGATGAGCTTCTCCATCTTCGCTTTGGCTTTCGCCCGGTCGGGTTCTCGGTAGGCGGCGACCATCGCCTGGTAGATCTCCCAGGTCACCTCGACCGCAACGTGCTTCTCTCGCTCGAACAGGCTGCTGAGGCGCTGGCATTGGCGGTCGGTCAGCAGCTTGGTGCCGGTGTGGAGGGTGCGGCGAGTCTTGTAGAGGGGGTCGTCCTTGCGGCCCCTGCGCTTGTGGAGCTGCTGCTGGACGCGTCGTCGGCAGTCGTCCAGTGCGTCTCCGGCGAGGCGGACGACGTGGAAGGGATCCATGACCGCGACCGCGCCTGGGAGGGCCTCGCCGGCGGCGGTCTTGTATCCGGTGAACCCGTCCATCGCCACTACCTCGATGCGGTCCTTCCATGCCTTGGGGCGGGCCTCGAGCCAGGCCTTGAACGCTGCTTTGGAGCGGCCGGGGATCATGTCCAGCAGCCTCGCCGGGCCGGTCTTGTCCCTGGCTGGGGTGAGGTCGATGATCACGGTGACGTACTTGTCGCCGCGCCGGGTGTGGCGCCAGACGTGCTCGTCAACACCGATCACGCGGACGGCGTCGAAGCGGGCTGGGTCATCGATCAGCAGCTGCTGGCCCTCGGCCAGGACGGCGTCGTTGGCGGTGTGCCAGGCAACCCCGAGCCCGGCGGCGATCCTTGCGATCGTGAGGTGATCGATGACCAGGGCTTCCAGTGCCCACCGCATCCCGCCGCGGGAGAGTTTCGCCCGCTCGGGCGCGGCGGCGGTGGTGTCCTCTCGCCAGCGGTTGCCGCAGTGATCACACCGGTAGCGCCGGATCCGCACCAGCAGGGTCGTGGGGCGGTGGCCGAACGGCTGGTGAGCGAGGCGACGAGTGATCGTGCCGCGCGAGGTCGACCTCGCCCCGCAGGCGCGGCACCACGGATCTTCCTCCGCGAGTCGACACTCGAGCACCGCCCGCTCGGCCGAGAGGCGTTGACCGACGGCGACCAGACCGAGTTCGTCCAGGCGCGCGAAGGTCGTCAAATCGGGGCTGTCGAAGGTAGCGTTGGGCACGTCGAGGTCTTCCTGATGGCGAGCGTGAGAACTTCCATCATCGGGAGACCTCGACGTCTATCCCGGCACCGACGCGCCCACCCCACACTCCGCAGCTACACCCTCATCTGCGAAGAGCCTCTTAACCGGCTCTTCCCGGTTCGTGGTGATGGGGAGCGTCGCGTCGTTGACGTAGAACGGCTCGTGGTCCTGCTGTGATGGGTGTTGTCAAGACATCCGAATCTCAGAGGACCACGAGCCTGTGCACGAGAGTACTGGTTCGCAGCGTGATGCTGCGAGCACGATCTTCAACTTGCCCAATTACCGCGTCATCGATGCCGTCGACCTGCCCGATGGTGGCCGGCGGGTGGTGATCGCCTCGACCGTCCCGCCGGGCTGTCCGTCCTGCGGGGTGCTCGCGACGAAGGTCCACTCCCGACGGTCACAGCAGGTCCGGGACGTTCCCGTCGCTGGCGCGGCGGTGGTGGTGTGGGCCAAGCGGCGCTGGTTCTGCCTGGAGCCGGCTTGTGCCCGGGGCACGTTCGCCGAGGCCACCGAGCAGATCCCGCGATACGCACGCTCGACGACCCGACTGCGGGACCAGGTCGTCTCTGCCGTGATCCGTTCCGGCCGTGCAGCCTCCGAGGTGGCCCGGGCCCACGGCGTCTCGTGGTGGCTGGTCCAGGCCGCCCTCAGCGCCGCCGCAGTGGTCCTGCCTGACGTCGACGACGTGCGGGTCAGGCGTCTGGGGGTCGATGAGCACCGCTACCGGTCAGTGCGCTGGTTCCGCACCGACGAGGGCGCTTGGAGACGGTTCGAGCCGTGGATGACGACGCTGGTCGACCTGGCCACCGGGCAGGTCCTCGGCATCGTCGACGGCCGGGACTCCAGGGCCGTCGGGGATTGGCTCGCGCAGCGCTCTGAGCAGTGGCGGGAGCGGATCGAGATCGTCGCGATCGATCCCTCGGCCGCGTTCCGCAAGGCGCTGCGGACCTGGCTGCCTCGCGCCGCGGTCTCGGTCGACAAGTTCCACCTGGTCAAGCTCGGGAACGACATGGTCACCACCGTCAGGCAGCGCCTGGCCCGCACCCATCGCGGTCGTCGGGGCCGCAAGGACGACCCGGCCTGGGCCCACCGGATGCTGCTGCTGCGCGGCGGCGACACCCTGACCCCGAGGGCGTGGGAGCGGTTGGAGAGGGTGTTCCGCACCGACGACCCCACCGACGAGCTCTCGGCCTCCTGGGGCATCAAGGAGCAGCTCCGACGCCTGCTGGCCACCGACACTCTCGCCCAGGCCTGGCAGGAGCGGATGCGGATGGGCTACTTCGTCCAGATCGCGAACATGCCCGAGGCCACGAAGCTCTACGACACCGTCGTGACCTGGTGGGACGCCATCGAGGTCCTCATCGTCACCGGCGCAACCACCGCGAAGGTCGAAGCGGGCAACACCGGCATCAAGAACATCAAACGCACCGGCCGCGGATTCCGCAACGCGGAGAACTACCGGACGCGTATCCTGCTCACCAGCGCCGCGAGAACCGTAGCGTGAATACCCGCCACAGCAGGGTCATTCACCACGAACCGCGAAGAGCCTCGTTAGGCTAGCCTTAGTTATTGGTGGTAACTTTCCGGAGAGGCCGATATGAGACGAATCGGGGGGCGTCCCCGTCAGATCGAGATGGGGGACATCGTCCGTGTCGGCCGGGAGATCGGACTGCATCAGCTCAGCCTGAACGCCGTCGCCGCTCGGCTGGGCGTGTCCTCGACTGCCCTGTATCGGCATGTGGACGGACGGTGGGGCTTGGAGAGCCTGGTAGGTGAGAACATCCTCGCGGATCTGCAGTTGCCGGATGAGCCCTCCCAGGAGACGGCGCAGCATCTTCTGTCGTTGGGGCTTCGGCTGCGATCGTTCATCCTGAAGCATCCGGGGTTGGCGGCTTATGTGCAGACGCTGTTCCCGCGCGGTGAGAGCGGCCGGCGGCTGCTCGCTGCCGAGGTCGAGGCGCTGGGTCGGCGTGGCTACGCGGCGGATGCGGCGGTCGTGCTGTCGTCGGCGGTTGCGTCGGTCGCGATCGGCTATGCAGCCGCGGAGGACCTCCAACGGCAACGAGCCGAGGGGCGTGCGCGGCAGGAGGAGAACGCCTTGGCTGCGATGGGGGACGATCCTCGGCTGGGAAAGGCCTATTGGGGGCTCCCGGACGTGGGTGCCGACGAGTATGTGCGGCTGTGGCTGGGTGCGGCGGTGCGGGCGTTCGTGGCTGCGGCGCCTCCCGGGCGCTCTCCCGAGCAGATCAGGGCGGCACTGGATGCCGCAGGAAAGGGGCTGTGATGGCCAAGCGAGGATTCGGCGGCGTGGTGATGCGCGCCTATGGGGCGCGTGATCACGAGGCGACGGTCACAGCCACCGAGCTGATCTCACCGGGGCTTCTGCGGGTGCGCATGCACTCGGCGACGTTGCTGCGAGGCGATGTGCTGGCCCCGACCGCGGCCGTGCGGTTCTGGTTCCCCGATCATGAGGGGAAGGACTTCGAGCATCAGCGCGGGTACACCCTCTCCGAGGGTGATGAGGCTACCGGGGACTTCGCGGTCGACTTCGTGCTGCACGAGCCGGCTGGTCCCGCGTCGGCGTGGGCGAAGCGCGCCCAGCCCGGGATGACGGTGCAGGTGACGCCTTTCGGTAGCACCCGTTTCGATCTTCCTGCAGACCTGCCTGCCGGGTACCTGCTGATCGGGGATGCCGCGTCGATCCCGGCGATCAACGGGATCCTGGGGGTGGTGCCGGCAGAGGTGCCGGTTGAGGTCTACTTGGAGGAACACCAGGACACCGACCGCCTCATCCCGCTTGCCCCGCACCCGCGGGCCGCCGTGTACTGGGTGCCGCGTCGCGGGGAGGCCTCGCTCGCGGCGGCGATCGAGGCCCGCGATTGGTCGGACTGGTATGCGTGGGCAGCTCCGGAGTCGGGGTCGCTCAAGCAGCTGCGCGCTCGGCTGCGCGAGGAGTTCGGGTTCCCGCGCAGCGAGACCCATGCCCAGGCGTACTGGTATTACGGTCGCCCATTCGGATCGAATCGCTCCAAAGCCGCCCCGGAGCCGGCGCCCGTGGAACTTCCCCTCGGGCAGGCCGCCGGCGAGCCGGCCGCCGCGGAAGAGTCCACCGTCTCGAGCATGATGGCGCCGGGGGCGCGTCGAGGCTCCTGGCGGGCGCAGGCAGGCGGCCGGCTGATCTCCCCGCTTCGCGCGACCCTCGTTGTCGGCGGCGTCCTGCAGACGATCGTCACTCTCACCCAGCTCGCTCCCTTCGTGCTGTTGGTCGAATTGGCCCGCGTGCTGCTGACGGGAGCCGACAGCGGGGCCCTGTGGTCCCTCGGGATCTGGGCGGCCGTGCTCATGGGCGCGGGGGTGCTGCTGTCGTCTGCGCTGATGCTCTGGATGCATGCGGTCGACGCGCGCTTCGCCCGCGACTTGCGCGCACGGCTGCTCGCGAAGCTCGCACGGGTGCCGTTGGGCTGGTTCGACGCGCGCGGTTCGGGGCAAGTCAAGCAGCTGGTGCAGGATGACACGCTGGCGTTGCACTACCTCGTCACCCATGCCGTGCCGGACGCGGTCGCGGCGGTGGTCGCGCCGGTCTCGGTGCTGGTGTACCTGTTCGTCGTGGACTGGCGGATCGCGCTGGCTCTGCTGCTGCCGGTGCTGGCGTACGTACTCGGGATGGCGGTGATGTTGGCCCAGTCGGGGCCGAAGACGTCGCTGGCGATGAAATGGGCGGAGCGGACGAACGTCGAAGCCGGGGCGTACCTGGAGGGGCAGCCCGTGATCCGAGTCTTCGGCGGCGCTGCCGCCTCCACTTTCCGTGCACGCCTCGGGGAGTACATCGATTTCCTGCGCGACTGGCAGCAGCCGATGATCGGGCAGCGCACCTTCATCGACCTCGTCACCCGTCCCGGGACGTTCCTGCTGCTCATCGGCGCGCTCGGCACGCTGCTTGTCACGACCGGGGGCATGGATCCGGTCGCTCTTCTTCCGTTCCTGCTGCTGGGCACCACGTTCGGGGCGCGGCTGCTGGGGATCGGCTACGGCCTGGGCGGGCTGCGTACGGGGCTGATCGCGGCCCGCGATATCCAGCTCGCGCTCGACGAGCCCGAACTGGACAGCGGCCCGGGAGCGACGGGCGGTGCGCAGGAGCCGGCCGGCCGTGTCGAGTTCGACCGGGTCGGCTTTTCCTACCGGCCCGGGGTTCCGGTGCTGCAGGATGTCGACCTCATCCTGGAGCCGGGCACCGTCACAGCGCTGGTCGGACCATCCGGCTCGGGCAAGTCCACCCTCGCCGCGCTGCTGGCTCGCTTCCACGACGTCCAGACCGGAGCGATCCGTGTCGGCGGGCGGGATCTTCGCGAGCTGACCGCCGACGAACTCTACGCCAGGGTCGGGTTCGTATTCCAGCAGACGCAGCTGGTGCAGGGGACCGTGCATGAGAACATCGCCCTCGCCGACCCCGGCGCGAGCCGGGAGCAGGTGGAGGAAGCAGCACGCGCGGCACAGCTCCATGAGCGGATCATGCGGATGCCGGACGGATACGACACGGTTCTCGGTACGGATGCGGCGTTGTCGGGCGGGGAGCGTCAGCGGCTCACGATTGCACGCGCTCTCCTCGCAGACGCCCCTGTGCTCGTGCTCGATGAGGCGACCGCGTTCGCCGACCCCGAGTCCGAGTACCTGGTGCAGCGGGCGCTGAACCGGCTGACCGCCGAGCGCACTGTGCTTGTGATCGCGCACCGGCTGCACACGATCACCGGCGTGGACCGGGTCGTCGTGCTGGACCACGGCCGGATCGCCGAGGTCGGCACGCACGAGGAGCTGCTGGCACGCGACGGCCGTTACCGGCGGCTCTGGGACGCTGGCCGACCTGCGTCCGCCGTCAGCGGGAAGGAAGAACTCCGATGATCCGCTCGATGCTCGCACTATTGCCCGCAGGCAGCGCCGGTCGGGTCGCCCGGCACCTTGTGCTGACCACACTCGGCGTCATCCTGAGAGCGGCCGGGGTGGTGCTGCTCATCCCGCTGATCGCCGCACTGTTCAGCGAGGATCCCGCCGTCGCCTGGCCGTGGGCAGGGCTGCTGGCGGTGGTGACCGTCGCCGGCTGGTTCGTCGACTGGGCCGCGGCGCAGCTCGCCTATCGTCTGGGCTTCGGGATCCTCGACAATGGCCAGCGCACCCTCGCGGCCCGGATCATCGGGATCCGCCTGAACTGGTTCACGGCCGAGCACACCGCCACGACTCGGCAGGCCGTGGCCACCACCGGCCCCGATCTCGTCGGCGTCATCGTCTACTTCGTCACCCCGCTGCTCAGCGCGATCCTGCTCCCGCTGGTCATCGCCCTCGTGCTGGTGCCCATCGCCTGGCAGCTCGGCGTGGCGGCCCTGGTCGGGATCGTCGTGCTGTTCGCGGCGTTCTGGGTCTCGGGACGGCTCGGGCGCGCCGCCGACCGGGCGGCCGAGCGCGCCAACACCAGCCTGACCGAGCGGGTGCTGGAGTTCGCCCGCACCCAGCAGGCGCTCCGTGCCGCGCGGCGGGTCGAACCGGCCCGCAGCCACGCCGGTGCGGCTCTGGCCACCGCGCACAACGCCACGATGAAGACGCTGCTCCTGCAGATCCCCGGTCAGCTGCTCTTCGGGCTCGCCAGCCAGCTCGCCCTCCTCGCACTCGCCGGCACAGCCGTGATACTGACCATCCAGGGTGCCCTCAGCATCCCCCAGGCGATCGCTCTCATCGTCGTGATCGTGCGCTACCTGGAATCCTTCACCGTGTTCGCAGAGCTCTCACCCGGGCTCGAGACGGTCACCGGCACGCTGCGCCGCATCCGCGAAGTTCTCGACGCCCCGCGGGAGCCCGCGGGCGAGGCCCAGGTGGAGATCGCCGGTGCACCGCGGATCGAACTGCGCAACGTCGACTTCCGGTATGGCGGCGACGCGGCCGACGGACCACGCGTGCTCGACGATCTCGATCTCGTTTTCGAGCCCGGCACGACGACCGCGATCGTCGGTCCATCCGGGTCGGGCAAGAGCACCGTTCTCGCCCTCATCGCCGGACTGCATCACCCCGACGCCGGGGCCGTGCTCGTGAACGGGCAGGAACTGCGGAGCCTCGACGTCGACGCGCGCCGTGACCTGGTCAGCGTGGTGTTCCAGCACCCCTACCTTTTCGACGGCAGCATCCGCGACAACGTGCTCGTCGGAGACGCGGACGCCGACGAGCAGCGACTGGGCGAGGCCGCCGCCCTGGCCCGGGTTGATCGTCTCGTGAGCCGGATGCCGGACGGATGGGACAGCCGGGTCGGCGAAGCCGGCGGCAGCCTCTCGGGCGGCGAACGCCAGCGCGTCTCCATCGCCCGCGCGCTCCTCAAGCCAGCACCGGTCCTGCTCGTGGACGAGGCCACGAGCGCCCTCGACACCGAGAACGAGACCGCGGTCGCCGCCGCGTTGAGCAATGACCCCATCCCGCGCACCCGCGTGATCGTCGCGCACCGGCTCAGCAGCATTCGCTCCGCCGACCGCGTCGTGTTCCTGGAAGACGGCCGCGTCGTCGAAGACGGCACCATCCCCGAACTGCTCGCCGCCGGCGGCCGCTTCGCCGAGTTCTGGCAGCAGCAAGACGCCGCAAGCGCCTGGCGGCTCGGAACCTGACCCGCGTGCTCAACAACGCGAACATCGGGCGGCGACCACCAATGGCCCCGGCGCACTCAAATCCCGTGAACACGGGTGAAGAAATGGACGCTATCCGCTACGCGAGCGGCGACGACCAGCCGACGGTCAGCGGCCAGGCAACAACGCTGTGTGCTGCCGCCGGTATCTGCGTCCTCGCTGACACGCTGTCCTGGTTCCTGCCCACCCGCCCGACACGGACGACGACCGAGGCGCCGAACGACGAGTGTGCGCCACCTTGACCGGCGCCCTCACCGATTATCGGCGGCCTCCTCGAGCCCGGCCACGGTTGCCACGTTGGCGGGCGCTGCGTTCGGTGTAGGCGAGCAGGAGAGTCGGAATGGTTGCGATGATGGTGATCGCGAGGACCCACCAGAATGTGGTGGAGAATCCGTCAGCCTCCTCGGCCGGCGTGGTGCCGTGGTGGAGTTGACCGGTGAGGACGACGGCGAGCACGGCGGTGCCGATCGCGCCGCCGACGCGCTGGAGGATGTTGAGCTGCGGTGTCGCGTCGGGGATCTGCTCCGGCCGCAGGGCCTGGTACGCCGCGGTCATCGTCGGGAGGATCGACAGGCCGAATCCGACGCCGCGGACGACCATGACGACGCAGAGCAGCCAGTACGACGTGCTGGTGGTCAGGAACAGGAACGGGATGGTCGCGACCGTCAGGATCGCGGCGCCCGTGAACGAGGTGATCCCGGGACCGAAGCGGTCGGTGAACGGTGCGGAGATCAGCGCGCCGATCGCGGTCGGTGCGACCAGCAGCCCGGCGATGATCACATCCTCACCCCGGACGGTCTGGAGATACAACGGCATCAGGATCATGCCCCCGTAGTTCGCCGCACCGAGAGCGAACGTGGCGATCATTGCCGCGGTGAACTCCCGATTGGCGTACAGCCGGACATCCAGCAGCGGATGCTTCGACCGGAGGGCGTGCAGGACGAAGCCGGTCAGGGCGAGCACCCCGACCAGGAGCCCGGCGACAGCATTCGTGTCCAGGCCTCCCGCCACGCCGATCTCTGCCAGGCCGTAGGTGATGCCCACGATCCCGAGGGACGCCAGGATCAGACCGAGCAGATCGAACCGTCCCGCGTCTGCGCCCTTGTCCATCGGCAGGAGTCGAAGGGCGAGCACGATGCCCGCGATGCCGATGGGGACGTTGAGCCAGAAGATCGCCTGCCACCCGAGCCCGGAGATGAGCAGACCCCCGACGACAGGCCCGAGCGCGGGGGCGAAGATGATCGGGATCGCCAGCAACGCGATCACCTTGCCCATCTGGCTCTTGGCGGCGTGCGCGGTCCAGATTATCGTCCCGACGGGCATGATCATCCCGCCCCCGATGCCCTGCAGCGCCCGGGCGGCGATCAGCATCTCCAGGCTCTGCGACAACGCGCACCACACCGACCCGATGGTGAACACGACCAGCGCGGTGACATACAACCGCGCGGCCCCGAACCGGCGTGCCGCCCAGCCCGTCACCGGGATGACGGCCGCGAGCGCGAGCAGGTAGGCGGTGATCACCCACTGCACCGAGTCCAGCCCCGCGTGCAGGCCGCCTGCGAGGCTGTGCACGGCGACGTTGACGATCGTCGTGTCCAGGAACGACAGCGAGGAGCCGATCATCACCACGCCGATCGCGCGGCGCAGCGCCGGCGAGAACCGCTCGTTCGCGGTCTCCGTCATCCCATCGGTCATCAGCGCGCTCCTCACGTCGGTTCAAGTTCGGCATTTCCAAACTAGAATGGCCGTCATGCGCGCACAGGCCAACCAGTACCCCGAAACGGCCAACCTGGTGGAGCCGGTGCTCTCGCCCGTCCTGAGCATCGACCGCGATACCGCGCAGGACCATGAGCTCCTGCATCTGCACGCACACCCGGAGCCGATGCTGACGTGGAGCTCGACCGCGACGCTGATCGGCAGTGTCGCCGGGCGTGACTGGCTGATCCCGCCCGGCTATGGGCTCTGGGTTCCCGGCGGCATCGAACACTCCGGTGCGGTGCTGCACGCCGGCGAGATGACGACGATCACCCTCGCTGCCGACGGCAGCCCTCTCGCCTGGACCGAGCCCACCAGCTTCGCCGTCGGTTCGCTGCTGGGCGAGATCATCACCCATCTGCATCGCATCGCTCCCGACGATCCCAGCCGTTCGCCCGCGGAGGCACTCATGTTCCAGCTGCTCACCCCGCTGCCAGCGCAACATATCCACGTCACCATGCCCGCCGACCCGCGAGCTCGCGCGATCGCCGAGCTGCTCATCGCCCACCCAGACGATCAGCGCGAGCTCACCGCCTGGGCCGACCACGTCCATGCCAGCGTCCGAACCCTGTCCCGGCTGTTCCGCGCCGAGACCGGACTCGGCTTCGCCCAATGGCGTACCCAGGTCCGCATCCGCGCCGCCATCCCGATGCTCGCAGACGGCACACCAGTGGCCGCCGCCGCCCGAGCAGTCGGCTACCGCAAACCCAGCGCGTTCATTGCCGCGTTCCACCGGACCACCGGTCAAACCCCGGGCACCTACCTCCCGCGACCGCAGTAGGCCAGTCGTGCGCGTCTGACAGGCACGAAAATATCCAGTCAAGAGTGCAATCACTCACACAAGATGTACGGGGGATGCAAGCACATGCGATCGCCGACCCTGCTAATCGCTGGCGCCCTGTCAACCTTCTCCGCAGGGGACATGCGAAGGCGGGCGGACGGCTTTCGCCACCCACCCGCCAACTTCGGTCGAGCTGCTACTGGTCGAGCAGTTCCTCGAGCGTCACGATCTCATCTTCACCGTCCTCCTCTCTCACGAATCCGGCGGCCTCGCTTCGCTTGGCAAGGCGGCGGCCGAACAGGAGCGTTCCGCCACTGGCCAGAAGGGCGAGCGCTCCGTACGCGCCAAGGCCGATCAGCCATCCGTTCGCGCCGGTCTGGGTAAGTTCGCTGGGCGGAGCTTCCGTGTCTGGATAGTTCGGCGTTATCTGGACTTCGGAAACCGTGGTGGTCTCCCCGGGGGCACCGCAGATGCCTCGGTGGATGCTCTCACCCTCCGCGTTCAGGAGTGTCTCGATCCAGTAGTAGGTGCCGATCTTTTCGAACACCACCTCCGCTGAACGGTATTCGCCTGGCCTTGTCACGGCGATCGGGTTCTCGAGGGTGTCGAAGACGCGATTCTCGGCATCGCAGACCGGTTCGTCACCGTCCTGCTGGTATGCCTCGAACACCAGGCTGGTGCCCTCGGGGATAGGGCCGGTGACGATAGCGACGTCGTGTGCCGGGTTTCCGAGTACAACGTTCGGGACTGCCTTGGTAGTCACCTTCAGCTCCTCGCCATTGGTCACGACAGTAGCCTCACCTGGCGCGCCACATTTCCCTTCTGACAGCACCTCACCGTCGACGTCGTAGAGAGTCTCCACCCAATACACGTTTCCTGCCGACTGCGCTGCAGTGTTGCCCGAGTAGTAGACGCCGGCGTGGGGAACTGGAATCTGCTGGCTGGTGAAGAACGGTTCCACATCACATACCGGGGTCTCGCCTTCGGGCTGGGGACCGTAGGCGCGGAACACGAGAGACGCTCCTTCTGGGACGGTGCCTTGGACGAGGGCGGTGTCTTGGAAGGGTTCGCCGACGAGCGCAGCAGGCGTGGCCTGCGTGATTACCGTCACCGGAAGTTCGGCTGCGGGGGTCTCGGGGACGTAGAAGCGTTCGCGAACGTCAGCGGGGGAGGACTGGAACGGCTGGACGCGGTCGTCGCCTTCGAACGTGCTGACGATCACGTAGTAACCCGGCTTCGTCGGCGTGATCCGGTCCTCATCGGTGTACCCGATCTGGTAGACGCCGTTGCGGGCTGGGGTGATGATGCTGGTCAACTCAGGCTGGTCTGTGAGGTCGAGGTCGTCGGTCAGGACGGTGTCTGTGGCGAACGGCCCGTATACGGTGTGGGTGACCTCTTTCGCATCGGGGCCCCAGTATCCGTCGCCGGTGAAGTCGGGGTGGTTGGCGGGGAACCCCGAGGTGACGATCGTGTCGAACGCGCGGCCGCCGTCGTGGACGTTGTACTCGCGCAGCTGACTGGTGATCTCGACCGGATGGCGGACACTGGTCGACTCGACCGGGATGCCGTACTCGTCGGCCCAGTCGGAGGCGATGTAGTCGCGCACACCGTCAGGCTGGGAGGCGAGACGCATCTGCCACACCCAGGTCACGAACCCGGCGTTCGGTAACACGACCTCGGGAGAGGTATACGTGCCGGGGCCGGTTGCGGTGACCGTCACTGTCCCCACTGGTACGGCTGCAGGGTCGATGGCGGGCGCCTGCATCGGCGGCAGCGTGCCGGGCACCTGATAGGCGGTGCCTTCGAACATGACCGGCACGTACTCGCCGTCTATCTTCAACCAGACCCCGTTGCTGGAGGATACGGTGATCGTGTCGGTGACCGCGTCGCCGGGTACGACGAGACGTTGGTTCGCTTTGGAGACCGCGATGGGCTGGAAGGGAACGATGCTGGTCTCGGCGACTTGCCCGAACCGGTCGGTGAACGAGTCCGTGAGGTACTTCGCGACGTCCCCTTGTGCGCGCTTGTCGATCTGCCATACCCACGTGTAGAACCCGGACTCGGTCGCGGTGATCGTCTCCGGCGCCGCATAGCTTCCGGTGCCGGTCAACTCCAGTTCCACGACGCCGGCGATGGGTGCTCCGGTCGGCGCGGTGTCGGCTTCAGTGGGCTGCTCATCGAACGGACCATACAAGGTTCCAGTCGTTACGACTGCGATCCGCTTCCCGTCCAGGTGGATCCAGGTTCCCTTGGAGACGCCCACCGTGACCTGGTCGCGGAATGTGTCACCTTCTGCGACGAACCGGGAGGACACCTGGGTGGTGATGGTGGGCTGGAAGTCGAGCTCTATCACAGGGGACTGCGCGTGCGCGTCGAGTCCCATCGGTGACGCACCGCCCAGCAGCCGCTGAGAACCTGGCGTGTCGTACAGGTTCACACGTGCGCCCAGGCCACTGCTGGGAACGCTCGCTGCTGCCTCGATCCGGTAGGCGGGGACTCCGTCGGCGGGGGTGCCGGTGATCGGGAAACTGCCCGGACCAAGCGTCCGGCTGCTCTGCCCGTCGGCAAACACGGCGTTCGTCAGCGTGACCGTTCCCGACAGGCTCGCCGGGGAAGCAGACACCGTGAGAGTTCCCGCGTACTGATCGGTCATCGTGATCGACAGCGCAACCTGTGGGTTCACCGCATGGTTCGCGTTGGCTTCTGCTCGCATCTGAGCGAGGTTCGCGAGGATCTGGAGCCGGTTCGCTGCGGGGGCGCGGGTGATGTAGTGGTCGTCCCCGGACATGCCGTGCTGGTTGTAGTGGACAGGATCGGCAACCGACCAGACGAACAGTTGGATTGCGGCGGTCACATGCGGGTCACCAGACTGCCCCCGAGCATGTCAGATGGTCTGTGTAAGCGGGGTGGTCCCGTTTCGAAGGAGAACAGACTGTGACTATGACAAAAGCGAATCCGGAGCGTGAGGAGCGTCGCCGGAAGCAGAAGGAGATCGCTGATCGGTTGAAGTCGTCGGGCGCGTTGGATGAGATCTTTGCGAAGATCGATGCCGGTGAGGCGCTCACGGGCGAGCAGGGGCTGATCGGTGGGATGTTGAAGGCCGCGCTCGAGCGCGGCCTGGACGCGGAGCTGACCGAGCATGTCGGCTATGACCGCGGCGACGCGGAGGCGTCGCTGCATGACAATTCCCGTAATGGCACGTCGGCGAAGACGGTCGGGACCGAGGTCGGGGATCTCGAGCTAGCGATCCCTCGCGATCGCAATGGCTCGTTCACGCCGATGCTGGTCCCTAAGGGGCAACGCCGGCTGGATGGGCTCGATGGCATGATCATCTCGCTCTATGCCGGAGGGATGACGCTGCGCGATATCCAGCACCATCTCGCCTCCACGATCGGCACGGATCTCTCTCACGAGACGATCTCGAAGATCACCGATCAGGTCGCTGATGAGGTCCTTGCCTGGCAGCAGCGGCCGTTGGACGCGCTCTATCCGGTGATCTATTTGGAGGCTCTTCCCGGTTCGTGGTGATGGGGAGCGTCGCGTCGTTGGCGTAGAACGGCTCGTGGTCCTGCTGTGATGGGTGTTGTCAAGACATCCACATTCCAGAGGACCACGAGCCTGTGCACGAGAATACTGGTTCGCAGCGGGATGCTGCGAGCACGATCTTCAACTTGCCCAATTACCGCGTCATCGATGCCGTCGACCTGCCCGATGGTGGCCGGCGGGTGGTGATCGCCTCGACCGTCCCGCCGGGCTGTCCGTCCTGCGGCGTGCTGGCGACGAAGGTCCATTCCCGCCGGTCACAGCAGGTCCGGGACGTTCCCGTCGCTGGCGCAGCGGTGGTGGTGTGGGCCAAGCGGCGCTGGTTCTGTCTGGAGCCGGCCTGTGCTCGGGGCACGTTCGCTGAGGCCACCGAGCAGATCCCTCGTTACGCACGCTCGACGACCCGACTGCGGGAAGAGGTCGTCTCGGCCGTGATCACCTCGGGCCGAGCAGCCTCCGAGGTGGCCCGGGCCCACGGCGTCTCGTGGTGGCTGGTCCAGTCCGCCCTCAGCGCCGCCGCTGTGGTCCTGCCTGACGTCGACGACGTGCGGGTAAGGCGTCTGGGGGTCGATGAGCACCGCTACCGGTCAGTGCGCTGGTTCCGCACCGACGAGGGCGCTTGGAGACGGTTCGAGCCGTGGATGACGACACTGGTCGACCTGGCCACCGGGCAGGTCCTCGGCATCGTCGACGGCAGGGACTCCAGGGCCGTCGGGGACTGGCTGGCCCAGCGTTCCGAGCTGTGGCGGGAGCGGATCGAGATCGTCGCGATCGATCCGTCGGCCGCGTTCCGCAAGGCGCTGCGGACCTACCTGCCTCGGGCCGCGGTCTCGGTCGACAAGTTCCACCTGGTCAAGCTCGGAAACGACATGGTCACCACCGTCCGGCAGCGCCTGGCCCGCACCCATCGCGGGCGGCGGGGTCGCAAGGACGACCCGGCCTGGGCCCACCGGATGCTGCTGCTGCGCGGCGGCGACACCCTGACCCCGAGGGCGTGGGAGCGGTTGGAGACGGTGTTCCGCACCGATGACCCCACTGACGAGCTCTCGGCCGCCTGGGGCATCAAGGAGCAGCTCCGCCGCCTGCTGGCCACCGACACTCTCGCCCAGGCCTGGGACGAACGGATGCGGATGGGCTACTTCGCCCAGATCGCGAACATGCCCGAGACGACGAAGCTCTACGACACCGTCGTGGCCTGGTGGGACGCGATCGAGGTCCTCATCGTCACCGGCGCAACCACCGCGAAGGTCGAAGCGGGCAACACCGGCATCAAGAACATCAAACGCACCGGCCGCGGATTCCGCAACCCGGAGAACTACCGGACCCGTATCCTGCTGACCAGCGCCGCGAGAACCGTAGCGTGAATACCCGCCACAGCAGGGTCATTCACCACGAACCGCGAAGAGCCCGATAAGGCGCGCCGTCAATAACGACACGGAAGACGGCGACGGCTATCCGCGAAAGGGCCCCTCGGCCACAGCGCGGGCTGTCACGTTTCCGTCTATAGGGGGTCCTTTAGCGTTGATAGCCGATCGTGTGTGGGAGAAAGCTGGCACTGGAAATCAGCGAAGCGCAGGCACCTCGGGGGAGCTCGGACTCGGCCCGCTGGGACTGACTCTCGCCTGGCGTCGACGCTGGGGCTGTGTGGGCTCGGTTTCGTCGGTATGGCCCGTACCTGCTGGGTGACCCTGTTCGTCGCACACGAAGGCGGACAGGCCCCGAACAGCAAGGAGCCCCCGCCATGCCTGACCCCATACCGTCGCCCGCCCCGCGCCTGGCCGAAATTCCCGCGCCCGTCTTCGCCGATGAGCGGGCGACGCTCTACCTCGGTGACACCGTTGAGCTTCTCCCGCTCCTGCCCGAGGCCAGCATCGACGCCCTGGTGACCGACCCGCCGTATGGGCTGAGCTTCAACGGGCAAGCCTGGGACGACGCTTCCGGGTTCCGCGAGTCCCTCCCGCACATCGACATGACTGGGATGAGTGCGCCGGAGGTATTCGAGACCTGGTGCACGGCCTGGGCTGCAGGAGCATTGCACGCACTCAAGCCGGGCGCGTATGTTGCAGCATTCGGTGGTGCACGCACCTGGCATCGCATGGTGCGCGGGATCGAGAATGCAGGGTTCGAGATCCGCGACCAGATCGCATGGTTGCACACAACCGGGATGCCCAAGAGCTTGGACCTCTCGCACACGATCGACAAGCACCACGGCATGCAGCGCGCCGACCGGGTCGTGCAGGCCACGGATCACGACGGGGTGCTCGGCGCAACGCGCACTGTACTGTCGAAAGGCACACCGGTCACCGAGGACGCGACACGGTGGGAAGGGTGGGGCACGGCATTGCGGCCTGCGTTCGAGCCGATCATCATCGCCCGCAAACCACCCGAAGGAAGCGTCGTCCGAAACGTCCTCAGTCACGGTGTCGGCGGGCTCAACATCGACGGCGCCGGGTTCGCTGACGGCCGGTCGGAAGTTGTCAAGGTGAATGGGGCCAGTGGGAGTCAGGCGGCGGGTTCGTAGGTCGCCTGGTCTTCGGTCTGTTTGTTCTCGGTGGGTTTGTTGATCCAGGCCGCGTCGGGCAGGGCGAGGATCTTCGGGGTGTTGTTGGTGCCGAAGCGCTCGGGGTGGGCAGCGCGGGCCGCTGAGAGAACGTCGGTGCGGCCGGTGGCTTTCGCTGTCGCCAGGCCGTAGTGGACGTCGGCAGGGGTGTGCAGGCCCAGGCCCTGGTGGTGGTGCTCGTGGTTGTAGCGGTCCTTGAACTCGTCCATGAACGCCCGCGCGTCGGCCAGGGATCCGAACCGGTCTGGGAAGACCGGCGCGTACTTCAACGTCTTGAACCACGCCTCGGAGTAGGGGTTGTCGTTGGAGACCTTCGGCCGTGAATGGGACCGGGTGACTTCCAGGTCGGAGAGCAGTGTGGCCACGGACTTTGAGGTCATCGAGGTGCCGCGGTCGGCGTGGACGACCTTCGGGATGCCGTGGATGCCGAACACTTCACGCATCATCTCCTTCGCCAGCGGCCCGGACTCGCGGGCGTGGACGTGGACGCCGACGAGGTAGCGGGAGTAGATATCGATCATCACGTAGGCGTCGTAGTAGACGCCCTTGGCCGGGCCGGGCAGCTTGGTGATGTCCCAGGTGTAGACCTGCCCGGGGCCGGTGGCCACCAGCTCGGGCACCACCCGGGCCGGGTGACGAGCCTGCCGGCGGCGCTCTGTGACCTGGGCGTTGTCCCGCAGGATGCGATACATCGTGGAGACCGAGCACAGGTAGATCCCACGATCCAGCAACGTCGCGAACACCTGTATCGGGGTGGAGTCGACGAACTCGGAACTGTTGAGCACGGCCAGCACGCTGGCTCGTTCGGCACAGTCCAGCCGGTTGGCCGGCGGGGCGTCCCGCGGCGCAGGCGGGAGCGGGCGGGCCGTGCGGCGAGCTGCTGTGGAGCGGGCGATACCAGTCAAGGCCGACGCGGCCCGGGTGGTAGTCCCTGCGACGATCAGCTCGTCGTGGGCGCCCATCAGCGCTTGTTGCGCCTGGTCTCGGTATCCGCGCTCTTGGAGACGTCCTCCAAGAGCGCGCGTGCTTTTCCCATGATCTCCAGCGCGGTCTCGGTGCGATCCAGGCGCTCCTGAGTCTGGTCCAGCTCGCGGCGCAGCCGAGCGATCTCGGCCTGTTCCTTCGAGGGCCGACCCACCGTCTGGCCAGGCTGTTTGCCCTCAAGCACGCCGGCATCGCGCTGCCGGCGCCACTCGGTGATCAACGAGGAATACAGACCCTCCCGGCGCAGGTAGGCACCGCCTTGACGTTGCGCGCTGGCCTCCTCGTATGCGGCGAGGTGGGCAAGCTTCTGCTCGGGGGTGAACGAGCGGCGCCGGGGCCCATCGGCTCGAGGATGCTGCGGGGAACTCATCGCTCCATCATCGACGCTCGACGACAAAACGGAAACGGGGGAACTGCTCATGGTGATCGATCCTGAACTCGCCCTGCGGAGGCGGACTTGCTATGAACCTCTGGCCTCAACTCACCCTGACACGCAGGGGGTGGCCGACGAACGTCGCATTCGATGCCAGTCAAGCGGATGCGTTGGATGTGTTGACGGGGACATGGCAAGGCGAGTCGCTATCGAGGAAGTTCCCGATCTTCCGCTTCGACCGAAAGCCCTCCGCCGCTGAGCGTCCTCGGGCATTCGGGGTGTCGCACTCAACGGTAAAACCACTGGCGCTGATGCGCTGGCTGGTCACGCTCGTCACCCCACCGCGTGGCATGGTGCTGGAGCCATTTGCCGGATCCGGCACCACGGTGGAGGCCGCAGCTGGAGCGGGGTTTTGTGTGGTCGCGGTAGAGAAGGAAGCAGCGTACGTGCCTCTGGTCCGCTCCCGTCTGGACAGGTCTTCTCGAGCGTGACCGTTGAGTGCCTACCGGGGACCGCCAGCAGCGGTTTGGGGCATAGCTGTCCGCCACGGAGGCATAACGTCGAGTCCGCCGGCCCCTTGCTGAGAGTGTGAGTGTTCCGTGGTGTTGTTTGGCGATGGCATCGACCGAAGCGCCCTCGGTCTGATGCCGCTTCCTTTGGGACTCCGCACCGCGCAGCGTCGGCAGGTCAGCGCCACAGGATCGGTGACTGGTACCGATGTCCTGAAACTGTCGTACTCGTCGCCACCGGCGTCAGCGTTGACGGGTGCCACGAGGTTCTCGGCTGCCAGTCGACGGTGTGGCGTGATGAGTGTTCTGGATGTCGTCGTCGAGTACGCGGCCGATGTTCCATACGACCACCGTGAGTCCGAGTGCGGACAGCACTCCGGCGCCGAGTATGACTGGGACGAATCCGAAGGTGCCCGCGAGTGCGAGGCCGGAGCCGCCGGAGATGACCATGAGGAGTGACGTGATGGTGGTGAAGAGGGTGAAGTCGGTGCCTGCGCTTTCGGGGCGGGTGAGGTCCATCGAGATCGTGTAGATGATCGCGAAGGCGGCTGCGAATGCGGCGTTCGACAGTGCCACGACCAGCAGCACGAGCCATGGCCAGGTCGCACCGAGTGCGATCGGCAGGGTGCCGAAGGTGGCGAGCACCTGTAGTCCGCCCAGCCACAGTAGTGCGGGTCGTCTGCCGATCCGGGCGATGTATACGCCGGCGAGGATGCCGGCTGCGACGCCGGTGAGACTGCCGCCGATCACGACGTACAGGCCGATCGTGGCCTCGTCCCAGCCGTCGGTGACGAGCATGGGGCGTACGAGGTTATAGGCGATGGTGAAGCCCGCACTGTACGCGGGGATGAGTGCGAGACTCCACCATCGCACGCGCCGATCGCCGAAGAACTGGCCGATCGTGCGTAGCGTGACGCGGGGTGCCGGCACGTCGCGTTCATCGGCCTCCTCGCGCCAGCGGAGGACGAAGGGCAACGCGACGAGCGTGCATGCGGCGAGGCAGAGCGCGGCGATCTGCCATCCCGCCGCCTGGTAGACGACGAGTACGACGCCACCGCCGACGACCTGTGCCACTGACGATCCCGCCGATTGGAAGCCGTTGCCCAGGCCGCGCTCGTCTGGCCGAAGGAGTCTTGTCGCGGCGGCGTCGGCGGCGACGTCTTGGGTGGCGGCGACGACGAAGATCACCGCGAACAGCGCGAGCAGGGTCGTGAACTGGGTGGCCGGGTCGAACAGGGCGAGCGAGGCGCATCCTATGGCGAGCAGCGACTGCGTGAGGAGGAGCCAGCCGCGATAGTGTCCGAGCCGTCGTGACCCGAACCGGTCGACGACCGGCGCCCACAGGAACTTGAGCGTGAGTAGTGTTGCGATGCCCGCTGCGGCCCCGATGAGCGCGAGTGGCACGCCACGGGCCTGCGCGATGGTCAGGAACGCGTAGGTGAAGAAGCCCAGGCTCAGGTTCTGGGTGCAGTAGAGCGCGGCGACGAGTGCGAGCCTCCCGCGACGGGACTGGCCACCGGGAATCGGGGGGCGGCTGGTGGTCATGATGCTCCTTGCTGGGCGGCGAGATCCGCGTAGGCCGGGCAGTCGCCCAGCAGTTTGGTGTGGGCGCCGATGCCGGCGATGCGGCCGTGTTCGACCACGACGATGCGGTCAGCGGCGGCGATGGTGGTCAGGCGGTGCGCGATGACGAGCACGGTGCGGCCGGCCACGAGCGAGGACAGTGCTCGCTGGATGCGGTCTTCGGTGCCGGGGTCGACTGCGGCGACGGCCTCATCGAGGATGAGCACCGGCGCGTCCTTCAGCAGGGCTCGGGCGATCGCGAGCCGTTGGCGTTGTCCGCCGGACAGGTCGGTGCCGCCGTCGTGCAGCACGGTGTCGAGGCCGTGGGGCAGCGCCCGGACGACGTCGTCGCACTGCGCGGCCTCGAGCGCGGCCCACAGCTCGTCATCGGTGGCGTACGGGTGTCCGAGTGCGAGGTTGTGGCGCACGGTGTCGTCGAAGAGGTAGACGTCCTGGTGCACGACCGCCACCTGTGCCATGACGCGGTCGCTGCCGAGTTCGGTGACCGGTACGCCGCCGAGCAGCACGTGCCCCGATGGGACGTCCCACAGTCGTGCGGCCAGGTGGGCGATGGTCGACTTGCCCGAGCCCGACGGTCCGACGAGTGCGGTGATCTGCCCAGGCTCGGCTCGGAACGATACACCCGTGAGGGCCGGTTGCGATGCGCCGTCGTATGTGAAGGAGACGTCGCGGAACTCGACCGACCCGTCGGCGGGCTCCGCGGAAAGTTCGGGCTCACTGAGCACGGGAGCGTCCCAGATCTCGCCGATCTTGGCGGCGATCTGCTGCTGGTTGCGCCGGTAGCCGGCGAGCATCATGAGCTCTTGGATGGGCTGGTAGATCGTCAGCGACAGGAACAGGAAGGCCAGCAGGGTGACGGCAGGCACCGCCCCAGTGGCGTACAGACCTGCCCCGACGACGATGAGCACCACTTGCCCGGACTCCACCGCGATCGAGCCGAGCGCCGTCGCGGGCGTGGCCCGTACCGACATGGCCGTGCTGGCGGCGGAGAGCCGTGAGATCGCGGTGTCATAGCGGGCTGCCATCGCCGACCCAGGGTTCCCACGCAGCACAGCGGCGCCGCGGGCCTGGTCGAGCAGTGCGACGGTGGCCTCCTGTCTCGCGGCGTAGAGGTCGGCGAAGGCCCGGTGGTGGATGCGATCGCTCCACACTGTCAGCAGCCAGAACAACGGCAGGCCGATGAGCGCCGCGAGGGCGAGCCGCCAGTCGATGACGAGCAGGATGATCATCGCGTAGACGGGTTGCACGAGCCCGCCGACGATCTGCTGCGGGACGTTCTGGAAGTCGATCATCGCCGTGTCGTTGCCGACGAGCGTGGCGATCCTGCCGTTGTCGACGCGACCGAAGAACCCCAGCGGAACCCGCCGGAGACGTTCGAGCACCGACAGCTGCAGATCGGCCTTGGAGCGGGCCGACAACCGCCACACCAGCGCGTTGGACCAGACGGAGGCGAGCAGGCGCAATACCAGCATGCCGGCGAGCAGCGCCGTGACGGTCCAGACCAGTGACGCGTCGAGGCCGCCGGCCCATCCCTCGCCGATGGCGGCCATGACGATCACGAAGACCGCGATGAGCGGCGCCCCGCGCACGAGCGATTCCGCGATGAGTCGCACGAACCCGCGGCGCCACAGCGTCTGCCAGCTCCGCCCGTACAGGGCCCGCCACTGCCTGGCGAAGCCGAGCCCGCCGATGTGCGCTCGCACGACGGAACGCGCAGCCTGCCCCCACTCGTCCGCGGCGCTGTCCGGGAGGTTCTCGGCGACATTCGTAGCGGGTGCCGGCGCGGGTACCGGTGCGGTCGATGCCTCGAGCCGCCAGCCCGCGGCGTCCCGGTAGGAGTGCCAGAGCTCCCGATACGGGGTACACGTCTCGAGCAACCCCTCGTGGTCGCCGGTCGCGGCGACTACACCCTGGTCGAGATAGGCGATCTGGGCGCTGTGCTGGATGGTGGAGAGCCGGTGGGCGATCGCGATCACGGTACGTCCCGCTATGACTTCATCGAGAGCCTCGAGTGTGTTGCGTTCGGTGGTGGCGTCCAGCGATGCGGTGATCTCGTCGAGCACGAGGATGCGCGCGTCCTTGAGGATCGCCCGGGCGATGGCGATGCGCTGCCGTTCACCGCCGGACAGCACCCCGCCGCCGGCGGGCAGCTCGGTCGCCCACCCCTGGAACAGTGCGGCAGCGACGTCGCCGAGCTGGGCGCGTTCCGCGGCGGCGATCGACTCGGCATCGGTCGCGTCCGGTCTGGCGATGCGGATGTTCTCCAGCAGCGACGCGGCGAAGACATACTCGTCCTGCTGGATGAACGCCACGAGCCCCGCGAGCGACTCTGAGGGGATCTGCCGCACGTCGACCCCGCCGATGCGTACCGCACCGGAATCGACGTCGGAGAATCGCGCCACGAGCCTGGCGAGCGTCGATTTACCGCTGCCGGTCCGGCCGACGAGCGCGAGTGTCTCCCCTTCCCGTGCGGTCAGGCTGATGCCGTCGAGCACCGGCGCGTCCTCGCGGTAGGCGAACCGCACATCGTCGAACTCCACGTCGAAACGCTCGGGGACGACGGGCTCGGCCGGTGCGGGCAGCGGGTCCTCGGCGAGGATCTCGGTGATCGTCCCCGCCGCCAGCTGGATCCTGACGAGGATCGTCGCCAGCGTGCCGACGAGGCCCATGACGGGCGTGAGATACCCGAGCGCCAGCAGCAGGAACAGCACGAGCGTCGCCAGATCCAGCTCACCGGAGGTGAAGCGCAGACCCGCGACGGGGATGAGCAGCGCGACCGTGAGCCCCGTGGCCACGGTCATCGCCGCCACCAGCCACTTCACCGGCCCGGCTGTCGCCGCCGTCTGCAGACGCGCGGCCTCGATGACGGCTGCGCGTGCCTGGTCGTAGCCGGTGTCCGGCCGCAGGTACCCGCGGATGACCTTGATGCCCTGCAGATACCCCATGACGGCCCGGCTGAGCGTGGTCGAGTGCTCGGCGAGAGCGGCGTTGTTGCGCTGCGCGAGCCTCATACCGACCGCGGAGACGACGACGAGCAGCACGAGCGAGGCGAGTGCCACGAGCGCGAGCCTCCAGTCGACGACGAACAATGCGATTGTCGTCGCCACAGGCACCGCCGCAGCGGCGGCGCCGTCGGGAACGCCATGCGCGAGCGCCTCCTCGAGCTGCTCGACGTCGTCGTGCAGCACCTTCTTCAGCTCACCCGTCGACCTCGCCTGCACCCGCCCGAGCGGCAGCACCTGCAGCTTCGCAGCGATGGCACGCCGCAGGTCGCCGAGGATCCGGTACGCGGCGACATGCCCGACGTGGGTGGACAGGCCGTTCGCGATCGCGCGCACGACGAGCGCGACCGCCGTCCACCACGCGATCCAGCCGACCGCTGCGATATCGGCCGACGGTCCGGCGAACAAAGTCACCGTCACCGCATACACCGCGAGATACGGCGCCAGCGAGCACCCGGTACCGACGACGGCGAGCACGGCAGAGGCCACAAGCCCGAGCCGGTGCCCGGCCACGATCGCACCGAGGGTGGTGGGTTCCGCACCGGGCCGGGCACCTGCCTCGCCAGCTCCAGACATCAGGGCATTAGCTCGAGTAAGGGTCACCTAAGTGAGGCTAGAAGCAGCAAGCGCGAAAATCAATAGCCATGTATTTACTGTTCTCGCCAAGCTAGGATCGTGGTGTGTCCACTGAGCGCCGTAGCGACCGGGGGAGAGGGCGCCCCCGTCAGGGTGACATCGTCCTGAGTCGCGACCTCATCGTCGAGACCGCGCTCGCGATCGCAGGTGCAGAAGGCTTCGCCGCGCTCTCCATGCACAGACTCGCTCGCCAGCTCGACGTGACCCCGAGAGCGCTCTACAACCATGTCGCAGACCGGCAGGAAGTGATCGATCTCGCCGCCGCGCGCATGCTGCAGCACACGCCCATGCCGGCCTTCGACCACCCGGATTGGCGCGACGCGCTCCGCGATGCCTACGACAAAGCCCGCCAGGCCTACCGGGCCTACCCGCGCGCCACCCTGATCTCACTGGACGAGACCGTCAGTGCCACGTCGGTCGACCCGCACCGGGTGATCCTTGCCGAACGCCTCCTACAGTTCTTGGTCGACCTCGGGTTGACACTGCCCCAGGCGCTCGTGATACGCAGCGGGTTCCTCTTCGACGTGTTCGCCTTCACGCTGCTGATCGACTACCGCTACGACCGCGGCGACGACGAACTGCGCCGGATGATGAGCCAACCAGTGCCCGAAGCCTGGCTGGACTCCCTCCCCGACGTCGTTGCACCACGGTCACGAGAAGCGTCCGACCTTGACCCCCGCACCAGCGATGAGATGTTCGCCGAGACCATCGCCATGCGAATCGCCACCATCGAGCACCTGCTCGAATGAACCAGGCGCTGCGCCATGTGCCGCAAGCACCCGGGTAGCCCAGCTGTCGACCCCGTCCTTCGGTGTCGATGACGCCGTCCCTTGATTTCGGTAGTCTACTCTCATAATCTGTTGAGGTGAGCCTTACCTCAGAAAGTGGTGGCCGTGCGGCAGGTCGCGCGCGTCGGCCGGGGCGTCCACCCACGATCGATGCGGCGGCCATCGGCGGCGCGGTCGTGACGGTCGGTTTCCGGGAGGTGACGTTCGCTGCGGTGGCGGACCGGCTGGGTGTCGGGCAGGCGACGGTGTATCGGCACGCGGCCAATCGTGACGAGCTGGTGCGTCTCGGGTTGGAAGAGGCGGTGTCTGGTTTCGCCTGGCCGGATCTTACAGGCCGGTGGGACTCATTGTTGCGGCGATGGGCGGTGGCGTCCTGGCGGGCGTGGGAAAAGCATCCCGGTGCGGTGTTCGCGATCTCGCGTGGAGTGATCCCGCCATCGATAGTGGGACTCGCCGACCGGATAGGCGGAGCGCTCGTGGAGCGGGGGTTCATCGCCGCGGATGCCGTGCTCGCCGTCGACCTCGTCTTCGACCTCGCGGCGGACAACCGTCGCGGTGTCGAGGCGCTCGACACCATTCGCGAGCCAGGTGAGACGGCCGCTCGAGGCGGAGTGGAACACGGATGGCGCACAGCCCCTGTGTCACCGGGACCGGAAGGGCAGCACGAGGTGCGGGCGGAGATGGTGCGGGCGATCCGGGTGGAACCGGTCGAGTGGTTCGAACGGAAACTGGGCGTCGTCCTCGCGGGCATCGCACAGGAACTCGCACCCCGACAGGAGGAAACGCCATGACGACCGTTGAGCAGTCTCCGGCGCACACGAGCACGGCCGCATCGTTCAACGCGGAACCAACCTGGCTGCCGGCGGCCCGCTATACCGGCTTCTGGGCCGAACACAGCCGCGCTGCCGGATGGCGCCTCGAACCCACCGCCACACCACACGGACAGGAATCACACTGATGGCCAACTGGCAGCGCGGCGTGATGCGCCTGATGCGCATTCCCAACCACGCGGTCACCGTCACCGCGATCCACGACTACACCCCGTGCTACCGGCGCATCACCTTCACTGCGCCAGACCTCGTCAACCAGCTGGAGGTGTTCCCCACGCTCTGGCTACGCCTGTGGGTGCCGCACCCTGCGAAAGGCGAGGGGCACCTCAGCCAGCGCGGATACACCTTCGTCGACATCCGGCCAGACGAGGGCACGTTCGCTCTCGACTTCGTCCTGCACGAACAACCCGGCCCCGCCGGAGACTGGGCAAAGAGGCTCTTCACAGATGAGGGTGTAGCGGTCGGCGGCGCGTCGCTCCCCGGGTAGGCGTCGAGGCCTTCCGAAGATGGAAGTTCTGACACTGGCCATCGGGAAGACCTCGACGTGCCTGACGCTACCTTCACTGCCCCTGACCTGACGACCTTCGCCCGCCTGGACGAGCTCGGGTTGGAGGTGACTGGGCAGCGCCTGGAACCCGACCGGGCGGTGCTGGCTTGCCGCGTGCTCGAACCCGACGACTGGTGCCGCCGATGCGGTTGCGAAGGCATCCCGCGCGACACCGTCGTTCGTGAGCTGGCGCACGAACCGCTGGGCTGGCGACCGACGACGCTGGCGGTCACGGTCCGCCGCTACCAGTGCATCGGATGCGGCCACGTGTGGCGTCAAGACACCACTGCTGCGGCGCAGCCGAGGGCGAAGCTCTCCCGGCGGGGGCTGCGGTGGGCCCTGGCCGGGATCGTGTGCCAGCACCCTGTCCATCGCCCGCGTCGCCGCAGGCCTGGGGGTCGCGTGGAACACCGCCAACGACGCCGTCCTCGCTGAGGGCAAGCGCGTCCTGATCGACGACCCGCATCGGTTCGACGGCGTGGAAGTGATCGGTGTCGATGAGCACGTCTGGCGGCACACCCGGCGCGGGGACAAGTACGTCACCGTCATCATCGACCTGACCCCGAGCCGCGACGCTCGGGGCCCGGCACGGCTGCTGGACATGATCGAGGGCCGCTCGAAGAAGACCTTCAAGACGTGGCTGGCCGACCGGCCGAAGGACTGGCGCGATCGGGTCGACGTCGTGGCGATGGACGGCTTCACCGGCTACAAGTCCGCTGCCACGGAGGAACTGCCGGAGGCGACCGCGGTCATGGATCCCTTCCACGTGGTGCGTCTGGGCGGTGAGGCCCTCGACTCGTGCCGGCGGCGGGTCCAGCGGGCCACCAAGGCACGTCGAGGCCGTAAGGGCGACCCGCTCTACCGGTCCCGGCGCACGCTGCACACCGGAGCAAGTCTGCTGACCGAGCGACAGACCCAGCGCCTGGAGGATCTCTTCGCCGACGAGAGGCACCTGCCGGTCGAGGTGACCTGGGGTGTCTACCAGCGCATGATCGCCGCCTATCGCCACGAGGACCGGCAACGTGGCCGCGAGCTCATGGAGAAGCTGATCACCGACCTCAGCGCCGGCGTCCCCAAGGTGCTCACCGAGCTCACCACCCTGGGCCGGACCCTGAAGAAGCGAGCCGCTGACGTGCTCGCCTACTTCGAACGACCCGGCACCAGCAACGGGCCGACCGAGGCGCTCAACGGACGGCTCGAACACCTGCGCGGCTCCGCACTCGGGTTCCGCAACCTGACCAACTACATCGCCCGAAGCCTGCTCGAGACCGGCGGCTTCAGACCCCAACTTCTACACCCCCGATTGGGATGAGCCCGATTGAGTGGACGCCCGATGAGCGGTGGGCTGCCGTCGCTCGGAAAGAACTGATGGGCCGGCGACGGGTGCGCTGATCAATGATCTGAAGCGGTCCGCTGCCGTCGCTGCGGACGGAATCCTCACTCACGAGGCAGCCGCTCCAGCCTCCGAACCTTCCGCACCCAACACCCGCGCCTTCTCCTCCGCCACCAGCCGCTTCGCGATCGCTACGTCCCCGGTCTCCACGGCGTCCAGATCGGAGTCCTTGGTGGCGGATTCGCGGGCATACTCGTCGAACACCTTGGTCTTCTCGCTGAGCAGTTCGACCACTCGCGGATCGACTCCCTCGTCGGAGAGGAGCCGGTGCACCTGCACGGATCGCTGCTGGCCCATGCGGTAGGCGCGAGCGATGGCCTGGACCTCCAGGGATGGCTTGAGCTGCGGTTCGCAGATCACCACTACGGAGGCCGCCTGAATGTTGAGCCCCTCGCCGCCGGCCTGGATCTGGGAGATGAGCACGCCTCCTCCCGCTGCGCTGGAGAATTCGTCGATGATCTCCTGGCGCCGCCCCGCGCTCACTGCCCCGCTGATGGGGCCGTGCACGATGCCCGGCAGAAGCTCGCGGAGCGAGTCGATGACGGTGCGGAAGAACGAGAAGACGATGACCTTGCGGCCGTTCGCCTCCGCATCCTCGACGATCTCCTGGAGGCGCTCGACCTTGTTGGAACGAGCGCCCGCTTCCATCGCCGCCCGGCGCATGCCCATGAAGTTCCCGGCGGCGACCTGGGCCGTGTAAGCACGCTCGTCCTCGCTGGAGAACTCGATCCAGTCCTCGATCTCGTTGAGCTCGGGAAGCTCCTTCAGCACGTCCTCCTGGTTGCGCCGCAGGTATGCCGGGGCGATGCGCTGTCGGAATGCCATCGGCAGCAGCCCTTCGGAGGAGCGAGCGAGGGAGGGGTCGAGGTAGCTGAGCAGCGTGCGGAACTCCTCGAGTCTGTTCTCGATGGGAGTGCCGGTCATGAGGATGGCGTGGGAGGCGCGCTTCAGCTGTGCAACGCTATTCCGGGTTCGCCTCGCGTCAGGGTTCTTGATCTTGTGCGCCTCATCGACGACGACGGTGTCGAGCCGCTCGAACTCACCGGAGTGCAGCAGACGGCCCAGCGTCTCGAAGGTCGTGACGGCGATCCCGCCATTGCGCTGCCATTGTGCGGCGGCCGAGTCACGCTCTGCGCCGTGCAGACGGTGCGCGGCGATAGAGGACTTCGACTCGATCTCCCGGATCCAGTTCGCGACCACTGCTGCCGGACAGACCACCAGCGTGTGGCCCTGTCCCGCTCGTGTGAGGTGGGCGATCGCGGCCAACGCCTCGATCGTCTTCCCGAGCCCCATCTCGTCGCCGATGATCACCTTCCGCTGGCGGACGATGAATCGGGCGGCGAAGTGCTGGTATTGGCGCAGGCTCTCCAGCGTGAGCAGTTCGGTGTCCAGCTCGGTGCTCTCCACCAGGCGGATTAGCTGCTCGGGAAGATCACCGTGGGTGTTCTGGGCGAGGCGATCCTCGTAACCGAGCTCTGTCAGCAGGGCGAAGTAGTCGCTCCCGTGCCCGGTGAAGTCCTCGCGCACGCCGGCGGCAAGTCGGGCGCGCTCCTTCGCGTGCAGATGCCGTCCGGCACTCCGCCCCTCCTGTCGATGTACGAACGAGCGCAGGGAATCCAGAAGGTCGTGGCCCTGCGATCCGTTCCCCCCGATGAGGAGAGCAGGGGCGTGCCCGACTCCCGACGTGTAGGGAGTGGTCGGCGTGATCTGCTGGGTCACTTCGGCGACGCGCTGAGCGAAGGCCTCCATACGCACGCTCAGCTGGTGATCGGCCGTCGCGCCGCGTTCACGGAGCCGGTGGTCGATCAGCGCTTTGAGCGCGATCCGCAGGCGAACGGCATTCGACGACTCCCCGGTGAGGTCGATCTTCGCCTGCCCGCGGGCCTGACTGCGCATCTGCCTGGCTGCGATGACCACCGTGTGCGCGGTGTCGGGGCCGATGCCGTCGATGGCGGTGAGCCTGCCCGCGCTCCAGCTCGCGAGGTCGGCGACGGAGCGGATCCCCGCTCGCTCCAGCGCCTTCGAAGGGAACCTGCCCACGGAGACCCTCGTGCGGAAGTGGTCCATGTCGATGTTGGCCAGCAGTGACGTGGTGGAATCGTCCACCACGGACTCTGCTGCGGTGCGCACGTCTCCCTCGAGGGCGGCGCCCGCGCGCGCAGCGTCGGCTCCTGCGATCAGGGACCGGGCGATATCGGCCAGCTCGTGCGTGCGCAGCACCGTGATCCCGTCGGCCGTTGTGCCGAGCGCGGCGGCGGTCGCCTGACGAAGGTGATCGGGGTGGAGCACGGAGCCGGCGTCGCCGCTGGGCCACGCGTGCTCAACGTCGCTCTGGATCTGCGGGGTGTTAGCGAAGGCGAGGTGTTCCCGCAGATCCGAGGTGGCACGGTCCCTCGCCGCGGCGTCCGATCCTTGACCGAAGAGCCGACGGAAGAAGCCCTGAGGGGTGGCGAGCGGGATCGCCTGAGGGAAGGCGCCGACGACCTGCTCGAGCCAGGGATCGAACGATGGCGACACCTTCTCCAGCTGCTGCGACGCGAGTTCGGCATGGAGGAGGTCCGCGTCCCGCGAGAGGAGCGGGAGGATCCGCCCGCGGGCACCGTTGATGTCGGAAGTGGGGTTGCCCTCGTCGGCTGGGACGAGGTCATGGGCCTCTGGGATGAGCAGCGGCACGGTGCGCTTCTCGATGATGCGCCTCGCCTCACGACCAGCGTGCCGAGCGGCCTGCTGGGCTGCCAGGAGTGCGCTGGCCTGGTCCTGCAGCACAGTGGCGTCCGCAACCAGTTGTGCTCGAGCTGCGCGCGTCAGTTCCACCATCGCGTCAGGCTCCGACCATGCGTGCGAAGGCCTCTTCGGTGATGATCGGGATCCCGTAGGTTCGGGCTTTTGCTGCCTTGCCGGACTGTGAGTTCGGATCCGCAGCCACCACCAGCGCGGTCTTCTTGGCGATGGTGCCGGGGACGTAGCCGAGCCCCCGCGCGAGAGCCTCCCACGAGGTGCGGTCACGGACCATGGCACCGGTGAAGACGATCCGGTCGCCAGGAGAGAGGTCGATCCCTGCAGTGCCCAGCCGCAGGGTCGCTGCGTGCCCATCGGGAGCGCCGCCGTGTCCACTCCTGCCGGACGCGTCGAGCGACCGCCTGCTGGTCGCGGCCTCGAGTGCGCGGTCCACGTCCACCTCCCGCAAGCCAAGCATCGCGGCGACCCGGTCAAGGTCGCCGCGCTCCTGGTTGGTGACCACGTTGTCCTCGAGCGCGACCTCCGCCATCGCGTCGAGATAGCGCGCATGGAGGTCCAGCACGCCGCCACGCGTCAGGCCCAGTTCGAAGGCGACGTCCACCAGCTCATCCTTCTCGTGTTCGGCGAGCACGCCGTCCAGCAGCGCGCGCTCAAGGGTCTCGAGGTAGGAGTCGACGCGAGAGTCCGCCGTGCGCGGCATCCGCGAGAGGATCCTGTCCAACCAGCCGTCAGGCCGCGCGGAGCGGGCTGCGTCGCGGGGGAGCACACGGGCTGAGGCTGACGCGATGGGGGAGGGCCAGATCTGCGCTGAGCCGAGCTTGTGCTCCTCCTGCCAAGGGAGCGCGCCGCAGCCCTCGACCAACGAGATGTAGTGCCTGAGCAGAAGGGCCGTGGCACGAGCGTCTGCCATCGCGGAGTGGGCGTCCACGAGGTCGATGCCACATGCTGAGCAGCAGTCCTCGAGCTTGCGGGACGGCGCCTCGAGGAACACGCTCGACCACTGCATCGTGCACAGCCCGGTCAGCGGCAGCAGTGCCGGCGCCACCTGCGCCCGCAGTAGTTCCGCCTCGAGGAAGCGCAGGTCGAACGGAGCATTGTGGGCCACGATCGTGCGGCCCTGTACGCTATCGATCAGCGCTGGAGCAAGGTCAGAGAAGCGGGGAGCGCCGGCCACGTCGGTCGCAGTGATTCCGTGGACGTGCGAATTCCCGATGTCTCGCCCGGGATTCACGAGTGAGGCCCACTCGCGCTCGATCTCCCCGGCTTCCGAGACCTCCACGACCCCGATCTCGAGGATTCGATGCTGCTTTGCCGGTGAGAATCCGGTGGTCTCGAGATCGATGACGGCATAACCGGGCACGGCGCCTCCCTCTACTATGTTCCTCCTGGCCAGCTTGATCCTGCCATTTGCTTCAGACAGATGACGGAGAAATCTGGTCTCGAGGCGATGACGATCCGGCGGAGGCAGAAGCTGACTGCTTCGCACGGTTCAGTCCCCCGATTCGGCCCCCTGTCGTTTCATCAGGCCTCCGCGTGTGCCGCTAGCGTTGACCTATGTTTCCTCAGAGGCCCCTCCTCACGTCGGCCGCCCACTGGCTGCGGGACGCGCTCTTACAGGTCGACGGCGACGTCGTTCTCACGAGTCCATTTCTGTCATACGACGTGTGCCGTCAGGTGGCGTCCGCCGCTGAAGGTTCGCCCCGGTCCTGGCGGCTGATGACATCACTGGACCCCAGCGCTGTCGCGAATGGATATCTCAGCGTCCAGGGCATGCGGGCACTCCTCCAGGCAGAGGTCGAGATCCTTCACGTCGACCGGCTCCATGCCAAGTGCTTCGTCGTCGGAACCCGGGCGATGCTCGGGTCCGCCAACCTCACCGGCGCTGGACTGGGCAGCAGTGCCAGCCCGAACCGTGAGCTCGGGGTGGAGCTTGACTTGGAGCAGGTCCAGGAGGCGCTGGAATCGATCACTGCGTGGCCCTCACGAATAGTCAGCTCGGAAGACCTGGCCCAGCTCGAGAAGGACGCACAAGGCCTGACCAAAACGTCCTCTCAGTCGCAGGCAGCATCTCCCGACGCCCGTTCTGCTCTCCAGCTGGCGGAGACACTTCTGGCGGATGCGCGGGATGACGGTCGAACCCTGTGGCTGAAGCTCGAATACGGCGCGCCCAAGCGTGATGGTTGGAGGGAACCGTCGTTCTTCGCCAGTCCGAAGAAGGGACGACCTGGCTTTCGACCGGGTGACCTGGTGTTCATCTGCGCAAAGGAATCGCGTGACTGCTATGCAGTCGTCGAGGTGACATCGGAACCCGAGTTCCAGCCCGAGGACTACGCCGTCGCCGTCGCCGTGGATCGCCCGGGCGACCTCGACCGGTGGCCCTGGGTAAACAGGACCGCACCGCGGCTAGTTCCCGATGACCTCCGGGAACTCAAGTTGGATGAATTGGGCGTCCAGGGTAGAGCTCTTCAGAATGGGCACGTCCGCTTGAGGTTTGATCAGTTCACTGCAGGCGTCCGAGCGCTGGCGCGACTGACCAGCTGTAGTCGGTCATGACGTTGTGGACGCCGCCTAGGGATCGTGGACAGAGGACAGCGCGCCGCGCTGATAAACGCCCGGCGTGACCCGGCTCCCTTTACCCTCCCGCCCCACAGTGCTACGCTCCCGATTGGAATCGTTTCCATCAGTGTTGATGAGAGGAGCTGCGGATGTCGAAACCCACCATCAAGGACATCGCCGCCGAAGCAGGCGTCGCGCTCGGCACCGCCTCCCGCGCCCTCTCCGGCAACGGCTCCGTCGCCCCTGAGACCCGTGAGCGTGTGCTCGCCGCCGCGGAGCGCCTGAACTACATTCCCAACGCCTTGGCCCGGTCGCTGCGCTCGGAGCGCAGCGAGACCATCGGTCTGCTGATCCCCGATGTGCGCAACCCCTTCTTCGCCGAGCTCGCCCATGTGGTCGAGCGCGAAGCCCGCTCCCTGGGCCTCAGCGTGGTGCTGTGCAGCGCCAACGAAGACCCCGCCCTGATGCGGGACTACACGCTCGTGCTGCGCCGCCAACAGGTGGACGGCATCATCGTCGCCCCCTTCTCCACCGCCCGCGACACTCTGCTTGCCGTGCAGGACGCCGGGATGCCCCTGGTGTTCGTGGACCGCACCATCCCCGGCATGGGCGTGCCTGCCGTCGTGTCCGATACCGGCCCCGCCATCAGTGATGCCGTCGCCCAGCTCGCCGTCGGGGGAGCGCAGCGCCTCGGCTTCCTCTCCGGCCCTTCCCAGACCACCACCGGTGTGGAGCGCCTGGCCGAGTTCATCGCCGCTGCGAAGGCCACTGGGATCGACACCGTCATCCAGCACGGTGACTTCCAGGAGGAGTCCGGGCGCCGCGGCATGCGGGACCTGCTCGAGGCCGGCGTCGACTCAGTGCTCACCGCCGATTCCCGGATGACGCTCGGCGCGGTGCGGGAGTGCCTGGAGACCGGGATCGTCCCCGTGCGCGACCTGCCGTTCATCGGCTTCGACGACATCTCGCCGTTCGCGCTCCTGCAGCCCCCGCTGCCGCTGATCTGCCAGGACCTCGAGGGCATGGCCACCACCGCCGTCCAGCTGATCCAAGCGCAGCTCCGCGGCGAATCGCCCCACACAGAGCACCGCCTCCCCGCCCAGCTGCGCATCCCCGCAGCCCTCACAGTCCATACGGCCCAGACCGCCCCGACCATCCCGGAAGCCGAGGACCCCGCCCATGACTGACGAGCGCACTGCCCTGCTCACCCTCGAGGCGGTGAGCAAATCCTTCGGACCCGTCACCGTCATCGACGACGTCACCGTGCACGTGCGGGCCGGCGAGGTCGAGGTCCTCCTCGGCGAGAACGGTGCCGGCAAGTCCACCCTGATCAAGATGATGTCCGGCATCTATCAGCCCGACGCCGGCCGCATCCTGGTCGAGGGCAAGCCCGTGCGCCTCCCAGACGTCAAAGCCGCCGAGAAGCTCGGCATCGCCACCATCCATCAGGAGCTGAACCTGGTGCCCCAGCTCAGCGTCGCCGAGAACATCACCCTGGGACGCACCCCGCAGCGGCTCGGCATGGTGGACCGCCGCGAGATGCACCGCATCGCCCGTCACGCACTCGAGCAGATCGGGCTGGACGTGCCGCTCGATCAGCCCGTCGGCGAGCTGGGCATCGCCCGCCAGCAGCTGGTCGAGATCGCCAAGGCCCTCTCCCAGAACGCCCGCCTGCTGATCCTCGACGAACCCACCGCGGCGCTGACCGGCCGCGAGATCGACGCCCTGTTCGCCGTGGTCGCGGACCTCAAGGCGAAGGGGGTGGGGATGGTCTTCATCTCCCACCACCTCGACGAGATCCCCCGCATCGGCGACACCGTCTCCGTGCTGCGCGACGGGAAGTTCATCGCCCAGGTCCCCGCCGACACCGGCCAGGAGCAGCTGGTCTCCCTCATGGTGGGCCGCGACATCGCCGACCAGTTCCCCCGTCGGCGCGGCGAGACCCAGGGCGAGGTGCTGCTGGAGGTCGATGCCCTGACCAGCGAGGGCAGCTTCCGGGGCGTCAGCTTCAACGTCCACGCCGGGGAGGTGCTCGGCATCGCCGGCCTCGTCGGCGCCGGCCGCACCGAGGTGCTGCGCGCCGTGTTCGGCGCCGACCCCTACGACACCGGCGCCGTCACCCTGCAGGGCAAGCCCTTGCGCGCCCATGACGTCGGCCGCTCCATCAACCGGGGCCTGGGCCTCGTCCCCGAGGACCGCAAGTCCCAGGGCCTCGTGCTGGACGCCAGCGTCGACGAGAACGCCGGCTACGCCACCCTGCGCACCACCGCCAAGCACGGGCTCGCCGACCGCCGCGGACAGCGCCGCCGAGCCGCGAAGGTCACCGAGCAGCTCGCGGTGCGGATGGCAGGCCTGGATCAGCCGATCCGCAACCTCTCCGGCGGCAACCAGCAGAAGGTCGTCTTCGCCCGCTGGGTGATGGCCGGCTCCACCGTGCTGCTGCTGGACGAGCCGACCCGCGGCGTGGACGTCGGCGCCAAGGTCGAGATCTACGAACTGATCAACGAGATCACCGAGGCCGGAGGCGCCGTCGTGATGGTCTCCAGCGAACTGCCCGAGGTGCTCGGCATGAGCGACCGCATCCTCGTGATGAGCAACGGCCAGGTCGCCGGGATCCTCGACGCCGACGGCGCCACCGAGGACTCCGTGATGAACCTGGCGGTCTCCGCCGTCTCCTCTGCCGTCTCCACCGACTTGCCCACCGCCGAGGCGTCCTGACGGGCACCGCCCGCCCCGACCCGACCGCCCCACCTCCGAAAGGAGCCGCGGACATGACCGCGACCACCACTGCTCCCCTCGCCACCCGCAAGGGACCCACCACGCTCGGCCGCCTCGGCCACTGGGCGATGAACAACGGCGCCCTCGTGGGCCTGATCCTGCTGTGCCTGGGCCTGTTCATCGCCACTCCGGCGTTCCTCACCGTCCCCAACCTCATCAACATCGGGATCCAAGCGTCTGTGGTCGCGATCCTGGCCTTCGGCATGACGTTCGTGATCGTCACCGCCGGGATCGACCTTTCCGTCGGCTCCGTCGCCGCGCTCGGCGCCGTGGTCTCCGCCTACTCCTTCGCGTCGCTGAACCTGCCCGGCGTCCTCACCCTCGTGATCGGACTGCTCGTCGGCGCTGCCGCCGGCGCCATCTCCGGCCTCTCGATCGCCTACGGCAAGCTGCCCGCCTTCATCGCGACGCTCGCGATGATGAGTGTGGCCCGCGGCCTGACCCTGGTCATCTCCAACGGCACCCCCATCCCCACCTCGGAATCCGTCTCCTTCATGGGCGGCAGCCTGGGCGGCTTCCCGGTGCCGATCCTCGCCATGGTGGTCGCAGGGCTCGTGTGCTGGTTCATCCTCACCCGCACGGTGCTGGGTCGCTCCATGTACGCCATCGGCGGCAACGAAGAGGCCGCCCGCCTCTCCGGCCTGCCCGTCAAGCGGATCCTCGTCATCGTCTACGCCCTCTCCGGCCTGTTCGCGGGCCTCGCCGGAATGGTGCTGGCCGGGCGACTGTCTTCGGCCGGCCCCCAAGCAGGTGTTGGTTATGAGCTGGACGCGATCGCGGCCGTCGTCATCGGCGGTGCCTCCCTCTCCGGCGGCTCAGGCCGAGCCACCGGCACCCTGGTCGGCGCAATCCTGCTGGCCGTCATCCGCAACGGCCTGAACATCCTCAACGTCTCCTCCTTCTGGCAGCAGGTCGTGATCGGCCTCGTGATCGCCCTGGCCGTCGGCTTCGACGTGCTGCGCCGCAAGACCTCCCGCTGAACCGCACCTCACCCCCTGGGGAGAACGACCTCCCCCGAGCAAAGGAGATCACCATGATCACCATCACCAAGTCCATGACCAGCCGCCGCGGCCTGTTCGCCCTCACCGCCGCAGCCGCCGCCGGGCTCACCCTGAGCGCCTGTAACCGCGGCGGCGGCGAGGACGGCGGGAGCGGGGACCGGGTCATGCTCGCCGTCTCCACCCAGACCAACCCCTTCTTCGTCCAGCTCGTCGAGGGCGCGCAGGCCGAGGCCGAGTCCCAGGGCCTCACGCTCGAAATCCAGGACGCCTCCGACGACTCGGCCACCCAGGCCAACCAGCTCGCCAACGCCATCACCCAGGGCGTCAGCCTGGTGATCGTCAACCCCACCGACTCCGACGCCGTCTCCGCCTCGGTCGAGTCGCTCAACGACGCCGACATCCCGGTTATCGCCGTGGACCGCGACGCCAGCTCCGGGGAGCTCGCCAGCTACGTCGCCTCGGACAACGTCGCCGGCGGCACCCAGGCCGCCGAGGCGCTCGCCGCCGCGATCGGTGAGGAGGGCGAGGTGATCGTGCTGCAGGGCGTCCCCGGCTCCTCCGCCTCCCGCGACCGCGGCCAGGGCTTCACCGAGGGCATCGCCCAGTTCGACGGCATCACCGTGGTCGCCCAGCAGACCGCGAACTTCGATCGCGCCGAAGGCTTGAACGTGGCCACGAACCTGCTGCAGGCCAACTCCGGCGTGGTGGGGATCTTCTGCGAGAACGACGAGATGGCGCTCGGCGCGATCGAGGCGCTCGGCGACCGCGCCGGCACCGAGGTGACGGTGGTCGGCTTCGATGGGACCGACGAAGGCATCGCCGCCGTCGCCTCCGGCACCCTCCACGCCACCATCGCTCAGCAGCCTGAGGAGCTGGGCCGCCAGGCCGTCGCCGAGGCGGTCAAGGTCCTCGCCGATGAGGACACCGAGGACGAGGTCTCCGTCGAGGTCGTCACCGTCACCGAGGAGAACGCAGGCGAGTTCGAGTGAGCAGTGCTGGTGTGGCTGATGTGATCGCGGTGGTCGGGTCGATCAACGTCGACCTGATCGCACAGGTGCGCAGGCACCCGCAGCCGGGGGAGACCCTCCACGGCCGGGGCGGGCAGATGCTGCCCGGCGGCAAGGGTGCCAATCAGGCCGTCGCGGCGGCCAGGCTCGGCGGCAGCGTCGAGATGGTCGGCGCCGTCGGCAGCGACCCCCAGGCCGCTGTGGGCCTCTCCGGTCTCCGGGCGGCCGGGGTGGGACTTTCCGGGGTGCGCGAGGTCGGCGGGCCGACGGGCCTGGCCATCGTGACCGTCGCTGAGGATGGCGAGAACTCCATCGTGGTGATCGCCGGCGCGAACGACTCCGTGGACGCCGCCCAGGTGGCAGCCGCCCGCGAGACCATCGGACAGGCCGCGATCGTCGTGTGCCAGGGCGAGATCCCGCGCGACGGGATCGAGGCCCTGCCGTCACTGGTCCGCGGCAGGTTCCTGCACAATCCCGCCCCCGTCATGGAGCTGGACCCTGCCGTGCTGCTGGCGTCGGACCCGCTGGTGGTCAACGAGCACGAGGCCGCCCTGGTCCTCGCCCAGCTGATGCCCGCGACTGACGGACCGGAGGAGCCGCAGCAGATCGTCGGCGCCCTCCGCGCAGCCGGTATCGCCTCCGTGGTCCTCACGCTCGGGGCGCAGGGCTCGCTGGTGGCCGACGCCGACGGGAATCACCGCATCCCCGCCGCGTCTGTGACCGCCGTGGACACCACCGGCGCGGGCGACGCCTTCATCGGCGCGCTCGCCGTGGGCCTCGCCCAGGGGGAGAGCCTCCCGGCAGCCGCACGGCTCGCCTCGCAGGTCGGGGCCTACGCCGCCACCGGACACGGCGCCCAACCCAGCTACCCGGGCACGGGCGACGCCCTGCCGCCGCTCGATGGCGAGGGCGCATGAGGCGCGGCGGGATCCTCCACCCGGCACTGAGCGCGCACCTGGCCCGGCTCGGCCACACCGACACCTTCGTGATCGGCGACTGCGGCCTGCCCGTGCCGCCGGGCGTGGAGCGCGTGGACCTCGCGGTGGTGATGGGCGTGCCCCGCTTCACCGAGGTGGCCGACGCCCTCCTCGCCGAGGTCGAGGTGGAGGCGGCAGTGATCGCCTCCGAGGCGACGGGCTCGCCGGCGGGCGAGATGCTCGCCCAGCGGTTCCCGGGCGCTGAGACGGTGCCGCACGAGGAGCTGAAGCAGCTGATGCGTCAGGCACGGTTCGTGGTGCGCACGGGGGAGACGACCCCGTACGCGAACGTGATCGTGCGCTGCGGAGTGCCGTTCTAACTCGACCCGCAACAGCGGCAGACGGTGTGTCCGCACCGTGCCTGCTCAGCTGGCGCGGACGGGGGCGGACCTCATCGTCGTGCGGTCGTAGCCCTCGAGCTCTGCCGTCACCTCGACGGTGATCTCCGAGCCCTTCCACCGGCCGGTGAGACGGAACTGCTCGGAGGTTGCGCCCTCAATGGCAGTGCCGTCGGCGAGCCAGCGGCAGGTCAGCGTCGGCGTTGGCCGCCAGGTCCCGGTCTCCGCGACGAGCAGGGCACCTGGCTTGATTCGGCCATGAGAATCCTTGGAGGTGATTCTCGGCTGCGGGGCGCTCTCGAAGGGCTCGGACGCCTCGGCCGGGGCGAACGGTGCATGAGGATCATCTGTCCAGACGCTCAGCGTCAGCGTCGCGCTCTGCAGACCGTCCACGACGGTGTTCTCGCAGAGGTAGTACAGCCCGTCGCCCATGGCCTGGAAGCCGACGTCGGCCTTCTGGAACCAGCCGCGGATCCCGGTGGCTGCGTCCTCGAGGCCGTCCTCGGCCAGGGGCAGGGTGTCGCCTTCGACCCCGACTCCGGGCAGCTCCTGCCGCACCGGCTGCGAGGCGGCCTCGACCGCGAACATCGTGTAGTTCGGGAACTCGGGCTTGCTCCCGGCGTAGACACCCAAGAACCAGCGCTCGAGGGTGGGGTCGTAGGTGAGGTTCTGGATGCCCCAGCGCGTGGCCCCGGTGTAGACGAAGTACTGGCCGTCGATCTCGGTGGGGCCGCTGGTGGGGTCCGGCTTCGAGGTGTCGTACGGCTCGGCGTAGGTGTCGAACACGTCGGGGTCGTACTGCACGAGGATCTGGTGGTTGTTGTCCTCGCGGTCCGCGTCCGGCCACTGCGAGTGGGTGACGGTGAGCAGCCAGTCCCCAGTGGTGCTCCCGAACCGCGGCCCGAAGCCCACACCGTCCACCCCGGCGGTGGCGTAGAGGCCGTCGTCCGTCCCGTCGCCGTCGAGGTCCACGAAGCGGTCCGCGAGGAGCTGCTTGAGGTGGACCAGCGAGAGCGCGGGATTCCTCTCCGGGCTCTCGTCGATCTCGTGGATCTGCTCGGGGTCGAAGATCGCGATGTACGGGGCGTAGTACGGGTTCTCGTCGCCCCAGAAGATGGAGCCGTACACCTTGCCGTTCTTCGGGTTCAGAGTGATGTCGCCGAGATGGGCGGGAAGGCCCGTCACCGAGCCGAGCACCGTGCCGGCGAGATCCGTCTTGACCAGGCGATCGGTGAAAGAGAAGTACGCGAGCCCGCGCTCACGGTCTACGGCGATGCCCTGCACGTGCGGGGATGGCCAGGATCCGCCGGTGATCTGCAGGGGGAGCCCGTTGTTCTGGTCGGGACCGTTCGCCGCGAGAACCTCCGTCGGAACTCCCGCCGCCTCCGCACCCTCTACCGATCCGGTAGCGCCGAGCGCCAGCGGTGAGCCGACCCCCAGTGCGATCGCGGTGAGCATCGTCCTGCGTGTCGTGATCATTCGAGTCTCGCTCTTCGTCGGTGCGGGGTCATAGGGCATTCGTTCACCAGACCACGCCGAGATAGATCCAGGGTGACTGCTCCGTGAATAGGGCAAGGCATCGCCCTCTCCCATACGCTCGATCTCGCGGGCGTCAGCCGCATGCTGCCCGTCGTCGGCGGGGGAGCGGCTGCCATCCTCGGGAGCCGTCGTCCGGACGGATTTGAACTGCTTAATGATAACGGTTATCGTCCCCCTTTGTGGTCAGTGACATCGTTCCCCAGCAGCGCTCCATCGCGGCGCCGCGCCGCCGGGCGCCGCGCGGTCGCGTGCTCCTGCCTCTCGCACTGACAGCACTGGTCCTCGGGGCCGTGCTCACGGCCACCTCTCTGGGGCCCTCGGACACCGGCCCGGCCGACACCCTCGTGATCCTGCTGGAGCCCGCACGGCCCGTGCTCGAGGCGCTGGGCCTCGACCAGCCAGCACCGTCGGCCGCCACCGTCAGCCTGGTCTGGTCGATCCGCCTGCCGAGGGTGCTGCTGGCCCTCATCGTCGGAGGAGGGCTCGGCGCGGCGGGCCTGGTGATGCAGGCCGTGTTCCGCAATCCCCTCGCCGATCCGGGAGTCACAGGCGTCTCGTCGGGCGCGGCCGTGGTCGCGGTGATCCTCATGGTCACCGGCCTCGCCACCCCGGTCACGCTCCCGCTCGGCGCCTTCCTCGGAGCGCTGGGGGCGGTGCTCGTGGTCCAGCTCGTCGCTGGTCTGCGCGGTGGGGGAGGGGGCACCCTGCTGCTGGTCGGCATCGCGATGAACTCCCTGCTGGGCGCGGTGATCGCCGCAGCCATCGCCAATGCGCCCGCCAGCGACGACGCCCAGGCCGCGATGTTCTGGCTCAACGGCGACCTGACCGGTGCCACCTGGTCCGACGTCGCCGTCGCGGCCCTGCCCGGAATCCTGGGGATCGCGGTCCTGCTCGGCACCGCCGGGGAGCTGAACCTGTTCCTGCTGGGCGAGGACCAGGCGGTCTCGACCGGGATGCGCACCGCCCGCACCCGCCAGATCCTGCTCGCGATCTGCGCCGTGGTGATCGCCGCGGGCGTGTGCGTGACCGGGGTGATCGGCTTCGTGGGGCTCGTGGTCCCACACCTGGCGCGGTTGCTGCTCGGCCCCGACCACCGCGTGCTCCTGCCGGTCTCGGTGCTGGTGGGCGGGGTGTTCCTCGTGCTCGCCGATGTGGTGGCCCGCAATCTCTTCACCCCCGTCAGCCTCCAGACCGGCACCGTCACCGCCCTCGTGGGCGCTCCCGTGCTGCTCGCCCTGGTCTGCAGCCGGAGCGGCCGATGAGCCCTCAGCATGCGCTCCGGAGCCCGGCCCGCACCGCCGCGCAGGCCGCTGACGCGACGCTCCCCGAGGTGACACCCGCCGCCGCGACGCCTGCGGAGCCGACGCCCACCGAGACACCCCCCGCCACCGCGGTGCGCGTCGAGGGCGTGCACGTGGCCTATCGCCGCCGCCGCGTCCTGCACGGCGTCGATCTCACCCTCGACCGCGGGCGGGTGCACGGCCTCGTCGGGCCCAACGGCGCCGGCAAATCCACTCTGCTGCGCGCCATGTCCGGCATGATCCCGCTGCGCGACGGCACGGTGCGCTCCGAGGGAGAGGACGTCTGCTCCCTCCAGAGCCGCGAGCGCGCCCGACGTATCGCGTTCCTTCCGCAGGACACCCACGTCGAAGCCGGTCTGCGCGTGGACACCGTGGTGGGTCTGGGCCGCTACGCCCACCACGGGGTGCTCACCCGCATGCAGGGCGACCTCAGCGCCGAGGACCGTGACGTGGTCGATGCGTCCCTCGCCCGAGTGGGCGCGGAGCATCTGCGGGAGCGGCGGATCGACCGCCTCTCCGGTGGCCAGCGCCAGCTCGTCCTCATCGCCAAGCAGCTCGCGCAGGCCTCCGAGGTGATGCTGTTGGACGAGCCCGTCTCCGCTCTCGACCTCGGCTTCCAGGCCGATGTGGTCGAGCTGCTCCGTGACCTCGCTGCAGAAGGGCGGGCGATCGGGGTGGTGCTGCATGACCTGAACCTCGCCGCCCGCGCCTGCGATGACCTCACCCTGCTGGCGGACGGCAGAGTGCTCGCCGCAGGTACGCCGCACGAGGTGCTGCGCCCCGATCTGCTGGCGACGGCCTATCGGATCCGGGCCGACGTGGATCTCGATCCGCTCACCGGCCGACCCCGTGTCACCCCGCGCGGACGCATCCCACCCAGCCCCTGACCCGCCGCCCGCCCTGGCGGTCATCTTCCCGACACCGACCCACCCTCTCTGGACAAGGACCCCTTCATGCACGCCCTCACCCGCCGCGGCCTGGCCCGCACCTCCCTTCTCACCCTCGGCGCCCTCACGGCCCTGGCCGCCTGCTCCACCGCCGATGGCAGCGACTCCTCCGCCGGTACCGCCGCCGATGCCGGCGCGCCCACGGGCGACTGGCCGCGCACCGTCACGATCGGCGACACTGAGGTCACCCTTGAGGCCGCGCCGCAGCGGATCGTCGCGGTCTCCACCGAGACCGGCGACCTCGCGCTCGAGCTCGTGGGGCCTAAGCGCGTGGTCGGCGTGGTCGAGGGGGCGCAGGACCCCTCGAACACCAACCAGTCCGAACTCGCCCAGCAGGTCGCGAACACCGTGGTCGGTGCCCCCTCCCCGGATCCCGAGCAGATCCTCGCGCTGGAACCGGACCTTGTTCTGCTCACCGCACGCCACGACGGCGAGGAGACCGTGGGGGAGTCCCTCACCTCCAGCGGCGTGCCCTGCGCGGTCTTCGACTCCTCCGACTTCGAGTCCCCGGAGTCCGTGACCTCGGTGATCACCGCCCTCGGCGAACTGCTCGGAGTAGAAGCGGCGGCCGCGCAGATCACCACCACCATCGAGCAGCAGATCGAGGAGGTCGCCGCCGCAGTCGAGGCTGCCCAGGCCGCCCCGCGCACCCTGGGGCTGTTCGCCCGCGGCCCGTCGACCATGATGTTCGCCGCCTCCTCCTCGACCAGCACCCTCATCGAGCTTGCCGGCGGAACGTCGATCGCGACCGAGTCCGGATGGCATTCCTCCCCGGCGGCCGACCCGGAGATGCTCCTCGATGCCGCCCCTGACGTGATCCTGGTCCAGGACTTCCACGGCGCGGGCCTGGGGCCCTTCTCCGCCTTGCTGGAGAGCCCGGCGCTCGCCGAGATCCCCGCGATCGCCGAAGGCCGGGTGCACCTGATCGATGCCCTGGCCACCTCGGGCACCGCCGGGTCGCGGCTGGGCGAGGGCCTGAGCCAGATCGCCTCCGTGCTCCATCCCGACCTCATCGACCAGGAGCAGTGAGCGTCGGTGTGGATTCGTGAGGCCCTGGTCGATCCTCCGCCGGGATCTCGCGCGGCGCTGCTGCTGACCTGGGCCCGCACCCTCGGCCTCGCCGCGGCGGCCGTCGCCCTCGGCGCCGTCGTCGACGCCGCGCTCGCCGGCACGTCCCTCACCGCCCCGGCACTGTGGGCGCTCGGTCTCGTGGTGCTCGCCGCCGCGGCCGGTGCCGGCGCCGAGGCGCGGGTGGGGCGGATGGCGCAGGAGACCGAGACCACCTGGCGGCAGCGGGTGATGCGCTCCGCGCTCGCCCCGGGCCGGGGCGGCGCGGAGGGCGCGACGCTGGATGCCGCCACCGGAGGGGTCGAGAAGGTCGCCGCATACCGCGCCGGGTTCCTGACCCCCACCCTCGCGGCCTTCACCGCCCCGCTGCTGGTCCTCGCCGTCTGGGCGGCGGTGATCGATGTGCGCGGTGCGCTGGTGCTGCTGCTCGCGATCGCTTTCGTGCCGCCGTTGATCGTGCTCGGCGACCGGGTGCTGCGCCGCTCGAACGGCCAGTTCCGGCGCGCCCAGAGCCAGGCCGCCGCCCGCTACCTCGAGCTGGTGGAGGGACTCGGCACGGTGAGCGTGCTCGGCGCCGGCGCCAGGGTGCTCGAGGACTATGCGCACTCGGCTCGCGGGGCGATGCGCGAGCTCACGCGGCTGCTCGCCCGCAACCAGGTGGTGATCGTGGTGCACGACGCTGTGTTCGGGGTGCTCATGGGGTGCGTCGCCGTGGCGATGGTGCTGGCAGGTCTCGACAGCGGCCGGCTCGGCGCCGGCCAGGCGTTCACGGGGCTCCTGCTCACGGTGCTCCTCCAGGAGCCGATGGGCAGGATCGGCCGCACTTTCTACGTCGCCCTCGGCGGCCGCGCCCGCCGCGACCAGCTCGAGGAGCTCACGGCAGGCACCGGCGAGAGCATGGAGCGAGCACCGAGGGAGGGTGAGGGCACGTCCCCGACGAGGGCCGACGGCACCGCCTCCCCGTCGATCGAGCTGCGAGGGCTCGGCGTCGATCGAGAGGGCCGCCCGGTGCTCGACGGAGTGGATCTCACCGTCCCGGCGGGCTCGCGCCTCGCTCTCGTCGGCCCCTCCGGTGCCGGGAAGAGCACGTTGCTGCGCGTGCTCGCAGGACTCGAGGAACCTGCTCGCGGCACGATCCGCCTGGACGGCGCCACGGTCGACGGCGCCGCGCGCCGTCAGCGCTGCGCGACGCTCGGTCAGCACGTCGACCTGCTTTCCAGCACCATCAGCGACAACCTGCGCCTGGTCGCCCCCGAGGCCGACGAGCCCCGGCTCGCCGAAGCTCTCGATGCGGCCGCGCTCGCCCCGGACCTGCGCACCATGCCGGAGGGGGAGAGCACCGTCATCGGTGAGGGAGGGGCGCTGCTGTCCGGCGGGCAGCGCCGACGCCTGGGGCTGGCCCGCCTGCTGATCCAGGACCGCGGCCTCGTGCTGCTCGACGAACCCACTGCGGATCTCGACCGCGCCACCGAACAGCTGGTGCGCGAGCGACTCGGGGAGCGGCTGCACGGCCGCACCGTCCTGGAGATCTCCCATCGCGTGCACACCACCCTCGGTGCCGACCTCGTGGTGGTGCTCGAAGGAGGCGCCGTGGTGGACGCCGGCCCGCCCGAGCAGGTGCGGTCCCGCCCCGGCTACTACGCCGAGGCGCTCGCCGCGGAGGCGGGCGACCCCGCCACCGGCGACCTCGGCTCCGACCCACCCGATGCCGCTCCTCCTGGTCTCGCCTTCTCCGCTCCCGGTCTCTGTGAAGGAGCAGCACGATGACGGACCTGCGCTGGCTGCTCGCCTTCGCCGCCCCCGCACGAGCGGTGCTCGCCGTCTCCGCGCTCGCCCGGATCCTCGGGCACGCCGCCTCAGCCGCGACGCTCGCGCTGCCTGCCGGTGCGATCGGTGCGAGCCTCGTCGGCTCCGCGGTGCTGCCCGTGACCGGCGTCGTCGCCGTGCTCGTGGTGCTCGCCGTGGCATCCGGGGTGCTGCGCTATCTCGAACAGCTCACCGGGCACCTGGCGGCGTTCCGCCTGCTGGGCGAGCTGCGCATCTGGGTGATGGAGCGAGTGCTCCCGCAGGCGCCGGCCGTGACCGACGCGGGCGGGGCGGCACGCGTGCTCGACGTGGCGGTGCGGGACGTGGACCGGATCGAGGTGTTCTTCGCGCACACCATCGCGCCCGCAATCAGCGCCGTTCTCCTCCCGATCGCTGCGATCGGACTCACCACCGCGACCGCCGGCGTCCCCACGGCGCTGGCCCTGGCCGTCGTGCTCGCTGCGGGCTGGGTCATCCCGTTCCTGGGCCGCCGCCGGGATCGCGAGACCGCCCGCGCCCTGGGCCGCACCCGTGGCGATATCACCCAGCACGTCGCGGATTCCTTGCGGGTGCGCGAGGTGATCCTGGGCGCCGGCACCGTCGCGGAGCGGCTGGCGGGCCTGCGGGAGCTGGACGACCGGCTCGGGGCCGCCCTGCGCGCACGCTCGCGCCGCGCCGGCGTGCGCCATGGCGCGACCGCTCTGTGGATCTGGGGCGGAGCGCTGCTGGTGCTCGTCGTCGGCCTCTCTGCGGCGCCCTCGGCCCTGCCCGCCGTGCTCATGGCGGCGGCGCTGGTACCTGGCATCGCGACCGGACTGGACACCCTTGAGAGACTCGCCGTGTCCTTGCCCGGCGGTCTCGAGGCGACCCGCCGCGTGCGGGAACTCGCCGGCGCCGCACCGCTCGTCGCGGAGCCCACCTCCCCGACGGTCCTGCCGGCCCCTTCGCCCCACGGCACCGCGCCGGCAGGCGATCCTCGAACGCCCGCGGCCGAGCTCGCCGACGTCACGTTCCGCTATCCGGGCCGTCCGGCGCCCGTGCTCGACGTCGTCTCCCTGCACCTCGCCCCCGGGAGGGTCGTCGGCGTCACCGGACCCACCGGCTCCGGCAAGTCGACGATCGCCCGTCTCCTGCAGCGCCACCGTGACCCCGAGACCGGCTCGGTCTCGCTCCGCGGCGTGAATGTACTGCGGCTCGGCTCAGCCCAGGTGCGCAGGACCGTCGCCGTCGTGGACCAGGAACCGTTTCTGCTGGATGCGACCGTGGCGGAGAACCTGCGCCTGGCTGCACCGTCGGCCACGGATGCTGCATTGCATGAGGTGCTGCACATGGCGTGCTCCCCCCTGCCGCTCGAGCGGCGCATCGGACCTCGAGGGAATGCGCTCAGCGGTGGCGAGAGGCAGAGACTGGCTCTCGCCCGGACCCTGCTGCGGGCCTCCCGGGCCCCCGGTGGCATCGCTGGCTCCGTGCTCGTGCTCGATGAGGCCACCAGCCATCAGGACCCCCTCACTCAGGAGCGCGTGGTCGCCGGCGTGCAGAGCGCGGGAGCCTCCACGGTGGTCATCGCCCACCGCCCCGAGGCGCTGCGCGGGGCGGACCACGTGATCCACCTCGAGGACGGCCAGGTGGTGGGCGGTCCGCAGCCGCCGACCTGAGCGGACGACCGGGAACGTGGCGGCGTCCGCCGGCACGTCGACGAGCTGTGCCGCGAGCTCCGTGCGAGCGCGCGGCAGAGTGCCCGCCTCCTACGCCGGGGCGACAACTTCTACCACTGGATGACGGCGCCACACCGCCTGAAGGACGTGCCGCATCAGTACCCGGGTTCCGCTCGAGAGCCTCCTTCAGCTCGAGTTCGCCCTGAATAGACCTTTCACCGGCTGCCCATCCACCCCAAGAACTCCTCTGCCACCACCACCGGCTTCCCCCACTTCGCCGCGTTCTTCGCCTTGCTGGACTGCGAACCGGCCTCGGCGACCACGAGCACGTCGGTCTTCGTCTTCGTGAGCGTCGGGACGGCGACGAGTCCGCGGGACTCGGCCATGCGGTGCAGGTCGTCCTTGTCGAGCGGTCCGTGCGCGGGGGAGTGCACCGTTCCCGAGAAGCAGACCCGCGCTCCGGCGATCAGCACTGTTGCGACGTCCACCGGCCCGTCGGCTTCGAAGCCGTCGGGCAGCACGCTCACGCCGTAGTGCTGCTCGACCCTGCGCAGGCGGTCCACCACGTCCTGGTCGGGGGAGAGCACCCGCTGCCAGGCGCCGGTGAGCAGGCGCGCGAGCACCTCGGCGGCGTCGTCCTCTGCGGTGAGGTTCCCGCCCACCACGAAGCCCGTCGGCGCCGTCATCCCCTCGGCTCCGGTGGTGCGGGAGAGCAGGTAGCCGTGCCCGTGGACCAGTTGCCGGACGGCGTGCGATCAGGTCCCCACGCTCACCAGGCCGTCGTCCCCCCGTCGACCACGAGATTCGTCCCGGTGACATAGGACGCCGCCCCGCTGAGCAAGAACGCGCACGGCTGCGCGATCTCTTCGGGTTCCGCGAAGCGTCCGAGAGGCACCTGTTCCTCCATGGCTGCGATGAGAGCGGGAGGATTGCTCGCCGTCATCTCCGTCCGGGTGTACCCGGGGCTGACGGCGTTGACGCGGATGCCTTCCTGGCGCCATTCGACGGCGAGGCTCTTGGACAGATGGATGACTCCCGCTTTCGACGCCGAGTACGCCGCGTGCGGGTCGATGTCACGGTTGACGATCAGACCGGACATCGAGGCAATATTGACGATCGCTCCGGGGCCCGAGCCGAAGGCCCGACGCTGGGCAACGCAGCTGTGGAACAGCCCGCTGAGGTTCACGCCGATCACACGGTCCCAGTCGCTCTGCTCCACCTCCGTGGACGGGCCGAGGCTGTCGACCCCCGCGCAGTTGACGGCGTACCGGACCTGCCCCAGCTCCGAGGACTCCTCAGTCGCCCGAGCACAGTCTGCGGCGTCGGTCACGTCGACCTCGACCGCACGGAAGCGGACCCCTGCTTCGTCGCAGACCTTTTCCACGCGGGAGAAATCTGCCCCCGGCCGCTCCCAACCGGCGACGCTTACGCCCTGCGCGGCGACGGCAGCGACGACGGCGCGGCCGATCCCTCCGGCGGCTCCAGTAACGATGCAGACGGCATCGGTGTCAAGGGGGTTCATGAGGTCGGGTCCTTTGCGTCGGAAAGTCCTGCGCGGGACAGCGCGATGCTGTGCAGGCTGTGGTGGGCGACGACTTCCTGCATCGCCATCAGATGGCATCCCTGTAGGATCCCGGTCTCGCCGAGCTCGGAGACCCGCAGTTCGAGGTGCTCCACGATGATGGGCGGCAGCAGCATCCCGAGCTCGTCCTGGATGAGGTCGCGCACGTTCGTCGACCCGGGAAAGAGGTCGCCGAGCACGATGCAGTCCGGGTCGAGGACGTACACCAGCGAGGCAAGGCCGTAGGCGATGAGACGACACATGCGCTTCACCGCCCAGGTCGCCAGTTCGTCACCGTCGTCGAAGGCGGCGACGATGTCATCGATGGACGGGTTCTCCGTGAGCGGCGAGTCTGGGAACTCGACCAGGCGCTCCGCCACCGCGCTGCGCAGGGCACGTGGCGAGGCGTAGTCCTCGAACAGCCCGTCGAAGCCGGGACGGTCGACATAGCGCTCGTGCAGGCGGGCATTGAAATTGATTCCCAGATGCCCGATCTCTCCGGCGATCCCGTGGGCGCCGGAGAAGATCCGGCCGTTCACGACGATCCCTCCGCCGTAGCCGATCCCACCGACCACGTTGAGCAGGCACCTCGGCGGAGTTTCGCGGATCTTGGAGAGCAGCGCGTACTCGGCGAGCGCACTGGTCTTCGCATCGTGCTCGAGGACGATGGGCACTCCCGGGAGGAGAGCGCCGATCTCTTTGACGAAGTCGACCTTTCTCAGCTCGGTGAAGCCGTCGGTGTAGAGCCGGGTGCCGTTCTCGTCGCGGAACAGCCAGCCGAGTGCAGCGACGCCCACGCCGACGAGGGTTTGCGCATCGAAGGCGGGACGAACCTCGTCCACGGCCGCACTGATCGCGGCGAGTACGCCGTGGATGTCGACGGAGCTGTCGTAGCTCCGCTCGCTTCTTGCGAGCGGCTCTCCGTTGCCGTCGAACACGCCGGCCTCGGTCCGGTACCGGTTGATGCGAACTGCGACGGTTCGCAGTTCGCCCAGATCCAGCGTGAGACCGCGCGACCGGCGCCCCTGACGCGACCTTGTCGGGATCTCCGCAGCGAGGATGCCGAGCCCAGTGATCTCCTGGACGATGCTGGTCACGGAAGGACGGGAGACACCGAGCTCGCGGGCGAGATCGGAGCGGGAGATCGGTCCGAACTCGTAGATTGCACGCAGGACGTCGTCGGGGTGGATGGTTCGTCGCGCGCTCATGCGTCTGCCTCCGGTGCCGGGGAACCGAGCACGGACAGGGGGAGCTGACCGGTCCCCACGCCGAGCCGGAGATATTCGCCGATTCTCGCATTCATCCTCGCGCGACCCTCCGGAGTCGGGGCAAAGGTCCGTGAGACGCGGGCGGCGAGGGAGGAGCGAACCTCCTCGGGCGTGCCGAACGTCCCAGCCGCGATCGCGGCATGGATCGCCGCGCCCCGGGCCGAGGCCTGTGACTCCTCCGCTACGGCGACCTCGACGCCGAGTGCGTCGGCGAGCATCTGGCAGATCAGCTCCGAGCGCTGTGCGATCCCGCCGACGAGGGTGACCGCATGGACAGGAATCCCGGCGGCCAGGAGTTGATCCTGGATGGACCTGCTGCCTAGCACCGCGGCATCGAGCAGGGCGAGATAGATGTCTGCGGCGTCGGTGCCGACGCCGATGCCGGCGATCGCTCCGCGCGCGGACGAGTCCGGGAACGGATACCTCCGCCCGTTGACCCAGTCCAGTGCGATCGGTGTCGAACGTTCCGTCCGCTCACGGATCGTCCTCTCGAGAGCGGGTAGCACGGCACCGAGAAAGCGCTCCTCGAGCCGGTCGATCAGGGGCGCTCCGCCCGAGTCGGCGAGCTCCGTCTCGAGGACCGCGCGAAGCGGCCAGCGTAGGATCCCCGCATACCAGGAGAAGAGGTCGCCGAACGCAGCTTGGCTCGTCTCCCCGCCGAGGTGGCCCGGGACGATGGTGTCCTCTGCGATGTTGCAGAGAGAGCGCAGCGGCTCGATCTCCTCGGGCAGGGCGCGGGGCAGGAACAGATCGACAGTCGAGGTCCCGATGACCTTTACCATCTCGCCCGGGCGGATGCCGGCGCCGACCGCTGCCGCATGAGCATCGAGCGAACCGGCCCCGATCACGACGCCGTCGGTCAGCCCCAGTCGACCGGACCACTCCGCGCAGACCGTGCCCAGCGGTGAGCCCGCTGCAACAGGTTTCGCAGGCAAGGTGTCGAGGACGCGGGCGAGCCCCGGGCTGAGCTCCGTGAGCAGGGCGCGCGGAGGCAGCCCGCCGTGCGCCGCGCTGTAGAGGACCTTGTGGCCATAGGCGCAGGCGCTGCGGGGGATAATTGCGGCATCCGTCCCGCCCGAGAGCAGGTGGGCCACCCAGTCGGCGTGCTCGATCCAGCTCACAGCGGCGCGGGAGACGGCGCCTCCGAGGCGTTCGGCGCGGAGGATCTTCGCCCACCACCATTCGGAGCTGTACTCGCCCTGCGTGCGGGACACGTCGAAACGTCCCGAGTCGAGGAGATCGTTGATCTCCGCCGCCTCGGCCTCCGCGCTCTGGTCTTTCCAGAGCCAGAACATCGCGCCGGGATCCTCGGCGAACTCGGGTCGGAGTGCGAGGACCCGTCCTTCGGCGTCCACAGGGGCGGGGGTGGAGCCGGTGCTGTCCACCGCGAGAGCGCGGACCCGGGAGAGGTCGGAGGAGCGTGCGAGCTGTGCGAAGCACGCCTCGAGTGCCTCGATGTGGTCCAGCGGATGCTGTCGATGCACCGACCGCTCCGCATCGCAGTACCGGCGCTGCGCCCAGCGCTCATATTCAGCCTGCGCGACGGCGTCGGTGCGGGCCTCCATGACGTCCAGCAGCACCACGCGCACGGAGTCGGAGCCGAAGTCGATCCCCGCGACGAGGTCATCCGCGGCCATCGCCGGCTCCTGCGTCGACCTTGATCATGACCTTGACGACCTCGTGCTTCCGGGTGCTCGCCGCCGTGAACGCCTCGGTGCTCCTCTCGAGGGGGAGCACGTCTGTGATGATGCGTGCGACGGGAAGCTCTCCGGAGGCGAGGAGCGCGATGGCAGTGGGGTAGAGGTTCCGGTAGCGGAACACGCTGCGGAGAGTGAGCTCCTTATCGATCAGGTCGTTCACATGCAATGCCGCGATCCCGGATTTCGTGTAGCCGACGAACGTGATCGTTCCGCCACGACGCACACAGCGGATCGCCTCATTCATCGTCGCCTCGGACCCGGCGGTCTCGAACACGACGTCGAACCGGCGGTCGGCCACGGTCGCCTCTGCAGCGAGTACATCAGCACGGATCGGCTCCGCCCCGAACTCCTGCGCGAAGTCCAGACGGTTGTCCGCCATGTCGCTGACGACGACCTCGGCGGCCCCGGCCCGTCGCAGGAGCGCCGTCATCAGGAGTCCGACGGAGCCTCCGCCGAGCACGAGGGCGCGGCTCCCGAGGCCGGCCCCGGAGGTGCGCAGTGCGTGCAGCGCCACGGCGAGCGGCTCGATGAGCGCACCCTCGGGCAGTGTCACCTCATCGGGTAGCGCGAAGCAGAAGCGCGCGGGGTGTCGCACGTACTCCTGCAGCGTTCCCTCGGTGATCGGGAGGGAGGCCCAGAAGTAGACGTCGGGGCAGAGGTTGTAGTGCCCGGTCATGCACTGCTCGCAGATGCCGCAGGGGACACCCGGCTCGAGCGCGACCCGATCGCCCACGGCGAGATCGCAGACGGTCTCGCCTACCGCGGCGACGACGCCGGACGCCTCATGCCCGAGCACCATCGTCTCCTCGACCCTGCTGGACCCGATGCCGCCGTCGCTGAACAGGGCCACGTCGGACCCGCAGAGGCCCACATAGGCGACACGGACCAGCACGTCCTCCGGGCCGATCTCCGGGATCTCCCGTTCCTCGAGCGAGATCCTTCCCGGAGCGACGAGGACCCCTGCGCGCATGGTGGTCTTGACGGTCATGTCACTCCTTCACGGCTCCGCTGAGGAGCCCCTTGATGAGGCTGCGCTGGGCGACGAACCCGAGCAGAACGGGGACGAGGACGGCGATCGTCGCGACCGCGGACATCTTTCCCCAGAACAGACCCTGCTGGGTCATGTACTGGTTCATGTACACCGGGATGGTGGGCGACTGCGTGAAGGTGAACGAGATCGCGACGAGGAACTCGTTCCACGTCACGATGAACACCAGCATCGCTGTCGACAGGATGCCTCCACGCACGATGGGGAGGATGACGGTCCTGAATGCCTGGACGCGCGTGCAGCCGTCGAGCTGTGCGGCCTCGATGATCGACTGGGGGATGTCGGCCATGTAGGTCACGGCCATCCACACCATGAGTGGGATGCCGATCGAGGTGTACAGCAGCACCATCATGATCGGCGAGTCCAGCATCCCGAGGCGGCTCAGGATGACGTAGATCGGCAGGATTACTGCCACTGCGGGCAGCAGGGTCGTGGTGATATACCAGTTGTAGCGCCCGATGGGATTGCGGAGCCGCCCGAAGACGATCGAATAGGCCGCCGGAACGCCCAGCACGACGGTCAGGACGACGGTCGTCAGCGTGATCCCGACCGAGTTCCCCAGATGCGCGACCAGCTCGGGGCCGATCACGGCCCGATAGTTCTCGAGCGTCGGCGTGAAGCTCAAGCTGGGCGGCGCGACATCGACCTCCCGCTTGAAGGACGAGAGGACCATGTAGAGGATCGGGAACGAGTAGATCAGCGCGATCGCCATGAGGAGACCGCCGCCGAGCAGGCCGAGGATCTTCTTGCGCGCTGAGGGCTTCGGGATCGACGAAGAACTGTTGATCGAAGTGGATGGCTGGGCCGGGGCGGGCGCCTGCTGCGAAGGAGGCGTATGCATTGTCGTTTCCACCGTTCTGCTCATCGTTCCAGCACGTTCCCTTGTCGGCGGAACATGGTCGCGAGGACGGCTAGCGTCAGGATCACCGTGACGACAGAGATCGCCGACGCCCGGCCGGCCTGCCAGTCGTAGAACGCGGTTCGATAGATGTAGTACGGGAGGTTCGCGGAAGAGACGCCGGGGCCGCCCTGCGTCGTCACAAAGATGATTCCGAAGACCTTCAGCAGGTTGATGAGGCCGAAGGTGGCGGCGACGAGGAAGTAGGGGCGCAGCAGCGGGATCTTGAAGGAGAGGATCCGCCGCAACCAGCCTGCGCCGTCGACCTGAGCAGCCTCCATGACCTCCTCGGGCAGGCTCTGCAGGCCCGAGATGATGATGAGGAATAGGAACGGGGTCCATTGCCAGACGCACAGCATGACGATGGTCGCCAAGGAGTTCTGCGCGCTGAAGAAGGAGATCGGCTCGATGCCGAGCAGAGCGGAGAAGGCGCCGTTGAGGCCCTGCGTCGGGCTGAGGATCAGCGTCTTCCAGATGATGCCGATCACCGGCTCCATCACGAAGTACGGAATGATCAGGATCGATCGCGCGATCACGGCCCCGGGGAACGAGTTGTTGAACAGGTTCGCCAGGACGAAGGCGAGGACCATCGCGATCACCAATGAGGCGCCCGTGAGGATCACCGTGTTCAGGATGACGCGGTAGAAGTCCGGGTCGCCCAGCAGGAAGAGATAGTTGTCTGCTCCGGCGAAGCTGATCGGTGCGCTGGGCATCCGAAGATTCCAGTTGAGCAGCGAGATCACGGCGGTCACCGCGAACGGGACCTGGGTGAGGACCAGGACGACCATCAGCGCCGGTGTGCCGACGAGGTTCACCCGGGTTCTGCGCGGCGCCTCCTTTGTGGCGGAGGCCGCCGCGCTCATCAGCGTCCTCCGTCGTCGAAGGCCTGTTGGGCGGCTCTCTGGGCGGCCGACTGGAGCGCGGCGGTGTCACCGTCGGCGGAGACGTACTCGGCCAGGAGCTGACCGAGCCTCTCGCCGAGCCCCGACCACTCCGGGATGTTCGGAAGAGAGTTGCCGACGTACGGCGCGTCCTCCACCGCAGGTTCCTCGAACTCGACGTTCTCGAGCGACTTCAGGACAAGGTCTGCATACACCGCGACGGACTTATACTCCGGCGTCGCGTAGGTCGAGGTGCGCGATCCTGAGGGAACGGCAAGCCACCCCTCCTTTTCTGCGACCAGTGCCACATATTCCTTGGAGGTCGCCCAGGTGATGAAGTCGAAGGCGGCCTCGGGCGCCTTGGAGCCCGCGGTGACGGCGATGCCCCAGCCGCCGACGGCCTGCGTCGCACCCTTCCCCGGACCGGAGGGGGACATGGCATATCCGGCTCTTCGCGGTTCGTGGTGAATGACCCTGCTGGGACGGGTGTTCACGCTACGGTTCTCGCGGCGCTGGTCAGCAGGATACGCATCCGGTAGTTCTCCGGGTTTCGGAATCCGCGGCCGGTGCGTTTGATGTTCTTGATGCCGGTGTTGCCCGCTTCGACCTTCGCGGTGGTCGCGCCGGTGACGATGAGGACCTCGATCGCGTCCCACCAGGTCACGACGGTGTCATAGAGCTTCGTCGTCTCGGGCATGTTCGCGATCTGGGCGAAGTAGCCCATCCGCATTCGCTCCTGCCAGGCCTGGGCGAGGGTGTCGGTGGACAGGAGGCGGCGGAGCTGCTCTTTGATGCCCCAGGCAGCGGAGAGCTCGTCGGTGGGGTCATCGGTGCGGAACACGTCCTCGAGCCGCTCCCAGGCCCTCGGGGTCAGGGTGTCGCCGCCGCGTAGTAGCAGCATTCGGTGCGCCCAGGCCGGATCCTCCTTGCGACCTCGACGGCCGCGATGGGCGCGGGCCAGGCGCTGCCTGACGGTGGTGACCATGTCGTTTCCGAGCTTGACGAGGTGGAACTTGTCGACCGAGACCGCAGCCCGGGGCAGGTAGGTCCGCAGCGCCTTGCGGAACGCGGCCGAGGGATCGATCGCGACGATCTCGATCCGCTCCCGCCAGGCCTCGGAGCGCTGGGCAAGCCAGTCCCCGACGGCCCTGGAGTCGCGGCCGTCGACGATGCCGAGGACCTGCCCGGTGCCCAGGTCCACCAGCGTCGTCATCCACGGCTCGAACCGTCTCCAGGCCCCCTGATCCGTGCGGAACCAGCGCACCGACCGGTACCGGTGCTCATCGACCCCCAGACGCCTCACCCGCACGTCGTCGACGTCAGGCAGGACCACCGCAGCGGCGCTGAGGGCGGCCTGGACCAGCCACCACGAGACCCCGTGGGCCCGGGCCACCTCGGAAGCTGCACGGCCCGAGGTGATCACGGCCGAGACGACCTGGTCCCGCAGCCTGGTCGTCGAGCGGGCGTAACGGGGGATCTGCTCGGTGGCCTCAGCGAACGTGCCCCGAGCACAGGCCGGCTCCAGGCAGAACCAGCGCCGCTTGGCCCACACCACCACCGCCGCGCCGGCGACGGGAACGTCCCTGACTTGCTGTGACCGTCGGGAGTGGACCTTCGTTGCGAGCACCCCGCAGGACGGACAGCCCGGCGGGACGGTCGAGGCGATCACCACCCGCCGGCCACCATCGGGCAGGTCGACGGCATCGATGACGCGGTAATTGGGCAAGTTGAAGATCGTGCTCGCAGCATCCCGCTGCGAACCAGTATTCTCGTGCACAGGCTCGTGGTCCTCTGGAATGTGGATGTCTTGACAACACCCATCACAGCAGGACCACGAGCCGTTCTACGCCAACGACGCGACGCTCCCCATCACCACGAACCGGGAAGAGCCGCATATCCGACTTTGCCCTTGATTGCCGAGTCGTCGCTCTCGAAGACGTCGGCGGCCACTGTGGCGTCGTAATAGATCGCCGCACCGCCGCTGGACATGAGGTTGAGAGTCTCGGTGAACCCGTTCGAGGTAGCCTCCGCAGCCCCGGTTTCGCGTTGCAGCCGCTTATAGAACTCGAGGGCCTCGGCCATCTCTGGTGACTCGTACCCGGGAGTCCAGTTCATATCGGCGATCTGCCCCCCGTAGGCGTTCATGATCGTGTTGAACAGGTACATGTTCTCGCCGTATCCGGCCTTGCCGCGGATCGCCATGCCCACGGTCCCTGCCCCCGGGCCGTGCAGAGCGGCGGCGAACTCCTGGACGTCCTCCCAGGTGGGCTCCTCAGGCATCTTCAGCCCTGCCTCCTCGAACAGGTCTGTGCGATACATCAGCATCGTCGACTCGCCGTAGAAGGGCATCGCGGCCAAGCCTTTCTCCTGCGAGGAGTAAGCAGCGATGTTCGCGGCGATGAGGTCCTCGGCGTCGTACTCGGCGGCGGCATCCTCATCCATGCTGTCCAGCAGCGGCTGGAGGGGCTGCGTCCAGCCGTTGTCGAGATAGGGGCCCGCATCTGTGCTGCCGAGTGTCACCACGTCGAATTGGCCACCTCCCACAGAGGCGTCCTGCTGGATCTTTGAACGGATGTCATTCTCGGTGAGCATGACGAACTCGACCGAGATGCCGGTCTTCTCCGTGAACTCCGGCACGTATTCTTTGAGGCGCATGAATGGCCCGTTGTTGACCGAGGCGACGACGATGCTCGATCCTCCCGCACTGCCACTGCTGCCGTCGCCGCAAGCGACCAGGGCTCCAGCGCCGATCACCGATGCCGCACCCGCGACGAAACTGCGCCTGCTCACTGCACCCATGGTTGCCTCCTTGCAACGTGGCGGGGCGTCACCCGCCTCTCACTTTCGTTCATCAACCGAACATCTGGAGACTAGAGCGAGCTTCATTCGAGCTGCAAGTGCCGGCTGCGAAGGCGAAATATTCGAAGATCGAAGCTAACGGAGCAGTTGCGTGGGATCCGGACAAGGGTGGCGTCGCTGTCTCGCGGCATCCGGCCCCGCAAGCGGCTTGCAGCCGGAGATGCGTCCTTCATTGCGGCACATCACGATTCCGTAACACTCGACCGGTGATGAACATGGTGCAGCCGAGCCGCGTGGCGAGTGCGCCGATGCGTGCCGGGTCATATGGCCTCCGAGCGCATGCGTGCCCCTGCCCATCGACGGTGGAGGGGAGCGAAGGTCCTGCGCTCGAGGATCCCACCAAATGGTCCGTAGGCTCGGCTGATCGCAGGCCCGCGGTGTGCTGAACCATCGCGGGGGTGGCGCGCGAGCTGTGGCGTGCTCATCCGCTCGCGGAATCACGTGGTTACTGGCCGACCCACCCCAGAAACTCCTCCGCCACGGCCACCGGCTTCCCCCACTTCGCCGCGTTCTTCGCCTTGCTGGACTGCGACCCGGCTTCGGCGACCACGAGCACGTCGGTCTTCGTCTTCGTGAGCGTCGGCACCGTGACGAGTCCGCGGGACTCGGCCATGCGGTGCAGGTCGTCCTTGTCGAGCGGTCCGTGCGCGGGGGAGTGCACCGTTCCCGAGAAGCAGACCCGCGCTCCGGCGATCAGCACTGTTGCGACGTCCACCGGCCCGTCGGCTTCGAAGCCGTCGGGCAGCACGCTCACGCCGTAGTGCTGCTCGACCCTGCGCAGGCGGTCCACCACGTCCTGGTCGGGGGAGAGCACCCGCTGCCAGGTGCCGGTGAGCAGGCGCGCGAGCACCTCGGCGGCGTCGTCCTCTGCGGTGAGGTTCCCGCCCACCACGAAGCCCGTCGGCGCCGTCATCCCCTCGGCTCCGGTGGTGCGGGAGAGCAGGTAGCCGTGCCCGTGGACGAGCTGTCGGAACGCGGTCCCGGTCCCGGGCAGCTCGTTCCCGGCGCGGCGCACCCGCTGGGCGCCGTCGCGGACAGCGCGGGCCCGCTCCAGCGCCCGGACTCCAAGATCGGGCCGTCCTACTTCATGCGCTCCACGGTGCACCGCGGAGGCGGTCTCGAACGCACCTGGAGGACTTCGATCCTGCCGTTGCTCGAGGAGCACCACTTCGGGGAGCTCGACGCGAGGGCCGTCAGGAGCCGATACGGCCTCGACGCGCTCTCGACTGTGGTCGACAGGTCTGAGCCCACTGGTGCGTCGCCTCGAGCTGACTGAGGGCGACCCCGCGCGCACAGTCGAGCTCTCTGACGACGAAGCACAGGCGCTGGCCGGTGCGGGCCTCGCCGTCGTGAGCCGCGCTCCGGGTGAGGTCCTCTGGTCGGTCGCCGCGGGCAGGAAGGTCGGCGTCGTACACGCGGGCGACATGCAGGTCAGTGTGCGGCCCAAGATCCCGGTGGACCGGCTCGTCTTCCTCATGGGATATGCCTCGGCACCGAAGTTCTGGCGGGCCCACTCGGTGCATCTCGACGTCGAGGAAGAGCTGCCCCAAGCCCTCGCACGCACCTTCGCCCGGCTGGCCACGAAAGCGACCGAACAGGGCCTTCTGCAGGGCTACCGGAGTGTCGACGCCAGCCTGCCGGTGCTGCGTGGGCGGATCCGGGTGACTGACCAGATCTCTCGCCGATTCGGGACCGGGCTCCCGCTGGAGGTCTCGTATGACGATTTCACCGTCGACATCGCTGAGAACCAGATCCTGCTCGCTGCGGCCACGCGGCTGCTGCGAATACCTGGATTGGCAACTCGAACCCGGCGAGGAATGCAACGCCTCCGGCTCCAACTGACCGGGGTCTCCGCTGTCCGTCGAGGGGACGTCCTCCCACGGTGGAATCCGTCGCGGCTGAATACGCGATACCAGCCGTCGCTCCGCCTCGCCGAACGCGTTCTCGCTGGCGAATCCTTCGAGCAACGACGAGGCCCCCTCCACGTGGACGGCTTCATCTTCGATATGTGGAAGATCTTCGAGGACTTCATCGGCGTCGCACTGCAGGAAGCTCTGGCGTCGCACGGATCTGCGTCGTTGCAGCATCGGATGTACCTGGACCGAGCCCGGCGCGTCGACCTGCGGCCCGACTTCGTCTGGACCTCCCACACTGGCCAGCAGGCCGTCGTCGATGCGAAGTACAAGGCGGAGAAACCTGCCGGCTACCCACAGGCCGATCTCTACCAGCTGCTCGCCTACTGCTCGGTGCTGGGCCTGCGCGAAGGTCACCTGGTGTACGCCAAAGGGAACGAGCCTGAGCTGGTGCACGAGCTCCTTGGCACGGACGTCGCGATCCATTGCCATACCGTGGATCTGGAGCAACCGCCGTCCAGATTGCTCGGACAGGTGCTCTCACTCGCACACCGGATAGCTTCCCTGCCCGGCGACGGCTGACATCGATCTGAGTGGGTCAGTCCGATACTGCGCAGAACGGATGCGTTGCTGACCGAGCACGGTCGGGATGCTGAATCGTCGAGAAGGACTAACCGTCACTCCCAGCCAGCGCTTCACGGATGATCCGCGCGTAGTCGACCTTGCTCTCGATCTCGTGGACCGTGGGTTCCGGATCTCCGGGCACAACCACCACCCACCGGGTGAGCATTCCCGTGGACATCTTCCCGATCACGATGCGGCCGCGCTCGGCGAGGTCAAGCGTGAGGTACGGGTCAGTGTCCCCGTGATGGAGACGATCCTCGAGGCCAGGGAGCTCCTCGAGGATCCAGCCGCGGATCCGCTCGAGGTCGTAGAACAGGGTGGCGGCGTCCGTGATGTCGCGGGTGGGGAACATCGGTGATCCTCTCGTCCGGCCCCGATCATGGGGTCCTGGTGTGGTCGCGTCGAGCGTTCCACAGGGGTACGACGTTCGGCATCACACCGGTGCTGCCCGGTGGATAACTCCAGGGGCCGACATGTCTCTAAGCGCCCGATCAACCGCACCTCGTCGTCGGTGGAGAAGTCGTTCCATCGCACGGCGCGCCCTTTCCGCGGGGAGCGTCATCCACAGCCCCGCCAACCCGTCGCCGGACCGTCTCGTCCCGTTCACGGGGACGCCATCACGGCCGTATAGCGTCGACGAAGACATGCCGTCGAACTCCGGAGCCACCATGCTGTCCCCTGCCGTCCCCATGTCCGTCAGCCGTCGTCGGCTGCTCCAGCTGAGCGGCGCCTCCGCCGCCGCGATCGCGCTGGGGATCGATGCCCCGCAGGCGCAGGCGGAGACGCCCCCGGTCAAGGAGGGCCTGTTCGGGCTCGGGGTCGCCAGCGGTGCGCCCCGCCCGGACGGTGCGGTGCTGTGGACGCGGCTGGCCCCCGAACCCCTCGCCGAGGACGGCCACGGCGGTATGGACCTCACCGATGTGCCCGTGCGCTGGCACGTGGCCCGTGACCCGGAGCTGCGCGACATCGCGGCCCGTGGCCGGGCCCTCGCCCTGCCGCAGCTCGCCCACGCCGTCCACCCTCGCGTGGAGGGACTGGAGCCCGGGACCGACTACTACTACCAGTTCACGGTGGGCCGGCAGAAGAGTCCCGTCGGCCGCTTCCGCACCCTGCCGGCCGCCGGCGCGGAGGCCGAGTCCTTCTCCTTCGGCCTGGTCTCCTGCCAGGCCTGGTACCACGGCCACTTCACCGCCTACCGCCACCTCGCCGAGGAGGAGGACCTCGATCTGGTGGTGTTCGTCGGCGACTACATCTACGAGTACGGCATCACCGAAACCAACCTGTGGCGGCAGGGCGCGGCGGTAGGCCCCGCGCACGAGGTGGAGATCGAGACGCTCGAGCAGTACCGCCTGCGCTACGCCCTGTTCAAATCCGATCCGCACCTGCAGGCGGTGCATGCGCGCGTACCGGCGATCGCCGTGTGGGACGACCACGAGGTGCAGAACGACTACTGGGGCACCCTGTCTGACACCGGTATCCCGGAGGACCTCTTCGCCCATCGCATCGCCGTGGCCTACCGCGCCTTCTACGAGAACATGCCGCTGGATGTGACCGCGCTGCCGGACGGCCCGGACACCGATATCACCACCGGCTTCGACGTCGGCGCCCTCGCCCGCTTCTCCCTGCTGGATTCTCGCCAGTTCCGCGATCCCGAGCCCGCGGACCGCGAGGAGCAGTACGCGTCCGAGCGCACCATGCTGGGCACCGCGCAGGAGGAGTGGGTGACCGGTCGCCTCACCGACACCCCGGCCACCTGGAACGTGCTGGCCAACGGGGTGGTGCTCGCCGCGATCCGGGAACAGACTTACGGCCAGTGGGATGGCTATCCGGCTGCGAGGCAGCGCCTCTTGGACGCGATGGCCGAGTCCTCGAACCCTGTGATGCTCACCGGGGACATCCATAAGCATGTGGCCGCCGAGCTGCTCGCCGACTTCACCGACCCCGGCTCCGGCACGATCGGCGTGGAGCTGGTGTGCACCTCGGTCGCCTCCGATGGGGACGGCTCCGCCGACGCGGGCAACCCGGGCCTCTGGCTGGGCCACGAGCATGTCAAGCTCTACGACGGCCGCCGCGGCTACGTGCACGTGCGCCTGACGCCGCAGGAGATGATCTCCAGCTTCTTCGTCGTGGACTGGGTCGAGGCCGACGACACCGCCCCGAAGCAGCTCGCGGCACGCTTCGCCACGCCCGCCGGCGACCCGCAGCTGATCCCGGCCTGAGCCGACTGACGAAGGAGACAGCCATGAGCCCTCAGCCCGGAACCATCACCTCGCTGCACGCCGCACCTGCCGTTGCCTCGACGACCCTGACCTGGGACCCCCTGGGATGGGATCCGCTGATCGACCACTTCCGCATCTACGCCGTCGCCGGCGAGAGCGCGCCTCCCGAGCCGGACGAGGAGGACCTGCTGGGCAAGACCGTCTACCCACGCTTCGTGCATGACGGCCAGGACCCCGCCGGGGAGACGTGGACCTACCGGGTGCTCGCCGTCTCCGACGCGGGCCTGCGCAGCGAGCCCGGCGAGACGGTCACCGCCAGCTCGCTCGCCTCGGTGACCTCGACCGGCCGCGCCGTCGCCACGATCGGCGACTTCGACGGCCGCACCCTCGAGCACCGTCACGCCCCTGCCGGCTACACCCGCATCCCCGGAGAGCATCCCGAGGCGGTCATCGAGTACGTCCAGGGGGCCGACACTCCGGGCGAGGCCTGGCCGTACCTGCTGCCCGGACCGGGCGATACCTGGGCCGGCTCCCGTGACTACCGGGCCCGCTGGACCCTCGCCATCGAGGATCCGCAGATTCCGCACGATCTCGCGCTCTGGCTCGTGGACACCACCCGGCTCGGCGGGACGCTGCGGATCAGCGTGGATGGCGAGCACATGGCCGACGTGGAGCTCCCCCTGGGGGCGACACGGGGCTCGCGGGAGGGCGATGCGAACGTGCCCGGCACCGCGCTGATGCCTTCGTATCACGAGCTGGAGATCCCGCAGAGGATGCTGCCCGTGGGGGAGTGCGAGATCGAGTTCCACCTGGCCGCCGGAGGCTGGGTGGCCTGGGACGCGATCGGGGTGTTCGCCCGCGAGTGACGGGGCCCGTCGGCCCACGTCATCACCCAGAGCGGCTGCGTGCTGCTCGAGGAGGGGATCGTCTGACTCATCGGCCGCAGCGGACCCTTCTCACGTCCCGCCGTGACCTCACGCCTCGCCGTCGCACGACACTTCTGCAGCGAGCCCGCACCGGTACCGTGACCCCATGCCCTCGCCCGATTCCCCCGACCACGAACACCTGCGCCAGTTCCGCGCGCAGCTCAGCGAGATGAGCTCTGAAGAGATCCACGGGGGCCTCAACGGATTGCTCGACCCGTCGGGCAGAACGATGCGCCGCCCGAAACGGCCGGACCTGCGCCGCCCGCCGCTCGAGGAGCCCGCTCTGCTCACGCTCCGCGTGGACCTCGAGCATGCGGTCCCGCCGATCTGGCGCCGGCTCGAGCTGCGCTCGGATCTCACGCTCGAGGAGGTGCACGGGATGCTCCAGACCGCTTTCGGCTGGTTCGATGCGCACCTATGGCGCTTCGCCGCCGGCGGGCACCCCTTCGACCTCGACTCGCAGCTGTTCCTGTGCCCGTTCGATGTCGAGGAGGGGGAGGAGGAGGGGCTGCCCGCCTCCCAGGTGCGGTTGGACGAGGTGCTCAGCACCAGCGGAGACCGTCTGGCGTACGTCTACGACTACGGCGATGACTGGCAGCTGCGGCTGCGGCTGGAGTCCGTGCGCCCGGCAGGGGACGGCTCTCCGCCCGTCCGCGCCCTCAGCGGGCGGCGTGCCGCGCCGCCCGAGGACTGCGGCGGGCTCACCCGCGCCGAGGAGCTCGCCGAGGTGCTCTCGGATCCGGCGCACTTCGACCTCGCCGAGCTCCAGTGCTCCCTCGAACTCGCCGATGTCGACCCCGAGACGTTCGGCGCCCCTCCCGTGCTGACCGCGGTGCTCGGGCGTATCCCACCCTCCCCGCTGCGGGAGGACCTGCTCGCCCGGACGCTGCTGATGACTACAGCCAGCCGGACCCCGGAGCTGGATGAACGTCGCACCGCGCTGCGCGCCGTCTCCTGGTTCGTGGACCGTGCGGCTGCGGGCGGCCTGGATCTGACCTCTGCTGGCTACCTCGCACCCCAGCTCGTCGAGGCGGCGAGCCAGGTGGTGCCGGAGATGATCGACTGGATCGGGAAGAACAACCGCGAGATCAACGCGATCCCGCTGCTCCACTTCCGCGAGGCGCTGAAGCACTTGAAGATCCTGCGCACGTTCAAAGGGCAGCTGCTGCCCACCCGTCGGGCGCGTCCGGCGGTGGATGACCCCGACACCCTGTGGTCCCTGCTCGCCGAGTCCCTGATCCCGGCGCCGGGCTCCTTCGCCCACGATGCCACGGTGCTGCTGCTCGCCCACATCGGCTCCACCCCGAGCGGGGCCGCCGTGGATCCGCGCGCGACACCGGCTGCTCTTGACCGGCTCGGCTGGCGCACCCGCGAGGGCGGAGCCGTCGACCAGTGGATGGTGCGCGACCTGCCCGCCGCGATCGTGCTGCGGAACATCACCCCGGAGCAGGGAAGGCGCGCCGTACGCGGCAGCTGGTCCGATGTGGCCAGGGCGCTCGCACGGGAGGCGCTCGCGCAGGGGTGAACTGCACACGGACGCGCCCGGCGCGTATGCAAGGGGCAGCGACGTCGTGTGTGATGGACCCATGACCGCCGACGCCACTGCGCTCACCCGCACCCTCACCACGATCGACTCCCGCGGCTACGGCACCTACAAGCAGCTGAAGGGCAGCTACGACCTGGGCGTGTGCCGACTCGTGGTCGACCACGTGCAGGTCGACCCCTACGCCCCGCCGTCCCTGATGCGCCTGATCGTCGATCGCGCCGACGCGGACCTGCCGGAGGACCTGCTCTCCGATCACCGCGGCCGTGTCGCGGTCACTGACTTCCTGGCCCGCGCGATCGCCGACGCCGCCGCGACACTGGGGGAGGGGGTGAGCACGGGCGCCCCGGGGCAGGAGGTGCTCGAGCGCACCAGCGTCGCACTTGCCTTGGAGGGTGTTGAGGCGCGGCTCGCGGTCCCGCTGCCCGCAGCCGGGCGACGGATCCGCGGCCGCCAGGCCGCCCGTCTGCTCACCGAGCACCTGCCGCACCTCGCCCGTGCGGCCCTGCTCCACACGAGCCTGGATGCCGAAGCGCTCCGGGACCACGTCGCCCTCCACCGCGACCAGGAGGCGCTGCGCGACCAGCTCGCCGCGCGGGGCCTGGTGGCCTTCGTCGGCGACGGCGCGATCCTGCCCCGCCGCGCCGGTGACTCGGACCTGCCGCTCACCGGCGGCGCCGTCCCCTTCCAGAGCCCCGACTCGCTGCGAGTCTCCTTCGACCTGCCCAGCGGCCGGAGCGTGAGCGGGATGGGCGTGCCGGACGGCGTCACGGTGATCGTGGGCGGCGGCTACCACGGCAAGTCCACGCTGCTGCGCGCGCTCGCCAAGGGCGTCTACCCGCACCGGTCGGGTGATGGCCGCGAATGGGTGATCACCCGGAACGATGCCGCCGCGATCCGCGCCGAGGACGGCCGCGCCGTGACCGGCGTGGACATCTCGCCCTTCCTCACCGGCCTGCCGTCCGGCACCGACACCCGCGCCTTCTCCACCACCAACGCCTCGGGCTCCACCTCCCAGGCCGCCTCCCTCGTCGAAGCGGTCGACGCTGGCGCCTCCGCGCTGCTGATCGACGAGGACACCGCCGCCACCAACATGATGTTCCGCGACGAGCGGATGCGCGCCCTGGTCCCGGCCGAGCGCGAACCCATCACCCCGCTCGTGGACCGGGTGCGCCCGCTGCTGAGCGAGCGCGGCGTCTCCACCGTGCTGGTGGCCGGCGGCTCGGCCGCCTTCCTCGACGTGGCCGATCACGTCATCGTGCTCGACGAGTACATCCCCCGCGACGTCACCGCCCAGGCCCGCGCGCTCGCCGAGGAGCGTGCACCGGCGCCGACGGCCGACGTGTTCGCTGCTGCGCGCCCCCGCATCCCGGCGCCGGGCACGCTGCGCCCGCCGGGCACGAAGAAACCCGCCACCGCACGGGGCCGGGACACGATCCGGATCGGCCACGAGCACCTCGACCTCGCCGCCGTCTCCCAGCTGGTCGACGCCGCCCAGACCCAGGCCATCGCCCACGCCCTGGACCGCCTCGCCGAGCTGCTCGACCAGCCCGGACCAGGCGCTGCTCCGCTCACGCTCGAACAGGCGATCACGACGCTGTGCGAGCGGATCGACGCCGAGGGACTCGACGTGCTCTCACCCCACCGCGGCCACCCCGGCCACCTCGCCCGGCCCCGCCCGCTCGAGCTGCACGCGGCCGTGAACCGCTGGCGGGGGCTGCGGCTCATCTGACGAGCCCGGCGGCCATGCCGATCAGCGCGTCGTCGACGTCCCTGCCGGACGCAGCTCCAGATACACGACAGCGCGGTCCGCGGCAGCGATCTCCGCCCCGCCAGCTCCCGGTGTCGCCGGGTCGATGTGCGCGAGCTGCAGCACGCCGTGAACGCCCAGAGCGACCTCATCCCCGATCTCCAGCAGCACGATCTCGCGGCCTTCCGGGACCGTGATCTCCAGCTGCGCCCGCAGCCCTTCGCCACCATCGGGGAGTTCCCCGACGCGTGCGGAAAGGACTCCCACCTCCACCGCTGCGAGCATCGCCCGGGTGGATTGGAGGATCCTGGCGCGCGTGGTGCCGTCATCCGTGGTCATGGTGCTGGTCATCGCAGTGCCTTCCAGGGCCCGCGGGCCCACTCGGAGGAGGGTGGCACGACGTGCGTCGCGTCCATGTTCTGGCCGAGCTGCTCATCGCTCAGATGCAGGCGGCGGTCGCCGTTTTTGCCTCCATAGTGATCCCCGGCGCCCCACGGGTTCTCGAGCACCACGTTCCCCTCGGCGTCGACTCCGGTCATCACATATGCGTGGTTCTCGACCAGAGGCGGATCGGTCGCCGTCCTGCCTTCGGTCCCGAAGATCACGGTGTAGCCCTGATCGTGGAGGTATTGCGCGGCGAACTGGTTCAGCTCGACCCCGTCGGAGTAATCGTAGAAGCCGCCGATGCCGTTCTCGACGTCGGTCTCGGCACTGAGCGGCACCATCATGGTCGGTGCCGGGACTCCGGTGATCGCCTCGATCATCGCTTCCGAGTAGCCCGAGTACGTGCCGTCCTCCTGGAGGACCCCGTGCCGGATGAGCGCCGCCTCGAACAGCGTCATCCAGTTCTGGCGGCCATCGGAACCCCTCGCCCCCTCGGGCAGCACGTCGCCCTCGACGGTGTGGACCACGGGACGACCGTTCTCGAAGAGCGTCACCTCGTACACCCCCGGTGAGACCTGCTCGAGGTTGTTCATGAAGAACTCGGCATCCTGCTCGGACAGCCCGCCGAGCAGGGCGATCGTGACGCAGTTCGGGATGCCGCGCTGATTCATCGCCGCAATGCCGAACTCGGACGGGTCATCGATCGGGATGTCATCGCGGATGTCGGTGCGATCCTGAAGGGGCCACTTGCCGCCGTCCTCCCACCACCAGATGAACGCCTCGCCGGTGTCGTCGTACTCGGCGGCCCCGGCCTGCCCGCCGCCCGCCGCCTCGGTGCTCGAGGCCTGCTCCTGCTCGTCGGCATGACTGCGCAGCTCGTCACCGCGCCCACGCAGCTGGTCGGACACCTGCTCGGCGTCGGTGACCGCCTGCTCCAGACGCTCGCGGAACTCGTGGGCGTCCTCTCCCTGCCACTGCATGCTCCTGGCTGCGGTCTGCAGCGTCCCGACCATCGCGCCGAGCCGTTCCGCCCCAGACCCGACCCGCGCCGCGCACCCCCGCAGCGCCTCCACATCCGCCCCGTGAAACACCGCTGCCCCCTCGTCACCGTTCCTGATGGTCCACGAATGTAGTGAGAGATGAGGGGGTTGCCCATGGGGAGAAGTCCCCGGACACCTCGCCCGGCCGCGATCGCTCGAGCTGCACGCGGCCGTGAACCGCTGGCGGGAGCTGCGGCTCGTGCGCGGATCCGCCGCGTCGGGCGTGAGATGACCACTGTGCACAGCGGACGCCCAGGAGTAGGATTGAATCCTACTCATGTGGCAGGAGGCGCCATGCGCACTACGAAACAGCTCAGCATCACCCTTCCTACGGGCATGGCTGATGCGGTGAAGGAGCGCGTTGCATCGGGCGCGTATGCGAGTGAGAGCGAAGTGCTCCGCGATGGACTGCGCGCCCTGTTCGCGCGCGATGAGGCTGTGGAAGCTTGGCTGCGCTCTGACGTCGTCGCAGCGTACGACGAGCTGCGCGCCGATCCGTCGCAGGCGATCAGCGCCGACGACATGCGCGCGCATCTTGCGATGGTCCACGAGGAGCGCACTGCGTCGAGCGGGGCATGAACCGTCGTGTCGTCTACGCTCCGCGAGCACGAGAGCAACTGACCGACCTCTATACATGGATTGCAGATGAGTCCGGATATCCGGAACGCGCTGCTGGCTATCTGGCCGCGATTCTCGATTACTGCGACGGATTGGTCGTCTTCCCGTACATCGGCGTTGCGCGCGATGATCTCCGGCCCGGTCTGCGCACAATCGGATTCCGTCGTCGAGTCGTGATCGCCTTCGCGGTGACAGAGGAAGCCGTCGAGGTGCTTGGCGTCTACTACGGCGGGAGCGACTACGAAGCCCTCATCGCCGCAGAGCTCGAGTAGTCGCCCCGAAGCGCAGGCGGTGCCTCAGGGCGTACTTCTTTGTGCTGATCGCACCTACCCCACCCACTCCAGGAACTCCTCCGCCGTCAGCATCGGCTTGCCCCACCGCGCCGCGTTCTTCGCTTTCGTGGACTGCGACCCTGCCTCGGCCACCACCAGCACATCGGTGCGCACCTTCGTCAGGTTCGGGACGGCCACGAGCCCGCGCGCCTCGGCCATGGCGTGCAGCTCCTCCTTCTCGAGCCAGCCGTGCCGCGGGGAGTGGACGGTGCCGGAGAAGCACACCTTCGCGCCCGGCACCAGCACGTCGGCCGCGAGCACGGGCCCGTCGGCCTCGAAGCCCTCCGGCAGCACACTCACCCCGAAGTGCTGCTCGACCGCGCGCAGACGCTCCACCACCTCGGCGTCGGGGGAGAGCACCCGCTGCCAGGTCAGCTCGAGAAGACGCGCGAGCATCGCGGCGGAATCGTCCTCCGCGCCCAGGTTGCCGCCCACCACGAAGGCCGTCGGCGCCGTCGTGCCGGAGGTCCCGGACGTGCGGGCGAGCAGGTACCCGTGCCCGCTCGCGACCTGTCGGAATGCCATCCCGGTGCCCGGCAGCTCGCCGCCGTCGGCCCGCACCCGGCGGGCCGCATCCCGGATCGCGCGGGCCCGTTCGAGCGCCGTCGGCGCCGCGAGCCGCCGACGCTCCTCGGCAGTCAGCAGACGCTCCGGCACCTCGATCCCCAGCGGCACCGGCTCCACGATCCCGTTGCGCTTCAGCTCGAAATCGACGTGCGCGAGCTGACGATCCACCCCGACACCCACGGGCACCCGGCCGGCCAGCAGCGCCGACAGCGCCGGCCACGCCTCGGCCAGCAGCGGCGCAAGCTGCACGTCCCGCGTGGTGAGCCCGAACTCGTCCCGCGCGGAGAACAGATCCGAGGTGGGGTTGATGACGGTGGAGATCTCGTCGCCGTCGTCGGTGACCACCGCGATCTCCACCGGCCGGGGCCGCCACCGATCTCCGACGGTGCCCACCGTCAGCACCGACAGGTACGCCTCGCCGAGCGTGTCCGTCGCCGCGGCGCCGGTGGCGAGATAGCGGCGAACCCGCTGATCCGTCTTCAGATCCCGCGGAAGCACCTCGCGCTTCAGCACCAGCCCCTCGAGGCTCGTGCAGCGCGACAGCGCCACATACAGCTGACCGTTCGCGAAGGTGCCTCCGGTGAGGTCCACGACCACCCGGTCCAGGGTCTGCCCCTGGGACTTGTGGATCGTGATCGCCCACGCCAGCTTCATCGGCAGCTGCGTGAACGTGCCCACGATCTCGTGCACCAGCGAGCCGCCCTCGACGCTCGGCCGGGTGATCTCCCAGGTGTGCTCGCGCACGTGCTCGGTGCGGCCGTCGCGCAGCAGCACCGTGACCACGGGCCCGTCCTCATCAGCACCGATCGCCGTGATGCGGCCCAGGGTGCCGTTGACCCAGCGGTCCGACGGGTCATTGTTCAGCAGCATGACCTGCGCGCCCACCGCGATCCGCAGCGTCTCCTCGGTGGGATGCTCGAACCCGTCGGTGCTGCCGGTGAGGCGGGCGGTGAACGTGAGTGCCGGATCCGGCAGCCGCTCCAGCATCTGCCTGTTCCGCGCGCCGACGATCCGGTTGGTGGTCGCGAGTGTCAGCCAGAACTCATCCAGCGCAGGCTCGAACTCGGCGTCGGTGCGCAGGTTCAGCTCCGCCCGCGCATCCTCCAGCAGCGTCCCCTCCCGCACCGCGTTCAGCAGGTGCACGAGCGCGTCATCGCCCTGCTGACGGAACACCGTGGACAGCTCCACCACCGGGAACGTCTCGGTGTCGAAGGAGCGGGCGGAGAAGAAGAACGGGGTGCCGAAGCGCTCCTCGATCCAGCCCGCCTCCTGATCGGTGACCACCGGCGGCAGCTGGTACAGGTCCCCCACCAGCACCAGCTGCACCCCGCCGAAGGGTGTGCCGGGCCGGGGCCCGTAGAGCTCCAGCGCGGCGGTGAGCGCGTCGAACAGATCCGCCCTCACCATCGACGCCTCATCGATGATCAGCGTGTCCAGGTTCTTCAGCGCCTTCGCGAAGCGGCCCGGGTAGTAGCCGGGACCGCGCACCGTCTCCTCGGTGACGCCGAGCGGGAACGAGAACAGGCGATGGATCGTGTACCCGTCCACGTTCAGCGCCGCGATCCCCGTGGGGGCGACCGTGATCGTGGACCGCTCGGTGTGCTCGAGATAGTGGCGGATCAGCGTGGACTTGCCCGTGCCCGCCTTGCCGGTGAGGAACAGGTGATGGCCGGCGTGCAGGTGGTCCAGCGCCGCCCGGAAGTCCTCGGTGATGGTGAGCGGCGCGGCGGCAGCGGGCGGTGCCGGCGCCGCAGCGGGGCCCGGCGTGTCAACTGCCGCGGACGCCGGCACGTCAACAGCCAGCTGACGACCCAATTTCTGCGATTCTTGGTTCGCCAGCGGGCTGTTGCGCTGCTCCGCCGGGGCCGCCGCCGGAGCCGCAGCCGCCGAAGCCGCCGCCGGGCCCACCGCCGCGGGGGCGGCGCCGCTCACGCCCATCGCGGCACGGTACTGCGCGGCCAGCTCGGCCTTGATCCGCCCGCGATCACCGACGGCGATGCCCTGTGAGCGGGCCCAGGCCCTGATCGCGGTGGGGGAGAGGTCAACGGGGCGAGCGTCGCCCGCCGGCACCGGAACGGGTGCCACCGCCGCAGCGGGGGACGGCGCACCACTTGCCGCGGACGCTGGCACGTCGACAGCCAGCTGACGACCCGTTCCGGGCGGATTCTGGTTCGTCAGCCGGCTGTCGCGCTGCTCTGCGGGGGCTGCCGCACGCAGTGCCCGCGTCGCCGTGAGCGGGGCGTCGTAGCCGGTCTGCGCATCCAGCGCCAGAAATCGCTCGAGCAGCCCTGCCGTCGCCGCCGCATCCCCGAGCGCCGAATGCGCCTGCTGATGGGGCACGCCCAGCGCCGCGCAGCACTCGGCGAGAGTGCGTCGCCGCAGCTGAGGCAGGTACAGCGTGCTGCCCTGCAGGGTGCAGTAGGTGGAGAAGCGCGGCATCGGCATCCCGGCACGGGCGAACTCCGCGCGCAGGAACTCCACGTCGAACTCGGCATTGTGCGCGACGACCACGAAGCCCTGCAGAGCGATCCCGATCGTGACCGCGAGATCCGCGAAGCGGGGTGCGCCGGCGACATCCGCGTCGGTGATCCCATGGATGTGGGTGGCACGCACGGGAATGCCGGGGTTGATCCGCGTGCTCCAGCGGTGAAGCTCCCGTCCGTGCACATCGGTGTGCACGATCGCGATCTCGAGGATCCTCTCCCGCGAGGGGTCCAGCCCGGTGGTCTCCACATCGAGCACGGCGAAACGCGCCGCGGAGGCAAGGGACGGGGAGTCGGCACCGAGCTGCGACGACGAGCGCTGGCGAAGACGATCACGCAGCCCCACAGCCACCCCTTCCGTGCAGTCCATCGGACGTCCCCCTGATCATCCCAGACGGGGCCGACCGATGAACGGCCATGCGTATCCTGGCTCGACCACAGCATGAAAGGCCTCGTCATGACCGATCGAACCCAGCAGCCCGCCGAAGAGCCCGTCCCTGAGACCGGCGAGCCGCCGATCCCCACCCTCGAGGAGGACCAGTCGATGGCGCCCCGCCCGGAGGAGGAGGTCGCGGACCAGCTGCGGTCCGAGCCCGACCCGCACGGTCGCCCTCACGACGACGAGTGAGCCCGGCCGGCGTGATCACGGTGGTCGGCTCGATCAACGTCGACCTCATCGCCCAGGTGCGCAGGCACCCGCTGCCGGGGGAGACCCTCCACGGCACCGGCGGGCAGATGCTGCCCGGCGGCAAGGGCGCGAACCAGGCCGTCGCCGCCGCCAAGCTGGGCGGGGACGTGCGGATGATCGGCGCGGTCGGCACCGACGCCCAGGCCCAGGTGGGTCTGACCGGTCTGCGCGCCGCCGGGGTGGACCTGACCGGCGTGCGCAAGGTCGAGGGGCCGACGGGCCTGGCCATCGTCACCGTGGCGGAAGACGGTGAGAACTCCATCGTGGTGATCGCCGGCGCCAATGCGTCGGTGGACGCCGCCCAGGTGGCGTCGGCGAAGAAGGTGCTCGAGGCCTCCGCGATCGTGGTGTGCCAGGGCGAGATCCCGCGCGACGGGATCGAGGCCCTGCCGGCCCTGGTCACCGGACGGTTCCTGCACAACCCCGCCCCGGTCATGGAGCTCGACCCCGCGGTGCTTCGCGCCTCGAACCCACTGGTGGTCAACGAGCACGAGGCCGCCCTGGTCCTCGCGCAGCTCACTCCTGGTGCCGACGGGACGGGGGACCCGGAGCAGATCGTCGCCGCACTCCGCGACGCAGGGATCGCCTCGATGGTCCTCACCCTGGGGGCACAGGGCTCCCTGGTGGCTGACGCCGACGGACTCCACCGCATCCCCGCTGCCCCGGTCACCGCGGTGGATACCACCGGCGCCGGCGACGCGTTCATCGGTGCGCTCGCCGTGGGCCTCGCCCGGGGCGAGTCCCTCCTGGCCGCTGCCCGCCTCGCCTCCCAGGTGGGGGCGTACGCGGCGACCGGCAACGGCGCCCAGCCCAGCTACCCCAGCACCGGCGACGAGCTGCCCCCGCTCGCGGAGGTGAACGCATGAAGCGCGGCGGGATCCTCCACCCCGAGCTGTCCGCGCACCTGGCCCGCCTGGGCCATACCGACACCTTCGTGATCGGTGACGCGGGCCTGCCCGTGCCGCCCGGGGTGGCGCGCGTGGACCTCGCGGTGACCCTCGGCGTGCCCGGCTTCGCCGAGGTGCTGGATGCGATCCTCGCCGAGATCGAGGTGGAAGGCGCGGTCATCGCCACCGAGGCAGCGGGCTCGCCGGCCGGTGCGCTGTTCGATGCCCGCCTCCCGGGCGCCGAGACGGTGCCGCATGAGGAGTTCAAGCAGCTGACCGGTCAGGCACGGTTCGTGGTGCGCACGGGGGAGACCACCCCGTACGCGAACGTGATCGTGCGGTGCGGGGTGCCGTTCTGACCTGGAGGTATCACTGCTAGATCGGCAGCGTGAAAGCGGGGGCATCCACTGACCGATGGGTGCCCCCGCTTCGGCGTGCACGGGGTGCGTCTCGGGATGGCGCGTGGGCCGCCCTGACTCGCAGAATCTCGTGTCAGCCCGGTGAGGCGGGATACTTCACCCGAGTCTTCTCCAGCTTGTCCAGCACGATCGGGACTGCCGCACGATCAGGTGACAGTCCGATCCGACTGGCTGCCCCGATGCCCGCCCTCCGTGCCACCATGCTGCTATGAGCGCTGATTCCTCCCTGCCGTATGTGAGCGAGCAGGACATCATCCGCTTCACCGGAACGACCGCCGCCCAGCGGGGCAAGCGCTACAGCCGCTCGGGCGCCGTCGGGAGGGTGGCCTGGGAGGAGTCCGCCACCTCCACCCGGGCAGGCACGCTCACCCTGGAGGGCGAGGTGCGCGGGACCCGCGCTCAGCCGTACCGCACCCAGGTCACCCTGCGGGAGAACCGCGCTCGGACCGCAACGGCGGGCCCCTCGATGTCGCTGGGGCTGACGGCCCGAGAGCCGGTCGACTCGTGGTGCAACTGCCCGGTGGGCACGGCCTGCAAGCACGCCGCGGCTCTCATGTACACCGTGACCACCGAGGCGATGCGCAGTGGGCTGCTGCGCGCTTCCGACGACGGTCTCGGCGACGCTCTCGACGACGCTCTCGATCACGCACCGCGCGCACCGCGATCCCGCGAGATCTCGCCGCCACCATCCCCTGCACCGTGGCGCCGCACCCTGGCACCGCTGATCGATGTCGCCACGAGCCGTGAGACCACGGCGTTGGCGCTCGGGGTCGAGCTCCGGGCCGGCGCGCGCGGGCACGCCGTCTCGCGGTACTCCTCGGTCCCCGCGACGACCGCGAGTGTGGAGAAGGGGGCACTGCTCAGCGTCGGGCTGCTGCCCCTGCGCGCGGGGACCGCGAAGCCATGGATCAAAGGCGGCCTGTCCTGGAGCGCCTTCCAGTACTCGACCTCCCAGTACCCGACCGCCCACTCCGAGTACCCCGCGGAACACGCCGAGCTGCTGGGCCGGCTCGCGCGGGCAGCAGCCCTCGACCAGCCGTACGGCGGCTACTCCGACGAGCGGCTGCTCCTGGACGATCTGCGCTCCCGCGACGGCTGGGAGCTGCTCGGTCAGGCAGTCCGCGCAGGGGTTCCGCTGGTCGGCATGGGAATCATCGCGGACGTCACCTGGCAGGACCCGGCCCACGTGCACCTCGAGGTCCAGGCCGACGGCGGTGATCTCCTCGTCTCCGCGATGGCCGAGATCGACGGCGTGCCCCGCACCGATCTGCGCCCCGCCGGCCCCGGCGGGTTCATCGACGTCAGGACGGCTCCCCGCGCCACCAGCGTGCAGGTGGTGCTCCATCCCGCCGCGAAGCCCATACCCGAGACCGTGCGCCGGCTGCTGGAGCACGAGGACACGCTGCGGATCCCGGCACCCGATGCCGAGGAATTCCTTCGCGACGTCGCCCCGCAGCTCCGCTCCGTCATCGAGGTGACCAGCACGGACGCCTCGGTCGAGTTCCCAGAGCCGGCCCCGGCGCGTCTCGAGCTGGAGGTGCGGCACCTGTCCGAGGACCGGGCCGAGCTGCACTGGGCATGGGCCTACGATGCTCCCCGCCGAAGAGCCCCCCTCAGCCGCGAGCTGAGCGGGCCGCGCGACGCCGTCCATGAGGGCGCGGTGCTGGAGTCCGTGCGCGAGCACTGGGAGGACGCGGCCACCCGGGCCCAGCAGCAGCTCGCCGGTGTCGATGCCGCTGCCTTCGTCGACCAGGTGCTGCCCGCGCTGCAGACGCTCGAGCACGTCGACGTCCGCGAAATCGGAACCCGACCGCGCTACGCCGAGCTGCGGGGAGATCCGTCGCTGCGCATCTCCCAGACCGAATCCACGGACCCGCAGGACAACGACTGGTTCGACCTCGGGTTCGAGGTCACCATCGGCGGCCACCCGGTGCCCTTCACCGCTGTCTTCACCGCCCTGACCCGGGAGGAGCCCTCCGTGCTGCTTCCCGACGGCACCTACTTCCAGCTGGACCATCCCACCTTCGACCGGCTCCGGACGCTGATCCAGGAGGCCGGGACGATGGACGACTGGGAGCCCGACTCCCAGCGCATCAGCCGGTACCAGGTGAGCCTGTGGGACGAGCTCGAGGATCTTGCCGACGAAACACTCGACACCACGGCGTGGCGCGAGAGCGTCGGCGCCCTCAGAGCCCTCGAGCAGATCCCGGTGCCGGAAGTGCCGGCAGGACTGCAGGCGACGCTGCGCCCCTACCAGCACGAGGGTTTCGCGTGGCTGTCCTTCCTCTACGACCACCATCTGGGCGGAATCCTCGCCGACGACATGGGACTGGGCAAGACCCTGCAGACCCTCGCCCTGATCATGCGCGCCCGCACCCTCCGCCCTGACGCGCCACCGTTCCTGGTCATCGCGCCCTCCTCGGTGCTGTCGGTGTGGAAGTCCGAGGCCGAACGGTTCGCCCCGCAGCTGGACGTGCGCATCCTGGACTCGACCACCGCTCGACGCGGCAGCACGGTCGCCGAGGCCGCAGCCGGCGCGGACGTCGTCGTCACCAGCTACACCCTGCTGCGGATCAACGAGGAGGACTACACCGCTCCGGACTGGGACGGCCTGATCCTGGACGAGGCGCAGTTCGTCAAGAACCGCGCGACCAAGGCGCACCGGGCTGCCCGCCGCATCCGCGCCCCATTCCGCCTGGCGATCACCGGCACCCCGATGGAGAACTCGCTGTCGGACGTCTGGGCGATCCTGTCCCTCACCGCGCAGGGCCTGTTCCCATCCTGGCAGCGCTTCCGGCAGGAATACCTCACGCCCATCGAGCGTGCCGAGTCCGATGAGGAGGAACGCCGGCTTTCCGAGGAACGCATGGGCCGGCTCCGGCGACGGATCCGCCCGTTCATGCTGCGCCGCGGCAAGGACGCGGTGGCGTCGGACCTGCCCCCGAAGCAGGAGCAGGTGGTGAGGGTCCCCCTGCAGCCCGCCCATCGGCGGCTGTACGATCGCGTGCTGCAGCGCGAACGGCAGAAGATGCTGCGCCTGCTGGAGGACATGGACCGGAACCGGTTCGTCGTGTTCCGCTCCCTCACACTGCTGCGGATGCTGGCGCTGGACCCGGCGATCGTCGCCGAGGAGCACGCGAAGGTCCCTTCCTCGAAGCTGGACGCGCTGCTGGAGCACCTCGACGAGATCCTGGCCGAGCAGCACCGGGTGATCATCTTCAGCCAGTTCACCTCGCACCTGGCGCGAGTGGGCCAGGCACTCGAGGACCGGGGCGTGCGCTACGCCTACCTCGACGGCTCCACCCGCGATCGCGCCGGCGTGATCGACTCCTTCCGCAGCGGCGACCAGCCCGCGTTCCTGATCAGTCTGAAGGCCGGCGGGTTCGGCCTCACCCTCACCGAGGCCGACTACGTGTTCCTGCTGGATCCCTGGTGGAACCCCGCCGCGGAGGCGCAGGCGGTCGACCGTGCCCACCGCATCGGGCAGACGCGCAGCGTCATGGTGTACCGCATGGTCGCCGAGAACACCATCGAGGAGAAGGTGCTGGCCCTGCAGGAGCGCAAGGCCGCGCTGTTCAACGCGCTGACCGACGGGAACCAGGCCTTCAACGGCACCCTCACCGCCGACGACGTGCGGGAGCTGCTCGCCGGCGATGGGTGAACGCTGCAGTGCGCCGGCGGACGCAATGTGCTGCGGCGACCGGACCGCCACGTCGCGTCACTGTCAGTCGTCGAGGAACCCCGAGGGGATGTCACGCGCGGTATGCAGCACCCGGTGGACGCGGTCCCGGTGGCGAAGGTATGTCACCGCCGAACCGCGTGGCGTGCGGAACTCAGCAGCAGACCGGGCTCGATGAGCAGGTTGATCGCGATATGAGCGGCGACGGCGGGCAATACGATCCTCCCGGAGGCGAGGTATACCAGCGCCATCAGCACGCCGAGCCCGAACGTCGACAGCAGGATCGGCAGCACCGCCTTCCAGCTGCGCCCGAACACCACCCAGATCGTGTGCGTCGCCGCGAAGAGCAGCGCGGAGACGATGATCTGCAGCACCGTTCCCAGGCCCACCGCCGCGAACCACGACATGAGGAGATGCCGGAAGAACATCTCCTCGATCAGGCCGGAGCCGAGCGCCAGCGGGACGGCGAGAGCCCGGAACCAGGACACCTCGAGAGCCACCGGACGGATCTCCGGGACGGCCCATAGCGTGTATCCCGCATAGCAGGCTGCTGCGAGAGCGGCGACGATCCACCCGGAGGCGGGGATGTCGGTGCCCAGACCGAGTTCCGCGGCGAAAGCGGCGGCATCCGGACCGGCCCAGAGGAGCAGCCCGAGCGCGAATACGACGATCACGCCCGCAGCCAGGCGCGCCGTGCGGCGGCGGGCAGCAGCCTCAGCCGTCGTCGAGGTCGTCGCCATCACGCCGTCCACTGTAGGTGGCCGCATCTCTGAGTGGCTGCTGCGGCGGCTCGGCCGCCCATCTCAGGCCCGGCGCGCCGTGAGCTCCCGTGTCAGCCAGATGGCCAGCTCGTTCTCGTCGGCCGCGAGCCCGTTGGGGAGCCACATGACGGGCTGTGACTCCTCCTCGGTTCGTGCGAGATCGAGCTCGACGCCCGCTGAGTCTCCGCTCTGGCGGCGGCGCTCCTGCTCGGTGACGGCGAGGATGACGAAGGAGCTCGCGCCCGAGCGCATCACGGAGACGTCGGTGATCTGCAACCACGGGATCGGACCGGCCGTGCCGCGCCCCACCGTGATGCCCTCGGCGGTGACGACCGCGGCGGGCCGCCGCGAGAGTGCCCGGCGCACGAGCACCACCACGGAGACGATGGAGACGAGGACCAGCAGCCAGCCGGTGAGGGCGAGCACCAGATCGGCGGCGAGGCCGAGGGCGAGCCCGATCAGGCCGACCACCAGCATCACCAGTGCCAGGAGGACGCTCTTGAGCCGCGACCGGTGGAGCGCGACCTCCTCCCTGCGGGACAGCGCCGCTGCCCATGCCTCGATCTGAGGGGAACTGGTCATGTCTCCGGTGGTCTGCATGCCTCGTCGTACTCCTTCTGTGTGCCAGGGCCCCGGACAGGGCCGACGACCAGGCTAGTGCGCGGTGGCTGCGCTCCCACCAGACGATCCACAACCACCGTGTACTAGAACTAGTACGTGGGTGTACGGTGATCTCATGGCCGACGTGACCCGGACCGAGCTGAATCAGCAGACCGCACGTGTCCTCGCCCGCGTCGAAGCCGGCGAGCAGATCACCGTGACCGATCGCGGCCGGCCGATCGCGCAGCTGACCCCAGTGCCCTCGAATCGCCGGGCGCGCCGACTCGCCACCGGAGCGCTGCGCCCCGCCACGGAGCGAGGCATTCCGGAGATCCGCACCCCGCTGCACGGTTGGAGCACCGAACAGATGCTCGAGGACATGCGCGGAGACCGGGCGTGATCTACCTCGACACCTCCGCGGCGTACAAGCTGCTCAGCCGGGAGCCCGAGGTCAGCGAGGTCGAGGCGCTGTTCGCCGATGGAGCCGAGCTGCTGTCCTCACGGTTGCTAGAGGTCGAGCTGCAGGCGACAGTGAACCGCCGAGGGGGATCGCTGGAGGACGTCGCGGCGATCCTGCGCCGCGTCGAGCTCGACGCGGTCGACGATGAGATCATCGACCACGCCCTGTCCCTGCAGGCGGGACTGTGCGCACTGGACGCGCTGCACCTGTCGACCGCGCTGCTGTACGGGACGGACGTCTCCGCGATCGCCACCTACGACCGCGAGCTCGCCCTCGCGGCGCAGCGCCACGGCCTCGCGATCCATCGCTGACCCCGGGCCGACCGCGGTCGTGACAGCTGCCGGAATGTCCCCGCGAGCGCCACGGTCCTGGGTGTGGAGACTCCTCATCGCGCCCGACCGGGCGGTGCGGGTGCGCGCCCCCGGCGCCTTGATCCCGAGGCCCACACCCCCTCCCAGCATCCTCCCGACCGAACAGTGTTCAATAATGCACCAGCACCGTGGCTCCCGCCCGGTGGCGGACTCGGCGAAGGAGCTGGATCATGAGTGATGTCCTGGCAGTGATAGGTGTCGGCGGAATGGGCGAGGCGATCGCCCGGCGGTCCGGAACGGGCAGGCAGCTGCTGCTTGCGGACTTCGACGAGACCACCCTGGAGCGCGTGGCCGAGACCCTCCGCGGCGAGGGCTTCGCAGTGACCACCCGGAAGGTCGACGTCACCTCCCGCGAGTCGGTCGCCGCGCTCGCCGCCGCGGCTGCCGAGCTCGGCCCGGTCACCGGCGTGGTGCACACCGCCGGGCTCTCCCCGATGCAGGCGCCGACCGCCGCGATCCTGCGGGTGGATCTGTACGGCGTGGCCGTCAGCCTGGAGGAGTTCGCGAAGGTGGTCGCCCCCGGCGGGTCCGGGATCGTCATCGCCTCGATGGCCGGCACCTTCACTGTGGGCCGCTTCCCCGCGGAGATGGAGCAGGCCCTGCTGGGCACCCCTACGGAGGAGCTGCTGTCCCTGCCGTTCCTGCAGGAGGGGGCCGTGGCGAACCCCGGCGTCGCCTACAGCATCTCCAAGCGCGCGAACCAGCTGCGGGTGCATGCGGCCGCGACCACCTGGGGTGAGCGCGGAGCGCGGGTGAACACCATCAGCCCCGGCGTGATCTCCACTCCGATGGGCCAGGAGGAGCTGGCGGGGGAGAGCGGCGAGGGCATGCGCGCCATGATCGCCGGCTCCGGCAGCGGGCGCGTGGGCACCCCCGCCGACATCGCCGCCGCGGCCGCCTTCCTGCTGGGCCCGGACTCCACCTTCGTCACCGGCACCGATCTGCTGGTCGACGGCGGCGTGGTGGCCGGGGTGCGCAGCGGCAGGATCACTCTTCCCCAGTCCTGACCCCAGTCCTGCGGGGCAGGGGCTGCGGGCCCCCTCGCTCACGCTCCGGCGGCCGACGCGGTGGTGCCGCGCCGACGCCGGAGCGGGAGTGCTCAGTCCCCGAAGCGCGCCACCAGTCGTCCGGTGACCTGGTTGTTCCTCAGCCTCTCGAGGCCCTCGCCGATGCCCGAGAAGGGGATCTCCTCGAAGCGCGGGGTGATCTCGCCGCGGACCATCAGGTCATAGACCTCCTCGATGTCCTCGACCGTGCCGCCGAGGGAGCCCTCGAGGGTCTTGCCCAGGATGGAGTTGGTGGCAATCGTGAAGGTCGGCCTGCCGAGGCCCACCTGCACCACCTTTCCGCCGCGCCTGACCGCGTTCAGCGCCGTCTGCGTGGTCTCGAAACCGGCGTAGTCGACGATCAGGTCGAAGTCGCCCGCCGCCATCGCCTGGCCGGTGGGCACCCACTCCTGCGCGTCCGCGACGCAGGCGGTGACACCGGCCTCGAGAGCGAGCGGCCAGACCTCCTCCTTCGTCTCGGCGACGTGGACCTCGGCGCCCGCCAGCACGGCAGCGCGGGCACCGATCTGGCCCAGACCCCCGTACCCGATCACGCCGACCTTCATGCCGGCGCTTGCCCGGCCCACCTTGATCATGGCGTGATAGCTGGTCATCCCCGCGTCGGTGCCGAGAGCGGCGAGGGAGAGGTCCAGGCCCTCCGGGACCCGCGCCAGATCCCGGTGGTCGGCGGCGAGCTGATCGGCGAAGCCGCCAGGGGTGAACATGCCCGTCGGCAGCTGGACGCCGGAGCTGCACACGCCCACCACGTCGCCCACGGCGAAGTCAGTGACCTCCGCACCGAGCGCGGTGATCACGCCCGCGTTCTCGTGACCCTGCGTCATCGGCAGGAAGGGCATCACGCCGTCGCCCACCTCCATGTACATGATGTCCGAGTGGCACAGCCCGGCCGCGCGCACGTCGATGATCACCTGCGTGGGCCCCGGGGTCGGCTCCGGCACCTCGTTGAGCTGGATGGGGGCGCGGTCGCCCATGTACTGCCAAGCCTTCATGGCGTTCCCTTCGATGGTGGGTCCCGGCGGTGAGAGGTCGGGAGCGTGACGGCATCCTCGCCGTGCACGAATAGTCTAACAGTGTTCGGAAATGTGTTCACGGATCTGCGATGACGGATAATGGCCCCATGAACGGACGAGGGCCGGGGCGGCCGCGCGGGACCAGCCATGCCGAGATCCGCGACATCGCACTCGAGCTCTTCCTCGAGCAGGGCTACGCGGCGACATCGCTGGTGAGCATCGCGCGCGAGGCCGGGGTCAGCCGCACCACCCTGTTCGCCTACTTCCGCACCAAGCGCGACATCATCTGGGCGGACCACGACCTGCGCGCGGCGGACATCGACCACGCCCTGGACTCCGGGCCCACCCATCCGGTGGTGGAACTGATCCAGCGCGGCCTGCTGGTCAACGCGCACTACGGGGTCGAGGAGCATGCGGCGCTCGCCGCCCGGATGCGGCTGACCGAGCGGGAGGACGAGCTGCGCGCCTACGCCACCTTGATCGCCCAGGACACCTCCGAGCGCGTCCTCCGGGGGGTGATCCGGCGGGTGCCCGAGGCTGATCCGGCCATGATCGGACTGGTCAGCGCCGCCTTGTCCGCCGCTGCCTCGCGCTGCCTCCGGGAGTGGGCGAGTCAGGAACGGCCCACGGTCCCTCTCGAGGAGCACGTCGCGCAGGGCGTCGGCCCGCTCGTGGAGGCCCTGCGACCGCTGCTGCCGTGAGCGCGGTGACCCGGTGGCCGTGTCCCCGCTCCGCCAGTGAGCAGGAGTGCAGGTGCCGCCCTGAAGGGACCCGATGCCGTCTTCGCGGTCACGATGCACCCCCGTCCTGATCGTGCTGGCGGTGTACCTGGGCTCCCAGATCGACAGCGTGTATTTCCCGCTCCTCGGCACCGCAGGCATGGGGTGCGGCGGCATGGCTCTCGCCGTGCGGAGGCACGAGATCGTCACGATGCTGCAGTCCGAGCTGGTGATCCACGAGGAGGGGATCGTGGCGCATCGCGCCTCCGGCGACCTGGAGGTGATCCCGTGGGAGGAGGCGGCGGCGCTGCAGCCGCCCAAGCGCCCCGGACGGTCCTCGGCGTTCTTCGTGCTCCTCCGGAACCGCAGGCAGGTGCAGATCGCGCGGCTCTCCCTCTCCCCGAGGCAGGATCACGTGGGCAGGTGGCTCCCGCATCCGGACGCTGTGCCGCTCCTCGAGCACTACCTGGAATGGTGCCGACGGACCGGTCGCCTCCGAAGATCGAGCCGGTGAACGCCCGCGGATTCTGAGCGGTGCCAGCTCCGCCACAGAGCTGGACATTTCGCAGGGTCAGCTGCCGCGCGAGGTGGTCGAACATCGCGGAGCAGGCCTGCTGACAAGAAGCCTCAGTCCGGCCGGTGCATGTCGAACTTCTGGGCCACGTCGATCCCGAAGTACGCGCTGGGCCCGCCGGCGCGCAGCACCGGCTGCGCCGCGGCGGTGTCATAGATGCCCTCGACCAGCAGCGACTCCTCGAGATGGACGCCCACAACCTCGCCGACCACGAACCAGGAGCCGGAGGCTTCCCCGGAGGCTGTCTGGAGGTCGATGATCTGGGTGACGCGGCATTCGAAGTTCACCGGAGACGCCGCCACCCGTGGCGCGGCGATCTCGCTCGATGCGGCGGCCTCCAGCCCCGCGGCGTCGAACTCGTCGATCCCGGCGGTCGTCGCGGAGGCGTTCATCTGCTCGGCCAGGGTGCGCGTGACCAGGTTCCAGGTGAACTCGCCGGTGGCCTGGCAGTTGGCGACCGTGTCCTTCCAGGCGTTGCTGGAGAACCCGACGAGCGGCGGGAGGTAGTTCAGCGCATTGAAGAACGAATACGGCGCGAGATTGCGGCGACCCTCGGCGTCCAGCGTGCCGATCCAGCCGATCGGACGCGGCCCGACGATCGCATTGAACGGGTCGTGGGGCAGGCGGTGCCCCTCGGAGGGCCGATAGAAGTGGGTCATCGGCTCATTGTGTCTCAGGACCGCACCCTGGCCAGGTGTGACGTCATCGCGACTGTGATGCTCTTCATCAGCGGCATCGTTGCAGGCCACGGCCGGATCTGTGCTGCTCCCAGGCAACTGTGAGGACCGCCGTGGCGAACGTTGACACTGCCGAGCAGGATGAGACCCATGGCTTCCCCCGTGCGTCACTCCGCTCGTTCTTCCGCTGCTGGGCCCGACGCGCAGGATCCTCCCTCGCAGAGCCCGGGCGGTGAACCGGATCTGCAGATCAAGAAGCTCTCCCCGATAGGTCTGATCGCCAGTGGAGCGGCCGCGGCCACCGCGACGGTCGTCGGCGGCCAGCTGGGCATCGCGGGCACCGTCATCGGCGCCGCGCTCACCTCGGTGGTCTCCGCCACGGCACTCGCCTTCTACACCGACTCGGTCACCAGGAGCACGCGAAAGCTCAAGGAAGTCGCCGCCCGGGGTCGCGAGCGCCCCCATTCCGCGCCGAAGAACGGTGTTCACTCCTCCCGCACGGGCGCTCGACGCGACCGCCCCGACGATGCGGAGAGCGCTCCCGGCGCGCTCGCCGGCATGGACGAGGCACCCTCCGATGCCTCCACCACCAGGCGCCGGATCGTGAAGATCGCCCTGCTGGCCGCCGTGATCGCACTGATCGGCATCGGCGCGATCTTCGGCATCCAGAGGATCACCGGCACCGAGCTGTCCCCGGGCACGGGACAGATCCAGCGGTCGGTCACCGGTTCCGACGCGGTCTCACCGCGAGGGGACTCCTCCTCGACGGACGACGGTCATGAACAGCAGGACGACTCTGAACAGGACATCTCCGAGCAGGGCGACGATCAGGCCCCGGCCACCGAGGTGCCGGAGGACTCCGGCCAAGGCCCCGGCGGGGAGCAGGACGACGGGACCACGACGGACCAGGGCGGCACCTCGGGCGGCCTGGACGAGGCTCCGATCGACCCGCCGACCTCACCCTCGGGGCAGGGCGACGGTGCGGGCTCGAGCGGTGGGGACAGTGGGAGCGGAGGCGCCGGCTCCGGCGAGTGAGCGCGCACGTCGGCCGGCGGCCGCACGAGCATCTCAGTGCTCGTCAGCCTGCGAAGGACTGTGCAGGGAGGCCGCGAGCACCAGAAACCATGAGATCGATCCAACCACTGGGCTTGAGGGTGCTGAGCGAGAGCGATCGGCAGTACGGAACAGGTAACGTCGGTACCAACAATGGTGGCGCCCTCTCCTGCGGAGCCCGCCGCCTCCTGCACTCCTCGGCGACCCCGAGATCCTGGCCCTTCCTACCGACCCTCCCCAAGGAGAGCTCATGAGCGTTCCCCGCCTGCTCGACCACATCGTCATCGCCGGCCCCGACCTGGCCGAGATCGTGAACTGGTTCCACGAACTCACCGGCATCACCGCCGCCCCCGGCGGCACCCACCCCACCGGCACCGCCAACGCGCTCGTGGCCCTCACCGTCAACGGCGAGCCGCGCCCGCACTACATCGAGCTGATCGGCCCCGATCCCGAGCGGGAGGGCGAGGAGCTGCCGAAGACCTTCAGCATCAACCGGCTGAAGAAGCCCACCCTGATCACCTACGCCGTGCACCCCGAGGGCATCGACCAGGTCGTCGAGCGCGCCCGCGCCGCGGGCTTCGACCCCGGCGACGTGGAGGAGCTCTCCCGCACCACCGCCGACGGCACCGAGCTCCAGTGGCGGCTCACCCAGGCCGCAGCCCCGCGCAACTACGGTGTGCCGTTCCTGATCGACTGGGGCACCACCGACCACCCGGGCCTCAGCGGCCTTCCCTCGATCGAGCTGGTCTCCTTCGAGCGCATCGAGGTCAACCCCGGCCCGCAGCAGAAGTCCACCGACGCCCTCGGCCTCGGCGACGGTGTCGCCGAGATCCGTGAGGCGCAGGGCTCCCGGTTCGTGCTCCAGCTGCGCACCGAGGACGGCCGCGACATCACGATCTGAGGCAAGGTCGAGCGCTCCACCCGTCCACGCCGCTGTGGGAAGCTCGGTACTGTCCGACCTCCCGCTGCGCCCGCGCAGCGGCGCCCCGTCGGCCGCCGATCCCACGCACTCAGGAGCCCGATGCCCCGCCCGGAGCCGTACGACCCGACCTCCGCGCTGGTGCTCTCCCTCCTGCTCGGCTTTCTCGGCATCGACCGGTTCTACATCGGGCACCCGATCCGCGGCCTGCTGAAGCTCCTCACGCTCGGCGGGCTGGGGATCTGGTGGCTGGTGGACATCGTGCTGCGTGCAGTCGACGTGCGACGCGCCGGCCGCGCAGCCCGGACCGCACCCGCGCAACCGGCCTCCGTGCCGAGCGCCGGCACGGCAGAGGGGGAGCGGGTGCCGCTGGCGCCTGCCGGGACGGGCGTCGAGCCGCCGGCCCGCACTTCGATGATGACGGAGGTGGTCGGTGAGCATCTTCGGTCCGGCGCCTTTGCGCACCTGCTGGACGGCGTGCCGCAGAACGGCTCCTACTCCAAGGTCGAGCGCATCGCCGCGCTCAGCCTCGAGCCGCACGATCCCCACGATCCGGGCCTCGCGGTCTCGGTGTGGATCGAGGGGCGGCACGTCGGCTTCCTCGCCCGCCAGAACGCGAGCCGTTACGCGCCGCTGCTGGCCGGCATGGCCGAGCGCGGCCACCACCTGACCCTCCACGCCACGATCGCCGGCCGCTACGACCGGCGCCAGGAACGCTGGACGGTCGATGTCAGCCTCGAGCTGCCCGAGCCCGAGCAGATCCTGCCCGAGATCCCGCTGCCCGAGTAGGAACGTCAGCCCGTCACGCCACCCGCGCCGGGATCTCCGCCGCCGCTCTTCGTGTATCGCAGCAGCAGCTCGTCGCCGCCGCGCAGCACGCCGGCCAGTTCCATCGCCGTGGGCGCCGACTGCGGCGCCTGCGTGATGCGCATGGCAGAGCCCGCCTCGAGGGTCGGGGCGAGGGTGAGGCAGAGCTCGTCCACGACGCCTGCCTCGAGGAATGCCCCGAACAGGGTGGGCCCGCCCTCGGAATGGATCCGCCGGTGGCCCCGCGCCTCGAGCTGCGCGCGGACCACGGCCGGATCCACCACCGTCTCGCCCACATCGACGATCTCCGCCACCTCGGACAGGGCCGCCCGCCGTTCCGCCGGCGCCTCGGAGACGGTGAAGATCAATGGCGTGACCGGGGCGTCGGTGAAGATCGGTGAGGCCGAATCGAGATCCAGACGCCGGGTCACCAGCGCGAAGACGGGCTGTGGCGCGAGGCCCTGCTCCACCCGCCAGCGCTCCGCCTCCTCGGGCAGCCGCATCCCGCCGTAGCCCTCCGCGCGCGCCGTGCCGGCCCCGAGCAGGACCACATCCGCCCACCGGCGCAGCAGCTCGAAGACGCGATGATCGGCCTCGTCGCCGAGCCCGCCGGAGAGCCCGTCGCGGGTGACCGCCCCGTCGAGGCTGGAGATGAAGTTCATCCGCAGCCAGGGGCCGGCGGGCGGCGCGTAGAGCTCGAGCAGCTGCTCGTCGGTCAGGTCCGCGCCGGGGGTGGGCCAGAGCGACTGGATCGAGGTCATGGGCGACTCCTGTAGGGCGGGCGAAGCTCAGGATGGGTGCTGCGGGGGCTGCGGGGGCTGCGGGGGAGCGGCGTGGTGCTGGCGCAGCGCGCGCAGATCCACCCGGTTCCCGCGGAAGGGAACATGCTCCTTCGCGAGCAGGGCCGGGGCGGTCCCGCCGTGGCAGGTCGCGGGAGTCCCGTCAGCGCGGAGGATCCGCCACCAGGGGATGGACTCGGAGATGAGGCCGACGATCCGGCCCACCTGGCGCGGGTGCAGGCCGGTCGCGAAGGCGATCTCCCCGTAGGTCATCACGCTGCCCGACGGGATCGTGAGGGCGACCGCGCGGACGGCAGCGGCGGGATCCTCCACGGCACCGTCCCTTCCTCGACCTTCTCCGAACCTGCGGAGCGCGCCAGCCCGGTCGTGACCGACGCAGGCTCCTGACCGACGCAGGCTCCTGACCGCACTGTATGCGCTCAGGCCCCCGTCATCGCTGTGATCTCCGAGCCAGCGCCACCGCCTGGAAGCAGGTCTATCGTGAGCAGGGAAGGACCCGATGTGCCCCGCGAAGATGCACCCTGCGAAGGAGAGTCGACATGACCGATCCGCTCTATCCCCAGGCCACCCCTGCCGTCAGCGCGCGCCGCAAGGAGCTGGCCCCGAAGATCGACAGCGCCTTCGCGGAGTTCAGCAAGGCCGTCTTCGAGGACGGCGCCCTGCCCGGAAAGACCAAGCAGCTGATCGCCGTGGCCGTCGCCCACGTGACCCAGTGCCCGTACTGCATCAAGGGGCACACCAAGCTCGCCTCCCGGGCAGGTGCCACGGACGAGGAGATCATGGAGTCGATCTGGGTGGCCGCAGAGATGCGGGCCGGTGGCGCCTACGCCCACTCCACCCTCGCGCTCGACGTCCTCAAGGGCCACGAGCACCACGCCTGACCTCCGCGCGGAGCGTCTTTCCACGGGGTAGAGCATCCCCGCTCAGCCCAGCGCGTCCTCAGCCGGCGATCTCCTCGAGCTGGCGCAGCCACTGCGCCTTCTTCTCGGCGCTCGCCCAGCTGATCTCGAGCGAGTTGCGTGCCAGCAGCACCACCTCGGCGCGGGTGAGCTGCTGCGCCTCGGCGAGCACCGCGATGTTCTCGCTCACGTAGCCACCGAAGTACGCGGGATCGTCGGAAGCGATCGAGACCTTCAGCCCCTCACGCAGCAGGGCCGCGATCTCCGCACCCTTCATCTGGTCGGTCACGAAGGAGTTCGAGACGGGGCAGCAGGTGAAACCGATGCCGCGCTGCTTCGCCTCGGCGACCAGCGCCGGGTCCTCGAGGATGTTGGTGCCATGGTCGATGCGCTCCACCCCGATCGTGTGCAGCACGGTCGCGATGTTCTGGATCGACTGCTCCTGGTCGATGTCGCAGTGCATCGTCAGCCGGTAGCCGGCGTCCTTCGCGGCGGCGAACACCGCCGCGAACTTCTCCGGCGGGTTGCCGCGCTCATCGGAGTCCAGGCCCACGCCCACGATCCGGTCGCGGTAGGGGAGCGACGCGGCGAGGGTCTCCTCGGCGGAGTCGGCGCTGTGATCCCGCAGGAAGCACATGATCAGCGCGGCATCGATGCCGAGCGACGGAGCCTCCTGCACCGCGGACCACAGCCCGTCGATCACGGTCGCGAAGGAGATGCCGCGGCTGGTGTGCGCCTGGGGATCGAAGAAGATCTCCGCACGCACCACCCCGTCGGCCGCCGCGCGGCGCAGGTAGGCGAGGGCCAGGTCGCGGAAGTCCTGCTCGGTGACCAGCACCTCCATCGCCGGATAGTAGACGGCCAGGAAGCTCGTGAGATCGGTGAAGGAGTAGGTGTCCCGCACCTGCTCGACCGTGCTCTGACCGATATCCACGCCGTTGCGCTGAGCCAGCTCGAGCTTCAGCTCCGGCTCGAGCGTCCCCTCGATGTGCAGGTGCAGCTCGGCCTTCGGCAGGGAATCGATGAACGCGCGATCGATGCTGGTCATGGGGGGTGAGATCTCCTCGGTGGGGTGGGTGCTGATCACTGGCAGGGTACGCGCAGGGACCTGCGAGTTCGGTCGGCGGGCGAGCGATGGTGACCGTAATCCATATGTCACGCTATGAACGTCCCATAGTGCAACTTAGGGACTCGTGGTCTACTGGCGGCAGCGGCAGCCCGCCGCGCCCCGTGTTCGCTCCACTCCTCAGGAGACCCTCCATGGCGTCCTTCACCCGTCGGTCCGTACTCGCGCTCAGCATCTCGGTGCCCGCTCTGGCCACCCTCGCGGCGTGCGGTGCGAGCAGCGGTGGGGCGGCGGCCGGCGGGGAACCGGCCAGCGGCGGCACACTCGTCTACCTCGAGCCGCAGACCTGGACCACGCTGTACCCGCCGTCGGCCGGCTTCTATCCCAACGGTGGGATAGTCAACAACGTCACCGACCGCCTGCTGCACCAGAACCCGGAGACCCTCGAGCTGGAGCCGTGGATCGCCACCGCCCTGCCCGAGGTCAACGAGGACGCCACCGAGTACACCTTCACCCTGCGTGAGGGCGTCACCTACTCCGACGGCAGCCCGCTGGATGCCGAGAACGTGGTGAAGAACCTCGACCTCTTCGGCCTCGGTGACGCCGCCCGCGCCCTGACCGTCTCCGAGGCGATCAACAACTACGACCGCGGCGAGGTCATCGACCCCGTCACCGTGCGCTTCCACTTCACCGCCCCGGCGCCGGGCTTCGCCCAGGCCGTCTCGACCATCAACTCCGGCCTGCTCTCCTCGGCCACGCTGGACCGTGACGGGCAGCAGTTCGGCCCCGGCAACGCGACGGAGATCATCGGCTCGGGACCCTTCGTGATCGCCGAGGAGAAGCTCGGCACCCAGGTCAACCTCGCCGTCCGTGAGGACTACGACTGGGCGCCCGCCTCCCTGCAGCACACCGGCCGCGCGCGCCTGGACGGGATCGACATCATCGTCGCCGCCGAGGACAGCGTGCGCGTGGGCACCGTGACCTCCGGCCAGGCCCATCTCGCCCGTCAGATCGAAGCACCGGACGAGCCCCAGTTCGCCGCCGAAGGGCTGTCCCTGCACGCCGCGGCGACCAACGGCGTGAACAACGGCCTGAACTTCCGCTTCCGCGACCCGCTCTTCGAGGACATCCGCACCCGGCAGGCACTGATCGCCGCGATCGACCGGCAGGCGATCGTGGACACCCTGTTCACCGCGAACTATCCGCTGGCCACCGGGGCGCTGGCCACCACGGCTCTGGGCCACCTCGACACCTCCGAGCACTACGCCCACGACCCCGAGATCGCGATCTCGCTGCTCGAGGAGGCCGGCTGGGTCGCCGGGCCCGACGGCACCCGGGCCAAGGACGGCGTCCCGCTCACCCTCACCGCCAACGAGGCCCTCCCGCAGCCGCGCTCGCGCGAGGTGATCACCCTGATCCAGGAGCAGCTGGCCGAGTTCGGGATCACCGTGACCCTGCTGTCCGGGGACCAGGCCGCGCAGGACGCCGCCCGCGCCGAGCCCGGCACCGTGCAGGTGTACCACTCGATGGTGGGCCGCGCGGACTTCGATGTGCTGAAGTCCCAGTACGCCTCCGACAACCGCAACGTCCTGCTGAACCTCGAGCCCGACGGCAGCATCGGCGACCCGGAGCTGGACGAGCTGCTGGCCGCGGTCGCCTCCACCCCGGGCGCGGAGGGTCGCACCGAGGCGTCGGCCGCCGCCCAGACGCACCTGGCCGAGCAGGCCTATATCCTGCCGCTGTTCGAGGAGCCGCAGGTCTTCGGCCTCGCCGACGCCGTGCAGGGCTTCGCCACCGAGTCCGTGGGCCGGCCGAGCTTCCTCGGCACCTGGCTCGCCGGCTGAGGGCCCCGGTGCACTACGTCCTGCGCCGCACGGGCGGCGCCGTGCTGGTCCTGGTCCTCGCGTTCACCGCCGCCTACGTGATGCTCACCGCCCTGCCCGGGGATGCGGTGATGGCCCGCTACGGCAGCCCTGACCTGGGGCTCTCCGCCGCAGAGCTCGCCGAGATCCGTGCCGCCTACGGGGCCGACCAGCCTGCCCTGGTGCAGTACTTCGACTCGGTCACCTCGTTCCTGCGCGGCGACCTGGGCTACTCCGTGCAGACCGGTGCCTCCGTCTCCGCTCTGCTCACCGAGGCGCTGCCTGCCACGCTGACCCTCGCGGCGCTGGGCCTGGTCGTCGCGGTGACCCTCGCCGTGGTCATCGCCTTCATCGCCACCCACGGGAGCCTCCGCCACCTCGGCGCCACCCGGGCCCTGCGCGGCGCTCTGCGGGGCCTGCCCCCGCTGATGGTCTCGCTGCCGGTGTTCTGGATCGGGATCATGCTGCTGCAGGTGTTCTCCTTCCAGCTGGGACTGGTCCCGGTGCTCAGCGCGAGTCCGCTCCAGGCGCTGATCCTGCCGGTGATCACCCTCGCGATCCCGATCGCGGCGCCGCTGGCCCAGGTGCTGATCCGCTCGATCGACGAGGTCTCCTCCCAGCCCTTCGTCGCCGTCACCCGCGCCCGCGGCGCCTCCACTTGGTGGGTGCTCACCCGCAGCATCGCCCGCAACGCCCTGCTGCCCAGCCTGACCATGGCCGGACTGCTGTTCGGAGAGCTGGTGGGCGGTGCGGTGGTCACCGAGACCGTGTTCGGCCGGATGGGGGTGGGGCAGCTGACCGCGCAGGCGGTCGCCGCCCGCGACACCCCCGTGCTGATGGCGGTGGTGGTGCTCTCCGCGGTGGTGTTCGTGCTGATCAACCTGGTGGTGGACCTGCTCTACCCGGTGCTCGATGCCCGACTGCGCAGCTCCGCCTCCGCGCCTGCTGCTCCTGTTCCCGCCAAGAGAGCGATGGTGCCGGCCTGATGAGCATCCTGACCCGCACCACCGCCCCGCGCCCCCGCACCCCCCTCGGGGCCGACGAGCCCGCCCCCGGGGCCGACACCGGGGCCTCCCCCGGGGCCGCCCCGGGGGCCGTCGGGGGCGACCGTTCACCGCTGCAGCGAAATGGCACCCAGCGACTGACTGCCCGGCGCCTCGCCCGGCGCCTCACCAGCCTGCGCCCCACCGTGGCGCTCTCCGCGCTGGTGCTGCTGCTCGCGCTCGCCTGGGCCCTGGCCCCGGGCCTGTTCACCGGCTTCAGCCCCACCGCCTCGACCACCGAGGCGCTCCAGGCCCCGAGCGCCGCACACTGGTTCGGCACCGACTCCACCGGACGGGACCTCTACTCCCGCGTGGTCCACGGCGCCTCCCACTCGATCACCGCCGCGCTGATCGCGGTCGCCGTGGGACTCGTCGCCGGCACCACGATCGGGGTGCTCGCCGGGACCGTCGGCGGACTCGTCGAGGAGGCGCTGATGCGCCTGGTCGACGTGCTGCTGGCCATCCCGGGCCTGCTGCTGTCGCTGTCGGTGGTGATCCTGCTCGGCTTCGGCACCACGAACGCCGCGATCGCCGTGGGGATCACCTCCATCGCGACCTTCGCCCGGCTCTCCCGCTCCCGGGTGCTCGAGGTGCGGCGCAGCGAGTACGTCGAAGCCGCCTACGGCTCCGGCGGCACCCTGCCCGCCATCCTCTGGCGCCACATCCTGCCCAACTCCGCAGCCCCCGTCCTGGCGCTCGCCGCGCTGCAGCTGGGCTCCGCGATCCTGCAGATCTCCACCCTCGGATTCCTCGGCTACGGTGCCCCGCCGCCCACCCCCGAATGGGGGCTGCTGATCGCCGAGGGCCGCGACTACGTCGCCACCGCCTGGTGGTTGACCCTCCTGCCCGGCCTGGCCGTGGCCGCCGTGGTCCTGTCCACCAACCGCCTCAGCGCAGCCCTGGGACAGGGGGAGCAGTCATGAGCAACCCGCCCCTGCTCGAGATCACCGACCTGTCCATCAGCTACCGCAGCCGCCGCGGCGCCGTCGACGCGGTGCGAGGGATCGACCTGTCCGTCGCCCGCGGCCAGGTCACCGCGCTGGTCGGCGAATCCGGGTCCGGCAAGTCCTCCGCCGCCCACGCCGCGATCGGGCTGCTGCCCGGTAACGGCCAGGTCATCGGCGGATCGATCACGCTCGGCGGCCAGCACGGCGCGCGCGAGCAGCTGGTGGGCCTGCCCGAGCATGCCTGGCGCGAGCTGCGCGGCACCCGCATCGGCCTGATCCCGCAGGACCCCACCAGCTCGCTGGACCCCGTGCGCACCATCGGCGCGAGCGTCGCCGAGCCGTTGCGGATCCACGGCTGGCGCGACCGCGACCAGATCACCGTCCGCGTGCACGAGCTGCTGGAGCGGGTGGGCCTGGACGACCCCGAGACCCGCGCCCGCCAGTACCCCCACGAGCTCTCCGGCGGGATGCGCCAGCGGGTGCTGATCGCTGCCGCCCTCGCCCTGGACCCGGATCTGCTGATCGCCGACGAACCCACCAGCGCGCTGGATGTCACCGTCCAGGCCACGGTGCTGGATCTGATCGACGAGCTGCGCGAGGCGACCGGCGCGGGAGTCCTGCTGATCACGCACGACCTCGCCGTCGCCGCTGACCGCGCCGATGAGCTGGTGGTGATGCGCAGCGGCCGCATCGAGGAGTCCGGCCGCTCCGCGGAGGTGCTCGCCGCCCCGTCGGCCGCGTACACCCGCACCCTGCTGGCCGACGCCCCCTCCCTGCGGCAGGTCGTCGAGCGCAGCCCTCACCGACCCGACCCCGGGACCACCCCGCTGGTGCGGGTGCGGGAGCTGCGCCAGGAGTTCACCCGCCCCGGCGGGGAGCCGTTCGTCGCGGTCGACGGGATCTCCTTCGACATCGCCCCCGGCACCACCCACGCCCTGGTGGGGGAGTCCGGCTCCGGCAAGACCACCACCGGGCGGGCGATCGCCGGCTTCCGCCGTCCCACCGCGGGCAGCATCGAGGTGGCCGGCACCGAGGTGACCGCGATCGGGAAAGGCAGGGCGCTGCGGGAGTTCCGCGCCACCGTGCAGCTGGTCCACCAGAACCCCTTCGGCTCCCTGGACCCGAGGCAGTCCATCGCCGCGATCCTCGAGGAGCCGCTGCGCAACACCCGCCGCGGCACCCGGGCCGAGCGCCGCACCGCCGCCCTGCACCACCTCGAGCTGGTCTCCCTGCCGCCGGAGGTCGCCGACCGTCGGCCGCGCGAGCTCTCCGGCGGGCAGCGCCAACGGGTCGCGATCGCGCGTGCCCTGATCCTGCAGCCCGAGCTGGTGGTGCTCGACGAGGCGGTCTCCGCTCTGGACGTCACCGTGCAGGCGCAGATCCTGCGCCTGCTGGCCCGCCTGCAGGAGGAGCTCGGCCTCACCTACCTGCTGATCTCGCACGACCTCGCCGTGGTGCGCCAGGTCGCGGACACCGTCTCGGTGCTGCGCCGCGGCCAGCAGGTCGAGGCGGGCCCCGTGGGCCGGGTTCTGGAGAACCCCCAGCACGAGTACACCCGGGCGCTGCTCGCCGCGATCCCCGGCGCGGGCCGTCCCGCGGCGGCACCCGGCCCTTCATCCGCCTCCAGCTCCGCACCCGCCACTGCACCCGCCCGCAGCTCTCTCCCCGAAGAGGTTTCCGCCCCATGACCGGACCCCGATTGGGCCTGTTCACCCGCCTGCTCGAGAACGCCCCCGCTGCCGATCGCTACCGCTTCGCCCTCGAACAGATCCGCCATGCCGATCAGCTCGGCTTCGCCTCCGCCTGGGTGGCCCAGCACCACTTCGGCGAGCACGAGGGCGGGCTGCCCTCACCCTTCGTGCTGCTCGCCGCCGCGGCGCAGCACACCACCGACATCGCGCTCGGCACCGCCGTGCTCACCCTGCCGATCGATGACCCGCTGCGCGCCGCGGAGGACGCCGCCGTGCTCGACGCCCTCTCAGGCCGCCGGGTGCAGCTGGGCATCGCCGCCGGCGGCACCCCCAGCTCCTTCCCGGCCTTCGGCCGCGACCCCGCCGCGCGCCGGGAGCTGTACGCCGAGCACCTCGAGGTGCTGCGGAACACGCTCGCCGGGCGCGGGATCCGCGGTACGGACTCGCAGATCTACCCGCCCGCCGGCGACCTCGACGAGCGGATCTGGCAGGCGACGTTCTCCGCCGACGGCGGCCGCCGCGCCGGGCAGGCGGGGGACGGGCTGTTGCTCTCGCGCACCCAGCCGCGCCCCGACGGGAAGCACGACCTGCCGCTGCACGCCCTGCAGCTGCCGATCATCGAGGCCTATCGCAGCGCGCTGCCCGACGGTGCTGCGCCGCGGATCCTCGCCTCCCGCACCGCACTGGTGGTCGACCCTGCGCAGCGTGCCCGCGCCCTGCAGCTCGCCGAGCCCGGGCTGCGGAAGCTCGCCGCGACCCAGCCCGGCTTCGACGCCTCCGGGGCGAGCCTCACGGAGCTGATCGCCGTGACCGACACCCACGTCGGCACCGCCGAGGAGGTCACCGCGTCGCTTGCGGCCGACGCCTCGCTGCGCGAGGTGACCGACGTATCCTTCCAGGTCCACTCGATCGACGCCGGGCACGAGCTGACCCTGCGCAGCCTCGAGCTGCTGGCCACCGAGGTCGCCCCGCAGCTCGGCTTCGCGACCGGTCCGGCTGCCGCGCGGGAGCTCCGCGAGGCGCATCGGGTGCCCGTCGCCTGAGCGCCGGGCCGGGCCGGGTGCGGGGCCCCGCCCGTTACCGCCCCGGTTCTACCGTTCGGCCCGGAGAGTTGCCGCCCTCTCCCGCACTGAATAGCGTGGAGAGCAGTCCGAGCAGTTCATCGACATGATCGACCAGGAGGAGCTCCCATGAACGACACCGTCAAGGTCCCCACCCCCGCCGGCGCGAAGCGTACGAAGAAGGAGAACGCTGAGAGCGGCTTCCTCGCTCCCGCCGCGCTCGCCAAGAACCTCCAGGCCGTGCTCGTGGACCTCACCGCACTGCAGCTGGTGGGCAAGCAGGCCCACTGGAACATCGTGGGCCCGAACTTCCGGGACCTGCACCTGAACCTCGACGAGATCGTCGACATCGCCCGCGCCAGCGGCGACCAGGTCGCCGAGCGCATGCGTGCCCTCCATGCCACGCCCGACGGCCGGCCGGCCGTGGTCCCCGAGCAGACCTCCCTGCCCGAGTTCCCCCAGGGCGAGGTGCTCACCCACGATGCGATCGACCTGATGGTCACAGCGATCGAGAGTGTGGTCGGCACCATGCGCGACGTCCACGACGAGGTCGACGAGGCCGACCCCACCTCGGCGGACATCCTGCACGGCATCCTCGAGCAGCTCGAGCAGCAGGCCTGGTTCCTCAGCGCGGAGACCCGCACCCCGAAGACGAGCTGAGGCCGCGCCCTACCCCTCCGGCGCCACGTTGTAATTGATGCGGAACAGGTTCCCGGGGTCGTAGCGCTGCTTGACCCGCTGCAGCCGGCGATAGGTCTCCTCGCCGTAGATGCGACGGGAGTAGTCGTTCAGGGGATGGGCGAACTCGCGGGCCCGGAAGTTCACGTACTCACCCTGCTCGCTGAGCTGGTCCATCACCGCGTGGGCCTGCTCGGCGAAGGCGGTGAGGCGAGCATCCTCCTCCGCGTCCTGCCAGAACCCGTAGATGGCCATCCAGAAGCGGGAGCTGCGATTGGGGAAGGCGGTGGACTCCTCGGGCACGCGGGCGAAGGCTCCGCCGAGGTGGTGGATGTCCACGGCGGTGCCCCTGCCGGGGATCGCCGAGGCGATCGCGGTGAGCGCATCCAGCGCGTCCTCGTCCATCCGGGAGAAGGCCGCGTTGCGCCAGAACCCGCGGGCACCGTCCGGGAACAGCTCGTCCATGGCGCTCTGCCACTGCGGCCAGGAGATCGGGCCCGAGGTCTGGTCATCCGGCGGAGCGGCCCGGCGCAGGCGGTCCAGCAGCAGGTTCCCCGCCCTCACGTCATCTCCCACGTACGCGCAGCGGATGATCAGCCATGCCTCATCGCCCATCCCGAGGTTCTCGGGCATGACCATCACCGTGAGGATCGTGGTGAGCGTATCGGGCAGGTCGCGGCTCCAGCGCTCGAAGGCCGCGAGTGCGCGGCGCCAGCGGGCGGGCTGGTAGAACAGGGTCGCGCCGAGCACCGTCTCCGGCAGCGACACCGCACGGTAGGTGAAGGAGGTGACCACCCCGAAGTTGCCGCCGCCGCCGCGCAGGCCCCAGAACAGATCGGGGTTCTCGCTCGTGCTCGCGGTCAGGTGCGTGCCGGCGGCGGTGATCACCTCGGCGCGCACCAGCCGGTCCAGCGCCAGTCCTGCCCGTCGCACCAGCCAGCCCACGCCGCCGCCGAGCGTCATCCCGGCGATCCCGGGCGTGGACACCGTCCCCAGCGGTACGGCCAGGCGGTGAGGGGAGGTCGCGGCGTCGACGTCGGCCGCGAGAGCGCCGGGCCCGGCCGTCACCAGGCGGCTCTCCGGATCCACGGTCACCTCCCGCAGGCCGCTGAGGTCCAGCACGATCCCGTCGTCGATGGTGCCGAGGCCCGCGATGCTGTGCCCGCCGCCGCGCACCGCGAGCGGCAGCCCGGTCTCCCGGGCGGTCTCCAGCACGGGGATGACCTCGGCCGCGGAAGCGACGCGCACGATCGCCAGCGGATACCGGTCGATCATCCCGTTCCACACCGCGCGGGCCTCGTCATAGCCCTCATCGCCCGGTTCGAGGAAGGTGCCGTCGATGCGGTCGCGCAGCCGCAGCAGCGCCGGCCTCGCCTCGGGAACCGGGTATCCGTTGATCGTCATCGCTGCCAGAGCTCCCTGCACCGGTGGGCGAGCCTCGCCCACGATCTGGGCGGGTGAACCGCGGACGTCCTCGTCCTCGTATCCGATCAGCCGGACCGGAACCATGTGCGGCACCTGCCATGGTCTGCGTGAATCCTGCTCTCGACGGTACCCCTGCGGGTACGGGGGAGCAATGGCCCAACCGCCCGGCAGGTCGGGCGGGCAGGCCCAGGACGCGGCCACCGATCGCCGGATGCTCCTTGTCCCTCGCCTGACGCCTGCTGGATAGGCTCAGCAGTACTCGCAGCGCCGCCCCCACGCGCGCTGCATCGAAGGAGGATCCGTGCCCAGCATCGTGCAGCTCGACGCCATCACCCAGGACGACCTCATCGCCGCCGGCGCGACTCGCTGGGCCCGTGGTGGGGACGTGATCGGTGCGTTCGTCGCCGAGATGGACTTCGGGGTCCCCGCGGCGGTCACCGAGCGCCTGTACGCCGAGGTGGAGCGGGGCGCGTTCGGCTACCTCCCCGCCCGGCTCGCCGCCGAGCTGCCGCAGGCCACCGCCGGATTCCTCGCTCGGCAGACCGGCTGGGTCGTGGATCCCGCGCACATTCACGAGATGCCGGACGTCATCTCGATCTTCCAGGCCGTGATCGGGAACTTCCTGCGCCCGGACTCGAAGATCATCGTGCCCACCCCGTCCTATATGCCGTTCCTCGAGGTGCCGCCGCTGATGGGGCGTGAGGTCATCGAGGTCGAGATGCTCCGCGACGACTCCGGCTGCTACCGCTACGACCTCGCCGCGCTCGAAGCCGCATTCGACGCCGGCGGTGAGCTGCTGGTGCTGTGCAACCCCCACAATCCCACCGGCAGGGTCTTCACCGGCGAGGAGATGGACCCGCTCATCGACCTGGTGGATCGCAAGGGCGGGCGCGTGTTCTCCGACGAGATCTGGATGCCGCTGGTGCTCGAGGGCCAGCACCTTCCGTACGCCTCGCTCAGCGATACCGCAGCAGGCCACACGATCACCGCCATCTCGGCATCCAAGGCGTTCAACCTGCCCGGGCTGAAGTGCGCACAGCTGATCACCAGCAACGACGCCGACCGCGACCATTTCGCGACCGTCGGCCACTTCGCCCGCCACGGCGCCGCGAACCTGGGCCTCGCCGCCACCTCGGCCGCCTACACCGAGGCAGGGGAGTGGCTGGAGGACGTCGTCACCTACCTGCGCCGCAACCGCGACACCCTCACCGAGCTGGTCCGCACCCTGCTGCCGAGGGCCCAGCTGACCGCGATGGAGGGCACCTATGTCGCCTGGCTCGACCTGCGCGCTTACGGCATCACCGGCTCCCTGCACGACCACCTGCTCGAGACCGCCCGCGTCGAATGCACCGACGGCACCGATTGCGGCGCCGTCGGAGCCGGACATGTGCGGCTGATCTACGCGATGCCGCAGCCGCTGCTCATCGAGGCGGTCACCCGCCTCGCCCGGGTGCTGGAGCCCGTGAAGAGCGGCGACGGGTTCGTCGTCAGTTGATTCGTGCACGGAGTGCGCCGTCGGAGAGAGCGCGTCGTGAGCTGGATGTCGCGCGGCATCCCTTCAGCCGTCATCATGGGAGACATGCCGAAGAAGCGCAGAACACGACGCGACCACCGCGAACAGACAGGTCCCGGCCCTGACCGGCACAGCACCGGTACCCGCCGCTGGGAGCGGGATGTCGAGGCGCTGCTCGCACAGTTCGTGCTGTCGCGCCGGGACGCTGTCTCCGTGGCGACGGCGGACTCGGAGGCATCCCATGTCGAGCAGCTGCTGCGACTGAAGGCGGAGCAGCTGGAGAGCCCTGACCCCACCTACTGGACCGGGGAGCTCATCGAGGTGCTGCTCACCGAGGTGGCGCCCCGGAAGGTGGTCCAGCCGCGGGAGATGGTGATGGCGCAGGGCCCGGCGCTCGGGCAGTTCCTCGGCTTCCTGCAGGAGTCCGGCCGCCGACACCCCGACGGGCTCACGGCCGATGACGCCCAGGAGCTCCTGGCGGAGCTGGAGTTCACGACGCTCGAAGCGGCCGACGACCCCTCCCGTCGTACCTTCTCCGGGAACATCCTCACCTACGCCCAGACCCTCGGCGTCGAGCTCGACGACGCCGAGACCCTGGAAGACTTCATGACCTGGTACAACACAGAGCTCACCGTGGTAGAACGCCATGAGCTCAGCGACACAGGGCAGCTGCGGAACCCCTCCCGTCCCTACATCCCCGGTGCTCGCAGCCCAGCGCTCGGAGCCGGCAGCGGCTCCGCCTTCTTCTCCCATGCCCCGGCACCGGAACCTGTCAGCACGGACCCTGCGGCCTCCGCCGGTGCGGAGGCGCTCGGCTGGCCCTGGTTCCTCCCGCAGGACGGGCTGTCGCGCAGCGCCCTGGAGAGCTCCGTCGACGTCGACGAGGACCCGGTCGGAGCGGCGGCCGTCTACGCCGAGATCCCTCTGGTGCGCGGCGCCGTGCGCCTGCTCGAGCACGTGGGCGAGGGCCGCCGGATCACCTCCACCGGCGCGCTGCGCATGGCCGACGTCCGCGCCCTGGTCGAGGCATGGCAGCTCGACCTCGGCGAGCAGAAGCTCACCACGATGTGGCAGGTCGGCCCGATCGTCGGCCCCTGGAACGCCCTGGTCAGCGGCGGCTGGCTGGAGCTGAGCAGCACCCGGGTCACGCCGGGGCAGGGGCTGACGCCCGCGGTCCCGCAGACGGAGGACCCTGCGGCCTTCGTCCGCTTCTCCCGGGCGCTGCTCATGCTGCTGATCCTCGACACCCTGCAGCAGGGGCCCGAGGGGGGTGGCCTGTTCGGCGGCCCCGACACCTTCGCGGCTCTGATGCACACCATCGCGCCCGGCGGACTCGCACTCCCGGCCACGATCCGCGTCGCGCTCGACCGTGACCTGGTCCCGGCGGACCTCGGCGGTGACCCCGACATGGACGAGATCCAGCGGTACTGGCAGACGGGACGGGACCTGGCAGCGCTCGCGACCTACGGACTGCTGGTGCGCGAGGCCTCCCCGGACGGGAACGACCTCCGATTCCACGGCACCGTCGAGGTGATCGTCGAGGCCTTCGGCGCACTGGAGATGCAGGAGGAGTATGAGGGTCTGGGGTGAACACGGCGATGCGGACGTCGCGGACCACATGACGTTCGCCGTCCCGGCGTCGATCCTCTCGCCGTGGATCTGTACGGCGCGGTCACGCGTCGTCCGAGCGCCGCACCTCATGCACCGTGAGTCCGTCGATCCCCTCGAAGTCCTTCGGGTTCGCCGTGTAGACCGGCAGTTCCCGGGACATCGCGACGGCGGCGATCAGTGCGTCGTAGGCGCGGGCGGCAGGCTTGCGGCCTGAGGCGCGCAGCGCCGCGGCGACCAGCCCGAAGGCGCGTGCCGCAGAGCTGTCGAAGGGGATCGGCTCGAAATCTGCTTCCGCCTGCTGCAGATGTGCCTGCCGCGCCGCCCGCACGGAGGCTGACCGGGCCGCGTGAGGGCCGACCGAGAGTTCGGCGAGGGTGATCGCAGTGATGCTAGGCCTCGAGGGCAGGGATGACGGGTCCAGCGAGGCAAGATCGATCAATGCCGAGGTGTCCAGCACTCCATGGCTGTCCGGGTGCGTCACAACGCTGGATCGATCAGCTCGTCGATCTCGGCCTGCAGCTCCGCTGCATCGATCGCAGGCAGTGAACGCCGATGGGCGATCAGCGTCTCGACGGAGAGTGCCCGTCGAGGAAGGGGGCCGACGGCGGCGACGGGCTCGCCGTCCCGCGTCACGGTGAGCGTCTCCCCGTGCTCAACCCGACGAAGCACTTCGGCGCTGCGATTCCGTAGGTCTCTGACCGTCACTCCGTTCATGAAGGGAGTGTATCACCGGTGATACCGAAGCCCATGGCGCAGGTTCTGCGGTCAGCCCCCGATTCGGCGTGCAGGCGGCGTGGTGGGCAGCATTGGCTGCTCAGCTCGCGGCTCTCAGCTCACCGCCCGGCGAACACTGCGACGCTCACGGCGGTCTCCTCCGGCTCGCCCTGATCGACCGAGCGCTGCACCGTCCACGGCTCGCCGCGGTCGAAGGTCTCGGCGATGCCACCAGAACTCTGTCTCCTGTGAGCTGTGAACGGCTGTGGAGCGTTCAAGACCTCACGAGCGACAGAAATCCGGTGGCGAGACCGGTGGCGAGATCAGGCGGAACGCCGCCAGAGGAAGCAGTGCGTCACACCGCTGTCAGCAGTGATCTTCTCCAGGTGGAAGCGGTCCTCGAGATCCTCCGGCCGATCCCAGAGCTTCAGGCCCGTCCCCAGCGCGATCGGCGCGATCGCCACGTGCAGCTCGTCGACCAGGTCTGCGTCGAGGAAGGCGCGCAGGGTGGTGACACCCCCACCGAGCCGCACATCGAGCCCATTCGCTGCCTTTCTCGCCTGTTCAAGTGCCTCAGCCGGGGTGGCGTCGAGGAAGTGGAAGGTTGTCTCGCCCTTGACCAGCGGCGGGCGCGGGTGGCTCGTGAGCACGAAGACAGGGGTGTGGAACGGTGGTTCCTCACCCCACCAGCCCTCCCATGTCTCGTCGGGCCAGGGGCCGGACTTGGGGCCGAACTTGTGACGGCCCATGATTTCGGCGCCGATGCCGTGGGTGAAGTCGCGGGTCAGGCGGTCCTCGAAGCCTCGGCTGCCGCCGGCGTCCGTGCGGTTGGGCCAGCTCGCGGTGCCCGCAGCCCAGCTCATCAGCTCCATCGGATTCACGTCGTGGCCGAAGGGCTGCTCGAGCGTCTGGTCCTCGCCGGCGGCGATACCGTCGCGGGAGACAGTGAAGTTCTGGACGCGCAGGCGCTGCGACATGGGTGGGTCCTCTCGGAGGGGTCCGGGCCGCCCATCCTGCTCCTCGCGGGCGTGGCTGTCACGCCTGGTGCTCACGCCCGAACCCGTCAACCCCACTCTTGGCACTGAAGGGCGGCACGCCCGACCCTCAGGCATGACCGTGGCGGCCCCACCACGTGGAGCCGCCACCGAGAACTGCGCGCAGACCGGGCTCTCGCCCGGGCCGGATCAGTCCCGCTTGTCCTTGTCGCCGAACATCCCCTCAGCGGCACCCTTCACGGAATCGCGGGCGTCCTGGAGCTTGTCCTTCGCCTCGGCCTTGCCCTGCTGGGCCTGACCCTCGGTCTCGGTCTGCTTGTCGCCGGTGGCCTTGCCGAAACCTTCCTTGGCCTGGCCGCCCAGCTTGTCCTTCGCGTTCTCGAACTTCTCGTCGGTGCTCATCGCGTACCTCCTGATGTCGAGGGTCCGCGCCGATAATGCGCGGTGATGGCGAGTGTAGAACGACAGCGCCGGTCGGGTCCGACCTTCCGGTCGGAGCCGATGCGCCTGCGCGTCAGCCCTTCGACGCCCCGGTGACCGCGTCCCGGAACCAGTCGACGTCACGCCTGGCACACACTCATCTCACCTGCTGCGCCGTCAGCGGGATCCGACCCCCGGCCAGGACCATGCCCACCTGGCGCTCCGAGAGCCGGTGCGCCAGGCGCACCTCGCGCCCGCCGATCGTCGCGCTCAGGCTTCGACCCTCGTGCAGCGCCGCGTGTACGCCCTCGAGGATCACCTCATCGCCGACCGCGATCGACTCCAGATCCGCAGGGTCCTCGAACTCGAGCGGCACGATCCCGAAGTTCGCGAGGTTCTGCCAGTGGATCCGGGCGAAGCTCACCGCGATCACGGCCTGCAGCCCCAGGTAGCGCGGGGCGATCACCGCGTGCTCGCGCGAGGAGCCCTGTCCGTAGTTCTTCCCGGCCACCACCACGTGTCCGCCGTCGGTCTCCCGGGCCCGGCGCGGGTAGTCCTTGTCGATCCGGGTGAAGGCGAAGTCGGCGATGCGCGGGATGTTGGAGCGGAAGGGCAGCACCTGGGATCCGGCCGGGAGGATCTCGTCGGTGGAGACGTCATCGCCCATCACCAGCAGCGTGGGCACCGCGAGGCGGTCCGCGACCGGCGCGAAGTCCGGCAGCGAGGAGATGTTGGGTCCCTTGACCAGTTCGACGGACAGCGCCTCCTGCTCGGGCAGCGGTGGGATCAGCATGTCGCTCATCTGCGCGTACTGCCCGGGCAGCGTGGGTCGCGGATACGGGAGGTCGTGGCTGGCCTCGAGGGTGCGTGGATCGGTGATCGTCCCGGTCAGCGCCGAGGCGGCTGCGGTCTCCGGGGAGCACAGCCACACCGCATCCTCCTCGGTGCCGGAGCGGCCCGGGAAGTTGCGGGGCATGGTGCGCAGGGAGTTGCGGCCGCTGGCGGGGGCCTGGCCCATTCCGATGCAGCCCATGCAGCCGGACTGGTGGATCCGGGCGCCGGAGGCGACCAGCGACCCCAGCCAGCCGCCGGTGATGAGGTCCGCCAGCACCTCCCGCGAGGTGGGGTTGATGTCCACCGACACCCGCGGGTCGGCCTGCCTGCCGTCGAGGATCTCAGCCACCACGGCGAAGTCCCGCAGCCCCGGATTCGCCGAGGAGCCGACGACCACCTGATTCACCGGCTCTCCGGCCACCTCCGCCACCGGCACCACGTTGCCGGGGGAGGAGGGGCGGGCGATCAGCGGCTCGAGCGCAGCGAGGTCGATGCGCTCGGTCAGGTCGTAGGTCGCGCCCTCGTCGGCCTCCCAGGGCTCGAACTGCTCGGCGCGGCCGACGGCCTCCAGGTAGTCGCGGGCGGCGTCGTCGGCCGGGAAGACTGTCGCGGTCGCCCCGAGCTCGGCGCCCATGTTGGCGATGACGTGCCGGTCCATCGCATCGAGCTGGGCGAGCCCCGAGCCGTGGTATTCGATGATGCGGCCCACGCCGCCGCTGACCCCGTGACGGCGCAGCATCTCCAGCACCACGTCCTTCGCGCTGACCCAGTCCGGCAGGTTCCCGGTCAGCTCGACGCCCCAGATCTCCGGCAGGGTGACGTACAGCGGCTGGCCCGCCATCGCCATCGCGACCTCGAGCCCGCCCACGCCGATCGCCAGCATCCCCAGTGCCCCGGCCGCGCAGGTGTGGGAGTCCGAACCGATCAGCAGCGCGCCCGGACGACCGAAGTGTGCCTGGTGGACGGGATGGGAGACGCCGTTGCCGGCCTTGGAGAACCACAGCCCGAAGCGCTGGGCGGCGGACTGCAGGAACAGGTGGTCGTCGGGGTTCTTCTCATCGGTCTGCAGCAGGTTGTGGTCCACGTACTGCACCGACAGCTCGGTGCGGACCCGGTCCAGGCCCATCGCCTCCAGCTCGAGCATGACCATGGTGCCGGTGGCGTCCTGGGTGAGGGTCTGGTCGACCCGCAGGCCGATCTCGGCTCCGAGCTCCAGCGACCCCTCCACCAGGTGAGCGGCGATGAGCTTCTGCGCGACGTTGCGGGGCATGGCACTGTCCTCCTCGGAGAGCGGAACGCCGTCGAGGCCCGTCGGCGGACCTGCCTTCACCGTAGGCCCACCCACCCGCGAAAGCTATGGCCCGCGCTCCCTCCCCTGCTTCCAGCCCACGCAGCGGACTCGGCCTTGCTCCCCGCAGGGATCCGTGTACTCTCTCCCGCATGCAGAACCGTTGGTTTACCTATGCGAAGTCGGCCCTGGAGGGGCCGGCGGCCGTGTAGCGTCCCCAACCTCTCCAGAGCCGACAAGGGCAGAGCACATGCTCTGCCTTCGCCATTCCCCGGCGGGCTCTGAGCATCGGGTCCGCCCCTATGAAGGACAGGACCCATGACTCTTCTCGCCACAGCCCCCGCTGTCCCCGCAGCCCCTGCCGCTCCCGAGCGCCACATCGCGAGCTACACGCCGCTGCCCACCCCCGCTGAGCTCCTCGCTGAGCTCCCGCTCCAGCCCCACCACGCCGCCCAGGTCGCGGCTCACCGTGACCAGGTGCGCGCCGTGCTGGCGGGCACTGATGATCGGCTGCTGGTCGTCGTCGGCCCGTGCTCGATCCACGACCCGGAGGCCGGGCTCGACTACGCCCGCCGCCTCGCCGCGATGCAGGCGGAGGTGGGGGAGGAGCTGCTGCTGGTGATGCGCACCTACTTCGAGAAGCCGCGGACCACCGTGGGCTGGAAGGGCCTGATCAACGACCCGCACCTGAACGGCTCCCACGACATCGCCACCGGTCTGCGCCGCGCGCGGACCTTCCTGCGTGAGGTGACCGCGCTCGGCCTCCCGACTGCGACCGAGTTCCTCGAACCGATCAGCCCCCAGTACATCGCGGACCTCATCAGCTGGGGCGCGATCGGCGCCCGCACCACCGAGTCCCAGATCCACCGCCAGCTCGCCTCGGGCCTGTCCATGCCGATCGGCTTCAAGAACGGCACCGACGGCGGGATCCAGGTGGCGCTCGATGCGATCGCCGCGGCCTCCGCCCCGCAGTCCTTCCTCGGCATCGGGGCCGACGGGCGGGCGAGCCTCGTCGCCACCACCGGCAACCCGGACGCCCACCTGATCCTGCGCGGCGGGGCCGACGGGCCGAACTGGGGTCCCGGCCCGGTGCGGGAGGCCACCGAGCGCCTGGCCGGCGGTGCTCTGCCGCAGCGCCTGGTCATCGATGCCAGTCATGGCAACAGCGACAAGGACCACGTGCGCCAGGCCGAGGTGGCGAGGATGCTCGCCCCCCAGATCGCGGTGGACGGAGCGGCCGTGGCGGGTGTGATGCTCGAGAGCAACCTCGTCGCCGGTGCGCAGAAGCTCGACGTGGATGCCGGCCCCGCCGGCCTGGTGCGCGGCCAGTCCGTGACCGACAAGTGCATGGACTGGGGGACCACCGAGCAGGTGCTCCGCGACCTCGCCGCTGGGGCGCATCGTCGCCGCATGGCAGGGGAGCAGTGAGCGTGAGAGGACTGCCTCGGGCGTCGCGGCCGCCGGCCCCGGTGCCCGCCAGGAATATGCCTCTGCCCGCCCTTGCAGCCCAGGCCGAACGCCTGATCGAGCTCGAGGTCCACACCCTCGCCGGGCTCACCGAGCAGTCCCTGCGCGACGCCGCGGTGCAGTGGGGGAGCGACCGCTCCGACGCCCTGCTCGCAATCGACCCGGCGCTCGCGCCGCCGTCGGCCCTGACCCCGCTGCTGCGCCGCGGTGACAAGCCGGGCTTCGTGGTCGAGGACATGACCGATGCGGACCAGTTCGCCCCGACCGGGATCGAGCTGAGCGGCGAGGCGCTCTATCTGGTCGAGGGCCCGGACCGCGGGGACGAGTTCGAGAACGCCTCCCCGGCGGAGGCACTCACCGAGCTCACCGCCCGCAGCCGCACTCCGCTGCTGCTCACCGAGGGCATCCACTGGGTGCTCCAGCGCCCCGAGGTGCTCGAGCGCAACCACTGCTTCATGACCATCGGCTCGCGCCTGAAGAAGCCCAGCGGCACCTTCGACTCCCGCACCCCGGCGCTGTGGATCAGCAACGGCACCGGTCGCGACGGCAGGGAGCGGAAGGACGCCCCGAAGCTCGGCTGGTGCTGGTGGAACAACCGCCACACCTGGCTCGGCATCGCCTCCGCCGCGGGGCGCGCCGCCTGATCGCTCGGTGGTCGTGCCGTCCTGGACGGAGGCACCGCGGGATGTGGTCGTGCTGGGATCGGACGAGGACCGCGGAATGCGCTGGAGCGACAGCGCCCGCACGATGTACGTTCCCCGTCATGACCGCTTCCTCCGCCCCGACCTGGTGGCACGCCGAGAACGACGCGCTGCGCGCCGCTGACGAGGACGATCCGAGCGTCTCCGAGCAGCTCCTCTCGCCCGAACTCCTCGCACTGCTCGACGAGGTCGAAACAGCCTTCGCGGAGACCGGCGCGGACACCCCCGGCTGGGAGGATCCGCATCTGACCGCCGACGGGGAGTGGCGCGACAGCCTCGACGAGGAGTACAGCCGCTGCCTGGACCCCCACAAGTTCCGGATCCTCTGGGCTCGGGCAGAGGCATGGACACGGGTGCTCACCGCCCGCGGCTGGGCCGACGCGGCGGAGGTGGACGACAGCGGGCAGGTCGACTGGGCGGTCCTGCCGCACGCCGACCGTCACCGCGCCACCGTGCTGCGGCCCCGTCGGCAGGGCGCCCTGCCTCTGGTCCTCGTCCGCACCGCAGCCGAGGAGGCAGCCGGCAGCACCGACCTCGAGAGCAGCGACTCAGAGATCCTCGGCCTGGTGATCGGGATCGGTGATCCGGCGGTGCCCGTGAGCACCACGCCGGACTGCGGCTGCGATGCCTGCGACTCCGGCTCCCGCGACCTGCTCGAGAACCTCGACCGCACGCTGCTGTCGATCGTGGACGGCTCCTTCGAGGTGGCCCACACCACGCAGGGTCACAGCATGCGCACCTCCTTCGGTGCGGAGAGCGGCAGCGGGGTCGGCGACCCGGCCGTCACCCTGACCCTCACCGCGCTGCCCTGGGCCGAGAGCTGGACGCCTCGCCCGCTGAGTCCGGCGATCGATCGGGATGACTCCGCGTGGGCCGACGAAATGATGCGCGAGGGCCGACGCACACTCCTGCTCAATGCGCTCATCGACGCCTTCCCACCGGTATTCGCCGCCCGGCTCCACCGCCTCCGGCCCGGACGCTCGGGCACCGTCTCCTCCTACGTCTACCTGCCGCTGACCGAGCAGCCACTCCTCACCGCACCACTGGACGCTCTTGAGCACCCGCCCGCCGGATACCGCAGAGACCACCGCAGCACCGTGGTCACCGGCATGGACTTCGAGCGCGCCGCCTCAGCGCTGCGCAGCGGGGAGGTGCATCGGCGTGCCGGACTGCAGATCAGCACCACTGAGACCCCGCTGCTGGAGGGCACGGAGATCCACCTGCTGCTCGGTCGCCCGCCGTTCCGGCTCACCGCGCCCTGCCGCGTGCTGTGGGTGATCGATGAGCCGGACCGTGCCGGCTTCGCCTACGGCACGCTGCCCGGGCATCCCGAATCCGGGATCGAGCAGTTCACCGTGACCCGCACCGCGACGGGCCTCGTGCGCTTCCACCTCGACGTCGTCTCCCGGCCCGCCGCCTGGTACGCCCGGCTTGGCGCCCCCGTCTCCCGGCTCGTCCAGGAGCACATCACCCGCCGCTACCTCCGCGCCCTGTCCGCCCCACCTGCGAGGAGCTCTGCCGCGAGGCTACCGGTCCACCGCATCTGCAGTCCTACTACTTCAGTCGGTCCACAGCTACTGCCCGCCCACGGCGTTAGTCGGTGCGGACCACGGTGACGGGGCCCTCGTCGTCCGTCGGCGGCTGGAAGTGGTCGTAGTAGCGCTCCGCGATCTCGCGCGGCAGGCGGAAGTCGTCGCTGTGGCCCACGGCCCGCGGCTTCGCAGCGCTGCTCTGAGGGGCCCGAGCCAGCCGCCCACCACCAGCGCGGACAAAGCCCGGTTTCTCCGCCCCGATTCTGCTTCACTGTGGGCATGCACTATGAAGATCCGCAGACAGGACTCTGGAGCTTCGGAGTCAAGGCCGGCAGCAAATTCCTCGGCGCGAGCTGCGTGCCGACTTTCGTCCTCGAGGTCGAGTCGCGACTGAAGAGGTTCGTGGAGCAGGAGGACATCTCCCAGTGGCATGACGGCTACGAGATCCGGGACGGCTTCTCATCGTTCTTCCTCCGGGATGAGGGCGATGGCTTCGTCATCGAGGTCCCTGACTTCTGGCAGAACCCCGAGCATGACCGCACCGAGGATCTCTCCGACCTGTGGCGCATCGAGCGCCGACAGGCGGAGATCGTCGCGATTGCCGGTCGTCAGCAGGGACCACCGGTGCACTATCTCGACCTCGTCTTCGGCCAGGAGGGCTGGCAGAGGGCGTCCGGCGTGCAGATGACCCGGGATCTCTCCGACCTTTCGATCCGGGATGACGGGATCGATTCCGGCTGGTTCATCCAGCTCACGAGCGGCCCCGAATGGGCTGACGATGCACTGACCGTGCATCCTGCGTGGGAGGCGCTGCGCATCAACCCCGGCGTTGCCAACGGCTTCCAGCTCCCCGAGGGGTTCGCGGTGCTCGTGGACGACTATCGGGTCAGCGACGTCATCGATCGGGCTTCCGGCGACTCCCTCGGTGCGCAGACGTCACCGTCCACCTGAGACCGGTCTCGCGAGTCAGTCCGTGTGCACCACGGTGATCGAGCCTTCGTCGTCCGTCGGTGGCTGGAAGTGGTCGTAGTAGCGCTCGGCGATCTCGCGCGGCAGGCGGAAGTCGTCGCTGTTACCCACGGCCCGTGCCTCGACCCGTGCGAGCGCCGTCTTCCGGGAGGCGACCACGTGCACGATCTCCGGGACGATGCCCGACGGGGCGAGCAGCGCCCGCCAGTCGTCCCGCATCTGCCGGGACCAGAACGACAGGTCCAGCACCACGTCCTGCCCCGCGCGCACGCACGCCAGCAGGCGCTGCTCGAGCACGGTGATGATCTCGGCGGCCACCGCCTCGGGCAGCGGCATCGTGCGGTGCCCGCGGGCCCAGGCCTCAGAGTCCACGGACAGCCGCACCATCCCGGCGGCCTCGAAACCGCGCGCGACGGTCGACTTCCCCGAGCCCGCCGGCCCGCACATGAAGATCACCCTGCTCATCGCGCTCATCGCGCCAGCTTAGGGAAGTCGCCGCGGCGTCCGCTCAGGCGGCGGGCTCGTCCTGGGCAGGGGTCGACTTCAGCGTGATGGCCAGCACGGTCGCGACCGTGGTGATCACGCCACCGAAGACGAATGCCCAGGAGATGCCGCTGGCCTGGGCGGCCTGCGCCGAGGCACCGGACTCTGCGGCGATGACCGCGCCGAGGGTCAGCAGGGCGATGAACACCGCGGTGCCGAGCGCCCCGGCGAGCTGCTGCAGGGTGTTGAGGATCGCCGAGCCGTGGCCGTACAGCGAGCGCGGCAGCGCCCCCAGCGACAGCGTCAGCAGCGGGGTCATCACCATCGCCATGCCGATGCCCAGCGGGATGTTCAGCGCGATGATCAGGCCCTGGGTGGCGTCCGCATCGAGCAGGAACACCTCCAGCCAGCTCACCACTGCCATCAGCGCCATACCCGGGACCACGATCGGTCGCGGACCGACCCGGTCGTACAGGGCGCCGATGAACGGGCCGAGCAGGCCTGAGGCCGCCGCACCGGGCAGCATCGTCAGGCCGATCTCGAGCGTGGTCATCTCGAGCGCGCCGGTCATGTACAGCGGCAGCGCCACGACGGTGCCGAGCATGGTCGCGAAACCGATCAGGATGACCAGCACCGAGACCGTGAAGGTGCGCACCTTCAGCGGGCGCAGGTCCAGCAGCGGCTCGTCACCACGGGAGAGCATCCGCAGCTGGCGGAGGGTGAACACCGTCAGGGCGAGCACGCCGATCCCGGCGACCAGCAGTGGGATCAGGCGGCTGGTGCCCGAGACGATCTGGCTGATCGAGGCCAGCGCGTAGATCACGCCGCCGAAGCCGATCGCGGAGAGGATCACCGAGATCGCATCGAGGCGCACCTTCTCCGGCTCGGTGTAGTTGCGCATGAAGAGCAGGCCGATGATCAGGGCGACCACGATGATCGGCAGCATCAGCAGGAACAGGTCATGCCAGGTGCCGTGCTCGAGGATGAACCCGGAGATGGAGGGGCCGAGGGCGGGTGCGGCGGAGATGACGACGCCCACCAGGCCCATCACCAGACCGCGGGACCGGATCGGCACCAGCGCGAGGATGGTGGTCATCAGCAGCGGCAGCACCATCGCGGTGCCGGCGGCCTGGATCACGCGAGCGCCCAGCAGTACCGGGAAGTTCTGGGAGAACATGGCGATCGCGGTGCCCACCAGGAACAGCAGCATCGCGGTGAGGAACACGTGCCGCACGGACAGGCGCTTCATGAGGAAGCCGGTGGTGGGGATGACCACGGCCATGGTGAGCATGAACCCTGTGGAGAGCCACTGCGCGGTGACCGCTGTGATCGACAGGTCGTCCATCAGCGTGGGCAGCGCGACGGACAGCAGGGTCTCGTTGAGGATCATCACGAAGGCGGAGACCACCAGCACGGCGATGATCGGGGCGACCTTGACGGAGACGGGCGGCTGCCCGTCCACCACGGTGGTGGAGGGGTCGTCGGCGCCGTCGCGCGTGGCGGACTCGGCCTCAGCGGCGGAAGAGCCCCCCGCGACGATGCCGGAGGACTGGACCGCGGGGAACTCTCCGGTGGGGGTGGGGGTGTACGTGGTCATGAGAGCAGGACGTGCTTTCTTCGTCGAGGAACCGAAGGGCCGGAACCCGCATGTACGCACGCCCCCGGTCGGGGGAGCCCTGGGCGGGCTGGGGCGGGGCAGTCAGGTCACCGTTCGGTGCGGCCGACGGGCGTTGCCGACGACCTGGATAATTCTTTCAGGAGCGCACGTCTCCCCGTAGGGAATGTGCCGTACGCATCCCCCAACGCCGGTCCGCGCCACCGCATTCCCGGTGAGAGCATCCAGTTTTCATGACTTTCCTGGCGTCGGTCTCGCACGCCCAGATTCGCCCGCAGCCCCGCCCGCGGGTCAGCCGCGGTGCTGCCGCCACCACAGCGCCGCCTGCACCCGGGAGTCGAGCTGCAGCTTCATCAGGGCATGCGAGAGATGGGACTTCACCGTGGAGATCTCGACGAAGAGCCGCGAGGCGATCTGCTGGTTGGAGAGCCCCTGGGCGACCAGGGCGAGCACATCCTCCTCCCGACCGGTGAACACGGGCTCGGCGCTGGTCTCCGACCGCGGGCCCGACGCCGGACTCCCGCCGGCATCCATCGACGAGGGCGCCTGCTCCGATGCCGGAGCGGTCACCGACCTGTCCCGCAGCGCTCCGACCACAGCGCGGGTCGCCGCCGCGGAGAGCACCGCGTCCCCGCGGTGCACATCCCGCACCGCAGAGAGGATCCGCTGCGGATCCTCGGTCTTCACGAGATACCCGTCGGCCCCGGCCGCGAGCGCGCCGAGCACATAGTCATCCAGGTCGAAGCCGGAGATCACCAGCACGTTCGCACCGGTCTCGCGCAGGCGCGGGGTGATCTCGATGCCCGTCGCACCCGGCATTCGCACGTCGGTCAGCACCACATCCGGGCGGTGCTCCCGGGCGGCGGCCACGGCGGCGTCCCCGTCGGCCGCCTCGGCGACCACGGTGATGTCCGCAGCGGAGTCCAACAGCGCCACCAGGCCCGAGCGCACAGCGGGGTGGTCATCCGCGACCAGCACCCGGATCGGGGAACGGGCCGGCCGGGCAGCGGGAATGGTCATGAGCGGGACTCCTCGGGGACGGCACCGGGCGCGGTGTCGGAGGTGGTGCGGGGGGAGATCGTGGCCGAGTCGGAGGCATCCTCGCCGAGCGGCGCGGCAGCCTTCACCGGCAGCTCCGCGAGGACCCGCCAGACGCCGGAGTCCGCTCCCGCGCCGACCGCGCCGACCGCGCTGACCGGCCCGGACCTCGCGCTGCCACCCACAGCGGCGGCCCGGTGCGAGAGCGCGCCACGGCCCACGCCGGTGCCCGGCACCGACGCCTCCGATCGGCGGTTGCGCAGCTCGAGCACCACGGTCGCGGCCTCCACCCGGACGTCCAGCGTGATCGGGGCCTGCCCGTGGCGCACCGCATTGGTGACGGCCTCGGCGCCGATGCGCAGCAGCGCGGCCTGCACCGCGGGCTCGACCAGGGTGGGGTCGTCGACCGCGGGATCGATGCTGACCCGCGCCTCCGGATCGCGGCCGTACAGGCGGGCGGTGAGCGAGGGCCAGTCCAGGGTGACCTCGGGCAGAGCCCCGGACTCCGGGCCAGAGAGCATCCCGATCATCGAGCGCAGATCCCGCAGCGCGGCATGGGCGGAGTCCCGGGCGGTGTCCAGGGACCGGTCGCGGGCGGCGGGGTCCTCGAGGGAGGAGGCGAGGTTGGTGTGCAGGGAGACGGCGCTGAGGTGCCCGGCGATCACATCGTGCAGGTCGTGCGCGATGCTGCGCCGCTCGGTCTCCACCGCATGGGCGGCGCGGGTCGCGGCGAGCTCATGCTCGAGGCCCGCGAGCCGCTCGGCGGCCTGCCGGGCGCCGCGATGATGACGCACCTCCCAGCCCCACAGCAGCGGGGTGATCACCACGAGGACGGCGACCATCGCGAGGACGAACACCGCCTCGCCGGGGAGGCCGGAGAAGAGGACGGCCAGCATCCCGGCAGCCCCGAGCACGATCGCAGCCCAGGTGGTCCGTACCGCCAGGGGGCGGCTGCCGTGCATGACCGGATCGAACAGCGCCTCGAACAACAGGAAGTACGCGGAGATCTGCCCGCCCACCAGGATCTCCACGACACTCAGGGGCCCGGCGACGACGAGGGTGATCGCCGGCCGCTGGCGACGCCAGAGCAGGCTCGCACAGGCCACCAGCATCAGCGCGACCGACACCCCTGCTGGCCATTCCCGCCCCTGGAGCAGGAACCCGGAGTTCTCCGTGCCCGAGGCCGCCAGCAGCACGACGATCGCCGCATAGACCGCGACGACCAGCAGGTCCCGTGCCCCGATCGGGGGCTTCCCCTGGTCCTCGGAGGGCGCCGGCTCGAACAGCAGTGGGACCGCGCGTGCGGGCGAGCTGCTGCGCGGAGCGGGAGCATCGGTCATGGTGAGAGGCTACGTGGCCGCTCTCCGCACGTCGTGCTCGACCACCCCACTTCCTCCCAAGGGAGGAGGACTGCGCGGGGTCGCCGGCACCACCATGGAACCCATGGAATCACTGATGGATGTTGCGGGGCCGCTGGGCCTGCTGGTGCTCGCCCTGGTGGACTCGACCTCGATGGGCACGCTCGTGATCCCGGTGATCCTGCTGGTGGTGGGGGAGGGCGGGGCACGCCGCGTCGCCGGCCGCACACTGCTGTTCCTGGCGGTGATCGGGGTGTTCTACCTCCTGCTGGGCATCGCGCTGCTGGCCGGCCTGCTGCCGCTGATCGAGTCCTTCGGGCATCTGCTGGCCTCGCCACCGGTGATGGTGGTGCTCGCCGTGATCGGGGTGCTGCTGGTGGTCTACTCCTTCCGCATCGATCCCAAGGCGGTCGCGAAGCGCGGAGGCGACCCCGAGGCCTCCGCCCGGAAGTGGACCCGGCGCGCGCGCCACGCCTCCGGTCGGCCCGCAGTGCTGATCGGCCTGGCGTTGACCGCCGGCCTCATCGAAGCGGCCTCGATGATCCCGTATCTCGCGGCGATGGGGATCATCGTCGAGAGCGGTGTGGGGCTGGCTGGCGGCATCCCCATCCTGGCGGTGTACTGCGCGGTGATGATCGTGCCGGGCGCGGTGCTGTGCGGGATCCGCGCCGTGCTCGGGGATCGGGCCGACTCCTTCCTGGACCGCGCCCACGAGTGGGCGGTGAAGAACGCGACCAGCGCCTTCTCGTGGGCGGTCGGCATCATCGGCGTGATCATCGCGCTGAACACGATCGGCCCGGCGCTCACCTGGCTCACCGGCGGCGGGGCCTGACCCGCGCCCTCCGGCTCCGAGCCGGGAGACCGGCCGGTAGACTCCCAGGATCTGCTCATGGTCGCGGGCCTGCCGCGCGATGCACCGCGAGGGAAGGATCCGATGACGCACTCCGTGTCCTCGCCCCAGGCTGTCGCGGGGGCTGAGTTCGAACGCTCCGCCCAGGGCGTTCGCAGCCGTCGCGAGTGCTTCGAGCTCGCGGAACCCGCCTCCGAGGAGGCGTCCCCGCGATGAACGGCGATCCCCGTGGTCCCGTGCCCCGCAGCACCGTGACCCTGGCCGATGTTGCCCGGGCTGCCGAGGTGTCGCTCGCGACCGCCTCCTTCGTGCTCTCGGGCCGTGGCGGCTCCCGGTCGGCCGGTTCGGCGGCCACGAAGGCCAAGGTGCGGGCAGCCGCGGTCTCGCTGGGCTATGTCCCGAATCGTCACGCCCAGGCCATGCGCACCGGCCGCAGCGGCGGCATCGTGCTCGCCCTCGGCACCCTGGACGATCCCTGGGGCGTGCAGCTGACCACCCAGGTGCGGGACGATGCGCTCGTGCACGACCTCTCCACCCTGGTCCTGGCCGATGAGCGCTGGTACGAGTACCTGCTCGGCGCCTCCGCCGATGCTGCGCTGCTGACCAGCATCGACTTCGTGGAGAACGGTCCCAACCTGGTCCGCCGCCTCGCCGCCGCGACGCACAGCGGGCTCGTCGCCTTCAGCGCGAAGATGGAGCCGGAGGACTTCGACGTGGTCTCCTCCACGCCGTCCTTCGCGATCCATCGGGCCTATGAGAGGCTCCGCCCCCGCCACCGACGGGTCCGGATGCTCGCCCCCGACCTCAAGCGGCGGGCCGGCGGCGCCCTCGCCCATTCCCGCACCGGAGCCTTCCTCGACGCGGTGCGCGAGCTCGGCGACGGACCCGCGGAGGCGCTCGTGCACGTCGTCCCCGAGGGCAGCCACGAGACCTACCTCGCCGCGATCGAATGGCTGCAGGGGCCGGACCGTCCGGAAGCGGTCATCTGCTTCACCGGCTACCAGGCGGTGGCGCTGCATCTCGCCGCCGAGCGCGTGGGAGTGAAAGTCCCGGAGGACCTCGAGTTCATCTCCATCGGCGACGTTCCTGCGAACACCGAGTTCTTCGGCCCCATCAGCTACTACGGCGTCGACGACGTCTTCGCGCGGCTGTCGAGCATCATCATCGACCGCGCGATCGACCGTGAGGACGCTCCCGGTCGGCTCGTCACCTTCGACTGGGAGTTCTTCCCCGGCACCACCACCCTCGACGACGAATGAGCGACATGACCACCTGGACCCTGCCCGGCCTGCAGATGCGCGACCTGACCCTGACCGTCCCGTTGGATCATGCCGATCCCGCCGGTGCACAGATCGAGGTGTTCGCCCGGGTGATCGCCGAGGAGGGCGGGGAGGACCACCCCTACCTCGTCTACCTGCAGGGTGGCCCCGGCTCCGAGGCGCCCCGCCCGCTCTCACCCGGCTCCACCCCCTGGCTGCCCCGCGCCCTGCGCGAGCACCGGGTGGTGATGCTCGACCAGCGCGGCACCGGCCGCTCGACCCCCGTCGGCCCCGACACCGCGCTGCCCGAGGGAGCGATCCCCGGCGCCGCGACCCTGCGCGAGGCGACCGCCGCGCAGCAGGCGGAGTACCTCACCCACTTCCGGGCCGACGCGATCGTGGCCGATGCGGAGGCGCTGCGCGAGCACCTCGGGGTCCCGACGTGGTCGCTGCTGGGGCAGTCCTTCGGCGGATTCACCGCCCTGCGCTACCTCAGCGCCGCCGCGGGCAGCGTCGAGAAGGCCCTGTTCACCGGGGGACTGCCGACGGTGGGCCCCGATATGGATGCCGTCTACGCGACCACCTGGCAGGGCATGATCGGGCGCAGCGAGCGCTACTGGTCCCGCTTCCCGGGGGATCGCGACCGCTTCCGCCGCCTCGCCGACGCTGCTGATGCCGGGCGGCTCAGTCTCCCGGACGGCCAGCGGGTGGGAGTGGAGCGGCTGCGCCGCCTGGGCCACCTGCTCGGCGCCTCCCAGGGGGCGGAGCGACTGCACTACCTGCTGGACCTCGACCCCGCCTCCCCGGCCTTCGCCCATGACCTTGCCGCCGCACTGCCCTTCGGCGGCCGGAACCCCCTGTATGCGGTGATCCATGAGAGCTGCTGGGCCGACGGCACCGCCACCCGCTGGGCGGCGGACCGGACGATGCCGAACGAGGTGCGCGATGACCCGACCCTGCTGGGCGGAGAGCACATCCACCGGGATCTCTTCACCGAGGATCCGGAGCTCGCATTCTGGGCCGAGGCTGCGGAGATGCTGGCAGAGCACGACTGGCCGCAGCTCTACGACGCAGACGCACTGCGTCGCTGCACCGTCCCCGCCGCCGCCGCGGTCTATTACGACGACGCCTACGTCCCGCGCGAGTATTCGATGGCCACGGCCGCGCTGCTGCCCGGCCTGCGACCGTGGGTCACCAGCGAGTACGAGCACAACGGTCTGCGGGCCGGCGGCGAGGCGGTGCTCGACCACCTGCTCGACCTCGCCACGGGGCGCCGCGCCGCCTGAGCGCTGGCGTCGGGCGGCGAGCCTGCTGCAGGGTGCAGGACCACGCAGCGGCGGCGCAGCGCGTCCGGATACGATCCGGTCATGAGCGAGAGTCCTGCGGATCCCGGACCGGAGCAGACACCCAGAGCAATGCGCGCACCTCTGCGGCCATTGGTACTGGCTCGGCCGCTGAACGCACAGTGGCGATGGTGGGCCGTGGGCCTAGCACTCGCGCTGTACTTCGTGCGCTGGGGACCCTCGACGGTGCGTGCTGTCGCCTATCTGATCGAACCCACGGAACGTGCGGCCCCCACGGTGGGCTCCTCAATGCAGACAATCGTTGGATCAATGGCGTTAGCTGGTGCCGGCCTGATCGTGCTTTCTGTCGTTGCTGCTGCGACAGACACTCCCCGCGAACGCATCGGACTGGGCAGACGGCCCACGTATAGGAAGCGCACTGCGGTGCTCGTTTTCCTCACCGCATGGATGCTGGTCAACCTCACCCAGTGCTTTGGCGCCTTTGTGGTCAGCCTGTTTCCGTGGATGGCGGGACCGAGCATTGAGGAGCACCCGGTCTCCGACACATTTGCCGGTGCTGTCTTCGACACGATCGCCAGCGGCGTCGGTGGGGCGGTCGAGGAGGTGATCGTCCTTGCACTTCTTATCGTCGCTCTGCGCGCCGCACGCGCCCCATGGCCCGTGGTGTGCGTGGTCGCGGTCGTGCTCCGCGTCGTCTTCCACATCTACTACGGGCTCGGTACGTCCATCGGTATGATTATTTGGGCGGCAGGACTCGTCGGGCTGTACTACCTGTTCGGCCAGTTCATCCCGATCCTCCTCGCCCACCTGGCCTTCAACATGCAGCTCACAGCCGTCGCGTCGATCAACGAGTTGGAGGGCGGGCGGGGGGCGGCACTGGCGAATGCTGGCAGCGGCCTCCTCGACGTGGTGGTGATGGTTCTGGGCCTGCTCTGTGCCGCATTCATCTTCGTCCAGCTCGGGCGCAGTGACGGTATGGAGCTGGAGCGCGCGGCGGGGTGAGATCGCCTCCGCACGAGGCGCATCGGGTGTCGTGCACACACCGAAAATCTGTTACTTGCCTGCCGAGCGCATTGCCCGCATCACCATTGCGCTGATGGAAGGGCTGTAGCCCCAGTGGCTGCTCGATCCCGGGTTCGATATGGCCACGCACGCGCCCACGTCGAGGAGCTTAAGTGGCGCCGGGGCACCGGATACCGCTGAGGGCGCGCGCCTTCAGGTGGCGACCGCGAGCCGGAAGCACTTGTTCCCGCTTGCGTCCCTAGCGGCGGTCGAGGAGCGGGTCGCGACCCGGTACGGGGTGCAGTACGAGTCGTGGCATAGGTAGGAGCCGCCACGCAGCACCTGGCACGACTCCGGTGAGCGACCACGCCTGTCCGGTCGTCCGTTGGTCGCTGCACCACTCCCAGTTCCCGGCCCCTAATAGAAGCCGGTCCTGCTCATGTCCTCGTCCCTTCGGCCAGCAGCTCGCGGACCTCCTCGAGCCCCGGGATGCTGGGGGAAGCTCCGCGCCGGGTCACCGCGAGCGCTCCGGCCGCCCCGGCCCGCTCGATGGCCGCGACCAGCCCGTGCCCGGCCGCGAGCCCTGCTGCGAGATAGCCCGCGAAGGCATCCCCGGCCGCGGTGGTGTCCACCACCGTGACCGGGTGGGGTGCGAGGTCGTGCCGCTCTCCCGGCGTGACCAGCACGCTGCCCGCGCCCGCCAACGTGATCAGTGCGGCGCCCACGCCGCGGTCCAGGAACCACTGCCCGGCGCGCACCGCATCCTCCCGGCTCTCCACCGCGATCCCGGTGAGCAGCGTCGCCTCAGTCTCGTTCGGGGTGACCACATCGATCAGCGGCCAGATCTGCTCGTCCAGCTCGCGCGCCGGGGCGGGATCCAGCACCACGGTGAACCCGCGGGACCGTGCACCTCGGATCGCGTGCATGGTCGCGGCCGCGGGGATCTCCAGCTGGGTGAGCAGCACTCCGCCGGCGGGTGCGGCCTCCTCGAGCGCCGCATCGATCTGGGCCGAGCCCAGCGCATCGTTCGCGAGCGGCACCATCACGATGTCGTTCTCGCCGGCGCCATCCACCCGGATGTGCGCGATACCCGTCTGTCCCGGCACCTCGCGCATGTGCGCGAGGTACACCCCCGCGGCGGCCAGGCCCTCCCGCACCACCGGCGCGAACATGTCCTCGCCCACGCAGCCTACGAAGCGGGTCGCGGCCCCGGCGCGGGCGGCGGCCACGGCCTGGTTCGCGCCCTTCCCGCCCATCACCAGCGAGAACGAGTCGCCGAGCAGGGTTTCGCCGGGCCCCGGCAGTCGCGTGGAGAAGGTGGTCAGATCCACCGTGGCTGAGCCGATCACGAGCACCTGGCCACTCTGCTGACTGCTGCTGTCGGGCATCAGGTCTCCTTCGTCGCCTCCCACGGCGTCCACCGCCGCTCCGACCTCACGGTAGCCGGAACGCCACGCGGTCCCACATGGGGTGATGATGCAACCGGTGGTGACCCAGCACACAGGGTTGCTAGCGTGCATGCTCGTGCGCCCTTCTGCGGACCGCAGCTCCCGCGCGCGCACGATCCGACAACGATGACGGAGGTCCCTCGTGAACCAGGCAGCACCCAGAGAGCCAGCATCCGGACAGCCAGCACCGGCGGCCGACGACACGGCGCGACCCGCACGACGCCGTGTCCTCGCCACCTTCGGAGCGCTCCCCGCTGGGGCGGTCCTGGCCGCCGCCGGCACCGCCCACGCCGCCCCCGCCGAGCGAGGCAAGGGCAAGGGCAAAGGGAGAGGCGAGGGAAAGGGCGACTTCCGGCTCGGCATCGAGAACCTGCTGGATCCCGAGACGCTCGAGACCCTGCGCGGAGCGCGCGTCGGCCTGATCACCAATCCCACCGGCACCGACCGCGAGCTGCGCTCCACGATCGACCTGCTGGTCGCAGCGCAGGAAGGCGGCGGCTTCACGATGGCCGCGCTGTTCGGCCCCGAGCACGGGGTGCGCGGAGCGGAGCCGGCCGGCGGCTCCGTCGGCGACTACATCGATGAGAAGACCGGACTTCCCGTGCGCTCGCTGTACGGCGCGACGCAGAAGCCCACTCCGGAGATGCTCGCCGACGTCGACGTGCTGATCTTCGACATCCAGGACATCGGCACTCGCTTCTACACCTACATCTGGACCCTCTACTACGCCATGGAAGCCGCGGGCGAGAACGACAAGCGGTTCCTCGTGCTGGACCGCCCGAACCCGCTGGGCACCGACATCGAGGGCTTCGTGCTCGAGCCGGAGCTGTCGAGCTTCGTGGGGCTGCGCGAGATCCCGCAGACCCACGGCCTCACCGTGGGCGAGCTCGCCATGCTGTTCAACGGCGAGTTCCTCAGCGGTGCCACCAGCCTCGAGGTGATCGAGATGAGCGGCTACGACCCGGAGGATCCCGCCGCCGCGGATCTGCCCTGGGTGCTGCCCTCCCCGAACATCCCCACCCCGGACACCGCCGTGGTCTACGCCGGCACGGGCCTCATCGAATCGCTGAACATCTCCGAGGGCCGCGGCACCACCACCCCGTTCCTCTGGTTCGGCGCCCCGTTCATCGGGGAGGCGCAGATCGACGCCATCATCACCGACCTGCAGAGCGCGGAGCTCCCGGGCGTGCTGTACCGGCCGATGTTCACCACGCCCGCCTCCTCCAAGCACGCCGGCGAGTTCTGCGGTGGTCTGCAGCTGCACGTCACCGACGCCTCGGCGTACGAGCCGGTGCGCACCGGCATCCATGTGCTCGCCGCCCTGCTGCGCAATGTCGACGAGGTCGACTGGCGCGAGGGAGAGGACTGCCGCACCGAGGAGGACGTCTGCTGGATCGACAAGCTCTCCGGCACCAAGCGCACCCGCGCGATGCTCGAGGCTGGGGACAGCCCGGAATCGATCGTCGCCGCCTGGCGCCGCGAATCCCGCCGCTTCGACGCCACCACCCAGCGCTACCGTCGCTACTGAGCAGGAGCAGACCATGACCTCTCCCCATTCCCCTCTCAGCCGCCGCGCCTTCACCGCGGCCGCCCTTACCGGGGCAGGCGCCGCCGTCGCGCTGCCCGCCACCGCCCACGCCTCACCTGGGGGCGGCCGCGACGCCGCCCAGATCGACGAGCTCCTCGCCGACATGACCCTCGAGCAGAAGATCGGCCAGCTGTTCGTGGCCGTCGGCTATGGACCTACCGCCGATGCGCCGCATCCCTCCAATACGAGCTCCACGGGCGTGGACACCATCGCGGAGATCGTCCGCACCCACCACGTGGGCGGGCTGATCTACTTCGTCTGGAGCGAGAACCTCCAGGACATCGAACAGATCGCGACCCTCTCGAACGACGCCCAGGACGCCGCCCTCGACTCCGGCGGGATCCCGCTGATCATCAGCGCTGATGAGGAGCGCGGGGTGGTCTACCGACTGCCCGCCCCCGCGACACCGCTGCCCGGGCAGATGGCGCTCGGCGCCACCGGCTCCCGCGCCCACGCCCGCAAGGCCGGGGACATCGTCGGTGCGGAGATGCGTGCCGCGGGCCTCCACCAGGCCTTCTCCCCGGTGGTCGACGTCAACATCGAGGCACAGAACCCGGTGATCGGCGTCCGCTCCCTCGGCGCGGACCCCAGCGCGGTCGCCCGTCTCGCCGCCGCCCAGATCAAGGGCCTCCAGGGGGCGAACTGCTCCGCCGCGGCGAAGCACTTTCCCGGCCATGGCGACACCGCCACGGACTCCCATCTGGGACTGCCGGTCATCGACCACACCCGCGAGGAGCTCGACACCCTCGACCTGCCGCCCTTCGTCGCCGCGATCGCGGAGGGCGTGGACACCATCATGACCGCGCACATCGTGGTCCCGGTGCTGGATGACTCCGGGGTCCCGGCGACCCTCTCGCATCCGATCCTCACCGGTCTGCTGCGGGAGGAGCTCGGCTTCGAGGGGGTGATCGTCACCGACTCGCTCGCGATGGAGGGCGTGCGCACGATGTTCGGCGATGATCGGGTCCCGGTCGAGGCGATCCTCGCCGGCGCCGACCAGATGCTCATGCCGCCGGATCTCGTGGTCGCCATCGGCGGCGTGCGTGACGCGGTCGCGAACGGGGAGATCACCGAGGAGCGGCTGGATGAGTCGGTGCGGCGCATCCTGGCTCAGAAGCTGCGCCGCGGGCTCTTCGATCAGGTGCACGTGGACCCCGCGACCGCGGCCGACGCGATCGGGACCCCGCGCTCGGTGCGCACCGCCCAGAAGATCGCCGACGACGCCATCACGCTGATCACCGATGACGCCGGCGCGGTCCCGCTCGCCCGGGGTACGTCGGTGCTGGTCACCGGTGTGGGCGCCGCCGCGAAGATCGAGGTGGCCGCCCAGGCGCTCGAGGCGCACGGGCTGTCGGCGACCCCGCTGGCCGGTGCGACCCCGGAGCGGGCCGCCACCGCGGCGGCAGATGTCGATGTGGCGCTGGTGTTCACCTCGTCCTCCGGGTTCCGGACCCCCGCCTCCCAGGTGGCGATGGTGAGGGCGCTCGCCGAGACCGGCACGCCCGTCATCCACGTCTTGCTGCGCAACCCCTACGACGTGGTCCACGTCGGCGCAGTCGCCAGCTCGCTCGCCGCCTACGGGAACTCCGACTGCAACCTCGAGGCCGTCGCCGGAGCGCTCGCCGGGGATGTCAGCCTGCGCGGAACGCTCCCGGTCCCGATCCCCACGGCCGACGGCACGGGGGAGGCCTACCCGGTCGGGCACGGGCTGCGCTGAATCCAGGGTTCTCAGACCTCGACGCGGTATTCCAGTGCGAGGTCCGCAGCGTTGACCCCGCGGATGCCCCAGTTGACCTTCGGAGTCTCGGTCAGCGTGATCTCGACGCTGTGGGGATCGATGCCCACCGCCTCTTCCAAGTGGGAGAACAGCTCCTGGATCAGCACGCGTTTTGCGGCCTCGGAGCGACCTTCGAACAGCGAGATCTCGAGAATGGTGTAGTCCTCGCCGCGGTCCTCGGGGTAGACGAAGTCTGCGGGGTCGAGGGCGATGAAGCGGTGGAACCGCTTCTCGGCCGGGTAGTCGAGCGCCTGCATGACGGCGCCGTGGACCGCGTCGGAGATCGCTGCGCGTCGGCCGTCGAGAGAGGAGCGCAGGCCGTAGATGAGGACTTGTGCCATGGCTTCACTGTAGAAGGCGATCCTGGAGGTGGCTCGCCGTGCTCAGCGAAGCGCGGGCGGGGAATCTGCCGCGTCGTGTGCCCGGCTTTCAGCTGCCTCCCGAGCGAGGCGCCGCCGGCGGGCCCTCACCCAGCCCGTGGTGAACACCAGCCCGGCCACCACCATCACCGCCGTCATCAGCGCCATCACCACGGTGAAGGTCACCTGCAGGGTGACCAGCGAGAGCAGCGCGCTGGAGGTGATGATGCCCAGCGCATTCGCGGTGCGCAGCTGCGCGAACACCTCTGCGCGATGCTCGGGCGCGACCAGCTGGTCCAGCACCAGGGAGTAGTAGGTCGCCAGCGGAGCGAGCACCGCGCCGACCAGCAGTGCGCCGATCACCGTGGCGGCCACCGAGTTCCCGAAGCCGACGGCGGCCACGCCGAGCGCGGTGACCGCGAGCCAGGCGAGCACGGTGCGGCGCCGCGGCATCCGGTTGTGCACGCTCACCCAGATCCCGCCGACGATCGAGGACGCGCAGATCGCAACCGGGAACAGCACGCCCCAGGCCGCAGGCAGGCCGAAGGAGACCGCCATCGAGACCGCACCGATCTCGATCGCGGCGATTGCGGCGGCACTCGCCCCGCCGCACACCAGCCACAGCACGATCATCGGGGACAGGCGCAGCCGGGTCCTCCGGTGCTCGGGACCGGGTGCCGTGGCAGTGGCGATCCGCGGCAGCAGCACCATCGGCCCCATCCCCAGCACCACCATCGCCCAGGCCGCAGCCTGGGGTGAATAGCTGCCCAGCACTGCGGCGAGCACCGGGGAGGCCACGAAGGTGACCTCGTTGAGCGTGGCCGCGACGCCGAGCGCGCGCGGAAGCCGCCCCGCGGGCACCAGGTGGTTCAGCACCGCACGCAGATTCCCATAGGCGGCGCCGTTGACCAGGCCCGCGAGCGCCGCCCCTGCCACCACCAGCGCGAAGGGGGCATGGAGCCCCGCGAGCACCGCGATCCCGATCAGTGCGAGGGTGCGCAGCCCGATCAGCACCCGCAGGAAGGGGATCGGGGAGAAGCGTCGGCCCAGGCGCGTGATCGGCACCGCGCCGAGCACCTGCGCGATCGTCATCGCGAGCATCATCGCCGCACCGCTCGCGGCATCACCGGTCAGCGGCAGCGCGATCAACGAGAACGCGATCGGCGCCGCCGCCTGCGGCACCGCGAAGGATCCATAGGAGACGAACCAGCGCAGCAGCGCTCCGTCCGGCCGACGCACCGGGGTGCGCTGCACGGGGGCGACGGCAGTGCGTCCAGCCATGGGGGACCTCCTTCGAGGCGTCGATACGCAGGGGAGCAGGGGAGATGACCCCTCTGCGCAACATAATGCGCAACACCCCTGATGTGCAATATAGTTCCCGTCACCCTCGCTAGGATCGGACCTCCAGCACCATGAGGAGGACCGGATGAGCGGTGGGATGCGCCCTGCAGTCGTCGCGCAGCTCGGCGACCGGATCCGTGCCGCACGCCAGCAGCAGGACCTCAGTGTCGGCGCCCTCGCCGAGCTCAGCGAGGTCAGCCGCCGCATGCTCACCCAGATCGAGCTCGGCCAGGCGAACCCCTCGGTCGCGACCCTGGACCGCATCGCCGCCGGGCTCGGCACCACCTTCGCCGCCCTGATGGGAGTGGGGGCGGACGATGCCCCGGAGGGGGTCGAGGTCTGGTCCACCGACACGGGCAGCTGGGCGGTGCTGCTGGACGCCGTGGACACCGAGGCGCTCTCGGTCGAGACCTGGAAATGGAAGCTGCTGGGGGAGGACATCTACGAGGGCGGCGCAGGCATCCCGCTCCCCGGCCTGATGCACCATGTCATCGAGGGAGCGCTCGAGATCGACACCGGAGACGACGTCCAGGTCGTCGAGGCCGGCGGCTCCGGCCGGATCGCCACCGGCGGCGCCTACCGCTACCGGGCCCACGAGGGTCAGGCGGCGGTCTTCTTCAGCATCGCCCTGCTCGCACGCCGTCAGTAGGGTGGAGCGCACGCCGCAAGCTCTCGAGCTGGCTCGGGTGGGTCAGGGATTCTGCAGAACCCCTGACGGGGCGGGGTCGCACCCTGCACACTGAGTGCCATGGAACCCACAGATCCGCTCCGCTGCGCCTGGCGCGAGGCGATCGATGACCAGGAGCTCTCAGCGCTGCATTCCGCAGCCTTCGACCTCGAGGGCGGAGTCCAGCCGTGGAGCGAGCGGCTCGAGCGCTACTCGCTGGGCTGGATCACGGCACGGCGCGGCGAGACCCTGATCGGCTTCTGCAATGTGATCACCGACGGGGGCCGTCATGCCTTCCTGCTCGACGTGGTGGTCCACCCCGACCACCAGGGCACCGGGATCGGGCGCTCCCTGGTCCTGCACGCGATCGAGGAATGCCGCTCCACCCCGGTGCAGTGGCTGCACGTCGACTTCGAGGCCGACCTCGGCGACTTCTACATGGCCGACGGGCTCTTCCGGCGCACGACGGCCGGGATCCTGAAGCTCTGAACGCGGCGCCGCGTGGATCTGGGACTACGCTTACCGCATGACCACCCCCACCCGCCGCCTCGGCTCCTTGACCGTCTCCGCCCTGGGCCTCGGTGCCATGCCGCTGTCAATGGGCCGCGGTGAGCCCGCCCCACACGACCGTGCCATGGCCACCCTCCACGCCGCCCTCGACGCCGGCGTGACCCTGCTCGACACCGCTGACATCTACGCCCCCACCTGGGACACCATGGGGCACAACGAGAAGCTCGTCGGCGAGGCGCTGCGCAGCTGGCAGGGCGATCGCTCGAACATCGTCGTCGCCACCAAGGGCGGCATCACCCGCTCCGCGGAGGGTGGGGGTCGCGACGGCTCTGCCGCCTATCTCCGCTCGGCGCTCGAGAAGTCGCTGGCGAAGCTCGGCACGGACACGATCGACCTGTACTACTGGCACCGCCCCGACCGCAGCATCCGCTACGCGGACGGCGTCGAGGTGCTCGCCGCCTTCCAGCAGGAGGGTCTGATCCGGGAGATCGGCATCTCCAATGCGAACGTCGAGGAGATCGACGTGGCCCGCGACGTGCTCGGCGAGGGAGGGCTCGCCGCGGTGCAGAACGAGTTCTCGCCGACGTTCTTCCACACCAGCCGGAACGAGCTGCGCCACTGCGGCGAGCACGGCATCGCCTTCGTCCCCTGGTCGCCGCTGGGCGGCACCGGCGGCGGCGCCGGCGCGGTGGGCGAGCGGTTCCCGCAGATCCAGGGCATCGCCGAGGCGCACGGGGCCAGCCCGCAGCAGGTCGTCCTCGCCTGGGAGCTGTCCCTCGGCGAGCACGTGATCCTGATCCCGGGAGCCAGCCGCCCGGAGTCGATCACCGACTCCGCACGCGCCATGAACCTCGAGCTCAGCACCGAGGAGCTCGAGCAGCTCAACCAGATCATCGCCTGAGCTGAGCGTGCTCGGTGGCTGAGCGCTGCGCCTCTGTTCCGTTGCCACACCTGGAGCAGAGGCGTACCGTGGCCGCGTCCAGGACAGGAAGAGAGACGGCATGCGCACCACGCCTGCAGGAAGCGGGGCGGCCCACGAGGCCTGCTCGGCGTGAGCCGGCGTGCTCGCACGCCAGTCACCGCTGACCGTCATCTCCCGCGCCGGGACCCCGCTACCGGGGTGATCCCGTGCGCTCTTCGTGAGGACCCCATGCTCCCTCTGATCGCTTCCCAGATCCGCTCCAGCTTCGTCAACGCCACCAAAGGCGACGCTACTCGGGCCGAGCTGCCCGACCTCTCCACCGTGCGCTGGGAGGCCGTCGACTACCTCGGCTGGCAGGACGCCCGCAAACCGCAGCTGCACTATGTCGTGCTCGAGGTGGAGGCCGAGCCCGTCGGCCTGCTGCTGCGCGGCACCGGCCGCCCGCCGAGCCGCAAGATGCTCTGCGCCTGGTGCGAGGACGTCGTCGACGGCGTTCACGCGGCCTCGTTCGTGGCGCCCCTGGCAGGAGCCTCCGGCCGTCGCGGCAACACCATCGGTACCGCGATCTGCGCCGACTTCCGTTGCTCCCGCAATGTGCGCCGCGCCCCGGCGGCGTTCGAGCTGCGCACCGAGGACCCGGCAGTGCTCGCCTTCCATCGCGAGCAGCGCATCGCGGGCCTGCAGGAGCGCAGCGCAGGCTTCGCCCGCGCGGTCATGCGCGGCTGACCGCCCGCGCATCAGTCCAGGCGCACCACGACGTCCGCCCGGTCGCGGGTTGCCGCGATCAGGCGGGCGTTGTCCTCGTCGGGCCCGAGCGCCCACTCCCGGGCCGCTGCGACTGATTTCCCGAAGCGCTCATGCCGGGCGATCAGCCACTGGTGCCGCAGCTCCTCGGGCGCCTCGACGAACCACCGTGCATCCAGCATCCCGCGCACCTGCGCGAATGCTCCGAGCTCGGTCAGCAGGTAATTCGGCTCTTCGCGGTTCGTGGTGAATGACCCTGCTGTGGCGGGTATTCACGCTACGGTTCTCGCGGCGCTGGTGAGCAGGATACGCGTCCGGTAGTTCTCCGCGTTGCGGAATCCGCGGCCGGTGCGTTTGATGTTCTTGATGCCGGTGTTGCCCGCTTCGACCTTCGCGGTGGTTGCGCCGGTGACGATGAGGACCTCGATGGCGTCCCACCAGGTCACGACGGTGTCGTAGAGCTTCGTGGCCTCGGGCATGTTCGCGATCTGGACGAAGTAGCCCATCCGCATCCGCTCCTGCCAGGCCTGGGCGAGAGTGTCGGTGGCCAGCAGGCGTCGGAGCTGCTCCTTGATGCCCCAGGAGGCCGAGAGCTCGTCGGTGGGGTCGTCGGTGCGGAACACCCTCTCCAACCGCTCCCACGCCCTCGGGGTCAGGGTGTCGCCGCCGCGCAGCAGCAGCATCCGGTGGGCCCAGGCCGGGTCGTCCTTGCGGCCCCGACGACCGCGATGGGTGCGGGCCAGGCGCTGCCTGACGGTGGTGACCATGTCGTTCCCGAGCTTGACCAGGTGGAACTTGTCGACCGAGACCGCGGCGCGAGGCAGCCAGGTCCGCAGCGCCTTGCGGAACGCGGCCGAGGGATCGATCGCGACGATCTCGATCCGCTCCCGCCACTGCTCAGAGCGCTGCGCGAGCCAATCCCCGACGGCCCTGGAGTCCCGGCCGTCGACGATGCCGAGGACCTGCCCGGTGGCCAGGTCGACCAGCGTCGTCATCCACGGCTCGAACCGTCTCCAAGCGCCCTCGTCGGTGCGGAACCAGCGCACTGACCGGTAGCGGTGCTCATCGACCCCCAGACGCCTGACCCGCACGTCGTCGACGTCAGGCAGGACCACTGCGGCGGCGCTGAGGGCGGCCTGGACCAGCCACCACGAGACGCCGTGGGCCCGGGCCACCTCGGAGGCTGCACGGCCGGAACGGATCACGGCAGAGACGACCTGGTCCCGCAGTCGGGTCGTCGAGCGTGCGTATCGCGGGATCTGCTCGGTGGCCTCGGCGAACGTGCCCCGGGCACAGGCCGGCTCCAGACAGAACCAGCGCCGCTTGGCCCACACCACCACCGCTGCGCCAGCGACGGGAACGTCCCGGACCTGCTGTGACCGGCGGGAATGGACCTTCGTCGCCAGCACGCCGCAGGACGGACAGCCCGGCGGGACGGTCGAGGCGATCACCACCCGCCGGCCCCCGTCGGGCAGGTCGACGGCATCGATGACGCGGTAATTGGGCAAGTTGAAGATCGTGCTCGCAGCATCACGCTGCGAACCAGTACTCTCGTGCACAGGCTCGTGGTCCTCTGAGATTCGGATGTCTTGACAACACCCATCACAGCAGGACCACGAGCCGTTCTACGTCAACGACGCGACGCTCCCCATCACCACGAACCGGGAAGAGCCTGTTTAGGCAGGAAGTCACCAGTAGGCATTTGGCGCGAGACCGTACCGTCGAATTGGTGCGTGCCGGCCCTCGACCTCCTCGATCCGTGAGGAGCCAGGCTCATATGGAGGGCGAGTCTAAAGCTGTGATCCACTCCGATCGTGTCCCCAGCGTTCCTGGCTCGGCCACTCACCGAAGCAGGCTCCAGGCTCCCGGTGATGCCTGCCACGACGTTTGCCTCAACGTTCATGGCCGGCGTCCTGCGTTGGCACGTCCGAATTCGTCGCATCGCCTTCGGGCGGAGTCGGGATGCGTCGGAATCGGGGGTGAAGGAGAACGAACACGGAGACGATGGCCATGATGGCCGCGCCGACGATGATCGGCAGAGAGGTCCAGACGCCGTACAGGACGGTACCGGCGGTGGGTGCGACGACGAAGGTGAGACCCATGTTGGCGGCGATGAGCCCGGCCAGGCCTCCTTGTTCCTCGCGGGAGACCAACAGTGTTGGTCCGGCGGTGTAGCCGGGCATGGCGGTACCCAAGCCCAGGCCGATGAGGGCGATCGATCCGAAGAGGGCGACCGGCCCGGCATCGGGGATCAGCACGAGGAATCCGAGCAGCGCAACCACGCCGCCCACACGCAGCAGGGTGGCCGGGCCCCATCCCGTACTAGGAACAACGACTGTCTGGGCGAGGATCATGCCGATACCTGCGGCCAGGAGGGCCGCGCCGGTGAGCACTCCGGCTGTCTTCGCGTCCAGGTGAAGTCGGTCTTGGACTATGAAGCCCGTGACGATCTGGATGAACCCCAGGGCGGTGAACATGCCGAACCCGGCGAGCAGGAACGGCCACACCCGCGAGTCTGTCGGCCGGACGCTCGTAGGCTTCTCGATCAGTGTAGTGCGCGCCTCGGGGCGCAGCCGAAGGGCGACCAGCACGAGGCCGAGGGCGAGGAGCACCGGGACGGAGAGGATCGGGGCCATCAGCCCGAAAGCGGCGAGCAGGCCACCGACAACGGAACCGGCGATCTGAGCCACGCCCTGGACCGCGCCCACACCGGCCATGCCCTTGATCCGGGTGGTCTCATCGGTGGTGACATCAGCGATGTAGGCCTGCGCGGTTGGTTGGATAGCAGCAATGGCGGTGCCGAACCCGATACCGCGCAGCACGACGAACAGCGCGAACAGAACGGTGCCGCTGAGAGCGCCGATCATGCCGACCTGGGAGATCAGCGCGAAGGCTGCCGTCGCGATCGCACCGAGGGCCAGCGCCGCGAGGAGAACGCGTTTGCGTCCCAGCGACTGCGACCGGCGCCCCCATATCTGAGCCGTGAGCACCACCATGATCGCTGCTGTGCTGATGGTCACCCCGACCTGCCATTCGGCCAGGCCGACCTCGCGTGAGAGCGGGGCAATGATGGGGTTCAGCGTCATCTGCGCCAGGTAGGCCAGGAACACCGCCGTTAGCACCAGCTTGATCTGCGCGGGGTTGCTTGTCGTCATCCTCGGGGGTCCTTCAGTGCATCCGGGTCGGTCACGATGACGGCGTAGCATGTGTGCGCACACCGCGCTGTTCTCGCGTGTCGTTTCATGAGGCGTCGGTGGGGTGGGTGACGCGCCAGCCTTGGGCCCGTTCGCGTTCGGCCCAGAAGTCGGCGTACAGACCTGTGCCGGCGACGAGGTCGGTGTGGGTGCCGTGCTCCACGATCGCGCCGTCATCGAGGACGAGGATCTGGTCGGCTCCGGCGATCGTCGTCAGGTCGTGGCTGACGATCAGCATGGTTCGGCCTTCAGACAGTGCGGCCAGGCCGGCGTGGACGGCGATCGCGTTCTCCGGATCGAGCGATGCGGTGATCTCGTCGAGAAGCACGATGGGCGAGTCCTTGAGGAAGGCTCGCGCGATGGAGACGCGCTGACGCTCTCCGCCAGAGAGCGCGACTCCGGCCTCGCCGACCTGCGTGTCGAGGCCGTGGGGCATCCGGTCGATGATCTCGTCGACGCGGGACAGACGGATCGCCTCGCGCAGTTCGTCGTCAGTGGCCTCCGGGTTGCCGAAACGGATGTTGGCCTCGATCGTGTCATCGAGCAGGTAGACGTTCTGTTGGACCACCGAGAGCTGCTCCATCACGGTCTGTACCGGCAGCAGCCTGGCATCGACACCGCCAATGCGCACAGTGCCTGCGTCGGGGTCGAAGAACCTGGCGGCCAGCTGCAGGATCGTGCTCTTGCCCGATCCTGACGGCCCTACCAGAGCGGTAGTGGTTCCCGGGTGCGCCGAGAAAGTCACCTCGTGCAGCACTTGTCGACCCCCGGGATATGTGAAGTCGACGTGGTCGAAGGCGAGTTCTCCGGCCTGTTCGATGCTGTCTGTGCCCTCGGGTTGCGCGGGTTCGTCGAGGACATTGTCGATGCGATCCAGGTCGTGACCGGCGAGCCGGAGCGCGGAGCCGAGGTCGGCGGCGTCGATGAGTGGACCGGTGAAGCGTGCGGCGGCGAACAGCACCACGGCGGCGGTCGCCGCGCTCGCCGCGCCGGTGAGGGACTGCCACACGGCGATGACGATGACGGCGGCGAACATCAGCTGCACGGCGGTCGCGAAGCCGATCAGGCCGGGCAGGCTGGTGCGCAGCGAGCGGCGGGAGGCTTCCTGTTGGGCGCGGTGTGCTCTCGCCAGCATGCCGTTGCCGGCCTGATCGGCCCGGAATGCCCTCATCACCGGCTGGGCGCGAGTGAACTCCACGACGCGGCTGGCCGCCTCAACCGCCGCCTGGTCGATCTGATCGGCCGAGCGCTCAGCGAGCGCGGCCGCCCACCGGTACACCAGATACAGGAGTGGGGCGGCGATCAGCATCGTCAGCGCCACCGGCCAGTCGATGAACAGCAGCCCTAGCGCGATGGTCATGGGCGTAACGACGGCGGTCACCAGCGGCTGGATCAGGGTCGAGGCGGCCGTCCACACGGCGGTCGTGCCCTGGGAGACTGATTGCGAGAGTCTTCCGGTGCGATCGGAGGAGAACCAGCCCACCGGCAGCACGCCGAGGTGGTCGATGATGCTGCGGTGCAGGCCGCGCATCAGGGCGAGCCCGATCCGGGATCCCAGCACGCTCTGGATCGAGAATGCGATGCCCGCGATGACAGCGGCACCGATCACCGAGAGGATCCACGGCCAGCTCGCAGAAGCTTCACCTGCGAGCAGGTGGCGTAGTGCGGGGATCGCCAGCAGCAGCGCGACGCCCTGGAGGATCCCGTAGGCGACGCAGACGGTGAGGAAGGCGCGCATCTTCGCCCGGTCGTCCGATGCGAGGATCGGCAGCAGCTTGCGGATCATGCGGTCGTTCCTTCCTGGGCGTTCCACAGAGCGGCGTAGAGTCGGCCATGGTCCAGCAGTTCGTCATGGCGGCCGGTCTCGACGACCCGGCCGCCCTCGAGAACCACGATCTGGTCCGCGTCGGTGATCGTGCGCAGCCGGTGCGCGATGACGAGGACCGCACGGCCTGCGATCAGCGTTGACAGGGCGTCCTGGACGGCTGCTTCTGATTCGGGATCTGCGAAGGCGGTGGCTTCGTCTAGCACCACGATGGGAGCGTCAGCGAGCATGGCCCGTGCGATGCACAGCCGCTGGGTCTCACCGCCGGACGGAGTCACCTGCTCGTGCACGATCGTGTCGTAGCCATGCGGCATGGACATGATCACGTCGTGGATCTGCGCCGCTCGCGCTGCCGCCTCCACGGTCGCGTCGTCAGCGTCCGGGGCCGCTAGGCGCAGGTTGTCGCGCACGCTCATGCGCAGCAGAACGTTGTCCTGGAACACGAATGCGACTCGCCGGTAGATCTCTTCGGGAGCCGCGTGCCGCAGGTCGACTCCGCCGATCCGGATCGCACCGTCGGTGACGTCCCAGAACCGGGGCAGCAGCCGCGCCAGCGTGGACTTGCCGGAGCCCGATGGGCCCACCAGTGCTGTGACGGTGCCGGGTCGCAGTACGAGGTCGATGTCCGAGAGCACGTCGGTCTGCCCATCGTAGGAGAATCGCACGCCGTCGTACTCCACCACGGCACCCTCCGGGGTGCGTGGATGCGCGACCTGCGGTAGTACCGGGGTGCGGAGCAGGTCGCCCAGCCGCGCCGCTGCCGCGGTGGCGGTGCGCATTGCCTGCGCCCCGATCCCCATGTTCAGCACCGGTGCACCCAGTCCGACCCCGATCATCAACGCCAGCAGCACCTCGGCCGGCGCCCCCCACCCTGAATGGACGAACCAGGCCCCTGTCGCGAGCACCAGGGCGATCACCGTCGGCGGTGCCAGTACCGCACTCGCCAGCGCGTTGACGCGTAGCAGTGGTCCCATCCAGCGTTCGAAGAACACGGCCAGCTCGTCACCGACTGCGTGGTAGCGCTCCTGAGTGCTGCGCGTCCGGCCGAATGTCTTCACGACCGCGATGCCCTGCACGAACTCCACGATCCGGGAGTTCACCCGGCCCAATGCCTCGTCCCAGCGTGCCGCGTTCTCCGTGTTTCCGCGCATCATCACGCTCAGTCCGACGAAGTACAGCAGCACCGGCACCAGGCACACCAGGCCCAATCGCCAGTTGACGACGAACAGCAGTACGAATCCCGCGAGCGGGGCCACTATGGCTCCCACCAGGTCGTTGATCGCGTGTGCCACCAGATGATGCACGTCGTGCACGTCATCTTGCAGGCGGCGCTTCACCTGACCCGAGGAGCGTTCTCCGAACCAGCCCAGCGGCACCCGCCACAGCCGATCGGTCAATCGTTGCCGAAGCGCCTGGCCCACCGTTCCGTCCGCTCCGTGAGTGATGGTGTATGCCGCCCCTGTCGCGGCAGTGCGCACCAACACGCCGATCACGGCGATGACCGCCCACGCCCACACCACGTTCCCGCTCGCGCCTGCCGGCTGCAACAGTTCCTCGACGATCCGATAGATCGCGACATACGGCACCAAGGACGTCAGCGCGCCAAGCGCTTGGAACGCCCCCGCCAGGATCAGCCGCCCACGCACCGGAGCGAGCAGCGAGCCGAGGCTCTTGTCACTACCAGCGGCTCTCGTCTCGGGCTCAAGCGTATCCGGCGCCGACTCGGATTGAGCGTCGGGCAACACAGCCTGAGTAGCGGTCGCATCATCGGGCATGAGCCATCCTTTCAAGCATCCACTCATCGACGGTCTGCACGGTCCCCGATCGCGGGCCCTGTGCAGTGCACAAATCTTTGAAGTGAGTGTACCCTTACCCGGCGCGTTTGTTCAACGGACAACTACGCCGGGTATCGTGGTGGCACGACACTCCGCGGATGGGAGCCGAGCATGACAAAGCCGAAGGCAAAGAAGAGCAAACGCCAGCGCGGACCGCGCACCGCCGCGGACGAAGCCCCCTTGACTACAGAGCAGATCATCGAAGCCGGAGTCCGCCTCACAGCCGCCCGCGGCCTAGCCGGGTGGTCCACTCGGGACCTCGCGAAAGAGGTCGGCTGCTGGCCGACGGCGATTGCGCACCGCGTCGGCCCACGCCACGAGGTCGACCGCGTCATCGTCGACGCCGTCATGTGCTCAGTCGACTTACCGTCACCAGAACTCTCGTGGCGACCGTGGTATCAGCAGCTCCTCACCTCGCTGCACGACACACTGTCTGCGCACCCCGGCGTCGCCCGCTGGCTCGGCATGGCCGCCACGACCGTCCCTGCGGCGGTGCTGATGATCGATACCGGGGTCAGCAAGCTCGCTGAGGCCGGCTTGGGCGACGAAGCACCCGCCGCACACATCATGCTATTGAATACCGCCGTGCACCTGATCGCCTCCGAAGACGAGCGAGATGTCGACCCCAAGCTTCAGGACGCGATCCTCGCAAGCCTCGGCATGTTGTCCGAGGACAGTCAGCATCCAGGGGCGGCAATGTTCGCGGACACGCTCGCCCATGCCTTTGACCTCGATAGGCTCTACAACTACGCAGTCGAGCGTGCACTCGACGGCGTCGCAGCCCGCATTGCGACGAGACAGCCGATGAAACCATAGGCAACATCTCATTAGGGTAGCCTCACCTAAAGGCATCGGGTACACTAGCACCGATCGATAATTTGTGCACTGCACACCTGGCATCGGATTGTCGGTCCTACCCGGCGCGGACACCCTCCCCAGGCGGATCTCCGGTCACCCGCGCTTGCCGAGCCCATCGGAGGTGATTGCCTTGTCCGCGACAGACAGCACTGACGCCTGGCCGCCGGACTCCGATGAGTCCCTTCGGTCAACTCGCAGAGCGTCGCCGCCAGCGCACAACGATCTCGACGAGTCACTGATGGACGCAGACCCCCAGCTGCACACCCTCGTGTCGGAGGAAATGTCACGTCAGCGGCAGACGTTGGAGATGATCGCATCGGAAAACTTCGCGCCAGTCTCCGTGCTTCAGGCGCAGGGTTCGATACTGACAAACAAGTATTCCGAGGGATATCCGGGCCGTCGCTACTATGGCGGATGTGCCCATATCGATGAGATTGAACGTCTCGCGATTGATGGCTCTTCCCGGTTCGTGGTGATGGGGAGCGTCGCGTCGTAGGCGCAGAACGGCTCGTGGCCCTGCTGTGATGGGTGTTGTCAAGACATCCACATTCCAGAGGACCACGAGCCTGTGCACGAGAATACTGGTTCGCAGCGGGATGCTGCGAGCACGATCTTCAACCTGCCCAACTACCGCGTCATCGACGCCATCGACCTGCCCGACGGAGGTCGTCGAGTGGTGATCGCCTCGACCGTCCCGCCGGGCTGTCCGTCCTGCGGGGTGCTCGCGACGAAGGTCCATTCCCGCCGGTCACAGCAGGTCCGGGACGTTCCCGTCGCTGGCGCGGCGGTGGTGGTGTGGGCCAAGCGGCGCTGGTTCTGCCTGGAGCCGGCTTGTGCCCGGGGCACGTTCGCCGAGGCCACCGAGCAGATCCCTCGTTACGCACGCTCGACGACCCGACTGCGGGAAGAGGTCGTCTCGGCCGTGATCACCTCGGGCCGAGCAGCCTCCGAGGTGGCCCGGGCCCACGGCGTCTCGTGGTGGCTGGTCCAGTCCGCCCTCAGCGCCGCCGCTGTGGTCCTGCCTGACGTCGACGACGTGCGGGTAAGGCGTCTGGGGGTCGATGAGCACCGCTACCGGTCAGTGCGCTGGTTCCGCACCGACGAGGGCGCTTGGAGACGGTTCGAGCCGTGGATGACGACACTGGTCGACCTGGCCACCGGGCAGGTCCTCGGCATCGTCGACGGCAGGGACTCCAGGGCCGTCGGGGACTGGCTGGCCCAGCGTTCCGAGCTGTGGCGGGAGCGGATCGAGATCGTCGCGATCGATCCGTCGGCCGCGTTCCGCAAGGCGCTGCGGACCTACCTGCCTCGGGCCGCGGTCTCGGTCGACAAGTTCCACCTGGTCAAGCTCGGAAACGACATGGTCACCACCGTCCGGCAGCGCCTGGCCCGCACCCATCGCGGGCGGCGGGGTCGCAAGGACGACCCGGCCTGGGCCCACCGGATGCTGCTGCTGCGCGGCGGCGACACCCTGACCCCGAGGGCGTGGGAGCGGTTGGAGACGGTGTTCCGCACCGATGACCCCACTGACGAGCTCTCGGCCGCCTGGGGCATCAAGGAGCAGCTCCGCCGCCTGCTGGCCACCGACACTCTCGCCCAGGCCTGGGACGAACGGATGCGGATGGGCTACTTCGCCCAGATCGCGAACATGCCCGAGACGACGAAGCTCTACGACACCGTCGTGGCCTGGTGGGACGCGATCGAGGTCCTCATCGTCACCGGCGCAACCACCGCGAAGGTCGAAGCGGGCAACACCGGCATCAAGAACATCAAACGCACCGGCCGCGGATTCCGCAACCCGGAGAACTACCGGACCCGTATCCTGCTGACCAGCGCCGCGAGAACCGTAGCGTGAATACCCGCCACAGCAGGGTCATTCACCACGAACCGCGAAGAGCCCGATTGATCGGGCTCGGAAGCTGTTCTCGGCCGACCACGCAAATGTGCAGCCGCACTCTGGAGCTCAGGCGAACGCCGCTGCGTTCGGCGCCCTGATGAAACCTGGTGACACGGTGATGGGTTTGGCCCTTTCCCACGGCGGGCACCTCTCACACGGCACGACAATGAATGCTTCAGGAACCTTCTACAAAGCTGTCCGATATCACCTGGATTCCGATACCGGGCTGGTGAACTTGGAGACCGTGGCCCGTCTCGCGCGCCAGCATCGACCGCGAGTCATCGTTGCAGGGTGGACAGCCTATCCGAGGACGGTTGACTGGGCCGGTGTCAAGGGACATCGGGATCTCCCTGTGGGCGGACGTTTGATCTCCCTGTCCGCGGACAGTTCATCTCCCTGTCGGCGGTCAGTTGATCTCCCTGCGGGGTTAGGTCAAAGGGACGACACCGCGTCCGGCGGTGGCCTCGGCCAGTCGCATCGAGGTGCCCTCGGTGGTGAGGACGTGGGCGTGGTGGAGGAGCCGGTCGACGGTCGCGGTGGCGAGGGTCTTGGGCATGAAGGTGTCGAACCCGGCGGGGTGGAGGTTGCTGGTCACGGCCAGGCTCCGCCGTTCGTAGGTAGCGTCGACGAGGCGGTAGAACGCTTCGGCGGCGGCCTGCCCTGCCGGGAGCATGCCGATGTCGTCAACGACGATCAGGTCGGCGCGGGTGATCCGGGCGATGACCTTGTTGATCGACCCATCGACGCTGGCCCGTCCGATCGCGGTGGTCAGCGATTCCAGGGTGAACCAGGCAACGCGCATGTCGGCGTCGATCACCTGGTGGGCGATCGCCTCGACGAAGTGGGTCTTCCCGGTGCCGGAGGGCCCGCTGATGGCGAGGTTCTCAGCGCGGTGGATCCATTCCAGGGTCGCCAGCGCCGACTGGGTCGGGGCGGGGATGGAGGAGGCGGTCTCCTGCCAGGTCTGGAAGGTCTTCCCGGCTGGCAGGCCGGCGCTCTTGCGGCGCATCGCCTTGGTGGCCGCGTCCCGCCCCCGGACCTCTTCAGCCAGAAGGACGCGGAGGACCTCGGTGGGGTCCCATCGCTGCGCTTTCGCGGTGGCCAGCACGTCCGGGGCGGCAGCACGGAGGTAGGGCATGCGCATGCGCTTCAGGACCGTGGTCAGGTCCTCGGGCAGCGGCGGGGCAGTCATCGTCGTGGTGACGGTCATCGGGTGGTCTCCATGCTCGTGGTGGTGGTGAATCCGGCCCAGCTGGTGGTGCCGGGCTGGGCGGAGTGGGTCTCATCAGCGATGACCAGGTCTGCGACCGCGGCACCGCTTAAGTGGTGGTCGACGATGGTGGCCAGGTCACCCTCGGCGAAGCGTCCGGCGGTCGCGGCGATCCCGAGTCCGGCATCAACCTGATCGGTGCCGACCAGGGCGGCCAGCTCGAGCGCGGCGGTCATCTTCGCCCGGATCCGCACTGTCCCGGCGGCAGAGGCCTCGATCAGCCAGGCCCTCGCCCCATCTCCCAGGGCGAGGAAGTCCCGCTCGGCGCTGGTGCGGGCCCGGGGCCGCGGAACGCGGGGAGCGCCGGTCGGGTCCTGGGGATGGTCGGGATAGTGGGCCAGGTCGATCCGGGGAGTGCCCGGGGTGGAGAGGCGATGGCGGGCGACCTCGACCAGCCCGCGTCGGTCCCCGGCCCAGTCCGGGAGGGTGGGTAGGGCGTCGAGGTCGGCGATGATCACCAGCTCCATCCCCGCGGCGCGGACCCAGACCTCGGCCCCGACCAGGCCCGGCGGCGTGGAGTAGCGCACCGATCCGAACCGCACCGTCTGATCGGTGCCCACCGACCGGGTCTGGCCCAGCGCCATCGTGTGAGGAGCCGCCGGCAGCACGTGCAGGCGGGCACGTTCCTCGGCCAGGGCCTCGGCCGGGATCCGTGCGGACTCTCGATGCCTGCGGGCGTTGACCTTGTGGGTGAACGTCTCGCAGGCGGTCTCGAGCTCGGCGAACGAGGCGTAGTCGGCGCGGAGGTTCGCGTCGGTGGGCACCAGATCCGCCTTCGCGATCTTCACCGTCGCCTCGGTCCCGCCCTTGGACTCCGGATCGAAAGGGACGCAGGTATGGACCTGCATGCCGTAGTGCCGGCCGACCTCGACGATCTGCGGATGCCGCACCGGGACCCCGGCCACGTGATCGATGCTGACGGTCCTCGGGTTGTCGGTCAGGACATAGGTCGGGACCCCGCCCAGGCGGTGCAGCGTCGCATCCAGGCACGTGATCAGCGTGGGCAGGGTCTGGTCCCAGACCGGGATCACCACCCGGAACCTCGAGAAGGCCAGCCACGCGCAGAACAGCCACGTCCGCCGCGGCGTCCCGTCCGGGCCGGGCACCTTCGGACCCTCACCCCAGTCGAACTGCAGCCACAGCCCCGGCTCGGTGATCCACGGCCGGTAAGTGCGCCGGTGCCCGGCCCGCCACGCCGCCTTGGCTCGTGCGACCGCCCGCCGAGTAGTTCGCTCCGTCCCCGTGAACCCCTGCGCGACCAGCCGTTCATGGACCACGTCCGCGCGGACCTTGCCGCTACTGCGCTCGACCCACTCCTCGATCTTCGGCAAGAACCCATCCAGCATCCGCGGCCGCCGGCCCGGCCCCATCACCGGCGCCCCCGCATCCCGGGCAGCGACGTAACGCCGCACCGTCTTCGCATCCACCCCCGCCAGCCCCGCCGCCGAATGCGCGGACCCCGTGGCGTCGAACGCCTCCAGAATTTCCATGATCTCCCTGTCAGACTTCTTCATGCGTCCCTCCGGTGGGTACCTGCTCGTGGTGGTAGAAGACCTCGAGCAAACCCCGGAGGGACGCGCATTTCGGGACCGACACGGCCCGATCCCAGGACCACAGACAGGGAGATCAACTGTCCGTCAGCAGGGAAATCCGTGTCCGCCTACAGGGAGATTGGCATGTCCGCTAGCAGCCGGGTTCCGACATACCGCCGACGAGGTCGGCGCCTTTCTCGTCGCGGATATGGCACACCTTGCTGGCCTGATCGCAGCCGGTGTGTACCCCTCGCCGGTGCCGTATGCCGATGTCGTCACCAGCACGACCCACAAGACTCTCGGAGGTGCGCGCGGTGGGCTGGTCCTCTGCCGGGGCTCACTGGCCGACCGAATCGACGCGGCTGTTTTCCCCGGGCACCAAGGCGGAGCGCTCAATCAGAGCATCGCCGCCAAGGCTGCCACCTTCCATCTCGCCGGCCGACCTGGGTTTGTCGAGCGCCAACGGCGAACACTTCAAGGCGCGAAGATCATCGCCGAGCGGCTCTGTCAGCCCGACATCAGATCATCGGGGATCCAGGTGGTGACCGGTGGCACTGACTGTCATCTCGTGTTGCTTGATTTGTCCGAAGCAATAGAACAAGGCCAGTTCACCGACGGTGCAGACGCAGAACAGTATCTGGAGAGTATTGGCGTGACAGTCAATCGCAATACGGTTCCGAACGAGACGCGCACATCCCGTCGACCTTCTGGGCTTCGGCTGGCCACTTCGGCCCTTGCGACTCGCGGTTTCGACGACTCCGCCTTCGCCGAGGTCGCCGAGATCCTGGCCGACGCCCTAACCCGAGCGGAGAACGGTCCCAGCCTCGCGAGCCGCGTCTCCGCACTGGCCAACCGGTATCCGCTCTATGCCACAACCAGCCTGCCCTGAGCACCCATACACTTCAAGGAGATCCATGTCGTCCAACGTTGATCGAGCTGTCCCGTTAGGGTCATCGTCTGAGGCCGACGCGCGTCCGTCGGACATCATCGCGGACTTGATTGCCGCGCGGCTCGGCTGCGATGTCAGAGCTCTCAGCGACGATGCCGAGCCGTTGAAGCTCGGCCTCGACTCGCTCGGGATGATGTCCGTCATCAACCAGGCACGCCGACTGGGAGTATCGGCCACCTTTGAGCAGCTCGCGGAGCGCCCGACTTTCGGCGCCTGGCGGCAGTTGCTCGATGCCCCGCGCGCCGAGCCCGAGGCTGTGGACCCGGCACCACCGGTGAGTCCTGGCGAGCCGTTCGACCTGGCGCTCATGCAGCATGCATATTGGGCCGGACGAGACGCGGACATGGAGTTCGGAGGTGTGGCAACGCATCTGTACAACGAGTTCGATGGCCCCTGCATCGATACGGACCGACTCGACAGAGCCGTGCGGCTGCTCTTAGAACGCCATGGGATGCTCCGAGTCGCGATCGGCGACGACGGGCGGCAGCGTATTCTCCCGCAGCCGGCGTGGCCGGGCCTCACCATTCATGATCTGCGTGACCTCGATGACGCGGAGCAGGCTGCCGCGTTGGAACGTGTTCGTCACGAGGCCTCACATCGACAACTCGATATCGCGTCCGGACAAGTATTCGATGTCGCGGTGTCGCTGGTGAGTGAGAGCAGAACGCGATTGCACGTCAATCTCGACATGATTGCCGCCGATGCAGCCAGCTTCAGGGTCCTCATGGCCGATCTCGCTACCTACTATCACGACCCGGACTCCGTACTGCCGAGCCTGACGTACAGCTTCCCTCAGTATCTTGCCGACCGCCGTCAGGCGGAACAGTCCGAGACTCACACGCGGGAGTATGCCGAGGCTCGCGACTGGTGGCAGGCACGGTTGCCCACACTGCCTGGTGCTCCTGACCTGCCGCGTCTGAGGCAGACACCCGGGCGGACGCCGACGCGCGTGCAGCGGCTGCACCACTGGTTGAACCCGGTTGAACGCGAACGGTTGGAACATATCGCGCGAAAGCATGGCGTGACGCCGGCAATGGCATTGGCGACCGCCTTTGTCGAGGCCATTGGCGGGTGGGCCACCGATCCGCAGTTCCTGCTCAACCTGCCCCTTTTCGACCGTGCAGATTTACACGCCCAGGTGCCACAGTTGGTCGGAGATTTCAGCAGCTCAGTGCTGTTGGCCGCAGATGTCACGGACCGTATGCGGCTCTTCGCGGTTCGTGGTGAATGACCCTGCTGTGGCGGGTATTCACGCTACGGTTCTCGCGGCGCTGGTCAGCAGGATACGGGTCCGGTAGTTCTCCGCGTTGCGGAATCCGCGGCCGGTGCGTTTGATGTTCTTGATGCCGGTGTTGCCCGCTTCGACCTTCGCGGTGGTTGCGCCGGTGACGATGAGGACCTCGATCGCGTCCCACCAGGCCACGACGGTGTCGTAGAGCTTCGTCGTCTCGGGCATGTTCGCGATCTGGACGAAGTAGCCCATCCGCATCCGTTCGTCCCAGGCCTGGGCGAGAGTGTCGGTGGCCAGCAGGCGGCGGAGCTGCTCCTTGATGCCCCAGGCGGCCGAGAGCTCGTCAGTGGGGTCATCGGTGCGGAACACCGTCTCCAACCGCTCCCACGCCCTCGGGGTCAGGGTGTCGCCGCCGCGCAGCAGCAGCATCCGGTGGGCCCAGGCCGGGTCGTCCTTGCGACCCCGACGACCGCGATGGGTGCGGGCCAGGCGCTGCCTGACGGTGGTGACCATGTCGTTCCCGAGCTTGACCAGGTGGAACTTGTCGACCGAGACCGCGGCCCGAGGCAGGTAGGTCCGCAGCGCCTTGCGGAACGCGGCCGACGGATCGATCGCGACGATCTCGATCCGCTCCCGCCACAGCTCGGAACGCTGGGCCAGCCAGTCCCCGACGGCCCTGGAGTCCCGGCCGTCGACGATGCCGAGGACCTGCCCGGTGGCCAGGTCGACCAGCGTCGTCATCCACGGCTCGAACCGTCTCCAAGCGCCCTCGTCGGTGCGGAACCAGCGCACTGACCGGTAGCGGTGCTCATCGACCCCCAGACGCCTGACCCGCACGTCGTCGACGTCAGGCAGGACCACAGCGGCGGCGCTGAGGGCGGACTGGACCAGCCACCACGAGACGCCGTGGGCCCGGGCCACCTCGGAGGCTGCACGGCCCGAGGTGATCACGGCAGAGACGACCTCTTCCCGCAGTCGGGTCGTCGAGCGTGCGTAACGAGGGATCTGCTCGGTGGCCTCGGCGAACGTGCCCCGGGCACAAGCCGGCTCCAGACAGAACCAGCGCCGCTTGGCCCACACCACCACCGCCGCGCCAGCGACGGGAACGTCCCGGACCTGCTGTGACCGGCGGGAATGGACCTTCGTCGCCAGCACCCCGCAGGACGGACAGCCCGGCGGGACGGTCGAGGCGATCACCACCCGCCGGCCCCCGTCGGGCAGGTCGACGGCATCGATGACGCGGTAATTGGGCAAGTTGAAGATCGTGCTCGCAGCATCACGCTGCGAACCAGTACTCTCGTGCACAGGCTCGTGGTCCTCTGGAATGTGGATGTCTTGACAACACCCATCACAGCAGGACCACGAGCCGTTCTGCGCCTACGACGCGACGCTCCCCATCACCACGAACCGGGAAGAGCCGGTAATTCCCCTCGGTGATCACCAGCGGCACCTGCGCGGGCACCTCGATCGCGCCAGCCAGCGGCTGCTCGAGATCCCGTTCGAACATCGGCGCCCACACCGGTTCGTCCTGCGGCATCGCCGCCCGCAGCCGCTGCAGCAGCGCCACATAGCCGCTGGCGTCGAAGGTGTCCGGGGCCCCTTTCCGCTCGGCACGACCCAGCCGCGCGAGCGCGACATCTGCCAGATGGAATCCATCCATCGGCACCACCACACAGGACCCCGCCGGCAGCTGCTCGGCCAGCAGTGCGGTGAGGGAGGACTTCCCGGCCCCGGGCGCGCCCGCGATCCCGAGCAGTCGCCGCCCGCCGCTGCGCAGCGCCTCATCCAGCAGCGCACGCGCGGCGTCGACCGCCTGCTCGGCGCTCAGCTCAGCGGGCATGTGCAGCCAGCTCGATCTCGAGCACCTCGCCCCGCAGCGGCAGGTGCATGAGGATCCGATCCGGTACCCGACCCGCCGCGGCCAGCGCCTGTGAATAGGTCGCCATCTGGCCCAGGTACTCCTCGCGCACCTTCGTGACCGGGTCATCTCCCGGATAGGACTTGTGATCCACCAGCACGATCTCCCCCGAGGGCAGGCGCAGCAGGGTGTCGATCCAGCCCTCCATCACCTGGTCGTCCTCGTTCCACCAGCTGATCGGCTGCTCGGTGAGCTCCTCCGCTCCCGGGAAGAGGGCATCGATGTGGTCCAGCCAGGCCTGCCCCGCGCCGATCAGCGCCTCGGCACCGAGCGTGCGCTCCACGCTCCACCGCTGCACCAGCCGTGCTGCGGCACGCTCCCGCTGCTCCGCGTCGAGGGAGCGCAGGGGCAGGGCGAGGTAGCCGTGCACGGCCTCGCCCACCCGCTCCCAGCCCTGACCGCCCGCAGGGACCAACCGCGGCCCGATCCGCACCGGCTCGCGCACCTCTCCCAGCTTCTCACGGGATTCGACCCCGGAGGCCTGGAAGCGTGCCGAGACGCCCCCGGCAGCGACGGGCCGCTGCGGGGACAGGTCGGTCGCCGCCAGCGGGCTGCGCCCCGAATGATAGGAGGGCGAGTCCTCGTCCGTCTCCGTCGCCGTCCCCCGGATCACGGCGGGCAGCGTCACCGGCCCTACCCGGAGCTCCTCGGCGCCCACCTCCCAGCTGAGCAGCGGCTCCTCTCGCGCCTCCGGCAGCAGCGCGTCCAGCACTGGGGCGGAGCCATGGCCGCTGAGCACGGTGACGTCCCGCGCCCGGGTGAGCGCCACGTACTGCAGCCGCCCGGCCTCGTCCCGATCCGTCGCGGCGCTGCGCAGCGCATGCGCGGAACCGGCGAGCCGCTCCTGCAGGGGTGCGAAGCGGGGGAGCACCTTCGGCCAGTAGCGCAGGGAGCGGCCGGCCAGAGGCTGCATCACGTCCAGCTCCTCCGCCGGGACCACGAACACCCCGCTGGTGGCGGCGTGTTCCTTGGCGTCCTGCTGCATCACCACCACTCGGGGCCACTCCAGGCCCTTCGCGCCGTGGATCGTGCCCACCCAGACGGTGCCCGGGGTGCCGGCCAGATCGGGCCCGCGGTCGCTGTCGTCGAGCGCGGCCCGCAGCCCGGTCAGCGTGATCGGGGCGGAGGCCGAGCGAGCCTGATCCGCGTACTCCTTGGCGACCTTGCGCGCAGCGTCCAGGGTGCGCAGGCGCTGGTCCGGGGTGGACCAGGAGCGGATCAGCTCGGGCAGATCGAGGGCGTCGGCCAGCGCCGTGATCATCTCGATGGGGGTGAGTGAGATGCACTCCTCGCGCAGGCTCCGCAGCCCGCCGAGCACATCGGCCTGCCACCACTCACGGAACACCTGGGCTCGAGCGTCATCATCGGGCGCGGCGGTGAGCTCGGAGAACCACCGACCATGCGCAGGATGCCCCGTCAGCAGATCCACCAGCTCGGTGAGGGCCAGGGTGTCGCTGCCGTCGAGGGTCACCGCGAGCGCGGCGCGCAGGATCCGACCCTCCCGGGAGACGAGGAGTGGCACACCCTCGCCGGAGGCGGGGATGCCACGGGCGGTGAGCGCCCCGACCACCTCCGCGGCCTGGGCGTTCGAGCGCACCAGCACGGCCACATCCTCGGGCCCCACCCCGTCATCGCCCAGCAGCGCGAGCACCCCGTCGGCCACTCCGCGGGCGTGCTTGGCCTGCGAGGGCCGACCGCTGTACTGCGGGGTCCAGGCCTCGAGCCTTCCCTCCGGGTGACCGCGCCGGGCTCGCGTCTGCGCGGCGGCGGGCGCCGCGGTGAGCACCACCTGCTCCCGCGGGAGCTTCGGGAAGATCTGGGGGAACACCTGGTTGACCAGCTCGAGCACCGGATCCTGGGAGCGCCAGGAGTGCTTGAGATCATCGACCGTGCCCTCGCCGAGCGTGGAGGAGCCGGCGCGGATCTCCCTGAGCACGCCGAGCATGAGGTCCGGGTCCGCATCGCGGAAGCTGTAGATCGCCTGCTTGGGGTCGCCCACCCAGATCAGGTCCTCGATGAGCTCACCGAGCGCCAGGAACAGGGCGAGCTGGATGGGGGAGGTGTCCTGGAACTCGTCGACCGCGAGCAGCCGGAACCGGGAACGGACGGCGGTCCGGGCCCGCTCGCTGCGGCGCAGCACCTCCAGCGCGAGGACCTCCTGGTCGACGAAGTCCATCAGCCCCAGCTCGTCCTTGTACCGCGCGTAGGCGTCCAGAGAGGTCGCGGCGGTGGACATGACCAGGGTGATCAGCGAGCGGACGTCGGCCAGCAGCTGCGGATTCGAGGGCAGCTCGGCCTCGATCTGCAGCGCGAGGCCCGCCAGAGCGGTGTCGGTGTCCTTGCCGTAGACGTACCCCTTCTCGCCGCCGACGGCTTTGGACGCGGTGACTGCGGCGAGCTTCGCCCACTGCGACCAGGGCGCCCGGTCGCGGCGCTCCAGGGTGCGGCGCAGTGACTCCAGGGCGTCGATCCCCTTGCGCACCGAGTTCAGCGACCCCTTGGCGATCGGTGGCTTCCCGGCACCGGGCGCGGGATCCTCCGAGGCGGCGAGATCGTCCTTCAGCCCGCGGATCGCGGTGTCCAGGCCGCTGAGCCAGGCGGCGCGACGGTCGGCGCCCTCCTCGAGCCTTTGCCCCTGGAACCCGGCTGCCTCGCGGTACTCCTGCCAGGCGGCGTCTGCCGCACCGCGCAGCTGCTGGGCGTCGATGCCGTTGGTGCGGGCCTTCTCCGCGAGGGTGCGCACATGAGCCCGCCAGGACGGCGAGCTGCCAAAGGTGAAGGCCGGGTCCTCCTCACCGTCGTGCTCGGTCCGGGCCAGCAGATCGCTCGCGAGGGAGCCGGCCTCGGCCGCGGCCTCGTCGATCGCGGCGGAGAACGCGGCCCTCTGGCGCACGTCGTCGAGCTCCTGCACGTCGGGCGAGATCCCGAGATCCAGGGCGAACTCGCGCACCAGGCGACCCGCCACCGAGTTGACGGTGCCGATCAGCGCGCTGCCGATGCCCTGGGCGTCATCGAAGCGGTGCTGCTCCAGCAGGGTGCGGTGCACGCGGTCGACCAGCTCGGATGCGGCCTTGCGGGTGAAGGTGGTCGCGATCAGCTGGGAGGGATGCAGGCCATCCCGGATGCGGCCCGCGATCTCGTGGGTGAGCCGGTGGGTCTTGCCGGAACCCGCCGAGGCGTTGATCAGGGTGAAGCTCATCGTCCGTCTCCGATCAGCCCGCACAGCTGGGCGTAGTCTCCGATGCCGCAGTGGTCCTCGACCAGCACCCGCCCGCGCCCTCGGGCCGCCTCACGGGCCTTCCCGATCGCAGTGCGGCGCTTGGCATAGGGGGCGTCGGTGTCCAGGCCTGCTCCGTCGAGCAGGCTCCGACAGCCGAGCCGCACCTGCCCCGTGGCGATCTCGTCGAGCGCCTCGGAGGCGCTCGCGAGCATCCGCTCCCAGGCGTCACCGACATCCATCGGAGCACGACGGTGCGGATCCAGGGCCCGGTCCGCGGCGACGAACTCCCCGCTGCGCAGCAGGAAGTAGCCGACCTCCGCCGACTCCCCAGCACCCACGCCCTCCTGGGCGAGAGACCAGGCGTAGGTGGCGAGCTGGATCGCGTCACCGCTGTCGTACAGATCGGCGTAGCGCCGCAGGCTGCTGGTCCATTTGAGATCTAGGATCAGGGGGTTCCCGACGGCGTCGAGGGCGTCGACGTCCCGCGAGCCGGCGATCACCACCGGATGCGGCCCAGTCTTCAGCGGCAGCTCGAGCGGCAGCTCGAAGCGGGTCTCGGTACCGGTGATCTGCAGCCCCGCGGCGGCGGTGCGCCCGAACAGCTCGGCGAGGGAACGGCGGGCCCGGCCGCGGATCTCGGCGCGCTCGGCGGAGCGCCCGGGCAGGTCCAGCTCGGAGGCGAGCTGCGGGACGAGCTGGTCGAACACCTCCTCGATGCGCTCACCCGACGGGGGCGTCAGCGAGCGGCCACGCTCCTGGACGAGGGTCTCCACCACCGCATGGACCAGGGTGCCGATCATCCGTGGGCCGGTGGGCAGGGCCGCGACGGAGGCCGGGCGGATCTTCAGCGCATACTCGAGCACCCAGCGGTGCGGGCAGGCGATGAGCGTGTCGAGCTGGCTGTAGGAGACGCGGCTAGGCAGCAGGTGGGTGAGGTCCCCGGCCGAGCGCTCTGCGGAGGTGTCGGGGGAGGGATGCTCCTCGGCGGGGACCTGCACCTCGAGGCTGCGGCCCGTAAGCGACCAGCGGTCCCCGCTGACCAGCGACTCCGGGGTGAGCCGGTCACCCTCGGTGCGCCCGGCGTCGGTCTCGAGGCGCGCGAGCAGGCTGCTGGGCCGCCCGGCCTCCTCGAGCCGCCGCCCCGGCAGCACCGCGACCACAGTGCCCGCCCCGGCCATTCCCGCGGACCCGGCCTCGACCCGCAGGGCGGCGAGGGCCTCGGGCGCGAGCAGATGAGCCCCGGCAGCGGTCAGCGCGGCGGCCTCCCCCTGATCCCAGACCACCGGCGGCGTGACCTCGTCCGCCTCCGGTCCCCACCACAGCACGGTGCCGCCGGTGGCGGGCAGCTGGGCGGGGCGGGTGGTCACGGTCCATTCCGCGACCTCGCGGCGGGCGAGGCTCGAACCGCCTCCGCCACCGCAGGCATCGATGACCTGCTGCAGGGTGCGGCGGCTGAGCGTGGTGGAGGGGTCGAGCATCCCGAGCACCTGGCGCAGCGTCTGCACCTGGGTGAGGCTCGCCCGCAGATCGCTGTCGCGGTGGCCAACGGCACGCAGCCTGTCCGCGAGCCAGCCCAGGCGGGTGGACAGCGCTTCGGGGCGCAGGGCCTCGGCCGGGAGCGGGTCGCTCACCAGGCGGTCGATCTCGCGGGCGGAGACCATCACCTTCGCCGCATCCTCGCGCTCCTCGAGCCGGGCGAGGGCCGCCCGCCAGGCCGGACCGCCCACTCCGGGCTCGCTCGCCAGTGCGCGCAGCAGGGCCCGGCGCACCGGGGCCGGCACCAGCCCGATCGGATCTCCCTCGGGCTCGAGCGCGGGCAGTACCCGCAGATCCAGCAGCGCGGCGAGCTGATGGACGTCCACCGGGGCGATCGCGACGTCGAGGTACAGCCCCAGCACCTGGTGAGAGGCACGGTCGGTCGAGCTCTCCACGGCGCCGACGGCGGGCAGGCCCCGGCGGTGCAGGGCGGCGTCGAGCACGGCGGTGTCCGTGGTGGCCAGCAGGTGCAGCCCCTCCCGCGGCCCGGCGGAGAGGTAGCGGGCGGCGACATCCGCCGCGGTCCACTCATCGCGGCACTGGACCACGACCACCTCGGGCCGCCCACCCGCTCGGGCTTCCGCCCGGGTGACCCCGACCCCGGCCCTGCCCAGCAGCTCGAGCAGCCGCGGCCACAGGCCGGGCAGGGCTGCAGGGTCCTCCTGCGCCACCAGCTGCTGGATCCCCAGCGGCCAGCCGACGGCCCCGAGCTCGAGCTCGGCCACCATCTCGGCGAGGTCGTCGGCCGCGCCCGGGGCGAGCGTGGCGGGATTCCCCGCGGCGTCGGTCGTGCCGACCATCCCCACCACCGCACGGCGCTCGATCGTGGCCAGTGCCGCGAGCCGCGGCGGCAGGATGGTGCCCTTCGGATCCGGACTCCAGCCGGCCTCCACCGCGGCGTCGCGCCAGCGCAGCAGCTGCCGGGCGGTGCTCCACGGGTCCAGGGCGAAGGAGCGAGCAGGCCAGAACTGCGCCTTGTCGGTGGGCGACTCGATACATTGCTCGATGAGCCGCAGGTACTGCGCGATCCGCACCGCCTGATCGACGGCGGGCCGGGTCAGCCCGAGCCTGGTCTGCAGAAGCCCGAGCAGCCCGCGCGGCCCGATCCTCACCTGCCCGGTCATCCCGCCGGAGGCGGCGTCGGCCCAGGAGGCGCCGTCGAGGGACCAGCCGAACTCGATCCGCATGCAGATGCTCCTCCGTCGCAGGTGGCGGGCTCCGGTGGCGACCGCGCTCCCACCTTAAGGGAGGGTGCCGACGTCCGGGCGGCGGCGTCACTCGCGAGTCGCGGCGCCCTTGACCGGGTGTGGGAGCGAGGCGAAGAGGTTCAGACCGAGAGCCCGGGAGAGGAAGGCGCAGGCTCGCTGCCCGCGGACGCTGTTGCCCGCAGCATCCAGGGGCGGGGAGAAGGTGCCGAGCGCGCCCTTGCCGGGGGCGATCGCGACGATGCCGCCGGAGACTCCGGACTTCGCGGGCAGCCCGATCTCGAACAGCCATTCCCCGGAGGTCTCGTACATGCCGCAGGCGGCGAGCACCGACAGGGTGTCCCGGCAGACCTCCGCCGAGACCACGCGCTGCCCGGTGACGGGATTGACGCCGCCGTCAGCGAGGGTCGCGCCCATCACCGCGAGGTCATCGGCCGTGACCAGCAGCGAGCACTGCCGCGTGTAGACGTCGACGATCTCGGCCGGGTCCCCCAGGAGCCGTCCGTAGGAGGTCAGCAGATCCGCGATTCCCTGATTGCGGTGGTTCGACGCGGATTCAGACGCGAGCACGCGCTCATCCAGCTCGAGCCGACGCCCGGCGAAGCGGCTGAGCCCCTCCCGCACCGCCTCCCACTTCTCCTCGGCGCTGTCCCCGGGCATCAGTGCAGTGGTGGCGATAGCTCCGGCATTGACCATGGGGTTCATCGGGCTGCCGTGGTTGAGCTCGAGGGCGATCACCGAGCTGAAGGGGAGGCCGGTGTTGTTGACGCCGACGATCCGATGCACCTCCTCGTGGCCGATCTCCTCGCACACCAGCGCGAGCACGAAGGCCTTCGAGATCGACTGGATCGAGAAGGGGACCTGCGAATCCCCGACGCGGTGCACGGTGCCGTCGACCTCGGTGAGCGAGAGGCCGAACAGTGCGGGATCCGCCTCCGCGAGGGCGGGGATGTAGTCCGCGACGACCCCGGCCTGCTCGCCCGCGTAGCGCTCATGGGCCTCGAGGAGGAGGCCGGCGACGCGGGACTCGGCGGGCAGGTCGCCGGTCAGCGCTCGCTGCGGAACATCGAGCGCATCGGTCTCGAACACAGCTGCCCTCTTCATCGGCGCGCCGCAGTGAACAGCGCTCGGACCACGACACTACGCGTGCGGATACGCGAAGGGAACCGCAACCCCGAGTCCGTCAGCGGCTGTCAGCGGTTGAACGGATCGTCCGCGCGCACGCCCCAGCTGAACCCGCGCTCATAGAGCACCATCGCGGAGTCGTCCGGAGCGAGCACCAGGTCCTGCCCCTCGCCGCTCACGCGCAGCGTGCCGTCGGCCTGCTCCTCGAGCGTCAGCGTGAGCGCGACGGGCTCGATCGCGGAATGCTCCTGCAGCGGTGTGCCCTGCTCGCGCAGCGGACCGAGCGACAGCTCGACGGTGTCCGGCCCGGTGCGCTGGTAGCTGCCGGTCAGCAGCTCACCGTTCGCCTGGCGGAGCTGCACCGCGGAGCGGCCGTCGTACTCCACCTCGCCGAAGGCGAGTGCGCTCCATCGTGTGTCCTCGTGCAGCTGCGCGGCGGGTTCGGCGGCATCCTCCTGCACGGTCCACACCCCGGCCGGTGAGGACTCGTCGACGCTCCGCTCGGGATACATCGCGCTGACACCCCAGCCCAGCACGACCACCAGCGCGAGCGCGGCGATCGGGCCGGCGATGTTCGTGATCCGGGCGGCGGGGCGCCACGGCACCAGCGTGGGCAGCGGGCCCTTCCCGATCTCCCCGTGGCCCAGGAACGCCTTGGCCAGTCGCGGCATCCAGGGGATCAGCACGAGCAGCGCCATCACCAGCAGCGCGAGGGCGATCTGTTTGACGGGGACGTCGTAGCCGAGGTTCAGCACCAGCACCAGCGCCATCGATCCGGCGGAGATCGCCGCTCCCAGCGGCACCGAGCGCCGCCACAGCAGAGCGATCGCGGCGCCCCATTCGGCCAGGCCCCCCAGGAACTGGAACAGCGGGGAGAAGGCGACCAGCCTCCACAACATCCCCATCGGGCTCATCTCACCCTGGGTGATCAGCGCATCGCCCATATCGGCGACCCCGAACTGACCGAGCACGAGCTTCGCGTAGCCGTAGTAGAGCATCGCCGCCGCGAGCAGCAGACGCACGCTGCCGTGCGCCCACCAGCCCAGGGTCACGGCGGCGGTGCGGGCCAGCCGCTTCTCGGCGGAGTAGTCGGCGGTACCCGCAGGGGAGGCGGCAGAATCGTTCATGCCCCCAGCTCATCGCAGAGGCCGACCCCGCAGGAAGCTCCCGTGGGGTGGGCCCGATACGACTTTCGGAGGAGATCAGCCCTCGTAGCTCGCCACGTATCGCCCGATCACGCCGCCTGCGCGGAGCTTGTCGATCGCCGCGGGGATCTCCGCGTGGGTGATGTGGTTGATCGGCGGGTTCAGCTCCCCGGAGGCCATCAGCTCGTAGAGTCCCTCGAGATCTTCCTTGGTGCCGGAGTTCGAGCCCTTGATCGTGAGCTGCTTGGTGATCAGCTCATAGGTGTTCAGGGGTGCTTCGAGCTTCCCCATGCCCACCTGCACGAAGGTGCCGAACTTGGCGAGTGCCTCGAGGCCCTGCGCGGTGGTGGTGCCGAAGCCGGCATAGTCCACGACCAGCTCGAGGCCCAGGTCCGAGAACTCGGTGATCGACTCGGCGACCCCGGCCAGGCCGATCTCGTCGGCGAGCTCGCGGGTCTCGGGGTTGATCTCGGCGCCGTACACCTCGGCCCCGGCGAGTGCGGCGACGCGGGCACCGATGTACCCGAGCCCGCCCAGGCCGATCACACCGACCTTCATGCCGGGCGTCGCGCCGCCGAGGGTCATGATCGCGTGGTACGCGGTCAGGCCCGCATCGGTGGCCATCGCTCCTAGGTCGAAGGAGACGGCGTCGGGGAGCCTCACGAGGTTGTCCTCGGTCGCTCGGAGCTTCGGACCGAAGCCGCCGTCCCAGGGGCCGTAGCCGAGCGCGGTGCCGTCGGACATCATCGGCGCCAGGCCCACCCGGTCGCCGACCTTCCACTGCTCCATGCCCTCGCCCACCTGGCTGATGACGCCGGCGGATTCGTGGCCCATGGTGCGGGGGAGGCCCTGCTGGAACAGCGCCATCCAGCCCTCGTCATCGAGCGCGGCCACGTCGGAGTGGCACACGCCCGTGGCCTTGACGTCCACGACGACCTCTCCGGGGCCCGCCGTGGGCTCCTCGACCTCGTTCAGCTCAAGAGGCTTTCCGGTACCGGTGAACTGCCATGCCTTCATCGTGAATCGCTCCTTCATGCGTCGACGTTGATGCTCTCGAATCTACATGAACTTTCAATCACGTGTCGGGCCATAGGTCCCGCGGCGGACGGGACGCTGCAGCTCAGAGCTGTGCGAACCCTCGCGCCCGTCCAGCGCGGCGACCCCCTCCAGAGAGCGATCGGTCAGCCCTGGTTCGCGCTGCCCGGGTGCGTCCACGGCGGGACGCTCCCACCGGGGTAGCCGTTCGGGGCCTGCCGAGGCGGCTGAGCCTGCTGGGCCTGCTGGGCCTGCTGCCTCGCCTCACGGGCACGCTGCTCGGCCTGCGCCCGGGCTCGCTCGGCCCGCTGCTGCTCCTGCTCCCGGAGCTGCTCGGCGGAAATGCGCTTGCGGGAGTCGGCGTCGGCGACATCGGCGTCCTGGCTGGCCGCGGCCGCTGCCTGCGACTGCAGCATCGCGGTGCGGATCTCGTCGCCCATGGTGCCCACGGCGCCCGGGTTCGAGGGCAGGTAGAGCACGTTGGAGCGGGCGTTGCGCGCCACGTCCTGCATGGTGTCGAAGTACTGCGTCATCAGCAGCAGCTGCTCGGCGGAGTTCTCGATGCCGACCTTGCGGAGCATCTCGTACTGCTCGGCGATGCCGAGGGCGATCGCCTTGCGCTGGGCGGCGACGCCCTCACCCTGGAGGCGCTTGGACTCGGCTTCGGCCTCAGCCTGGGTGACGCGCTTGATCTTGTCCGCCTCGGCGAGGGACTGGGCGGCGACCCGGTCGCGCTGGGCGGCGTTGATGGAGTTCATCGAGTCGCGCACCCGCTGGTCCGGGGAGATGTCCTGGACCAGGGTGTTGATGATGTTGAAGCCGAACTTCTGCATCGAGGTCGCGAGGGTCCGCTCTACGCTGCTGGCGATGTCGTCCTTGGACTCGAAGGCCTGATCCAGCTCGAGACCGGACAGCGCCGAGCGCACCGTGTCGAAGACGTACGAGCGGATCTGCGCCTCGGGGTTCGACAGCTCGTAGTACGCCGCGACGACCTGGTCCTTCTCGATCTGGTACTGGACCGCGACCGGCACGTTGACGAACACGTTGTCCTTGGTCTTGGACTCGATGTTCACCTCGAGCTGCTGCACGCGCAGCGAGACCGGCTTGGTGATGTTGTCGATGAAGGGGGTCTTGAAGTTCAGGCCGGCGTGCGCGACGCGCTTGAACTTGCCGAAGCGCTCGACGATGACGGCTTCCTGCGTATGCACCGTGAACATCAGCGAGGTGCGCAGACCGCCGAACAGCAGCGCCCCCACGATCACGAGGAAGATCAGGAAGCCGAAGCCGAGGACGAGGAAGAGGATGACGCCTTCCATGAGGGCACCTTTCAGGTAGGTGGTGGGTTGTGACCCACGCTACCAACCCTTCATGGGCGCTGGCCCAGTTCGGCCTCGATGCGCCGGGCGATGCGCGAGGGCGGCACCGGCGGAGCGTAGCGGCGCAGCACCTTCCCCTCGCCGTCTATGAGGAACTTGGTGAAGTTCCAGGCGATGCGCCCGCCGATCACCCCGGCCTTCTGCGTGCACATCCACTGCCACAGAGGATGAGCGGACGGGCCGTTGACATCGATCTTCGAGAACAGCGGGAAGGTGACCTCGTAGCTCGAGGTGCAGATCTCCTGGATCTCGTCATCGGCCCCGGGCTCCTGATGGAACTGGTCCGAGGGGAAGCCGAGCACGGTGAAGCCGTGCGCGGAGAAGCGGTCATGCAGCTCCTGCAGACCGGTCAGCTGCGGCGTGAAGGCGCACAGCGTGGCCGTGTTGACGACGAGGACCAGGCGCCCGCGGTACTCACTCATCGCCCGGAGCTCGCCGTCGATGGTGAGCGCCGTGAAATCGTGGAAGGTCGGGTCGGCCATGGTCTCCTGACTCGGATCAGAGGGTGATGTGCGCCTCCATCCTAGATCCGGACCCTGATCAGAAGCAGGGACTTAGCGCTCAGGAGAGGAACGCATCGACCTCGGCCCGGGTGGGGCAGCTCTCCGTGCCGTGGCGGGTCACCGCGATCGCGGCGGCGGCGTTGGCCCGGGTCGTCGCGGACTCCCAGTCGGCGCCGAGCGCCCGCTCGGCCAGCATCACCCCGGTATGGGTGTCGCCCGCACCATTGGTGTCCACCGCCTTCTGCGGGAAGGCGGGGATCTGGGTGCCCCGGCCGTGGTGGAACACCAGGCAGCCGCGATCACCGTCCCGCACCACCACCACCGCACCGGGGGCGAGACGTCGACGGATCGCCTCCGGGGTGTCCTCGAGGTCGTCGAGATCGGTGAGCGCCCGCGCCTCGTCGGCATTCGAGGTCCACACCGTGGTGCGCGCCAGCATCCGCCGCTGGATCTCACGGGGGAAGCTCGCGAAGGGGTCGCCCGGGTCGAGCACCACATCCACCCCGTCAGGCAGGGCGTCGAGGAACTCGAGCAGCGGATCGCGGGTCGGCTCGAACAGGCTGTATCCCGAGACGCACACCAGGTCTCCGGCCTGCGGGTCCAGCGTCGCCAGGGACTCAGCGGTGATCTGCCGCTCTGCCCCGTACACGGTGAGGAAGGTGCGTTCGGCCGACGGTTCGAGCAGCACCGTGCAGTAGCCGGTATCCGCCTCGGGACGGATCGCGTCCGAGAGGGTCACGCCGTCTCGTGCGAGCGACTCGCGGATCAGGTCGCCGTGCGGGCCGGTGCCGTGGGCTCCGCCGTGCACCGCGACCGCGCCGGTGCGGGCGGCGGCGATCAGCGTGGTCACCGCGCCTCCGGCGTACCAGCGCTCGCTGCGGGCATTGGCGTTGCCGCCGCGTGGGGGCAGCTCGTCGATCTCCAGGATGACGTCGACGAGCGCTTGGGCGGTGTGGAGCACTCGGGGCATGCGCACGAGTGTAGGTGGGAGCATGGGCCCATGGCCTCCTCTTCGACCCGCCGAGCCCCCCTGCTCATCGTGATCGCCGTGCTCGCGATCGCCGCCCTCGTGGTGGCCGGTCTGCTCTGGCGCGACCGGCTCGGCGGGGGCGAGGAGGAGGCGGAGGCGCTCGCCGCCGCACTCGCCCGGGCCGATGCCCCCGAGCATCAGCGCATCCTCGGCCCGCTCATCGAGGCGAGCGGTGCCGCCCCGCAGGTCGAGCTCGTCGACGCCGGGACGGCGGAGGACGGGGCGCGCACTGCGACTCTCGCCTGGACCTGGACCCTCCCGGACGACGCCGGCACCTGGGAATACACCACCGAGGCGACCCTGCGCCGCGGCGAGGACGGCTGGGCGGCGGAGCTCCGCCCCGAGGTGTATGCCCCGGGCCTGGGCGGGCAGGAGCATCTGGACCTCGTGACGGTGCAGGCGAAGCTCGGCACCGTCACCGATCGTGACGGCGACATGCTGTACGGGGAGCTCCCGGTGAAGGTGCTGGGCCTGGACAAGACCCAGCTCGAGGAGGACGAGCAGGAGGGCGCGGCCCGCGATCTCGCCGGGCTGCTGGGCACCGACCCCGACCGCTACGCCCAGGCAGTCGCCGACAACGGCCCCGAGGCCTTCGTCCCCGCCCTCACGATCCGCGTCGAGGCCGAGGGGGAGTACCCGCTGGAGGACGCCGCGCAGATCACCGGCTTCCGCGCGCTCGAGCAGAACCGACCCCTCGCCGTCGAGCGCGACGTCGCCCCCGGGGTGCTCGGCTCCCTGCGTGAGGCGAGCGCCGAGGACATCGAGAAGTCCGAGGGCGAGCTCGTCGCCGGGGATCTGGTCGCCAGCGGCGGCGTGGTCGCCGCCCGGCACGACGCGCTCGTCGGCACCGACGGCTCCGAGGTGGTCGCGGTGGCCGACGACGGCGGTGAGCAGCGCTCCCTGCACCGGGTCGATCCGCTCGACGGGGTGGCGGTCCCCACGACTCTCGACTCCGGTCTGCAGAGCCGGGCCACGGCGGCGATCGCCGATGCGGAGTCGCCGGCCGCGGTGATCGTGCTGCAGCCCTCCACCGGCGACGTCCTGGCCTCCGCCCTCGGGCCCACCGGCCAGTCCTATCCGGTGGGTCTCGTCGGCCAGTACGCCCCCGGGTCCACCTTCAAAGCGGTCACCGCCCTCTCGCTGCTGCGGGCGGGCCTGACCCCGGACAGCGAGCTGGAGTGCCCTGAGACGGCGACCATCGACGGCGCGAGCTTCAAGAACGCCGACTCGATGAACCCGTCCCTGTTCGGCACGATGCCGCTGCGCAGCGTCATCGCGCATTCCTGTAACACGGCCCTGCTGCTGCAGCACGACACGGTGGACCAGCCTGCGCTCGCCGACGCCGCCACCACTCTGGGGATCGGGCAGGAGGCGCCGGAGGGCCTGGAGGCGTTCATGGGATCCGTGGATCCGGAGGACACGGGCACCGAGCATGCCGCCGCGATGATGGGCCAGGGCCGGGTGCTCACCTCGCCGCTGTCCATGGCGGTGGTGCTCGGGAGCGTCCAGAACGGCGCCACGGTGGCCCCGCGGATCCTCGCCGACGTCGATCCGATGACCACTGAGGTGCCGCATCCGTTGACGGCCGAGGAGACCTCGCAGATGCAGGAGATGCTGCGCGGCGTGGTCACCGACGGCAGCCTCCGCGACTTCGCGGGCCTGCCCGGCGAGCCGGTCATCGGCAAGACCGGCACCGCGGAATGGACCAACGCGGAGGGCGAGCTGAAGCTCCACTCCTGGGTGATCGTCGCCCAGGGCGACCTCGTCGTCGCAGCCTTCGTCGAGGACGGCAGCTACGGCTCCGTCACCGCCGGGCCGATCGCCCGTGAGGTGCTCGAGGGCGCCTAGCTAGAGCCCAGCGGCGACCTCGACAGCCTGACGGATCGCGCGCTCGGCGTCGAGCTCCGCGGCGACGTCGGCCCCGCCGATCACGTGCACGCGGGGTGAGCGACCCTTGCGCGCGGCGGCGATCTCGTCGGCCAGGACGTTGACGCTGACCTGCCCGGCGCAGACCACCACGGTGTCCACCTCGAGCACCCGGGCCTCCTCCCCCTCGAGGATGTGCAGGCCCTGCTCATCGACGTGGCGGTAGGTGACGCCGCGGTGCTGGATCACGCCGGCGTGGCGCAGCTCCGCGCGGTGCACCCAGCCGGTGGTGCGGCCGAGCCCGGCCCCGATCCGGGTCTCCTTGCGCTGCAGCAGGTGGACCTCGCGCCGCGGCTCCTCGGCGGGCCGGGCGGTGACGCCGCCGCGATGCTCCTCGTCGGCCTCCACCACACCCCAGTGCCGCTTCCAGGTGGCCACATCGAGCGTGGGGGAGGGACGTGGTGCGCTGAGGAACTCGGCGACGTCGACCCCGATCCCGCCGGCACCGATGATCGCGACCCGGTCCCCGGCCTCGGCCCGCCCCTCGAGCAGATCGGCGTAGCTGATCACCTGCGGCCCACCCGTCGCCGGCAGCTCGATCTCGCGCGGGGTGACCCCGGTGGCGACGATGACGTCGTTGAAGCCGAGCAGATCGCGACCCGTCGGCCGCGTCTCCAGCCGGATCCCGACCCCGGCCGCTGCCAGCCGCATCCGCCAGGACTGCAGCGCCTGTGCGTAGTCCTCCTTGCCGGGGATGCGCGCGGCCAGACGCAGCTGCCCGCCGATCTCCGAGGTCGCCTCGAAGAGGGTCACGATGTGGCCGCGCTCGGCGGCGGCGAGAGCGGCCTCGAGCCCGGCGGGCCCCGCGCCGACCACGGCGACCTTGCGGGCGCGGCGCTCGATCACGGGCTTCAGCACCAGCTCGGTCTCGTACCCGGCCCGTGGATTCACCAGGCAGCTGGCCCGCTTGCCGTCGAACACCTTGTCCAGGCAGGCCTGGTTGCAGGAGATGCAGGCGACGACCTGGTTCGCGCGGCCGTCGGCGAGCTTGTTCGGCAGCTGCGGGTCCGCCAGCAACGGCCGTGCCATCGAGACCAGGTCCGCCTGGCCGTCGGCGAGGACCTGCTCGGCGACGGCGGGGGCGTGGATCCGGTTCGAGGCGATCACCGGCACGTCCACCAGCTCCCGCAGCGCGGCGGTGTTCTCGGCGAACGCCGCTCGTGGCACCGAGGTGACGATCGTGGGCACCCGCGCCTCGTGCCAGCCGATCCCGGAGGACAGCACATCCACCCCGCGCTCGACGAGGCCCTGGGCGAGCGCGGTCGTCTCGTCCCAGGTCTGGCCGCCCGGCACCAGGTCCAGCAGGGAGAGGCGGTAGCTGAGCAGGGACGCGTCCCCGATCGCCTCGCGCACGGCGGCGGCCACGGCGAGCGGCAGGGCACGTCGACCCTCGGCGCCGCGGCCCCAGCGGTCCCGCCGCCGGTTGGTGACCGGTGCCAGGAACTGGTTCAGGAGATACCCCTCGGAGCCCATGATCTCGACGCCGTCGTAGCCCGCTTCGACCGCCCGCCGTGCAGCCTCGGCGAAATGCTCCACGGTGCGGCCCACCCCGCGCCGGGTCAGGCGCCGGGACCGGAACGGGGACAGCGGCGACTTCCCGGAGGCAGAGGACGCGGCGAGGGGATGGAAGGCGTAGCGACCCGCGTGCAGCAGCTGCAGGATGATCCGACCGTCGGCCTCATGGACCTCGCGGGTGATCACGCGGTGGCCGCGCAGGGTGCGCGTGTCGGCCTGGGCTCCGCGCGGGGTGAGCCGACCGGTGCGGTCGGGGGAGAAGCCGCCGGTCACGATCAGCCCGGCACCACCTCGGGCGCGCTCGCCGAGATAGGCGGCGAGCTTCTTGACGTCGCCCGGGCGGTCCTCGAGGCCGACGTGCATCGAGCCCATCACGATGCGGTTGCGCACCTCGAACGGACCCAGATCCAGCGGCGAGAGCAGCCGGGGGTAGGTGCGGGGCGCGATCGGGTGGGGAAGCGACGCTGACATGCGAGCGATTGTGCCAGGCTCCGAGGAGATGGGGTTCAACGGGGCACTGCGTACGCTGGGCGGACCCCCTGTCACCGGAGCGAGGAGTGCCATGTCGTCGCGCATGCTGATCATCGTCGATGTCCAGAACGACTTCTGCGAGGGCGGTGCGCTCGGCGTCGACGGGGGTGTCGAGGTCGCACGGAAGATCGCCGAGCAGGTGCGGGTCCATGGTGCCGGGTATGACCGCATCCTCGTCAGCCAGGACTGGCATCGCGGGGACACGGACAATGGCGGGCACTTCGCGGTGCCGCCCGCAGAGCCGGATTTCTCCGAGACCTGGCCAGTGCACTGCGTCGCGGACACCGAGGGTGCGGCGCTGCATCCGGAGGTCGCGGCGCTCGCTGCCGAGCTGGGGGAGCGGCTCGAGATCGTGCGGAAGGGGCAGGGGATCCCGTCGTACAGCGTGCTCGAGGGGATGGTCGTCGCGACGGGGGAGCACGTGGCTCCGCTGATTGCCGAGGCGGAATGGGAGCGGATCGACGTGGTGGGATTGGCGTACGACTTCTGCGTACGTGCCACGGCACTCGGCGCGGCAGAGTCCGGTGCACCGGTGCGGGTGCTGCGGGATCTCACTGCGGCGGTGCACCCGGCGCGGATCCCTGCCCTCGAGGAGGAGCTGTCCAGCGCCGGGGTCGATGTCATCGTCGCGCCGGGCCGTACTGCCTGATCTAGAACGGTGGTTCGGTTTCGTCGTGGGTGGGGTTGGGTGGGATGATCCGGCGTCCTCCGCGGTGGGAGTAGGCCTTTGCCCATGCGGCACGGCGCTGCTCGGCGGCTCGTTCCTGACGGGGTCTGGTGTTCTCTTCGGCGTGGAGACGTAGCGCGTCTTCGTGGGCGCGTTCGTAGGCACGCCAGTCCCGTTGGAGGATCTTCGCCAGTCGTGGGGTGAGCAGGTCGGTGTTCTCACTGGCTCGTATCCGAATGTCCCGGCCGATATCCCAGGTCGTCTCCAATGGCCCGGCGGTGGTGGTCCCGTCACCACGGGCGGGATCCTCGACCGGGTCACGGGCGGGGTCGATCAGTCCCGCGGTTTTTTGTTTGTGGTGGAGCCAGCAGAGGCGGTGGAGGTTCCACAGCGAGGTTTGCCCGCCCTGGTCGGGGTGGTCATGGTCGTATTCGATGATGTGGTCATCCTCTGCCGCGAGGACCGTGGCCCGGGTACAGCCCGGCACCGCACAGACCGGGTGACGCAGCCTCAGCTGGAGCCGCATCTGAGCGGTGGGCTGATAGGTCTGCGCGGTCACGGGCAGGTACGCGCCGGTGATCGGGTCGGTGAGGATCCGCTGCCAGGTGCTCTCCCCGGCTGCGAGTTCCCGGGCGAGCTCTGCGGGTAGCGGCGTCATCCCCTCCAGCATCGCGGGCGCGTCACTCTGGCCCAGCAGGGTCAGTGCCGGGACGGTGACGAGGATCTTGTAGGGCCTGGCAGTTTCTTCGACGGGGTCGATGTCCAGGACCGAGTGGGTCAAGATCGCGTACCGCAGCGTCCGCAGCGACAACGCGGTGCCCCGCTCGGCGAGGTCCCGATCAATATCGAACGGCAACGGCCCCTCGGCACCTGCTTCTAACGCGGTGCGCTGGGCTTTCTGGACGGTGCGGGCCGCGACATCGAGCCGGTGGGCGAGGGCCTGGATCTCCGGGATCGGGCCCGTCACCAACAACGATGCGGTTCCCGTCTCGGTATCGATCCCCACGATCTCCACGTCCCGTGACCGGGACGGCGGCGCCGGGAGAGTCCCGGCGGTGGCGAGGGCGACCGCGAGCCGTACATGCTTCTCGAACGTGTCCTGCGAGATCGAGGGAATCTCGATCGTGGCCATATGCGCATCCACGTCCCGGGCCTGCTCCTCGCTCAGGCGCCGGGTGTGGCGGATCAGGTAGTGATGCCACTGCTCGGGCAGATCCCCGCGACGCAGGTACGTGAACGTCACCGGCATCCACTGCACCGCCAGATACGCGTCACGAACCTTGCCGTGTGCTTGGGGGTAGGTGCAACGCAGCCCCGCGGCGATCTTCAACGCGGTCACATCCGCGTCATCGAGCAGGCCCCGCACCTCGGGGTCCTCACAGAAGAACGTGGAGAGCTGACGCAGCAGATGCGCGTGCAGACTCGCCCGGGTCCGCATCGTGCGATGCAGCCCCAGCATCCGCCCCGCGTCGAGACTCCCGGGGGCCGCTTCCTCCAGGATGTACTCCTCATCCAGCACCCGCCGCGCCCGCACCTCCCACTGCGGCAGCCCCTCCGGCGCCACACCACGACTGGCCGAAGACGACTGCCCGACACCCGACCCGGCAGGCGGGTCACCGGCAAGGGCATCCTCGCGCGGAGGGATCCCGGCCGGCGGCTCGCCCGCCGCGTCCGCGTCAGCGAACCGGTCCTCCTCGAACTCACCCACCGAAACCCCTCCACCCACACACCAGAAACCCCACGAACCACGTCTGCGATATTCCCCAATACTAATTCCCAAGCCCTGCCTACTGAAGGGTCAGCACGAAATGGGGATGAACCTGTGGATAACCCATATGTGTGGAGGAACGGTCGCGAGCGGTGGTGCGGCGGGCGGTCTCTCCCGTGGCTGACATGCTGGGTCGCAAGGGCTGCGCCCATCGACGATTCTGGCAGCGTGGCCTGCAGAAACTGTTCTCGGCGGTCGGGATTTCTCTGTGCTCACGGGCCCATATTGTGGGGGCGGAACGGCATAGAGCGGGCGGGACCGCGCACGGTAAGTGGGATTGCGCTGAGCTCAAAAAAGTTCCGGAACTTCTCGGAGAGAAATGGATTTGTCAAGACGGGCCGCGTAAATGTGGATAACTCGCGTTAGGGGGGAATGGTGCGGCCAGGCTCTATGTGAATCGCTCCGGTGACGCCGAGGGCGAGGGCGAGGCCGAGGGCGAGGGCGAGATCCGGGAGCACGCTGTCGCGCACCGCCAGCGACGAGCGCTCGCGACCCAATCCTCTGGGGATGACCCGACCCCTGTACATACAGCGACATACAGCGCACGATGGCTCCATGGCGACGCCCCACCCGATGAACCCCATCCGATGAACCGCTCCACGCCCCCGTCGATCCGTGCGACCTCCGCGAACCCCTTCACCCCCGGCTTCGGGCTCACCCCGATGATCCTCGCCGGGCGCGACCTCGCGATCGAGGAGTTCACCGCGGCGCTGGCCGGGAACGTGCCCGAGGCGAGGGCGATCCTCATCTCGGGTGCGCGCGGCTCGGGCAAGACCGTGCTGCTCACCGAGTTCCGGGAGCTGGCCCTCGACGCCGGATGGACGGATCTGCGGCTGCACACCTCCTCGACCTCCCTGGTCGAGGAGCTGCGGGGCCAGGCCATCGCGCACCTGAGGGAGATGGACCCTGACGCAGAGACCTCGCGGCTGACCTCCGCCGGGGCCTTCAACGTCAACGCCTCGCGCGACGTCATCCAGCGCTACGAGGGGGAGGGGGAGGTGCTCTCCACGGTGCTCGACCGACTGGCCCAGCTCACCGATGAGGATGGCGGAGGGCTGCTGATCACCCTCGATGAGCTGCAGTCGGTCGAGCGTGATCAGCTGCATGCCCTCACCCAGCACGTGCAGGACCTCATCGGGTCCGGCCATGCCGTCGCCTTCATCGCTGCCGGGGTGAGGCCGGGGGTCGATGCGCTGCTGGACCATGAGCGCACCACCTTCCTGCGCCGCGCCCACCGGATCGAGGTGGGCAGCGTGGATGTGGGCACCGCGGCGGAGGCGATTCGCATGACCGTCGCCGACACCGCGAAGACGATCACCCCCGAGGCTGCAGTGCTGGCCGGCGAGATCTCGCGGGGGTACCCCTACCTGATCCAGCTCGTCGGCTCGAAGGCCTGGCAGAACAGCGGCGAGGCGGACACGATCGAGATCGAGGACGTGCGCGGCGGGCGCGACGCCGTGGTCGCGGCGATGATCAAGAACGTCCACGGCCCGGCGCTGCGCGGGCTGAGCCCCCGCAAGCGCGAGTACCTCCACGCGATGCTCGCGGACGAGGGGCCCTCCGCCGTCGGCGACATCGCGGCACGGATGGGCATCGACCCGCGCAACCAGTCCACCTACCGCGAGCGCCTCATCGAGGAGGAGCTGATCCGCCCCGCCGGGCGCGGCTTCGTCGAGTTCTCCCTGCCCTACCTCGGCGATGCGCTGCGGCATGAGGCGCGGGAGGGGGTGGGGGCGGATGTCGAACCAGATCGCGGGGTCCGACGCTCTCACCGTGCGCGGCGCAGCCCTCGACGATAGGCGGAGGCGGGCGCCGGGACGGCGTCGGTAGCGTGAAGGGCACCATGAGCACGATCATCAGTAAGTCCCAGCGCCCCGTCCGTACCTACACCACCGGCCCCATCACCAGGGCGCTGCGGTGGTTCGCGGTGCTGTCGACGGTCGGCATCACGGCCTGGCTGCTCGTGCGCTACCCCTCCCTCCCGGACACGGTGGCGACCCATTTCGACGCCCGCGGCGAGGCCGACGACTGGGGGCCGAAGTGGTCGATCCTCGTGCTCGCCGGCGTGATGCTGCTGCTGTCGCTGGGCTTCGCCGCGCTGTCGACGCGGCCGCGGGCCTTCAACTATCCGCTCGAGATCACCACGCGCAACGCCCAGGCCATCTACCGCGAAGGGGAGCGGATGATGGTCTGGACGCTGCTCGCGATGGTGGTGGTCTACCTGGGGATCGCCTGGTCGGTGCTGGAGACCGGTGGGGCGCCGCTGATCGCCGCGGGGCTTGCGGTGATGGTCGCGGCGGTTGTCGTCGGGGTGATCCGCCTGGTCCGCGCCGGGCGCTGAATCGGCGCCGTCAGAGCCGTGCGAGCGCGAGGGCGATGTTGTCCGGGGCGCCGGCGGTGAGGGCGAGGTCGACCAGCCGGGCGGAGAGCGCGTCGACGTCGTCGCGGCTGTTCTCCAGCGCCTCCACCAGCGTCTCCGCCAGGGCCGACGGGTCGACGACGGCGTGCAGTCCGTCGGTCGCGACCAGCACCAGATCGCCCGGGGCGAGGCGGCGTACCAGCAGATCTGGCGCGGTGGGAGCGCCCGCGGCCAGCGCCCGGTTCAGCACTGCGCGATCCGGATGCGCGGCGACCTCCTCGGGGGAGAGCCTGCCCGCCTCGACCAGCGAGCGCAGACGGGTGTGATCCTGCGTGACCACGTCGACCTGCTCGCCGCGCACCAGCACCACCCGGGTGTCGCCGAGATGCGCGATGTGGAGCTTCTCGCCGTCGATCAGCGCCGCGGTCAGGGTCGAGCCGGCGTCGCCGTCGGCCGGCACCAGGGCTTCGGCGGCGGCCCAGGCGGTCTCGAGGGCAGCCAGCGGCGCGGCCGACGGATCGGCCTCGAGGGCCGACGAGAGCGCCGCCGCGAACGCGGCGAGGATCTGTGAGGCGAGGCCATCTGCGCTGCCGAGACCATCAGTGCTGCCGAAGCCATCGGCGACGGCGAGTAGGGTGCGGCCGCCCGGCAGCTCACGGACCAGCACGGCGTCCTGCTGAGCGCCTCGGACGAGGCCCTGATGGAGCGCCGAGGCGGTGCGAGGGGTGAGGGTGGAAGTGGTCATGATGTCCTCCGTCGGACGTTCCCCGAGGTCACGGGCGAGTGAGCGGACGGACGCGGCACGGGAGAGGGCGTCGGCCTCCTCCTGCCGCCACCAGGAGCGCAGCTCCGCGGCAGCGGCATCGCTGTCCAGATCGCACAGCACGCCGATGCGCGCGAGCCCCATCCCGAGGCCGCGCAGCGCGGCGATCAGCCGCGCCCGCTCGACCTGGTCACCGCCGTAGGAGCGGTAGCCGGTGAAGGGGTCGACGCGTCGGGGCACGAGCAGTCCCGATTCGGCGTAGAGGCGCAGCGCCTTGGGGCTCAGCCCGCTCGCGGCGGCCAGCTCCCCGATGCTCAGCAGCGTCTCGTCCATGCCATCCTCCGTCATCTCTCGCCCGGTCCCCGGGCTCCGGGTCTCTCCCGGTGAGCACCACGTTCCGGATTGTCCCAGGGGGAGAGTCAAGCGCTGCCGAGAATATTCCGTCGACCAGCACGGATCTGGTGTGGTCTGCTTTCCGCATGCATGTGATGATCCGACCCCTGGACCCCACCTCCGATCTCGAGCTCGACCAGTACCTCGCGCTCGGGAGGGCGCTGGACGAGCACACCTACGGCGGCAGTCAGGCCCTCACCCGGGAGCAGCTGCGGGCGCAGTTCAGCGAGTCGCCGTACTGGATGGTGCGGCGCTGGGTGGCGATCGCCGAGGTGATCGAGGGCGGCGAGCTGCTCGTCGGCCGAGCGAACACCTTCATGCCGCTGCAGGAGAACCTCGAGACCATCTCCGTCGGGGTCTCGGTGCATCCCGCCTTCCGCGGTCAGGGGATCGCGACTGCGCTGGTCGAGGAGGTGCTGCTGCCTGCGATCCGCGAGTCCGGCCGCACCCTGGTCGAGGGCTATGGCGAGGTCCCATCCGAGGGCGACCCCGACAGCCCCGAGGAGCCCGTGAACCGGCTCGCCCGCCGGCTCGGGATCACCCGCAAGAACCTCGCCGTCTGCCGGGCGCTGGCACTGCCGCTCGAGGCCTCCCTGCTGGAGATGCTGCAGGCCGAGGCTGCGGAGAAGATCGGCCAGTACCGGGTCGAGGTGTGGGACGGGGAGATCCCCGAGGAGCACCTCGAGACCTACGGCCTGCTGCTGCGCCAGCTCGAGCTCGATGAACCCGACGAGGACGTCGAGCACGAGGCACCCGAGTACACCCCGGAGCGGATCCGCGAGAGCGAGCGCCGCATGCGCGAGGCGGGGACGCTACGGATCACCGCAGTGGCCATCGCACCCGACGGCAGCTTCGCCGGGAACTCCGAGGTCCACGTGCACACCGCTGCGGACAGCACCCTCGGCTGGCAGGAGAACACCCTGGTGATGCCCGAGCACCGCGGGCACCGGCTGGGCCTCGCGCTCAAGGTCGCCACCCACCGTCAGCTGGGCGAGCGCGCGCCGCAGCTGCGGAGCCTGGTCACCTGGAACTCGCACGTGAATCCCTGGATGATCCAGATCAACGAGAAGCTCGGCTACCGCGCCCTCTATCGGGAGCTGGTGCTGCAGGGGCGTCCCGCGCTCTGAGTCTGAGCCCCGAACCTCCGACACGCCGCGCCGCCTCCCGCTCGGCGGCGGCTGTCGGGCTAGGTTCGGCCGCATGGGAGCGGACGATCGATGAGCGTGCAGGCGAAGCACCGCAGGAGGCCCCGGCGCGAGCGACCGCATCACCAGTTCACGATCGCCATCGCGATCCTGTCGTTGGTGATGGCCGGGGGCATGGTCGCAGGGCTGGTGACCAGCGTCGCGGGGCCCGACGGCGGGACATCGGCCGCAGGCTCCGAGCTGCCGCCCGGCGAACCCTCGAACACCACCCGCCTGACCCACCTGGACAGGATCACCGGGGACATCACCCCGAAGTCCGTGGTCGCGAGCCCGGCCGGCACCGTCATCGCGAACAACATGATGTACAGCCACTCCTCGACGCTCTACGACGCCGAATCCCTCGAGCTCACGAACACCGTGGCCGACACCGTGGATCTCGCCGAGTTCGGGTATCCGGACCGCGCCGGGACGACGGAGGGAGCGCCCGTGGAGGCGGTGTTCTCTCTCGACGGGAAGTACGCCTACGTCTCCCAGTACCGCCTGCGCGGCCCCGGCGAAGGAGCCGCTGCCACCGACGACTGCGCAGGTGGTGAAGAGATCGGGCGCTCCGCAGTGTTCCGCCTCGACATCGCCGCCGGTGAGTGGGACCAGGTGATCGAGGTGGGACGGGTCCCGAAGTTCATCTCCCTCTCCGCCGACGGCAGCACCGCGCTGGTCTCGAACTGGTGCGATGAGACCGTCTCCGTGCTCGACCTCGAGGCGGGGGAGGAGGTCCGGGAGATCCCGGTGGACGCCGCTCCGCGCGGCAGCGTGATCCTGCCGGACAACCGCACCGCCTATGTCACCGCGATGTACGCCGATGAGCTGTACAAGGTCGACCTCGAGACCGGGCAGAGCGAGCTGGTGCTCGAGACCGGGCGCAAGCCCCGCCATCTGGTGCTCTCGCCCGACGCGACGCGCATGTACCTCACCGTCTCCGGCAGCGATGAGCTGCTCGAGCTCGACGCCGCCACCGGCGAGGTGCTGCGCACCGCGCCGACCGGCCGCGAGCCGCGCACTATGGCGATCTCCCCGGACGGCCTCGCGCTGTACGTCGTGAACTACTACGCGAACACCGTCTCCAAGTTCGACACCGCGACCCTGGAGGAGATCCAGAGCGTCGAGGTGGGCAAGAACCCCATCGGCATCACCTACGAGCCCACCCAGCGCCGGGTCTGGGTCGCGAACTACGCCGGTTCGATCGACGTCTTCGACGACACCACCTCCTCTGGCGGCACGCTCGAGCCATGAGGCACGATGGAGCCATGAGCCAGGACCTCGAAGGCATCGTCACCGCGACCCGTGAGATCGACGCACCGGCCAGCGCGATCTTCGCGCTGATCGCCGATCCCTCGCAGCAGCCCCGCTGGGACGGCAACGACAACCTCGCCGAGGCCGCGCCCGGCCAGCGGGTCCATGCCGTGGGCGAGCTCTTCGTGATGACCAATAAGAACGGCGGGGTGCGCGACAACCACATCGTCGCCTTCGCCGAGGGGCGCGAGATCGCCTGGCGCCCGGCACCGCACGGCGAGCAGCCGGCCGGCCACCAGTGGGGCTGGGAGCTCGAGCCGCTCGAGGACGGTCGCACGCGCGTCACCCACACCTACGACTTCACCGCGCTGCCCCCCGAGCAGGAGAAGCGCCTGGCCAAGGCTCGCCTGATGACTGCGGAGAGACTGATGGCCTCGATCGACCGCCTCGTCCGGCTCGCCGAGGAGGGCGGGCAGTCCTGAGCTCGGCACCGGAGGGGCCCGTCGACCCTGAGCCCGTCGACCCGAGGACCCTCGGGCCGGTGATGGCGCCCGACGTCGCGCGCGTCGAATCTGCGATCGAGCAGGCCGCGCGGCGCGGGGACTTCGACAACCTCCCCGGCGCCGGGAAGCCGCTGAACCTGCCGGCCACCCACGATCCGGACTGGTGGATCAACCAGCGCCTGGCCAGCGGCGAGATCGACAGCCAGGCCCTGCTGCCGGTGGTGGTGCTGCTGCGCAAGGAGTTCGAGCAGCGCGCGGAGACACTCGCCGCGCTGACGGACGAGCGCGCGGCCCGCGCCTACGCCGAGGATTTCACCGAGCGGGTCCACCGCGACCGGCGTGAGAACCCCTTCCAGCGGATGCTCGCCCCGGCCTGGGATCCGGACGACGCGGCGCAGCGGTGGCGGGAGCTGCGGGCGGCAGCGCCGACATCGGTGGCGGAGCCGACAGCTCCGCAGGAGTCGGTGGCCGAGCCCCGCCGGCGGCGCTGGTGGCAGCCCCGCCGGCGGCGCTGGTGGCAGCCGCGCCGACGGGGCTGATCGAGACGTAGGAACTGTGCTGTTCCGGGCTCGGTGGCGCACGTTTCCTACGGCTCGGTCAGCGCAGTGCCTGCCCGGCGGCGGCGCACCACTCCTCGGGATCGCTCAGCGCCGTCGGCGCCCCGTTCGCCCGCAGCCAGGTGCACACATTGACGCAGTCACGGCGCAGGAACTCTGTGCCATTCGGGTTCGCGATCAGGTCGATCACCTGCGGGACGTCGATGATCACCGGATCGGGCTCGTTCTGCCGAGAGTCGACGAGGATGTTGTACGGGGAGAGGTCGCCGTGGACCAGGCCCAGGAGGGCGAGATCCAGGACCGCGCCCCGCAGCAGGTGGGCCCAGCGCTCGATCGTGCGTGGATCAGGCGTGGTCTCCTGCAGGCGCGGGGCGGCGACCGTGCCGTGCTCGTCGTCGGTGCCGATGAATTCCATCAGCACCTCGGTGCCGACGAGCTGGATCGGGTAGGGCACCGGCAGCCCGGCCTCCCACAGCCGGCAGAGCATGTCGAACTCGGTGCGGGCCCACTGCGCGGCGGCGACCTGCTTGCCGAAGGCGGTGCCCTTGGCCATCGCGCGGGCCTCGCGGGTGTCCTTGGTGCGACGGCCGTCGGTGTAGGCGCTGCCGCGGTGGAAGGTGGTGTGGTCGGGGGAGCGGTACCGCTTGGCGACCATCAGCACTGCCTCGCCGGGAGCACCGCTCAGGAGCTCCTCGGGCAGGGCGCGTTCGAGGAGGAAGGCGTCGGCCTCCTTGCCGGTCTTGAGGATTCCGAGCTCGGTGTCGATCGCCCCGTCGTGCTGGACGACCCAGTCGGGGAAGGGCTGCGGGCCACGGTCGATGGTGCGGGCGGTCTCGGGCCAGGTGGACCAGCGCTGATCCTCGTCGAGCTCGGCGATGGTGGCGGTGAACATGGCGTGGGCGAAGAAGGCGTCCTGGTCGAAGGACGTGGCCATAGGGGTCTCCTGAGGGAGGACCTGCGAGATGCTCAGCAGGTCGTGGCGGAAGGGAGGACTGCAGGGGTCAGCACGGTGACAACCATCAGCTCCTCCTTCCCTCAGGGCTCCACGCGGAACCGGGGACAGCGTATGACGGGACGTCGGCGGAGTGCGAGCGAATATTCGGCAAGCGAGGAAAAGGCGTGGTGACCAGTGGATTGGGGAAAACTCTCGTCGCCCGGAGAGAGGGCAGGGTGCCGAGGAGGAACCGCCTCCGCGCGCGACGGTCACGCTGGCGCCGCTGACCATCTCCGAGGCCCTGCTGCCCACGGTGCCCGTAAGAGCCGGGACCTGGACCGCGACGCTCCTGCCTGACGGCGAGGGCCGCTTCCCCGGGGTCCATCTCGCCGAGGACGGCGAGGACGTGGTGGTGCTCGCCATCGAGCAGGACGTGCCCCGGGGATACCGAATCGTCGGGGCCAGGTCAGAAGTGCTCAGGGCCGGGGAGTGAATCGAGGGGCAGCCGTCGGCCGTCACAGTCATGATGCGATTCACCAGAAGCTGTCCCGATCGCCGGACGAATGTGGTCAGATTTCAGGATGACCGCCTCGCGCTCCACGCTCCGCACCGTCCCGCCCCGCACCGTCCCGCTCCGCCCCGCTCGCCGCTCCGTGCTGCTCTCCGGCGCTCTCCTGGTGCCGCTCGGACTGGCAGGATGCGACCCGGAGCGGGACGGTCCTCCCGAGGAGCTGTCCGCGCCCACCCTGAACTTCGAGCCGATGACGAGCGACGAGAAGCTCCTGCCCGAGCAGCCCATGCTCGAGGACTCCTGGAACATCTCGCCGACGGACGAACACCCTCTGGCGGTGCTCGTGAGCCGGACTCTCGCCCAGGAGCGGGATCTCTTCGTGATCACGCGCGAGCAGCCGAGAGGCATCGCGGTCCCGATCGATCCGGCGACGACGGGGCTCGCCGTCGACCGCCACGCGGCCACGGTCGGAGTCCTCGCCTCGACCGTCGTGGACGCCGAGCATCGGCAGCAGCTGTGGAGCTCCGCGGACCTCGCCGACTGGACAGCGGTCGAGGTCACCGGCATCGACCGGGAGATCGCGGCCTTCGGCGGCGGGATCGTGGCCTCCGCCGTCAACGGGCGCACCGTCGCCGTCTGGGAGCTGCCCGCCGACGGCACGGCTGCCGCTCTCACCGCACTGGAGGTGCCCGAGGGTGTTGAGTGGGAGGTGCTGGACGTCGCACGGAACAACGCGGCGATCGTGCTGCTGGTGACCGCGAGGGACGCCGCCGGCACGGAGGCGCCCGCGATCCTGGCCTCTCAGGACTCCGGCGCCACCTGGGCAGAGCCTCAGGTGCTTCCCGACGACGGGAAGGACGCCGTCGCCATGTCGGTCTCTCCCCTCGGCGAGGGCTTCGTGGTGATCGGGAGCCACGAGCCGGCATCGGATGACGGCGCGTATATGAGACCGACGGCCTGGGTGAGCCCCGACGGCACCTCCTTCACGCAGGAGGAGATCCCATTACCGGCGTTCGGCCTGGACGGATGGACGAGGAGCGGCGAGAAGATCCCCGTGGACGATCCCATCGACTGGGGGTCATTCGGTGCGTCCCCGGCGGTGGTCGACGCGAAGACCGGGACTGTCCATTTCGCGGCCATCCTCGAAGACGACTGCCGCTGCGCGACCCGGTCCGCTGAGGGGACGTGGACGGTCTCAGACATGGGCGACTTCGTCGGGCACACCCTCACCCACGGCGCGGCGACCCCCGACAGCCAGATCCTGCTGGGTGAGACGAGCACCTACGCCCGTGAGGGCGGTGGCGGATCCCTCGCACTGGGGCTGCCCTTCACAATCGGTCGGAATTACATCCGACTGATACACGATGTGCACAACGGTATCGATGCCGTGATCCAGGGCTACCGGAGCTTCGTCGACAAGTCGAGCACACATAGCTCGACCTCCGTCGCCAGCAACCTCGGAGTGAGCATCCGCGATGGCGGATTCGTCCTCGCCGAGGACTTCCCCCAGCAGGTGGAGGAATGGGACTGGGGCCGGGTCCATCGGCTGCCGGACGGGGTGGAGATCCTGTCCGGCCGGGAAGAGGACGAGGACGGCAACGGACAACTCCTCTCCCTGGCCCGGGGCGACGGCGAGTGGGTCGACACCGAAGGGCTCGAGATCCCCGGGCTCTACATGCTGGGAAGCACCTCCATCGTCGACGAGACCAGCTACTTGTCCGGTGCTGGCACCATCGCGGACCAGGACGGATCAGCCCTGGGCGGGGTCAAGGTCCTCTCCTCCTCGGACGGGCTCACCTGGGAACAGGTCGGATCGGGCCCCGACTCGCCTTCGGAGGATCCCGCCTTCGGCGGAGGTGGATACATCACGACCGTCGCCTCTGTCGACGGAGTGCTGATCGGCCTGGGGACGGCAGTGGCCGAGGACGGTCCGAATCGTGCCGCGACATTCGTCCTCACGGTCGGCGTCTGGACGCCGCGGGTGATCGAAGACATCCCGCCGGGCCTCAACTTCGGCTTCCCCTACCTGGTCGGGGACACCGTGCATGTGTTAGCGGCAGGCTATGACAGGGTGTATCACGGTGTCCTCGCTGCGGACGGGAGCTGCACACGGACCTATCTGTCCTCGGACCAGGAACAGCGCGATATGCTCACCGACCTCGGCGGCGGGGCGCTGCTCGCCTCAGGGTGGAGCCGGACCGCCTCGGCCTTCGGGGCGTGCGTGTGGGCGAGCCGAGACGGCGGCGAGACGTGGGCGGCGACGGTGCTCCCCGAGCATGAGGGCCGGTTCCCCCGCGTCGACCTCGCCCGAGACGGGGAGGACGTCGTGGTCATCGCGGGGCATGACGATGCTCCAGTGGGCTTCAAGATCATCGGTGCGCAGAAGGCCGTCCTGCCGGACACAGGATCTGAAGGGTGACCCACGCGAGGAAGACCGCCGGATTCCTGGCGACGCTGCTCGGCGGAGCGGGGATCCTGCACCTGGCCCGGCCCGAGCCCTTCGACAGCATCGTCCCACCGGTGCTGCCCGGCCCGGCGCGGACCTACACCTGCGCCTCCGGGGTGGCAGAGCTCGCCGTCGCCGGCCTGCTCGCCGTGCCGCGCACCCGACGGCTGGGCGGCATCGCCGCAGCGGCGCTGTTCGTCGCGGTGTTCCCCGCGAACCTGCAGATGGCCTACGACTGGCGCCACGCCCGGCCGCGGAAGCGGGCGATCGCGTGGGGTCGCCTGCCGCTGCAGGCGGTGCTCATCGCGCAGGCGCGGCACGTGGCGCGATGACGGCACCTGTGCCCGCAGCCATCCTCGATGATCTCGAGCGCTGCCGGGTCCAGCGGCGCACTCTCGCGATCCTCATCGCGGGACAGATCGTCTCCGGCCTCGGTGTCGGCGCGGCGTTCAGCATGGGCGCGCTGCTGGTCGCCGCGGTGACCGGGAGCGAGGCCTGGTCCGGGATGGCCGCGACCATGAACACCCTCGGCGCCGCGGTCTTCGCGATCCCGCTCGCGATGCTCGCGCGCCGTCGCGGCCGACGGGTTTCGCTGACCACGGGCGCCCTGTTCGCCGCGCTCGGCGCCCTCGCAGTCACCGTCGCCGCGGCGCTCGACAGCCCGGCCCTGCTGCTGCTCAGCATGGCCGTGATGGGCATCGGCTCCGCCCTGAACTTCCAGTCGCGCTTCGCCGCGACCGACCTCGCGACCTAGGCGACCCGCGGCCGGGACCTGTCCCTCGTGGTCTGGTCCACGACCCTCGGCGCGGTGATCGGCCCGAACCTCGCCGAGCCCAGCGACGCCCTCGGCATCGCCCTCGGGCTGCCTGCGCTCAGCGGAGGGTTCGTCATCGCCGCTGCAGCTCAGCTGGCGGGTGCGCTGCTGTATGCGATCGCGCTGCGGCCGGATCCGCTGCTGCTGGCGCTCGGCCCGCACCGAGTGGTGCCCGCCGGGCCGGAGCGTCGGGCGGCGCGCGGTCTCGCGATTCTGCGCGCCAACCCGACCGCCCGCAGCGCCGTGCTCGCCGTCGCCCTCGGTCACGCCGTGATGGTGGCACTGATGGGGATGACGCCGATCCACCTCATGGGCCACGGCGGGTCCCTGTCGATCGTCGGCATCACGATCAGCCTCCACGTCGCGGGGATGTTCGGGCTCTCGCCCGTGTTCGGGATCCTCACCGACAAGATCGGCGGGCGTGCCGTGATCCTCGGCGGTCAGGCCATGCTCGCCGCCGCGATGCTCATCGCGGCGGTCGGCGCGGAGAGCAACGCGCTGGTCGCGGTCGCGCTCACACTGCTGGGCCTCGGCTGGTCCGCGTCGAACGTGGCCGGGTCGACCCTGGTCAGCGGCGCCGTCCCCACTGCGCAGCGCCCGGCCGTGCAGGGCACCTCGGACCTGCTGATGAACCTTGCCGGGGCGACCGGCGGCGCGCTCGCCGGGCTGATCCTCGCCGGGATCGGATTCTCGGGCCTGGCACTGGTCCTGCTGGTGCCGGTGGTGATCGTGACCGCGGACCAGCTGCGGAGGCGCCGCTGAGCGAAGGGCTCAGGCGCCGGCGGCCTGCTGGGCGCCCATGACGGCGGAGGTGCCCAGGTCGCTGTTGGGCAGCGGCTGCTGAGCGGAGAGCGCCTCGGTCCAGGCCTCGGTGGTCACGACCGCGGCCAGGTTCGAGTTCAGCACCGCCATGATCGTGCGGTGCACCGTCTCGGCGGAGGCGAAGCCCGCGTCGTTGGCGATATTGATCGCGCTGGTGGCGTCGGACAGCACCTCGGTGGTGAACCCGAGGCCCTCACCCTCCACGGCGGAGGCGAGGATGCAGTTGTTGGTCATGTAGCCGACCAGGATGACAGTGTCGACCTACTGCTGGCCGCCGCGATGCTGATCGGGCAGTGATCGCGCGGAGGTGACCTCCCGGCGGTTCAGAGTTGGGACTCGAGCCGTCCTGCCACGATCGTCGCGAGCACCGTGGTCTCCTGCAACAGCTCGGAGGCCTCTCGAGCGGCGGCGTCGACCATCAGCCCGTCGGCGCCGAGTGGGACGTCGGCGAAGGGTGAGTGCTCGAGCAGCACGATGTCTCCTGGGCCGCCCACCTGCAGGGACGTGATCCCGTCGGTGGAGGCGGCGAGGGCCTCGCGGGGCTGCAGCTGCTGGCCGGGATGCCAGCCCGGGCGCTCGTCTGCGCTGCGGTGCACGGCGGCGGCCATCGCGAGCCAGGGATCCAGCGGTGCGACGGGCGCATCGGAGCCGAGGGCGAGCGGCACTCCGGCGTCCAGCAGGTCCCGCAGCCGGAAGGCCTGGGTGCCGTGCCCGGGCCAGATCGCCTCGGTCGCGTCCCGGTCGTCCAGCAGATGCGCGGGCTGGACGGAGGCGATTACGCCTAGCGCGGCCATCGCGTCGATGTCGTCATCGGTGAGCATCTGCGCATGTTCGATCCGGGCGCGCTCGACGCCGACGCTCCTGATCGCATCGAGCGCGACCTGCGCGGCGGCGTCCCCGATCGCATGGACCGCGGCGGCTAGACCCTGCGACGTCGCCCTGGTCAGCACCTCGCGGAGCGCCTCGGGGCCGACGCTGAGGACACCGCGCCCCGCATAGCCGTGGCCGTCGGTGTAGGCGTCACGGGTGTAGGCCGAATGCGAGCCGAGGGCACCATCCACGATCACCTTGAGCGGCCCCATCGTCACCAGGCCCAGTTCATCGAGCACCGTGCCCGTCGGGCCGGGTGCCGCAGCGAGCTCCTCGGGGTAGACGGCAGTGCGGATCCGCATCCGGGCTGCGCGGTGCAGCCATTCCTCCCACGGCCGGCCCCACTCCATGTCCGTCATGCCCACCACGCCGCGCTGCAGGGCTTGACGCTGCAGCATCGCCGCGCCCGTGGCCACCGACTCGGCGACCCCTGGCAGCTCGGGCAGGCGCGGGGCGATCACGAACCACTCCTCCTCCGCGACGATCCCGTCCCGCGGCGGCATCCCCAGGGCACGCAGCGCGGCGGAGTTCAGCCAGGCATGGTGCGCATCCCCGCCGATCAGCACGGTCGGCACCGCGCCGGTGGCCTCATCGAGCGCCGGCACCGTCGGCTGCACCGCGAAGTCCACCAGGCGGTGCCCGAAGCCGATCAGCGCCTGCGCGGGATCGAGGGCGGAGTCACGACGTGCGGCGAGCTCGGCCCGCACCAGTTCGAGGATCACGCCCACGCTGCCCGCCCCGGAGGTGTCCAGGCGGGCATGGGCCTGGGCGAGCTGGCCGGAATGGACATGCTGGTCCCACAGGCCGGGGATCGCGAGGGCGCCGGCGGCCTCGTGGATCTCCTCGCCGGGAGCAGCTCGGAGGTCGGTGGCGAGCTCGGTGATCACCCCGTCGCGAAGCCGCAGGTCCACCGGGCGGGCCGGCGCCTCTCCCGTGGCGGCGTTGAAGGGCCGCACCTGTCTGATCAGCACCGATCCAGACTAGCCGCACGAGGTCATGACGACTGTCATGGCCCGGTCATGACCGCGGGGACTGGGGCGGGGGCCGCCGCTGCGGAAGCCTGGAGCCATGACCACGACCACCGCCTCCGCCACGGCTGCCGAACCCGCCTCCACCACCCCCGCCGCTGCCGCCACCGCTGCGATCAGCCTGCGCGGGCTCACCAAGCACTACGGGCGCGTCCGCGCTCTCGACGGCCTCGACCTCGAGATCCAACCCGGGGAGATCGTCGCCCTGCTGGGCCCCAACGGCGCCGGCAAGTCCACGGCGATGGAGATGATGGTCGGCCTCGCCACGCCCGACGCCGGCACCGTGGGCGTGCTCGGCACCGAACCCGCGACCGCCACCCGCACCGGACTGATCGGCACCATGCTCCAGGCCGGCGCGCTGCTGCCCGACCAGTCCGTCCGCTCGATGCTGCGGATGCTCCACTCCCTGCAGGCCCACCCGATGCCCATGGCCGAGGTGATCGCCCAGGCCGACATCCAAGACCTGGTGAAGCGCAAGATGGGGGCGCTTTCCGGCGGGCAGGCTCAGCGGGTCCGCTTCGCGATCGCGCTGCTCGGAGACCCGCAGGTGCTGCTGCTGGACGAACCGACCGTCGGGATGGACGTCGGCGCTCGCCGCGCCTTCTGGGACCAGATGCGGGACGTCGCCGCGACCGGTCGCACCGTCGTCTTCGCCACCCACCACCTCGACGAGGCCGAGCGCGAGGCTCGCCGCGTGATCGTCATGGACCGCGGCCGGGTGGTCGCCGACGGCACCGGCGCCGAGATCGGCGCCGTCGTCGCAGGCCGGGTGATCACCCTGCGCGGTGCGGAGCCCGCACAGATCGCCGCACTGCCCGGCGTCGAGAGCGCCACGGCCGACGAGACGGATCCCCGCCGCGTGCGTGCCGTCTGCTCCGACTCCGACGCCGTGCTCAGGGCGCTGTTCACCTCGCCCCTCGCCGCCGATGTCCACGAGGTCCTGGTCTCCGCACCCGGGCTCGAGGAAGCCTTCCTGCGCATCACCGACCACGAGGGAGACCAGCGATGAGCCACGCCGCCGCCACGTCGGCCGCCCGAACCATCACCGATCAACGGAGCTCCGTCATGACCTCGCCGACCATCGCCACCACGCTCACCTCCACCGCCGCCGCCGGGATGCCAGCGCCGCGCACCGCCGCCGCCCCGTCGGCCGCGACCCGCACCGTGCGCTACGCGCTGCACACCACGCGAATGACCGTCACCAACGTCATGTTCATGGTGTTCACGATCGCGATGCCGGTGGGGATGTACCTGCTGTTCGGGATGATGTTCGGCGATGAGGCCGAAGGGACCGCCCGCGGGATGATCATGGTCAACATGGCCGCCTACGGCGGGCTCGGCGCTGCCGTCACCGCCGGCACCCAGATCCAGGAGGACCAGCGCAACGGCTTCCTGCGTCAGCTGATCGTCGCGGGGCTGTCCCCGCGCTCCTTCCTGGCCGGCTCGGTGATGGCTGCCAGCGCCGTGATCCTCCCCGCGCTGTTCGCGGTGGGCGTGGTCGGGATCGCGACCGGCGTCGAGGTGGCGCCCGGAAGTTTCCTCACCACCCTGGTGGTGCTGTGGCTGGGACTGCTGCCCACCATCCTCATCGGCCTTGTGCTGGGCATGGTCCTCAAGGGCGGCGCGGCGATGGCGGGAGGCGTGGTCACCATGATGGCGATGGCGATCTTCGGCGGGCTGTGGATGCCGCTGGAGACGTTCCCGAGCTGGATGCAGCAGATCGGGCACGCCATGCCCACCTACTGGATCTCGCGACTCGGGCAGTGGTCGATGTACGGCGGGGAGCTGCCGGCGACCGGCCTGCTTGTGATCGGCGCCTGGACCCTGGTGCTCGGCGTGCTGTGCGCGTTCAGCTTGCGCCGCGCCGTGGGGCTGAAGCGTCGCTGACACAATGGCCGCCATGGGAACTCTCGAGGCGACGACGTGGGGCACCGGCGTGCGCGGCAGCCAGGAGCAGGATCCGGCGTCCCGTCTCCTCACCCCGCGTGCGCTCCACCGGGCCGCGCTCGAATCCGGCGGGCTCACCTACGCCCTCGCCCCCGTCCTGTTCATCGCGATCCCGGTCGCCTTCGCCTGGATCCAGAACCCGGGCCCCGGAGCCGCCGTCGTCACCGGGCTGCTGCTGGTCTACGCCGTGGTCTTCGTGTACTGCTGCGGCATCAGCCTGTACCCGCTGCGGGTGCGGCTGGCCTGGTTCGCCCTGTGTACCGGGCTGCTGCTCGTGCTCATCCCGTTCCTCGGCCTGAACGTGCTGTTCATGGTGATGTTCCAGGCCATGACGCATGTGCTTCTGCTGCCGTGGAAGTGGGCGGTGCCGACGATGGTGGCGATGAGCCTCGCCGTCATGGTGCTCGCGATCGTCACCGGGGTGTACGTGGCCGCCGGCCTCGCCCTGACGGGCATGCTGATGTCCTGGGGCATCGGCTACGGCATCCGCCAGGAGCTCCTGCAAGGGCAGCTCGAGGCCGCCCAGCACCGCAACGCCGTGCTCGCCGTCGCTGCAGAGCGCGAACGCATCGGCCGTGACCTGCACGACCTCGTCGGTCACTCTCTGACCTCCCTCACCATCTCCGCGCAGCTCGCCCGCAGGCTCCTGGACTCCGATCCCGAGGCGGCCCGCGAGCAGCTCGTCCACATCGAAACCACGGTGCGCCAGGCCCTCGCCGATGTCCGCGCCACCGCCTCCGGCATGCAGCACGTCCGCGCCGCAACCGAGATCGCGTCGGCCCGCACCGTGCTGTCCACGGTCGGCATCCAGGCCGAGGTCCCCACCGCCCTGCCCCCGCTGCACGACGACCTCGCCGAACTGTTCGGCTACGTGATCCGCGAAGGGGTCACCAACATCGTGCGCCACTCCCGCGCCACCCGAGCCGAGATCAGCGTCAGCGAGGACTCCGTGAGCATCGAGGATGACGGCGTCGGCATCCCCCAGGGAGCGGACCGCTCCGGGCTGCGCGGCCTCGAGGCACGGATCGCGCTCGCCGGCGGGCGCCTCGAGGTCCGCTCCTCCGAGACCGGGACCCGCCTCACCGCGACCATGGGAGCGGCGGCATGATCCGCCTGGTGGTCGCCGACGATCAGGCGATCCTGCGCTCGGGCCTGGTCGCGCTGCTGCGCCTGGAGAGCGACCTCGAGGTGGTGGGGGAGGCGGCCGACGGGGCGGGCGCCCTCGCGGCGGTGGCCGAGCACCGCCCCGATGTGCTGCTGCTGGACGTGCAGATGCCCGCCGGCGTCACGGCCGAGGGCGAGGAGGGTCCCGCGGATGGGATCGAGGTCGCCGAGGCTCTGCGGGGGAGCGACGGCGCACCGCGGATCATCGTGCTGACCACCTTCGGCCGGGCCGGCTACCTGCGCCGCACCATGGAGGCCGGGGCACACGGCTTCATGGTCAAGGACACCCGCGTCGAGCAGCTCGTCGACGCGGTGCGCCGCGTGGACCAGGGGCTGCGGGTGGTGGACCCCGAGCTCGCCGCGCAATCCCTCGCCGTCGGCGCGAGCCCGTTGACCGCCAAGGAGACCGAGGTGCTGCAGGCTGTCGCCGCCGGCGGCACCACCGCGTCGATCGCGCGGAGCCTCTTCCTCTCCGAGGGCACCGTGCGCAACCACCTCTCCGCCGTGATCGGGAAGCTCGGGATCACCAACCGGGCCGAAGCCGTGAGGACCGCCTCGGACAACGGCTGGATCTGACCCCTGTCCAGTCAGCCCGCGTAGCCTTTCGGGGTGCACACGATCGAATCCCTGTTCGGCCTGCTGATCCAGATCAGCGTGCCGATCTTCGCGATCGCCTCGATGCTGTCGATGGGCCTGCGCACCCCGCTGCGCGCCTTCCGCAAGCAGCTGCGGGACCGCCGCACCGTCTTTGCGGTGCTCGGCGCGAACTTCGTGGTGGTCCCCGCCGTGGGCACGCTGCTGATCTGGCTGCTGAAGGACCTGCTTCCGCACCAGACCGGGGAGGGCTTCATCATCGCTCTGTGCGCCGCCGGAGCCCCCTTCGTGCTGCAGCTCGGCGCGATGGCCCGCATCCCCTATGGCGAGACCGCTGGCCCGATGGCGGTGCTGCTGCTCGGCTCGATCCTGTTCATGCCGCTGGTGGTGCCCTTCCTGCTCCAGGACGTGACCGTGCAGGGCTGGGCGGTGGCGCAGCTGCTGCTGGGCACCATGCTCTCCCCGATGATCGCGGGCATTGTCATCGCGGCCGTCTGGCCGGGGTGGGCCGACCGGTTCGCCCGCACCGCCGGCGGCGTCGCCGCGATCTCCGCGGTGCTGATGTTCCTCTCCGGTTTCGGAGCCAACAGCCACCTGGTGCTGGATCTGCTGCTCTCACCGGTGCTGCTGGTCGCGGCAGGCCTGGTGGCGCTCGCCTTCCTCACCGGCCGCATCGCCGGAGACCTCGCCGGGGACACCCTGACCGTCCATGACGGACCCGCGATCCTCACCTCCCAGCGCAATATCGCCGCCGCCCTGCTGGTGGCCCGCACCGGCGCCGAAGGGTCCGACGGCGACGGCTCGATCGTGGTCGCGATCCTGCTGCTCAGCGCCGTCGGCTTCGTGATGCTGGTGCCCTACGCGCTGGCAAGCGGCGTGCTGCGACGACGGCGAGCGGGGGAGAGGACCTCCCTCGGCGTGCTGCTGGGCGTGGTGGGCCCGAAATCGGACTGAGCCTGAGCGGTCACGTACTCCTCGGTATCCCCTCTGAGCTGTCGCCTGGGAGAGGTCGCAGCGACAGCTCAGAGGGGATACCTGCGAGGAAGGGGAGAGCAGAAGCACGTGGTCAGCGCTCGGGACCCCGCCTAGGCTGACCGGGTGACATCCCTGCTGCGCATCGTCCGCTTCACCCGTGCTCTCGCCCCGCTGTACATCGCGATCATCGCCTGCTCCGTGCTCACCGCGGTCGCGGGCCTCGCGGTCCCCTTCCTGATCGGTCACGCGACCGACACCGTCGCGGGCGCCGTGGGCGGGCAGGGCGCGACCGGCACCGCCGTGCGCACCGTCATCCTCATCGCCGTGGCGGTGCTGGTGGCCGAGCTGGCCGTCACCGTGATCTCGAACGTCGGCGGCTGGTTCGGCGACGTGATGAGCAACCGGATGCGCACGATCCTCTCGGTGCGCTACTACGACAAGCTGCTCCACCTGCCGCAGCGCTGGTTCGACGGCGAGATCACCGGCACGATCGTGGCGAGGCTGAACCGTTCGATCACCGAGATCACGAACTTCACGAAGATGATGTCGAACTCCTTCGCGTCGATGCTGATCACCACCGCCGCGGTGCTCGCGATCAGCGCCTACTACGCCTGGCCGCTCACGGTGCTGCTGCTGATCGTGTTCCCCGTCTACGTGTGGCTGACCTCGCTGACCTCGGTGAAGTGGCAGCGCCTGGAGGGGGAGAAGAACGAGCAGATCGACATCGCCTCGGGCCGCTTCGCCGAGGTGGTCGGGCAGATCCGGGTGGTGAAGTCCTTCGTGCGCGAGCGCGGGGAGCTCGCGGACTTCTCCCGCCGCTTCCGCTCCACCGACGCCACCACGCGTGCGCAGTCCACGCACTGGCACCGGATGGACGTGATCCGTCGGGCGTTCCTGAACCTCATCTTCTTCGGCATCTACGTGATCATCTTCGTGCGCACCGTCCAGGGGCAGTTCACCCTCGGCGAGATGGTGCTGCTGATCCAGCTGATGGCCATGGCCAAGGCCCCGGTGGAGTCGATGAGCTGGGTGATCGACTCCGCCCAGCGCGCGATCGCCGGCTCCAAGGACTACTTCCGCGTGATGGAGACCCCCGTGGATCCCCGCACCGCCGCGGTGATGGCGGCGCGGCCGACGGATGCTGCGGATGCGGGCCACGCGAGCGGCACCGCCTCCGCCGAGGAGGGGGTCGAGGAGCGAGCCGACGACAGCGCTCCCGCCCCCGTGCTCACCGTCTCCCCGGAGATCGAGTCGGTGCCGGGCGCTCCCGTGGTCGCCTTCCGGGAGGTGTCCTTCGCCTATGAGGACGGCGAGGATGTGCTGCACGAGATCGACTTCGCGGTCGAGCGCGGCGAGAAGATCGCCCTGGTGGGGGAGTCCGGCGGCGGCAAGTCCACCATCGTGAACCTGCTGCTGGGTCTCTACGAGCCGCGCCGGGGCAGCATCGAGGTGGTGGGCCACCCGAGCGCGGACCTGCCGCTGGACCAGCTGCGCTCCCGTATCGGGGTGGTCTTCCAGGACGCCTCCCTGTTCTCCGGCAGCATCCGCGACAACATCTCCTACGGGCGGCCCGAGGCGAGCGAGGAGGAGGTCGTCGACGCGGCCCGTCGCGCGAACGCCGACACCTTCATCCGCCGCTTCCCGGCCGGCTACGAGCAGGTGATCGGGGAGCGCGGGCTCAAGCTCTCCGGCGGGCAGCGCCAGCGGATCGCGGTGGCCCGCGCGATGCTCAAGGACGCCCCCGTGCTCGTGCTCGACGAGGCCACCTCCGCCCTGGACACCAAGGCCGAGATCCAGGTGCAGAAGGGGCTCGAGGAGCTGATGACCGGGCGCACCTCGATGATCATCGCCCACCGCCTCTCCACAATCGCCGGGGTGGATCGGATCATCACCCTGAGCGACGGGCGCATCGACGAGATCGGCTCCCCGGCCGAGCTCGCCGCGAGCGGTGGCATCTACGCCCAGCTGCTGGACCTGCAGAGCTCGGGGAACACGAAGAAGCTCGCGACGTTCGACATCACCGGCTGAGGCGGTTGTCGCTGACCGGTGAGAGGATCGCTTCATGACCTCCCACCCTGCCCCTGTCCGTCCGGACGTTACGGAGACCCAGCTCATCGGAGGCGTGGAGAAGCGCACCATCGAGATCGTCGACTATGACGAGCGCTGGCCCGACTGGTATCTCGCCCACGAGCAGCGGATCCGCGACGCGCTCGCCGGCGCCGGTATCCAGATCGAGCACATCGGGTCGACCTCCGTCCCCGGCCTCGCCGCGAAGCCGATCCTCGACGTCCTGGTCGTGGTCGAGCACATCACCGCCGAGGAGGACCATGCCGAGCCGCTCGTGCGGGCCGGCTACGAACTGCGGGTTCGTGAGCCGGGGCATCGTCTGGTGCGCACTCCGGAACGTGACGTCCATGTCCATCTGCTCGAGCGGGGTGACCCGGGCATCGAGGCGTACCTCCTGCTGCGCGATCGGCTGCGGACCGACGCCGCAGACCGTCAGCTCTACGAGGAGACCAAGCGAGAGCTCGCCACCAGGGTCTGGGAGGACATGAACGACTACGCGGACGCCAAGACCGAGGTGATCGCCGCGATTCTGAGCCGTGCACGCCAGCGCCGTGGGGTCGCTGAGTGAGCACCTGGAACGGCGTGGCGGAGGCATATCGACGGTCCTTCGCGACTCTGTGTGCCGGGACCGATGACACTCTTGTGGAGGCGACAGGGCCGGCGCACGTCCATCTCGACGTCGGGTGCGGGACAGGTAGCCTCGCGCTCGCTGCTGCGCGTCAGGGCCGACGGGCCATCGCGGTCGATCCAGACCCGGACATGGTCGCCGTGACCCGCAGGGCAGTGAGCACCTCGGGACTCGACGTCGATGTCTTCGGCGCGGGAGCACCGTCACTTCCGCTGGACGACAGCTCGGTTGATGCCGTCACCGCGAATTTCGTCATCAACCATGTGTCCGATCCTCGCGCGAGCGTCCGTGACCTTGCCCGGGTGGCCGCACCGTCGGCCCGGGTAGCGATGACGATCTGGCCCGCATCTCCGGGGCCGCATCTCGCCGCTTATGCGAGCGCAGCTGAGGGAGCCGACGCAGTCCCAGTTCCGAGCTCTCGGCTGGCTCCTGAGCGGGACTTCGAGCGCAGCCCTGCGGGGCTCGCCGAGCTGGCAGAGGACGCGGGGCTGCGCACCGAGCACGCGGGGGAGGTGCACTGGACCTGGCGGGTCACAGCCGACGATCTGTTCGCCGGCATCGCCGGTGGCATCGCAGGGCCCGGCCGAATCCATCAGGCGCAGACGGAGGCGGTGCGGGAGAAGATCGAGGAACGGGTACGAGGGCTGTGGGCGCACTATTCCGCCGATGGCGGCGTCCTCACCTTCCCGGTCACCGCAGTGCTGGTGGTTGCGGTCCGTCCCTGAGCAGCCGAGGCAGGATCCGCACCAGCACCACCATGCCGAGCAGCTCGACAAGGGTCTGGGTGACGACGGCGGCCGGGACGAGCGGGGACGGCATCGCGAGAGCTAGCGGCAGCACGACGAGGGAGTTGCGGGTCGCCGCAGAGAAGGTCAGGGCGCGGGATTCACCGACCCCGAGCTTCGCGAGCCGGGAGACGAGGATCCCGGCGGCCGTCGCCAGGACCAGGAATCCGGCGTAGATCGGCACCAGGGCCAGCAGCGCCGTGCCCGCGCCGAGCACGCGCGGAGTCTGGGACGCCACCACCGTGACCAGCACCAGCACCATCAGCGGCACCATCGCGGGGGAGAGGTCCCACCGCGGGGCGAAGCGTTGGATCAGGGCGGCCACCAGCAGGGGGAGCAGCACCAGCAGCACCAGCGCGCGCAGGAACGGGACCGGGTCGATGAGCCCCGCCGCCCCGCCGCCGCTCAGCAGCGGCACCAGCACCGGCAGGGCCAGCATCTGGGCGAGCATGAGCAGCGGCGTCGCCGCGAGCAGCCGTTGGTGAGCGCCGCCCGCGAGCGCGGTGAACACGATGACGTAGTCGATGCAGGGGGCCAGCAGCACCAGCAGGGCGCCGATCAGCAGTTCAGGGGAGTCGGCGAGCGGCCGGGTGAGAGCCCAGACGATCAGGGGGACTGCCAGGAGGTTGACTGCCAAGAGGGCCAGCAGGAAACGGCGATCCGCCAGCGCCGCCCCGATCCCGCGCAGCGGCACCCCGAGAAAGGTCACCAGCAGCAGGGCGGCGATCGCCGGTTCCACCGCGAGCTCGAGGGCCGGTGCCGCCCCGGGCAGGAGCGCCCCGAGCACCGCGCCCGCCCCGATCGCCAGCAGGTAGATCGCGACCTGATGACGCTCGGCCCACCGCCGGCTCTGCTCACGCTCCATACCCAGCGACGGTAGCCCGCGGATCCAGCGAGCATTCGGGTGCTTCGCGATAGCATGGCTCCGATCACACAGTCGCGGGGGAACGAAGGAGCTGACATGGGATTCATCCAGGCATTCAAGGGCGCGGTCGGCGGGATGCTCGCCGATCAGTGGAAGGACTTCCTCACCGTTCCGAACGGTCTGCCGCAGACGGCGGCTCTGTTCCCGGCGGTCCCCCAGGGCACCAACGCCGGTCGCGGCTCGAACACCCGCGGCAGCGAGAACGTCATCTCCAACGGGTCGAAGATCCTGGTGCCCCAGGGCTACGGCCTGATCACCGTGGTCGACGGCCGTGCGACCGGCCTGATCACGGAGGCCGGCGGCTACGAGTTCAACGACTCCTCCCCGGATTCCCGCTCCGTCTTCGCCGGTGACGACATCCTCGCCTCCACCGTCGGCACCTCCTGGGAGCGGTTCAAGTTCGGCGGCCGCCCCTCCTCGCAGCAGCTCGCCTTCTACGTGAGCCTCAAGGAGATCCCGGACAACCGCTTCGGCACCCAGTCGGAGATCTACTGGGACGACGCGTACCTCAACTCGCAGGTCGGCGCCGTGTGCCGCGGCTCGTACACGCTGCGGATCATCGACCCGCTGCTGTTCGTCCATAACTTCGTGCCGGCCACCTTCATCTCCGCGAACGCCCCGGTGTTCGACTTCGCCGATGTCGACAACAAGGCTGGCAGCCAGCTGTTCCAGGAGGTCGTCGGCTCCCTCGCACAGGCGTTCTCCCGCTACACGAACGATCCCGACAAGGGCAACCGGATCTCCAAGATCCAGGGCGACTCGGTGGGCTTCGCCCAGTCGCTCTCCGCCGCCGTCGAAGAGGGTTACCGCTGGTCCAGCGACCGCGGCCTCGCGATCGTGAAGACCGCGATCGTCTCGATCGAGTACGACCAGCACACCCGTGAGCTGCTCAAGGACGTGCAGAAGGCCGATGCCCTCTCCGGCGCCCGCTCGCAGTCGTTCATGAATCAGGCCGCCGCGCGCGGCGTGCAGGCCGCCGGGGAGACCGGTGGCGGTGCGGGTCTGGCGATGTTCGGGGCGGGTATGGGTGCGGCCGGCGGCATGGTCAACCCCGTCCAGCCCTGGGCCCCGCCGGGCCAGCAGGGCGCCCCGCAGCAGGCCGCGCCTCAGCAGGGTGCACCTCAGCAGCAGGCGGCGCCGGCGCAGGACGACCCGGTGGCCAAGCTCGCCCAGTACAAGCAGATGCTGGATCAGGGCCTGATCTCCGACGAGGACTACGAGGCGGCGAAGAAGGCCGCCCTCGGCCTCTGAGCCGGCACCCCGCAAAGCGATGACAGTGCCTCCTGAGCGCCCGCCGTGGGCGCGACCGGACCAGCCCGCCAGGCCTTCTCAGCCTGGCGGGCCGGTCCCGCCCGCCCCGACCGGGCAGCCGCTGCGTCCCGGACAGCCCGGACAGGGGGACCCGTCCGCCGGGGACCCCCGGTTCACCCCGTCGGGCGCTCCGAGCGCTGGGCCGCAGGCGATGCCCCAGTGGCCCGGCGGCGCTCAGCAGGGTGGTGCCCAGCAGGGCGGCAGCCAGCAGCCCCCGGAGCAGATGCTCGGCGATGAGGCGGTCTCCGGCGCGGCAGAGGCGGCGCTGAAGCACTCCTCGAACCGGATCATCGACACCAGCTCGGGCAAGGACGACGGGCTGAACAAGTGTCCCCGCTGCGGTGGTTCGGACATCCACTATTCGCTGAGCGCGAAGGCGCTGTTCTGCTCCTACTGCCGACACACCTGGAACGAGGAGAACGCGGAGCGGGCCTTCGGGCTGGACTCCTCGATCGCGGAGCTGCGCGGCCACACCCTGGCCTCGGGCACAGCGGACATCCGCGAGGACCTCACCACCGTGACCCTGAAGTGCCAGGGCTGCGGCGCCGAGGTGGTCATCAACGTCGAGCAGCAGCTGCAGGCCCGTTGCCACTGGTGTCGGCAGACCCTCTCGATCAACACCCAGATCCCCAACGGCGCGATCCCCGATGCGGTGCTGCCCTTCCAGCTCACCCGCGAAGAGGCGATCGAGCGCATCAGTGCTTTCGCGGGCAAGCGCAAAGCCTTCGCGCACGCCCGCTTCAAATCGGAGTTCGTCCCCGACAACGTGATGGGCGTGTACATCCCGTACATGGTGGTGGACGGGAACATGCATGCCGTCCTCCAGGGCACCGGTGAGGTCACCACCCGCCAGTACACGGTGCGGCGGAAGGTCGGGAAGGACAACTACGTCACCGAGACCTATTACGACGCGGACGTCTACTCCGTCCAGCGTGCCTTCGACCTGCTGGTGGACGACCTCACCGTGGAGTCCGCCGAGCGCTTCGATGTCAAGGACAACAAGCAGGCCACGAACAACATCCTCAATGCGGTGCAGCCGTATGACACCCAGAACGCCGTCGCCTACAACTCGAACTACCTCAAGAACTTCACCTCGGAGCGCCGTGACCTGAACGTGCGCGACGTGGACGACGAGGTCGAGAACCGATTCCTGGCGATCGCCCGCGCGAAGGCCGGCCCCACCATCGGCCGCTACGACCGCGGGGTGCGCTGGGAGGAAGAGGGGGTCGCCGTCCGCGGCACCCGCTGGGTCTCGGTGTACGTGCCGGTGTGGCTGTACAGCTATGCCGACTCCGCGAAGGGCGAGGGCTCCCTCGTGCACTACATCGCGGTCAACGCCCGCAACGGCAACACCATGGGCTCGGTCCCCGTCTCCCATCCGAAGATCTTCGCCGTGGCCTGCGCTGCAGGGTCCGTGGCGGCCGTGATCGGGGCCGTCGTCGGCTTCGGCTGGTTCCTGGCCGGATGAGACCCGCGATGACGCCCCTGATCTGTGATCCCCGCCCCCGAGGAGGATGCGATGCTCCCGCTGCTCGCTGAGCTGGCCGCCGATCCGACGACCACGATGCTGCTGGCCGATTCCGACTCCGGTGCCATCGGCATCGCCTTCCCCTTCATCGCCGGTCCGGCGGTGTTCGCGGCGGTCTACGGCGGGATCTACCGCTACTACCGCAACACCGACAAGCGCCACGAGTACGAGAAGGAGACGGAGGTCGCCGTCGGCAACCTCCGTCAGGGCGACCGGAAGGTCGGCTCCAACAACCGCCAGAAGAGCCGCTCCATGTCCGGGCGCAACAGCACCGAGCACCTCCAGCGCGTGCGCCGCATCAAAGTCCAGTGAGATGACCGCCCGCTCGAGCTCCGCCGGTGGCCAGGACGCGATCGTCATCGGCGCGGGCCTTGCGGGGCTGGTCGCCGCCACCGAGATCGCCGACGGCGGCCGACGTGTGCTCCTGCTCGAGCGCGAGGGGGAGCAGGATCTCGGCGGCCAGGCCTGGTGGAGCTTCGGCGGGCTGTTCTTCATCGACTCCCCGGAGCAGCGCCGACTGGGGATCCGCGACAGCCTGGACCTGGCCCGCCAGGACTGGTTGGGTTCCGCGGCCTTCGACAGTCCCGCCGACCACTGGCCACGCCGCTGGGCTGAGGCATACCTGCAGTTCGCCGCGGGCGAGAAGCGGGACTGGCTGCACCGGCTCGGCCACCGCAGCTTTCCGGTGGTGGGCTGGGCGGAGCGGGGTGACGGCCGCGCCGAGGGGCACGGCAACTCGGTGCCGCGCTTCCACATCACCTGGGGCACCGGTCCGGGGATCGTGGAGCCCTTCGTGAAGAAGCTCGCCGCACATCGCGCGGCCGGTCGTATCGTGCTGCGCACCCGGCACGCGGTGGAGGAGCTGCTGGTCGAGGGCGGGCGCGTCACCGGGGTGCGCGGCAGTGTGCTCGCGGCCGACGCCACCCCGCGCGGCGTCGGCTCGAGCCGCGAGGTGGCCGGGGAGTTCGAGGAGCGGGCTGCCGCGGTGCTGGTCGCCACCGGTGGCATCGGCGGCAACGAGGAGCTGGTGCGTCAGCTGTGGCCCGCCGAGCTGGGGACCATGCCGGAGCAGTTCGTGCACGGGGTGCCGACGAGCGTCGACGGGACGGGGATGCTCGCCGCGGCGCGGGCCGGCGGCCACTGGATCCACCAGGATCGGATGTGGCATTACACGGAGGGGATCCGCAACTGGGACCCCGTCTGGCGGGGGCACGGGATCCGGATCCTGCCCGGTCCGTCCTCGCTCTGGATCGATGCCCGCGGTAACCGGCTGCCGGCGCCCGCCTATCCCGGTTTCGACACCACCTCGACGCTGCGCCACCTGCGCACCACCGGCCATGATCACTCCTGGTTCGTGCTCACCCGGAAGATCATCGAGAAGGAGCTCGCGCTCTCCGGCAGCGAGCAGAACCCGGACCTCACCGGCAGGGACGTGCGCCAGGTGCTCTCCCGCGTCAAGCCCGGCGCGCCCGGCCCGGTGCAGGCCTTCCTCGACCACGGCGAGGACTTCCTGCAGGCGGATTCCGTTCCCGACCTGGTCCGCCAGATGAACGCGCTGACAGGTGAGGAGCTGATCGAGGCTGAGGAGCTCGAGCGCGTGATCCGCGCCCGGGACGCAGAGGTGCGGAACCCGTTCTCGAAGGACGCTCAGATCACGGCCCTGCGCGGAACGCGGAAGTACGTGGGTGACCGGCTGATCCGCACTGCCGCCCCGCATCGGCTGCTGGATGCGAAGGCCGGTCCGCTGATCGCGGTGCGCCTGCACGTGCTGCTGCGCAAGACCCTCGGCGGTCTCGAGACCGATCTCGGCGGGAGAGTGCAGCGCGAGGCGGGTACGGCCGCTGGCACAGAGGTCGCGGGAACCGAGCCGTTGGCCGGGCTGTACGCGGCCGGGGAGGCGAGCGGGTTCGGGGGCGGCGGCGTGCACGGGCACAACGCCCTCGAAGGCACCTTCCTCGGCGGTTGCCTCTTCTCCGGACGCCAGGCGGCCCGCGGAATCCTGGTGGACCTGCGGTGAGCGGGGCTGATGATGAACTGGGCTGATGACCTCGGAGCGTCGCCGCACGCGCTGCTGCTCAGCGGCGCGGTCGGCGTCGGCAAGACCACCACCGCGCACGCGATCGGTGACGAGCTCCGGGCGCGGGACATCCCCGGTGCGGTGATCGATCTGGACCAGCTGCGTCTGGCCTGGCCGGCCCCCGCAGGCGACAGGTTCCACTCCGCCCTCGAACACCGGAACCTCACCGCCGTCGCGGCGAACTATCGCGCGGCCGGCGCCCGGGTGCTGGTCGCGGCTGGGGTGCTCGAGGAGCGCACAGTGCGGCAGGAGTACCAGGCGGCGCTCGGCAGCCCGCTCACCGTGGTGCGGTTGAGCGCCCCGCGGGATCTGGTGCGCGCCCGTCTGCGCCGTCGGCACGAGCACGACCCAACAGGACTCGCCTGGCACCTGGACCGTTTCGGCGAGCTCACTGCGATCCTCGACGCCGCGGCGGTCGAGGACGTCCAGGTCGAGGTCGGAGCTGACCCGCAGGCCACCGCGCGCGCCGTGCTCGCCGCCGTCGGTATCTGACCCCGAAGCGGCGAGCGGAGGGAGTCAGCCTCTCAGCGGGTCGTCGGCTCGGCTCCCGGCAGCAGCATCGTCGAGAAGTCATGCTCGCCGTGACCCGCCTCGATCTCAGCATCCAACGAGGCCAGCGCGCCATGCAGGGCGGGCAGGTCAGCACCCGGACGCGCCGTGCCCTCAACGCTGTCGATCATCAGCCGGGCATCCTTCGCGATCGCATTCGCCGTGAAGTCTCCGCCCTCGGTCGTGCGCTCGCCGCGGACGAAGGGGCCCTTCATCGTGGCGATGAAGGCGAGACCGGTCCCGCCGAGCATCTCGAGGGTCTCCTCGGCGGAGGCGCCGGTCGCCTCGCCGAGGGCGAGCGCCTCGCGCAGGCCCTGCGCGCTGATCGCAAGGGCCAGGTTCGCAAGCAGCTTCCCGACGGCGGCCTTCCGGCCGGAATCCACCCCGATCAGCCGCGTCGGATCGGCCCAGGGGGCCACCAGCTCCATCACCCGGGCCCGCAGGGCGGCGTCAGGGGTGCCGACGTAGACGCCGAGCGCGCTGTGGCGGGCGGGGCCCAGCGAGCCGACCACCGGCACACCCACATAGGTGGGGACTGCGGCGGCGAACTCGTCCGCATCGGCGGGGGAGACGGTCGTGGTGTCCACCCAGGGGATGCCCCCGGGGATCAGCGCGGGCGCGATGACCGTCTCGCGCACCGCGTCGGGTCCGAACAGGGAGGTGATGACCAGTTCGGCACCGTCGACGGCCGCAGCGGCGGTGGCGGCGACCGCGGCACCCGCGTCGGCCAGCCGCGCGGTGCGCTCCGCGGTGCGGTTCCAGACTGTCAGCTCATGGTCCTTGACCAGGTGAAGGGCGAGCTCGGTGCCCATGCGGCCGGTTCCCAGGAATGCGATTCTCATGCTCCCCAGTCTGTCATCTGGCGCGCATCTGGCGCGGCTCACGGGAGGGGGTGCAGGCGGGCCGTCCACAGCGAACTGTCGTGCGCTCTCCGGAGAGTGCACAATGGGGGTATGACTCCTCGCGTAACCCGTCGTCGAGCACTCGTCGCGGCTGCTGCCGCCGGTTTCGGTCTGCCCGCCGTGGCGGAGGCCGCCCCGGCACCTGCTCGTCACAGCGGCCGCTTCCAGAACCTGCGAGTCGCGACCTTCAACGCCTCGCTCAATCGGGGCCGGGCCGGGCAGCTGCTCGAGGACCTCGCCACCGGTGAGGACCCGCAGATCCGCGCGGTCGCCGAGGTCATCCAGATCAACAACCCCGACGTGCTGCTGCTGAACGAGTTCGACCACGACGAGGCCGGTGCCGGCCTGGACCTCTTCCGCGAGAAGTACCTCGAGGTGCCGCAGAACGGCAAGAGCGCGGTCTTCTACCCCTACGTCTTCACCGCCCCGGTGAACACCGGGGTGCCCAGCGGGATGGATCTGAACCGTGATGGGACCGTGGGCGGGCCGGATGATGCCTGGGGCTTCGGGGAGTTCCCCGGCCAGTACGGGATGGCGATCCTCTCCCGCTTCCCCATCCTCACGGATCAGGTGCGCACCTTCCAGAACCTGCTCTGGGCGGACATGCCCAGCAACCTGCTGCCCACCGAGTTCTACGGCCCGGAGATCGCGGCCCGGCTGCGCCTGAGCTCGAAGTCGCACTGGGATGTGCCGGTGCAGGTCGGTCCGAGCACCCTGCATGTGCTGGCCGCGCATCCCACCCCGCCGAGCTTCGACGGGCCCGAGAAGCGCAACCAGCGCCGCAACAGCGACGAGATCCGCCTGTGGGCCGACTACCTCAGTCCCGGCCGACGCTCGAGCTGGATCGTCGATGATGCCGGCATTCGCGGAGGGCTCGCACCCCAGGAGCAGTTCGTGATCCTGGGCGACTACAACTCCGATCCGCTCGACGGCGACTCATGGCCCGGTGCTATCGATCGGCTGCTCTCCCATGCGCGGGTGCAGGACACCAAGCCCCGCAGCTCGGGCGCGGTGGAGGCTGCGACCACGCAGGGGGCGGCGAACCGCGAACATCTCGGGGACCCCCAGTTCGACACCGCCGACTTCGGCGACGATCCCGCCCCGGGCAACCTCCGGGTGGACTATGTGCTCCCCTCTCGGCCGCTCCAGGTGGTCTCCTCCGCGGTGTTCTGGCCGTCGCAGGGACACCCCGGCAGCGAGCTGACCGGCGTGTACCCGTTCCCGACCTCCGATCATCGCCTGGTGCGGGTGGACCTCCAGCTCAAGTCCTGAGCGCCGCGTAAACGCACTGTGGAGTCGTGCTGTGGTGTCGCTCTGTGGAGTCGTAGGCTTCTGACATGACCTCCGCACTGCCTCCGATCATCGACATCGCCCACCTGCAGACGCTGCTCACGGGAGCCGCTGCGGGGGACAGCCAGGTCCAGCTGCTCGACGTGCGCTGGGCGCTGGATGGTTCCAAGGGCCATCACACCTATCTCGAGGGTCATCTGCCGGGTGCGGTCTACCTCGACCTCGACACCGAGCTGGCCGCCCCCGCCCGGCCCGAGGCGGGGCGCCACCCCCTTCCTGCGGCGGCAGACTTCGCGGCGTCGCTGCGCAGCGCCGGCATCACGGAAGGCTCCACCGTGGTCGCGTACGACGACAGCAACGGGGCCCCGGCCGGTCGCCTGGTGTGGATGCTGCGAGCGCTGGGGCACGACGCCGCGGTGCTCAGCGGCGGTCTGGATGCCTGGGACGGGCCGCTGGAGACGACGGACGTGCGTCCCGCAGCCGGTGACGTGCCGGTGCGGGACTGGCCCGCGAGCCGCATCGCCACCGCTGACGAGGTCGCCGCCGGGGCGGCCCTGGTGATCGATGCCCGCGCCGCCGAGCGCTACCGCGGGGAGGTCGAGCCGATCGACCCCCGCGCCGGGCACATCCCGGGCGCCGTGAACCTGCCCTTTGCCGAGAACCTGGATCCGGAGGGTCGCTTCCTGTCCCCGCACCAGCTGCGTCGCCGCTTCGAGGCCGCTGGGGTGCGCGAGGACCGCGAGACCATCGTGTACTGCGGCTCGGGCGTCACCGCGACCCATGACCTGCTGGCTCTGGAGCGTGCAGGCTTCACCCGGGTGCGCCTGTTCCCGGGATCGTGGTCGCAGTGGAGCGCGGAGGCCTCCCGTCCCGTGGCCGTCGGCCCCCTTCCCTGAGCGGCCGCGGTCTCCTGCACACAGGAGCACCGCTCACGGCTGCTCTCACGGCTGTGGGGTGATCTCGCGGATCGCGTCGACGATCGCGCGGAGCCTGCGCCGCTGCGCCATCTGCTGCGCCTCGGTGCCGGTCCCGGCGCCGTCCTGGCCCAGCACCGCGGCCCAGATCGGCACCATCTCCTCGTGATAGGAGTGGCCGTGACCTCCTCTGACCTTGATCGACAGCGGCATGTCCGCCGCGATCTGCCAGAAGGTGATCCAGGGGAACCAGCGCATCGCGGGGGTGACATCGTGCCCCACCCGTTCCCGCAGCCAGGCAGGTTCCCGCCAGAGCAGCGAGAGATCCATCCAGACCACCGGGTCGGAGGGGTGCTGGGCGTAGACCACCCGCGGATGCTCCCACGGCGCGTAGAGGCCGCCCCAGTAGTTGCGCACCAGGTCCCGCGGCCGGGTGACCACACGGATGTTGCGCCCGCTGTCGATGATCGGGGCGACGGCGGGGGAGCCGGGACGGGAGTGCGCGGTGAGCTGCTGCCAGAGCGGCGTGATGCTCGGGGTCCCGGTCCAGACCGCGCCGTCGACCGTGGAGAGCATCTCCGGGACGTCCCGGAAGGCGGCCTGGCCACCATAGGAGCCCAGGGATTCCCCGGCCACATAGAGCGCGGGCCGACGATCCGCTGGGAGCTCGGCCAGCCGGCGACGGACCGCTTCGAGCAGCAGGCGCCCGGCCCGCTGGGGGGAACGACGGTCCACCAGATACGTCAGCGGGCTGGGGTAGAACGAGTACTGGATCGAGGCGGTGGCGCAGTTCCCGGCGGTGAGGAACTCGATCGCCGAGAGCGACCATTCCTGCAGCCAGCCGGTGCCGGTGCCGGTGAACAGCACCAGCACCTTGCGGTCCCAGGCCCCTGTGCGGTCCAGCTCAGCGATCAACGCGGCGGTGGTGTCCTCGAGCGAACGGGAGGTGGAACTCGCGGCGTAGACGCGGATCGGCTCGAGCGCCTCCCGGCCGACGGTCCGGGTGATCAGGCGGCGGTCCGCGCCGCCGGCGACGATCTTGCGGCCGGGTGCACCGAGCGACTGCCAGGTCTCGAGCGACTGGGGACCACCCGAGCGCAGCGGCGAGGTGGGGCGGGGGACATCCGGGGAGATCAGCAGGTTCGCGGCCTCGGCCCGCTCCAGCATGTTCTCCAGCACACGGCCGCGGAGCAGCCGGTCGGTGACCACCGCGACGGTCGCCGCAGTGAGCAGCAGGGAGAGCACGCGCACGGTCCGGGGTGGGAGGTAGGGACGCAGCATCGCGCGGTACAGGTGCGCGGTCGCGATCACCGAGCGGGCCAGCACCAGTGCGCCGAGAGAGGCGCCGAGGCCAGCCGCGCTGCCCACCACGTGGGTCGCGAGGTTCTTCGGCTCCTGCTGCACCCGATGGCTGATCTCCCGCTGACGCAGCACCCCTCGCACCCAGGAGTAGGACGAGATGCCCACCAGTGCGGCCGCTCCGGCCCAGCGAGCCCGGACGCGATGACCGGGAGCGATCTGCACCTGCAGACCGATCTCGCTGGCGATCCGACGCACCAGCTTCCTCGCCAGCACGCCGCTCGCGTAGCCGTAGACCTCGGACAGCCCGATGTTCACGCCCCACATCCACCAGGTGCGCGGCAGCAGGCTCGGGGAGGTGGAGATCCAGGCGGCGACCGACGCGCCGAGGAAGCCACCGGTGTCCAGCGGAGCCGCGACCGCGACCCGGCGGGCCCGCTGCCCCGTACCGCGGGTCGCCGAGCGCAGCATCGCGCGGGCACCGCCCGCCAGTCTGGTCAAGCTGAACAGGGATCGTGCGGGGCCGGAACGCATGCCCGCAGGCTATCGGACCAGCCCCCAGCACGGCATCCGGAAATCGTCGGTCCGGAGAGCGGCGGTGCGGCGCCGGGAGCAGCACGGATCCGTAGTCTGGGGTCATGAAGATCCTGCTGCCCGACACCGTCCCGCTGGACCCCACTCTGCCCGAGGGCTGGGAGGCGGTGACGATCGACGCCCGTGCCGAGATCCCGGCCGCACATCATGATGCGGACGTGCTGGTGGTCTGGGGAGCCTCCCGCCGCCATCTCGCCTCCGCGGCGGAGCAGCTGCCAGATCTGAAGCTGGTGCAGTCGCTCTCAGCGGGGGTGGATGGTATCCTCGCCGCCGGCTTCAAGGAGGACGTGGTGATCGCCGCGGGGGCTGGGCTGCACTCCCTCACGGTCAGCGAGCACGCCCTCGCCCTGCTGCTGAGCCTGGTGAGGCGCCTGCCGGAGAGCCGCGAGGCGCAGCAGCGCCACGAGTGGTCCACCGAGCTCGGTGGCCTGCAGCCGCTCCACCCCGAGGGCCGACTCACCACCCTGATCGGTGCCCGGGTGCTGATCTGGGGCTTCGGACAGATCGGGCAGACCCTCGCCCCCACCCTGCAGGCGCTCGGCGCCGAGGTGCGGGGAGCCGCCCGCAGCGCCGGCACCCGGGCAGGCTTCGAGGTGATCGCCGAGGAGACGGTGCTCGCCGCACTGCCCGAGGTGGATGTGCTGATCAACATCCTGCCCGCGACGGAGCAGACCGCCGGGATCGTGGGCCGCGAGGTGCTGGCCGCGCTGCCCGACCATGCGCTGCTGATCAACGTGGGCCGGGGCGCCACCGTGGACCAGGTCGCACTGCGTGAGGCGCTCGAGGCCGGAACCCTCGGCGGCGCCGCCGTGGACGTCACCGATCCGGAGCCGCTGCCCGCAGAGGATCCGCTGTGGGACGCCCCGCGCCTGCTGATCACCCCGCACGCCGCAGGTGGGCGTCCGGTGGGTGCCGACGAACGGATCAGCGAGAACCTCGGAGCGCTCGCGGCGGGAACGGAGATCCTGCACTCGACGGAGCGCTGAGCCCGTGCGGTGGAGCTGGGTCGCCGGGTCCGCTCAGCCGTACGGGTGCGATGCCGCGACGGCGGCCCGGGCCCGCCGCCGCCACAGCAGCAGGCAGGCAGCCATCCCGGCCATGCTCACCGCGCCCCAGACGGCGAAGGCCTCGCCGGCGCCGATCACCCCGGACAGCACCACCAGCCCGGGCCGGGCGACGGCGATCACCAGCCCACCGATCAGCGAGACCACGGAGAACACGGAGGCCAGCACCCGCGGCCCCGAGATCTGCGCGACCCAGATGTCGGTGACCGTCTTGGCGAGGGCGTGGAGGATGCCGATGATCGGCAGCAGCACCACGATCGACAGGATCGCGAGCTCCGAACGGATCAGCAGCCCGATCCCGACGCAGGCCAGGGCGAGGCCGAGCATCGACAGCGGCACCCATGGCTGGGAGACCCGCGCCGAGCGGGCACCGAGCACCCCGCCCAGCCCACCGGCCACCGCGAACACCGCATAGACCACGCCGGTGGAGGCAGGGGCCAGCCCGAGCTGCAGGGCCAGCGGCTGCACCAGGATCTGCAGCGACCAGCCCGTCGCGAGCACGACGGCGGCGAGGGCCACCGCGTTGCGCAGGGACGGGTCGCTCAGCGCCATGCGCAGGCTCGAGGTGGCGGTGGCGGCCGCAGTGCCCACGCGCTCCGGATCGATGTCCGGCAGGGTGAGCGCGATCAGCAGTGCCAGCGCCGCCAGGGCGGCGGTTGCCCAGAACGGCAGCCCGGGTGCGATGTCGTACAGCCAGCCAGCCGTCAGCAGGGAGATCACGCCGGCGGTGCCGGTGATCGCACGGGTCCTGCCCAGGTAGCGCTGGGCGTGACCGGGCCGCTCCTGCTGGGCCAGCTCCCAGGAGTAGGCGGTGTCCACCCCGGACGCGAGCGCCCACAGCAGGCCCCACGCGATCCAGGTGATGACGAGCACCGGCAGGGTGTTGACCAGGCCGATCGCCGTGAACACGACGCTGGTGGCCAGACAGACCAGGATCACGGTGCGCTTGCGCCCGAGCCGGTCCGCGAACTTGCCCATCGGCAGCTCGGCGGCGACCACCACCACCCGGAACAGGCCATCCACGAGTGCCGCCTCGCCGAGACTGAAGCCCCGGTCCAGCAGCAGGATCAGCCAGACCGGGAACCAGAACTGGACATCGAGCAGGAGCCTGACCGCGCCCAGACGGACCAGCGGACTCATGAGATGCTCTGGCGCCGTTTCCAGACGAAGACGAGCACCAGCACCAGCGAGATGATCGCACTGACCAGGACTATGGTGTCGATCGACTGGGACGAGAACCAGTAGGTGATCCGGCCGCGCCCGAGGTCGAAGGCGGACTGGCCGGGATCGGAGCTGGCAGCGCGGCCGAACTGCACCATCTCGATCGCGGTGGCCAGCACCGACGTGACACCGATGGTCATCAGGATGACGTCGGTGAACATCGCGCTGCGGGCGGATCGGTCCTCCGCGAGCGAGTCCAGACGCTCGCGGCAGATCCGCAGCTTCTCGCGCACCGGCGCGCCGAGGATCTCGTCATAGTCCCAGCCCGCGAGGATCCGTTTCATCTCGGTGCGGCCGATCCGGTTGGCATATTTACCGACCTCGGCCTGGACCAGCAGCAGCTCCTGGGCCTGGTTCATCGAGTCCTCGAGCTGGGAGCGCAGCAACGTCAGCGAGACCTCGGAACGCTCGGCCATGGACCAGGAGAGGATGTTGCGCAGCGTCGAGTCCACGCCCCTCATCGCGGCGTAGAAGTACTGGGCGCGCCGCAGCGCCTCCCACAGCACCTCGGTGGAATCGTTCTCGGCGTAGACGTAGTTCATCCACTCGGTGACGTTTGTGCGTTCCCCGGCCAGGAGCTCACCGATGTAATCGCTGGCGTGTTCGCCGATCCCGGCGATCCACGCCCGGGCGAACTCCACCTTGGCGGTGTCCAGGCCGGTGAATCGCAGTGCCCGAGCCACCCACAGCGGCCCCTCCCAGAGCCCGCGGCTGAGCTCGGAGGCCGCCTCCTCGTTCCGATCGATCACCACATGCTCGGCGGAGTCCGGGGCGGTGTCGAGCACGTCCGTCAACCGCGTCAGATCCTCCTCGAGGATCTTCCGGGACAAGCGCTTGGCGATCGCCTGCACCGAGACCTCAAGCCGCTTCGCCGCCTCGGAGGTGCGCTCCCCGGGCAGCATCTCTGCACTCAGGACTCCCTCGAAGAGCACCACGCCATGGTCGAACAGAGTCCACTTCAGCGCGGTGGGCGCCATCCCCTCCTCGGTGACCAGCCCGGCCAGGGTGGCGGGATCCATCTGCGCCTCCACCAGCTCGAGCGGCTGGGGGAGCCGGTCCCCGGTGGCCTCGGAGTACTCGAGCTCGCCGTCGAACTCCTGGGTTCTGGGGAACTTCCAGGTCTCGCCCGGGAAGTCACGTGCGACACGGGCCCAGAAGGCGCGATCACGGGTGGGTTCGCGGTCCCGGATGCCGGGCACCGATGTCACCCCGATCAGTGCCGGAGCCAACCAGCGGAACTCATGCATCAGCGATCACCACGTCCCCCAGCCGTACGCTGACGATCTTGCCCTGCCATGGTCCGTCCAGGAGCTTCACCTGCACCCGTGCCTCCTCATCGTCCGGTGCTTCCGGCCATCCCAGGACCGTGCCATGGGTGCCCGGTGGGGTCACGCCGAGCCGCAGCCCGGGGTCGTCGTCGTCGAAGAGCTCGATGCCTGCGGTCCCGCCCTGCAGCGTCACCGCGGCGGAGGTCTGCTCGAGCGAGAGCAGCTGATCCGTGTACTCAGAGGTCTCCCGGTAGGCGGCGAGCGAGGTATTGAAGTCCTCCTGCAGGCGACGCCCCTCGGCACTGTCCCGGATCAGCATGTGCAGGCCCTGCGTCGAGGAGGTCAGCGGGGTGATCGGCTGCACCTCGGTGATCGAGGCGCCGTCGCGGGCATAGCCGGGCCCGTCCAGGGCGGCGCGGCCCGCCAACGCATCCTCGGCGACCAGATCCACCTCGCCGTCCTCGAGGGCGGCGAAGGCGACCTCCGCGGTGGGATAGGTCGAGAACTCGGCCCCGGAGCTGTCCAGCTCGGCCCAATAGTCATAGCCGTCGATCCGGGCTACCCGCAGTCCTCCCAGGTCATCACGCTCGGAGATCGCTGCGAGGTCGTCGTCGCTGAGGCCGAACAGCGTGTACCGCAGCTCGACGATCGGGTCCGAGTAGAGGAACCGCCCGTCCCGCTGCCCCGACTGCACCATCGCCACCACGCCCAGCGCGCCGCCGTTCTCCACCGCCTGCTGCGCGAGGGTCCAGCTGGTGAAGGTGTACTCGGGCTGATAGCCGGCACCCTGCAGGGTCTGCGTGGTGATCTGGGCGAGCGGGCCGTTCTCCGGCAGGTCGGGGGAGAGGTAGGGCTCCCAGTCCGAGCTGACCAGAGTGATCGGCAGCGACCGGGACGGAGGTCGCACCTTGACCACCATCGACACCAGGACCAGCGAGGCCACGACCGTGATCACGAGCGCGATCACTTGCCAGGTGACGGGTCGGGAACGGGGGACAGGGCGGCGAGTCACCTGAGAATCTTAGACATACGGCTCAGAACTCGACGGGAGTGCTCAGGGACAGCGCCCGTGCGAGCTCTTCGACCGCGCGGGCCGAGATCTCCGCGACCAGGTCCAGCTCGAGATGGAACTGCTGACCGGCCGCAGGCCCGCACAGGTCCGAGATCGCGCGCAGCGCCACGAAGGGAACCCCCAGCGCCGCCGCGGTGCGGGCGCTCGCCGTGGTCTCCATGTCGGCGCTGAGCGCAGAGGGGAACCGGGCGCGCATCGGCTCGGCGAGCTCGGCGGTGACGAAGGCATCCCCGGAGAGCATCAGGCCGCGCCGCACCCCCCGGCCCGCTCCCTGCGCTCCGGGGGTGTCCTGTGCTCCGTGCGCGTCGGCTCGCAGTGCCGCCTGCTCGGCGAGGTCCACACAGTCCGGGGCAGCCGCGAAGCGCTCGGGACCGCCGGGGACCTGCCCCGGGGCGTAGCCGAAAGCGGTGGCATCGGCGATCGAGTAGGTGAAGGTCTCACCGACGACCAGCGTGCCCACCTCGACGTCGGCCGCGAGACCGCCGCAGGAACCGGCGGCGACGACCAGGGCCGGAGCAGTGCTGAGGATGCCCCAGGTGGCGGCCGCTGAGGCGGCGGCGATCCCGATCCCGGTGGTGACCACCACGGTGTCGATGCCCCGCAGGGCGCCGCGCACCGCGGCGACGCCCTCGGTGAAGGGGGTCTCGAGCACAGCGGCGCCCTCGAGCCGTGCGACCAGCGGCGATGCCTCCTCGGGCATCGCGACAAAGACCAGCAGGGGTCCGGGGAGAGTGCGGGGCGACGACGACGGAGGCAGAGGCGAGCGAGGCATGGGGGAAGGGTACCGGGGCGCGGCGGAGGCTCGGTCCCAGCTCGATTCGTTAGGCTGGGTGCATACGCCAGCGAGGCGGCCCTCGAGGTCGCGGACAGGAGGCACTGATGGGACGCATCCGAGACGCCATGGTGACGGGGGCACGTGCTGTACGGCGGATCCCGATCCCCGCGACCCTGTCCCATCAGGCGCTGAGCGAGGCCCGCCGCCCCAATCCGCCCAGCCACGTGCTGAAGTCCCACGCGATCGAGCCCGAGATGATCGGTCGCACCCGCGCAGTCTGGCTGGACGAGCATCGCGCCGAGAACGGCGTCATCGTCTACCTCCACGGCGGCGCCTACGTCTCCGGCCCGTTCTCGAGCGACTGGGCCTGGCTCTCGCGCCAGGCCGAGGCCAGAGGCTGCGCCGGGCTGATGCTCGACTACCGCAACGCCCCCGACCACCAGCACCCCGTGGGCAGGGATGACGTGGAATCGGCGCTCGCCGCCCTCGCCGCCGACGGCCGCCTCACGGACCGTCCCTGGGTGCTGGCCGGTCAGCACTCCGGCGGCGGCCTGGCCTTCGTCATCGCGCGGCGGCTGGGGGAGCAGAGTGACATCCCCGCCCCCGTCGCGCTGATCGCGATGTCCCCCTGGCTGGACCTCGAGCTGTCCAACGCCGGGATCACCGAGACGGATCAGACCGATCCGGTGCATGAGCGGCGCCTGCTGCGGGACGCGGCGCGCCGCTACGCGGGGCGCACCGCGCTGGACGATGCGGATCTCTCCCCGATCAACGCCCGGCTCGACGAGCTGCCGCCCATCCACCTCAGCGTCGGGATGCGGGACCTGTTCCTCTCCGATGTGCGGGTCGCGAAGCTGCAGCTCGAGGAGAACGGGGCGGACCTGTCCTATCGCGAGGTCAGCGGCCGCCTGGGCCTGCAGCTGATCGCCCGCAAGGGCGAGGACATCGAGCGGCTCCACCGCGAGCAGGCGGAGCTGTTGGAGCGGGTGCTGGCACCCTCGCCGCGGTTCTGACCGGCAGAGCCCAGGCTGGCCTCAGTTCTCGACGATCACGAGGGCTGCGGTCGGCGCGCAGGCGGTCCAGCGGCGGCGCGGCAGCGCCTGGACCATGCCGGCGATCAGGAGGGCGTGGCCCACGGTGTACGTGAGCATCACCAGCTCGGTGCTGTAGGCGATCGAAGCGCCCGGCAGGAACCAGTCCATCGCCAGCAGCGAGCTGGACATCAGGAACAGGGTGCCCCCGGTCCAGGTCAGCCCGTTGCCGCCGGCCGAGAGGAAAGCCATCGTGGCCAGCGCCACCGCATAGGCCGCGACCACCGGCAGCAGGGGACCGGCGCCGTCGGCGCAGGCCACGAACAGCCCGATCACCACCCCTGCATAGGGGATGGCCAGGGCGATGCGCATCGCATCGCGGCTGCGCGCCCAGATCGGGGCCAGCGCCGCCGAGTAGAAGACCAGCGCCCCCAGGAAGCCGAACACCGTGAGGAGCTGGACGGCAGCGGGCAGCAGCTGGCCCAGCGTGTCTCCGGCCCAGGCGCACAGCAGCCCGCCGAGCAACAGGGTCGTGGTGCGGGAGCGCTGCGGCGCGGCGGTGAGCAGCACCGCCATCAACAGCGGTGCGAACAGGGGCTGGGTCAGCCGCTGGGCGACGTCCGCGTCCATCATCACGGCACCGATGTGCACGATCACCGTGAGGGCGTAGAGCGCCCAGAGCAGGTGGTGGACGGAGCGGATCGGCGGCACTGCTCAAGCGTAGGAACCGCTTCCCGTCCGGACCAGGGCATGAGCCGCTCGGATCGGGCACGTTTGGATAACGTCGGGCCACGTTTCGGTCACGACGGCCGACAGCTGTATGAATTGCCGCGGGTTGCCCGCCGGAGGCGTCACTCCGGCGGGGCCCAGAGCTCACATCCGGAGCTCACATCTGCTGAGGCGCGTTCACCCCGAGGGCGTCGAGACCGTCGACCAGCACCTGCTCGGTCAGCTGGGCGAGGGCGAGTCGGCCGGCCCGGATCCCCTCGTCGGACTCCTTGAGGATCGGGGAGGCCTCGTAGAACGAGGTGAATGCCTGCGCGAGCGAGAACAGGTAGGCGCACAGCCGGTGCGGTTCGAACTCGGCGCCGACCGCGGCGAGCGTCGGCCCGAACTCCAGCAGCGCCAGCGCGAGCGCCCGCTCCGCATCGTTCTCGACCTGCGGGGCGGCGGCCGCCGTGATCCCCTGGGCGGCGGCCTTGCGGCTGATCGAGCGGATCCGGGCCACCGCGTACTGCAGGTACGGGGCGGTGTTGCCGGTCAGGGCCAGCATCCGGTCCAGGTCGAAGGTGTAGTCCGAGTCGTGCGCGGTGGAGAGGTCGGCGTACTTCACACCGCCGATGCCGATGTCGTGGGCGATCTGCTCCCGCTCCGCCTCGGGCAGGTCCGGTCGCAGTTCCTCGATGACGGTGCGGGCGGTGGCCACGGCCTCCTCGAGCAGCGCCATCAGCCGCAGGGAGGAGCCGGAGCGGGTGCGCAGGATCTTGCCGTCCTCGCCGAGCACCGAGCCGATCTTCACGTGCTGCGCCTGGACGTCCTCCGGCAGCCAGCCGGCCTCGCGGGCGACGCTGAAGACCATCTGGAAGTGGAGTTCCTGGGCGGTGCCGACCACATAAGCGATGCGGTCGGCGCCGAGCGTCGTGGTCCGGTGGCGGATCGCGGCGAGATCGGTGGTGGCGTAGCCGTAGCCGCCGTCGGACTTGCGGATGATCAGCGGCAGCGGCTGCTCGTCCCGGCCCAGGAAGCCCTCGGGGAAGACGCACAGCGCGCCGTCGGAGATCCGCGCGATCCCGGCGGCCTCGAGATCCGTGCAGACCGCCTCGAGCAGGTCGTTGTAGCTGGACTCGCCGGCCAGGTGCTCGTCGGTGAGGGTGACGCCGAGCATGTCGTAGATGCGGTGGAAGTACTGCTTGGACAGCTCCACGAGGTTGGTCCAGATCCGCAGCGACTCGGCGTCGCCGGACTGCAGCGTGGACACGCGCTGGCGAGCGCGGGAGGCGAAATCGCCGCCCTCGGGTCCGGGGGTCCCCGCGCCCGCCTCCTGGGCCGCTTCTGCGGCGTCGAACTTGCCGCGCGCTGCCTGGTAGAAGGCGTTGGGATCGGTCTTGAGCAGATCGGCCTCGGCGCTGTCCTCGCCCACCTCGAGGAGGTGCTCGATGAGCATGCCGAAGGGGGTGCCCCAGTCGCCGATGTGGTTCTGGCGGATCGCGGTGTGGCCGAGCTTCTCGAGCGTGCGCACGATCGAGTCGCCCACCACGGTGGTGCGCAGGTGCCCGACGTGCATCTCCTTGGCGACGTTCGGCGCTGAGTAGTCGACCACCACGGTGTCGGGGGAGGCGGGGGAGGGGACGCCGAGGCGCGCATCGGCGGCGAGCTCGGCGGCCTGCGCGGCGATCCAGTCGGTGCGCAGGCGGATGTTCAGGAAGCCGGGCCCGGCGATCTCGGGGGTCTCGGCGATGTCGTCCAGGTCGACCGCGGCGAGGATCTCGGCGGCGATGTCGCGGGGCTTCTTCCCCAGGCGCTTCGCGAGTCCCATCGCGGCGTTGCACTGGAAGTCCGCGAACTGGGAGGGGCGGATGATCGGATCCGCGTCGGCGAACTCGGGCCCGAAGGCGGCGGTGAAGGCGGACTGGAAACGCTGGGTCAGCGCGATCTCGGGAGCTGGCATGGCTCCAGGGTAATCGGCGCGGCGAGCTGATCCTGCGCGGCGGAGCGTGATGCTGGACGGACCTCCCGGCCGCTGCCCGCAGGCTCGCCGAGGGGGACATCCCCATGGCCACCGCCGCAGCAGATCCCTAGGCTGGTGCCATGCGCTCCGTACTGACTCTGATCCTCAACCTCATCTGGCTGCTGACCGCTGGCTGGGCTCTGTTCCTGGGCTACCTGGTCGCCGGCGTCCTCGCCTGCATCTTCATCGTCACGATCCCCTTCGGGATCGCCTCCTTCCGGATCGCCGGCTTCGTGCTCTGGCCGTTCGGCCGTGAGGTCGTGGACACTGGCGGCGGCGGAGCGATGAGCACCCTGGGCAACGTGATCTGGTTCGTGATCGCGGGCTGGTGGCTGGCCCTCGGGCACGTGGGCACCGCGCTCGCACAGGCCGTCACCATCATCGGCATACCGCTGGCCTGGGCGAATCTCAAGCTGATCCCGGTGACCTGCTTCCCCTTCGGCAAGGAGGTCATGGACTCGAGCTCGGCCCGGGCCCGGATGTTCCCGACGGCCCGCTGAGCCGCGCCGATGAATTCCGTGGACCAGGACGAGTACCGCCGCCTCAGCGACCTGCTCGCGGTGGGGCTGGCCGTGGTCAGCACCCGGCAGGGCTCCCATGATCTCGCCGTGACCGTCGACTCCTATCTCGACCTCTCCTATGACCCGCCCACCATGCTGATCGCGCTGTACGGCATGTCGCGGGCGGCGGAGGCGGTCGAGGAGGCCGGGCACTTCTGCCTGAACCTGCTCGCCGAGGATCAGCACGATCTCGCGGACCGCTTCGGCACCCCGGCCGCCCCGCTGCAGGGGATGTTCAACGGTCTCGAGGTCACCCGCACCGGTGACGGGGACGCGATCCTGCCCGGCGTGCTCGCCCACTTCGCGATCCGCATCGAGCAGGCGGTCGACGCCGCCACCCACCGCCTCCTGATCGGCCCGGTGATCGAGATGGGCGAGGGCCGGATCGAGGCCGGTCCCGCAGTGCGCTTCGCCGCCGACAGGGCAGATCTGTGCTGAGCGACGAGGTCGAGCGGACCGGCCCTCAGCGCTGACTATCCTGGAGGCATGGACCTGTTCCCCGCCGTCACGGGCTCCCGCCCGTGAACCCGCTGCTGAGGCTCGCGCTGCGCCTCGTCTCCCTCGCCCGCTTCGATGTGCGGGAGGACTACGAGCGGGTGCGGCATCTGCAGCGACAGCTGGCCGCGCTGCCTGCCGCGCGCTACCGCACCCCCACCTGGGACACCTTCTCCGACAGCGGGACCGGCAGGCGCGTGCCGGTGCGCGTGTTCACCCCGCGCGTGCAGCGGCGTGACGAGCTGCTGCTGTTCTTCCATGGCGGCGGCTGGGTCACCGGAGATATCGAGAGCTACACCCCTGCCTGCGCCACCATGGCCGACCTCACCGGCTGCCGGGTGGCGTCGGTCGACTACCGGCTGGCGCCCGAGCATCCGTTCCCGGCCGCGCTCGAGGACTGCTACGGCACCGCGCGCCGGCTGCTCGAGGATCCCCGCCGGGCCGGGCTCGAGGACGCGGACCAGATCGTGCTGATGGGCGACTCCGCCGGGGGGAACCTCGCCGCGGCGGTCTCCCTGCTGCTGCGTGAGCGCGGCCACCGCCCGCCCTCGCGTCAGATCCTGCTGTACCCCGTCACGCACTGGGATCACGATCCGGAGACCTCGCCGTTCCCCTCCGTGCGCCATCACGGCGAGGACTACCGGCTGACCAACACCGAGATCCAGGACTACTTCGAGATGTACGCCCCCGATCCCGAGCAGAGGAAGAATCGCCTGGTCTCCCCGCTGATGGCCACCGACCTCTCCGGGCAGCCGGACACCCTCATGATCACCGCCGAGCTGGACCTGCTGTGCGATGAAGGCGAGGCCTACGCCCGGGCGCTCGAGGCGGCCGGCAACCGGGTGCGCCTCCACCGGGTTCAGCGGGCGCTGCACGGCTTCATCACCCTCCCGCGATTCGCCCGCCCGCTGCGGGAGGCCTACGAGGTGATCGACGAATTCCTGGAGGCAGGCGTGCCCAGCACCGCCCAGGACCCCCCAGTGCAGGTGAGCCCATGAACCGGCCCGTGCGCCGCCGGCACTGGGTCCGCCTGGACAATGCCTCGAACATCTTCCCGGCGGCCCGCAGCGACGCGGATCCCAAGGTGTTCCGGATGAGCGCCGAGCTGGACCACGAGGTCGACCCGGCCCTGCTGCAGGAGGCGCTCGACGAGACCTTCGAGCGCTTCCCGCTCTATCACGCGGTGCTGCGCCGAGGGGTGTTCTGGTACTACCTCCAGGACAGCGACCTGCAGCCGGTGGTGGAGGAGGAGGTGCTTCCCAGCTGCGCCGCGATCTACCAGCCGGACCGGCGCACGCTGCTGTTCCGGGTGCTCCATCACCGCCGGCGCATCATCCTGGAGATCTTCCATGCGCTCTCCGATGGCACCGGGGCACTGTGGTTCCTCACCGACCTGCTGGCCGGATACACCCGACGACGCTTCCCCGAGGAGGCCCCGCCCCTCTCGGTGGCGGCGGCCGAGGCGCGTCCGGGGGCTGCGGAGCGCCCGGATCCTCCGCTCGGGGCAGTGGGCACCCGGACCGGCGCGCTGGCCGCCGAGGAGGTGCATGAGCTGACCACCGACTCCTTCGCCCACTACTTCCGGCGCCGTCGCCGCACCGTCGATGCTGACGAGGACGCCCACCAGGAGGAGTTCAGCCGAGAAGCCGCACCTGCGGTGCTCACGGTCCCGGAGGCTGATGAGCCGCCGACGGAGGAGACGCCCGTCGAGCCCGCCGCTGCCCGTCCCGCCCGGCGCCGGATCCACCGGGTGCGCGGCACCCGCACCCCGGATCACCGCACCCGCATCATCGAGCTGACGATGCCGGCGCGGCCCGTGCTGGGCCTCGCGAAGGCCGAGGGGGTGGCGCTGACGATGTACCTCACCGCACTGTTCTTCGAGGCGATCCGCCGCGCCGACGAGGGAGCGCACGGGGCGCCGACGATGGCGGCATCGGTGCCGGTGAACCTGCGCCAGTTCTTCCCCTCGACCTCCGCCCGGAACTTCTTCGCGACCATCCGGGTCGAGCACACCTACGGCCACGGCGACGACGCGCCCGGGGCGGTGGCCCGCGGACTCCAGGAGAGCTTCTCCGCGGAGGCCACCCCCGAGGCGCTCGAGCAGAAGCTGCAGCGGCTGATCCGCGTGGAGCGCCTGCCGCTGGCCCGGATCGTGCCCAGGCCGGTCAAGGACCGGCTGCTGAGCATGATCAACCATGCGAACAACCGCCGGCTGACGGTCGCGGTCTCGAACCTGGGCCGGGTCACGCTGCCCGAGCCTGCCGCGTCTCATGTGGGACGGATGCTGTTCCACGTCTCCGCCGTGCGCCCGCAGTTCTGCGCCATCTCGCACGCCGGGCTGCTCACCCTCAGCTTCACCGCTCCCTTCGTGCAGACCGATCACGTGCGGGAGTACGCCGCACTGCTCACCGAGGCGGGAGTCGAGGTCACGGTCTCCGCAGCCCGCGTCTCCGAGGACGAGCTGCTGGAGTTCGGGACATGAGGCGCTGCCCCGACTGCACGGTCCAGGTCGAGGGCGACTGGATCCGCTGCCCGCTGTGCGGGACCACCCTGGTGGGCGCGCCCGTCCCCGGCCCCTACCCGGCGGTGCCGCTGCGCTTCTCCCGACGCCGGGTGCTGAGGGTCCTGGCCCTCACCTCGCTCGGCGTGATCGTGCTGTCCTTCATCGCCCAGCTGCTGTTCGGGCCCGACGATGACGGCATCGGCGCGCTGCGCAGTGTATGGCTCGGCATCGCCACGACCTGGCTGGTGGTCGTGATGGCGGTGAGCAAGCGCCGCAACCTCGCCAAGTTCATCGTCTACCTGGTGGTGGCGGCGGGCGGGGTATGCGTCTACTGGGACTACCTCTCCGGCTGGGACGGCTGGTCCCTGACCTTCGTGGTGCCGATCGTCTGCGCCGCCTCGATCGTCGGGCTGCTGATCACGGCCCGCGTGATCCGGATGGAGGTGGGCGACTACGTCGTCTACAGCGGGCTGACGGTGCTGCTCGGGCTCACCCCGATCGTGTTCCTCGCCCTGGGCTGGGTGGACCCGGTGATCCCCTCCGCGATCTGCGGCGGTCTCAGCCTGGTCGCGGTGGTGCTGCTGCTGACGGTGCGCGGCGGGGCCGTGCGCCACGAGCTCGCCACACGCCTGCACCTGTGAACAGCCGTCCGGGAGCCCGCCGCACACGCGCGGGCGCCGAGCGCTGCTGTGAGACGACCTGAGACGCACTGCGCACCCGCCCCACGGCGCGCCGACGGGGGGAGCACCCCTCCCGTCCCTAGGATGCAAGACGCACACCCGCGCATGGAGCGCAGTCACGGACGGCCCCAGGGCGTCGCACGGCAGGAGAGAAGGTCGATGGACAGGGAGCCACGGGACAGTCAGCACCGGGACCAGGACGCCGACTGGATCTTCGCGGTCGACGACCCGCACAGCCTGCCCACCGATCGGCTGCCGGATCGTGCTGCCTTCGATCGCTACGCCACCCCGCTGCTCGCCCGTCGGGGAGTCTCGCCCTCGCTGCCGGTCGGCGAGAACGAGACGGTCGACCTCAGCAGCCTGGATCTCGCGGCGGAACCGGCTGCGGTGACCGGAGCGATCCCGGTGCTGGATCCCGCCGACGGCGCCGACGACACCGACGATGCAGCCGGCACTGACAGCATCGACGGCCCCGCCGACCGCTACCCGGCCGACCGCGACCCGGCGGCCGATGCCGGCACCCCTGCAGCAGCCGCTGCAGCGGATGCAGCGGAGTCGGAGCGAGAGCATTCGGAGCGAGAGCTGGTCTCCCCGCTGTCGCGCCCGGGCACCGTCTCCTATGCGCGCTCGGGCACCACCCCGAACGCCGAGGATGACGAGATTCCGCTGAACGGATTCGTGCTGCCGAACCGCTTCAAGGAGCTGGGCGTGTTCGACGCCCTGCGCGATGTGTTCGCCCTGGTGTGCCTGGCCACCGCGCTGACCACCACCTTCACCCTCGCTGAGAGCCCGCTGCTGGATCTGCTCGGGAAGATCGCGATCGGCACCGGGCTCGCGACGCTGCTGATCGTGCACCTGCTGCGCTGGGTCCCCGAGAAGCCGCCGCTGGTCGCCGTGCGCATCCTGCGCCTGGTCGGCCTGCTGCCGGCACTGCTCGTCTCCATCACCGTGATCGGCGCGGACCTGGTGCTCTCCCTGCCCAAGCTCTTCGCGTCCCTTCCCGACGGGCCACCGGTGGGCATCGGCATCGGGGTCTCTCTGCTCCTGCTCGGTGCGATCCTGGGCATCGAGCCGCGCGTCCACGAGGGCTACCTGCCCCAGGCGCGAGCCCGGCGCACGGCCCGGATCGCGCTCCAGGGCGTGGCCGTGGCCACGGCGCTCTCCCTGCTGATCGCGACCGTGATGATCGTGGGCCGCGTGTTCACCACCGGCTGGGCGTTCTCGCTGATGACCTTCGCCAACGCTCTGGTCTCCGCCCTGCTGCTGGGGATCGTGCTGGCCTCCGCGCTGCGCCGGGAGCGATCCTGGTACGTCTCCTCGACCGCGGTGGTGGCCGCGCTGGTGATCGCTGCGCTCGCCGACAACAGCCTCGGGCTGCAGTTCGCGGCGCCGCTGAGCTTCGCCTCCGGCTTCGTCTACCTGCCGTTCCTGGTCGCCGCCTTCGGGCTGATGATCTCCCGGTCCTTCGTGCGGACCATGCCGGTCTCGTTCCGCCGCACCGACTGGCTGGTCTACACGGTGCGGGCCTTCGAGCTCAGCGCGATCATGCACACCGCGGCGGTGATCTGGCACCTGCTGGCCGCGATCGTCGCGACCACGGGGAAGGCGCCCGGAAGCTCGTCGCTGCACCTGATCGATGCGGTGGTCTGCGGCTGCTTCGTGGTGGTCTCGCTGTTCGGGCGCACCTCGCTCCTCTCACGTCCGGCCGTGAGCGCCCGGGCCAGCGGCGTGGTCGCCGCGCTGGTGCTGACGGTCGTCGGCTTCCTCGACGTGATCGTCAACTCCCTGGCGATGGCCGCCGGGGCAGGGCTCGCCACCGGCGGAGTCGCACTGTTCATCGGACTCGCCGCAGCGCTGATGCTCACGGTGCCCGCCCCGGTGCGTGACGAGTTCGGCGCCCCGGACGTCACCCGGATGTTCGCCGACTTCCGGGCCCGTGATGGCGGGCGCGTCTCCCTGCTGGACCGGGTCCCGGATGTCACCGAGGAGACGGCCCGCCGGAAGAACTTCCCCAGCGCCTGACCGCGCTGCAGCGCGCTCCTCCCCGCGAGCCGCCTGCCTCCGCCCCACCCCTTCACCCTCCTCACCCCCTGGAGAATCATGTTCCGCTGGAGCCTGCACGGAGATGGCCGCACCATCGCCCCCGACGCGATCGTCCTGCCCGAGGAGCGGCTGGCCTGGCCGCTGACCATCGGCATCGGCGCCCAGCACGTCATCGCCATGTTCGGCGCCACCTTCCTGGTGCCGCTGCTGACGGGCTTCCCGCCGTCGACGACCCTGCTGTTCTCCGGCATCGGCACCCTGCTGTTCCTGATCATCACCCACAACAAGGTGCCCAGCTATCTCGGCTCCTCCTTCGCCTTCATCGCCCCCATCACCGCCTCCACTCAGGCAGATTCGATGGGCGCGGCGCTCGGCGGGGTGATGGTCACCGGCATCCTGCTGGCACTGCTGGGACTGCTGGTCCAGAAGATCGGCACCCGCTGGATCGGGGCGCTCATGCCGCCGGTGGTGATGGGCTCGATCGTCGCCCTGATCGGCTTCAACCTCGCTCCGACGGCGTACCTGAACTTCAAGGAGTCGGCGGTCACCGCCACCATCACCCTGTTCGCGGTGGTGCTGTGCACCGCCCTGTTCAAGGGCCTGCTGGGGAGGGTCTCGGTGCTGCTGGGCGTGCTGGTCGGCTACGCCGTGGCGGTGCTGCGCGGCGAGGTCGACTTCTCTCCCGTCGCCGACGCCGCCTGGCTCGGCCTGCCCGAGTTCCATCACCCCGAGTTCAACCTCGGCCTGCTGCCGATGTTCCTGCCCGTCGTGGTGGTGCTGCTGGCGGAGAACGTGGGCCACGTGACCAGCGTGGGCCTGATGACCCATCGGAACCTCGACCACATGGTGGGCCGCACCCTCAGCTCCGACGGTTTGGCCACGGCGCTCTCGGCCGGCTTCGGCGGCTCGCCGACCACCACCTACGGCGAGAACATCGGCGTCATGAGCGCCACCCGCGTCTACTCCACCGCCGCCTACTGGGTGGCCGGCATCGTCGCGATCCTGCTCTCGCTCTCCCCGAAGGTCGGCGCCATGATCTTCACCATCCCGCCGGGCGTCCTCGGCGGCGTGACCTTCGTGCTCTACGGCCTGATCGGCATCGTCGGCGTGCGCATGTGGGTGGACGGCAAGGTCGACTTCTCCCGCCCGAAGAACCAGTTCACCGCCGGTGTCGCCCTGGTGGTGGGCATCGCGAACGTGACCTGGACCTTCGGAGGCATCCAGCTCACCGGCATCGCGCTCGGCACCGCGGCAGCACTGGTCATCTACCACCTGATGAACGTGCTCGGGCAGATCACCGGCACCGAGCCGGAGACCACACCCGCCGAAATGGTCGAGCCCTCCCACGGAGCGTGACCCGGTGCCTTCCGTGCTCGTGATTCTGCGCGGGAACTCCGCGTCCGGCAAGTCGACGATCGCCCGCCGCGTGCAGCGCTCGCTCCCGCGAGGGCGGGTCGCCGTGATCGGGCAGGATCAGGTGCGCCGGGAGATGCTTCGCGAGCACGACGCCCCAGACCCCGAGGCCGCCGACCTGCTTGCGGTCATCGTGCGGCACTGCCTTGGACTTGGGCGGATCACGATCCTTGAAGGCATCCTCCCGGCCGAGTACTACGGCGCGATGTTCGAGCGCCTGCTGGCCGAGCACGAGGGTCCGAACCTCGTGTACTACCTCGACGTGAGCCTCGAGGAGACCCTGCGCCGCCACGCCGGCAAGCCTCTGGCGGTGTCCGTCGGCCCCGTCGAGGTCGCCTCCTGGTATCGGTCGCGGGATCTGCTCGGAGCGACGGAGGAGCAGGCTCTCGGGGAGGAGCTCGATGAGGACGGCCTGGTGGCGCGGCTCCTCGCGGACCTCGAGCGGGCGGACGCCGAGCAGGTCTCCGGCCGGCCGCTCAGCCCGCCGGCGTCTGCGCGGTGAGCAGCGAGAACAGATCCTTCGGATCATCCGGATCGGCGATCACATCGATCCACTCCAACAGATCGGTCCCGTCGGTCGCCTGCTGCGCGTAGCGCAGCGCTGAGAAGTCAGCGAGGGCGAAGCCGACGGAGTCGAACACCGTGATCTCCTCATCGTCGGTGCGGCCGGCGACCTCCCCGGTGATCACCTGCCATAGCTCGGCGACCTCGAACTCGGGTGGCAGCTGCTGGATCTCGCCCTCGATGCGGGTCTGCGGCTCGTACTCCACCACCACCCGCGCAGCCTCCAGCAGCGCGGGATCGAGCTCGGTCTTGCCGGGGCAGTCGCCGCCGATCGCATTGACGTGCGTGCCGGGCCGCACCTGGTCGCGGTGCAGCACGGCGGCGCGGGCCTTGTCCGCGGTGCAGGTGGTGATCACGTCGGCGCCCTGGACCGCTTCGTCCACCGATTCGCACAGGTGCACCTCGAAGCCGAGCGGTTCGAGATTGCGGCGCACCTTTTCCACCGCGGCCTCGTCCAGGTCCACCACCCGCAGCTGATCGATCCCGAGCACCGCGCGGAAGGCGAGGGCCTGGAACTCTGCCTGGGAGCCTGCTCCGATCAGGGCATGGGTTCGGGCCCCGGGGCGCGCGAGCTCTCTGGCCGCGAGCGCCGAGGTCGCGGCGGTGCGCAGCGCGGTCAGCAGCGTCATCTCCGCGAAGAAGATCGGGTAGCCGTTGTCCACATCGGCCAGCATCCCGAAGGCGGTGACGGTCTGCAGCCCGCGGGCAGGATTCAACGGGTGGCCGTTGACGTACTTGAACGAGTACAGCTCCCCGTCGGTGATCGGCATCAGCTCGATCACGCCGAACGGGGTGTGGCTGGCCAGGCGGGGGATCTTCTCGAAGGAGTCCCACCGGCGCAGGTCCTCCTCGAGGATTCGGGTCAAGCCGGTCAGGACGTTCTCGGGGCCGTCGCGCTGGATCCAGCGGCTCATGCCGGGCACATCGAGCAGGTGGGGCATCGTTCTCATCTCCCGTCGTGGGGCGCGTCATCGCGCAAGGTCGAGGAGTGCTCTGGCCCCCAGGGTAGGCCGGGAACGACGGACGTGACGGGAGTTCCGGCTCGAGAGCCGCCGGGCGGCGTTGCAGCCGCTGAGCCGCCGGGCATCCTTACGGCCGCCGTGCCCCTGCTGATCAGCCGCCGTGCCCTCCCGTCGTCCACGATATGTGCAAGTGTGGACGAGCCGAAATGGCTAAGGGTAGGCTTACCTTGTGTCAATCGCCCCTCCCGAGCCCAGCCGCGCTGCCGGCTCCGTTCCCTCCTCTGTTCCCGGCCCCGCTCAGCACCCGGCTCTCCTCGGTGACCAGCTCACTCTGAGCTACGGCGGCAGTCCCGTCGTCCATGAAGTCTCGCTCGCGCTGCGGTCGGGAGCCGTTACGGCGCTGCTCGGCCCCAACGGCAGCGGGAAGTCCACGGTGCTGCGTGCGATGGCCCGCCTCCATCCGCTGCGCTCCGGCGGGATCCGTCTGACCGACGGGGAGGGCGAGCGCAGTGTCGATCTGCTCGGTACCAAGGAGTTCGCCCGGGCGCTGACGCTGTTCACCCAGACCCGCACCGCCCCACAGGGGCTCTCGGTCCGCGATGTCGTCGCCTTCGGTCGCCATCCCCACCGGCGCCGCTTCGCCGGACTCGATGCCGCCGACCGCGCCGCGATCGATCATGCGATGCGCCTGACCGGCATCACCGATTTCGCTCCGCGCGCCGTCGGCGAGCTCTCGGGAGGCGAGATGCAGCGGGTCTGGCTCGCCTCCTGCCTCGCCCAGGACACGGGGATCGTGCTGCTGGACGAACCCACCAATCATCTCGACCTGCGCTATCAGATCGAGACGCTCGACCTGGTGCGGGAGCTCGCCGAGGGTCACGGGGTCGCCATCGGCATCGTGCTGCACGATCTCGGCCACGCCGCGCGCATCGCCGATCAGGTGGTGCTCCTGCGCGAGGGGCGCGTGCACGCCGCCGGGCGGGCCGCCGAGGTCCTCACCTCAGCACACCTCAGCCACGTCTACGACATCCCCATCGACGTCACCGCGGACCCCCTCGACGGCCGTCTGCGGATCGACGCGCGCAGCCGCCGCAGCCTCCCCGCCGCCGCTCCAGCCTGAGGCTGAAGCGCCTCCGCCGGAGGGCACGAACTGAGGATTCTCCGTCTCCGGGGACCCTGTCTCCGGGGACCCTCATCTCCCGCTGCCCGCCTCTCACACCTTCCATTCCCTGTTCTGCCCCCTCCCCTTTCTGCCCCCTCCCCAGGAGCCCCTCATGATCCGTACCCCTCGCCGCGCGCGTGTCGCGGCCACCGCCGCACTGGCCCTCACCGCACTCGCCGCCTGCGGCACGACCGAGGTCCCCGACACCGCGAGCGGGGCCCCGTCGGACGCCGCTGCGATCAGCGAATCCTGTGCGGCCGACGAGACCTCCACCGCGACCGGCCCGGTCAGCGTGACGGACCACCTCGGTCGCACCGTCGAGCTCGAGGCGCCCGCCGAGCGGGTCGCCGTGCTGGAGTGGCAGCAGACCGAGGGCCTGCTGAGCCTGTGCATCGCCCCGGTCGCAGCGGCGGACGTCGAGGGCTTCGGCACCTGGGTCACCGCAGAGACCCTGCCCGAGGGGACGATGGACGTCGGCACCCGGGGCGAGCCGAACCTCGACGCCCTGCTCGCGGCCGATCCGGATCTGGTGATCGTCGAGGCGACCGGTCCGGAGGACGAGATCATCGCGCAGCTCGAGGAGCGGGGCGTGCCGGTGCTGGCCACCCTGGGCGCGGACGCCTCTGATCCGCTCGGCCACATGAAAGACCTCTTCACCCTGATCGCCGAGGCCACCGGGCGCACCGAGCGCGCTGAGGTGGTGCTCGGCGAGTTCGAGGCGCACGTCGCCTCGGCGCGGCAGGAGATCACCGCCGCCGCCCTGCCCACCACCGATTTCGTGTACTTCGACGGTTGGGTCGAGGGCGGCAACGTCTCCCTGCGGCCCTTCGGCGAGGGCGCGCTGTTCTCAGCGATCGGTGCGGAGCTCGGCCTCACGCCGGCCTGGACCGGTGAGGTCGATCCGGCCTATGGCCTGGGGCAGACGGATATCGAGGGGCTCATCGAGGTGGGGGAGGCGAACCTCTTCTACACCGGGACCGACGATCCTGCCGGGGACTACGTCAGCGAGCTCGAGAAGAACCAGATCTGGACCTCCCTGCCTGCGGTGGAGGACGGCCGTGCCCATGCCTTCCCCGAGGGCATCTGGACCTTCGGCGGACCCCGCTCCGCCGAACAGGCGATCGACGCCTACGTCGGCTCCGTCTCGGCCCCGTGACCCGGCCGGCCGCCGGGGGTCTCCTCGCGGGAACCGCCACGGTGGCGGCACTGGCGGTCGCCGTGGCGCTGGTGGGGCTGTGGCACCTCACCCAGGGCACCTCCGACATCGGACTCCTCGACCTCGTGCGACACCTCGCCGGTGCCCGGAGCGACGAGCGGACGGTGAGTGTGGCCGAGGTGCTGCTCGCCTCCCGCCTGCCCCGCCTCGCCGCCGGGATCGCCGTCGGCATCGCGCTCGGCGCCGCCGGGGCGCTGCTGCAGTCCATCTCCCGCAACACCCTGGCCTCCCCGGACACGCTCGCGGTGACGGCCGGCTCCTACTTCGCGATCAGCGCCGTGGCCGCCTTCGGCCTCACCGTGCCGCTGTGGGCTTCAGGAGCTGTCGCCTTCGTCGGCGGGCTGCTCGCGGCCGGGCTCGTGCTGGCACTCGCGGGAGGGGCCGGCTCCTCGACCACGCGCCTGATCCTGGCTGGCTCCGCGGTGGCGATGGCGCTGCAGTCCGGCACCACGATGCTGCTGATCCTCTTCGAGGCGGAGACGACGGGCCTGTACGCCTGGGGCAGCGGCTCCCTGTCCCAGCTGAACCTCGACGCCTCGCTGCGGGCGCTGCCGGTGATCGGGCTCGTGCTGCTGGCCGCCCTCCTGCTCGCCCGGCGCCTGGACGTGCTGGGGCTGGGGGACGACGCCGCGAGCGCGCTCGGCGTGCCGGTCGCCCCGACTCGCGCGATCGCCGTGCTCTGCGCCGTGCTGCTGACCGCGGTGGCCGTCACCGTCGCCGGGCCGCTCGCGTTCGTCGGCCTCGGAGCGCCGGTGCTGGCACGGCTGCTGGGCGGTCTCGTCGGCGCCGTGCACCGTCATCACCTGCTGATCCCGGTCTCCGGGCTGCTCGGTGCGCTGATCGTGCTGCTGGCCGACGCCGGGCTGCGTGCCCTGCTGACCCCGCAGGGCGCCGCCGCGATCCCCACCGGGATCCCGACCGCGCTGCTGGGTGCGGTGATGATCGTCGTGCTCGCGCGGCGCCTGCGGGACTCCGGACCGACGGCGCAGCCGCCCCAGGCCCGCTCCGGTCTGCGCTCGCGGCGGCGGTTCCTCCTGGTGCTGGCCGTGCTCGGTGCCGGTTTGGCGGCGGTCGTCGTGCTCGGGATGCTCGCCGGCAGCCTGTGGCTGCGCACCGGGGACATCGCCCTGTGGGTGCAGGGCGCGGCCCCCGACCTCGTCGGCCGCGCCCTCGGGGAACGCCTGCCGCGGGTGGGCGCTGCCGTCCTCGCCGGCGCCGCGCTGGCCCTGGCCGGCACCGTGGTGCAGTCCACCGTGCGCAATCCGCTCGCGGAGCCCGGGCTGCTGGGCATCACAGCTGGCGCCGGGCTCGGGGCGGCGGCCGTGGTGACCCTGCTCGGCGGCGGGCGGCCGCTGATGCTCCTGTGCGCCGTCGGGGTCGGGGTCGTCACGTTCGCGGCGATCGCGCTGCTCGCCTGGCGGGGCGGACTGGCCCCCGAGCGCTTCGTGCTGGTCGGCATCGGCACGGGCTACGGGATGAGTGCTCTGACCACGTTCCTGCTGCTCAGCTCCAATCCCTGGGACACCCCGAGGATCCTCACCTGGCTGTCGGGGACCACCTACGGCCGCGGCCTCGGCGATGTGCTCCCTGTCCTGATCGCGCTCGTGGTCATCGCCCCGCTGCTGGCGGGCTTGCACCGCGAGCTGGATCTGCTCGCGATCGACGAGGACACCCCGCGGGTGCTCGGCGTGCGGCTGGAGCGCACCCGCTTCGCGGTGATGGGGCTCGCGGCGGTGCTCGCCTCGATCAGCGTGGTGGCCGTCGGGGTGGTCGGCTTCGTGGGACTGGTCGCCCCGCACCTGGCGCGGGCGCTGGTGGGCGGTAGGCACCTGCGCACGCTCCCGGTCGCGATGCTGCTCGGCGGCGTGCTGGTAGGTCTGGCCGATGCGCTCGGCCGCTCCCTCATCGCCCCCGCGCAGATCCCGGCCGGGCTGATGGTCGCCCTGCTCGGAGCGCCCTACTTCGTCTGGCTGCTCTGGCGCTCGCGCGCCTGAGACCCGCAGAGCGCGGGGAGCGGGGCAGGATCCGCGGCCGGCGGCCGGTCGGTGCCCCCTCCGCGCGGCCGACGGGCAGCAGGGCGCGCAGCTCGTCCTGGACCGCACGGGCGGTGGCCTCGAGCAGCGGCAGCACCAGCGGGGAGACCGCCTCGGCGGTGCCGGTGACATCGAGGAACCCGAGGGTCCTTCCGGTATGGGGATGCAGCACCGGCACGGCGCTGCAGCTCCAGGGGTGCACGGCCTCATGGAAGTGCTCCGCACCGACCACCTGCATCGAGGCGCTGGTGGTCAGGGCGAGGGCCGGCGCGGAGGTGCCCATCGCGCTCTCGGACCAGTCGGCACCGGCGGCGAAGCCCATGTCATCGGCCCGGGAGATCAGCTGCGGCCGCCCCTCGACCCACAGCAGCCTGCCCCGGGCATCGCCCAGCGCGACCATCAGCCCGGCCTCGACGGCAGGGTCGATCAGGCGGGAGCGCAGCAGCGGCAGCACCGCCGAGAAGAGATGCTCCTGGCGCGCCGCAGCGAGCTCGCCTCCCTCGAGGACGGCACCGGTGGGGAGGGTGTCCGCGGGCCGGGCGGCGAGTGAGCGGCGCCAGGAGGCGAGCACCGGCTCCCGCACCGGATTCCGGTCGGGACGGACCTCAGCGTTCGCGCGCAGATCCTCATGGGCGCGCAGGAGCCGCGCCTGGTAGGCAGAATCCGTCGGTGACCAGCGGGTCGCGGTCATCCGAGCTCGTTCCGGGAGATCGGAACGGACGGGCATGCGTTGATCACGATCCACCTCGTCGTCGCTCGTGTCATAGCTGTGTCGACCGTACCGCGCCTTCGGGTGCGGAGCAAAGGCCGGTCTGGAAGGGATCCCTTGTGGTTATGCGCATAACCTGTTGTGCTTCGGCCCACGGACAACGACGTCATGATCCCGGGAGGACCGATGGAGCGGCACGCCACCACCGCGCACAGGAGACCCACGCAGGCCGACGTGGCCCGTGCGGCCGGCGTGAGTCAGGCGACCGTGTCGATGGCCCTCAATGCGGGTGCTGAGGTGCAGGGGCGACTCACCGAGGAGACCCGCCTGCGGATCCTTGCCGCAGTGGAGGAGACCGGCTACTGGGGCAATCTCGCCGCGAAGCATCTCGCCGGCGGCCGCACCTCCATCTTCGGCGTCTTCACCTACGAGCCGGTCTTCCCGCACGACTCCAGCGACTTCTACTACCCGTTCCTGCGCGGCATCGAGGCCGAGGCCCTGCGACAGGGCGTCGACCTGCTGCTGTTCACCTCGAGCCACGGCGGCGATCCCGCGAGCGGCCGGGAGGGGCTGCGCGACTGGGCACGGCGGGGCCGCCTGCATCTGGCCGACGGCTGCCTGCTCTTCGGCCGCCACAGCCACCGCCGGGACCTGTCCGAGCTGCTCGCCCACGACTACCCCTTCGTCTTCATCGGTCGCCGCGAGGCTGATGGCGCCGAGGTGCCCTATGTCGGCGCCGACTACGGCACGGCGACCGAGCAGGTCATCGAGCATCTCGCCGCTCTCGGGCACCGCCGGATCGCGTTTGCCCTCGAGTTCCCAGACCACGAGTCCGGTATCGACCGGCGCCAGGGATTCGAGCGGGCGGCGGCCAGGCTCGAGGTCAGTCCCCTCCGGCTCGACGGGGAGGCGCTCGATGTCGGCTCCCTGCTCGACGATGTGCTCGGCACCGGGGCCACAGCGATCGCGGCCACCCCGGACCTGGCCTCGAAGCTCCGCCTGCTCGCACTCTCCCGCGGGCTCTCGCTGCCCGCGGACCTCTCGATCGCCCGCCTCGGCGACCCGGAGAGCCCCCACGGCTCGGCCGTGGCCTGGAGCGGCTTCACGATCCCGCGCCACGAGATGGGCGCTGGGTCGGTGCAGATGCTCCTGCGCCTGCTGCAGAATCCCGCGCGGCCCGGCGAGACCCAGATCCTCCTGCCCTGCACCGTCACCGCGGGTACCACCACCGGACCCGCTCCCTCGATCTCCAAGGAGACCCACCGATGACCCTTCACGATCCCCGCGTCGACGTCCTCGTGGTCGGCGGTGGTCTCGGCGGCGTCGCCGCCGCCCTCGCCGCCGCGCGCCACGGTATGCGCGTCCATCTCACCGAGGAGTTCGCCTGGCTCGGCGGCCAGCTGACCAGCCAGGGCGTACCCCCGGACGAGCACCCGTGGATCGAGGAGTTCGGCTGCACCGCCTCCTATCGGGAGCTGCGCGACGGGATCCGTGACCACTACCGCCGCCACTATCCCCTCACCGTCGCCGCGCGTGCCCGGGAGGACCTCAACCCCGGCGCGGGCTGGGTCTCGAAGCTCTGCCATGAGCCGCGGGCAGGGCTGGCCGTGATCGAGGCGATGATCGCGCCGCACACCGCAACCCGCCGCCTCACCGTCGACCTGCGGGTGCGCCCGGTCGCTGCGGGGGCCGATGGGGACGCCGTCACCTCCGTGACGCTGCGCTCGCTGGAGACGGGGGAGGAGTACACCGTCGAGGCGGCCTATGTCATCGACGCCACCGAGACCGGCGAGCTGCTGCCCCTGACCGGCACCGAGTACGTCACCGGCTTCGAGTCCCGGGCCGAGACCGGCGAGCCCAGCGCTCCCGAGACCGCCCAGCCCGAGAACGTCCAGGCGCTCACCTACTGCTTCGCGGTGGACCACCTCGAGGGGGAGGACCACACGATCCCGAGGCCCGAGCGCTACGAGCACTGGACCTCGCTCCAGCCCGATTTCTGGGGCGCGCCGCTCATCTCCTGGACCGCGCCGAACCCGCGCACCCTCGAGATCGGCGAGCGGCACTTCTCCCCGAACCCCGGGGATGACGCGCTCGCGGTCACCGCCGACCAGTCCAAGGACCCCGGCGACGGGAACCTGTGGACCTTCCGCCGGATCATCGCCCGGGACCTCTTCACCCCCGGCACCTTCGCGAGCGACATCTGCCTGATCAACTGGCCGAGCATCGACTACTTCGAGCGCACCACGCTGGACGTTCCCGAGGAGGAGTACGCCGAGAGCCTGGCCGATGCCAAGCAGCTCTCCCTCTCGATGCTCCACTGGATGCAGACCGAGGCCCCACGCCCCGACGGTGGCCGCGGCTGGCCCGGCCTGCGCCTGCGGGCCGACGTGATGGGCACCGAGGACGGCCTCGCCATGGCGCCCTACCATCGCGAATCCCGCCGCATCCGCGGCCTCGAGACGGTGCGCGAGCAGGACGTCTCCGGGGAGATCCGCGGCGATCAGGGGGCCAGGAGCTACCCGGACTCCGTCGGCATCGGCATGTACCGGATCGACCTCCATCCCTCCACCGGCGGGGACAACTACATCGACGTGCCCGCCGAGCCCTTCGAGATCCCGCTGGGGATGCTCATCCCGCAGCGCACCACGAACCTGCTCGCGGCCTGCAAGAACGTGGCCACGACGCACATCACCAACGGGTGCTACCGACTGCATCCGGTCGAGTGGAACCTCGGGGAGGCGGCCGGCCTGCTGGCCGTGCACTGCCTCGAGGCCGGCACCACCCCGCATGCCGCACATGCGTCACCGCAGCAGGTCGCCGATCTGCAGGCGCTGCTCGAGGCCGACGGTGTCGAACTGCGCTGGCCAGACACCGTCCACGGCTACTGACCGTTCATCGCTCACCGCGTCACCGATCCTTCAAAGGAGAAGATCATGATCACCCGCCGCCGTTTCACCACGGGAACCGCACTCACCGCCGCCCTCGGAATGACCGCCACCGCCTGCGGGGGCGGGGGAGGGGGAGGCACCCCGGACGGTCCCGTCGAGCTTCGCATGACCGTCTGGACCGCGGACGAGGGCCAGCTGGCACTGTTCCAGGAGATCGCCGACGAGTACGTCGCGGCGCATGCGGAGACCGTCTCCGCCGTCACCTTTGAGACCATCCCCTTCGAGGACTACACCACCGCGCTGACCACCCAGCTCTCCGGAGGCAACGCTCCGGACCTCGCCTGGATCTTCGAGAGCAACGCTCCCGAGTTCGTGCAGTCCGGTGCGCTGGTGGAGGTCGGCGAAGCGCTCCAAGCGGCCGACGGGTACGAGTACGACGACATCGACCCGGCCGCGCTCACGCTCTGGCAGGGGGAGGACGGGCTGTACGCCTATCCGTTCTCCAACTCGCCGTTCTGCATGTTCCTGAACACCACGCGGCTGCAGGAGGCGGGACAGGACGACCTCGTCGCCGTCTTCGACGCCGGGGACTGGACCTACGAGCAGGCCATGGAGGTCAGCAGGGCCACGGTCGAGCAGCTCGGAGGGGCAGGCCTCATCGTGCGGGACTTCGGCTATGCGACCTGGGAGAACCTCGCCACCGTGTACGCCGGCTTCGGCGCGCAGGCCTGGAACGAGGACGGCACCACCTGCGGCTTCACCGACGAGGCGATGACCGAGGCGATGACCTTCCTGCACGAGGCGGCCTTCACCACCAAGGCGATGCCCGGACCGGGCGATGAGATCGACTTCTTCGCCGGCCAGGCGACCATGACGATCACCCAGATCTCCCGCGCCTCGAACCTTGACGACTCCTTCGAGTGGGACGTGCTGCCGCTGCCCGCCGGCCCTGCCACCCAGCAGAACGTGGTGGGACAAGCGGGCATCGGAGTGCTCGCCGACGGGCAGGCGCCGGAGGTCGCGGCAGAGTTCCTGGCCCACTTCACCAGCCCCGCCGCGGCGGAGAAGCTCGCACAGTACTTCCCGCCACCCCGGGTCTCGCTGCTCACCGCGGAGACTATGGGCGCTGCAAACCCGCTGTTCAGCGAGGATCAGCTGCAGCGGGCCGTGATCGACGGCATCACCGACGCGATCACCAAGCCCGCCCACGCGAACTTCGCCGAGCTGCAGACCACGATCCGCAGTGCGCTGGATCCGCTGTGGACCGAGGGCGCGGACGTCGCCGGCGTGCTGGGCGAGGTGTGCACCGCCGCTCAGCCGCTGCTGGACTCATGACAGCTGCTGCCGGGACCCGCTCGCGGCGTCGTCATTCCTGGCAGCAGCGGGACTCGCTGCTGGGGTACCTCTTCGTCGCGCCCAGCGTGCTGGGCGCCGTGCTGCTGGTGATCCTCCCGCTGGGCGCCGTGGCCTGGTACTCCCTGCACGACTGGAACGCCCTGTCGGGCCAGTTCCGCTTCACCGGAGCGGAGAACTACACCGCCCTGCTCGAGGACTCGACACTGCACGCCTCGCTGGTGTCGTCGGTCCTGTTCTCGAGCGGGGTGGTGGCCCTGAACATCTCGCTGGCGCTGCTCCTGGCCGTGCTGCTGAACCAGAAGGTGCGCGGCTCGACCTTCTTCCGGGTTCTGTTCTTCTCCCCGGTGGTGGTGTCGCTGGTGGCCTGGTCGATCGTCTGGGGTTTCCTGCTGCAGAACAGCGGCGGCATCAACGCCTTCTTCGGCGTGATCGGGATCGACGGACCGAACTGGCTGCGCGAGGGCTGGTCGGCGCTGCTCGCCGTCGTCGTCGTGCAGGTCTTCAAGAACGTCGGCCTGAACATGGTGCTGTTCCTCGCCGCCCTGCAGGGGGTGCCCGAGGAGATGCTCGAGGCGGCCCGCATCGACGGGGCGGGCGCGGTGCGCCGCTTCTTCTCGATCACCCTGCCGATGATCAGCCCCACGCTGCTGCTGGTCTCGATCATCACCGTGGTCGGCTCGCTGGAGACCTTCGCCCTGATCGACGTGCTGACCGCCGGTGGTCCCGGCAACTCCACGAATGTCCTCGTCTACTACTTCTATCAGCGGGCCTTCCGGTTCAACGACTTCGGGTACGCGAGCGCGATCGCGATGCTGCTGTTCGTGATCGTGCTGGTCCTGACCCTGCTGCAGTGGCAGACCCGACGGAGGTGGGTCCATCATGAGCGCTGAGCCGACACTGAAGCTGACACCGAGCCGGACCGCTGGCGGGAGCGCGAAGACGGCTACGAGGCCGGGTGCGAGGGCGAAGCCGCGACGGATGCGCGGTCGGCGCCGCACCACGCTCCTGGTGGTGGCCGTGATGGTGGTGCTGGCGATCCCCTTCGCCTTTCCCACGTGGTGGATGATCACTTCGAGCTTGAAGACCACCAGTGAGATCCTGCAGGTCCCACCGAGCCTCTGGCCGAAGAGCCCTGACTTCTCGAGCTACCGCCAGGTGTTCGAGCTGCAGCCCTTCGCCCGGCAGTACTGGAACAGCGTCTACATCGCCGTGGTCGTCACCGTGGGCACGATGGTGGTGTCCTCGCTCGCCGGGTACGGCTTCGCGCGCATCCGGTTCCGCGGGCAGAACCTGCTGTTCCTCGTGGTGCTGGTGGGGCTGCTGGTCCCGATCGAGGTGACGATCGTGCCGATGTTCCGGGCGGTCACCGCGATGGGACTGATCGACACACACTGGCCGCTCATCGTCATCCCTATCTTCGGGGCGCCCAGTGTGCTCGCGACCTTCATCATGCGGCAGTTCTTCGTGACCCTTCCCGATGAGCTCGAGGAGGCGGGGCGCATCGACGGCTTGAACCGGTGGGGGCTCTTCTGGAAGGTCGCCCTGCCCCTGGCGGGCCCTGCCCTTGCCGCGGTCGGGATCATCACCTTCCTGAAGTCCTGGAACATGTATCTCGAACCGGTCGTGTTCCTCTCCAGCCGGGAGAACTACACGCTGCCGAGGGCGCTGACGCAGTACGTCGACGCCTACGGCGGCCAGATGTGGAACATCCAGCTCGCCGCGACCACGCTCACCGCGGTGCCCGTGCTCCTGGTGTTCATCCTCGCCCAGCGCCACTTCATCCAGGGCCTCGCCCAGAGCGGGCTGAAAGGCTGAGAGGCCTGCTCGAGCCTTCATGTCTGCTGGCGCATACTTCGCGACCGAGCGCGATCAGGCCTCGGCGTACACGCCCAGCCGATTCCCGCTCGGATCCGTGAACTCGAACCGTCGCCCACCCGGGAAGTCATAGGGCCCTGCTGCAATGGTTCCGCCTGCAGTCCGCACGGCCTCGACGGTCGCGTCCAGGTCTTCGGAATAGAGCAGTATCAGGGGGCCGTCGCTATTGGGCGCCGAGGCAGAGGTCAATCCACCGACCTCCCCCTTTCCGTCGGGTGACCTGATCCCGCTGTACGCCGGGCCGTAGTCATTGAACTCCCACCCGAAAGCCGACTCATAGAAGGCACGAGCAGCGATCAGATCCGTGACACCGAACTCGATATAGCTGATGGCGTGATGCGGGGATGCGGACATCTTGGCACCTCTGGTAGCAGGGTCGCGATCACCGGAGTATGACAGTCGGTCACGACGATCGGAGTCCTCCGCCCAGGTCTCGGGGAGCTTCAGAACACGGGCGCCAGGACGACCCGATCTGACCGCGACGCGGAACCCCAGGGCGTTCACTGGCAGATCAACCTCTCGCTGCACCGCTGAGCCCCTACACGTGGAGACGGTTGCGAAGACGGTGAAGCTTCCGCGCGGAGTCGAAGTCGATGCGCGATGGATCGGCCCCGCCGTCGCGCCATCAGTCGGTGACTAGCTGGTGGCGGTCACACGGACTCGCTTTCCCGGGCCGGGGCGGCAGGGTCTGCATCGCTCACGATCCACCTCTTCGTCGCTCGTGTCACAGCTGAGGCGACCGCACCGCGTGCATGCGGGCAGGGCAACGGCTGCGGGCCGAGCGGAGCCAGCGGCTCACGCGTCATGGCCGACGGTGTTGCGGGAGACGAAGTTCGCCGCGTACTCCTCCTGTGTCAGCTCGAGGACGGGAGGCTTCGACGCCGGTGGCTGCGGCGTGCCCCAGGGGTTGACGAGGACCACCACCTCTTCGCCCATCTCGTTGGTCGAAAGACCTTCGACGATGTACACGTGGCCGTCGACGACGTCTCCGTCCGGTGCGCCACCGAGCAGCCATCCTGGCGGCGTGCTGGTCACCACGGACTTGCCGTCCTCGAGGTCCGCCCGGATCGAGTCGAAGCCGGCGTCGATGGAGAGACTTCCGCTGTCGCCGGTGATCATGTCGAACCCCTTCCCGGCGAAATTCGCCTCGAGATCGCCATAGTCCCCGCCGACGTGTTCGACGGCCGCCCGCTCGTAGATGCTCATCCAGGAGATGCGTTCGGAGAAGGAGCCGCTGTCGTGGTCGATGCGTCCGCGGACTCCGTCCTTGACCAGTTCGTTCTGCGTCACGACATGCTCGACCGGTTCGCCGTTCTCGTACAGCGTCACGATCCAGTAGTCCTCATCCGGGGTGGGGCCATGGACCAGCTCGATGTTCTCTGCGATGAGCTCCGGGTTCTGCGCGGCCACGGACGCGAGCGTCGCGAGGAACCAGCAGTCACCGAAGCTGTCGCCCTGGACAGTGGTCCTCGGGTCGAACGCCTCGATCGACTCGAGGTCCACTCCGATGGTGCGCGAGCCGACGTTCCGAGGGTCCTCGAAGCCGCCCAATGAATCCTCGGTCGAGCCGCCGGACGCCCCGAAAAGGCGGCGCAGGAGGTCTTCGGCATACCCCGGGGAGTCTGCCTGTCCGAGCAGGGATCGCAGCGAACTCATCGATGACGGCATTGCGGGGCCATCCGGCGTCGAGGCGAGGTCCTGCTCGTGCGCATGTTCTGAGAGCTCGTCGGCCATCTCGTCCACGCGCTGTGCGATGCCGTCGAGCCGTGCTCGGAGAGCATGCATCTCCCGATCGAAGGCGATCCGGTGGTCACCGACCCAGATGCTCGGGTCATCGGCGTGGAGGACTGCGCTCAGGGCCTCGCGCAAGTCGCCCGCGCGTCGTCCGGCGGTCGTCCCCAAGGCGGAGAGGGCAACGGTGTCAGCACCCAGCATCAAGTACGCTCCATGGTCGAGACTGTGACTCGGATCATGCTAGATCGAGTGGTGAAGCCTGAGGGGAGGGATGGGTGAATGTGGATGAAGTACCGGAGGGACGTCGTGCCCGTTCGCGGCGCTCACTCCTCGTCGGGGTGGCGGCGATGATCGCTCTGACCGGATGCACGCCCGCGGTACCTGAGCCCGTTCCGGTGGACGAGGCCCGCGCGCAGTACCGGGAGATGCTCCCGCCGCTGCAGGAGTCGATGCTGCAGGGCGCGGACGCCAGCTGGGCCGAGGACTCGGAGCGGGTCCGTCTCGACGATGACGGGATCTGCCGTTGGTCACCAGGGGACGCGACCACCGAGATCACGCTTCCCGAGGACGACGCCGCGGCCTGGGACGCCCGTCGTGAGGCGATCAACCCCGTGCTGACAGAGCATGGGTTCGACGAGGTCGGCGACGCGATGCGGCGCAACGGTGCCCCGGCCTACGGGTTCTTCAGCGATCGCGCGGACGGCGCCGGGGTGCACGTCTACACCGCGGCGGGGACCACCGTGGTGCGCGTGTTCGGGATCCCGGTCGAGGAGTCGGCCTGCCGCTGAGGCAGATGGATACCGGCGAGCATGCAGCGCACGGAGCCGCCGGCCGCCTCGACCGTGGGCACGGGTGCGGTGAGTATTCGGCAGGAACGCTCGATGCGGCGTCGCTGCGCGGGGGGAGAGGTGAGCGGCGGCGTGCGAGGACATCACGAGGCACTGGCCTTCGCGCCCGGTCACCTCGAGGCAGTTGCCGAGGAAGCCTCGGACCTGCTCCTCGGAGAGCTCCACGACCTCGCGGCCGCTCTCCCTCAACGATCCCAGCACCCGTGCCCGTTCGGCCGTGTTCCGGATCATCTCGGCGCCCACCATGGCGACGTCGGTCCCCACGCTCATCAGCACGTTCGTGGGGTAGACCGGCACTCCGTCGGCATCGGCCGCATGGAACAGCACCGGCTCGACGCCGAGGTCGGCGCAGACCTCTGAGAACAGGCCTGGGTCCACGCGCCGGGAGCGGCAGGCATAGGCGATGCCACCGAGATGGTCGAGCACCATCGTGCCGGTCCCCTCGAGGAAGGGGACTGCCGCACGATCAGGTGTCACATGATCTGTGGCGCTGAGGAGCGTCACAGGGAAGGATGTGCACCATGCCCGCTCCCTACCCCCAGGAGTTCCGTGACGACGTCGTCCGCGTCGCCAGGAACCGCGAACCTGGCCAGAAGCTCTCGATAATCGCGAAGGACTTCGGGATCTCCGAGTCCTGCCTGACGAACTGGATGCGTCAAGCCGATGTCGAGGACGGTTCCCGGCCTGGCAAGACCCGTGAGGAGTCCACCGAGCTGCGGGATCTGCGTCGCCGTAACCGGCTGCTTGAGCAGGAGAACGAGGTCCTCCGCCGCGCGGCCGCCTACCTCTCGCAGGCGAACCTGCCGGGAAAATCCTTTACCCGCTCGTGAGCGAGCTCGCCGGCGATGGTGTCCCTGTCGCGGTGTCCTTGCGGGTCCTGAGGCTCTCCCGCCAGCCCTACTACCGCTGGCGGAAACAGCAGGTCACCGAGTCAGAGCTGGTCGAGGCCTACCGTGCCAACGCGCTGTTCGATGCCCACCGGGATGATCCCGAGTTCGGGTATCGCTTCCTCGCCGGCGAAGCGGAGGCAGCTGGCCAGCGCATGTGTGAGCGGACCGCGTGGCGGATCTGCCGAGACAACCAGTGGTGGTCCGTGTTCGGGAAGAAGCGTGGGAAGAACGGCAAGCGCTCCGGCCCGCCGGTCCACGATGACCTCGTGAAGCGGGACTTCTCCGCTGACGACGTCAACGAGCTCTGGCTGACGGATATCACCGAGCACTGGACCGACGAGGGCAAGCTCTACCTCTGCGCGATCAAGGACGTGTTCTCCGGCCGGATCGTGGGCTACTCCATCAGCGACCGGATGAAGGCTCGCCTCGCGGTAAACGCCCTGGACAACGCAATATCCAGGCGTCCTGACGCTGCCAGTTGCATCGTGCATTCGGATTATGCCGAGGTTTGTGTTAAGCCGAGGAGCTCGGTGTCTGGCGTGGTTGGAGCGGAGATCGCTGTTGGTTCCTCGGCTTAACGTTCCTGCAGTCAGTGTCTAGTGTCCGTCGTATCCATCCGTCTAGGGAAGGGACGCGGTCATGGATACGACGGTCATACAGATCGGCGCGGTCACTGTTGCAGCGCTGCGCACGGCCGACTACATGGAATCAACCATCAGGAACTATCAGAAGTCGATCAGCGCGCTGACCAGGTTCGCTGCCGACCGTGGCGGCGTCTACTCGCCCGCGTTGGGTGCCGAGTTCGCAGCGATGACTACGAGCCCGCGCACCGGTGGGTTCAGCGCACAGCGCCGCTTCGATTACGGCCGGATCGTTACCGTGTTCGACTCCTACCTGCGCACCGGTCGGGTCGATCTCGCGGTCCGTCGGCGTGGCGGCGGTGGGCCGTGGCCTGCTTCGGACGAGTTCGTAGCACTGGATGCTGCTTGGGAAGCGGACATGGCCGACCGTGGGCTGGCACCGGCCACGCGCGCTGCCTACGGCCGGGTGGCCCGCAGCTATCTCGTGTTCCTCGAGGATCGCGGGATCGACAGCCTCGAGGAGACTGATGCGGCCAGCATCCTCGCGTTCCTCGAATCGTTGCTGACCAGGTGGGCGAAGTCGTCCTTGTTCTGGGTGGTGTCGAACTTCCGCCCGTTCCTGAAGTTCACCGGCCGCCGCGAACTGGTCGATGCCGTCAACCTGGCCGGGGTGAAACGTTCGCAGACGATCCTGCCTGTCCTCGAGGACGCCGATGAACAGCGGGTCGTCGAGGCGTGTGCAACCGGCATGGTCTCCGCTCGGGATGCTGCGATCACATTGCTGGCGTTGCTGACCGGGCTACGGGCCTGCGACATCATCGCACTGCGGTTGGCAGACATCGACTGGCGCTCCCAGACGATCGGGATCGTCCAGCAGAAGACGAAGAACCCGGTGACGCTGCCGCTGCCCGGTCTTCTGGCGGTAGCGCTGGCAAGCTACGTGCTCGAGGAGCGTCCCGCCGGCGAGGACGACCACGTTTTTCTCCGCTCGGTGGCACCGTTCATCCCGTTCGTCGATCACGCCTCGATATACAAGGTGACGGCCAGAACGTTCCGGACTGCCGGCGTGATCGGAGTGAAGGCCGGGACGCGGCGCCTGCGGCACAACGCGGCCTCTCGCATGCTGCGTGCTGCCGTGGGAGGTGTCAAGTTTTCTGTGTAAGGGGCCGGTCGATCAGTCCTTCTGCCGGGTGGTCAGAGGGGGAGTCGGTTGGGGAACTGGACGGCGAAAGCGTTCAGCGCTTGGTGCCATCCCTGGGTGCCGGTGCCGAGCTCTCCGCCGCGGCGGGTTTCGATGTTCCGGATGCCCAGGTAGACCAGCTTGATCGCTGCCTCGTCCGAGGGGAACGAGCCGCGGGTCTTGGTGATCTTCCGTAGCTGGTAGTTGATCGATTCGATCTGGTTCGTGGTGTAGATGACCTTGCGGATCTCGGGAGTGAACGCGAGGAATGGGATGAAGTCTTCCCACGCGTTCCGCCAGGCCAGCACGGCTCCCGGCGCCTTGGTCTGCCATATCTCGGCGAAGGCCTCCAGCGCCAGCTGTGCGGCCTCCACGGTCGCGGCGGTGTAGATCGGGCGCATGTCCTTGGCCATCGTCTTGCGGTCGGTGTAGGAGGCGTATTTCATCGCCGAGCGCAGCAGGTGGACCACACAGGTCTGGACCACGGTCTCGGGGTAGATGCTGTTCACAGCGGCCGGCAGCCCACTCAGCCCGTCGCAGCACAGGATCAAGATGTCCTTGGTGCCGCGGTTACGGATCTCGGTCAGGACATTCGCCCAGAACTTCGCGCCCTCGCTGACGCCCAGCCATAGACCCAGCACCTGCTTGCGGCCCTCGAGATCCACGCCCACGGCGACGTGGCAGGCCTTGTTCGCCACGACACCGCCATCGCGGATCTTCAGCCAGATCGCGTCGATATAGACGATTGGATAGACCGTCTCCAGGGGCCGGGACTGCCACTGGGCGACCTCGTCGGCGACGACGTCGGTGACCCGGGAGATCGTGGCGGCGGAGACCCTGGAGCCGTAGATCTCCTCGAGGTGGGAGCCGATATCGCGGGTGGTCATCCCGCGGGCATACAGCGACAGGATCATGTCCTCGACCCTCCCGAGCCGGCGGGACCTCTTGGGCACGATCACCGGTTCGAACGAGCCGTTGCGGTCCCGCGGCACAGTGATCTGGACCGGTCCCTGGAGGGTCTGGACGGACTTAGTGGTCTTGCCGTTGCGGGAGTTGCCCGTGCCGGCGCCAGCAGGGTCGCCGGCCTCGTAGCCCAGGTGATCGCTCATCTCGGTCTCCAGCGCCCTCTCCAGCACCGCCTGGGTCATCCGCGAGAGGAGCTCCTCGACCCCGTGGCGGCCTTCTCCGAGGTCTTCAGCGGCGTTGACGAGGGCATCGACCTGGTCGGCGCTGAGCACCCCGGCAAGAGGGTTCTGGGCATCTGCAGTATCGGTCATGTCATCGGTCCTTCTCAGAGGCGGGACAGCAGGTCACACCTCGGTTCGAGACCGGACCCTTACACAGCTAATGAAACACCCTCCTGCCGTGCCGCTGCCGACGATCTCGGCGGTGCTCGGACACGCCAGCCAGGAGTCGACCAACGTGTATATGAGCGTCGATGACCAGCGTCTCCTGCAGTGCGTGTTGCCGGTGCCGGCGGGAGCCCGGTCATGAACGCCCACGGTTTCACCAGCGTGTTCGCCACCGATCTGACGGCTTATCTCGCATTCAAGGAGAGCATGGGCTTCTACGGCGTCTCCCGGATCTGGTATCTGAAACAGTTCGACGCTTACTGCACCCGCCACGACCTGCGCGTCTTCGATCGGGACACCGTCGAAGGATGGGTGACCGCCCAGCTGGCGCGCTCTGGCCGGTACCGGTCGTGGATGTCCTACATCCGCGACGTCGGACGATGGCTCCAGACCCAGGGGCACACGAGCGCCTACGTGCTCTCTGACCAATGGAAGGCCCCGTTCATCCGGGTCACCCCCTACCTGCTCAACCGGGACGAGATCGAGCGTTTCTTCACCGCCGCGGCCCAGCTTGACGCGCAGTCACCGTGGCGGTGGCAGGCGATCGCGTTCTTCACGCTGATGCACTCCTGCGGGCTACGAACCGGCGAAGCTCGCGCTCTGTTGGCCGCGCAGGTCGACCTCGACGACGGGTGTTATGTCGCAGGACATCGGTGACAGTTCTGTATCAGGACATCGGTGACACTTCCGTGGCTCTTGGTGGTGACACTTCGCCGGTAAAAATGGGCGGTGAGCAGAAACGAGCCCGTCGATCCCACTGTCCGCCTGGCCATCTCGCGGTGGCCTGATGACGCGCCGCGTGGGTCGGTGAGCACGTTCTGCGTCGAGCACGGCATCTCGCGCAAGACGTTCTACGTCCTCCGTGCTCGCGCCCGCGTCGATGGGCCCGCGGCCGTGCTCGAGCCCCGCACCAAACGACCACATACCTCCCCGGGCCAGCTCGATGAAGAGGTCAAGGACCAGGCTGTTCAGGTCCGCGCCGCACTCGAAGCGTCTGGGCTGGATCACGGTCCGATCAGCGTCCACGACCGGATGAAAGCGATGGGACTTGAAGCGCCATCGATCGCGGCCCTGGCACGGATCTTCCGCGAACGAGGCGTGGCTCGACTGGAGCCGAGGAAGCGGCCTCGCGCGTCCTGGCGGCGGTTCGTCTATCCGGCACCGAACGCGTGCTGGCAGCTGGATGCGACCCAGTACGTCCTCACCAACGGCCGGACCTGCGTGATCTTCCAGCTCCAGGACGATCATTCGCGCCTCGCGGTCGCCTCTCACGTGGCGGGCAGCGAGACCGCTGAAGCAGCGATCGCGGTGTTCAACAAGGGCACCGCGCGTTGCGGAACTCCACAGCGTCTGCTCACCGACAACGGAGCCGCGCTGAACCCCACGCGCCGTGGGATGAAGGGCCAGCTCGTCATCCACGTGACCGCGCTGGGAGTCGAGGCGATCACCGGGAAGCCCTACAAGCCGACCACGCAGGGCAAGAACGAACGATTCCACCAGACCTTGTTCCGCTGGCTGGACAAGCAGCCCATCGCGGGAAGCATCGAAGAGCTCCAAGCACAGGTCGACGAGTTCGACGTCATCTATAACGAGCAACGCCCTCACCAGGGACTTCCCGGACGGATCACACCACGCCAAGCCTGGGACGCGACTGAGCCGGCACCGTCTCCCCGGCCTGTCGTGGAGCCCAGCCTGATCATCGAGTCCGTCGGGGACAGCAAGAAGCGTTCCCGGAAGCTCCCCCGGGAGCGGGTCATCCAGACCGGTGAACGAACACGGGTGGTGAACAACAACGGCACGATCACCCTCCACGGCGTCGCGTTCCAGGTCTCCTACCCTCATGCCCAGCAGGAAGTGCACGTCCTCGTCGAACAGGCCAGCGTCACGTTCGTCGACCTTCACGGCGAGATCCTGGCCGAGCACGCTTGGCCCCCGCTCGGCATCCGATACGCCTCCAAGCACACGGGTCAACGGAGCGGCAAACGCCGAGGCCGGCCACCGAAGAACCCCGAACCGTCACCGATGTCCTGAGACATCAACTGTCACCGATGTCCTGATACAGAACTGTCACCGAAGTCCTGAGACATCACAGACCTCGACGACGGGCACCTCGACATCGTGGGGGCCAAAGCCCGGCGCAGCCGCCGTCTGCCCCTGACCGATCAGATCGTCGAAATCCTGGCCGTCTGCGACCAGAGATCCCAAGCCCGCTTCGGGGCGCATCAGACGTTCTTCGTTTCGGCCGCCGGGACCCCGGTGACTGCGGCAGCGGTCGGTGTGATCTTCCGTCGCATCTGGGACCAGGCCGGCCTGCCTCGCCCCACGGCCGGCAGACAGCCGCGACCTTACGACTTCCGGCACCACTTCGCCTACGCCAACCTCGAACGCTGGATGGGCGAGGGCACTGACGTGACCGCGATGCTGCCCTACCTCTCCCGCTACATGGGCCACGCGACCTTCGAGTCGACCTACTACTACGTCCACACCTCTCCTGACTTCCTGGACGCCTACGCCACCATCGCTCGCGAGAGCCAGTCGCTGCTGCCGGAGGTTGGATTCGAATGAGACGCGACCCGAAAACCGGAGCCCCGGACTTCTGGGTCCTGGCCCGAGACTTCTTCCACGCCTACATGCCCACCGTTCGCGGGCTGTCGCCGAAGACGATCGAGGCTTACCGGATCAGCCTGGAGTGCTTACTGACCTTCCTTGCCGACCACGAGCACCTCGACCGCGCAGATATGACGTTCGACCACTTCGACCGGCCCCACCTGAAAGCGTGGCTGGCCTGGATGCGGGCGGACCGACAGTATGCGGCGAGGACCATCACGCTCCGGCTCAGCGCCATCAAAGCGTTCCTGGCCTACGCCGCGAGTGAGGACCTCACCCTCGTCGCGCTTCACCAGCAGGCGAAGACGCTCAAAGCCCCGACCGCGCCCCGAGCACCCATCGAATACCTCACCGACGACGAGCTGCGAGCCGTGCTCGCCGCCTTCACCGGCCAGACGGCGAAATCGCGCCGGAACCGGATGCTGCTCATCCTCCTTTATGACACCGCTGCCCGCGTCGGCGAGATCACCAACCTGACCCTGCAGGACCTATCCCTGACCGCGCCCGGACGCGTCACACTGACCGGAAAACGCCACAAGACCCGCATCGTGCCGCTCACCGAGAGAACGATCGAGCACCTGCGCGTCTACCTCGCTGAGTTCCACCCCGGCCCGGCCACGCCGCCCGCAACCAGGCCGGTGTTCTACAGCCTGCACCGCGGAGAACCGACCAGTATCTCCTCCGACACGGTCGCCGCGGTTCTGAAAAAGGCCGCCGCGATCGCGACCGCGGACTGTCCCTCGGTGCCGGAGCGCATCCACTGCCACATGCTTCGCAAGACCAAGGCCATGGACCTCTACACACAAGGCATTCCACTGCCGATCATCATGCGGCTGCTCGGCCACGAGAACGCCTCCACCACCTCGGCGTTCTACGCCTTCGCGACCCTGGACATGATGCGCGATGCCATTGACGCCGCCACTCCGATGACCAGCACTCCGGCTGCTGAAAGACTCACCGAGGACACGCTCAATGCCCTCTACAACCTCCGATAGCGCCGCATCGGTAAGCCGAGGAACCAGCAGCGACCCCCGCTCCAACCACGCCAGACACCGAGCTCCTCGGCTTAACACAAACCTCGGCATAATCGCTGTTAAGCCGAACTCGGTTTAACAGCGACCGCGGATCTCAGTTCAGGTCGCGAAAATTCGTGCACGCTCTGAACCGTCACCACCTCGTGGGATCGATGGGGAAAGTCGGTGCGGCCGGGGACAACGCAGCGATGGAGTCCTTCTTCGCTCTGCTGCAGAAGAACGTCCTGAACCGACGTCGATGGCGAACCCGGGAAGAGCTGCGGATCGCAATCGTCACCTGGATCGAGAGGACGTACCACCGTCGCCGTCGACAGGCCCGTCTGGGCCGGTTGACCCCCATCGAGTACGAGGCCATCATGAACCCGACCGTCAGCCTGGCGGCCTAACCTCAGCTGACACCTGATCGCGCATCAGTCCCGACTCATCGCATGCGAGGGTGTAGCTGGTTTCTGAAGCCTCCTGATTCGAGGAGACTGCGAGCGATGTAGTTCGTGAGATTCCGGAAGCCGAGGGCTGAACCGCAGAGGTGTTCGAGTCGGCCGTTGATCGCCTCGGTGGGGCCGTTGCTGGTGCCGGGGCGATCGAAGAACGCCAGGATGTCGTCCGCGCGCTTGGTCAGCGTCCGGCCGAGCTTTCCCAACTCCACGAGGGCGTCCGGGGCCGCCGCCCGGAGGGCCGCGATGACCTTCTCCATCATCGCTCTGGCTCTGGTCCTGGCGGGTTCTCGATAGTCGGCGATCATCGCCTGGTAGACCTCCCAGGTCGCCTCGACCGCCGCATGCTTCTCGCTCGCGAACAGGGCGCTGAGGCGCTCGGATTGACGGTTGGTCAGAAGGCTGATCCCGGTGTGGAGGGTGCGGCGGGACTTGTAGAGGGGGTCGCCTTTGCGGCCCCGACGCTGGTGGAGCTGCTGCTGGACGCGGCGGCGGCAGTCATCCAATGAGCCCCCGGCGAGGCGGACGACGTGGAAGGGATCCATGACCGCGACCGCGCCGGGCAGGACCTCGCTCGTGGCGCTCTTGAACCCCGTGAACCCATCCATTGCCACCACCTCGATGCGGTCCTTCCACGCCTCGGGGCGAGCTTCGAGCCAGGCCTTGAACGCCGCCTTGGAGCGGCCCTCGAGCATGTCCAGCAACCGAGCCGGCCCGGTCTTGTCCCTGGTGGGGGTGAGGTCGATGATCACCGTGACGTACCTGTCGCCGCGGCGGGTGTGGCGCCAGACGTGCTCGTCGACGCCGATCACGCGGACCCCGTCGAAGCGGGCCGAGTCATCGATCAGCAGTCGTTTCCTCTCGGCCAGGACGGCGTCGTTGGCGGTGTGCCAGGCGACGCCCAGCCCAGCGGCGACCCGCGCGATCGAGAGGTGATCGATGACCAGAGTCTCCAGCGCCCAGCGGATCCCGCCCCGGGAGAGTTTCGCCCGCTCAGCTGCTGCAGTGGTGGTGTCTTCGCGCCAGTGGGTTCCGCAGTGGTCGCACCGGTAGCGGCGGATCCGCACCAGCAAAGTCGTAGGGCAGTGGCCGAACGGCTCATGCGCCAGGGACCGGGAGATGGAGCCCCGCGAAGTCGAGAGTGCTCCGCAGGCCCGGCACCACGGGTCCTCATCGACGAGCCGGCACTCCAGCATCGCCCGTTCGGGTGTGAGTCTCTGGCCGACCACGACCAGACCGAGCTCCCCGAGGCGGGCGAAGGTCGTCAGGTCGGGACTGTCGAAGGTAGCGTTGGGCATGTCGAGGTCTTCCAGACGGTGAGCGTCAGAACTTCCATCTTCGGGAGACCTCGACGTCTATCCCGGCACCGACGCGCCCACCTCACGCCCCGCAGCTACCCCCTCACCTGCGAAGAGCCAGATCTGTCCACTGCGCAGCGCCCGCGACCTCACCGTGACACGCGGAGTTCTCGTCCCGGATCGTGAGGACTCCTGTGGCGGTAGATTCGGACGGCGAGCGGCGAGCGGCGAGCGGCGGGCGCTGGGCGTGCGCGCTCCGCGGCCCGGAAAGGGCGTGGAGCGCGCGATCCCCTGATCGGGACGGGGTCCGTCACCCCCGGCTGCGGGCCCGCGCAGTCAGTGAGATGCCGATACCGAGTGCGAGCGCCGCCGCGAGCGCCCAGGGCAGGACCTCGAGGCCGGTTCGGGCGAGCGGCCCGCGGGAACCGTCGGCCGCCGGATCATCCTGCGAGCCGGTGCCGGTGCTGGTGCCGGTGCCGGAGTCGGAAGCGTCGTCATCGACGGAGTCGCCGTCACCGGGAGCTTCGCCTCCGCCGTCGGGCGCCTCGCCGTCACCAGGGGCCTGGCCATCATCGCCCCCGCCAGGCTGCTCCCCGCCCTCGTCGCCGCCACCGGGCTGCTCCCCGTCGCCAGGCTTGTCTCCGCCGCCGTCACCGGGATCCTCCCCACCGCTTCCGGCATGCGGGGCCACGAACACCGCGACGGTCTGCGCGGGCACGGTGACGGTGCCGGTGTCCGCATCCCAGGTGGCCTGCTTGACCACCTCGTCGGCGCCGTCGGCCTGCACCTCGTGCAGCTGGTACTCGAGTCCGGCCATGCCGTCGATCGCCTCGGTGATCGGCTCACCGGTCGCGTTGAACACGGTGACCAGCCCGTCGAGCGCCGGATCCGCGTCCACGCCCACGGTGTCGTCGACCCGCATCACCAGCAGACCGGCGGTGGCGTCGGCGCCGGCGTTGGGGAAGCTGACCTTCTGCCGGATCAGCTCCGCGTCGCCGAGGGTGAACAGGGTCGAGGAGGAGCGCATCCGCAGCAGATCCAGGGTGACCTCGCTCGAGAGTCCGATGTCCTCCGGGGTCGGGGTCTTCGCCGGATCCTCGAGCATCGGCACCATCAGATCCCAGGCCTCGCCGTTCTTCTCCTCCGGCGGCAGGCCGTTGCCGAACCCGTTGGTCTGCTTCGTCCAGTCGATCGTGTTGAAGTGGTCGCCGGAGTTATAGCTGTCGCGGTCCAGCGACTTCGAGCGCAGCAGATCTGTGCCGCCCGCCCAGAACGAGGGGGACTGGCCCAGGGTCACCGTGGCCAGGGACAGCGTGTTCATCCGCAGCCTGGTCTCCAGGGTGGCATCCTGCGGCAGCTTCCACACGTTCATGTCGTACAGCGCCTCGTTGTCATGCGCGTCGACATAGTTGACCGCCTCCTCGGGACGGGTGGCGTACCCGGCGGGAGCGCCGTTGTAGTCCAGCTGATCACCGCGCACCACCTCCCCGGTCGAGCTCAGCAGCTCGTAGTCGGCGAGGTTGCCGGCCATCCCGATCCGGATCAGGTCGGTGCGGTGGCGCAGGTCGGTCAGCTGCTCCTCCTCGCCCACCTCCGCGAACCCGTTCGGCATCGTGGACAGGCCGTTGCCGAAGCCCTGCACGGTGCGCTTGTCGGTATCGAAGGGGCTGCCTCCGTGAACGGCATCCCGCAGCCGGTCGTTGAAGGTGCCGATCGAGGTGCCGCCCAGCTGTCCCTGGGTGGCCTGCGTGAAGCGGGCGTTGCCGGCGATCTCGCCGAAGTCCCAGCCCTCGCCATAGAGGTAGATGCTCTTCCCGTCCACCCCGTCGGCCTCGAGCGTCAGCTCGTCCAACGCTTCGCGCACGGCGAGCATGTTGTCGGCGCTGTGATGGCCCATCAGGTCGAAGCGGAATCCGTCCACGTGGTACTCGCGGGCCCAGAGCACGGTGGAGTCGACCATGAGCTTCTGCGCCATGTCGTGCTCGGTGGCGATGTTCGAGCAGCAGGTGGAGTTCTCCACCCCGCCGTCGAGATTCAACCGCTGGTAGTAGCCGGGAACGATCCGGTCCAGCACCGAGGTGTCGGCCTGACCGTGCGCGGCGGTGTGGTTGTAGACCTGATCGAGCACCACCTGCAGGCCCATCCCGTGCAGCTCGCCCACCATGGAGCGGAACTCTGCGGTGCGCTCACCACCGATCTGGTGACCTGTGGTCGCATAGGAGCCCTCGGGGCTCATGTAGTGCAGCGGGTCGTAGCCCCAGTTGTAGGGGTCCTGGTCCGCGACAGCGGTCACCGCCGCCTGCTGCTCGGTCGAGGAGGGTCCGGCGTCGGCCGGAAGATCCGGCTGGACCTGCGCGGCGCGGTCCTCCTCGATGGTGGCGATATCGAAGGTGGGCAGCAGATGCACGGTGGTCACGCCCGCCTCGGCGAGCTCACCGAGCCGTGCCGACCCTGCCGAATCCGGGTGCCCGAAGGCGGCATAGCTGCCCCGGACCTCCTCGGGCAGAGCCTCGTCACCGGCGGAGAAGTCCCGCAGGTGCAGCTCGTAGATGGTCTGATCGGCGAACTGCGCGACCGCCGGGGCGGAGGTGTCGGTCCAGACCTCCGGCGCCCAGCGTGGATCTGCGAGATCCAGCAGCACCGAGTGCTGCGAGTTCAGGGTCAGGCCCACGGAGTACGGGTCGGTGACGGTGTTGGTGACCACCTCGCCGAGGGAGGGGACGAAGACGTCCACGGCGAAGGTGTAGGCCTGATCGGTCCAGTCGGCCTCGCCGGTCGCGGCCCACACGCCGCCGGCTCCGCGCTCCATCGCGATCTCGGTTGCGGCGACGGCACGAGCGGCCGACGGATCAGCGGCCGACGGATCACCCGCCGCCTCCGCCGGGCCGTGCAGCTGCAGCGTCACGTTCTGGGCGGTCGGTGCCCACAGCGACAGGGTGGGCACTCCATCGCTCCAGCTCACGCCGAGTTCCTGCTCGGCGGCATCTCCCGCGTAGAGATCATCGAGCACTCCGGGGATCTGCAGCCCGGTGAGGACTTCGATCCCGTCCGGGCCGTACTGGGCCAGTGCCAGCTCACCGCGCAGCGCCTCCTCGAGCACTGCCCGGTCCAGCGCCGGCAGCTCGAGCGCGAGGAAGTCCTTCAGGTGCCCGCGCCCGGCGAGCTCGGCCTCTTCCAGACCGCCGTCCCGCAGGGTCAGCTCGCCGAGGCTCTCGCCCCCGGTGACCTCGCCGTCTGCGACGGTGAGCCCGCCGGTCGGCGCCGTGAACAGCTCCCAGCGGGTGTCCTCGCCGGCGGTGACCAGGTTCGTGGGCCAGGCGATGGTGCCGGCGTCCACGAAGTGGCCGAGCTGCTTGCCGGAGCCGGCGGTCAGCGGATCGGCGGCCTCGATGGTCAGCTGATGGGTGGCCAGATCGTAGGTGAAGGTCACGATCTCTCCGTCCTGGGTGGAGAAGGTGTAATTGCCGCCGCCCGGCTCACCGCCCACGCCGTAGCTCTCATCCCAGGATCCTCCGTGAGCGGCCTTCACCTCGTAGGACCCGCCGGGGACCTCGTCGGTGGTGAACGTGTGCACGCCGTCGCCGTCGACATCCTGCATCCAGGTGCGCATGCATCCGGGCATCCAGTCCTCGGGGCAGCCGAGCGCGGCGTTGAAGGAGCCGGGCAGGGTGATGAACGGACCCTGGGCGCTGTTCTGCACGACGTGCGTGGCCGGGTCGTACCAGAAGGTCAGCGGCCCACCCTCATGGGTATAGGTGATGTCCTCGCCGCCGGGCACGCCGCCCGCGCCGTAGTTCTCGTCCCAGCTCCCGCCGACAGCGACCTTGAAGGCGAAGTCGCCGGCCGGGATGTCGAAGGTGCCGGTGTACTTCCCGGAATCGGCATCCAGGGCGAGCTGGGCGGCGGTGCAGTCCGGCTGCCAGTCGCCCGGGCAGCCCATCGCGGCATTATGCGAGCCGGGCAGCGTCACGGACAGCTCGTCGATCGCGCCCGGGCCCTCCTCGGAACCGGCGGCGGAGAGGTCCGCGCCGACGACGGCCGTGGTCGAGTCCGCGACCCGGTCCCCGGCCGCGTCGGTGGAGACCGCGCGGTACTCGAGCAGGGTGCCCACGGGCAGCGAGCTCACGTCGTGGAACACACGCGGGGTGTCGTCCTCCGCGGTGCCGAGCGCGGTCCAGGTCGCTTCGCCGGCGAGGCGCCAGCTGAAGGAGGTCTCGGCCCAGCGGTCGGCGGTGACGTCGGCGCTGATCGGTGCCTGACCCTCGACCTTCGCGCCGTCGGCGAGATCGAGCGTGATCGCCTGCGCGTCACCGGCGGCGACGACGGGCGCATCGGCGACCAGCACCACGGCGCCGAGTGCGGGCACCGTGATCTCGACGGTGCCGTCCGCCGCGGCGGTCACCGGGGCGTGGTCGCCGTACAGCGAGGTAAAGCTCGCGCCCGGGGTGAGGGTGGTGAGGGTGACGGTGCGCGCCTCGGGGGAGTTGTTCAGCGCGACCAGGTGCTCGAGCTGCTCCTCGCGGTCCACGCGGGAGAAGGCGTAGATGCCGGCGCCCTCCTCCGCGTGCAGCTCGATCTGTGCGCCGGTGGCGAGCGCCGGGGTGGAGTTGCGCAGCGTGGCGAGCTCGCTGATCAGCGGGTACAGCTGGGCGTCGGTCGAGAAGTGCTCGCCGTCGCCGTAGGGGCTGCCGTCGATCAGGGTGTCGTCGAGATAGGAGGGGACCTGGCTGGCGAACATCGACTGGCGGGCGTCCTTGTCGTTGCCGTCGCCCGCGAAGCCCTGCTCGTCGCCGTAGTAGATCACCGGCTGGCCACGGGTCAGCAGCATCGTCTCGTGTGCGAAGGCGGTCCGCTCGCCGAGCCGGTCGGAGCCGGCCAGCAGGTAGCCGATGCGGCCCATGTCGTGGTTGCCCACGAAGGTGGGCAGGTCCGCGGCGGAGGAGTCTGCCGTCGTGTAGTGGTCATCCGCGGCGAACAGGCCGGCCATGCCCTGCGCGGTGAACCCCTTCGCCCAGTTCGTCGCGGTGGACTGGTAGGCGAAGTCGAGCACCGAGTCCATCTCGGTCTCGCGCACATAGGGGGAGAGCTTGGTGGCGTCGGCGTCGTACACCTCGCCGAAGGTGAAGAACTGCTCCCCGGCCGGGGCCGCGCCCTGGTGATCGACGAGGGTCGAGGTGAAGGCCTGCCAGAACTGGAAGTCGACGTGCTTGGCGGTGTCGATGCGGAAGCCGTCGATCCCGAAGTCCATCCAGGTGGTGTAGATGTCCTCCATCGTGGCCAGCACCCGCGGATCCTCGGTCATCAGGTCATCCAGGCCGTCGAAATCACCGAAGGTCACCGACTCGCCCTCCCACGTCGAGTTGCCGCGGTTGTGGTACATCGTCACGTCATTCAGCGCCTCGGGGACCATCACCTGGTTCTCCGCCGAACGCACCGGGGTGTAGGGGAACGAGCTCGCCGGATCCATGGCCGGGAACTCCGCGGACTGCGCCAGCGCGGTGACGTCCACCGGATTTCCGGCCGCGTCGAGGTACGGGCTGGTCGCCTGGTCGACGTAGCCGTACTCGCCCTCCTCGTAGTCGATGAGGTCGGCGGTGTGGTTGGTGATGATGTCGAAGTAGACCTTGATGCCGCGCGCGTGGGCATCGTCGATCAGCGCTTTGAGCTCCTCGTTCGTGCCCAGGTGCGGGTCGATGGTGGTGAAGTCGGTGACCCAGTAGCCGTGATAGCCGGCGCTCGCATCCTCGCCCTCGCCCTGGACCGGGTTGTTGGTGAAGGACGGGGTCAGCCAGATCGCGCTCATCCCCAGGCCCTCGATGTAGTCCAGCTGCGAGTGGAGCCCGGCGATGTCGCCGCCCTGGTAGAAGCCCTTGTCGGTAGGGTCGAAGCCGTGATCCAGGCGCTCGCCGTCGATGCCACCGGTGTCGTTGGCGGGGTCGCCGTTCTCGAAGCGGTCGGTGAGCACGAAGTAGAAGGTCTCGCCGCCGCCGGGGTGGCGGTAGGGGGCGTGCGCGAGCTCGGCATCCTGCTCGGTGTACTCCCCGCCCTGCTCCGCGAGCGCGACGGAGAGCCGGGACGTCTCTTCGTCGAAGCGGAAGGTCACGCGGGTGGGCGCGGCGACGGCCAGCGGGATGTTGTCCTCTCCGCCGTCCAGCCCGTAGGCCGTATCCCAGCTGCCGCCGATCGCCGCCTTGACCTCGTACTGCCCGGCGGGGACCTCGAAGGTCGACTCCCACTGCCCGGCCACAGCGGTGGGGGCGAGCGCGCTCGCCTCGCACGTCGGGTCCCAGTCCGCCTCGCAGCCCAGCTCGTCCTGCAGGGAGCCGGCGAGCACCGGCTGATCGGGGCCGAGGGCGAACACCAGCGGCGCGGTGCCGAGGATCGTGGCCGTCGCCATCAGCAGCGAGGTGACCGCCGCGAGCAGGCGGGAGCGGGTGGCAATGCGGGTGGGATGGGCAGACCGCGGGACCGACATGCGGGGACTCCTCTGTCCGAGCAAGGGCGCCGGCCGGGGCCGACGGGGGAGGGCGCGCAGGAGCCGACGGGAGACGACGATCCTGCAAGAACTGCAAGGCGAAACCCGCGACCGAGCGGTGTTTGCCGTCTCCACCGTAGGGGGTGCAGGTCACCTGCTCAAGGGTGAGAGTAGAACCTGCAAGATCTTTCAGGATTCTGGGCTCTGTTCACCCGCGTTTCAGAGGCTCAACACCTCGGGTGCCCCGGCGATGGTGGCGATCGTCGTGACCGCGGCGTAGCCGGTCAGCACCGTGCACAGCAGCCATTCGCGCGCGCTGCCGGCGTTGCCCAGCAGCGGCAGGGCGATGTCGCCGCTGCGCTGCCAGAAGGGCGAGGCCAGTCGCTTCGGCGGTTTCACCGTTAGCGGCCAGGTGGGGAAGGGGATCCCGTCGGTGGTGAGCAGGTCGCCGACGAGATGGGCCAGCGCCCCCACCGCCACGGCGGCCGGCAGCCAGATCGACGTGTCCGGCGCGATGACCCCGACCAGCAGCCCGGAACCGGCGCCCACGACCCACGGCAGCAGTCTTCCCTTGACCGCCTTCAGCGCCCGGGTGCCGAAGGCGCACATCACGGCGACCAGGAGCGCGGCGCCAGCCTGCACCTCGCCCAGCACGGGTACCTGGACCTGCCAGTCGAGCCCGTTCACGAGCGCCGCCAGCGTGGTGAAGGCGGCGACGGCGAGGAGGGTGTGGGTCGCCCCGCGGTGCCCGGCCAAGGAGCCGACCATCCGGGTGAGCGCCTTGGTGAGGCCGCCGCCGGAGCGGGAGATCGTGGCACTGGGATGGTCGATATCCGGCAGCAGGGCCGCGCCGGTGGAGACCACCGCCCCGGCGATCACCTGCTCAGGGGTCAGGTCCCACAGGTCCAGTCCCGCCACGTGCCCCATCATCGAGGTGGAGCCGGCCAGGGCCATCCAGGCGGCGGTGCCGCTGATCGCGTGATGTCCGCCCATCATGGGCATCGTCCTCCTCGGGAGTCGTCCTGTGCGGTCCCACCTGGGAAGTGGGCGGGGAGCCGCTGGTGGGACGCAGGACGTCACCGGGGGAGGAGGACCGCTGGGAAGACTACCGGCGGGTCATGACAGCGGACGGCGTTCGTCAGCCTCGCGGGCTGCTCTTGGAGCTGCTCCGCTGATGCAGTACCTCCGCCACATGAAAGGCGCAGACCGCGATGCCGATGCCGACGATCACTCCGATCAAGCGTCCGGTCCACGAGAATCCCTCGGACACCGACATCACCAGCATCAGAGCGAGCAGGAGCGCCACGATGAAGCCGCTCTCGGACCAGGAGCGCGGGACCACGGGATCGAAGCCGCGGGAGAGCACCACCAGGGCGAACGCGATTCCTACCGCGCCGCCCACGAAGCTGACGACCAGGGTGAACGTCGCCGAATAGGGGAGCAAGGTGCGGACCAGGATCACCCCGATCGCGATCACGAACAGGCTGCGATACGGCTCGGGCACACGCACCGGATGTCGCCATTCCACAATGTTCATCGCGTCACGCCTCCAGCAGCAGCAGGAAAGGGGAGGCGTCGTGCGCGAGGGTGTGGCGGGCGATGACATCGGTGTCGAGCAGCGGCGTAACGGTCATGCCTCACGGTATCTCGCGAGGTCGGGGCGGGCGAGGCAGTCTCTCATGTGGCGAGGTGGAGCCCTGTACGGTCGGTGCCGTGACGAGCGCATTGACCACATATCTGAATCGCCTCACCGTCGCCCTCTCCACGGCGACGGTGCCCGAGACCTCCGAGGAGCTCGGGGCGATCCTGCCCGATCGGGGCATCTCGGGCAGCGCCGAGGAGGTCGGGGACATCCCCGAGCTCTCGTATCTCTCCGGCGCGCGCGATGACCACCTCGGCGTGGCCGTCTGCTCGATCGACGGGGAGATCACCTCCGCCGGCACCGAGCACGCCTTCCCCATGCAGTCGATCTCCAAGGCGTTCGCGTACGGTGCGGCGATCGACCTGCACGGCATGGAGTATGTGGATTCCGTGGTCGACGAGGAGCCGACGGGGGAGGAGTTCAACGCCCTCAGCCTCGATCCGTACTCCAAGAAGCCCAAGAATCCACTGGTCAACATCGGTGCGATCCGCACTCATGCAATGCTCGGCCCCACTCAGGAGGAGCGCACGCAACGCCTGCGTGAGGTGCTGGACGCCGCCGCCGGCCACCCCCTCGAGCTGCACCGGGAGACCCGGGATGAGGAGCTGACCACCGCCGACCGCAACCTCGCCCTCGCGTACATGCTGCGCGCGGCCGGATCGATGAGCGAGGACGCCGCCGAGGTGGTGGGCGGCTACATCGAGGGCTGTGCGGTGCTCACCACCGTCACCGACCTCGCGGTGATGGCCGCGACCCTCGCCTCCGGCGGCACCAACCCGCTGACCGGGCAGAACGTGTTCTCCCGGGTCGCCGCCCGCCAGGTGCTCTCGGTGATGCTCACCTGCGGGATGTACGACAACGCGGGGGACTGGGTCGGGGACGTGGGCCTGCCCGCGAAGTCCGGGGTGGGCGGCGGGATCATCGCTGCTCTGCCCTCCCGCTTCGGCGTCGCCAGCTACGCCCCGCAGCTGGACCTGCACGGCAACTCCGTGCGCGGCACCTACTTCTTCGAACGGCTCAGCCAGGACTTCGCCCTCCACATGCTCGACGGCGTGGTGCCGCGGGATCTCGAGGAGTGCGCCCAGGAGCTGATGGAAGTGGGCACGCACCCGTGATCGCGGCACGTCAGCTCGCTCCGGGCGAGTGGCGGCTCTGGCGCGACCTGCGGCTGCGAGCCCTGGAGGATGCTCCCTGGGCCTTCGGGAGCACGCTCGCCGAGATCCGCCATCGCGACACCGAGGCCCACTGGCGCGAGGGGGTCAGCTGGCCGAGGGTCCCCTTCGTGGTGGAGGTCGACGGACAACCCGCCGCGATGGGTCGGCTCCTGTTCGGTGACGATCCCGTGTACGGGGACGTCCCGGGGGCCCGCGCCGAGCTGATCTCCGTGTGGGTCGCCCCGGAGCACCGCGGTCGCGGCGTCGGCCGTGCCCTGGTCGCCGCCGCGGTCGAGCATCTCGCCGCCCATCACCCGCAGACCCGCCTGCTCCTGGCGGTCGTCGAGACGAACCTGCCCGCCCGCCGTCTCTATGAGAGCTGCGGCTTCGGGACCGGCGGCCGAAACCCTGACGACGACACCGAGCTGTTCATGGAGCGCCGCGCCGCCCCGATGGAGCAGGAGAGTGTCGAGCTGCCCACCGAGCTGGTCGCGCGCTACCGGGCGGTGGACCGCGAGCTCGTCGGGTCCCCGACCTTCGAAACCCCGACGCACCTGGACCGTCTCGAAGCGCAGATCGCACGGGACGGCATGCGCACCCCGATCGATCTGGCCTTCCACGAGGAGTTCGCGACGATCGACGGCAATCACCGCATCGCCGTCGCCCTGCGCCTGGGACTGGAGACCGTGCCCGTCCACCTCACCCGCCGCCCCCGGCATCCGCGCCCGGACCACGGACGGGACCTGCGCCCAGGCGACCTGGCGGTGCTCGAGGCCGCCCTGCGCGAGGAAGCGCCCGTGGATCGGTAGACTCGTCCCATGAGTTCCACCTCGAGCAACGACCTGGTCCGCCGCCCCTTCGAGGGCCTGCCGAACGAACAGGACCTGGTGGCCATGCGCCAGCTGATCCCGGCCGCGACCATGGCTGCGAAGACCACCGCGGAGTACGGCTCCCTCGACGTCGAGCTCGCGACCATCTTGCCGATGGCCTGGCCCGCGGTGCGCCGCACCGACGGCTCCGTCACCGTCGGCATTCAGGCCGGCTATCCCGGCAACGATCTCTCGCGCGGAATCGGCCAGGCGATCAAGCTCGCCGCCGCGCTCGAGCCCGGCAACCCGATCACCACCGTCACCCTCGACGAGGACGCCCCGCGCCTGCAGGACATCCTCGACCTCACCGGCGCCTTCGAGATCAAGGTCCAGGACACCTTCGAGTTCTGGCTCGATCCCAGCGCCGAGCGCACCGGTGAGATCGACCAGGCCATCTCCCAGGCGAACGACTCGATCATGCAGACCCGCGCGGTCGCCGGCCTGCCCCACGCCTACTGGGTCGACGCCGGCGCGAAGGAGCACGTGCGCTGGGTGCTCGACGCCGATGAGGAGAAGGTGATCGACGCGGTCACCCGCCTCCACGCCCGTCGTGAATCCGCGATCTGCGAGGGCGCCAAGTACGTCGGCTCCTTCCGCGCCGAGGGCCTGTCGATCCCGGTGTGGGATCTCGCGAAGGGATCCGGCGTCGAGGCCGCCGAGGCCGAGGCAGAGGCGTTCCGCACCCGATTCGAGGAGGCGCTCGCCTCGACCGAGCCGCTCACCACCCTCGAGCGTCGGGCACGGGGCGGCATCGTCGCCCGTCAGGTGACGCTGCGATGAGCACCGCGGGGCCGCTGACGGCCCACCGCCCCGAGCGGGTGGCCGTCGTGATCCCCGCCAAGAACGAGGCGGAGCGGATCGAGGCGACCATCGAGTCCGCCCGCAGGATCACGGGCGTGGACCTGGTGGTGGTCGTCGACGACGGCTCCACCGACGCCACGTCCGCCGTCGCCATGGGGGCGGATGCCCTGGTGGTGCGGCACAAGACCAACCGCGGCAAGGCCGCGGCGATGGCGACCGGTGCCCAGATGGTCGCGATCCGCGAGGACGCCGAACGGGCCGACGGGGGTGCGAGCTTCTCCGAGGAGCTGCACGCCGAACCGCGTTCGCCCGGCCACACCGGCCCGCTGCCGGTGATCGACGCCGCCGAGACCGTGCCGCGCGCCCTGCTGTTCCTCGACGCGGATATGGGCGGCTCCGCCGAGGCCGCGCAGCCGCTGGTCGATGCGGTGCTCGACGAGGGCGTGGACATGGCCATCGCCCTGCTGCCCCCGCAGGAGGGCGCCGCCGGGATGGGCATCGTGGTGCGGACCGCGCGCCGCGGCATCCACCGCGCCACCGGTTGGGAGCCGAACCAGCCGCTGTCCGGCACTCGCTGCATCACCCGGGAGACCTGGGAGGCCTGCCTCCCGCTCGCTTCCGGCTGGGGCGTGGAGACCTCGCTGACGATCGATGCGCTCAGCAGCGGGTTCTGGGTCAAGGAGATCCCGGCCGAGCTCCATCACCGCGCCACCGGCAAGGATCTTCGCGGCCAGCTGCATCGTGCCGCGCAGCTGCGCGATGTGGTGCGGGCGCTCGCCCGCAAGCGCCACCTGGCCCCCGACCTCGAGGAGGAAGGGCAGGCCGAGTCGCCGGAGGATCCGGAGCCGCTGGAGGTCGCACCGCTGCCGCCACTCCCGTCGGCACCGACGGACCATGACGAGGAGAAGACCTGGACCGTCGTCCCGGAGCCTGCCACCGAGTCCGAGCGTGCAGAGCATGCCGAGGCCCGTCGGCTGACCCTCGCGGACCTGCCCGTCACCGGGGAGTTCTCCGACGACGAGACCCGAGCCCTCGGCGACGTGGACGCCGCGGAGCTCGACGCCCTGCTGCGTGACCTGCCGGTGGACGGCGACTTCGCCCCCGATGACGTCGTCTACCTCGCGGAGACCGACCTCGAGACGCTCGCGACCCGGCTCCGGGGTGCGCCCGTCGAGGGCCGCTTCACCCCGGAGCATGCGGTGATCATCGCCTCGCACCTCGAGGTCGGAGAGCCCACGATCCCGGAGTCCCTGCCCACACCGCTCAGCCCCGACGAGTACACCTCGCTCGTGGTGCACGCCGCGGTGGACGCGGAGAACCTTTAGCCAGCGTTCTGGTTCTGGTCTCAGTCCCGTTCCTGACCCAGGTCCTGAGGCGCCGGCAGCACCGCGGGCAGGTAGCACAGCCAGATGCCGAACATGGCTGCGACCAGCACCGGCCCGGTGTCGTTGACCGCGTAGCCGACCCAGGTGCCCACCACGAGCGCGACCCGCACCCAGTACGAGGCGGGGTGCTCGGCATCCAGCGCCACGAGCCGCCGCCAGCGCAGTCGGCCCGGGATCAGCAGCGCGATCGACGCCACCACCGCGAGCACCATCACGACCGCCAGCGACGGGTATCCGGTGGTCATCGCGACGTTCTGGGCGAGCTTTCGGACCACCACCGAGATCACCTCGCCGCTGAGGAGCTCGTCGATGAAGCGTCCCAGGTGGGTGCGGTCCTCGGCGGGTCGCAGCCAGTCCAGGAACGAGACCCCCAGCACCGCGACCGCGCCGCCCGCCCCGAGGGCGAGCAGATGCCACAGCCGCGGCCGGATCCCGGAGACCAGCAGCGCCAGCAGCCCGAAGGCGGGAATCGTGGCCAGCATCGACCCGAAGTCCGCGCCCATCGACGGGGCCACGCAGACGATCGCGACCAGAGCGCCGACGGCCACCGTCCACACCACCCGTGCACGCGGGGTGCGCACCACCGCGAACAGGCACAGCAGCGCCATCAGCGCCGCCGCGAGCACCATCCCGAACAGATGGTTCGACAGCCCGTAGAAGCGCCCGCCGGAGATCGGCTGCGCCCCCAGCGGTGAGCCCAGCTGGAACCGCGACCCGGTGGCCGATTCGCCGAGGATCAGCAGGGCGACCAGCGCCGCGGAGATCCCGACGGGGCCCAGGCGATGGTGGCGCCAGGGACCGGCCAGCACCAGCGCCGACAGCAGCGCGCAGCCCGCCCACACCACGCCCGTCAGGGCCAGCGTCGGATGCTCCGCGCGCCACCACGGCACCAGGGAGGCGAACATCCCCACCGGCAGTGCGAGCGGCGCGATCGCCGCGAGCGCCCGGCCGACGGCGGCGAGACGCGGCCGACGTGCCAGCGGCGGGACCAGCAGGATCACGATCCCGATCACGCCGAGCGCGAACCAGGAGCCGAGCGCGGGCACGGTCGCCGCATCGACCTGCGCCGCGGCCTCGGAGCGATCCAGGGCCAGCTGCTGCGGGTCGTCGTGCGCGGTGCCGCGGAACGGCTGACCGGGGATCAGCCCGTCGGCGGTGGCGTCATAGGAGGTGAGGATCGTGGCGAGCACATCGGTGAGCACCACCACGCCGGTCTGCTTGGTGGCCCCGCTGGTGAGGGCCTGGCCGGAGAAGGCGGTGTCGAGGGCGACCTGCAGGCCCGCCGTGCGCGAGGCGACCGGCCCGGGGTGCTCGGCCGACGCCGGATGCTCGGGATCGGTGGCCGCGACGGAGACCAGCAGGGTGCGGGGGAGGTCCGCGCTCTGGCAGCCGCCGAGCTCGTCGAGCGTCGCCCCGACGACAGCATCGAGGGAGACCAGGGCCTGGGCACGGGCCGGGCCGTCGGCCTGGGGCAGCGAGGGGACCGTGACCTGGACCAGGTCGCCCGCGGCGAGAGCATCGGCGATCTGGGTGTACCCGGACTCGCGCTCCGGCTTTCTGTCGCCGCGTTCCTCCCCGACGGTGATCTCCATCGTCGATGGACCCGAGAGGTCGAAGGTGCTGACTGGGACTCCGAGCTGCTCCCACTGATCCTGCGCCGGCGTCGGGATGCCGCTGGTGCGCGGCGCCTCCTCCGCCAGGCCCCGGTATCCGGAGTGCAGCGTCTCCATGCCCTGCCGCTTCGTGGAGACGACCGAGGTCGAGGTGGTGTTCATGGCACCCGCGCCGGAGCGCTCGGCGAGGCACTGAAGATTCGGTGTGGCCTGCGGATCGATGTCCTCCCAGCCGAGCCCCGCGGTGGCGATCACCAGCCGCACGGGATCGTCGGGATCGTCGGCGGAAGCAGTAGGCGCGCCGGCGAGGACCAAGGCGCCGAGCAGCAGTGCGAGCAGCACGGCGAGCGGCGTTCGACGCACGGGGGCGGGCAGTTCCTGGGGCACGTCCCGATGCTACGGGGAAGGCCTGCGCCGCGCGGCCGGCCGTTGCAGACCCTCCACCTATCTCTCACGCTCTATCGTGGTCGCCATGCCTTCTCCACAGCCTCCGTACGAGCAGGTTCGCCGCGAGATCCTCGAGCAGGTCCGCACCGGCGAGCTGACGCCGGGTGACCGCCTGCCGGCGATCCGCACCTACGCCGCCGATCTCGGCCTCGCCCCCGGCACGGTGGCCCGCGCCTACAAGCTGCTCGAGGAGTCGCAGATCCTCCTCACCCGTCGCGGGGCGGGAACGACGATCGCCCCCGGTGCGGCGATGGAAGCCCGCAAACTTGCGACCACGGCCCAGCGCGAGCCCGGCGGTCCGGTCGACGCAGGCCTGGTCTCGCTGTTCGCCGGACCGATCGCCGCCGCCCGGGCCCGTGGCGCCCGCGATGTGGAGATCCTCGCCTCGGTACGTGCGGCACTCGCGGGCGAGAGCGGCGAGAACGGCGGGAGCGGCGGGAGCGGCGGGGGCGCGGCGTGAGGCGTGGCCTCGACCCGGTCGAGGTGCGCATCGCAACCCACCGTGCCGACGCCGCCGCGGCATTCCGGGATCGCGTGCTCGAGGTGTGGACGACGGCTTTCGGACCGGTCGACGATGCGGAGGACTGGCGCAGCCGCTTCTGGGAGCAGCACCGCTCGCGCGACGGCTTCCGCTTGGTCACTGCCTCCATGGGGGAGGAGCTCCACGGCTTCGGCTGGGGGTACACGGGCGAGCGCGGGCAATGGTGGGCCGACCGGGTGGCGGATGCACTGGCGGCCGACGGTCTGGGGGCTGGTGGACTGGCGACCGACGGACTGGCGGCCGACGGAACGGAGTGGGTGGGCGGCCACTTCGAGTTCGTCGAGCTCGCAGTCCGGCCGACGCATCAGGGACACGGCTTGGGCGGTCGTCTCCACGATGCTCTGATGGAGGGCCTCCCGCACGCGCGGTCGCTGCTGCAGACCGACGCCGACCCGCAGGGGAGCGGTCATCGCCTCTACCGTGCCCGGGGATGGAGCGTGCTCGGGGAACTGGCTCCCGGCAAGGTCGTGATGGGAAAGCGCCTGGGGGCGTGATCCGCCTCGAGAGGCTCGAGCCTCGCCACGGGCCCGAGATCCTCGCCGGGCAGGACGCGGCGCTCGCCGCAGAGATCGTGGGGGAGCGCTGGACGGAGAGCTCCCTCGAGTCCTTCCTGGAACGCTGCGCGCGCTGGCGGGAGGACGGACCGGTCCAGGAGCTCGCAGCGGTCGGCGCGGCCTCGGGCCGGCTGCTCGGCGGAGGTGGGCTGAACCGGCTCGCTCCCGAGCTCTCCCGCGGCCAGGTGGCCGTCACCTACTGGGTGCTCGAATCCGAGCGGGGCCGCGGTGTCGGAACGCAGATCGCCTCGGCCCTGATCAGCCGGGCGCGCCGCGACTCCCGCCTGCGACAGGCGGTGCTGCTGATCGCCGACGGCAACCCTGCCTCGCGCGCGGTGGCCCACCGGCTCGGTGCGCACCCGGAGGAGGACCTCCTGCGACACCCGGCCGACGGCACCCGGCATGTCCGGCGCTGGATTCTCGATCTGGATGCGGGGGCGGGGCAGGCGTAGGCGGAAGTGCAGACACCGGGGTCGGGGCACGCGTAGGGGCCAGGGCGGGAACCGGACGAAGCCCCTCCGGATCCGGAGGTATGCAGTCGCGTCCGATATGCGCAGGCGTCCCGTGCTCGCCGTCGCGACGAGTTCGTTGTCAAGGCCCTCCCGGAAATGGGGATTATCGGTGGCTAGAAATGTGGATAAGGACGTCCGTTCCTCCCCACTCCGAGTTTTCCACAAGTTTATCCCCAAGTAGTGCCGACCCTTGTCTACGTCAACTCTTCGGGGGTAAAATAAGGGGCCAGAGAGAAGCAGTCTTAGAGAATGCTGATGTCCGAGGTCTCGAATGCGTCATGCGACGTTACTGTGGGCATCGGTGCCCAGTATGAATGTTCGCCATGGCGGTATGCCCCGGCGATGACTCGACGAGGAGGTGGAGATCGTGACGATGGAAGTGCCGCACCCCTCCCTGCGTCCTGCCGGGTCTCAGTCCGCGCCCCAGCCGGCAGTCCAGCCCGAGTTCCAGTTCCAGTCCCAGTCCCAGTCCGCGCCCCAGCCCCAGTCCCGTGCCGGTCGATCCGGCGACGATGGGCCCCCTGTGGTCCGCGTACGCGCACGTTCGACGCTCACGGAGGATTCCCTGGCCGTGCGGGGGCGTCTCAAGCCCGGTAGCGCTGACGCGGCCGCCATTACCCGGATGATGGAGGAGGAGCGCGAGGAGTCGCGGCGTCACGCGCGGCACCTTCTCGAGCTCGCTCCGTTCTGGATCGACTACGAGAACCCGGACCTCACGGATGACCGTGAGGAGCGGAGTCTCGCGATCGCCATCGCCCTGCGCACCACCACTGCGCTCGCGGCCTTTCGGATTCGCGACGCGCGTATCGCGCTTCACGAGATGCCGCGAACATTCGAACGCCTCGCCGGAGGTGACATGCCGAAAGATTGGCATCAGAGAATGCTGAAGGCCGTCAGGGATCTCACCCCCTTTCAGCGCTCTCAAGCTGATGAACATATCTCCGCCTGGGACCTCGCCTCCATTCCCGCTGATCGGTTCCAGGATGAGCTGCGCCAACTGGTCTCCTGGTTCGAACGTGAGGAGCCACGGCACTGCCCAGAGCACTCCCGCGATGTCACCGTCGAGTCCAGCGGGCGTGATGACGGCATCGCCTGCCTCCGCGTGACCGGCCCGATCCCCGAAATCCTCGCCCTCTCCCGCCGGATCGACGCCTCGGCGAAGGCAGTCCAGGCCGCGCAGCGCCATGCGCTCGAGCAGGGCGCCCCAATCCCCTTCGACCTCGATGGGGACGTCGCCCGCGACGGCGGCGCCATGACCCTTGCGGCCCTGCGCTACGCGATCATCCACCGCACCCTGCTCGATACCGCCGGCGTCGAGGTGCCCGCGCCCCGGCACCGCATCAACATCGTCATCCCCGTCCTCACCCTGATGGGCCTGGATGACACCCCCGCCACCTATGGCGGCATGACCCCGCTGCCCGCCGCGATGGCCCGGAAGCTCGCCGAGTCCGAGCCGGTATGGCACAAGGTCTTCACAGAGCCGATCGCCGGAGGCTTCCTCCCGCTCCCTGCCCAGCGCTACCGCCCCACCCCCGAGATGGTCGAGCACCTTCGACTGACCACACCCCGCTGCGCTGTGCCCGGATGCACGAAGAGCACCACCGACGATGCGGAGAACGACCACATCGAAGAGTTCGACCACGCACACCCCGAACGGGGAGGCCCCACCAGCATCGACAACCTCCACCGACTGCACTGGGGGCATCACGACCTCAAGACTGCGAGACGTGTCGATCCCGTCCGAGAACCCGACGGCGACACCACTTGGACGGTCGGTTCGCCACCCCTGGTCACCACGAGGGTTTCACCACGCCCTGACCTGGCTACGCCCCGCCTCGCGACCGCCATGATGGAGTCGTGGGAGCACTTCCAGTGGCTCTGCATGATGGAAGAGATGGACCGCAATGGCGAGAACGCACGGATCCACCAGGAATGGGGGCCCGTCGACCCCGTCATTGAAGGCGAGTACGACGATGAGGACGCCGCACGGCGCGCACGCTGGGACACCGATCCACCCTTCTGACGACCCACCCTCCTGATTGGTCGCACCCACCGTGGCACCATGTCCCGATGCCCCGCGCGATCAGCCTCGTCCGACCGGACACCACCCGTTACTCCGCCTACATCGACTGCGTCACCGACTTCGCCGGCACCTCGATGGACGGGTCAGGCATCCGTGATCCCCAGCGTCCTCCCATCGCCCCGGGCGACGTCACCGAATTCGTCACCGCCCGCATCGAGGAGGAGGACCCGGCCACCGAGCTTCCCGACGGCTGGGTGCATTGCACCAGCCGCTGGATCCTCGACCCCGAGACGGACGAGATGCTCGGGTTCATCGCCATCCGGCACCGCCTCACCCCGTACCTGCTCGAACAGGGCGGCCACATCGGCTACTCGGTGCGCCCCGCGGCCAGGCGGCAGGGGATCGCCTCTGCCGCCCTCGAACTCGCACTGGTCCATGCGCAGGAGCTGGGCATGGACCCGGTGCTGGTCACCTGTGACGACGACAACCACGGCTCCCGTCGGACCATCGAGAAGGCAGGCGGTCAGCTCGAGGACATCCGCGACGGTAAACGCCGCTACTGGTTCAGCGACGGACCGCGACCCCGGGCCTGAACATCCCCGGGCCTGAACGCGCCCGAGCCCGCCGTGGTGCGCCGAGTACGATTTCACCATGCGGTACGGATTCCTTGGTCCAGAGACGACCTTCACCCATCAGGCACTCCTGCAGGCACTCGCGGAGACGCCCGAAGAGTTCGCCGCAGCCGAGCCGGAGCTGGTGCCCTTCTCGGCCGTCGCCACCGCGACCACCGATCTGCTCGCCGGTGACATCGATGCGCTGATGGCGCCGATCGAGAACTCGGTCGAAGGCGGCGTCTCCGGCACCCTGGACGTGCTCGCCGCCACTGACTCGGTCGTCATCGTCGCCGAGCAGACCGTGCAGATCACCTTCGTGCTCGCCGCTCGAGAGGCCACGCCCCTCGACCAGTTGACCACCGTCTCCTCCCACCCGCATGCCCAGGCACAGGTCCAGGGCTGGCTGCGGAAGAACGTGCCCGGCGCGGACATCGCGGCCGCCTCGTCGACAGCAGCCGCCGCTCGAGACCTCGCCGCGGTCAGCGCGGAGGAGGCCCGCGGCCGGGCCGCTGTCTGCTCCCCGCTCGCAGCGAAGCACTTCGGCCTGGAGATCCTCGCCGAAGGCATCGAGGACTACGACGGTGCTGTCACCCGCTTCGTGCTGGTCACCCGCGAAGGCCGGATCCCCGCCCGCACCGGCGCCGACAAGACCACGCTCGTCGTCCAACTGCCCCACAACCGCTCCGGCGCCCTGCTCGAGGCCCTCGAGATCCTCAGCTCCAACGGCGTGAACATGTCCCGGATCGAATCCCGCCCCGTCGGCGACTTTCTGGGCCGGTACTCCTTCTCCCTCGACATCGAGGGCCACATCGAGGACCGCCGCGTCGCCGCCGCCCTGCGCTCGCTCCATCGGCTCTGCCCGGTGGTGCACTATCTCGGCTCCTACCCGCGGATCGATGGACAGCGGGCGGAGATCCGCGAGGACTTCGCCGACCATGCCTACGACGACGCGCGCGACTGGATCGAGCGGCTGTCGGGAATGATCACCCCGACGGATCCCGCCACAGCGATCTGAGAACGAGCAGGGGATCTGAGCACGCACAGAATCTGAGACGCACAGGAACTGAGAGTGCACAGGATCTGAGGACAGAGGAGAGCAGAAATGGCAGCGAAGACCAGTAGCCCCGTCGACGGCACCGCCGAGGTCCGCGCGATCGATGATCGGCTCCTCATCCCATTGCCCGAAGCGGCCAGCGCTGCGCTGCCCTCCCGCGGTCAGGTCGCCGTCGAGGCCACGTTGAACGGTCATCAGCTGGACATGGTGGTCGAGCCCGACGGTCGCAAGGGGCACTGGCTGCGCGTCGACGATGCGCTGGCAAAGGCGCTCGACCTCAGCGAGGGCAACGTCGTCGACTTCACCCTCGTGCCCACGAAGGTCTGGCCCGAGCCGGAGGTCCCAGAGGATCTCGGTGCCGCGCTCGACGCGGCCGACGACCTCGAGGAGACCTGGGCATCCATCACCCCGATGGCGCGCTGGGAATGGGTGCGCTGGGTCGGGTCGACCCGCAACGCCGACACCCGTGCGCGCCGTGTGGAGGTCTCGATCGACAAGCTGCGGAACGGGAAGCGTCGCCCCTGCTGCTTCAACCTCGCCTCCTGCACCGACCCGGAACTCGCCCGGAGCGGTGTGCTGAAGGACTGAACGGCGCGGCCCCCGGTGTGCACCCCGACCCGCTCTCCCCGACCTGCACCCCGCACCGGCGCCTCGGGCCCGCGCTTTCACCTGAGGGGTAGGGTGAGGAGCGACGAGGATGGACTCGACAGCGGGGCGTCATCGTCGTCCGTGCCGGCAGCCCCGCGGAGGGCTTGCCATGAGCACAGAGGCTCATCTTGAGCAGAACACGATCCCTTTCGACCCTGCCACGCGTGACCTCGGTGTCGCGGTCGGGTTCGATGGCTCCCCGAACTCCGAGGTCGCACTGGCCTACGCCGCCGGCATCGCCGCCCGCCGCGGGAGCAAGCTCAGCGTCATCACCACCTATCGAGCACCGCTCCCGGTGTACGCCAACTACGCCTCCCTCGGCGCGGAGCCCGAGGACGAGGCCCGCAAGCTGATCGCCGGGTACGTGCTGGAGGTGGCGGCGTCCCGACTCGCCGAGCATCCCGGCGAGGTCTCCTACCTGACGATCGAGGGAGACTCCGTCGGCGCGCTCGCGGAAGCCTCGGCACGGGCGCACCTGATGGTCGTCGGTGCCCGTGGCCGGGGAGGTTTCCTCGGCCTGGTGCTGGGCTCGGTCTCCACCGCCCTTCCCGCTCATGCGCAGTGCCCCACAGTGGTGGTCCCCGCGGTGGCTGAGCGCTTCACCGGGCCGGTGGCCGTCGGCGTCGACGGCTCGCCCCACAGTCGCCGGGCCGCGTTGCATGCGGCGCGGGAGGCGGCCGATGGCGGAACGTCGCTGGTGCTGCTGACCGCACAGCAGAGACCCGACAGCGGCGAGTACTGGTTCCCGCTGCGCCCGTGCGACGCCCAGGAGCTCGTGGACCGTCGTCGCGCCGACCTCGAGGCGGATCTGGCGGCAGAGGTCGCCTGGGTCACGGAGCACGTGCCCGGCATCGAGATCTCCGGCGAGGTCCAGGAGGGAGCGGCCGCTGCGATCCTCCATGACGCCGAAGCCGTCGCGCAGCTGATCGTCGTCGGTTCCCATGGCCGGGGTGCCCTGAGAAGTGCGCTGCTCGGCTCGGTGTCGCGCGCGATCCTCCACGGGGCCGAGCGGCCGGTCATGGTGGTGCCGCCGCTGCAGGACGACCGGGTCGAGCGGGCTTAGCTGTTGCCCCGCGGGCCTAGCTGTTGCCCTGCGCCGCGCCCTTCCCCTCCGGCACGCGCAGCCGCAGCACCCCGGGATCGACGGTCGCGATCAGGTGGGTGGCGTCGACATCGGTGTCGCCGTCCAGCTGCACCGGCTGCGGCTTGGTGGTGGTCACTCGGATCCCGGTGGTCAGGTAGCGCTCCATCGTGGCGAGCTTGGGACCGTACTTCGGGACCAGTTTCGGGTTCATGACCTGGGCGGCGACCTGGCTGAATCCTGCCGCTCCCCGCCAGCCCGCGACCACCACTTCGAGGCGGCCGTTGTCGATCGTGGCGTCGGGCATCAGCACGAAGCCGCCCGGCAGCTTGCCCACGTTGCCCAGCAGCACGGTGCGGGCCTTGTGGGCGTGGCGGGTGTCATCCGGCAGCTGCACCACCACATCCACCGAGCGGCCCAGCACGGTGCGGATCCCGCCGAAGATGTACGCGATCCAGCCGATCCGCTTCTTCATCTCCGGATCGGTGTAGCCGATCATCTCCGCGTCGGCGCCGAAGCCGGCGATCACCAGGAAGATCTGGCGCTCGGCGGAGCGGGCCGCGGCGGCGGAGTCACCGGCACGGAGCCAGCCGACGTCCACCTGGTGGTCCTCACCGGTCAGCGCGGTGATCATCGCCGCGGACGGGTCCTCCAGCGGGATCTCGACATTGCGGGCCAGCAGATTCCCGGTGCCGGCCGGGATGATGCCCATCCGGGTGTCGGTGCCGGCCAGCACCGAGGCGACCAGACGCACCGTGCCGTCGCCGCCGGCGGCCATCACGAGATCCGCGCCGTCCGCGACAGCCTGCTCCGTCTGGCCCTTGCCGGGATCGTCGATGGTGGTCTCGTAGAAGACCGTCTCAGCGCCCTCGATCCGGTCCACCACCTCGGTGATCTTCCGGCGGAAGGTGTCGGTCTCCTCGAACTTCGAGGGATTCAGCACCACGGCGACCTTGCGGAGCCGGCCGTCGTCGGCGGGGGAGTCGGCGTCATCGTCCGCGGCACCCTCCGTCGAGTCCCCCGCGCCGTCGGTGCCGGGCGCCCTGCGCGTGCTCGACCGGCGGTCCGCGGCGGCGCGCAGCTCGCTCAGCTCTCGGCGGTGCCGGCCCAGTCGGCGCAGCACCATCACCAGCAGGGCGATCGTGATCACGGTGGTGAGCACTGAGGCGATGCTCAGCAGCAGCAGGGTGAGGTCCATTCCGTCAGCGTACTGGCAGGCGTGCGCGCGGGTACCCTGGTGCAATGATCGATCTGCGGCACCTGCGCGAGAACCCTGAAGCTGTCCGAGACGCCCAGCGGGCGCGTCGGCGTGACCCTTCCACCGTGGACGCGGTGCTCGAGTCCGATGCTCGCTGGCGCGAGACCACCGCGGCCTTCGAGTCCGCGCGCGCCGAGCAGAAGGCCTTCGGCAAGCAGGTCGCCCAGGCCAAGGGTGAACAGAAGCAGGCCCTGCTGGCCGAAGTGAAGCAGCTCAGCGCCGACGTCAAGCGGCTCGAGGCCGAGACCGATGAGGCTCTGACCGCCCGCGACGCCGCGCTGCGCGAGATCCCGAACCTCGCCGAGGGGGCCCCCGAGGGGCTCGAGGCCGACTTCGTGGTGCGTGAGCACGTCGGTGAGGTTCCGAGCTTCGACCACCCGGTCAAAGACCATCTGGAGATCGCTGAGGGGCTCAAGGCGATCGATATGGCGCGCGGGGCGAAGGTCTCCGGCGCACGCTTCTACTTCCTGCGCGGCGTCGGCGCCCAGCTCGAGCTCGCGATCCTGAACTCCGCGATCTCCCTGGCGACCGATGCGGGCTTCACCCCGATGATCACCCCCACCCTGGTGCTGCCCGAGTCGATGGAGGGCACCGGCTTCCTCGGCGAGCACGCCGACGAGGTCTACCACCTCGACAAGGGTGATGACCTCTACCTCGTGGGCACCAGCGAGGTCGCACTCGCCGGCTATCACAAGGACGAGATCATCGACCTCGAAGACGGCCCGCTCCGCTACGCGGGCTGGAGCGCCTGCTACCGCCGCGAGGCCGGCAGCTACGGCAAGGACACCCGCGGCATCATCCGGGTGCACCAGTTCCACAAGGTCGAGATGTTCTCCTACTGCCGCATCGAGGACTCCTACGAGGAGCACGAGCGGCTGCTCGGCTGGGAGCGGGACATGATGGCGCGCATCGACGTGCCCTACCGCATCATCGACACCGCCGCGGGGGACCTCGGCACCTCCGCCGCCCGCAAGTACGACTGCGAGGCATGGATGCCCAGCCAGAACACCTACCGCGAGCTCACGTCCACCTCGAACACCACCCAGTTCCAGGCACGGCGGCTGAACATCCGAGAGCGCACCGAGAACGGGCTGCGGCCGGTCGCGACCCTGAACGGCACCCTGGGCACCACCCGATTCATCGCCGCGATCCTCGAGAACCACCAGCAGGCCGACGGATCGGTGGTCGTCCCGGAGGGGCTGCGGCCCTTCCTCGGCGGGCGCGAGATCTTCGAGGTCGTGGGGGGCGCTGCCTGAGATGCCGGCCCCCCGACCCCTGCGCCGCCTGCGCAGCATGCTCAGTGCTCGTCGTCACCGTGGGTTCACCCGCTCGTCGGATGCCGGTGCCACACTGCCGGACATGACGACTCAGACCTCGACCCAGGCCTCGACCACCGACCGTGACGCGACTCGTGCGCGCCTCCAGGAGCTCCTCACCGGGCTCTCCGCGCAGAAGCTGCTGATCGGCCTGGATGTGGACGGCACCCTGGTCGACCACGACGGCGTGATGAGTGCGGAGATGCATGAGGTGCTGCAGCAGACGGCGGAGGCGCACACCGTCGTCATCGCCACCGGCCGCTCCCTCGGGGCCACCCTCCCGATCGTCGAGGCCGCGGGGGTTACCCACGGCTTCGCCGTCTGCTCCAACGGGGCGGTCACCGTTCAGATGGACCCGGAGCTCGAGGGCGGGCACCGCATCATCGACACCCGGTCCTTCCAGCCCGGGCACGCCCTGCGCACCCTGCGCGAGGTCGCACCCGATGCCCACTACGCGGTGGAGATGGTCGACGGCAGCTTCCGCTCCACGGCCGGCTTCCAGGACGCGAGCTTCGGCGTCCAGGCGATCGAGAGCCAGCTCGACGAGCTGATGGAGCTCGAGGCCGTGCGCGTGGTCGTCCACGTCCCGGACCTGTCTCCGCAGGAGTTCAGCAAGGTCATCGCCGAGTCCGGGGTGCACGGCGTGGAGTACTCGATCGGCTGGACCGCCTGGCTCGACATGGCCGCTCCCGGCATCTCCAAGGCGAGCGCCCTCGAAGTGCTCCGCAGCCGGCTCGAGATCGACAGCGCCCACACGGTCGCAGTCGGAGACGGGTTCAACGACACCGAGATGCTCACCTGGGCCGCGGTGGGCGTGGCCATGGGTCAGGCCCCGCAGGGCGTGAAGGACGTGGCGGACATCGTCACCGACTCGATCTACGAGGACGGCACCGTGCTGGTGCTCGAGCAGCTGCTGGGCTGACGGGCGGGTGCTAGGTCAGGCTTCGCCGACCAGCACGCTCGGCGAACCGGTCGATGGCCGCGAGGATCTCGTCGGAGCGCCAGAACGGGCCCAGTTGATACTCGTTTTTCGAGGCGAGGATCCCGGCATCCTCGAGGGCCTTCAGCGGGGGATAGACGTTGGGCTGCTTCACGCCGAGCTCTGCGGCCGCGGCCGCGGAGGTGAGCACAGGGCGCCGCATGAGCACATCGAGCAACCTCCACGCGTTGCTCGAGCGCCTGGCCGTGAGCCGCTCCGTCCAACCCGCCCGGATCTCCTCGATCTCATCGACCAGCTCACGTGTGTTGCGCACGGCGCGGAGCGACGCGTCGGAGAACGCCGCGATGATCGGGGTGATGTCTCCGTTCCGGTAGGCGCCGAGCGCGGAGTGGTAGCCGGGGACGTCGGCGAGCAGACCGGCTGAGACCGGGATCGCGACGTTCCGAGTCACTCCCAGGCGCCTCAGCTGGGACTGGGCCAGGGCGCGTCCGGTGCGGCCATTGCCGTCGGAGAAAGGGTGGATGGTCTCGAACTGCGCATGGCTCACCGCCACCGCGATCAGCGACGGCATATCGGATCGGTGCAGGAACGACACAAGATCATCGATCAGGTGTGGGATCCGGGAATGGTGCGGCGCGACGAACTCGGCACCGACAGGAGTGTCCGAGCGGGTCCCGATCCACACAGCCTCGTCGCGCCAACGTCCCGGTGTGTGCCGGGGCTGGGAACTCAGCAGCACCTCGTGCATCCGCAGGATCGATGATTCGGAGAGTTCGTCGGCCAGCTCGATGGCTGCCGTCATCGCTCGGGTGTTCGCGGCGATCTGGACGGCGTTCTGTCCGGTCCTGGCCCCGAGCTCGGCGCTCATGATCGAGCGGGCAGAAGCGGTGAGGTTCTCGATCTGTGAGGATGAGGCGGCTTCGGAGCGCAGCAGCACCGGGGCAAAGGAGGCCACCCGTTCTCCGAGCTCCGCATCGAGTCTGCTCAAGGAGAGCGCCGCGTCCTCTGCTGCGGTCATCACTTCGGAGGAGACACGCGGAGTCACGCCGGCGATCTCGGGGACGATGGCCGACTCGTAGCGTTGTTCACCCGGGTATCGGTCTGCACGGATTCCGAATCCCGCAGTGGGAGTCCAGGACTGTACCTCCGTCGCGAGTGCAGGCCACGTCTGGTCGTCGTTGCTCATAAGACTGCCTCCCTGGTTTATGAGTAACGAGTTTACTCATAAACCAGGGAGGCAGTCTTCTGTGCGTCAGCGCTCGCTCACATCCCGGCGCAGTCCCCGGTGGCCGGACCGCGGACCGTGTTCGGTGCGCCGTCATCGTCGAGGGCGACCGCATTGCCGGTGCACGAGAGCGGACCCTCGACCCGCGAATCGGTGAGGATCGGGGTGACGCCCTCCGTCGTGCCGTCGATCGTCAGCGGACCGCTGATGGTGGATCCGCGGATCTCGAGCAACCCCGTGGTGCCGGAGATGCTCACCGGGCCGCGGATCTCGCTGGCCTGGATGGAGATGACCTCGGCGCCGGTCGAGGTGATCGGGCCGCGCACGGCGGCGTCGGTCAGCTGCAGCCCGGCTCCCTCGGCGACGCTCACCGCGCCGCGCACGGTGGCACCCTCGATGCAGGTCGTCCCCTCGGTCACAGTGAGGGAGCCGCTGTGGTCTTCGGTGAGGGTCTCATCGCAGGTGACCGCCGCCTCCACGTTGTAGCGGAAGAGGTGCGCCCCGGCGCTCAGGTACACATCACCTGCACCGTCGACGACGCTCCAGCCGACGCCCGAGGCGATGCGAGTGGTCTCGCCGGTGGCGGGGTCGTGGACCGAGAAGCGCGAGCCAGCGGTGACGTAAATCCGCCCGTCCGCGGAGGACTGGTGGACGTAGCCGTAGGCCCAGTAGGTCGTGCCCTCGGAATATGCCCCGCCGACGTTGCCCTTCACGGTGGAGGTGCCGGTGGCCGGGTCGTAGCGGAACAGCGACTGCTCCGCGACGCCCCATACCGCGCCCTCGTCATCGACCATCAGGCCGGTGACGCCCTCACGTTCCTCACCTGCAGGGTCGATCCGGTCCACGACGGTGCGGGTCTCCGGGTCCAGGACGATCAGCTTCCCGGAGGTGTTCCCGCTCGGGGTCGAGCCGAGGCCGCCGTCGACGGTGGTGCCGATGTAGACCATGCCGTCGGACTCGTTGTAGACGACGGAGACCACGTTCTCATCGGCTCCGATCTTCTCGGTGAGCCAGACATGCTCGCCCGTGCCGCCCTCCCAGATCGCGAGGCCGCCCTGAGTCTGTCCGTAGATCGCCACGGATCCCATGTAGATCTCGTCACGCTCGGGGTTGTACGCCATCCCGAACGGACGGTCCTGACCCTGGGCCTCACTGGTGAACAGCTGCGAGACTGTGGCGGCATCAGTCGGGTCGTAGGTGGCGGGATCCAGCATCTTCAGCTTTGAGTGCCCGTACGCGCCGAGGTACAGCTTCCCGTCACGCACTGCGGAGGACTCGAACTGGCCCTGCTGCAGGGTCGTGCCGTGATCGGCGCCGGTCTTGTCGATGTCGTTCAGGCCCACCATGTAGCCCGAGGCCCAGACGGAGTCCTCAGGGCCCACGAACAGCTTCTGGATCAGCGTGGGCTGCGCGAACTCGACCGGTGCTTCGCTCACAAGGGTCTCGGAGTCGAGATTGGCGACGAACACGCCGTCCTGCGAGGTGCCGTAGAGCAGTGGGACGCCGCTCGAGTCGTCGACGACGCCATTGGACAGGTACCCACCGATGGTGATCTCTGTGGTGCGGAAGGTGTTCTCCACGGTGTTGTAGACCATCAGGACGCCGCCTCCGGTGGAGAAGACCGCCTCGGTCGGATCGGTGCCGGGAATGGTGTGGTAGCCGAAGAAGAATCGGGTCTGGTCCACATCCCAGTGGACGATGCCGCCGTCGAGATCGAGCACTAGCATGCGCAGGCCGATCTGGGCGATGACCTTGTCGCCCACGATGTCCATGCGACCCACGAACTGGCCCGCGCTGTTGATACCCGGGGCAGTGGACTCATCCACCAGCAGCGTCTTCTCCCCGTGTCCTCCCTCGGTGATCTTCCAGATCCGCGGGGAGATGCCGCCGGAGCCGACATAGACGGTGTCGGTCGCCTCGTGGTACGCGATCGAGTGGATGTATTCGCCGTCGGGATCGACGGTTCCCAGGTGCTCGATCTGCTCGGTGGCGGGGTCGTACTTCAGCAGCCGCGAATCGGGGTAGGCACCGATGAACACTGAGCCGTCCGGCCCGGGGGAGAGGCCGAAGGCGTGGGCATTGGACTGGGCAGGGTCGGTCAGGCCCAGATCCAGGCAATCGCCAGTGGCCGGGTCGTACTGCCAGAGGTGGTAGTCGTGGTAGGTGCCCCAGTAGACCTTGCCATCGGTCGCGACGTTCAGGTTCCGGGCGGCTTCGGCTCCGGTGACGACGCAGGTGTCCAGCTGCTCGCCAGTCTCAATGTCGGTGACGGCGAAGGTGGCGGGGTAATCGGTCGACGGGGCGCCTTTGAACAGCTGGTATGAAACGTGGCGACCATCGATGATGCCCTGGCCGGCCTGGCTGGCGATCTTCGAGGTCACCGGAGTGCCGAGGTATTCGAGGTTCTCGTCCTGGGCGAGGAGGTCGAGGACCCGCGGGTCGTCGCTCGGAACCCCTGCAGGGGCGGGCTCGGTCGGTGGTGGATCGTCGGCGATGGCGGGGGAGGAGCCTCCGACGAGCAGTGCTCCGGTCAGGGCGGCGGTCGCGAGCAGGCCTCCGAAGCGGCGCAGCCGGTGGGCGGGGGCTGGCTCGTCGAGGGCTGGGTCATCGGCGAGCGGGGTGGGGGACTGCGCGTGCATGGTGAACCCTCCATTGGGTCAGTGATGCGGCGAGTGAGAAATGCTCTTCTACCCTAAGGTCGCCCTCTCGCTGAAGGCAACCGGTTGCAGATGTTCGACCGAAATGACCGAGATGGGGGCAGGGCTCCACGAGCCCCGTGCCAGCTACTCCCGCCGGCGCCGGCCACCGCCGGAGTTGCTCGCCGGGGCTGCGACCTCGAGGATCACCTTGCCCAGATGGCCGCCTTCGCGCAGGATCGCGTGGGCATCCTCGGCACGCTCCAGCGGCAGGCGCGCGTGGATCGGGACCCGCAGCTCACCGGACTCCAGCAACGGCCACGCCAGGTACCGGACGGCCTCGAGGATTCCGTGCTTGGCCTCCAGCGGGCGTGAACGCAGAGTGGTGCCGATGACCCGGCCGCGCTTGCCCATCAGCTTCCCGATCGGCAGGTCTCCGCTCGCCCCGCCGAGGGTTCCGATGATGACCACTCTGCCGCTCTCGCGCAGCATCCCCACGTGATCGGCCAGCGCCGACCCTCCCACCACGTCGAGGACGACATCGACCCCGCCGGTCTCCCGGACTGCCTCGAGCAGATCGGTGGTGTGGCGGTTCCAGGCCATGTCGGCACCGAGCTCGCGCACCGTCGCGATCGCGGCATCGGAGCCGACGGTGGTGAGCACCCGTGCTCCCAGATGCCGGGCGAGCTGGATGGCGACGCTGCCGATGCCGCCGGTGCCGCCCTGGATCAGGATCGTCTCGCCCTCGTGCAGGCCGGCTTCGAGCACGAGGTTGGAGACCACGGTCGCGGCCGCCTCGATCACGCCGGCCGCATCGACCAGGGTGAACCCGGCGGGGATCGGCAGCAGCAGCTCCTTCGGCACCGCGACGACCTCCGCGTAGCCGCCGCCCGCGAGCAGTGCCACGACCTTCTCGCCGGTGTCTCGTCGGTACCCGGAGACCTCCAGACCCGGCAGCTCCGAGGCGCCGGGCGGCGGCGGGTACTTCCCGGCGGTCTGGGCGAGATCGGCGCGGTTGACCCCCGCAGCGACGACATCGACCAGCACCTCGCCAGGTGCGGGGACGGGCTCGGGAAGCTCGGCGAGCTCGAGGCGATGGTCTTCGGTGATGGTCATTGCACGCATGGTCACTGGGTCACTTCCACGATCGTGCGGCCGCGGACCTGCCCGGCCAGGATCTTGTCGGCATAGGGGATGGTCTCGGACAGGCCGATGCTGGTGGTCATCCCGTCCAGGAGATCGAGATCGAGTTCGTCGGCCAGGGCGTCCCATGCGCGCTGCCGCAGCGGGAGCGGGCACTCCACGGAGTTGACCCCTGCGAGGGCCACCCCACGCAGGATGAACGGCAGCACCGTCGTCGGCAGATCCGGACCCTGGGCGAGGCCGTAGGCGGCGACTGTGCCGCCCCAGGCGGTCTGGGCGAGGATGTTGGCGAGCGTGGTGCTGCCCACCCCGTCGATCGCCCCCGCGAAGCGCTGGGACTGCAGCGGCCGGCCCGGCTCCTCGGAGAGCTCCCGACGGTCCAGCACATCGGCCGCGCCGAGATCCCGCAGGTACTCGCCGTTCTCCTCGACCCGGCCGGTCGAGGCGAGCACCCGGAAGCCGCGGCCTGCCAGCAGCGCGACCGCGATCGAGCCCGCGCCGCCGGAGGCCCCGGTGACCAGGATGTACCCGGCGTCCGGGGTCAGGCCGGAATCCTCCAGTCGCAGCACTGCGAGCATCGCGGTGAACCCCGCGGTGCCGATCGCGGCGGCCCGCTCGGGGGAGAGGCTGGCGGGAAGGCGAACGAGCGCGTCGGGGCGCACCCGGGCTCGGGTGGCGAAGCCGCCATGGAGGGATTCGCCGATGCCGTCCCCGTTGAGGATCACCAGGTCTCCGGCGGAGAAGCGTTCGTCGGCCGAGCCAGCCGAGCCAGTCACCCGTCCCACCAGGTCGATGCCCGGGATCAGGGGATGGGCACGGGCGATGCCCTTACCGGCCAGGGCCATGCCGTCCTTGAAGTTGACGCTGGAGGCCAGCACGTCCAGCTCGACGTCCCCGCTGAGCAGGGACTCGTCGGCGTGCTCCAGCAGGCGCGGGGCTGCGCCCTCGGATTCGATCACTATGGCGCGCATGGGGCGCTCCTCTCGCTCGGGGGCGGATGGCTCCAGCCTATGCGCGCTTCCCTGACCGGTGCCCCCATGGGCCGGTATCGGGAAAGCTGCCCGGCGGGGAGCCTGTCGACCTCTTGACGGCTCTTCGGTTTTGTGGTTCATTAGTGGAGTAATGAACCAACGGGCCGAGATGGCTGGCGGTCCTCACGACTGGGAGGCTTCTGTGCTGGATGAGACGAAGCCGCTCTACATCGCGGTGGCGGAGCAGATCGAGGACGGGATCCTCAACGGGACCCATCCGGAGGACGGCCCGGTGCCCTCCACCAATGAGCTGGCCGCGTTCCTCCGCATCAACCCCGCCACCGCCGGCAAGGGGCTGAACCTCCTGGCCGACGCCGGCGTCCTGGTCAAACGCCGAGGAGTGGGAATGTTCGTCGCCGTCGGCGCGACCGCGCTGCTGAGACAGCGCAGGCGCGACGACTTCGCCCGCGACTACCTCGCCCCACTGCTGCGCGAAGCCGCGCACCTGGGCATCGACCACCGAGAGATCACCGAGATGATGGAGGCACTGCAATGAGTGCTATCGAGACCCGCAACCTCACCAAGCACTTCCGTGACGTCGCCGCGATCGACGACGTCTCCCTCGACTTCGCCGCAGGCCGGGTGCACGGACTGCTGGGCCGCAACGGCGCCGGCAAGACCACGCTCATGAAGCTGCTGACCGGACAGATCTTCGCCACCTCCGGTGAGATGCGGATGCTGGGCCAGAGCCCGGTCGAGAACGCCGAGGTGCTCTCTAAGACCTGCTTCATCCAGGAGAGCCAGAAGTACCCCGACGGATTCCGGCCATCGGACATCCTGCGCATCGCCGAAGGGCTCTATCCCGCGTGGGACCAGGGGCTCGCCCGGGAGCTGGTCGCCGACTTCCGGCTGCCGGAGAAGCGGGCCATCAAGAAGCTCTCGCGCGGGCAGCTCTCGGCCGTCGGCATCATCATCGGCCTGGCCTCCCGAGCCCCGCTGACCTTCTTCGACGAGCCCTACCTGGGCCTCGATGCGGTGGCCCGCCGCCTGTTCTTCGACCGGCTGCTGGCCGACTTCTCCGAACACCCCCGCACCGTGATCCTCTCCACCCACCACATCGACGAGGTCTCCAACCTGCTCGAGCACGTGGTGCTGCTGGACGAGGGGCGGGTCGCGATCTCCGCCGAGGCCGAAGAGCTGCAGAGCGCGGCGATCGAGGTCTCCGGCCGGCTGGACGAGGTCACGGCCTTCATCGCCGGGGCCGATGTGCTCCGCGTCCAGGAGATCGGTGCGCTCGCGACCGCCACCGTGCATGCCGAGCCGGGCAGTGCGGACCGCGCCCGGGCAGCCGGACTCCAGGTCGCCCCCGTCTCGCTGCAGAACTACATCGTCCACCGCACCACCGCCGCGGCTGCTGCCCGGTGACCTGAGAGGAGAACCCTGATGCGCTCGCGCAACGTCATCGACATGCACCTGGTCAATCGGATGCAGGCCTTCGGATGGCCCCTGGTCGCCGTCACCTTCGCCTTCGTGGTCATCCTGGCGGTGGGCCTGATCGTCGGGTCGCAGGGGCCTGAGGCCCAGGCTGGGATGTACTACGGCATGCAATGGAACGGGGCGATCTTCGCCCTGCTGGGGCCGCTGATCGGCTACGGCTTCACCTCCATGGGTCAGTACTTCCCCCTCGCGCTCGGCCTCGGACTGACCCGCCGGGAGTTCGCCACCGGTCTGAGCGCGGTGTTCCTGGGAAACGCCGTGGTCTACTCCGTCCTGGTCACCATCGGGAAGACCATCGAACAGGCCACCGACGGCTTCGGCCTGAGCATCCGCTTCTTCGACGTCTTCTACACCGGCACCGGCGCACCGTGGCAGACCCTGATGCAGACCTTCCTGCTGATCCTGGGCACGCTGTTCCTCGGTGCCGCCATCACCGCCGCCTTCCTGCGGTTCGGTCAGGCCTTCCTCTGGGTGGCCGGAGCGATCCTTGCGCTGATCGGCGTGGGGATCCTCGCGGGTGTGCTTCTGCTGGATGGCTTCGGGCAGAACCTGCTGGAGGTCATGACCATGGGCTGGGGCCCATGGATGGTGGTGATCGCCCTGATCGGGGCGGCCTCGGCGGGAGTGTGGCTGCTGCTGGTGCGTCGCACCCAGGTGGCGTGACGGCAGTGGTGGCGGAGATCAGGTATCGGGCGCTGAAGACTGGTTGGGTCCGCGGGGCTCTGGGCTGTGTCGCGGGATTCGCCGGCTTGGTCCTGCTCGGAATGGGTGCGATGCTGCTCACCCTGGACTCCGTCATCGGTGTGCTCGGTGCGGTGATGTGTGTGGTGGTCCTGCTCCTCGTCATCGCGATAGTGGTGATCGGCACCCGGCTCCAGTTCATCGTCGACGACGACGGACTCACCCTGGTCCACTACCTACGCACCCACCGGATCCCGTGGGAGCAGGTTGCCGTGATCGAGCAGAGCAGAACGTACTGGACCACAGGAGCCGTCGTCGTGGTGCTCAGGCATCCAGCGGGCCGCCGGATCACGGCGCTCGCGACCACGGATCGGATGGCTCTGTACCGCGGGGAGAACCCCTTCCGCTTCATCGACTCCTTGGCCCAGCTGCGCTGTCCCGCCCAGGCCGCCATCTCAGCGCATCGGCGCTGGCTCGCGAGCTCGACGCGGTAGGCCGCCGCTTCTCGGGCGTCGCCCGGTCGGCACCCAGGCTCCGGTGACGGAAGTCCTCGTGATCCCTCAGCTCACGGGGTGATGATGGAGGGACGATGAGCACCGTGACCACGTCCCCCCAGCCACCCACCTCCTCGTCGGCCGGCGAGCAGCCCCTGATTCCCACGCCGCACGCGGTTCCGGTCGATCAGGTCCTCGAGCAGCTCGGGACCGCGGCCGACGGGCTCCCGGCGGACGTGGCCTCCCGGCGTCTCGAGCACCACGGCCCCAACGCCCTGCCGAGCGGTCAGCAGGAATCGGCTCTGCGACGGTTCCTGCGCCAGTTCAAGGACCCGATGATCTACGTCCTGCTCGGCGCCGGCGTGCTGACCACGCTCATGGGGCATGTCGTCGACACCGTCGTGATCCTCGCGGTCGTGCTGATCAACGCCGTGATCGGGTACGTCCAGGAGGGCAAGGCCGCCGACGCCCTCGAGGGCATCCGCTCCATGCTCTCCCTGGACGCGCAGGTGCGGCGCGACGGCTCCTGGTCGACGATCCCGGCGGAGAACCTGGTCCCTGGGGATGTGGTGCGGCTCGGCGGCGGGGACAAGGTCCCGGCCGACGTCCGCATCCTCGAGGCCACCAACCTCACCGCCGAGGAGTCCGCCCTGACCGGCGAGTCCCTCGCAGTGGAGAAGTCGCCGCGCTCTGTCGAGGTCGACGCCGCGCTCGGCGATCGTAGCGCGATCGCCTTCTCCGGCACCACCATCGCCTCCGGCTCGGGCCGCGGCGTGGTGGTCGGCACCGGACGCCATACCGAGATCGGGCACATCACCTCAATGCTCGACGAGGTGGAATCGATGGAAACCCCGCTGACGCGGCAGATGTCCTCCTTCTCCACCAAGCTCTCGATCGTCGTGGTCATCGCCGCCGCGTTGATGTTCGTGGCCGGCTGGGCGCTGTACGAGTACGGGCTCGGCGAACTCGTGATGGCGGCCATCGGCTTCGCGGTTGCCGCGATCCCTGAGGGGCTGCCTGCGGTCCTCACCATCACCCTCGCGCTCGGCGTGCAGAAGATGGCCGGCCGCAACTCCATCACCCGGCGTATGAACTCGGTGGAGACCCTGGGCTCCGTCACCGTCATCGCCTCGGACAAGACCGGCACGCTCACCAGGAACGAGATGACGGTGCGCACCGTGGTCACCCCCGCCGGCACCTATGACGTGCGCGGCACCGGGTATGCGCCCGAGGGGGACATCGAGCTGGACGGGCAGGTCATCGACGCCGAGGACCGCGGGGACCTGCGGATGCTCGCCGAGGTCGCCGCACGCACCAACGACTCCACCGTCTCGCGGAAGGACGACCGGTGGGTGCTCTCCGGCGAGCCGACGGATGGCGGACTGAGGACTTTCGCGATGAAGGCCGGCATTGAGGGCGACGACGAGCACCGCCTGGCCGTGGTGCCCTTCGACTCCGCATACAAGTACATGGCGACCCTCGACGAGATCGAGGGCGTCGGCCGGGTGGTGAACCTCAAGGGAGCCCCCGACCGGCTGCTGGACCGCTCCGAGTTCCAGGGGATGGGCCTGGACGAGCGCGAAGCGCTGGATCGCGAGCACTGGGACCGGGTGATCGACGAGCTGAGCGGCCAGGGCCTGCGGGTGCTCGCCGCGGCGGTGCGCCGGGCCGGAGACGCCACCGACTCGCTCGCCCCGTCGGACGTCGATTCCGGCGGCTTCACGTTCCTGGGTCTGTACGGGATCATCGACCCACCCCGCCAGGAGGCCATCGAGGCCATCCGGCTCGTCCAGGGTGCCGGCATCCGGGTCATGATGATCACCGGTGACCACGCCGGCACCGCCACCGCGATCGGTCGCGAGATGGGCATCGAGGACGAGCACGGCGCCGTCACCGGCGCGGAGCTGGACGCCGCGGACGACGAGGAGTTCGCCGAGCTCGCACACACCCGCTTGATCTTCGCCCGCACCAGTCCTGAGCACAAGCTGCGGCTGGTCACGGCGCTGCAGGACGGCGGTGACGTGGTCGCGATGACCGGAGACGGCGTCAACGATGCCCCCTCGCTGAAGAAGGCCGACGTGGGGGTGGCCATGGGTATCAAGGGCACTGAGGCCACCAAGGAGGCGGCCGATGTGGTGCTCGCGGACGACAACTTCGCGACCATCGCGGACTCCGTCGAGATGGGCCGCACCATCTACGACAACCTCCGCAAGGCGATCGCGTTCATCCTGCCCACCAATGGCGCGCAGGGCTTGGTCATCCTGGTCGCCGTGCTGATGGGGATGACGCTCCCGCTGACCCCGGTGCAGGTGCTGTGGGTGAACACCATCACCGCCGTCACCCTCGCGCTCGCGCTCGCCTTCGAGCCGGGGGAGCCCGACATCATGCGCCGCCCGCCCCGCAAGCCCGGCGGGTCGATCATCCCGCTCGCTGGCATGATCCGGATCGTCTACGTCTCGCTGCTGCTGGGCGGGATCACCATCGGGGTGTTCCTGCTGGGCCAGGCCCAGGGCGTTCCGCTCGAGGTCTCCCGCACGATCGCGGTCAACACCCTGGTGGTGGGCCAGATCTTCTATCTGCTGGCCTCGCGCTTCACTCGCACCACGAGCCTGCGCAAAGAGCTGCTCACGACGAACCCGATCTCCTGGGCCTGCATCGCGATCATGCTTCTGCTGCAGCTGGCCTTCGTCTATGTCCCGTTCATGCAGACCGCCTTCGCCTCCGGTGCGGTGGGCTGGACGGGCTGGCTGGTCCCGATCGCCGCCGGAGTGGTGGTGTTCGCGGTGGTGGAGGTGGACAAGGCGCTGCGGCGGTAGACTCTCGCGGGTGCCTCCGGGCATGAGGAGGGTTGTCAGAGCGGCCGAATGAGTTGGTCTTGAAAACCAATGTGCAGTGACCCTGTACCGCGGGTTCGAATCCCGCACCCTCCGCGTCACCGCTCCGTGCGCGTCACCCGCTTCTCCCCGGCCCGGATCGCGGCCGCGAGGTGGTTCGCGGCGGGCGGGCGCGGGCAGGTGGCCCAGGCGCTGAAGGCCGCCGGGAAGTTCACGGCCCGGTTGAAGTCCACCGTGATCGTGTCCCCGTCGAGCTCCGCGGTCACCACCCGCCAGTCGGCGCTGGTGGTTCCCGAGGTCTCGTCGGTGAACAGGACGTTCGCGTCGCCGGTGAGCACCAGCTGCACGCGCTTGCCCCCGATCTCGAGCGAGGCGACGCCAGGGGAGGGGAGACGCTGCTCGAGCCAGGGCAGCGCGGAACCGACGGTCACCTCGGTGGGCCGAGCGGTCCAGGTGCCGGTGAGCACGAGCCCCGGGTCGTAGGGATAGGTGGGGACCTCGGAGAACGTGGTGCGTCGGGGCGCAGCCGGGTCCAGGAGGCGCAGCCCCGTGCGGCCGCCGCGACGGATCACGTCGATCTGCACGTCCGCGCCGTACCGCGCCACGCGCACATCTCCGGGAGTCGTGATCGTCGCGCGGTGCAGCTCGCCCTCGCGGGTCTCCTCCACCTCCGGTGACGACGCGAGGAGCTCGAGCTCCTCGCCCTGCCAGGTCACCGTGAGCTGATTGCCCGCGATCTCCCAGCTGCCGGGCACGTCGTCGAAGGACCGGGCCGCCTGCTCGGGATCCACCCAGTGCAGACCCACCTGGGCGAGGATCCCGTGAGGGTCGGCGAGGGAGCGGTGGCGCCGGCTTCGGAAGTCCGACCAGGAGGAGGGCGCGGTGCCGTGGTCGGTGATCTGGTCGGTGGTGCTCATGGCGTGCTCCTCGATCGTCGTGGTCTGCGAGGAGTCTTGCGCGGGGCGGGCACCGGCGTCGACCCCTGCGTCACAGGCGGTCACATCGATGAGAACGGCCTCATCCGGATCTTGGGCTGGTCTCATCCGGGCGGTGTTTCCTGAGGGCATCACAGAAACGGAAGCAGCCCGGAGCACGGGCCGACGGAGGAGAGATGACGATGCGGGCGAAGACGATCTGGACAGTGGCGGCCGGGACCACGGCAGCAGTGCTCATCCCGGGAGTGGCCTACGCGATGACCGCGGGCGGGCCCGTCGAGGGTGTGGACGACACCACCGTCGAGCAGAGCACCGTGCAGGCTGCCGAGCGTCCTGCCGAGGACGCCTCCACCCTCTCGGTGCCGAGTCCGGCGAGTGAGGACCTGGTGAGCGAGGGCGCAGTGAGCGAGGACCTGGCGAGCGCGGTGCCGCCCGTCGAGCTGATGCTGACGGCCAACAGCCCCGTCTCCGCGCAGACTGCGGTCTCGGCGCTCTCGGCGCAGTCAGCCCCGACGGCGGTGTCGGCGGTGTCGGCGCAGTCTGCGGTGTCCGCGCAGTCCGCTCGGTCGCCGGTGTCGGCGGTGTCAGCGCAGTCAGCTGTGTCCGCCCAGTCCGCCCCGTCGGCCCCGTCGGCCCCGTCGGCACAGTCTCCTGTGTCCGCTCAGTCGCCGGTCTCGGCGCAGTCGGCCCCGAGCCCGGTCTCGGCGGATTCGCCGCAGTCCCCGGACTCCGCGAACTGATGTCCTCAGACCGCCGCCACCTCTGACCGTGCCCAGGCCGTGACCTCACGCGCCAGGTCGCGGTCCAGCGCCGGGCCGGAGCGGCGCAGGAGCGTCGGCCGCCCCCGCAGCGCCCTGGGTCCGTCGGGACCGAGGTAGGAGCCGGGCGGGAGCGGCTGGGTCGCGGCGAACAGCACCGCGGCGGCGCCTCCCGTCGGCGGCATGGCGAATGGCCTGGTCACCTCGGTGACCAGCCGATCCAGACGGGCGGAGCCGGTCGCGTTCTGCAGGTTCGTGAGCACCCAGCCAGGGTGCACGAGCTGCAGGTCCACCGGCCCGCCCCGTTCCTGCAGCCGCTCGGAGAGCTCGCGCCCCCACAGCATCGTCACGAGCTTCGAGCGTCCATAGGCGGCGCGCAGGGACCAGCCGCTGCGGGAGAAGTAGGGATCGGACAGGTCGATCTCACCGAAGGCGTGCGCCTGCGAGGCCGTCACCACGACCCGCCCCCGCACCAGCGGCAGCAGCAGATCCGTCAGCAGCAGCGGCGCCAGGGCGTTCACTCCGGTCATCAGCTCGAAGCCGTCCGCGGTGAGCCCCCGGCGGCGGGTCACCAGTCCCGCGACATGGATCAGCAGATCGATCCCGCGGGCGTCCGTGAGCTCCGCGATCTGAGCGGCCGCGGAGCGGACAGAGGAGAGCTCCGCCAGGTCGAGCTGGACCAGGCGGACTGCCTCCTCCCGGCCGGTCTCGCGCACGATCCGGGACTGGACCACCTCACCTTTGGACCGGCTGCGCACCGCGAGGACCAGGTCCGCGCCCCAGCGGGCGAGCTGGAGCGCCGCCTCCCGCCCCAGGCCGTCGCTCGCTCCCGTCATCACGACGGTGCGCCCGCGCAGATCGGGTTCGTGCAGATGCTCCCAGGCCATGGCGTTCATCGCGCCATCGTAGGGGCGCGGACGACGTCGTGCTCCGCGTACGATGACAGCCAAGAATCCCCTTCGGCCTCCTCAGAGGAGATGGCAATGATGGCTCAGTACACCGGTGTCGCAGTCAGTCCTGGCCGGGTGATCGGCACCATCCGCTCGATGGCGCCGCCGGTCGCCGAGCCAGCCACCGGGGACACCCTCGCGGAGGGAGCGGACCGCGCTGTCGAGGCAGAACGGATTCCCGCGGCGGCCGCTGCCGTGCAGGCCACCCTGATCCGGCTCGCAGGGCGTGCCTCGGGGGAGGGGAAGAAGATCCTCGAGGCCACCGCCCAGATGGCGGCGGATCCCTCGCTGACCCAGACCGCGCAGGGCTTCGTCCTCACCGCTGGCAAGACCCCGGAGCGGGCCGTCTGGGAGGCCGGCGACCAGGTCGCCGGAATGCTCGAGGGGCTCGGCGGCTATATGGCCGAGCGTGCCACCGACGTGCGTGACGTGCGTGCCCGCATCGTCGCCGAGCTGCGCGGCGAGCAGGCCCCGGGCATCCCTGAGGGCGAGGAGCCCTTCGTGCTCACCGCCATCGACCTCGCCCCGGCGGACACCGCGACCCTCGATCCTGCCCGAGTGATCGCTCTGATCACCTCCGACGGCGGTCCGCAGTCCCACACCGCGATCCTCGCCCGGCAGCTGGGACTGCCGGCGATCGTCGCGGCCAAGAGCATCCACGAGTTCGCCGACGGGACCGAGGTGTTCGTCGACGCCGGACTCGGCACCATCACCGATGAGGTCACCGAGGAGCATCACCGTTTCGCTGCCGCGTGGACCGAGCTGCAGAAGAACCCGCTCACCTATGAAGGCGGGGGCGGGGTGCTCTCCGACGGCACCCGGGTGCAGCTGCTGGCCAACATCGGCGGCGCCAAGGACGCCGAGACGGCCGCCGCCGCGAACGCGGACGGAGTGGGCCTGTTCCGCACCGAGTTCCTGTTCCTGGACCGTGAGGACGAGCCCTCCGTCGAGGAGCAGACCACGGCCTACGTCGAGACCTTCGCGCACCTGCCCGGCAAGAAGATCGTGGTGCGCACGATCGACGCCGGCGCCGACAAGCCGCTGCCCTTCCTCACCGACGCCGACGAGCCGAACCCCGCGCTCGGCGTGCGCGCCTATCGCACCTCCTGGGAGAAGCGCTCGGTGCTGACCAATCAGCTCGACGCGATCGCCGCCGCCGCGAAGCAGTCCGAGGCGAAGCCCTGGGTGATGGCGCCGATGATCGCGACCGTCGATGAGACCGAGGACTTCGTCGCGATGTGCCGCGAGCGGGGGCTGGAGCCGGCCGGGATCATGGTCGAGACCCCTGCCGCCGCGATCACCGCGGACCGTCACCTCGCAGCGTGCGACTTCGCCTCGATCGGCACCAATGACCTCACCCAGTACACGATGGCCGCCGATCGTCAGCTCGGCTCCCTCGCGCATCTGAACACTCCGTGGCAGCCCTCGGTGCTGGCACTGGTCAAGGCCACCTGCGATGGGGCCCGCGCTGCGGGCGGGGATCCAGAGGCCTTCGGTGAGAGCGCGAACAAGCCCGTCGGCGTGTGCGGCGAGGCCGCCGGTGACCCGGGCCTCGCGGTGGTGCTGGTGGGCCTCGGCGTGAACAGCCTGTCGATGACTCCGCGCTCGTTGCCCGTGGTCGCGAAGGTGCTCTCCACGGTGACCCTTGCGCAGGCACAGGAGCTCGCGGCGAAGGCAGTCTCCGCCCGCACCGCGGAGGACGCGATCAGCGCCGTCCGCGCCGGCCTGCCGATCCTCGGCGAGCTCGGCCTGTGACGCGCTGATCTGCTCTCTGCAGGACGAAGGGCGCCCCACCAGGATCGGTGGGGCGCCCTTCGTCGCTGTGCGCGGCCTGCTCACGCCTCGGCGTCGAGGTCCTTCTCCAGGAGTGCGGCGAGTGCGTTCACGGACTCCTCGGCGCCGTCGCCCTCGGCCCGCAGGGTCACCTCGTCGCCGTTGCCGGCCCCGAGGGTCATAAGCATCAGCATGCTCGATGCCTGCACGGCGCTGCCGCCGGCCTTCTCGATGGTCACGCTTGCGGGCTGCTCCGCTGCGGCCTGGGCGAAGATGCCGGCCGGACGGGCGTGGAGCCCGGAGGAGCTGGCGATCTTGACGGTGCGCTCTGCCATGGTGTGTGCCTTTCGTGGGGTCACGTGTGTGTGGGGAATATACCGTGCCCAGATGGGCAGGGCGGGGTGGACCGGACGGGTGCTCAGCGCGTGGTGCGTGCAGCGATCAGTGCACGCACCTCGGGGAACAGCGGATGGGTGGGCTCGAGGCCGGTGATCTCCGCGGCGGCGGCGTCTGCATCGCCTCCTCGCAGGATCTCCTGCAGGCGGTCCACCTCCTCGTCCCCTTCCGGGGTGAAGGCGAGTGCCGCGCCGAAGGCGGCCAGCAGGCCGTCATGCTGCATCCCCCGCTCGGCGAGGGCGGCCGCCGGGCCGACGATCCGGTCCTCGCGGGAGAGCTTGCGCAGCGGCGCCCTGCCCACGCGCTCGACGGGGTCCGGCAGCGAGGTGTTCGCGAAACGGCCTAGCACCTTGTTCCGGTAGGAGGCCATCTCCTCCTCGGAGAAGCCGTGCACGGCCACCAGCAGCGAGGAGGTCTCGGCGAGCACCGATTCGACCTCGACCGCGACGGCAGGATCCGAGATCGCTTCCGCGATCGTCGCGTGCCCTGCCGCCCAGCCGTGCCAGGCGGTGGTGGCATGGCCGGTGTTGACCGTGAACAGCTTCCGTTCGATGTACGGCCCCAGGTCATCGACCCAGGTGATCCCCGGGACCTCGAGCTCGTGACCGTTGAAGGGGCCGCGCTCGACCGCCCACTCGTAGAAGTCCTCGACGGTGACGTCCAGACCTGCGCCTTCCGCCTGGACGGGCACGATCCTGTCCACTGCGGTGTTCGCGAACAGTGCCTTCTCCTCGAGATCGTCGCCCTGATAGGCGTTGCGGATCTCCTGCTCGAGCAGATCCGTGGCATTGATCGCGTTCTCGCAGGCCAGCACCGCCAGCGGCGGTGCCCCGGCGGGGCGGGCAGCGATCCCGGCGGCGATGTTCGGCGCCACGAACCGCAGGATATGGGCACCGACGGCGGTGGTCACCAGGTCCGCGGAGGCGATCTCCTCGGTCAGGGTGTCCGGGTCCTGTGCCGAGTTGATCGCACGGAATCCGTCGACCGTGGTGCTGGTGGGCTGCTGGCCCACGGTGCGCACCTGGTAGGAGTCCGCCTGCGACGCGCGCCGGCTGGCGCGCTGCGACCGATCGGGGCCTACCCCGGACATCGTGCTGAGGGGTGCTCCGGCGGCGTGGGAGCAGTCTAGACCGGAATCAGGCGTTGTCAGTGGTAGCAGAGGGGATGGCGTCCTCGGGATGCTCCGTGCTGCGGGTGGCCCTCCACCGGCGATAGGACAGCAGCGTCAGTGCGATCACGATGGTCCAGGAGATCGCCACCACCGCACCGGAGGCGATGCCCGGCTCGACCAGGAACGCTCCGACGGCGATGAGGGAGATCTGACCCGGCAGCGCCGAGAGCGCAGTGGCGATGAGGAAGTCGCGGCTGCTGATGCCCAAAGCGCCGCTGCCGTAGTTCACCGGCCAGTAGGGGATGCCGGGCATCAGTCGCAGCGTGCACACCGCATAGAACCCGCCGTTCTCGAGGCGGTCCTCGACCAGCTCCGCGTGCGATCCGAGAGCGCGCATCACCGTGTCCCGGCCCAGGCCCCGCGCCACCCAGTAGCCGCCCCAGCAGCCGAGCGTCACCCCGATCATCGACAGCACGGTGCCACCGGGCACCCCGAAGAGCATCCCGCCGGCCACCGCCATGATCGTCACCGGGATCGGTGTCAGGGCCACCGCCGCGTAGAGCGCGATGAAGGCGAGCGGACCCCAGGCACCGAGCTCGGCGATGTCCGCGCGCAGCTCGTCCACGGACGGCAGGCGCACGTTCAGCGCGAGCCACACCATCACCAGCACGGCGAGCACGAGGGTGACGTTGCGCAGCACGGAGCCCCAGGGCACCCCGCCGCGCGTGCGGGCAGGGCCGTCGGAGACTTCGGGGGTCTCGCCGGTCTCGGGATCGGGACGGTCTGGCATCCCGCGATCCTAGAGGCTCGGCAGCCGCTCAGCGCTCCGTGGGCTCGACCCGGGCCTCCCCGGCGCGCACGGCCAGCGGCAGGTGGTTGCCCGCCGGCGGGCGCGGACAGGTGCCCCAGGCGCTGAAGGCGGACGGGAAGTTCAGGGAGAAGTTGAGATCCACGTGCACCCGGTCGCCGTCCAGCTGTGCGCTGACCTGACGCCAGTGGGCGCTCTCGGAGCCGGAGGTCTCGTCGGTGAACAGGATGCTGGATTCGCCGGTGAGCACGAGATCCACCTCGGTGCCGGCGATCTCGAGGGTCACGACCCCGGGGGAGGGCAGCTCCTGCTCGAGCCACGGCAGCGCCGAGCCGACTCGCACCGTGGCGGGCTGGGGCCGGAAGGTCCCGGTATGCACAGAGGCGGGGTCGTAGGGAAAGGTCGGCACCCCGTCGAAGGCGGCCAGTCGTGGCGCCGCCGGGTCGAGCAGGCGCAGGCCGATCCGCCCGCCCCGACGGATCACATCGATCTGCACGTCCTCGCCGAAGCTCGCCAGGCGGACGTCACCCGCGGAGGTCACGGTCGTGACGACGACCCCGTCATCGGCGCGGACGCCGATCTCCGAGGAGTCGGCGAGCAGCGTGAGCTCCGTGCCTCCGAAGCGCACGACCGGTCGATCCTCGATGATCTCCCAGCTGCCGGGGACCTCGCCTAGATGCTGCGGCCCGGCCGACGGGTCGATCCAGTGCAGCGCGACCTGGGAGAGGATGCCGTGGCGTGCGGCCAGGGATTCGTCCCGGCGGCGCCGGAAGTTGGTCCAGGAGGCGGGGACGTCGGCCCGCTCGGCATCGGCCCGCTCGGCGGCGGCGGTCGGGGTGTGCTGCGTCATCGGGCTCTCCTCGGTCAGGGCGGTGGCGCGAGTCTCCTCCTCGTCGCGGGGTCCTGGCGAGCCTGCCGTGATCTGCGTTCACACGGCGGGGGACCCGCGCCGGGCCGGCCTCCGCCCAGGGCTGATCAACGCTGCCCTATCAACGCTGGGCCCCTCAACGCTGGGCCGATCAGCGCACAGCTAATCAGCGCACAGCTGATCAGCCCTGAACTGATCAGCGCAGGACTGATCAACCCAGAGCGGAGATGCTGGCGCCGCGCCACCGGCCCGGCGAAGACTCGCAACATGAACACCACCTCACCTCCAGCCACGACCACCGCCGCCCTCACCGACCGCATCGATCTCGGCCTGCTCCACCAGCGCGTCCTGCTGCTGGATCGGGAGCTCGATCAGGACAACGGCGCCCAGCTCAGCGCCGGACTGCTGCTCCTGGCCGCCGAGGACCCCGACAGCGACATCACGCTGCTGATCAACTCTCCTGGCGGGCTGGTGCCCGCCATGCTCGCGATCGGGGACCTCATGGACCTGGTGCCCTGCGATGTGCGCACCGTCGCTCTGGGCATGGCCTACAGCGCCGGCCAGTACCTGCTCACGCACGGCACCACCGGCAAGCGGAGCATCCTCCCGCACGGGCGGGTGCTCATGCATCAGGGATCCGCGGGCTTCGGCGGCTCTGCAGCCGACATCGAGATCCAGGCCGAGGACCTGCGCGCGAACCGCGATCTGCTCATCGACATCACCGCAGAGCGCACCGGGCAGCCGCGAGAGACGATCGCCCGCGACTCGGAGCGCGACCGCTTCTGGTCCGCAGCCGACGCGGTCGCCTACGGATTCTGCGACCAGGTGGTCGCCGACCTCCGCGAGATCCTCCCGATGCGGTCCGCCACCACGACGACAGGACTCGGACGATGAGCAGCTACACCATCCCCAGCGTCATCGAGCGCACCGCAGGCGGCGGCGAGCGGACGGCCGACATCTTCTCCCGCCTGCTCAGCGACCGCATCGTCTACCTCGGCACCGAGGTGGACGACGGGGTGGCGAACACGATCATCGCCCAGGTGCTGCACCTGGAGAACGAGTCGCGGGACACCCCCATCCAGATCTACCTGAACTCCGCCGGCGGGGACGTGCAGGCAGTGCTCGCCATCCACGACGCGCTCGCCTATGTGCGCAGCCCGATCGCGGTGACCTGCGTGGGCCAGGTCGTCGCCGCGCCGGTGCTGCTGCTGGCCGCGGGAACTCCCGGGATGCGGGCCGTGCTGCCGCACTCGCGCGCGGTGCTGCGACCGCTCGAGGCCAGCGGACGCGGAGCGATCCCGGACCTGATCCTTGCCGTCGAGGAGGTCGAACGGGTGCGCCGCCAGCTGGAACAGCTGCTCGCAGAGGCGACCGGCCGCGACGCCTCGCAGGTGAGGCAGGACCTCGAACGCGAGCGGGTGCTGGATGCCGCGGCGATCGTGGAATACGGGCTCGCCGACGAGATCCTGCTCAGGCGGCCGACAGCATGACGTCGCGCGGGCGGAGCGGGCGGAGGGAGGGTCGGTGCCGTCCGTTGACGACGGACCTCGCCCCGAGCTCGAGCCCAGGCTCGATCTCGATCTCGAGCTCAGGCGGCGCCGAGCGCGGAGCACGGGCGAGGTCGAGCAGGACGGGCCGGGCGTAGGGCTGGGCCGACGACCGGGCTGCGGGCGTGGCTGCGGGCAGAGCCGAGGACTGCGCTGAGGACCGCGCTGCGGACTGAGCTGAGGACTGCGCTGCGGACTGAGCCGCTTCGGACATCAGCTGGGCGGCCGTCACGCCGAGCGCTCCGCAGATCGCCGCGAGGATCTCGCTCGAGGCGTCCTTGCGCCCACGCTCGACGTCCGAGAGGTGCTGCATGCTCACCCCGGCCTGCCCGGCGACATCGGTGAGGGTGCGTCCGTGCTCCCGTCGGCGACGGCGCAGGGCGCCGCCGATCAGCTCTCGCAGCAGAGGCTCCAGCGTGGTCATGGGATGACGGTACGCCGCCTGCGACGACCCCGCCGGAGCCTCTGCTGTGGGCAGAACCAGGCTCCGACGGGTTCAGAGGTCAGAGCTGTCCCTGCGCCTCCGTGCCTGCAGGGATGGGGGTCATGCGGGTGACCAGGCCCGGCTTCTCGACCAGGTCCGCCACATCGGCGCGCAGGATCTTGACCTCATCGCTGTCGCCGTGGATGTCGAGCGCCTCGACGGAGGACCACTTCTCGATCATCGTGATGGTGCCGTCCTCGGCGTCGTGGATCGCATAGAGCTCGCAGCCGTTCTCTCCGTGCACGGCGGCGATGCCGCGATGCATGGCCTCGGCCAGCTCCTGCTTCTTGCCGGGCTTGGGGTAGAAGATCGCGGTGACGACGACTGCGGTCATGGGGGCTCCTGGTGCTGATCGGGGTGGGGTCCTGACCGCCCATCCTGCCCCGTCCGGCCGGGAGCCTCCACACCGTCCGAGCGCTGGGCGCTCAGCGGTGCGCGATCGTCAGACTCGGTCGCCGAGCCTCAGCGGGCCGGGGACAGCCCGACCAGCTCGGCGCTGCGCTGCCACAGCCCCTCGGCGAGAGCGAGGTCGTCGGCCTGCGGGTTCACGCGCGTGGTGGGCCGGTCCTGGTCGTAGTAGCGCCCGGAGGTCCAGGTCGAACCCGGCACGCCGGTGAGGAACCAGGCCAGGGTCGCGCCGCCCTGTTCGGGGCTGATCATCGGTGCGAAGCGCGCGAGCGGCGACTGATAGAACCAGCGCATCGAACTCGCCGATCCGGCGGAGAAGCTCGTGCGCACCAGCCCGGGGTGGAATGCCGCGGAAGAGAGCCCCTGGTCGTGGAACTTCGCGTGCAGGCTGCGGGTGAACAGCACGTTCGCGAGCTTTGCATCCCCGTAGGCCTTGCGCGGGCTGTATCTCCGCTCGTTGCCGAGGTCGGAGAGGTCCAGGTGCCCGAACAGCCGGTTCGCCATGCTTGAGGTGTTCACGACCGAGGCGCCCCCGGGCAGCAGGCGTGGCAGCAGGAGGTTGGTCAGCAGGAACGGGGCGAGGTGGTTGACCTGGAGCGTCTTCTCGAAACCGTCGACGGTCGGGGTGCGGTCGCCGAAGATTCCGCCGGCATTGTTGGCGAGCACGTCGATGCCGTGCTCGGCGGTCGCCGCTGAGAGCTCCGCCGCGAGGCGGCGCACGTCATCGAGACGAGCGAAGTCGGCGATGAAGTGTTCGGCGTCGATCTCCCGCGCGACGGCCGCAGTCTTCTCCGGTGAGCGACCGACCACGAGCAGGCGGACGCCCGTGCCGGCGAGCTGACGGGCTGCGGCGGCGCCGATCCCGTCGGACGCGCCGGTGATGACGATGGTCGTCGGTGTCTGGGCCTGTGTTTGGGACGGCTCGCCGGTCGTTCTCCGACCCGACGCATTCTGGTGGCTGAGGTTCTTGCCCATGCGGGTCAGTCCTTGCTCGTGTCGTGGGTGGAGACGTCGCCCGAGTTCTCCAGGAAGCGTTCCAGCAGCTTCGCCAGCTGAGTCTGCTCCTCGCGCGTGAGCCGGGCGTCCAACAGTTCCTGCTCGGCGTTGACATGGGGGACCACGATCTCGTCGACCAGCTCCCGCCCAGCGTCGGTGAGGCGCACCAGCACGCGGCGCCGGTTGGAGGGGTCCATCGTCCGCTGCAGCAGCCCTTTGTCCTCCAGACGCTGCAGGCGGTTGGTCATCGCGGCGCCGGTGACCATGCTCGAGGCGGCCAGCTCGCCGGGGGTGAGGGTGAACGGGGACCCGGACCGTCGCAGGGCGGCGAGGGTGTCGAATTCCCCGCGATGCAGGCCGACGCCCCGGAACGTCGCCTGCAGCGTGCGGCCGGCAATCTCGTCGACCCGCGAAAGGCGTCCGATCACCCCCATCGGGGTGGCGTCGAGATCCGGTCGCTCCCGGGCCCACTGGGCGAGGAAGTCGCTCACGCGGTCTGCCATGTCATTCCCTCCTGGCGCGGATGGATCGCTCGCGGTGGGGCCAGCGTGAGCGAACCTTCGACATCTAACTGTTTGACGGGACTCTATCGCAGGCATACATTCTCAACCATGAAACAGTTAGACATCGAAAGATCGCGGGGCGGGAATGCTTCCGCGAGTGGCACGCCGTCGGCTCCGCGCCCTGGGTCGGCCGCCGCGCTGACTGTCGCGCTGACGGCGATCGCCCCGATCACCTGGGGGACCACCTATCTCGTCACCACCGAACTGCTGCCTCCGGATCATCCCCTGTGGTCCGGGGCTCTGCGCGCTCTGCCGGCAGGCCTGCTCGCCCTCGCGCTCGGCCGCGCCCTCCCGCACGGCCACTGGTGGTGGCGCTCCCTGCTGCTGGGCACGCTCAACATCGGCGCCTTCTTCCCGCTGCTGTTCCTCGCCGCCTACCTGCTGCCCGGGGGAGTGGCGGGAGTCTTCGGCGCCACCGGGCCGCTGCTGGTCGCGGTGCTCGCCGCTGTCCTGCTCCGGGAGCGGCCGACGGTGCGTCGGCTGATCTGGGGAGTCCTGGCTGTGCTCGGAGTCGCAGCCACGGTGCTCGGGCCCGATGCCGCGCTCGATCCGCTCGGCATCCTCGCGGGCATCGGTGGCGTGGCTTCGATGGCGGTGGGCACGGTGCTGTCCAAGCGGTGGCGGCCACCCGTCGGCCCCATCGCCTTCGCAGGCTGGCAGCTCACCGCTGGCGGCCTGATCATCCTCCCTCTCGCCCTTGCCGTCGAAGGCACGCCGCCGGCGCTCGACGCGCAGGCGACGATGGGCTATGCCTGGCTCGCGCTTGTGGGAGGGCTTCTCGCCTACGTGCTGTGGTTCCGGGGCTTGGGTCAGATGCCAGCGGGGAGCGCTGCGTTCCTCCCGGTGCTCTCCCCACTCGTTGCGGCTGTGCTCGGCTTCCTCGTGCTCGGCGAGCAGCTCACGGCCGTCCAGCTGGGCGGCTTCGCCCTCGCCCTGATCGCCGTGGTCGCAGCCCAGGAATCCCGTCGAGCGCGGGAGATGTCGCCATGAGGATCCTCGGTGCCGACGGCGCCTCGCCCCTGCGAGAGCAGGGCGGAGGCGGACGGTGCCCTGGGAGGTGAGGCCTACGCCGACTTCTTCGAGCGCTCCGCCGACGAACCGGAGGACTTCTTTGCAGCCTTCTTGGCCTTCGGAGCCTTGGTCTTCGTGCCTGTGCTCTTGGCCGAGGACCCGGACTTCTTCGAGGAGCCGGAACTCTTGGAGGCGCTGGACTTCCCGGAACCGCCGGACTTCTTGGAACCGCCAGACTTCTTGGAGGCACCGGAACTCTTCGCGCTCGACGCCGTGGAGTGCGAGGACTTCTTCGCCGAGTCCGACTTCTTCCGCGTCGGGCCCGACCCCTTCTTCTCCGTCTCGTCCTTCTGCTGTGCCGGCGATGATCCCGATCCGCGGCGCTTCTGCACGCTGCGTTCCAGTGCGTCCATCAGGCTGATGACCTTCCCGCCGCCGCCAGCCGCGTCGGCCTCGTCTTTCGAGCTGTCCTTCCCGAAGGTCGCGTCGGTGTCCACGGAGTCTCCCTGCTCGAGCTTGGCGTCGACCAGCTCGCGAAGCTGCGCCTGGTACTCGTCGGTGAACTGCTCAGGGTCGAAGTCATCGCTGAACTGCTCGACCAGGGACGCCGACATCGCCAGCTCCTTGCTGCTGATCTTCGACTTCTTGGGGCCGAAGTCGACCTCCTTGAGGTCTTTGGGCCAGCGCAGGGTCTGCAGCGCGAGCAGGTCCCCGTGGATCCGCAGCACCCCGAGGCGGGTCTTGGTGCGCAGGGTGAAGGTCACGACAGCGGTCCGCTCCGTCTCCTCCAGCGTGCGCCGCAGCAGCACATACGCCTTCGCGGAACGCCCCACCGGCTCGAGGAAGTACGAGGTGCCGAGCAGGATCGGATCCACCTGATCCGAAGGCACGAACTGCACGACGTCGATCTCGTCGTTGTCCTCCGCCGGCAGCTTGTCCAGCTCCTCGTCGGTGAGCACCACCGTTTTGTCGCCATCGTCGTAGGCCTTGTCGATGTGCTCGTAGTCGATCTCTCGGCCGCACACCTCGCAGGTGCGCTGATACCGGATCCGCCCGTGATCCTCATCGTGGACCTGATGGAAGGAGATGTCGTGCGAGCGGGTGGCTCCGTAGAGCTTCACCGGCACGTTCACGAGGCCGAAGGTGATCTCACCGCTCCAGATTGCGCGCATGCCCCATGACATCACGGAGAACCGGCGGTGACCAGGAACGAGCGGTCGGACGGTTGTGCACCTATGGGAGATGAACGATCCCGGGGCGTGACGAATGCGGCGATCGGGGGCACAGTGGGCCCATGGCCATCCCCGCACAGCACGTCGAGGTGGACGGACGGAGGGTGAAGCTGTCGAACCTCGACAAGATCCTCTACCCCTCCACGGGCACCGCCAAGGGCGAGGTGATCGACTACTTCCACCGCATCGCGCCGCTGCTGATCCCGCAGGCCGCGCGTCGTCCCGCGACGCGAAAACGGTGGGTCGACGGGGTCGGCACCACCGAGCGGCCCGGCAAGGCGTTCTTCCGCAAGGATCTGGAGGATCACGCACCGGACTGGGTGCCGCGCGCCGAGATCCGGCACAGCGAGGCCACCGCCACCTACCCGCTGGTGGACGAGGTCGCGGTGCTGGTCTGGCTCGCCCAGCTCGCAGCCCTCGAGATCCATACCCCGCAGTGGCGCTTCGACGAGCACCTCGAACCCGCAGGTCCCGACCGGATGGTCCTGGATCTCGATCCCGGAGAAGGCGCAGGGCTGGCGGACTGCGCTCTCGTGGCGGGATGGTGCCGCGAGATCCTCGCCGATATGGGCCTGGACTCCTATCCCGTGACCTCCGGATCCAAGGGGATCCATCTGTACGCGCCGCTGGACGGCAGCAGCACGGCCGACGAGATCGCACAGGTCGCGCATCAGCTGGCCCGGGCTCTCGAGCAGGACCACCCCGAGCAGGTCGTGAGCGAGATGAAGAAGTCATCGCGCCGCGGCAAGGTGCTCGTGGACTGGTCGCAGAACAACGGGCAGAAGACCACCATCTGCCCGTACTCGCTGCGAGGAAGACTGCGGCCCACCGTCGCCGCCCCGCGCACCTGGGAGGAGATCGAGGACCCCGGCCTCGAACAGCTCGAGATGGCCGAGGTGCTCGAGCGGCTCGAGGAGGGCATCGACCCGATCGCACCGCTGGGCATCGCGGCCGCAGGGAAGGCACCCGCGGTAAAGCGCGCCCGGGACCGGCTCGAGGTGTATCGCTCGAAGCGGGACCCGGAGAAGACCCCCGAGCCCGTCCCCGCGCCGAAGCGCGACCCGGACACCGGCTCCGCAGCTGCACAGGAGGCGCTCGAGGCTCTGCACTCCGAGGAGCCGATGTTCGTGATCCAGGAGCATCACGCCTCACGCCTGCACTGGGACTTCCGTCTCCAGCACTCCGGGGTGCTGGTCTCCTGGGCGGTGCCGAAGGGCCCGCCGCTGGAGACGGACCAGAACCGGCTCGCCGTGCAGACCGAGGACCATCCCCTCGAGTACGGCACCTTCGAAGGCACCATCCCCGCACAGGAGTACGGCGGTGGGGAGGTCGCCCTCTGGGATACCGGCACCGTCGAGATCGAGAAATGGCGCGAGGGCAAGGAGGTGATCGTGGTCTGCCACGGTCGCCCGGACGGCGGCCTCGGCGGGGTTCCGCGACGCTATGCCTTCATCCACACCGGCGGGATGGGCGGATCAGGGAAGTCCGCCGCCGCGAAGGAGAAGGCGGCGGCGAACTGGCTGCTGCACCTCATGAAGGACCAGCCCGACGGTGACGGCGACAGCGAGGGCGGAGAGGGCGGCGGGTCTGCACCCCAGAGCGCGCCGACCACGCGGTCGCGGAAGCCTCCGCGGCGCAGCGAGGACGAGGAGCCGGCCGGGTCGAGCGCGGCCGGCATGGGAGAGCCGCTCTCACCGATGCTCGCGACTCTCGGCACTCGAGGCGACATTCGCCAGGAGGACGAGTGGGCCTTCGAGATGAAATGGGACGGGGTGCGCGTCATCGCGACCGTCACCGAGGGTGCCGTGCGGCTGACCAGCCGTGGCGGCAACGACCTCACCGCGACCTTCCCCGAGCTCGCGGAGCTGCACGACGCCGTGGACCCGGAGCTCAGGGTCGCTGGCGAGACCGTGCTGGATGGGGAGATCGTGGCGCTGGATGGGAGCGACCGGCCGTCCTTCTCCCGGCTCCAGCAGCGACTCGGGCTGACCCGCGAGCGCGACGTCGCCCGAGCGCGGGAGGAGGTCGAGGTCCACGTGATGCTGTTCGACCTGCTGGTCCGCGGCGGTGAGTCGCTGGTGCGAGCGTCCTATCTGGAACGCCGGGAAGCGCTGTTCGACGCCGTCAGCGTGACCGAGCACGTCCAGCTGCCCCACGCCGACCACGGTGACGTCGAGCATGCGATCGAGATCTCCCAGCAGCTGCAGCTCGAAGGGGTGATGGCGAAGAAGGAGAGCGGCATCTACCAGGCCGGGAAGCGCTCGCGCACCTGGATCAAGCTCAAGAACGCCCACCACCAGGAGGTCGTGGTCATCGGGTGGCGACACGGCAAGGGGGAGCGCTCTGGGACCCTCGGCTCCCTGCTGCTCGCTGTCCCCGACACCGAGGGTGTCCTGCGCTATGCGGGACGGGTGGGCAGCGGCTTCTCGGGCCGAGATCTCGAACAGATCGCCACCGCCCTCCGCTCCCGGACCCGGAAGACCCCTGCGGCGAACAACGTGCCAGCAGCGGATCGCCGTGACGCCGAGTGGGTGCGCGCGGATCTGGTGGGCGAGGTGCAGCACGCCGAACGGACCGAGGACGGTCGCCTGCGCCATCCGGTCTGGCGCGGATGGCGCCCGGACAAGGAGCCCGCACAGGTGCGCTGGGAGGACTGAGGGCCTGGGGCCCCGGGGGCGATGCCGTCGCGATGTCCCGGACGTACGGTGGGTCACATCGGGGTTCGAGCACAAGGGTTCATGCCGTAGTCTTCTCGAAGTCGTCCACACGGCCCGGTCATATGGCAGGATCTGTGGAAGACACGCACGGCGCAGGATGCCTCCCTCGGAGGCGACCGACGACGGTCGCGCAGCACTTCCGACGAAATTGGGACTTCATTACCTCCTCCGCACTGCCTTTGTACGACGACGCTTCTGCGTCACACCTCACGATCGCGCCGATGACTGCCACCGCAGCCGTTGCAGCGCACCAGACCCTCTCCTGGCTCCGAGCCGATGACGACGTCCACGTCGCCACGCTCGCCGGAGAGTTCGCCGGCCATGTCGTCAGCACCTCCGCTGACGCGCCGGTCCACACGGCCTACGGGCCCCAGTTCGGCCGCATCGGCGACTTCGTGTCGCTGGCCGCGGCTCAGGCGGCCCTCGTGGCCGCACCCGCCCCCCAGAACGGCAGCGGTGACCGCATCGGTCGCCGTGACGCCAGGGGCACAACCCATCCGCGGCGGCGCCGTCGTCACGGATACCCGGGCCACGAATGTGGTTCACGACAACGAAGGAATATCGCCATGGCTACTGGCATCGTCACCTGGTTCAACTCCGACAAGGGCTACGGCTTCATCGCCCCCGAGGACGGCTCCGCCGATGTGTTCGCTCACTTCAGCGCCATCGCCGGCACCGGCCGTCGCGACCTCGAGGAGAACCAGCGCGTGGAGTTCGAGACCGAGCAGGGCCCCAAGGGTCTGCAGGCAGTGAACATCCGCGCCCTCTGAGCGCTCCGGCCGATCTACGTATCGGCCGCATGACCTCGACGCCCGTCGGGTCCGGCTTCGGCCGGGCACGGCGGGCGTCGTGCTGTCACCAGGTCACGACGTGGCGCCCTGCCTCGCAGACCTTCTCGGTTCCGGGCAGGAGCACCCGTGCACGGGCTCCCTCAGGGACCACCAGCGTCATCACGCGCTCCTCGCGGTCCACCTCGATCACGATCTCCCCGAGATCCGTCTCGCGGGAGAAGGCGATGTGGGCCACCGGCACCCGCGGATCGGGCTCGACCACGAAGTCCCGCCATCCGTCGGGCCCTCGCCGCAGCCCCACCACCCATTCATGGAGCCAGGTCGCGGGGGTGCCCATGAAGTAGTGGGAGCAGGAGCGGGGGTTCTCCCACATCTCCATGAAGGTCGAATTCCCTGCCTCCAGCCACGCCTTCCATCCCGGCGCGGTCGGCGAGTTCAGCACCCGCCAGGCCAGCTCGCCATGACCGTGCGCCGACAGCACCGGCAGCAGGAAGCGCACTCCGATGTGCCCGCAGTCGTGGTGATCCCCGCGCGCCTCGATATCCGCCACCAGATTCGCCACCACCGCCTCGACGTGCTCGGGCGGGACCGTCCCGAAGGCAAGGGGCAGCAGGTTGCTGGTCTGGCGGTAGGCGGGTGCGGCAGCGCCCGCAGGGCCGGGAGAATCCGCAGTGTTCGCCCTCCCGCCCTCGGCGCGAGTGCCGGAATCTTCGGGAGCGGCGGAATCCTCTGGAGCGGTGGAATCTTCTAGAGTGCCGGGATCGCGGTAGCGACCCGCGACGGGGTCGAGGAAGACGGCGTTCACCGCCTCCTCCAGCGCGGTGGCGTCGGCCCGCAATGCTTCCGGATCCGGCACCCCCTCGATGCTCTCGCCGCTCGCGGTCCAGGGGTCACCACCCGCACCGCCGCTCTCGAGCGTGGCCAGGTCCACCGCATGGGCGAGGGAGCGCAGGGCCCTTGCCACGAACAGCGAACCGGACAGGCGCTTGTCCTCCGGGGCAGGGCCGGGGCTGCCCGGGCTGAGGTAGTCGCCGAGCACCCCCGAGATCAGCCCCTCCTGGTCACGTCGGGAGAGCTCATGAGCGAGATAGCTCGCCGCCGCTGGACCGTGCAGCGCGACCAGCCCCACCTCGCCGTACTCGGTGACCATCTCGTCCAGTAGCGTCGGCAGCAGGCAGGTCCACTCCGGGGCGGGCGAGAGCTCGTCATACCCCCAGTCCGGATTCGGCGAGATCACCGCGAGGGATCCGTCCGCCCGCTGCCCGTCGACCTGGTCCGCCAACCACTTGCGCAGCATCCGGCGCATATCGAAGCTCGTGGTCATCGCCGCGAGCGCCGTCAGCGCATCACCGGTCCACCCGTTCTTCTCCTGGATCGGGGTATCCGTGGGGACGTGATGCATGTTGTTCAGCAGGGAGGCGCGCATCGCCGCGTCGAACTGTTCGAGATACGGATCCGACGAGCTCAGCCTGCTGACCTCGCGAAGATCCGCATGGGCGAGGACCCCGGTGACCTGGAGCCCAGCCAGGTCGCCCGAGAGCGGTTCGAGCTGCACATAGCGGAACCCCTTGTAGCTGTGCCGCGGGGCGAAGGAACGTGCGAAGGCAGGCTGCAGCAGCACCCGGTCCTGCTGGAAGCGATCGGTGTGGATGTGCTGGTTCACGTCATCCACTGTGCCGTCGGCCAGGAGCTTCTCCCCGTGCCGTGCCACGAACTCGACCGGGGGCGCCCACGGCCCCACCTCAGCGGGGAGCGTGAAGCGGCACCAGCCGGCGATCACCCGTCCCATATCCAGCACCACCCGCTGCGGAGTGGAGGAGACCAGGGTCGGGAGGAGCTCCTCGCGCACCACCACGGGCTCCTGCACCTGGCGCACCAGCAGCGGTTCAGCAGACCTCTGCGCCCGGCGGGACCCGCTGCCGGGACGGTCCACCAGCACCGGCGCCCAGCCGGCATCGTCATAGCCCGGCAACCGCCATGCGGCCGGGTCCTCGGTGGGAGCGAAGGTCTCACCCTCGTACATCGAGTCGAAGACCACCGGGCCCGGCCGGGTGCGCCACCCTTCCCCGGTGGACAGCGCCCGGGTGGTGCCGTCGGCCAGATCGATCCGCAGCCGCGCCCAGGCCCGCACCGGGCCCCGCCAGGGCGCCAGATGCCAGCGCCATTCGTTCGGGGTGGTCATCGCATGGAAGCCGCGGCCCAGTTCGATGCCGAGCACGTTCTCGCCGCGGGTGAGCAGCTCCGCAGCGTCCACCTCGCACACCTGCACCCGTCGGCGAGGATCCGTCAGCCCCGGGTCGAGCAGACCGTCGCTGATCGGAGCGCCGTTGAGATAGGCGCGGAAGGTGCCCAGGCCCGTCACCAGCAGCCGCGCCGCGACCGGCGGCGAGGCCAGCTCGAACGACATGCGCAGGAGCGGATTCTGCGGATCCTCACCGGGGGCGGTGATCCATCGGGCGAGGGCGGGGTCGATGTCCGGCATGCGGTGCCACCAGGTCCTTCGAGTCGTCGTCGACGGGTGCGGACAGTCTGGCACGCTCCCAGCGCGCTCCAGGCCGGAGCTGTCACCATGGCTCCATGACCCTCGAGCAGATCGGCCGCGAGATCACGGGCCGCCTCATGCCCGACGCTGCGCCCGCCACCGGCTGGTGGACACTGCTCGCGCTCGTCCTCGCACTGGTCGTCGTGGTGCTGCCTCCGCTGTGGAGGTTCGCCCGGCTCGCGGTGACGATCGTGCACGAGCTCGGCCACGCGGTCATCGGGATCCTGATGGGACGACGCTTCACCGGCTTCGTGGTCAGCGCCGACATGTCCGGTCACGCGGTCACCGTCGGCCCGCGGCGCGGCGTCGGCCGGGTGGCTTCCACCTGGGCCGGATACCCGGCCCCCGCCATCGTGGGCGCACTGCTGGTCCAGATCTCCCTGCACGGCTGGGCGCGCACCGCCCTCTCCATCGCTCTGGTGGTGCTCGTGCTCTCGCTGTTCTTCTCCCGCTCGCTGCACACCCTGGCCGCGGTGCTCGGCACTGCTGTGGGCGTCGGCGCCCTCTGGTGGTGGGGCAGTCCCGCGCTCGCCGCGCTGCTGACCCTGGCCACCGGGGTGTTCCTGCTGCTGGGTGCCTGGCGTCACCTGGGGGCGGTGATCACCGGCGGCGGTAGCTCCGACGATCCGGCCCAGCTCGCCCAGCTGACCCCGGTGCCAGCCTGGATGTGGACCGCGAGCTTCGCCCTCGTGCTCGGCGCCTGCAGCTGGTGGGCGGCCAGCACCCTCGCACCCTTCGTGCTGTGAGCGCCGGAGTCGGCGCCGGGACATGGGCGCGCCCGTGACAGTTCCGGCCCGGCGGCGGATGATCGGAGGCGGAGACCCCGAGCCCGGAGGTGGACGCCGTGGACGCCATGGAATGGACGAGCTGGCTCGCCCTGCTGGACGGGCACGACCATCTGATCGCCCGCGAGGTGATCCAGCGGGGGGTCGCGGCGGTGTTCATGCTCGCCTTCCTCTCGAGCTTCCACCAGTTCCCCGTGCTGCTGGGGGAGCGGGGCCTGCTCCCGGCGACTGAGTTCCTCGAGCGTGTCGGCGACCGCGCCGGGCCGACTCTGTTCCGCTGGCGCCGGACCCCGTACAGCGATCGCCTGCTGCGGGTGATGTGCCTGGTGGGCATCGTGCTCGGTGCCGCGGTGGTGGTGGGTCTGCCGCAGCAGGGGCCCGCATGGTCCATGATCGCGGTGTTCGGCGTGATGTGGCTGCTGTACCTGTCGATACATTCCGTGGGCCAGGTGTTCTACGGCTTCGGCTGGGAATCGATGTTGCTGGAGTGCGGGTTCCTGGTGGGCTTCCTCGGCTCCCACGCGGTCGCGCCGCCGCTGCTGATCCTGTTCTTCCTGCGCTGGATGCTGCTGCGCCTCGAGTTCGGGGCAGGGATGATCAAGCTGCGCGGCGACGAGTCCTGGCGGGACCTCACCGCGATGGATCATCACCACCAGACCCAGCCGATGCCCGGTCCGTTGAGCCGCCTGGCCCACCTCGCGCCGCGCTGGTGGCACCGACTCGAGGTGCTCGGCAGCCATGCCGTGCAGCTCGGGGTGATCTGGTTGATCCTGCTGCCGCAGCCGTTCGCCTCGATCGCGGCGGTCGCGGTGATCCTCACCCAGCTCTTCCTCGTGCTGACCGGCAACTACGCCTGGCTGAACTGGCTGACGATCCTGGTCGCCTTCGCGGCGATCAGCGACTCGTTCCTGCGCTGGGCGACCGGCGGGCCCTGGCCGGGCTGGGGATGGCAGCATTGGCCGCGATGGCCGAGGAGCGGGGATCCCTTCGCAGCCGGCGCCCCGCCCGCCGTCGATGCCTCGCCGCTGTGGTGGCAGCTGCTGATCCTCGCCGTGTTCGCGGGGCTGCTCGTGCTCTCGTGGAAGCCGCTGCGCAACCTCTTCTCGTCCCGGCAGCTGATGAATGCGAGCTTCAACCGCTTCCACCTGGTCAACGCCTACGGGGCTTTCGGATCGATGACGGAGAGACGCTTCGAGGTGGTCATCGAGGGCACCCGCGCCCCGGACCCGGACACCGCTGACGAGGAGGAATGGCTGCCGTACGAGTTCAAGGGCAAGCCCGGGGACGTGCGCCGGCGCTCCAGGCAGTTCGCGCCCTATCACCTGCGGTTGGACTGGCAGATGTGGTTCCTGGCGCTGCGTCCCGGCCCGCAGGCCTGGTTCGTGGCGCTGCTCGAGAAGCTGCGCAGCGGCGACCCCGGCGTACGGCGCCTGCTGCGCACCGATCCGTTCGAGGGTCGGGCGCCGACGGGGATCCGGGTGCGGTACTTCGAGTACCGCTACGCACGGCCGCCGGAGCGGCGGGGGAGCGGTGCGTGGTGGGTGAGGACCGACCTGGGGGTGATCGCCAGACTGTGATCGGCAGACTGTGATCAGCAAGGGGTGATCGCGAGGTGGTGAACACCGGGGTCTGTGCGCCGGACTGCGAACGCCTGGCTCGCAGCGCGCTGGACCGGTCGCGACGGGATGCGGTCAATGCGTAGGCTGGCCCCTGCTGCATCCGACCGTTCCCGAGGAGCCCCATGTCCGCGATCGCCATCCCGGCCCGCCGCCCTGTCCTGGCCGACGCCCTGGCCCCGCACCGCACCCGCCTGCAGGACGCCGGCCTGGTGCTCGCGGGCGCCGGCATCGTGGCCCTGCTCGCCCAGGTCACGATTCCGCTGCCGCTGGTGCCGATCACCGGTCAGACCCTCGGCGTCATCCTCGTCGGCGCCGCGCTGGGCTCCCGCCGCGGCGCGACGGCCCTGCTCACCTATCTGCTGGTCGGGCTGGCAGGTGCGCCGGTGTTCGCCGAGTTCACGGGCGGGCCGGCCGCGGTCCTCTCCCCGAGCTTCGGGTTCATCCTCGGCTTCGTACCCGCCGCCTTCGTGGCGGGCTGGTTCGCCGAGCGCGCCTGGGACCGCAAGCCGTTCCTCGCCATGGCCGGCTTCGTCGCCGCGAGCGTGGTGCCGTTCCTGCTCGGTGTGCCCTACCTCGCCATGATCCTCAACGCCGTGATGGGTGCGGAGCTGGGCCTGGGCGGCATCCTGGCCGCCGGGGTGTGGCCGTTCGTCGCCGGTGGCCTGGTCAAGGCCGGTATCGCCGCCGTGCTGATCCCCGCCGCCTGGCGCGGGGTGCGCTCGCTCGACGAGCGCCGCTGACGTGACGCGGCGCCGCTGACGTGACGCGGCGCCGCTGACGTGACGCGGCGCCGCTGACGCGACGCGGCGCCGCCCGGACGGGGGAGTCCTCAGCCGGGGGAGTGCCTAGCCGGCGGAGTGCTCAGACCGCGAGCGTCGCCGCTCGCACCAGCAGCGCCACGAAGACCAGTGAGGGCAGGAAGCCCACGCTGAGCCAGAGCTTGCGGTAGGACAGGATCGCGAGGAACTCGCGCAGGGTGGCGCTGGGCACGAAGTAGAACGCCGTCGGCCCTCCGATCGCTTCATCGGCGTACCCGAGCGACCGAGCGAGCAGAGCGGCACGGAACGCGTGATACCTGCTGGTGGAGACGACGTACGGGCCCTGATGACCGGCTTCGTCGAGGATCTGGTGCGAGAAGCGCAGGTTCTCCGCGGTCGTGCGGGACGCGGCCTCGACCCGGATCCGCTCCGCCGGCACCCCCACCTCCTCGATCAGGTACTCCGCCATCGCCTCGGCCTCGGCGCGCGGCTCATCGTCGCCGCGGCCGCCCGAGGGCACCAGCAGAGGATCCAGCCCGGCGCCGAGCAGCCGCTCGCGCTCTGCAACTGCGCGGTCCAGCCGGCTGCGCAGCAGCTTCGGGACCTTGCCGTCGATCAGCCCGGAGCCGTGGATGATCACGCCGCTGGTCGCCAGCTGCCGCGGGAACAGCTGGTACGGGATCGAGGCGCACAGGAACACAAGGAACGCCAACCCCACATGGAGGGCGAGCAGAGCCAGCAGCGCCCCGGCGCCGAGGCCCAGCGGGGTCATCGTGAGCACCGCTGCCGCGGAGCCCACCGGCGCTCCCAGGAGTGCCAGTCCCGCCAGCGCAGAGAGCAGGTTGCCCAGAGAGCGTCCCTCCTTGCGCACCATCGTCAACCCGTTCCAGACCAGGAAGACGCCCAGGACCAGCACGCCCAGCAGCGCCACGCCAGCCCCGACGAGCACCAGCAGATCGCCCAGGGGCAGCGCGGTGGAGACCAGGCGAGCCAGCGTCGAGAGGCTCGAATAGAGCGCGATCAGCAGCAGCACCCCGTTGCGCACCCGTCGGCGATCCCGACGGAACACCAGCAGATACACCGCCCACCAGAAGGCGGTCCCGATCAACGCACCCAGCATCCGCGACTCCTCATATCGTCCTGGCACCCATCGTTCCACGGCCCGCACACCGGCCGTGCCGCCGGGGCGGGTCCTGCACCGCCGACGCTGGTTCTACACTGAGCCGATGGGCGTCCACGAGGTTCCAGACGAGGTTCCAGACGGGGTTCCAGGCGAGGGCCCGGACAAGGTCTCGCCCGCCGCGCAGGAGCCGACCGCGGGGCGTTACCAGCGTGAGGAATCCGCGGCCGAGCGGCTGGATCGCAACTGGAACGAGCTGCTCCAGGAAATCCGGGTGCTGCAGACCGGTTCCCAGATCCTCGCAGCGTTCCTGGTGGTGCTGCCCTTCCAGTCGCGCTTCGAGGAGCTCGACCCGGTCCAGATCGGCTGGTATCTCGGACTGTTGCTGCTCGCTCTGCTGATCGTCGCTCTGCTGCTGACCCCGGTCGGGATGCACCGGCGACTGTTCCGCCAGCGGGCCAAGGACGAGATGGTCAAGACCGCCAACACGTTGCTGCACGCCGCCATCCTGCTGCTCGGGGTGCTGCTGAGCGCCGTGGCCGGCTTCGTGATCGATGTGGTGCTCAGCCGGGGTATCGCCGTGGGAGTCAGCCTGCTGCTGCTCGGCCTGATGGCCGCGCTGCTGATACTGCTGCCGCACCGGATCGCGCGGAAGACGCGGGGCTGAGACGAGGACCCGCGGCTCGGCGGGAACGCCGGACTGCACCGCTGCCATACGCCGGAGGGCCGGTCCGCGCTGAAACGCGAACCGGCCCTCTGAGGATGCTGCGGGATCAGCGAGCCAGCGGCGCCGCGAACGGCGAGACGTGCTTCCCGATGTGGGCGGCGAGGACGTCGGTGTGCTGGGCCTGGTTCGCCGCGACGACTGCGAGGAAGCGGTCGTGGATCGAAGCGCCGGAGGCGTCCTTCCCGTTCAGCGAATCGCCATAGCCGACGTGCAGGATCTGGCGGGCGTCGTTCGAGCGGATCAGCTCCAGCAGGTCCACGCCCTCCAGCGACGTCGGGGTGCGATCCTCGTGGGCGGAGACCTGGTAGCTCGCGCGGGCCTCGACGTAGGAGGCGCGGGAGATGTCCCAGATGGCTGAGAAGAGCTCCGCGTCATGAGCGGCGACGATCTCGACGCCGCACAGGTAGCTGGTGCCGGAGGTCTTCAGGTGCACCAGGCCCTGGGTGGCCTCGACGCACAGCGGGTAGATCGAGAACTTGTCCGAGCCCGAGTGCAGCGAGATCTTGTAGCCGCCGAACTGCTGCGAGATCGCGTGGTGCGCCTCGAGGTTCGTGCGCAGCTCCTCGGCGTCACCCAGGAAGTCCAGGCCCTTCTCGAAGCCGTCCACGTAGCGGGGGGCGAAGCTGAACCAGGAGGCGCCCAGGCGCTTGAGCTCCGAGGCCATGTAGAAGTGCTCGAAGAAGGTGGTCAGCCAAGCGGTCTCGTCGACGGCGAACTCGATCTCGACCTCGTGCTTCGCGTTCTCGGTGACGTGGCGGTACAGGCGCATCGACTCCACGACCGCGCGGCCGTACTTCACGGCGGCGGTGAGGACGTCCTGCTCGGTGACCTCGATCTGCGAATGACCGACGTCCAGGGTCATGCCCACGTAGCGCTGCTTGAGAGCCTCGAGGGAGTCCTCGAGCTGGTCCCAGGGCAGCGCCGCGGCGTCGGCCTCGGAGACGCCGGCGGTGACGTCGGCGACCATGTCGCCCGGATCGAGGGTGAACATCACGAAGCCCGCGTCGAGGCCGCGGTCGATGCCCTCGGTGGTCTTGATGTGGTCGCAGTCGGCGCCGAAGCCGCTGTCCCAGCCGGCCTCGACCAGGCCGAAGATCGCGTCATCCATCACGGACTGGGCGTTGCGGCCCAGGCGGTCCATCTCGCGGATCGACTGCTGGGCGAGGACCGGCATCACGCCGGCGCCCTGGGTGGCGAAGGCGCGCGCCTGGCCGGGAGTGGCGAGGCCGGTGCGGTCGCCGGTGCCGATCGAGGTGCGGTGGCCGCCGATCTTCTGGGGGCGCAGCGCGGGGAAGGCGGCCTGCAGCGCCTTGGCGTTCGCGGTGGACAGGGGGCCGGTGAGCACGTGGCCCTCACCGGCTGCAGCGGCCTCGCCCTCGAAGGAGCTCAGCGCGGTCGCCGCGGAGGCGATGAGCTGGAGCGAGCGGGCAGAGCCGTCGTAGCGGATGCTCGCCTCGAGGGCGTCGTTGCGCAGGGTCATGAAGTTCTCCATTTCGGATGGGTGAGGGACGTCCGCTGTCCCGACGGCCACCATCGCCGTACATCGTAAACGATTGCATACATTTGGCCTGGGTGGAGGGCCATGTTTCGGCTATGCTCTCCGCAGTGACTGCAAACTTTGCAGGTCGCAGAGGAGGCGAGCATGGCGGTGACGCTCAAGGACGTGGCCCGGCAGGCAGGGGTCTCCATCGCGACCGCGTCCCGCGCCTTCCAGCGCCCCGAGATGGTCGGCGCGAGCTCGCTGGCCCGCATCCGAGCAGCTGCGGCCGACCTCGGGTACAGCCCCAATCGCACCGCCCGCGCGCTGATCACCGGCCGCGCCGGGGTGTACGGGGTGATCGTGCCCGATCTCGAGAATCCCTTCTTTCCTGCGGTGCTCAAGGGAGCCCAGGCGCGCGCCCACCAGCTCGGCGCCCAGCTGCTGATCACCGACGCGGGGGAGTCCCCGGACGGTGAGCTGCCTCTGGTGCGCACTCTCGCCCCGCAGGTCGACGGGATCATGCTGTGCTCGAGCCGGATGGATGAGGACTCCCTGCGCGAGGCCGCAACTCTGACCCGGCTCAGCCTGGTCAACCGGGTCTCGCCTCAGCTGCCCGGCGTCTACGCCGATCCCGAGCCGGGGATCCCCGCGGCGGTGCAGCATCTGCGTCGGCTCGGACACCGTCGCCTCGGATACGTGGGTGGACCCGCCGTCAGTCGTTCGGACCGGGCGCGCCGCTCCGTGATCAGCCGTATCTGCGCCGAAGCCGAGCTGGACTGGGTCGAGATCGGTCCCTTCCCTCCCACCGCGGACGGCGGCCGCGCTGCGGCCGAGGCGCTGCTGCAGACCGATGCCACCGCAGTGCTGGTCTACAACGACCTGATGGCGCTGGCGCTGATGGAGCGCCTGCGCAGCTACGGCGTGGACGTGCCTGGCCAGATCAGCGTGGTGGGCTGGGATGACATCCCGTTCGCCGCCATGGTCACCCCGGGCCTGGCCACCATCCGGGTGCCGCGCTACGACATGGGCGCGCGGGCGATCGAGATGCTCCACGAGGGCACCCTCCGGGAGGCGGACCCCGCACATCTCGGGCTGCCGACGCAGTTCGTCCCCCGGGCCTCCATCGCCCGGGCCGACGGTGCAGGTCTCAGCGGCCTCAGCGGTCTCGCCGGGTGAAGACAGCCGGGTGAAGACAGCCGGGGGAAGACCGGCGGGTGCAAGGTGCGGCGGGAGCCACTGCTCTACGCTCCCTCCATGAGTGACCTGTCCACCTCCATCGGAGATGTCCCCGGCGTCGGCCGGCCTGCTGCTCGCGCCCTGGCCGGCTCCGATCTGCACACCGTCGGTCAGCTCGCAGGCCTCGACTGGCAGCAGCTCGCGCAGCTGCATGGAGTGGGTCCGGCGGCCGGGCGTCGGCTGCAGGCGGTGCTCGAGCTCCATGGGGTCCCCTTCCGCAACCCGCCCGCGCCCGCACAGCGACAGGACGTCGTGACCAAGGGTGCGACGGGCACGGGCGCTGCGGACATCACCACCCACGCCACGGAGGTCGACCCGGCGCAGTACGTCGCCGGGCTCGATGCGCGCCGCCGCCGCGAGGGCGCCATGCTGCTGGAGATGTTCGGCGAGGCCACGGGGGAGCGGGCCACCATGTGGGGGCCCAGCATGATCGGCTACGGCGAGGTCCACTACCGCTACGCCAGCGGCCGCGAGGGTGACACCTTCCAGCTCGGCTTCAGCCCCCGCAGGGCCGAGCTCGCGCTCTACGGCATCCAGGGCTTCCCCCGTTCCGAGGAGCTGCTGGACCGGCTGGGCAAGCACCGGCGGGGTGCGGGCTGCGTCTGGGTCAGGAAGCTCGAGGACATCGACACCGCGACGCTGGCCGAGCTCGTCGCCCATGCCTGGGAGAACGGGCCCGACACCGCCTGAGCACAGCCGGCCGAGCGCACAGCCCGGCGGTGACGCTCCGCTCAGCGGGGCCCCGTCGGATGCGCCCTGTGCCCAGTGAGGCCTACTGTGCACCGAGGGACCCCGCGAGCCGGGTCAGAGCACCGGACGGGCGAGCAGCCCGAACGGCCGTGGAGAGGACAGCAATGGGCCTGTCGACAGGTGAGCGCACGCGCGTGGAGCGGCTTCTGTTCGTCGGCCGACGGTCGAAGGCCGGAGTCGTGATCCTCGGGATCGGCGCCCTGATGGTGATCATCCATTCCGCGGTCTTCAAAGTCCTGATGGCGCAGGAGGTGACGGATCACTCCTGGGCCAGCGCGGTCTACTGGACCATCACGACCATGTCCACCCTGGGCTATGGGGACATCACCTTCACCTCCGACCTGGGCCGGCTGTTCTCGCTGTGGGTGCTGCTCAGCGGGGTCGTCTACATGCTGGTGCTGCTTCCCTTCTTCGTGATCCAGTACGTCGTCACCCCCTGGCTGGACCGGCGCCGTGCCGCACGGACCCCGCGAAAGGTTCCGCCGACCCTGCGCGATCACGTGCTGCTGGTGGGCTCCGACGCGGTCAACCAGGCCTTCGCCGCCCGGGCTGAGCGGTCGCAGGTGGCCGCCGTCGTGGTCCTCGAGGACATCGCGCTCGCCGGAGAGCTGCATGACCAGGGACGACAGGTGATCGTCGGTCCCTTGGACTCCGCGATGACCTATCGCAACGCCGGAGCATCGCGGGCGCGCCTGGTGGTCTCGACGCTCTCGGACACCGCGAACACGAACGTCGCCTTCACGGTGCGCCAGGCCGCCGCCAGGGTGCCGATCGCGGTGACCGCCTCGAAGCCGGTCTCCGTCGACGTGCTCGATCTCGCCGGCGCCGATCACGTGCTCGAGCTCGGAGCGGTGCTGGGCAGGGAGATGGCCTCTCGCGTGCTCGGCTCGACCGGGCGGTTCCACGCCATCGGCTCCTTCGGCTCCACCCTCATCGCCGAGGCGGCCGCCCGCGGCACCTCGCTGGTGGGCCTCACGCTGGGGGAGGCGATCCCCCTGCTGCGCTCACGGGTGCGGATCCTCGCGATCATGCGCAAGGGCAGGCTGCGAGCGATGACGCCGGATCTGCGGATCACCGACGGCACGGTGCTGGTGCTCGCCGGGCAGGCGGCCGATCTCGCCCAGTATGACGAGCAGTTCCAGAGCGAGGAGGTCTCCGAGGAGCCCGTCGTGATCCTCGGCGGCGGCCGGGTGGGGAGATCCGCCTCCCGTGCGCTGAGCGACGAGGGGATCCCCAACACGATCGTCGAGGTGATGCCGGGCCGGGTCGAGAACTCGTACTCGGTGCTCGAGGGGACGGCGAGCTACGCCGTGGTCGAGGGGGATGCCGCCGATCAGCGGGTGCTGCGCCGGGCGGGCCTCGAGAACGCCTCGGCCGTGCTGGTCACCCCGCGCGACGATGACCTCAACGTCTACCTCACGCTGTTCTGCCGGCGCCTGCGGCCCGAGCTGCAGGTGGTCTCCCGCGCCACCTACGAGCGCAACGTCGCCACGCTCTACCGGGCCGGCGCGGACAGCGTGCTCTCCTACGCCACGACCGGCGCGACCGACCTGTGGAACCACGCGGGCCTCAGCCATCGCGTGCTGGTCGCCGAGGGCAACGAGCTGTTCCTGGTGCCTCGGCCCGCCTCGCTCGTGCGCCGATCGGTGCGCGATGACGCGGTGCGCCGCAGGACCGGCTGCCACATCGTCGCGGTCCTCGACGAGGACGGCACCGTGGGCTATGACACCGAGTCGATCCCCTCCGCCCCCGGGCAGCTGCTGCTGCTCGGAGATCGGCACGCCGAGCGCCGCTTCCGGCAGGTCTACCTGGGACGCCGCAGACTGCGCCGCTAGGCTGAGCAGTCACCTCATCGTCGTCAGGAGACCCATGCCGTCCGCACCCGAGTCGTCCGCAACCGCGTCGTCCGCGCCCGAGCCGACCGCACCCGCGTCGTCCGCGCCTGTGAAGCTCGCCGTAGGCGATGCCGCCCCCGCCTTCGACCTTCCCACCGCCGGCGGTGGGCGGGTGGATCTCGCCGCGCTGCGCGGCGCCCCGGTACTGCTGTGGTTCTACCCGGCGGCGAACACCTCCCTGTGCACGAAACAGGCCTGCGATCTGCGAGACAACCACCAGCTGTTCCTCGATGCCGGCTGCCGCGTGATCGGGGTGTCCCCGGACCCGGTGGCAGAGCTCGATCGCTTCGTCGCCGAGCAGGAGCTTCCCTACACGCTCGCCTCGGATGAGACCCACCAGGTGATGGAGGCCTACGGCGCATGGGGCGAGAAGAACATGTACGGGAAGCTGGTCCAGGGCACCATCCGTTCCACCTTCGGGATCGATGCTGAGGGCGTGCTGACCTTCGTGAAGTACCGCGTCGGCACCCCGAAGCACATCGCGCTGCTGCAGGAGAAGCTCGGCCTCTGAACGGGTTGCTCACAGATGTGACGTGATCTGCGCGCTCTCGCTTTGGTGCACTCCCCGGCCTCCCGTATGCTGTGGCGGCGTGCTGCGCGAGAGCCAGCACCAGGAGACGTGGCAGAGCGGCCGAATGCGCTCCCCTGCTAAGGGAGTAGGCGACCAAAATCGCCTCGGAGGTTCAAATCCTCTCGTCTCCGCCGATGGCCGATTCTGATCGGCCGGATGATCGGCACGAAGAAGGCCCCGACCCTGCGGCATGACCGCGGGGGAGGGGCCTTCTCGCATCCCGGACGGACCTGTCGGACCGGTCGGGGACGGCGGCAGCGCTCAGGAGAGCTGGCTGTCCTCGCCGAGGGTGGTCCACTCAGGACCGTCGGACTCCAGCAGATCGGGGTCGCGCACCACGTCCTGCTGGCTCGCCCCGCTGCGCAGGCGGGTAGCCAGCTCCTGCAGGGTCTCGCGGAGCACCGCGCGGGCACGTGAGGCATCGCCCGCCGAGAGAGCGTCCAGCAGCGCTTCGTGGGCGGCCGTGATGTCGGCCCGCACGCCGAAGCCGCGCGGGTCCGAGAAGCTCCCCATCCGGGTGAGGATCACGATCGTGCTCATGGCGGAGATCAGGAACCGGTTCCGGGCGAGCTCGGCGATCTGCTGGTGCAGCTCGAGGTCCGCGTTGCCTGCCTCGATGACCTCCTCCGCCTCGAGCGCCCGCCGGGTCCGCTCCAGGGCATCGCGCAGCGGGGCCAGCAGCGACTCGACAGCGCCGTCGTCGCCTTTCGCCCGCAGGGTGCTGACGCGATCGGCCACGATCGAGACGGCCTGCATCTCGATCCCCAGCCGGTAGTCGATGAAGTCCGACATGGTCTCGGCATCCATCATGGTCACGAAGAGGCCGCGTCCCGGGATCTGGGTGAGCAGACCGTCCCTCACCAGGCGCTGGCAGGCCTCGCGCAGCGAGGATCGCGAGATCCCCATCTGCTTGGACACCTGCACCTCGGGGATGGTGTCACCAGGGCGCAGGTCGCCGTAATAGATCGCATTGCGCAGCTCGAGCTCGGCCTGATCGATGATCGAAGGGCGGCGGATGGGCTGCATCATCGGCAGCCGGACCGTTTCCTGGCGAGGTGGCATCGCATCCTCCTGTGCTCGAGCGCGATACGCGCGGGGCGTCATCTAATCATCCGCCCTCCGACCGGTGCAGGCATGCACGTGGCGAGTCATCGCTGTCACATCTCGGCTCGGGGCCGGCCTGCCGCACGGGTCACGACACCATCACGAAAGCGGTTCGAGGTCGATCTTCACCCCTTGGGTACCGTTAGCGTGGGTGTGATCCGAATTGCTGATCTGCGGATTGTCGGACAGCAGGTAGTGTCGTACATCACCGCAGAGCACGAGACATACACGCCAAGGGAGCATCTCCATGCAGAACCGCCGACACTTCATCCGAGGAAGCGGTCTGGTCCTGTCGGCCGCCGCACTGGGCGGGCTGGCCGCCTGCAGCCGCACCAGCACCGGAGGCGGCGAGGACACCGGGGCCGGTGGCAGCGACGGCGGCGGCGGGGGAGACCTCCTCAGCCAGCTGCAGGACGCCGGGACCATCACCGTCGGCTTCGCCGGGGAAGCTCCCTACAGCTTCGAAGAGGGCGGCGAGCTGATGGGCGCGACCCTCGCCCTGCACCGGGAGATCTTCGGAGAGCTCGGCATCGACAAGGTCGAGGGCAAGCTCACCGACTGGGGCTCGCTCATCCCGGGCCTGAACTCCCGGCAGTTCGACGCGGTCAGCGCTGGCATGTCGATCCTCCCGGACCGCTGTGCGCAGGCCGCGTTCAGCGAGCCGGAGTTCCAGTACACGACCGCGCTGATGGTGCCCATGGGCAACCCGGAGGGCCTGGTGGACATGAACTCCTTCGTGGACTCGGGTCTGACCGTCGCCACCATGTCCGGCGCGGTCGAGTCCGACTATGTCGCCGCGCTCGGCCTGGACAGCATCGAGGTGGGCGGCCCGCAGGACGGCGTGGATGCGCTCAAGGCCGGCAATGCCGCGGCCTTCGCCCTCACCGCGATCTCCCTGAACTGGCTCGCCGACAACACCGTCGACGACGTCGAGGTGACCGAGAGCTTCGTCCAGGAGATCGACGGTGTGAAGCAGGTCGGCGCAGGCGGCACCGTCTTCCGCCAGGAGGACACCTCGCTGCTGGACGCCTACAACGAGAAGCTCGCCGCGATCATCGGGGACCCCGAGCGCTACCTCTCGATCGTCGGCGACTTCGGCTTCAGCGAGGAGGAGCTGCCGCCCGAGGAGATGACCAGCGAGATCCTCTGCAGCGGTGACCTGTCCTCCCTGCAGTGACCCCAGCTCCATCGATGACGGCGTCCCGGCGCGGCCCCTCGCGGGTCGCGCCGGGCCGTTCGTCGACCGAGAGGTGATGTACAGATGGATGGAGTGATCGGCTTCTTCCAGGACCTCGGCCCGAACCTCCAGCTGGTGCTGGACCGGATGCCGTTGATCCTCGACGGGCTCCAGGTCACCCTGCTGACCACGGTCCTGGGAGCGCTGCTCGCGCTGGTGATCGCGTTCGTGTTCGGCCTCGCGCAGCTCTCGAAGGTCCTGATCGTGCGCGGCGTGGCCCGCGTGTTCGTGGAGTTCTTCCGCGGCACCTCGCTCGTGGTCCAGCTGTTCTGGCTCGCCTTCGTGCTCCCGCAGCTGCCGTACCCGCTCGGGTTCCGGCTCGAGCCGCTGCTGGTGGGCGTCCTCGCCCTCGGCCTGAACTACGGGGCCTATGCCGCGGAGGTCGTGCGCGGATCGATCGGCTCGGTGCCCACGGGGCAGTACGAGGCGGTCAGCGCGCTCAGCCTGAGCCCGGCCCGTGGCATGTTCCGCATCGTGATCCCCCAGGCCTGGGCGCTGATGATCCCGTCTCTGTCCAACCTGTGGATCCAGCTGCTCAAGGGCAGCGCGATCGTCAGCACGGTGCTGCTGTACGACATTTTCTTCCAGGTCGAGCAGCTGCGTGACCGCACCGGCACCTGGTTCGCGTACTCCTTCGCGCTGCTGGCCTACTACCTGATCGCCTGGCTGATCGTGATCCTGATGAACGGACTGGAGATCCGCGCCAAGCACCAGATCGGGCGCGGCCCGGCATTGCGCACGGCATGGCGCTCGCTCTTCCAGGCACCCGGCACCACCCCCTCAGGAGGGCGCACGGCGCGCGTCGTCCGTGATCGCTCCGTCGCGGCCTCCGGCACGCCGATGGGAGGTGGTCTGGCATGACCCCGCAGAATTCCTGGTGGAGCTGGGACCACGCCTTCGCAGTCCTTCCGGACCTGCTGTTCGACGGCTTCAAGATCACGCTGATCGCCACAGTGCTCGGCACCCTCATCGCCCTTGTCCTCGGACTGGTGGTGGCGATCATCCGGCGCAGTGCGCCGAGGATCATCAGCACCCCCTTCACCTGGGTGGTCGAGTTCATCCGCATGACGCCGCTGGTGGTCCAGCTGGTCTTCGCGAACCTCGTGCTCTCGCCGTACGTCGACTCCTCGCTCTCCATCGGCATCTGGGTGCTGGGCATCCACTACACGACCTATATGGCCGAGGTGTACCGCGCCGGCATCGACTCGGTGCCCAAGGGCCAGTGGGAGGCGGCCACGGCACTCTCCCTGCCGCGGATGCGCACCTGGCGAGCGGTGGTCGTCCCCCAGGCGATCCGCAACACCGTGCCGGCCCTGGGCAACTACGCGATCTCCATGTTCAAGGAGACCCCGTTCCTGTTCGTGATCTACGTCCCGGAGCTCCTGAACGTCGCGCAGAACTACGGCTCGACCTACTTCCGGTACACCGAGGCGATCACCCTGGCCGGCCTCATCTTCCTGGCGGCCAGCTATCCCACCTCCCTCCTGATCCGACGACTGGAGAAGAAACTTGCCTGAGAACACTGCGCACCCCGGCGTGCCCGGCGTGCCCCACATCGAGTTCCGCGACGTGGTCAAGAAGTTCGGTGACAACACCGTGCTCGACGATCTGAACTTCACGGTCACCAAGGGCGAGCGCGTCACCCTGATCGGACCCTCCGGCTCGGGCAAGACCACCATCCTGCGCCTGGTGATGACGCTCGAAGAGCTCACCGGTGGGTACATCCACATCGGAGGCACTCCGCTGCAGTACGAGGAGCAGGGCGGCAAGCGCGTGCGCATCCCGGACAAGCGCCGCCGCCGCACCACCACCGACATCGGCATGGTCTTCCAGCACTTCAACCTGTTCCCCAATATGACCGTGATGGAGAACATCATCGAGGCCCCGGTCCACGTGATGGGTCTGAAGAAGGCCGAGGCCGAGGCGAAGGCGGAGGCGCTGCTGGACAAGGTGGGGATGGGCTGGAAGAAGGATGCCCGCCCTTCGGAGCTCTCCGGCGGCCAGCAGCAGCGCATCGCGATCGCGCGCGCCCTGGCGATGGATCCGGAGATCCTGCTGCTGGACGAGGTCACCTCGGCGCTGGACCCCGAGCTGGTCGGAGAGGTGCTCGCGGTGCTCAAGGACATCGCCGCCGAGACCGACATCTCGATGCTGATCGTCACCCACGAGATGCAGTTCGCGCGGGAGGTCTCCGACCGCGTGATGATGTTCGACAAGGGGTCCGTGATCGAGGAAGGCCTGCCGGACAAGATCTTCAGCGAACCCGAGAACCAGCGCACCCAGGACTTCCTGCGCGCCGTGCTCTGAAAGACCCGTCGCGGACCGCAGGCTGACCTGCTGCGGTCCGCGGACTGTCCCCTGCGGGTGCGCCGACGGCTCCTCGCTGTAGTCTGTGCCCGTTCGTTCCGCGCCGACGCGGTCGCCCTGCTTGTGTCGGCGGCCGCTACTCGGCGTGCCGACCCCAGGAGGCCCTGTGCCAGATACCGACGCCATCGCCGTCCCGACCTTGACGAGCGAGTTCCCCGTCGTCGGCGACGATCCCCATATCGACGCCCCACTGCGAGCGACCGTCCGACGACTGTCGACCCTGCTCGGCCGCACGCTGGCCGACCAGCACGGTCAGGAGATGCTCGACCTCGTCGAGCAGGTCCGCAAGCTCACCAAGGATGCGAAGTCCTCGGACTCCGAGGCCAGCGCCCAGGACGTCCAGAACCGTCTCGCTGAGCTCCCCATCGAGCAGGCCACTGCTCTGACCCGGGCGTTCGCCCAGTACTTCCTGCTGGCCAACGCGGCCGAGCAGGTCTACCGCGTGCGCTCCCTGCGGGAACGTCCGGCTTCGGAGTCCTGGGTCCCGCGCACCGTCGCGGCCGTCCATGAGTCCGTCGGCGCTGAGGGCCTGCAGGAGGCCGTCGACTCGCTCGACGTGCGCCTGATCTTCACCGCTCACCCCACCGAGGCATCCCGTCGGGCGGTGCTGACCAAGCTCCGCAAGATCTCGGACATCCTCGAGAACGACACCGAGGACGGCACCCCCGAGCGGCGCAGGCAGGATCACCTGCTCTCCGAGCTCATCGAGTCCCTGTGGCAGACGGACGAGCTGCGCCGTCAGCGTCCCACCCCGCAGGACGAGTCGCGCAATGTGCTCTACTACCTGACCCAGCTGTACCGCCAGACCATGCCGGGCTTCCTCGACGACCTGCGCGAGGAGCTGCGTGCCCATGGCGCCGACCTGCGCGAGCGTCAGGTGCCGCTGCGCTTCGGCTCCTGGATCGGTGGCGACCGCGACGGCAACCCGTTCGTCACCGCGGAGGTCACCCGCGAGGTGCTACAGCTCCAGGCCGAGACCGCGGTCGAGCTCGCGATCGATGTCGTCTCCGAGCTCATCGGCGACCTGTCGATCTCCAGCGAGATGACCGGTCAGGACGAGGAGCTGCGCGCGAGCATCGACGCGGACCTCGCCTTCGAGTCCGAGGTCGACGAAGTGCAGCAGCGGATGTTCGAGCAGGAGCCCTACCGGCTCAAGCTCGGCACCATGCGCGCCAAGCTCAAGGCCACCGGCGAGCGGATCCGCACCGGCGAGCCGCATGTCCACGGCAAGGACTACTACGACTCGGAGGAGCTGCAGGACGACTTCAGCATCCTGCGCGGCGCCCTGAACCGCCACGGCGGACGCCGAGCGGCCGACGGTGCGATCGCCGTCGCCCAGCAGGTCCTCGCCGGATCCGGCCTCAACCTCGCCGTCCTCGACGTGCGCGAGCACTCTGAGAAGCACCATGAGGTGCTGGCCCGTCTCTTCGACCGTGTCGGAGAGCTGGACCGGCCCTACATGGAGCTCAGCCGCGAGGAGCGCACCAAGGTGCTGGCCGCGGAGCTCGCGAGCCGGCGCCCGCTGGTCGGCACGGCGCTCGCCGAGGACGAGACGATCCTCGATGACGCCACCCGCACCACCTACAAGGTGTTCGGCGAGATCCGGGACGCTCACCGGCAGTACGGCCAGTCCTCTATCGAGACCTACATCGTCTCGATGACGCACGGAGCCGACGACATCCTCGCCGTCGCCCTGCTGGCTCGCGAAGCCGGCCTGGTCACCCTGCCCGGCGGCGACCAGAACCGATCGGACATCAGCTTCGCGCCGCTGCTCGAGGAGGTCGCCGAGCTGCGTCACGCCGGGGAGATCCTCGACGAGATGCTCAGCGATCCGTCCTACCGGGAGATCGTGCGCCTGCGCGGCGACCTCCAGGAGGTCATGCTCGGCTACTCCGATGGCAACAAGGACTCCGGCGTCATCACCAGCCAGTGGGAGATCCACCAGGCGCAGCGCCTGCTGCGCGATGTCGCCGCCCGCCACGGGGTGACGCTGCGTCTGTTCCATGGCCGCGGCGGTTCCGTCGGCCGTGGTGGCGGCCCGACGTATGACGCGATCCTGGCCCAGCCGTACGGCGTGCTCGAGGGCGAGATCAAGTTCACCGAGCAGGGCGAGGTCATCTCGGACAAGTACACGCTGCCCACGCTGGCCCGGGAGAACCTGGACCTGTCGCTGGCGGCGGTGCTCGAGGGCTCCGCACTGCACACCTCCCCGCGCTCGACGCCTGAGCAGCTGGACCGCTTCGGCGAGGTCATGCAGCAGGTCTCCGATGCCTCCTATGCGCGCTATCGCACGCTGGCGGACGATCCGGATCTGCCGGAGTACTTCGTGACCTCGACGCCGGTCGAGCAGCTCGGTGACCTGAACATCGGCTCGCGCCCCTCCAAGCGCGCGACCTCCGAGAAGGGCCTGGACGGCCTGCGGGCGATCCCGTGGGTGTTCGGCTGGACCCAGTCGCGGCAGATCGTGCCCGGCTGGTTCGGTGCCGGCTCCGGCCTGAAGGCCGCGCGCGAGGCAGGGCTCGAGCCTGATCTGCACGAGATGTACCGCAACTGGCACTTCTTCCGCACCGTGATCAGCAACGTCGAGATGACGCTCGCGAAGACGGACATGGCGATCGCCGCGCACTACGTGCACTCGCTGGTGCCGGAGCGGCTGTGGCCGCTGTTCGACCGCATCAAGGCGGAGTACGAGCTCTCGGTCGCCGAGATCGAGCGGCTCACCGGGGTGCTGGGCCTGCTGGACAATCAGCCGGTGCTCAAGCGCACCCTCGCGGTGCGCGACCGGTACCTGGATCCGATCTCCTACATGCAGGTCGCGATGCTGCAGCGGGCCCGTGCCGCCACCGAGCGCGGCGAGGAGCTCTCTCCTGAGCTGCAGCGTGCACTGCTGACCACCATCAACGGCGTCGCGGCGGGGCTGAAGAACACCGGCTGATCCCCGCCTGCCTGCGGCGGCCCGCTCGCCCGTGGCGGCTCATCCGCCTACGGCAGCCCCTCTGCCCGCGGCAGTCCCTCTGCCCGCGGCAACTCATCGAGTCGTAGGTTCTGCGCGCCTCTGGACACCTTGGGGCACAGAACCTACGACTCGATGTCGTGCGGGAGCGGTTCAGGGGTCGGGCAGGGGTCGTGCAGGGGCAGGACCGGGATCCGGATCGGGCGTCGTGCAAGGGCAGCTCAGCGCCTGGCGGTGCCGTCGATGGCGAACTCATCGATCCGGGTGAGCTCTTCGTCGGTCAGCTCGAGGTTCTCGAGGGTGGCGACGTTCTGCTCGAGCTGCGTCACCGACGAGGCTCCGACCAGCGCGGTGCTGACCTGCCGGTGCCGCAGCGCCCAGGCCAGCGCGAGCTGGGCCAGGCTCTGGCCGCGCTCGTGGGCGATCTGGGACAGACCGCGCACCCGCGACTGGTAGTCCTCGCCCAGGACCTGCTGCTCGGAGAGGGAGGACGAGGTGCCGGCGGCGCGCGAGCTCTGCGGCACGCCGGAGAGGTACCGGTTGGTGAGCAGACCCTGCTGGAGCGGGGAGAAGGCCGCCAGGCCCACCCCGAGCTCGCCGACGACATCGAGCAGGCCGTTCTCGATATGCCGGTTGAACATCGAGTACGAGGGCTGATGGATCAGCAGCGGGGTGCCGAGATCCGCAAGGATCCGCGCGGCCTGCCGGGTCTTCTCGGGGGAGTAGTTCGAGACGCCGACATAGAGCGCCCTGCCGCTGCGCACCGCATGGGCGAGCGCGCCCATCGTCTCCTCGAGCGGGGTCTCGGGATCCTCGCGGTGGTGGTAGAAGATGTCCACGTTCTCCAGCCCCAGGCGCTCCAGGGACTGATCCAGCGAGTTCAGCAGGTATTTGCGAGACCCGCCGTCGCCGAACGGCCCGTCCCACATCCGGTATCCGGCCTTGGTGGAGATCACCAGCTCGTCGCGGTGATGGCGGAAGTCCTGCGCGAGGATGCGGCCCACATGGGTCTCGGCGCTGCCGGGCGGAGGGCCGTAGTTGTTGGCCAGGTCGAAGTGGTTCACACCGAGGTCGAAGGCACGGCGGACGATCGTGCGCAGGGTGAGCGGGTCGCGGTTCTCGCCGAAGTTCTGCCAGAAGCCCAGTGAGATCGGGGGCAGCAGCACGCCGGATCGGCCGACGCGACGGTATGGGGTGCGGTCGTAGCGGGCTGCGGAGGGGTGATGGACGTCGGTGTTCATCCTCTGAGATTAGTCGGAGAAACCGCCTCTGGACAGGGGGTTCTCCGCTCAGAGTGCGCAGAGTGGCCGCTCCATGACGTCCATCCCGAGCCCCTCGACCTTCAACCAGTCGGCCTCGCCTGCGAAGGGGACGCTGTGCCCGGTGGGAACGAAACCGTGGCGCTCGTACCAGGCGTGCAGCTCTGGCCGGGACTGCAGCACCTGGATCATGAGCATGTCCACCCCGGCGGTGCGCTGGTGCTCGGCCTGCGCCTCGAGCAGGCGGGCGCCGAGGCCTCGGGACTGTACCGAGGGGTGCACGGCGAACAGGCCCAGCTCGGCACGGTCTACCCCGTCGGCGTCGGTGGGTTCGCGGCGGGTGTAGCAGCAGCCCACCACCTCACCGGCGGGCCCGGAGGAACCGTCGGGCCCGGCGAGCTCAGCGACCAGCAGCGACACCGCGGGGTCCGCGAGCATCCCGCGGACCTCCTGCGCATCGGTGCGCTGACCGTCCACCAGATGCGCTTCGGTGGTCCAGCCGCCCTCGCCTCGGTAGGCGGCCTGCACCAGGACGGCCACGGCGTCTGCGTCGTCGTCGTGGGCGGTGCGCAGCAGGATCTCTCTGTGCTTCCCGGTCTCGAGGGATGACGTCGTCATGAGGAGATCTTCCCGGCCCTCTGGAACTCGGCGAGGAGCCCGTGGCCGTCGGGAGCGGCGAGGGTGAGCGGAGAGCCGTTCGCGGGCGCCGCGTCCTGGAGCGGGCGGCGCGAGCCGTGCGCGAGCAGCTGCTCGGGCTCGGTGAGCTGGCGGATCGCGATCGTCTCGACCAGCTCGGGGTGGCGCGCGGCGAACTCGGCGTAGATCGTGGGGTCGTGCTGCCCGTCGTCACCCACCAGGATCCACCGCATGTGGGGATATTCGGTGGCCAGCTGCTCGAGGGCGCGATGCTTGTGCTCGGGACCGGAGCGGAAGAAGCCCGTGTTGGTGGGGCCCCAGTCGGTCAGCAGCAGCGGGCCATCGGGATAGCCGTTGCGGTAGAGGAAGCGCTTGAGCACGGGGAAGACGTTCCACGCGCCGGTGGACAGGTAGAACACCGGCATCGCCGGGTGCTCGCGCACCAGGCGCTGGTAGAGCATCGGCATTCCCGGGACCACCTGGCGGGAGGACTGGTGGACGACGAAGGCGTTCCAGAAGGCCAGCAGCGGGCGCGGCAGCCAGGTCACCATCACGGTGTCGTCGATGTCGCTGACCATGCCGACCTCGGTCTCCGGCGCGAAGACGGTCACGTCCGCGGTGACCTCGTTGCCGGCGACGGTCCAGAGCACGGCCTGATGCTGGCCGGGGGGCAGGGAGACTTCGAGCATCGCGTCCACGATGCCAGTGCGGTCCGCGCGCGCGGTGAACTGCTGATCACCCAGCAGGATCTGTACGGTGCGGTGCGGCGCGACCTGCCCGGCGAAGTTCCGCCAGCCGCGCACCGCCATCGTGCGCAGGTCGTGGACCGGCTGGTCGTGGAAGTCTGCGGGGGTGCCGGGGGAGGCGTACAGCACCTTCGCCAGCACCCGGACCCGCTCGGTGGAGCCGTAGCCGTGGAAGGGCTGCAGCCGCAGATCCCAGCTGAGCCGACGCAGGGCATGACCGACGGCGGTGTTCTTGACGTTCTCGATGCGTGCCGCCCAGTGCGGACGGTCGTCACCGCCGCGCGCGGCCAGCGAACGGAGCCCGGCGCGGGCGGAGGTCAGCCGAGTGCTGATGCCCACCGGGCGTCAGAGACCGCGGGCCATCTTCAGCCAGGCCCCATCGGGATCGTCCTCGACGATCTCCCAGCGGTCACCGGTGTCGACGAATCCGAGGCTCTCGTACAGGGCGCGAGCACCCGTGTTCCGGGGGCCCACGTACAGGGTGATCGTGTCTGCGCCGTCCTCGCGGGACCAGTCGAAGATCGCCTCGGCGAGCTTCCCGGCGATCCCGGAGTGGCGAGAGTTCGGGGTGACCCACATGGCCTGGAGCTCGCGCTCGTTGGCGGGGGAGTCCTCCTCGCGCCGGGCCGCCACCACGGCGACCGGCTGTCCGTCCTCGACGGCCAGGAACCAGGCGGCATCGCGCACGCGCTGCTCCCAGACCGAGTCCTCATAGGTGGATTCCTTGTCCCAGCTCTGCCCGAAGGCGGCCGGGTCCGTGCTGAGGGACCGAAGACGGATCTCGCGCACGAGCGACCAGTCGTCGTCGTGGGCGCGGATAATGTCGGCCATGGGTGTCCTCCTGAGCCGTCGTTGCGTGGTCACGGGCCATCATGCCCTGGCGATCATGCTCTCGCGCTGCCGCGGGCACCGCATGCACTCCCGTCACCAGTGTACGTTCCCCGGCGGTTCTGCGCGCGCAGCGCCCCGAGCTTGACACAATAGGGGGATGTCGCCCATTCGCCTGCTCACCGTCTGCACCGGCAACGTCTGTCGATCCCCGGCCGCCGCGGTGATGCTGCGCGCCGCGATCCTGGAGAGCGACCTGGTCGGGAAGGTGGAGGTGGGGTCGGCCGGTACCAGCTGGGAAGCCGAGGGGATGCCGATGGATGACCGCACCGAGCTCGCTCTCGAGCGATCAGGTTATGTGCGGCCCTTCGATCACACCGCCCGCACGATCCATCTGACGGAGCTGCTGGCCTGGGATCTGGTGCTGCCGATGACCGCCGATCACGCGCAGCGGCTGCGGCGGATGGTCGAGCAGGCACCCGAGGGTTCGGCCGTTCCCCAGATCGCGATGTGGCGGCGGTTCGAGCCGGGCGCGGACCCGGCGGCGCTGCCCACGGAGCTTGCCGTCGAGGACCCCTGGTACGAGGGGCAGGGAGCGTTCGACCGCACGATCCGCGAGATGCGCGAGAGCGTGCCGGGCATCATCGCGCGCGCCCGGGAGCTGCTCGAGGAGCGCTGAGCTCACCTGCTGGGGGCTCGCTGTGGAGCCCACGACGGCATTGTTCACCTCGGGGAGCCGGGGGCGTCGGGGCCTTGTCCGGGCTTTCAGGCCTCGGTTACGCGTCGGTGTCGTGCTTCCCGGTGCTGGCGCGGTGATGCCAGGTCGCGCCGACGAAGCCGGCAGTGGTCAGGAAGCCGATGCCGAGCGCGGCGATCAGCACCTGGCGCATCTGGCCAAAGCCGGAGCCGCTGTCCTCCGAGATCGCGTTGAACAGCCGGACCACCGGGCCGCCTTCATCATGGCCGGCGCCGGACTGCGGTGACGGCGGAGGGGGAGAGCTCGGTGTCTCGGCGCCGACGCCGCTGATCTCAGTGGTCTCGTTGCTCTCGCTCTCCACCGCGGAGCTGCTCGTCGGAGGCGCCGACGGCTCCTCGGGACCCTCTGTGGGCTTGTCGGGATCGCTGGGGTCCGGTGGATCAGGCTGGTCAGAGCCGTCCGTCGGGCTCTCATTCGGGCTGGGTGCCGGCGAAGAGGTCGAGGGTGAGGTGTTGGGCGATGTCGACGGCCCTGGAGTCAGGGATGGCTGTCCGGTCCCGCTCCCGTTGGTGCCTCCGCTGGGAAGGCTGCCGGGGGTGCTGATCGTGGGCGGGGTGCTGCTCGACGTTTCGGCGTCCGTGACAGATTCCGTGCCGTCGGCTGGGTGTGACTGCTCCTCGCCGGAGCACTCATCGTCGAGGGTGGTGAGCAGCAGCGCCGGGATGACCGAGTCGTCCTCGCAGTCATCCTCGATGACGGGGTCCTCGACCGGGTGCGTGGGCTCGTGCTGAGTGCCGTCATCAGCCTGTGAGTCGTCATCCGTCTGCGAGTCATCATCGGTCTGTGGATCGCCGTCGTGCTGCAGATCGTCATCGGTCTGCGGATCTTCTTCGGGTGCTGCGGAAGTTTCGGGAGACTCTTCGTCCCGGAGCGGCTCGGGGGCGTCGCCCTCCACGGTGGGCTTCTCGCTCGGGAGCTCCTCGGTCTCGGCACTCTCCTCATCGGGGGGCTCCTGGTTCGAGCCTTCCGGTGGGGTGCTGTCGGGCTCGGCGGGGGCGGACTGAGTGGTCTCGAGGTCCAGCATCTCGGCCAGAGCGGGTGCCGTCGCGACGGGAAGAGCCATGGCGAGAGCGGCGGAGCAGGCACACAGACGTGAGCGCAGTCGCATAGTCGTGGTCCCCCTCCTCCATGGTCGCGAGCTCGGTGGCTGCGGTCGGCATCATCTTCGGTGGGCCCGACGGAGCACATTACCCTACCGAACCTTTACTTTCGACCCCATCGTTCATCGCCTCCGGGGTGCGCGCAAGGGTGCTGTGCATGGCGCCACGCCAGCGTGATCCACGCAATGTTGACCTTGGCTTGACCAAGTCTTTGCCGTCGACCTGCATGGATGCTGGTCAGCCGTCGATTTGCGCTCGCAGCGTCGGTCGCTGAGGTCATCGTGATCGCCCCGGGCGAACCTCGGAGAAATGTTCCGGAAGCACCACGGGAGCACGGAGACGAACAGGCACCTGCCCAGTCGTCACCATGGACAAGCGGCCGCGGAGGCCGACGCGGAGGAAGGGCCGATGCGGAGGAAGGGCCGATGCGGAGGAAGGGCCGGGGAAGCGAAAAGGTCGGGGAAGCGAAAAGGCCGGAGCGGAGAAAAGACGGAGCGCCGAGACCCCTGCGGGGACCCGGCGCTCCGTCACAGCACTGTCAGTCTGCGAGCACCTCGTCGACGAGGGCCTTCGCAGCGTCCTGCACCTGGCTCAGGTGCTCCTCACCCTTGAAGGACTCGGCGTAGATCTTGTAGATGTCCTCGGTGCCGGAGGGTCGCGCGGCGAACCAGGCCGACTCCGTGGAGACCTTCAGGCCTCCGATCGCGCCACCGGCAGGAGCCTCGGTGATCGCCGAGACGATCGGCTCGCCGGCCAGCTCGGTCGCACTGACCTGCTCGGGGCTGAGCGCCTTGAGCTTCGCCTTCTGCTCGCGGTTGGCCGGAGCGTCCATCCGGGCGTAGGCGCTGCTGCCGAATTCCTCGACCAGCTCGGCGTGCAGCGTGCTGGGGGAGCGGCCGGTGACTGCCAGGATCTCGGAGGCGAGCAGCGCCAGGATGATCCCGTCCTTGTCCGTGGTCCACACCGAGCCATCGCGCCGCAGGAAGGAGGCACCGGCGCTCTCCTCGCCGCCGAAGCCGACGGAGGAGTCGATCAGACCCGGCACGAACCACTTGAAGCCCACCGGCACCTCGTACAGCTCGCGGCCCAGGGAGGCCACCACGCGATCGATCAGGCTCGAGGAGACGACCGTCTTGCCGACCTTCGCGGTGGCCGGCCAGTTCGGGCGATGCGCGAAGAGGTAGCGGATCGCGGTGGCGAGATAGTGGTTGGGGTTCATCAGCCCGCCATCGGGGGTGACGATGCCGTGGCGATCCGCATCCGCGTCGTTGCCGGTGGCGATGTCGTACTCGTCGCGCTTCTCGAGCAGCGAGGCCATCGCCCACGGGCTCGAGCAGTCCATGCGGATCTTCCCGTCGCGGTCCAGCGTCATGAAGGACCAGCGGGGATCCACCTCCGGATTGACCACTGTCAGGTCGAGATCATGCATCTCCCCGATCTCGGCCCAGTAGTCCACCGCGGCGCCGCCCAGCGGATCAGCGCCGATCCGCACCCCGGCGCGACGAATCGCCTCGATGTCGACCACGTTAGGCAGGTCCGCCACATAGGTGTGCAGGAAGTCGTAACGCCCGGCATCCTGGAGGGCCTTCTGGCGGCCATGCCGGCGCACACCCCGCAGCCCCTCCGTCAGCAGCTGGTTGGCCCGGTCAGCGATCCAGGAGGTCGCGTCGGTGTCCGCGGGACCGCCATGGGGAGGGTTGTACTTGAAACCACCGTCACGCGGCGGGTTGTGGCTCGGGGTGATCACGATGCCGTCTGCACGGCCCGGATCGTTCGCAGCCCGACCTCGGTTGTGCGTGAGGATCGCGTGGGAGACGGCAGGGGTGGGGGTGTAGCCGTCCAGCGAGTCGACCTGGGCGGCGACGTCGTTGCCGATCAGCACCTCGAGTGCGGTGTCGAAGGCGGGTCGTGAGAGGGCATGGGTGTCGCGGCCCACGAACAGCGGCCCGCGGATGCCCTGCGCGGCCCGGTATTCGACGATGGCCTGCGTGGTCGCGGCGATGTGGTCCTCGTTGAACGCCGTGTCGAGAGAGGAGCCTCGGTGCCCGGAGGTGCCGAAGGAGACGGCCTGGTCGGGGTCCGACGGATCCGGGTGGAGGTCGTAATACGCGTCGAGGAGCGCATCGACATCGACGAGATCCTCCTCAAGTGCCTTCTGGCCTGCACGGGGGTGCATGATCACCACTCCATCCTCGAGTTCGGGGTCGTCACGACACTCTAGGTCAGGGTGACGCTCCGGACACCGGGGATGACTGCGGGCTGAGACGGCTCGTGGTGCTGAAGGATCAGGACCGACGTGACTTCACCAGCAGCACGATGCCGATGATCGTGAGCACGAGCCCGATCAGTCCCGCGATCACGCCGATGATCGGACCGATCAGCAGCGGGGCAGCCATGCTGAACACGCTGTACGGGCCGAGATAGGCGGGAGCGTCGGTCCCGGTGCAGGAGACCGTCACCGTGGTGTCCTCCAGAGCGGCGACGCCGAGCACCTGGACGTACTGCGACCCGTCGCCGAAGGTGGTCTCGGTCGAGCTGGGCACCGTGGTCACCGCGCCGGGCGTCGAGCCCTCGGCGGTGCATTCAGCGGCGGCCGCATCTGCCAGGGGGACGTACACGATCAGCATCTCGTTGGCGGGCACCTCGATGTCGGCGGTCGCCCCCTGCATCGGGACCGGGCCCTCGGTGGCGTCGCCGACGAGCGAGCCGACCGACCATACGATCCCGCCGATCGTCGCGGCGGGACCGATCACGACCAGCAGCACCAGGCCGATGATCAGCGGCCACAGCCCGCGTCGCCTGCGAGGGGCGGCGCCGGATCCGCCGGGGGCACCGGGGCCCGAACGGACGGAGGCAGGCAGCGGGCCGGTCTGCGGCGCGTAGGGGTCGGTGCCGAAGGAGCCGTAGCCCTGAGTTCCGGAGTTCTGGCTGCCGTAGTTCTGGCTGCCGTAGCCCTGGGATCCGTAGCCCTGCGTGCCGTAGTTCTGCTCGCCGTCGTTCTGGGGGCCGAACTGCGGCGCCGCGTCCGCTCTGGGAGCGGAGGTCGGCGTCGGCCCGGGCAGTCCGTAGCTGGGGCGCTGGCGCGGCGCAGGCGTCGTGGACTCACCGTCGGACATCGGGGCTCCTTCTGGGTACGGCACGGAAGGCCACAGGATAGTGGTCGATCCTCCGAGGACACCGAGTCCCCGCTCCGCAGGCGGGCAGGTTCAGCGGGAGCTCATCGCCAGCATCGTCCCCACCAGCGCCGCGCCCACCACAGCGCAGGCCAGCGGGGTGGCCAGCCAGATCAGCAGAATCTTGCCGGCGACCTGCCAGCGCACATTCCGCAGCCCCTGGGCGACCCCCGCACCGACCACGCTCGATGCCAGCGCATGAGAGGTCGAGACGGGAGATCCGACGCCGAACAGGCCCAGCGACATGGTGACCGCGGCGGAGGTCTCCGCAGCGAGGCCCTGCGCGACGTTCAGGTCGGTGAGGTGGCGGCCGAGCACGCGGATGATGCGATGACCGCCCACCAGTGTGCCGAGCCCGATCGCGAGGGCGACCGCGACCATGAGGGTCACCGCGAACGACGGGGGGCCGCCGGTGGCGGCGAAGGCGATCACGATCACCGCGAGCGGCAACCGGGAGTCGTTGAGCCCGTGCCCCGTGGCGACCGCGCCGGCGGAGACGGTCTGGGCGAAGCGGAGGTGTCCCCGCAGCAGCCGCTCATGCCGGCCCAGGACCAGCACGAGCTGCATCAGCAGGTAGGCGATCACCGCGGACAGCACCGGGCCGACGAGGGAGACGACCAGCAGCAGCCCGAGCCGCTCCCAGGCCGCAGGAGCCCCGATCGCGAGCGAGACCCCCACCGTGGAGCCGAAGAAGGCATGCCAGGTGGACGAGGGCATCCCGAGCCACCAGGTGAGCAGATCCCAGCCGATGGTCGCGAGCATGATCGCGATCAGGACCAGCCCGAGCACATCCGGCTGCCCGGCGGTCTCCTGCGTCAGCGGCGTCATCCCCAGCAGCCGCAGCGCCCACGGTGCGGAGGCGACGATCAGCATCATCCCCAGCAGGGCACCCAGCACGTTGAGGATCGCGGCCAGGGCCAGAGCGGTCGACTCCCGAAGCGTTCTGGTCGTGATCGTCGTGGTGACGGCGTTGGACGCATCGTGGAAGCCGTTCATATACGCCATCGCGAGTGCCAGGACGACGACCAGCACGAGCATCAGCGTCGTCACTCAGGCGTCCTTGACCCGCAGCAGATCGGTCAGCCGCGCGATGCGTTCCTGCAGAGCGATCGTGTGCCGGATCGACCCGGAGACGTCATGCAGGGGCATCAGCTCCTGGACGGAGCCGCCTCGCGAGTACAGCTCGCCGAGCGCCCTGCGGATCAGCCTCTCTCCCTGCCGAGTGAGCTTCCGGACCTGGTCGTAGTAGTCGCCCAGCTCCCGGATGCGCGACAGCTTCCAGCTCGCGGCGACCGTGTACTCGGCAGCACGCTCAATGCCCTTGGCCGCATCCAGCAGCGGGGTGGGCAGCTGTCCCACGCGGGAAATGACCAGGAGCTCCGCAGTGTGCTCCATGGAGTCCACCGCATCCGCCATTGTGAGCGCGAGGTCGTACAGCAGCTCGGCCTCATAGGGGGTGATCAGGGACTGGGCGAGCCGCTCGGCGATGCGTCGGCACAGCTCCTCGGCGACCGTCGACTGCTCGTGCAGCCGCGGTGCGATGCGAGTGCGCTCCCGGTATCCGTGGCCGAGCAGCTTCGAATGGGTGTCGGCGGACTGCACCAGCAGCTCGGCGAGCTCCGCGAAGAGGTCGTACAGCGGACGCTCGGTGCGCTGTGGGAAGAACCGGGAGAGGAACTGCATCACCTCGGGTCGCCTCCTCGCGCCTGGGGCGCATGACGTCGCTGCGGCCCGGAGGGGCTGCGCGGACCGGATTCGTGATGATGAGGCGCCGGACCGGGATGCGCCTGTCGGCGCGAAGGCCGCTCGAAGCGGCAAATGTTGGAGCCCGGGGCAACCGCGGCCCGGCGCCTGTCCATCGTAGGGCACCGGCCCGGGCATGAGGCAAATGGATGCCCGCCGCGATATGGCGAGCGCCTCACTCCGCGCCTCACTCCCGCGACTCCCGCGCGAAACTTCCGCGCCTCGCTCCCGCTGCGTCGTGCGCCCCTCTGGCGCGGTCGTGCCGTCGTCCGGCGTCAGTCCAGCAGGCCTGCCTCGGCGTAGCGGCCTGCCGCCGAGAGCTCCTCGCCGGTGCGCAGGAGCCGCTCGGCCTGTCGGGTGCGCGCATCGTCCCGGTCCTCATCCGCCAGATGGGCGGTGCCGTGGGCGATGATCGTGGCGACCGCGCCGGCTCTGCGCAGCGCGAGGCCGAGATCCCCGGTGAACGCTCCACGCAGGATGTCGTCCATCGTCCGCTGGACCTGCGGAACGTCCGGTGGCTCGGCGAAGCCGGAGAGATACCTCAGCCCGGGAACCGTGCGTGATCCCGCGCGGTAGCGGAGCACGACCTCGTCCCCGACCTGCTGCACCCAGGTGTGGAGCACGTACAGCCGCCACAGCGCCCCAGGCAGGGTCGAAGCAGGAGCTCCGGACCACAAGGCGCTGAGGTCGGTCAGGCCGTCCTGGGCGGCCAGCGCCACGACCCGCTCCACGACCTCGGGATCAGAGCTGTGGAAGACCCCATCCAGCAGCGCCCGCGCGGAATCGTGCGCCAGATCCGCCGAGGCGGCGGGGTCGGGCTCGCCGGGGATGGTCTCGGCGACCGACGCGTACAGCGGAGCGGGCCGGCGGAAGCGGGGGGCGGAAGGGCCGTTCGAGGACATGCTCAGCACACTACGCGCAGGCGGCGACGAGCCGCATTACTGTGAGGGCATGACCATCCCCCGGCAGATCGGACCCGAGACCGGTCCGCGCACCGCCCTGCCCGATTACACCCGCAGCAATGCGACGGTCGAGCGCATGGTCTCGGACCTGCGCCGCGGTCACCGTCAGGGGAGCGCACGGCCCGGCACCGGCGGTACTGTTCGGGCCTTGTTCCCGGTCGCCGCCACCCGCGACACCCTGCTGCGTGCGGTGGCCGCCGCGTTGCTGCTGGGCGGCACGGTCATCGCCGCGGTCGGTATCCTGCTGCTCTCGCTCGGAGTGGAGGACGGCCATGCGCCGGAGATCGGCCGGCTGATCGTGATGCTCGCACTCGGCGCGATCGGGCTGATCCTGCTGCTGCTGGGGCTGCGCTTCGTCCTGGTGGCGCTGGGCACCGCCCGCTCACGAGTGGAGATCACCGAGCGCGGGCTGCGGGTGGTGGGCGCCTTCCGTTCCCGAGAGGTCCCCTGGCGGGACATCATCGCGATCGAATCGCGGGTGGTCCATCCGGTGCACTGGCTCACCGCAGCGCTGCGGCTGCGCGACGGCTCCCGCGTGCTGATGCCCGCCTTCGACCGGCATGTCTGGACCTGGTCCCAGCCATCGGGGCAGGACATCCGCACCCTGCGGATCGAGCTGAGGAAGCAGGAGAAGGCCGCTCGCGGCGCCTTCTGAGCCACCGAGCCCGAGAGATCGACCCCTGCGGAAGCACCACGGAGGAGAGCCATGGAAGCACTGATGATGACCCTGGGATCGGGCTGGGTCAGCGGGGTCCGGCCCTATTTCATGGTCTTCCTGCTGGGACTGTCCGGCAGGCTGATGAACCTCGAACAGGTCCCTGAGGTGCTGCAGCGCACCGATCTGCTGGTGATCACCGCCATCCTGCTGCTGGTGGACTTCGCAGCGGACAAGATCGCCTTCCTCGACTCCTTCTGGGACCAGCTGCACACCGTGATCCGTCCGATCGCCGGCGGGGCGATCGGGTTCCTGCTGGGGGGCGAGACCGACACCAGCACCGCCATCGTGATGGCGGTGCTCGGTGCCGCCGCGGCCTTCGGCTCCCACGCCGCCAAGGCAACTGCGCGCGCCGCGGTGAACGTCTCGCCGGAGCCGGTCTCCAACGCCCTGGTCTCCACCGGGGAGGACGTCGCCGCGGTGGTGATGGGGCTGCTCACTGTTCTGCTGCCCGCGCTCGCCGGTGTGCTCGCCCTCGTGCTGCTCGGCCTCGGCATCTACCTGATGGTGCGGATCCGGCGCGCCTATCGAGGACTGCGGGAACGGCTGCAGCAGGCCCGGGCGCGGCGCGGGGACGGCGTCGGACCCGCAGTCTGAGACCGGGGGTCCGACGCCGTCGGGGTCTGGCTCCGGTGGCGTTCTCGCCGGCGACTGGTTCTCTCAGCTGGCGACGGTGCCGGGAGCCTGGCTGATGCCGTCGTCCCACAGGACCCGAGTCGCCTCCGCCACCCCGCCCGCGTCCACGTCGGAGACCCCGAGGATGCCCTCGTCGTCCAACGGAAGATGCCCGATCTTCCAGCTGCCGTCCGCCTCCGCATGGAACATCAGCGGGGTGGGGTCCTCCGGGGCGGCGATATCGGTGCGGCGCAGCGAGACGGTCCGCTCGTTGCCCTCCCCGAGGAAGGCCAGCACGATGTCGGAGACTGAGGCGGGCACCTGATCGCTGCTCGGCAGGGCGGTGACCACGAACGAATCCAGCTCGTCCTGGGTGAGCATGAGGATGGCCTCATTGGCCTTGATGATGAAGGCCATGCGCATCGCCTCGCCTTCGGCCAGCGCGATCCCCAGCCAGCGATCGGCGGCGGTCAGCGCGGTGGCGACCACCTGGCCCTCCTCTCCCAGCAGCCACTGGCCGTCCGCCGAGCGCTCGACCTTCCCCCGGGCGCGGAGCCCGGAGGTGACGGCTGCGGTGACGAACTCCTGGGCTGCTGCGGGCGCGGAGCGCAGCCCGATCTGCTCGCGGGTGATCCTGCCGCTCTCGGTGTCTCGCAGCCCGAGCATGAAGTCGATCTCGTAGGCCGTGTAGATCGTGACCTGCTCGTCGGTCGTGCTGGTCTCGCTCATAGGTCCCCCTGGGTGGCGTGATCCGGACAGCGGGAAGGCGTCCGGTGGAAGTGTCACCGAAAGCATGTCAGATGTGCGCCAGGCACTCCACCGATTCGCGACCGCGCCCGAGATTCGCGACCTCGCCCGAGACCTCCCCGCGCCCGAGACGTCACCGCGCCCGAGACTTCTCAGGAGAGCCGGTCGTAGATCTCCGCCGTCACCTCGTAGCGCAGGGGAGCGCCGGAGAGGAATGCCGAGATCTCCTGCACCACCCCGTCGCCCTGGGCTCGTCGCGCCTCGACGGTCCCTCCGGCCACGTGCGGGGTGATCAGCACGTTGTCGAGCCCGTAGAGAGGGGAGTTCTCCGCCAACGGCTCGACGTCGAACACATCCAGCCCTGCGCGCAGCCGGCCCGCGACCAGCTCGGTGGTCAGCGCCTCCATATCGATCACGGCGGAGCGGGCGGTGTTGAGCACGGTCGCACCGTCGCGAAGTCGCGCGATCATGTCGGCATCGAGCATCCCCCGGGTCTCGTCGGTGACGGGAGCGTGGATCGCGAGCACATCGCTGCGTTCGCACAGCTCCGCCAGTCCCACCAGCTGCACCCCGAGCGCTGCGGCGTCGTCCTCCGTGGCGAAGGGGTCGTGGGCGAGCACCTCCTGGACGCCCAGCCCGCGCACCATCGAGACGTACTCACGACCCACCCGGGACAGGCTCAGCACGCCGATGGTCTGCTCCCGGATGCCATGGGTGAGGGTGCCGGAGCCGCCGGCCCTCCAATCATGCGTCGCCTGCAGGCGACGGTCCATCGAGTGCACATCGCGCAGCAGTACAAGGGTGAAGGTGAGCGCGAGCTCCGCCACCGCGGTGGCCATCGCCGCAGAGCCGCCCTGGGCGAGCCGCAGCCCCTGCTCGAGCACCTGCTTGGGGAACAGGCCTCGCACGGTGCCGGCGGTGTGCGCGGCGTACTTCAGCCGTGACCCGCTCAGCACCGAGGGATCGAAGGGCGCGGTGCTCCAGGACGTGATCAGCACGTCGTAGTCGTCGGCGATGCCCTCGGGGAGGCGGATCCGGGAGTCGCCGCTCTCCGGCGGGAGCACCACCTCGCCCACGCCCCGCAGCCGCTCCAGAGCCGCCTCGGAGTAGAGGACTCCGAGCTCTTGAGGGGTGATCGCCACGAAGATGCGGGGAGTGCTGGCGGGCTCTGCGGGGACGGACATGAGGTCTCCTTCTCGGGGCGGGGCGGTCTTCGGGGTCATGGTGCATCGAGCAGGCCGAGCCTGCGCAGACCGGTGAGCAGGTGACCCGCCACGACGGCATTGCCGAGCTGGTCGAAATGCCCCGGATCCGTGGAGATCGACGGCGGCTTGGCTCCGGCGCGGCGCTCGGCGAGGTCCTCTGCGGAGGCATCGATCCCGGTGGCCTCCGGCAGCGCCGGGGAGGTGACGAAATCCTGGACCTCGAGGTAGGCGCTGCCGAAGCGCTCCGCGCATCCGGAGTTCACGGCGAGCACCTGCGCGCGCATCGCGGGTTCGGCGCCGTTGTTGACGAACTGGCCGACGACGGCGACGCGCGCCCCAGCCTGCTCGAGATACCGGGCGGAGGTGGTGATGCGGTCCAGGACCCCTGCTGCGTCCTGCCCACGGTTGAGGTCGTTCTTGCCCATCCACAGCACGGCGTCGTGGCCGCGCAGGGACGCCCCGGTGAGCGGGAGGAAGGGATCGCCGTCGACTGCGATCGGATCGCCGGGACGCAGGCGGGTCAGGAAGACACCCTCCTCGGTGCCGTGGACCACGGCGGGGATGCCGGCGACGTGGCCGGCGTAGGGCTTGAGGGCGTGGGAGACCAGGTCGAGCTCGGTGGGCAGCAGCTTCACCGTCCCCGCCGCCGGGAGGAGTCCGCCCGCCACGGCGATCGGGAGGGGGATCGACCCGATCCGGGCGGCGGTGTGGTGCGAGGTCTCCCCGCCGCGACCTTCGTTGAGGAAGCCGGTTCCCGATGGCGCCAGCGCCGCCTCGAGCGCCGGACCGATCAGCGCCATCGAGGAGGAGCCCCAGCCGACGAGGGCAGGTCTCATGACAGCCAGCCCTCGCGCCCGGCGGCGACGAACTCCTCGTCCAGCAGCGCGGGGAAGCGCGCCCGCACCTCACGGATCAGCTGCTCCTGCCCGGGGGACAGGACATCGGGCCCCAGGCAGCGAGTGCTGCTCAGCAGCCCCTGCTGGCGCAGCACCTCGTTGACACCGGGGACGCAGCCCGAGAAATTGTGGAGCACATCGAAGACGGCCGCGTTGACCTCTACCAGATCGCTGCCCAGTGCGAGCAGCTCGGGGGTGACGGCGTCGGCGGCGACCTCAGCGTTCGCCCGAGCGACCAGCTCGACCGCGGCGCGAGTGCCCACAGCCCACTGCCCCAGCAGCCCGCCGCGTGCCCGCACCTCCCGCAGGTGCCCGTCGACCTCGCGTCGGAAGGGCGTCACCAGATCCGCCACGATCGCATCGTCGTTGCCGGTCAGCACCGCGACCTGGTCCCAGCGCTCATGACCGAGCAGCTCCTGCATCACGTCGTTGGTGCGGTACCGGTCAAACGGCGCCGTCTTCACCGCCACCACCGACTCGAGGCTGAACAGAGAGCGCCAGAAGGCTCGGCTCAGGGGCATGCCGCCCACGCTGTCCTGCAGGTAGAAGCCGATGGTCGGAAGCACCTCGCCGACGGCTTCGGCACGCTCGAGCAGCGACTGCTCGCTGCGTTCGACCATTCCCCAGGGGCTCATCAGCGCGGCCTGGAATCCGAGCTCGCGGGCGAGCTCCGCCTCGCGGACGGCTTGGGCGGTGTCACCGACCAGGCCCGCGATCAGCAACGGCGAGGCGACGGCGCCCGGGGCGGCCTCCGCAGCGATGGCCGCGGCCTGCTCCCAGACGGTGCGCAGCAGGGCGGGATCGTCATGCAGCTCGAACTGGGTGGAGTGCACTCCGACGGCGAGGCCATGCGCGCCGGCAGCCAGCTGATAGCGGGTCAGAGCCCGCTGCGCTCGCAGGTCCACACCGCCGTGGTCGTCGAGAGCCAGGGGATGTGCGGGGATCGCGACGCCGGAATCGAGCCTCGCGTGCAGGTCGATCATCAGAACTTCCCCTCGCGCTGCTGGAATTTGGTGGCCTTGCCGAGCTGGCGGCCACCGCCCCCGACCCATTGGCCCACCCAGCGCACCAGGCGACGCAGCGGGACCGAGGGATAGCCGTAGAGCTCATGGATCTCGGCGGCATCGTTCAGGAGAGCATCGGGTGACTCCTCGCCGACGATCTTCGGTGCGATGCCCATCTCCTCGCCGAGCCAGTGGGCCAGCCGGCGCACGGAGACGGTCTCCGGGCCGGTGGCGTTGAGGATCCGCGGGGGAGTGCCTGCCAGCTCGATCGACCGCAGCGCCCAGGCGTTGATATCGCCCTGCCAGGCGACGTTGACGGCGGGCATGGTGACATCCACCGGCTCGCCAGCGGCGATCTTGGTGGCGATATCGGCGATCACCCCGTAGCGCAGCTCGCAGGCGTAGTTCAGGCGGAAGATCGACACCGGGGTGTCCCAGGTGTGGGAGGCATAGCTGAACAGCCGCTCCCGGGCGAGGCAGGACTGGGCGTACTCACCGACCGGCGCCGGCTCGTCGGCCTCGGTGGAGCCGCCGGTGCCGAGCGGGGAGAGCGGGTACACGTTGCCGGTGGAGTAGACCAGCGAGGGCACGCCCCGGTACCGGTCCGCGACCAGTGCGGGCATCGCGGCGTTGGACCACCAGGTCTGGTGCTCGAGGCCCGTGGTGCCGAACTTCATCGCCGCGAGGTAGAACATGCCCGCGGCGTCCGGCAGGTCCGCGTAGGACTCGGAGCGCGCGAGATCCGCGGGGTGCACCACGATGCCCGCCTCCTCGAGCAGCGTGCGCGAGGCGGGGTCGGAGAAGCGCGAGACGGCGATGACGCGGGCATCGGAGCCGACCTCGTCCAGCGCCCGCCGGGCCATCAGGGACATGGTGGGGCCGATCTTGCCGCCCGCGCCGAGGAGCACGATGTCGCCGCCCAGAGCAGCGAGGGCCTCGCCCACGCCGGGAAGCGGGCGGGACAGGAGCTCGTCGAGCTCCTGCTCGTCGGCAGGGGCGGTGGTGGGAAGCATGTTTGTGATCACGGTCGACACTGATCGTCCTCACGTCGTGGAGAGAAGGTGGTGGGAGAAAAGCATTTCCCCGCGAGAGAGAGCCTAGGTCGCCAGCGTGGGACCGTCAAGAGAGCGTTTGCTGGGAGTATCCTCCGAACATGGCAGTGACCCTCAAAGACGTGGCACAACGCGCCGGAGTCTCCGTCCCGACAGCGTCCCGTGTGCTCTCCGGGAGCACCTACCCGGTGGTCGAGGAGCTCCGTGAGCGAGTGAAGGCCGTCGCGCTCGAGCTCGACTACGTCCCCAACGCCCAGGCGCAGGGGCTTCTGCGCGGCAACACCGGCACCATCGGCGTGCTGGTGGGAGACGTCGGCGACCCGTACTTCTCCGAGATCGTCAACGGCATCCACGAACGAGCAACCGCCGAGAACCTGTTGGTCACCATCTGCCATACCGAGCGTGATCCGGAGCGCGAGCTCGGCTACTTCAGGATGCTGCAGTCGCATCGTGCGCATTCCGTGATCGTCGCCGGCTCCGGCCTGAGCGATGAGGCGTACCGGCAGGGGATCGCGACCCGGGTGAGATCCTTCCGAGCTGCGGGCGGGCACGTAGTGGGCATCGGCACCCCGGTGGTCGAGATGGACCGGGTGCTGGTGGACAACCGCGAGGGCGGCCGGCTCATCGGCCGCCATCTCACCGAGCTCGGCCACCGCGATATCGCACTGATCTCAGGTCCCGAAGCGCTGATCTCCAGTCAGGAGCGATACGAGGGGATGAAAGAAGCCCTCGACGAAGTCGGAGCCCGGCTGATCGTCCACCACGGCCCGCCGAACCGGGACGAGGGCTACCGCGCCGCCGGTGAGCTGCTGCGCGAGCATCCCGAGCTCACCGCCCTGCTCGGCACCGCGGACCAGATGGCGATGGGTGCACTCGCCTACCTGAGGGACCAGGGACGCAGTGTCCCGGAGGACGTCTCCGTCGCCGGCTTCAACGACATCGCCGTCGCCCGCGACCTCTCGCCCTCGCTGACCACCGTGCGGCTGCCGCTGCGGGAGATGGGCAAGATCGCCCTGGATCTCGCGCTGGGCCGCGGCGGGCCGCGGGGCGCCGTCAGCCCGGGCGGCGCCGAAGGTGCGGACGGCTCTGCCGACGATGTCGCCGGTGCGGCCGGTGCGGCCGGTGCGGCCGGTGCGGCCGGTGCTGTCGGTGCCGACGGTGTCGCCATGATCGAGCGCCGTCTCGGCGTCGAGCTGATGGTGCGCCAGTCCACCGGTCCCGTGCGCTCACGCTGAGCAGTCGTGTCGCTCGAAGGGGAGACGGTGAACTCCGCCATGAAGAATGGTCGGCGCAGCGATATCCGGGTGAGAGGTGCGGAAGTCCGTTTCCGGGACGTCGCCCTCGAGCCACCCTTCGTGATCAGCGGGCGGCCGCTCACGCACATCACCGCTGTCTCCGTGCACGTGGACGTCACCGACTGCGCTGGGCAGGGCTCCGCAGGAGTCGGAGCCGGGATGCTCTCGGCGCCCTGGTCCTGGCCCTCGACGGACCTCGACCTGGAGACCCGTGACCGGGTGATGCGCGAGCTGGTGCGTGAGCTCGCGGCGCAGATGGCCGAGTCATCGCTCAGCGGTGATCCGTTCGTGCTCTGGCGCCCGCTGTACGAGGGTCTCGACGATCTGCTCGCCGGTGCGGCGCGCCGCGCCGGTGTTGATCGCATCCCGCGCCTCGCTGGTCTGCTCGCCCTCGGCGCGGTGGACAACGCGCTGCACGACGCCTGGTCACGAGCTGCCGGAATTCCGCTCACCTCGATGTACACCGCGGAGCACCTGCGAGAAGACCTCAGCCGCTATGGCAAGGCGGGGGAGGGGCTGTATCCCGGGGAAACCCTGGGCACGCCTCACGCTCAGCTGCCTGTCCAGCATGCGCTCGGGGTCGGTGATCCGCTCACCGCGGCCGACGCCGCACCGGGTGTGCGCGACCTTGAGGACTGGATCCGGGTCGAGGGCGTGCACCATCTCAAGCTCAAGCTCTCCGGTGAGCTCTCCGCCGATCTCGAGCGGCTGCGGGCCGTGCACCGCGTTGCCGCTCCGCTGCATTCCGACCTGCGACTCTCCCTGGACCCCAATGAGGCGTACACGCTTCCGGCGCTCGCCGAGCTGCTGGACACCCTCGAGCGTGAGGACCCGGTCCTGCTGTCCACGATCGACTACCTGGAGCAGCCGATCCCTCGCGACCAGGAGCCGGATCCGGTGATGCTCCGCAGGCTCTCGGCCCGGATCCCCGTGCTGCTCGACGAGGGCTACAGCCGTCTGACCCAGCTGTCCACGGTGCAGGGCCAGGGCTGGTCCGGCGTGGTGATCAAGGCGGTCAAGGGGCAGAGCCACGCGATGATCACCCAGGCGCTCGCGCACGCAGCCGGGATGCGGATCGCGATCCAGGACCTCACCACCGTTGACCTCGCCCTGGAGCACTCCCTCGGCCTCGCCGCGGTGCTGCCGGTCTCCTGGCCTGCAGTCGAGTACAACAGCCGGCAGTACGCCGCAGCGGCGAACGGGGAGCTCGCGCGGCGTGCTCCGGAGCTCGTGACCGTGCGGGATGGCTCTGTCCGTGTCGAGCCGGTGGCCCGCGGACTGCACGACATCTGAGCCCTCGCGTTCTCGCGCAGCGCCCGGAGGTCACAGCAGGAACACGGTCTCGGAGCCTGCGCGCGGCGCAATGACACCGATTGCGCAACCACCTTGACAACACCCGTGAGCACCGTCACGATTGTGATAGAAAGCGTTTGCAGTCAACGGGGCGACGGCGCCCCGGGCGATGACGCAGACAGCATCCGAAGGGTGAACTCCATGGCAAAGACGCAGGATTTCGGAACGGTCAGCAGACGGGTGCTGCTCGGAATGGGAGTCGGCGGGGCGGGGCTGCTCGCCTCGGGCTGCTCCCTCTTCGATTCGAGCTCCGGGGGGAGCGGCGGCGGTAGCGGCGAGGACGGCGCGAAGTCGATCACCATCGCCAGCACCGGCACGATCGACGCACTCGATCCGCACTACGTGAACAACAGCATGACCATTGTCCCCTCGGCCCTCGGCGAAGGCCTGGTCATGCAGTCCGAGGACGGCAGCGACGTGGTGCCGGCGCTCGCCGAGAGCTGGGATGAATCCGAGGACGGGCTGACCTATACCTTCCACCTTCGTGAGGCGAAGTGGTCCAACGGTGAGCCCATCACCTCGGACGATGTGGCCTTCTCCTTCCAGCGGCTGCTCACCCCGAGCGGGGCGGGCACCGGCTACGCGGCCGGCGCCTCGAGCTTCCTGCCCTCCATCGGAATCAAGGGCGCGGCCGATTTCCAGTCCGGCGCCTCGAGCGACTGGGCCGAGGTGGGCATCACCGCACCGGATGAGAAGACCGTCGAAGTCACGCTGGAGGCCGCGAACCCCGACTTCCTGATCAACATGTCGCACTACTCGATGACGGTGCTGAACAAGGCGTCGGTCGAAGCGGACCCGGAAGGGTGGACCGCTGTCGACAGCTGGGTGAGCAACGGCCCGTTCCGGATGACGCAGTGGGATCCCACCACCGTCCTCGAGATGGAGAAGAACCCCGAGTACTGGGACGCGGACAACGTCGACATCGACCACGTCACCCTCCAGCTCGGCGGCGACCTGCCCACCAACGTCCTCGCCTTCAGCGCCGGCGAGATGGACGTCATCGGGGTGGACGGAGTCACCCTCAACGGCGATCCCTCGCTCGAGGAGAAGCTGACCAAGGTGGACGGCTACGCCTGCCATTACCTGCAGACGATGTGGGGAGGGCACGACGCGATCCGCGATCAGAAAGTGCGTCAGGCCCTCTCGATGGCCATCGATCGCGGGGCACTCACTGAGAACGATCCGGGGAAAGAAGCCGCCGGGACCCTGGTCCCCAGCAGCGTCCCGGAGTGGAGCGAGGATCTCATGATCCCCTTCGATCCCGACGGGGCGAAGGCACTGCTCGAGGAGGCCGGCTACGGCGACGGGCTCCCGCCGATGCGGGTCCAGATGGGCTTCGAGTCGCCGATGTTCGCGATTCTCGCTGAGCAGCTGAAGGACACCCTCGGCCTCGCGGTCTCCCTCGAGGTCCTCGAAGGCGGCGTCCATGCAGACACCCGCTGGCTGCCCTACGAGGACACCTCGGTGATGAGCTTCTACTACGGCTCTTTCGCCGGCATCTCGACGATGCCCAACTGGATCCTCAACATCTTCGGCATCGACCACGTGCGCCAGTTCTCGATGCCCGTAGCGGCCTGGGACAAGATCAAGGCCACCCGTTCCGACGAGAGTCTCGACGGGGCACAGATCGCCGCGCAGGTCGAGGAGATCCTCTCCACGAAGTCCACCCCGGAGGCACAGAAATATGCGGAGCTCGCCCGCGCCGCCGCGGCGGAGCTCGACGAGGCGAAGCGGACCCAGACGTTCCTCGAGGCCGCCGCGCTGCGGGACGAGATGGCCTTCACCATCCCGCTGGTGTGGGGCGCGCAGATGTGGGTGACCTCCGACCGGCTCAGCGGCCTGCAGGGACGCCCGTCCCCCGAGGGCTACTACTACAAGCACCTCACGGCGAGCGAGTGATCACGACGGCGATGAGGATTGAGGAGGTGGATCGATGAGACTGGCCATGTTCATCGGACGGCGGCTGTTCCGGCTGGCACTGTGCATGTTCGCGGTGTCGGTCCTGACCTTCGGCCTGCTGCAGCTGGCTCCCGGCGACTTCGCCGGGATCCAGGCGTCGGGCGGTGGCACCGTCAGCCTCGCGCAGCAGGCGACCAGCGAGAATCGCACCGAGCTGGGCGCACGCTACGGCTCTGACGTGCCGATCTGGCAGCAGTACACGACCTTCATGGCCGGCGCGGTGACCGGCGATATGGGTCCGAGCTACAGGTTCACCAGCCGGACCGTCGAGGAGATCATCGCGACCGCGTTCCCGATATCCGCCGCGCTGGCCGTCTCCGCCACCCTCATCGCCGTCGCGATAGCGATCCCGCTCGGGATCCTCGCCGCAGTGCGGCGCCGGAGCATCTGGGACACCGGCACCATGTTCCTGGCCACCCTCGGCAACGGTCTGCCGAACTACCTCGCGGCGCTGCTGCTGGTGCTGATCTTCGGCGTCGGCCTGGGGGTCCTCCCGCTGTACGGGTGGAAGGGGCCGGAATACATGGTGCTGCCCACCCTCGCCCTCGCGATTGCCCCGATCGGGGTGCTCGCCCGTCATGTGCGCTCCTCCATGCTGGAGAACCTTCGGCAGGACTACGTGCTCACGGCCCGCGCCAAAGGAGGCAGGGAGCGGACCATCCTGGTCACCCACGTGCTGCGCAACTCACTGATGCCGCTGGTGACCGTCGTCGGCCCGCTGTTCGCCGGGCTCGCCACCGGCACCATCTTCGTCGAGAAGATCTTCGGCATCCCGGGGCTCGGGCACTACTTCACCCAGGCTGCCGTCAGCCGTGACATGCCGCTGCTGATGGGCACCACCCTGTTCTTCGCTGCCCTGCTGATGGTGATGAACCTGCTGGTCGACCTCAGCTATGCGGCGCTCGATCCACGAGTGCGGGCCGATCTCGGGCTCGCCTCGCACGGCCCCCGCCGCGGCCGCGGCGATACGGGCGACGGCGCGGGAGCCGCGGTCGGCGTCTCGACGCCGCTCAGCACCCAGGCGCCAAGAGGAGCGATCTGATGACCACTCTCGACGAACCGAAGACCACCCCCGCACGGACCGCCGTGCACCAGCCGACCACCGAGTGGGGTCGCCGCTGGGCGCGCTTCCTGCGCAATCGGCTCTCGGTGGTGAGCTTGGCCTTCATCGGCCTGGTGGCAGTGGTGGCACTCGCCTCACCGCTCCTCGCTCCGTACCACTTCGCGACGATCCACCGCGGGCAGGAGCTGCTGCCGTCCTTCAGCGACGGCTTCGTGATGGGCACCGACGAGCTCGGCCGGGACGTCTTCTCCCGGCTGATCTACTCGATCCGCACCGCCCTGTTCATCGCCGTCGTCGCCGAGATGCTGTCGCTGAGCATCGGGATGGTCGTGGGCCTCATCGCCGGCTACAAGGGCGGGAAGTATGACGCCGTGCTGATGGCGATCACAGACGTCATGTTCGCCTTCCCCGGCTACCTCTTCGCGGTGCTGCTGGTCGCGGTGATGGGGCGTTCGACATGGGCGATCATCCTTGCCCTCACCATCGCCTCCTGGGTGAGTCAGTCACGACTGCTGCGCGCCCAGATCATGCGTCTGAAGACCCTCGAGTACGTCGAGGCCGGACGCTCCATGGGGGCGAACGGCTGGACCCTCGTGATGCGGTACATGCTCCCCAACGCCCTCGGCCCCGTGCTGGTCACCGTCAGCTTCGGCATACCGGCGAACATGCTCGCCGAATCCGGCCTCGCGATCCTCGGCCTCGGGGTGGCTCCACCGACCCCATCGCTCGGGGCGATGATCGTCGACGGCTACGCCTTCGTGCTCAACAGCCCGTACCTGATCTTCTGGCCCACGATCGTGTTCGTCGCGATCATGATCGCCTTCACCTTCGTGGGCGATGGCATCCGCGATGCCTTCGACGTCGACGAGACCTGAGAGAGGACCACCCATGCTGCTCGACATCTCCGATCTGCGGGTCACCTTCGATATGCCCGACGGCTCGACGGTGAACGCCGTCAACGGCCTCGATCTCCAGCTGGCCGAGAACGGCTCGACCGCCGTGATCGGCGAATCCGGCTCCGGCAAGAGCGTCTCGATGCGGGCGGTCCTGGGGCTGCTGCCCAAGAATGCCCGCGTGACCGGATCGGCGAAGCTCGACCTCGGCTCAGGGGATGCCATCGATCTGCTGCAGGCCGGTCACCAGCAGCTGCGGAGGGTGCGCGGCCGCGAGGTGGGCATGGTCTTCCAGAACGCGATGGAGTCCCTGAACCCCTCGCTCACCCTGGCACGGCAGCTCACCGAACCGATCCTCTGGCACGGCCTGGGCACCAAGCAGGAGGCGCACAAGCTCGCCGTGAGGGCGCTGGGTGACGTGGGGATCCCTGAACCGGAGCGCCGGATCACGATGTATCCCTTCCAGCTCTCCGGAGGCATGCGCCAGCGCGCCATGATCGCGATGTCGACCATCACCAGGCCCCGGCTGATCATCGCGGACGAGCCCACCACCGCCCTCGACGTCACCGTCCAGAAACAGATCCTCGATCTGCTGCGCAGCATGCGCGAGGACGGGATGTCACTGGTGATGATCACGCACGACCTCGGCGTGGCCCGGTACCTCTCCGACGACGGCGTCGTGCTGCGCCACGGCGAGGTGCAGGAGGCGGGACCGATGCGACAGCTCCTCACCGCTCCGGAGAGCCCGTACACGCGCGTCCTGCTCGATTCCGCGATGGACATCCGCCCGCCCGAGGAGACGACCATCAGTTCCGATACCGGGTCGGACCAGTACACCGGGCCGAACCAGGGCACAGCGTCGTCTGCGTCGGCTGCCTCGACGTCTTCGGCCCCGTCGGCCGCGTCAGAACCGTCGATACCGCGCGAGGAGCCGGTTCCGCTGGTCGCGGTGCGAGACCTGGTCAAGGACTTCCCCGGCGCCACCGGGCCGGTGCGGGCCGTGGACCAGGTCTCCTTCGACCTGCCCGCAGGCAGCACCCTCGGGGTGGTGGGGGAGTCCGGCTCGGGCAAGTCCACTCTGGCCCGGCTGGTGCTGCGCCTCATCGAGCCCAGCAGCGGTGAGGTCCGCTTCGACGGCAAGGATGTCCTGGCGATGAACCGCCGGGAGCTGCGGGAGCAGCGTCGCGCGATGCAGATGGTGTTCCAGAGCCCGTACGGCTCACTGCTGCCCTCCTCCACCATCGCCGAGAACATCGAGGAGCCACTGCGGATCAACCGCATCGGTTCCAAGGCCACTCGCCGAGCGACGGTGCTCGATCTGCTCAGCAAGGTCGACCTCCCCACTCACTTCGAGAACCTCTACCCCCGTCAGCTCTCCGGGGGACAGCAGCAGCGCGTCGCGATCGCGCGGGCGATCGCCCTCGAGCCGGCACTGCTGGTGGCCGACGAACCGACCTCCGCCCTGGACGCCTCGGTGCAGCTGCAGGTGCTGGAGCTGCTGGAGGACCTGCGCCAGGAGCTGGGCTTCTCGATCCTGCTGATCACCCACAACCTCGCCGTCGTGGAGCGCTTCGCGGATCAGGTGCTGGTGATGAAGTCGGGGAAGGTCGTCGAGAAGGGCTCTGCCTTCGAGGTCTTCACCCACCCTCGCGAGGAGTACACCAAGACCCTGCTCTCTGCCGTCCTGCCGGTGCATGCCGATGCACTCTGAACTGCTCGCCCTCAACGGCGGCAGCCCGGTGCTGCCGCCCGGCTCGCTGCCCTCGACCAACGACGCCGCCGGCCGCACGATCGGCGCCGAAGAAGAGGAGGCCGTGCTGCGGGTGCTCCGCTCCGGGATGCTCTCCGGGGTCTGGGGCACCGAGGTCACGGCATTGGAGCGCGAATTCGCGGCGCTGATGGGATCTGCGCACGCGGTCTCCTGCAGCAGCGGGACCGCCGCGCTGCACCTCGCGGTCGCCGCCGTCGATCCCGCTCCCGGGGACGAGATCATCGTCCCGCCGATCTCGGACATGGGCTCGGTGCTGCCGATCATCGCGCAGAACGCGGTGCCGATCTTCGCGGATCTGGATCCCGCCACCGGCTGCCTCGACCCCGCGGACGTGCGCCGCCGGATCACGCCGCGCACCCGAGCGATCCTCGTCGTCCACCTCTTCGGCGGTGCCGCGAAGGTCCGCGAGCTGCGCGAGATCGCCGACGAATCAGGGATCCTCCTCATCGAGGACTGCGCCCAGGCCTACCTCGCCCGGGAACGGCCCGAGGAGCCGCTGGTCGGCGCCGTCGGCCACCTGGGCTGCTTCAGCCTCCAGCAGTCCAAGCACATCACCACCGGAGATGGCGGGCTGGTGCTCACCGACGACCCACAGCTCGCACGCGCGATGCGGCTGTTCGCCGACAAGGCCTGGCCGCGGGACACAGGGGAGCGCACCTACCTCTCGTTCGCCCTGAACTACCGGATGCCGGAACTGAGCGGCGCGGTCGCCCGCGCCCAGCTGCGCAAGCTTCCCGAGGTGGTCGCTCGCCGGCGCCGCAGCGCCGAACAGGTCTCGGCCCGGATCGGCGCCCTGCCCGGGGTGAGCGTCCCTCCGTTCGGCGCCGAGCACGCCTACTGGTACTACCCGCTGCTGCTCGAGGGCCTGGACCGGGAGGGGGCGCGACGCTTCGCCGCCGCGCTCTCCGCCGAAGGGGTGCCCTGCATCGCCGGGTACATCGGCCGGCCCCTCTACACCGAGCCCGTGCTGCGCGCCCCCAGCGCCTACGGCGGCAGCGGCTACCCGCTGTGCGGCACCATCGAGTATCCCGACGGCCTCTGCCCGCAGGCAGAAGCTCTCATCGACCATCGCCTGCAGGTGATCCCCTGGAACGAGAACTACACCGATGACCAGGTCGACGCGATCTCCGCAGCGATCGAGAAGGTCCATCGGGAGCTGATCGGCGCATGATCCTCGACTGCGACCTGCTGGTGGGCCGTGATATCGCCAGCGGCCGCCGCCGCACCCCCGCGGAACTCGCCCAGCGGCTGGCTGCAGCCGGGATCGACGGCGGCGCCGTGACCAGCCTGAGCGCGATCGCCTACGACCCGAAATCCGGGAACCGGGAGGGTGCACGAGCCGCGGCGGAGCACGGCTGGATCGATGTGCCCGGGGTGGAGCTGCGCAACCCCCTGGACGCCCACGCCCGCCTGGAACGGATCGCCGCCGATGGGCACCGTCTGGTGCGCTTCGCCACCACCCGGCAGAACATCCCCGGCACCGCGCCAAGACTGCGACTGCTCGCCCGCCGCGCCACCGAGCTCGGCCTCACTCTGCTGGTGGAGGGATCGACCCGCACCGTCGGCCTCGCACTGATGGGGCTCGGTGCCTCCGTGGTGCTGCTGGACCAGCACTTCTACGATGCCGGTGAGTTCATCATGGTGGCCAGGGAGGAGCCCGGCTTCCACGCCTCCACCCGGCTGCTGGGGAACCTCGACGCCTGGGAGTCCATCACCGCCGAGGTCGGGGCCGACCGCCTCCTGTTCGGCACCCGCGCCGGCTGGTTCGAGGAGCATTCCGTGCTCGAGCGGCTGCACTCCAGCGGGCTCAGCCCCGAGCAGCGGGCGCTCGTCACCTCCGGCAACCTCCGGCGCCTGGCAGGGGAGAGGTCATGAACCGCGGACGCATCGACGTGCACGCCCATCTGGGACCGTGGTTCTTCGGACCCGACCAGGGCACGGCGGAGGACAATCTGCGCTCGATGGACGCGCACGGGATCGACGTCCAGCTGGTCTCGGGCGTCGAAGCCGTCACCTACGACCCGACCTCCGGCAACCTCGCCCTCGCCGCCGCCATCACGGGCCGACCCCGGCTGCGCGGCATGTTCGTCATCGACCCCCGCGACCTCGAGGCTGCTCGGACGCACCTGGCCGAGCTGCTGCCCGGCGGACTCTTCATCGGCGCGAAGATCCATACCGATTACGCACGCACCAAGGCGGGCTCTCCGGCGATGGCCGACGCGCTGCGCCTGTGCGCCGAGCATGATCTGCCGGTGCTCGTCCACTCCTGGGGCACGGAGCTGCTCGCGCTCGCCGATACCGTTGCTGCTGTCCCTGAGGTGAAGGTCATCGCCGGGCACATGGGCGGACCAGCCTGGCGCCTCGCCCCTGAGGCGGTCTCCCGCACCGATCGGCTCTGGCTCGAGCCCGGCTACTCCCAGCCCGAAGCGGACCGGATCCGCTGGGTGCTGAACCGCGTGGGCCCCGAGCGGATGCTGTTCGGCACCGACTCCACGCTCATCGATCCTGCGCTCGCGATCGGCGCCTTCCGCGCCGCAGAGCTCAGCCCGGCCGAGGAGGAGCTGATCATGCGGCGGAACGCGCAGGAGCTGTTCGACCTCTGAGAGGAATGAGATGACCGTGAAGACTGCCCCCGCGCCCAGAGAGTCCCGGGGTCGCTTCGGCCCCGCCTTCGTCACCGCGGCGCTGGTGTTCGGTCCCGGCAGCATCGCCACCGCGAGCTCGCTGGGCGCGTCCTTCGCCTATGACCTGGTGTGGGTGCCGGTGCTCGCCACGATCCTGATGCTCTGCTTCGTGAACCTCTCGGTGCGGATCGGACTGACCACGGACCGCTCGCCGGTCGCGACCGTGAGCCTTGCCTTCGGCCGGATCGTGGGGGTCCTGGTCGGGCTCGGTGCCTTCCTCGTTGCCGCCTCCTTCCAGGCGGGGAACTCCGCCGGGACCGGCGCCGCCGGGCAGGTGCTGCTCGGGGGAGATCCCCGCCTGTACGCCGTGCTCTTCACGGCGGCCGCCATCGGCTTCCTCTGGCTGCCCCGCTTCTACCGGAACCTCGAGCGGACGATGGTGGTGATCATCGTGCTCATGCTGCTGATCTACGTGGCCACCGCCGTGATCACCCGCCCGGACCTGCTTGAGGTGCTCCGGGGCCTGATCCCGTCGATCCCCTCGGGCGCGAATGCCCTGGTGGTCAGCGCCGTGGCGACCACGTTCTCGGTGGTCGGGGCGTTCTACCAGATCCAGCTGGTGCGGGAGAAGGGATGGACCGCCGAGCAGTTCCCTGACGCGCGCCGGGATGCGACGCTGGGGACGCTGGTCCTGGGAGCCCTCTCCCTGGTGATCATGGTGGCGGCCGCCGCGGTGCTGCATCCGCTCGGCGCCACGGTCAGCTCACCGGCGGATATGGCCGTGATCCTGGAGCCGATCCTTGGCCGCTGGGCGACCATCCTGTTCGCGCTCGGTCTCTGGGCGGCGGCCTTCTCCTCCCTGCTCGGCAACAGCACGATCGGCGGCTCCATGCTGGCCGGGGCACTGGGGATCGACCGGGGCGGTCTGGACTCCGCAGCCGTGAAGATCTGCATCACGGCCGTGATCGCCCTGGGCGGGGTGGTCGCGATCGTCTTCGGCGGGATCCCCGTCCAGCTGATCCTCACGGCCCAGGCGGTCACCATCTTCGTGGTGCCGCTGATCGGCATCGTGTTGGTGGCCCTGGCCCGCAGCCGCCGGCGAGGAACCCTTCGGATCGGGGTCGCCCAGACGATCCTCGCAGTGCTCGGCACCGGCTTCCTGCTGGTGCTGGCCGTGCAGTACCTGACGACACTGCTGGCGCGGTGACACTGCCGGCGTGGTGATGCTGCTGGCGCGGTGAGCCGCGCAGATCGACGAGCAGCACCCGAGGCCAGATGCATCTGGCCTCGGGTGCTGCTCGTCCGGCTCAGGTGAGGCGGTGGACGTACACCCGGTTGTCATCGATCAGGTAGATCTCGCCGCGATCGGTGATCGTCAGTGTCTTCCAGGCGTGCTCGTCGTCCAGGACCGTGAGGACGCCGGCGGCCGACACCCGGAAGTAGGTATGGCCGCCCACTCCGTAGAAGTGCTGATCGTGCTTGCGATACCGCAGAGTCGGAGTGCGGCCCCATTTCGCCCCAGTCGGCGTGATCCCGAGGTCGACCACCGAGGTCACCTCATGGCGGGTGATGTCGTAGGTGAAGAAGCGGTTCTCGTAGGTCATCCCGACCAGGGTCGAGGCATCGGCACCGAAGCACAGCGTGGACACCGTCTCATCGCCCGGGACCGGGACGATCGTCGAGATGACCTCGCGGGAGGCCAGATCGAACTCGAACAGATGCCCCTCGGTGGTGGTCGGCTCGATCGACATCCCACCCTGGATGGTGGAGCCGCCGTAGACGACCCCGTCACGGTGCACCACAGCGCACACCCCCTGCTCGGGAACGATGTTGCGATAGACGTCGTGGTCGCCCGTCTCCGGGTCGATCAGGGTGAGCGCGCCTCCGAGGTGTCCGTACTCGGGGATCGACGCCGTGGCGAGGAGATCTCCCGCAGCAGTCATCTCGAAGATGCGGTCCTGCAGGTGCGGTGAGATCAGGGTGGCGAGCTTGTCGGGGTTCGAGCCCCAGTCCCACGGGACGCGCGAGTCATAGCGATAGACCACGCCGTTCGGGTACTTGCTGACCATGAGATACGGTCCGACCGCTGCGAATGTGTCGCTCTGCTCCGGTCCCTCGAGCTGGGTGATCTCTCCGCTGCTCCTGTCGACGGTCGCGATCACCCCGGCGCTGAGATAGGCGCCCACCCAGACATCGCCCGTCGGTCCCAGTCCGATGCTCTGGGCGATCACCGGCGCGCCCTCGACGGCGGGATCATGGAGGGTGACCTCATCGGCCGTCGGGTCGAAGATCACCACCTCCCCGTTCTGGCGGAAGTTCGCGATGATGTCGTGCCCGCTCGCCGGGAAGACTTCGAGAGCCCGCAGTGAGCTGGTGGAGACGCCGTGCGCGGCGAAGCCCAGTGGTGTTGCGGCGAGGGTCTCGGCGTCGAAGACCCAGTACTCGTCATCGCGCCGGAAGTAGCTGAGATTCGGGTCGCCCCCGCTGGCGAAGGCGGACGCCGCCTGGTCCATCCCCGTGGCATCGTCGCGCCAGGTGCCGCTCGTCGTGTCGTACACCCCGTTGCCTCACGGCAGCGGGACCAGCAGCAGGGGCCCGGCAGTGCCCAGTGCAGCGATCTGTGCGGGAGTGCGGGGAAGCTCGATCTCGGTCCGCTCGCCGCTCGCGGTGTCGAAGGCGGCCAGCTGGCCGGTGCCGATCCCGGTGCCGACGTAGAGGACGTCGTCGATCTTGGTGAAGCCCCAGGCGTAGTCGCCTCCGTTGTCGCTGGCCCGTCCGAACTCCCGAACCTCGCCGGTGGGCAGATCGAAGGCGTAGATCTCCGAGCGCGGGTAGCAGCAGAGGTAGAGCGTGTCCCCGTCGGGGATGACGTTGCGGATCATCGTGTTCGGGATCGACTTCCCCGTCCCGCTGGTGGTGATGGGGGTGACGGTCTGGGCGGCGTGGTCGTAGAAGTTCAGCGCGGTGGCCTTGCCGCTGCGTGCCGTGAAGTAGGCGCCGCCCTCGATGCCGTACACCCCTCCGCCGTAGGCCAGGGAGTCGTCGGGCAAGGACCAGGAGAACAGTCGTTCTCCGGTCTCGGGGCTGATGACGGAGAAGGTCACCGGGCTGCCGTCCGAGAGGGCGTAGAGGTTCGTGCCGCCTTCACCATCAGGGCCGCTGCCCGTGAGGCGGACGTTGATCGACTCCATGGCGATCCCGAGATCGATCAGTTCCCCGGATCCTGAGGGGAGCCGGGGTGCGGCGAGTGCGGGTGCGGCGGTGGCCAGTCCCACCGCGGTCGTGGTGAGAAGTCCGGTCTGCAGTGCTCGACGTCGAGTCATCTGTGGTGCAGGCATCTGTCAGCCCTCCGTTGGGTGATGTGTCCGGACTTCAGTCTGCAACCCATTGCAGCATGTGTCCATGCCTCATCGAGAATTGGGGTGAAGTCCCTCGCGAGGCCCTCATTCCGTGCCTGGAGGCGCGTTCGGGCAGCCGGCCGGGAGGCGGCTGGGGAGCGGCCGACGGCGTCGATGGTCACGAGGCGGCACACTGGTGTGACCGGGTTCTCCGGTGACGAAAAGGGGTCAGCTCAGCCGCTCGCGCAGCCAGGTGGCGACACCTGTCATGACGTGAGCGGGCGGCGGATGCCCGCCGTCGTGCAGCAGGAGTTCGAGCCCCTGCTCCTCGGGCCAGCGCCGCCGCGCCGAGCGGAACAGGTCGAGGTTGTGCACGCCGTCGCCGTCCCCGCCCCCGGCCAGCAGGAAGGGTCGCGGGGCCACCAGCCCGAGCAGCTCGTCCTGGTCCCGGCCGGCGGGGATGTCGCCGTCCAGATACCAGGGATCGCTCCAGTTGGAGTGGGCGAAGCCGAGGCCGGGCTCATGGGCGGCGCCGGCCTCGATACGAGGATCCAGGGCGGCCAGGTGCAGGGAGAGCTTGCCTCCAAGGGAGTGACCGAAGGACGCCAGCCGGGACGAAGGGGCGAGCCCGGACTCCTGCAGCGCGGTGACGGCGAGCATCAGATCCGCGACGCTCCTGCCGAGGCCGGTCATGGACTGCTCGCGACGATGGCGCTCGGCGGCAGGGCCGTAGCGTGCCTCCAGCCCCACCGCCCTCGCCGTCGCGGCGTCCGAGGCGGCGACCTGCTCGAACCACCAGGGCACAGCGAGCACGGCGTGACCGGCCTGTGCCAGCTGCAGGCCGAAGGCGCTGCCGGCAGGGTCCCGGCCGCTGAGCTCGGTGCGCGGGGAGGGCTCCGCGAACAGGGGAGCGGTGTCATAGAAAGGCACCACCACCACGACCCCGGACGATGGGACCGTCGTCGGCCGCAGCAGCTCGCACACCAGCTCGCTGCCGAAGCTCTGGATCACGAGCTGATGGATCTCACCGCGCACCCCGGGGTGCCCAGGGGTGCGGCGCCCGCCCGGCCGCCAGCTGCCCCCGGGATCAGCGACCGCCCCCAGGCGCTGCTGCCACCATCGGCGGGTGTCCTCCTCAGAGGGCATCGTCTGTTCAGACCTCCGCAGGCAGGGCGGCCGGACGGACCGGCGCTCCGGTGCGACCGGACTCGTAGACCGCTTCGATGAAGGCGACCGCGGCGCGGGCCTCGGCCGAGGAGACCAGCGGCGCGGTGCCGCTCTGCACCGCCGAGACGAAGTCCTTCAAGCCCTCGAGCAGGATGTCCCGCGGGGTGAACTCGGGCAGCTCGAGGCCATCGCGGGAGTGCAGGTGCATGACCCGTTCGTTCTCGGTGACGATCGAGCCGGCGTCGCCCATCAGGTTCATCCGGATCGGGAGGTTGCCGTAGGCGGCGGTGGTGGCCTGGAAGGTCAGCTGGGCGCCGCTCTTCAATCGGGCGGTGATGGTGACGGTGTCCTCGACCTCGATCCGCTCGTGGGCGAGCAGGCCGGTGAAGGCGAAGAGCTCCTCGACCTCGCCGAGCAGCCAGAGGGTCAGATCCACCAGGTGCACGCCCTGATTCATCAGGGCGCCGCCGCCGTCGAGCTTCCAGGTGCCGCGCCAGGCGCCGGAGTCGTAGTACTCCTGGCTTCGCCAGAGCGGGACCTCGATGGTCGCAGAGGTGAGGCGGCCCAGCCGTCCTTCGTCGATGATCTGCTTGAGGAACTGGTTCTCCGCTGCGAAGCGGCGCTGGCTGGCGATGGTCAGGGTCTTGCCGGAGCGCTGCTCGGCGGCTCGGATCCTGTCCGCCGCCTCGACGGTCACCTCGATCGGCTTCTCGAGGAACACGTGCTTGCCGGCGTCGAGCGCCTGGATCGTGACCGCGGCGTGCAGGCCCGAGGGCACGGCGATGATGACCGCGTCGATGTCCTCGCGCGCCAGCAGTGCGGTGACGTCCGCGGCGGCTTCGACGCCGTGCTCGGCGGCGATCTTCTGGGCCGCCTCAGGGTTCTGATCGGCGACCGCGATCAGCGCGGCGGGAGTGGCCTCGGAGGTCAGTCGCTTGGCATGGCCCTGGCCGATGATGCCGACGCCGATGATGCCGAAGCGCAGCTGATCGAGCGGGGCGGTGGTGGACTCGGTCATCAGGAGTTCCTCTCCAGGGAAGCGGTGATCGCGGACAGTACGGCGACGGGGGACAGCAGGTCCTGCGGAGAACGAGGGGAGGCGCCCGCGTCGACTGCGCCGAGGAACTCGGCCAGGGCGGGGGCGTTGTAGTCGTTCGTCAGGCTCAGCGGGTGGGAGACGACGGCATTCTCGTAGATGCCGGTGGCGTGGAAGGGCACTCGGGTGCTCTTGCCGGGGATGACGAAGGTGAGGGTGAGCTGGGTGTTCGCGATCTCGAGCGATGCCACCACGGTGTCCCCCCGGCGCACGGTCCGCACATCGAGGGAGCCCGGCTCGACCGTCGGATTCCCGAGGATCTCAAGGGCTGCCTCGACATGATGGATGCCGTAGAAGAACAGTCCCGAGTACTCGCTGTCCGGGTCTGCCGCGCCGATCACGTGGAGATGGCGCAGTGCACCGGTCTCCGCGGTCGGGGTGAAGTGCGGGAGCTCGGGCACGAAGCGCAGGGCAGAGCAGGACAGCAGCACCGCGTTGTGGCGTGCGGCGAGATCGAGCAGCTCCTGGGCGTCCTCCACGGAGGCGGCGAGCGGTTTGTCGACCAGCACCGCCTTGCCGGCTTCGAGCAGTGGCCGAGCGTGCTCGAGATGCTTGGCGCCGTCGCGGGTGGAGACGATCGCGGCGTCCACCTGGTCCCCGAGCTCTCCTGGCTCCTCGACGATCAGGTCGATGCCGCCGAGTGCGGCGAGCTCCTGGTTCCGCTCCGAGGGGCCGCCCACCAGGGCGATCGCGCGGGCGCCGGGGTGACGTTCCTCGACGTTCAGGAATCGGGTGAAGTGGGTGATGTGCGAATTCTCGGTGCCGATGAGGCCGATGCGCAGCATTGCTGTTCCCCTCGTGGCCGGGCGATGCCGGGCTGGTCGGTGGATGCGGTCGGGTCCCGAACGCCGGCTGCGATGTCACGGCGACGGGACAGGGTTCCAGCCTGTACTGCAATCGCTTGCACGTCAAGGGGGAAAACGTATCCACCGGCCATGGAGCTTGATTCTCGGCTTCCACAACCGATTGCACTCCCTGGGTGGACGGCCTACTGTCGAGCCATGGAGAAGATCGATGAGCTTCCACGAGTGGGCCTGCTGGGCCTGGGCACCATCGGCGTCTCGCACGCCCGGGCGCTCGCACAGCTCCGGGACCGAGTGACCCTCGTGGCCTTCAGCGGAGGCAGCGCCGAGAAGGCGGCGGACGCCGGCTGGCCGGAGGCGGTGAAGCAGAGCCCCGAAGAACTCCTGCGCCGGGAGGACCTCGACGCGATCGCGGTCTGCACCCCCAGCGGCGCCCATGCCGAGAACGTCCTCGCAGCCCTGAACGGCGGCAAGCACGTCGTGGTCGAGAAGCCGCTCGCACTCACGGCGGCCGAGGCGGATCAGATCGTCACCCTCGCCGAGGGCACCGGCTTGAGCGTCCATGTCATCTCCCAGCGTCGCCTCGAGCCTGAGGTGCAGGCCGTGCGGGCCGCGCTCGAGGACGGTCGGCTGGGGAAGGTGCGGCTCGCCACCACCCACGTCCACTGGTGGCGGGACGAGGACTACTATGCCGCCGCCGCATGGCGCGGCGATGCTGCGGGTGGCGGTGGCTCCCTCATGAACCAGGGTGCCCACAACGTCGACCTCCTGCGCTGGCTCGCGGGTCCCATCGACTCCGTCACCGCGCAATCCGCGACCCTCGCCCATGCGCCCGGCGCCGAGGACACCACCGTCGCCACCGTGCGCTTCACCAGCGGCGCCCTGGGACTGATCAGCACCTCGACCGCGACCCCACCCGGGACCCCGGCCACCCTCACCCTCCACTGCGAACACGGAGTCGTCGAGATCGGCCAGGGCGAGCTGCGGCGCTGGGACGTCGAGGGCATCCCGACCCCGACGATCCGGGCCGAGGAGGAGGGGATCGGCGTCGGCGCCTCGGATCCCGGCGCGATCGGCATCGCCGGGCACATCCAGCAATGGACCGACATCCTCGCGGCGCTGCGGGAGGGACGCGACTCCTCGATCTCCGGCCGGGACGGCGCCGAGACCGTGCGCCTGCTCGATGCCCTCACCACCGCGGCGGCTGAAGGCCGCACGGTCACCATGGAAGAACTGCGATGACGGAGATCTGTGTGATGGCGAAAAACTGCGATGACGGAGGAAGTGCGATGACGGAGCAGCAGCGATGAAGGTCGCCATCCTGGGCGCCGCCCACCAGCACGTCGACTACGCCCTGGCGGAGGTCGAGCACCGCGAGGAGCTCGAGCTGGTGGCCGCGTCGGAGCCCGATGTCGCCCTGCGTGAACGCTTCCTCGGCGGGGTCGAGGTTCCCCTCTACGACACCGCGCAGGAGCTGCTCGCCGCCCACGACGTCGACGTCGCCCTGGTGGCCGGGATCTACAGCGAACGCGCACGGGCGAGCATCGCCGCGCTGAACGCCGGCGCGCATGTGCTGGCCGACAAGCCGCTGTGCACGACCCTCGACCAGCTCGACAAGATCAGGACCGTGGCAGATCGGGCTCAGCGGCACGTCTCGATAGTGTTCGAGAAGCGCTTCTATCCCGCCACCCTCGCGCTGCGTCGACTGCTCGCCGACGGGGTGCTGGGCAGGATCGCGATGATCGCGAGCACCGGCCCGCACAAGCTCGGCCAGTCCGCTCGTCCGGCCTGGTTCATGGACCCGGCCACCTACGGCGGGATCGCCGGGGACCTTCCCATCCACGACATCGATCTGGTCCTGGACCTGGTCGCCGGGCAGTCCGGCCTGGCGGCGCTCCACGGCAGCGTGAGCGCCTTCGTCGGCAATGCCCGGCCGCAGGACCATCCCGGCTTCGACGACCACGTCAGCCTCTTGATACGCGTCGGGGAAGTCCCCGCCACCATCGAGGCGAACTGGCTGGCGCCTGAAGCGGCAGAGGTCCACGGCCACTACCGGATGAGGATCACCGGAGAGAAGGGGACCGCTGAGCTGGACTGGGCGTACCACCGCCTCACGGTCACCACCCACGACCGTCCCACCTGGGAGGAGCCATTGGGGCCGGCGCCCCGCCCAGCCCAGTACTTCTTCGACGCGCTCCTGGCCGGCCGCGAGCCCGAGGTCACCACCGCAGCGAGCCTGCAGGCCACCGAGGTCGCACTCAAGGCGCAGCGGAGCGCGGAGGCCGGGGGAGCGCCGCTGGGCTTCTGACCCCCTCACCGCTCGACACCGGCCGTTGGTGGGCCAGGGCCGCCGCACCGGATCCGGTGCGGCACAATGAGGTTCCAGACCACGCAGGGTGAGAACAGAGACACCGTGTCCGGGGGCCGCGGCATCGCCGGAACCGATCCCGTCGCTGCGCGGTGACCGGTATTCAGGAGGTGGGCGATGCGCAGAGCCACGATCTACTCGATCGCGGAGAGTCTGGGGGTCTCGCCCTCGACGGTCTCGCGTGCCTTCTCCCGCCCGGAGATGGTCAAGCAGTCCGTGCGCGAGCAGATCCTCGAGACAGCGCGCGAGCTCGGGTACACCCCCAACCGCGCCGCACGAGGGCTGGCGACCGGCCGCACCGGCGTGATCGGCATGTTGGTGCCCGACGTCGAGAACCCCTTCTTCCCGCCGCTGATCCGCGCGGTCCAGGATGCCGCGCGCGAGCAGGACGCAGAGCTGCTGCTGATCGACTCCGAGCTCAGCGCGAGCGCGGAGCAGGATCTCGTCGCCCGGATCCGTCCGCAGGTCGACGGGCTGATCATCGCTTCCGCCCGTCTTCCCTCGAAGCAGCTGCATGACGTGCTCCGGGGTGTCCCCGCCGTGATCGTCAACCGTGCGGTGCGCTCGCTGCCGGCGGTGGTGTGCGACAACACCGAAGCACTGCAGGGCCTGGCCCAGCATCTCCGCGAGCACGGCCATTCCCGCTTCGCGCTGCTGCGCGGGCCCAGTGCGTCCTGGGCTGCGACCAGCCGTGCCCGGGCCGTGCGCTCCTGGGCCGAGAGCTCCGGGGTCGAGCTCGTGGAGCTGGGCCCCTTCGAGGCGCAGTTCGAGGACGGCCGCGCCGCGGCGCAGCAGATCATCGATGTCGACGCCACCGCCGTCTTCGCCTTCGACGACCTGATGGCCGCCGGAGTGATCGCGGGCCTCAGCGAGCGGGGGGAGCGGGTCCCCGCCGACCGCAGCATCGTCGGCTGTGACGACGTGCTGCTCGCCCGCACCATGACCCCGGGGCTGACCACCGTCGCCGCTCCGTTCACCGAGCTCGGCCGCGCCTCCGTCGAGGTGCTGGGAGAGGCCATCGCCGGCGGCCCGGTACGCACGGTGACCCTGCCCGGCACCCCAGTGATGCGCGGGACGATCGGCCCGCCCCGATAGGCTCTCAGCATGCAGGGGGACGGACACACAGGCACCAGTTCCGCCACCATGGCGGATCTCGGCGGTGAGAGCACGCGCACGGTCTACCGGGACCTGCTGCGGTTCGGCCCCCGCTCGCGCAGCGAGCTGTCCCAGAGGCTCGGCCTCTCGGCCCCCACCGTCACCCGCGTGAGCCGAGATCTGCTCGAGCGCGACCTCCTGCATCCGCTCGGCATCGTGCAGCAGGCCAAGGGACGTCCCCATGAGCCGCTCGACGTCGAGGAGAACCGCGGACCCCGATTCATCGGGGTCAAGGTCACGGCCGACGAGGTCCACGCCGTGGTCACCACGGTGCGCGCCAACGTCCTCGAGGAGCTGACGCTCTCCCTGGAGGACACCGCGCCCGCGACGATCCAGGAGACGATCCTGATCGCCGTCGAGGCGATGATCGCGGCGCATCCCCATGTGGTCGGGATCGGAGTGGGTCTCGGAGGACTGGTCACCGAGCGCCGCACCGTGGTCTCCGCGCATCTGCTGGGCTGGCGCGAGCCCGTCGAGCTCGCCGCTGCCCTAGAGGCCCAGATCCAGCTTCCCGTGGTCGTCGAGAACGACCTGATCGCCATGGTCAACGGCCTGCACTGGTTCGGGATGGGGCGTTCCTACGATTCCTTCGCCGTGCTCACCGTCGGCGCCGGGGTGGGGATCGCGACGGTGGTCGATGGCCGGATCGTGCGCGGACGCCACCACATGGCGGGGCTGACCGGCCTGGTTCCCGTCGGCGTCGGCCCAGGCGGCGACATGATCGCGATCCGCGAGGTCGCCAGCACGCAGGCCGTGGTCCGTCGCGCCCACGACCAGGGCGTGCTTCCCGCGGGAGGGGACATCGAGGACCTGCGCGGACTGCTCGCGACGGGGCACGACGGCGCGCTCTCGGTCGCGACGGAGATGGCGCACGCGCTCGCGGTCACGGCCGTCGGCCTGGTCGCGGTGGTGGATCCCGAAGCGATCGTGCTCGGCGGGGAGAACGTGGACCTGCTGCGGGCCGCCGCACCCACCTTCGAGGAGATCCTGCGGCGGGGTCTCGCCAGCTCACAGCAGGAACTGGCGATCCGCACCCTCAGCGGCGACTTCGACGAATGGGCTCGCGGGGTCGCCGTCATCGCCGTGCAGGAGTTCGTCGGGGTCGAGCCCTGAGGCACGACCCCGACGATGCTCCGCCGGCTGCTCTGTCATTCACACAGGACGCCACTCGAGCAGGGCGCCACTCGAGCAGGGCGTCACTCGAACAGGGCATTGACCCGTTCGTTGAACGAGGCGAAGTCCGCGCCGTCGATCTTCCTCATCCAGCACTGGTCGAAGGCCGTCTGCATGAGCGGCATGATCGAGGCCGAGTTCTCCACCAGCGGGTACAGACCGGTCTCACCGTTGGCCACGCGATCGGTGAACGGGGTGACGTCGAGCCCCTTGGCGGCGTAGCTCTCGATCGCAGCTTCGGTGCCGGCATCCGTCGCCGGGAAGAACGGTGCGCGCTCGCCGATGATCCGCTGCGCCTCGTCGGAGGCGAGGAACGCGATCAGGCGCGCCGCCTCCTCCTTCTTCTCCGACTGCGAGGAGATCGAGTCCCCGAGGCCGTTGAACATCGACATCGGGGTGCCGACCGGACCCGTCGGCAGCGGAGCGATCCCCAGCTCCATGCCCTCCATGTTCGCGAAGGTGGAGATCATCCAGGAGCCCGCGAGTGCGATCCCCGCCTTCCCGGACTGCAGCTGGGTCTGGCCGGGGCTGGAGTCGCCGAACATGCCGAAGGGTGGGAAGAACCCCTTGTCGACCAGGCCGAAGTACCAGTCCATGGTGGCGGCGAAGCGCTCGTCGTCGTAGTTGAAGCGCGTTCCCCAAGTGTTCGCATCGGTGAACGTCCAACCTGTCGAGAGCGCGAACGGCGACCAGCTGGTCTGACCCGTGTAGTCGGTCCCGGCGTCCGCGGCCATGCCGTAGCGCACCACGTTCTTCGGGTCGAAGCCCTCCTCATCGCCGCGCACACCGTTCGCATCCAGCGAGAGCCGGGCGATCAACTCTTCGAAGCTGCCGCCGTCCTCGGGGTTCCAGTCCAGCGTCTCGAGGTCCTCGGGGGTGAACCCCTCCTCGGCGAGCAGGTTCTTGTCATACATGATCGCGATCGTGTCGTAGTCCTTGGGGATCCCGTAGCGGGTGCCCTCCTGATCGCTCCACAGCTCCTGCAGACCATCCTGGAAATGGTCTGCGGTGACGTCCTCGAGGGCGGCGAGCCCGTCCAGCGGCGCGATCACCTCGAGGTTCACGAACTCGGGGAAGCGTGCGAGGTGATCGGTGAAGGCATCGGGGCCCGCCTCTGCGACGAAGCTGGCCGTCAGCTTCGTCCAGTAGTCACCCCATCCCAGCTGCGTGACGCGCACGAAGATGTCGGGGTTCAGCTCCATGAAGCGATTGATCGCTGCGGAGTACGCGGGCAGCTGGTTCGCGTCCCACAGCCAGTAGTCGATCTCGGTGGCACCTGCCGGGGCAGAGGCCGCACCGCAGGCGGAGAGGGCACCGGCGCTGACGGCGCCCGCCGCGAGTGCGGCAGAGCCCTGGAGCAGGCGGCGCCGGGACAGAGCCGTGGGGGAGGGGAGTGTGCGCTTGTGGGTATGCATGGGTGACCTCACTTGATCCCGCTGAAGCCGATGGAGTTGACGATCTTCTTCGCGAACAGCGCGAAGAGGATCAGCATGGGAGCGGCGGCGACCAGCGTCGCAGCCATCAGGCCCGACCAGTCGGGGCCGGTGCCGGGCGACTGGGCTCGGAAGACGCCGAGCGCGACGGTGAGCACCCGGGACTGATCGGTGTAGGACACCATCAGCGACCAGAAGTACTCGTTCCACGCGCCCATGTAGGTGAGCAGGGCCAGAGTGGCCAGCGGTGCGCTGGACATCGGCAGGATGAGGGTGAAGAACACCCGCGACTTGCTCGCCCCGTCAATCAGGGCGGCCTCCTCGACCTCCCTCGAGATGTTGTTGAAGAACTGCCGCAGGAAGAAGATCGCGAAGCTCGAGATGAACAGCGTCGGCAGCATGATCCCTGCCAGGGTGTCCACCAGGCCCAGGTTCTTGATGAGGATGAAGTTGGGCAGCAGGGTGAAGATCTGCGGGATCATCAGCGAGCCCAGGAAGATCAGGAACACCGTCTCCCGGCCGCGCCAGCGCAGGCGCGAGAAGGCATAGGCGGCCATCGCGCAGGAGAAGGTCTGCACGACGGTGATCACCGTGGCGACGATGACGGAGTTCAGCAGATAGCGCCAGAAGTTGATCGACGCGCCGCTGCCTCCCTGGGAGATCGCGGTCTCGACATCCTGCAGGCCGAAGACACGCTCGAAGCCGCCGAGGTTCAGGCCCACCGGCAGCAGGCTGCCCGGATCCGTGGCCAGGGCATTGTTGCTGGACAGCGCGGTGCGCAGCATCCAGTAGAAGGGGAACAGGGTGATCAGCAGGAAGATCACCATCACGGCCCAGGCCGCGATCTTCCCCCAGGGGATGGGCTTCTTCGGCCGATGGATCGAGCGACCCGTGGGGTCGGTGGAGTTCGTGCTGCCGGCGGTGCCGGGGCTGCCCGTGACGGGCTGCGATGTGATGGTCATGTTCTCTCTCCCGTCAGTCCAGGTCCGACTGTCCGGCCTTGGTCAGCCAGTACTGCGTGAAGGTGATGACCATGAGGATCACCAGCAGTGCGACGGACAGGGCTGAGGCGTAGCCGAACTGGTACTGGGCGAAGGCGTTCTCGTAGATGTACATCTGCAGCACCTTCGAGGCGTCGGCCGGACCGCCCTGGGTGGTCACGGACACGGTGTCGAACACTTGGAAGGAGCCGATGATGGTCATGATCAGCACCAGTGCCAGGATCGGGCGCAGCAGCGGCAGGGTGATGCGTCGGAACTGGGCGATCTCACCCGCCCCTTCGGTGCGCGCCGCCTCGTAGAGGTAGACGGGGATGGACTGCAGGCCCGCGAACAGCAGCAGCGCGGTGTAGCCCATGTGGCGCCATACGTTCACCAGCGCGATCGTCGGGATCACCCAGGTCTCGTTGGCCCAGAAGGAGACCGGGTCGAAGCCGATCCACTGCAGGAAGATGTTGAAGATGCCCAGCTGGGTGTCCAGGATCCACAGGAACACGATCGCGGCGACCACATTGGAGACCAGGTAGGGGGTGAGCACCAGCGAGCGCAGGATCGTGGACTGCGTGAGGCGCTGCATGAGCACCCCGATCAGCAGGGCGACGACCGTCTGGACGCCGATGTTGATCAGCACGTACCAGACCGTCACCTTGAGCGAGTTCCAGAAGACAGGATCCGCGATCAGCTTCTGATAGTTCTCCAGCCCCACCCAGACCGGCGGGGTGAGGGTGGTGTACTCCGTGAAGGAGTAATAGATGCCGGTCAGCAGAGGCCACACGAGGAACACCAGCAGGCCGACGGTCGCTGGCGCGATGAACATCAGCGCGAGCTTCGTGTCGTCCTTCCTGCGGCGTCTGGTGGGAGCCGACCGTGTCGACGTCGTCACGGTGGACATGGCGTTCTTCTTCCTATGGGGGGCGAGATTGCGAGGTCCGGAGATGCCGGACCGCGGTGTAAAGGGGGCATCGGGCGGCGGCCGCGTCAGGTAGCTGCCTCAGGCGGCCGAGTCAGGCAGCCGGGTCAGGCGGCCGAGTCAGGCAGCCGGGTGAGGGAGAACAGCACGCCCTGCTCGGGATCGATCAGGGGTGCGGCCAGGCCGGAGGTGGTGAGCACGGCGCCGGGCAGAGCGAGTCCGCCTTCCGCCGCTGCTCGCTGCCACCAGGGCGGCAGGGCCAGGCCCGTGGGGCGCTCGCCGATCAGCAGCGGTCGGAGGAGATAGCGGGCGCGGGGGTCGAGCCCGGGGAAGCGCAGCCGTTCGTGCTGGGACTCGGAGGACCGCCCGACGGCGGCGAGGGCGAACAGCGCCTCCGCTTGGTCCGGGGCCACCACCCCGTACATCCACAGCGGGCTGCTGCCGCGGTCCACGCGCACCAGGTCACCGGTGAACAGCAGCTCGCGGCGCTCCTTGTACAGCGCGATCCACTCCCGCAGCTCCTCCAGCTCCGCGGCTGTGGCCCGGGCCAGGTCCCACTCGATGCCGAGATGTCCGAACAGGGCCGACAGGCCGCGGAAGGCGAGGGTGTGGAGGCGGCCGGTGGTGTGGGAGCGGCCGGAGGCGATGTGGCTGCCCATCAGCTCGAGCGGGATCAGCTGCGAGGTCCAGCGGTTCATCTGCTGGCGGTCCAGCGGGTCGATGCAGTCCGAGACCCACACCCGGTCGGTGTGCTCGAGCACCTCGAGGTCCACGCGGGCCCCGCCCGAGGAGCAGGATTCGATCTCCAGGCCCGGATGGGCCGCCTTCAGCGCATCCATCAGGGCGTAGGCGGCGAGGGTCTGCTCATGCACCGCGGCCCGGCCGGTCTGCGAGGTCGCAGCCTCCAGCAGGTCACGATTGTGGTCCCACTTGAGGTAGCCGATCTCGTACCGGTCCAGGATCGCCATCATCTGGTCCCGGACGTGGGCGAAGGCGGCGGGGACAGACAGGTTCAGCACCTGCTGGTGCCGTGATTCCAGGGGCATCCGCTCGGGGGAGGGGGCCATGATCCACTCGGGATGGGCGCGGGCGACGTCGGAGTCCTCGTTGACCATCTCCGGCTCGAACCAGAGGCCGAACTCCATGCCCAGTCCGCGCACGTGGTCGATCAGCGGGCCGAGCCCGTCGGGCCAGACGTCGTCGGAGACCACCCAGTCGCCGAGCCCGGAGGTGTCATCGCGACGGGAGCCGAACCAGCCGTCATCCAGCACGAAGCGCTCCACGCCGAGCGCCGCTGCACGCTCGGCGAGGTCTTTGAGCCGATCCAGATCGTGATCGAAATAGACCGCCTCCCAGACGTTCAGGGTGACGGGCCGGCGAGTGTCCACGTGCTGGGGCCGGGAACGCAGATGGCGGTGGAAGCGGGAGGCGACGGCATCGAGCCCCTCGCCGTAGGAGGCATAGAGCCAGGGGCCCGCGTACTCCTCCCCGGGGGCGAGGTGGAGCTCGCCCGGGAGCAGCAGCTCGCCGCCGCCCAGGATCCGTCGGCCGGTGTTGATCTGCTCGGCGAGGTGGCGGTGGTTGCCGGAGAAGGCGGTGTGCACGGCCCACGCCTCGCCGTGGCGGAAGCCGAGGCCGGGGCGGCCGGCGTGCAGGACGTATGCGGAGTCGGGTCCCGTACGTCCGCGGCGGTTCTCGCGCAGGTGGGTGCCGACGGTGAACGCGGAGCGCTGCGGGGTGCGCTCCTTGGCCCAGCGACCGGCGAAGTCGAGCAGCTCCTCGGCATCTGCCGGGACCGGGACGGTGAGCGTCAGCTCCGCCAGGGAGTACGGGGTCTTCGCGGTGTTGGTGAGAGTGGTGCGCATCCGCAGCAGCCCGGAGGGGAGCAGCTCGACCTCGAGGCGGAGTGCGAGACCGAGCAGGGCGTCGGTCAGGACGAAGCGCACCGTGGCGGCGCCGCTCTCGATGTGTGCGGCTGTTATCGGGGTGCCGTCGAGGGTGACGCTCTCGGTGATGAGCCGGGGGTTCCAGCCGGAGCCGTCCGGACGGGAGCCGCTGAGGCCGGGCCGGCCGATCCAGCCGTCGCTCTGCTGGGGAATGATCCCGATCCGCACCGGGACGTCGACCGCATTCTGGGGGACCACGTCGACGGCGCTCTCGCACACCGCATCGAGCCCTGCCTCACCGAGCTCACCGAGCGCCGCGCCCCAGTGGGCGATCGTCGGCGCCCGCCCATCGGTGACATCCAGGACCACCGAGACACCGGAGGCGGTGAGGTGGAGGCGGTGGGTCGCACCGGGGCGGGGAGCGAGCACCGGGTGATCGGCGGGGATCTCATGAGCGGACAACTGCGGCCTCCAGGGGCGGTCGTGGCGACGGTGCGACGTCCTCTGCGACACCGCCTTACTGAAACTATGAAATTAAAGCCGTCTCGTCAAGTGCCCGCGCCCGACTTCCTGTCATCGTGAGCGCTACGCTGTCGCACACCCGAGAAGGCCAGGAGCCCCAGAATGATCTTCACCCAGTCCTCGAAACTGCGCGACGTGTGCTACGAGATCCGAGGACCGGTCCCCGCAGAGGCAGCTCGCATGGAGGCCGAGGGCCACCAGATCCTCAAGCTGAACATCGGAAACCCCGCGCCGTTCGGCTTCGAGACGCCCGACGAGATCCTCGTCGACATGATCAAGAACCTGCCCACCGCACAGGGCTACTCCGACTCCAAGGGCATCCCCTCTGCTCGTCGAGCGGTCGCGCAGTATTACCAGACCCGGAACATGCCCGGCATCGGGCTCGAGGACGTCTACCTCGGCAACGGCGTCTCCGAGCTGATCCAGATGGTGTGCCAGGCCCTGGTCGACGACGGCGACGAGGTGCTGGTCCCGCAGCCCGACTATCCGCTGTGGACCGCCTCGGTCTCGCTCGCCGGCGGCCGCGCCGTGCACTACCGATGCGACGAGGACGAGCACTGGTGGCCGGATGTCGCCGACATCGCTGACAAGGTCACCGAGCGCACCAAGGCGATCGTGGTGATCAACCCCAACAACCCCACCGGCGCCGTGTACCCCGAGCACGTGCTGCGCGACATCCTCGAGGTCGCCCGCAAGCACGGGCTGATGATCCTCGCGGACGAGATCTACGACAAGATCCTCTATGACGATGCCGTCCACACCCCGATCGCCTCGCTCGCCCCGGATCTGCTCTCGATCACCTTCAACGGCCTCTCCAAGGCCTACCGGGTGGCGGGGTTCCGGGCCGGCTGGATGGCGCTGTACGGCCCGAAGGACCACGCGGCGAGCTTCATCGAGGGCCTGGACGTGCTCTCCAACATGCGCCTGTGCCCCAATGTTCCTGCGCAGCACATCGTGGCCACGGCGCTGGGCGGTCAGCAGTCGATCCAGCAGCTGATCCTGCCCGGCGGACGGCTGCGCGAGCAGCGCGATGTCGCCTACGAAGGCCTGAGCGCGATTCCCGGCGTCTCGGTGCAGAAGGCGCAGGGCGCGCTGTACATGTTCCCGAAGCTCGATCTGGAGATGTACCGCATCGACAACGACGAGCAGTTCGCCTACGACCTGCTCCGCGCCCGCAAGCTGCTGGTCACCCAGGGCACCGGGTTTAACTTCCCCACGCATGACCACTTCCGACTGGTCACCCTGCCGTCCGTCGAGGTGCTGGCAGACGCCATCGACCGGATCGGGGACTTCCTGGCCGGGATCCGGCGCTGAACGGTTCGGCGCTGGATCACCGCCCGCTCGCCCGCTCAATCCTGCGCTCGCCTGCGTGACCGGGCGCTCGAGCCTGCGCCGCGTCCTGGGGTCAGGAGGTGGGGGATCCGGGGTTGGGGTTCAGAGGGCCAGGCCCGCCGTCAGGGCGAGGATCGCGAGCAGCGGGAGGGCGCCCTGCTTGAGCGCCGCCCCGCGATGGGCGGGGGAGGCGAGCAGCAGCACCAGCGCCGCGGCGAGCATGCTGCCGGTGCCCGCGAGGGCTAGCGCCGCCCCGACCGCCGTCGTGCCCGCGAGCAGCAGCACGGCCCCCAGCGCGGCGAGCACCGCGAGGAAGAGGTTGTAGAAGCCCTGGTTCAGGGCCATCAGCCTCGTCGCGGCGACCTCCTGCGGGCTCTGCTCGCCGAAAACGGCGGCGGCTCGCGGAGTGCCCCACAGCAGGGACTCGAGGGCGAAGATCGCGACGTGCAGGGCGGCGGCGGCCAGGGCGAGCACGGAACCGAGGATGATCAAAGGAACCTCCGAGGGCATTGTGAAGTGATTGCTCCACTATAGTGGGTGCCACGTCGCCCGTCGCCCCGGTTCCCGGTGCGATCGGCGACAGGATGCACGGACGGGCGCGAGCACTTCGGGAGGGATCATGGGGCGACCGGCAGCTTTCGATCGGGACGAGGCGGTGCGCGCCGCGCGCGACGTGTTCTGGCGCGAGGGCTACGAACCCGCCTCCATGGCGACCCTCCAGCAGGCCACCGGCCTGAGCGCGAGCAGCATCTACCACGCCTTCGGTTCCAAGCGCGGCCTCTTCGACGCCGCTCTGGAGGACTATCTCGACCAGGTGGTGCGCCCCGGCCTCGCTCCGCTGCGCGCGCCGGCGATCGCTCCCGATGCTCTCGTCGCCTACTTCCGTGCGGCCCGCGAACGTTTCGCGGACCCGACCGGCCGCACCCCCGCCGACGGCTGCCTGCTGGTGAACACCGCCTGCTCCGGTATCGCCCGCGACGGGACCATCGCCGAGGTGGTGCGCGCCTATCGCGCCGAGCTGCACGCCGCGTTCTCGCGCGGCGCCGCGGCCCAGCGCCCCCACCGCACGCCCGCGGACCGCGAGCGCCTGGTGGAGACCTGCGTCTCGCTGCTGATCAGCGCGCTGGCCATGGCCCGGGTGGATCACGGGGCGGCGCTCGCCGCCCTCGACGTCGCCCTCTCCCATCTCGAGAACAAGGACACTCCATGAAGCCGCTCTACACCACCGAAGCTCTCGCCACCGGCGGCGGCCGCGACGGACACGTCGACGTCGTCGGCGCCGATCTCGCCCTGGATCTGGCAATCCCCGCCGAGATGGGCGGCAGCGGGAACGGCGCGAACCCCGAGCAGCTCTTCGCCGCCGGCTTTTCCGCCTGCTTCCACTCCGCGCTGCAGTCCGTCGCGCGCCGGCAGAAGATCGCGATCGACGGCTCGAGCGTCGGCGCCCGCGTGACCATCGGCTCCGAGGGGGATGGGGGCTTCTCGCTCGCCGTCGAGCTCGAGGTGGTCATTCCGGAGCTGGACCACGACGCCGCCCAGGCCCTCGCCGAGGCCGCCCATCAGGTGTGCCCGTACTCGAACGCCACCCGCGGGAACATCCCGGTCACGGTCACCGTCAGCGACGACTGAACGTCGCCTGCCGGAGGCTCGGTGCCGGCCTATGCGTGACGGAGGGCCCCGACGGGATCGATCCCGTCGGGGTCCTGCCTCCTGCGTGCGGCCGGGACGATGTGCTCCGGCAATGGCTTGATCAGGGGCGCAGCAGCACCTTGCCCTGTCGGCCATCGGTGAGCGTCGCCGACACGGCGCCGACCACCTCGTCCAGAGCGAAGGTGCCGGCCGTGGGCAGCGTGACTTCGCCGGTGAGCAGCCGGGTGATGATCTCGGTGATCAGCCCGCGCCGCATCTCGGGGCTCATTCGCGCGGAGACCTTCGCGCCCCAGAATCCCTCGACCTTCAGGTCGCGGAAGATGATCGGGCCGGAGGGCAGCGCCATCGTGGTGCCGCCCATCGCGCCGAAGACGACCAGGCGCCCGCCCTCGCCGAGCAGGGAGGCCACCTGCCCCGCGGCCTCGCCGCCCACGGAATCCAGTCCCGCGGCGACGTGCGCGTCGCCGATCAGGGCGCGGGCCTGCTGCTCCCAGTCCTCCTGGTCGGTGGCGACCACGTCGCCGATGCCCTGTGCGGCCAGCTCCTCGATGCCGCTGCTGCGGCGCACCAGGCTGATCACCCGCTGGTCGCGGCCCCGTGCGAACTGGGCGACCAGACGGCCGACGGCCCCGGTCGCGGCGTTCTGCACGAGCACCTCGCCGGGGGCAAGGTCCAGGTGCTCGAGCAGGGACAGGGCGCTGAACGGCATGGCGACCAGCTGGGCGGCGGCCTCGTCGGGAAGCTCCGCCGGCAGCGGGATCAGGGCCCCGGCGGGCGCGGTGAACAGCTCCGCCCAGGTGCACGGGACGCCGGTGACCGCCACCCGGTCCCCGGGGGCGACGGTGTCCACGCCCTCGCCGAGCTGCTCGACGACCGCGACGGCCTCGCTGCCGGGTTGCGCGGGAAGCTCAGGGCGCACGCCGTAGGTGCCGCGGATCGTCCACAGGTCGTGGTGGTGGATGGGGCTGAGGACCAGCCGCAGCAGAACCTCGCCTGCGGCGGGGGAGGGGGCGTCGACCTCGCGGGTCTGCAGGACGTCGGCGGGCTCGCCGAAGCGGTCGTAGGACACGGTGCGCATGGGGGACCTCTCAGTAGTGGAATGCTCACTACAGAATAGGGGTCGTCAGGGGTGCTGTCCCGCGCATGTGAGGTGGGAGACGAGGAGCCGGGACCGATGCCGGGTCGAGGCGACGGTCCCGGCTCCTCGTGGTGGCCGGTGGTGCTGTGGTGCTGGTCAGGCGTGCGAGGGCTGGTTCACCGCGTCGCGGGAGACGCGCACCATCTCCTCGCGCTCGACGACCTTGATCCGGGCGCGGGGCTCTCCGTCGGCGTCGACCGCGGCGGCGCCGAGCGCCTTCTCGTGCTCGTCCAGCGCCATCCAGCCGTCCCAAGTCGTGTACGGCACGCCACGGTCCTCGAGCAGGCGCAGGACAGCGTCGCCGTCACGCTCGGGCGCGGAGTGCAGAACACCGGACTCGATGTCCTCGAGCAGGCTGGCGATGGTCTCGATGGCGTCGGACTTGGTCGCGCCGATCAGGCCCACCGGGCCGCGCTTAATCCAGCCGTTGGCGTAGAGGCCGGGCAGCACATCGCCCTCGGCAGCGGTGACACGGCCGGCGGTATTGCTGATCACGCCGCGCTTCGCGTCGTAGGGGATGCCGGGCAGCTCGGAGCCGTGGTACCCGACGGCCCGGTAGATCGCGCCGAGCTCGTAGTCCACGAACTCGCCGGTGCCCTCGAGGTTGCCCTCTTCATCCAGCTGGGTGCGCTCGAAGCGCATGCCGGTGACTCGTCCTCCGTCGCCACCCTCGCCGAGGATCTCGACGGGGCGGTGCCAGAAGTGCATGTGGAGGCGGCGCTGGACCGGGCGGCCCTCGCGGTCCGTCGGCTCCTCACCGGCGGCCTCGCGGCGCTGCTGCTCCTCGAGCCAGCCCACGAAGGTCTGGACCACCTGGTCCGTGCGCTTGTCGGCCTTGATGGTCTCCCACTGGGCCTCGGTGATCTGCTCGATGTCGCGCGGATCCATGACGACCTGGAGACCCCGCGGGTGGGACAGCTCGCGCGCCTCGAGGGGGGAGAACTTGGTCTGCGCAGGTCCCCGACGGCCGAAGACGTGCACGTCGGTGGTCTTCGCAGCCTGCAGGCCCTCGTACACGTTGGCGGGGATCTCGGTGCGCAGCAGCTCATCCGCGGTCTTGGAGAGCACGCGGGCGACGTCCAGGGCGACGTTCCCGTTGCCGACCACGGCGACGGACTCGGCGTCCAGCTCCCAGGTGCGGGGATAGTCCGGGTTGCCGTCGTACCAGGCCACGAAGTCTGCGGCGCCGTGGGAGCCTGCGAGTTCGACGCCGGGCACCGAGAGCTCGGCGTCCTTGAGCGCGCCGGTGGCGAAGATGGCCGCGTCGTAATGGGTCCGCAGGTCCTCGATGGTCAGATCGGTGCCGAACTCGACGTCGCCGAGGAAACGGATGTCACCGCGACCCAGGATCCGATGCAGCGCGGTGATGATCCCCTTGATGCGCGGGTGATCCGGGGCGACGCCGTAGCGGATCAGCCCGAAGGGAGCGGGGAGGCGATCGAACAGGTCGATCGTGACCTGGAGCTCACCGTTCTTCACCGGCGCAGAGCGCAGCAGGGTCTCAGCGGCATAGACGCCGGCGGGGCCGGAGCCGATCACGGCCAGACGGAAGGGCTGCTGGGAGGAGGACATCTCACCTCGGTCTCATGGCGCGGTGGCGCCGGGTCGGATGCGGTCCGGAGCGGTCGCGACGTCATCCGCCGACTCCGCTCTGCGCAGATTTCCGCACCACTCTATACGCGAAATTCGCCCGGACCCGGGCCACTGTGAGCGGCCTGACGTCGCGGGTCAGCTCCTGGCCAGGTCAGCATCTCCTCGGCGGTAGGTCGCCCAGAAGTAGGCGCCGACCAGCACCGCCCCGCCCACGATGTTGCCCAGGACCACCGGGATCATGTTGTCCCAGATCGCGGCGCCGACCGTGATCGAGGAGTAGTCCTCGAGGGACGTCCCGACTGCCTGGATCGCCTCGCCCTGCCAGAAGGAGTCGCCAGCGAAGGTCTTGATCAGCAGTCCCATCGGGAGCATGAACATGTTGGCCACGGAATGTTCGAAGCCGGTGGCCACGAACAGGGCGATGGGCCCGGCCACGCCGAGGACCTTGTCCGTGACGGTCTTGCCGGCGGTGGCGACCCAGACGGCCAGGCAGACGGCGAGGTTCGCGAGGACCCCCAGGAAGAAGGCCTGGTGCCAGTCGTGATCGAGCTTGGACCGGGTGGTGTCCAGGACGATCAGCCCCCAGGCGGACCCGTTGGTCGCATGGGTCCCGGCGCCGAGCATCAGCAGTGCGATGAGGAGGGCGCCGAGCAGGTTGCCGCCTGCGGACATCCCCCAGTGGCCCAGCATCCGACCGGTGGAGATCCGTCCGGACAGCCTAGGCATGAACGTCAGGGTGGTGCCGGTGAACAGGTCGGAGCCGCTGATCACCACGAGCCCGAGGCCGACGGAGAAGACGGTGCCGCCGATGAGCTTGGCGATGCCGACCGGCCAGTCGCCCATCCCCTGCTGGGTGGTGACCATGAAGACGAATCCCAGGGCGATGAAGGCGCCCCCGGTGAGGGTCTGCAGGAACATCCGGCTCCACGGTGCGGTGGCCTTCGCGTACATCGCATCCTCGAGCGCGGTCGTCAGTGCCTTCGGCGTGGGGATCACGGGGCTCGGCGCGCTGGGCGTGGCGGCAGGAGTGGGGTCCGCGGGCGCGGGCACGTTCATGGGAAGGTCTCCAGGAGGTGGCAGGGGACGGCGACCGGGCCCTGCATGACGTGCACCGTCCGGTTACCGGCGGTCAGGCTACGCCTGACCGGACAGTCGAGCGCGCTCCTTCGGCAGTCGCCATCCCGGGACCTGCTCGTCGTGCGGCGAGAGGTGGCCAGGCTCACTCCGGCGACTCACTCCGGGCTGCCGGCGCCCGGTGCCTCGGGCACCACTCCGACGGCGACGGCGAGAGTGCTGCTGGCGCCGGGCGGTCCCACCACGATGCCCTTCAGCGGCGGCACATCCGCGTAGTCCCGGCCCCAGGCGGTGGTCACGAAGCGCTGGTCCACGAAGGCGCGGTTGGTGGGGTCGATGTCCACCCAGCCGGTTCCGGGGACCAGCACGCTGAGCCAGGCATGGGAGGCGGCGGAGCCGACCATCTCCCCGACCGGCTCGGTGCCCAGCACCCCGCCGGCCGACGGCGCGGTCCGCAGATACCCGGAGACATAACGGGCCGCGAGCCCTGCAGCGCGCACCGCGGCGAGCCCGACGTGAGAGAAGTCCTGGCAGACGCCGTGCCGGGCGGCGAGCACCTCCTCGAGGGTCGAGGAGACGGTCGTGGCGGCGGAGTCGTAGGTGAAGTCGGTGTGGATCAGCGCCGTGAGATCGGACAGGCACTCACCGATCGCGCGGCCGGGGGTGAACACCTCGGCGGAGATCTCCTGCGCCGCGGTGCCTGCGGGGATGCGCGGGGAGGGGTGGACGAAGTCGAGGCCGGAATCCGGCAGCAGCGAGCCCCAGTGCTCCGGGGTGCACTGCTCCCAGGGGCGCGACATCGGCTCGATCGGATAGCGGCGCTCCGCGACGGTGACGCGGGCGTGAGAGTGGACGTCGAGCTGCGCATGAGGGGTGTCCACCAGCAGATAGGTCGAGGAGTTCCCGTAGAAGTCGGTGTGTGCGGTGAGGCGGGCCGGGGCCGGGTCCACGACCACCTCGTGCGAGAGCACCCTCTGATGCGGTGTGGCGCGCGGCTCGATATGGGCGCGGCCGTAGTTGCGCGAGACAGGTTTGGCGTACCGATAGGACGTCAGGTGGTGGACGCGGTAGTGGACGGGCTCGGCAGCGCCCGCCTCGTCGTCCCGCAACGGGATCAGCGGTCGCAGGCGCTTCGCATCCTGGTCATGCTCAGACATCGTCGATACCCCATCGTGAGGTGGATTCAGAAGGACGGAAGAAGCGGTTCTCCAGGGCGGTCGCGAGCTCCCGCAGCAGGTCGATCGCAGCATCGACCTCCTCCAGCAGCGCGGTCGGGGCGCTCGCGGAGTCGTCGGCGTCAGCGACCGGGCGCAGCAGCTCGCGCGCCTCCCAGGAACCGATCCGGGAGCGCAGCGCGATCAGCGGGGCCCGCAGCTCGGGAGACGGGGTGACCTCCGGCAGCCTGTCCAGCGCCATCCCCAGCCGCTCGAGCTGGAAGGCGATCGAACGGGGCAGCGTCGGGTCGTTCAGCAGCAGCTCCAGCAGCAGTTCCGGCTGCACGGCGGCGTGGTAGGAGCGCCGGTAGGAGGCGCCGGACTCGGTGATCAGCGCGACGGCACCGGCGACCCGCACCTCAGCGGCGCGTACACGGCGCCGACCCAGAGTGGCCCGCAGCAGCGCCAGCAGGCTCATGGCGCGTTCGATCTTGCGCCCCACCTCGGTGAGATCCCAGCCCAGGTTCCGCGGCATCGAATCGGCGACCGCGCCGGAGAGCGTCAGGCAGCCGTCCACGATGTCCGTCAGCCCCTGCTCGAGCGGCGGACGGTCCGGGCCGCCCAGCGCCCGGACCTCCTGGCGCATGCGGGCGATCACCGGCCAGACGTCATCCGAGATCAGATCCCTGAGCGTGCGGGTGGTGTGGGCGAGCGCGGTGTAGGACTGGGCGAGGGAGCCGGGCCGCGCCAGGTCGGTGAGCAGGCTCTCGAGCTCGGTGCGCACCTCTTCACGGTCCTGCAGTTCCACATCCAGGAAGCCCGGGTACGTGGTGGTGGCCTCGGTGACCGCCTCGAGCAGCACGGCCTGGGCGGTGCGGGCGGCGGGGCTGTGCTCCGCATCCAGGTCGTTGACGGTGTCCAGGACCGTCCGCAGCAGGCGGGCGGTGGAATCCACCCGCTCGAGATAGCGGCCGAACCAGAACAGGTCCGAGCCGATCGACCGGGTCATCGCGGGATACGCGCTGAGCATCCCGCGGGTCCGGGCGGCGGTGCGCGGCTCGGCGACGTTCTCCGCGGGCGGTGCCGGGTCAGCGACCGGAGAGGTCTCCGCGACCGTGACCCAGACATCCTTGAGCGCCGGGGGTCCGTCATCGGAGGTCGTGGCGATCCCACCGGGCAGCACCTCGTAGCCGTCCTCCGTGCCCATCACCAGCAGCTGGATCCGCACCGGCCGCTCGACGAGGGCGTCGCCGCCGCGCGGGTCCAGGCTCAGCCACCGGGCACCAGCGGCCTCCGGATCGGCGGGGCGCAGCAGCAGGTCCTCATGGAGCATCTGCCGGCACAGGTCCGGCAGCGCGGAGCGCAGATCCGGGTTCTCCAGCAGTCCGGCGCCGAGCGGGTTGAAGATCTCCACGTCGCCGCAGCGGGCGGCCTCGACCAGGCCGGTCACCCCGCCCAGCGGGGTCGGGCCCAGGTCCAACGGGTCCAGCAGCTGTGAGGGCACCAGGCGCAGCACGGCGTCCACCGCATCACCGGGATCGGAATCCAGACCGGGCAGGCGCAGGGTTACGGAGCCGGAGCCGGTGCGCAGATCCCCGGCGGAGACCATCGGGGCGCCCAGCAGGTTCGCCAGCCAGCTGTGGTCGAATCCCCGCATCGGGTCCTCGGACTCATCCGTCAGGACCACAGTGCGGCCGGCGCGGCCGTCGGACCGGGTGCGCTGATGCAGCGAGGTGCGCAGGGCATCGAAGAACGGATGCAGGCGGCGCAGCGGCGTGGAGCGGTACAGGGTGGGCGCGCAGCGGGAGAGGACCCGCCGCAGCTCGAGGGTGGTGCCGGCGCCTCCGGGCACGTCCACGGAGTCCTCGAGGACCACCCATGACCCCTCGGCGGTGCGGGTGACGGTGCTGGTCAGCGCGAAGAGATGATGGTTCCCGCGAGCGGGGATCCCGACGGCCGAGCGCAGGTACGCAGGATCCTGGAGGAGCTGTGCGGCCGGGGCGACGTCGGTGCCGAGCACGGTGCGCGGGCCGTAGAGATCCCCGTACAGGGCGTCCAGCAGCCGCACCCGCTGGATCAGGCCCGTGGACAGCACCGACCAGGAATCGGCATCCAGGACCAGCGGCACGGGATCGATCACGGGCGTGGCGGTGGAGACGTCGGCGGCGAACATGCGCGCCGCCGACGTCGCCGCGCGCCGTCGGCCCAGTGGTCCGAGAGCATCGAGCTCGTCGACCAGGGCCTGAGGCGGGGTGGAGATCACCGGAACATCGTAGACATGACGCCGCGGTGCGGGCAGTCAGGAACCGCTGACCACCGGGATGCCCTCGGAGGGCTGGACCACGACGAAGCCCGGGCCGTGGAAGGCGAGCTGGAAGGACTCGCCGGAGCCGCGGCCGATCAGCGAGCCCATCTTGAAGTCGTTCTTGATCTGCGGCTGCAGGTTCGCCGACCAGCACACCGCGGCCTGGGGATCCACGTAGGTGGGCTGCTGGGAGCAGTCCAGCAGCATCGGCGGGCCGTCGGAGGTGACCGCGACCATGCCCTGGCCCTGCAGGAACAGGTTGAACAGGCCCCCGGCCATGAAGCCCGCGCCGCCGAGGGACTTGATGTCCCACTGGATGGAGCTGTCGAAGGCGAGCATGTTCTTGGTGTTCAGGGTGAGGGCCTCGCCCTCGAGCTGGATCAGGAAGATCTCATTGGCCTGACGGGCGTAGAAGATCTCGCCCTGCCCGCGGGTGCGCATCATGTTGCCGCCCTCGCCGGTGGCCATCTTCTTCAGCAGCTTCATGCCGCCGCCGGAGCCCTGGTACGAGAAGTCCATCTGCCCCTGGTAGGCGACCATCGCCCCGGAGGCGGAGATGATCTCCGGCGCGTCCGGAGTGAGCGAGCAGCGCAGCATCTTGTTGGACTGCAGCGCCCATCGGTCGTTGGTCTGGCGCTCCTGGTTGGAGGCATCGAACAGGTTCGAACGCATGGCACGGAGTCCTTTGGTCGCTCTCGGGCGCCGGACGGCAGCCGCCCCGCACCACGGCGCCCACCGCGCCGCGAGGCGATCGTCTCACGCCGTCACCCCTCAGGAATGCTCCATCAGGCCCGTGTCCGGGGTGCGGCCGAGGTGCGGACAGTGTGGGGGAGCGGTGAAGCGGGCACGATGCCGGGCACGGGCCTCGTAGCATGGAGACCATGGCAGAGTCCCGCATCTCCCGCCGCGACGCCCGCGACCCGCGGCTGCTCGCGCTCGCCGAGGACTCCGGCTACGAGATCCTCGGCCGGATCGGTGCCGGCGGTATGGGGATCGTCTACCGTGCGCACGATGCCGACGGCAATGACGTGGCCATCAAGCTGCTGCGTCACGAGATCTCGGACGACCCGCAGGCGCGCGAGCGCCTGGCGCGTGAGGTCACGGCGCAGAAGTTGGTGCGCAACGACAACATCGTGCGCATCCTCGACGCGGAACTCGACTCCTCGGACGCCTTCGTGGTCACCGAGTTCATCCCCGGGCCGACGCTCGAGGACGCGGTGCGCTCCCACGGTGGCCTGCACCCCGAGTCGGTGCGGGAGGTCGGACTCGTGATGGGGGAGACACTGCGCGACATCCACCGTGCCGGGGTGATCCACCGCGACCTCAAACCCAGCAACGTGATGCTGCGTGGCGCCACCGAGGGCGACCTGACCGGGTTCGATCCCGACGGGGATCGGCTGGATCCGGTGATCATCGATTTCGGCATCGCGATCGCGGCCGAGGAATCCCGACTGACCTCCACCGGCCTGGTCATGGGCACCGCCGCCTATCTCGATCCCGAGGTGATCCGCAGCGATCACACGGGAGAGGCGGGGGACTGGTGGGCCTGGGCCGCGCTGCTCTCCTTCGCGGCCACCGGCCGTGATCCTTTCGGCAGCGGCCGTGCCGACCTGGTGTTCCTGCGCGCCGAGCGCGGGGAGATCGACGTCGACGGGCTGCCCACGGAGCTCGCGGACTGGCTGCGCGCGGCGCTGCGCTCCGTCCCTGCGGAACGCCCGGCTCCCGAGGACATGATCGCGCGGCTCGCCGAGCTGGACCTCACGCGGTATGCGGACCCCGGGGACACGGAGATGCTGGATGCGGGGTCTCGGACCGCGGTGCTGCCGGTGATCGGAGCGGCCCCGCCCGGTGCTGAGGACGCAGACCCGACAGGTGGGACCCCGGAGGGGGCGTCGCCCGGGGCACCGGCCGCTGCCGCGGAGGCGACCGCAGGCGCCCAGGACCAGCCCACCGAGGCGATCCCGATGATCGCCACCCCAGCGGAGCATCCCACCGAGGCGCTGCCGCGGATCACGACTGCCGCGGATTCGGTCACCGAGGCGCTGCCCGTCATCGGGAACCCCACCATGGCGCTGCCGGTCGTCTCCTCGCCGCAGCACAGCGCGCCGCCGTCGCATGTGCCGCAGCACTACTCCCCGCAGCCTTCCCCTCAGCCGCAGTCCTTCCAGCAACCGCCCCCTCAGCAACCATCCACTCAGCAGCTGCCGCGCCAGCAGGTTCCGGTGCAGGAGCACCCGGGCCAGCCGTACGCCTACTCCCAGCAGCTGGCTCCGCAGCATCCGAATCTGCAGCATCCGGCTCCGCAGCGTCAGGCTCAGCAGACGATCGAGGCACGGCCGCAGCACCCTGCGCAGTACCCGCCCTCCGCAGCCGAGCCGTCGGCGCCGTACGGTGCGTGGCCGGCGCCGCCGCCGCGCCGTCCGCTGCTGGTGTGGATCGGGCACCTGCTGATCGTGTCCCTCGCTGCGATCGCGCCCTATGTGTCGCTGGCCGTGCTGCTGCTGCTGGGGGCGTTGGCCCGCACCTGGGAGCGGTCGCATCTGTCCGTGACCGCTCAGCGGATGCGCGGAGCCACCGGTGCGGGGCCGCAGTGGAGGACGGGCCTCGCCAGTCCCTTCCGTTTCCTGCTGGGGCTGCTCGAGATCGCGGTGCAGGCAGTGTTCCCGCTGGTCCTCGGGGTGCTGGTGTGTATCGCTCTCGATGTGTCCTGGACGCTGCTCCAGGGCGCTCCGCCGCCGGACGGAGTCGCCTTCGCGACCGCGGCGGCGATCACCCTGCTGATCACCTGGGTGGGTTTGGGCAGTCGCACCACCCGCAACGGTGCGCACCGGATGGTCGACGCCGCCGCGCCGGACCTGCTCTGGAGCGCAGTGGTGGCGGTGCTGCTCCTGCTCCTGCTGGGCGCGGTGATCTTCACCCTCCTGGCCCGCGGGGGAGCGGTCGACTACTTCCCCTTCCCCAGCGGACCTCGGCTCGAGGACATCGCCATCTGGCGGCGCTGAGCTCGCGCTCGGTCAGGGGCTGGCACGTGAGGTGCCCCATCCTTCCCGGCACCGTCCAGTTGCAGGCCGTTAAACTCTCATCGATCTATCACCCACCGCAGCCCCGCATCGGGGGCGAGGAGATTCCATGGCCGCGACCGGTTCATCAAAGTCAGCGCAGGAGCGCCGCGAAGCGCAGCGGGAGGTCCTGCGCAAGCAGCGGCAGTCGGAGCTCAAGCGCCAGCGCACCGTGCGCACCGTGGTGATCGCCGCGATCACCGTGGTCGCGCTGGTGATCGTCGCCGGAGCGGGCTACCTCATATTCCGTTCGATGCAGCCGGAGGGCCCGGTCGCGGTGCCCGAGGGCATGAGCGCGGACCAGCCGTACCTCACCCTCGGCGCCCCGGAGGACTCCGGGAAACCTGTGGTGGAGATTCACCTGGACTTCCTGTGCCCGCACTGCGGGGAGTTCGAGAACATCAACGCCGAGGACATCTCGACCATGGTCGCGGATGAGGAGGCGATCGTGCACATCGTGCCTCGCAACTTCATGGACATGCAGTCCTCTTCCGGCGACTACTCCTCGCGCGCGGCGAACGCCCTGGTCGCGGTCTACGCGGATGATCCGGTCAATGCGATGGCCTTCCAGACCCTGATGTTCGCCAACCAGCCCGGCGCGGAAGGGCTGACCGACGAGCAGATCGAGGCGTTCGCCCTGGAGGCAGGGGCCTCCGAGCAGGCGATCAGCGATATCAAGGCCGGCACGTACGAGCCGTGGGTGAAGCGGGTCTCGAACCCGTACGGCGAGGAGACCGGCGGCGGGACCCCGTACGTCGAGATCGACGGCACGGAGTTCAAGGGCTTCACCCAGCCCGGTGCGCTGCGTGAGGCGGTGCTGGCGGCCGGCGGCGCTCCTGCGGCGTCCGACGGCGGTGGCGAGGCGCCCGCGTCCGACGGCGGCGAGGGCTGACCCTCTGAGCGACCTGCGGTGGGGGACGAGCAGCTCTGCAATTCCCTCTAGACTGCTTCGGACCGGCTGATCCGTCGGCCGGTCCGCCCGCTGGAGTGGCGCAACGGTAGCGCACCTGTCTTGTAAACAGGTGGTTGCGGGTTCGATTCCCGTCTCCAGCTCTCATTTGACCAGCGGTAATGCTCATTTCGAGCCGTCCAAGTCGCTGTGATCACCGGTTGTGAGCACGTCTGTGAGCACACCGCCGCGGGACGGCAGCAGCGACGCCGCCCCCTCGACCGCCACCATCGCGTGATCCTCGAACAGGTGCGAGTACAGGTCGCGGGTGATCGCGGAGTTGCTGTGCCCCATGCTCTTGGAGACGACAGTGAAGTCTTGGCCGGAGGCGAGCATCAGCGACGCGTGAAGGTGGCGGAGGCTGTGGAAGTGCATGGGCGGCAGCTCCTTCCCCTCCGTGAGCGTCCGGAACAGCTTGGACACGTAGTCGGGCCGGTACGCCCGCCCGTCCTCCCACGTGAAGACACGGCCGGACTCCTGGTAGGCGTCGGCCCACTCCTCGGCGTCGGCCTCCTGGCGGAGCCGCCACCCCATCAGAACGGACACCGCCCGCTCAGAGAGACGCACCCGCCGGGACTGTCCGGAGAACGTCTTCGCGTTCCCCTCGACGACGCCGGAGGACGTGACGACCAGCTGGACCCTGACCGCGATAGTTCGGGTGAGGAGGTCTACGTCAGACCAGCGCAGCCCGACGAGTTCGCCGCGCCTCATCCCGGTGAGGATCGCCAGTTCGAACAGCGGCCCGAGGCGGTGCTCGGCGACGGCCTCCAGGAACTTCCCGGCCTGGTCCGGCGTCCACACCTCGACCCGCTGCCGGTCCACCCTGGGCAGTCGTGCGCCTTTCGCGACGTTCTCGGCGAGCAGCCCGTCCTGTACGGCATCCGCGAGTGCGGACGACAGCACCGCGTGAATCCGGCGGACCGTGGTCGCGCCGCGGCCGTCGTCTTGGAGCCCCCGGACGAGCGCCGCGACATCGGCCCGCTGTAGGTCCTTCAGTAGCTTGCCGCCGAGCGCGGGGATCACATCGTTCCGCAGGTACCGGGAGTAGTTGCCGTGCGTGGACGGCTTCAGCTGCCCCTCCTGCTGATCGAGCCATGTCTGGAGGTAGTCGCCGACGCGGGTACGGGTGAAGTCCGCGGTGCCCCGGCGCAGCGCCCGCTGGGCATCGGCGAGAGCCTCCTTCGCGTCGTCGGCCGTCCGGTGCCCGGCCTCGGAGAGGTAGCGGCGACGCCCCGTCTTCGGGTCGCGGCCCGCGGAGATTCTGAAGCCCCAGGTGCCGTGTCGCCAGTCCTTCAGCCGTGGGCAGTTCGCGCCGTACTGGCGGCCGTCGTCGTCGCGGCAGCCGCAGCGCCTCGTCACCTTCGCCATGGTCACTCCCTCCCCAGGCTCTTGAGCACCTCACGCGCGGTCTCCGTCGCCGCAGACAAGCTCTGGTCCACGTCCTTGTCCGCGACGGCGAGCCCTCCCTCGTCCAGCTGGGACAGCTCGCGCCGCGTGCGCTCACGGCCGATCTCGTAGTCCTGCTCGATCCGCTCACGGAGCGCGCTACTCGTGCGTGCGTGCGTCGTCACGTCCCGGACCAGGTTGTTGAACAGCGCCTCAGAGGTTCGCATCGAGTTCTTCACGTCCTGGGCTGCGTGGAACAGCCGGAGGTGCACAAGGTCGTCGACGGAGCTTGCCGCGGGCAGGACCCGCCACTCGGCGGCCGGGACCGTCAGCTCCCCGATGCGCACCTCCCCGACGTCATCAGGGACGGCGAGCAGGTCAGCGACCGGGCAGTCCAGCACATGCGCGAAAGCTGCGACCTCCTCGGCAGCCATGGCGCGGTCTCCAGCCTCGACCTGGTAGACGGTCTGCCTGGCCCACACCTTCCCGAGCACGTCGCCCAGGAGGCGGCCGACCTCCGGCGCGGTCAGGCCCCTATCTGTGCGGAGGCGCTTCACATTCATGCCGATGACTTCGGCGACGGTCCGTTCCTGGTCCATGGTCATCCTCTCGTTGGTACAGCACAGCGTGCCAGACACGTAGGGACTTGACAACCCCAATGGGGACCCCTAGCGTGTGTCGGACACAGCAGGATGTACCCGGTACGGCGAGAGCCACCAGGAGGGCGATATGACCACCAGGACGACCAGCGCGACGATGAAGGTGGAAGAGGCCGGGCAGCTGCTCGGCATCGGCCGCAACCAGGCGTACGAAGCCGTCCGCCGCGGCGAGATTCCCTCACTGAAGATCGGCGGCCGCATCCTCGTGCCGCGCCGCCGCCTCATGGCCCTCATCAACGGCGACGAGGAGGAGGCCGAGCAGCTGTGACCATCACAGAAAAGAGCCCCCGTCCCGCGTTCAGCAGGTCGAAGGCTCCAGCTACCGCCAGGCAGCACACCCAGCGTACCCGGGCCATGCCCGGAGAGCAGACCCCGGCACCCGTCGACGGCGGCCTCGCCATGCTCCACGGCCCCCTCATGCACCCCGACTCCGCACCGGCGGTCTGGCGGGAGTACGGGCGACCTCCAGCTCCGCCATGGGGCAGCTACCTGGACACTACGCCCCTGCCGAAGCACCCCGACGGGCGCGGCCCCATCGCCGCCGCCATAGACGCCCAGGAGGCGCTCTCATGAAGCTCAACCCCGAAGCGCGAGAAACGATCCGCGCCGCCGGACTCACCATCCCCGAGTACGTGCTTCGCCACTTCCCAGACGGCCACTGGCAGGGCGACCGCTGCGGATGCCCCGACGACCGATGCACCGGCCACCACCACGCCGAGGACGACCCCTGCGGATGCGTCGCCGTACTCGCCGCGGAGCCCGACGCATGAGCGCCCCCGCCACCGCAGCACCCCACCCCCTCGACGCCTCCTTCACCGCAGCATGGCTCTCCACCCAAGAGCTGCCACCCGTCGAGTACGTCGTCCCCGGCATCATCCCCGAAGGGCTCACCCTCCTCGTCGCAGCCCCGAAGATCGGCAAGTCCTGGATGGTCCTCGGGATCGCTCTCGCCGCCGCGGAAGGAGGAGAAGTCTTCGGCGCGATCCCCGTCGACCGACGACCCGTCCTCTACCTCGCACTCGAGGACGGCAAGCGGCGACTCCAATCCCGGATGCGGATGCTCGACATCGACCACGGCCCCGAGAACCTCTCATTCCAGCCGAGACTCGACACCCCCGCCGTCGCCGTGATCCAGGCCTTCCTCGACCGGCACGGCCCCGAGAAGCCCCTCATCATCGTGGACACGCTCGGCAAGGTCCGCGGCACCTACACCGGCAACGACGCATACGGGCACGACTACACCCAAATGAGCGCCCTGAAGGAGCTGGTGGACGACGTTCCCGGCTCCTCCCTCGTCGTCGTCCACCACAGCAGCAAGGCCGAGAAGGCCGACTTCCTCGACTCCGTATCCGGCACCCAAGGCCTCGCCGGAGCTGCGGACAGTGTTCTCGTGATCAAGCGCGACCGCGGCACCGGAGACGCCACCCTCCACGTCACATCCCGCGACGCCGCCGAGGGCGAGTACGCGGTCACCATGACCGACGGGCAGTGGCAGCTCGACGGCGACGGCCTCCGAGACGCTGCCCAGCGCGCCACACAGCGACGACAGACCGCCGGACTCGGCGACGTCTCGCAGCAGGTGCTCGACGCTGTTCGCGACGCGCCCGAGGCGGGTATCTCCCCGAAGACCATGGCGGCACTGATCCCCGCCCTCACCAACGACGGAGCAAGCACCTACCTCGCACGACACGCGGAGGCCGGACGCATCCGCAAGGTCGGCCGCGGCAAGTACGCCCCCATACCCGTGTTCGAACCGTTCGAAGTGTTCGAACCGGAGGACGAGGAGTGACACCACCAAGAGCACTTCGAACACCCCCGTTCGAAAGGGAACCCCCACCCGACCAGGCATTAGGACACTTCGCACACTTCGAACAGCACTCTAGGAGCACATCATGACCCCCACCCTCCGAGAACTACTCGCCAACGAACCCGACGACTTCGTCCCCGACCTCAGAGCATGGCTCGCACGACAAGACGAGGACCACGCGCGGCAGCAGAGCGCTGGCGACCCTTCGTTCCGCGCCGAGGCTGGGGAGGCTGCTGCCGACGCCGCAGAGAGCGATGGGGAGGAGAGGAGCGGGTGTGCTCACGGTGTGCTCACCAGTGGCAATGACCCTGCTCTGACCAGCAGCAATGCGAGCGCACCTGTTTCCCAAACAGAGGGCGCTGAAGAGCGCGGAGACCAGCGCACTACTTGCGCACCCCGCTACAGCACCGATCCGAACCAATCGCTCCGTGACCTGAAGCGACGTACGCGCCGGGACCTCGCCGCCGAGGTGCGCCGTTTGCGCCGCGAGTGCGCCAAGACGCGCCGGAAGCTCAGGGATGCCGAGGAGCGCCTCGCTGAGCTGGAGGAGGCCCGCCGTGGCTGAGCCCCGCTGCCGTGTCTGCTCGCACCCGCAGCGGCCGGAGATAGACCGGCGGCTCGCGCAGGGCACATCCAATCCCGGCATCGCTGACGAGTTCGGCATGTCCCGCGACTCCGTGCGACGGCACCGGGACCGGCACCTCTCCGCGGCCCTGAAGGCCGTAGCGACCCGCCGGGAGACCGCCGGAGCCGTGAAGGCGTCCGACCGTGCCGAGGAGCTGTACCTGAAGGCCCAGGGCATCCTCGACGCTGCGGAGGAGGCGGGGCAGGGGAGTCTGGCCCTGGCAGCGATCAAGGAGCTGCGTGCCACCGTCGAGCTGCTGGCGAAGCTCTCCGGCGAGTTGGACGAGCGGCCCCAGGTGAACATCGTCAACGTCCAGTCGTCGCCGGAGTGGCTGGCGATCCAGTCCCAGATGCTGGAGGCCCTGGCCCCGTTCCCGGATGCGCGGGTCGCGGTCGCTGGTGCTCTGGAGGAGTTGCCGGAGGTGGAGTCGTGACGCTGGCGATGTCCATGGCGGAGGCCCTCGATCCGGTGCGGTTCGCCGCGGGGCGCGGGTTCGATGCGGAGGAGTGGCAGGAGCGGCTGCTGAGGTCCTCGTCTCGGCGTGCCCTGGTGTTGTGTGCTCGGCAGGTGGGGAAGACGCAGACGACCTCTCTGAAGGCCCTTCACGCGGCGCTGCATCATCCGGGCAGGGACGTGTTGATCGTGTCGCCGACGCAGCGGCAGTCGGACGAGATGTTGCACCGGGTGGCGGCGGTGTATCGGGGGATGCGGGGGCAGCCTCGCCTGAAGCGGGACAACAGCAGCGAGATGGGGCTGGCGAACGGTTCCAGGATCGTGTCGCTGCCGGGGTCGGAGGGTGGCATCCGCGGGTTCTCTGGGGTTCGGCTGCTGATCTTGGATGAGGCGGCGCGGATCGAGGATGACGTGTTCGCCAGCATCTTGCCGATGGTCGCCTCGGATGGGCAGATCATCGCGTTGTCGACGCCGTGGGGGCGGCGGGGGTGGTTCTACGAGCTGCATGAGGCGGTGGGGAATGGGTGGGAGCGGCACCGGGTGACGGTGCACGAGTCGGCCCAGTACGACGCGGCGCGGATCGCGGAGGTGAAGGCGTCTCTCGGATCGTTCGTGTTCTCGTCGGATTATGAATGCGTGTTCGGGGATACCGATTCGCAGTTCTTTTCAACGGATTCTGTCCGTGCATCCTTTTCTAGCACTATCGCACCTTTGGAGGTGGCGTGAATGTCCAGTTTTGTGGTTGGTCTCGACCTCGGATCGGCTGCCGACTTCTCGGCTCTCGTCGTCGTCGAGCGCGTATTCGTCCTGCCGGAGTACATCTCCCTGAATCAGTGGCACCGGCAGCCGGACCTGTACCGGCGGTACGTCGTCGAGGAGAAGCATGTTCGGCACCTGAGGCGGTGGGAGCTGGGCACCCCGTATCCGTCGATCGTCGACGACGTGGCCGCGTTCATGCGGGCGGAGCCGATGCAGTCGCAGGGGCTGCTGTTCGTTGACGGGACGGGTGTGGGCCGGGCGGTCCTGGACATGTTCGCGGACGCGCACCGTGAGGGGCCGCTGGGCCGCTATGACCCCATCGGGATCACCGTCACCGGGGGCCGGGAGGCGAATGGGTGGAACGTCCCGAAGCGGGACCTCATGGCGGCGATCCAGGCCCCGCTGCAGCTGGGCAGGTTGCGGATCGCGGAGGGGCTCGCGCTGGGCGATGTGCTGGAGCGTGAGCTGACGAGTTTCCGACTCAAGATCGGCGAGTCCGGTCGGGAGTCGGTGGGATACCAGCGGGCGGCGGGTGAGGGGCACGGTGACCTCGTGTTCGCCCTGGCGCTGGCTGTGTACGGGAACAACCCATATGGGCGTCCCGATGTGATCGAGAATCCGAAGACCCTTGTAGGAGGTCAGCAGTGAACAACAACGACAGCAACGACGAGATGACGGACGATCAGCTCGCGCAGCTCCCCGCGGAGCGCCTCGCGCAGATGCTCCGGGAGAAGCGGAAGTCTGAGGGTAGCTACCGTACGCAGCTGCGGGAGGCGGAGGCGGAGCGGGACCGGCTCTCCGAGGCGGTGTCCGGGTATCAGCGGGCGAGTTTCGACGAGTTCGCCCGTGGCCGGAAGGTCCTGGACTCGGCGGTCGAGGATGTGGCGGAGAAGGTGAACGTCTCCGAGATGCTCGGCGAGGACGGCCGGGTCGACGAGGAGAAGGTGGGTGCAGCCCTGGACGAGCTGCGGAAGGAGAAGCCGCACTTCTTCGCCGCCCCGCCGTCGTCGTCCTCCGCGGACTTCACTGGATCGACCAGTGAGCAGCGTGAAGAATCCGCGTCGTGGGGAGACATTCTCAGCACGTGAATCCTGGTATCATGAGAGCGTAATGGTCTTGTACCATTCCGTAGCGGCCTCCTTGCGGGGCAGTCGATAAGTTCTCGCCGCAGCACGCGGCATTTCCTGACTGCCTTGAAGGAGGCTTTTTCATGTCCATGAACACTTCCAACCTCTCCGCGATCAGCCCGGATCAGATCGAGCAGCTCGTGGTGCAGCCCGTCGAGGCGAACTCCATCGCTCTCCAGGCCGGGACCCTCGTCACCACCGACGCGACCCGTACGAAGATCCCGCGGGTGACCGCGGACCCGTCGGCCTCCTGGGTCGCGGAGGGTGCAGAGATCGGCACCTCGGACCCCACGGTGGACGACATCACGGTGACGCCGGAGAAGCTGGCCGGTCTCGTCGTCGTCTCGACCGAGGCGGCGGAGGATACCTCCCCGGCGGCGGCCGACATGATCGGCGACGGCCTGGCCCGCGACATCGCAAAGAAGCTCGACGCGGCCTTCTTCGGCTCGTCCCCGACGAGCAGCGCCCAGCCGGAGGGGCTGGAGGACCTCGCCGGGGTGACCGAGGTCGACGCCGGGACCGCCTGGGCCGACCTCGACCCGTTCGCGGCCGCTCTCTCCAACGCGGAGGGGCACGGAGTCCAGGTCTCCAGCTTCATCGCCAACCCGGCGGATGCCCTGGCGCTCTCGCAGCTGAAGGAGTCCACCTCCAGCATCCGGCCGCTGCTGGGCTCGGATGCGACCCTGGCGACGCGCCGGGTGGTCCTCGGCGTCCCGCTGCTGGTCTCGTCCGCGGTCACGGCGGGCACGATCTGGGGTATCCCGAAGCAGCGCGCGGTGATCGTGCGTCGGAAGGATGTGGACCTCGACGTCGATACGTCGGCCTACTTCACTTCCTACCGCACCGCGGTGCGGGCGATCATGCGAGTCGGGTTCGGGTTCACTGATCCGGCGACGATCCAGAAGGTGACGCTCTCCGCGGCGTGAGCCGCCCGGCAGGCGCATAGCAGCGGCCCCCGATCCCTTCAGTGGGACCGGGGGCCGCTTTGTATGTGGTTGAGTCGCTCGTCGACATATGCTCGGGGTTTCTAGAGCCTGACAGGGGCAGCCCATGCGAGTCGTCTACAAGATCACCTATCCGAACGGGAAAATCTACGTTGGCATGGACCTCACGGGTACCGCGCTGTACTTCGGTTCGCCGAGGAAGGCCTTCATCGCAGCTGACCTTGGCCCAGAGGTATGTAGAGACCTCACCGTGAGGAAGCAGGTGCTCTGGGAGTCTGAGAGCGCCACCGAGGCCGAGGTCCGCGCGGTCGAGCGTCACTTCATCGAAGTCACCGGCGCGAACCGCCCGGAGATTGGCTACAACACGAGACCCTTGCCGCGCTAAAGGCAGGTAGCAAGTGTGTGCACACAGTGAGCACACACCTGCAGGGATGGACGGATTCAGTGAGTCAGTGAGCGGGACGAAAAGCCGCCGTTACCTGCATTGATAGGAACTCCTGGGGATGGTGGAGAACGGCTCGGCACCGCCCAAATGTTCCTTGTAAACAGGTGGTTGCGGGTTCGATTCCCGTCTCCAGCTCGAAGAAACAGCCCCTCACCTGCGAGGACATCGTCTCCGATGTGCTCCGGTGAGGGGCTGTTCTGCGATCCCGATAGCGTCCGCGCCGGGGGTCAGAACGTCTCGTAGGTCACCCGGTTCACCATGAACCCCTTGCCGGTCATGATATTCCAGCAGGTCATGCCGTCGAAGCGGCTGGTGCAGGCGACATTCCCGGAGGTCGCGCTCTGGTCGTACTCGAGCGCAGTCGCGGAGTCGCTGAGGAAGGACGATCCGCAGGCCGTGGCGGCTGCGCCGTCGGAGACCTGGATCGAGAACGGACCGTTCTCGCAGTCCTCGAGACCGGACTCGCCGAAGTCCCGCTCGAGCACGCTGCAGGACACCGAGTCGCCCTCCAGCAGGCAGATGATGTTCCCGGTCGGGGAGCGCAGCTCGGTCATCTCCTGTGCGCCGTCGGGGGCAGGGGAGACCGGGTCCTGGCTGGGGGTCTCCTCGGTGGGTTCTTCGGTGGGCTGCTCCGCCGGGGCCTCCTGTGCCGTGGTCGAGCTGTCTCGCTCATACCCGTCGTCGTCTGCGGACAGCCAGGCGCGTCCGGCGAAGGCGATGACGACCACCAGCAGGAGGGAGAGCAGCAGGCAGCCGCCACAGGCCCACCAGATGCGGCGGGAGGGCCCCGAGCCCTCGTCGCCCGTCGCGCCGGGGTGCTGTGCAGGGGGCGTCGCGGCAGCTGCCGCAGCGGGTGCCGCGGCACCGTATGCCGCGGCACCGTATGCCGCGGCACCGTAGGGCGTCTGCGGACTCTGCCCCTGCGGGAACTGCGGTGCGGCGGAGGACTGCGCGCCGTGCATCGCTGTGGCGTCATAGGCACCGGGGACGGCGGGGAAGGCGTAGTCCGGATACTCAGCTGGTGCTGGTGCTGGTGCTGGTGCTGGTGCTGGTGCTGGTGCTGGTGCTGGTGCTGGTGCGGGGGCCGGGGCCGGGGTGGCGGCGGGTGCCGCGGCTGCTGCGGGCGGAGCATCCGGCGATGCCGGGGAGGGCGCCGGACCGAGGGGGACCACGCCCGCATCCTGCGCGATCCTCACGGAGGAGGTCGGGGCACCGGGCGCGGGTTCGTCAGAGTCGTCTGCGCCGTTCCAGAAGGCGTCGTCTCCGAAGTCGCCCCAGACAGAGACGTCGTCGGGGTCCTCGGCCGCCGGCTCCGCGACGAGCTCTGGCTGCAGATCGGAGGAGGGGTCGGGAGCCGGGAGGGGAGCGAGACCTGCGACCTGGGTGTCGTCGTCGGCAGTGTCCCTCTCAGAGGCTTCTGGCTCGGAGACATCCTGCTCACGGCTCTCCTCGTAGGCGCGCTTCGCCCATGGATTCGTGGCCAGGATCCACTGGCGCGCGACCTCGGGGCACGACGGGTTCAGGAGGATCATCCGCTGCAGCTGAGGATGCTTCTCGGTGAGTTCGAGCAGACGCTCCGGGCTGGTGCTCGGATCGCCTGCCTCCTGTGCCGCTGAACGGGGCTCTGCCACCGCATTCTCCCTTCGTCACGCTGTGTCGGCCGTTGCGACGAGACAGTGTCCCGCCGCCCGCATCTCGAGCTCGGACCTCGTGCCCGCGCCTCGTGCCGATCCCCGAGAATGGCACATCGGGCGTGCTCGAGGCACGGGGCAGGTGTGCAACGGAGATTTTTCACTGGCCATGTGCGCCGCCCCGTCGGCATCTCGCGGGAGGCGAGGCAGGAGGAGATCGCCTGCGGTGGTGCCGCAGGGGAGTTCTCCCCATATCGCCGATCCCGGGACCCCGATAGCCTCGACCACTGTGCCGCGGCGGATGCCGGGGCAGTTCGAGGGCGCCGGCGCCGCAGGTGCCGGATCGAGAGGGGACCACATGATCATCTGGCGCGGATGGGGCGGCCTGGCCATCGTGTACATCGGAGCGTGCGCGGCGCTTCTGGGAGGGCTGCTCGGCGCTTCGATCCTGCAGTCCTCGACAGCGGCAGGACCGTTGGCGGGACTGGGGATCCTGATCGGCGGGGCGATCACGGCAGTGCACGGGTGGTACCTCAACGTGCTCCTGCCCCGGAAGCGGGCGGAGCAGTGGGAGGCGGCCGAACGGCCCCGGCTCGAGGACGCAGCGGACCGCGGAGTGCTGGTCGTGGGCAACACGCTGCCCAGCAGCCCCGAGGAGGCGGCGCAGATGATCGAGTCCGTCATCGCCGATGGCCGTCGCGCGATCGGCCGCCACGGTCCCCATTCGGTGTTCTGGATCCCGATGGAGGTCATCGGGATCCTCGCGATGGTCGGCGGCATCGTCCTCGCCGGCGCGACCCTCGCCGCAGCCTTCACAGGCTGACGAGGCTCCGCCCGCTCCGGCTGACGGACCCCGCCCGCTCGGACTGACGGGCCCCGCCCGCCCTGGAAGCAGGCGTCAGCTCGCCGGCGGTTGGGCATCCTCCACGGTGATCACCGGCAGCGCGGTGGTGACCGTCATCGGCTCCCCGTCGGGGTGCAGCGGGCGCACCTTCAGCCAGTAGTAGCCGTGCCCGCCCAGGGTGATGGTCATCGAGCCGTCCTCGCCCACCGGCGGGAACTCGTGCCCGCCGAACAGGTCGCGCACCGTGCGCCGAGCCAGCCCTCCGAGCTCCAGGGAGACGGTCACGGGACGTGCGGAGAGGTTGAACACGCACAGCAGGGTCTCGGCGTGGAACTCCGCGTCCTCGCCGTGCTCGGCCCCGTCGTAGGTGCGGGTGAAGGCGAGCACGCGGTCCGAATCGGCGGGGACGTTGCGGTAGGCGCCCATGCCGAAGGCCTCGTGCTCCTTGCGCACCGCGAGCATCCAGCGCACGAAGTGCAGCAATGAGCTCGAATGCGCCATCTGCGCCTCCACATTGGTGGTGGCGTAGTGGTAGACGAGCGACTGGATCACCGGCAGGTACAGCTTGCCGGGATCGGTGATCTCGCTGAACCCGGCATTGCGATCGGGGGTCCACTGCATCGGCGTGCGCACGGCATCACGATCGGTGAGCCAGATGTTGTCACCCATCGCGATCTCGTCCCCGTAGTAGAGGAACGGGGAGCCGGGCAGGGACAGCAGCAGGGCGTGGATCAGCTCGAGCTCGCTGCGGGAATTGTCCAGCAGCGGCGCCAGACGCCGACGGATGCCCACGTTCGCCCGCATCCGGGAGTCCGGGGCGTACCAGCCCAGCATCGCGGTGCGCTCCTCCCCGGTGACCATCTCGAGGGTCAGCTCGTCATGGTTGCGCAGGAAGGTCCCCCACTGGGCACCCCGGGGGATCTCCGGGGTGTCCTCGAGGATGTCGATGATCTGGCGGGCGCTGCCTTCACGCAGTGCGTAGAACAGGCGGGGCATCACCGGGAAGTGGAAGCACATATGGCATTCGGGCTTCTCCTCGGTTCCGAAGTAGTCCACGACGTCGCGGGGCCACTGGTTCGCCTCGGCGATGATCACGCGTCCGGGCCAGTGGTCGTCGACGTAGCTGCGCAGCTCGGCGAGGAAGTCGTGGGTGGCGGGGAGGTTCTCCCCGTCGGTGCCCTCCTCCTCGTAGAGATAGGGGATCGCGTCGGCGCGGAAGCCGTCGATGCCCTTGTCCATCCAGAACTTCACGACGTCGAACATCGCCTCGCGGACCTTCGGGTTCTCGAAGTTCAGATCGGGCTGGTGCGAGAAGAAGCGGTGCCAGAAGAACTGCCGACGCACGGGGTCGAAGGCCCAGTTGGACTCTTCGGTGTCCACGAAGATGATGCGGGCCTCGGAGTACTTCTCGTCGGTGTCCGACCACACGTAGAAGTCGCCGTAGGGCCCCTCCGGGTCCGAACGCGATTCCAGGAACCACGGGTGCTTGTCCGAGGTGTGGTTCATCGGCAGGTCGATGACCACCCGGATCCCGCGCTGATGGGCTTCGCTGACCAGGCGCTCGAAATCGGTGATCGAACCGAACTCCGGCAGCACCGCCTCGTAGTCGGAGATGTCGTAGCCGCCGTCGCGCAGCGGCGAGGCCATGAACGGCGGCAGCCAGAGGCAGTCGATGCCCAGCCACTGCAGGTAGTCCAGGCGTTCGATGAGGCCGGAGAAGTCGCCCGTGCCGTCGCCGTTGCCGTCGGCGAAGGCGCGCACCACCACCTCGTAGAAGACGGCCCTGCGGTACCAGTGGGGGTCGTAGTCGACCCCTGGTCCCTGCGGCGTGAACTGAGTGGTGTGCAGGGGCATCGGGTCCTCCACGGCGGGGTAAGGAGCAGGGCGTGCGACGTGCCACCACAGTAGCGTCCGCCGTACTATGGCGGGGCAGCTGCGGACAGTGCCGTTCGCGGATCATGTCAGCACGTCGGGGGAGACCAATGGGGCATCTATATCCGGGGCAGCAGCCCTCGCCGCAGCAGCGCTCGCGCACCGGTTTCTGGTGCGCGCTGGCCTGCGTCCTCACCCTCCTCGCGATCGTCTTCCTGGCGGTGACCGGCGGGGTGGTCTACCTCGTGAGCCGGGACCGGGGCTCCCCGCCGGGGCCGACGGAGACCGCGAGCGGACCCGAGCTGGTGAGCTTCGAGCACGAGTTCTTCAGCTTCGCCTATCCGGCGACGTGGTTCGACCTGAACAAGAGCGCAGACCCGGCGGATGCCGTGGGAGTGGCGGAGCTCGCCGACGAGGACATCGCCCCCGATGACCTCTACAGCTTCGCGACCAACAGCATCACGGTGTACATGTTCGACTCCGACCTGCACGCGGTGATGACCTGCCGCACGCAGGCCACCTGGACGGGCTTCGGCTGGGACGAGCCCGGGGACCCCGAGGAGCTGGACCCGATCACCCTCGACGGCAAGGAGCTCGCGGCGCATCGCACCACGGGCACCCATGACGGACAGGACGCGGTGGGGGAGATGTACTGCGCCGACGTGGCCGATGACGTGGTGCAGATCGTGGTCGAGACCCACGGCGCGACGGAGCTGTCTCCCGAGATCCGGCAGATCCTCGACAGCTGGGTCTGGACCGAGGGCTGAGCCCGGGCTGCGCCGGCGGCGTCAATCCCCGGCGTCAGTCCCCGCGTCAGTCCCCGACGCGCCAGTCGATCGGCGCCGCACCCTGCTTCGCGAGCAACGCGTTCGCACCCGAGAACGGCCGGGAGCCGAAGAACCCTCGCGAGGCCGACAGCGGACTGGGGTGCGGGCTGGCGATGTACGGCACCTCGCCCAGCAGGGGGATCAGGGACTGGGCATCGCGTCCCCACAGGATCGCCACCAGCGGACCGCCGCGCGCCACCAGCTGGCGCAGCGCCTGCCCGGTGATCTCCTCCCAGCCGCGGCGACGGTGTGAGGCGGCGGCCCCGGGGGCGACGGTGAGCACCCGGTTCAGCAGCAGCACACCCTGGTCCTGCCAGGCGGAGAGATCGCCATGGGGTGCGCGCGGGATCCCCAGATCGCTCTCGAGCTCCGTGTAGATGTTCGTCAGCGACCTCGGCAGCGGGCGCACCTCCCGCTCCACCGCGAAGGAGAGCCCGATCGGATGGCCAGGGGTCGGATACGGATCCTGGCCGACGATCAGCACCCGCACCTCGGCCAGCGGGCGCGTGAAGGCGCGCAGCACCCGATCAGGAGCGGGCAGATAGCCGCGACCGGCGTCCTCCTCGGAACGCAGGAACCCCTCCAGCTCCCGAAGGCGGGGTTCGACGGGCGCGAGCGCCTCAGCCCAGTCGGCGGCGATGTTCTCGGCGAGCGATGTCGACACGGCTCCAGTCTTCCACCGGACCAGTCACCGGCGCCCCGCTGAGCGGCGCGCGTGAGCCGTTCCCCACCCGGGCCGGGTCAGCGGCGCGCCGGACAGGACCGGCGCGTCCCGGCCCTTACCCTGGGGCTATGTCCTCCGATATCGCTCATCGAGCTTCCCGCGCAGCGCTCGCCGCCGCGGGAACCGTCGAGGCTGCGGAGGCTCTGGAGGCTCTGGAGGCTCTGGAGGCTCTGGAGGCTGTGGAGGCTGTGGAGGCCACAGAATCGGAGCAGCAGCTCTCCGCGGGTGAAGAACCGGAGCAGGGCGACGACACTCCCGCCACGATGTCCGATGCGTCACTGCCCGGCCCGCAGGGCGGGCTCAGCGAGCGGGACCGCCGGATCCTCGCCCTCGAAGGTCGCACCTTCCGCTACGTCGGCGCGAAGGAACGGGCGATCCGTGAGCAGATCGGCCTGTCGAAGGTCGCGTACTACGTGCGTCTGAATGCACTTCTGGACGAGCCCGCCGCACTGCGGGCCGCGCCCTCCGTCGTCCACCGACTGCGGGGCCGGCGCACGTCCGAGGATGGCGCCACGGGCGCCGCCGACACCCACCGAGTGGCCTGAGCGGAGTCACCCGCAGGGCGTGTGCTCCGCACCCGGCGCGGGTGGAGCAGGTTTAATGGGGCCGTGGCTGATTCCCAGTATCCGTACCCGCCGGACCGTTTCGACGATGAGGCGGACGCCGTGTCCTTCCACGGCGCCCACCGCGCCGAGCTCCCGTTCTGGCGGGAGAACCTGCTGTACATCATCATCATCGGCGCCGCCGCGGTGCTGCTCGTCGTGCTGCTCTTCTTCATCGGAGGCATGGGCAACAACGGCGATGACCGCGCAGAGGACCCCACCTCCGCCGCGGCCGAGAGCGAAGCCGCCGAGCAGAGCGCCGAGGAGACCGCTGCCGAGGAGGAAGCCGAGCCCGCCCCCGAGCCCGACCTCACCACTCCGGTGCTGGTGGTCAACGCCGGCGGCATCAACGGCCTGGCCGGCACCTGGCGCGACACCCTCGAAGGTGAAGGCTGGGAGGACGTCAGCGTCACCACCTCGGACAACGCCCAGCAGGAGCCGGTGGTCTTCTACCGCGACGAGGGCGACGCGGACACCGCTCAGGCTCTCGCCGAGCGCGCCGGCGCCGGCGAAGCCCGTCAGAGCGACGAGTACGACGCCCGCATCACCCTGGTCGCCGTGGCTGAGCCCGGCGATGCCGGCGGTGACGCCGAGGGCGAAGGCTGACAGAGCTCGCTCTCGACAGCAGGAGGCTCGAGCGGCAGGCGGCGACCCAGGAGGTCGGCGCCTGTCGCTCTCCTGATTCCCGGGCCGTTCCGGAGGGCTCCGCAGCGCGGAGCTCTGACACAGGGCGAAGCGACTGCGACCCGACAGCGACTCGACCGATGTGTCCGCCATGAGCAGAGAGTTAGCACTCTCCGCCTTCGAGTGCTTATGATGATCTGGCACTCGGTGATCGAGAGTGACAGCGCCTCGTGCGCTCGAGCTCGCGCGCACCGGGGGCACGATCGGCAGGCGGTCCACCGCTTCGCCGACCACGAACATTCCGGCCCCGTGAGGGGGTCGCCGCTGTGGGACATGAACACGGCGTCGGCTCTCGTCCGTCGCGGGCACAGGGTCGGGTGGACACCACACCACACGGGAGAGATTCCACAATGGCCAAGCTCATCGCATACGACGAGGAGGCCCGGCGCGGCCTCGAGCGGGGAATGAACCAGCTCGCGAACGCCGTCAAGGTCACCCTCGGCCCCAAGGGCCGCAACGTCGTGCTCGAGAAGTCCTGGGGCGCGCCCACCATCACCAACGACGGCGTGTCGATCGCCAAGGAGATCGAGCTCGACGATCCCTACGAGAAGATCGGCGCGGAGCTGGTGAAGGAGGTCGCCAAGAAGACGGACGACATCGCCGGCGACGGCACCACCACCGCCACCGTCCTCGCACAGGCCCTCGTCAAGGAGGGGCTGCGCAACGTGGCCGCCGGCGCCAACCCGATCGCGCTCAAGCGCGGCATCGACAAGGCCGTGGCAGCCGTCACGGAGACCCTGCTCTCGCAGGCTCACGAGATCGAGACCAAGGAGCAGATCGCCTCCACCGCAGCCATCTCCGCCGCTGACCCGGCCATCGGCGAGCTCATCGCCGAGGCGCTGGACAAGGTCGGCAAGGAAGGCGTGATCACGGTCGAGGAGTCCAACACCATGGGCCTCGAGCTGGAGCTCACCGAGGGCATGCGGTTCGACAAGGGCTACATCTCGCCCTACTTCGTCACCGACGCCGATCGCCAGGAGACGGTCCTCGAGGACCCCTACATCCTGCTGATCTCCTCGAAGATCTCCTCCGTCAAGGATCTGCTGCCGCTGCTGGAGAAGGTCATCCAGTCCGGCAAGCCGCTCGCGATCCTCGCCGAGGATGTCGACGGCGAGGCGCTCGCGGTGCTCGTGGTCAACAAGCTGCGCGGCTCCTTCAAGTCCGTCGCCGTCAAGGCACCGGGCTTCGGCGATCGTCGTAAGGCGATGCTCGAGGACATGGCCATCCTCACCGGTGGCCAGGTCATCTCCGAGGAGGTCGGCCTGAAGCTGGAGACCGCCGGGCTCGAGCTGCTCGGCCAGGCCCGCAAGGTCGTCGTGACCAAGGACGAGACCACCATCGTCGAGGGCTCCGGCGACGCCGAGCGCATCGCCGGTCGCGTGTCCCAGATCCGCACCGAGATCGAGAACTCCGACTCGGACTACGACCGCGAGAAGCTCCAGGAGCGCCTCGCGAAGCTGGCCGGCGGCGTGGCCGTCATCAAGGCCGGCGCCGCCACCGAGGTGGAGCTCAAGGAGCGCAAGCACCGCATCGAGGATGCCGTGCGCAACGCCAAGGCTGCTGTGGATGAGGGCGTCGTCGCCGGTGGCGGCGTCGCGCTGCTGCAGGCCGGTGCCGACACCTTCAGCAAGCTCACCCTCGAGGGTGACGAGGCCACCGGGGCGAACATCGTCAAGGTCGCCATCGAGGCCCCGCTCAAGCAGATCGCGGTCAACGCCGGTCTCGAGGGCGGCGTCGTCGCGGAGAAGGTCAAGCACCTCCCCGTCGGCCAGGGCCTGAACGCCGCGACCGGTGTGTATGAGGATCTGATCGCCGCCGGGATCATCGACCCGGTCAAGGTCACCCGCTCCGCGCTGCAGAACGCGGCGTCGATCGCGGGCCTGTTCCTCACCACCGAGGCCGTCGTGGCCGACAAGCCGGAGCCCAAGGCCCCGGCCGGCGGCGGCGACGACATGGGTGGCATGGGCGGAATGGGCGGCATGATGTGATCTCCTGATCACGCCGCTCCCACCGGAGCACCGCAGTGCCCCGATCCTCTCCGGAGGGTCGGGGCACTGTGCTGTCCGGCCCAGCGGTATCCAGCCCTGCGCTGTCCGGTGGCCCTGCTGCCGCACTCCTCCCCATCCCCGGTGCTCACCCTGGGCCCTTGACCCTGTCTCGAGGGCAATGGCGAGCATCAGCAGTGCCGGGAGGCGGCACGACGCCGCCGACTGCGGGAGCAGGTCGCCCGGGAGCGAGCGGAGCATCTCGAGATGATGCTCGGAGCGAGGCCTCGATGACGAACCCGTGAACGGTCCGGGTGTCTCTGGTCGAGGTCCAGGACTGATCACCTGCTCCGCGCGGCCGCCAGCCACGACGCAGTCGGGCGCGGGGACAATGGAGCCATGACCTACGAGATGCAGGATTCGATCGTCGTCCCCTCCACCCCGGACGAGGTGTACGCGCTGATCAGCGACGTCACGCGGACGGGCGAGTGGAGTCAGCAGTGCCTGCGCTGCGAGTGGGACAGCGAGCAGCGAGGAGTGGGCGCCCGCTTCACGGGGTTCAACCGCACCCCGGAGCGCGAATGGCAGACCACCTCCGAAGTCATCGCGGCCACCCCGGGAGAGCACTTCGCCTTGTCGGTGGGACCCGGCCGTGCCCAGTGGGGGTACCGGCTGCGGCCGGCCGCGGGCGGCGGTACGGAGCTGACCGAGTACACGCTCACCCCGTTACCTTGTTCGTAGCCCCGGACCTCTCCGGGATCGGGGTTGCTGGCCTGTCGGGCCCGGCATGACTATTGCCCCCAGTCGTTCATGATCCGGGGGGTGTTGTCACCGGGTCCCGGTAGGCGTCAGAGGATCGCTGATAGGGACCAGACCAAGTCGCGCGAGGTCATGCCGGCAGGTCGGGCGTAACGTGGATGCCGAGCTCTGGGGCCGCAGGACAAGCCAGCTTCGTTCCTGCCCGCACCAGCCTTGGAGGACCTCATGATCTCCGAACACGACAGTGTTGACGTGTTCATCGGTATCGACGTCGGAAAGTCCGACCATCACGCCGTCGCGATCGACCGCAATGGCAAGAAACTCCTGGACCAGCCTCTCCCGCAGGACGAGGCGAAACTCCGGACCTTGATCAGCAAAGCTGCTGGCCACGGAACGGTCCTCGTCGTCGTGGACCAGCCCGCGACCATCGGCGCTCTGCCCCTGGCCGTCGCTCAGGACATGGGCGTTCTGATCGGCTATCTGCCCGGCCTCGCGATGCGTCGCATTGCCGATCTCCACCCCGGCGAAGCGAAAACTGATGCCCGTGACGCGGCGATCATCGCCGAAGCCGCCCGCACGATGCCTCAGACGCTGCGCTCGATCGCTCTGGCTGATGAGCAGGCCGCTCAGCTGAGCATGCTCTGCGGCTTCGATGATGACCTCGCCGGGCAGGTCACCGCGGCCTCAAACCGGATCCGCGGGCTGCTCACCCAGATCCATCCCGCTCTCGAGCGCGTCATCGGCAGACACCTTGACCATCCCGTCATGGCGGCCCTGCTGGAGAAATACCCCGGCCCGGCCGCTCTGAAAAAGGCTGGTCAGACCCGGGTCGCGACGTTCATGCGGAAGTATGCGCCTCGTGGCGGGAACCCCTGGGCCGCCGAGATCTTCGAGGCCTTAAGCGAGCAGACCGTGGTCGTGGCCGGCACCGACGCGGCCGGGGTCGTGCTGCGCCAGCTCGCGATCCAACTCGCCCAGCTCCGCACCGCCCGCGGTGAGGTCTTCGAACAGGTCGAGGCACTGGTGGCAGACCACCCTCTTCACGACCTCCTGACGTCCATGCCAGCGGTCGGCGTCAGGACAGCTGCCAGGATCATCACCGAGGTGACCGGCAAGCAGTTCGAGACCGCAGGACACCTTGCCTCCTACGCCGGGCTCACTCCCGTGACCTGGCGTTCCGGCACCTCCATCCGTGGAGACCACCCCTCCAGGCGAGGCAACAAGGTCCTCAAACGCGCCCTGTTCCTCTCCGCGTTCGCCGCGCTGAGAGATCCGGTTTCCCGCGCCTACTACGACCGGAAACGAGCAGAGAAGAAGCGACACAACCAAGCCCTCATCGCCCTCGCCAGACGCCGCTGCGACGTGCTCTTCGCGATGCTCCGCGACGGCACGTTCTACTCCCCACCGGCCATCCAGAAGACACCCACCGCGGCAGCCGCCTGACACCAACGAACGCCCTAAGATCCCGGCAACAGCACCATCCCGCCGGCAGCTCCAACGCGCCCCTCAGCCCCCTCAGATCCCGAGAGAACTTCGCGCTTCCCCTTGACGAAGAACATAGGGACACCCCCCCGTACTTCGAAGAGGTGTTCGCCGAACGCTACGGCGACCGCGCCGAGGAGGAGATCGCTGTGCGTCAGCGGGCCGCACGCACCGGGATCCCGGCGACGCTCGCCGCGATCCGTGAGGTGCTCGCCAGCCGCTGAGCAGGCCCTGCTCTGACCGGACGCGCCACGCCACGCCAGGCCTGGTCAGATCAGGAAGATCGGGATCACCCCGGGGTTGTGCGCGTGGACGATGGCGAGGAACACGATCACGTCGAAGAGCAGATGCACGACCAGCACGTACAGCAGCGAGCCGGTGCGGGAGAACAGCCAGCCCTGGAGCAGCGCGAAGGGGACGGTGAGCAGCGGCCCCCAGGCCTGATAGCCGAGCTCCCACAGGAAGGACACGAAGATGACCGCCTGCAGGAGGTTCGCCGTCCAGAGCCCGAAGTGGCGGCGCAGCAGCGCGAAGCAGGTGCAGATGAAGAACAGCTCGTCCCAGGTGCCCACGAAGTTCACGCCCACGAGGAAGCGTCCCAGCGCGCCGCTGTCCGTGATCGCCGGCCAGTTCTCGTAGGCGCCCGAGGTGATGAAGTAGTACGGCAGGATCAGCCAGCCCAGCACGGGCACGGCGATGATGTACCCCCACTGCCACCGATTCCACCTCTCGCCGGAGAGCCAGGGGAAGCGGATCGCCCGACGGCGCAGCACCAGACGGTCCACCAGCAGCGGCACTGCCACGGCGAGGAGCAGCACGGTCCCGATCGTGAAGAAGCGGTCCCAGTCCACATTCGCCTTCACCGAGGTGGTGGAGACGATCGCGATCCCGAGGCCGATCAGGGAGAGATCCTTGCCGAGCTCCCGGGAGAGGACGAAGGCGCCGAGCAGGCTGAGCGCGAGCAGTCCGTGGCCCCAGCCGGCGAGCTGGAGGCCGAAGAGGAGGAAGGCGGAGGCTGATACCCCGGCGGCAGGAAGCAGCCAGGTCGTCGGGGTGGGCGGCGCGGTGTCGACAGCGGTGACAGCGGTGGGGGTGGGCGGCGTTGCCATGGGCACCAGCATGCCAGTCGAGCGCTCGGTGGGACACAACTCACTACGGCCCGCCAGTGGCAACATGCGGCAAGTGGTGAGACCGGTTTCCCGGGCGCTGGCACCCTGTCCGTGGTCGAGCTTTTGATGCGACCGGGCACCGTCGCCATAGGGCACGGAGATTGCCCTCGGGTGGGCCCTCGGCAGGGTTCACCGCCGCGCATCACAGTGAGAACCCTGAGCGTCCCGCCGTCGGCCAGACCGGCTCGATGGTGGCGAACGCACGTCTGCGCCGTCCCCGGCGGTGCGGTACGGAGCGTCCCATTCGAGGAGGAATGCAGTGCGAACACCTTTCTCCCGCCGACGAGGAGCCCCCCGCTCGCTCGCCGGTACTCGTGCCGATGTGAGGGAGGGAGTGGGACGTCGCGGATTCCTCAAGTCCCTGCCCGTGGTCGGCGCAGGTGCTGCGCTGCTCGGCGGCTGTGCCTCCCAGGAGGGTGCAGTCACCGGTGTCGACCGGGTGCTGTCCATCTCCCTGGGCCAGGCGGAGTCCCACCCCAGCTACGGCTCGCTGGTCTCCTTCGGTGAGCGGATCGCGGAAGCGACCGACGGCCGCTACGGCGCCCGCGTGTACGCCAACAACTCCCTCGGCGACCAGCAGGAGACCGTGCAGCTGGTCTCCGACGGCGCGATCGACATGGCCGTCGTCTCCGGCACCCAGATCGAGAACTCCTCACCGCGCTTCCTGCCGATGAACGTCGCCGGGGTCTTCGACGACATCGACCACCAGAACCGGGTGATGCTCGACGAGTCGATCGTCGGCGAGCTCTTCGCATCGCTTGAGCCGCAGAAGCGGCTGTCGGTCCTGGGCGGCTACACCCAAGGCGGCCGGCACCTCTACACGGCACAGGGTCCGATCGAGTCCGTCGAAGATCTGGAGGGGCTCAAAGTCCGAGTCCAGGAGTCCGAGATCTTCCTGCGCCTGATCAGGAACATCGGTGGGGTTCCCACTCCGATGGCCTACAGCGAGGTCTACACCGGGCTGCAGGCGGGGGTGCTCGACGGTGCGGAGAACAATGAGATCTCCTACGTCACCCAGCGCCACTACGAGGTCGCCAAGCACTTCACGCTCACCAATCACCTGATCGGCTTCGACTTCCTGCTGGCCAACACCGACCTGCTCGAGACGATGGACGAGCAGGACTCGGTGGCTCTCCGAGCCGCCTGGGCCGAGACCCAGAGCGAGTTCGTCGAGATCTGGAAGCAGCAGACCGAGGACGCCACCGCGACGATGCTCGAGCGCGGAGTGGTCATCACGGAGCCGGACCCCGAGGTGTTCACCGCGATCATCGAGGAGACCGGCATCTCCCTGCTGGAGGACCCGGCGGACTTCGCCCTGTACGAGGCGATCCGCGGTGCGGCCGAAGGGGGCGATTCCTGATGTGGAAGATCCGTCAAGGGCTGCTCTCCGCCCTCAAGGTGCTGTGCATCGTGCTGTTCGCGGTGCTCGTGCTGGTCGTGGTGTGGCAGGTGTTCACCCGCCAGGTGCTCAGTGCCCCCAGCGCCTGGCCCACCGTCACCGCCTAGTACATGTTCGTGTGGTTGAGCCTGTTCGCCGCGACCCTGGTGTTCGGCGAACGTGGTCACATCGCGGTCGACGTGCTAGCGCAGCGCGCCCCGGGGCTCTCCCGCCGCGTGCTGGTCGTCGCCGTCCAAGCCTCGACGCTCGCCTTCGCAGCGCTCGGCATGGTGTGGGGCGGGCTGCGCGGGGTCGCGATGTCCTGGGAGCAGGTGATCCCGGGCTTCCCGTTCTCCGTGGGCCATATGTACCTCGCACTGCCCGTCAGCGGGCTGATGATCGCCTTCCTCGCGCTCGAAGATCTGCTGCTCGCTGTGCGAGGCGATGAGCTCGCACCGCTCGAGGAGACCGACGACGAGGCCGCCGAGAGCGCCGGAGCCGCCGCGGCGGCAGCCGTCATCCAGGATTCCGACGGGCAGTCGCTCCCGGACTCCGACCCCCGCACCGACACCGAGAAGGAGCGCTGATCATGGATCCCGCAATGCTCGCCGGGATCATCCTGATCATCGGCATCCTCGTCCTCATCGCCATCGGCGCCCCGGTCGCGATCGCCATCGGCCTGCCCTCTGTGGTGGCCCTGATCGCCGTCATCGGCATCGAGCCGGCCGTGTTCGTCTCCGCGCAGCGCATGTTCATGGGCGCGAATTCGTTCTCCCTGCTCGCGATACCGTTCTTCGTGCTGGCAGGCCAGCTGATGAACACCGGCGGAGTGGCCGCCCGGCTGATCGACGCGGCCAAGGTGCTGGTGGGCCGCATGCCCGGCTCGCTCGCCCAGACCAACGTGGTCGCCAACGCGATGTTCGGCTCCGTCTCCGGCGCGGCTGTGGCCTCTGCCGCAGCCGTCGGCGGGATCCTCAGCCCCCGGCAGCGCAAGGAAGGCTATGACCCGGCCTTCGCCGCCGCGGTGAACGTCGCCTCGGCGCCTTCGGGCATGCTGATCCCGCCGTCGAACACTCTGATCGTGTATTCGCTGGTGTCCTCGACCTCGGTCGCCACGCTGTTCGCCGCCGGTTACGGCCCGGGCGCGGTATGGATGCTGGCCTGCATCGCGATGGTCTGGATCATGACGAAGCGCCGCCCCGAGCTGGTGGGCAACGACAACGGTGCTGCCCGCGGCGAGCTCACCCTCGCCATGGCACTGCGCACCCTGCTGGCCGCGGTGCCGGCGGTGTTCATGATGGTCATCGTCATCGGCGGTCTGGTGGCCGGGTTCTTCACCGCCACCGAATCCGCGGTGATCGCCGTGGTCTACTCGCTGGTCCTCGGCTTCATCTACCGGGCGCTGACCGTCAAGAAGCTGCCCGCGGTGATCCTGGCGGCGACCCGCACCACCGCCGTGGTGCTGCTGCTGATCGCGGTCTCCGGAGTGCTGGGCTGGGTGCTCGCCTATGCGACCATCCCGCAGTTCATCGCCGGTGCCCTGCTGGGGGTCTCCAGCTCCCCGATCATCGTGCTGCTGCTGATGATGCTGGCGCTGCTGGTGGTGGGCATGTTCATGGACCCCACCCCGGCGATCCTGATCTTCACCCCGATCTTCCTGCCCGTCGCCCTTGAGCTGGGTGTGGATCCGATCCACTTCGGCCTGATGATGACGTTCAACCTGTGCCTGGGCACGATCACCCCGCCGGTCGGTGTGATCCTGTTCGTCGGCGCGAGGGTGGGCCGGATGAAGGTGGAGCCGGTGATCATGCGCTTGCTGCCCTTCTACGTGCCGCTCGTGATCGGCCTGCTGCTGATCGTGTTCGTCCCGCAGATCTCGATGTTCATCCCCGATCTGCTCGGGATGTCCAGCGAGTGAGGCTGCTCGCGACGGGGCCACGGCGTACGCGCCGTGGCCCCGTTCTCATGCTCGCGGTGTCGCCCGCGGCAGCGGCCTGCGGCAGCGGCCTGCGGCAGCGGCCTGCGGCAGCGACTCGCAGCAGCGACCTGCGGGCCGCTCACATGTCGAAGGCAGAGATGACGAGCTGATCGCCGCCGGGGCAGACCGCGAGGACGCCCAACCCGTCGCCGGCCGCGGTCCGGTTCTCATATCCCGGCTGGGTGAGGACCGGCATCACGGTGAGCCACTCCTCGGGGCAGGAGGAGAGGGCCTCCTCGAGCGGGCCGACGATCGCAGCGCGCAGCTCTCTGTCCGTGAGCCGCTCGGGCTCGCCGCCGATCGATCCTGCGGCAGCCTGTGACTGTGCGGTCGTGGCCAGCTCTTCGACCTCCGCCGGGGCCAGTGTCACCACAGCCTGCCACCAGTAGTCGTCCTGGGCGGGGATCGGGACCCGCTCGTGCGGATCAGTGAACTGGCCGCCGATCAGTGTGAGCTCAGAGGCCGTGTCCAGCGTGGGCAGGTGCTCGGCCACCAGCTCGGAGCTGGTCGTCAGGGAGTCAGGCAGGAACCAGCGCTCGCTGTCCTCGTCGTGAATCCATGGGTCGCCCTGCCCCGGGCGAGATTCTTCGAGTTCGCCGCAGCCGGTGAGCGCTGCTGCGGAGAGGCAGAGCAGCGCGAGCCATGCGGCGGGAGCCGCGCCTTGGTGGCGTCGTCTCACAAGCCCCACGCCTGCGCGAGCAGCTCGAGCGCGTGCAGCCGGTCCGCCGGGTCGTAGTAGTAGGCGGTGAGGATGAGCTCGTCGGCGCCGGTGGCGGCGACGATCTCCTCGAGCTGCCGGACCACTGTGGCGGGGGAGCCGACTGCCTTGATCGACAGGGTCTGGTCGACCTGTGCGATGAGCTGCGGCGCGGCGACCTCGTCGATCGGCCGCGGGGGCTGGATCTTCTGGCGCCGGCCGGTGACGACCCCCAGGAACATCTGCTGGAGGGTGGTGAACTGACGCTGCGCCTCCTCGTCGGTGTCGGCCACCACCAGGTTGACGCCGACCATGGTGCGCGGCGTCGACATCTGTGCCGAGGCGGCGTCCGGGTCGAAGTTGTCGCGGTAGACGTCGAGCGCGTGCAGGTACTGGAAGGGGGCGAAGTGCGAGGCGACGGAGAAGGGCATCCCCAGCTGAGCGGCCAGGCGGGCGCCATTGGCGGTCGAGCCGAGGATCCACATCGGCACCTCGGTCCCGCGGGCGACATCCGCGGTGATCGGCAGGGAACCGATGGGCACCTCGCGGGACCAGTCCCGCATCTGCTCGACGGCGGCGATGAAGGCAGACGGCTCCGCTGAGGTGCGCGCGAGGAGCTGAGCGGTGAGCTGGTCCGTTCCCGGTGCCCGACCCAGGCCCAGGTCGATGCGGTCGCCGTGGAACTGCACCAGGGTGCCGAACTGCTCGATCACCGTCAGCGGCGCGTGGTTGGGGAGCATGATCCCTCCGGAGCCGACACGGATGCGCTCGGTCAGGGAAGCCGCCCGGTCGATCAGCAGCGACGTGGCGGAGGACGCCAGGCTGTTGGTGTTGTGGTGCTCGGCGAACCAGAGCCGTTCGTAGCCGAGCCGGTCGGCGGCCTTCGCGCCGTCCATCGAAGCGTTGATCGCCTCGCGGGTCGTCATCCCTTCGGAGATGGAGACGAGATCGAGGATCGACAGCGGCACATGAGGAGCATTCATACTGCTCAGGCTATCGAGGGAGACTCTGCGGTGGCGGGCTCGGGGATGAGAGCTTCTCGACCTCCGATCAGGGAAGCTTCACGCGCAGCCAGGCGTTGGCCCCGGCATGAGGTTCTCTCTGCTCGACCGCTCCCGCACCCGCCATGGGCTTCCGGAGACCGCTGCTCTGGAGCATTCCGTCGAGCGTGCGATCGATGTCGAGCAGCTGGGCTATGAGCGGTTCTGGGTCGCAGAGCATCATGCGGTGCCCGGGATTGCGAGCGGTGCCCCGGCGGTGCTGCTGGCGGCGATCGGGGCCCGCACCCGCCGGATCAGGCTGGGCTCCGGAGGGGTGATGCTCCTCAACCATCGGCCGCTCGTGGTCGCCGAGCAGTTCCGCATGCTGGCCGCCCTGTATCCGGGCCGCATCGACCTGGGCCTCGGTCGGTCGCTGGGGTTCACCGAGCCGGTGCGGCACGCCCTCGGCCGCCTCGAGGCGAGCCCTGAGGAGTTCGCGCAGGAGATCGCCGATGTGCGGGCGCATCTCGAGGGCTCCGCCCCGCTGACCGCCCGGCCCGCCGACGCCGGCGAGGTGCCGATGTTCGTGCTCGCGACCGGCAGCGGGGTCGACACCGCCGCTGCGCTCGGCCTGCCGGTGGTGCTCGGCGGCCCCTTCCTGGATTCCCCGGAGCTGCCGGATCGGCTCGCCGCCTACCGCCGCCGCTTCCGGCCGCATCGTGGCAGCTCGCCGCAGATCATCGTCTCCGTCGACGCGCTGATCGCGGACACCGACGAGGAGGCTCGCGAGCTGGCGCTGCCGGAGGTCTGGGCGATGGCGCGCTCCCGCACCACGGGTCTGTTCGAGGCCCTCGAACCGGTCGCGCGGATCCGAGCGTCGTCCATGAGCGAGAAGGAGGCTCGCCGGGTGGAGAGGGGCCTGGCGGCGACAGTGGCCGGGACGGCGGCGACCGTGCGCCGACGGATCGAGGAACTGGCCGAGCGCAGCGGGGCCCACGAGGTGATGGCGACCGGCGCGACCTATGACCGGGAGGCGCTCAGGGCCTCGGACGAAGAGCTCGCGCGACTGCTGGCCGGCTGAGCCTCCGCTCAGCCGAGCTGCAGGCCGACGCTCAGCAGGATGTTCCCGAGCACCAGCACGCCCAGCACGATGAGGCCGCCGACGGGGACCGCGCGGAGCCGCAGCGGCTCAGAGGGCACCGCGGTGACGCTGCGGGCGAAGATGTGCGCCATCGGCGCGAAGACCAGGAGCGCCGTCCCCGCCGCGAGAATCGCGATCTGCGCGGAGGCCGGTATCTCGGCCGGGCTGATCGCGAGGTACACGATGCTCAGCAGCACCGAGACGGTCATCCCGTACAGCCACGGGAACAGCGTCATCGCATTGCGCAGGCGCGGATCGGCCCCGGCGTGGCGCGCCATGTGGGGCGCGAAGGCCCGGGCGTTGAGGAACATGCCGCCGATGCCGATCGCGAGCGCGAGGAACTGCAGCGGGAGGGATAGCCCGAGCAGCTGTGCGGCCTGCCCGGTGTCGCCGGCGCCGAAAGGAGTCAGGCACAGATACATGATGCCCTCCTGGACCGAGGTGAAGGCGAACCACAGCCACACCAGGTGCAGGAAGTCAGCACGCGCCCGCAGCGGGGTCCACAGCTGCAGCAGCACGCCGGTGACCAGGCTGAAGGCGGGGCCGACGAGCAGCGTCAGCACCTGATCGCCCTCCGGCGGAGAACCGCGGTCGATCACCCCGAAGGGGTACAGGACCGAGGCGTGTCCCAGCGCGAGCCCGGCGACCAGATGCGTGAGCTCGTGCACGAAGATCATCAGCGCGCTCGCGATGAGCGCGGCCACGAGGTTGTTCAGGAGCAGCGGTCGGGCGGAGGCCGGGGACGACTTTGCTGTGCGCCGGGTCACCATGGCGGCATCCTGTCACCGTTCATGGTGAGGCGCGCCGGGTTCCGACGAGCCGGTCCTGCTCAGATCGTCCCGCAGAGATCGAGCGCCGCCCGCGCTCGCGGGCCACGGGCTCGAGCGCGGGGTGAACGGGCTGCAGATCGTGATGATGTGCGAGGTGCCCTCGAATGCGCTCGACGCCGATGCCTTCCTCGACCATGTCGACGGATTCTCGATCGGGTCGAACGACCTCACTCAGCTCACCCTCGGGATCGACCGCGACTCCGAGCTCGTGGCCGGAGCCTTCGACGAGCGCGATCCTGCGGTGATCCGCCTGATCGACATGGCGATCGATGCCTGCCGGGCCCGGGGGAAGTACGTGGGGATCTGCGGACAGGGCCCGAGCGACCATCCCAAGCTCGCCGAGCATCTCAGGGCGAAGGGGATCTCGTCGATCTCGCTGAACCCGGACACGATCGTCGACACCTGGAAGCGGCTCGCCACGGTCTGATCGTTCGGCGCCGGGGGTCAGGGAGTGCCCGGCTCCGCCGGAGGCCGGGTCGGGTCGTGATCGTCGCCGTGGATCGGGACGTGCTGCTCGGGGATGTCCTCATAGGACGCCGGATCGGAGATCGGCTCGAGATGGGTGAGCACGGTGAGGTCCGGCAGGCAGTCGCGCAGCTCGTCCTCGAGCCCCTCGATGTAGTCGTGGCCGCGCTTGACGGTCCACTCGTCCGGCACCAGCACGTGCACGTTCATGTACTTCTGCTTGCCGGCCTCACGGGTCTGCAGCCCGTGGAACGTGATGGTGCCGTCGGTGCGGCGGCGCAGCACTTCGGTGATGACCTCGTGGTCCTCCTCCGGCAGCGCCTTGTCCAGCAGGCCTGAGACCGCCTCGTTGAGCAGACCGATACCGGTGACGATGATGTTCACGCCCACCGCGAAGGCGACCAGCGCATCCAGTCTCTCCCAGCCGGTCAGAGCGACCAGGCCCACCCCGATGAGGATCCCGGCGCTGGTGACCACATCGGTCATCAGGTGCTTCCCGTCGGCCCGCAGGGTGATCGAGTTGTGCTCCTTCCCGGCGCGCATCAGCACCAGCGAGACCCCGCCGTTGATCAGCGAGGCGATCACGACGATCACCAGGCCGATGCCGAGGTTCTCGAGCGGCCGCGGGTTGATGAAGCGTTCGACGGCGGTGACCATGATGACCGCGGCCGCCACGAAGATCATCAGCCCCTCGACGGCGGCCGAGAAGTACTCGGCCTTGGCCCGGCCGTAGAGGAAGCGCTCGGTGGCGGGGCGGGCGGCGACCGTCAGCGCGATGAGGGCGACCACGGCGGCGACCAGGTTCACCGTGGACTCCGCGGCGTCGGAGAGCAGGCCGACGGAGTCGGTCATCGCCCAGGCGCCCGTCTTCAGGGCGATGGTGATGACTGCGGCGACGATCGAGAGCCACGCGAATCTGCGCAGATCCACGCGCTTGCCCGCGGCAGGGGTGGTCGGAGCGGGGGCGGTCATGCGCGGGAATCCTTCGTGGTCGGATCGGGGGCGAGGGTGCCGTCGGGTGCGATGTGCTCGAAGATCTGCTCGACCAGGGAGAGGACGTGCGGATCTTCCACCGTGTAGTAGCTGTGGCGGCCCTCGCGGCGAACGGAGACGATCCCGGCCAGGCGCAGCTTGCTCAGATGCTGACTGGTGGTGGGCAGGCTGAGCCCGACCTTTTCGGCAAGGGTGCCCACATCGAAGTGGCCGCCGCTCATGAGGCGCACCAGATGCAGCCGTGAGGGGCTCGCCAGCAGGGCGAAGGTGTTCGCCGCGGCGGCGAGCTGCGGCGCGGTGGGGGAGGAGCCCGCAGGGGGTCCCGGAATCGTCATGGGTCCAGGATCCCAGCGGTTCCATAGTTGCGCAATAAGCGAAGTGAGGTTGTGGGGCATGCCGCAGTCGGGCGCTGGCGGGTGCAGGGAGCAAGACGACAGAGAGCAGGACGGCGGGGAGCGGACGATGCCCGAAGGTCGTCCTCTCCCCGCCGTCCTCTCCCCGCCGTGCAGGTGCGGGTCAGTCCACGCTGCGAGCGGGCTCCGCCTGGATCGGCAGGCCAGCATCGCGGTAGGCCCGGAAGCCGCCGATCAGATCCGTGGCACGGTGGAAGCCGAGGTCACGCAGGTCGCGGGCCGCGAGCGAGGAGTAGTACCCCTCGTTGCAGACCACGACGACCAGATCATCATGCTCCGGCCCGTCCGCCATCCGGTGCGCACTGCTCGGATCAAGCCGCCATTCGAGCACCAGGCGCTCGATGACGGTGGCTCCGGGCAGATGCCCCTCGGACTCCCGGGTCGCGGCCGAGCGGATGTCGATCACGTGCGCCCCCTGCGCCTGAGCGGTGAGGAGGTCCTCCGGCGTGAGCCGATGGACGCCCTGCCGGGCAGCCTCGAGCACCTCGTCGATGCTGTGCGGCGCAGGCGCTCCGGCGCGGCGTCGACCGCCGGCCGGGGCGGTGCTGCTCACCGCTTGCGACCGGAGGAGAAGGAGGCGAGACCGCCGCCGACGGAGTTGCCGGTGCCGCCGCCGTCGGAGCTCGTGGAGTAGCGGGACGGAGCGCCCTGGCCCTGACGGCGCGCGCCGGAGGCGCTGCCGCCCTGCCCGCCCTGGCCGCCACGGCGACCGCCGCCCTGACCGCCGCCGCCCTGACCGCCACGGCCCTGACCGCCGGCGCCCTGGCCGCGTCGGCCCTGACCCCCGCGACCCTGACCCTCGGTGCGGGTCTCCTCGCCCTGACCGCCACGGCGGGCGCCGCCGCCCTGACCGCCACGGCCCTGGCCGCCACCCTGGCCCCCGCGACCCTGACCGCCGGAGCGTCCGCGACGCTCCCCGTTCATGCGGGCCTGGTCGAGCTCGGGCTCGGGCTGGCGGGGCTCATGGGTGGCCACTCGCTCGCCCGGGGCGAGCGAGGACAGCACCGGGCTGGTGGGCTGCACCTGGGAGTGGTACGTGGGGGTGATCCCGGCCTTGCGCATCAGGTCGCTGACATCGCGCTTCTGATCCGGGGTCTGCACGGTGATCACGGTGCCCGATTCGCCGGCGCGGGCGGTGCGACCCGAGCGGTGCAGGTACGCCTTGTGCTCGACGGGCGGATCGGCGTGGACCACGAGGGCCACATCGTCGACGTGGATGCCGCGGGCGGCGATGTCGGTGCAGACCATCGTCGTCGCGGTGCCGTCGCCGAATGCCTCGAGGTTCCGGGTGCGGGCGTTCTGCGAGAGGTTGCCGTGCAGGTCCACCGCATCGACGCCGCGCGCGCTGAGCTTGCGGGCGAGGTTCTTCGCGCCGTACTTGGTGCGGGTGAACATGATGGTGCGCCCGGGTGCGGCGGCAAGATCACGCAGCACATCGAAGCGGGTGGTGGCGGCGACCTCGAGCACGTGGTGCTCCATGGTGCCCACCGGGCTGGTCGCCGGATCCGCGGAGTGGGTGACCGGCTCGTGGAGGAACTCCTTGACCAGCTTGTTCACCCCGGAATCGAGGGTTGCGGAGAACAGCATCCGCTGGCCCTTCGACGGCGTCTTGGCGAGGATCTTGCGGACCATGGGCAGGAAGCCCATGTCAGCCATGTGGTCAGCCTCGTCGATGACGGTGATCTCGACGGCACCGAGGTCCACGTGACCCTGGTTCATGAGGTCGAGCAGACGGCCGGGGCAGGCGACGAGCACGTCGACGCCGCTTGCGAGGGCCTTCACCTGGGGGTTCTGGCCCACGCCGCCGAAGACGACGGTGCTGCGCAGATCGGCGGCCAGCTCGAGCGGCTTCAGCGACTCGGCGAGCTGCGAGGCGAGCTCACGCGTCGGCGCGAGGATCAGGGAGCGGGGGCGGCGCGCGACGCGACGGCGGGGCTCCGCGATCAGGCGGGCCACCAGCGGCAGCAGGAAGGCGTAGGTCTTGCCCGAGCCGGTACGGCCCCGGCCCAGCACGTCCCGGCCGGCCAGCGAGTCGGGCAGCGTCGAGGCCTGGATCGGGGTGGGCTGGGTGATGCCTCGCGGCGCGAGCGCCTTGATGAGGGCGGCGGGCACGCCGAGGCGTGCGAAATCAGGGGTGGTCACGAAAGGTGATCCGTTCTGCTCAGTGCATCCCACCCGGGGCATCGTCGCACGGCACTGCCCAGGGGCAGTGATCCTCGGCCGACGCTGTCTCCGCAGCGGAGCCAGCCGATCGCGTGGATCGGGGCTGCCTGTGCGGGACCTGTGCCGCGGCGGGAGGACGGCACTGCCAACCACACTACGTCCAGGCCAGCTCGGTGGCGATGAAGCGGGCCCGTGGTGTGAGATACCACCGGGTCGCCGACGATGCGGTGGGATGTGCCGGGTGCCCGCGTTCTCACGTGGGACACAAGGGCACCCTCCGGTAGCCTCCTGCGCAAGCATTCATCCCGTTTCCAGGAGGGCCGATGACACGTCGCGTCAGCATCAAGGACGTCGCCCTGCACGCCGGAGTCTCCTGGAAGACCGTCTCCAATGTGGTCAATGATCGCCCCGTGGTGCGGGACGAGACCCGCGCCCGCGTGCGGCTGGCGATCGAGGAGCTCGGCTACGTGCCCAATCATGCGGGCAGGGAACTGCGCGGCGGGCCCACCCGGACCATCGCGCTGGTGGTGCCGGAGCTGCAGAACCCCTATTTCGCGCGCCTCGCCGAGCGCATGCAGGTCGCGGCTCGCGACCGGGGGTACACCGTCAGCGTCGAGGTGTCCCTGGGCAGCGCCCCGACGGAACGGGCCCTGGTGCGCGGCCACACGCCCCGGCCCGTGGATGCGGTGATCATCTCCCCCTCCGCGCTGGTGCCGGCCGATCTGCTCCCCTCCGGCGGGCCCCGGGTGGTGCTGCTGGGCGAGATGCTGCCCGCAGCACCGGAGGTCTCCCATGTGGCGATCGACAATGCCGCCTCAGCCGCCGACGTGGTGCGCCACCTGGTCGATCAGGGGAGGCGGCGACTGCTGTTCCTGGGCGGCGACGGCGCCGTCCGCTCCACGGCCACCGACCGCCTCACCGGATTCCGGGCCGCACTGCGATTCGCCGGGGTGCCGATCGTGCCCGAGCTGATCCGCACCGTGACGAAGTGGAGCCGCGAGGCCGGGTGGCGAGAGCTGGAGGCCGTGCTCGCGGCCGGGCTCGAGGTGGACGCGGTGGTGGCCGGCAACGATCTGCTGGCCCTGGGCGCTCTGCGCGCGCTCGCCCAGCGCGGCGTCGCCGTGCCCGAGCAGGTCGCGGTGGTGGGGTGGGATGACATTCCGGAGGCCACCTGGGCATCCCCCTCGCTGACCACGGTGGCCCCGGACCTCGAGGCCCTGATCTCCGCCGCCCTGGATGCCGCACTGGCCGAGGCTGGAGGAGCGGCGTCAGGCGGCGCGGAACTGGTGGTCGGGCACCGACTCATCGAGCGCGGATCCACCGGCGTCCGAGAGCAGGATTGATTGCGAGGGCATCCCACGGGAAGGCTGAATTCCCACGTTGCAATCCCAGGCGAGATGCGCTTGACTGGACGCGCCCGATCAGTGCCGATCTCGTGCCGAGGAGCCGCCCTATGACCGCTCAGACCCCCACCCTGCCCGCGCAGCTCGCCGCCCTGTTCGCCCGGGCCGATGAGCTCGCTGCCATCCTGGACGCCCCGCCGTCGGCCGCTGGAGTCCCCCGGCCCGAGCATCCGCGGCCCCAGTTGCAGCGCCCCGCCTGGCTGAGCCTCAACGGGACCTGGCAGTTCGAGATCGACCAGGGCGACTCCGGTCGGGAGCGTGGGCTGCTGGAGCGCGAGCTCGCGCAGACGATCACCGTGCCCTTCGCGCCGGAGACCGAGGCCTCCGGGATCGGGAACCGCGATTTTCTGAACGCCGTCTGGTATCGGCGCACCGTCACCATTCCCGCAGACTGGGACGGCTTGCGCCCGATCCTGCGCTTCGAGGCCGTCGACCACGACACCACGGTCTGGGCCGACGGTGTCGAGGTGGCCCGCCACCGAGGCGGCTTCACCCCCTTCGCGGCGGACCTCTCGAGCGTGCCCGGCGTCGGCCCCGGCTCCGAGGTGGAGATCGTGGTCCGTGCCCGCGACCCGCATGACGTCCCCCAGGCCCGCGGCAAGCAGTCCACCTGGTTCCACGCCACCCACGCCAGCTACCACCGCACCACCGGCATCTGGCAGAGCGTCTGGCTCGAGGGCGTCCCCCTCGACGAGATCCGCTCCCTGCGGATCGTCCCCTCGCTCGGCGGCCGTGCCTTCTCCCTCACCGCGCCGCTTGCGCGCACCACCGGCGGCACGCGCCTTGAGGTCGTCGCCTCCGTGCCCGGCGGCGAGGAGGTCGCACGCGCCGAGGTGCGGGCTGATCTCGATCTCGCCCCGCACCTCCAGCTGGTGATCCCCGAGGATAAGGTGCGGATCTGGGGACCCGGTGCCCCGGAGCTGTACTCCCTCACCGCGCGCCTCCTGGACGCGGACGGCGCGGTGCTCGATGAGGTCCGTTCCTATGCGGGCCTGCGCGCGACCACCCTGCGCGACCACGAGTTCCGGATCAACGGTGAGAAGGTCTTCCAGCGCCTCGTGCTCGACCAGGGCTACTGGGAGGAGACGTTCATGACCTCCCCGGCCGACGAGGCGATGACCACCGACATCCGCCTCGCCCTCGAGGCCGGGTTCAACGGCGCCCGCCTGCACCAGAAGGTCTTCGAGCAGCGGATGCTGTTCTGGGCGGATCTGCACGGCTACCTGGTCTGGGGCGAGTTCGGGGACTGGGGCATCTCCGGCCACGGCCCGATGGGCGACAACCAGCAGCCCACTGCGACGTTCATCGGCCAGTGGATCGAGGCCGTCGAGCGGGATCTCAGCCATCCCAGCATCATCGGCTGGTGCCCGCTGAACGAGACCCATCAGGTGAGGCATGACCAGCTCACCCAGCTCGATGACGTCACCCAGGCGATGTACGACGCGACCAAGCTCGCCGACCCGTCCCGCCCGGTCCTGGACGCCTCCGGCTACTCCCACCGGGTGCGCGGCGCCGACATCTATGACTCCCACTCCTACGAACAGGATGTGGAGCGCTTCCGCGTCGAGCAGTCCGGGCTGGCGGACGGCACCCCCTGGGCGAACCGTCGCGAGCTCGCCCCGGATGAGATGCCCTTCGCCGACGGGACCTTCTCCCTGCCCTTCGCCGGCCAGCCCTATTTCGTCTCCGAGTACGGCGGCATCTGGTGGAACGAGCAGGAGGCCCGGGAGGCACAGGAAGCCGAACGCGCTGGCAACAACGCCGCCGAGTCCTGGGGCTACGGCGAGCGGGTGCGCAGCGAGGAAGAGCTCTATACGCGGTTCGAGGGACTCACCCGGGTGCTGCTCGAGGACCCGCTCATGTTCGGCTACTGCTACACGCAGATGACGGACGTCTTCCAGGAGAAGAACGGCGTGGTCGACTTCGACCGCGGCCGCAAGCTCGACCTCGCCCGACTGCGTGCGGTGCAGGAGAAGCCGGCTGCGTACGAGCAGGACTGAGCATCGCGGTGCCGGGGCGTCGTGCCGACGTCCCGGCGAGGGCTCAGCCCTGGCCCACCAGGGTGACGACCATGACCGGCGAGGCCTGCGCGAGCCAGACCCGGGTCCGCCACCCGTCGACGGCGATCTCGCCCGCCGCCGCAGGGCACTCCACGTAGTCCTCCTCGCCGAGCTCCTGAGCCAGCTCGTCGACGACGTCCGGCACGCTCACGGACCCGTCCGGGCATAGCGCACGGAAATTGTTCATGACCTGGTCAGTCGTGCTCAGGCAGGCATCGACCCAGTACGTCGAGGGGCCGGGGGCCCCGGAGCCCAGGGTCCCCGAGTACCAGAGGAACTCGGCGTCCTCGGGCAGATCTCTGGTTCTTTTCTGCACTGGTGCAGGATCGGTCTGCGCGGACTTGTCGATGTTCTTCGCCGGCACGGGGACCTCCTCGGGATCGAGCAGTGAACAGGATGTGAGGGCGAGCGATGCGATCACGCCCGCGATGACGCGGCGGGGGAATCGGGGATCATTCATGGCGCACTGATCGTGGCACTGTCCGGAGCTTCGCCTTCCAGCTGGCGAGACTCATGTGGTCGCCGATACCCATGTGATCGCGTCCTCCCCCTTCATTGCTCCCCAGAGCTCACCATGATTGCTGATCCCAATGATCGATGCCGCATGGAGAAATACTCACCAGGTCTCCGAGCTCGGGTACTTACTTGTAGACATTTACGCTTGTGGACACTTACGACACCCTCCGCAAGGAAATCGTCTCCGCTCCTCCCTCGACGACGCCGCCGAGATCGTGCAGCCGGTACTCACAGAGCACGGATCCGGGGAGCTGCGGGATGTCGCGCAGGAGGGCGTCGAACGGCATCTCATCGCCTGCCTGCGGTGCCCGCGGCACCCGACTACGCTGTTCCGGTGACCTCCACCGACACCGTGATGACCCGCAGCCCGCTCACCCTTGACGACGTCCCCGCGCTCACCGCGCTGATGAATCGCATCGACGTGGCGGATGAGCTCGGTGAACCTGCCGAGGAGCCCAGCATCCGGGAATGGCTCACGATGCCCGGGCTCGATCTGAGCGAGGACACCCTCGCGCTCCGCGATGGGGATGAGCTGATCGGCTTCGCCGCCGTCGACGTCCACACCTCGCTGGACCGCGACGGCCGCGTGCGCTGCCAGCTGATGGGTGGGGTCGATCCCGCCCACCGTCGCCAGGGCCTGGGTGCGGAGCTGTTCGAATGGGCCGAGAGCCGCGCCGCGCAGCTCGCCGCCGAGCGTCACTCCGCGGAGGCCGACGCGATCTTCCGTGTCTCCGGAGGCCGTGACCCGGACCTGGACGCGCGGGAGGACGCCCCGCTCACCGGCGGCGCCGACGTGCGCCCGCTGATCGAACGGCGCGGCTACCGCCGGGCCCGCAGCTGGCTCGTCATGGTCCGCGACCTCCCCGGGGCGGCGCTTCCCTCCTTCGAGCGGGAGCAGGTGCAGGTGATCGCGCCCGAGCACGATCACGCCGAGGCCACCCGGCTCGCCCATATCGATGCCTTCGCCGACCATTGGGGCTCGGCTCCGGTCCCGCCGGAGCGCTGGAACATCTGGTGGTCCTCCCACACCGCTCGTCGCGAGCTCTCCAGCATCGCGCTCGACGCGGAGGGCACCGTGCTCGCCTACGTCATCACCTCGGAGGACAAGCCCGGCGTGCTGCACATCGCGCTGGTGGGCACCCGCCCCGGGGCACGTGGCAGGGGCCTTGCGCGGGCGGTCATCGCCCGCACCCTCGCCGCGGCGGCCGACGCCGGATATGCCAAGGCAGAGCTCGAGGTCGACGCCGAGTCCCTCACCGGTGCGACCCGCCTCTACGACGCCCTCGGCTTCGCCCGCGACGCTGTCTACGGCACGTTCGAGAAGCCTGTCGGCCGACTGGTCTGAGGAGCACCCGATGAGAGCAGTCCGCTTCGAGACCTACCGAGGAACGCCCGAGCTGGTCGAGGTACCGAGCCCCGTCTGCCCGCCCCGCGGCGCAGTCGTCACCGTGCACGCCACCGGCGTGTGCCGCAGCGACTGGCACGCCTGGCAGGGACACGACGATTCCGTGCAGCTGCCGCACATCCCCGGCCATGAGTTCGCCGGCGTCGTCGCCGAAGTCGGGGAGGAGGTGACCCGCTTCGCGCCCGGTGACCGCGTCACCGCCCCGTTCATCCTCGCCTGCGGGCAGTGCGAGCAGTGCCTCGCGGGCGCCCCGCAGGTGTGTCCCCAGCAGCGCCAGCCCGGTTTCGACTTGCCGGGATCCTGGGCCGAGCAGGTGGTCGTGATCGAGGCCGACCACAACCTCGTCGCCCTTCCCGACGGGATCGACATGACCCTCGCCGCCGGGCTCGGCTGCCGGGTGGGCACCGCCCACCACGCTGTGCGTGCACAGGCCGACGTGCAGCCGGGGGAGCAGGTCGTCGTGTTCGGCTGCGGCGGGCTGGGCCTGGCCTGCGTGATGGTCGCGCTCGCCGCGGGCGCCGAGGTGGTCGCGGTCGACGTCTCGCCCCGCGCCCTTGCCGCTGCCGAGGCTCTCGGCGCCGCTGCGCTGACCTCGTCGCCGGACATCGCCGCCCGGGTGCGGGAGGTGACCGGTGGCGGCGCTCACGTCAGCCTCGATGCGCTCGGCTCCGCCGCGACCGCCCGCGCGGGGATCGAGTCACTGCGACCCCGCGGCCGGCACGTGCAGGTGGGGCTGCTGCTGGGGGAGGACGCCGACCCCGCCCTGCCGATCGGCCGCGTGATCGCCCAGGAGCTGCAGATCCTCGGCAGTCACGGCCTCGCCGTCGCCGAATACGGCGAGCTGCTCGCTGATGTTGCGAGCGGTCGACTGGATCTGGCAGGGACCGTCGGCCGTGTGATCGACGCCGCCGAGCTGCCGGCGGCGATGGTCGCGATGGACCAGCCGCCCACCACCCCGGGGATGACCGTCGCTCGCTGGCGCTGAGATGCCTGGGTGGGATGGATGCCCGGGCGGGAAGTGCGTCGCCCAGGCACTGCAGACCACGGCCGGGGTGAGGAACGCCGCGACCGGCCCCGCCGTGCCCGGCCGAACTCGCCTGCTGTGGAAGCATTGAGCGCATGACCATCACTGCAGCAGCCGACGGCTCCGCCCTCGGCAATCCCGGCCCGGCCGGCTGGGCCTGGTACATCGACGAGGACACCTGGCGTGCGGGCGGGTGGCCCCACGGCACCAACAACATGGGCGAGCTGAAGGCTGTGCTCGATCTGCTCGAGGCCACCGCCGTCGACGCCGACCAGCACCTGCACATCCTGTGCGACAGCCAGTACGTCATCAACTCGGTCACGAAGTGGATGCCGGGCTGGAAGCGCAAGGGCTGGCGCAAGAAGGACGGCAAGCCGGTGCTGAACGTCGAGCTGTTGAAGGACATCGACCGTGCCCTCGCCGGGCGCAGCGTCGAATTCGAATGGGTCAAGGGCCATTCCGGCCATGCCATGAACGAGGCTGCGGACAAGCGCGCCAACGCCGCCGCGACGGCTTTCCAGAGGAAGCAGGACCCGCAGGTGGGCCCCGGCTATCCCGGCGCGGATGCTGCGCCGTCAGCTCCAGCCGCCGCAAAGGTCTCTCCGGAGGCCGCCGCGGGCGCGCCCAGTGCCGCCGCCCCGGCTGATGACCTCTTCAGCCTCTTCGACGAACCCGCCGCCCAGCCGACCCCGGCGAGCTGCTCGACCGCATCCGAGGAGACGGTGCTGGTGGCCGACGCGCCCGGCGCGACCGACTTCGAGCAGATCACCGCACGCGAGCTCGCACTGCTCAGCGCGACGTTGCGCGCGGATCCGCCGAGCGCCGCCGAGCTGCTGCACCCGGACTTCAGCGAGGTCGGTGCGAGCGGGCGCCGCTACGACCGCGACGAGATTCTCGCCCACCTCGCACCCTTGGAGGCCATCGAGGCGGAAGAGTTCATCGCCGACGAGATCGCCCCCGGCGTGGTGCTCCTGCAGTACTCGACCCATGGGCAGGGCGACACCGTGCACCGCAGTTCGCTGTGGGTGCGCGAGAACGGTCGCTGGCTGCTGCGCCACCATCAGGGCACCCGCGCCAGCGCAGGTCGCTGAGTCGCACCTGCTCGTCACTGGAGCGCGAGGCTGGGACTCAGCGGCCTACGAGGTGGTCGGCGTCTCCGGCGGTTCCGACTCGTCGTCGGCATCGCCGCAATCGGGGTTGTCCGCTGAATTGTGGTCCTCGGAGTCGTCGTGCTTGGGCTCGTCGCCGCTGTGTTTCTCGGGCGGGGGACCGGGCCACGGCGTGAATTCAGATGGCGTGAGCTGTGACGGTGTGAACGAGGTGCCCATGGCCCCGTGCGGGCTGCTCCAGATCCAGGCTCGCGGCGGTGATGACGGGTCGGCGAGAGCTGTCCCGGAGTCGTCTGCCTCGGATCCTGTCTCGGTCTCGATCCCCGTCTCTGCCTCGGCCCCTGTCCCGGTCGCTGCACCCGTCTCGGTCGCAGGCCCATTCGCGTTGCCAGCCGCGGTCATGTCGGCGGCAGCGTGGGAACTGCTCAGCGGGCTGAGCACCCACAGGCCGAGCTCCTTGAGCAGATTGCAGCGCACGCACAGCCCCTGGCCGTTCGCATAGCTGGTGGGGCCGCCCTTGTGATGCGGGACGACGTGGTCGATGTGGCGGATCTTCGCATTGCACCAGGGGGTGCGGCAGGTCGTGTCGCGCCAGCGGATCATCCGGGCGAGACCGGCGGGGAATGCCCGCGCCCGGGACTCCATCGCGATCAGATCGCCGGTGCGCGGACTTCGGTACAGCCGACGGTAGAAGGCCGAGACCACGTCATCGGGATGCTCGTCCTCATCGGCTCGAAGGTGACCTGGTGGCTGACCAAGCAGGGTGTCTCGGATGATGTGGGCGGGGATGGTGCCGTAGCCCTCGAGTTCAGCGGTCTCGGAGCCATCGTCCTGACCCAGCAGTGCGGTGTCGGAGATGACGATGCCGACGTCCAGGCCGGGACGGGTGCGGGGCATCCTCGGAGCCGCCTGCTCGGCGGCGTCAACCTCGGGGGCTGCGCCTGCCGCATGGGCTTCCTGGGCTTCTTGGGATTCCCGAGCCTCTTCAGGCTTTTCGGAAGCGCCGGGCTCGTGGACCGGATCGACAGGCTCTGCGCCCGGGTCGCTGGGGGTGATGTGCTGGTCGTCGGGTGTGACGTGCTGATCTCTGGGCTCGACGTGTTGATCGCCGGGCTCCTCGGCCTGCCCACCACGCAGCACGTCGTCGACCAGCAGATCCGCTTCCAGCGCGGGGACGGAGGCCTTGGCCCCTGCGACGCGCAGTGACTCGGCGCGGGTATTCAGGGAGTTCATCAGTCCGGCGGCGTCGACCCCTCGCAGTACGGCGGTCACCCTGGCCATCCCGTCAGCCAGGGGAGTCATCCGCACGTGCCGGGCGCGAGCGGCACGCTCCGCACGCTGGCGGGATGTCTCGGGCTCGAGTTGCTGAACCAGCTTCTGAGTGTCGCTTCGCAAGCGCTTGTATCCCTTGCCCTGCAGGAACTCGGGGTGCTCGCGGAGGTGGTCATCCACCCTGTGGCAGGTGTCCGCGTTGGCACCGTCAAGCGCACCAGAGACTGCGGAGGCCTGTTGATCAGTCATGGCACCGGCCCACAGACGCTCGATCGCACTGGGCATGTTCTGCGTCAGTCGGCGGGCCTTCGCCAGGGAGAACGAGGAGGTGGACGGCGAGATCCGGCGGGCGAGCGCGATCTCCTGCCCGGCGCCGCGGCCCTGCTTTGAGGACGGCACGCCCCGCGCGAGGTCATCGCGCCGGATCCGGTCCTCGGCGGCGACCTGCCAGGACGCATCGATCGCGGCGAGGGAGGCGCGCAGCTGATCGACGCCAGCGAGGACGGCGAGCGCTTCTTCGGCGCTCTCGGGGGCGGTATCCGGGAGCGAGTCGCGCACTGAGCGGGTGCGGGTGAACGCCATCAGGGTCGCGGCCAGGACCTGGGCGACGAGCGCGCGGGCCTCAGGACTGGTCTCGATTGCGCTGAACCGGCCCAGCACCTCCTCGAGGACATCTCCCGACGGCGGCGCCACGTCCCGGCGAGGGGTGTCCTCGCCGGGGTGGTCCCCGCGGCCCATCGGTGTCGATTCCATGCTTCCATCGTATGTAGATTCGAAAATGTCCGCTACCCCTGCAGGGAATCTGTGGATAGCCTCCAAGGTTGTGGACGGAATTGTGGATGAAATTGTGGATGGATGACCACTGTGGAGGAAAGGTTGGGGTGGGGGACGCGGTGAGGGGACGCTCGACCCTCAATTGTCATGGGAGCAGATGCGGCGTCTGTGCAGGTTGGAGCGTTACGCAGGGAGAGGTTCGGAATCTTGGGCGGCAGTGGCGTGCTGCTGACGAGAAAGCTGGACGGGCAGGAGGGTGTGCAGCTGAGGCATTCACGGGAATGTCTTCACGTAAAGCATCGATCGTGGCGTTCTGATTGGATCGAGAATGTCAAGACCTCCCGGAAAATGTGGATAAAGGCAGTTTGGTGCCGCCGGTGGCACCTCCGTGAGGGCGCAGTGCTGTCCGCGCGGGCGCGGTGCCGGGAGTCCTGGTCGGAGTTGCGGTGGCATGCCGCCCGCTTGGCATGCCGCTTGCTCGGAAGGGTTGACGTCCCCGTCCTCCAGCTGTCTATGCTGTGTATAGACAGTAGGTTCACTTTCAGTGGGGAGGGAGCGCGATGCACATCCCGATCGACCCCTCCGCCTCCGTGCCGATCTACGAGCAGATCCGGGAGGGCATCGCCACCGCGATCCTCACCGGCGCTCTCACCTCGGGGGACGCCCTCCCGTCGATCCGCGCGCTCGCCCGCGACCTGCGGGTCAGCGTCATCACCACCACGCGCGCCTACAACGAGCTGGTGGCGGACGGCCTGGTCGACGCGGTGCGCGGAAAGGGCGTGTTCGTGCGCGCCCAGGACAGCGATCAGCTGCGCCGCCGCGCACTGGAGCAGATCGACGAGGGCTTCGACCTGGCGCTCCGCGCTGCCCGCACCGCAGGGATCGAGGACCGGGAGCTGGCCGCCCGCCTCGCTCACCGTCTGGAGGAGTTTCAATGACTCAGCGTCCGAGCAATGCCGTCACGATCCGTGACCTGGAGGTGCGAATCCACTCAGGCGACCGCCCGTACACCGAAGCCCTTCCGATCCTGCGCGGCCTGAACCTCGCAGTCCCGACGGGTCAGGTCACAGCTCTGGTCGGCGCCAACGGGGCGGGCAAGACCACCACCCTGCGCACGGTGACCGGCGCACTGGCGTTCACCACGGGAACCATCGAGGTGCTCGGAACAGCCCTCGGCCCCGCCCGGGTGCATCCCCCGCAGGGGGCGGCGAGCATGCCCGACATCTCGGCCCATCCGCGGCGCTGGACCCCGCAGCACGTGGCCAGACTGCGCCGCCGGGTGGTCCCCGGCTTCGACAGCTCCCGCTTCGAGGAGCTCCTGACCACCTTCGGGGTCCCGCACCAGCGGGAGCTTCGCCGCCTCTCCCGTGGCCAGGCAACCCAGCTGGGGCTCGCCGCGGCCCTGGCTCAGGATCCGCAGCTGCTGATCCTGGACGAGCCCTTCGCCCATCTCGATCCGCTCGCACGGATGGAGCTGATCGAGGTGCTGCGCGACTTCATGGCCGAGAAGGAGCGCACGCTCCTGCTGGCCACCCACGACCTCGACGGCATGGAGCGCTTCGTCGACCAGCTCGTCGTCATCGCGCAGGGGCGCGATGTCCTCAGCGGGGAGGTGGAATCCCTGCGGGAGGAGTTCCTGCTGTGCGAGCTGGACCGCACCGACGCGGAGGCGGGGCCCGGTCAGCCGTTCATCGGGCCGACGACGACCGGTACCCGCACCCGGGCCCTGGTCGCCGTCGATGACGCCGTGGGGTTACCGACCAGCGCGTCCCTGCGCCGGCCCGACGTGAGCGAGATCGTCACGCATGTGCTCCGCGCTGCGCGGACCGATGCCCCCACCCTGAGGAGGACTCACCGATGAGCACCACCACCGCTGCACGCACTCCCCGCGGACTGCCCACCGATAAACGGCCGACGGGCCTCATCCTTCACACCGAGCTGCGGCTGAATGCCGGCCGCGTGGCCCTCACACTCCTCCTCTGCGCGCTCGCGCTGCTCTGCGCGGTGCTCGCCACCGACCAGTACGCCGGCCTGCTGACCCTCTGGGCGGCTCTGGGCTGGTACCGCTACGGCCGGGCCGACACCATCGAGCGCGACGAGCTGAGAGCCAGCCTCGGGCTCAGCCGTGCGGACCGGGTGCGCGGTCGACTGGCGCTGATCGGCGTGGAGCATGCCGCGGTGGTCGTGACTGTGGCCGTTGGTGCGGTGATCTCGGTGCTCCTGGGCCGTGAGACGGCAGGGGGAGCCGCGCCTTTCTCCTTCACCGGTGACCCTGGCGCACCGCAGCTCCCGATCATCCTGGTCGGGGCGCTGCTCTCCCTGGCCGCCCTGGTGGCGACCGGGATCGTCGTCGGCGGCGAGTGCACGATGCGACGGCCCGGGCGGAGCATGGCCGTGCTCAGCATCCTGATCTACTTCCTCGCCGGAGTGGTGCTGGCGATCCCGATTGCGCTGGTGGAGATCGTGCTGCGGTTCGATCTCTGGTCCGGCCCTGGCGGGATGGTGATCGTCGGAGTGGTGCTGGCGGTGCTGCTCGCCGTGCTCCTGCTCCGCTTGCGGAGCTCAGCGCGCCGCTGGATCCGTGGCCTCGACTCCGGTCGACCGGGAACGGTGAGATGACCGTGCCCCTCGGCATGCCTCTCGACCTGCCCGCTGCGGGCCCCGCAGTCGCCGCGATCACGGTCCGTGCTCTCGATGTCCACCTGCCCGATGCGCAGCGATGGACCCGGCCGCTGCGTCACGTGCTGCGCGGTGTCACCTTCGGGGTGCCGAGCGGCCAGGTCACCGCGCTGGTCGGCACCAACGGCGCCGGCAAGACCACCCTGCTGCGCACAGTGTCCGGAGCGCTGGCGCCCAGCTCCGGCACGATCGAAGTGCTGGGAGCACCCCTCGGGGGCGCAGAGGACGCCCTGCCCGCCGGGGTCGGCGTCGTCCCCGACGCCCCTTTCCAGCCGGATCATTGGACGGCCGACGATCTGGTGCTCGCCCAGCGCCGCGTCGAGCCCTCCTACGACGCCCGCCTCACCGGCGACCTGCTGCGTCGCGCGGGAATCGATCCTGGTGCCCAGCTGCGCCGGCTCTCGGCCGGACAGCGGACCCGGCTGCTGCTCGCCGTCGCACTCGGCATCCGCCCCGATCTGCTCCTGCTCGACGAGCCCTTCGCGCGGCTCGACCCGCTGGCCCGCACCGACGTGCTCGACGAACTGCGGGAGCACCAGGCCGGGGGAGAGGACCGCACGATCCTGCTGTCCACCCATGACCTCGGCGAGATCGAACGGTTCGTGGACCACCTGGTGCTGCTGCATGAGGGTCGTGTCGTGCTCGAGGGCTCCGTGATCGATCTGATCGAGGAGCATCTGGTCGCCACGACCACCAGCGCCACAGCCAGCGCCACCGCCGCGACCTCGCCTCACCATCTGGGTGAGCACGCCGCGGTGCTGCGAGGTCCGCGCCGCAGCGGGGACCAGCTCGAAGCGCTGGTGCGCGCAGAGGACGCAGTGGGGCTGGAAGGGCTCACGGATCTGCGCCGCCCCACGCTCCAGGACGTCCTCACCTTCACCCTCCGGGAGGTCTCACGATGACCGGCACCGCTGACTCGCGCACTGCCGCGCGATCCGCGCCGCGCCCCTTGACCTCGCTGGGACGGGCGCTCGGGCTGGAGTGGCAGCACCACCGCGGGCGGATCCTGCTCTACGCGCTGCTCGCGGCGGTGATCGTGCTGGTCGCCATCCTCGCCGAACTCCGCCTCGGCGTGGTCGCGATCCTGCTCGCCGCGCGCCTGCCCGCGGATCTCGCCGACGCCTCCGAGGACGGCAGATACCAGCGCAGTGCGCTGGGGATCTCCCGCGCCGACGCCGTGCGCGCTCGCACCCTCATGATCTGCGGCGGGCAGCTGGTGCTCGCCCTCGGCGCCGTCGGCGCCATCTGCCTGACCCAGTGGCTCCCCGATGCGAGGCACTGGAGCAGCTTCGACATCCGGAGCACCGAACTCGGACCGCTGCCGATGACCTGGTGGGACCACCTCGTGGACATCGGGCTGTGGTCCGGGGCGATCCTGTGGACGCATGCACTCGTCGGCGGCCGCGCCATCCAACTCGGGGAGCGGCCCTCCAGGATCGGCGCACTTGCCCAGTTCATCGGAATCAGTCTGCTCGCCTGGCTCATGGTCGCCGGGAGCACGCTGCTGGCCAGCGTCGTCCTGATGAACCTGGAATCGGACGCGGCAGCCGCCCTCGGCGCGGCCGGCACCACCCGGTTCGTGGTCGCTGCCAGGGTCGGGCAGAGCCTCACTCTCGTGCTCACCTTCGGCGGCGGGGTCCTCGCTCTCCTGCTCGCGCAGCGTCGCTGGGTGCGCCGAGCCTGACTGGCGCTGCCGGGATCGGCCAGCACCCTGTGGGACCATGGCGCGCATGAGCACCAGCCCCGTCGGCAGCGCCGCACGCTCCCGGTCGCGGCGAGCGCGGTGATGACCTCCGTCCCCCTTGCACGCCGCGCCGGCGGGCCCGATCTCGCCCGCGGCCTCGCGCTGCTCGGCATCGCGCTGGCCAACACGGTGGGGTGGCTGCACGGCTCGCAGTGGACGGTGCTGCTGAAACAGCTCGACGCCACCGCGCTGGATCGTGCTGCGGACGTGCTCGTCGCACTGTTCGCCGACAACCGCGGATTCCCGCTGTTCGCGATGCTCTTCGGCTACGGCATCGGGATCCTCCACCGCCGCTCCCAGGAGCGCGGCGAGAGTGCGGGGCGCTTCGTGCTGCGCATGCTCCGTCGCCATCTGGTGCTGCTCCTGATCGGCCTCGCCCATGCGGTCCTGCTGTTCAGCGGTGACATCCTGGTCGGCTACGCGATCATCGGCATGTTCTGCACATTGCTGATCACCCGTCACCGCATGGTGATGCCGCTGGTCGCCGTGATCGCCCTGCCGGCGCTCGGCGTGTGGGGCTGGACCGATGGGACCATCGGGCTGAGCGGCGGCAGCGGATACGCCGCGGCCTCCGCCCCCGATTACCTCACCGGCCTCGCGCTGCGGGCCGAGGCGGCGCTGCGCAGCACCGCGCTCACCCCGCTCCTGGACCTCGGGCTGCTCACCCCGATGGCGCTCGGTGCGATTGCAGCCCGGCTGCGGCTGCTCGAGGAAGTACTCGCGAATCGTGACCTGCTGATCCCTCTGATGCGGTGGGGGCTGCTGGTCGGGGTGCTCGGCGCGATCCCGCTGACCCTCGCGCTGGTGCTGGATCCCGGTCACGCGCACCTGGACAGCGAGCTGCTGCTGGGCATCCTGGGCGTCGTGCACCAGTACTCGGGGATCGTGGGAGCCCTCGGTCTGGCCGCCGCCGCGGCGCTGCTGGTCGAGCACGTGCGACACCGCGGCGAGCAGGGGGTGGGGCGGGCCGAGCGGCTGCTGGGCTCGTCGATCCGTGGCATCGAGGCACTCGGTGCCGCCTCCCTGAGCGCCTATATCGGGCAGTCGATCGTGTTCCTGGCCCTGTTCCCGCCCTATGCCCTGGATCTCGGAGCGCGGCTCGGTACCGCCGGTGCGGCGGTGATCGTGCTGCTGACCTGGCTGGCGATGATCCTGCTGGCCGCTCTGCTGCGCAGCCACGGCCACCGCGGCCCGCTCGAAAGGCTGCTGCGCCTCCTGGCCGGTTCCGCCGCCCCGGCCCGACAGATCGCGACTCGACAGGGTGCGACCCGACAGGTCGCGACCCGACAGGGCGAACCCCGACGTGTCGAGCACCGACGAGTCGAGACTGCACCGGATCCTTGGAAGGGAGCACGCTCATGACCGTCTTCGCCGACACCCCGCGCTGGCCGCGCCACGGACTGCTGTGGGGCCATCTGATCTCGGACGCCTCGCTCGAGGAGCTGCACGAGATCGCCGCCCGGGCGGGCCTGCCTCCCCGCTCCTTCGACCTGGACCACTACGACTGGCCCACCTCCGCAGAGGGGGCGCTGCGGGAGGTCGGGGTGCAGTTCGTGGGCGATAGGGAGCTGACCCGGATCCTCATCTCGTCCGGGTTGCGGGTGAAGCTCCTGGACCGTCCTGCAGCCCGCGCCCGGCGCAGCGCCGCGCACGCCGCCGCTCTGGGCCTGGAGCGAGTCCCGCGGGACCTCATCGTGGGCCAGCTCGGGCACGTGGACCCGCTGCCGCCAGCGCGTGAAGCCGCCCGTGGCGCGTTCCGGATGACCAGGGAGGACCCGTCGGCCGCACCGCGCATCGAAGCCCATGACGACCACGCTCGCCGTGAGGCGATGGAGCTTCTGGAGCTGCTGGACCGGCTCGCGCGGGCTCGTGGGGAGGCCGCTTTCATCGGCCAGGTGCTCGAGGACGGGCGCTGACCCAGCCGCTCACCGCTCTGGCACCGCACCGCTCTGGCACCTCATCGTCCCGGGCTCCTCGGTGAGGAACCCGCGTCCCCGTGCCCCTCGGCGTTCAGGGCCTCTCGATGCTCAGGGCTCGTCCTGCTCCGGGGCCTCGCCGGGGCTCTCCGCGTTCAGCGCCCGCAGCTGATCCGGGCGCACCCGGGCCTCCGGCGAGATCTCGGTGCCCTGCACCTCGAGCCAGAAGGTGGCGCCGCCACCCTCGGTCTCGGACACCCCGATGGTGCCGCCGTGCTGCTGGACGATCGAGGCCGCGATCGCGAGCCCGAGCCCCGCCCCGCCGCCCTGCGTCGCCGAGCGCATCCGCGAGGCATCCGTGCGGTAGAAGCGCTCGAACACCTTCTCGCGCTGATCATCGTCGATGCCCTCGCCGTGGTCCCGGATCTCGATCCGCACCCGCTGCGGGGAGAGGTAGCCGACGGCGATCTCGACCGGGGAACCCTTGGGGGTGTGCCGGTTCGCATTGCCCACCAGGTTCAGGATCACCTGTCGCAGGGAGGCCTCGTCGCCGAGCACGCCGATGGACAGATGCGGCTGCACGGACAGCGGCGTTCCCGACAGCGAGGTCACCATCACCTGCCGACCGGGATCCAGCGCGCGCAGGTCCTGGGCCGCATCGAACAGGGCATCGGTGAAGTCCACCGGATCCAGGGCGAGCTCCGGCTTCTCGTCGAGCCGGGCCAGACGCAGCAGATTCTCCACCAGCGAGCCCATCCGCTTCGCCTCATCCTCAATGCGGCGCATCGCCGAGGCGACGTCCTCGTCCTTGGGGAGGGCACCCATCCGGTACAGCTCGCCGAAGCCGCGGATGGCTGCGAGCGGGGTGCGCAGCTCATGGGAAGCATCGCCTACGAAGCGACGCATCTTCGCCTCGGAGGCGGTGGCCCGCTCCTCGGAGGTCGACTGCGCGGCGAACGCCTGCTCGATCCGCACCAGCATCTCGTTCAGGGAGAAGGCCAGATCATGGACCTCGAGGCTGGTGCGGGTGACCGGAACCCGGCGGGAGAGGTCACCGCCGGCGATCTGGGAGGCGGTCGCCTCGACGTCGCGCAGCGGTTCGAGCGCCCGATGGGTCACATACCCGCCGAGGCCCATGCCCACCAGCACCACCATCGTCCCCACCAGCACGATGACCAGTGCCATCTCATGCATGGTGCGGTCCACACCGGTCAGCGGCAGCGCCACGTACACGCTGCCTCCGTCGGGTCCGGAGTTCAGCATCGCCACCACCCGCCACCGGTTCTCCGCGGAGTCCAGCACCGTGAAGGGGCGGCCGCCCTGCTGCAGGATCTGCTCCTCGCTCAGCGTCGGGAACGGGATGACGATGTCACCGGGGCCGTAGTAGACCACGGCTCCGTCGATGCGCCTCCCGTCCCGGTCCCGGATCTCGATCGCATATTCGACCGGGGTGTAGGTGCTGTTGCGGATCGCGTCGTCGTCCCCCTCCAGCTCCTGCTGGGCCAAGGCGAGCATCTCGCCCATGCCTGCCTGCAGGTTGCTGTCGACGGACTGGATCAAAGTGCGGTTCAGCAGGAACAGGGAGAGGCTCCCGGTGACGACCGTGCCGAGCACCAGCAGCGCCGAGATGAGGGCGACGATCCGGGTCCACAGGGACACGGGCCGTTCGGCGCGCAGGGTCGGCAGCGCCACGCCTCAGGAGCCTTCGGGGGCTCGCAGGACGTAGCCGATGCCGCGCTTGGTGTGGATCATCGGGTCGCCGATGACGTCGACTTTGCGGCGCAGGTAGGAGATGTAGGACTCCACGATCCCCACCTCGCCGGACCAGTCGTAGTCCCAGACGTGGTCGAGGATCTGGGTCTTGGAGACCACCCGGCCGGCGTTGAGCATCAGGTAGCGCAGCAGCTTGAACTCGGTGGGGGACAGCTCGATGTTCACGTCCCCGCGGTGGACCTCGTGGGAGTCCTCGTCCAGGCGCAGATCCGCGACCACCAGCGAGCTGTCCACGGTGGGCTCGGAGCCGCCGTGGGTGCGGCGCAGCACCGCACGGATGCGGGCCACGACCTCTTCGAGGCTGAAGGGCTTGGTGACGTAGTCGTCGCCGCCGACGGTGAGGCCGGTGACCTTGTCCTGGGTCTCGTCCTTCGCAGTGAGGAAGAGGATCGGGTACTGCTCACCACGGTCGCGCAAGCGCCGGGTGACGGTGAAACCGTCCATGTCCGGCAGCATCACGTCGAGCACCACCAGGTCGGGCTGATGCTCGGTGGCCTCGCGGATCGCCTCATTGCCGGTCGAGGCGGTGAACACCTCGAAGCCGGCGAAACGGAGTGAGGTCGCGAGCAGGTCGCGGATGTTGGGTTCGTCGTCGACCACGAGCAGGCGTGCTTCGTAGTCCTGTTCTTCGCTCGTCGTCATGGGACCACCGTCCTCCTCGACCTTGGGAATCGGCTGGATGTCAGCTGAACGGGCTCAGCGGGTGGCGCGGTGGATCTTGTCCTGCTGCTTGCGCAGCCTCCGGATCGTCCAGCTCATCTGGACCATCCGCACCGAGCCGACCAGCGCCATCACCAGCGCGCCGGCGATCGCCGCGAGCAGCATCGCCACTCCGAGGGGCAGATCGAACTCTGCGCCGAAGTACCGGAAGCCGGCGGTGACGTTGTTCTGGATCACGAAGATCAGCAGCAGCACCAGGATGATCGCGCCGAGGATCAGCCCGATCCACATGCCGGCGGTCTTCCCGCCGCTGCCGACGGGTTCGAGCTCGGGGGCGGGTTCCTGGGAGACGGGCCGCTCCGCGGCGCGACGCCCGGTGGCGGGGCGCTCGGTGCCCGCGACGGTCTCACCCGCGGTGCCGTCGGCCGGGCCGGAGGTCGGGGAGACGGGACGGGGCGCGCCGTCGTGACCGGTGGGACGGAGGGAATCGTCGGATGAGGTCATGTCGATCTCCTGGGGGAGGGCCGACGGAGCGCCGGCGAATGGGATGCGTCCCCACTCTATCCAGCTAGCGGCCTGCCCGCCGGTCAGCGCCGGTGGGTCCCGGACGGCTCAGTCCGCCTCCGCAGCAGCCTCGAGGTCGTCGGCGTCCATGATCGTGTACGCATAGCCCTGCTCGGCGAGGAACCGTTGACGGTGGGCGGCATAGTCCTGATCCTGGGTGTCGCGCATGACCACGGTGTAGAAGTGCGCGGTGCGGCCGTCCGCCTTCGGGCGGAGGAGGCGGCCCAGTCGCTGCGCCTCCTCCTGGCGGGAGCCGAAGGCGCCGGAGACCTGCACCGCGACGGAGGCCTCCGGCAGGTCGATCGAGAAGTTCGCGACCTTCGAGACGACCAAACGGTCGATCTGACCGGTGCGGAAGGCGTCGAACAGCTCCTGGCGGCGCTTGACCGGGGTCTGGCCGGTGATGAGGTCGGCGTCCAGGCGTTCGGCGATCTCCTCGAGCTGGTCGATGAACTGCCCGATCACGAGCATCGGCTCGCCCGGGTGACGGGAGGCGATCTTCTGCACCACGTCGATCTTCGCGCCATGGGCGGCGCTCAGTCGGGGGCGGTCCGCGGCTTCGGCCATGGCGTAGGCCATCCTGTCCGAGGCCGGCATCGTCACCCGCACCTCGGTGCAGTCCGCCGGGGCGATATAGCCCTGGGACTCGATGTCCTTCCAGGGGGCGTCATAGCGCTTGGGGCCGATCAGGGAGAACACCTCACCCTCCCGGCCGTCCTCGCGCACCAGCGTCGCGGTGAGCCCCAGCCGGCGCCTGGCCTGCAGGTCCGCCGTCATCCGGAAGACAGGCGCCGGCAGCAGGTGCACCTCGTCGTAGATGATCAGACCCCAGTCACGGGCGCTCATCAGCTCCAGATGCGGGTGGATCCCCTTCCGCTTCAGGGTCAGCACCTGGTAGGTCGCGATCGTCACCGGGCGCACCTCCTTGGCGGCCCCCGAGTACTCACCGATCTCGTCCTCGGTCAGCGTGGTGCGGCGCAGCAGCTCGTCCTTCCACTGACGGGCCGAGACCGTCGAAGTCACCAGGATCAGCGTGGTGCGCTGCATCGAGGCCATCGCCCCGGCGCCGACGAGGGTCTTTCCGGCGCCGCAGGGAAGCACCACCACACCGCTGCCGCCATGGCGAAAGCCGTCCACCGCCTCCTCCTGGTAGGGGCGCAGCTGCCAGTCCTCCTCCCGCAGGGAGATCGGGTGGGCCTCGCCGTCGACATAGCCGGCATGATCCTCGGCCGGCCAGCCGAGCTTCAGCAGCGCCTGCTTGAGGGCGCCCCGCTCCGAAGGGTGGACCACCATCGTGGTCTCATCGAGACGGGCGCCGAGCATCCCCTGGATCCGCGTGGTCCGTGAGACCTCTTCGAGCACCGCCCGATCCAGTGCGTGCAGCACCAGTCCGTGGACGGGATCCGAGCGGAGCTGGAGCCTGCCGTAGCGGTCCATCGTGTCCGCCACGTCGATCAGCAGCGAGTGCGGGACCGGGTAGCGGGAGTGGTCCACGAGCGCGGCGACCACCGATTCGGCGTCATAGCCTGCGGCGCGCGCGTTCCACAGTCCCAGATCCGTGATCCGGTAGGTGTGCACATGCTCCGGGGCGCGCTCGAGCTCCGCGAAGGCGGCGATCGCGATGCGGGCGGTCTGCGCCTGCGGATGGTCGACCTCGAGCAGGAGGGACTTGTCGCTCTGGACGATGAGGGGGCCGTCGGTCATCACAAGAGGCTACGCCGGAACTCGAGCTGCGCCGGGGTCTCAGACAGAAGCGGGCTCGACGAGCGCGTTGCCCGTGACCCGCTGGTGCACGCCGAGCACCAGCAGCTGCATGACCGGGATCACGGCCACCGCGAGGATCGGGATGATCATGGTCAGGCAGATCGCGAACGCGAGCAGCATGGTGACGACGACTGTTCCGACGTTCTTCGTCACGAGGCGCACGCTGGCGGAGATCGCCTCGCCGAACCCTGCTCCCCGGGCCGCCTCGACGGTGGCGAAGTAGAGCAGAACGGAGACGACGATCGCCGGGACGTAGAACACGAAGCTCACGCCCTGCGCGAGCTGTCCCAGCACCGCGCTGAGGAGCGCGACCACGAAGGCCACGGCGATGGTGGTCCCCGTGCCGACGAAGCCCTCCTTGATCGTCGGGCGGCGGCCGGCGAGGACTGCGGTGCCGGCGTGGAGGATGCCCGAGACCCACAGCGCGCTCACGAGCGCCACGACGAGCGAGATGAGCACGCTGCCGACGCTGAACGCCGGTGCCTCAGTGGCGTATCCCGGCGTTCCACCGCTGCGTTGCAGCGCGATCGAGAGCATGACGCTGAGGATCACGAAGGCGATGATCACGACGATGAGGATCACGGCATAGACCAGGGCCGGCACCAGGAAGGCGCCGAGATTGCGGGTGAAGGCGTTCCAGGCCCAGCGGATGCCGACGGCCACCGGCCCACCAGCGATCACCGGCGCGTTCGGCTGTGGGGAGGGCTGTGAGGAGAAGGAGGGGTCGGAAGACCCATGTTCGTGAGAGGACTGATCCGCGGGCTGGGAGGGGGAGGGCACGGAGTGCTGCCTTTCGAGGGGAGCGAGGTGAGGCCGGCAGGCCGCTCTCCCACCGTACGGGCCGATCAGGGCTCGGGGCTCGAAGCTCGGAATGTCTGAGTCCGAGCTCAGGGGCAGGCCTGGGCTCCGGCGCGGGCCGGCTCCGGCAGCTCATGGCCTCGCAGCCGCTCGTACATCCCGAGCTCGAAGAGCACGATGAACGGGGTCATCACCAGGATGCCCACCACAATCGTGGCTCCGATCGAGAGGATCACCGAGAGCACCAGGTACGCGACGATCGCGGTGCCGAGGTTCGCGCGCACCAGGGCATAGCTCTCCTTGAGCGCGGCCACCGGGGCGGCACCGCGGGCCGACGCCGGGATCGCGAACATGAACAGCACCGCGGCGATCAGCCCGGGAATGTAGAACAGGAGCATCCCCACCGCCACGATCAGGCCGTACAGCAGGGAGGTCAGGACGATGCGCCAGGGCCCCACGAGCGCCTGTCCGATGGTGGGCCGACCGCCCTGGAGGACGATCTCCGCGGCGCGACCGGACGCCGACTGCCACATCAGGCTGAACGGGATCAGGAGCACCATCGCGCCCAGCATGATCGCGTAGAACAGGACCAGCTCGACGACGGGGACGTAGTCCGAGGTCCACTGGTCGGTACGCGAGAACATCGCGGCGGTGGCACCGATCATCCCGCCGACGATGATCACGGTGTAGATCGCGCAGTAGATGAACCCCACGACCAGGTAGGACACCGGATTGCGCAGCAGCGCCGTGCCGGCGAAGCGCAGGGCCGCCCCGAGGTCCGCGGCGAGATCCGTCCCGGGCGCTGGACCCGCACCCGGACGCCTCCCGGCGCCTCCAGCTGCTGCCGGCGGCACCGTGGCGGAGCTGTCGATCCCGGGGGCGCCGTAGCTGTGGGGGCTGCGGGAGGGTGGTGCGGAGTACGGCGACGGGACGGTCATGGGGAGTGCTCTCTCTCGGGGCCGGTGAGGGCGGTGCAGGGCGGGGACCACGGTACGGGTGCGCAGGCTGTGCTCAAGGCCCGACAATGCCGGAGCGTGATCCCCGAGAGCGCTGCTGTCGGGGCCTGAGGGCCCCGAAAGGCGCTTCCCTCCGAGCTCTCCGGTCACGGCAAGCCCTGGCACTGCCGAGCACCTCCGGCGCAACATCCCTAAGATGGGAGCTGATGGACCGGGACGCCCGACCTGTCGACGTCTCGTCGGCCGCGAGGTTCCGCCCGGCTCGACAGCACCCGACATGAGGAGAACCCATGGCTAGCTTCGCTCCGTCCCCCGCCGATGTGGCAGACATCGGCGTCACCGGAATGGCGGTGATGGGCTCCAACCTGGCGCGCAACTTCGCCCGCAACGGCTTCAAGGTGGCGCTCCACAACCGCAGCGTCGCCAAGACCGAGAAGGTCATGACCGATCACAGCGGCGACGGCGAGTTCTACCCCTCGGAGTCCATGGCGGACTTCGTCGCCTCCCTGCAGAAACCGCGCGTCGCGCTCATCATGGTCAAGGCCGGCAAGCCCACCGACGCCGTGATCGACGAGCTCGCCTCGCTCATGGAGCCGGGCGACATCATCGTCGACGCCGGCAACGCCCTGTTCGGCGATACCCGCCGCCGCGAAGCCGCGCTGCGCGAGAAGGGCCTGCACTTCGTGGGCACCGGCGTCTCCGGTGGCGAGGAGGGCGCGCTGAACGGCCCCTCGATCATGCCCGGTGGCACCAAGGAGTCCTACGACCGCCTCGGCCCCATGTTCGAGAAGATCTCCGCGCATGTCGATGGCGCGCCGTGCTGCACCCACGTCGGCGCCGACGGTGCGGGCCACTTCGTGAAGATGGTCCACAACGGCATCGAGTATGCCGACATGCAGGTCATCTCCGAGGCCTACGACCTCATGTCCAAGGCCCTCGGCAAGAGCGCCTCCGAGATCGGTGACGTCTTCGCCGAGTGGAACAAGGGCGACCTGGAGTCGTTCCTCATCGAGATCACCGCCGAGGTGCTCCACCACACCGACGCCTCCTCCGGCAAGCCGTTCGTGGATGTCATCCTCGACCGCGCGGCCCAGAAGGGCACCGGCGCCTGGACCGTGCAGACGGCCCTGGACCTCGGCGTCCCGGTCACCGGCATCGCCGAAGCGACGTTCGCCCGCTCCGTCTCCGGCTCCACGCCGCAGCGTGAGGCCGGCCGCAAGGTGCTGCCCGCCGAGGCGCAGACCCTCGAGATCGCCGACCCCGCCCAGTTCATCGATGACCTGCAGAAGGCGCTCTACGCCGCGAAGCTGGTCTCCTACTCGCAGGGCTTCGACGAGATCGCCGCCGGTGCCGAGGAGTTCGGCTGGGACATCGACCTGGGTGCGATGGCCCGGATCTGGCGCGGTGGCTGCATCATCCGCGCCCGCTTCCTCAATCGCATCACCGAGGCGTACGAGCGCGACGCGAAGCTCCCGCTGCTGCTGGCGGACGAGTACTTCACCACCGAGATCGCCAAGTGCATCCCGGCTTGGCGCCGCATCGTGGCCTTCGCGGCCTCGACCGGCTACCCGGTGCCGGTGTTCTCCTCGACCCTGTCGTACTACGACGCGGTGCGCGCCGAGCGCCTCCCCGCCGCCCTGGTCCAGGCCCAGCGCGACTACTTCGGTGCGCACACCTACCAGCGCGTCGACGCCGAGGGCACCTTCCACGTGGAGTGGTCCGAGGATCGCCGCGAGACGAAGCAGGACTGATCGCGCAGGACTGATCGACGTACTGCGAGCTTGCGAGCGGTAGGAGCTCAGTCGATCTGACGCAGGACTGATCGACGTACTGCGAGCTTGCGAGCGGTAGGAGCTCAGTCGATCTGACGCAGGACTGATCGACGTACTGCGAGCTTGCGAGCGGTAGGAGCTCAGTCGATCTGACGCAGGACTGGTCGACGGGGCGGGGTGCCGGTGACGGTGCCCCGCCCCCGAGTACGACGAAGGCCCCGGACCAGCAGGTCCGGGGCCTTCGTCAAACGCTGTGCGAGATCACATCGAGCCGCTCGAGATCGCCGCGCCGACGAGGACGGCGTAGAGGATGCCGACGACCACGTAGAGAACGATGACGATGATCGTGAGGATCATGGCCCACTTCGTGAACTTCTGTGCGGTCTCCGGCTCGGTATCGGCCTTGAGGTAGCCGAGCAGGCCGAGCACGCCGGAGATGACGCCGCCGCAGATGAAGCCGACGATGGTCCAGATCAGGGCCTTCTTCTTGATGGCCTCGATGTCGTAACCCGAGTTGGGTGTGGTCATGGGAATCCCCTTCTTCCTGATGATCATTCCCCGGCGGTGACGAGCCGGGCCCCAGGTCGGGTGTTCTCATACGTCCGGTCCTGGCGACGGGAATACTATCGCGAACCGGGGGAGGGTCCGCCATGGGGAGGACTCCCCATAATCCTTCGGATCCCTCGTACCAGGGCCCTGGCTCCTGGCATCTGGCGCCCGGTTCCACTCAGCTCAGGGTCACGCGGTGCACGAGCACCGTGAACTCCTCATCTCGGCCGACCTCCCGGGCACGCAGGCGACCCCCTTCGAGGGAGAGCGGCTGGGCGTGCTTCACGACCACCCCGCCGCGCCCGTCGACGATGCCGAGCGGGATCTCGTCATTGCGCGAGATCGCATCCAGCAGGCGATCGGTGACCGAGAGATCGCTTGCACCCTCCTCCGCGGCGCGGAGCCGGGCCACTGCCTCGAGGGTGGGCACCCGCAGCTCGGGGCCGTCGATGGTCACCAGGTCCGGCTCGACCGGACCTCCGCGCAGGGAATGGGTCAGCTCCTCGGGGACCGGGCGGCCGTCCGCTCCGACGGCCTGAGGGGAGAGCCCGGCCTGGCGGGCCATCTGCAGGGCGAACCCGGGCTCGGAGAGGGTGACGGCGACGGTGGGGGCCAGCCGGTGCAGGTCCAGAACGGCGGCCTCGGGTGCGACCTGCAGCAGGTCGAGCACCTCGACGTCCGCGGTGAGCACGGTGGTGGCTCGGGAGACCTGCACCCGGCCGTGGCGACGCTGCTCATCGCGCAGCAGGTAGGTCAGCGCCTGGGGAACGGGTGTGCGGCAGACCTCCTCCAGCAGGATCAGCAGCGCCTCCGCATCGCGGCCGTCCCCGAGCGCCCGACGCACGGCGGCGGTGGTGAAGCGCAGCGTCAACGCACCCCCGCGGGAGACCACTTCGGTCCAGTCCAGCAGCGGCAGCAGCCGCTCGGCGGGCCGGCCGGGGATGACGGCGGTCAGGTCAGCATCCAGCAGCACCTCGGCGACCGGGGTCGGGGCTTCCGCTGCGAGGACGGTGGCGAGTCGGGCGTCCGCGCTGGTGATCTCCTCGTCCAGAGCGAGGACCAGTTCGTGGCCGAGCACGGTGAGCGCCCCGCCGTCGAGCAGGCCCAGCGCCTGTCCCTCGACCAGCAGCGCGCCGGTCTCCTCCTGGATCACCTCGGCGGGGACCAGCGGGAACGCCCACGCCAGGGCTGCGGCCAGGGACTCCTCGCTCGCGTCCACGCCGGGGGAGGTGCGCAGCAGCCGCAGCAGGCTGCCGCGGCGGGTGCGCACTCCGTCGCGCCGGGTGAGGTCGGACAGCAGGGAGCGGCCGGTGCCGGAAGAGTCCGGGGTCCCCACCACCGCCGCGAGATGGTGTCCGCGCGCCCAGGCCAGCGTCAGCTCCGCCCAGCGCTGCTCCGCGGCGAGCAGGCGGTGCGTATCCCAGTCCTGAGTGGGGTGCCATTCCTGACCGTCGTGGCCGATCAGCCCGGCCTGCCAGGCGGACTGCAGGACCGTCGCGTAGGTCAGCAGCGGTGCTCCGGCACGCTCTGCCAGGCGGCGCAGGTCCCGTTGGGGGAGGCCTCCGCGGCGCAGGACCCCCGGCGGGTCCTCGTCGAAGCCGCGCACCGTGCCCAGCAGGCGGAGAGCCTCGAAGGCGCGCTCGACGGCCTGGGCGGTGCGCGAGCCGGGGATCCGTTCGGTGAGCTCGGGGCCGTCCGGGGCTGGACGCTGCGCGAGATGGGTGCGGCGCAGCCGGCCATCCCGCAGGGCGAGCTGGACAGAGCGAGGGATGTGCAGTGACTTTCCGTCGGCCACCACGATGCCTGCGGCGAGCAGCTCTGCGGCGAGCCGGCCGCCACCGGTGACCGCGCTGGGCCCCCAGGCGAGCGTCTCCAGCACCTCGGGATGCGTGCTGCGGGCCCGTTCCACCCGCTGCTGCGCCTCCTGCGCGCTGGGGTCCTGGGGAGTCGCGGCGGCGAGACCCGCAGGGGTGCGCATCCCCTCCCGGAGGGGGCGGATCAGGTGCAGCTCATCTTCGCCCCAGACCACGGCGAGGGTGATCAGACGTTCCAGGGCGGGAGCGATCGTGGGCGGGTCCGCGGAGACCGCCGCAGCCAGCCGGGCGGGGGACGCACCGTCGTCGAGCACGGCGAGGGCCTCGACCAGATGCAGCTCCGGCAGGGTCAGCGCCTCCAGGGCGCGCCGCGCGGAGGTGGCGCCTGCGGCCCGAGCGGCGAGCGGGCCGATCCCGCGGGGAAGGGGCGAGGTGAGATCCGGTCGGGCGACGAGCAGGGCCTCGAGGCGTTCGTCGCCGAACCGGCGCAGGGAGTCCGCGAGGGACCGGATCGCAGCGGTCATGATGCATTCCAGCATAGGCTTGCCCGCTGTGAGGAGCCTCGGCACTGGGGGCTCCGCTGCTCGCCCCCATAGCCCAATCGGCAGAGGCGGCCGACTTAAAATCGGCACAGTGCGGGTTCGAGTCCCGCTGGGGGCACCACGGCGATAAGCAGCTGAGGAGCGTGCTGTTCGCTGCTTCCCGGGGTACTGTGACGCAGGTGCCGGGGCGCTCGCCGCAGAGCTGCGTCGATGTCGGCCACAATGGGAGCATGACCGTTCCTGCCGATGACTCCTCCCTGGCCCTCGACCACCGTGAGCGGATGGCACCCCGTCTCGACGAGGTGCTCTCCCGCCTGGAGGCAGCGGCACAGCGGGTGGGCCGCGACAGCCGTGAGATCACCGTACTGCTGGCCACCAAGACGCGCACCCCGGTGGAGATCGCCGTCGCGGTGGAGCTGCTGCGCGAGCGGGGCCGACGGGCCGCGGTGGGGGAGAACCGGGCGCAGGAGATCGCCAAGCACGCCGATCCGCTGCTCGTGGACAACGCGGTGCCGCGTCACTTCATCGGCCGTCTGCAGACCAACAAGGCCCGCGACGTCGTGGGCTTCGCCGAGCTGATCCACAGCGTGGACCGCGAGGGCATCGCCGACGCGCTCGAGCGCCGCGCCGAGACGGCCGGCCTGACCCGCGAGGTGCTGGTGCAGGTCAACACCTCCGGCGAGGAGTCCAAGGGCGGCTTCGCGCCCACCGTGGATGCCATCGCACCGATCGTGGAGCGACTGCGGGCGAGCAGCTCCCTGAGGCCCGTCGGCCTCATGACCATCGGCGCGAACACCAGCGATGACGCCGCAGTGCGCGCCTCCCTGCGGATGCTGCGCGAGCTGCGCGACTGGGCCCGCGAGGAGCTGGGCGCCCCCGAGCTCGAGCAGCTGTCGATGGGCATGAGCGGCGATCTGGAGATCGCCGTCGAGGAGGGTGCCACGATCGTCCGCGTCGGCTCGGCCATCTTCGGGGCCCGTCCCGCCTGAGCGGCCTGCCCCATTCGGGCGTGACTGTGCATCGCGTGACTGTGCATCGCATGACTGTGCATCCCGGGCGCGCCCGGGCCCACGTGTGACCTGATTCTCGAGGCCCGACCGCGGGACTCCCTGGCGTCCGCACTCCGCCCCCGCATAGCCTGGTCCCCGAAGGTGCCGAGCGCGGACGCAGAGCCGCAGCGGCACCTTTTCTGCGCCCGGACTCCGTCGCGCACTGCCGGAGCCCGCTCCGGCGCCGCCCCCGCTCGCTCCCCGTTCTGTCCTCCGTGTTCCTCTGCTCGTCGCCCCGTCTCTCCGCTGCCCGGGAGGTGCCCATGACCGCCATGATCCAAGGCCAGATCCCTGCCCGCCCGCCCGTGTCCCGGGCCCGCCGGGTGTTCGCCCTGTTCGCCCTCGCCCTGGGCGGATTCGGGATCGGCTCCTCCGAGTTCGTGAGCATGGGCCTGCTGCCCCAGATCGCCCAGTCTCTGCTGCCCGACCTGATGGCCACCCAGCCGGACCAGGGCATCGCCCGGGCCGGCTGGTTGATCAGCGCCTACGCGATCGGGGTCGTGATCGGCGCCCCGGCGCTGTCCCTGCTCGCCGTGCGCATGAGCCGCACCCGCATCATCCTGATCCTCGCGGTCGCGCTGGTCGTGAGCACCGCGCTGTCCGCCCTGATGCCGAGCTTCGGGCTGACCCTCGCCGCCCGCTTCCTGGCCGGCCTGCCCCATGGCGCCTACCTGGGGGTCGCGGCGCTGCTGGCCAGCTCCCTGATGGGGCCGGGCAGCCAGGGCAAGGGCGCGGCCCTGGCCCTGTCCGGGCTGACGGTCGCGAACCTCGCCGGGGTGCCGCTGCTGACCGCCCTCGGCCAGGCGCAGGGCTGGCGCGTGTCGTTCCTGGTGATCGCCGCGGTGTTCGTGGTGACCGCGGTGCTGCTGCGCCTGACCGTCCCGGCTCAGGGCGTCCCCCGGGGCCGCCGGATCGTCGATGAGCTGAGGGCTTTCCGCCGCCTCCAGCTCTGGGTCGTGATGCTGATCGCCGCCGTCGGCTTCGCCGGCTCCTTCGCCGTGTACAGCTACATCGCGGATATCGGCCAGCAGGTCGCCGGGCTCGGCGCGGGATACATCCCGTGGCTGCTCGCCGCGGCGGGCCTCGGTGCGACGGTCGGCAACGTCCTGGGCGGGATCGCCGCGGATCGCTCCTTGAACGGCACCCTGCTGCTCGGCTTCCCGCTCTACATCGCGGGCATGGCAGTGATGATCGTGACGGTCACCGATCCGGTGGGACTGACTCTCACCTTCACCCTGGTGAACTTCGCGCACTCCGCCCTCAGCCCGGCCATGCAGACCTGGCTGATGCGGATCGCGGGCCGCTCGGAGATGCTGGGCGCCGCCCTGCACCACGGGGCGTTCAACGTGTCCAACGCGGTCGGGGCGCTGCTGGGCGGTGCGGTGATCGCGGCCGGCTTCGGTCTCGCCGCCCCGACGCTCGTGGGCACGCTCCTCGCCTCGACGGGCTTCCTGATGCTGCTGGCGACCCTCGCGCTGCTGCGCCTGCGCTCCCGGCGCCGGCTCGCCCAGCTCGAGCAGGCCGGGATCGAGCTCTCCCGGCGGGAGCACGCCACGATCGACGGCTGAGGGCTCAGGACAGGTCGGGCCCGACCAGCGGCGCGGGCAGCCCGTACTCGTGCTCTAGCACCTCACAGGCGGCGCCGGCCGCGATGAGGTCCACCCCGCGGGTGGAGAGCAGCACCTCGACATGCACGCGCGCCCCGGCGCGCAGCCCGTCCTCCAGGGCACGCCGGATCGCGTCCATCGTCACCTGATGGTGCGCATAGACAGAGCGACCGCCGAGCACCACCCGGTCCACGTCCACCAGGCGCACCAGGTTCAGCACCACCGTCGCGAGCACATCCGCGGCGCGCTGCTGCTCCCCACGGGACAGTGCGGCGAGGTACTCAGCCTCGGCGCAGCCGCGCCGCCCGCAGGGGCACTGCTCCCCGCCCATCCGCACCACCATGTGGCCGGCCTCCCCGGCGCGGGAGTGGGCTCCACGCACCATCACCCCGTCCAGGCGCAGGCTCGCCCCGAGCCCCTCCTCGGCGAGCACCAGCACCGCATTGTCGAGCAGGCCGGGCTGCGACCAGCTCTCGCCCACCAGCGCGGCGCGGGAATCGTGGTCCAGGAGCACCGGGACCGAGAGCTCGGCGAGCAGGAGATCGCGGATCCCCGCCCCCCGCCAGGCATCGGTGGGGGAGGAGGAGCCGCGGTAGACGCCTTCGACCGGGTCCACCGGCCCCGGCATCCCGACGCCGACGCCCAGCAGCTCGCCGGGCCCGTGCCGCGCGAGCTCCCGCGCCTGCCCGGCGAGGCTGGCGATCAACTCCGAGACGGGCCGCTCCGCGTCGATCACGGCCTCCCGCCGCTCCAGGATCTGTCCGGTGAGGTCCGCCACCACCCCGTGCATCCGTGAGCGCGTCAGATGCAGTCCGATCGCACGCCGCGATTCGGGGACGATCCGGTACAGCGTGGTGGGCTTGCCAGGGCCGGAGGAGACGGATCCGCTCTCCGCCATCAGCCCGCGGTCCATCAGGCGGGCCAGGATCTTGGAGATCGCCTGCGGCGTGACCTGCAGGGCGTCGGCGAGACCGGTGCGGGCCACGGGTTCGCCGCGACGGGCGACGGCGAGCACGGCGGCGTCATGTGCGCCTGCCACGCGGTCCAGCGGTCCGGTCGTCCTCACGATGCCCATCCTCGCATGGCGGCCGTGTGACGAGGATCCGCCGAGCCACCCCCTTGACCTAACGCAACAGCGTTGGCTTATTGTGTCCGTTCGGTCGATGACGCCCTTCTGCATCTGCTCTACCGATAGTCGAGGAACTCCCATGACCCTCTCCACCGATCTTCGGCCCACCCCGGCGCCCGATCCCGCGACCACTCCCGCCCCGCACGAGATCACCCCACGGCGCCGTGCCCTGGCCCTGTTCGCTCTTGCCCTCGGCGGCGTGGGCATCGGCGCCTCCGAGTTCGCGACGATGGGCCTGCTGCCCGGCATCGCCGACGGCCTGCTGCCCGCACAGATGGCGGACGATCCCGATGCGGGCATCGCCCGGGCCGGGCTCCTGATCACCTCCTACGCGCTCGGCGTGGTCGTCGGCGCGCCGGTGCTGGCACTGCTCTCCGTGCGCTGGAGCCGCACCACCATGATCACCGCCCTGGCCGTCGCCCTCGTCGCGGGCACCGTGCTCTCCGCGCTGATGCCGACCTTCGAGCTCACCGTGGTCGCCCGCTTCCTCGCCGGCCTCCCGCACGGCGCCTACTTCGGGGTGGCCTCGCTGCTGGCCGCCTCGCTGATGGGGCCGGGCAGCCAGGGCAAGGGTGTGGCCGTCGCGCTCTCGGGCCTGACCGTCGCCAACCTCGTCGGCGTGCCCCTGATGACCGCGCTCGGCCAGGTCGCCGGGTGGCGCGTCGTCTACCTGGTGATCGCCGTGATCTTCGTGCTCACCGTGCTCGCCCTGCGCTGGGCGGTCCCGCACCAGGCGCCGGTCGCGGGGCGGCGGATGGTCGACGAGATCGTCGCGCTGCGCCGTCTGCAGCTGTGGATCGTCATGGCCATCGCAGCGGTCGGTTTCGCGGGCGGCTTCGCCGTCTTCAGCTACGTCGCCGACATCGCCACCCAGGTCTCCGGCGCCTCTGTCGCGCTGGTGCCATGGGTGCTCGCCGCAGCGGGCCTGGGGATGACCCTCGGCAACATCGCCGGCGGCGCCGCGACGGATCGTTCGCTGAACGGCACCCTGCTGATCGGTTTCCCGCTGTACATCGCCGCCCTGGTGGGGCTCTTCCTCGGCTCGCAGGACTCCCTGGTCGGGCTGCTGCTGGGCTTCTTCGCCGTCAACGTCGCGAGCTCCGCCCTGAGCCCGGCGCTGCAGACCTGGCTGATCCGCGTGGCGCACCGCTCCGAGGTGCTCGGCGCTTCCCTGAATCAGGCCGCGTTCAACGTCGCCAACGCGCTCGGCGCGGTCCTCGGCGGAGCGGTGATCGCCGCGGGCTTCGGCTATCGCGCCCCGATGCTCGTCGCGATCGTCCTCGCGAGCCTGGGCTTCGCACTGGTCGCCGGGACCCTGCTGGGGCTCCGCCTGCGAGCACGGCACACCCTTGCGGTGCTGCGCGAGCACGAGAGCACCTACACCGGGTCGATCCCGGCCATCTCCCCGGAGCGTGTCGAGCCTGTGCCCGCGGTCACGGACGCGATCCCGGTGAGCGTCGGCTCCTGAGCGGAAGCCGAAGTCCCGGACCGGACGGGTCTCGACGGCCGGGCCCCACCGCGCTGCTGCATTAGCGCCCCTTTGGGTTATGGGCCAGCCGGCTTATGCGTCACATCCGTTCACGCAACTCTCCTGACTGGCGTGATGCTGACCTACTGTGACTGGGAGCCGCCGAATCGAGGAGCGAGGAGCCGCAGTGCACATCCAGACCACCGCCGTGCATACCCTGAGGGATTTCGAGCACGGGGCCGTGGTCCCGCCGGTGCACCTCTCCTCGACGTTCGAGCTCGACCGGGCGACCGAGGAGGGCGAGTTCGCCTATCAGCGCGGTGCGAACCCGACCCGGGCGCAGCTCGAGACCGTGCTGGCCGCGCTCGAAGGAGCGGAGCACGGCTTCGCCTTCGCCTCCGGGATGGCCGCCACCGCGGCCGCGCTGTCGACCCTGGTCGTCGGCGATGAGGTCCTGCTGCCGGCGAGCGTCTACGGCGGCACCTATCGCTTCGTGGATCTGGTGCTCCCCGGCCGTGGGGTCACCGGACGCTTCGTCGATGACCTCGCAGCGCTCACCGACGAGGACTTCACCCCCACCACCCGAGCCGTCTTCATCGAGACCCCGGCCAATCCGACCCTCCGGATCACCGATCTGCGCCGGATCTCCGAGCTCGCGCACCGCCACGGCGCCCTGGTGATCGTGGACAACACCTTCATGACCCCGGTGCTGCAGAAGCCGCTCGAGCTCGGCGCCGATGTGGTCGTGCAGTCCGCCACCAAGTACCTCGCCGGCCACTCCGACCTGCTCGCGGGCACGATCACCACGAACGACGACCAGCTCGCCCAGGCCGTCGCCCTCGCCCAGAAGGCACAGGGCGGGGTGCTCGCCCCGCAGGACTCCTTCCGGCTGATCCAGTCGATCAAGACCCTGCCCCTGCGGCTCGAGCGTCAGCAGGCCAACGCCGAGGCGATCGTGGCCCACCTGAGCTCCCGCGAAGACGTGGCCCGGGTCTGGTTCCCCGGCTCGCACAGCGAGGAGGAGGCTCGGATCCATGCCTCCCAGGCGAGCGGCGTCGGCGCGGTGCTCTCGTTCGAGCTCGCGGAGGGCCTGGACCGCATCGCCTTCCTCGAAGCGCTGCGCTATCCCGCCTTCGCGGTGAGCCTCGGCGGGGTCGAGTCCCTGATATGCCGCCCCGCCACCATGACCCACGAGGCGATGACCGACCAGGCCCGGACGAATGCCGGGATCACGCCCGAGATGCTGCGCCTGAGCGTCGGCATCGAGGACATCCATGACCTGCTCGACGACCTTGACCAGGCACTGGCCGTCGCCGCACGCTGAGCCTGCGGCACACCGCGTCCCCACCCTTCCGGACACCACAGAGGACCCCACCATGAGCATCGCCCCTCGCCCCACTCGCCGCCTCGCTCTCGCGCTCGGCGGGGGCTCCATCGCCGCTGTCCTGGCCGCCTGCAGCTCCGAGGGCGGCTCCGGCGGAGGGGACGAGGACATCCTGGCCCGCGTCCAGGAGAACGGGACCATCCGGATCGGTCTCGAGGGCACCTACCGCCCCTACGCCTTCCATGACGAGACCGGTGAGCTGGTCGGCTTCGAGAAGGAGATCGCCGACGCGATCGCCGAAGGGCTGGGGGTCACGCCGGAGTACATCGAGACCGAGTGGGACTCGCTCATCGCCGGCCTCGACGTGGACCGCTACGACCTGGTTGTCAACAACGTCGGCATCACCCCGGAGCGGGAGGAGAAGTACGCCTTCACCGAACCCTACGCCCGCTCGATCGGCCGTATCGCCGTGCCGGAGGGTTCCGAGGTCCAGACCGTCGAGGAGCTCGAGGGCAAGCGTTCCGCGCAGACTGCGACCAGCAACTGGGCGCAGCAGATGGAGGCCCTCGGTGCCGAGATCGTCCCGGTGCAGGGCTTCGCCGAAGCCATAGAGCTGGTGATCCAGGGGCGGGCCGACGCGACCGCCAACGACATCATCTCCTTCCAGACGTACCAGGAGGAGCATCCCGATGCCGCCTTCCGCCTGCTGGACGCCGAGCTGCCCACCGACGTCACGGTCGGCGCGATCATGCAGAAGGGCCAGGATGCCCTGCTCGGCGCGGTGGACGAGATCCTGGACGGGATGAAATCCGATGGCTCCCTGAGCGCCATCTACGAGGAATGGGTGGGCCAGGACATCACCCCTGAGGGCTGAGACACCCGATGCCCCGCTTCCTCGAGCTCTGGATCGAGTCGCTCCCACGGCTGCTGACCGCGATGATCGAGATGACGGTCCCGCTGTCGCTGCTGTCCTTCGCGATCGCGCTGGTGATCGCGGTGGTGGTGGCCCTGACGCGGCTGTATGCGCCGGCGCCTCTGAAGGCGGCGGCCTGGATCTATGTGCAGGTGTTCCGTGGGACACCGCTGGTGGTGCAGCTGTTCATCGTCTACTTTGGCCTGCCCAGCGTGGGCATCGAGCTGGCTGCGTTCCCAGCGGCGGTGATCACGCTGGCCCTGAACACCGGGGCCTACGCCTCCGAGGCGGTCCGCGCCTCGATCCTCTCGATCCCGCGCGGACAGTTCGAGGCCGCTCAGTCGCTGAATCTCTCGCGCGCGGCCACCTTCCGCAAGGTGGTCGCCCCGCAGGCCATGCGGATCGTGCTGCCGCCGCTGGCCAATGACTTCATCGATCTGGTCAAGGGGACCAGCCTGGTCTTCGCGATCACCCTCATCGATGTCTTCCAGGTGGGTCGGCAGATCGCGGCCGCCACCTATGAGCCCCTCATCATGTACACCGAGGTCGCGCTGATCTATCTGGCGCTGGTCTCCCTGCTCAGCCTCGGCCAGAACCAGTTGGAGAAGAAGGTGTCCGCCCATGTCCGCTGATGATCCGCTGCGGGTGCGTGGCCTGCGCAAGACCTTCGGTGAGCTGGTCGCCCTCGACGATGTCTCCCTGGACGTCGAGCGCGGCACCACCTCGGTGCTGCTGGGCCCCTCCGGGTCCGGCAAATCCACCCTGCTGCGCTGCCTGAATCTGCTCGAGAAGCCCGACGGCGGCACGATCGACCTGGGGGAGGGGCCGATCGAGGTCGGCGGGAGGCTGACCGCCACCCGGGTGCGGGAGATCCGCTCCCGCTCGACAATGGTGTTCCAGCAGTTCAATCTCTTCCCTCATCTCACCGCGCTCGGCAACGTCACTCTCGCCCCGCGCGAGAACCGCGGCCAGACCCGGCAGGCGGCGGACCAGCGGGGAAGGGAGCTGCTGGAGAAGGTGGGGCTCGCCGACAAGGCCCACTCCTATCCCGACCGCCTCTCCGGCGGGCAGCAGCAGCGGGTCGCGATCGCCCGGGCCCTTGCCATGGACCCCGATTTCCTGCTGTTCGACGAACCGACCTCCGCGCTGGATCCGGAGCTCGCCGCCGAGGTGGTCGCGGTGCTCGCTGAACTCGCCGCCGAGCAGCGCACGCTCGTGGTCGTCACCCATTCCCTCGCCTTCGCGAAGCAGGTCGCGAACAGGGTGCTGTTCCTCGAGGACGGGAAGGTCCTGCAGGACGGCACACCCGAGGAGTTCTTCTCGAGCGAGGACACACGGCTGCGCCGCTTCCGCGAGGTCATCAGCTCGGTCTGAGGGCCTGGCCCGGCATGCGGCCCTTCGCTCTGAGCAGAGCATGCACACAGCGAGATCTCGGGTTTCCGCCGTACCATGGCGGAATCGGTCCGACGAAGCGCACTCCTGGCGTCGGTCGTCGACCCACCTGATCCCACGTGAGGAGCCCCATGGCACGCCACAACATCGTGTTCGGCCGCGACCAGGCCGTTCAGAACGGTGCGAACTACAACGCCCCGCGCTTCGGCAACTCGGCACAGGCCGCACCCGCCCAGAACACCCAGTGGTCCTCGGGCTTCGCCCAGCAGGGCTACGGCCAGAGCGCGACGGCCCAGCCGGGTGCGGAGCAGCTCGAGGCGATGTACGCCCGTCCCTCCGCGACCGGTCACGACACCGGCCGGATGACGATGCGGGATGCGCTGAACGCCATCACCGCGACCCTCGGCATCGTCATCGTGGTCGGCTTCGCGGTCGCGATGCTGCCCTACGCGCTGGCCTTCATGGCTGGCGAGGCCGGAGCCCAGGCGGGCCTGGCGATCGCTGGCGCCGCGACCCTGATCGGCGTGGTCGGCGGGCTGATCACGGCGCTGATCAACATCTTCAAGAAGCAGCCCTCGCCGATCCTGGTGGTGCTCTACGCCGGATTCGAGGGCCTGTTCCTCGGCGGCCTCAGCGGCACCATGGAGTACTTCTACCCCGGCATCGCGCTGCAGGCCGTGGTGGGCACCCTCGCCGTCGCCGGCACCGTGCTGGTCCTGTTCCGGATGGGCGTGCTGCGCACCTCCCCGCGCCTGAACAAGATCTTCATGGTCGCGATGATCGCCTACATGCTGTTCGGCCTGGTCAACATCGGCGCGATGCTGCTGATGGGCCAGAGCCTGCGCGACGGCATGCTGGGCCTGGCCATCGGCGGCATCGCCGTGGTGCTGGCCTCGTACTCGCTGGTGATGGACTTCGAGGGCGTCCAGCACGCGGCCGAGGCAGGCGTGCCGCGCAAGTACGCCTGGCGCCTCGCCTTCGGCGTCACGGTCACCATGGTGTGGCTGTACGTCGAGATCCTGCGGATCCTGATGATCCTGCGCGGCAACGACTGATCAGCATCACCTCGGGCGGCGACTGCGTCCCCGTATCCTGAACGGCGGGTCCCTCTGGGGCCCGCCGTTCCCGTTTCCGACCAGAGGAGCTGAGGGTGACCGACGTGTGGCAATGGCTGCTCGACCACGGGGTCCTGGTGTTCACGTACGTCTACTGGGCGCTCGACATCGTGCTGCGTCTGGTGAGCCTGATCGTGGTGCCCCGCAACCGTCGGCCGGGTTCGGCGATCGCCTGGCTGCTCGCGATCATGGTGATCCCGCTGATCGGCTTCCCCCTGTACCTGATGCTGGGGAACGCACAGCTGCCGCGCCGCAGGCGCGAGAAGCAGCGGGCCGTCAACCGCCTGATGCGGGTGCGGGCGCAGAATATCCCCGACAGCGAGCTCGATGAGGACGTGCCCAGCTGGCTGCAGGCTGCGGTGCGGCTGAACCGTGAGCTCGGCGCCTTCCCGCTCACGGGCCGGAACTCCGCGGATCTCGAGATCGACTACGACACCTCGATCGCGCGGATGGCAGCTGACGTGCGCTCCGCACGCGAGAGCGTGCACGTGCTCTTCTACATCATGGGGCTGGACGAGATCACCGAGGACTTCTTCGCGGCCCTCGGAGAGCGCGCCGACGCGGGCGTCCCGGTCCGGGTGCTCTACGACCACTGGGGTGCGCTCAGCCACGGGTCGCAGTATCGGGCGATGCGCCGCATGCTCGACGCCCACGGCATCGAGCACTTCCCGATGAACCCGATCCAGCCGTTCCGGGACGGTGCCTTCCAGCGGCCTGACCTCCGCAACCACCGCAAGATGGTGATCGTCGACGGCGAGGTCGGCTGGATGGGCAGCCAGAACCTGATCGCCGCCCACTACGACAAGCGCTCCAACATCCGCCGCGGGCTCCACTGGCAGGAGACGATGGTCCGGTTCCGCGGCCCGATCGTCTCGGAGCTGAACCTGCTGTTCGCCACCGACTGGTTCTACGAGTCCGAGCAGATGCTGCCGGAGGAGACGGTGGTGCGTCCCTCCCCGGACACCTCGGGCAGCTACGAGTGCCAGCTGGTGCCCAGCGGGCCCGGCTTCGTCGCGGAGAACAATCTGGCGCTGTTCAACCAGCTGTTCTACTCCGCCTCCCGCCGGATCGTCGCGGTCTCGCCCTACTTCGTGCCCGACGAGTCGATGCTCGCGGCGCTCGTCACCGCCGCCCGGCGCGGGGTGGAGGTCGAGCTGTTCGTCTCCGAGATCGGGGACCAGTTCCTGGTCTTCCATGCCCAGCGCTCGTACTACTCGATGCTGCTCGAGGCCGGGGTCACGATCTGGCTCTACCGCGTCCCGACCATCCTGCACGCCAAGCACGTCACCATCGACGACTCGGTGACGGTGATCGGCTCCTCGAACATGGACATGCGCTCGTTCCTGCTGCAGATGGAGTGCTCGCTGATGGTCGGGGGCACCGACTTCATGGTGAAGATGCGTGAGGTGGAGGCGACCTATCGCTCGCGCAGCCGACAGCTCACCCTCGAGGAATGGCGACAGCGTCCTCGAGCGATGCAGGTGGTCGACAACCTCTGCCGGCTCGCGTCCTCGGTGGTCTGAGTCCTCGGTGGTCTGAGCTGGACTCAGGAGATTCCGGTGAGCGACTCGTAGGCCTGGTCCGCGGCTTCCATGTGCTCGGCAGTCCCGGTGTTGGTCTCGGTCATGAACAGGCTCGGGCCCTGGTCGGTCTCGAGCACCACCACCACCAGTTCGGTGGCGGTCACCTCGTCGATGTCCGAGACGGCGAAGTTCACGGTCGCGGTCGTGCGGTAGCCGGGCAGTCCGGCGATCGTGACCGGTTCGGTGATCTCGTCATCCAGTGAGCGGCCACTGGTGCCGCCCCAGATGTCCGAGGAGAAGTAGCAGCTCACGATGGTCTGTGAGGCGACCTCGGCCCCGGGGTACTCGATGCCGGGCTGCCACTCGATCGCGCCGACCACCATGGTGGAGGTCCAGTCTTCCGTGACCTGGGCCTGAGCGCCCTGCAGGTCATTGGCGTAGGCGATGCCCCGCGGGCCGCCGCGCTCGGCGTAGAGCGTCGGCGGGATGAACTGCAGCCCGCCTCCGCGCAGCTTGCCGGAGGGGTTGGTGGAGGTCCGCTCGGACCGCTCCGGGGTCCAGCAGCGTTCCGCCTCGACGTCGGTCGGGGTGGGCGAGGGCGTCTCCGAGGTGGACGGGGTCTCCGGAGCGACCGACGTGCTCGCGGACGAGGAGGTCACCGTCGACCCTCCGCCGCCCCCTGCGGGGCGCAGCACCAGGTAGCCCACGGTCGCGCCCACGATGAGCAGGAAGACCACGGCGAAGGCGATCCCGCCGATCAGCAGGGCGGCGCCGCGCCCACCGTTCCCACCGGCCTGCTGCTGGGTGGAGGTGTACTGGGGTCCGGTGTGCACTGCGGCTCCTTCGACGGGCGATGATCTCTCGACGTGCGGTGTTCGGGACGGGTCATCATTCGACGACGGCGAGGCTCGCGATGATGTCCTCGAGGTTCTGGGCGTGTTCAGGCTGATCGGCGGCGACATCGCCGGTCAGGGCGCTGGGGCCGTTCGGGGTCTCCACGACGATCGAGGTGACGACCGAGGCGCTCGAGGACTCGAGCACGCTGGGATCCTCGAAGTGGTAGGTCGCCTGGACGATCCACGCGGCGGTGCCGTCCACGCTCATGACTTCGGAGCGGTAGTCGGTGACCTCGGGATGCTCACCGAAGTGGGAGAGCACCCCCGAGGTGGTGGCGTAGCACTGGAAGATCGCGACCGCAGCGGGCTCGAGGCCGGGATATCCGCCCTCGTCCTCGGGGAAGGAGACCCGGCCGAGGTTCAGCACGCTGAACCAGCCGCCCTCCACCTGGCGGGAATCGGCACCGACCTCGGTGAGATAGGGCAGCGAGCTGACCACCGAGCCGTCTCCCCAGCCCGGAGGATTCGTGTACTCCAGCCCGCCGCCGCGCACCTTCCCGGGTTCGGCGGGCGGGGAATCGGCGTTCAGCGGCACCGTGCACTCGGTGGTCGGCGCCTGGGTGAAGATCGGCGGGGGCGGGGCGATGTCCGGGTCCTGGGGATCCGGCACGTACTCCGACTGCCCCTTGGCCGAGCGTTCGCCGGTCTGATAGGCGGTGGGGTCGGGGTCCGCCAGCACCGAGCGGAAGACGGTCTGCGAGAGGACCAGCGCGACCACTGCGAGCACCACAACCGCGGAGCCGATGACGGCCAGCATCGTGGTGCGGCTGCGGCGCAGGGCACGATCGCTCGGCGCGCCGAGGGTCACCGGTCCCTGCGAGGAATCGAAATCGGGCAGCCCGTCCGAGGACTGCGCGGAGAAATCGGGCAGCGAGGACTCCTCCGGCTGCTGCTCGCCGCCTGACTCCGTGCCCATCCCCACCTCCGCTGTCTCCCCATCGCCGCTGTGCGGAGTTCCGTTCGCGTTCCCCGCGGGCGCCTTCGGCGTGCCCGCCCCGGGTGATTCTCGCACGCGGGGCCCCGCGGGATCGCTCCCAGGATAGAGATGCCAGCCGTGATTGGTACTCTCCGCTCACGGACAGGCCCGCAGCCCGGGGCTCGCCCGTCCCGTGCCCCTCCGGAGCCGGGTTCCCCGAGAGATGGAGTCCGCATGCGCCCGCCCCTCATCCTGACCATCGCCGACTCGGAGACCCACGGTGCCGCCGGCATCCAGGCGGATCTCAAGACTTTCACGGCGCTGGGCACCTACGGGGCGAGCGCGGTCAGCATGATCACCGTCGTCACGACCAACGGCGTGCAGAGCACCCATCCGCTGCCCGGCGACGTGGTGCGCCGCCAGATCGACGCGGTCGCGGGCGACCTCCGGCTCGACGCCACCAAGATCGGTGCTCTGGGCAGCGCCGCAGCGGTCCAGGCGGTGGCCGCCGCGCTCCGCGCCCATCGCGGAAGGCTGGGACGGATCGTGCTGGACCCGGTGATGGTCAGCGCCGACGGCACCGCGCTGATCTCCGCGGAGGGGGCGAGCGCGCTCGCGACGGAGCTGCTGCCGCTGGCGGATGTGCTCACCCCGAACATGGCCGAGGCCGCCCAGCTGCTGGGCCGTCCGCTGGCGACCTCGATCGACGAGATCCGCGAGCAGGCGCTCGCGCTGCAGGCGCTGGGGCCGGGCGCGGTGCTGATCACCGGGGGCCGGCTGGAGGGCGAGGATGTGGTGGACGTGCTGGTTCATCAGGGCGGCACCGATCTGCTGCGGGCCCGGCGGCTGCCGGACCGGCGAGTCCGCGGTGCCGGATCGACCTTGTCCGCCGCGATCGCGGCGCAGCTCGCCCGGATCGCAGAGTTCGACCGGGCGGGGGAGCTGGGGGAGATCGGCGAAGCGGGCACCGATGATGACATGGTGACCATCGTCGCCTCCGCCCGCGAGTTCGTCGCGAGCGCGACGGAGAACGCCCAGGGCTGGCAGATCTCCCGCCATGAGGGAGGCTTCAGCCCGGTGAACCACCTCATCACCCTCGACAGGGACTGACCTCCCGGCGCGGAGGAGGAACTCGCGGGGGCGGGCTATCCCTGGAGCAGCCCCAGCTGCTCCTTGAGCGCGAGCATCCGGCCCGCGGACTCCCGCACCCGCTGCTCCTGCTCCGGGCTCTGCGCGGCCCAGCCTTCGATCGCATCGACCAGCTCTCCGGTGAGCGAGGCATCGGCCGTCAGCACGGCGTCGCCTCCCGCCTCCAGCAGGCGGGTGGCGCGCTCGGCGACGGGGACGGAGGCGACGGCCTTCGCCGCGCCGATGTCGTCGGTCACCACCAGCCCCTCGAACCCGAGTCCGTCGCGCAGCAGATCCTGGATCGCCGCGGCGGAGAACATCGCCGGGACTCCGGCCTCGAGCTGCGGATAGATCGCCGAGGACATCATCACCAGCTGCGCGCCGGCCTCGATCCCGGCGCGGAAGGACTCCAGGAACGGATCCTCGGGCCCGGTGACCTCGTCCTCGATCCCCTCGGCGGAGAAATCCGTGTTCTGCTCCACGCGTCCCAGGCCCGGGAAGTGCTTGAGGGTCGCGGCGATGCCCTGGGCGGCAAGAGCTGTGGTCGCGGCCGCCACGCACGCGCCCACCGCGTTCGGCTCGGTGCCGAAGCCTCGGTCCAGCCCGCCGACGGGCTCGTTGGCATCGCCCAGGGCGGGATCCACCACGTCAGCGACCGGCGCGAGCGCGACCTGGATGCCGCGGGCGGCGAGATCCTCACCGATGCTCGTGTACGCCTCTGTCACGGCGTCGATTCCCTGCGCGCCGAGCTTCTCGGCCGACGGGGTCTTCCGGGCGGCATCGCCACGCAGCATCCTGACCTGCCCGCCCTCCTGGTCGACGGCGATCAGCGCCGGGAGATCGGGACGGGAGAGCTCGCGCGCGGCGGTGACCGTGCGGTCCACGGCCTCGGCGCTCTCCCAGACCTGGAGCAGGAAGATCCCGCCCGCGTGATGCTCGGTCAGCACCTGCTCGGGGATCTCGGAGCCGGCAGGGATCCCCACCAGCACCAGCTGCCCGGCGAGCTCGCGAGGGGAGAGCGTCTCCAGCAGCAGCTCAGCAACGGTGGGGGGCTCCGTGGTGGCGGGGGCTGTGCTGGTCGCCGCTGTGCTGGCCGTCTGCGATGGCGGTCCCTCGGCGCCGCCTCCGTCGCTGGAGCCGCCGGGCCCGTCGGCTCCCGGGTCCTGGTCGGGTCCCTCGGCAGTGCAGGCGGCGAGGGCCGCCGCGGGGGTGAGAGCCAGGAGGTGACGACGACGCATGGCGTCAGTGTTCCATGAGCGGCACCGATGCCAGCGGGACGTGAGCGGAGCCACCTGCGCCCCCGTAAGGTGGCCCCATGAGCACCGAGACCCCGCCGCAGGAGCATCCCCATGCCCCGCGGATCGAGTCCGGCACCGGGACGTCGCTGGCGGCCTGGGTGCAGCGGATCGACGACGCCGGAGGCCGCGAACTCGACCACACAGCGATTGCCCGCCTGCTGCCGCAGCGGTGGGAGATCAGCGAGTGGTGGGCACAGGGCGTGACCGTCGCCTATGAACAGATCATCGGCCGTCGTGTGGTGGGCCAGGGCTGCGCGGGCGATTTCGCCGCGTCCGCCTCCCGCACCCTTCCCGGAGATCCCGATGCCGTGCGCTCGCGGTGGGATGCCTTCATGTCGGCTGCGCGTCGCGAGGAGCTGGGGCTCGAGCAGCCCAGCCTCAGCGATACCCCGAAGTGGCGCTATTGGCGTGCTGCCGTGAGCGACGGAAGCCGGCTCTCCGTGAACATCACCGCCAAGGACGAGGAGCGCAGCACCCTCGGTATCGAGCACAAGGGCCTCGAGACCGCTGATGCCCGGGAGGTCTGGAAGACCACCTGGAAGACCACACTCACCGACTTCACCGACGTCACCGACGTCACCTGACGTCACCGACATCACTGATCCCGCCGACTTCGACCAGGAGAACCGATGACCGACCCCGCCGCGATGACCGACCCCGACGTGATGACGGACTCTGCCGCTCGCCCCGCCCCGGGTCCCCAGCTGCCCGCCCCCGATGGCAGCGCGGATCCGCATCAGTGGCTCGAGGAGGTCACTGGGGACGAGGCGCTCGCGTGGGTGCGCGAGCGCAACGCAGCGGCGGAGTCGGAGCTGGACGGCGTCGGCGATCCCCATGATCCCTCGGGTGACCCGCTGGCCACGACGCTGCAGGAGGAGATCCGAGAGATCCTCGATGCCAAGGACCGCATCCCGGGCGTCACCAAGCGCGGCGACTTCCTCTACAACTTCTGGACCGATGCCGAGCATGAGCGCGGGCTCTGGCGGCGCACCACCCTGGAGTCCTACCGCACCGAGGAGCCCGAGTGGGAGGTGCTGCTGGACGTCGATGCGCTCAACGAGGCCGAGGGGGAGGACTGGGTGTGGCACGGCGCGAGCCTGCTGCGCCCGCAGGAGGGGCAGCCCTACCGCCATGCCCTGGTCGATCTCTCCCACGGAGGCTCGGATGCGGATGTCACCCGAGAGTTCGATCTCGAGACCCTCTCCTTCGTGACCGCAGCCGAGGGCGGCTTCGAGCGTCCGGAGGCGAAGGGATCGCTGAGCTGGATCGACGCCGACACCGTCTGGGTCTCGACCGATTTCGGCGACGGCACCATGACCAGCTCCGGCTATGCGCGCCAGGCCCGGATCTGGCACCGAGGCACCCCGCTGGATGAGGCTCAGCTGGTGCACGAGGTCGCCGACACCGATATGGCGATCTTCGCCGCCCATGACTCGACCCCTGACTGGGAGCGGGACTGGGTGATCGAGGCGCACGCCTTCTACAACAACACGATCCACGTGGTCGACCGCTCGCAGCAGCCACCGGCGCTGACCACGGTCGAGGTCCCCGCAGACCTCGAGGCCAGCGCGCACCGGGATCTGGGCATCTTCAGCCCCCGCAGCGACTGGGAGATCGGTGAGTCGGTGTACCCGGCCGGCTCCCTGGTGGTCGGCGACTTCGCGGCCTTCCAGGCGGGCGAGCCCGAGCTGCAGATGCTGTTCGAGCCCACCGAGACCACTTCGCTCGCGGACATGACCATCACCCGCACCACCGTGGTGCTGTCGATCCTCGAAGACGTCGTGCACCGGCTCGAGGTGCACACCCGCGACGAGCACGGCGCCTGGGTGCGTCAGGACCTCTACCCGGAGCTGCGCGGCTCCATCGGGGTCTCCGCGGTGGACGCCGACGTCAGCGACGAGGTCTGGGTGACGGTCACCGACTTCATCGAGCCCACCACCCTCCAGCTCGGGGACCTCGCCGACGTCGCGGGCGGCGGCGAGCCGGGCGAGCTCGCGGTCATCAAGTCCGCCCCGGCCCGCTTCGAGTCGGAGGGCCTGGACGTCAGCCAGCACTTCGCGACCAGCGACGATGGCACCCGCATCCCGTACTTCGAGATCACCCGGATCGGGGAGACGGACGCCGAGGGCTCCGACGAGCCCCGACCCACCCTGCTCTACGGCTACGGCGGTTTCGAGATCTCCTTGACGCCCTCCTATCTCGGGGCGATCGGTAAGACCTGGCTCGAGCGCGGCGGCACCTACGTGCTGGCCAACATCCGTGGCGGCGGAGAGTACGGCCCCCGCTGGCACCAGGCCGCGCTCAAGGAGAACCGACACCGTGCCTATGAGGACTTCTCCTCGGTGGCGAAGGACCTGATCGAGCGCGGCGTCACCGACCGCGCCCACCTCGCGGTGCGCGGCGGCTCCAACGGCGGGCTGCTCACCGGGAACATGGTCACCCTGTACCCGGAGCTGTTCGGCGCGGTGATCATCCAGGTCCCGCTGCTGGACATGAAGCGGTACAGCCACCTGCTGGCGGGCGCCTCCTGGATGGCCGAGTACGGGGATCCCGACACCGAGGACTGGGAGTACATCCGCACGTTCAGCCCCTACCACCTGCTGCAGGAGGGCAAGGGCGCCCAGTATCCGCCGACGTTCGTGCTCACCTCCACGCGGGATGATCGCGTCCACCCCGGACACGCCCGGAAGTTCGCCGCCGCCATGGAATCCCTGGGAGCCGACGTGCGCTACTGGGAGAACATCGAGGGCGGCCACGGGGGAGCGGCCAACAATGAGCAGGCCGCACGGATGAACGCGCTGCTGTACACCTTCCTGTGGAACACCATCGGAGATCGTTCGTGAACGTCCCCGCCTCAACTCCGCACGGGCCCGGCGCTGATCCTGCGGGATCAGATCCTGAGGACGCCCGACCTGCGAACCCCGGCCCCGCGAATCCCGGCCCTGCAGACCAGGTCGAAGGGCTCGACGACCTCGTGGACCGGCTCGCTGCGGAGCAGCGGGACGCCGTCGCCGCAGAAGAAGCGCAGGCGCAGGAGATCGCCGACGAACCCGGCGAGCAGCGACCCGAGCCGCCGCTGCTGAGCGGAGAGCGGGAGACCCTCGAGGGGTTCCTCGACTTCCTGCGCGCCACCATGCTCTGGAAGACCGAACGGCTGAACGATGAGCAGGCCGCCCGACGACTGGTCGGCTCGGAGACCACGGTGACCGGGATGCTGCGACATCTGGCCGATATCGAGCGCTACTGGTTCCGGGAGGTGCTCGGCGGGGTTCCGCTCGAAGACGTCGGCTACCGCTGGTCAGACGGTCGTGACCCCGGCGGCCAGTGGGCGCTCCCGGTGGGGGCCTCGCTCACGGAGGCGCGCGAGGACTACCGCAGCGCCACCGCGCAGTCACGGGACCAGCTGGTCGGCCGCGAGCCGGAAGAGGAGCTGCGTGGCGGCGGCGAGGTGCGCACCGTGCGCTGGGTGCTGGCCCATATGGTCGAGGAGACCGCGCGACATGCCGGACAGCTGGACATCCTGGTGGAGCTGCTCGATGGGAGGATCGGCGAGTGATCGCTCTGCCCGGACTCCGCTCCACCCGTTCTCGACCCTCGGAGTTCTTCGACCGCGCCGCACAGGACGATCTGCTCCAGCTGCGCAACGACCTGATGACGGTCTACCGCGAGTTCTCCGCCGAGGACCCGCGGCTGTTCCCGCTGCGCTACGCCCGCACGGTCCCGCGCCGCGTCCGTGCCGCGAGCAGCGCAGGCGCGGGCGGTGCCGCTGCGGGCAGCACTGCCGCGGGCGGTGCCGCTGCGCCGCAGGTGCCTGTGCTGCTGATCCCCGACGGTCCCGCGCGGGCCTCGGTGCTGCCCTATGACGTGCTGCGCCGCAGCCTCGCAGGGCGGGGCCTGGACGTGCTCATGATGGAGCACCGCGGGGTGGGTCTGTCGCGGCTCGACGCGGAGGGCGAGGACCTCCCGCCGCATGCGATGTCCCTGCGTGAGGTGGTCGGCGACCTGGTGGCGGTGCTCGACCACGCCCGGGTCCCGCGGGCGGCGGTGGTGGGCAGCGGCTACGGCGCCTATCTCGCGCAGCTGCTCGCGATCTTCCACCCGGAGCGGGTGCATTCGCTGGTGCTGGACTCCCCGTTGACCGGTGCGGGGGACGAGGTGATCGCCCAGGAGGCGCTGCGCGCGCTGTACTGGGAGGGCACCGAGCCGTCCACCGGTACCACCGCCCGCACGCTGCGCAGGCTCGCGCAGGAGGGCACGGTCGACGCCTCTCGGGCGGGGCCGGTGGTGCTCGCCGTCCACGAGCACGGCGGGCCGGAGGCGGTGCGTGATCTGGTGGATCTGCTGGCCGTGGGGCGCGGGCATCTGACCTGGACCAGCGTCCGCCAGGTCCTGAACCAGTCCTGGCTGCAGTCCACCCCGTACGTGATCGAGCACGACCTCACCGCACGGATCCTGCACACCGAGCTCGGCGGCGGGCATCACGCCGATGGCGGCCCGCTGGATCCGCTCCTGCTGGAGGCGGAGCAGGCACGGGCGGTGCCCCCGTTCACCGGGGAGCAGCTGAACCTGCATGAGCTGGCACCGGCGATCACCGCACCGACACTCGTGATCACCGGTTCCCAGGACCTGATCTCACCCCCGTGCATCGCGCGTGAGCTCGCGGAGCGCATTCCCGGTGCCCAGCTGCTCGAGATCCCCGGCGCCCGGCATTCGATCCTCGACACCCGCAGTCGGATCCTGCAGGTCGCCGCGCGCTGGAGCGCCTGCGGAGCAGCGGCCCAACTGCCGGGGCGCGCCGCCGAGCTCGCGGCGCTGCCGGCGTCGGCGACCGATCTCGCGCTCTCGCGGGGGCTGCAGATCGCGCTCGCCGCAGAACGCTATTCTCCGTGGCGGCTGCGCCTGGAGTCGGCGCGCGCCGAGCGTGAACGACTGCTGCGGGAACGCGCCCGCTCCGATCCCCGGCCCCATCGGGGTCGCCGTCCGCCGCACGAGCGGGCGGATCCGGTGTGAGCCCTGCCCCTCAGCAGATCATCGGAGGGCATGCGCCAGTATTCTGAGCCGAGCACAGCACAGCACAGTCAGGGAGAGCATCGATGAGGTCTGGGTCGAGCAGGCGACGCGCCACCGGCATCCGCAGCAGCGCGCCGCTGACGACCCATCAGGGCCTGCTGCGTGCACTGGCGATCGCGAGCATCGTCGGGGTCGGTACGGTGACCGGTTTCGGAGCCGCCGGGATGGGACCGCTCGCCGCCCTCGCCGGTGACGCCGGGGAGAGCCCCGCCGAGCTCCCCGTCGCGACCGATCCCGCGACGCCCGCCCCCTCGGACGGCGGCGGAGCCCCGGACCCCGCCGGCACGCCGATCGCACCGGTGCCGACCGAGCCCGCCGCAGAGACCACGCCGGCGGAGACCGAGAGCGCCTCGCCCGAGGAGACGCAGCCGGCACCCACCGAACCTGCGGAGGATGACCCCGGGCGTGAGGCCGAGGGTGGGCGTGACGACGGCTCCACCGGCAATGACTCGCCCCGCGGCGGCAATGGCGGCTCCTCCGACGGCGGCACCAAGCCGGGCAACGGCTCCGGCGGCGGTAGCTCGACCCCGCCCTCGGCGCCGGAGACTGGAACTACCTCGCCTCCCGCGGAATCCACGACGCCGAGCGACGATCCTGAGTCTGGGAGCCCGGACCCCGGGCAGGAGACACCTGAAGACGGTGACTCTTCGACTCCCGGGGACGGTGACTCCTCGACGCCGGGGCAAGGCGACTCCACCACGCCAGGGGCTGGCACCGGCGAAGAGACCGCAACGAACCCGGAGAGTTCCGCCGATCCCGATCCCGAAGGCGCTGAGGGCGGCAACGGTTCAGGCGGCGCTGAGGGCGAGGGCGCCAGCGATCACGGAGCGAACCAGCGGGGAACGAACCCGCAGGGGCTGAATCAGCAGAGCACTACGGCCGGCACACGACGGTGAAGCCGCCGTCCTCGAACTCCGTCTGATACTCCGCGTCCCACTGCTGCTGTGCCCAGCTCGGCAGATCCTGCGGCGGGCCCTCGCCCCAGGAGAAGGCGTAGTCGTCGCTGAGCACGCAGTCCGGCACCCGTTGATTGGGTCCGTGCAGCCACTGCACGTCATGGTCCGGGACCGCCTGGGCCATCAGCGTGATGTCCACCGCGAGCACTGACCCGTCGGGCACTGCCGCGAGCGCCTCCGCTGCGGGCTCCGCCCGCCAGGTCGGCTCCCACAGCTGGGGCCGCAGCACGTCGAGCACCGGCATCGCCGGGCCGAGCAGCAGGGTGACCGCTGCGGAGGCGGCGACCGCGGTGATGCGGATCCGGCGCACCGGGAGCGGAGCATCCCGCCGCCACCAGGCGGTCGCGCGTCCTGTGCGTCGATCCCCGAGGGCGTCCAGCATCGCGGCCAGCGCGATCGGCATCAGCACCGCGTTGTAGTGCCAGTACCAGTCCCAGTAGAACTCGACGGTCCCGGTGAAACGCCAGGCGAGGGTGGGCAGCATCAGCGCGATCAGCGGTGAGCGGCCACCGATCAGGCCCGCGACCAGCAGCAGCATGAGCACTGTCAGCCACTTCACCGGCGGCCAGAACACCTCGAGCGGGGAGCCGAGGTTGTCGGTGTAGTCGTACTGACCGGCAGTGTTCAGCAGCGGCAGGAGCACGAAGGTCGACAGCACGAACCACCCCGCGCCCCACCCGGCCAGCGCCCATCCCGCACGGCGGTCGCGCGAGTGCTCGCGGTGGCGCAGCGCGATCAGCACCCCGAGCAGGGCGACGGTGAGCCCCAGATCCTCCTTGACGAAGACCAGCGGCGCCGCCCACAGCACTGCGTCGAGCACCCTGCCGCGCAGCAGCGCCGTCAGCGACAGCGCCAGCAGCGGCACCGCGAAGGCGATCTCATGGAACTGGACCGATGCTGCGGACTGCAGCCCGAAGGAGAACACATATGCGCCCCCGGCGAGGGAGCCGAGCCCCGGGCCCAGGCGGTCGATCGCGAGGCGGGTCAGCGGGATCGCGGACACCCCGAACAGCAGCGCCTGCGTCCACAGCAGCGCCTCACCGGAGGGCCAGGCCCACCACACCGGGGCCAGCATCACCAGCAGCGGATGGAAGTGATCGCCCAGCAGATTCACCTCGTCCCCCTTGATGGGGACGATCGGGGCACGCAGCTCCCCGTAAGCGCGTGCGAGCTGGGTGAAGATCCCCAGATCCCACGAGCGGGCGACGAGATGGTGGAACTGCTGGGAGCCCAGCATCCCGTAGGCGAGGGTCGCGGCGAGGGCGAGCAGTCCGGGCACCAGCCGTCGCGAGAGTCCGCCAGCATCGGGGGTCTCCGCTGTTCCGTGCTGGGTCACGGAGCGGGCGTCGGCCGGAGTATCCACGGTGCGAGGGTATATGCCATGACCGGAGGAGCCTCCACGCTCTACGATTCGCCTATGACCTCGAACTCCACGGCTTCCCTGCTCCGCTCCGCCGCCGCTGCGGCCACCATCGGCGGGCTCAGCCTCATCGAACCCCGACGGCTGGGCCCATGGTCGCGCGCCGCGTACCGGATCGGTACGGCAGGGGTGAGCGGTCTGCTCGTCGCTGACACCACGCGCGAGGAGGAGGTGATGCTCTCGCGAGGCCTGGACGGTGTGATCATCGGCGCCGCGACGCTCGGCCTGATGGATCTTGTCGAGCATCTCGATGCCCGGATCGTCGATGCGATGGGCCGCCGCGGGATCTCCCGGCCTCGCCTGGTGCTCGCCGCGCTCGGCGCGGCCGGAACTGTCGCGATGTACGCACTCGACACGTACCGGGCCTCGGAGGAGCACGGCACGGAGATCGAGGAAGACGTCGAGGAGCGCGAGCTGCCCACCCCGGTCCGGGACCTCGTGGACCTGTTGCTGGCGGCGGAGGGTACGGACCTTCCCGGTGCGGCGGCACTGCATGCCCAGCTGCCGGAGGCGAACGCACACGGTCCCTCCGAGGAAGCTGCAGAGGTGTGGCTCTCCGTGCCCGAAACCGCCGAGCGCGCGGTTCCGCGCCAACAGACCTGGCCGGTGCGTGGCGTCTTCACCCAGAAGGGCCATCGCTTCCAGGCCGAGCTGCAGATCGACGACGGTCTGCTGAGCATGCTCAGCATCGTCCTCGCCGACGACATCGAGGAGGCCGACGTGGATGCGGCGCTCGAGCACCTCTCGGGCACGGACTTCTCGCTGCCCGGGTCCGACGAGATCAAGATCGTCCGCGAGACGGCGACGCCCTGACCGGCCGAGGCCGCCCCAGCTTCCGCGGGAATTCTTCGGTTCTCGGCTTCGAATCGCTGATTCTCCCTCCTCGGCTGGGCAGTTCGTGATGGAATGCTGAGCGCCGGTGCGCACCGGAGGGCCCGGGCGCGATGATGCGCAGCGCACCGCTCATCCCATCCCCGGAGGAATGCAACGATGCACTTCAACCGTTCACGTCTGCTCAGACTCCGCGGCGCGCTCGCGGCCGGCGCCGGTGCGGCCCTCGTGGCCGGCCTGCTGGTCGCCCCGCCCGCTCTGGCCGAGGGAGGCTCTCCCGAGATCCTCGGCACCGCTTCCGAGCTCGGCGTCGAGGTTCCCACCCCCGACGACGTGCTCGATGTGGCCGAGACCGCGATCCCAGGCCGCTGGCTCGTCCAGGTCGATGGCGCCCCCACGCTCCGCGGCGGCAGCGCCTCGACGAACTCCCGCGCCCAGGAGCAGGTCCACGAGCGTGCGGAAGCCGCCCAGATCCCGATGGAGGTCGAGGAGACCTTCGTGGCCGGCTGGAACGGCATGTCCGTCGTCATGGACGATGCCGACGTCGCCAAGCTGCGCGATGTCGCCGGCGTGACCGCCGTCTACCCGGTGCTCGAGGTCTCGATGCCCGAGCCCGTCGACGCCGCACCGAAGGACGTCTACGGCAACGCCATGACCGGCGTGGACCAGGTCCAGCAGGTCGACGGCCTCACCGGTGAGGGCGTCACCGTCGCCGTCATCGACTCCGGCATCGACTACAACCACCCCGATTTCGGGGGCTCCGGCACCAACGACCAGACGGCGGACTTCCCGGGTGAGCGGGTGGTGGGCGGTTACGACTTCGTGGGAGATGACTACGACTCCCAGACCGGGGTCCCCGTCGCCCCCGACGAGTACCCCGACGACTGCGGCGGCCACGGCTCCCATGTCGCCGGCATCATCGGCGCCGACGGCGAGGTGCTCGGCGTGGCACCCAAGGTGGACCTGCTGTCCTATCGCGTGTTCGGCTGCGACGGCTCCAGCAGCACCGAGGTGATCCTCGCAGCGATGGAGCAGGCGATGGAGGACGGCGCCGACGTGGTGAACATGTCCCTCGGCGCGAGCTTCGTGACCTGGCAGGACTACCCGACCGCACAGATGTCCGATGTGCTCACCGATAACGGGGTCACCATGGTGATCTCCGCCGGGAACGAGGGCGTCGCAGGCACGTTCTCGAGCGGCGCCCCCGGGGTCGCGGCCGACGCGATCACCGTCGCATCGGTGGACAACACCCACTTCCGCTCGCCCTACGCGACTGCGGCGGATGCCGAGATCGCCTACAGCGGCGCCACCGGCGGAGCGGCGATCCCGACCTCCGGTGAGTTCGCCCTGATCTCCGCTGGAGCCCCGGGCAGCGCAGCAGGTCAGGCCTGCGACCCCTCCGCCGTCGTTCCGGCCTCCGGTCCAGGTCAGGCACTGCTGGTCGAGCGCGGGGTCTGCTCCTTCTACGAGAAGGCCTTCTCCGGCCAGGCCGCCGGATATGACGCCGTGATCCTGTACAACAACGCTCCCGGCGCCGTGAACCCGACGGTCGAGGGCGATCCGGCGATCACGATCCCCGTGGTGATGATCAGCCAGGATGACGGCCTGGCGCTGCAGGAGGCGGCCGCCGCCGGCGACGTCACCTGGGCCTGGCAGGACGGCACCGTGACCCTCGAGAACCCGACCGCGGGCCTGGTCTCGGACTTCTCCTCCTACGGCCTCACCGCAGAGCTGCAGCTCAAGCCCGACATCGCCGCCCCCGGCGGTTCGATCTGGTCGACCGTCCCGCTCGAGCAGGGCGGTCACGGCGCCAAGTCCGGTACGTCGATGGCGGCGCCCCATGTCGCCGGCGCCGCGGCGCTGCTGCTGGAATCCTCTCCGGAGCTCACCCCTCGTGACGTGAAGACCGCGATGATGAACACCGCAGATCAGCTGACCTGGTCGCTGATCCCGGACGTCGGCTACCTCGAGCCGGTCCACCGTCAGGGTGCGGGCCTGCTGGACATGGTCGGCGCCGTGCACACCGCTACCCGCGTCGATGAGCCCTCGATCTCCCTCGGCGAGGGTGAGGACGGCCCGAAGACCGTCACCCTCACGGTCCACAACGATTCCGAGGCGGAGCAGACCTACCAGGTCGGCGTCCGCCACGGCATCGCCACCGGCCACCCCGCCTATGACCCGGCGTTCTATGACGCCGCAGGCATCGCCGAGCCCGCCGCCGACACGGTGGCGGTGCCCGCCGGGAGCAGCACCGAGCTCGACGTGGTCCTCGGTGAGGCCTTCGGCGAGGACGGCATCATCTACGGCGGCTGGATCACCCTGACCGGCGCGGAGGATGACATCGTCGTCCCCTTCGCGGGGCTCTCCGGTGACTACCAGGCGCTGCCGGTGCTGGATCCCCAGGGCCTGGGCCTGCCCGTCCTCGGCGTCTCCGACGGGGCCGGCAGCGTTCTGCTGGATCCCGATGGCGGCCACACGTACACGATGCAGGACGGGGACATCCCCTACCTCGCGTACTACTTCGGATACCCGGTCGAGCGGCTCGAGATCAAGGCCTACTCGATCAACGGGGGAGGGAAGGCCAAGCCGGTCAACCCCTCCGTCGGCCTGATCGACGCCGGCGATCACCTCGGCCGTTCGGCCGCACCCGAGGTCTACGGCTGGGACGGCAGCTACGCGCTGAAGAACCAGAAGTTCAAGACCGTGAAGAACGGGGACTACATCCTCGAGATGCGGGTGCTGAAGCCCCTGGGTGATCCGGCGAACCCGGACCACTGGGAGACCTTCACCTCCCCGCAGTTCACGATCGACAACCCGAACCCGGGCAAGCCCGGAGCTCGCTGAGCGGGGCCTCGCTGAGCGGGAGCGCACTGAAACGGAGCGCACCGAGTCGCGGCCCGCTGAGCCTGACCCAGCGGACCGCATGACGGAGGGCGGCGGCACCATCACGGTGCCGCCGCCCTCTGCCTGCGAAATCGGCTCCGAGCTCCGAGCTCCGAGCTCCGAGCTGCGAGCTGCGAGCTGCGAGCTGCGAGCTGCGAGCTGCGAGCTGCGTCCGGCGGTCGCTCAGGCTGGCAGCTGATCCGCGGTGATCCGTGCGAAGCGGATCTCGCGGGCCTCGACCTCCCAGAGCACTCCGATCACGCCGTCATCCAGCGCCTGGACCACGGAGTAGTCCAGCGGACCGGGTTCGAACACGAGCACCTTCTGCCAGGTCTCCCCGTCATCGTGCGAGGCGCTGAGCGTGCCGCGGATCCGGGCGAAGCGGTCGTGGGCACCGGTGAACAGCAGCTCCCGTGCCCGTGGGTCCTCGGCGCCGGCATCCGGCCAGCGGCTCGCCAGCTGGGCGTTGTTGCCGGGATCGAGGAACTGCACATCGATCCCGGGGTTCTGCCAGCTCTCCCCGCCGTCGGCGGAGACCGCGATCCGTCGGTGCCCGCCGCGGGCGTGATCGCGCGAGTTCAGCAGCACCCGGCCGTCCGAGAGCTCCACGATCGTGGTCTCGTCCATGTCCTCGCCCACCGGGGCTCCGCGCTGCCAGCTCTCGCCATGGTCGTCGGAGAAGAGCACATAGGAGCGCACCACCTCACCGGCGGCCGGTCCCTCTCCCGCACGGCCACCCTCGCGGAACCAGCCGCAGTAGGGCTGCAGCAGTCTGCCGGCGTGCGGTCCGCGACACAGCACGATTCCGGCACCGGAGGTCGGGAATGCGGTGCGGAGCAGCTCCGGGGGAGCGGCGACCGCGGTCACGGAGCGGAACTCCCAGCTGCGGCCGGAGTCATCGGAGAGGCCGACGGCGGAGCCCATCACGTCCCGGTCCGCGTCATCGGTGCCGGCCACCGCGTCCCAGACCCCGCGGTCCTTCGCATGGGTGTGGAAGACGAACAGCCTGCCGGTGGCGGGGTCGTGGAGATAGCTGGGATCGCAGTACCACTGGCGGTCTTCGCGATCCGCCGCGCGGAGATCCTCGAAGGGGCCCCAGCTGCGGCCTCCGTCCAGGGAGCGTCGCTGCACCAGGCCCGTCGGATCCGGGACGTCCTGACCGGTGTCGCGGCCGTCGAAGGCCGCCAGCAGGTGCCCGTCGCCGAGATGGATGAGCCCCACGATCCGGTACCGGGGCCAGGGCCCTTCCCCGGCGCGGGCGAGCACGGTGTGCGGGACCGGGGCGTCGGGGACCGGCGCAGGGGAGGAGCCCAGTGAGATCATCGCAGCCGAGTGCCCGAGGCGGCAGTGTCCGCAGCATCCTCCACTGCGGTGCGGAACCAGCGGGTGATGCTCGTGGGATGCGTGATCGCGGTGCCGACCACGATGGCGAAGGCCCCGGCGGCGCGGGCGTCGGACGCCTCCTGCGGGGTGTGGACCCGCCCCTCGGCCACCAGTGCCGAGGTCGCGGGCAGCTGCTGCGCGAGCTCGCCGAGCAGCTCGAGATCGGGTCCGTCCGTCGTCGGGCGCGCCGCGGTGTAGCCGGCGAGGGTCGTGCCGATCAGCTCGATCCCGAGATCCGCGGCGATATGCGCCGACTCGAGGCTGTCGCAGTCCGCCATCAGCGGTCCGTCGAAGCGCTCGCGCACGGCCGTGACGGTCTGGGCGAAGGTGCGCCCGTCAGGGCGGGGACGGGTGGTGCCGTCCAGGGCGAGGATGTCCGCGCCCGCGTCGATCACCGCGAGGCAGTGATCGAGGGTGGGAGTGATGAAGACTCCCTCCTCCCCGTCCTTCCAGATGCCGATCACCGGCACCTCGACGGCGGAGCTGACCTGGCGGATGTCGTCGAGCCCCTGCGCGCGCACCGCTGAGGCGCCGCCCTGTTCCACTGCGGCGGCGATCTGCGCCATGGTGCGGGGATCGCGCATCGGCTCTCCGGGATAGGCCTGGCAGGAGACGATCAGTGAGCCCTCGAGCGGGGCGACCAGAGGATGCAAGAGAAGTCCTATCGGCGGAGTGGACGGTCGGTGTCAGGCGGTGAGGTCGTCGAGCGCTCGAGCGGCGGCACCCAGCAGCGCGGCATGCTCTCCGGCGCTCGCTGACAGCACAGGGGTGGACGCGACGACGTCCATCGCCTCCTGCGCGATGCCAGCGGTCACGGCATCGCGCCACGGCGCTCCGGCTCCGTGGACACCGCCGGTCAGGGCCACCACCTCGGGATCCAGCACGTTCAACAGCGCCCCGATCACCCGCCCGGTCGCGATACCGGCGACCCGGTAGGCCTCCAGCGCCGTGGCGTCCCCGGCGATGGCCGCGGCGGCGAGCGCTCGGCCGTCGCTCAGCGAGCTGTCTGCGCCGAGGCGGGTGGCCAGCTGGAGGATCCCCGGCCCGGAGGCCAGTCCCTCCAGATGTCCCACCCGGCCGCAGGGGCAGGGCACCCCTGCGGCCTCGGGGACCGGCACATGGCCGACGTGGCCGGCGGCGCCGTGCGCGCCGAGGACCCCCCGCCCGCCGAGCACGTGGCAACCGCCGATGCCGGTGCCCACGGCGATCAGCAGGAGCGAGTCCCGGTCGCGACCGGTCCCGAATCGGGCTTCGCCGAGCCCGTGGGCGTGGACGTCGTTGAGCGCGCTGACCGGCACTCCGAAGCGGTCGGCGAGGGGGGTGAGGAGGTCGGTCCCGGCCCAGCCGGTCAGGGAGGCGGTGGCGTGCGAGACCCGTCCTCGGCCGCTGTCGATGACACCCGCTGAGGAGAGGCCCACCGCCTGCACCCGTGAGCCTGAGCGCACCTGGTCGGCGAGGTCCGCCGCGGCGCCGAGGATCGCGGCCGGTCCGGCGGTCGCGGGCGTCGGCACCTCGGCCACTCGTTCGAGCCGGGGCGCGATGCCTCGCTGGGCGTCGTCGGCTCCCGCGCCGTGCACCAGCGCGGCGCGGATCTTGGTGCCCCCGAGGTCGAGGGCGAGGACAGGATCAGGCATCCGTGCCCCCGTCGGTGAACGCCCCCTCGAGCAGCCCCGTCTGCTCGAGGATCGCGCGGATGCGACCCACCGCGTCCCCCTCGATCGGGGACATCGGCGTGGCCATCGTGTTGGTGGAGAAGATCCCCAGCTCCCGCAGCGCGGTCTTGAAAGCGCCGACGCCGGCGGCCGGGCCGACCTTGTCGGTGGGCTGGAAGACGATCTCGAACAGCTGCGCGAGGTGCTCCTGTTCGCGACGCACCTGCTCCCAGTCGCCGGCCTGGGCGGCCTGGTGCATGCGCACATAGCCGGCGGGGTCCACGTTGCCGAGCCCTGGCACGGAGCCGTCGGCCCCGGCGAGGTAGGCGCCGTCGACAACCACCTCGTGGCCGGTCAGCAGCGTCAGCGGGGAGCCCGCAGCACGGTTCGCGGCAGCGAGCCGCCGGAAGCCCACATCGTCGCCGCTGGAATCCTTCACCCCCGTGATGATGCCATCGTTTCCGAGCCGCAGCATCTGCGCGGCGGAGAGCTTCGTGTGCACGCAGACGGGGATGTCGTAGGCCCAGATCGGGCGCTCGGTCACGGCGGCGACGGCGCGGAAGTGGGTATCGATCTCCTCCGGTCCGGTGATCGCGTAGAACGGAGCGGTGACCACATAGCCGGCCAGATCGAAGCGCTCGGCGGCGCGGACGTGCTGGATCACGCGGTCGGTCTGCATATCGATGACGCCGGCGATCACCGGGACCTGGCCGGCGACGGTGCCGGTGACGGCCTCGAGCACGGCGGCGCGGCGGGCGTCGTCCCAGAAGGCGACCTCCCCGCTCGAGCCGAGGGAGAAGATCCCGTCCACTCCGCCCTCGAGCAGGTGGGCGACCAGCCGCTCGAGCGAGGGCAGGTCGATGTCGCCGTTGGCGGTCAGCGGGGTCAGCAGCGGGGGGACCACACCGGTGAGGGTGGAGGGGGAGGTCATGGCGGTGGTGCTCCTTCGAAGAACGGTGGATATCAGGATGTTCGGAGTGGGGCTGTCACAGCAGCGATGTCACAGCAGTGCCGTCACAGCTGGGCTGTCACAGCAGCGACGGGGCTGCGGCCAGCAGGGCTCGGGTGTATTCGTCCTCGGCGCCCTCGAAGATCTGCTCGACGCTGCCATGCTCGATGACCTTCCCGTGGTGCATCACGGCGATGGTGTCGGAGATGAAGCGGACGGTGCTGATGTCATGGGAGATGAACACCAGTCCCAGCCCCAGCTCGTGCTTGAGGTCGGTGAGCAGGTTCAGCACCTGGGCGCGGACGGAGACGTCCAGGGCGCTGGTGGGCTCGTCGGCGACGATGATCTCGGGCTCGAGCGCGAGGGCGCGGGCGATCGCGACGCGTTGCCGCTGCCCGCCGGAGAGCTGGCGCGGCAGCACCTCGAGCGCGGACTGGGGCAGCCCCACCAGGTGGAGGAGGTCCTTCACCCGGGCCAGGCGCTCGGGCTCGGTGCCGATCCCGTGCACGCGCAGCGGGTCGACCAGCGTCTCCCGCACCGCCAGGCGCGGGTTCAGCGCCGTCGCGGGATCCTGGAAGACGACGGACACCTTCCGGCCCAGCTGCTTGCGGGCCGCGCCTCCGCGCCGCAGCGGCTGGCCGTCGAAGAAGACGTGACCGCTGGTGACGGGCTGCAGCCCGGTCATCACCCGGGCCAGGGTGGACTTCCCGGAACCGGATTCGCCGACGATGCCGAGCACCTCGCCGCGGCGCACGGAGACGCTCACCCCGTCGACGGCGCGGATGGTGTCGGGATGCAGCAGGCTTCCGCTGCGCAGGCGGTGGACGACGTGGACGTCGACCAGCTCGATCGTGGGCTGCTCCCGGCCGGCGGTGTCCGAGGTGAACTGCGGGGTGGAGTCGGTGGTCATCGCGGATCTCCTGCCAGAGGTGTGGGGACGGTGCCGGTGGTGGCCACGAGGTGACCGCTCATCCCGATCTCGACCAGTCGCGGGTGCGCGGTGGGATCGGCCGACGGATCCAGCGAACGCGGGGCGAAACGGTCTCCGGCGGCGAAGTCGCGGGGTGAGGGGACGGTGCCGGGGACCTGGTGCAGGCGCTCGGCGCCGGCCTCGATCGACAGCACCGAGCCCAGCAGGCCGCGGGTGTACTCGTGGCGGGGATCGATGAGCAGCTCGTGGGTGGTGGCCTGCTCCATGACCTGACCGGCGTACATCACGGTGATCCGGTCGGCGAGCTGGGACACCAGGGCGAGGTCGTGGCTGACGAACACCATCGCGAAGCCGAGCTCCTCCCGCAGCCGGTTCAGCAGGTCCACGACCTGCTTCTGCACGGTGACGTCCAGGGCGGTGGTGGGCTCGTCGGCGATCACCAGCTTCGGGTCGCGGGTCAGGGCCATTGCGATCAGCACCCGCTGGCGCTGACCGCCGGAGAGCTCATGCGGGTAGGAGTTCAGCATGCGCTTCGGATCCAGGCCCACCAGCTCCAGCAGCTCCTCCGCGCTGCGGGTCCCGCCGCGGCGGGTCAGCTGGGCCATCTGGGAGCGGATCAGCATCGAGGGGTTCAGCGAGCTGAGCGCGTCCTGGTAGATCAGCGATCTCGTGGCCGCGCAGGGCGTTCATCTGCTTCGCGGGCAGGGACAGCAGGTCCACACCGTTCAGCAGCACCTTCCCGCTGATCCGTGCGGTGCGGGGCAGCAGACCCATCACCGCGAGGCTCGCCACGGACTTGCCGGAGCCGGACTCGCCGACCAGTCCCATCGTCTCGCCGGGTCGCACCTGGAAGGAGATCCCGTCGAGGATGTCCGTCCCGCCGTGCGCGGAGGGGAAGGCGACCCGCAGGTCCTGCACCTCGAGCAGAGGCGCGGACACGGTCTCGGAGGCGACGCGCTCGGGCCGGGACAGCTCGGCGCTGCGCAGGGCGGAGAGCGACTCGAGCAGCAGCCGCTGGGCGGTCTCCTCGTCGGTCGCACCGAGCACCTCGTGAGGGATCTCGTGCGCAGTGCTGGCGGGGCCAGCGGCAGCAGCGACGGCGGACCCGGACCCGGACCCGGACCCGGCGTCGAACCCGGACCCGGACCCGGCGCCGGCGTCGGTACCAGTGCCGGGTCCGGTGCCAGCCTTCCGGCCGTCGACCGCGGCCTCGACGAGGGACTGCTCATCGGCCTCGACGTCGACCTTGACCTTGACGCGGGGGCTCGCCATCGCGTCGGTCAGGCCTTCGGAGAGGATGTTCAGGGCGAGCACGGTCAGCAGGATCGACAACCCGGGGAAGAAGGTGGGCCACCAGTAGCCCGACAGCAGCAGCTGCTTGCCGTCGGCCAGGATGTTGCCCCAGGAGGGGCTGGGCGGCTGCACACCCGCGTTGATGAAGGACAGCGAGGCCTCGAGCACGATCGCATCGGCGACCAGCACGGTCGCGAACACCATGATCGGGGCGATGCAGTTGCGTGCCACGTGCTTGATCGACGATCTTCGAGGCGGCGGAGTTGTCGGTCATCTTCCAGGGGCCCGAGCCCACCGGGTTCGAATCGAAGGCCTTCGGATCAGCTTCGACAGCAGCCTTCGGCACGATCTTCACCGTCGACAGCCGCTCGGCGAACACTCCGGTGGGGTGGAGGAGGGTGAAGGTGACGGTGGTGTCGTCCTTCTTCTCGATCGTGTCGATGAAGGGGATGAACTGCGAGTACAGCGACGCGTTCGCCGGGTCCTTGACCCGCTCGAAGGAGAAGACGACGTCGTCGACGGTGACGGGGGAGCCGTCGTGGAAGACCGCACCCTCGCGCAGGGTGACGTCGACGGTGTCGCCCTCGGCCGAGGGGACCTCGGTGGCGAGCGCCGCGTACACCTCACGCGTCACGGGGTGCAGCTCCGTCAGGCCCTCGAGGGTGTGCCAGTTAACCGCGACGGTCAGCGCCGCCGAGGTGGTCATCGGGTCGTAGCCGTTGGTGCCAAGCTCGTAGCTGATGGCGGCGTTGATGTGGCCGTCCGGATTCGCCTCCCCCGCGGGGGCACCGCCGCCGTCGGAGCCGCTGCCGCCGTTGCCGCCGTCACCTCCGCTGTCGCTGGGTGCGCAGGTGCCGATGCCGGCGACGATGCCGGCCGCGCCGGCGATGGCGGCGGTGCCGCGGAGGAAGCCGCGTCGGCCGAGCCGACCAGTGGAGTTGGAGATCACCGTTGATACATCCCTTCGGAGGGTGGTCCCGGCGCCGGTGGCGACGGGGATGGTCACGCCGTCTTCGCGAGTCGGCGGGAAGTCCGCCACCTCGCGAAGATCAGACGTATGATGTCTGATGACTGGGAAGAGTGCATCACGGATGGCGTGATCGCCACCACCCCAGAGAGCGGTCGTCACCGAATGGTGACCACGCGGCTGTGAGGTCGCCACGCACGAGGAAGACCCTCCGGACCGGAACGCGGCGGAGGGCCGGGCACGGCATGATGAGACCTGTGTCGCACACTGCGGCGGGTCCGAGAGGAAGAGGCATGGTGCGCAGCAGAGGCACGGGCAACAGCGCTGTCGAGCGGATCCAGGACCTGATCCTCGTCGAAGGGCTGGTGCCGGGAGATCCCATGCCCACCGAGAGCGCGCTGTGCGAGCGGCTCGAGATCTCACGCTCCTCGGTGCGCGAGGCCATGCGCACGCTGGCCTCGCTGGACATCGTCGAGGTGCGGCACGGGCACGGCACCTTCGTGGGGCAGCTCTCGCTCTCCCCGCTGGTGGACGGGCTGCTGTTCCGGGCGCGGCTCGACGACGGCAACGACCTGCGGGCCCTGCGAGAGGTGGTCGAGCTGCGAATAGCCCTCGATCTCTCGGTCGCGGATCAGCTGGTGGCGTCCTATCAGGACACCACGAACCCCGAGCTCGAGGGGCTGGTCGAGCAGATGCGGGATCTCGCCTCCGCGGGCCGCCCCTTCCCCGAGGCGGATGCCGCCTTCCATACGGCGCTGTTCTCACACCTGGACAACGGGCTGCTGCGCCAGCTCGCGCAGGCCTTCTGGGAGATCCACACCGTCGCCGTCCCGCTGCTCGAGCTCCCCCCGGCCGAGGACATCCTGGACACCGTCAACGCCCATCAGGCCATGCTCACCGCCCTCGAGACCGGCGACGCGGACGCCTATCGCCAGGCCGTCCACGCGCACTACCTCCCGCTGGGAAGGGTGCTGGACGCAGCGGCGAAAGCTCAGAGCTCGGCCGCGGAGCCCGCCGCAGCAGAAACGGTCTGAGGCCTGTGCACCTGAGCGAGGTGCTCGACGACGCGAGGGCTCGTCCCTGGGCCGCGCAGCCCTGGGCGCGGGACCTCCTCGATGCACTCCCGGATCGGCTGCGGGCGGTGCTGTCCCGCTGGGAGCTCACCGTGGTCCGGACCTTCGCCGACGGGGCCGAGCTGCCCGTGCTCGAGGTGCACGGACGCACCACCGGCCCCGCCGTCCTGAAGCTCAGCGGACACGGCTCAGATCATGCCCAGCAGGTGCGGATTCTCCAGGCGGCCGACGGGCGCGGCTATGTGCGAGTGCTCGAGCAGGCCGACGACCTCCGTGCGGTGCTGCTGGAACGTCTCGGCCCCTCGCTGTGGGCGTCCGTCCCCGACCCCGTCGCCCAGTCCCTGGCCCTCGCCGACCTGCTGCCCACCACCTGGGAGCTTCCCGTCGCCGTCGGCGCACCCTTCACCCCCGCCCAGAAGGCCACCTCGCTGCTGGCCCTTGTGGACGGCGCGCTCGAGAGCGGGCTCGCGAACGACGTGCTCGAGGGCGCGAGCGGTGGGGCGCTGGAGCGCGCGAGCGGTGGGGTACTGGAGGGTGCGGGCGGTGGGGTGCTCGGGGGCGTGGGCATTGAGCCGGGGGAGCGCGAGGTCCTCGAGCGGGCGCGGGCCCTCGCCCTCGAGCTGATCGCCGATCCCTCTCCGCGCCAGGTGGTGCTGCACGGAGATCCGCATCCGGGAAATGTGCTGCGTCGTGGGCCGGAGCATGTGTTCATCGACCCTGACGGATTCCTCGGAGAGCCGGAGTATGACCTCGGGGTGGCGCTGCGGGACCACCAGCGGGTGATCGACGACCTCGATCATCGCGAGGGAGTCGGTGCAGGGCGGCGCTGGCATGCACGGCTCGTCGCGCAGCTCGCGGAGCGGCTCGAGCTCGACGCGGAGCGGACCGCGGCCTGGGCAGGGCTCGAACGCGTCACCACCGCGATCCACCTGGCGAAACTGGGCTGGGCCGAGGAGTCCAGGGCCTGGCTGCGCACCGCGCAGCGGATGCTTCGGTGACCGCCAGACTCAGTTGTTGCGCGACTTCTTCTGCCGGATCAGGTCCAGCACGATGCAGCCGCCGATGACCGCCAGCCGCAGCTGAGGCGGCGCCGTCGGGTCCATCGCGAGCACATAGCGGCTGTGGCCGAGGAAGCCACGGGAGAGCCCGCCCCACTGCCGGGCGACCGTCGCGGCGACGAATCCCTCGACCTCGACGGTGAAGTCCATCCCCAGCATGTCCCCTTTGAGCTCGAGCGAGGGTCCGCCCACCACCGAGATCCCCACACGTGTCGAGAAGAGCGCGAAGTGACTGATCACCTCGGCGAGCGGAGCGCCCTCGGGGGTCGAGAGCTCGAAGCGGTCGAAGCCGATGCCCGGCGGATCCTGGACGTGCAGCAGCGGTGTGCCGTCGGCGTCGGCGACATCGAGCGCGCGGCTCCCTGCGAAGAGCCGTGACACCCCGCTTCCCGAGGTCGTGACGTGCCCGATCACCTGCTCGCCGGTGGCATCGAGGATGTCGAAGTCGTTGGACATGAACCCGGTGATCTGCTGCATCACCAGGGTGTCGTGGCCGAGGAGCACGGAGCCGGGAGCTGGGTTGGGCATAGGGGTGGGTGCGGAGGAGTCCATCGCCACAGTGTGCCAGGCGTCCAGGGCGCTACCGTGGTGCTCATGAACGTTGTGGACGAGTCTGCGCAGCAGGCCGCACTGGACATCTTCCTGCCCTCCCCGCCGCCCGACGTCGAGCAGCAGGAGGCCTTCCTCGACGAGGCCGCGGCCCTCGCGCTCGCCGGCCAGCCGATCACCGTCTACCTGCAGGACGAGGACGCCTGGGCCTTCGAGGAGTGCGAGCCGGTGCGTGCGCTGCTGGAGTCCGCAGGGGAATCCGCGCTGCCGGTGACGCTGCTGGGCTTGGACATCGTGGTCAGCTCCGTCTACCCCACCACGGAGCAGATGACGCGCTTCGCCCAGGAGGGAGGTGCACCGCGGGCACCCCGCTCAGCGGCGGCGTCGGCCTGCGGACCTGGCGGTGCTCCCGGCGCGGGCGCTGTTCCGCTGCCGCGCGAGGCGGGTGGCTTCGCGGCGCAGCTGCTGGGTGTCGCCCCGGCTCCGGCACGGCCCGAGGGTGGGCCGGACATCGGCGCACGACGGAACCTCATGGGCGGGGACCACGGCGACGGGCTGCCCGGCCAGGAGGCCCCGGCCCGCTGAGTCGCTCAGAGCGAGCAGGCCACCCCGTTGAACCCGTGGTTGCAGTAGCCGCCGGGATTCTTCTCCAGGAACTGCTGCTGCTCGGGCTCCGCCGTGTAGTACACGCCGTTGCCGGCCTCGGACAGCGGTGACAGCTCGGTGGTGATGGCACCTCGCCCGGCCTCGTCAAGCGCCTGCTGATAGCGCTCTGCCGAGCTGCGCACGACCTCGCCCTGCGCTGTGGACGTCCAGTACACGGCGCTGCGGTACTCGGTGCCGACGTCATTGCCCTGACGGTTGGCGGTGGTGGGGTCGTGCTGCTCCCAGAACTGTGTGAGCAGGGCGCGCAGCGTCGGCTCTCCACCGGAGTAGATGACGCGCACAGCCTCGGTGTGACCGGTCTTGGCGGAGAAGACCTCTTCATAGGTGGGATGCGGCGTATATCCGCCGGCATAGCCCGAGGAAGTGGTGTGCACGCCAGGGACCTGCCAGGCGATGCGCTCGATGCCCCAGAAGCAGCCGCCGGCGAGGATGATCTCCTCGGTGCCCGCGGGCCAGGGACGCGGATCGACGGGGGAGTCCGGCCCGAGCATGTCGGTCCCGAGCACGAGGTGCTCGCGCGCGAGCGGGTAGGGATAGCGGTCGCGGCCGGGGAGGGCGTCTTCCCGCGCGACCATTTCCTTCTTGTGCCCGTACAGGAGGTCCATCATCTGCCACATGCCCCTCACGGTAGTCCTCGCCGACCTGCCGTGGAGGTCTGGAGCGACGTGGAACACCTGGGTTCCGCCCAGGGCGTGACGCACGGCGTGACCCTTCCTCCCCACCACCCCTTCGTCCACATTCGGGATGCAGACCTGGTGCTGCCACGGAGCGGAGCGCACGCTTGTTCGAACAGCACGACAGCCCCGGACACAGTCGTCCAGGACCGTGACCAGGCGTGAAGGAGGGCAGAGGCATGAGCGCCAGCGCGATGCAGTGGACCACTGACCTCGAGCTCCTTCTCGACGCTGCACCGTCCCTGGAACAGCTCCCCAGGGGGCATGACGACGCCCTCATCGATCTCATCACCGCCATGGAGCACGGCAAGGCCCGCCTCGCCGCCGTGCAGGCGCAGGCAGAGACTGTCTTTCACGACTCTCAGATCCGGGAGCAGAAGCGCCTCGGGGTGCCGCGCGATGAGCTCGGACGTGGCATCGCCGACCAGATCGGTCTCGCGCGCAGGATCGCCCCCAAGCAGGCCTCCGATGAGCTTGCGCTGCGACGGATACTCGTCACCTCGATGCCGCGCACCACTGCGCTGCTCGGCGCCGGGAAGATCAGCGAGTGGGCCGCCCACATGGTGGCGGCCAATGTGGTGGTCCTCGACGACGAGGACCGTGCCACCATCGATGCCGAGTTCGAGGCCCGGCTCCCGAAGGTCACCGCAGGCCGCGCGAGCGACATCACGCGGGCGCGGGCTATGGAGCTCGACCCTGGAGCGGCGGTGGCTCGGAACCAGCGAGCGGTCAGCGGCCGACGGGTCACGCTGCGCCCCGCCGTGGATGGGATGTCGGTGCTGCGAGCGGTCCTCCCGGTGAAGGACGGCGTCGCCAGCTTCGACGCCCTCACTCGCGCCGCCAAGGCCGCCAAGAGCGGGGGTGATCCTCGGGGGAAGGGTCAGATCATGGCCGATACGCTCGTCGAGCGGACCACCGGGGTGGAGACCGTGGACGACGTTCCGGTGGAGGTCCAGCTGCTCATGACCGATCTGACGCTGCTCGGCGAGGACGTCGAGACTGCCTGGATGGGCGGGATTCCGATCCCTGGCCCGGTCGCTCGCGACATCGCCCTCGGCACCCGCACAGCGCCCTCCCGGCGCCAGCCGGATGTGCACGAAACGCCACCGTCTGAGCTCGGAGATGAGCCTGCCGCGCTCGCCCTGCCTGCCCTGCCTGTCGACGACGCCGAATCACGCTCCGCTCACGCGCACCCTGCCGAGCTGGCCGCGTCGGATGGACCGGCACTCGCCGGTTCGCCCGAACAGCCGATAGTGCCTTCGCCGCCGACCGAGGTGACCGCAGAGCCGTCGACCACTTCACCTGCCGGCCTGCCGAACGAAGCCTCCGCAGGCCCGAAGAATGTCATGCCCGCAGCACCGTCGGCCGGTCCTCCTGAGGAAGAGCTCGAGACCAGCCCACCGGATCCCGCGACGGCCGCAACAGATTCGCGGGAGGTGACCGAGGCGAAGCGCTGGATCAGACGCCTCTACACCGACTCGCCCACGGGCGATCTGACAGAGGTGGACGGCCGCCGTCGGCTCTTCCGCGGCGAGGTCCGACGCTTCATCCTCACGCGGGACCAGCGCTGCCGCACGCCCTTCTGCGATGCCGCGATCCATGACGTCGACCATGCGCACCGCCACGCCGATGGGGGCAGCACCGACGTCGGCAACGGCGTGGGCCACTGCCAACGGTTCAACCTGGCCAAGGAGATGCCCGGATGGACCTCGACCTTGGACCCCGCCGCCGATGAGGAACCAGGTCTGCTCACCATCGAGACGCCCACCGGGCACCGATATACCTCGACCTCGCCGCTGCTGAGGCGGCTCCTCGACGGGCCCGACGGAGAGCGGGCCAGGATCCTCCCGAACGCGCCGGAGGAGTCTCAGGACGCTCAGGGCCAGACGGACGCTCAGGCCCAGCCGGACGTTCAGCAGCGCACGGAGGACGAAGCGCCGCCGGACTTTGCAGCCTCAAGGTGAGGCGGTGACCCAGTGCTCTTTCGCTGCGATCTCACCGCTCGCGGGGCAGCACCGTGATGAACAGTCCGATCGCCGCGAGCACTCCGAGCACCATCATCCAGGGACCGAGCTGCACCCCTGCGAGCCCTGCCACCAGCAGCCCGCCCAGCAGGCTCAGGACGAGCACCGGGAGCAGCCCCTTGCCGGCGAGTAACCAGGCGCTGCGGGCAAACACGCCGTGCACGGGAATCGTCGCCGCGAGGGCGAAGGCGCTGTGCGCGATCAGCAGCAGGAGCCCGATCCCGGCGGTGCGCAGCATCGAGACCTCGCCCAGGCCGAGGACTCCCAGCACGATCCCCGCCGGTGCCAGCAGCCCCAGATCGGTGTCCGGGTTGCGGAACTGGAACAGGAGCCCCAGCGCGACCGTGAGGGTGATCAGGACGGTGCCGACGTGGGTGAACAGCCCCGTGACCCCGAACAGCATCAGCAGCGCGAACACCGTCGCGGCGGTGCCGGTGATGCGCAGCAGCCACTGCGTGGCGCTCACCTTCTGCAGCTCGAGCAGCCGCTGGGCGACGGGATCGACCACCTGTCCCATCCGCATCAGGACCTCCTCATCCGGGGCGCCGTACGGGCCGCCGAGAGTGACAGCAGCACGGGGGCGAGAGAGCTCGGACCTTCCCAGGCCGTGACCGGCACACCGGCTTCGCGCAGCTCGCGCACCGTCTTCTCGCGCAGCAGGCGGCGCATCGCCCAGGCTTCGGGCCAGAACCGGTCGGAGACCTTGCCATCGATACGCAGCGGCTTCCCGTGCAGCACCGAGGTGTCGCCGATGCTCGGCGGCAGGGTGTCGACCACGATGACGTCGGCCCCATGCGAGACCAGCACTCCGATCTGCGCGATCGTGTCCCGGCTCAGCAGCGGCGTGCACACCACGGTGAGGGTGCCCGAGCGCACCGAGCGCAGGCGCCGCGCCGGGCGCAGCGCGCCGGCATCCCGGCTGGCCCGTGACAGGGCGGCGGTCAGCACGCGCAGCTGGCGGGGACCGGAGCCGGGCGGCACCGGGCCGATGAGATGACCGATGTCGAACACCGAGACGCGGTCCCCGGCGGTGAGATAGTGACGGGCGATCGCCGAGGTCGCCCGGATGGTCATGTCCAGGCTGGTGGGCGCCTCCGCATCGGACCAGGGCGCGGGAGCGATATCCGCAATGGTGTCGGTGACGATCAGGACCTCGGTGTCCTGCTCGGTGAAGGTGGCGTTGGTGTGCAGCTCGCCGGTGCGGCTGGTGACGCGCCAGTTGATGCGATGCAGGCGGTCACCGGGGCGGAAGGTCCGCACCTCGGAGAGCGCGGTGCCATCGCCGCGGCGGCGGGACAGGTGCACCCCGCTGACCCCGATCGGGGTGGGCACCTCGACGGGGGCGTCGAGCACGGTGGAGGCGGGGACCACCTGCACCTCGGCAGGGGCGAGGGTCCGCTGGGCGCGGTAGGCGCCGAGTGCGTCGGCCACCAGCACGTGCATCGGGCCCACCCGGACCTTTCCCCAGCGCTGCGCGCTGACCCGCATCTGCAGCTCCCCGTCGCCGGCGAGGGAGCCGTGGCGCGGGGCGATGTCGGCGTGGGGCGGCATCGGCAGCGTCGCCGCGGTGAGCACCCCAGGGTCCGTGCGCACGGTGACGGCTGCGGTGCCACCCTCTTCGATGCTGCGGCGGTTCACCCGCTGCTGCGGATCCACCACCGCCCGCTCCTCACCGCGCAGGGTCCGTCGAGCCAGTGCCACCAGGGCCCAGACCAGCAACGGCAGCCCGACCAGGATGATGTCGGGCCGGCCCATGACCAGGGCGAGTGCGAGGGCGGCACCGCCGATGATCGCGGCCCGCACCAGCGCCGCCGTCGGCCGGGTCCGCAGCTCGATCTGCCGTGAGTCCCCGGAGCTCACGCCGAGGCCTGGGGGACCGGTTCGACCGCTGCGGGGACCGGCACCTGCCCGAGGACCGCGTCGACCACGCCGGCGCCGGTCGCGTTCTGGAGCCACAGCTCGGGCTTGACGGTGACGCGGTGGTCCAGCGCGGGATGGGCGAGTGCCTTGATGTCCTCGGGGACCACGTAGGAGCGCCCCCGGATCACCGCGAGCGCGCGGGCACAGGTGATCAGGGCGAGGGTGCCTCGCGGTGAGGCGCCGACCAGGGCGTGCTGGTGGCTGCGGGTCGCGGCGGTGAGCTCGACCGCGTAATGACCCACCGAGTCCTCGACGTGGACATCCTCGACGGCCTGCTGCACGCCGAGCAGCCCGGCGGCATCCAGCACCTCGGGCACGATCTGCTCCTCGCGGCGGCGATCGATGCGGCGGGAGACCACCTCCCACTCCTGTGCGGCGGTGGGATAGCCGAAGGAGAGTCGCAGCAGGAAACGGTCCAGCTGCGCCTCGGGCAGGGGATAGGTGCCCTCATGCTCGATGGGGTTCGCGGTGGCGAGCACATGGAACGGGTTGGGCAGCTTCCGGGTGGTGCCCTCGACGGAGACCTGCCGCTCCTGCATCGCCTCCAGCAGCGCGGACTGGGTCTTCGGCGGGGTGCGGTTGATCTCGTCGGCCAGCAGCAGTCCGGTGAACACCGGGCCCGGACGGAACACGAACTCGCCGGTGCGCTGGTCGAACACCTCGGCGCCGGTGAGATCCGCCGGCAGCAGGTCGGGAGTGAACTGGGCACGCTTGAAGGGCAGCCCGAGCGCCTGCGCGAACGACCTCGCGGCGAGCGTCTTGCCCAGGCCCGGGAGGTCCTCGAGGAGCACGTGCCCGCCGGCGAGGATGCCGGTGAGGACCAGTTCGAGGGACTCGCGCTTGCCGACCACGGCGGTCTCGACGGCGTCCAGCACGGTGGCGGCGGCAGCGGTGGCTTCCTGGGGCGACATCGCCCGGGGCGTGAGAGCAGTGGGGGTATCAGGGGTGGGGTCGGTCATCGGTCCCTCTCCTCGCGCGAGGCGAGCTCGGTCAGGCAGCGGTGCAGGGCACGTCGGTCGATGGGGCCGACGGGATGGGTCTCGGCATCGGGGTGGCGGGCGATCTCGAGCAGCCGCTCCAGGCCCGTGCTGAGTGCGGGGGCTTCGGGGTCGCGGGCACGTTCCTCCGCGATCTCGCCGAGCGTGCGGGCGAGGCCGCGGCTGGTCATGCGGCGGCTGGGCTGGGCGCCATGGGCGAGATCCTCGAGCCGGCGCACCCGCGTGTCCTGGGCATGGGGCAGCGCGTAGTCGGCGTCGAGATCGAGTTCGGGGGCATGGAGCTGATCGGCGCGGTCAGCGCCCTCGTCGATGATCCACCAGATCGCGCCGCAGGCCAGGCCCACGGAGAACAGGATCGGCAGCGGCAGGTACAGCCCGAACAGCGTGCAGATGAAGTACAGCACCAGGGCGAGCACCACGCCGATCGCCAGCTTCACCAGCAGCGGCAGCCAGGAACGGATCATGCGTAGCCCTCCTCAGCCGGGCCGTTCCCAGCCGGGCCGTTCTCCGTCGTGCCGCCGCCGAGATCCGCGGTCAGCCCGTCGAGCAGGGCGAGTGCCTCCTCGCGGTCCGACTCCACCAGGGGCTGGGGGTCGAACAGCGCCCGACGGTACAGATGTGCGAGCCGATCCAGCGCCGAACGGTCGAGGTCCAGGGCGCCGAGCACGGCGACGACGAACTCGAGCGTGGTCTGGGAGGGGGCGCGCCGCACCCCGGCCTCGGCGATCGCGCGCTCCAGCGCCAGCCAGGCCGCGATCACCGCGTCATGGGCGTCGACCACGGTGGACAGATGCGCACGGGCATCCTCGAGCGCGGCCATCGCCTGCTCGGCGGTGAGCTCATCCTCATCGGCGTATCCGGCCAGCGCAGGCGCAGGCCGGGCGAGCTTCCGCATCCGGTACGCCACCCAGATGGCGAGGGCGAGGAGGATCACACCGAGCACCACCAGGGCGATGATCAGCCCGGTGTTCGGACCGTCGGGATCCGGCGGCTGGGTGGGGAGGTCCTGGGTGGCCCAGTCCGGCTCGTTGTAGTCCTCACGAGCGGGAGCGAACTTGTACTCGCCCTCGGTCTCCCCGGTGTACACCGCGCCGGGGCCCCGGTCCGCGGCGGCGCCGAGGGCGACCAGGCCGATCGCGCCGAGGGAGACCACCAGCAGCAGCACCGCGACCAGACGGCGGTGGGCATCGACGCGGGGGGAGCTGTCCGTGCTGCGGGCAGCGTCAGCTCCGGCGTCGGCGTCGGCGTCAGCGTCAGCAGTGGTGGTGGTGCTGCTGCTGGCGCCGTTCCCGGTACTCATCGGACGGCCTCCTGCGCGGTTCCCTGGGCGGCGGGGCTCGGATGCGGGGAGGCGACGATCACGGACTGCTCCCCGCCGATGCGGGTGAGGATCAGGGTCGCGGATTCGTCGCCGAAGCGGCGCGGGCGCAGTTTGCGACGCAGCTCGTCGGGCTCCACGGCGGTGCCGCGCTTCTTGATCTCCAGAACGCCCAGGCGATGCTCCCGCAGGTAGGCGGTCAGCCGCTTGAGGCCGAAGGGCATCACGTCACGCACTGTGTAGCCCCGGACGAAGGGGGTGCTCACCAGGCGGTCGCCGGTGAGATAGGCGATCGTCTCATCCAGGGTGTGGGCGCCGAGGTGCTCGGCGAGAGTGCCGATCAGTCCGGCCCGGATCACGGCGCCGTCGGGCTCGTAGAAGTGGTCCCCGACCGTGCCCGGCGTGGGATCGCCGGCGGAGTCGACGCCCCGGTCCAGGCGGTGCGCACCGGCGTGGTCGATGAGCAGGGCGGAAGAGAGCACTCCCTCGCGTGCGAGCGGCCCGCACCAGGCGGCGGCCTCGAGGACCTGCCCGTGGTAGGACAGCCACTGGACCTCCACCTCGCGCGGCAGCGCCTCCCGGGAGACGGCAGGGCCGAGCTTCGCGCCGAGCGGTCCCAGCTCGTCGGCGGTGCCGAGCCGGCGCGCCAGGTCCAGGACAGCGGACAGCGGCGGCTCGTACTCCTCGGGGTCGTGCAGGCGCCGGGTGCCGCCGCGGGAGGGGGCTCGGCGGGCGGGATCCAGCCAGATACCGTCGGTCGACGTCGGGTCGTGCTCCGCGGCGTCACCCAGCTGGGCGCGCGCGTTCGGGAAGGGGCGCAGGTTCACGGTGGCCACGGTGACTGCCGCGGGATCGCGATCCACCGCCGTCACCTCGAGCCCCAGCCCCGCCATCGCCATCGAGTCACCGCCGATGCCGCAGCCGAGGTCGGCGACGCTGCCCACTGCGGCGCGCTGGAAGCGCTTGGCGTGGAGCGCCGCGATCGGCAGACGGGTGGCCTGCTCGAGACCGTGCGGGGTGAACAGCATGGAGGAGGCGAACTCCCCGAACTTGTCCGCAGCGCGTGCGCGCAGCCGCGACTGGGTCAGCACGGCGGCGACCAGCTCGGGGGAATGCCCGGCCTCACGCAGCTGCGTCGAGTGCCGCAGCACGTCGTCCTCACGATAAGGAGGCAGGGAGTTCAGCAGCGCCCAACCGCTGGGATGCAGCACCGGCTCCAGGGCACGGAGGGCGGCGTCGGCATCATCGGCAGAGGGCACAGGCATGAGAAAAGGGTACCTGCTGGACATGTGTCCGGGCTCACCGCCGCGAGCCGGTACGTGCCCCGCGGCTCAGGCGCCGATGTCCAGCACCAGCTTCCCGCGGGTGTGGCCCTCCTGGAGCCGCACATGCGCCTGGTCGATCTGACTCATGGGCAGCACCTCGGAGACCTCGAGCGGGTAGCGACCAGCGCGGATGCCCTGAGCCAGGCGGTCCAGCCGCTCCCGGCTCTGCACGATCGACGGGATCCTAGCCTCGATGCCCCGCTCGAGCGCCGGGGTGAGATCCGCGAGCGTGGGCAGGGCGACGATCCGGCCGCCGGGGGCGAGCTGGTCGAGGCTGGGCAGGAAAGTCGCGTGATAGTGGGTGTCGAGCACGACGTCGACCCCGCGGCCTTCCGTGAGGCGCTGCAGCTCGGAGCCCCACTCGCCGGTGTCATAGGGGATGGGCACCGCGCCGAGCTCACGGATCCGCTCGACGTTCGCGGACCGTCCGGTGGCATAGACGGCAGAGGCGCCGGCCTCGAGCGCCATCGGGATCAGCAGCTGTCCCACCCCGCCGCTGCCACCGTGGATCAGCACCGTCTCGCCCTTCTCGATCCCGGCGGTGTCCCGCACGGTGGCGATCGCGGTGAGTCCCACCAGCGCCAGCCCCGCCCAGCGCGGCAGGTCCTCCTCGGGGATCTCCCCGGGCACTGGGGCGAGGTCATCCGCCGAGATCGCGATCACCTCGGCGGCCACCCCGCGGTGATCGCCGGGGCCGCGCATCCCGAACACCCGCGTGCCCTCGGTGAGGCCGCGAGAGCCCAGCTCGGCCTGATCGAGCCCGGAGCCGGCCCCGACCACGGTGCCGACCATCTCCCGACCGGTGCCCGCCGGCAGCGGCAGATCCTTCGCCCGCCCGGAGGAGCCGTCGCGGATCTTGAAGTCCAGCGGGTTCAGGCCCGCGAACAGCACCTGAACGAGCACCTCGTCGGGCGCGGGCTCAGGGGTGGGGGCGTCGGTGTGCAGGGTCAGGACCTCTGGGCCGCCGAAGCGGTCGAAACGAATCTCACGCATGGACCCATCATGCACCCCGCACCTGGCAGTGGCCACGGCAGAAGGTCGATGGTCGGGTTCGCGGGGCCGGCGATGGGGGATCATGGAGCGATCGCCTGCCCGGACACTACCCCTGGAGGACCATGAGCGCCCACCGTCTCTCGCCGTGGCAGTGGCGTGAGCTCCTGACCCGCGAGATCACGCTGCCGCTCGAGACCGAGCAGGTGCCGCTCCAGCAGGCGAGAGGCCGGTATCTCGCCGCTGAGGTTCGCAGCCCCGAGGCGATGCCGGCCCTGCCCATCGCCGCGATGGACGGCTTCGCCGTGCGTCGTGCGGACCTGAAGGCGCCGGGCGCCACCACCCTCCCGGTGAGCACCGAGATCCCCGCCCGCCCCGGTCAGGTCCGAGCCCTGGCGCTCGGCACCGCCGCCCGGATCATGACCGGCGGAGCGGTCCCGGCAGGAGCGGACGCCGTGATCGAGGTCGAGGCGACGGATGCCGACCCCTTCGGACGGGTCCCCGCCGCCGTGACCCTCACCCTCGATGCCCTTCCCGCCGCCGGGCGCCACGTGCGCTTCCCCGGCGAGGAGGTCGCTGCGGACGAGCTGCTCGCCGGGGAGGGAGACCTCGTGGGACCGGGACTGGTAGGACTGGCCCGCGCGCTCGGACTCGCCCAGCTGCCGGTGCGCCGCCGCCGCCGGGTGACCGTGGTGGTCACCGGGGACGAGCTCGCCGCTGAGGCGACTGCGATCGGCAGCGTGCGCGAATCCAACGGCACGATGCTCGCCGCGGCGTTGGAGGTCGACGGCGCGCAGGCACTGCCCCCGCTGCACAGCAGCGACGACCACACCCAGCTTCGTGAGACGCTCACCAGGGCCGCGGCGGAGTCCGACCTCGTGCTCACCACCGGCGGGATCGGCCACGGCGCCTTCGACGTGGTCAAGACCCTGCTCGGCGAGCACGGCAGCAGCACCTCCCGCTTCGAGCATCTCGCACTGCGCCCCGGCGGACCGCAAGGGTGGGGACTGCTCCGCGGCGGGGTGCCCGTCGTCCACCTTCCCGGCACCCCGGTGGGGGCATTGGTCGGCTACCACCTGTTCATCCGTCCCCTGCTGGTGGGGGAGCGCGCCGCCCCGCGCAGGATGCCGCTCGGCGACACCGCCGCAGATCACGGGCATCGCCGACCCGGCACTGTGTATGCGCTGCCCGGGAGGCTGCGCCTCGGGGCCGACGGCCGGGAGGTGGTCGACCTGCTGCCCGGGCGGCGCCTTGCCCCCTATGGGCGAGCTGATGCGATCGTGCTGCGCAGGGACATCGACGCCGCGGACGGCACGGTGGCCGTGCTCAGGATCTGAGCCGCCCCTGCATTACCGTGGCTCCATGCCGTCCACCAGCCCAGCCCCCGTTCACGATCCGGGAGGCACCCTCCACCTGCGCCCTCACGGGGCGACAGTGCTCTGTGCGGTCGTCGGGCTGCTCGGTCTCGGTCTTGCCATCGACGCAGTAGTCCGCGCGGGCTGGCAGGGTGTGCTGACCCTGCCGGTGCTGCTGCTGATCATGGCGCTGGTGTGGATGGTGCTGTGGGCACCGCGGGTGGTCCTCCACGAGGACTCCGTCGAGGTGCGCAACATCGTGGTCACCCACCAGATCCCCTTCGCGATGATCGAAGAAGTGCGGGTCGGCGCGATGCTGCGCCTCGAGACCGCGGGCCGCGACGGCACGACGAAGACCATCACCGCCTGGAACGCCCCGGCGCTGAGCCGGGATGCGCCCTGGCGGCGGCAGGCACAGATCCATGAGCAGGATCTGCGCGGCCGACGGCTCACCCCGCAGGAGCGCCTGGTCAACGACCAGCAGTCCAGCCGGTCCGCCGTGATCAAGCTGCGCTGGGAGCGCTGGCAGGACCGCCGCGAGGGGCAGCCGGGACAGCCCGCGCTGGACCGCGCAGCCGGGACCGACGCTGACACCGGCGCGGTGATGACCACGCGGCCCAACATCGTGCAGATCGCGGTGGTGGCGGTGTTCGCGGTGTTCGCCGTGGCGCGCATCGTGCTGTGAGCCACAGAGCCTGCTGACGCGGGCACCACACGCTCTGCGTGGCACAGAGAAGGGGCCGAACCGCTGCTGCGGTCCGGCCCCTGCTCTTGAGAGTTCGTCGATCAGACTGAATCTTCCGCCTGGTCTCCTGTCCCTCGCAAGCTCGCGATACGTCGATCAGGCCTTGATACCGACCTGGGTCCAGTCGGTGGTCTCGAACTGCGAGGCACCGGTGTTCACGACGCCGTTCTTCACCGCGAAGATGATCGGAGTCGCGTAGAAGGGGATGACCACGAAGGACTCGGCGATGATCGTCGAGATCTCATTGGCGACCTTGCGACGCTCCTCCTCATCGAAGGCACCCTTGATCTGCTCATTGAGCGGCCCGAGGCGATCGTCGGCGAAGCCGGTGTAGTTCTGACCCGACTCGAGCGGGTACATGAGGTTCACCGAGGAGGTCTCGGGGAAGGCGGTGCCCACCCACGAGAAGGTCACCATGTCGAAGGACTTCGGCATGACGTAGTCGGGGAAGTAGCCGTCGGACGGCACCGTCTGCAGCTCGACGTTGAAGCCGATCGCGTTGAGGTTCGTCTGCACCTGACGGGCACGGTCGGAGTTCGACTTGGTGTCCGCGGGAATGATGACACTGAGGTCCAGCCCCTTGCCGTCCTTGGTGCGCTTGTCGCCCTCGAGCGCCCAACCGGCCTCGTCGAGGATCTTGCCCGCAGCCTCGGGGTCGAAGGTGAGGCTGCCCATGGACTCGTAGGAGTCCTGGTAGCCGTCCTGGCCGGGCATGTAGACGAAGTTGTCGACCAGCACGATCGGGGCCTCGAGCGGGCCCACCACGGCGCGGCCGATGGCGTCGCGGTCGATGCCACGAGCCATCGCCTCGCGGACCTTGACGTCCTCGAGGAGGCCGTCGCCGCCATTGACGTTGATCGTCAGGTGCGTCCAGGTCAGGCCGTTGGTGGCCTGGATGGTTGCATCCGAACGGGTCTTCGCCTGGCTGAGCACGTCGCCGGTGCCGACTTCGAGCCAGTCGATCTCGCCGTTGGCGAAGGACTGGGGCTGGGTGGTCTGGTCGACGACCTGGAAGATGACGGTCTCCAGCTTCGGCGCACGACCCCACCAGTGCTCGTTGCGCTCGAGGGTGACCACGCCGCCGCCCTGGTCCATGGTCCCGACCTTGAAGGGGCCCTTGCCCGGGGTCGGGCCATCGGCGAAGCCGGTGTTGAAGGTCTCCGGGTCGGCGTACACCGACGCCGGGGACACGGGGTGGAGCACGGTGATCCAGTCGATGAACGGGCTGGAGAATACGATCTCTGCGGAGTACTCGTCATCGGTCTGGGTGATCGACTCGATCTGGTCCCAGCCCACGGTGGAGACGACGAGGAACTCCTCGTTGGTGCCGTTCAGCGCCTTCCACTGCGCGATGAGGTCCTCGACCACGATCGGGGTGCCGTCGTCCCACTTCCCGTTCGGGTTGAACTTGACGGCGATGGTCTGCGGGTCCTCGGAGGTCATCTCTGCGGACTCGATGTAGTCGGGGTTCAGCGACTTCTCACCGGTCTCGGAGAGGATGAGCTCGCCGCCACCTCCGCAGGGGTCGGCGATGTCGGAGGTGTCGGCGTTGTTGCCGTCGACCTGGCTGCGGTTCCAGTTGGCCGGGAAGGTGAGGATGGCCTTGCGCAGGGATCCACCGTCGGGGACCTGGTCGTACTCCATGCGCTCCCAGGCGGTCGAAGGCAGCTCCCCCTGTTCCTCCGCAGCCTTGTCGTTCTCCTCAGCAGCCTGCGACTGCTGCTCCTCCTCGGTGGCCTGGCCGCCGCACGCGGCGAGGGCGGCGGCGGAGCCGACCACGCCGGTTCCGGCGAGGAAAAGACGACGAGTGCTCGTGATCTTCATGGGTTTCTCTCTTCCTGGGTGAGATGTGCTGCTCGGCACGGGGTCTCGGGGTCGTGGGGTGGGTACTGCGGTTCTGGGGGCGCTGGACGCGGCGCGTCAGTCGCCGGGGGTGGGGGACAGGGCGGAGATGTCCACATCATCGAGCCGATGGATCTCCTCGACGTGATGGCAGGCCACCTTGGACTTCCCGTGCACGATCGCTGCCGGATCATCGCCGAGGCACTGCGCCTGGCGGGTCTCGTCGAGCATCCGGAACAACGGGCAGCGCGAGGCGAAGTTGCAGCCGGGGATGTCCTCGGTGGGGCTGGGGAGGTCTCCCGTGAGCAGGATCCGTCGGCGTTCACGCTCGATCGTCGGATCCGGCACCGGCACCGCGCTCATGAGCGCACGGGTGTAGGGGTGACGAGGGGTCTCGTACACCTCCTGCACCGGGCCGTACTCGACGATCCTGCCCAGGTACATCACCGCGATCTTGTCGGCGATCTCCCGGACGATCGCGAGGTCATGCGCGACGAACAGATAGGACAGTCCCATCCGGTCGCGCAGATCCTCGAGCAGGTTGACGACGCCGGCCTGGACCGAGACGTCGAGGGCGGAGACCGGCTCGTCGAGCACCAGCACCTTGGGGTTGGTGATCAGCGAGCGGGCGATGCCGATGCGCTGGCGCTGACCGCCCGAGAACTCGTGCGGGTAGCGGTCGGTCATCTCCGGGTCCAGGCCCACCAGCTCGAGCATCTCCACCACGCGGCGGTCGCGTTCGGCGCGGGGGACCTTATGGACCGTCAGCGGCTCCGCGACGATGTCGCCGACGGGCATGCGCGGGTCCACCGCCGCCATCGGGTCCTGGAAGACGATCTGCACGTCCTGGCGCATCGCCAGCCGTTCGCTCCGGGAGAGCGTGCTGACGTCCTTGCCCGTCACCTCGAGGCTGCCGCGCTGCGGGCTGACCAGCTCCATGATCTCGAGCGCGGTGGTGGACTTGCCCGAACCGGACTCGCCCACCAGGCCCAGGGTCTCGCCCGGCAGGACTTCGAAGTCCACTCCGTCGACGGCCTTGACCTTGCCGACCACGCGGCGGAACACCGACCCCTTGTACAGCGGGAAGTGACGGATCAGATCCTCTGCCCGGACCACCGGCTCCAGGCCGGTGGAGTCCTTGACCGCACGCTCCTCGTGCGGGGGGCGCGGGAAGATGTCCGAGGGCTTCAGAGTGCCCGCAGCGATCTCGTCGGACCGGTGGCAGGCGACCTCGCGGCCGTCGCCGAGCTCCGCGAGGAGCTCCGGCTCGGTGGTGCGGCAACGATCCTGGACCGCCGGGCAGCGATCCGCGAACGGGCAGCCCACGGGCAGGTTCGCGAGGTTCGGCGGTCGCCCCTCGAGAGGCACCAGCCTCTCCTTGCCAGCGGTGAGCATGTTCGGCACCGAGCGCAGCAGGCCCATCGTGTACGGCATCCGCGGGGAGTGGAAGACTTCCTCGACGGGGCCCTTCTCGACGAGCTTGCCCGCGTACATCACGGCGACGCGGTCCACATTGCCGGCGACCACGCCGAGGTCGTGGGTGATCAGCACGACGGCTGCGCCGGTGACCTCCTTGGCCTTCTGCAGGACCTCGAGGATCTGCGCCTGGATGGTCACATCCAGCGCGGTGGTGGGCTCGTCCGCGACGATCAGCGCCGGGTCGTTGGCGATCGCGATCGCGATCATCGCGCGCTGGCGCATACCGCCGGAGAATTCGTGGGGGAAGGCTTTGACACGACGCTCCGCCGCGGGGATCCCGACGATCTTCAGCAGCTCGACGGCGCGCTTCTCCGCGCTGCGCTGAGGGATGCTCTTGTCGTGGAGGGTCAGCGCCTCCACGATCTGCTGGCCCACGGTGTAGACGGGCGTCAGCGCAGAGAGCGGATCCTGGAAGATCATCGCCATCTCGCGGCCGCGCAGCTTCGACAGCGCACGGTCGCTCATCCCCAGCAGCGACTCACCGCGGAAGGTGATGTCGCCGGTGATCTTCGCGGAGGACGGGAGCAGTCCCATCACCGCGAGGGAGGAGACAGACTTCCCGGAGCCGGATTCGCCGACGATGCCGAGGAACTCGCCCTCGTCCACGGTGTAGTCGACGCCGCGCACGGCGCGGACGCCGCCCTTCGCGTTCGGGAAGGTGACGGTCAGGTCCTTGACCTGCAGCAGTGGCTCAAGCACGGTTCACCTCACTGGTGGGGTCGATGGCATCGCGCAGGGCGTCGCCCACGAGCGCGACTCCGGTCAGCAGGGCGATCAGGAACGATGCGGGGATGATGAACAGCCAGGGCCGGGAGACCGCAGCGCCGGTGCCGTCCTGCAGCAGGGTTCCCAGGGAGACGTCTGGAGCCTGGATCCCCAGGCCGAAGAAGGACAGCGAGGTCTCGGCCAGGATCGCGCCGGCGACGCCGAGGGCGCCGTCGATGATCAGCAGCGAGGCGACGTTGGGGATGATGTGGCGGCGCAGGATGGTCGGGGTGCTCACGCCCATGTAGCGGGCGGCCTTGACGTACTCGCGCTCCTTGAGCGACTTGGTCTGGTTCTTCACGATCTGGGCCATGATCATCCAGCTGAACAGGCCGATCGCGATGACCAGCAGGCCCCAGGCGGGCATGAAGCCGAGCCACTGGATCGCGCCGGGCAGGTTGCTCGGATCAGCGATCGCGGGGGAGACGATCATCAGGACGTAGAAGACCGGCAGCACCAGCAGCAGGTTGATCAGCCAGTTCGTGAACATCTCGAACGGCCCGCCGAGATAGCCGGCCAACGACCCCATGACCGCCGCGACCAGCGTGGCGGTGGGGGCCGCGAGGAAGCCGATCAGCAGCGAGGTGCGCAGCGCCGAGGTCATCGAGGCGTACAGATCCACCCCGATCGCATCCGTGCCGAAGAAGTGCTGCGCGCTCGGCGGGGAGTTGAAGTTGAACGAGTCCTGCTGACCCTGGGTGTAGATGTTGAAGAAGTCGCCGAAGAGGGCGAAGGCCACGATCGCGGCCACGATCGCGCCGCCGATGTAGAAGTTCGGCTTGCTCTTCAGACGGCGCCATACCAGGCGGCCACGAGAGATCGGGCGGTGCGCCTGCTGCGGCGAGGCGGGTGAGCCACCGGCCGAATCGGCGATCAGGCTCGCCGTGGGCTCGATGTCCTCGGCGAGATCGGCGCTGTGGTCAGCGGGCTGCTGTGCGTTCATCGACATGTCAGACCCTCACTCTCGGGTCGAGCGCCGCGTACAGCACTTCGGACAGGGTGGAGCTGAACAGCAGCAGGATCGCGGTGAAGCAGACGTTGCCGGCCAGCGCATTGACGTCGGAGGTCTGGACGGCGACGATGCCGTATTTCCCCATGCCCTCCCACGAGAAGATGATCTCGAGGAACGCCGAGCCCGCGACCAGGGTGCCGAAGCTGTAGGCGAAATAGGTCGACATCGGGATCAGCGCGACGCGCACCCCGTGCTTGACCAAGGCATGGTTGCGGGTGGCGCCCTTCGCCCGGGCAGTGCGGATGAAGTCGCTGCCCAGCACGTCCAGCATCAGCGAGCGCTGATAGCGGGAGTAGCCGGCCGCGCCGAACAGCATCAGCGCGATCGTGGGCAGCAGCAGATGCACGAACCCGTCCCATAGCTGGGGGAAGAACCCTGTGATGCCAGGCGTGTAGGACCCGGTGAAGCGGATCACCTGGAAGCCCAGCAGCTGGTTGAAGTTCGTCGCCAGGATCATCAGGATCACGCCGCCGACGAAGGTCGGGGTCGAGATCAGGATGAAGGAGGCGTAGGAGACGATCTGGTCGGATGCCTTGTACTGCCGCACCGCGCCCCAGACGCCGAGGGTGACGCCGAGGAGCGCAGCCAGCAGAGCGCCCAGCAGGAGCAGGCGGAGGCTGGTCCCGGCGCGTCCGACGATCTCGTTGATGACCCAGTTCCCCTGGAGGTCCTGACCCAGCTTCTGCGAGAGCGGCTCGAACAGGACGCGTTCGATCCACCACCAGGTGCGCAGCAGCACCGGGTCCTTGTCGTTGACGCCGTAGGCGCTGAGGATGCCGTCGACCGACTCCTCGGGGATCGGAGGGTTGACCCCGAGGTAGCGCCGGCGCGGGTAGAAGAAGAGGCTCGCGGCGATGTACGAGAACACGGTCGCGATCACCGTGAGGATCAGGTAGTTGACGAACCGCCGCAGGATGTACTTGGTCATGCACGGACTCCCGAGATGAGATTCGGGATCATCGCACCGGGGACGCCGAGCATCCGGGCGCCCTCACGGCAGCTCAGACGACTCCAGGCAGACGAAGGTGATCGCATCGTCAGAATTCCTCACATGATCGGTGCTCGGTCCGCAACCGCGCGGGTCCTCTGAGCAGGTTTCTGCACTGTAGGTCACTCGGACACGCATCTTCGCGCCGGGATCGGCTCCATGGCCGAATCGTTATCCACCTGCCACAGTGCGTGGCCGTGGGGGAGACTACCTCACATGGTGGAAAGACATGGAGATTTCGAGAGGTCTGTGCATATCGAAGGTTCCCGAGCGGTCACTTCGCCCGGCACAGGGGAGCGGCCTTCGCCCGGGGCGGCACGGCGACCGGAGTCCGGACGTGGACGCGGGCTGCCGGACATCGGCGACCTCGCGATCGCACCGGCTGCGGAGGTGGCGGCGGGGCTCCCGGAGCGCTACCTCCGCCAGATGCGCCTGCCGCAGCTGGGCGCCCTCGGGCAGCGGCGGCTTGCCGCCTCACGGGTCGCGGTGATTGGCGCCGGCGGCCTCGGAGCGCCGGTGCTCTCCTATCTGGCCGCGGCCGGGATCGGGGAGATCACGGTGTTCGATCCGGATACCGTTGACACGACCAACCTGCACCGGCAGGTGCTCTTCGGCGATGCGGACGTGGGCCGCTCCAAGGCGATCGCCGCGGCAGAACGGCTGCAGGCGCTGAACCCGGAGATCTCCGTGCGGGCGGAGGTCGAGACGGTCACCCCCGCCAATGCGCTCGAGAAGCTCTCCGGCCACCATCTCGTGCTCGATGGCACCGATAACTTCCCCACCCGCTATATGGCCTCCGACGCGTGCGAGATCCTCGACCTCCCCCTGGTGTGGGGATCGATCCTGGCGTTCTCCGGACAGGTCAGCGTGTTCTGGGGAGCGAGCGGCCGCGGGGTGACATACCGCGACGTGCACCCGGTCCCGCCCCGGCCCGGGGAGGTCCCCAGCTGCTCCGAGGCCGGAGTGCTCGGGATGCTGTGCGGGGTGATCGGCGCGACCATGGCGATGGAGGCGGTCAAGGTCCTGGCCGGCCTCGGGGACGTGCTCTTCGGCCGCCTCGCCCTCTATGACGCGCTCCGCGCCCGCTGGGACGAGCTGCCGCTGGCCCGGGACCCGCAGCGCCTCGCGGTGAGCGAGGTCGAGGACGTGATGGTGACCTGCGGGCTGCCGGGGCCGACGGGGCCCGCGACCGATGAGCTCACCGTCGCCGAGCTGCCGGCGCTGCTGGCCGCCGGGGTGCGGGTGATCGACATCCGGGAGGCTCATGAACTGGCCGGCGGGATGGTGCGCGGCGCCGAGCACGTGCCGATGGCCGAGCTGCTCGCGCAGCACGGACCGACGGACTCGTCGAGCGCGTCAGCGGCGCTTGAGGGCACCGTGCTCTACTGCGCGGCCGGCTCACGTTCGGCGAGCGCGCAGCAGGTGCTGGCGGGGAGGGGCATCTCCGTGCGCTCGCTGCGCGGCGGCTTCGGCGCAGTGGAGGGCAGCGGGATCGCGGTGACGCTGCCGGAGTGACTGCGCCGCCAGAGTGACTGCAAGGTCGCGCTCGGAGTGCGCCGCGAGAGGGTTCACCCTCCGGCGAAGGGCGGGAGCACATCCATCCGGTCGCCGCCAGCGAGAACCTGGGTGCGGTCCGTGCAGGCCACGGCGTTGATCAGGAAGCTCGAGCGGCCGATCACGCGGGCAGCCTCCGCGGAGGCATCTGCCAGCAGCGCGTCCACGGCGTCCTGCACGGTCGCCGCCCGGACGGTCGTGGCGTCGGCCCCGTATTCGGCGGCGGCCCCCGCGAACAGCCGCACGGCGATGCGCGGTGCGGTGGCGGGGGAGCCCTCGGTGGTCCCGCCGGTGGTTCCCTCGGTGGTGATGTCGATGCTGGTCATCTCGTCCTCTCTCAGCCGCCGATCGCGCTCATCGGGCGCTCCGGCTGCACGAAGTCCTCGCGGTCCATGCCGTGACCGGCCTTCTTGCCCCACTGGGCGGCGCGCCAGATCTCGGCGATGGTCTCGTCCTCGGCCCCGGAGCGCAGCGCGCCGCGCAGATCCGTCTCCTCACGGGAGAACAGGCAGGTGCGTACCCGGCCCTCGGCGGTGAGGCGGGTGCGTCGGCAGTCGGCGCAGAAGGGCCGGGTGACCGAGGCGATGATGCCGACCCGTCCGCGATGGCGACCGGTGGCGCGGTCCTCGACCTCGAACAGCTCCGCCGGTGCACCGTTCCGGGCCTCGGCCACCGGGGTGAGGACGTAGCGGGGGGCCAGCAGTGCCTGCATGTCGCCGGCGGTGAGCATCGAGCTGCGGTCCCAGATGTGGTCCGCATCCAGCGGCATCTGCTCGATCACGCGCAGCTGCAGATCCCGGTCCAGGCACCAGTCCAGCAGATCAGGCAGCTCATGGTCGTTGACGCCGGGCAGGAGGACAGCATTGACCTTGATCGGGTCGAGCCCGGCCTGCCGGGCACCCTCGATCCCGTCCAGCACCCGGTGCAGCAGCGGGCGTCGGGTCAGCCGCTCGAAGGTCTCGGACACCACGGAGTCGAGGGAGACGTTGATCCGGTCCAGCCCCGCTTCGCGCAGTGGTGCGGCGCGATGGTCCAGGCCGATCGCATTGGTGGTCAGCGAGATGTCCGGGCGCTGGGGGAGCGCGGCGACGCCCGCGATGATCTGCTCGAGATCGGGGCGGGTCAGCGGCTCGCCGCCGGTGAAGCGCACCTGGTCGATGCCCAGGCGCTCCACCCCGATCCGCACCAGGCGCACCACCTCGTCCACGCTCAGCAGCTGATCCTTCTTCAGGAACGTCATCCCGGACGCGGGCATGCAGTAGGTGCAGCGCAGGTTGCAGAAATCCGTGAGCGAGAGGCGGAGGTCCGTCGCCTCCCGGCCGAACCGGTCGGCGAGAGCAGGCGTGTCAGGACGGTCCGAGGTGTCGGGCAGCTCGGACGCGGTCTCGTCGGTCCTGCGTGGTGTCGGCATCCCCAGCGAGATGCGGCGCGATGCCATCTGCTCACCCCTTTCCGTCCGGGCCCGGCGACGCCGGGATGTCGCTCCAGGATAGGGGGCGCACCGGCGCGGGGGGCAGGGACCTCGGACGCACACCGGTCGCAGGGGCGGTGCGGTCCGGTCGGCACGGGCGCCGTGGCGACCTCCGCGGCGCCGGGGCTGGACCCGGCGCGCCATACTGGTGAGGCGTCACGGAGACGCCCGAACGTGCAGACGGGAGCGAGTGCAGATGTCCGGTGCCCAACGGATCCCCCTGGCCGATCATGTGGCCGATGCCGTCGCCCTGCTCGGCAGCATCCGCACCACCGAGGTGATCCCTCTGGACGGCCGCGCGGTGGGGCGGGTCGCCGTCTCGGAGCGACGTGCGCTGGTGGACGTCCCCGGTCACGACAATTCTCAGATGGATGGCTTCGCCCTTGCAGCGGGTGACCTCGAGGGGCCTGGCGTGCGCGTGACGCTCCCGCTGGGGCCGACGATCGCCGCTGGGGACGAGCCCGCCGTGCTCGCACCCGGCACCGCGCGAGCGATCATGACCGGTGCACCCATCCCGGCGGGCGCGGAGCTGGTGATCCCCGTCGAGGAGAGCGCCGAGGGGCGCTTCGCAGCTGCCGAGAGTGTGCCTGCTCAGAACCCGGCCGCGACGATCACGCTCACCCCCTCCTCCATCATGACCGGCCGGTTCGTGCGCCGTCGCGGCTCCGACACCCGCCGCGGGGACACCGTGCTGCGCGAGGGCCGCCTGCTCACCCCGGCCCGGATCGCCCACCTCGCCGCCTGCGGGGTGGGGGACGTCGAGGTCGACGTCCCGCTGCGCACGATGGTGCTCTCGACCGGCACCGAGGTGCAGTCCCGGGACCCCCGGAACAGCGGAGCGCCCGCCCCCGGCGGCGTCTTCGACGCCAACGGTCCCGGGCTGGCAGCCGCCCTCACCGACGCGGGAGCCGAGGTGGTGCACGTCGGTGCGGTGCCCGACGATGCCGACGCCCTGCTCACGCATCTGCGCCGGGAGATCCGGGCACTGAACATCGATCTCGTGGTCACCAGCGGCGGGGTGAGCATGGGCGCCTTCGAGGTGGTCCGCCACGCGGCCGGGCGCGACGGCGTCACCCTCGCCTTCCCGAAGGTCGCCCTGCAGCCGGGCGGCCCCCAGGGCATCGGCTTCCTGGACGTGGACGGGCGCCGGGTCCCCTGGCTGGCCTTCCCCGGCAATCCCGTCTCCGCGCTGCTGAGCTGCGAGCTGATCGCCCGGCCGGCCCTCGGCGCACCCGCTCGTCGTCGGCTGCAGCTGGCGGTGCAGCTCGAGGCCGAGGAGTCCTCGCCGCCTGCGGTGGATCAGTACCGTCGGGCCCGGGTGCTGCCTTCGGGCCGGGTGCGCCTGGTGGGCGGTGCCTCCTCCCACCTGATCGGCGGCTATGCGGCTGCTGATGCGTTGGTGCTGGTCCCGCGCGGTACCAAGACCGTGCGTGACGGCGACCAGCTCGAGACCCTGCTGATCCCTGGAGGAGACTCATGAACGACGTCGCTGCCGACGGCACCACCGGTGACCTGTCCCATGTGCGTGCGGACGGCTCCGCCCACATGGTCGACGTGACCGACAAGGCTGTCACCTCCCGAGAGGCGAGCGCCCGAGCCGTGCTGCGCACTCGGCCCGACGTGGTCGCCCGCATCGCCGAGGGGAACCTGCCCAAGGGCGAGGCCCTGGCCACGGCTCGGATCGCCGGGATCATGGGCGCCAAGCGCACCCCGGAGCTGATCCCGCTGTGCCATCCGCTGCCGCTGTCCGGAGTGGAGCTGGACCTGGTGCCTCGCGAGGACCGGGTGGAGATCACCGCGCGGGTGCGCACCAAGGGCGTCACCGGGGTCGAGATGGAGGCGCTGACCGCTGCCACGGTGGCCGCGCTGACCGTCTACGACATGATCAAGGCCGTGGACCATCTCGCGACCATCGAGGGCATCCAGGTGCTCGCGAAGTCCGGCGGCAAGAGCGGTGACTGGACGCGTGAGTCGGCGGCGCGCCCGGAACCCGCGGGGCAGGACGGGACGGCAGGACGCCCGGGGCTGCCTGCGGGACCGGGGGCGGACCGCTGATGGTGAAGCACATCCCGGCCCGTCGCACCGATGAGGACTGCACCGTGCGCGAGGATTCGGCGCCCGCGCCGCTGCTGAAGGGCAGCGCCCGGGTGATCATCGCGTCCACCCGGGCAGCCGACGGCACCTATGAGGACCGCACCGGCCCGCTGCTGGTGCAATGGCTCAGCGAGCGAGGCCTCCAGCAGGTCCAAGCGCGCATCGTCAGCGACGGACCCGAGGTCGGAGCCGCCCTCGCCGAGGCGATCGCGGAGGGGATCGACATCGTCGTCACCTCCGGCGGCACCGGCATCAGCCCTACCGACGTCACCCCCGAGCAGACCGCCCCGCTGATCGAGCGCGAGATGCCCGGCATCCTCGAGGCGGTGCGCCGGCTCGGAGCCCGGAAGATCCCGACCGCGCTGCTCAGCCGCGGACTGGCCGGCATGGCCGGGCGCAGCTTCGTGGTGAACCTTCCCGGTTCCCGCGGGGGAGTGCGCGACGGAATCGAGGTGCTCGACCCGATACTCGACCATCTGCTGGAACAGCGCGACGGAGGCGACCACGCATGAACGGCACTGGACCTACCGGGACCACTGGAAGCACTGGACCTACCGGAACCACCGCGGACCCGACCCGTGGCACCACGCCCTTCGGCACTGCATCCTCCGGAGCCGCACCCTCCGGCACCACACCCTTTGGCACTGCGCCCTTCGGCGCCGCGCCTTCCGGCATTGCGGCGGAGCAGCTCCGCATCGCTGGGGATCCCGCGATGGGCGACGGCGCAGAACGGGCCCGGCTCGCCGAGGTCCGCCGGGACGAGATCACGGTGGCTCAGATGATCCAGGCGGTGACCGATCCACGCTGCGGCGCCGTGGTCACCTTCGATGGAGTGGTGCGCGACCACGACGGCGGGCGGGGCGTCGAGCGCTTGGAGTACTCCGCCCATCCCACCGCCGGGGAGGTGATCGCCCAGGTCGCCCGGGAGATCGCAGAGCGTTATCCCGATATTCTCATCGCCGTCGCCCACCGGTTCGGTCCGCTCGAGATCGGCGACTCCGCGCTCGTCTGCGCCGTCGCCGCACCGCATCGCAAGCAGGCCTTTGTCGCCTGCGACGAGCTGGTCGACACCGTCAAGCAGCGGGTCCCGATCTGGAAGCACCAGGTCTTCGACGACGGCGAGAGCGAATGGGTCGGCGCGCTGGGCTGAGTCCGGCCAGCAGGCCCTGGGCTGAGTTCGGCCAGCAGGAGGCGCCCGTCGGCGCACTTCGCGGGCTTCACCTGCCGGACACCCGCGATGGCTACGGTGCTCCCATGCGCATCCTGCACCTGACCGACACCCATCTCTACGGCGATCCGTCGGCCCGCCATTACGACCGCATCGACACCACCGCCGCCCTGGCCGGCGTGCTGACCCGCCTCGAGGGCTTGCGCGACATCGATGTGGTGGTCCACACCGGGGACGCCTCCGAGGACGGCACCGCGGAGAGCTACCGCCTGCTGCACGAGATCCTCGATCCTTTCGCGGCGTCGCTCGGGGCGCCGCTGGTCGTCGTGATGGGCAACCATGACGTCTCCAGCGTCTACAGCGAGGAGATCGACCCCGGTCAGCACCTCGCCTCCCGCCAGGACCGGGTGGTGCAGGTGGGCGGGGGCGGCCGCGTGGTGGTGCTGGATTCGAGCGTCCCCGGGGCCGGCTACGGACACCTCGAGCCGGCACAGCTCCAGTGGCTGCGGGACGTGCTGGCCGAGCCCGTCGCCGCCGGGACGGTGCTCGCGATCCATCATCCCCCGCTCGTGGGAGCGACCACCCTGCTGCGCGGACTGGACCTCGACGGGCTCGACGAGCTCGCCGCCGTGCTCGAGGGGACGGACGTGCGCATCGTGCTCTCCGGCCACTACCACCACGAGATGAACGGGGCGATCGCCGGGATCCCGGTCCACGTTGCCCCGGGGATCACCAATGTGGTGGACCCCGTCACCGCAGCTGCCAGCGAGAAGGCGCTGGCGCTGTCCGGCGCGAGCGTGGTCGAGCTCGGCCAGGGTGCGCCGCGGGTGTTCAGCTCTGTGTTCCCGAACCTGGGGGATACCGCAGAAGACGCCGAGGTCCCCGTCTACCGCTTCAGTCCCGAGCAGGTCGCGCAGATCGTGGAGGCTGCAGGGCGCTGAGGCTACAGGGCGCTGAGGCTGCAGGGCGCTGAGGCGGAGCATCCGGACGGACCCGACCTGACCCGGGAGCGGAGTCAGCATCGGCCCCGGGGATGAACCAGCATCCGGACACGAAAAAGCCCCTGCAGACGAGTTCTGCAGGGGCTTCGTGAAGATGCTCGGGTGGCGTCAGCGACCCATGCCGAGAGGGCTGATGCCCTGGCTGGAGCGAGCGCGTGCCACTGCGGCGTAGTCCCCGCCGAGGCGGTTGTTCGGCACGGCGTTGTGGCGCTCGACGTCCTGTCCCTGCATGCGTTCGGAGAGTCGGCTCAGTGCGGAGCTGAGAGAGCGGAGGAAAGTCATGATCGGGGTCCCCTTCGGTTCGGAGTGAGGTGATCGGCCGGGCCCTGGATCGCAGGTGCCTCGACGTCATCGATACTTCTGTTATAACGCGCGGCCGGGCGGCTCCGCATTCACTCCGACCGCACAAGTTGCCAGCCTCACAAAAAGTGTGTGACCTGGTGCTCGTCCTGCCGACACGACCCGCCGACATGACCCGCTGACAGGAGAGGGCCCCACCCATGCGCGACTGGCTGCTGGAGCGGTTCCTGGCTCGGCTCTCGGAGCGGGGGCCCGGCGGCGGCGGACGGCTGCCCCGCTGGGTCCGCGCGCTCCTGGACGAGACCTTCCTCTGGGTGGCGCTCGGACAGCTGCTCCTCGCCCTGGGAGTGCGTCGCTCGAGCGTGCGCCGGCTCGCCGTGGTCCAGGCGACCCTCGACGAGGCCCGGGAGGTCTTCGGGAAGGCCGGATACGTGATCCCGCGCCTCGAAGGCATCGAGACCGATCGGGACCTGGAACGCCTCGAGGACGCGATGAGCCGCTTCGAGTCCCGGGAATTCACCGAGGAGGAGCTCAGTGCCATCCTGCCGGCCCCGCACGCCGTGCGCTGGGCCCGCGAGGCGGGCACTGTCGTGCTCGACCTCCTCGAGGAGACGCTGGGTCGGCTGCGGACCCTCAGGATCCGCACCGAGCTGATCGGCATCGACCATCGTGCCGCCCGCTCCTGGATCGTGGCGCTGCGTGAAGTCCTCGCCCGTTCCGATCTCGACACGGCTGCTGCTGAGGGATATGCGGCCCTGGCGAAGAGTCTCGAAACGCACGAGGGGGAGGGCCTCTTCGCCGCCTCGGAGCTCGAGACCAGACCTCGCGCACCGGGCCTCGGCGAGATGGGGCGCCTGGTCGGAGTGATCCGGTCGATCCCGCGCGAGACCCTCGATCGCCTGCTGCCCCTGCGCGTGCTCTCCTCCCGGGTCGTGCTGACCGCTGCGATCACCAAGGGGCTCAAGCTGCTCCGGCAAGACTGGGTTCCTCCGGGGGAGCGGCCTGATCCCGTCGAGGACGCGGAGGTGGCCCGCCATCAGGACTACCAGCGCCGCTGGCGACGGGCCCACTCGACGTTCTTCCGAGAGATCGATGAGCGGGATGCGCGTCCCGGCGCGCGACGGGCGCTGATGGGGTCCACGGCGATCCTGTGGGCGCTGAGCCTGGTGGTCCTCGGCTGGCTCCTGCTGTGGTTCCTCGGAGCCGGTGGGGTCGACCTGCCGGGAATCCTCGGTCGGTCCGCGGAGCTCCCGCCGCTCTGGCCGGGGCCGACGGTGCTGGTGCTGATCGCCGTCCTGCCGCTGTCGTACTGGACCGGATGGCTCGCCCCGATCGATCAGTCCGAACTGGTGCAGCCGGGGATGCGCACCGTCGCCGACGCCACGCCCGCTCGCCGGACTCGGGTGACGGCAGCGCGCTTCGGCTCGGTGATCTCCAGCCTGCTGTTCTTCCTGCCGTTCCTGGTGGCACTCCTGATCGATCCGAAGGACACCTTCCCGTGGGACGCCTTCGGCCCATGGCGGAACGAGAAGCTGGACGTCGGGTGGTGGGCCGTGTGGGCGCTGGCCCTGCCTGCGGCGGCCACGATCCTCGGCGGAATCGCCGGCTCGGTCCGGGGTGAGGCGCGGGCAAGGACCCTGCGGCCGAAGCTGGGATAGAGCCGAAACCGGGCCGCGGGACGACATCGTTCTAGCACTCGTCTTGCATGAGTGCCAGCGAGGGTTCTACAGTGGGGCTCGTTGGCAGTCGACGGCCGAGAGTGCCAGAGACTGCCGCAGAGGGATCTTCCCCCGGTCGGCACCGCGACGACGATCGGGAACGGATCCCCACCACCCAGAACTCAAGCAGAGTCATCTCTTCATGAAGGAGTGAGCCGCATGTCGGTCTCCATCAAGCCCCTCGAGGATCGCGTCGTCGTCAAGCCGCTCGAGGCGGAGCAGACCACCGCCTCCGGCCTGGTCATCCCGGACACCGCGAAGGAGAAGCCCCAGGAGGGCGAGGTCGTCGCCATCGGCGCCGGCCGCTTCGACGATAACGGTCAGCGCGTCCCGATGGACGTCAAGGTCGGCGACAAGGTCGTCTTCTCCAAGTACGGCGGCACCGAGCTGAAGTACGGCGGCGAGGAGTTCCTCGTCCTCGGCGCCCGCGACATCCTCGCAATCATCGAGAACTGAGCGGACTGAGCTTTATGGCCAAGGAGATTATCTACAACGAGGACGCCCGGCGCGCCCTCGAGCGTGGCGTCGACAAGCTCGCCAACACCGTCAAGGTGACGCTCGGCCCCCGCGGCCGCAACGTCGTCCTCGACAAGAAGTGGGGCGCACCCACCATCACGAACGACGGCGTGACCATCGCCCGTGAGATCGAGCTCGAGGATCCCTACGAGAACCTCGGCGCTCAGCTCACCAAGGAGGTCGCGACCAAGACCAACGACGTGGCCGGCGACGGCACCACCACCGCCACCGTCCTCGCCCAGGCCATCGTGCACGAAGGTCTGCGCAACGTCACCTCCGGCGCTGCCCCGGCAGCGCTGAAGCGCGGCATCGAGAAGGCCGTCGAGGCGCTCTCCGAGAAGCTCGGCGAGATCGCCACGCCGGTCGACGGGAAGGCCCAGATCGCCTCCGTCGCCTCCGTCTCGAGCCAGGACACCGAGATCGGCGACCTGCTCGCCGAGGCGTTCGACAAGGTCGGCAAGGACGGCGTCATCACCGTGGAGGAGTCCTCCACCACGGCGATGGAGCTCGACTTCACCGAGGGCATGCAGTTCGACAAGGGCTACATCTCCCCGCACTTCGTCACCGACGCAGACCGCCAGGAGACCGTCCTCGAGGACGCCCAGGTGCTGCTGCACCAGGGCAAGATCTCGGCCGTGGCGGACATCCTGCCGCTGCTGGAGAAGGTCGTCGAGGGTGGCAAGCCGCTGTTCATCATCGCGGAGGACGTCGACGGCGAGGCCCTGTCCACGCTGGTCGTCAACAAGATCCGTGGCACCTTCAAGGGTGCAGCGGTCAAGGCTCCCGCGTTCGGCGATCGCCGCAAGGCGATGCTGCAGGACATCGCGGTGCTCACCGGCGCCCAGGTGGTCACCTCTGACCTCGGTCTGGATCTCAAGACCGTCGGCACCGAGGTGCTCGGCCAGGCCGGCCGCATCGTCGTCACCAAGGATTCGACCACCATCGTGGGCGGCGCTGGCGATGACCAGGCCGTCGCCGATCGGGTCGCGCAGATCCGCGCCGAGATCGAGAACACCGACTCCGACTGGGATCGTGAGAAGCTCCAGGAGCGTCTCGCGAAGCTGGCTGGCGGTGTCGCCGTGATCAAGGTCGGGGCTCACACCGAGGTGGAGCTCAAGGAGAAGAAGATGCGCATCGAGGACGCGGTCTCCGCGACCCGCGCTGCGATCGAGGAGGGCATCGTCTCCGGTGGCGGAAGCGCCATCGTCCAGGCGTCCTCCATCCTTGAGGACGGCCTCGGCCTCGAGGGCGATGAGGCTGTCGGCGTGCGCGCCGTCGCCCGCGCCGTCGTCGAGCCGCTGCGCTGGATCGCCGAGAACGCCGGCCTCGAGGGCTACGTCGTGGTCGAGAAGGTCCGGGAGGCCGCTCTCGGCACCGGCCTGAACGCCGCGACCGGCGAGTACGTCGACCTGGTGGCAGCCGGCATCATCGACCCCGTCAAGGTCACGCGCTCCGCCCTGCGGAACGCCGCCTCGATCGCGGCCATGGTGCTGACCACCGAAACCCTCATCATCGACAAGCGCGACGACGAGGACGAGTGACCGCTCGACAGAGCATCGACTGATCAGCTGATCAGCTCGCACCGAACGGGCGGGTGATCCGGGGAGACCCGGGCCACCCGCCCGTTCTGCATGCCGGGCCCGTTCTGCATGCCGGGCCGCGTGACATCGGCCGAGATCGGAAGACCTCCATCGCGGCGACCGCCCCCGCATGTGAATGTTGGGATGGGTCATCGTTGCTGGTGAGGTACGGGGACTGCGGCGCGTCCGAGGTGTGGCGAGCCGCGTCTGAACCATGTCTCCTGGACGTAAGATGGGCTGAATCACAACCAGGGCGACGGTCGGAGGAGAAGTGGTGATCAGTACACCGGATGTCGCGATCCCGGCGCAGGATGGAGACCTCCCCACCCGCACCTACGGGCCCCCCGCCTCTGTGGTGATCGGTTCCCTCGTGGTGGGCTTCGTGTTCCTGGTGGTGCTCGAGTTCCTGGTCATCATCAGCTTCGTCGGCCAGAGGCTCTGGAACCACCCTGAGCTGATGCACGATCTCGTGTTCACCCTGCCGCTGCTGATCTGGGTGCTGATCGCCGTGACGGTGACCGTGGCGGTGCTGCGGGTGATCACCTCCTGGCTGCAGATCGATGAGGACGGCTTCGAGCTGCGGAGCCTGTTCCGGCGTACGCGGAAGACCAGCTGGGACGAGGTCGGGCAGGTCATCGCGGCGCGTGACATCGATCGCGGTGCGAGCGCAGCGGAAGCGCTCGATGCGCCCGAGACCGCCTACGACGGTGTCTACATCCTGGATCCGCAGGGGCGCCGGATCCTTGCGGTCACAAGCCGCTTGTTCGGTCAGCGGGCCCAGGCGATGACGCTCCACCGTGCGCGGGAGGCTGGAGTGGACATCGTGCACATCGACGCCATCACCCCCGCTGAGCTGATACGCCAGGCGCCGCAGGCGATGACCTTCGTGGATCGCCATCCCAACCCGCTGCTCCTGGCGCTGCTGCTGTTCTACATCGGCCACAACGTGCTGACCTTCATCGTGTGGGGGCTGTGAACGCAGTCTCCGAAGGGCCAGGCCCGGGAGCCAGTTCTGGAACCGGCTCCGGAGCCGACGCCGGATCCGGCTCCGGCCACGACCTCAGTACTGGAGCGCCGGCTGAGGCTGCTGTCCGGCCCGGGCGCGCGGCACGGAGGCGCGCCCGTCGACGCCCGCCTCCGCTCCCGCAGCGCGAGGGCCTGGACGCCGTGCGCTGGCGGGTGCCACAGGACGGGACCTCAGCTGGTCCCGCTCTCGAGGCGCTCAGCAGACGATTCCCGGCGCTCGGCGATCCGGAGGCTACCCCGCTTCCCGCTCGGTTCGCCGCCGGAGAGATCGTCGACTCCGAGGGCAGGGCATGGGGTCCGCAGGACGCCCTCAGCCCCGGGGACGAGCTGTGGTTCCATCGCGAGCTGCGCCCCGAGCAGGTCCCCCCGATCGAGGTGAAGATCCTGCACCAGGATGCGCACCTGCTGGTCCTCGACAAACCCCACGACATGGCCACCATGCCCCGCGGCGCGCACATCCTGGCCAGTGCGCTGGTGAGGCTGCGCCGCCAGACCGGTATCGAGACGCTGGTTCCGCTTCACCGGCTGGACCGGCGCACGGCCGGGGTGCTCGCCTTCGGGATCCGCCCTGAGGAACGCGCCGGATATCAGCAGCTGTTCGCCCGCACGGAGGTGGACAAGGAGTACGAAGCGCGGATCCTTCCCTCGATCTCGTCGTCCCTGCCGATCCTGCCCGGGGAGAGCTGCCGGCTGCAGGATCATCTGGTCAAGCGACGCGGCGAGCTGACCGCGCAGGTTCTGCCTGGTGAGATCAATGCTGAGAGCGACGTCGAGGTGCTCGGCGCAGAGACAGGGGAGGCCGACGGAGTGCTGAGGGTGCTCCTGCGGCCGCGCACCGGACGCACCCATCAGCTGCGCATCCAGCTCGCCTCGCGCGGTGCACCGATCCTTGGGGAGGACCTCTACTGGCCAGCCCAGAGGCCTCAGCCGTCCTCACAGGTCTGGCCTGAGCAGCTGCCCTTGCAGCTGCTGGCGCGCCGCCTCCGCTTCCTCGATCCGTTCACCGGCGCGCAGCGGGACTTCCACAGCTCCCAGGTGCTTCCGGCGGGGTCTCGTACCCTGGGGCAGTGACCGTCCCCCGCTTCCCCGAGCCCGCCGATCCGGATCCTTCACCGCGGCGCACCCGGGCAGGTGCAGTGATCGTCGGTCCGACTGTGCGGGCACGCTATACGCCGGGTGCCCTCATCGGCCTGCCGCTGGTCTCGCTGCTGCTGAGTCCCTTCGCGGGGGCCGGGATCCAGCAATGGCGCTACTCCCGGCTGCGCGACGGGCAGGATGGCCTGCTCGAACAGCTCCTCGCCCCTGCCTGGGTGCAGCTGCTGCTCGGCGCCGCGATGCTGTGGGTGCTGTTCGCGCTGTGGGCACTGGTGCCGCTGCTGCTGACGCAGCGTGTGGTGCTGCTGGACGAGGACCAGGGGAGCGTCGCCCTGCGCAAGGGCCTGCGCATCATCCAGCGGGCACCGGTCTCACAGGTCGATCATGCGGTGGGGGAGGCGGAACGCGGCGGAATGGCCCTGATCGGGATCCGCACACCGGGCGGAGTAGGTCAGCCCGTGCAGCAGTGGGTGATCCCCGAAGTGGGCTGGGACGCCGCCTCGTTCGACGGTCTGCGCGTCCTGCAGGCGGCGGCCGGCCTGCGGCCCGCCCCGCCCAGGGCCGAGCTGGTGCGGGAGAACCGTCGGGTACGTCGGGCCCGCTCTCACCGCGAGCTCGCGGACCGCCTCGGCATGCCCTGGCGCGAGGAATACGAGCACGACGATGCCGCATTCCAGGCCGAGTTCGATCGGGTGCGCCGGGTGCTCGGCGGCAAGGAGCAGGCCCGCGACGCGGACCCGAGGCCCTGAGCCTCGCTCAGAAGATCGCGCGCAGGAGCAGGACCACCACGGCGCCGATGCCGGCGGCGGCCGGAAGGGTGATGATCCAGGCCAGGAAGATCGGCCGCATCAGCTTCCAGTTGGCCGCGTGGTTCACCATCCCGACGCCGAGCACGGCGCCGATCAGGATGTGCGTGGAGGAGACAGGCAAGCCCAGCACCGAGGCCAAGAGCACCACGGTGGCTGCGGCGAGCTCGGCGGCGAATCCTGAGGAGGGGTGCATCGCGGTGAGCCCGGTGCCTACGGTGTGGATCACCTTGCGTCCCACGAACCAGAGCCCGGAGACCAGGGCGATGCCGAAGGCGATCAGCGCCGCTGTGGGGACCGCGGCCTCCTGCGAGATCACCCCGGTGCGCAGCACGTCGAGGACGGCCACGAAGGGGCCGATGGCGTTGGCGATGTCGTTGGCGCCGTGGCTGAAGGCGAAGGCGCACGCGGTGAAGACCTGCATCCAGCTGAACATGATGAAGGTCGCCCGCGAGATCGACTGCTTCTTCAGAGCGCGGGCGAAGACGGTCGTGGCCATCCAGACGCCCAGGGCGAGCATCACGAGCAGCAGCACCCCGCTGCCGGCCGAGATGTCCAGGCCCACGTTCTTCAGACCCTTGAACACGAGCATCGCCGCGAGCAGCACAGCGGCAGCCGCTGCGAGTGGGGGGACCCGCTTCTCCAGTGCGTGGTAGGCAGCGCGTCGCTCGACCTTGCGGGCCGCCTTGCGCTCCTTCTTGGACAGATGCGAGGCGTGCTCAGCGAGCTCCGCGCCCGGCCCGCCGGGGGTGAGATCCAACGCTGCGGACTCGGCGAAGGCGCTCTGCTGGAGTTCGGAGACTCGCTCGTAGCCGGGCACGTGGCGGCTGGGACCGTCCTCCGAGTCCTCGTCGTCCTCGTCGTCGTCGTCCTCGTCGTCGTCGTCCTCGGCGTCGTCGAACCCGCGTGATCCCAGGGCGATGGCTCGCGCGGCGGGCGCCAGGATGTGGCGCTTGATCGCTCCGAACAACAGGTACGCAGACACGCCGCCGAGCAGCGGCGAGAGGATCCAGGAGATGGCGATCTTCCCGATCTCGCTCCACTGCACCATCTCGAAGCCGCCGGTGCCGGTGACGATGCCGGTGGTGACGGCGGCGCCCACGATGCCGCCGATGATCGCGTGGGTGGTCGAGACCGGCCAGCCCATCCTGGTGGCGAGCAGCAGCCACACGGCCGCGCCCAGCAGGGCGGCCATCATGATGAAGGCGAAGGACAGCGGGTCCATGTGCATGGCGCTGATGTCGACGATGCCGCTGCGCACGGTCTCGGTGACCGAGCCGCCCGCGAGGACCGCGCCGGAGACCTCGAAGACGGCGGCGACCACGAGCGCCTGCTTCATCGTGAGCGTGCCCGCCCCGACGCTGGTGCCGAAGGAGTTGGCGACGTCGTTGCCGCCGATGTTGAACGCCATGAACAGTCCGAAGGCGACCGCCAGGATCAGCAGGAAGGCGTTGGTCCCGGTGCCGGTGTGGGCGAATGCCCAGATGGTGAAGGCGACAACGGTCGCCGCCGTCATCAGACCGGCGCCGAGGTGCCAGTTGCGGTCGGGGCCGAGGAAGCCCGTGGAGGGAGGGGCATCAGTGGTCTTCTGAGCGGGCGTGCCAGGCATCGTCGAGTTCCCGGGGATGAGGAGGATGGGGGAGGGGCCGCGCACGTGCTGGCGCTCGGACTCCCCGACAGGGCCGCCGCCACTGTAGGCCGTCAAGGGCTCCGGGGTGAACATCCGTCGAACATCACGAGACCAGCTCGCCCGAGATCACAGAGCCGGGACCTCGGGAGGTGATCGATCGCTCGCTCCTGCTCCTGCCTGCGTGATCCCGCCCACCGCCAACATCGGCGCAGGTCAAGGAGCGAGATGTTGGTCCTGCCTGTGGTGGGCGAGACAGCGCGACGGGCGCCCGCGCCGCTACCATCGGGGCATGACGAGCGCGGATCCCTTCGGTTTCATCGGACTCACCTACGACGACGTTCTGCTTCTCCCGGGGGAGACGGATGTGATCCCCTCGGAGGCGGACACCTCCAGTCGCCTCACGCGGGAGATCTCCCTGAAGATCCCCTTGGCGAGTGCGGCGATGGACACCGTCACCGAGTCCCGGATGGCGATCGCGATGGCCCGCCACGGCGGCATCGGCATCCTCCACCGCAACCTCTCCATCGAGGACCAGGCCCATCAGGTGGATCTGGTCAAGCGCACCCAGACCGGCCGCATCACCAACCCGGTCACCATCGGCCCCGACGCCACCCTCGAGGACTTCGACGCGGTGTGCGGGCAGTTCCGGGTCTCCGGCCTGCCCGTGGTGGATGCGGACCTGCGCCTGCTGGGCATCTGCACCAACCGCGACCTGCGCTTCATCCCCGTCGCCGAGTGGGCCGCCACCAAGGTCGGCGACGTCATGACCACCGAGCTCTTCACCGCGCCCGAGGACGTCACCCCGGAGCAGGCCACCGCCATGCTGCGCAAGAACAAGCGCGAGCGGCTGCCTCTGGTCGATGCCGACGGCCGTCTCACGGGCCTGATCACCGTGAAGGACTTCGTGAAGTCCGAGCAGTTCCCCGACGCTTCCAAGGACGGCCAGGGCCGGCTCCTGGTCGGCGCGGGCGTGGGCTTCTTCGGTGACTCCCTCGAGCGCGCCGGTGCGCTGCGCGAGGCCGGGGTGGACGTCCTCGTCGTCGACACCGCCAACGGACACGCCCGCCTGGCGCTGGAGATGATCCGCACCATCAAGAACGACCCGTACTTCGCCGACGTCCAGGTGATCGGCGGCAACGTCGCCACCCGCGCCGGGGCACAGGCTCTGGTCGACGCCGGTGCCGACGCGGTCAAGGTCGGCGTGGGCCCGGGCTCCATCTGCACCACCCGCGTCGTCGCCGGTGTCGGCGTCCCGCAGGTCACGGCGATCTATGAGGCCTCCAAGGCCTGCGGCCCCGCCGGCGTCCCGCTGATCGGCGACGGCGGCCTGCAGTACTCCGGAGACATCGCCAAGGCCCTGGTCGCCGGCGCGGACACCGTGATGGTCGGCTCGCTGCTGGCCGGCACCGAGGAGTCCCCGGGCGAAGTGGTGCTGGTGGGCGGCAAGCAGTACAAGGCCTACCGCGGCATGGGTTCGCTGGGCGCGATGTCCTCGCGCGGCAAGAAGTCCTTCTCCAAGGATCGCTACTTCCAGGCCGACGTCCCCAGCGACGACAAGATCGTGCCCGAGGGCATCGAGGGTCGGGTCTCCTACAAGGGCCAGCTCGGCTCCGTCGTGCACCAGCTCACCGGCGGCCTGCACCAGTCGATGTTCTACGTCGGCGCGAACACCGTGCCCGAGCTCAAGGAGCGCGGCCAGTTCGTGCGCATCACCGCCGCCGGGCTCAAGGAATCCCACCCGCACGACATGGCCGCGATCATCGAGGCGCCGAACTACAGCTCACGCTGAGCCGGGGCAGGGGGGTATCCCCCTGCGCGGCCGGAGGAGGTCACCGTGGCAGAGCGCGGGGGACGGTTCCTAGGATTGTGGGCATGACCTCGTACAACATCCCCGCATTCCCCGCTGTACCGTCCTCCGACGCTCCCGAGAAATCGGCCCGGGCGTCATCCTGGGCGCTCGGGCTCTCGCTCCTCGCCCTGATCGGAGGCATCGTTGCGATGGGTGCGGTCGGGGCCTCGGTGGCGCCCATGGAAGCGGCGTCCGGCTACTACTTCACCGACACGCCCCTCTGGTATCAGGTCGCGGTCCTCGTGGGCTTCGCCTCTCTGCTGATCTGGACCGTCGCGGGGCTCGCCGGGGTCGTGCTGGCCGTGCTCGGCCTCCGCGCCGGGAGCGGACGGGCGCGGGCGATCTCTGCGATCGTCCTCGCGGTCCTCGCACCGGTCCTCACCCTCGCCGTTCTGCTCGCGGCCATGGGAGCGGGGATCGTGCTGCTCTGAGCTGGTGAGCTGGTGAGCTGGTGAGCTGGTGAGCTGGTGAGCTGGTGAGCTGGTGAGCTGGTGTGCTGGTCTGTGCTGGCCTGCGCCGGCGTTCGGCGCCGACTCACTCCTGGGTGGTCGCCGCCTGGGCCGACGGATCGCTCGCGTGCTCATAGCCGATCAGCCACAGCACCCCGAAGCGGTCCCGGACCTGCCCGTCGGAGGCTCCCCAAGGACGGCGCTGGAGCGGATCGACGACCTCCCCGCCCTCGGCGAGGGCGGCGAACCAGGTGCGCAGGGTGGTCGGCTCGGCATGGCCGAGCAGCGCGACCATCAGCCCTTCGGCGTGGAACGGCCGGTCCTGCTCTCCGGTATCGGAGACATACAGGTCCACCGGCCCGCGCAGCACACCGTGGGCGATCGACGCAGCCGGACCGTCCGTGCGTTCGAACTGCGCGAAGGTGTGCACCTCGATCTCGCCGCCGAAGACCGCGTGGTAGAAGTCCAGTGCGCCCTGCGCGGTGCCGGGCAGGTGGAGGTACAGAGCCGGTGCGGGCATGAGGGTCCCCTCGGTCACGCGACCGGATCGGGTCCGGGATCGCTGTGGGGACGAGGGTAGACGCCTGGGCGCGCTGCGGTCCATCGTGCTGCGGGCCGTCGCCGAGCGGGCCCCGCCATCGCCGTGCCGTCCCGACCATCGCCTTGCGGTCTCCGCCGTCCTCGTGCGGCACTCACCGTCCCTCCCCAAGGTGAAGTCATCCACAGCCGTGGTTAACGGATGTCTGCGCCGATGCCTAGGCTGTGTGCATGAGCGCGAGCACCCTGACCTGGACGGACCGACCCCTGCTGGGTTTCGACACCGAGACCACCGGCACGAATGTGGCGACCGACAGGATCGTCACCGTCGCCCTGGTGCACTCCGTGGGTCCGGGCCGGGAGAACGAGACCGTCGCGACCTGGCTGATCGATCCTGAGATGGACATTCCCGAGCCCGCGCAGCGGGTGCACGGGATCAGCACCGAGCACGCTCGCGCCCATGGCATGAAGGCCGCGGAGGCGCTCGACGAGGTCGCCGAGATGATCGCCGACGCGCTGCGCCGGGACGTGCCGCTGGTCGCCTTCAACATCAGCTTCGACCTCGCGATCCTCGAGAACGAGCTGACCCGTCTGGGCCTGCCCACGCTCAGCCAGCGACTCGGGCATGACATCGCCCCGGTGCTCGATGCGCTCGTCCTGGATCGCGGCGTGGACCGCTACCGCAAGGGCAAGCGCACGCTCACCGACGTGCTCGCGCTCTACGGGCTCGAGCAGGACGGCCGCCTCCACACGGCCGACGTCGACGTCTCCGCCACCCTGGACGTGCTGCGGGCCCTCACGGGCAAGTACCCGAAGCTCGGCGCCTCCTCGCTCGAGGAGCTGCACCGGGAGCAGATGGGCTGGCACCGCCGCTGGGCGGAGGGCATGAACGAATGGCTGACCAAGAAGGGCAAGACCCCGGACGTCAACACCGTCTGGCCCCTCTGACAGCGGGACTCGACGGCCTCGACATCTTCAGCGCCGAAGCGTCATGGTCATGACTCCTCGGCGGATTCCGCCCAGCCGGCGGTGGTGCGCAGCCAGGCCACGCGGCCGACGAGAGCGACCGCGCCGCCGGCGAGCAGCAGCGGCCACCCGGGTTCGAGACCTGAGGGGCGGCCGTCCAGCAGGGACCACAGTCCGAGCAGTCCCATCAGCGCGATCGATGCTCCCACCCCGATCACCCACACCGCGTGCAGCGAGTGCGCATCCTCCAGCTGCCAGGGCACTTCGCGCAGCGTCCCACCCGCCGCTTCGCGGCGGCGTCGGACGGTGATGAAGCCCAGCAGCTGCAGCAGACGGGTCAGAGAGAAGCCGACCAGGGCGAGAGCGGCGGCCAGCACCGGGCCGTTCATCGGCCTCACCTGCCCCTCGGCAGGAGCCATCCGGATCAGCTCCACCAGCTGCTGGGAGAGAAGAGCGAGACCGAGCAGCGTGACCAGGCCCGGCAGCAGCAGCGACGGTCCCTTGTCGCGCCGGGCGGAGTCGTCGGCATCCGCCGCATCGGACCGGGCGAGCATTCCCTCGGCATCCAGCCGTGGGAAAGAGGGAGGGGATCCGGCATCCCCGTGCTCGGGATCGAGGCCGGGACGGTGCTCGGAGCTCATCCGGCCACGGTAGCCCGCGACCCGCCCGCGCGCCCTGAGGACAGCGGTGGTGCGTCCCGACGGTAGACTCCCCGATGTGATGAGCGAGATCGAGATCGGCCGCAACAAGCGGGGACGCCGCAGCTACAGCTTCGACGACGTGGCGGTGGTCCCGTCCCGTCGAACCCGTGACCCGGAGGACGTCTCCACGTCCTGGCAGGTGGATGCCTACCACTTCGACATCCCCATCTTCGCCGCCCCCATGGACTCCTTGATGTCCCCCGAGACCGCGATCGAGCTGGGCAGGCTCGGCGGTCTGGGCGTGCTCGACCTCGAGGGTCTGTGGACCCGCTACGAGGACCCCACCGCGCAGTTCGACCGCATCGCCACCGCCGCGGACGAGGACGTCGTCGCGGAGATGCGCTCGGTCTACTCCGAGCCCGTCAAGCCCGAGCTGATCCGGGACCGCATCCAGCAGCTGCGCGACGCGGGAGTGACCGCCGCCGGCGCGCTGTCGCCGCAGCGCACCCAGGAGCACTGGAAGACCGTCGTCGATGCGGGCGTGGACATCTTCTTCATCCGCGGCACCACCGTCTCTGCGGAGCACGTCTCCTCCGATCGTGAGCCGCTGAACCTCAAGCGCTTCATCTACGAGCTCGACGTCCCGGTGATCGTGGGCGGTTGCGCCACGTACACGGCAGCCCTGCATCTCATGCGCACGGGCGCGGCCGGAGTGCTGGTCGGGTTCGGCGGCGGCGCGTCCCAGACCACCCAGGAGACCCTCGGCATCACGGTGCCGCTCGCGAGCGCGGTGGCCGACGTCGCCGCAGCCCGCCGGGACTACATGGATGAGTCCGGTGGCCGGTATGTGCACGTGATCGCCGACGGCGGCCTGGGACGTTCCGGCGACCTGGTCAAGGCGATCGCCTGCGGCGCCGACGGGCTGATGGTCGGTGCCGCGCTCGCGCGCGCCGAGGAGGCTCCGGGACGCGGCCACCACTGGGGCAGCGAGGCGCATCACCCGACGCTCACCCGCGGGCACCGGGTCCCGGTGGGCACCGCAGCCCCGCTCGAACAGATCCTCTTCGGTCCCTCGACCGCCGCCGACGGCAGCACGAACCTCGTGGGCGCCCTGCGCCACGCCATGGCCACCACGGGCTACCTCGAGCTCAAAGAGTTCCAGCGGGTCGAGGTCGTGACCACCGCGTGAGTCAGGCGGCGGCAGCGATGCTGCGATGAGCGAGAGCACGGGCAGACGTCGCGATGCCGGGGCGCGCCGCGGTCTCCCTCCGTGGGCCGTCCTCCTCTGTGGTGCGCTCGCCACGGGCATCTGCCTGCTGCTCCTGTTCGGACCGTTCTACCCGTACACCGGAACGCCGGGGGAGGCGATCAGACACCGATTGCTGATGCTGCTGGACGGCAGAGGTCCGCGCATCCTCTCCGACCTGCTGTGGAACTGGTTCTTCCTCTCCACCACCGTCGTGCTCGGCATGATCCTCATGCTGCTGCCCTGGGGCGCGGCACGGGAGCGCCGGCGCGGCGGGACCGCAGGAGCGTCCGGTGAGCACCATCGCGATGCGGGGCCCCGCAGCGACGCGGGGGCAGCCCGCGTCAGCATCACCGAGCGGAGCACCTCCCTCACCTTCTCCGATGACGGCAGCATCCAGGATCCGGAGGATCCCGATGCCGTGATGATCGAGCGCAGCGTCTCGGACCTGCGCGCGATGGCTCGCGCGGCCAGGATCCCGTGGCGCACCGACTACGAGACCAGCGGAGGAGCGCGCGCGTTCCTCGAGGTGCTGCGTGCACTGGGCACCGGCCCGGTCGGCGTTCACCGCGCCGAGGACGCGAGGGTCGGAGCCTCCAGTCCGGATACCGCCGTTGAACCTGCTGACACGACTGTCGCGGCTTTCGTGGCTGCAGACACCTCTGACACTGCGGTCGCCTCCGCTGCCGGCACTGCGGAACGACCGTCGGCCGAGGAGTCTTCGAGCAGCCCCGGCTCCGTGTACACCCCCACCACGCTGTACCGCTCGTCGACGTGGGACGGAGACGCAGAAGAGGATCTCGATGAGGAGGGGCAGGGATGACGCTTCCCTCTGAGCAGGACCAGCAGCGGGGAGGCCCGCGCCGTCGCGGGCACCGGGCCCGCGATATCCCGGTGACGCTCCTGGCCGCGGTCGTGATTGCCCTGGTGATCTACTGGCCGATGTCGCCGTGGAGCCTGAGCTGGTCACAGCTGGAGTTCCTGCTGCCCTGGATGCTCGCCCCCTCCACCGGGGTGCTCCCACTGGCCCTGGTGCTGCTGATCCTCATCTGGGTTCCGGTCGTGCTGAGATCGCTGACCGGCGGTACCCGGCGGCCTTCCGCAACCCCTCCCGGTGACGACCCTGCGAAGACCTCCTCGCCCTCCGCGCGGGAGGAGCAGCGGGGTGTCGGGGACGATCAGCTCGAGATCCCGGCCATGAGCTTTCGGCAGATGGGGACCGAACATCGTTGGGAGCTGGCCGAGGCGCTCGACATCCCATGGCGTGACGAGCTGATCCATGACCACCAGAGCTGGGCGATCGCCTGCCTCGAGGCGGCGCAGCGAAGGGCCGAGCGACCGTTCAGCTGACTGCGGCGCGGGTGAGGTCAGAACCACTCGTGGCGCGAGGACCTTTCCGGGCCGCGGGACCGTCTTCGAGCGACGATGCCCCCGCCCAGCAGGGCCAGCGCGCTCACGAGCAGGATGCTGAATGCGAGCACCGTTCCCCGCATCCCCAGAGCCGCCACGGCGACGTCGGCGACTCCTGTGCAGCTCAGCGTGACCTGCTGATCTGCGGTGACGGAGACGGTGCCGATCTGGGTGTACTCGGTGTCGACGATCTTCGCCGGCAGGTCGATCTGCTCCGCCGTCCAGGTCACTCCGTCCCCACCGGTGACGGTGCAGGCGGCGGAGGAGGCTGCATCAAAGGACGGGACGTACACGTAATAGCGGAATGACGACGATGCCTGGATCGTGCCCGTCGTCGCGCCGAAGGATACGGGCGCGGCGGTCAGCGGGGCAACGCCGACGGCGACGAGGGCCGCGACGTAGCCGCTCATGATCCGTGGCCGCTCGCGATCAAGATACGTGAGGCGCGGGCCTCTGAGGGAGTGGCTGCGGCGATGGCGGCGCCTGGCACAATGGCGGTCTGCAGGGGTACCCGGGGAAGGGGCATGGCCATGGAGTTCCTGTTCATCATCGTGATCGGCGTGATCTTCGTGGTGCAGTTCGCCATGAAGCAGCGAGGCAAGGACGACTCGTCGGGATCGTCGCTGTGGGGAGGCGGGGATGACGCGAGGACGTCGTCGCGCCCCCGGATGCGTCCGCGCCCGCAGGCACCGCAGCCCAAGAGCCTCGTGTCAAGGGACATCGGGATCTCCCTGTGGGCGGACGTTTGATCTCCCTGTTCGCGGACAGTTCATCTCCCTGTCGGCGGTCAGTTGATCTCCCTGCGGGGTTAGGTCAGGGGGACGACACCGCGTCCGGCGGTGGCCTCGGCCAGTCGCATCGAGGTGCCCTCGGTGGTGAGGACGTGGGCGTGGTGGAGGAGCCGGTCGACGGTCGCGGTGGCGAGGGTCTTGGGCATGAAGGTGTCGAACCCGGCGGGGTGGAGGTTGCTGGTCACGGCCAGGCTCCGCCGTTCGTAGGTAGCGTCGACGAGGCGGTAGAACGCTTCGGCGGCGGCCTGCCCTGCCGGGAGCATGCCGATGTCGTCAACGACGATCAGGTCGGCGCGGGTGATCCGGGCGATGACCTTGTTGATCGACCCATCGACGCTGGCCCGTCCGATCGCGGTGGTCAGCGATTCCAGGGTGAACCAGGCAACGCGCATGTCGGCGTCGATCACCTGGTGGGCGATCGCCTCGACGAAGTGGGTCTTCCCGGTGCCGGAGGGCCCGCTGATGGCGAGGTTCTCAGCGCGGTGGATCCATTCCAGGGTCGCCAGCGCCGACTGGGTCGGGGCGGGGATGGAGGAGGCGGTCTCCTGCCAGGTCTGGAAGGTCTTCCCGGCTGGCAGGCCGGCGCTCTTGCGGCGCATCGCCTTGGTGGCCGCGTCCCGCCCCCGGACCTCTTCAGCCAGAAGGACGCGGAGGACCTCGGTGGGGTCCCATCGCTGCGCTTTCGCGGTGGCCAGCACGTCCGGGGCGGCAGCACGGAGGTAGGGCATGCGCATGCGCTTCAGGACCGTGGTCAGGTCCTCGGGCAGCGGCGGGGCAGTCATCGTCGTGGTGACGGTCATCGGGTGGTCTCCATGCTCGTGGTGGTGGTGAATCCGGCCCAGCTGGTGGTGCCGGGCTGGGCGGAGTGGGTCTCATCAGCGATGACCAGGTCTGCGACCGCGGCACCGCTTAAGTGGTGGTCGACGATGGTGGCCAGGTCACCCTCGGCGAAGCGTCCGGCGGTCGCGGCGATCCCGAGTCCGGCATCAACCTGATCGGTGCCGACCAGGGCGGCCAGCTCGAGCGCGGCGGTCATCTTCGCCCGGATCCGCACTGTCCCGGCGGCAGAGGCCTCGATCAGCCAGGCCCTCGCCCCATCTCCCAGGGCGAGGAAGTCCCGCTCGGCGCTGGTGCGGGCCCGGGGCCGCGGAACGCGGGGAGCGCCGGTCGGGTCCTGGGGATGGTCGGGATAGTGGGCCAGGTCGATCCGGGGAGTGCCCGGGGTGGAGAGGCGATGGCGGGCGACCTCGACCAGCCCGCGTCGGTCCCCGGCCCAGTCCGGGAGGGTGGGTAGGGCGTCGAGGTCGGCGATGATCACCAGCTCCATCCCCGCGGCGCGGACCCAGACCTCGGCCCCGACCAGGCCCGGCGGCGTGGAGTAGCGCACCGATCCGAACCGCACCGTCTGATCGGTGCCCACCGACCGGGTCTGGCCCAGCGCCATCGTGTGAGGAGCCGCCGGCAGCACGTGCAGGCGGGCACGTTCCTCGGCCAGGGCCTCGGCCGGGATCCGTGCGGACTCTCGATGCCTGCGGGCGTTGACCTTGTGGGTGAACGTCTCGCAGGCGGTCTCGAGCTCGGCGAACGAGGCGTAGTCGGCGCGGAGGTTCGCGTCGGTGGGCACCAGATCCGCCTTCGCGATCTTCACCGTCGCCTCGGTCCCGCCCTTGGACTCCGGATCGAAAGGGACGCAGGTATGGACCTGCATGCCGTAGTGCCGGCCGACCTCGACGATCTGCGGATGCCGCACCGGGACCCCGGCCACGTGATCGATGCTGACGGTCCTCGGGTTGTCGGTCAGGACATAGGTCGGGACCCCGCCCAGGCGGTGCAGCGTCGCATCCAGGCACGTGATCAGCGTGGGCAGGGTCTGGTCCCAGACCGGGATCACCACCCGGAACCTCGAGAAGGCCAGCCACGCGCAGAACAGCCACGTCCGCCGCGGCGTCCCGTCCGGGCCGGGCACCTTCGGACCCTCACCCCAGTCGAACTGCAGCCACAGCCCCGGCTCGGTGATCCACGGCCGGTAAGTGCGCCGGTGCCCGGCCCGCCACGCCGCCTTGGCTCGTGCGACCGCCCGCCGAGTAGTTCGCTCCGTCCCCGTGAACCCCTGCGCGACCAGCCGTTCATGGACCACGTCCGCGCGGACCTTGCCGCTACTGCGCTCGACCCACTCCTCGATCTTCGGCAAGAACCCATCCAGCATCCGCGGCCGCCGGCCCGGCCCCATCACCGGCGCCCCCGCATCCCGGGCAGCGACGTAACGCCGCACCGTCTTCGCATCCACCCCCGCCAGCCCCGCCGCCGAATGCGCGGACCCCGTGGCGTCGAACGCCTCCAGAATTTCCATGATCTCCCTGTCAGACTTCTTCATGCGTCCCTCCGGTGGGTACCTGCTCGTGGTGGTAGAAGACCTCGAGCAAACCCCGGAGGGACGCGCATTTCGGGACCGACACGGCCCGATCCCAGGACCACAGACAGGGAGATCAACTGTCCGTCAGCAGGGAAATCCGTGTCCGCCTACAGGGAGATTGGCATGTCCGCTAGCACCTCGACGAGGCGCTGCGACTGTCGCAGGACCGCCAGGCGCCGCCCACGATCCGGTACGCGGGCCTCGAGTACGACGATGACGACACGCTGGCGGCTCCCACGGATGGCTCTGCGTCAGCGCCCGACGACGTGCCGGTGATGACCGAGATGTCACGGACGGAGCCGAACGCCTCGCATGAGCCCGATAGCGCTCCGGACCGGGGAACGGACGCGGAGGTCGAGACCGGTCGCTCCGAAACCGGGCGCGCGGGGATCGAGCCGGACGGGGTCGGGCCTGCAGGGATCGAGCCTGCAGAGGCCGAGTCTTTCGCTGCCGAGTCTTTCGGTGTCGAGCCTTTCAGTGCCGAACCCCTCAGCGCCGAGCCCGTCGGGTCCGACGTCGCTGAGCCACGCCGCGCCGCGGAGCCGTTCACGCCGGCGTACTCCGCCTCCGTCTACACCCCGACCTCGGTCTACACCGGCTACACCCCGACCTCGCTGTACACCAGCGGGACGTCGATCCTGGGCGGCGCGAAGCAGGTAGACCCGCAGCGGGAGGAGCCGGAGACGGACCCGGACGAGGACGCGCAGGAGCCGGGGCCCGAGGAGGGCCAGCGCTCCTGACGCGGTTGTCGCGTGGAACCGCCGCGCGAACCCGGGGTTCAGCCCTGCAGGGCGCGCGCCACCTCTGCCGACTGACGTGCGATCGACAGCTCCTCGTCGGTCGGCACGATCATCACTGTGACCTTCGAGTTCGGTGTCGAGATCACGCGCATCTCCTTGCTGCGGGCAGCGTTCGCCTCGAGATCCAGCTCGATGCCGAAGCTCTCGAGCCCGGTGAGCAGCCGTTCGCGGACCATCGGCACGTTCTCGCCGATCCCGGCGGTGAAGGCGATGATATCGAGCCCGCCCAGCACGAAGGAGTACGAGCCGAGGTACTTGCGCAGGCGATGCACGTACACGTCCATCGCGAGGGTCGCGGCCTCGTCGCCCGCGTCGACCGCCGCCGTGATGTCACGGAAGTCGCTCATCCCGCACATGCCCATCATCCCGGAGCGCTTGTTGAGGATGTCGTCGATCTCCTCCGCGCTGAGCCCGGCCTGACGATGCAGGTGGATGTAGATCGACGGATCGATATCACCGGTGCGGGTCCCCATCACCAGGCCCTCGAGCGGGGTGAGCCCCATAGAGGTCTCCACCGCCGCGCCGCCCCGCACCGCGGAGGCCGAGGCGCCGTTGCCCAGGTGCAGCACGACCTGACGCAGCTCAGAGACGTCATGCCCCTGCGCGGCCAGATCGGAGGCGACGGTCTCGGCGACGTACTGGTGGCTGGTCCCGTGCGCGCCATAGCGCCGCACCCGGTACTGCGTGGCCAGCTCACGGTTCAGCGCGTAGTTCGCCGCCGCGGCGGGCAGCGCGGTGAAGAACGCGGTGTCGAAGACGGCCACGTGCGGCACCTCCGGCAGCAGGGCCTGGGCCCCGTCGATCCCGTCGACAGCCGCGTAGTTGTGCAAGGGTGCGAGCTTCCCGAGATCGTGGATGTCCCAGCGCACGTGCTCGTCGATCAGGACCGGCTCGGAGTAGCGGGCACCGCCCTGGACCACCCGGTGGCCGACGGCGCGGATCCGGTCATCGGAGAGCGACAGACCCACGTCCTCGAAGAGGTGCTGGACGATCTTCATCGCCTGCTTGTGGTCCGGCACGGGTCCCTCGAAGGTGGATTCCCGCTCGCCCGCGGTGATCGTCGCATTGCCCTGCTCCTGCCCGACCCGCTCGACGATGCCGGTCGCATCGACCGTGCCGTCGGCGGGGGACAGCAGCTGGAACTTCAGGGACGACGAGCCGGAATTGATGACGAGGACGCGTGGGTCCGTGGGTGCTGCCATGGCAGAGGAGCTCCTGATCGCTGGAGGGTGGGAGGTCAGTGCACGGGGGCGGCGGAGTCGGCCTGCGCCTGGATCGCGGTGATCACGACGGTGTTGATGATGTCGTCCACCAGTGCCCCGCGGGAGAGGTCGTTGACCGGCTTGTTCAGGCCCTGCAGGACCGGGCCGATCGCGATCGCCCCGGCGGAGCGCTGCACCGCCTTGTAGGTGTTGTTGCCGGTGTTGAGGTCGGGGAAAACGAACACCGTCGCCCGCCCCGCCACCGAGGAATCCGGGAGCTTGGTCTTGGCGACAGAGGCATCGACGGCCGCGTCGTACTGGATCGGTCCCTCGACATCGAGCTCCGGGTTGCTGTCGCGCACCAGGGTGGTGGCCTCGCGCACCTTGTCGACATCGGCGCCGGTGCCCGAGGTGCCGGTGGAGTAGGAGAGCATCGCGATCCGCGGCTCCACCCCGAACTGCTCGGCGGTCGCGGCGGACTGCACGGCGATATCCGCCAGCTGCTCCGCAGTGGGGTCGGGGTTCACAGCGCAGTCGCCGTAGACGAGCACACGGTCCTCGAGCGCCATCAGGAACACCGAGGAGACGATCTTCGCCCCGGGCTTGGTCTTGATGATCTCGAAGGAGGGCCGGATGGTGTGGGCCGTGGAATGGGCGGCGCCGGAGACCATCCCGTCGGCCTCACCCATCTGCACCATCATGGTGCCGAAGTAGGAGACGTCCTGGACCTTCTCGCGAGCCTGCTCCAGGGTGACGCCCTTCTTGGCGCGCAGTCGCGCGTACTCCGCGGCGTACCTCTCGACGTGCTCATGGTCGTGAGGGGAGACGATCCGGGCCTCGGAGATGTCATGGCCGAGCTGCGCGGACTTCGCGCGGATCGTGTTCTCATCGCCCAGCAGGATCAGGTCGGCGACGCCCCGGGCGAGCAGCGCCTCGGCGGCGGCGATGATCCTGGGCTCATCACCCTCGGGAAGCACGATCGTCTTCTTCTCCCCGCGGGCGCGGGCGAGCAGCTCGAACTCGAACATCATCGGGGTGACGACCTCGCTCCTGGTCACCTCGAGGGAGTTGAGCAGCTCGGGGATCGGCAGGTGTTCGGCGACCGCGCGACGTGCCGCATCCATCTTCTGCGGGCTGTGGACGTCGAGCCTGCCGCGCGACTTCGCGACCGCCACCGCAGTGTCGAAGGTGGACAGGTCGGTGGCGATGATCGGGAGGTCCTGCTGCACGCCGGAGATCAGCCGTCCCACCTCCTCGGGGACGTCATAGCCACCGGTCAGCACGATCGAGGAGAGGGCCGGGAAGGTGCCGGACTGCTGCGCCATCACTAGGCCCGGGAGAAGGTCGTAGCGGTCGCCGGGAGCGATCACGGTGCAGTTCTCGGTGAGGCGGGAGAGCACGTTCGGAAGGCTCATCGCTGCGATCACGGTGCCGATCGCGACGCGGTCCAGCCACTCCGGATTGCCCTGCAGGAGGGTGCCGTTGATGGCATCCTTCAGCTCCTGCACCGTGACGGCCATGATCACCGGGTTCTCCGGGATCGCTGCGACCAGGGCGTCTGGGACCTTCGCCGTGACCGCCTGATGGATCGCATCCAGGGAATCGACCTCCGCGCGGTTGACGACCACGGCGATCGGCAGCGCGTGATGGCCGCCGAACTCGCTGACGGACACCGCCGCCAGCGCCGCGATCTGGTCAGGGCTGCGGTCCAGCCCGGACAGCACGACCACCACGGGCGCGCCCATATTGGCGGCGACCTCGGCGTTGAAGGCGAGCTCGGTGGGATTGGCGAGGTCGTCATAGTCGGAGCCGAGGACCACCAGCACCGAGAAGCGCTCGGCGAGCTCGCGGTGGCGGGCGAGGATCCGCTCATGCGCGAGATCGGGATCGGAGATCACCAGTTGGTGATCCACCCCGATCGCATCCTCATAGCTCTGCTCGACGGCGGGATGGCTGGTGAGGAGGTCGACGGCGTAGTCGCGCGTGCGGTCGGCCTTGACGACGGGACGGAACACCCCGACGCGGTCGGAACGGGAGGCGAGGGCTTCTAGAAGACCGAAAGCCACCATCGACTTGCCGGTCATCCCCTCCGGGCTGGCGATATAGACACTCTGGGACACGCTCCCCAGCATAGGCGCGGCACCTCCGCAGAGTGCGGGACTGGTGGTACCTGTTCCGGGCCCGGGCACGGGGTAAGGGCACGGACCTGGAAGTCCGCAGACGGGTGGGGCGCGAAGTCCGCAGACGGGCGGGGGAGGGCGCCCTGCACGACGCGGTGTGAGAGGCGTCGCTGCCCAGGGTCCGTCCGGGCGGCGGCTCGTACCATGGACCTCATGCTCCGTGTCGCCCTCCGCCCCCGCTTCCTGGGGCTGCTCGCCCTGATGGTGGTGGCGACCGTGGTGTGCGGTCTGCTGGCGACCTGGCAATGGGACCGCGCGCATCAGGCGATCACCGATAAGGCCGCCGGCTCCGAGCAGCTCGGTGACATCCGCGGCGTGGTCGGGGTGGGCGAAGCAGTCACCAACTCGATCGTGGGAGACACCGTCACCGCTGTCGGCACCTATGCGCCGGGGGAGCAGGTGATCGTCCCGGGCCGGAACATCGGCGGTACCGAGGCGGTGCTCGTGGTCACCTCGCTGCTCATCGAGCTCGAGGACGGCAGCCAGGGGCGGCTCCCGGTGCTGCGCGGCTGGATCCCCGCCGCGGAGCTCACCGCTGAGGATGGCCAGATCGATCCGTCGCTCGCTCCCGCAGCCCCGCAGGGCGAGGTCGAGATCTCTGGCCGGCTCGAAGCCAGCGAAGCCGCCTCCGGTGGAGTGGTCGACGGAGTGGCCAGTGAGATCGCGACCCCGCTGCTGGTCAACGAATGGGGCTCGCCGATGTTCGCCGGCTACGTCTCGCTCGATGAACCTGCGGGAGGACTGCGCCCCGTCCCTGCCGCAGAGTCCGAGTTCTCCCGCGGCCTGGACTGGCAGAACCTGGGCTACTCACTCCAGTGGGTCATGTTCGGTGTCTTCTTCCTCTACCTGTGGTGGCGCTCGGTGAGAGCCGCCCATCTCGACGAGATCGCAGATCGCCGTGAGGCCATGGAGCAGATCCTCGCCGAGAACGCCTCGATCGAGCGCTCGACCCCCGAGCTCTCCTCCGCTTCGGCCGTCGGCTCGACGACCACCCCGACCCCCACCCCGGCCCCCATCCCGACCCCCACCCCGACCCCTGACAAGGACGTGTGACCCGTGCCCGCTCCCCGCCCCCTCGACGAAGTCGCCGCCAGGACCTCCTTCGCCCGCTTCCGCGTGGCCTCCATCGTGGAGGGCATCGCCCTGCTGGTGCTGGTCGCGATCATGTCGATGCGCTACGGGGTCTACGGCGGCGACGGCCTCTTCACCTCGGTCTCTCCGTTCTGGGACCAGGTCTCCTCCGTGTGGTCCCCGATCCATGGCCTGATCTACATGATCTACGTGGTCCTCGGCTTCGACCTGTGGATGAAGATGCGCTGGGGCATGCCGCGGATGCTGCTGCTGATGTTCTTCGGCATCATCCCGGTGCTGTCCTTCTTCGGTGAGCGCTGGACCCACCAGAAGGTCGAGTCCGACCTCGCGCGCCGCCCCACCCTGTCCGACCTCGAGCGGCCCTGACCTGCCGCGCGGCCGGTTAAGCGGCCAGTCAGCTCGACTGGACGAATTCGATCCGGTCGAAGTCCTCGGTCCAGTCGTACAGGTAGGGTCCGCAGTCCAGAGTGACTGTCTGCCCGGGGGCGATCTCCCCGTCGGAGGAGCACAGCACCTCGTACACCACGGTGTCTCCGCGGTAGAAGAAGATGTCCACCAGTACCTCACGGTCCCCGGGCATCAGCAGCCCCGGGCCATGCTGGTTGGTGACCTCGAGATCCACGATGGTGGGCTTTCCCTGGTCGGGATCCTCGGCGAGGGACCAGCCCTCGTGGTACTTCATCTTGTTGACGGTGAGGCCTTCACCCACCTCGAGCGCGCTCGGGTTGGTGTGGGTGCCGACCGCGTTCTGGCGGTCGGAGAAGATGAGGTCCTGCCAGAACCACACGAAACCCAGCACGATCACCAGCGCGTACACCGCGGCGGTGATCCGCACCGGCCAGCGCAGTGCGGTCCGCGCCTGCGCGCGCGGCATCCGCGGCATCTCAGAGACTCTCATACAGCGGCGCTCCTTCGATCATGAGACCCAGCCAGGTCAGGACGCCCCTGAGCAGCGGTGACAGGACGATCAAGCTGATCACAAGGGCGTGATCCAGCGACAGCGCCGTCAGCGGCAGCCGTCGGCCCACCACGTCGCGATGCAGACTGAACCACAGCACTAGGCACAGCACCCAGCCGATCATGTAGACGGTGTCGATGAGGAGGCCCAGCAGGGCGCTGGCATCGTCGCTGAGCACGCCCACGAGGGCGGGCAGCAGCGTCAGGACCGCGAGGCCGAGCGCCGCCGCAGAGACGGCAGGGGAGGCCTCTTCGGGCGCCCAGCCGGTCTCGCCGCTGGAGCCGCCCCGCAGACGGATCAGCGCGATGATCGCGATCACCGGCACCACGAGGATCGGCAGGAGGAGATCCAGCTTCTTCATGCCGAGCATCCCGAGGCTGTAGATCATGGAGGTCAGCGAGTCCTCGTCGGCGGCGGCGGCCTCGAGGGTCGATCCCATGAAGCTCAGCAGCCCGCCCATGCCGAGCGTGGCGGCAGAGGCGAGCAGGATCGCTCCCCACGTGTCTCGCCCGGCGAGGTAGTTCACCAGCAGCAGCGTCCCGGCGGCCAGCGCCAGCAACGAGGTGAGCAGGATCGGGGTGCGCACCAGCGCGGAGGCGGCGAGGCCGTTCGCCCACATCGCGATCGCAGCGGCGGCGAACGGTGTCGTCCCGGCGGCGAGGAGGCGGCGCCAGGACGCCGGCGAGCTGCGCAGCAGGAGCACCACCGCAGTGGCGACCGGCACGATCCACAGCCCGCCGAAACCGATCGCGTTCATCAGCAGGAGCACGACGACGCCCGCCACGGTGCCGAGCGCCCGCAGCGCCAGGGAGCGCGGCAGTGTGGCGGCGAGGGCCCCGGCCTGGCTGATCACGAGGAGCACGGACACGGCCAGCAGCTGCAGCAGCGAGCTCAGGTGCGTGATTCCCTCGACCGTCATCGACAGTGCCACGGCGAGGACGGTGAGGGTGAGCGCTGCGCCGGCCGCGAGGCTCAGCCGATGATGCCGTGAGAGCTCATCGCCCCAGCGGGAGACCGTCGTGCCCCCGGCACGCGGCCTCGGCGGCGGCGCGGCCGCAGCGAAGAGAGGGAGGGATGTCATGCCCTCACTTTAGAAGGCCGACCAGCGGCTATGGTCCGATTGCGGTGCTCTTCGAGCCTTCGGCGGGGCGCGGCCCCGTTCTTAGGCTCTGAGGAGTGCATACGACTCGGCGTAAAGGGGAGAGGACGAGTCCAGAGCCTATTCACCCTGTCAAATCTGCTGAATTCGTCGGCGGGTCCGGCCGTACCACGGCGTGTCGCAGGGCGTCCGACGCCCCACCGGGGTCGCGGGGTCCGGCAGTGGCCGACGGGGGACTGAGGACTGGGCGTGATCCGAGGACTGGGCGTGAGCTGTGAAGCGGGCGTGAGCTGAAGGCTGGGCGTGATGAGGATCCTCCCCACTGCGCGGCCCAGAAGGTGCCACGATGGGACACGCCCCGTAGACTCGGCCGGGTGAACGACACCGACCAGCGCCCCGTCCTCGTCGTCGACTTCGGCGCCCAGTACGCACAGCTCATCGCCCGCCGCGTGCGCGAGGCCCGGGTCTACTCCGAGGTGGTCCCGCATTCGATGCCCACCGAGAAGATCCTCGCCAAGCAGCCCCGCGCGATCATCCTCTCCGGCGGGCCCAGCTCCGTCTACGCCGAGGGCGCCCCGCGCCTGGACCCGGCTCTGCTCGAAGCTGGCGTGCCCGTGCTCGGGCTCTGCTACGGCTTTCAGTCCATGGCCGCGGCGCTCGACGGGACCGTCGCGCCGACGGGCGTGCGGGAGTACGGCGCGACCCGCCTGGAGAGCATCGACGGCACGTCGCAGCTGCTCAGCTCCCAGGACCTCGAGCAGAACGTGTGGATGAGCCACGGCGACTCCGTCACTGCCGCCCCATCTGGCTTCGAGGTCGTCGCGACCTCCTCCGGCAGCCCCGTCGCCGCCTTCGAGAACACCGAGAAGCAGCTCTACGGCGTGCAGTGGCACCCCGAAGTGGGCCACTCCGACCGCGGCCAGGAGGTGCTCGAGAACTTCCTGCACCGCGGCGCTGGCATCGAGCCGGCCTGGACCACCGGGAACGTGATCGAGGAGCAGCTCGAACGGATCCGCGCCCAGGTGGGCGAGGGCTCCGCGATCTGCGGACTCTCCGGCGGCGTGGACTCCGCCGTGGCTGCAGCGCTGGTGCAGCGCGCCATCGGTGATCGCCTCACCTGCGTGTACGTGAACCACGGCCTCATGCGCCAGGACGAGTCCGAGCAGATCGAGCAGGCCTTCGGTGACTCCACCGGCGGTGCGAAGCTCGTCATGGTCGACGCCGAGGAGCAGTTCCTCACCGCCCTCGCCGGGGTCACCGACCCCGAGACCAAGCGCAAGATCATCGGCCGCGAATTCATCCGCACCTTCGAGCAGGCCCAGGCGGACATCCTGCGCGAGCAGGGCGTCGTCGAGGGTGACCACGCCGAAGCCACTGCGTTCCTCGTCCAGGGCACGCTCTACCCGGACGTCGTCGAATCCGGCGGCGGAGAGGGCGCGGCGAACATCAAGAGCCACCACAACGTGGGCGGCCTCCCCGAGGACCTCTCCTTCGAACTGGTCGAGCCGCTGCGCGCCCTGTTCAAGGACGAGGTGCGCGCCGTCGGCTCTGAGCTGGGCCTGCCCGACGAGATCGTCTGGCGCCAGCCCTTCCCCGGACCGGGGCTGGGGATCCGCATCATCGGCGAGGTCACCAAGGAGCGGCTCGACATCCTGCGCAAGGCCGACGCGATCGCCCGCGCCGAGCTGACCGCCGCGGGCCTGGACCGCACCATCTGGCAGTGCCCCGTGGTGCTGCTGGCGGACGTGCGCTCCGTGGGCGTCCAGGGCGACGGCCGCACCTACGGCCACCCGGTCGTGCTGCGCCCCGTCACCAGCGACGACGCGATGACGGCCGACTGGGCCAAGGTCCCTTACGAGGTGCTCTCGCGGATCTCCAGCCGCATCACCAACGAGGTCAGCGAGATCAACCGCGTCACCCTCGACATCACCTCCAAGCCCCCGGGCACCATCGAGTGGGAGTGAGCTCCCGCTGACAGCAGCCGCAGCAGCGCCCCGCCGCGCGTCCTCCCGGACCGCGCCGCGGGGCGCTGCTCTGCCCGGGCACGGGTGCTGCTGGGTCTCAACGTGAGTTCTGCCCATCGAGTCGTGAGAAGTGCGCCGTAAGAAGCGTCATGGTGCGCGGAACTCACGACTCGATCGTGCGTGACGCAGCGGCGCGCTGTGGAAATCACCGATTCTGCAGCCGGAAGCATGGCACCGCTGCGGAGACCGAGGTGCAGAAGCCGGACTGTGCGCAGAAGGCGCCGACCCAGAGCACTGACTGACCCGGGAGGAGTGAACTCCGGTTCCCGACCGATCGGCGGGGAGGTTCCTTGCCGCGCCGGGTGGAGAGGGGTTAAATTCCCCCACACGTCGCTGAGGGGCTGCACTCGTCGGCTTCCGTGGCGTCTTGAGGGGGAGGAGGGGGACCGATGTCGAACGCCGAGACCGGCACCATCACGACGCGGGTGCCTTCGCGACTCGACCGACTGCCCTGGTCCCGCTTCCACTGGCGAGTGGTGATCGGCCTGGGCAGCGTCTGGATCCTCGACGGTCTCGAGGTGACGATGGTCGGCAATGTCGCCGCCCGACTCACCGAGGACGGCAGCGGGCTGGACATCTCCGCCGCCCAGATCGGTATCGCGGGCGCCATCTACATCGTCGGTGCGTGCCTCGGTGCGCTCTTCTTCGGCCAGCTCACCGATCGGCTGGGCCGCAAGAAGCTCTTCCTCTGGACGCTCGTGCTCTACCTCGTCGCGACTGTCGCCACGGCGTTCTCCTTCTCACCCTGGTTCTTCTTCCTCTGCCGCTTCCTCACCGGCGCCGGCATCGGCGGCGAGTACGCGGCCATCAACTCCGCTATCGATGAGCTGATCCCTGCCCGGGTGCGCGGGCGGGTCGATCTGATCATCAACGGCAGCTACTGGCTGGGCTCGGCAGCGGGCTCTGCGCTGGCGCTCGTGCTGCTGAGCACAGCGTTCTTCCCCATGGATCTGGGCTGGCGTCTGGCCTTCGGCTTCGGCGCCGTGCTCGGCATCGCCGTGCTCATGGTGCGCCGTCACGTGCCGGAGAGCCCTCGCTGGCTGTTCATCCACGGCCAGGAGGGTGAGGCCGAGCGGATCGTCCGCGGGATCGAGGAGTCGATCGAGGAGGAGAAGGGCACCGAGCTGCCCCCGGCAGAGGACTCCCTCACCATCCGCCAGCGCACCAGCATCCCGTTCCGGGAGATCGCCGCCGTCGCGTTCCGGAAGTACCCGAAGCGCTCGGTGCTCTGCCTGGCCCTGTTCGTCGGGCAGGCGTTCCTCTACAACGGCATCACCTTCAACCTGGGCGTTCTGCTCTCCTCCTTCTACGGCGTCGGGGCGGCCCTCGCCCCGCTGTTCATCATCTTCTGGGCGCTGTCGAACTTCGCCGGTCCGGTGATCCTGGGCCACTTCTTCGACTCCGTGGGCCGCAAGCCCATGATCACCCTGGCCTATCTCGGCAGCGCCCTGGTGACGCTGCCGCTGGCCTGGGTGTTCCTCAGCGAGGCCGGCGGGCTCACCGCGTTCATGATCCTGTTGGTGATCACCTTCTTCCTGGCGTCTTCCGGGGCCAGCGCTGCCTATCTGACGGTGAGCGAGATCTTCCCGATGGAGACGCGGGCGCTCGCGATCGCCTTCTTCTATGCAGTCGGCACCGCGGTCGGTGGCATCGCCGGTCCGCTGCTCTTCGGCACCCTCATCGCGACCGGAGAGCGTGCGCCCGTGGCGATCGGCTTCCTCGTCGCCGCGGTGGTGATGGCACTGGGCGGCGTTGCCGAGCTGCTCTTCGGGGTCAAGGCCGAGGGCCAGAAGCTCGAGGACCTCGCCACCCCGCTCACCGTCCAGGACGCCGACGATGCGGAGGCCCCCGGCGCGGAGGGCGATGGCGCGCAGGCCGATAGTGCGCAGGGCGATGGTGTAAACGGCGATGACACCGGCGGCTCCTCCGGCCCGGGCCCGGGCCGGGAGCGCACCTGATGCCGGTGGGGTGCCTGGTCTTCGGCCATCGCCCAGCGTTCCGCGCCGAGGGGCGCACCATGCGTTGGGAGTGCGAGCGCGGCTGCGCGGAGGGTGGCGGCGAGAAGACCTACTCCACCGCGGCGGAGGCGGAGCGGTTTGCGGCGGCCTTCGACCGGCGCGGCGACGACGGGCTCGGGAAGAACGCCCCCCTGCTCGGCATGTTCCCGCTGCGGATCTGGCAATGGCTGCGCCGCCGGGGCGGGCCCGAGGGCTGAATCGTCGGCGTCCGACGTAGACCGATTGTCGGAATCCGCCTCAGTCAGTCGGCGTCCGCCTCAGACTGATCATCGGCGTCCCTCTCAGGCCGTCGGCGGCTCGAGCAGGCGGGAAGGATGAGCGGGCGCGGAGGAGTGCCAGGACTGGGTGCGCTCGTAGGTCTCCCAGCCCATCGCGACGTAGAGGCCGTCGGCGCCGGTGGGGGAGTCGTCGTCGACCTCGAGGTCCACGTGGGTGCGTCCACGCTCGACGGCGTCCTGGATCGAGGCGTTCAGCAGTGCTTTCGCGATGCCGTGGCCGCGGGCGGAGCGGTGCACTCCCAGGTACTCCAGGTAGGTGCCCTCGCCCAGGGTCTCGGTCGCCGGGATCACAGCGGCGACCAGGCCGCCAGCAGGCAACCAGACCCCGCCGCGGTCGATCTCGGCGATCCACCAGTGGTCCCATCCCGCCTCCTCGGGGTTCTCGATGAGTCGCTGGACGAACTCGGCGAAGGACTCCCGGTAGGAGTTGAAGTGGTCCGCGAAGGACTCCTCGAGCATCCGGTGCACGGTGCGCACGTCCTGCGCGACAGGCAGGCCGGATTCGTGGCGGTGGACCTTCCTCACCCGAGTGCCCTCTCGTGGCGCGGGAAGTCCGGGCAGCTCGGCGGGGTCCACGGGGCGTCGCATATGCAACCAGGTGCGCACCATCGAGTAGCCCGCAGCGGTGAGGAGCCGCCCGCGGTCGGTGTCCAGTTCGTTCGCGTCGGCGTCGAGCTGTGTGCGCTCCACCCCGCGTGCTCGGGCGAAGGACCCGCCCACCTCGACCGCCCAGTCCAGCAGCGCGGCGGCCAGGGCGTCCCGTTCGGGGGCGTCCTCGGCGATCACGAACTGGACGTTGGTGCGGCCGGTGGCGCGGTCCTCCAGAGCCACCCAGGCGAGCGGGTCCTTATCGAGCGAGGGGGATCCATCAGCGGCGACGGGCACCACCACGACCTCGCGGCGCGCCCAGGACTTCAGCCCCACCATGCGCGAGCGCATCCCCGCCTCGTCGGCCACCCCACCCGGGGTGTGGCGACGGATGTCCGCGGTGACCAGCGCGACGACTGCAGGAACATCGGCCTCGATCGGCACCCGGGTGGTCAGTCGACCCTCCAGGGCTGCGGGCATCGTGGGCGGGAAGTGATCGGTCAGCAGCATCCGTCCATCTTTTCACGATTCGGCCTGGGGCCGCGGAGCGCGGTGCTTCGCTCAGCGCTCGTCGGCCGTGACCGACTCCCGGTCCTGGGCGGAAGAGGCGGCGCCGCCATCGCCAAGCTCGCCCGCGTCCGCAGCCTCGAGCTGCTCCGGATCGATCACGGGGATCGGCCCGGTGCGCGGGTGCGAGTCCTGCGGCTCGGTGCCTGTGCCGCCGAGCTCGGCGGCCGCGTCGGCACCCGGCTGGGAGGCGAACTCGTCCGCGGACTCGACGGTCTCGCGCAGCGGCACGTGCTTGATGAACAGTGAGAGCACCAGCGCTATCACTGCGAAGGGCACGGCGGTGAGGAACACCATGTGCATCGCCTCGCCCATGCCCATGCGGATCGGCTCCACGAGGATCTCGGGCAGCTCCGAGAGCGCGGAGGGATCCAGCGCCGCGTTCTCGAGGCCGGAGACGTCCGCGCCGCCGGAGGCCTGCAGGGCGGCGAGGTCCTCTGCGGGCAGCGCTGCGATCTGCTCGGTGATCGAGGTGGACATGGAGGCGGTCATCACGGTGCCCAGCACCGCGATGCCCACGGTCGAGCCGATGTTGCGGAAGAACTGGATTGCGGCGGTGGCGGTGCCGAGCTCGCGACGTGCCACGGCGTTCTGCACGATCAGCGTGTACACCTGCATCGACAGGCCGAGTCCCAGACCGATCACGATCATGGCGAGGGTGAGGTGCCACTGGGTGTCGCCGTACTCGAGGGCGACCAGCAGGACGTAGCCGATCACCATGATGATGCCGCCGACGATGAGGAACGGACGGTAGCGGCCGGTCTTCGAGATCAGCAGGCCCACGATGATCGAGGTGAGGATCATCGCGACGGACTGGGGGATCAGGATCATGCCGGAGGCGGTCGCGGAGACGCCCATGACGCCCTGTGCATAGACCGGGATGTAGATGATCGCGCCGAACATCGCCACGGCGATCGCGAAGGAGGCCGCGACCGACAGGGCCACGATCGGCCGCAGCAGCAGCTGCATCGGCAGCAGCGGCTCCTCGACCTTCGTCTCGATGATCACGAAGGCGATGAGGAAGGCGGCGGCGATCGTATACATGCCCAGGATCACGGGGGAGGTCCAGGCGAAGTCGCCACCGCCCCAGGTGGTCGCGAGCAGCGCGATGACCAGGCCCGGCGTGAGGGTGACGATGCCCCAGTAGTCGATCTTGCCGTGCTGATCGGCCTTCTCCAGGTGCAGGAACTTCATGATGAAGACGAAGGCGGCGATCCCGATCGGGAGGGTCAGGTAGAACAGCCAGCGCCAGCCCAGATGGTCGGTGACGACGCCTCCGATGAGCGGCCCCGCGATCGAGGTCACGCCGAAGACGGCGCCCATGATGCCCTGGTACTTGCCACGCTGACGGGGCGGGATGATGTCGCCGATGATCGTCTGGCTCAGCGGCATCAGGGTGCCCATGCCCAGGCCCTGCACGGCGCGGGCGAAGACCAGGAACCAGAAGCCCTCCGCCATGCCGGCGAGGGCCGAGCCGACCATGAACACGGCCAGGCCGCCCAGGTAGAACCAGCGGCGGCCGTAGAGGTCGGAGAGCTTGCCGACGACCGGCACGGACACGGCCGACACCAGCATTGCGGCGGTCGCGATCCAGCTGTAGTGCTCGATGCCGCCGAGCTCGCCGACGATGCGGGGCATCGCGGGGCCGACGATCGTCTGCGAGAGGGACGCGACGAACATGCCGAGCATGAGGCCGACGAAGACGAGCTTGCCCTGTCGGTCCAGGCCCGTGAAAACGGGGGCGGTGCTCGGGCCGGAGGGCGGCGTGGTGGCGGGTGCTGTGCTCATTGAGCTCCTCGGGACAGTGATGTGCTGACGGAATGATGGAGAGGGCGCCGGCGGGCGTCCGATGGTCGTAGCGCGTCACTGGGCCTCGACGGGAACACCCTATCCAACTGTTGCAGTCAATGCACTATTTCACTGAGTGCAGATTTTGTGATCTGTCGGACCTACGATGGTCCGGTGAACGAGTTGACCGATACCGATCAGGGCCTGGGACTGCGCGAGCTGAAGAAGCGCCAATCCCGCATCGCCATGCACCGTGCCGCCCTCGAGCTGGTGAGCGAGCACGGGCTCGGCGGGGTCACCGTCGAAGCGATCGCCCATCGTGCCGGGGTCTCCACCCGGACCTTCTTCAATCATTGGTCCACGAAGGAATCCGCGATCATCGGGGTTCTCAGCGCCGGGGACGACGAGATCGCGGAGCGGCTGCGCTATCTGGCCGAGGAGCAGGGGCCGCAGCAGGCGCTGCGCACGGTGATGCGCGAGGCGATCTCCTCCGCGCCCATCGATGCCGGGCTGCGAGAGCTGAAGAAGCAGGTCATGGCCAAGGAGCCGCGGCTGCATTCCCTCTCCACCGGCAACCTGCACCTGGTGCAGACCGAGATGGTCGAGGCGCTCGCGGCGGTCCTCGAGGGGGAGGACGCCCAGGAGCGGGCGATGCTCGCCGTGCAGATCGGCTTCGCCGTCACCCGTACCGCTTTCGCCGTCTCGATGTCGCGCGGGATCGATCTGGGGACAGCCTTCGACGAAGTGCTGGACCGCTACGACGCGGCCGACGGGCCCTTCTGACCGCGGAGAGAGCCGAGTCTCGCGCGTCAACGCATCAACGCGTCACGCACCGGGCGTCATGCGCGAGGCGTCACGCGCCGGGTCTCACCGCACCAGGCGCCCGTGCCCGCTCTCCCAGCCGCGGCCGTCCGCCAGCCGCTCGGCGACCAGGCGCTCGAGCCGTGTGCGGCGTGGCAGGGCGGTGACCTCATAGGGCGGGCGTTCGCCGAACACGAAGAAGGCCGCGCCGTCGTCGGAGCGCTCATAGGAGAGCCGCTCCCAGCGGCCCGCGAACGCACCGAGGTTCGAGTTCGCGCCGAGCTCCTCGGTGAGCAGCGGGTTCACCAGCCAGGAGTCGCAGAGGAACTCATGGCCGAAGGGCGCCGTGTCCGACGGGCGCGCGGTGTCGAGATCGGCGTAGTGGGTGGTGAAATATGCCGTCGCCTGATCGAGGGACTCGTCGACCGCGGCGGGTTCCAGCGGCCCGGTGGCGGGGATGTGGGCACCGATGACCCAGCGCTCGTGCGTCGTTCCCTTCTCGGTGCGATGCAGGTCGAACTGGAGGCGGCCCAGGTGCACCAGCCGCCCTCGCCAGTTCAGCGCCATCCATGCCAGCTGGTGCAGTCCCAGCCTTCCGCTGCTGCGGCGATGGACCCGCATCTGCTGGCCGAGATCCGCGAGCACGTGCCAGTACTGCTCGGCGCTCAGGCCGCGCTCTCGGTGCCAGGCTCGCACCGTCGACGTGCTCACCACGAGCGCGAGGATCGAGAGCAGGCCCTCCCCGGGGGCGAGACGCTGCTGCAGGAGGTTGTGGCGTTCCTCCAGAGAGCCGAGATCAGCCGCGGGCGGCTCGAGCCCCGCGCTCGCCCGCAGCAGGTTCGCGGTGCGGGTGACCTCCGTCAGGATCTCCTGATCCGCCATGGCCGGGGCGATCAGAGCACGGAGCTCGGCATGGTCTTGGCCGGTGATGCCCAGCCGCTCGAGCAGTGCTGGCGTCGAGGGAGCGCTCAGCATCTGGGCGACAGCCGCCGGTGGCAGCTCGTCGGTGGCGCGGACGGCCCGCGGCGGATCGCCGAGGACCTCGAACTGGGCATCACAGCGATCGGTCATGCGCACACGGTAGCGCTCACTGCCCACCGGATGTGAGCTGGGCCGCTACGATTCCAGGGTCGAGACCACGCACCCGTCGGCCTGCGCCGACGCAGGAGGAGCCAGAGCATGAGCACCCAGACCCCTGAGACCCCTGAGACCTCTGGCGGCACCGCTGCGGAGCTCAGCCCGTCGGCCGTCGCGATCCGTGACGCCTACGCCTTCGCAGGCGGTCGGATCCACCTCGGCGCGATGATCGAGGGGGAGACCCCGAACCCCGCTGTGGCAGTGAACCTGTCGGTGGGGATGCTGAACCGTCACGGACTGATCGCCGGCGCCACCGGCACCGGCAAGACGCGCACCCTGCAGGTGATCGCCGAGCAGGCCGCGCACGCCGGAGCCTCCGTGTTCGTGGCAGATATGAAGGGTGACCTCTCCGGCATCGCCGTGCCGGGGGAGGCGTCCGAGAAGCTGTCCGCACGCGCCGCTGCACGCGGCCAGGAGTGGATCTCCCGCGCCGCCCCGACCGAGTTCTTCAGCCTCGGCGGCCAGGGCGAGGGAGTGCCGATCCGCACCACCGTGAGCACCTTCGGGCCGGTGCTGATGTCCAAGGTGCTCGAGCTGAACGAGACCCAGGAGAGCTCGCTGGGCCTGATCTTCCACTACGCGGACAGCCAGGGACTGGGACTGCTGGACCTCAAGGATCTGCGCGCCCTGATCCAGTTCCTCACCTCTGACGAGGGCAAGGGTGAGCTCAAGGGCATCGGAGGGATCTCCACCGCGACCGCCGGCGTGATCCTGCGCAGTCTGACCGCCTTCGAGGCCTCCGGGGCGGATGTCTTCTTCGGCGAACCCGCCTTCGACACGGAGAAGCTGCTGCGCAAGGCCGAGGATGGCACGGGGATCATCTCCTGCCTCGAGCTGCCGGGCGTCGCCACCCGACCCGCCCTGTTCTCCACCTTCATGATGTGGATGCTCGCCGAGCTGTACCAGGACCTGCCTGAGGTGGGCGACCTCGAGGTGCCCAAGCTCGTGTTCTTCTTCGACGAGGCGCACCTTCTGTTCAAGGACGCCTCCAAGGCGTTCCTCGATCAGGTCGTCCAGACCGTGCGACTGATCCGTTCCAAGGGCGTGGGCGTCTTCTTCATCACCCAGACTCCGAAGGACGTCCCCGGCGATGTGCTCGCCCAGCTCGGCAACCGGGTCCAGCATGCGCTGCGCGCCTTCACGCCCGACGATGCCAAGGCGCTCAAGGCCACCGCCAGCACCTTCCCCACCTCCGACCACGACCTGGTCGAGGTGATCCCAGCGCTCGGCACCGGCGAGGCGATCGTGACCGTGATGAGCGAAGACGGCGCCCCCACTCCCGTCGCGATCACCGCAGTGCGCGCGCCGGAATCCTCGATGGAACCGGCCGGTGCGGAGGTCATCTCCGCTGCAGTGAAGGCCTCACCGCTCGCTGCGGAGTACGGGACCCCGGTGGATCGGGAGTCCGCGTACGAGATCCTCACCGCACGCGCCGAGAAGGACGCGAAGGCCCTCGAGGAGGGGGCCGATGACGGCGCTGAGCAGGGGGTGAAGGGATCCACGGGTTCGACCTCGTCACAGCCGAAGGCGCAGAACAAGAAGGACGAAGGCGGGTTCTTCGAGAAGCCGGCGGTGAAGTCATTCCTCCGCTCCGCCGGCACCGTGCTGGGCCGAGAGATCACCCGCAGCCTGTTCGGTACGAAGCGCCGCCGCTGAGCAGTCGGGTCAGCCGAGGCTCGCTTGTCGCAGCACCTGTCCCGGCGCGGCACCGGCCTGTCGCAGCACCGGCCCATCGCAGCAGGCCCGGAGATGACGAGAGGAGATGACGAGAGCCCCCGGCATCTGCCGGGGGCACTCGGTGCATCAGGTCCTGTGAGGACCGGGATCAGACGGAGTTCAGATCACTTCTTGCCCTGGTTGGCGACGGCCTCCGCCGCGGCCTTCGCAGCGACCGGGTCAAGGTAGCGGCCGCCCTTCTCGACGGGCTGGAAGTCCTCGTCCAGCTCGTACACCAGCGGCTGGCCGGTGGGGATGTTCAGGCCGGAGATCTCTTCGTCGGAGATGCCGTCGAGGTACTTCACCAGTGCGCGCAGCGAGTTGCCGTGGGCGGCGATCAGCACGGTCTTGCCGTCGACGAGGTCAGGCTTGATGCCCTCCTCCCAGTACGGCAGGAAGCGCTCGACGACATCCTTGAGGCACTCGGACTTGGGCAGCTGATCACCGAGACCCGCGTACTGCGGGTCCTGGTCCTGGCTGAACTCGGTGCCGAACTCGATCTCGGGCGGCGGCGTGTCGTAGGAACGACGCCAGGCCATGAACTTCTCCTCGCCGTACTTCTCACGGATCTCGGACTTGTTCATGCCCTGGAGCGCACCGTAGTGACGCTCGTTCAGGCGCCAGTCGCGCTTGACGGGGATCCAGTGGCGGTCGGCGGCGTCGAGGGAGAGGTTCGCGGTCATGATCGCCCGGCGCTGCAGCGAGGTGTGCACGACATCGGGGAGGATGCCGGCCTCCTTCAGCAGCACGCCGCCGTTGGCGGCCTCAGCCTCACCCTTCTCGGTGAGGGCTACGTCCACCCAGCCGGTGAACAGGTTCTTCGCATTCCAGTCGCTCTCGCCGTGGCGGAGCAGCACGAGTGTGTAGGTCATGGTCACAGCCTAACGGCGCGGGGGAGCGGGCGCAGTTCCTGCCCATCGGTTGCCCGCCTCGCCGGGCGCGGGGCGGACGCTACGCTCGATCCCATGCTCAGCACTGCTCCCGGCGCCCTCGCCGACGTCCCCGTCGTCCTGCTCGATCTCGACGGCACGATCGTGGACTCCGGACCCGGCATCTTCGCGGCGCTCGGGCACGCCTTCGCGGCCTGCGACGAGCCGCTCCCCGAGCCCGCCGTGCTGCGCACCTTCATCGGTCCGCCGTTGACGACCTCCTTCCGCGGCGTGCTCGGGATGAGCGCCGAGCGCGCGGAGCAGCTCCGCCTCGCGTATACCGAGCACTACCAGTCCCACGGCCTGCTGGACGCGTTGCCCTATCCGGGGATCCCGGAGCTGCTGGACGGACTTGCGGCGTCCGGGCGCACCGTCGCGGTCGCCACCAACAAGCCGGAGACCACGGCGCGGCGCTTGCTCGAGCACCAGGGCCTCGGGGACCGCTTCGCGCTGATCGGCGGCACCGACCGCGCCTCGGGCAGGAGCGACAAGGCGGCGGTGATCGGCAGCGTGCTCGAGCGCCTGGGTCTCGCGGCCGGGGCGGCGGGCAGGGCGCGGACCGTGATGATCGGTGACCGGATCCACGACGCCGAGGGCGCCTCGGAGCACGGCGTGCCCGCGCTGCTGGTCGGCTGGGGATACGGAGGGCCCGTCGAGCAGGCGGCCGACGTCCCACGGGTCGCGACCGTCGCCGAGCTGTCTGCACTCCTGATGGGCTGAGCCCTCGTGCGGGCGCTCAGGCCTCGAGCAGGATCGTGAAGGGGCCGTCGTTGGTGAGGCCCACGCGCATCATCGCGCCGAAGCGGCCGGTCGCGACGGTGACGCCGCGCTCGCGGATCGCCTCGACCACCTGTGCGACGAGCGGTTCGGCGACGGGCCCCGGGGCCGCGCCGCTCCAGGAGGGCCTGCGCCCCTTGCGCACATCGGCGTAGAGCGTGAACTGGGAGACCACCAGCACCTGCGCCCCGGCATCGAGCACCGAGCGCTCGCCCTCCAGGATGCGCAGCTCGCAGATCTTCCGGGCGATCGTGGCCACCTGCTCGGGCCCGTCCTCGTGGGTGACCCCGACCAGCACGAGGAGGCCTTCGCCCTCGATCGAGCCGACCACCTCACCCTCGACCTCGACCTCGGCACCGTCGACTCTCTGGAGCACTGCACGCATGCCCCGATGGTCGCACAGGGGAACGCGTTGCGGAGGCTGGCGCCAGATCCTGTGGTCAGCCGGACGGATCAAGTCTGGCCAGCCGGGAAGGATCTGGTCAGCCGGGAAGGATCGAGTCGATCCTGCGCTCCTGGGTGGGGGAGTCGTCATCCCCGTCGTGCTGCTGACCGCGGGAGGGGTCCAGCGGGGGCAGCGGCTGGGTCGCCGGAAGGTTCCTGGGCGGGGGTGCGGAGCGAGGGGGAGGAGGGCCGGTGTGCTCGAGCGGGGCGGAGAACTGCGGCGGGGCAGACTGCTGCCACGGTGACGAAGGGTTCTGCGGCACGCCATGACGTGGCGCTGGCTGCTGAGATGCCGGCTGCTGCGACGCGGGTTGCTGCGGCCCGGCGTGCGATGGCGCAGACCGTGGAGGCGCGAACTGCGACGACCCGGACTGCGGCGGTGCTGACTGCTGAGGTGCCGAATGTGTGGGCATGGTCTGCGGGGGCGCCGACTGCTGTGCGGAGGCGGACATGCCCTGCTGCGGAGCGACGGATGGGCGCGATGGGACCTGCGCCTGGGCCTGCTGCTGCGACTGCTGCTGGGCCTGCTGAGGCGCCGGCTGCTGCCCGGTCGGGGCGGGGTCCGGGGCGGGAGCCTGACGCACTCCCGTCGGCCCATGGGTGGGCGGGACCGGCTGCTGGGGCTGGGAAGGGGACCCGGGGCCCTGTACGACCGGTCCTCCCGCAGCGGTAGCGGCGTCCCTGCGACGCTGCTCTGCCCGGCGGGCCTCGGTGACCCACTCCTCGGCGACGCGCACGATCGCTTCGGTGGCGGCCTCCCAGGCGGCCTCCTGCTGCCGGTGCGGGCCGGTGGCCAGGGACAGCACCACGCCCGCGGAACGCAGTGCGACCTCGGTCGGATCCACCCGCTCAGCGAACACCTCATGCCAGGTGCGGATGGCCTCCTCGACCCGCTCCTGCATGGCGCGGTCGATGCGCCCGGCGTTGCCGTAGTCCGCCAGGACGCTGAGATGGGCGAGCAGGCAGGCGAGATCGTCGGCCCGACGGCCCGGACCCACGGTGTCGATGTCGAGCAGGCCCACCACCTTGCCGTTCTCGACGAATACCTGAGCTTCGTAGAAGTCGCCGTGCACCACATCGTGCGGGCGCATGTCCATGCGCTGCTCGAGTGCTGTCAGACCCTCGCGGATCGCTCGTACCAGCGCATCCAAGCGGGGGCCGAGGGCGGGGACGGCGGAGCTGACGATCCCGGCGTAGAACTCCACGGAGTCGGTCCACGGCGGGCGCAGCGGGAGGGAGTACATCGAGGCGGGGAGCCGATCGACGAGGGCCACGAGGTCCTCGGCCCGGCAGGCGCTGACGCCTTCGTCGATCACCGCACGGGCCAGCGGACGGCCGGGGAGCTCGGCGAGGACCACGAGCCCGTTGTGGTGGGCGATCACCTCGGGAACCGGCACTCCTGCGGCCAGCAGACGGTGATGGCGGTCCACGATCTCTCCGCTGCGATGCGGCTGCATGACCTTGAGGAAGACGGCGCGTTCGCCCTGCGAGGCGCGCAGCACGGCGCGACGCCCGGGGCGATAGGACACCACGTCGATCGCGATCGGCACCGACGGGTCGCTGCCGATCGGCGCGCCGAGATCGCGCAGGGTGCGGCCGACGATGTCGGGGTAGCAGACCTGCGGCAGCATCGGCAGCCAGGGATCGTGCGGATAGCGCCATACGCGAACGTTGATGTCCCCGTCGGTCATCACCAGGGTCTGCTCGGCGACGTAGAGGTTCTTCTCGCGCTCGCCGATATGCGCGCTCGCCCCGAACAACTCCTCACGTGCAGGAGCCTGCGGTCCGTCGAGCTCAGGCCAGGAGACCATCGTCCGGTACAGCGCCTTGGTGCTGCGTCCGGGGCGGTGGTCGACGTGGTCGAGCTGCCAGCTGTGCAGCACTCCGCCGGAGTTGCCGACGGCCGAGCGGAGGAGTCCTCCCGCGCCGGGCCCGGTGAGGAGCTCGGAGCCGTCCTGCGTGTGTGACATGGGCGATTCATTCTTGTCATGAGGTCATCAGGCGACAGCGCCTACGATGCTTTCATGGCTGATCGTACCGATAACCTCACCAGCGGGAACCTTCTGGGCATTCCCGAGACCCGACTGCCCGACGACTTCGTCGATGTGCAGGTGGCCGAAGAGCTCGTCGAAGGTGAGCCCCGGGACATCGCCGCCCGGCATCTCGAGTCGCCGCTCGCCTGGGCGACCCTGGCCGAGGATGCGCTCTCCGACGGTGATGACGTGGCCGCCTACGCCTACGCCCGCACCGGTTACCACCGGGGTCTGGATGCGCTGCGCAAGTCCGGCTGGCGCGGCCAGGGCCCGATCCCGGCCTCGCACGCGCCCAACCGCGGCTTCCTGCGTGCCCTGGCGATGCTGGGGGAGACCTCCCGTCGGCTCGGCGACGAGGCCGAGGCGGATCGGGTGACCGCCTTCCTGCGCGAAGCCGATCCGACGCTGCTGGGCTGATGTCCCCGAGCCTGCGCGGCAGAGAACGCGGCAGTCAGCAGGGGCCGTCCGGATCTGCTTGGTAGGATCCTCGCGGTCCTGTGCGCTCCCTGCGCCGCAGGCCCCCGTCAGTCCGTCCTCGTCCTCCAGGAGTCGCCATGCCCGCCGTCGTGATCGTCGGAGCCCAGTGGGGTGACGAGGGGAAGGGCAAAGCCACCGATCTCCTCGGTGAGCGGGTCGACTACGTCGTCAAGCCCAACGGAGGCAACAACGCCGGGCACACCGTGGTGGTGGACGGCGAGAAGTTCGAGCTGAAGCTGCTCCCCGCCGGCATCCTCTCGCCGCAGGTCACGCCCGTGATCGGCAATGGTGTGGTGGTAAATCTCGAGGCTCTGTTCGAGGAGATCGGGATGCTCGAGTCGCGCGGCGTGGACGCTTCGCGGCTGCGGATCAGCGCCAACGCCCACATCGTTGCGCCCTATCACCAGACGCTCGACAAGGTCACCGAGCGCTTCCTGGGCAAGCGCGCCATCGGCACCACCGGGCGGGGCATCGGTCCTGCGTACATGGACAAGATCGGCCGTCTCGGCATCCGTGTCCAGGACCTCTACGACGAGTCGATCCTGCGGCAGAAGATCGAGGGCGCACTGCGCCAGAAGAACGAGCTGCTGGTCAAGCTGTACAACCGGCGGGCGGTCGAGGTCGACGAGATCGTCGAGAACCTCCTGTCCTATGCCGAGCGCCTGCGCCCGATGGTGGTCGACGCCACGTTGGTGCTGAACGACGCGCTGGACCGGGGCGAGGTGGTCCTCATGGAGGGCGGCCAGGCCACCTACCTGGACGTCGACCACGGCACCTATCCGTTCGTCACCAGCTCCAACCCGACCGCGGGCGGTGCCTGCACAGGCACCGGCATCGGTCCCACCCGCATCGACCGGGTGATCGGGATCGTCAAGGCGTACACCACCCGTGTGGGCGCCGGGCCGTTCCCGACCGAGCTGTTCGACAAGTGGGGCGAGTACCTGCAGACCACCGGGGGAGAGGTCGGCGTGAACACCGGCCGCCCCCGTCGCTGCGGCTGGTACGACGCGCTGATGATCCGCCACGCGGTGCGCATCAACGGCTTCACCGACATCGTGCTGACCAAGCTCGACGTGCTCACCGGCATCGATGAGGTGCCGATCTGCACGGGCTATGACATCGACGGCGTGATCCACCGTGATATGCCGATGACGCAGACCGAGTTCCATCACGCCACGCCGATCTACGAGACGCTCCCGGGCTGGACCGAGGATCTCTCCGAGGCCCGCACCTTCGAGGAGCTGCCGGAGAACGCCCGCGCCTATGTGCTCCGTCTCGAGGAGCTCGCGGGCTGCCGGATCAGCGCCATCGGCGTGGGCCCGGACCGCGCCGCGACCATCGCTGTCCACGACCTGCTGCCGGAGGTGGCCGGCTGACGTGGTGAGCCGTCGTACCGATCCTGAGGCAGGGCGCAGCGCGCTCGCGACCTGGGCGACCGCGCCAGCGGATGCCGGACGCCCCGTCCTGGCCCCCGCGGTGCGCCACACCCTGGAGATGTTCGCCGAGGAGTTCCCCGGCGGCGCCGTCGAACTTCGGGTCCCACCCTATGCGGCGGTGCAGGCCATCGCCGGCACCCGCCACACCCGAGGCACCCCGCCCGCCGTCGTCGAGACCGACGCCGCCACCTGGCTCGCGCTGGTCAGCGGTGACCTCGCCTGGGCAGAGGCTGTCGCCGGTGGTCGTGTGCATGCCAGTGGCGAACGCAGTGACCTCGCAGAGCTGCTGCCGCTGCCCGGTCCGCGCCGCGTCGTGCGCGCCGCCCGTGAACAGGAGAAGCGATGAGCATCGCCGTAGAGATCGCGGTCGAGGACCTCGTGGGCCTCGATGTCGCCGCCAAGGCGGGCGCGGACCGGGTGGAGCTGTGCATCGAGCTCGAGCGCGGTGGGATCACCCCACCGCCCGAACTGGTCGAGGAATGCACGCGCCGGGCCGCCGCGCTGGTGGCAGCCCGAGATGCGAAGCCGCACTTCGATGTGCACGTGCTGATCCGCGCCCGGGCGGAGCGCGGCGACTTCCTGGACCATCCCGAGGAGTTCCTGTACTCCGAGGACGAGGTCGAGCTGATGGCCCGCCAAGCTCGTGACGCCGTGACCGCCGGCGCTGCCGGGGTGGTGATCGGGGCCCTCACCGAGTCGGGGGAGCTGGACGTCCCCGCGATCGAGGTCATCCGGGACGGGGCTCTGACCGCCGGCAGCGGCGCACTGCGAGGCATCACCCTCACCGCCCACCGCGCCGTCGACGCACTGCCCGGTCGTGCCGAGCGCGAGCACGCCGTGCGGACCCTGCTGGGCCTCGGCTTCCACCGCGTGCTCAGCTCGGGCGGCGCGGACCGTGCCCTGGACGGAGCCGAGGATCTGGGCGCCATGGTCGACGCCGCCGAGGGGCTGCTCGACATCTGCGCCGGTGGCGGAGTGCGTCCCGCGGACCTCGTCGATCTCGCGCGCCGCAGCGGCGTGCCCGACGTGCACCTGTCCGCTCGCCGTCGCGCCGGCGCACCGGTCGAGGCCGACGCCCCCGAGACCCGCACCGACCCGGCGATCGTCGCCGCGGCGGTCGACGCTGCTGGAGGACTGTGAACACTGTGAATGCACCCGAACACCCTGAACGCCCTGAACGCCCTGAACGCCCTGAACGCCCTGAACGCTCTGAGCGCCCTGAGCGCGCCGAGCCCGCTGGCCGTGATGAGAGCGACACCCCTGACGGTCACCAGGTCGCCACCCCGCAGGAGGCCACCCGAGAGGACGCCCCAGAGGCCGACGATCCGGCGACGGCGACCGCGGAGCCGGACGAGACCAGCATCTACGTGCGTCGCAGTCGCACCCCGACCCTGGGCTTCTGGGCCGCCGTCGCGATCGCGCTGCCTGCTGTGGCCGCGCTGATCAGCGCCCCGTTCTTCGACTTCGCAGACCTCGGCGGAGTGCTCAACTTCGTGCTGCTCGCCGCAGTCATCGTCGGTCTCCCGCTGGCCACGATCGCGGCCGTCATCGACTCGGTTCGCCACCGTCGGAAGAGCTCGCCCGAGCGCTGATCCCATGCTGGACGGCATGTCGGCGGGACCTCGCGCTGTGGCACTATGGACCGGTGGCACGCGGCGACGGAAAACTCTCCCATGACCTGCTCCCCGGTGAGAAGGGCCCGCAAGACGCCTGTGGCGTCTTCGGTGTCTTCGCGCCCGGCGAGGACGTCTCGAAACTGACCTATTACGGTCTCTATGCGCTGCAGCACCGCGGGCAGGAATCTGCCGGCATCGCCACCAGCGACGGCTCCCAGATCATGGTCTACAAGGACATGGGGCTGGTCTCCCAGGTCTTCGACGAGGCCTCCCTCGGAGCGCTCCAGGGACACATCGCGCTCGGGCACACCCGGTACTCGACCACCGGTGCCTCCAACTGGTCCAACGCCCAGCCGGCACTGGGCCCCCGCCCCGACGGCACCGTGGCGATGGCCCACAACGGCAACCTGGTGAACACCGAGGAGCTGCTCGAGCTGATCGCGGAGCGCCATGGCACGCCGCGCACCGGTGAGCTGGGACGCGGCAACACGACCGACACCGCCCTGGTCACCGCACTGCTGAACAGCGAAGGCCCGCTCGAGGACGCGCTGCGCGAGCTGATGCCGCACCTGCGCGGCGCCTACTGCTTCACCCTGATGGACGAGACCACCCTGTATGCGGCGCGTGACCCGCAGGGGATCCGCCCGCTGGTGCTGGGCCGGCTCGAGCGCGGCTGGGTGGTCGCCTCCGAGACCGCCGCCCTGGACATCTGCGGTGCGAGCTTCGTGCGGGAGATCGCCCCCGGCGAGATGATCGTCATCGACGAGCAGGGCCTGCGCAGCGAGCAGGTCATGAAGCCCGAGCCCAAGGGCTGCGTCTTCGAGTACGTCTACCTCGCCCGCCCCGACACCCGCATCGCCGGCCGCAGCGTGAACGAGGCCCGTGCCGAGATGGGCCGCCAGCTGGCCCGCGAACATCCCGTCGAGGCGGATCTGGTGATCCCGACCCCGGAATCCGGGACCCCGGCCGCGATCGGCTACGCGCAGGAGTCCGGTATCCCCTACGGCCAGGGGATGGTGAAGAACGCCTATGTGGGACGCACCTTCATCCAGCCCAGCCAGACCATCCGCCAGCTCGGGATCCGACTCAAGCTCAACCCGCTGCGAGAGGTGATCGCCGGCAAGCGACTGGTCGTCATCGACGACTCGATCGTGCGCGGCAACACCCAGCGCGCCGTGGTGAGGATGCTGCGCGAAGCCGGAGCAGCCGAGGTGCACGTGAGGATCTCCTCCCCGCCGGTGCGCTGGCCCTGCTTCTACGGCATCGACTTCGCCTCCCGGGCAGAGCTGATCGCCAACGGTCTGGGCATCGAGGAGATCGCCCGGTCCCTCGGTGCGGACTCGCTCGGCTACATCTCCGAAGAGGGGATGATCACCGCCACCGCACAGCCGGAAGAGGCGCTGTGCACCGCCTGCTTCTCCGGGAAGTACCCGGTCGCCCTGCCGGAGCCCGTCGCCCGGGCGCAGGGCATCACCCAGGCTCGTGAGCCCGAGCCCGCCGTCGTCGGGAAGGACGCATGAACACCACGGACCCCAGGCCCGCTTCGATCACCTACGCCGGATCGGGGGTGGACACCGCCGCTGGAGACCGCGCCGTCGAGCTGATGAAGGAGGCCGTGGCCGCGACCCACGGGCCGCAGGTGCTCGGCGGGATCGGCGCCTTCGCCGGCCTCGTCGACGTCAGCGCGCTCAAGGAGTACCGGCGCCCGCTGCTGGCCTCCTCGACCGACGGAGTGGGCACCAAGATCGCGATCGCCCGCGAACTCGACATCCACGACACCATCGGACGTGACCTGGTGGGCATGGTCGTGGACGACATCATCGTGGTCGGTGCAGCGCCGCTGGCCATGACCGACTACATCGCGTGCGGCAAGGTGGTGCCCGAGCGGATCGCCGACATCGTGCGCGGCATCGCCGAGGGCTGCCAGATCGCCGGCTGCGCCCTGGTGGGTGGAGAGACCGCTGAGCACCCCGGGCTGATGGCCGCCGAGGACTATGACGTGGCCGGTGCCGCCGTCGGCGTCGTCGAAGCTGATGAGCTGCTCGGACCGGACCGCGTCCGGGCCGGCGACGTGGTGATCGGGATGGACGCCTCCGGTCTCCACTCCAATGGATACTCCCTGGTGCGCGCCGTGATCGCGGCCGCAGGCGTCTCGCTGGAGGCGCATGTCGACGATTTCAGTCGCACGCTCGGCGAGGAGCTCCTCGAGCCCACCCGCATCTACACCGCGGATCTGCTCGCCGTGCTGCGGGATGCACGCACCACCGGTGCGATCCACGCGCTGAGCCATGTCACCGGCGGCGGCCTCGCCGCGAACCTCGCCCGCGTGATGCCCCGCGGGCTCGCCGCACGCGTGGACCGTGCACGCTGGCAGCCCGGCGCCGTGTTCTCCCGCGTGGCGCAGTGGGGCTCGGTGCCTCAGCTGGATCTCGAAGGGACCCTGAACATGGGCGTCGGGATGGTGGCGCTGGTCGATCCCACGAAGGCCGACGCCACGTTGGCGGTGCTCGCCGAGCAGGGTCTCGGGGCGCGCGTGATCGGCGAGGTCGTCGGCGAGGACGCGCTGCCCGAGCCGGGCGCTGCACTCGAGCATGTGGTCGCCGGCGCGAAGGGCGTCGACGGCGGCTCGGTTCTCCTTGCGGGGCAGTACCCCGGCTGGTCCTGAGACTCCGCTGGTCACGGCACTGGTTCGTGACACAGGGGCCGTGACTTCGTGACACAGGGGCCGTGACACAGCAGGAGGGCCGACCCAATGGGTCGGCCCTCCTGCTGTGTCACGGTGCTTCCCGGCTGGTGCCGGGCGTCCTCAACGGCGATAGACGGACGGAGCGTCTTCGTCGGCCCGGTCGTCGCTGTCCTCGGCCCGACTGTCTCCATTGGCGGAGGCTGTCTCGCCTCTCTGAGACTGCAGCTCGCGCTGCAGTGCCGTGAGGTCCGTCGGCGGGCTGTAGTACTTGAGGTCCCGTGCCACCTTGGTGTGCTTGGCTTTCTGTCGGCCGCGACCCATGGATCTGACCCCCTGTGCATCGGCTGCCGGGTGCTCTTGTCGACCCGGAAGATGGCATTAGTTTCGTGGGCCCAGGGTACATGGTCGCCCTGTCGTCCGGCGAACCCCGAGGAGTGAGACGTGCCGGACATCCCTTCGGGGAATCAGGATGTGACCCAGAGGGCACGGCCGAACTCTGGATATTGGCACGACACTGGTCATAAGTTTGCTCGACTTCAGACATTACCCAGTAGTCTGGAGACCGGAGCGCACATCACCTGTCTATCAGGGCGCTGCCCGCTCCCCGATGCCCGCAGTGAAAGGTCGCACGCCCCATGAATGCATCCACGGAGCAACACCCCGCGGGCAATGAGGACACCGCGGAACTACTGACCCCCGCCGAGGTCGCCAAGATGTTCCACGTCGACCCCAAGACGGTCACCCGCTGGGCCCAGGCAGGAAAGCTCACCTACATGCGCACCCTCGGCGGCCATCGCCGCTACCGCCGCGATGAGGTCGTCGACCTGCTCCAGGACAGCACCAAGGACGAGTGAGCAGAGACCCGATCCTGGGGGAGGGGTACACAGCGCACCCGATCGACCTCGGAGCGGATGACGAAGGACCCCTGATCGCCACGCTGATACATCGCGAGGCGACGGACACCCCACAGCCGGTCGGTGCAGAGGCGTCGGGTGCGGCGAAGAAGCCGCCGATCCTGCTGATGCACGGATGGTCCGACTATCTGTTCAACCGTGATCTGATGGAGCACCTGGGACGCCACGGGCATGAGGTCTGGGGCTTGGACCTGCGCAAGCACGGACGCAGCCTGCTCCCCGGCCAGACCGCGACCGAGGTCGATCATCTCAACCGCTATGACCAGGAGATCGGGGCCGCGCTGCGGATCATCGGTCGGGACCGGCCACCCGTGCTGCTGGCCCACTCCACCGGCGGGCTCACCGCGACGCTCTGGGCCCAGCGTCATCCCGGCACGGTGGCAGGCCTGGCGCTGAACTCCCCGTGGCTCGAGATGCACCTGGGCCCCGTGGCCCGATCCCTCGCGGACGGCCCGGTGAGGCTGCTCGCTGGCCGGCTCCGCGAGCGTCCCATCCTTCCCACCGGCAGCGAGAACTACGCCCGTGCCACCCATCGCGACTTCGGCGGGCCCTACGACTACGATCTGGCGCTCAAACCCCCCGGAGGTCACCGACTGCCGGCCGACACCCTCGGCGCGATCATCGACGGCCAGCGCCGCCTCGCCGCTGCTGGTCCGCTGACGATCCCCGTGCTGGTGATGCACTCCGCGCGCAGCCGGATAGGCGGCCGGTTCGTCGAGGAGATGCGGCGCGCCGATTCGGTGCTGGACGTCCGTGCCCTCGCCCGTGCCGCCGCCCGATTAGGTCCCGAGGTGCGGATCGAGGCGATCGAAGGCGCCCGCCATGACGTCTTCCTCTCCGACGCGGATGCCCGGTCCAGGGCCATCGCGATCCTGGACGAATGGCTGGATACGTTCAGCGCACGTGCCCCTACCATGAGTGCACTCGACGGTGCCTCCGACCTCGGCACCTCGGTGCCAGCACGTCCCGGGAAGGAGCTGAACGATGGCCACGGATCCGCATGAGCTGCGAGGGCACGCCGCTGCCCTGCGCCGGGCCGCCGATCGCCTCACCATCCTGCGGCTGCGACTTGCCAACTCCCTGGTCGACGTCACCCTCTCCGAGGATCCGGAGACCCGCGAGATCGGCGAGGAGATCCACGACCGCTGGACCCTGGACCACTATCCGGAGCTGGGAAGGGTCGCGAGCGGAATGCGGGCCAGCGCCAAGCAGCTGGACGACGCCGCCGTGGCCGCCGAACGCAGCAGCGGGCGCAGGCTCGGCGGATACTCGGGCGCTGGATTCCTGGGCAGTGGTGATGACGCGCATCGTCACGTGCAGGATGTCGCTGCCTTCGTCGGCACCGAGCACGGTGCCAGCATCGGTGGCTTCCCGTTGCTGCCCAGCGCCAGCGAGGGCCTCCTCGCCCACCCCTCCCACACTCTCGGCATCGACACCCCCGACTACGACGAGATGGGCTGAGTCCCTCTCCTCCCACGGGACCCGGGCCGGGCCCTGCCGACTGGCCCAGCGCTGCCGGCTCAGTGCTCCAGGCTGAGTGCTCCAGGATGAGTGCTGCCGGCTCAGCGCGCCGGGCGGCGATCAGGCGCGAAGCTCAGCGCGGCCACCGCAGCGAGCGCACCTCCCAGCAGCGGGACGATCAACATGGTCACCAGCAGCAGGAGCATCGCCGCAGCGGACTCGGCGGCACCCACCCCCAGGGCCACCAGCGCAGCGGCTCCGACGGCCTCGGAGACGCCGGCACCGCCCGGGGTCAGGGGTACCAGGGAGAGCAGCCTCCCGAGCGCGAAGATCGCCACCGTCAGCGCCAGCGGGACGGTGGCCCCCACCGCCTCGAAGGCCGCCAGCAGCGCGATCCACTGCAGCAGCCGGGCGCCGATCGTGGGTGCCAGCAGCTGCAGCGGACGTCGCCGGAGCATCTGCACCAGGGCGTCGCGCTGCGTGAGGATCTCAGCGGCGAGGTGCTCGGGCAGCGTCTGCCCGAACTGGGCGAGGATCTTCGCCAGCACCGGCCGGCGCAGCAGCACTGCGGTGAGCGCGAGGGCGAGCACAGCGCCGAGAACCGCGACCAGCGCCGCCCACAGCGCACCGGGCAGCGCGATCCCCGTCGGCGCCAGCACCGAGCTCAGCGCATAGGCGGCAAGTCCCAGCAGCGGGATCAGCACCGAGGTGATCACCATCTCGACCAGTGACGCGGCGACGATGCCGGTGAAGATGAGCGGCAGCGCGAGCCCGGAGCGGCGCAGGATCCAGCCCAGCACGCCCAGCCCCAGCACTGAGCCCCCCGGGATGGCCAGGGTGGTCGCCGACGAGGCGGCGTGCCCCAGCAGGGCGGGGCGCCAGCGTGACCCGGGCAGAGCGGCACGCACGGTGAGCGATTCCAGCACCAAAGCCCCGACTCCGAGCACCACCATGGCGGGCAGCGCCCACAGCGGCAAGGACGCGAGGGTCCCACCGATCTCCGCCCAGCTCGCACCGGTGGCCCAGGGGAGCGCCCAGCCGAGCAGCGCGATCACCAGCGCTCCGGAGAGAGCTCCTGCGACGAGGCGCCCCGGGGTGAGGCGGGGCGGGCGCTCGGCGTCGAACTCGGAGAGCTCCTGGGCGAGCCAGTCGGGATCTCGCCGAGCGGGCGCGGCGTCGTTCGCGCCGAGCGGCTCGGCGCCGGGACCGGGATCCGGAGAATCGGGGGAGCCTGGGGAAGCCGCTGACATGCGGTGATTCTCGCACGCGGTGGGCAGAGTTCTCTCAGGGGAAGGATCTAACATGGTGTCATGTCCTTCCTGTTCTCCCTCCTTGTCGTGCTGCACCTGATCTGCTGGGCCGTGGCGCTCGGCACCTGGGTGGCAGCTGCCCGTACCCGCCAGCCGAACAAGGGCATGGCCCACGCCACGGCAGGTGCCGTCGTGATCGGCGTCCTGCTCGCCGCTCTGGTCTCGATCCCGGGCGCCCTCCCCGGCGACCCGAACCACATGAAGCTCGGGATCAAGCTGCTGATCGGTGTGGTCGCCGTGGTGCTCGCCTACATCGCGAACAAGAAGGGCCCCGAGACCTCCTCCGCGGTGTGGTTCGGCATTCCCACCGCGATCGTCGCGAACGTGATCATCGCCGTCTTCGTCTGAGCCGCGCCCGGCTGAAACACACCGCCGGAGCGTGCTCACGCTCACTCTCCTCACCGATCAGTCCACAACGGGGCCCGACAGCACACACGCTGTCGGGCCCCGTGCCTATCCTGGAACCCTCATGAGCTCACTTTTCGACGACCTCTCGCTGCCCGATGCCTTCCGCCGACTGGATGGCGTGTCGGTGACCCCTGCCGCTCCTGCGATGAGGCGAGTCGAGGAGCGCGACCGCTCCGTGGAGCCGCCTCTGCCCGACGGACCGCCGGAGGAGGACGAGCCCCCCTACGGCGACGACGAGCCCCCCTATGCCGAGGACGAGCCGCACTATGGCGAGGAGTCTCCATTCGATGCGGCGCCCCCGGCGCAGGACCGCCCCGTGCCGCAGCCTCCGGCGGATCTGGCCGAGGCCCCGCACCCCGCCGAGCGAGAGCAGGCGAGGGGAAGCTGGCGATCACCCGCCGGCGCCGCAGCGGCGGATCTGGCAGAACTGACCGACGGGCTGAACCCGGCACAGCATGAGGCCGTCGAGCACCGTGGCAGCCCCCTGCTGATCGTCGCCGGCGCCGGCTCGGGCAAGACCCGCGTGCTCACCCGCCGGATCGCGCACCTGCTGCGCACCGGCGAGGCGATGCCCGGCGAGATCCTCGCGATCACCTTCACCAACAAGGCCGCGGCCGAGATGCGGGAACGCGTCGGAGAGCTGGTGGGGCCGGTGGCCCGCAGCATGTGGGTCGCCACCTTCCACAGCGCCTGTGTGCGCATCCTGCGCCGAGATGCCCAGGCGGCAGGGCTCAAGAGCTCCTTCACCATCTACGACAGCGCGGACTCCCTGCGGCTGATCACCACGATCGCCAAGGACCTGCAGCTGGACACCAAGAAGCACGCCCCCCGGGCACTGGCCTCGCGCATCTCGAGTCTGAAGAACGACCTGGTCGAGCCGGCGGACTTCGCCGCCCAGGCAGAGAGCGCGAAGAACCCCTTCGAGCGGACCCTGGCCCGGATCTTCACCAACTACACCGAGCGGCTGCGCCAGGCCAACGCCGTGGACTTCGATGACCTGATCGGGCTGACGGTGGCCCTGCTGCGGGACAACCCGGCGATCCGGGAGGGCTATCGCCGACGGTTCCGGCACCTGCTGGTGGACGAGTACCAGGACACCAACACCGCCCAGTACCAGCTGGTGCGGGAGCTGGTGGGGGAGGACCCTCGCGCTGACCTCACCGTCGTGGGCGACTCGGATCAGTCGATCTACGCCTTCCGCGGTGCGACCATCCGCAACATCGTCGAGTTCGAGCAGGACTTCCCCTCGGCCCGCACCATCGTGCTCGAACAGAACTACCGCTCCACCCAGAACATCCTGTCCGCGGCGAACTCCGTGATCGAGGAGAATGCCGGGCGGCGCAAGAAGAACCTGTGGACCGATCAGGGCCAGGGCGAGAAGATCACCCTCTACGTCGCTGACGACGAGCGGGAGGAGGCGCGGTACATCGGCCGCCAGATCGACGCCCTGGTGGACGACGGCCGCCGTGCCGGCGAGATCGCGATCTTCTACCGTGCCAACGCCCAGTCCCGGGCGCTCGAGGATCAGCTGATCCGGGTCGGGCTGCCCTATCGGGTGGTCGGTGGCACGCGCTTCTACGAGCGCCGTGAGATCAAGGACGCGATCGCCTACCTGCAGGTGCTCGCCAACCCGGCCGACGAGATCAACCTGCGCCGCATCCTCAACGTCCCCAAACGCGGCATCGGCGACCGGGCCGAAGCAACGATTGCGATGCTCGCCGAACGAGACCGGATCGGGTTCGGCGAGGCACTGCGCCGTGCCGAGGAGGCGCCCGGAATCGCCACGCGCTCGCTGAACGCCGTGCGCGTCTTCGTGGCGATGCTCGAGGATCTGCAGGAGATGGCCGAGGCCGGGCACGGCCCCGCCGCGCTGCTCGAGGCGATCCTGCAGCGCTCGGGCTATTACGCCGAGCTGCAGGGCAGCGATGATCCGCAGGACGAGTCCCGTCTGGAGAACCTCGCCGAGCTGATCAGCGTCGCCGCCGAGTTCGAGGCGCAGACCGAAGAGGCCGACGCGGTGGCCAGCGAGTACGAGGACGAGATGGCGGAGGCAGGCGACGCTCCGGCAGCGGTCGATGTGAGCTCCGCCACCGTCACCACCACCACCGCCGCTGACGCCACCCCCGCAGCGGATGCTCCCGGCGCCGACGTCGCGCCCGATGCCGCACTGACTGCTCCGGATGATCCCGAGGCGAGCCTTGTGGACCGCTTCCTGGAGAAGGTCTCCCTGGTCGCCGATGCGGACCAGATCCCCGGGGAGGAGGACCAGTTCGTCACCTTGATGACCCTCCACACCGCCAAGGGCCTCGAGTTCCCGGTCGTCTTCCTCACCGGGATGGAGGACGGCACCTTCCCCCACAACCGCACGCTCGGCGACCCGGAGGAGCTCGAGGAGGAGCGGCGCCTCGCGTATGTGGGCATCACTCGCGCCCGAGAGAAGCTCTACCTGACCCGCGCGCAGATGCGCTCCACCTGGGGGCAGTCGCAGTTCATGCCCGCCAGTCGCTTCCTCGACGAGGTCCCTGAAGAGGTGCTCGACGTCGCCCGTGCGGGGTCCACCCTCAGCGGTGCCGGATTCGGCGGGAGCTACAGCGGCTCGGGCGGCTACGGCGGGGGCCGCAGCACCAGCTCCCAACGCGGACCCTCCTTCAGCGGCGGCATCGGCGGCGGGCGCAGCGACATCAAGCGACCGAGCCTCGGCTCGGGCCGCAAGGCGACCCCTGCGGAGAAGCTGCCCCAGCTCGTGGCAGGTGATCGGATCACCCATGACTCCTTCGGGATGGGGACGGTCACCGAGGTCGCCGGGCAGGGGGACAAGACCCAGATCGAGGTGCAGTTCAAGCCTCCGCACGGCACCAAGCGCCTGGTGCTGCGCTACGCCGCAGTCACCAAGCTCTGAGCACACCAAGCTCTGAGCACACCTGGACCGCGAGGCCCCGCTCTTGCGGGACTCGCGGGGCCGGGCTCTGGCGGGGTCGAGGGCCTGACTCCGGCGGAGCCCAGGGGCCTGGCTCGTGCGTGGCCCGTCGGACCGAACTCCGGCGCGGCCTGCTCAGCCGGGCTCAGGGAGCGAGGACCAGCTCCACCTCGATGCCCTCGGCGTCCTCGCCGTACCAGGCTGTGTGGTCCTGCCCGCCGGCGTGTGGGTAGCGCTCGGCGAACAGCTCGCGCCAGCCGTGCTCCGGGGCGGCGCTCCTGATCGCGTCGAGGACGGCACGGTCGGTCACCCGCAGGGCGAGATGGTTCATGCCCGGGGAGCGACGCTCCGAGCGCGTGCCGAGCACGTCCGGGGACTGCTCGAGCACCAGGTAGCCGCCATCTGCCGAGCGCCAGATGCGGCCCCGCTCCCAGCCCTCCAACCGTTCGGCCGCCCAGCCGAGGGTCGTCATCAGCCAGTGCCAGGCTGGCTCTGCGGCGGCGAGATCTGCGGTCCACAGCTCAAGATGATGGAGGCCTGAACGAGGCGGCGGTGAGGTCATGGGCTGACGGTACCACCGCAGCGGACTCTCAGCCGGTCACCCGGATCAGTGCTCGCGCCCCGCGCTCCATCTCCACGAAGGAGTGGTTCACCGCGGTATAGGTGCCCGGCTCGTCGAAGACCAGCTCGACGAACCCGCCCTGCGCGGCAGCGAGGTCCAGCGCCTGCGACCCGCCACGGTTCTCGTTGTCCGGGCGCAGCAGATACTCACCCTCCTTGAACACGGTGTCGAACACCCCGCCCACCACATGGAAGGAGATCCCCCGCGACGGGCCGGCGGCGAGCACCCACAGGCGCACCCGTTCACCCACTCGAGCCTCGAGCGGGGCGTGGACGTACTGGTTGGCATGCCCGTTGAACACGGTGGCGTCCGGCTGCTCGGCTGCGATCTTCGCAGGGCTGACGGGATGGGCGCCCTCGTGCATCGCCGCGTCATATCCGGCGGCACCCTCGGGCACCAGGTAGTGCTCGGACTGGACCAGCACGTACTCGCGGTCCACCTCCGCCAGGACCGCTGGCGGGACGATCAGCGCCCCGACCATCCCGGCCGCCAGGTGGACGCTCATCGGCATGGTCGAGCAGTGATAGAGCCAGATCCCGGCATAGTCGGTGGTGATCGAGTATTCGAGGCTCTCGCCGGGCGGGATGGTGCGCATCGACTGGTCCGGGGAGATGCGTCCGGCGTGCAGGTCCAGCGAGTGCCCCATCGAGCCGTGGTTCACCAGATCGACGGTGAGCCGTGCCCCGAGCTCAGAGCGCAGCACCGGGCCGACCACCGTGCCGCCGAAGGTCATGGCGTCCATCCGCACCCCCGGGGCGATCTCGGCGTCGACCTCCGTGATCTCGAGGGGGAGGCGCTGCTGCGGTCCTGCGCTCGGCGGCAGGAGCGCCGGGCGGGGGCGGTGGGCGGTGCCCGGAGCGGCCTGCAGATCCAGGGGGATCCGAGCGAGCTCCTGCCCGGTCGCACCAGCGGAAGGATGCTCGGGCCCGGGTGCGGCGCCTGCTCCGCCGGCAGTGATCTGGAGGGTCATCCCCATCGCGCGGTGGCCGACGATCGAGCACCAGCCTTCCAGGTCGTGGCCGATCACCCCGGCATCCACCGTGGTGCTCTCCCCGGGCTGCAGCCGACCGGAGGAGACACCGCTGGCCAGCACGAGGTCGTGCACGTCATAGGGGTCGTCATTGCTCAGCTCGATCACCAGCGCGTTCCCGGCGGGCACGTCGAGAGTGGAGGGGGAGAAGCGCATCTCCGCCATGCTCACCGCGATGGTGGTGGTCGCTCCGGTGGGGGCGACCGCGCTGCCGACGCCGGCCCCGTGCAGAGCGCCGTGGTCGGGGACCGAACCCTGTGCACGGTCCAGCGAGGTGCCCAGCGCTGTCGCTCCCAGCACCGAACCGATCCCCAGCAGCGCACCGGTCAGCGCCCGACGGTCCATCCCCTCGGAGCGGGACGCCGAAGCGGCCGCTGCCCGGGGCGGGGCCGACGGGGAGGGCGTTGCCTCCGCGCTGGCGGGGGCCGGAGCGGAAGGCGATGCCGCTGCGTCGGCGGTGGCTGGAACGGAGGCCGGTGCCGCCGCGCTGACGGGAGTCGACGGGACCGGCAGGGCCGAGGCGGTCCCGGTCGCGGCGCCGGGCGCCGTGTCAGGGGCCCGGACCGGCATCGGCAGGCCGACGCCTCGATTCCGCACGCTCGCCCTGATGGCCATGACCATCAGCACCAGGAACGTGAACAGCACCGCGAAGCCCAGCAGCGAGAGCACCACCCGCGACAACGACCCGAAGTCCGCGACGTCGGCCGTTCCGAGCGTGAGCGCAGCGAACACCGCCCCAGAGGCGGAGGTCCCGATCCCGGACAGCACGAACAGTGCGACCGCGAGGTTGTAGGTGACGATGCGCAGCACCGCGAAGCGGCTCATCACCTCGAGCGCGGCCTTCGTGGACCGTGGGCCGCCGCGCATCGTCACAGGCAGCAGGTAGCTCATCGCGCCCAGCAGCACCTGCAGCAGGAAGCCGGTCACGAACGGAACAGTCAGCTGCTGGATATCCGCGGCGACCAGCGAGCTGGCGAGCTGCTCGTCGGCCGATCGCCACCACATCGCCAGCAGCCCCACCACGGTCACCGCGAACCAGATCACCCCGGATGCGATCGAGAGCACGGGGAACAGCGGCAGCGGCACGGTGCGCTCCTGGCGGGCGGCGCGGAGCGTCACCTGGATCAGGGTCACCGCGACCCAGGCGAAGGAGCCCAGGTAGGCGAGCAGGAAGGCGCAGCCGAGGAGCGTCGAGCCCAGCAGGGCGCCTGCGGTCGCACCGAGCACCGCCAGCAGCATGCCCAGCAGGCCGCCCGCTGACCGCCGAGCAGCGGCCAGCTCGATCCGGGTGCGCAGCACCGTGGGCCACAGCGTCAGCAGGGTGCCGGTGACCGTGATCCCCACGAAGCCCAGGATGTTCACCAGCTGGTGGGCGAGCAGCAGACGTCCCTGCCACGGCTCGCCCGGGCTGAACGCCATCACTGCGCCGAGCGTCGCACCCACCGGGATCAGGCAGGCCGCGCCGATGTACGCCTTGACGGTGAACTCGAAGCGAGGCGCCAGAGCCGCTCGGATCTGGGCACCGAGCGCCACGGCGTACCAGACCAGCGCAGCGGAGACCATCAGAGCCCCGAGCACCACCACCCAGGGCCAGGTCGGCAGCATGCCGAGGATCGTGACCAGCACCCCGGCGCTCAGCAGACGGATGCGGCTGAGCTGTCGGGGCCGGGACTCCTCACCCAGGCGGGTCTTCAGCAGCGCCTCGGTGAAATGCTGCCCCCACACCATGATCGAGGTGGTGATCAGCCCCAGGGTCACCATGTGCACCAGCAGCCAGCGTGACTGCGGTATCCATTGATGGGTCAGCACCACCACGACCAGCGCGACCATCCACAACGAGACGGGGCGGGACGCGCGGCGATGCCAGGAGCCACGGCCCGACGAGCCCTCCGGGCGGGGACGACCGCGGAGCGGGGTGGCGGCGTGGGGGAGGGACGGCTCAGGCATGACCACCTCGGGGGGAGGCTCCGGCCGGGACGACGTTCATCCGGTCGAGCCACGGGCAGGGACCTATCCAGAGTAGATCCGTGGGCCGCACTACGGCGGTGGCGAAGGTCCTGGGTCGGTCAGGCCCGCGACTCTGCGGAGCCGGCCGGTCAGGCCCGCGGCTCGGCGGCGGGCGGCTGCGCCTCCCGGGCGCGCTTCCACTGCGCATACACGCCACCGGCGAAGCTGACCACCACGATCACCGCGACGATGATCAGCACCGTGGTGAAAGGGATCGGGATCCCGGCCGCAGCGAGCACGCCCCAGATGATGAAGAGGGACAGCCCGATCAGCAGGGCGTCCCGCAGAGAACGCAGGATCCGGGGGCCGATGTTCGCAGCCGTCACGCGGCGGCTGGCCACCGTGTAGTAGGCGACGGCGTCGCTGCGGAGCCTGTCGCCGTCGACCCGTGGCCGTTCTGAGGTCGTGGTCCGCGGCGAGGAGTGCTCGTCGCGCCCTTCGTCGATCGCCTTCCCGGCGGCGCGGACGTAACCGCCCGCTCGGTCGGAAGCGCGCCGGGCGGCGTCGCGCGCCTCCGGGGCCTGCTTGCGGGCCGTATTTCGAGCGGCCTTCGCGTACGTCTTCCAATCGGCCATGGCGACTCTTCCTCTCAGCGGTTCTCGTCGCGATGCTCGCGCACCGGGTGGCGGTCGCGGTCACGAGGGTCCATGCGGCGCTGATCTCGCGCATCGTCCTCACGGAAGCGGATGTCTCCGCCTCCGCGGTTCTCCCGCTGCGGCCGGGGATGCTTCGCGCGGTAGTCGGTGTAGTAGGACAGGCCCACGTTCAGGGCCAGCGTGATGGCCACGGACAGGACGAAGCCCGCGAACGTGGAGCGCACCCCGACCAGCCGCAGCACGATGAACAGCACGCCGATCGCGATCACGCTGAAGCCGATGTGGTCCCGTACTCGCCGGACCAGGCCGCGGGGTCGTCGATTCATCCCGTCATCGTAGTCGCGCCGGCTGGACATGCACCCAGGACGAGGTCGGGTCTCGTGGGCGGTGCGGGGGCAGGGCGGGCGCGGGGAGCGCAGGACGGGCGCGGGGGAGCCCCGCCAGGTCGTGACCGCATCGAGTGAGACTCCACGCACACCATTGCCAGTGGTGCGATCACGGTCGGGGGAAGCGATACCCTGGCGATGTTCCCAGGGGTGGCATCGAGGCCAGTGCGGCCGGCCGCCCACTGCCGACATCGAGAGGAAACCCACCCCGTGGACCTGTATGAATACCAGGCCCGCGATCTCTTCGAGAAGCACGGCGTGCCCGTGCTCGGAGGAGTCGTCGCGGAGGATCCGGCGGCCGCCAAGGCCGGCGCAGAGAAGCTCGGCACCCCGGTCGTCGTCGTCAAGGCCCAGGTGAAGACCGGTGGCCGCGGCAAGGCCGGCGGCGTCAAGATCGCCAAGTCCCCCGAGGAGGCGGAGCAGCAGGCCTCCGAGATCCTCGGTATGGACATCAAGGGCCACACCGTGCACCGCGTCATGATCGCGGCCGGTGCCGACATCGCCGAGGAGTACTACTTCTCGCTGCTGCTGGACCGGGCCAACCGCAACTACCTGGCCATGTGTTCGGTCGAGGGCGGCATGGAGATCGAGCAGCTCGCCGTCGAGCGCCCCGAGGCCCTCGCCCGCGTGGCCGTCGACCCCAACGTCGGGATCGACGCGGCCAAGGCGAAGGAGATCGTCGAGGCCGCGAAGTTCAACGCCGAGACCGGCGCGAAGGTCGCCCCCGTGCTGGAGAAGCTCTGGGATGTCTACAAGAACGAGGACGCCACCCTCGTCGAGGTGAACCCGCTGGTGAAGACCGGCGCCGGTGACATCGTCGCCCTGGATGGCAAGATCACCCTCGACGACAACGCGGAGTTCCGCCACGAGGACCACGCCGCTCTCGTCGACGTCACCTCCGAGGACCCGCTGGAGACCAAGGCCAAGGCGCTGGATCTCAACTACGTCAAGCTCGACGGCGAGGTCGGCATCATCGGCAACGGCGCGGGCCTGGTCATGTCCACCCTCGACGTGGTCGCCTACGCCGGTGAGTCCCACGGCGTGAAGCCCGCGAACTTCCTGGACATCGGCGGCGGCGCCTCCGCCGAGGTGATGGCCAACGGCCTCGACGTGATCCTCGGCGACGAGCAGGTCTCCGCGGTGTTCGTCAACGTCTTCGGCGGCATCACCGCCTGCGACGCGGTCGCCAACGGCATCGTCGGCGCCCTGAAGAAGCTTGGCGATGCAGCCACCAAGCAGCTCGTCGTCCGCCTCGACGGCAACAACGTCGAGGAGGGTCGCAAGATCCTCGCCGACTTCGCCCATCCCCTCGTCACCCAGGCCGACACCATGGACGGCGGCGCCGCGAAGGTTGCCGAGCTCGCCGCCGCAGGAAAGTGAGCAGCACCCGACATGTCTATCTTTCTCGATGAGAACAGCAAGGTCATCGTCCAGGGCATGACGGGCTCGGAGGGCATGAAGCACTCCCAGCGCATGCTCGACTCCGGCACGAACATCGTCGGCGGCGTGAACCCCCGCAAGGCCGGCCAGTCCGTCACCTTCGAGGGCGGCGCCGAGGTGCCGGTCTTCGGGACCGTCGCCGAGGCCATGGAGGCCACCGGTGCGAACGTCTCGGTGGTCTTCGTGCCGCCGAAGTTCGCCAAGAGCGCCGCGATCGAGGCTATTGATGCCGCGATCGAGCTGCTGGTGATCATCACCGAGGGCATCCCGGTCAAGGACTCCGCCGAGTTCTTCAACTACTCGCAGGAGAAGGGCTCGACCCGCATCATCGGGCCGAACTGCCCGGGACTGATCAGCCCCGGCAAGTCCAACGCGGGCATCACCCCCTCGAACATCACCGGTGCGGGGAAGCTGGGCCTGGTCTCCAAGTCCGGCACCCTGACCTACCAGATGATGTACGAGCTGGCCGACATCGGCTTCACCACCGCCATCGGCATCGGCGGCGACCCGGTCATCGGCACCACCCACATCGATGCGCTCGAGGCGTTCGAGAACGATCCGGAGACCGCCGGCATCGTGATGATCGGTGAGATCGGTGGCGACGCCGAGGAGCGTGCGGCCGAGTACATCAAGGCGCACGTGACCAAGCCGGTCGTCGGCTACGTCGCGGGCTTCACCGCCCCCGAGGGCAAGACCATGGGCCATGCCGGCGCCATCGTCTCCGGCTCCGCGGGCACCGCGCAGGCCAAGAAGGAGGCTCTCGAGGCCGCCGGCGTCAAGGTGGGCAAGACCCCCACCGAGACCGCTGACCTGATGCGCGAGATCATGAAGGGCCTGGCCTGAGAGCCGACCCACGCGGCATCGACGGCTGAGTCCGTCCCACCGCGACGCCAGCGCCCCGGAACCCCTGCGGATCCGGGGCGCTGCGCATTCGAGGTCGATCGCGGAGGATCGCTCGCGGAGGATGATGAGAGGATCTCCTCCGTCCGGCGGAGGCGCCGTCCCGCAGGCTGCGGGAAGGATGTCCTCATGACTGCTCAGCTCCCGGCTCCGGCACCGCCATCGTCCGCTGTGACGCCTCCGCTCGCCGACCGCGCCCGCGCCGACCATCCGGCGGTGATCGGGGTGTTGAGCGGGATCTTCGTGACCGCCATCGTGGTGACCGCGCTCCGCAGCCCTCAAGGGGTCGTCGTCTCCGCCGATCCCGGCTACGTGCCGATGGCTGTGCCGCTGCTGCTGGTCCCCGCCGGGCTCGCGATCGTGCTCGCGCTGCTGCTGCCGGCGGGCAGCGGAGACAGCTCGGCCATCGTGCGCAGACAGCCTCGTGCTGCCACGGAGTCCGCCGGACTGATCGGGCTGGCAGCTGGCTTTCTGCTGCTGGTGCCGGTGCTCCCGCTGCCCGAGGACTACGTGCTGCTGAAGTTCGCGATGTTCCTGCTGATCCCGGGGCTCGTGCTCGGCGTGGGGAAGAGGCGCCGGGGCTCCAGCGTGCGGATCCCGCGGCCGCAGGTTCCGCGGTGGGTCCTGATCCTCCCGGTGCTCGTGCTCGGAGTGCTCTCGAGCATCGGCCCGTTCTCCCCGGGCATGCCGAGCTCCTGGCCGCCGCTGCCGATGCTGATCATCGCGGCGACCGCCACAGCGGTCACCGCCGGGATCGGCGAGGAGGTCCTCTTCCGCCGGCTGCTGCAGACCCGTCTGGAGGCGCTGGCCGGCCCCTGGACCGGAATCCTGGCGGCGTCCCTTCTGTTCGGCCTGATGCACATCTTCTCCCATGGCGACGGACCGCTATGGGTCAATGCCGCACAGGTGATCGCGCTGCAGGGGACTACGGGGATCGCGCTCGGCGTGATCTGGAGCCGCTGGCGGCGGCTGTGGCCATGTGTGCTCGCCCATATCCTCCTCAACGGCTTCGCTGTGCTCCTGCACCTGCTGAGCCTGCTCGGCTGAGGCGACCGACGCCAGTGGCGAAATCGCCGGTGGCCTCCCGGAGCGCCGACTAAGCTGGACCGCGCCAGTCGTACAGCTACTGAGGAGGGCCCGTGTCCGGAGATCTCATCGACACCACAGAGATGTATCTGAAGACGGTGTTCGAGCTCCACGAGGCCGGCATCGCGCCCATGCGGGCCCGTATCGCTGAGCGTCTCGGCCACTCCGGTCCCACGGTCTCCCAGACTGTCGCCCGCATGGAGCGGGACGGCCTGCTCCATCTCGATGACCAGCGGCGGATCCGGCTGACCGAGGAGGGCACCTCGGTGGCCACCGACGTGATGCGCAAGCATCGCCTCGCCGAGAGGCATCTGCTGGACGTGATCGGGCTGGACTATGCGCACGTCCATGAGGAGGCGTGCCGGTGGGAGCACGTGATGAGCCTCGAGGTCGAGAAGCGGCTCGCGCAGCAGATGACGCCGCCCTATGTGGATCCCTACGGCAATCCGATCCCAGGCCTCGCCGCCCTCGGGATCGACGAGACCCACACCACCTCGGCAGGTAAAGACCCCTCCAATCCCAGCCGTGAGCTGAGCGAGGCGGTCGCCGATGGCGAGACCCGCCAGGTGCGCCTCGAGCGGATCGGGGAGCGGGCCCAGAGCGACGTCGCGCTGCTCGGAGAACTCGCACGTCAGGGCATTCTTCCGGGGGCCCAGATGGCGGTGGAGAGAGTGGCTGGCAGCTTCGTGCTGCGGGGCCCTGGAGGGGGAGAGGTCGCCGTGGGCGACGTGGTGGCGGACCAGCTCCATGTGACGACGTAGACCGCCGGGTAAAGGCTCCGTCAAGCTCTCCCCAGAAGCTTCCTGTCACCCTGACGTAGGCGGGTCCGGGCACCTAGTCTCGAGGGCGTGCCAAGGCGACAAGGATCTCGGCACTCCCCCCGGAAGCCCCACGCGCACCGGAACGGGATGCAGGACGTCGGAGCTGCGCGAGGGTTTCACCCGGGGCTGGGAGCCACAACGTGTCGAAGACTGCGAACAACACTCACCGCCGCGCCATGCGCACGGTGACCCCCGTCTCCAGGGCGGGACGCGCCGGTGCCGGTGCAGCGATGGCCGCCGCCATGCTGTTCGGAGGAGCGGCCGCCGCGACCGCCGACCCGCAGGCCGACGCACCCCAGGCAGACGCCGCCCCCGCGCTGCTGAGCCCCGCCATCGCCCCCGTGGGCATCCCGGCCGTCGAGGTCGCGACCGCTGAGGCTGAGCCCGCGCTCGCCCCGGTCGCCGGCGCCATCTCCATCGAGGTGGGCCCCACCGAGGAGGAGATCGCTGCGGCAGAGGCCGCTGAGCGTGAAGCCGCTGAGCTCGAGGCCGCTGAGCAGTCCGAGCAGGAGGAGTCCACCGAGCAGGACGACTCCTCCAGCGAGGGCACCGAGACCCGTGGGGACGACACCTCCTCGCGCTCCGAGGAGCGCTCCAGCCGCGACGGCGGCTCCGAGCAGGAGGAGTCCCGCTCGTCCGATTCCAGCTCTTCCTCGTCCTCCTCGCAGGAGAAGTCCGAGGAGAAGTCCGCTCCGGCTCCCTCCGCAGCCAAGGGCGGCTCGGTCCTGGCCACCGCGCGCTCCGGCATCGGCACCCCCTACGTCTACGGCGGCACCTCCCCCTCCGGCTGGGACTGCTCCGGCTTCGTCCAGTGGGTCTACGCCCAGCACGGTGTCAGCCTGCCGCGCGGCGCCGGCGACCAGGCCGCTGCTGGCACCGTCATCTCCCGCTCCGAGGCGCGCCCCGGCGACCTGGTCTACAAGCCCGGTCACATCGGCATCTACGCCGGCGGCAATCAGTTCGTCGACGCCGGCAACAGCCGCGTGGACACCTCCGAGCGCAACATCTACTCCGGCAGCTGGACCTTCATCCGCGTCGGCTGATATCCCTCGCAGCATCGGCCCCGTACCACTTCGTGGTGCGGGGCCGCTCCCATTCTCGAGGCACCTGAGACCGGTACCGTAGGCATGTGTCCTCCGCCCGTGATCTCCTCGCCGTCGTCCTGCTGATCCTCGCCGTCGTGCTCGGCGCACTGTGGGCGCCGGCCACCTGGCTCCACCACAACGTGGTCGAGCGCGAGGGATTCCTCGCCATCACCGACCCGCTCGCCGAGGATCCCGGCTTCCAGCGCACCCTGAGCGACAGCGCTGTCGAGATGCTGCTGGGCGACGACCGGATCCCGGGATGGATCGAGGAGAGCCTGACGCCGCTGGCCGAGGAGCAGGCCGCGGCGCTCACCGGAACCGGCGTGTACGCCACGATGTGGAAGGCCACCATGGTCGAGCTGCACGGGGCGCTCTTCTCCCCGGGCGCCTCGGACCTGGACGTCGACCTCGGCCCGGTGATCGACAGGATCCTCACCCCGGTGGAGGAGAAGCTGCCGATCGAGATCCCGCGACCTGAGGATGCGACCATCACCCTGGCCAGCATCCCCGACATCCCGCTGCTGACCCGAGTCTCCGCCGTGACCCCGTGGGCGTACTGGGCGGGGCCGGCGGCGCTCGTGCTGCTCGCCCTGGCCCTGCTGATCGCCTTGCACCGCCGCGCCATGCTGATCATGGCCGGTCTCGGCGGGATCCTGGCGGGGGCCGGCGTGTGGTGGCTCGGCGAGCAGGTGCAGGCCGTGGTGCCCGACTCGATCGATCAGGCACCCTTCGTCGGCCCGATCGTCCAGGTCTTCGAGGGCCACTTCCAGACGGCGATGATGCCGCAGGGAGTGATCATGCTCGGAGCCGGCGCCCTGGTGACCGCGATCGGCCTCGTGCTGGTGGGCCTGCGCCGTCGCAGCTGAACCGCGGGTCGGGCTCGGGGATCAGATCGGCCCCGGGGATCGGGTCCGACTTCCACCAGGTCCGGGGATCGGGCTCTGGGGGAGAGGCCCTCGGGGGAGAGCTCCTCGCCTCCTGACTCAGAGCATCCCGAGTCGCTCGAAGGCGGTGATGATGCCGTGCTCCATCGGTCCTGGCACCGTATTGCCACCGGCGGCGTCCAGGACCGGCGCGGGGGCGCCGTCGATCGCGATGGCGGTCCCGGCCACCTGCAGCATGCCCAGATCGTTCATCCCGTCTCCGATACCGACCGTCGAGGCAAGAGCCATGCCCAGGTGGTCGGCGACCCTCCGCACTCCGTCGGCCTTGTCGATCGAGACCAGATGCAGCTCCCCGGAGCTGACGTCCTCCGTCATCGAGTTGGGCAGTGCGCCCACCTCGGGCCCGATCTCCGCGGCCAGCTGCTCGATCTTCACCGGCGAACCCCACAGGGAGATCTTCGCGAAGGAGGCGGAGGCGAGGTCCTCGGGCATGTGTATCGCGTCGATCAGGTCCTGCAGACCGTTGCCCACGCCGCCCTGCGGCAGCTGCGGGCGCACCCGGGCACGCAGCTCGTGCGCGGAACGTGGCGTGCACAGCAGGGCCTCCGGGGTCTCCAGCGTGAACGGGATGTCGTGGCGCTGCAGCACGTGGACCGCGCGCCGCCCCAGCGCCTCGGGGAAGCGCTCATCGCGCAGCACCCGGCCGCCGACGCTGATCCAGCCACCGGCGGAGGCCACCACGCCGTCGAAGAGGGCAGCCACCTCCGAGGCGACGATGGAGTCGGGCCGGCCGGTGCACAGCAGGATCACGTGCCCGTTCGCCCGTGCCTGGCGGACGGCGTCAGCGTGCGACCGCGGAGCCACCCCCCGATGGGCGAACGTGCCGTCGAAATCGATGAATACGCAGCGGCGATCTGCCACGGATGCTCCTTCTTCCCTGGTGGTCTCGGTTCTCTCAGCCTAGGTGAGCACGCTGGGCGCGGCGGCCATCAGGTCCGGGATGTCACCTCTGAGCTGGGAGAGTCACCGCTGAGCGCCCGTGGGGCCTCAGTTCCGTGCACCGGCGAGGCCACAACGCTGTGTTCCCAGGGGCCCTCAGCGCCGACGGTGCAGGCTCGCCCGCACCGAGACGGTGACCTCGCGGGTGCCGGTCAGCAGCAGCCTCAGCTGTTCCTCGTCGACGTGCCGCGCGCTCGGCGTCATGGCCACCAGATCCCGGGCGATAGCGGCGTCGAGGGACACCTCGAAGCGCACAGGGACGGTCCGGACGGTGCTGAACAGCGGATCCAGAGCCTCATGCAGGCGTTCCTCCTTGCGGGGGTCCACCCCGACCATGCCCGGGACCTGCGCGCGCAGCTGGGAGAGGTGATCGGCGTCGGGCCGCACGACCAGGAGGTGGCCGCCAGGCTCCAGCACCCGCGCGAACTGCGCCGGATTGCGGGGCGCGAACACATCGAGCACCAGGTCTGCGGCGGCATCCTTCAGGGGGAAGCGGGTGAACACGTCCCAGCTCGCCGCCGCGGCCCGCGGATGGGCACGGGCGGCGAAGCGGAGCGCCCGCACCGAGGTGTCCACGCACAGACCCTGCGCTGCGGGGAGCTGCTCGAGCAGCCCCGCCAGGTAGTAGCCGGTGCCTCCGCCGATGTCGAGGATCCTGCGGGCGGAGCTCGGTGCGAGATCGGCGATCACGTCCCGCAGCGGGCCGTAGGCGCCGGTGGCCAGGAAGCTGTCCCGTGCCCGGGCCATATCGTCGTCATCGCCGCTGGTGGCTGGTGCCCCGGTGAGCAGCGAGACGTAGCCGGCACGCGCGACGTCGAAGGAATGGCGTTCGGTGCAGCGCAGCGTGCGGTCCGCGATCTCCAGCGGGCGGTGACAGCGCGGGCAGGCCAGGCTCTCGAGCCAGGAGGCGAGGGGCGCGGGGAGGGGGCGGGACACGAGGACCAGGGTACGTCCGGCCGGGAGGCTGCTGCTCAGGCGCCGACGTACTGCTTCAGATGCTTCCCGGTGAGGGTCGAGGCGTCGGCGACCAGCGCGGCGGGGGAGCCCTCGAAGACGATCCGCCCGCCCTCCTGGCCGGCTCCGGGCCCCAGATCGATGAGGTGGTCGGCATGGGCCATCACCGCCTGGTGATGCTCGATGACGATCACCGATTTGCCCGAGTCGACCAGGCGGTCCAGCAGGGTGAGCAGCTGGTCCACATCGGCCAGGTGCAGGCCGGTGGTCGGTTCGTCGAGCACGTAGATCCCGCCCTTGTCGCCCATATGGGTGGCGAGCTTGAGACGCTGGCGCTCACCGCCCGAGAGCGTCGTCAGCGGCTGGCCGATGGTGAGATAGCCGAGGCCCACCTCGTCCAGGTGGCCCAGCAGCTTCGCCGCGGCCGGAACCTTCGTCTCGGGGCCGGAGAACAGCTCCCGGGCCTGCGCCACGGAGAGGGCGAGCACCTCGGAGATGTCCTTCCCGCCGAAGCGATACTCGAGCACGTCGGTGCGGAACCGTCTGCCCTCGCATTCCTCGCACGGGGTCGCGACGGTCTCCATGAAGCCGAGCTCGGTGTAGATCACCCCGGCGCCCTTGCAGACGGGGCAGGCACCCTCGGAGTTGTTCGAGAACAAGGCGGGCTTCACCCCGTTCGCCTTCGCGAACGCCTTCCGGATCGGCTCCAGCAGCCCCGTGTAGGTCGCCGGGTTCGAGCGCCGGGAGCCGCGGATCGCGGTCTGGTCCACCACGACCACGCCGGCGCCCTTCGGCAACGAGCCGTGCACCAGCGAGCTCTTGCCCGAACCGGCGACCCCGGTGATCACGGTGAGCACCCCGAGCGGGATGTCCACATCCACGGAGCGCAGATTGTGCTGGTCCGCGCCGCGGATCTCGAGCACGCCGGAGCGGGTGCGGATCTCCTCCTTGAGGGAGACCTTCCGGTCCAGGTGCGTGCCGGTCAGGGTCCCTGAGGCGCGCAGCCCGGCCAGATCCCCTTCGTACTGCACGACGCCGCCCTCGGCACCTGCGCGCGGGCCGAGGTCGATCACGTGGTCGGCGATCGCGATGGCCTCGGGCTTGTGCTCGACCACCAGCACCGTGTTGCCCTTGTCCCGCAGATCCACCAGCAGCGAGTCCATGGTCGAGATGTCATGGGGGTGCAGCCCGATCGTCGGCTCGTCGAACACATAGGTGACGTCGGTGAGCGCCGAACCGAGGTGACGGATCATCCTGGTGCGCTGCGATTCACCACCCGAGAGGGTGCCCGAGGGACGGTCCAGGGAGAGATAGCCGAGGCCGATCTTCACGAAGGCGTCCAGCAGCGCGGACAGGTTCGTCAGCAGCGGGGCGACGCTCTCGCTGCCGTGCTGCGCCTGGAGCGTGGAGACCCAGGCGGCGAGGTCGGTGATCTGCAGGGCGGTCGCCTCAGCGATCGAGACTCCGTCGATCCGCGAGCTGCGGGCGTGCTCGGCCAGGCGCGTCCCCTCGCAGTCCGGGCAGACGATGAAGGTGACCGCCCGGTCCACGAAGGCGCGGATATGGGGCTGCATCGAGTCGCGGTCCTTGGACAGCATCGACTTCTGGATCTTCGGGATCAGGCCCTCGTAGGTCATGTTCGCCCCGTCGAGCTTGACCTTGGTGGGCTCCTTGTACAGGAAGTCGTGGAGCTGCCGCGTGGTGAAAGACCTGATCGGCTTGTCTGCGGGGAAGAAGCCGGAGGAGGCGAACAGCTTCTCGTACCAGCCGCCGGCGGAGTATCCGGGCACCAGGAACGGACCCTCCTGGAGCGACTTGTCCTCGTCGTACAGCTCGGTGAGATCGAGGTCGGTCACCTGCCCCATGCCCTCGCAGCGCGGGCACATCCCACCCACCCGGGAGAAGGTGGTCTTCTCCGCGATGGTCTTGGCACCCTTCTGCACCGTCAGCGCCCCGGCGGCGCTCACGCTGGGGACGTTGAAGGAGTACGCGCCGGGGCCGCCCACGTGGGGCTGCGCGAGCTTGGAGAACAGGGTGCGCAGGTAGGCGTTCGCATCGGTGACGGTGCCGACGGTCGAGCGCACGTTCGCGCCCATCCGCTCCTGGTCGACGATGATCGCGGTGGTCAATCCCTGCAGAGAGTCGACATCGGGCCGGGCCAGCTGCGGCATGAAACCCTGCACGAAGGAGCTGTAGGTCTCGTTGATCATCCGCTGCGACTCGGCGGCGATGGTGCCGAACACGAGTGAGCTCTTGCCCGATCCCGAGACGCCGGTGAAGACGGTCAGGCGGCGTTTGGGGATGTCGAGGGAGATGTTGCGGAGGTTGTTCGCCCGGGCGCCGCGCACTCGGATCAGATCGTGGGCATCGGCCGGGTGGTGGGAAGCAGACATCGAGCAGGCTCCTCGGGGCGCATCGGAGCGCGGACCATCCCACGCCGAGCCATTGTGTCACTCGGGCTGCTTGCCCCGGCTAGCCTGGGGAGGTGACTGACGTGACGCATTACGACATCGCCCTGATCGGCTCCGGCTCCGCGAACTCCTTCCCGGGTCCGGAGTTCGCTGGCCGCAGCATCGTGCAGATCGACCGCGGCGTGGGCCCCGATCAGGTGTTCGGGGGAACCTGCCTGAACCTCGGGTGCATCCCCACCAAGATGTTCGTGCACACCGCGGACCTCGCCCGCACGCCCGCAGAGTCCACCCGCTTCGGGCTCACCGAGCAGCTGCGCCATGTGGACTGGCCCGCGATCCGCGACCGCATCTTCGGGCGCATCGATCCGATCACCGCCGGTGGGGAGGAGTACCGCCGCGACCACGAGGACAATGCCAACCTCACGCTGCTGCGCGGCACCGCTCGCTTCACGGGTGCGAAGACGCTGCGTGTGACGCTGAACGACGGCGATGAGAGCTCAGTGCAGACGATCAGCGCCGAGACCATCGTGCTGGGGGCGGGATCGCGCCCGACGCTGCCTCCGATCGACGGTCTCGCCGAGGCGAAGCCCCACACCTCCGACACCATCATGCGGATCGACCAGCTGCCGGCCTCGCTCGCGATCCTGGGCTCCGGCGTGATCGCGGTGGAGATGGCACACATCTTCGCCTCCTTCGGCGTGGAGGTCACGCTGATCGCCCGCTCCTCGCAGGTGCTGCGCTCCGCGGACGCGGATGTCTCGGCACGGCTCACCGAGATCCTCGGAGAGCGGCTGCGGCTGGAGCGCGGGCTGTCCACCACCTCGGTGCGCCGTACTGCCGGCGGCGTCGAGCTGCGTGGCGAGCGGGATGGCGCCGAGGTGCTGATCCAGGCCGAGGAGCTGCTGGTCGCCGTCGGCCGCCGCCCGAACTCCGACCTGCTGGACGTCGATGCCGCCGGCATCGACACCGCAGAGGACGGCCGGGTGGAGGTGGATGAGCACCAGCGCGTGCTCGCCGGTGGGACGCCGGTGCCGGGCCTGTGGTCGTTCGGCGACCTCTCCAGCCCGTACCAGCTCAAGCACGTCGCCAACCATGAGCAGCGCATCGTGCGGCACAACATCCTGCATCCCGAGCAGCTGCGCCGCAGCGACACCATGCCGATCCCCAGCGGCGTGTTCACCCATCCCCAGGTCGCCTGGGTCGGGATGGACGAGGAACAGGCCCGGAGCAGCGGCCGGGCGGTGAAGGTCGCGGTCCAGGAGTACGCCTCGATCGCCTACGGTTGGGCGCTCGAGGACACCACCGGATTCGTGAAGATCATCGCCGATGCGGAGACGACGGAGATCCTCGGCGCGCACCTGATCGGTCCCGAAGCGACCACCCTGGTCCAGCTGCTGATCCAGGCGATGAGCACCGGGCAGACCGCCCGCGACATCGCCTCGACCCAGTACTGGATCCACCCGGCGATGCCGGAGCTGATCGAGAACGCGCTGCTGCAGCTCGTGGACTGAGTCAGCCCTGCGCGCAGCGGTGCATAGGACGCGGCCCCGCTCGCCGTGGGGTGAGCAGGGCCGCTGCCGGGTCCCGGCTCGTCACTCCTCGTAACCGGGCAGGCAGGACTTCAGCGGATCCTTCTCGATCTCGGGAGCCGGGGAGCTCTCCTCCCCGGCACCGGGGCTGGCGGACTCCTCCGAGGTCGGGGTCTCGGCGTCGCTGCTCGGCTCGTCGCTCGGAGTTTCCTCCGCGCTCGCGGAGCCCTCATCGACGCCGGGCTCCTGCTCCTCGTCCGCCGGCGCGGTGCCGGTCTCCGCAGGTGCGGTGGAGCCGGGCTCGGTCTCGCCGAGCACGGACTCCGGTGCCTCCCGGGTCATCGAATCCTCGATCGACGCGTCGACCCATTCCTCGAGGTACTCGAAGTCCGGGTTCCCGGAGAAGGTGACGTCCTGCGTGATCGGGTACGAGGTGAAGCCGCCGTCCTTGACCCGCAGGGCGAGGTCGACGAAGGCATCGAGGTTGCCCACCGGGATATCCGTGACGATGTTCTCCTCGGTGGCGTTGACCAGCCGGGGGATCGACAGGGCGAGTGTGGTCGGATCCGCCTCCTCCGTGACCGCCCGCACGATGCGCTGCTGGCGGCACATGCGGTTGAAGTCGTTGGATCCCTCGCGGGAGCGGGCGTACCACAGCGCATGGAAGCCGTCGAGCTTCTGCTGCCCGGGCTCGATGTAGCCGTCGATCTTGGCGGCGCCGCCACCGATCGGGATCCGGCGCTCGACGACCATATCCACGCCGCCCAGAGCATCCACGAGGTCTTCGAAACCTTGCAGGTTGACCATCGCGTAGTAGTCCATCTCGAGACCGAGGGTCTCCTCAACGGCCCAGCGAGTCGCGGTCAGGCCCGGCTCCGGATCATTCGGGAACAGATCGGGGCGATCCTCTGCCCAGGTCCACACGGCATTGATGAGGTTCTGGTTCTTGCCGAAGTAGTCGAAGCCGTCGGGGAACGTCTCGGCGGCCACCGTGCCTTCGGGGAACTCGACGTTCTCGAGGTTGCGGGGGATCGAGAACAGCGCCGTCTGCCCGGTCGCGGTGTCGATCGAGGCCACCATGATGGTGTCGGGGCGGGTGCCGGTGCGGTCCGCGCCCGCGTCCTGGCCCAGCAGCATGACGTTGAGCCGCCCGGTGTTGGCCCACGGGTCCTTGCCGGAGGTGAAGGGGTGATCGCCGCCGCCACCGCCGCCGAACACGGACTCGGAGCCGATCAAGCCTTGCAGCGCCCACAGCGACTGCACCCCGCGCCCGAAGGGCAGTGCGACCGCCACAACCATCAGCGCGGCCAGTGCCAGGGCGAGATATCGCTTCGCCCCCTGGAGCCGCTCCCGGGTCGAGTGCGCGAGATTCGCGAGCACGATCTGAAGCGCCCAGACCAGGCCCACGACGCCCGCCGCGAGCATGGCCCCGATCAGCACGCTGCGATTGGTCACCAGCATCATCGCGTTGCGCAGAGGATCTCCGAGCAACAGGAAGGCCGCGACCGAGACCAGCGCGAGCAGCAACACCGCCAGCAGCACCCAGCCGAGCCGGCGCAGGCGGGTGGTCACCAGGCCCGCACCGGGCAGCACCGAGGTGAGCACGGTCCAGAACGCGACTCGCGGCAGTGAGCCGGAGACGGCGCCCTCCGCACGGTCCTTGTCCTGGTCGGCGCCGTCGGCAGCGTCGGCTGACCCGCCGGTGTGCTCGGCCGAGGTGCCGGAGAGCGGTGCGGCCCGTCCGGGAACGATCCTCGGACCGCTCGCCGCGGGAGAACCGGACGCAGATCCGGAGGGGGCTGCGGGCTCGGCGTCCATCGTCGCCGGCTCGACACCGACGGGCGGAGCCAGCGGGGAGGAGGAGGCCGGCTCCTGTGCGGAGTCATCCTCCGGTGCGGAGGCCTCGTCCGTGGTGGTCGACCAGAGGTCCTGCTCGGTGACGGGCCCTGCCGTGGCATGGCGGCCATGCGCTGACTCCCCGGGGCCTGCGGCGTCAGCGCCGACTGCCCCGGCCTCGACTGCGCCGGTCCCGACTGCGCCGGTGTCCACTGAGTCGGCGGCGGCCCCGGGGGATCCGGTGCCGTCGAGCTGGTGGAGCGGGAAAGCGGCCCGACGGCCCCGTGGCCGAGCAGGTGTCTGCGCTGCCGGTTGCTCTGCCGGCTGATCTGCGGGCCGAGCCGCGGACTGCTCTTCGGACTGCTCTGCGGATCGGGATGCGGACCGAGCGGAATCGTCGGGGCGTGCCGGGGATGCTGCTGCAGATCCGGCAGCGGCGGCGGAGGAGACCGATCCTCCGGGGAACGAGGTGCGTCGCGCCGAGGGCGGGTTCTGCTCAGCCGTCGGCGTGGGCGCCGAAGGCGGGACCGGCGCGCTGGATGCCGAGGACCTCGGGTTCGCCGAACTCGCCGAGGACGCCGAGGACGCCGAGTTCGCGGAGCTCGCTGATTCCGCCGAGCTCGCGGATCCGCCGAGCCAGGTGCGTTTGGGGTTCGGGGAACCGAAGGCGGCGTCGCGATTCCTCCGCGCCTCGTCTGCGGGGAGCGGGGTCGAAGGGGCGCGTCGGGTTGGTTGCTGGTGTCTGCCGGACCGACGACGTCTGCGCCGTGAGGCCGAGGATGGGTCCGTCATGCGCTACATCCTAGGAGCTTGACGCTGGTTGGTCATGCAACAGCCTGTGAGAACTTCGTGGAGGTGGGGCACATGGGGCCACCCGTATCCTGGCCGCATGCGCCTGATCCACACTCCGTCGACCGACCTCACGTACGACGACTGCTTCTTCCTGCCGGGTCGTTCCGCGATCACCTCGCGCTTCGACGTCGACCTCAGCAGCGATGACGGGACCGGCACCACGATCCCGCTGATCGCCGCGAACATGACCGCCGTGACCGGGCGGCGCATGGCCGAGGTGATGGCCCGACGTGGAGGTCTCGCGGTGCTGCCCCAGGACCTCTCCCCGGACCGGATCGACTCGATCGTACGCTCGGTGAAGTCACGTGACCTGCTGGTGGACCACCCGCTCACCCTCACCGCCACCGGCACCCTCGGCCAGGCGGCGGACCTGCTGCCCAAGCGGCCCCACGGCATCGTCGTGGTGGTCGATGAGGAGCGCCGCCCACTGGGCACCATCTCCGCGGAGGAGATCGCCGGCCGGGACTCCTTCTCCGAGGTGGGGGAGGTGCTCAGCGAAGATGTGCCGGTGCTGCGCCCGAGCGATCTCGAGGTGAGCCCGGCGCAGCTGCACGGCAGGATCGCCGCGACTCACCATGACGCCGCGGTCGTGGTCGACGAGGACGGGATGCTGCGCGGTGTCCTCACCGCCAACGGCGTGCTGCGCTCGACCATCTATCGCCCGGCGGCCGACGCCGAGGGCAGGCTGCGGATCGCGGTCGCCGTCGGGGTCAACGCCGATGTCGCCACGCGGGTGCGTGAGCTGGTCGCTGTCGGCGTGGACGTCATCGTGCTGGACACCGCTCACGGGCACCAGGACAAGATGATCGACGCGCTCCGTCTCGCTCGCGAGGCGCTCGGCCCCCGGGAGGGGACAGCGGTGCGCCTGGCCGCGGGCAACATCGTCACCGCCGAGGGCACCCGGGAGCTGATCGAAGCCGGCGCCGACATCGTCAAGGTCGGAGTCGGGCCGGGAGCGATGTGCACCACCCGGATGATGACGGGCGTGGGCAGGCCCCAGTTCTCCGCTGTCCTGGAGTGCGCCGCAGAGGCCCGCCGGCTCGGCGGGAGCGTCTGGGCCGACGGCGGGGTGCGTCACCCGCGCGACGTCGCGCTCGCGCTGGCCGCCGGGGCGTCCAACGTGATGATCGGCTCCTGGTTCGCGGGGACCTATGAGTCTCCCGGCCAGATGCGCACCGACGAGGCCGGCCGACGCTACAAGGAGTCCTTCGGCATGGCTTCCAAGCGTGCGGTCTCCCACCGGACCGCGCATGAAGATGCCTTCGCTCGTGCCCGCAAGGGACTGTTCGAGGAGGGCATCTCCACCTCGCGCATGTACCTCACCGAGGGGAAGGGCGGCGTCGAGGACCTGCTCGACGAGATCACTGCCGGGGTGCGCTCTTCGTTCACCTATGCGGGAGCAGCGGGCACCGAGGAGTTCCGTGAGCGGGCGGTGATCGGGCTGCAGGGCGCCGCCGGCTACAACGAGGGCCGTCCGATCTCCAGCTCCTGGAGCTGACCGCGGCACCGGCCCTGGCGTCGGCCGGCCATTCCTGGATGACCGTTCCTGGGCGGCCGACGCCGGCGGGCCGGTAGGCTGGGCCCATGACGACTCTCGTGATCGGTGGCGCCGGATATATCGGATCGCATGTGGTGCGACTCCTGCTCGAACAGGGGCAGAAGGTGGTCGTGGTCGACAACCTCTCCACAGGTCTGCGACAGCGCACCGAGGGCGCTGAGCTGATTGAGCTCGACGTGACGCTCCCGGACGCGCGCGAGAAGCTCGCCTTCCAGATGCGGGCCAGCGGTGCGGACTCCGTGATCCACTTCGCCGCCCACAAGCAAGTCGGCGAATCCGTCGCCAATCCCGAGATGTACTGGCATGACAACATCGGCGGGCTCGCCAACGTGCTCTCCGCCTGTGCGAGCGCAGAGGTGCGCGACGTCGTGTTCTCCTCCTCCGCCGCGGTGTACGGGATGCCGGACGTGGACCTGGTCACCGAGGAGCTCGCCCCGCAGCCCATCAACCCCTACGGCGCGACCAAGTACGTGGGGGAGTGGATGCTCGCCGACGCCGAGCGGGCCCACGACATGCGCACCGTCGCCCTGCGGTACTTCAACGTGGCCGGCGCGGGCTGGCCCGAGCTGGCCGACACCGCGGTGATGAACCTGGTGCCGATCGTGCTGGACCGGCTCGAACAGGGGAAGACCCCGATCGTGTTCGGCGACGACTACGACACCCCCGACGGCACCTGCGTCCGCGACTACGTGCATGTGCTCGACCTGGCCCATGCACATATCGCCGCCCTGGACTACCTGCGCGGCGAAGAGCGCCCCCACCGCACCTTCAACGTCGGCACCGGCGAGGGATCGAGCGTGCTCGAGGTGATCGACGCGATCGCCCGGGCCAAGGGCATCGAGATCATCCCCGAGATCGGCGCACCACGAGCCGGGGACCCGGCTCGCCTGATCTGCTCCGGGGACCGCATCGCCCAGACCCTGGGCTGGAAGTCCGAGCACGGTCTGGATGACATCGTGCGCTCGGCCGTCGAGGCCCGTTCGGCGGCGATCACCCCGGATGTCGAGGCGTACTCCGAAGGCTGAGAGGCCTGCACCGAGGGCTGACCCTCACCGCAGCATGTGAAGAGCCGAGGCCAGGGGCGTTTCCAGGACTCGGCTCTTCGCGTATGTGCGGGGCGTCTGCCCCGCCGCCGACGCCTCTCAGGTGAGGTAGCGGTAGATCGGGTTCTCCGGATCGACCCGCTCGATCTCCATGTTCGAGGCGGCCATGCGCGCCATCAGCGGCTCGAGGTCCGAGCGGTTCCCGATCTCGAGGCCCACCAGGGCCGGCCCCGACTCGCGGTTGTTGCGCTTGATGTAGTCGAACAGCACGATGTCGTCGTTCGGCCCCAGCACGCGGTCCAGGAAGCGACGCAGAGCGCCCGGTTCCTGAGGGAAGGTCACCAGGAAGTAATGCTTGAGGCCCTCGTGCACGAGGGAGCGCTCGACGACCTCGTTGTACCGCGAGACGTCGTTGTTGCCGCCGGAGACGACGACCACGATGTCACCGGTCTCCTCCTCCGGATCATTCGCGCCAGCCCCCGCCCGGCCCAGGTGCGCGATCGCGCCAGAGGTCACCGCCGTCGCGGCGAGAGCCCCGGCGGGCTCGGCGATGATCCCCTCGACCTGGTAGAGCTCGAGCATCTCCGTGCATACGGCGCCCTCCTCGACCGCGACCAGCTCGGGGGTGATGGCCTGCACCATCTGCAGCGGGCCCGCACCGACCCGGCGCACCGCGGCGCCATCGACGAAGCGGTCCATCTCGTGCAGGGTGACCGGACGGCCGGCGCGGACCGCAGCGGCCATGGAGACCGCACCGGCTGGCTCCACACCGATGATCCGGGTGGAGGGGCTCCGCTCCCGCAGCCAGGCGCCGCAGCCGCCGAGCAGCCCGCCCCCGCCCACGGGAAGGACCATGGTGCCGAGCTCGCGACCGTGCTCTGAGCGCAGCTGATCGGCGGCTTCGAGCGCCACGGTCCCCTGCGCGGCCATGATCACCGGATGGTCGAAAGGGGGCACCTGGGTGGCACCGGTGCGCTCCGCGTCATCCGCGGCGGCCTCGGCAGCATCGTCGAAGGTGTCCCCGATCAGCACCAGCTCCACCAGTTCCCCGCCGATCGCAGTGATCCGCTCGCGCTTCTGACGGGGGGTGGTACCGGGCACGTAGATGCGGCCGTGGATGCCCAGGGCCTGGCAGGCGTATGCGACTCCCTGGGCATGGTTGCCTGCGCTCGCGGCCACCACCCCGGCGGCCCGGAGCTCCGGGCTCAACGAGTCCAGGAAGAGATAGGCGCCGCGCAGCTTGTAGGAGCGCACGGACTGGAGGTCCTCACGTTTGAGCCAGACCGGCACTCCGGTCAGCCTGCTCAGCCGTTCGCTGAGCTCGAGCGGCGTGCGCCGCAGGACCGGGGCCAGGCGTGCTGCGGCGCTCTCGACCTCCGGGGCGCGCACCGGTAATGGCGTCGTCTCGCTCATGCTGTTCTCTCCTCGTCGGAGGTTCTCTCGTCGTCGGAGGTACTCTTCCCGACGGCGACGACCAGCGCCGTCGCCATCGCTGCCACACCCTCGCCGCGGCCGGTCAGCCCGAGACCGTCCGTGGTGCTGCCGGAGACGGATACCGGTGCACCGGCCGCCTCGCTCATCACCGAGACCGCTTCGTCGCGGCGCCCGGAGAGGCGTGGACGATTGCCGATGATCTGCACGGAGATGTTGCCGATCGTGAAGCCGGCCGCACGCACCAGTCGCGCCGCCTCTTCCAGCAGACGGACTCCTGAGGCGCCTTCCCATTCGGGCCGGTCGACACCGAAGTGCGTGCCCAGGTCACCGATCCCCGCGGCTGAGAACAGCGCATCGCAGGCTGCATGGCAGGCGACGTCCGCGTCGGAGTGGCCGGCCAGGCCTCTTTCCCCGTCCCAGCGCAGTCCCGCGACCCACAGCTCGCGCCCGGACTCGGCCGAGGCGAAGGCATGGACATCCACTCCGGTCCCGACACGGGGCAGGGGGGAGGGGTGCGAGGTCATCGGGAGCCGTCCTCCCCGCCCGCGCTGCGGGGAGCGATGCGCTCGAGCAGGCGATCGATGTCGTCGTAGGTCACCTGAGGGTTGGTCCCCAGCAGCAGCGGCATCCCGGACACCCGGGGAATGCCCAGGGCGTCCGGCAGATCCACCGTGCTGACCACGAGGTCCGCCCGGAAGTCGGGGGAGAGCAGGTCCATGACGGTGGCCTGGACGACCTGGATCTGTCGGCCGCCGGAGGTGAGATGCTCCCGCACCTGCTCCGCGATCAGTGCGGAGGTGGCGATTCCTGCGCCGCACACGATGGCGATGGTGAGCATACGAACTCCTGAGCTGTGGGTCGGGTGACGACCAGCGTCCCGACGATCTGAGGAGGCTGTCGGGTGAGGACCGGAAGACACCGGCGAGGGTCGATTCTGTCACGTCCTCGCTGGGTGATCCACGAGAGGTCCGCGGCCGTCTACGATGCCAGCGTGACTCAGCCCCGACGCCTCCGCACTCCCCGTCCGCCCGGGCGGGCGGCCGGAGTCGTGCTCGCCGGCGGCTCGGGCACCCGCGTGGGCGCCGGCATCAACAAGGCGTTCCTGCCCCTGGCTGGTCGCAGCATCGCAGGCTGGGGCCTGAACACGCTCGCCGCGGTCGAGGGGATAGGCATCTTGGTCTTCGTAGTGCGACCGGACGATCTCGAACACGCCCGCTTCGTGGATTCGCGCGAGACCGAGCATCCGCTGGAGATCATCACCGGCGGCGAGACCCGCCAGGAGTCCGAGCTGCTGGCACTGCGCCATCTGGCGGACCGCATCGACTCCGGCGCGGTGGACACTGTGCTGATCCACGACGCCGCCCGCCCGCTGGTCTCCCACGGCCTGGTCTCAGCAGTGCTGCATGCGGCCAGGGAGAGCGGCGGGGCGGTTCCGGGCATCCCCGCCCTGGACATCGCCTCAGCGGGGCCGGGGCACACCTTGGCTCCCGGCGCCGATCTGCGAGAGGACGCCCTGGTGAGGGTGCAGACCCCGCAGGGATTCCACGCCGCCACGATCCTGGACGCCTATGAGGCCGCGGCCCGGGACGGATTCGTCGGCACTGACACCGCCTCCTGCGCCGAGGAGTACACCGACATCCCGGTGACCTGGGTGCGCGGCGAGGAGACGAACTTCAAGATCACCTACGCCCAGGATCTGCTGCTGGCCCAGGACGTGGTCAGCGCGCTAGGTTTGAGGACAGGGTGAGGAGGAGCCGATGAACGTCGAGGAGAGCTACCTGCGCTGCACCGCCTGCGATCAGGAGGCGGAGCACGTGGTCGTCTACGCCGGCAGGTTCGTGTCCCAGATCCAGTGCACCGGCTGCGGAGCCGTGACCAGACTGGATGTGTCCGACGACTATCTGCCGGATCTCCGCCAGCGGATCTCCAGCAAGCCACGGCGCCTGATGCGACGGCTGCGCCGTGACCCCGGGGAGCTCGCCACGAGCCTGCCGGTGCGCACGCTGTCCAAACCGGGCCGGATGGCCGCGGAGTTCCGGACCGTCTGGCGCAGCCGCAGCGGCCGCTGAGCTGCGGGGTGCTGCGCGACCTATCTGCGCGACTTTGCCGGGCGATTTGGCCGCCGGGCGGACTGTCTGCGCGACCTGCCCGGGCGACGGCCCTGATTTCCCGGGGAACCTCCCTGCGCGGCCTCTCAGCCGCGTCGTGAGATGCCGTACCGGTGCGAGGTGTCCCGGGCCAGGCCCAGGGAGATCTGCGCCTGCCACAGGGTGAGTCGGTCCAGTACCGCGAAACCGGAATGAGAGCCCTGCACGGTGCGTACCTCGGCCCCGCCTTCGAGGGCCACGAGGATCTCGTCGAAGCGTCCGCGATCGATCCCTGCGCGGGGCATGCTCTCCGGAGCAGCAGGCTCCAGCACCCTCTCCAGCAGCTCGCGCCGCAGCAGCCGGGGGCTCTGCAGGCCGGCCAGGGTGGTGCGGTCGATGTTCCGCAGGCCGTCGGGCCGGACCTCCTTGACCGAATCGGTCAGGGCGATCACGGGCACCACGGCATCGATGCTGGCTTCGAGAGCGGAGAGCACCTCGGTGATGACAGAGGCCGGGGTGAGCGCGCGCTCCGCATCATGCAGCAGCAGCAGCTCCTCGTCGGTGCGCTCGAGGACCGTCTGCAAAGCGTTGCGGCGATCGCCGGCGACAGAGACGACGGGGATGCGGGGATCGAGGGCCGCACGCAGCTGCGATGCGGCGACGTCGGCGGTGACCACCAGCGGCATCGGGAGCCCGAGGCCGTGGAGGGTGCCGAGCAGCCGGTTGATCAGTCGCGAACCGCCGAGCAGCTCGAGACATGGTGTCGCCGCACCGCGGGAGAGACCTGGCGCGGGGGGAGCCAGGGCGAGGACGACGGGCCGCACTGTCGCGGCGGTCGGGAGGGGTGACACGGGGGGCAGGGGGCTCAGGAGGCGAGGACCTCGTCGAGGATCGACTCGGCGCTGGCCTCGTCGGTCTTCTCCGCGAGTGCGAGCTCGGAGACCAGGATCTGACGGGCCTTGGACAGCATCCGCTTCTCACCGGCGGAGAGCCCGCGATCCTGATCGCGGCGCCACAGATCACGAACGACCTCGGCCACCTTCTTGACGTCTCCGGAGGCCAGCTTCTCGACATTCGCCTTGTAGCGGCGCGACCAGTTGGTGGGCTCCTCCGTATAGGGCTGACGCAGCACCTCGAAGACCTCCTCGAGGCCCTCCTTGTCCACCACGTCGCGCACTCCCACGAGATCGACGTTGTCGGCGGGGACCTCGATGGTCAGATCTCCCTGGGCAACCTTCAGCTTGAGGTAGGTGCGATCCTCCCCCTTGATGGTGCGGGTCTTGACCTCTTCGATGAGCGCGGCACCGTGGTGCGGGTAGACGACGGTCTCGCCGACAGCAAAATTCATGTGGTGGGTCCCCTTTCCGCCGACCAGTCTAGCACCGGGGGGTCACGCTAAAATGCGCACCGACCTGCCCGCTGACCTGCCGGAGCGCTCGCCCAACAGCTCGGGCTGATCGCCGTTGGGGCACAGTGCGGCGCTCCTGCCTCACCAGCCGTACGCCCTCGGGAACGGCGGTCGCGAACCTCAGGAGAGCCCCTCCGGCTTCTCCTGCATCGACCCGGTCACGCCGTGCCGCCCCGGGGCCGCGCGGGGCTTGTGGTGGGGTAACCTGTCAGAGCTGTCCCTAGAACGTCTGTGCCGCGATCCGGCATCGAAGAGGAGTCCTCCGTGCGCCGTCCCCGCCGTCTCGTGCTCTCCGCCGCCGCCATGGGCCTGGCGCTCGCGGCCACCGGCTGCACGTACTTCAGCCCGGTGCAGACCCATGAGTTCTATCAGGCCGCCGACGGCACCAACGCCAATCTCGAGCAGAACGGCACCCTCTTCGCCGGCGTGCGCAATGCCGTGCTGGTCCTTGGTGAAGATGGCACCCCGGTGTTCTCCTCGACGGTTGTGAACTACTCCGATGAGGAGATCACGGTAGAGGTCGAGGGCAGCGCCGAGGGCAGTGCCATCTTCTCCGCCCAGGTGCAGGTCCCCGCGCACGGTGTCGTCGAGCTCGGCCCCAGCGAGGGCCAGCAGCTGGTCCCGGTCGGTGCGCTCGACGTGGAGACCGGCACGATCCTCAACCTCGATGTGACCGCTGGCGACGAGACCACCACGATCTCCCTGCCCACGCTCGACACCAGCCTGGGCTACTACGACTTCGAACAGCCGGCCGGGGGCTGAGACCCGCCGCTGTCACCATCCAGCATGCAGAACGCCCCGCAGCCTCGGCTGCGGGGCGTTCTGCATGCTGTCGTCCCGGTGAGGGTCAGCTGCCGGACTCGAACTTGTAGCCCAGTCCTCGCACGGTCACCAGGTGCACGGGGTTCTTGGGGTCATCCTCGATCTTGGCCCGCAGCCGCTTGACATGCACATCGAGGGTCTTCGTGTCGCCGACGTAATTGGCACCCCACACCCGGTCGATGAGCTGCCCGCGGGTGAGCACCCGGTCCACATTCCGCAGCAGCATCTCCAGCAGCTCGAACTCCTTGAGCGGCAGTGCGACCTCGGTGCCGTGCACCTCCACCACGTGACGCTCGACGTCCATCATGATGCCGCCGGCGTTCAGGGTGGTGTACTCCTCCGTCTCGGCTGAGTCCTGGCCGCGGCGCAGCACCGCCTTGATCCGGGCCAGCAGCTCTCGCGAGGAGTACGGCTTGGTGACGTAGTCGTCGGCGCCCAGCTCGAGGCCGAGGACCTTGTCGAACTCGTCGTCCTTGGCGGTGAGCATGATGACCGGCACCGTCGAGGTGCGGCGGATCTCCCGGCACACCTCGGTGCCGCTCATCCCCGGGAGCATCAGGTCCAGGAGAACCAGGTCGGCACCGTGGGCGGTGAAGATCCGCAGCCCGTCGGTGCCGGTGTCTGCGACGGCGACCTCGTAGCCCTCCTTCCGCAGCGAGTACGAGAGGGGATCGGAGAAGGACTCCTCGTCCTCCACGATCAGGATGCGCGTCATATCAATGTCCCTTTCCCGACCCATGACGGGTCATCGAGGCGGATGGGCTGCTGTGGGGGTCATCGACCGCGCGGGCGCCGACGGTGATGGTCTCGGTCCGACCCATCTCCGGCAGTCGGAGCGTGAACGTCGATCCCTGGCCCGGCATCGACCAGGCGGTGACTTCACCTCCGTGGTCGCTCGCGATGTGCTTGACGATCGCGAGGCCCAGCCCGGAGCCGCCGGTGGCCCGCGACCGGGCGCGGTCGACGCGGAAGAAGCGTTCGAAGACCCGCTCGAGGTTCTCTTTGGAGATGCCGATGCCCTGATCCTTGACGGAGATCTCGACCATGCCGTGATCACGGCGCACGGACACCCCGACCCGGGTGTGCGGATCGGAGTAGGAGATCGCGTTGGAGATCAGGTTCGACAGCGCGGTGGTGAGCATGGCGGGGGAGCCGAAGACGGTCAGCCCCTGTGTCCCGCCCACACTGACCTCGATCTTCGAGCCCAGTCCGAAGTTCCGGTTCAGCGCCACCGCCTCCTCGATCACCTCGTCGATCTCGACAGGCTCGGCGTCGGGCAGTGCGGAGCCGCCCTGGACCCGGGAGAGCTCGATGATCTCTTTGACCAGGTGCGACAGCCTGCGGGACTCCGTCTGCATCCGTTCGGCGAAGCGGCGCACCGCGTCCGGGTCCTCGGCGGCGTCCTCCATCGTCTCGGCCAGCAGGGTGATGGCGCCGACGGGGGTCTTCAGCTCGTGGGACACATTGGCCACGAAGTCGCGACGGGTCTCCTCGACCCGCACCGCACGGGTGAGATCGTCGGCCAGCAGCAGCGCCCCATGCTCGCCGAGGGCCCCGATGCGCACATCGATCACGGCATCGGAATCGCCCTGGGACGAGCGGCGCAGGCTGAGGCGCTCATCGCGGAACCCGCCGTTGCGGCCCACATCGGCCGCGAGCGCCATCAGCTCGGCGCTGGCCAGGCGCGGGTAGTCCCCCTCGGAGGCGCGCACGATGCCGTAGGAGTAGGCCAGGGGAGAGGCGCGCAGCACGTCACCGCTGGAGTCGAGCACGACGTAGGCGGAGGAGAGGATCGCGAGGACCTCGGCCGCGGCCTCGGGGACGTTCTGGCCGGGGGCTGTCGACGGCTCTGCACGGCGCCGCGGCGGCGGGGCGAGCGCAAGCATCGCGGCGACGCCGATCACCAGACCGATCGCGCCGGCGAGCACGAGGAGCGCAGACAGGGGCACCCGTACAGCCTAGGCCCCCGGCCGCGCTCTCCCGGACTGCCCAGCCAGCATGAAGGACAATGAGGTCAGGAGTTCATGGGGACTACGCTTCACGTTCACCGGCCGCCGCAGTCCGTTCACCCGAGATTGCGATCATCGGTGGCGAAGGTCCCTTCAGACAGAGGAGTAGTAACCATGCGCGAGGCGTACCAGAGCGACCTGCGGCATATCGTCGATGACCTGGTCGACATGGCCGAGCTGGTCGGGACGGCCCTCGAGGACGCGACCACCGCCCTGCTCGAGGGCGATCTCGCCCTCGCGGAGCGGGTCGTCACGGCCGACCCCCATATCGATGCCCGCCAGCTGGAGCTGGATGCGAAGGCGGTCGAGCTGCTGGCTCGGCAGTCCCCGGTGGCCACCGACCTGCGACTGCTGGTCGCGTCCCTGCGCATGAGCTCATCGCTCGAGCGCATGGGCGACCTGGCCGCGCATGTCGCGCTGGTCGCGCGCCGCACGCATCCGGACCCGGCCGTCCCGGAGCAGCATCGCGAGCAGATCGCGAAGATGTCCCAGCTCGGGCTGACTGCTCTCAAGGGGGCGACCGAGGTCATCCAGAGCCGTGATCTGGCGCTCGGGGCGCAGGTGGAGAAGCAGGACGATCAGCTCGACGATCTGATGATCGAGATCTCGCGCCAGATCTCCAGCAGCGGCGAGGACATCTACACCAACGCCGAGGTCATCGACCTCACGCTGCTCATCCGGTTCTACGAGCGCATCGGCGACCACGCGGTCTCCCTGGTGCGACGCATCGGCTTCCTGGTGACCGGAGACGCGCTCGACACGCTCAGCGAAGGTGTCGACGTCCCGGAGTTCTGAGCCGGCAGTCACGACGACGAAGGGCGCCCCGCAGGTTTCTGCGGGGCGCCCTTCGTCGTCGAGGTCGCGGTGGGTTGAACCCGGTGGGCTGACCCGGTGGGCTGGGCCTGGCGGGCGAGCAGGTGTTGTCGGGCTCGCGCTGGGGCTCAGCCGCGGTTGGGGCGGGGACGGCGGGAGGTCAGGCGCTCCGTGCCGCTCTTGGCTCCGCGCTTGGCAGCCACGCGCAGTCCCTGCAGGATGACCCCGGAGACGGTCGCCCAGAGCAGGATCTTCCAGAGCGGCTGGTCGTCCTCGGGATCCTTGATCGCCGCGATCTCAGCTTTCGAGAGGCCGTCCTTCTTCGCCTGCTTGCGACGCTTCGCGACGTCCTTCTTCGCAGACTTCTGTGCCTTGACGGTGGGGGCGTCCTCCCCGAAGACGGCGCCCCAGCCAGCGGCTGCGGCCTTGTTGCCGACGGTGGCCGCGACGATTCCTGCCACGGGGACGACGATGCTCACGAGCGGATTGGCCACTGTTTCCTCCAGGCGTCGAATGGTCTGTGTACGGGACGCTGCTCCCGGCGGATCAGTACGTCCCTGCGTGCTGAGCGTAATAGGTTCCCATGTCATCCGTGCGCAGGGCCTCGCGCAGCACCTCCATCGCCTCGTCATCCGTGCCGACGACGCTGGCTCCGCCGCTGGTGGTGATCGGCCCGGCGTGGGGGACGGAGAGGAAGTACATGTCCCCGCTGCGGACCGATCGCAAGGAGAGTCCGAGCTCGACCATCGCGCCGGCGCTCAGGCCGTCGTCGGTGGTGAGATACGGGGAGATGCTCTCGATGGTGTCGGCGAGCTTGCCGGGATCGCTCAGCGTGTCAGCGCTGATCAGCTTGTCGGCGATGCCCTTGAGGACCGCCTGCTGATTGCGGTTGCGCTGGAAGTCGCCTTCGGCGAACTGCTTGCGCTCGCGGACGAAGGCCAGGGCCTCCTCGCCGTTGAGGGTCTGGGTGCCCTCGGTGAACTGGTGGCCCTGCGCCTCGAAGGTCTGGGGAATCTTCACGTCGACTCCGCCGAGGGTGTCGACCAGGCCCTCGATGCCGTCGAAGTCGATCAGTGCGACATGGTCGATCGGGACCCCGGTGTAGTTCTCGACCGTGGTCACCGCCAGGCCCACGCCGCCGAAGGCGAGTGCCGCGTTGATGCGGTCCTTGCCATGGCCGGGGATGTCGACATAGAGGTCGCGCGGGAAGGAGGTGATGTACACGCTCTGGTTGTCATCGCTGATGTGCACCAGCATCATCACGTCCGAGCGCTGCCCGCTCACGCCCTCGGAGGCGGCGTCCTCGGGGGATCGCTTGTCCGAGCCCAGCAGCAGGAAGTTACGACCGCTGCCCTCGATCGCCTCCGGGCGGTCTCCGTCGGAGGCGCCGCGCGTGATCTGCACCACGGTGCGCTTCTCGTAGGAGTCCTTGAGCCCGTTGAGGTAGTTGCCGATCACCAGGCCCACGCCGAGCACGAGCACGGCGACCAGCCCGAGGGCGATCAGCGCCGCCCGTCGGCTGCGGCGCCGATCGGTGCGCGGATTCTCGTCATCATCCCAGTCAGCGGGAAGATCGACGTCGGCGGGGTCATTCATTCGGTGTCCCTCTCAGACGGTGCCGCCGAGGCGGACACGCTGCCGACGACGCCCCGATGCCCGGGGCGCCGTACTATCCCGGGTACCGAGGCACCCGGGTATACGCGAGATCCCATATTAGGCGTCCCGCGGTCCGGCCCTTGCTCTCGAAGCCGGTCTTCACACGACCCTCGAAACGTGGCGCCCATCCGGTGGTCGGGATGTTCGCCGGGATCGCGTCCGAGGAGCTCCCTTCGGGGCGGAGCCCCTCGGGATGCAGCAGGGCGAGCTCGGGACGCGGATCCAGCTGGGTCCTCATGTGGTGGGCGTACTGCGCCCAGTCGGTGGCCAGGCGGAATGTCGCACCGTCGGCCAGCAGCGGCAGCACCGCGTCCAGGAACGGCGGGTTGATCAGCCTGCGCTTGTGGTGACGCTGTTTGGGCCAGGGATCGGCGAAGTACACCCAGAGCTGGTCGATCGAGCCCTCGGGCAGCATCGCGGGCAGCGCCCGCTGCGCATCCAGCGGCAGCATCCGCAGGTTCTGGGGACTTCCCGAACGCTCCACCCGGCTCAGCGTCTGGGCGAGCCCGGGCAGGTACACCTCGGCTCCGAGGTGATCACGTTCGGGATGGGCGAGGGCGGCGGCGACGATGTTCTCGCCGGTGCCGCTGCCGACCTCGACCACGAGCTCGGCCTTCCGGCCGAAGACCGCTGCGGGATCCAGGCGGGTCCCCTCGGCGGGCAGGGTGTCGCGATGTCCGCGCGGCGGGTCGATGACGTAGAAGGGGGAGAGGCGGTCCCAGGCGTTCTGGCGACCCTGGGTCAGTCGTTCCCCGCGCCGCACGAAGGAGACGACATCGCGATGCGTCTTCTCCTGGCTCGCTGTCATCGACGGATCACTGCTCACGTCACTGCTCACGGCGGATCTGACCGTCCTCGACCACCACGGCGACCTCGGGGAGGTGGCGGGTGGCGGGGCCCACCAGCACGTCACCGGTCGTGGCATCGAAGCGGGAGCCGTGGCAGGGGCAGTCGAGCTCCTTCTCCTCCTGGCGCAGCGCGCAGCCGTTGTGGGTGCAGTAGCCGGAGTAGCCAGCGATGTCCTCGCCGGCGCCGCGCACCAGCAGCACGAACGGCTCCTTGCCACCGAAGTTCACCAGGGTGCTGGCGTTCTCGGGCACGTCCTCGAGCGAGATCGTGCCGTCCTCCGCGCGCAGCGGCGCGGCGGTGCCGAAGCCCTCATCCTCGGGCCCGCAGGCCGCGAGCCCTCCCAGCCCGGCCGCAGTGGCAGGGAGCAGCAGGGCATGACGACGGGAGAGGCACGGGCGTTCCATGGCGCCAGGATAGCGAGCCGAGCTGGGCGACGGCACTGCACGGAGGGTCGGTGTGACCGCGGTGACGGTGCTGCGCCGTGCGAGATCAGACGTCAGCGGCCTCGAGCTCACGCGGGTCCCAGGTGAGGATGCCGTGGGTGCGCCAGCCTCGCTCCCGCACCGCGTCCAGCGCCTCCCGCTTGCGGGCAGGAGAGAGGCGGTCCAGGTACAGCGATCCTTCGAGGTGGTCGACCTCGTGCTGGAGGGCGCGGGCGAGCACCCCGCCCTCGTCCTCCACCACGACCTCGGCACCCTCCAGATCGATGCCGGTCACGCGTGCCCCGCGGTGGCGGGCGGTGGGGAAGCCCTCGCCGGGGACTGAGAGGCAGCCCTCGAGGGTCTCCTCGTCGAGCTCGATCCCGCCGAAGCGTTCCAGCACGGGATTGATGACCACCCCGCGCCGCAGGGTTCCGCCGGCATCCGGGCACGAGTACACGAACAGGCGCCAGCGCGAGCCGACCTGCGGCGCGGCGAGCCCGGCACCGCTGGCTGCATCGTTGGTCTCGAACATGTCAGCGACCAGGGCGCGAAGCTCGGAGGTGACCTCGCGGACCCGCCGGGTGCGCTGCGAGAGGGCGCGGTGGCCGACGATGGTGATCGGGCGGACGGTCATGCGGAGAGTTCTCCTGTGTGCGGGGGATCAGTGGGCCCGCCCTGTGCGGGAGGGAGGGGGGTGCTGGTGATGCGGTGGCGCGCGGGCGGGTTGACGGCCAGCGGATTGCGGGCGTCGACGATCCACGGTCCTCGCTCCCGGCGCAGCGGCTCTCCGTCACGGGCCGCCTCGGCGACCACGCGGCCGAGCTCCTCCGCCCGCACCGCGTCCGCGGCGAGGAAGTCGAGGGTGTGCGTGGCGTGGGGGTCGAGCACGATGCGGTGCCAGGCATCCAGGCCGCTGGCGATCTGGCGTGCTCGCAGGAATTCGGCGTCCAGCGCCGCTCCGGAGATCACCACGATGTTCGAGATCCACATCAGCAGCAGGATCGCGATCAGCCCGTTCAGGGCGGTGAGGATCTCCGCGAAGCGGGTGGCGTAGACCATCAGCTGGCCGGCGATCAGCGCGGTGCCGAACAGCACCAGCACGCTCACGGTCGAACCGAGCGTCATCAGCCGGTAGCGGGGAAGGCGCACGTTGGGGAACAGGTAGTACGCCATGGACACCCCGATGATGAGGATGACCAGCAAGATCGGCCACTTCACGAGGTTCCAGGCTGCGAAGGCGATCCGCGGGATGCCCACGAACTCGCCGATGCGCTGCGAGGCCTCGCCGCCCACGATGATCATGCCGATGGCCAGCAGCACCACGGACACGATCAGCATGGTCTCGCCGAACACGATGGTGCGGAACAGGAGGAAGGGACGCCCTTCGCGGGTGTCATACACGCGATGCAGGGCGCGGTGGAAGGCCGCGACCCCGTTCGAGGCGGAGACCAGCGAGCCGGCCGTGCCCAGCAGCAGGCCCAGCAGACCGCCGCTGGTGGAGGACACCGCCTGGATCGCGCTCAGGAAGGGGCGGGGGTCCAGGGTCGGGAAGATCTCGGTGATCATTCCGGACAGCGCAGTGAGCGTCTCCGCCTCGATCCCGATCAGCGACATCATCGAGACCACTGCGACCGCGCCCGGGAACAGCGAGAGCACCAGATAGAACGTCATCGTGCCCGCGACGTCCCAGACCTGGATGTCGAGCATCCGCATCCGCACCCGGTTCAGGACGTGCAGGACGCTCAGCCGGGGTCGGGACAGCTCGACCACCGGCTTGATGCGTCGCGGTCGTGAAGAGGTCACCGTGCTGCTCCGGGCTCAGGGTCTGTGCGCCGAGGATGGGCGCTGATCGAGCCTATTCCACCAGGTTCTCCGCGGCCCGGCCGGTCAGCTCGCCGATCAGCTCTCGTCGATGATGTCGTCAGGGTCACTGGCGACCGGGTACTCCCAGGGATCGTCGGGATCGCCGGGGACGTGAGAGGTCATGATCGAGCCGTCGGCGCGCTCATCGCCCAGCCCGACGGGCCTGGCCAGCACGGAATCGTCGAGCAACGGCCCCTGATCCACGAGCGGCACCGTGACGCCCCCCGCATCGACCGTGACCCGTTCGCCGCGCACCGTGACCTCGACCTCATCGCCGCTCTCGAGCGTGAAGGAGATCTCCTCGCGCACCAGGCGGACCCGGAACCGGGAGCCCCGCACCGTGAGCGGGTACGACAGCTCCGGCCAGTCGGTGGGCAGCCGCGGGTCGAAGGACACCTGGCCGTCGTCGTGCCGCATCCCGCCGAAGCCGTGCACGAGCGCGTTCCAGACCCCGCCCGCGGAGGCGATGTGCACCCCGTCGGCCGTGTTGTGGTGGAGGTTGGCGAGATCCACGAAGAGTCCGGCACGGAAGTAGTCCAGTGCGGCCTTCTGATGGCCGACCTCTGCCGCCATGATCGATTGCACCACCGCCGAGAGCGAGGAGTCCCCGGTGGTGATCGGATCGTAGTACTCGAAGTCCGCGCGCTTCTCCTCGGCGGTGAACTCGCTCCCGCGCAGGAACAGCGCCAGCACGACATCTGCCTGCTTGAGCACCTGGAAGCGGTAGATCACCAGCGGGTGGTAGTTCAGCAGCAGCGGGAAGGCCTCGTCCGAGGTGCTCGAGAGGTCCCAGATCTCCCGCTCGAGGAAGCGGTCCTCCTGCAGATGGATCCCCAGCGACTCGTCCTTGGCGACATGCATGCCGTCCGCGCAGGCCTCCCACTGCTCGAGCTCCATCTCGTCCAGCTCGAGCTCGACGCGCATGCTCTCGTAGGCGCTGTCGTCCGCAGCGCGCAGCTCGCGCACCGCCCGCGCGGCACGCCGGAGGTTGAAGCGGGCCATGACGTTGGTGAACATGTTGTTGTTCACCACAGTGGTGTACTCGTCGGGGCCGGTCACGCCGTTGATGTGGAAGCTCGCTGCGCCATCGGCGGTCATCCGCCAGAACCCGAGATCAGCCCACATCCGCGCGGTCTCCACCAGCACCGGGACCCCGTCGCGATGCTGGAAGTCGAGATCGCCGGTCACATCGGCGTACTGGGCGAAGGCATACGCGACGTCGGCATCGATGTGGTACTGCGCGGTGCCGGCGGCGTAATAGGCCGAGGCCTCATCGCCGTTGATCGTGCGCCAGGGATACAGCGCTCCGCGCTGGTTCAGCTCCCGAGCACGTTCGCGGGCCTTGGGCAGCAGGTTGGTGCGGAAGCGCAGGGCATTGCGCGCCCACCGGGGCTGGGTGAAGGTCAGGAACGGGACCACATAGATCTCGCTGTCCCAGAAGTAATGCCCCTCGTACCCCGAGCCGGTGACGCCCTTGGCCGGGATGCCCCACTGATCGGAGCGGGCGGCGGCCTGGGCCAGCTGGAACAGGCACCAGCGGGTCGCCTGCTGCGCCGCGGGCTGCCCGGGCAGCTGCACGTCAGAGCGCAGCCAGAAGTCGTCGAGGTATGCCTGCTGCTCAGCGAACTGCACCTCGAAGCCGCTCTCGCGGACCCGATCCAGAGTGCGCCGGCAGCGGTCGAACAGCTCGCGGTGGGGGACGGAGCGCGAGGAATGGTAGGTGACTGCTTTGCGGACGGTCAGCGACTGTCCCTCCTCCAGATGGGCGCGCACGACCTGGCGGCCGAGATCCGCGGAGGTGTCCACGAGCTGGGTCACCTCCGCATCGGACTCCACCTGGTGGTCCGCGCCGACGGCCATCGTCATCCCCGAGTTGGCGACCCGGTACCCCATCAGCATCCGGCGCTCGCTGTGCCAGTCCTGCAGCGGCTCGAGCACCCGATGGGTGAAGTCGGTGGTGCGCCGTGGGTCGGCCTTGTCCGTGACCGCTCCGCCCACGAGACCCTTGCCGAAGTCGTCCCGGAAGTCCTCGCGGTTGATGATCTGTGACGAGATCGCGATCGGGGCCGAGCCCTCGAGCATCTCCACCTTCAACGTCATCACCGCCAGGTGCCGCTGCGCGAAGGAGACCATCCGGGCGCTGCTGACCCGGACCCGCTTCCCGGCCGGGGTTCGCCAGATCAGCTCCCGGCGCAGCACCCCCTCGCAGAAATCGATCCAGCGCTCGTACTCCTCGAGATCGGCGATCGACAGCAGCAGCGGCTCATCGTCGACGTAGAGCTTGAGCACTGACGAATCGGGCACCGAGATCATGGTCTGACCGGTGCGCGCGAAGCCGAAGGCGGATTCGGCGTGGTTGATCTGCCAGGTCTCGTGGAATCCGTTGAGGAAGGTGCCGTGGGTCTTTGCGTCCCGGCCCTCCTCCGGGGTCCCGCGCATCCCCATGTACCCGTTGGCGGTCGCGAAGAGGGTCTCGGCGAGGCCCAGGTCCTGAGGGGGCCTGGACTCGACCAGGCGCCATTCATCGAGTGGGAGCTGGGTGCGGTCGACGGGGTCGGCGGGCAGCGAGCGCAGGCGGGTCATGCGAGCTCCTCCAGGTCTGCGACGGCGAAGGTGGCACCGGCTGCGGCGAGCTCGGCAGCGCCGGCGCCGCGATCGACACCGATCACTGCGCCGAAGTCACCCGAGGCACCTGCCTGCACGCCGGAGACGGCGTCCTCGTAGACGACGGAGTCCGCGGGCTCGACTCCGAGCAGCCGGGCGGCGTAGAGGAAGGTGTCCGGTGCCGGCTTGCCGGGCAGTCCCTCGCGGGTCGCGACGTTGCCATCGACGATGTGCTCGAAGCGGTCCAGCAGTCCCGCTCCGCTCAGCACCTCCTCCGCGTTGCGGGAGGAGGAGACGATCGCCAGCCGCGCGGTCGGGGGCAGGGCATCGAGGTAGGTGACGGTCCCGGGATAGGGCGCCACGCCGTCGGCCCGCAGCAGCGAGAGCACCAGGTCGTTCTTGCGGTTGCCGAGCCCGCGCACGGTCTCCGCACCGGGATCCTGGACGCCGGGATCATCGTCGATGCCCTCTTCCAGGGTGATCCCCCGGGAGCTGAGGAAGGTGCGCACGCCGTCGTAGCGGGGGCGCCCGTCGACATGGGCGAAGTAGTCGGCGTCGGTGTACGGCTCGTCGATGCCGCGAGAGGTGAGGAATCGACTGAACATGTCTGCCCAGGCGCGCATGTGCACCTCGGCCGTCGGGGTGATGACCCCGTCGAGATCGAAGAGATGTGCCGTGTAGTCGGCCGGTCGGAAGGTACGCGCAGCAGTCACGCCGAACATGCTACGGCGGTCCCTGTGGACCTGGGTGCGGACCGGGCTCGGTATGAGGCTATCGCCAGGGCGTGGCATGGGAGCCGGGGCGTGGGCTACCCTGCGAGAGTCCGCTCCCGCGCTTCGGCGCCGGTGCGGAGCGGCTTGAGACCCTTCGAGGAGAAGATGACTGTCACGGAGTCGCTGTCCGTGGTCGGCGCAGTGCGCCGCGCGCTCGAGATCGATGAGCGGACCAGCCACCAGGGCCACCCTCTGGTCCGCGCTGTGCTCACCCTGACCACGAATCTCGACCGTGCCCCCGCCCAGCTGTGGCCGCTGCTCACCAGACCCGGAGAGCTCGCGCGATGGTTCGGGCCGGTCGCCGGCGAGCTGCATGAGGGTGGGAGCTTCACTGCGCCGGGCGGAGTGCATGGACGGATCCTCGAGGTCGAGGCGCCCCACCGGCTCACCTTGTCCTGGACATCGTCCAGCGGCGAGGACCCGCTGCTGATCAGGCTCGATCCGGAAGACGACGGCACCACGCTGCTGCATCTGCGCCACACCGCGCTGGTCGACGTCGAGGAGTTCGAACGGACCGGCCCCGGCGCCCTCGCCATCGGCTGGGAGCTCGCGCTGCTCGCGCTCGCCGCCGAGACCGACGGCTGGCGCTCCAGCTGCCTGGGCTCGGTGCCCACCCCCACCCCGGAGTGGCGGCGAGGTCCTCAGGCAGCTGCGTATCTGCGGGCCTGGTCGGTGCGCTGGGCTGCCGAAGCCGTCGCGGCCGGAGTCGACGAGGGCGTCGCACGTCGCGGCGAGGCGGCGACCACCGGCACTTCTTTGGGCACCTGAGCTCCCTGCTGGAAGTCTGAGCCCCTCCTGGAACTCTGAGCCCTTGCTGGGTTCCTGAGGCCCTGCGGCTGCCCACTCCCGGGGTGCTCGCGCTGTCCGTGACGTCCGCACCCCGGAGCTCTTTGCCCAGGCTCACTATCGGGTGACAGACTCGGCCGGTGACCACACCTGCGCCGAGCTCCCGCCCTCGGGACCCGCGCACCCCGGCGCAGGTGCTCCGCTCGCTCACCCCGTCGGTGTACGCGCCGAGCCTGCTGGAGTTCACGGGTCTCGCGGCGCTGATGCCCGTGGTGCCGCTGATCGCCCGCGACCTCGGGTTCAGCATCCCGCAGGCGGCCGCGCTGTCGATGATCTTCGGGCTCACCTCCTTCTTCGGCCCCATCCCGGCAGGTCGACTGATCTCGCGGATCGGGGCTCGTCGCGCACTGGTGATCACCGGTGTCGTGCTGGTGGCCGCGAACCTGGCCGCGTATCTGATGCTCGACCCCGCACTGGGCGGGGGCGGCGACCTCACGCATCGCCTGCTGCTGATCGGGGTCCTGCTGGTGATGGCGGCGAGCACGCAGGTCTGGCAGTTCGGGCGCCAGTTCTATCTCGGCACCGCGCTGCCGCCGGCGATGCGTGCTCGCGGGATGACCCTGTTCGGCGGGGTGATCCGCCTGGGAGAGGTGATCGGCCCTCTGCTCGGTGCGGTGGTGATGGCAGTGGGCTCGATGGCCTGGGTCTTCCTGCTGTTCGCCGTCACCGCCGCAGCCGGCACCGTGATGATCGCGCTCTTCCTCCCTCCGGGGGAGGCGGGACCGGCCCCCGCGCGCGGCCGCCGCAGCGAGCGACGGCCGCGCAGCCAGGCACGCGGCCGGCTGGATCGTGCCGTGCTGCGCCGCATGATCGCCGTGGGTCTCGGCATCTCCCCGGTGATGATGGCGCGCGTGAACCGGCCGGTGATCGTGCCGCTGCTCGGCGATTCGCTCGGGCTGGACCCGGTGTGGATCTCGATCGTCTTCGGGGTCAGCGCGGCGCTCGAGATCCTGCTGGTGATCCCCGCAGGCAGCCTCATGGATCGTTTCGGCCGCGCTGCGGTCGCCGTCCCCTGCGCGCTGCTGATGGGTGCCGGCTTCCTGCTGCTGGCCGTGCTCGGCATCGTCCTGCAGGGGCAGGGTCCAGGGCTCGCACTGGTGGCGCTCCTCGTGCCCAGCCTGCTGATCGGTCTGGGAAACGGCCTGGGCTCGGGGCTCGTGATGACCCTCGGCATCGACGTCTCCCCGGTGTATGACCGTGCGACCTACCTCGCCTGGTGGAACACGATGCTGGGGGCGGGACGCCTGGCGGCGCCGCTGATCGTCACCGGCGTCACGCTGGTCGCCCCGGTGGCCATCGCCGGAGCGGCGACCGGAGCGATCTGCGTCGCAGGGGGAATCTGGCTGACACGAATACTGCCCCGCGTCACACCCTCCGGGGGGACCCGGAGGAGGTGAGGCGGGGCAGCGTGGACACCGACGAAGCCGGAGCCAGGAGATCAGCTGGAGCCAGGAGCTCAGGCGGCGGCGGGCACCAGGGCGTTCTCGGCCGTGCTGTGCAGCAGCACCTGGGCATCCTCACGAGGGATCGAGCGGGCGATCGCGATCTCGGAGGCCAGCGGGTCGATGGCCTGCTTGAGCAGGTTGCGCTCCGCGAGGCTCGAGGGGACGCCGCCCGAGTCACGGACGATGTTGCGGATGACCTCGATGCGGTCGGTGAGACGACCGGTCTGGAGCTGCATCTGGAGCGACTTGATGCGGTGAGCCCAGGACGCCTTCTTCTCCGGCGGCTCGATGGGCTCGCCGAGCTGCTTGATCATCGTGACGATCTCCTTCTCGACCAGGAGCGCACGCAGTCCGATGACGTCCTTGCCGCCGGAGGGCACGGAGATGCGCATCTCGTCACCGATGACCACGAGATCGACATATTCACGCTCGACGCCGCGGACGGCGCGGGTGGAGGTGGAGACGACGCGCACCGGTCCGTGGACGGGATGTGTGAGCACTTCTCCGGCGTTCGGGGCGGCGGTGACGTCAGACGCTTCGGCAACGGACAAGGGGTTCCTCCTCTGTGGACCTGCGCACCGGCGGTACCGCGGCCCTGGTGGGGTCGAGGCGGCCACGTCCGGCATCGTGCGGTCCCGGACAGGGCCCGGGACACGGGGGTGACGAAGTGGCTCGAGTGCCGCTCGACCTGCAGGAACAGGGTGACGGCACCTACGACGGAGCAGTTCATTCTCTCACGGATCTGACAAAATATCCAGAGCGTGACGTCTCCACCTACATCACATCGGCAGATCATCGGTAGACCATCGGCATCGCGTCGACAGCGTGTCGGAGCCGCATCAGCGTCACGTCGGAGCTGGGTCATCGCGACGGTCTGTTCGAGACGGAAGTCGGAGGCTCCTGCGGGTCGTGATGCGGTTCGATAGGGATATGGTCCCCGGCTCCGCAGCATCCTCCACCGAGCGCGAGCTCGTCCGCTTCGAGGACATCGGGGTGGTGCTCGACGGCAACGTGCTCCTGCTCGAGGCCACCGGGAGCGTGCAGGCCGGAGAGGTGCTGGCACTGACCGGTGCCAACGGCTCCGGCAAGACCACGCTGCTGCGGGTGCTCGCCGGCCTGCTCGAGCCCACTGCGGGCACGGTGCAGATCGCCGGGCGGACACCGGATGATCGCGACCGCACCTTCCGCACCGCTCTCGGCGCACTGATCGGCCCGCCGCAGACGGCCCGGGACCTCACCGTCGCCGAACACCTCCAGTTCATCGCCGCCACCTGGGGGACGCCCGCGGCCGCCGGGGCCGAGCAGGCCCAGGCGCTGCTCGAGGAGCTGGCGATCACGCCGCTGGGACGCCGATTCCCGCATGAGCTCTCCAGCGGGCAGACGCAGCTGGTGTCCCTCGCGCTGACCTTCGCGCGGCCGGCCCAGGTGCTGCTGCTGGATGAGCCCGAGCAGCGACTGGATGCCGACCGGCTGGAGCTGGTGATCGATGCGATCCGTGCCCGCGTCGACGCGGGAACGGCCGTGGTGATGGCCACTCACCATCCCCGGATGCTCGAGGCGCTCGCCGATCACCGCCTCCACCTGGAGGACGCTCCGTGACCGGGGATCTCAGCGCCGTCCGCGAGGTCTGGGCGCAGCGCAGCCAGGCCCGGACCCGCGCCGATCTGCTGTACCTGCTCTACGTGGTGGCACTGAGCGTGCTGGTGTTCGCCGCACCCGTCCTGCAGATGTCGGGAACGTTCCTGGCCCGGCCCGATGTGCTCCCCGCGCTGCTGCACCCCCTCGCCCCGCAGGTCACCACGACCGTGTCGCTCGCCGCGGCGAGCGTGATGGTGATGCTCGGCGCCGTGCGCGGTCCGGCGCTGATCGCGCCCTTCTTCACCGCGACCCTCGCCGCCAGTGGGATCCGCCGACGAGACGTCCTCTGGCGGCCGCTCGCTCGGGCGCTGCTGGTGCCAGCTCTCGGCATCGTCATCGTGACCTCCCTGATCGCGGCGACCCTGGTGACCGACGGCGCCGCCACGGGAGCAGGTGGCGCATGGTTCGTGGTCGCTGGAGTCGGCACCGGCCTGCTGCTCGGTGCGGCCTGGCTCGGCGGCGAGCTGCTCGGGACAATGCATCGACGGCTCCTGGCAGGCGTGCTGCTGGTAGCGGCCGCGCTCTGCACGGCGCTGCCCCACGCGCCGGGGCTCGGCGGCGCCTACCCGGTGACGGAGACCCGGCCGAAGATCTGGGCGCTGCTCCTGCTGGGAGCGGGGGTCATCGCCACCGCGGCGGGCTTCTCGCAGCTGGACAGGCTGCGGGGAAGCGTGCTGCGAGAGCAGAGCCAGCGGTGGGCATCGACCACCACGATCGTCACCACCGGGGACGTGGCTGGTGCCGCCGGGATGCTCCAGCTCCCGCCGTCGGCCGGACGGCGCCTGCCTGCGATCGGATCGCGGCCGCTGGTGCTGCTGTACGCCAGACGAGATGTGGTGACGTGGCTGCGCAGCCCGGAACGGCTTGTCGCGGGAGTGGTGGTGGCGTTGCTGGCGGCCGCAGCGCTCGCCGGCTCCACCCTGCTCACCGGCCCGCTCGCCTGGGGTGCGGTGGTGCTGGGAAGTGCGGCGCTCTGGGGCGCCGGTGGCACCCTGGTCGACGGGATCCGTCACGGTGTCCATACCCTCGGGGCGCCCACGCTGTTCGGCCAGTCGGCCGCCGTCCAGGTGCTCCTGCATTCCGTCGCGCCGGCACTGCTGCTGAGCGTGCTCGCGACACTCGGCGGAGCCACCACGATGCTGGCGGCCGGCGAGGGGCTCACAGCAGTCGAGATGGTCATCCTGCCCGCGGCCCTGGCGCCGGTGATGATCGTCGGCCGGGCGCGGGACGCTGCGAAGGGCCCGATGCCGCTGGGCCTGATCACCCCGATGCCCACGCCGCAGGGGGACATGGCGGTGATCCCGATGCTGGCCTGGCAGTCCGATGCGATACTGCTCGCCGTGCTCTCCGGTGCGGTGCTCGCCGGTCTCGGACTGCTCGGCCCGCCCTGGCTGCTGGGCGGCGCGGCGATCCTCACCGCCGCGATGGCGCTCATGGCCTGGACTCGCATGCGGGCACTGCGACGCTGAGATGCTGAGGCGCTGAGGCGCTGAGACGCTTGTGAACTTGAGACTCTGAGGAGCTGCGGCGATGACGAGCACCCCGTGGAATGTGCGGACCACCGAGAATCCGCTGATCCGCTGGCTGGGTCGGCGGCTGACGGTGCTGAACGCACGCCACCCCTGGAACCACAACGCGCACTTCCACCGCTGGATCCTGCGTTCCGTGCCTGCCGCCGCCACCACGGCGCTGGACGTCGGCTGCGGGCGCGGGGATCTGATCACGGCGCTCGCCGGCGTGATCGGGCCCGGTGGTCGGGTGGACGGGATCGACCCCGATCCGGAGATGGCGCGCCTCGCCGCGTCCGAGGTCGCGCCGATCCCGCAGGCGCGGATCCATCGTCGCACCCTCGCCGAGCATGCCGCCTGGCCTGAGCACGCGGGGTGCTACGACGCGATCACGATGGTCGCGTCGCTGCATCACATGGATCTCGACCAGGCGCTGAACCAGGCGAAGATCCTGCTGCGCCCCGGGGGCAGGCTGCTCGTGGTCACCCTGACGATGCCGGTGACCACGCTCGACCAGCTGTGGGACCTCGGGAGCGCCGTCACCAATCCACTGATCGGCCTGGTGAAGCACCCGCGCCCGGCGCGCGGTCCGGATCCCGCGGCCGCGGTCCCGGTGGCCGATCCGGCCTGGTCGCTCGACGAGCTGAGGGAGCGCGCCGGCCGGGTGCTCCCCGGAGTCCGGATCCGCAGGCGTGAGGGCTTCCGGGTGACGCTGCTCTGGCAGAAGCCTGCAGTCCCGATCAGCCGCGGGTGTGCTTCGCGATGACCTCGCCGAGGCGGCCGATGGCCTCCTCGATGACTGCGGGGGAGTGGGTGACGAAGCTCAGCCGCATCGTGGAGCGGTCGGCGTTGTCGGCGAAGAAGGACCAGCCGGGCAGATAGGCGACGCCTGCCGCGACCGCCTCGGCGAGCATGCGCTGGGCGTCGTATCCCTCGCCGAGCGCGGCCCACAGGAACATCCCGCCCTCGGGTCGGGTCAGGTGCGCGCCGTCCGGGAGCACCGGGGTGATCGCCGCCGTCATCGCGTCGCGACGCTCGCGGTAGACCGCGCTGACCGTCGCGACATGGGCGTCGAGATCGGCGGTCTCGAGATATCGCGCCACCGTCAGCTGGTCCACCACGGAGGACTGCATGGAGATCGCGGCCTTGGCGACCGCGAGGGTGTCCAGGATCGGGCCCTCCGCACGCATCCACCCGATCCGCACGCCGGGGCTCATCAGCTTGCTCATCGAGTTCAGCAGGATCGTGCGCTCGCTCATCCCGGGCAGGGACGCGATCGGCGCCCAGGTGCTGCCGGTGAAGCTCAGCGCGCCGTAGGGGTCGTCCTCGATCAGCGGCACGTCGGTGCGCAGCAGCACGTCGGCCACCGCCTGCCGACGCGCCACCGGCATGGTGCGCCCGGTGGGGTTCTGGAAGGACGGGATCAGGTAGACCATCCGCGGATGGTGGGTGCGGATGGCCTCCTCGAGCGCTTCCGGGATCACCCCGTCATCGTCGGTGTCGACCCCGATCATGCGTGCGCCATGAACAGCGAAGGCCTGCACCGCCGCGAGATAGGTGGGGGACTCGACCAGCACCACGTCACCGGGCTCGAGCAGGGCCTGGGCGATGACGAACAATCCCTCCTGGGAGCCCGAGGTGACCCGGATCTGGGAGGCGTCGGTCGGGAGATCACGGGAGAGACGGCGTGCGGCCTGCTCGCGCAGCTCGACCTCTCCCTCGCTCACCCCGTACTGCAGCGCCCGGTGGCCCTGGTGGGAGAGCACCCAGTCGTAGCAGGCGGTGACGTCCTCGAGCGCGAACAGCGCCGGATCCGGGATCCCGCCGGCGAAGGAGACGATGTCCTTGCGGGCGGCGAGGGCGAAGATGTCCTTCAGCGGAGAGGACTCCATGCCCGCGTAGCGCGCGGCGACGGGGAAGCGGAACGGCTGTCGGGTGGGCTCGAACGGAGCAGACGCGGTCATCGGCCCATGGTGTCACGCGAGCAGTGCGCCCTCGAGGAGCAGCAGTGCCTGTTTGGTCTCTATCCCGCCTGCGTATCCGGTCATCGCCCCGGTGCTGCCCACCACCCGATGGCACGGCACCACGATCGACAGCGGATTGGAGCCGACGGCGGCACCGACGGCCTGGGCCGCACGCGGCCGTTCCAGGGCGCGGGCGATCTGCCCATAGGTCGCGGTGGTGCCACGGGGGATCGAGGCCAGGTGCGCCCAGACGGCCCGTTGGAACTCGGTGCCCTCGGGGGCCAGCGGCAGCGTGAACTCCTCCCGGTCCCCGGCGAGGTAGGCGAGGAGCTGGGCCTCCGCCTCGTCGAGCACGGGGTGGGGGGCCTCGGCGACCGCGCCGAGCCGAGCCGCTGCAGGGAAGTGCTTCTGGTCCTGACGCCAGACGCCGACGAGTCCGTCGGCGTCTGCCGCCAGCAGGTAGGTGCCGAGTCGGGTCCCGACGAGGCGATGGGAGCGGCCGGGGCGGAGCGGGGTGGTGGTCATGAGCGGTCCTTCCGAAGGGTTCGGAGTTCTGCAGGGAGGTCGTCACGGTGATGCCACAGGTGCATCACCGCATAGCTGCGCCAGGGGGAGGCGGCGAGCAGAGCGGCATCGAGCGCGGGGAAGTCCTCGGCCAGCTCGAGGGCACGGGCGACGGCGAGCAGGGCGACGTCCCGCTGCGGTGCCACATCGATCGCGCGGGCTCCGCGCAGCAGGGCGTAATCGGCGGTCCAGGGACCGATCCCGGGCATGGCCAGCAGCCTGTTGCGCAGCTCGGGCAGGGGGAGGTGCGGATCCGGTGGGTCGGTGAGCGCGCCGGCCAGGGTGCGGCGGCGTGCGCCGGGCCCCCGGAACCATTCCTCGGCGCGGGCACCGGCCTCGCCCGGTGACACCGAGAGCCGGTGGACGTGCCCGGTGTGCAGCGACGCGGGCAGCTCGGCTCCGGCGAGATCGGTGGCGCTCTCGATCAGAGCCCGGGCGCGGGCAGTGCTGATCTGCTGACCGACGATCGCCCACATCAGCGCCTCGGAGAGGCTCGGCGTGCCGGGGATCCGCACTCCCGGGCGCGCGTCGAGGAGAGGGGCCAGAGCAGGCATCGCGGCCCGCAGGCCGGCATCGATGCCATGCGGGTCCGCATCCAGGTCCAGCATCCGCCGAGCCAGGGCGACGGCGGCGGCATAGTCGCGCAGGTCCGTCAGCCGTGCAGTCAGCGGCAGTAGTCCCTCTTCCGCTCCGAGGTCGACCTGCAGGACTGCGGGCCCATGGGGGAGGGCCACGGCACGCGTCCAGACGAGGTCCTCGACGTGCTCGACCCCGGGGATCGCCCGGGTTGCGAACCAGCTCGCCAGTCCGGCTCCATGGAAGGGGCGGCGCACGGCCAGGTCGGCGTGGACCACGGCGATGCTGTCCGCGCGACCCTCGTCTCCGACGCCGTCTGCGCGAGCGGCGCCCATCGCGCCCCCGGTTCCGCGCCGAGGTGCGGCGAGCTCACGGATCGCCGACGGGGCCCGGCCGAAGATCCGGCGGACGGTCTCGTGCAGCTGGCGCTCGCTGCCGAAACCGGCCGCTGTCGCGATATCGCCCATCGGCCAGCTGGTCGAGCGCAGCAGCGCATGGGCGCGGCGGGCCCGGGCCATGCGGGCATGCGCGACCGCCCCGGTGCCGGTGCGGGCCACCAACGCCCGGTGCAGGGTCCGCTCGGTGACGTGCAGCTGGTCGGCGAGCTCGCTCACGGTCGTGCTCCCGTCCAGTCCGGCGTCCAGCGCGCCGGCGTGGATGAGCGCGAGCGCCCGGTGCGCGAGCTCACCCGCAGGATCGTCGGAGTCGGCGCCCGGAGGGGTGAGCGGCCCACAGCGCTTGCACGCCCGGTAGCCACGCTCGATCGCCGCGGCGGCGCTGGGGGTGAACTCCACCCGGTCCCGGCGCGGTGTGCGCGAGGGGCACGAGGGACGGCAGAAGACCCCGGTGGAGCGCACGCAGGTGAAGAACACGCCGTCGAACCGCGCATCGCGCGCGGCGATCGCCGCATAGCGCTGGTCGTCCGTGAGCATCTCCATACCTCCAGTGAACCCCTCTGCAGCCTGCCGCGCCAGCGGGATCCGGACAGAGTGATGGACCCCGATCCTTTTCCAGCAACCCCTGCGCCCGGCCGCACGGCGCTCGCAGGCTCGCAGTTCGTCGATCACTCCCAGCGGAAGAGCAGTGCGGAGACCACCACCCCAGCCACCACTGCGGCGAGCAGGGATGACAGCGAAGCCATCTCCATCGGCGCTCCCACCCATGCCCGCTGGAGCGCCTGCACCCCGGCGCCGAACGGCAGATGGTCCCCGACCACGGCGAGCCGCTCGGGAAGCGCCTCGCGCCCACCGAACATCCCTCCCAGGGCGCCCAGCCCCAGGAAGCCGACCAGACCGATCGCCACCGCGGAGTTGGGAGTGGGGGAGACCGCCGCGACGATCATCCCCAGCGCGTACATCGCGGCCGCAGACAGCGCCAGGATCCCCAGGGCCGCGACGAGGTTCGAGGGCAGATTGAGGCCGAACACGACGGCGGTGAACCCCAGCGCCAGCCCGATGCCGAGCGCGGACTGCAGGACGGAGACGAGCACCTGGGCGGCCAGCACCATCACGGGACTCACCGGGGTGACCGACATGCGCTTCAGGATGCCGGAGTGTCGGTAGTGAGCCAGGAAGCTGGGCATGTTGACCACCCCGATCATCGACAGCACCATGATCAGCACGATGGGCAGGACGCCCACGTCCAGAGCAGTGAAACCGCCGCCGACCTCGACGTCGGCCGTGCCACCGGCGGTGGTCAGCAGGATCAGCAGGGGCATCCCGATCGGCACGATCATCCCGGCCGTGTCGCGCAGCACCATCTTCGACTCGGAGATCACCATGACGACGAAGGATCGAGGCCCGGGATGGTGACCACGCAGCTCGGACGGGGCGGGGGCAGCGGGGGTTCCAGCAGTCATTCGGCAGTCTCCATCTCGTGTCCGGTGAGCTGGACGAAGGCCTCGTCCAGAGTGGTGGTTCCGGCACCCTCGATGAACTCGACCGGGGTGCCGGCGGCGAGCACCCGGCCCGCATCCAACAGCACGATGCGGTCGCAGAGTCGCTCGACCTCCTCCATCGTGTGACTGACCAGGAGGATCGTGACTCCGTCGGCCTTCAGATGCTCGATGGTGCGCCACATGCGACGTCGCGCCGCCGGATCCAGCCCAGTGGTCAGCTCGTCGAGGATCACCACTCGGGGCCTGCCCACGAGCGCGAGCGCCACGGACAGGCGCTGCTGCTGGCCGCCCGAGAGCTTCGCGAAGCGGGTGGTGCGCTGGGCATCGAGTTCCACCAGATCCAGCAGCTCCCGGGTCGGTCTGGGATCCGGGTAGAAGCTGCGGTAGAGCGCGAGCAGCTCGTTCACGGTCAGCGCATCGTGCAGCTCCGCGTCCTGCAGCTGGACCCCCAGCACCTGCCGCAGCACCCTGCGGTCGCGGAACGGGTCCAGGCCCATCACCGTGATGCGACCTCCGTCGGGCCGTCGCAGCCCGGCGATCATCTCGACCGTCGTGGTCTTGCCGGCCCCGTTGATGCCCAGCACCCCGAGGGTCTCACCCTGAGCGGTGGTCAGACTGATGCCGTCGACGACGGTGCGGCGTCCATAGTTCTTGGTGAGCTGCTGGACCTGGACAGCGGGGTTCTTCGTGCTCAGAGGTGTCATGGTCTCGACGCTACGGAGGCAGAGCCCGGAGCACCTGTGCCCACCGTCATCGGTCCCTACCCGGCGCACCATGGCCATCGGCACGGGTGCGCGCAGAGGGAGCGGCCTAGCATGGTGCCATGCGCAGACTGGGCACCGAGAGCTGGGCCGGCATCGCGAGCGGCTTCTACCTGATGATCCAGCTGGCGACCGTCTTCAGCACCCTCACCCTGCTGCGGGAGAAGCGGATGCGCACCGAACTGGCCCAGGCACACGTGGACCTCAAAGCCGCCGGGATCCTGCTGGCCGAATCCACCCGCACCGCGGAGCGGCTGCGGATCTCCCGCGAGCTGCACGACCTGATCGGCCACCAGCCCACGGTGCTGACTCTGAACCTGGAGGCCGCCCGGCACGTCGGCCCCGACCGGGCGCGCGAGCACGTGGCTCGTGCCGATGCCGTCGCCCGAGGGCTGCTGCGCGACGTCCGCTCGACGGTGGGGGAGCTGCGGACGCAGCCCGTGGACCTGCAGGAGGCGCTGCGCAGCATGGTCGAGGGAATTCCCGGGCTCCAGGTCGACATCGCCGTGGACCCGGATCTGAACCTGGGGGAGGAGCAGCAGGTCGCCTTCATCCGCCTCGCCCAGGAGGCGGTGACCAACACGATCCGCCACTCCGAGGCCTCGCGGCTGCAGATCGACCTCGCCCAGGACGGCAGTCAGGTGTCGCTGGTGGCGCGAGACGACGGGATCGGCGCCCGGGCTCCCGAGCTCGGCAACGGTCTGTGCGGTCTGCGCGAACGGTTCGAGTCCCTGGGGGGCGAGCTCACGGTCGACGGCACCGCGGGCTTCGCGGTGACGGGGCGGGTGGCGGCGTGACCCGAGTGATCGTGGTCGATGACCAGGCGCTGGTGCGTGACGGGATTCGTGCTCTCCTGCAGGTGGCGGGGATCGATGTGGTGGCCGAGGCGGACGACGGGAAGACGGCGCTGGCCGCAATCGCCGAGCATCCCGTGGACGTGGTCCTGATGGACCTGCGGATGCCGCGCTTCGACGGCCTCTGGGCGCTCGAGCAGCTGCATGCGCAGGGCTCACAGGTGCCGGTCCTCGTGCTCACCACCTTCGATGACGATGAGCTGGTGCTCCAGGCTCTGCGCAGCGGTGCCCGCGGATACCTGCTCAAGGACGTCACCGTCGACCAGCTCGCCCGGGCCGTGCGTGCCCTCGAAGGCGGGGGCACCCTGATCTCGCCGTCCATCACGGAGGGCCTGCTGCGCGCGATTCGCTCGGACCGGGTGCCGGCTCGGGAACGGGCCGCCCCGATCCAGGCGCTGACCGACCGGGAGACCGACGTGCTCCGCATGCTCGCCGAGGGCTACAGCACCCGCGAGATCGCTGAGCTCCTGCACCTGGCTGAGGGCACCGTGAAGAACCACATCTCGATGATTCTGCAGAAGCTGGGGGCGAGGGATCGCACCAGCGCGGTGCTGCGAGCCCTGCGCGAAGGCGTTCTCGGATAGAGCGAAGGCACTCTCGGAGAGAAGGGCATCCGAGCGGTGACCAGCGTAGAAGCGACGAGGCCGCGACATCCGGTGGATGCCGCGGCCTCGTGCCATGGAGCGGGCGACGGGAATCGAACCCGCGTAATCAGTTTGGAAGACTGAGGCTCTACCATTGAGCTACGCCCGCGCTGCGGCTCTATTGAACCAGATCAGCGATGCAAGAGCACATCCGCAGTGGCCTAGGCGACATGCATCTGCTCACAGCGCCCGGGCCAGACCGAGGCACTCCGCAGTGGGAACGGGTAATATCTCCAAGGTTGCCCCCCGGGGTGTAGCTCAGCTTGGTAGAGCACCCGCTTTGGGAGCGGGAAGTCGCAGGTTCAAATCCTGTCACCCCGACTCCGCGTCGGGTCGCCCGCGTGCGGGCCCGGGGCGCCATCAGAAACGTCCACCTACTGTCCATCTACAGGGAGACCTGACCAGTGAAGACCGAGTCCGAGAAGCTCAGCCCCACCCGGGTGAAGCTCACCGTCGAGGTGCCCTTCGACGAGCTCAAGCCCGCCGTCGAGACCGCCACCAAGAAGATCGCCGATCAGGTGCAGATCCCCGGCTTCCGCAAGGGCAAGGTCCCCTCCAAGCTCGTCGAGCAGCGCTTCGGTCGCCCCGCGATCATGCAGGAGGCCGTCAACGACGCCCTGCCCGACTTCTACCAGCAGGCTGCTGCTGAGGCGGAGATCAAGCCCGTCGGCCGCCCCGAGGTGGAGATCACCGAGGTGCCCGGCCTGGACGGCTCCGAGGACGGCAACCTGCTCTTCACCGTCGAGCAGGACGTGCGCCCCGAGATCGAGCTGCCCGACTTCTCGACCTACGAGGTCGAGATCGACGAGCCGACCGTCGACGAGGACGCCGTCGAGGTGCGCCTGGACGAGCTGCGCGAGCGCTTCGGCACCCTCGTGGGCGTGGACCGCCCCGCCGAGGATGGCGACTTCGTCTCCCTCGACATGGTCGCGACCATCGACGACGAGGAGATCGAGTCCGTCGAGGGCGTGTCCTACCAGATCGGTGAGGGCAACATGCTCGAGGGCCTCGACGAGGCGCTCATCGGCCTCTCCGCCGAGGAGACCACCACCTTCGTGTCCAAGCTGGCCGGTGGCGACCGTGCCGGTGAGGACGCGCAGGTGAAGGTCACCGCACAGTCCGTCAAGGTGCGCGAGCTGCCCGAGGCCGACGACGAGTTCGCCGAGATGGCCTCCGAGTTCGACACCATCGACGAGCTCAAGGATGACCTGAAGAAGCAGGCCGCCGCCGACGCCGAGGGCAACCGTGTGGGCCTGGCCCGCAACGCCCTGCTCGAGAAGCTCCTCGAGGAGCTCGAGATCCCGGTCCCCGAGCAGCTGGTGGAGGACGAGATCCTCTCCCACCTCGAGAACGAGGGCAAGGAAGCTGGCGACCCGCACGGCGAGGAGATCCGCGAGGACACCGAGAAGGCCGTTCGCGCCCAGTTCCTGCTCGACGAGATCAACGGCACCCGCGAGGTGAACGTCGATCAGAGCGACCTCATGAACTACATGACCCAGCTCTCGACCCAGTACGGCATCGAGTCCAACCAGCTGCTGCAGATGCTCGCCCAGTCGGGTCAGCTCGAGCAGATCTTCTCCGAGGTCCAGCGCTCCAAGGCGCTCGAGGTCGTCCTCGCCGAGGTCACCGTGAAGAACACCGCTGGCGACGTCATCGACCTGGGCCTGAAGGCCGAGGGCGCCGACGCCGACGCGGCAGAGGCCGACGAGAAGCCCGCCAAGAAGGCCCCGGCCAAGAAGGCCCCGGCCAAGAAGGCCGCTGCCAAGAAGGCGCCGGCCAAGAAGGCTGCTGCGGCGGATGACACCGACGCAGCGGAGGCCGACGAGAAGCCCGCCAAGAAGGCTCCGGCCAAGAAGGCGCCGACGAAGAAGGCTGCTGCGGCGGATGACGCTGACGCCGCTGAGGCGAAGCCGGCCAAGAAGGCTCCCGCCAAGAAGGCACCGGCGAAGAAGGCCGCTGCGAAGAAGGACGAGGCCGCCGAGGCGACCGACTCCGAGTGACTCGCCGCCCCCGCTGCGGGGCATGAGACGACGCCGGGCCGTCACCCATCGGGGTGGCGGCCCGGCGTCGTCGATGGAAGACTCGGCGACCCGGCCCGCAACGGTCCGAGACTGCCGTCCCCGGAGGTACCTGATGGGATCGTCGACCGCATCCGGCACGAGCAAGGTCACCTGGAGCTTCACTGCGTCCCTGGACGGGTTCATCACCGGCCCCGAGCACGACATGGCGTGGCTCGAGGCCTGCCCGAGGATGGACGAGTCGGTGCTCGCACGACTCGCCGCTGCCGTCGGCGTGATCCTCTCCGGGCGCCGCGGCTACGACGCCGCCCGCGCACAGGCCGACCATCGCGATGAGCTCACCGCCGAAGCCTACGGCGGGGCATGGACGGGCACCGAGATAGTTCTGACCCACCGCCCGGCGGAACTCGCTGACGATCCCGCGGTGACCGCATGGGATGTGGACGTCGTGGAGGCGGTGCGCCGGGCTCAGCAGCTCGCAGCGGGCAAGGACGTGCAGATCATCAGCGCGGATATCGCCCGCCAAGCGCTCGAGCATGGCCTGGTCGACGAGCTGCAGGTGTTCTCGGCCCCCGTCATGCTCGGCGATGGCACCCGCGCCTTCGACGTGCCCGGTGGTCGCTTGGTGGAATGGGAGCTGGTCGGGCCCATCCCCGGCGCCGAGGCGGCGTTCGGCAGGATCTACCGGGCACGCTGAGGTGAGCGGCCATGCGAACGGCCCGGCTCCCCAGAGGGGGCCGGGCCGTTCTGCGTGCGCGCTGTGGATCAGCGGTAGGTCACGAAGCCGATCGGGTTGCCCCAGATGGAACGCTCGACGACGCGCTGCTTGGAGCCGGAGGCGTCGATGATCTGGCCGTTGCCGGCGTAGATCGCGACATGGCCGGACCAGGCGACGATGTCTCCGGGCTGAGCCTGCGACTGCGAGATCCAGCGGCCGCCGTTGGCGATCTGGCCCGAGGTGCGCGGGAGGTCGATGCCGGCAGCCTGGTAGGCGTAGTTCACCAGGCCGGAGCAGTCCATGCCGCCGAGCGAGGAGCCGCCCCAGCTGTAGGGGGTGCCGACGGCCGAACGGGCGGCGCTGACGATCGAGCTGGTGTTCGAGGAGGAGCTCGAGGACGAGGCGGCGGGAGCCGAGGCGCCGCCGGTGGAGACGGCACCGCCGTTGAGCGCGCTGCGGGTCTGGGGACCGACGACGCCATCGACCTGGAGGCCCTGGGAGGACTGGTAGTCCTTCACTGCGGAGTGCGTGCGCTTGCCGAACACGCCGTCGACGGACAGGTTCGCGCCGTGGTCGTTGAGCGCCGACTGCAGATCCTGCACGGCACCGCTGCGCGAGCCCCAGCGGAGCTTCTGCGAGCTGTCCAGGACAGCGGTGGGAGCGGTGGCCGTGGGGGCCGCGGGGGCGGCGTTGACAGCAGGTGCTGCCGGGGCGCTGGCGATCGGGGCGGCGGGCGCCGCCGGAGCGGCCTGGGCGGCGCCGCCGACGAAGGCGGTGCCGAGGACCACGGTGCCGAGGACGGCAGCTCCACCGAGGCCACGAGCCGCGCGCTGGGCGTGGTGGGTCGGGAGCTGGGCGCGGCCGGGGATGCGATGCGAGTTGTGCTGGGCCATGATGTGCGGTTCGTTCCTTCCGGTCCCGGCGTGGGCCGGGGTGTACTGCAGGCTGTTGTGACCACCGTCTTCGAGGCGATGTAGCCACCGTAGGAGGGCGACGGGGCATCGGTAAGGGTGCTTGGCAGAGCTGAACCGTGGTCTTGACACGGTTTTTGCACGCGCATCGCCGGACGTGACCCGATCTCGCCACGACTTGACGATCTCGCGAGAGGCGGGACACAGCGGAGGGATCTGGCGAGGGCTGGGACGCGGTGGAGCGAGCCCCGTCCGGCTGCGCGTGACGTCCGCTCTGCTGGCAGGGCCCGCTGTCCCGCTCGTGCAGTGCGCCTGCGGCGAACAGGGCCCGCGAGGGTCCCGCCGAGCGCCTAGAGTCGTGTCATCGACGATTTCCGCTATCAAGGAGACACCGTGACCCGCGTGACCCCGCAGAGCACTCAGACCTCCCCGCCCCGCAATGCGGCCGGCGACACCCCCATGGGGCTGGACGACAACGTCTACCAGCGCCTGCTGCGCGAGCGCATCGTCTGGCTCGGCTCCGAGGTGCGCGACGAGAACGCCAACGCGATCTGCGCCAAGATGCTCCTCCTCGCCGCCGAGGACCCGGACAAGGACATCTACCTCTACATCAACAGCCCCGGTGGTTCGATCACCGCCGGGATGGCCATCTACGACACCATGAAGTACATCCAGCCGGACGTGGTCACGGTGGCGATGGGCATGGCCGCCTCGATGGGACAGTTCCTGCTCTCCTCCGGCACCAAGGGCAAGCGTTTCGCCACGCCCCACACCCGCGTGCTCATGCACCAGCCGCTCGGTGGCCTCGGTGGCACCGCGACCGATATCAGGATCCAGGCCGAGCTCATCCTGTCGATGAAGCGCACCCTCGCCGAGTTGATCGCCGAGCAGACCGACAAAAGCGTCGAGCAGATCACCGCCGACTCCGACCGCGACAAGTGGTTCACCGCGGAGGAGGCGCTCGAGTACGGCTTCATCGACAAGATCGTCACCGGTGCGCGTGACGTCACCGGTGGCGGCGGCACCGCCGACTGACCGGCCCCGGCACCCACCGACACCCTTGACTCAAGGAGACCCAGTGACCTTCGACCCCCGCACCATCGGCGCATTCCCCACCGCCCAGGCCGGCCGGATGGCCCCGACGGCCCCGCTTCCCACGTCGCGCTATGTCCTGCCTCAGTACGAGGAGCGCACCGCCTACGGCATGAAGCGTCAGGACCCGTACACCAAGCTGTTCGAGGACCGCATCATCTTCCTGGGCGTCCAGGTCGACGACGCCTCCGCGGACGACGTGATGGCCCAGCTGCTGGTCCTGGAATCCCAGGACCCGGATCGTGACATCACGCTGTACATCAACAGCCCCGGCGGCTCGTTCACCGCGCTGACCGCGATCTACGACACGATGCAGTACATCAAGCCCGAGGTCACCACGGTGTGCCTGGGCCAGGCGGCCTCCGCCGCCGCCGTGCTGCTGGCGGCCGGCGCTCCGGGCAAGCGCCTCGCGCTCCCGAACGCGCGCATCATGATCCACCAGCCCGCCATGGGTGGAGAGGGCGGCGGCGGCCAGGCCTCCGACCTGGAGATCCAGGCCAACGAGATCATGCGCATGCGCGAATGGCTCGAGGAGACCCTGGCCTTCCACTCCGGTCGCACCAAGGAGCAGGTCAGCGTCGACATCGAGCGCGACAAGATCCTCACCGCGGCCGGAGCGCTCGACTACGGCCTGGTGGACCAGGTGCTGGAGTCCCGCAAGGTGCCTCGCGCGCAGCTCTCGAAGTGATCGCCCGCCGCTTCCGGCGCCTCGGCTGAGGCCCCGCGGCGGCACCGGCGTCACGATCCATCGGCCCCTGCCCGCTCCCGAGCGCTGGCAGGGGCTGATGTCGTTCCCGCGGGGCGGCGACGGTTCCCTCGGAGGCCGGCCGTCGATCCGGCGGGGCGCGGCCTCAATCCCTCGGGGGCCGAGCATCGCTCCTGCGGGGCGCGGCGTCCCGGAGCGCGTCGCCTACCGCGTCCGGGGTCGTCTGCGCGGTACCGTGGTGAGGGTCCGCGGGGCTCGAGCCGTGACCCGAGGATTCTGCAAGAGCACTGCTGACGGCCCGATGAAAGGACACGGACATGGCGCGTACGAGCGATGGGTCCGACGTGTTCAAATGCTCCTTCTGCGGAAAGTCGCAGAAGCAGGTCGAACGACTGATCTCCGGCCCCGGGGTGTACATCTGCGAAGAGTGCATCGAGCTGTGCAACGAGATCATCGCCGAAGAGATCCAGGCCGCTCAGCCGGTCGCCCAGGACCAGGCCCCCCTCCCGGCCCCCCGCGAGATCTTCGACTTTCTCGAGGAGTACGTCGTCGGCCAGGAGCCCGCCAAGCGTGCGCTCGCGGTCGCCGTCTACAACCATTACAAGCGCGTGCGTGCGCAGGACGCCGCCGAATCTGCCTCGCCGGCCAAGAGCGCCGCGGTGAGCCTCGCGGAGGAGGCCGACTCCGAGCGCGACGAGATCGAGGTCGCCAAGTCCAACGTGATGCTGGTGGGTCCCACCGGCTGCGGCAAGACCTATCTCGCGCAGACCCTCGCCCGGATGCTCGACGTCCCCTTCGCGATGGCGGACGCGACCGCGCTCACGGAAGCGGGATATGTCGGGGAGGACGTCGAGAACATCCTGCTCAAACTCCTGCAGGCCGCAGATTACGACGTCAAGAAGGCCGAACGCGGCATCATCTACATCGATGAGGTCGACAAGATCGGTCGGAAGTCCGAGAACCCGTCGATCACCCGCGACGTCTCCGGGGAGGGTGTGCAGCAGGCCCTGCTGAAGATCCTCGAGGGCACCGTCGCCGCGGTGCCGCCGCAGGGCGGGCGCAAGCATCCCCACCAGGAATTCATCCAGATCGACACCACGAACGTGCTGTTCATCGTGGCGGGTGCCTTCTCAGGCATCGAGGACATCATCGGTTCACGGCTCGGCAAGCGCGGCATCGGATTCGGCGCCGAGCTGCATACCCCCCTCGAGCAGGAGCAGATCTACTCCAAGCTGCTGCCGGAGGATCTGCTGAAGTTCGGACTGATCCCCGAGTTCATCGGCCGTCTGCCCGTGATCACGAGCGTCTCGAACCTCGATCGCGACGCCCTGATCACCATCCTCACGGAGCCGCGCAACGCACTGGTCAAGCAGTTCCAGAAGATGTTCGCCCTGGACGGGGTGGAGCTCGACTTCGAGCGCAGCGCCCTGGAGGCCATCGCCGACAAGGCGATCCAGCGGGAGACCGGAGCACGTGGACTGCGAGCGATCCTGGAGGACTCCCTGCAGCCGGTGATGTTCGAGGTGCCCTCTCGCGACGACGTGGTCAAGGTCGTGATCACCGAGGGCGTCATCACCCAGGGACGCGCCCCGCTGATGCTCACCGGCAAGGACGCGGACCGTGAGAGCTCCCGGACCCGCCAGGAGCGCACGGCATGACCGGTGCGAAGCCGGGACCTGCAGGAGGCAGCCACCCCGAGACCCGTGCCCGCGAGCTGCTTCTGGAGGAGCGGCGCAGCATCGACAACATCGATGCCGCGCTCGTGCATCTGCTCGCCGAGCGCTTCGCCCACACTCAGCGTGTGGGGGTGCTCAAGGCCGAGCATGGACTGCCGCCTGCGGATCCTTCGCGGGAGCGCGAGCAGGTCGATCGGCTTCGTGCCCTGGCTGATCAGGCAGGTCTGGACCCCACTTTCGCCGAAGCCTTCATGCGCTTCATCGTCACCGAGGTGATCCGCCACCATGAGCGGATCCGGGACGAGAGCTCCGGCGCGAGCCCCGCGGAGAGCTCTGCGCAGAACTGACCCGGTCGCACCTGCCGGGCCATCCCCGTCGGGCCACCCCCGTCGGGTCGTCTCTGCCTGATCACCCCTGCTGGGCCGCTCCGCTGAGGCCCGTGGTCCTGCCGCAGCAGGCGGGTGCATGGATAGTCCTCCCCATCGACGGATGGAAGCGGGCCCCGTAGTTTCTCGTCCTAGACGGATGGCGATGAGCAGGGGAGCGGACGATGAGCGGGTTCTGGGGAGCCGAGGTCGAGGTGCTGCGTCAGCATGGCACGGCCTGCGGTGCAGCGGCAGGGGCGGTGGAGTCGCTGCTGGGGAGCTGCGCGAGTCTGATCGACGGGATCGAATGGATCGGGCCTGATGCCGACTCGTTCCACGAGCGCTGGGGCGGGGAGGTCCGGCCGCTCATCGAGCAGATGATCCACATGCTCCGAGCAGATGGACGCGAGCTGAGCCGTCACGCCGATGCCCAGGACGAGGCCTCCGGCGGCGGTGACGGACGCCGAGCGCCCACCTCGCCGGGAATGCCGATCCCGAGCCAGCCCCTGCCGTTTCCCCTGCCCAAGGGGCTCCCCCCGATCCTTCCCCCGATCTTCCCTCCGCTCCCGATACCGGGAGATGACTTCACGTGGCCGATCACTCCGCCGTGGGGGAAGCCGCCGGTCTCTCCGCTCCCGACACCGGGGGATGACTTCACCTGGCCGATCCCCCCGCCGTGGGGCAAGCCGCCGGTCCCGACCGTTCCGGACGGACCGTTCGACGTCGGCCCCTTCCCGTTCCCCATCCTGCCGCTGCCGAGGCTGGAGATCCCGCGCTGCCCGGTGCCGCGCATCGATCCGGACGACCTGATCATCGGGATCCCGCCGATCCTCACTGACTGCTTCCCGACTCCGCCACCGCTGCCGCCGCTGTTCCCACCGCCCATGACGGACTGCTGGCCGATCGGGGAGCGCGCGCCGCTGCCCATGCCGGAGAATTGGCCGCTGCCTCAGCCGCGCTCGCTGCCCAGCCTGCTTCCGGAACCGATGCCGTTGCCGGAGAACTGGCCGCTTCCTCAGCCGCTGCCGCGTCCGCTGCCGATCCCGGACCAGTGGCCTTTGCCGATGCCCCTGCCGCGGCCCGACATCTATCGGCTCTGAGGAATAGCGGGCCGTCGCCCCCTGGTCCAGGGCCATCTGCCCAGGTGAGAAGGTATGAACTTGGCAGCGGGCAACTGTGGTGAGGCGGCCCGCCGCGGGCAGGCGGTAGGTAGGATGCCGATATGGCTCGCACAACGTTCCTCGACTGGCCGGTGATCCGGCAGCTTCGCGGGGCAGATCCGACAGGCCGCGGCAAGGCGGTCACCTCGGCGAAGACCCGCACCACCGCCCCGCGCACCGCTGACGTCGACGGGGTGGCGGACAGCGTCTGCCCGTACTGCGCAGTCGGCTGTGGCCAGCGTGTCTTCCACAAGGACGGCAAGGTCATCCAGATCGAGGGCAACCCGGATTCCCCGGTGTCCCGCGGTCGCCTGTGCCCCAAGGGCGCCGCCAGCGAGCAGCTCGCGAACTCCTACCTCCGCCAGACGAAGGTCCGCTATCGCCGGCCCTACGCGACCGCGTGGGAGGATCTCGAGCTCGAGACGGCGATGGACATGATCGCCGACCGCTTCATCGCCTCCCGCCGCAAGCACTGGGAGGACGAGGACGAGCACGGCCGGCCTCTGAAGCGCACGATGGGGATCGCCAGCCTCGGCGGGGCGACCATCGACAACGAAGAGAACTATCTGATCAAGAAGTTCTTCACCGCGGCGGGCGCCATCCAGATGGAGAACCAGGCCCGCATATGACACTCCGCCACGGTTCCCAGTCTGGGAACCTCGTTCGGACGTGGCGGTGCCACGCAGTCGGTCCAGGACTTCGCCAATGCGGACCTCATCGTCATCGAGGGCTCGAACATGGCCGAGGCCCATCCGGTCGCCTTCCAATGGGTGATCGAGGCGAAGAAGCGCGGTGCGCGGGTGATCCATGTCGATCCTCGCTTCACGCGCACCTCGGCGAACGCTGATCGGCACATCCCGATCCGCTCCGGCACCGACATCGTGCTGCTGGGCGGGGTGATCCGGCATGTGCTCGAGAACGATCTGTACTTCAAGGAGTACGTCCAGGCATTCACCAACGCCTCGACGCTCATCTCCGAGGAGTACGGGGACCCCGAGGACCTCGACGGCCTGTTCTCCGGCTACGACCCGGAGACCTCGACCTATGACAACAGCAAGTGGGCGTACGCCGGTGATGAGGACAGCATCACCCGCGGGATGCCCGAGCGTGACGAGACGATGCAGCATCCGCGCAGCGTGCTCCAGATCCTGAAGCGCCACTACGCCCGGTACACCCCGCAGATGGTCCAGGACACCTGCGGCATCGCCCCGGAGGACTTCGAGTACCTGGCCACCGCGATCGCGGAGAACTCCGGGCGCGAGAAGACCACGATGTTCGCCTACGCGCTGGGCTGGACCCAGCACCAGGGCGGGGCGCAGATGATCCGCACCTCCGGCATCCTGCAGCTGCTCATGGGCAACATGGGCCGCCCGGGCGGCGGCATCATGGCACTGCGCGGCCATGCCACGATCCAGGGCTCCACGGACATCCCGACGCTCTATCACATCCTCCCCGGCTACCTGCCGATGCCGAAGGTGGGACAGGACGACTTCGCCGAGTTCACCCGCGGGATCGGCAAGAAGGAGCAGAAGGGCTTCTGGGCGAACGCGGACATCTACACCATCAACCTGCTCAAGGCATGGTGGGGCGAGAACGCGACGGTGGAGAACGACTGGGGATTCCATCACCTGCCCCGGCTGACCGGTGCCCACGGCACCTACCAGACCACCATGCGGATGCTCGAGGATGGCGTCGACGGGTACTTCCTCTTCGGCCAGAACCCGGCCGTCGGCTCCGCGAACGGGCGGCTCCAGCGCCTGGGCATGTCGCATCTGGAATGGATGGTGGTGCGGGACTTCTACATGATCGAATCCGCCACCTGGTGGCGCGACGGTCCGGAGATCGAGTCCGGGGAGCTCACCCCGGAGCAGATCGCCACCGAGATGTTCTTCCTGCCGGCGGCGAACCACACGGAGAAGGCGGGCTCCTTCACCCAGACTCAGCGCATGGTGCAATGGCGCGACCAGGCTGTCGAGCCCCCGGGTGACGCGCGCAGCGACCTGCAGTTCATGTACGACCTCGGCTGCCGCATCCGGGAGAAGCTCAAGGACTCCACGGACCCTCGTGACCGTGCGATCCTCGACCTCACCTGGGACTACCCGGTCAACGACCATGGTGAGCCCGACGCCGAGTCGGTGCTGGCCGAGATCAACGGCCGCCACCTCACCGGGGAGAAGGCCGGGCAGCCGCTCGCCGCGTTCAGCGAGATGAAGGGCGACGGCTCCACGATCGGCGGCTGCTGGATCTACACCGGTGTCTACGCCGAGGGCATCAACCAGGCCCGCCGCCGCACGCCCGGCCAGGAGCAGGATGAGACGGCCGCCGAATGGGGCTGGGCGTGGCCGGCGAACCGCCGAATCCTCTACAACCGTGCCTCGGCCGATCCCCAGGGCAGGCCCTGGAGCGAGCGGAAGAAGCTGGTGTGGTGGGACGAGGAGGCCGGCCGGTGGACCGGGAACGACGTCCCCGACTTCCCGCTGACCAAGCGTCCGGACGATCCGGGGGATCCCAGCCAGGGTGGTGCCGCGGCGCTCTCCGGCACCGACGCCTTCATCATGCAGTCCGACGGCCGCGGCTGGCTGTTCGCCCCCACCGGGATGGTGGACGGCCCGATGCCGACGCACTACGAGTCCCCGGAGTCGAACATCCGCAACCCGCTGTATGCGCAGCAGTCCAACCCCACCCGGGTCACCTTCCGCGATGAGGACAACCTCAGCTCGCCCGGGGCGATGGGGCCCGGCGGCGAGGTGTACCCCTACGTGTTCACCACCTACCGGATCACCGAGCACCACACCGCCGGCGGCATGAGCCGCTTCCTGCCCTACCTCTCGGAGCTGCAGCCGGAGATGTACTGCGAGGTCTCCCCGGAGCTGGCCGAGGAGGTCGGGCTGGAACCCTACGGCTGGGCGACCATCATCTCGGCGCGCAGCGCGATCGAGGCGAAGGTGCTGATCACCGAGCGGATGACCCCCCTGCAGGTGGGGGAGCGGACGGTCCACCAGATCGGGCTCCCGTTCCACTGGGGCCAGGGCACCGAGGCGATCATCAGCGGTGACGGCGCCAACGACCTCATCGGGATGAACCTCGACGCCAACACGCAGATCCAGAACAGCAAGAACAACTCGTGCACCCTCCTCCCGGGACGCCGCCCGCGGGGTCCGGAGCGTGGGAAGCTGGTCGAGGAATATCGTCGCCGCGCCGGCCTGGTCGTCTCCGAGCACCCGGCCGTCGACGGCGCCGAGGGTGCCCCGGGTGCCGGGCCCGCCGACGGCTCCGTCCCGCATGAGGTGCGAGGGCCGGAGGAGGCCAGCGCGGTCCCCAGCGGAGAACGCTCGATGAAGGAGATGAAGAACCGATGAGCCTGCTCTCCGGACCTGAAGGGCCCGCCGCGGATGCCGGCTGGGCGCACGAGCACGTGCGCAAGGGCTTCTTCACCGACACCTCGATCTGCATCGGCTGCAAGGCCTGCGAGGTGGCGTGCAAGGAGTGGAACCGCAATCCCATCGACGGCAACCTGGAGATCCTCGGCTCGAGCTACGACAACACCGGTGAGCTCGGCGCCAACACCTGGCGCCATGTCGCCTTCATCGAGCAGGGGCAGGAGCGGATCGAGGAAGCCCGGGAATCGGGCCGCAAGCTCGTCAGCCTCGGCATGCCCGGGATCGGCCCGAAGCCCTCGGGCCGCCGCGGCGCGACTCCGGCCGGGGATCTGTCGAGCACGGACCGCACCCCGCCGGACACCCCTGAGTTCCGCTGGCTGATGTCCTCGGATGTGTGCAAGCACTGCACCAACGCCGGCTGCCTGGACGTCTGCCCGACCGGCGCGATCTTCCGCTCCGAGTTCGGCTCCGTGGTGGTCCAGGAGGACGTCTGCAACGGCTGCGGCACCTGCGTGAGCGCCTGCCCCTTCGGGGTCATCGAGCGCCGCGACGACGGCACCATCTCACCCTTCGCGCATCGCGGGGACAAGGTGGATCGGATGGGCACCGCCAGCAAGTGCACCCTCTGCTACGACAAGATGGTCGACGGGCAGGAACCCGCCTGCTCCGCGACCTGCCCCACCCAGTCGATCAAGTTCGGCGATCATCCGGACCTGACCACGGAGGCGCAGCAGCGCGTCACCGACCTCCACGAGCGCGGCATGACCGAGGCCCGCCTGTACGGCGCGAACCCCAAGGACGGAGTCGGCGGCACCGGCTCGGTGTTCCTGCTGCTGGACGAGCCCGAGGTCTACGGGCTCCCACCGGACCCGCAGGTCCCCACCAAGTCCCTGCCCGCCACCTACGCCCGGGTGGGCATCGCCGCTGCGGGCATGGTCGCCGTGGCCGCGCTCTCGTTCCTGGGAGGGCGCCGATGAGCATCACCGAGTTCGATGCCGACCGCCCGCCCGAGCTCCCGCGGAAGCGTCGCCGGGGCGGGGGACGGCGCCGCCGCAGCCTCACCGAGGTCGGGATGGGGGACGGCTCCCGCGAGGGCGCCGTCGTCGAGGACGTCGAGTTCGAGCGGTCCGATGAGTTCGACTCCTATTACGGCCGACAGGTCGTCAAGGCTCCGCCGTGGAAGGAGCCGATCGCGATCTACCTGTTCCTCGGCGGGGTCGCCGGCGGCTCCGGTCTGCTCGCCCTCGGCGCGCAGTGCACCGGCCGCCCGCTGCTGCGCCGCAACTCCCGCCTCATCGCCCTCGGCGCGGTGGGTGCGGGCACCGTCGCACTGATCGAGGACCTCGGCCGCCCCGAGCGATTCCTGAACATGATGCGCACCGTCAAGGTGACCTCCCCGATGAGCCTGGGGACCTGGATCCTCGGCGGGTTCGCGACCTTCTCCGGAGTGCTCGGCGCGATCGAGGTGGATCGGATGACGGGGGAGAGGCTCCCGTTGGGAGTGCTGCGTGACCTGCTCAGCGGGCTCGAGGGTCCCTCCTCGCTGGGTCAGGGCGTGCTCGCGCCGCTGCTGGCCTCCTACACCGGCGCGCTGCTGGGCAACACCGTCGTGCCGACCTGGGAGGCGGGCCGCGAGCACCTCTCCTACCTCTTCACCTCCTCCGCGAGCCTCGCCGCCGGCGGAGCCGCAATGCTCACCAGCCCCGTGGCAGAGGCCGGTCCCGCCCGGCTCCTCGCCAGCGCCGGGGTGGTGGGAGACGTGATCTCCATGCACCTCATGAAGGAGTCGATGCATCCGCTGGAGGCCGAGCCGCTGGAGACCGGGCGGGCCGGGACGCTGCTGAAGTGGTCCGAGCGCCTCGCGATCGCCGGCGGCATCGGCACCCTCCTCGGCGGCCGCAACCGGTACCTCGCCGCCGCGAGCGGCGTCGCGCTGCTGACCTCCTCCGCGCTGACCCGCTTCGGGGTGCTGTACGCGGGGCTGGAGTCCGTGAAGGACCCGCGCCGCGTCATCGAGCCGCAGAAGGCACGGCTCGCCGCGCGCCGCGCCACGGGCAACACCGACGACTCGATCACCACCGCCGGCTGAGCTCCGGCGCGGGAGTTCCCGGCGCAGGAAATGTCAGCGCAGGAATCCTCAGTGCAGGAGTTCTCAGCGCACGTCGATGCCCGAGCCCTCCACGGTCTCGCCGATGATCGGATAGCCGGGGACCTCACCGATCACCAGCAGCCCGCCGGAGGTCTGCGCGTCGGCCAGCAGCAGAAGATCCTCCTCGGTGATGCCGGCCCCGGCGCGCAGCCCCCTGCTGGCCTGCACCCACTCGAGGTTCCGTCGCGTCCCACCGGAGACGTAGCCGTCGCGCAGCGCCTCGGCGGCCCCGTCGATCAGCGGCACCGCGGCACGGTCGATCACCATGCCCACCCCGGAGGCGCGACCCATCTTGAACAGGTGTCCCAGCAGACCGAATCCGGTCACATCGGTCGCCGCCTTCGCGCCGGCGGCGAGTGCCGCCTTCGAGGCATCGCGGTTCAGGGTCGTCATGGTCTCGATCGCCGCGGAGGAGACCTCACCGGTGCTCTTCATCCGGTTGTTCAGCAGGCCCACGCCGAGCGGCTTGGTGAGCGTGATCGGCAGTCCTGCCTCGGCGGCGTCGTTGCGCAGCAGACGGTCCGGGTGCGCGGTGCCGGTGACCGCCATGCCGTACTTCGGTTCCGGATCGTCGACCGAGTGCCCGCCGATGACCGGCACCCCTGCCTCCTGCGCGATCGCAAGACCGCCCGCGAGCACCTCCTGCAGCAACTCGTAGGGGAGCACCCCGCGGGGCCAGCCCACCAGGTTGATCGCCACCACCGGGTCGCCGCCCATCGCGTAGATATCCGAGAGGGCGTTCGCGGCGGCGATGCGACCCCAGTCGAAGGCGTCATCGACCACCGGGGTGAAGAAATCCGCGGTCGAGAGCACAGCGGTGGTGCCATCGGGCCCGCCGATCCGCACCGCGGCGGCGTCGTCACCGTCCTCGAGGCCCACGATCACCTGCTCGTACTGCTGCCCGGAGAGTGCGGAGACGACCTCCTCCAGCTCACCCGGCGGGATCTTCGAAGCGCAGCCGCCGCCGTGCGCCATGGTGGTCAGACGGATCGCGGGCTGGGACACGGGACGGATCAGGTTCTCGTTCATGCATCGAGCCTATGTCGCCGCAGACGCCCGTGCGGGGCGAGTCGTCCCTGGTCCGGCGGTGATAGCTTGGTGCGCGGAGGCGTACGTGTCCTGGTGGGCGCCCCGGTCTTCAAAACCGGTGAGACCGAGCATCTCGGTCTGGCGGGTTCGATTCCCGTCCGCCTCCGCCATGCATTCGCCGCCCCCGCAGGTGGCACCGCCCCGTCGGCACCAGGAGGTCCCGTGCCCATGCCCGTGCCCCCGCAGCCCGGCGAGGAGAGCCCGGACCCGCGTCGTCGGATACCGCGCACCGACCAGCTGCTGGCCCATCCCGACGTCGTCGCCGCGACAGCGACCTTGAGCGAGCTCGTGGTGGTCGGCATCGTGCGCGCGGTCCAGGACCGCGCCCGGACGGGTGAGATCACCCCCGAACAGGTGCAGGAGGAGATCCTCGCGGCCCTTGGAGGTCGTCCCGCCGGGTCCTCGCGCCCGGTTCTGAACGCGACCGGGGTCATCGTCCACACCAACCTCGGCCGAGCGCCGCTCTCCGGGGCTGCACGCACCGCGCTGCAGGATGCCGCCGGATACACCGACGTCGAGTTCGACCTCGGCACCGGTGCCCGCTCCCGCCGCGGCGCCGGGGCCCGGGCGGCGCTGCTGGTCGCCTGTCCCGAGGCCGAGGACGCGCTCGTCGTCAACAACGGCGCGGCCGCACTGCTGCTGGCCGTCACGGCACTGGCCGGGAACGGCGAAGTGGTGCTCAGCCGCGGGGAGATGATCGAGATCGGTGCCGGCTTCCGCCTGCCGGACCTCATCACCTCGACCGGCGCGAAACTCCGCGAGGTCGGCACCACGAACCGCACCCACCTCGCCGACTACACAGGAGCGATCGGCCCCGGGACCGGCTGCGTGCTGCGCATCCACACCAGCAACTACCGAGTCATCGGCTTCACCTCCGAGGTGGGCCTGCGCGAGCTCGCCGGCCCCTGTCACGAGGCGGGCGTCCCGCTGATCGCGGACCTCGGCAGCGGACTGCTCGCCCCCGAACCGTTGCTGCCGGAGGAGCCCGATGCCGCCACCGCCCTGCGCGGGGGAGCGGACCTGGTGATCGCCAGCGGGGACAAGCTGCTCGGCGGCCCCCAGGCCGGGATCCTGCTGGGCAGCGCCGAGATCATCGCGCGCCTCGCCCGGCACCCCCTGGCCCGGGCCGTGCGCGCGGACAAGCTCACCCTCGCCGCGCTCGAGGCGACCCTCGGAGGGCCCGTCCCCCCGGTGCTCGAGGCGCTGCGCCAGGACCCGGCCGCCCTGCGCGAGCGCACCGAGCGCCTCGCCGTGCAGCTCGGCGGGCGCGTGCTCGCCCACGAGGGCCGGGTCGGCGGCGGGGGAGGAGCCGAGGTCCCGCTGCCCGGCTGGGCGCTCGCCCTCGAGCCCGAGCTCGCCGCCCCGCTGCGCACCGGTGAGCCGGCGGTCGTCGCCACCGTGCGGGACGGCGACTGCCTGCTGGACCTGCGCTGCGTGCCCGCCGCTGAGGATGCGCATCTCGTCCTGGCCGTGGCCGCGGCCCGCGGGCGCCTGCAGCAGACTTCTCGATGATGCAGGTCATCGCCACCGCAGGTCATGTCGACCACGGCAAGTCCACCCTCATCCGAGCTCTCACCGGGATCGAGCCGGACCGGCTGGCCGAGGAGAAGCGGCGCGGGCTGACCATCGACCTCGGCTTCGCCTGGACCGCGCTGCCCTCGGGCCGAGAGGTGTCCTTCGTCGACGTCCCCGGTCATGAGCGCTTCCTCGGCAACATGCTCGCCGGCCTCGGCCCCGCCCCGATCGTGTGCTTCGTGATCGCCGCGGATGAGGGCTGGCAGGCTCAGTCCGGCGACCACCGGGATGCGATCGCGGCGCTCGGCATCGACCAGGGCCTGATCGTCATCACCCGCATGGACCTCGCCCCCGACCGGGTCGAGCAGGTCATCGCCGAGGCCCGCAGCGAACTCGCCGGAACCGGCCTCGCAGGCGCGCCCGCCGTCGGCATCTCCGCAGTCGCCGGGCAGGGCCTCGACGAGCTGCGCACGCTGCTGGATGCCGCGGTCGGCTCCGCCCGCGAACCCTCCACCGCGCAGCGGGTGCGGCTGTGGGTGGACCGTGCCTTCTCGATCTCCGGAGCTGGCACCGTGGTCACCGGCACCCTCGCCGCCGGCACCCTGCGGCGCGAGGACCGCCTCACCCTGTGCGGCGCTGATCGCAGCGGAGAGGTCGTGGTGCGCGGCCTGCAGAGCCGCGGCGGCCAGGTCCCTCAGCTGGGACCGGTCAGCCGTGCCGCGGTGAACCTGCGTGGGGTGAGCACCGAGGAGATCGGTCGCGGCGACGTGCTGCTCACGCCGGACACCTGGGAGCTCACGCATCTCCTGGACGTGCGCCGCAGCACCGGGACATCCCTCGAGGACGCCCCGCAGCAGCTGGTGGCCCACATCGGCACTGCCGCAGTCGGGGCGCGGGTGCGCCCGCTGGGGCCCGACCACGCGCGTCTCACCCTGGACCGCCCGCTCCCGCTCCAGCTCGGGGACCACCTGGTGCTGCGCAGCAGCGGCAGCCACTCGGTGCGCAACGGCGTGCAGGCGCTCGACCTCGACCCTCCCTCCCTCGAGCGGCGCGGCGACGGCGCCCGGCAGCGCGCAGTGCTCGAACAGATGCCGCTCGGCGGCGACCTCGCCCTCGAAGTGCGACGCCGCGGCGCGGTGCGTGCCTCCCTCCTCCTCCGCTACGGGATGACGCTGCCGGTCCCGCTGCCGGAGACGGTGCACCGCCACGGGGACTGGCTGGTGGATGCGGAGGCGAGGACGGGCTGGGCGGAGCAGCTGGGCGAGCGCGTCGCTCAGCAGCGTCGCACCGATCCGCTCACCGCTGGGCTGCCGCGCAGGGCCGCGATCGATGCGCTTGCGCTGCCTGACGAGGCGCTGCTCGACCTGGTGGTGGCTGCTGCCGGACTCGTCCAGCACGAGGGTCGGGTGCGCGATGCGGAGTCGGGCCAGGATCTCGGCGCTGCCGAGGCTGGCGTCCGCACCCTCGAGGAGCGGCTCGCGCGATCACCCTTCGCCGCGCCGGAGGCCGACGATCTCGCCGCGCTGGGACTCGGGCCGAGAGAGCTCGCGGCCGCAGCCGCGCAGGGACGGCTGCTGCGCCTGCCGGACGAGGTGATCCTGCTGCCCGCGGCGCCCGCGCTGGCGATGCGCGCCCTCGCCGCGCTGCCGCAGCCCTTCACCACGAGCGAGGCCCGGCAGGCGCTCGCGACCACTCGCCGAGTCGCGATACCGCTGCTCGAGCATCTCGACAGCCGCGGCTGGACTCGCCGCCCGGATCCCGGCCACCGCGAGGTCGTGCGCTGAGCTGTGCGCTGAACCGGGCAGCGCAGCATGTGCCGGGCCGTCTCCGCAGGTTCGAGGACGGAAACGGTCGTCTGCGGGGGCCCGCCTTGCCTCAACGCCGTGCGGCGAGCCACTCCTGATGAGCGTTGAGCAGAGCGTTCTGGGCCCTGCTGTGGTCGGCCGGGGTCAGCAGCGCGGCAGGTGAGGTCGGAGACTCCCAGATCGCCCTGACCTCGACCTGCCGGCCGTCGTGCAGCTGGGCGATCACGACGGTCCGGGGGCTGCCGGGCGGGGGAGGCAGCAGCTGATGGACCTGCTCCCAGCGCAACGACTGCGCAGCCTTGAACGCCCCGCACCAGCTGAAACCCTGCCCGTCGATCCGCAGCCCAGAGCGCTGCACCGCCCAGAGGATGAACACGCCCGCGCCGATCGCCAGCAGCGAGGGGAGGAACAGCATGAGGAAGCCGGCACTCTCCAGGGCCCACGTCAGGATGATCGCCGTGATGCCGGCTGCGATCCCGATCAGGATGACGAAGGGTCCGACGGCGTAGTTCACCTTGGCGGCGACGCTGCGGATAGTGATGCTCAAGAGGGTTCTCCGACGTGAAAGGGGACGGACCCGGCCACACTACTGTCCCGGTGCTGAACCATCGATCGTCGGCACATGGGGAGTTGTCCCCATGGGCACGGCGATGACCACTGGGTAGCCTCGTGATGTTCGGGGACCAGAAGTGAGGACGGGCGGCATGGCGGGTTTCTACGGCAGCGACACGGATCAGCTGCGACAGCACGGGGATGCATCCCGGCAGGGTGCGCAGGCCCTCATCGAGCTGACCGAGCGGGTCACCGCTGCGATCGATGCGGCAGCCTGGATCGGCGCCGACGCAGACGCCTTCCGTGCCGAGTGGCACGGGACGGTCAAGCCCGGACTCCATACGCAGGCGGACACCCTCCGCGGCAAGGGCGACCAGCTCGATCAGCACGCCGAAGAGCAGGACCAGGCGTCGGCAGTGGACGGCGGCGGCGGTGGCCTGCTCGACCTGATCGGTGATCTCCACGTCCAGCTGCCCCTCCTCGGAGGCCCGCTCATCGGCCTCCCGCTGACCCCTGACGTCATCCGTGACCTGGCCGACGGACTGGACGACTGGTTCACCGGTGGGGACGCCGAGGGTGATCACCACATGTACGGCTCCGGGGAGGACTTCGGCGAGGGGCAGGTGGCCGCCGACGGACGCCCGGTCGGCCAGTCTGACGCAGGAGGCTCCCACTGGGACGGCAGGGAGATCGACAACGAGCGAGGGTACTTCGACGGCTACGCCGAGACCCGTGCGAGTGCGGGCGCTCACGCCACCCAGGACGAATACGGCAACTACACCGCGAGTGCAGGTGCTCGGGCCGGCGCCGAGGTCGGCTTCGACGAGATGGTCTACGGCCCTGACGGCAAGCCCCTGATCTCGGCCGACGGACGCATCGGCGCGGAAGCCTATGCTGAGGGCGGTGCCAGCCTCGGCCCTGACGGGGCGAGCGCCGGCGTCCGCGCCGGAGCGGGGGTCTACGGCGATATCTCGAACACCTTCCACGGGCCGATGGGCTCGAGCTACGAGATCGGTGTCGAAGGCTATGCGGGCGCCCACGCCGAGACCAACGCCTACGCGAACCTGACCCGCAACGAGGACGGCCAGGTCAACGGCGCTGAGTGGGGCGCGGGAGCTGAGGCCTTCGCAGGCGCCGAGGGTGCGGTGAAGTTCGAGCGGACCAGTCCCGGAGGCTGGTTCTCCAGCGAGGGTTCTGTGGGCGGCCAGGCAGGTTTCGGTGCTGGCGCGTCGACCGGCGGCTCCGTCTCGACCGATGAGATCTCCTTCGGCCTCGGTGGCGAGTTCGCCGTCTACGGGGGAGGTACCGGTAACCTCTCGGTCGCGATCCACCCCAACGCCATCGTCGACTCCTTCACCCCCGGTGACTACAACATCGATGACGCGCTCGGTGATGCCTCCGGAGCAGCTCGCGATGCCGGACATTGGGTGGCGGACCGGTGGCCCTTCTGAGCGCTCCTCGGTGACGACGAGACCGGGCAGGGGAGTTCCCCCCATGGGCATCTCCGCACGGGAGATATAGGCCCTTCGGAACGGGCGAGTACGACCTCGAGAACATCATCGACGACGCCTCCGGCATCTTCGACGGGGCGAAGAACTTCGTCGAGTAAAACTGGCCGTTCTGACCTGGCCGGCTCAGCCCAGCAGCCCCGGCCGGGCGGGCTCAGCGCCCGGACTCGGGGTTCTGCGCAAGCCACTGCTGATGCGCCCTGATCACAGCGGCACCGGCACGCACGTACCACGGATGAGGGCCGGTGCTGTCGCCGGCGCTCTGCGTCTTCCGCAGCGGCGTGATCGGCACCATGGAGCCGTCCCGGAGCCACAGCAGCACCGAGTCGCCTCGCTCGTGCATCCCTGGGACCACGACCTGGTGGACCTGCTCCCAGGGCACGAAGCTGCGAGCTCCGAACATCGTGGACCAGGCGACCCCGCGGGCATCCAGACGTGCGCAGGCCCGGCGGGCGAGCAGGAACAGGGCGACCCCGACCCCGACCACAAGCAGTCCGAGCAGCACCACGAGCACGGCACCCAGCACCTCACCCTGGACGATCAGGGCCACGGCGAACAGCGCAGTGAAGACTCCGGTGGCGGCGACCGCGGCACCGGCCCACATGAGTCCGGAGCTGGATCCTGCCCGGACGGTGGCGAAGCCCATGGGGTCTCCTTTTCACAGCGCCGGCCACTCAGCTCCGGCGACGATCGGGTCTGCACAGACTGAGTCGGGTCTGCACAGGCCGAGTCGGGTCTGCGCAGACTGAGCCGGGCCTGCGCAGACTGCGACTGTGCAGAACGAGCCTGCGCGGGCTCAGCCCTGGTTCCGGGGCTGCTTGACCGGCGGCTCGCCGAGCTCGACATCGCGGGTGAGGATCCCTTCGACCTCACCGGCGACCAGCTCGAGCTTCTCGATGCGGCCCAGCGCCGTGAGGTCACCGGCGGCGGCCTCGAGGTGGGCGAGCGCCGCCTGTGGGGCCACGACCGTGACGGACAGGATCGGGGTCTTCTGTGAGACCTTCGCATCGGACTTGATGCGCCGCAGCGTGATCGCGGCCTGCGCGACCGTGTCCACGAGCGCCGCGTCCTGACCGGCTGCCGCTTCCCGCAGGGGAGCGGCCTCGGGCCAGGCCTGGGTGTGCACGCTGCCACCCCGCCACCACGACCAGACCTCCTCGGTCGCGAACACGACCACGGGGGCGAACAGCCGCAGCAGCACCTCGAGCGTGATCGCGAGCGCGGCCCGGGCCGAAGCTGCCCCGGCCTCACCGGCGGGGGAGTTGCCGTGGGCACGCTCCTTGACCAGCTCGATGTAGTCATCGCAGAACGCCCAGAAGAACGGCTCGATGACCTCGAGCGCGCGGGCGTAGTCCATGTCGTCGTTCGCGGCGGTGGCCTGCTCGATGACATCCGCCAGCTGTGCGAGCAGCGCCCGGTCCAGCGGATCGGTCACCACGGCAGGATCTGCGGCGAGGCGTCCGGCGGGATCGGCCGGGGCGTCCCCGAAGCCGAGGGCGAACTTCGAGGCGTTGAGGATCTTGATCGCGAGGCGTCGGCCGATCTTCATCTGCCCCTCGTCGAAGGCGGTGTCCACGCCCTGACGGGCACGACCGGCCCAGTAGCGCACCCCATCGGAGCCGTGCTGCTCGAGCAGACCGATGGGGGTGACCACGTTGCCCTTGGACTTGGACATCTTCTTGCGGTCCGGGTCCAGGATCCAGCCGTTGATCGAAGCGTGCTTCCAGGGCAGCGAGTCCTGCTGCAGGTGGGAGCGCACGATCGTGGAGAACAGCCAGGTGCGGATGATGTCGTGGCCCTGGGGCCGCAGATCCATCGGGTACACCTTGGAGAAGAGCTCCGGGTCGGAGTTCCAGCCACCTGCGAGCTGCGGGGTCAGCGAGGACGTGCCCCAGGTGTCGAGGATGTCGGGGTCGGCGACGAAGCCGCCGGGCACGCCGCGCTGGGACTCCTCGAAGCCGTCGGGCACGTCGATCGTGGGATCGATCGGCAGTGACTGGACCGACGGAGTGAGCACGGTGTCGTAGTCCGTCTCGCCATCGGCGCCCACCGCGTACCAGATCGGGAAGGGCACACCGAAGAAGCGCTGGCGGGAGATCAGCCAGTCACCGGCCAGGCCCTCGACCCAGTTGCGGTAGCGGGACTCCATGTACGTGGGGTGCCAGGTCAGCTCCTTGCCACGGGCGATCAGCTCGTCGCGCAGGCCGCCCTCGGACTGATCACGGCCTCCGTTGGTGAGGTACCACTGGCGGGAGGTGACGTACTCCAGCGGCTTGTCGCCGTTCTCGTAGAACTTCACCGGGTGGGAGATCTTCTCGATCTCGCCGGTGAGGTCTCCGGACTCGGTCGCCATCTCCACCACGCGCTTCTGCGCGCTGAACACGGTCAGTCCCGCCAGCTCGGAGTAGTTCGCCTGGCCCTCGGGCGTGGTGATCCACGGCGCCTCGGTCAGGAAGCGGCCGTCGCGGCCGATCACGGAGCGGGTGGGCAGCTCGAGCTCGCGCCACCAGGTGACGTCGTTCGAGTCGCCGAAGGTGCAGATCATCGCGATGCCCGCGCCCTTGTCGGGCTGGGCGAGGGGGTGCGCCAGCACGGGCACCTCGACCCCGAACAGGGGAGAGGTGACGGTGCTGCCGAAGAGCCCCTGGTAGCGCTCATCGTCCGGGTGGGCCACAAGAGCCACGCACGCGGGCAGCAGCTCGGGGCGGGTGGTCGCGATGACGACCTGCTCGCCGGTGCCGTCGGTGCGGGTGAAGCCGAGGCGGTGGTAGGCGCCGTCGCGGTCGCGGTCCTCCTGCTCGGCCTGCGCCACCGCGGTGCGGTAGGTGACGTCCCACATGGTGGGGGCCTCGGACTGGTACGCCTGACCGGCCTCGAGGTTCTCGAGGAAGGCACGCTGGGAGGTCGCGCGGGAGTGCGCGTTGATGGTCTGGTAGCTGTAGTTCCAGTCCACCGAGAGGCCGAGGGTGCGGAACACTTCCTCGAAGGACTTCTCGTCGATCGCGGTGAGGCGCTCGCACAGCTCGATGAAGTTGCGGCGCGAGACGGGCACCTGGTTCCCGGGCTTGGAAGACTTGTTGTCGCCGCCCTCCTGCGGGGGCGTGTAGTCCTCCACATAGGGCAGCGAGGGGTCGCAGCGCACGCCGAAGTAGTTCTGCGCCCGGCGCTCGGTGGGCAGGCCGTTGTCGTCCCAGCCCAGCGGGTAGAAGACGTTCTTGCCGCGCATGCGCTGGTAGCGCACGATCATGTCCGCCTGCGAGTAGCCGAACACGTGGCCCACGTGCAGCGAGCCCGAGGCCGTGGGCGGCGGGGTGTCGACGCTGAAGACCTGGTCGCGGGTGGTGTCGGGGTCGAAGGCGTAGAGCTGCTGCTCGCTCCATACGCCGTCCCACTTGTCCTCGAGGCCCTCGAGGGAGGGTCGATCGGGGATGGACGTGGCGGTGTCAGGGCGCGGTGCAGTGTCGGTCATGGGGACATTGTTCCAGGTCTGTGCTCGGGTGCAACGCAGGCGGCGACAGTGTGAGCGCCCTCGCGTACGAGGCGGGGCGCAGCGGGGGCGGGCCGTACCGTGGAGGGATGTCCTTCGAACGCCTCGCCGTGGTCTCCGACGTGCACGGCAACCTCACCGCCTATGACGCTGTGCTCGCCGACATCGCCGCGCGCGGCATCACCCGGATCCTGAACCTCGGCGATGTAGTGGGCAAGGGCCCCCGCGGCGCCGCCTGCTCGGCGCTGACCCGAGAGCGCTGCGAGGCGACCGTGCGCGGGAACTGGGAGGTGTTCGTCGCCGGAGATGGCGAGCTGCGCAGCGAGGGCCAGGCCTGGTGGCGGAAGGAGATTCCCGCGGAGGACAGGCAGTGGCTGTTCGCCCTGCCCGGCAGCCTGGACCTCGAGCTCTCCGGGAGACGGGTGCGGGTGCTGCACGCCTCGCCGGTCGATGAGTTCACCCGGGTGCACCGCGAACACGGTGCGGAGCAGTTCGCGATGATGTTCGCTCCCACCCCGTTCACCGGGGACGGCGGCCCCGCGGATGTCGTCGTCTACGGCGACATCCATGACCCCTTCCTGCGCTCCGGCAAGGAGGGGACGCTGGTGAACGTCGGCAGCGTCGGCAATCAGCTCGACGATCCGACACCCTCCTACGCGATCCTCGAAGGCGACCCGGACGGCGGGAAGGACGCACCGTTCGGGATCCAGTTCGTACGGGTGCCCTATGACGTCGAGGCCGAGATCGCGGCGGCCCGTGCGCTCGGCATGCCCGAGCTCGAGGCGTACGAGATCGAGCTGCGCACTGGGGTGTACCGAGGGGACCACGCGGCGCTCGGGCTCAGCACGCCGCGTGGCTGAGCCTCACCGCGCATCTCGAGCGCTCACGGCACCCGCGCGGTCCACTCCTCGGTCCCGAACTTCGTCTCCACCAGCTCGCGGGCCTTGGCGAGCTCATTCTCGGTGTAGTCCGAGTCGACGGTGTCATAGCGGGCGCGGAAGAAGTCCAGGAACCCGGCGATGATCTGCTCACGGGCCAGGCCCGTCTGCGAGCGCATCGGGTCCACGCGCTTGTTCGCGCTCTTGGTGCCCTTGTCGGAGAGCTTCTCGCGGCCGATCCGCAGCACCTCGCTCATCTTGTCCGCGTCGATGTCGTAGCTCATCGTCACGTGGTGCAGCAGCACCCCGCCCGCGAAGCGGCGCTGGGCGGCGCCGCCGATCTTGCCCTGCTCGGAGGCGATGTCGTTCAGCGGCACGTAATGAGCCTTCACCCCGATCTCCGCGAGGGCGCCCATCACCCAGTCGTCGAGATAGGCATAGGACTGCTCGAAGTTAAGTCCCTCCACCAGGGAGGTGGGCACCACCAGCGAGTAGGTGATGCAGTTGCCCTGCTCCATGAACATCGCGCCGCCGCCGGTGATGCGGCGCACCACCCCGATGCCATGCCTCGCTGCGCCCTCGGCGTCGATCTCGTTGCGCAGCGACTGGTAGGAGCCGATCACCACCAGCGGGGAGTCCCAGTCCCAGATCCGGAAGTGAGGGTTGCGACGCCCGGCGATCACCTCGTTCGGCAGCACCTCGTCCAGCGCCACGTGCATCACCGGCGGCAGCACCTGTGGGCCGATCACGTCGAAGGTGAGGTCGTCCCAGCTGGTCGCGTGTCCGAGCGCCCGGCGCACCGCGATCGCGACCGCCTCGACGGAGAAGCCGATCATCTGCACCGGGTCCGGGCGGGTCTCGAGCCGGGTGGTGAGCGCCGCGCCGAGCTCGGCGGCGGTCGCGTCGGTGGGCATCCCCTCCAGCGCGGCGTTGAGATCCTCGAGGGCATCATCCGGCTCGAGGAAGAAGTCCCCGAAGACGTGGGCGGTCGCGATCCGGCCGCCCGCGACGGTGACGTCCACCGAGACCAGCTTGCCGCCGCGCACCTTGTACTGGCCGTTCATCACCGTGCTGTCGTTGCGCTCTTCCATGCCTGCCATTGTCCCTCAGTGGATCGTCAGCGACCGCAGAGCGCGGTGGACCTCCCAGACGAAATCCGCGGTGGACTGGCTCTTGCGCGGCGCGATCGCGTAGGTCTCGGCGGGGCGCCGTGAGGTCTCCTCACGAGTGACGCGGGGGATGAGGTTCTTCCACTCGCGCTCCCCGCCCACCCACAGGCGGTACTCGGTGCCGGACTCGTCCCCCCTGTGCAGCAGCCGCATCCCCATCGACGTCGCGGTCAGTGCCGGCTGGCGCTTGGCGGCTGCCGGCTCGAAGCCGCGGTCGCGCAGCAGCATGGGATTGAACAGCGCCCACAGCAGCAGCCGCGCTCCCTCCAGCTCGGGGGACGCGGGCGCGCCTATCAGCTCAGCGGAGACAGGCGGGCTCCCCGCCTCCGTGCGCCACGCGGTGCGACGGGAGAACATCGCCAGGCGCTGCGTGACAGCCTCCCGCTCCTCGTCGGTCTCGATCCGGCCGATGCCCAGCGGGACGGGGTCCTCGCCCGTGCGCAGGAAGTGCACCGGGGTGCCCTGCTCGACCTCTCCGAACTCGAGGCCCGTGCGATGCCGTCCCACACCCGCCTGGAGGTGGGCGCCGGTCTGGCCGCGACGGGTCGAGAAGTGCGGGCTCGTGCCGAGCAGGGTGCGGCTGGCTAGGTGGAGCACGTCCAGGTGGGCGCGGAACTCGCGGGCGGTGGAGGTCTTCGTCAGCAGCTTCTTCGCATCGACGGGGAACTGCACGACGGGCCGCCCGGCGTTCTCACCCACCTCGCCGAGGGTCTCCCACAGGTGGGCGTGGCCGGGATCGGCCTTCGGCATCCGCCTGGCCACTCGGGCCCAGCTGGTGGCGACGACCCCGTCGGGGACTTCGCCGTCGAGTTCGGCGCGGTCGGTGTGTCGGGCGATCGCGACCAGCAGGTGCTGGGGTGAGGGGCCGAGCGCCGCTCGCATCTCCCTCAGCCGGGTGGTGGAGAACGGGCCGCCGACGCGCAGAGCGATGCCCAGACGGGCGCCGTCGTCGGTTTCCCCTGCGGTGGGCAGCAGCTCGGCGAGCAGATCGGGGGAGGTCTTCCGCAGCCGTGGGGCGGCGGCGATCGAGCCGGTGGTGTGCTCGGTGCGGGCGATCGTGCGCAGGAACGCGTCCCGACTGCGAGGGGACATCAGCACGAACTCGAGCATGTGCCGCAGGATCACCTCGACCCGCACATGGCGCTCCGCCGAGGACTCCAGATCGGGGGAGAGCGCGGAGCGATCCACGGCATAGGTGAGCATCTGTCCGACGGTGGCGTACGAGCGGGCCATGATCCTCCTTCTCCAGGGCGGGCACAGGCGGTCCGGGCTGTGGTGGTGGGCCATTATCCTCCTCCTACAGTGTGCATCGTCGCAGGTGGAGGGTCTAGGCGTGTCCCGGGTCAGAGCCTCCCGTCGCGGGCGTAGATCTGCCGCACCAGGTCCTCGATCGCCGGTTCGGTCAGCGACAGGTCCCGCACCTGGGCCTGGGCACCGATCGCGGTGAGCAGCGCCGGGACCGTCAGCTCGGCGCCCGAGAACGCGATCCGGTGGCGGATCCCGTCGGCCTCCACCGCGAGGGTGCTCGCGGCGGTCGGGAGGGTGAGCGCGGCGAGGGGCTCCTCGAGATCCACGATCAGCTCGCGGGGAGCACCGAGGCGCGCACGGAAGGAGGCCAGCGCCCCGTCGTACGCGACGGTGCCCGAGTTCACCACGACGATCCGGTCGCACAACCGCTCCACGTCCCCCATGTCGTGAGTGGTGAGGAACAGGGTGGTGCCGCGCTCGGCGCGGTCCTCGCGCAGGAAGCGGCGCAGCCCCTCCTTGGAGACCATGTCCAGCCCGATCGTCGGCTCATCGAGCACCACCAGCTCGGGCGAGTGCAGCAGCGCTGCCGCCACCTCGCCGCGCATCCGCTGCCCGAGCGACAGCTGCCGCACCGGGCGGTCCAGGAACCCGCCGAGGTCGAGCCCTTCCACCAGACGCCCCAGGCGCTGCTCGCGGCCACGGTCGGTGAGCCGGTGCATCGCCCCCAGGATCCGGTAGCTGTCCCGCAGCGGCAGGTCCCACCACAGCTGGGATCGCTGGCCGAAGACCACCCCGATGTCGCGGGCGAGGTGACGGCGCTCGGGCACCGGGTCGCGGCCCAGCACCCGGACCGTGCCGGCGGTGGGCTGCAGGATCCCGGTCATCATCTTGATGGTGGTGGACTTCCCCGCGCCGTTGGCACCCACGAACCCGACCGTCTCACCACGGTCGATGCGCAGGGTGACGTCGTCCACCGCGCGCACCAGCTGCCGTCGTCGCCGCCGGGAGCCGGCGACGGGAGTGCGGACAAGGTAGTCGCGACGCAGCCCCGCGAGCTCCACGGCGGGGGACTGCGGTGACGGTTCAGGGGTGCTCATCCACCGGCTCCTGTGTATCTGCGGACTCCCGCGCGCCAGAGCAGACCGGCGACGATCCAGGCCAGGACCGTGGCCGGCAGGCCCAGCCACCCGGCCCAGGCGGGGATCAGGGCCGGGCCGGGCAGGTCCAGCAGCGCGAGGGTGGGGGCGTAGGCGATCAGCGTCGCCGGGATGACGAAGGTGAAGAAGGCGCGCATCGGCAGTGCGAAGACGGCGCCGGGGGTGGTGGCGACGTAGTTGCCGCCGTAGGTGAAGGCGTTGGCGAACTCGCGGCCGTCGACCAGCCAGAACTGCAGGGCGCCGGCCACCGTGAACAGGGCGCCGAAGAGCAACGCGCCGGCGAGCGGTGCGAGCACGGCCAGCAGCAGCGTGGCCCCCGTCGGCTGGAAGCCGGCGAGCACCAGGGCGGTGACGTACATCGCCAGGCCCACCACGATCCGGCCGATGCGGCGCAGCGAGAGATCCAGGCTCGAGATCTGCAGCAGCACCGGAACGGGGCGGATCAGCAGGGTCTCGAGCTTTCCGGACCTGATCTGGGTGGAGAGCCCGTCGATCTCCCCGAAGAGGATGTCCCCGATCCCGAAGGCGAGGGCGCCGAGTCCATAGACCACGGCGACCTGCGTGAGCGTCATCCCGCCGAGCGTGCTCACCTGCGAGAGGATCACCCACAGCTCGAGGAACTCGGTGCCCACGATCAGCACCTGCCCCAGGAGGTCGGTGAGGAAGCTGGTGCGGAAGGTCGCCTGTGAGCGGATCCGGGAGCCGTACAGGGTGCGGACCATCCGGGCTGTGGAGACGGGGCGGTCCAGGGGATCGGGGCGGGCCGCCCGGGCGGCACGATCCGCAGGCGAGGGACGGGGCTGCTCAACCACCCTGCACCTCCACGCTCCGCACCCCGGCGTGCAGCATCGCCAGAGCCGCGGCGGTGAGCACCGCGATCCAGCCCAGCTGGGTCCCCAGCAACGGCAGCGCCTCCAGCGGGGACACCCGGCCGGAGAGGGTGTCGATCGGGGTCTGGATCATCGAGGGGAAGGGCGTGGCGCGGGCGATCGTGAGCAACCAGTCCGGAAACCACACGATCGGGATCAGGAAGCCGGAGAGCAGATTCATCACCGCGGTGTAGACCACGGTCAGACCGCGAGTCTCGAGCAGCCAGAAGGCGGCGAGGTTCACCAGCATGTCCGCGAGGAATGCGACCGTGATCGCCAGCAGCAGGGAGAGCGCGCCGAGCAGGTAGGACAGCGGATCCTCCGGCAGCGCGAGGCCGGTGAGCAGCGCGCCGATCAGCAGCGGCGGCACGCCGCGGCCGAGCAGCAGGAAAGCGGCACGTCCCAGCTTCTGCGCGTAATAGAGGCCCAGGAAGGAAGTGGGGCGCAGCAGGTCTATCGCCACATCCCCCTGGTGGACGCGCTGGGAGACCTCACGGGTGCCGAAGGCCTCGATAGGGGCCAGCAGCGCCTGTCCGAGCCAGACGTAGGTCGCCGCCTGGGCGATGGTGTACCCGCTGAGCTCGCCGCCGGCGGTGGTGATCGCGGCGAACAGGATCGAGGCGCGGATCAGGCCGAAGATCGAGTTGGTGAATACCCCGGCGGCCGTTGCCAGACGGTAGGTCGAGTACTGGCGGAAGGCCGCAGCGGCGATCGTCCAGTACGTGGGCACTCGCGCGAGCCTAGCGAGCTGTGGGAGGTGCCACAAGGTGAACGTGGAATCCGTGTCCACCTGGGCCGGGCCGCGCTGTCCCTCCGGGTGGCGAGCGATCGGGTCGAGGGCGCAGCCGGCGTGCGCACCGCCCGGGTCTACGCTGTTCCGGTCCCCACCCGACCCCTGTGAGAGCCGGCCCATGCACACCTACTCCGACGCCTCCTCCGACGCTCCCTCCGACACCGCCGTCGACCCCTCCGCGCGCGCACCTCGTCGGAAGCGCTTCGGACTGCTTCCCCGGATCCTCCTCGCGATCGTGCTGGGGATCCTGCTGGGCCTCGTGATGCCCGAGGCGCTCGCCCGCATCTTCACCACCTTCAACGGGGTCTTCTCCGGGTTCCTCGGGTTCCTCATCCCGTTGATCATCGTGGGCCTGGTGACGCCGGCGATCGCGGAGCTCGGCCACGGGGCCGGGAAGATGCTCGCCGCGACCGCCGGGATCGCCTACCTCTCCTCCATCCTGTGCGGGCTGTTCGCGCTGGCGCTCTCCCTGTTCCTGCTGCCGCGGATGCTGGGCGGGGCGCGCATCGACTCCCTCGAGAACCCCGAGGACTCCGCGATCGCGGCCTTCTTCGAGATCGAGATCCCGCCGGTGTTCGGCGTGATGACCGCGCTGGTCCTCTCGTTCTGCCTCGGCATCGGGCTCACGCTCGTGAAGAAGGGTGCGCTGCAGGAGTCCTTCGTGCAGCTGCGCACGATCGTGGTGCGCATCATCGAGGCGATCATCATCCCGCTGCTGCCGCTCTACATCTTCGGCATGTTCCTGGGGCTGACCATGAACGGCCAGATCTGGACCGTGATCGGCACTTTCCTCACCGTGATCCTGCTGTTCTTCGGGATGACCGTGGTGGTGCTGCTCGCGCAGTACGCCGCGGCCGGCTGGGCGATGGGCCGCAATCCCCTGAAGATGCTGTGGACGATGCTGCCCGCCTACATGACGGCGCTCGGCACCAGCTCCTCGGCCGCGACCATCCCGGTGACCACCGAGTGCACCAAGCGCAACGGCATCCCCGACGCGATCGCCGACTTCGTGATCCCGCTGTGCGCCACGATCCACCTCGCCGGCTCGACGCTGAAGATCACCACCTTCGCCGTCGCGATCATGATCGTCACCGGAATGCCGCTGAACATCGGCGCCCTGGTGGGCTTCGTGTTCATGCTGGGCGTGGTGATGATCGCGGCGCCGGGCGTGCCCGGTGGCGCGATCATGGCCGCCGCCGGTGTGCTCGCCTCGTTCCTCGGCTTCGGTGAGGCTGCCGTGGGCCTCATGATCGCCGCGTACATCGCGATCGACTCCTTCGGCACCGCCACGAACGTCACCGGGGACGGCGCGATCGCGGCGCTCATGACCAGGTTCTCCAAGGGACGCATCAGCGGCGACATGACCGCGCAGCACCATCCGCAGGTGCACGGCGTCTGAGCTGTCGAGTGAGCTCGGCCGTCGTGAAAGCGGGCCCGTCAGCACCCTGCGAGGTGCGGGCGGGCCCGCTTCTGTTCGTCAGCCGCTCGCACCTGAAGCATCTGCCATACTGAACATATGAGCAATCGTTCAGATGTTGAGGTGCGGTCCGCCGAGATCGCCGACCTCGCCGACGTCTTCTCCCTGCTGGGGGATCCCAGCCGCCTGCGCCTGCTGTTCGCGCTGCGCGGGGGCGAGGTGAGCGTGGGGGAGCTGTCGACCCTCACCGGGCAGTCGGATTCCGCGGTCTCGCATGCGCTGCAGCTGCTGCGCGCCCACCGCATCGTCCGCGTGCGTCGGGAGGGGCGGCGCGCCTTCTACCGTCTGGACGACCCGCACGTGCGGATGCTGCTCGAGGTCGCCCTCACCCACACCGAGCACAGCGAGCTCCAGCATCCCGAGAGGCGCACCGTGGACGCGCCGCAGGAGCGTGCGGGCTCGCCCCACGAGCCGGTCGAGCAGGCAGTCTCATGAGCCATTCCCACGGGGGCGGCGCCACCGGCCACGCCGGGGCCGCGCACCGCTGGCGGCTGATCGTCGCGGTGGTGCTGATCGGCGGGTTCTTCGTCGTCGAGCTGGCGGCCGGGCTGCTCTCGGGCTCCCTCGCGCTGCTCTCGGACGCCGGGCACATGGCTGCGGACGTGGTCACCCTGTCCGCGGCGCTCGCCGCGACGGTGTTCGCTGCGCGTCCCTCTCGTGATGGCCGGCGCACCTTCGGCAACTACCGCCTTGAGACCTTCGCCGCCCTGCTGGCGGTCCTGATCATGCTGGTCGTCGCCGCCCTCGTGACGATCAGCGGGATCAGCCGGCTGGGTGCCGAGGTCCACGTCGACACCACGCCGATGCTGATCGTCGGCGGGCTCGGCCTGGTCGTGAACCTGGTGGTGCTGCTGATGCTGCACGGCGGGGCGAAGGAGAGCCTCAACGTCAAGGGTGCCTATCTCGAGGTCCTGGCCGACACCCTCGGCTCGGTCGGGGTGATCGTCGCAGCGGTGCTGATCCGTCTGACCGGAGCGAGCCTCATCGACACGATCGTCGCGCTCGCGATCGGGGCGTTCATCGCGGTGCGTGCCGTGCTGCTGGCCCGCGAGGTGCTCACCGTGCTGGGCCAGGCCGCACCCGCAGACATCGACCCCCAGCAGGTGGAGGACGATCTGCGGGCCCTCGACGGGGTCGCCGATGTCCACGACCTGCACCTGTGGACCCTCACCTCCGGGATGGAGGTCGCCACCGTCCATCTGGTGACCGCGCCCGGAGCTGATCCGCACCCGGTCCTCGACGCCGCCCAGGAGCTGCTCAGCACCACGCACGACATCGCCCATGCGACCGTCCAGACCGAGCCGACCGACCACCACGGCTGCCTCGAGATCGGCTGGTGACCTGCAGGCCGGACCGCCGGATGAGAGCGTCGGGCTCCGCGTACGCTGGGGCCATGACCTCTACGACCTCCATGAATGCTGCGAAAACTGCTGGCAACGACCCCACCCGTCTGACCGCCGTCGTCACCGGCGCCTCCTCCGGCATCGGCCGCGCCACCGCCGTGCGCCTGGTGGCCGAGGGCTGGCGCGTGCTCGCTGTCGCGCGCCGCGAGGACCGGCTGCGCGAGCTCGCCGAGCAGACCGGCTGCGAGGTGCTCGCCGTCGACATCACCTCCGATGACTCCGTCCAGCGCCTGGTCGAAAGGGCCGCCGAGCTGTTCGGCGGCTCCCTGAACGCCGTGGTGCATGTGGCCGGCGGCGCCCTCGGCGTCGAGACCGCCGCCGAGGCGGACCTCGAGAAGTGGCAGCGCATGTACGACATCAACGTGCTGGGCACGGTGCGGGTCACCCGCGCCCTGCTGCCGGCACTGCGGGAGAGCGGCCGTGGAGACCTGCTGTTCGTCACCTCGGTGGCCGGTCACGAGGCCTACCCCGGCGGTTCCGGCTACAACGCCGCCAAGGCCGGGGAGCACATGCTCGCCAACGCCCTGCGCCTCGAGCTGAACGGGGAGAGGATCCGCGTCATCGAGATCGCCCCCGGAATGGTCCGCACCGAGGAGTTCTCCCTCACCCGCCTCGGCGACCAGGACGCGGCCGACGCCGTCTACGACGGAGTCGAGCAGCCGCTGACCGCGGAGGACTGCGCGGACGTCATCTCCTATGCGCTCAATGCCCCGCATCACGTGAACCTCGATCTGGTGACCGTCCGTCCCCTCGCGCAGGCGGCCGCCCACCGCGTCGCCCGCCACCAGGGAGTCTGATGGTCCACGGCGGGATGGGCGGCCCCGGCGGAGGGATGGGCGGCGGGGGCGGCCGGATGCGCGACGACCTCAAGCTCGCCCCCGGCCAGCGCCCCGACCTGCGACGGGTGCTGTCCCTGTTCCGCCCGTATCGCGGGATCCTCACGGGGGTGCTGGCACTGATCGTGATCGGTGCCGCCGTTGGGGTGGTCTCCCCGTTCCTGATCCGCGAGATCGTGGATGTCGCCCTGCCTGAGCAGCGCGCCGACGTGCTGGCATGGTCCGTCGGCGGGCTGATCGCGGTGACGGTGATCTCGAGCGCGCTCGGGGTCACCCAGTCGATGCTCTCCACCCGGGTGGGCCAGTCCGTGATGCACGACCTGCGGGTCTCTGTCTTCTCCCACCTGCAGCGGATGGGGCTGGGATTCTTCACCCGCACCCGCACCGGAGAGATCCAATCGCGGATCTTCTCCGACATCGGCTCCATGCAGGCCGTGGTCACCTCCGTGATGACCCAGATCGTCTCCTCCGGGGCGGGGGTGGCGATGGCGCTGGTGGCGATGTTCGCCCTGGACTGGCGGCTGACCCTTTTCTCCCTCATCGCATTGCCCTTCGCGGTGTGGATGAACCGCCGGGTGGGCCGCCGCAGACGAGCGATCGTGAAGACCCGCCAGGAGAAGGCGGCGGACCTCTCCGCCGGGATCCAGGAGTCCCTGTCCGTCTCCGGCATCCTGCTGGGGGTCACCATGGGGCGCACGCAGGCGCTCAGCCAGGCCTTTGCCACCGACTCGCGGGAGCTCGCGGACCTCGAGGTCCGCTCCGAGATGGCCGGCCGCTGGCACATGGCCGTCTTCACGACCCTGATGGCGCTGTTCCCGGCCCTGACCTACCTGCTCGGCGGCCACCTGCTCTTCGGCGACCCCGAGGGCCAGGGCGTCACCATCGGCACTCTGGTCGCCTTCATCGCCCTGCAATCCGGCCTGTTCCCCCAGATCAACGGGCTGCTGCGCGTCGCGACCCAGGTCAACAGCTCCCTGGCGCTGTTCGCGAGGGTGTTCGAGTACCTCGACGCTCCGATCCTCATCAGCGACGCGCCGGAGGCCCTGGCGCTGGACCCGGTAACCGTGCGCGGAGAGATCCGCTTCGAGGACGTCACCTTCACCTATCCGGGCGCGGAGGCGCCGGCGCTGCACGGCATCGACCTGGTGGTTCCGGCCGGGAAGCACACCGCGCTGGTGGGGGCCACCGGCTCGGGCAAGACCAGCACCGGTTACCTGATGGCGCGGCTCTATGAGCCCAGCTCCGGCCGGATCACCCTGGATGGTCACGACCTGCGGGAGATCACCATGGATTCGCTCGCGGCGAGCATCGGTGTGGTCACCCAGGAGACCTATCTGCTGCACGCCTCGATCGCCGACAACCTGCGCTTCGCCCGGCCGGAGGCGAGCGATGAGGAGCTGCGGAAGGCCTGCCGGATCGCGCAGATCCACGACCACATCGAGTCTCTGCCGCAGGGCTACGACACCGTGGTGGGGGAGCGCGGTTACCGGTTCTCCGGCGGGGAGAAGCAGCGTCTGGCGCTTGCGCGCACGATCCTGCGGGACCCGCCGGTACTGCTGCTCGACGAGGCGACCTCCGCGCTGGACGTCGCCACCGAGCGTGCGATGTCCGGTGCGCTCGACGCCGCCGCCCGTGGCCGCACCACCGTCTCGATCGCCCACCGGCTCTCCACCATCCGGCACGCCGATCAGATCATCGTGATGCAGCACGGCCGCATCCTCGAGCGCGGCACCTACGAGGAGCTGGTGACGCGAGGCGGGATCTTCGCGCAGCTCGCGATCCAGGACGCCCGACGGGACAGCGCCGCGCCCGGACCAGGGGACGGCGAGGCTTTGCAGCCGTGGGCGGCGAGTGACGATGCCGAGGACCCGGCCCCGCCGCTGCGGAGCTGAGCCGGTCCGCGGCCAGCTGAGCCGGTCCACGGCCAGCTGAGCCGGTCTACGACCCGATGTGCCGGTCTACGACCAAAGGGGGAGGGACATCTCCACCCTGCGCAGGATGTGGGAGACCTGCCGCCCGGGGGAGGATCTCTCCATGGAGAGGCGCCGCACCCCCACCGGACGGCGGCCTCTCGAGCATCCGAGCAGAGAGGTCCCCCTGATGACGACGACGCATCTCGGCCATGTCGAGCAGGCACGATCCGGGGCCAAGCCCGCCATGGGCAGGCCGCTGCTGTTCGCTCTGCTGCTCGCCGTCGCCGCTGCCGGAATGCTGCTCCTGCTGGTCACCGGCCCCAGCATCGCGCTGCCGTTCGCGGTCGGTGCCGCGACGGCGCTGATGATGCTGGTGGGCGTGGCCTGGGTCGTGGCTGGTCCCCGGCTCTGACGCACTCCGATCACGGAGATCCCGATCCGATCAGCGAGATCCCGGTCAGAGGGATCCTGAGGGACGTCCTCAGATGTCGATCTCGATCTCGCCCTCGCCGCGGGATACGCAGGTGATCATCTGGTCCGCGTGCTCGTCGTCCATCAGGAACTCGTCCAGGTGCTCGACCTCGCCGGAGACCAGCGGCACCACGCAGGTGCCGCACACGCCGCCCTCGCACGAGTAGTCCATCGGGATGTCAGCGTCAAGCAGCGCCTGGAGGAGGGATTGACCCTCGCCGATCTCGAGCGTGACGCCCGACTTCAGGCACTTGGCGGTGAAGGGCTCTCCGAACAGCGACATCCTCGCTCCTTCTGCGTCGACCACCCCGTGACGCGGGGCGGGATCGTGGAGCTCTCAGTCTTCCATGACCTCGCCTCCTCCACGAGGTGAGTCTTGCCTCCTCACCCAGCGCCTCGCCCAGCGCGTTGCAGAGCCCAGAGGGACATCAGCGGCAGCTCACCTGAGGGAGCCGTCGTCCGCGTCGGCCGTTTCACGAAGGCTCCCGGGACTCGCCGTCATCGGCGCGGGAGCGACAGACACAGGAGCCGAGATCGCGGCCCGCACGCTCGGCGTGCCCGGGACGGAAGGTGTCAGCGCGAGCGCCGACGGACCGAAGCTGAGCACGAGCAGGGCCGCCGCGCCGAGTGCCGAGGCGCTCGCCGTGGCCCGGCTGCGCCGTGGGCCGGCATCCTGGGCACCGGTGTCCTCATCCATGCGACCTCCTCGATGGGGGAGCGGCAGGTCGAGCCGCTGCCTGTATTCGACGTCCCGCGGCTGGGCAGGTGCTGTGCATCTCACCCGGATCTGCTGGGACGCGAATGGGATGCGCAAGGAGGGGACACGTAAGGAAGGGACGAGGGAGGGGGAGCCGGGCTGTTCCGCGCGTCTCTTCCCCGCCCGGCCGCGTGACCGTCCTCGGGCCGCCGCGTACACTGACCGCCATCGGCATCGACCCGGCCATCACCGGCGAGCCGCGGGAAGAACCGCCCATTGTCCGTTCGCGGGCACGGGCCTAGTAGAACCCGCCGGGACCAGCCCGTCACAGCTGAGGAACAAGGGGAGGCCCCTGGATCGCCACCGGCGATGCAGCGGACGTCAACCGAGGTGGTACCGCGCCACCGGCCCTGCGCCGGGAAGCGTCCTCGGACTGCGTGTTGTCCCAGCTCTCACCCTTGTTCTGCCTCGGAGGTCCGTCCCATGGTCTACCCGGTCAGCGGAGACCCGCTCGTCCCCTCACCGAACCTGCCCTCGCTCGAGAACGCCATCCAGGAGTTCTGGCGGCAGGACGACACCTTCCGTGCTTCGATCGCCCGGCGCGAGGGTGCCGAGGAGTTCGTCTTCTACGACGGTCCTCCCTTCGCCAACGGCCTGCCGCACTACGGCCACCTGCTCACCGGCTTCGTCAAGGACGTCATCCCGCGCTTCCGCACCATGTGCGGGAACAAGGTGGACCGCCGCTTCGGCTGGGACACCCACGGCCTGCCCGCCGAGCTCGAGGCGATGCGGGAGCTCGGGATGACCGAGAAGTCCGAGATCGAGGAGATGGGCGTCCAGGAGTTCAACAACGCCGCCCGCGCCTCGGTGCTGAAGTACACCAAGGAGTGGGAGGACTACGTCACCCGCCAGGCCCGCTGGGTCGACTTCGAGAACGACTACAAGACCCTCGACGTCACCTTCATGGAGTCGGTGCTGTGGGCGTTCAAGACCCTGTACGACAAGGGGCGGGCGTATGAGGGCTACTACGTGCTGCCTTACTGCTGGAAGGACCAGACCCCGCTGTCCGCGCACGAGCTGCGCATGGATGACGACGTCTACCAGGAGCGCCAGGATCAGACCGTGACGGTCACCTTCCCGTTCTCCGGGGAGAAGGCCGAGCAGCTCGGCCTGGACAGCGTGAAGGCACTGGCCTGGACCACCACCCCCTGGACCCTGCCCACCAACTTCTCCCTCGCCGTCGGTCCCGAGCTCCAGTACTCGGTGGTCCCCGCCGGTCCGCTCGGCGCCGCCGACGGCACCGCCGCAGGTGCAGGCCGCTACCTCATGGCCACCGCGCTGCTCGGCTCCTACACCAAGGAGCTCGGCTACGAGAGCGCCGAGGAGGCGCTCGCCGCCTGCGAGGAGCGCGTGTACGCCGGCTCCGAGCTCGAGCACGTCGCCTACCAGCCGCTGTGGACCGTCTATTCGGAGGACCGGGCGAAGTGGGGCACCGAGAACGCGTGGATCGTCACCGTCGCGGACTACGTCTCCACCGATGACGGCACCGGCGTGGTCCACCAGGCCACCGCCTACGGTGAGATCGACCAGCAGGTCAACGCCGAGTACGGCATCCCCGTGATCGTCTCGGTGGACGAGGGCGCCCAGTTCCTGGACTATTTCGCCGGCACGGAGCTGGACGAGATCGCCGGGGTGCAGGTGTTCGAGGCGAACCGCCCGATCATCCGCAATCTCCAGCAGGCCGGGCGACTCATGCGCGAGGCCAGCTACGTGCACTCCTACCCGCACTGCTGGCGCTGCCGGACTCCCCTGATCTACAAGGCCGTCTCCTCCTGGTACGTGAAGGTCGCCGACCAGCGCGAGCGCATGCTCGAGCTGAACGAGCAGATCGACTGGGTGCCCGGCAACGTCAAGCACGGCCAGTTCGGCCGCTGGCTCGAGGGCGCCCGAGACTGGGCGATCTCCCGCAACCGCTACTGGGGCACCCCGCTGCCGATCTGGAAGAGCGACGATCCGAACCATCCCCGGATCGACGTGTATGGGTCCCTCGCCGAGATCGAGGAGGCCTTCGGCACCCTGCCGCGCAACGAGCTCGGCGAGGTGGACCTGCACCGTCCGTACATCGACGAGCTCACGCGCCCGAACCCCGACGACCCCACCGGGCAGTCCACCATGCGCCGCGTCGAGGAGATCTTCGACGTCTGGTTCGACTCCGGCTCGATGCCGTTCGCGCAGATGCACTACCCCTTCGAGAACACCGAGCGGTTCGAGTCCCACAACCCCGCGGACTTCATCGTGGAGTACATCGGGCAGACCCGCGGCTGGTTCTACGTCATGCACGTGCTCTCCACCGCACTGTTCGACCGGCCCGCCTTCACCTCGGTGATCTGCCACGGCATCGTGCTCGGCGAGGACGGACAGAAGATGTCCAAGTCGCTGCGCAACTATCCCGACGTGCGCGAGATGTTCGACAAGTACGGAGCCGACGCGATGCGCTGGTTCCTCATGAGCTCCCCGATCCTGCGCGGCGGGAACCTCGTGGTCGACGAGCCGAAGATCCGCGACGCCACCCGCCACGTGGTGCTGCCGCTGTGGAACGTCTGGTACTTCCTGGGGCTGTACGCCAATGCTGCGGGCCAGAAGGACGCGGCCGGGAAGCCGACGGGCTACCTCGGGAAGACCCGCTACGACTCCAGCGATGTCATGGACCGCTACCTGCTGGCCCGCACCGGCGACCTCGTGCGCGAGGTGAAGGAGGCGATGACCGCGCTCGCGATCGCGGACGCCGCCGAGCTGGTCCAGGACTACCTGGACATGCTCACCAACTGGTACGTGCGCCGCTCCCGCGACCGTTTCTGGGAGGGCGACGAACAGGCGATCGACGTGCTCTCCACGTGCCTGTCGACCCTCTGCCAGGTGGCGGCCCCGCTGCTGCCGATGGTCACCGAGGAGATCTGGAAGCAGCTCACCGGCGGGCGCTCCGTGCATCTGACCGACTGGCCCGATGCGGACCTGTTCCCCCGTGACGCGGAGCTGGTGGCACAGATGGACGATGTGCGCGCGATCGCGAGCGTGGGCAACTCCCTGCGCAAGAAGGGGCAGCTGCGGGCGCGGCTGCCGCTCGCCGAGCTCACCGTGGTCCACCACGCCCCGAGCACGCTGGAGGCGTTCTCGGGGATCATCGCCGACGAACTCAACGTCAAGGCCGTGCGCCTGCTGGACGTCGCGAGCGAGGAGGCGCAGGGGATGGGCGTCGAGCAGCGGCTCAGCGTCAATGCCCGCGCCGCCGGCCCGCGCCTGGGCAAGCAGGTGCAGACGGTCATCAAGGGCTCCAAGTCCGGTGACTGGTCCGCTGACGAGAACGGCGTGGTCATCTCCGGCGGCATCGAGCTCGCCGAGGGCGAGTACACGCTCGACCTGGTCGCGGGCGAGTCCGCGGCGATGGAGGGCCGGGCCGTCGGCGTGCTGCGAGGCGGGGACTTCGTCGCGCTCGATACCCGGGTGACCGCTGAGCTCGAGGCCGAGGGCGTGGCCCGGGACGTGGTGCGCGCGATCCAGTCGGCTCGCCGCGAGGCAGGCTTCGACGTCTCGGACCGGATCCGACTGACCGTGGACGGCGACGAGTCCGTGACCGCTGCCGTCGCCGTGCATCGGGAGCTGGTCGCCGGCGAGGTGCTCGCGGTCGAGGTCTCTGTGCCGGCCGGACCGGCCGAGGGTGCGCACGCAGCGAGCGAGAAGGTCTCCGGCGGAACTGTCACGGTATCCGTGACCCGCGCCTGAGACTGCCTCCGTCCTCGAGCGGCCCCAGACCGGATCAGACCGGTCTGGGGCCGCTGCGCTGCTGGACCCGGCCGCGGGGCCGGAGAGCGCGATCGGGGGTGCGGCAATCCGCCGAGGTGGGCACTTCTCCCCATCGCGCAGAGCAGGCCCTCCTGGATAGCGTGACGGCATCGACGTCGGCGTGCACTATGAGCTCAGGGGACCTTCATGACACGTTTTCGCTCCCACCTCGAACCGGCGCTCAGCGCCGCCTTCGCCCGACTGCGCGAACCACGGCGGATCAATCCCACCTGGCTGCCCCAGCTCGACGGTGCCGCGCTGGGGCGACCCGACCTGGCCCCCGGGGAGCAACGGCTCGCCCAGCGTGCTCTGATCGCCCCCGTGGTCACGGTGCTCACCGCCACGACCCCGGAAGAGACGGAAGAGCTCCGCATCGTCCTGGATGCCGACGGCGCGATCGCGCTGACCCGGATCGGGGACGGCCCGTACGAATGGTGGGATGCCCCCACCGACGTGATCCCCCACCTGGTGCTCACGCTGCTCTCCTCCTCTTCACGACTGTCCGCCGCACCACAGATGACGACGCGAGGCCCGCACAACGCCCTCACCATCACGCTCGAGCAGCGGCGGTCGATCGCCGCGCGCATCGCCGAAGGGACACCGGCACATGCGGCCATCGCCGCACAGACCGATCTCAGCGAGCCGCTGCGCGACGCCCTCCTGAGCGACCGCGACAGGGCCACCTTCGATATCTGCATGCACGTCCCACCGAGCACGCACGCTCCGATGCTGCGATTCCACCTGCTGCGTCGTTGGAATGCGGGCGTCCACGGCCTGTACAGCGCCGACGGCGACACCGGATTCAGCGACGACCTCCATCAGGTCGCCGATGGTGACGTGCTCGCCACCGTCCTGCCCCTTCTGGAGGAGGGCGCCGGACTGGCGTCCGGCACGGAGATAGTGGCATGACCTTCTACGGCATGGTCCCCGAGGAGGTCCGCGCACAGGCGGACCGCTGTGCGAACGGCGCCGAGCAGGTCAGCAGCCTGCAGCAGCGCCTGGACGGCATCGTCCAGGGCACGTCCTGGACCGGCCCTGACCGCGACGACTTCCTCTCGACCTGGACGAACCACGCTGCGCCCGGTCTGGCGCGCCTCGAGATGCTCCTGACCGAGCAAGCTGGAGCACTGCGCGGCGAAGCCGACGAGCAGGACAGAGTCTCGGGAGAGGAGACGGGGGACCCCCTGGCGAACCTCTTCGAGGATGCCGGGGACTGGCTCCGGGACCGGGCTGAGGACGCCGGGGATTGGCTCCGGGACCGGGCCGGGGACGTCGAGAAATGGTTCAAGGACAGGGTCGAGGACGTCGAGGACTGGTTCCGAGACCGGTTCCACGACACCTTCGGCGACGCCTCCGATCCCGACCGGCCCTGGGCGGAGATCTTCGCCCAGGACATCGTCGATGAGCTCGTCGAGGGGGAGAAGCTCGACCACCCCACAGAGGTGGAGGTCCTCGGCTCACGCGAGATCACCGACAGCGACGCTCCGGAGAGCCTCGAGGACCTCGTGCTCGACAACGACGAGAGCCGTCGGACGATCCCCGGCACTGAGCCCCCGCGAGAGTATGACCCTCTGGATGAGGCACAGATCCGTATCCAGACGGTGACGGGTGCCGACGGCGTCGAGCGGTACATCGTCCACGTCCCTCCCACTCAGGGCGCGCCGCTGCAGGAGAAGGTCAGCGTGCTCGGGCATGAGACGCCGATCCCCGACGTGGACGCCACGCTCGAGGGATGGAACGAGCAGGGGCAGCCGTTCGGATGGGACAACAACCTCTACGCGATGGCGGGCAAGGAGAACGCAGGAGCGAACGCCGTGAAGGAGGCGATGCAGGAGGCCGGGATCCCGGAGGGCTCCGAGATCGCGTTCGTCGGCCATTCACAGGGAGGTCTCGTCGCCGCGCAGCTCGCCGATGACCCCTCCTTCAACGGTGGCAGCTACCAGGTCACCGACATCTTCTCGGTGGGCTCCCCGGTCCAGACCTACACCCCGGCGAACTCGGACACCGACGTGCTCAACATCCAGCACGTCGAGGACGGCGGGAACCAGGGGGACTTCGTCCCCACCCTCGACCTCGAAGGCAGCTCGCATGCTCACCCGGACGGCAATCCGGCACCCAACGTCCGCGACGTCTCCTTCGGCACACCGAATCCGTCGGACGGCTACACCCCGGAGAGCGACAACCACCAGGCGCACAACTCAGTGCTGTGGAACGAGGACGGCACCGCCCACGATCCGGATTCCGCGTACTACGGGACGGTGCGGAACAACGGTGACGATCCCGCACTCGCGGCGAAGGAGGAGCGGATGCAAGGGAAGTACTTCGGGGAGGGAACGTCCATGGATGAGGACGTCGTGGTCGATGTCAGACGCACGCCGTGAGCTCGGGTGCGCGGCTCGGGTCAGCAGCAGACAACGCCGACCCACGAGCACGGGTCAGCTGATCCCGTAATGGTCGTAGAAGTGGCCCAGGGTGGCGAACGTCGACTCACCCAGATCGACCAGCTCGGTCGCGGTGACCTCGGCGCCCTCTGAGCCGATCCCGGCGACTTTGGCGACTTTGATCCCGCGGTCGCCCCCGTACCTGCGGTGGAGGACCTCGACGCCGAGGCCCCAGGCTTCGTCGAAGGCGTCACGCAGCTGGTCCGCAGCGACGTCGAGCTCGATGCTCCCGGAGATCAGGGAGCCCAGCCCGCCGCCGGCACCGAAGCTGATCTCTGCGCCGGTGACTGCCGGGGCGCCCTCGATGGCGTCCTCCACAGCCTGCTTGCCGGGGCGGAGCACCCCGCAGCCGGTGAGCATCGAGACCAGGCCCATGGCACCTCCAGCCAGTGCAATCCGGCGGTTCATGTGCATCGATCCTCTCGGTATCGCCCGCGGAGCACAACGGTACCTCGCATGATCGCCACGATCGACCCCAGGCGGTGTGTTGCAAGTCGGTATCAGCTGGTCATCACAGCTTTCCAAGCGGGTTTTCCGGACCTATCCTGAGCGGAGGATCCACTCCTCGGGATCCTTGGACATCGGAGATCATGATGGTTCGCCCCGCCCCCCTGCCATTTCCCTCATCCGCGGCGTCGGCAGGTCCGGTGACAGCGCCACCATCACCCGAGCGCACCCATGGATTCCGCGTCCTGCTGCTCGCCGTCTCCCTCTTCGTGCTCGCGGGTTCCGTGCTCGCCGGCTCCCCAGGAGCCCGGGCCGAGACGCCACCGCCCGGGCTCGGCGGTTTCTCTCCGGGCTTCCTCATCACCGATACCCGGATGTTCGACTCCACCGCGATGGACCGTGCAGGAGTCGACTCCTTCCTCGACGCGCAGGGGGCGAACTGCGTCGACGGCACCGATGGCGCTGACTGCCTGAAGAATCTGACGGCGGACACGCCGCAGCGAGCGGCCACCGCCTACTGCGCCGCGATCCCGGCGGCCAACAACGCCACCGCAGGCAGGATCATCACCGATGTGGCCCAGGCCTGCGACGTGAACCCGCAGGTGATCCTCGTGATGCTCCAGAAGGAGCAGGGACTGATCACCACCCGGAATGCGACGCCGACGCAGCTGGAGAAGGCGCTCGGCTTCCGCTGCCCCGACTTCCAGGCCTGCGATCCGGCGTTCGGTGGTTTCGTCCACCAGATCTACCACGGCATCTCCCGCCTGCAGGAGTACGGCGACCCTGCCCGTGGTGATCGCTACCAGGCGGGGCGGACCTACGACATCCAGTACAGCCCTTTTGAGTTCTGCGGCTACGGCGAGGTGAAGATCTTCAACCGGGCGACGGCAGCGCTGTACAACTACACGCCGTTCACCCCCACCGAGGCCACCCTCGCCGCAGGTGCCGGCGCGGTCCCCGACGATGTCTGTGCGACCTACGGCAACCGCAACTTCTTCCGCACCTTCTCGCTGTGGTTCGGCTCGCCGACCGGCGCCCCTGAGGACCGCTACCCGATCACAGCACCCTGGGGGAAGGACCCTGCCGCACCGTTCACCGATGTGCCCTACGGCAGCTCGATCTTCTTCACCGAGATCGCATGGATGAAGCACACGGAGCTCTCCACCGGCTGGGCCGACGGCACCTACCGACCGCTGCAGCCGATCGCCCGCGACGCGATGGTCGCCTTCCTCTATCGCGCCGCCGGGGAGCCTGCCTTCACGCCTCCGCGCACGTCTCCTTTCAAGGATGTGCCGCGCAGCTCGCAGTTCTTCAAGGAGATCGCCTGGGCCGAGTCCGAGGGGATCACCACCGGATGGTCCGATGGGACCTTCCGTCCCCTGCAGCCCGTGAACCGGGATGCGATGGCGGCGTTCCTCTACCGTTCCGCCGGGGAGCCTGCCTTCACGCCTCCGCGCACGTCTCCATTCACGGATGTGCCGCGCAGCTCGCTGTTCTACAAGGAGATCGCCTGGGCGGAGGACGAGCGCATCACCACCGGCTGGTCCGATGGGACCTACCGGCCGCTGCAGTCGATCAACCGGGATGCGATGGCGGCGTTCATCTACCGGATGACGATCGACTGACTCCGGGCACCGTGCATGACATGCTCAGGGCTGAACCTTCCGACGAGGGGATGAGCATGGTGAGCAGACGTGGAGTTCTGGGCGGGGCCGCTGCCGCGACGGCACTGCTGCTGGGCGGGTGCGGGTTCGGGCGCAGGAATCTCCTCGCCGCGGCAGAGGAGGCCGCGGCCGGGGTCGAGGGCGTCTCCGCAGTGGAGCTCGAGATGGCCGATGGCGCGAACTTCGAGCGCCTCCTGCGCGGCACCGTCTCCCTGGAGGCGGAGGACCGTGACAGTGGCCTCGTGCTCTTCGACCAGGTGATGCGCGAGGTCGTGACGGTCATCCATGCAGAGCTCGACGATCCGGAGGCTCGCAGCCTCAGGGTCGGGGGGATCACCGCAGCACTCGATGGCGGGGAGGAGCTGACCCCGCTGGATCTTCTCCCCGACCTGTCGATCCCGAATCCACGACGGGATCGGGTGACGGCCGAGTCGTTCTACGAGAAGTACGGACTGAGCTGAGCACGGGATGGCTGGGCGACCGGCGTTCCGCTCGGGCCTCCGCACGGGGCGCTCACAGCGCGCCGCGCCCCACCGTCACGACCTGGGACTGTGCGACGTAGGTCCCTTCCCCGAGATACCTCCCCGTGAGGTCCTCCTGCAGCGCGGAGAGCGTGGGATCGCTGGCGGTGGCTCGGCCCACGCTGCCTGAGTACCCACCCTCGGCGCCACCGCCCGGGCTCATCGAATCATGGTTCGACTCGAGCACGGTGACGGGATGGAGCGAGGAGACCGGATAGCCCGGCAGCGATACCTCGTGCCGGTTCTCCGCCACCAGGGTCCCGCCGTCGACCTGCGCACCGTTCAGGTCGAGCGCCGCGATCAGGTCCCCGCTGGCCCCGCCGGTCCCGATCGTGCTCTCGTGGTTCACGTTCACCGACTGCGTCGACAGCTGCGCGGGGACGACTGTCTGCACCGGCGAGCCCACCGAGAAGGTGTGCGTCACGTCGTAGGTGCCCGGCTGTCCGGAGGCGCTGTTGAAGGTGGGATCGGCGGAGAGATGATTCGCGACGATGCCACCCTGGGAGTGGCCGACGATCATCACCTCCGCACCCGGCGGCACCCCGGCGGCCTCCAACGCGGCCCGGACGTCATCCATCGCGGCCGGATGCTGGCCGGAGACCAGGCGCAGATTCGATCCCCAGTCGCGGGAGTTCCCCTGCGCGCCGTAGGCGCCGGGGGCATCCAGGACGCTCGCTCCTTCGGTGGGCGGGATCTGGATGATGAACGCCGGCTCCCCGCCCTCGAGGCCGCGCACCTCCTGAATGCCGATCTGCCCGTGCTCCAGCGGACCGCCCGGGTTGTCGATGCGCAGCGCATCGTTCTGCTCGACCAGCTCCTGCAGGGTCTGAGGGCTCTGCGCCGGGCCCGCATCGACGGTCACCGACTCGACGATGCCGCCGGGCCGGTCATCCAGGAACGGGGTGTCCTGGCCGGTGAGGGCCTCGAAGACTCCGGTGCCGGCGGATCCTGCGGTGACCAGGCCTGCGGCGGCGACCTCGGCGATGGTCGGCACCCGCTCGCCGGTGGCCCAGTCCTCGAGGATCTCCCCGAAGTGGCCGGCGTCCCGCTGGAACTGTGCGAACCCCTCCGTGCGCACCCCGAGCCGATCCAGACCGTCGCCGAGCAGGTCCATCCCGGTGGTGACGCTCCAGCCGATTCCGTCGGAGACCCTGCCCGCCGGCCCCGAGGCCGCTCCGTCGACAGGGATCTCGAGCCACTCCGGGATCCAGGGACCGCCCTCGCGGAGGTGCCTGCCGCTCGTCCCCGAGGCGTCCCCGGGTGGAATCGCGGAGATGCTCGGATCCGTCGGAGCATCCGGGTCAGCGGCGGCATCCGGGACAGCGGTGGCGCCGTCCGGGCTCGAGGCGACGTCCTGCTGATCCGCCTCGTGGAGCGCGTCATCGCCCAGGGCCAGGAGCTCGCCGCACATCTCTTCCAGCCGACTCGCGGCCAGTGTCATCCAGCGAGCCCGGAACGCCTCCGCATCGGAGCCCGTCCATGGCGCCCCCTGCACTGTGCTCCCGAGGCGAGCGGTGAGGCCCTCGACCTCGTCGGAGGCCGTGCGCAGGTGCTCGGCGTGACCGCGCAGCTGCGCGGTGTCCATCCCCCAGAAGATGTTCATCGCGCGCTGCCTGACCCGGCGCAGGCGCCGGCGAATCGCAGGCCCTCCTCGAGAAGTGGGAGGAGGGTGCCGAGCACGTCGCCACCACCCACCGGATGGACGGCCAGGGAAGGGCCCGAGGGCTGGTCCAGGCGACACAGGCCCTTCTGCCCGGTCACCCAGAGCCTGGACCAGGTCACCGGTCGCTCTGTCACCAGCCCTCTCGGATCGTGGAGGGTCAGGGCGAGGGAGATGCGCGGGCCGGTCGCAGTCAGCGCATCCCGCAGGGTGTCGTCGAGATCCGGGATCGCGGCGAACGCCCCCTCGGGAGGGGCGCCCCGGGTGAGTGCGGCGTAGGCCATGCGGCTCTGCACCGGGGTGAGGCGGAGCGCGTGGGTGCCGCGCACGATGGACAGCTCGGCGGGGTCCAGGTCCACCCCGGACTCCTCGAGCAGCCGGATGACCCTCGCGGGCACGTCCTGGATGCTGAGCTCGGACCACCGCGAGGGCTGGTCCGGATCTGCCTGTTCGACGGTCGTGGCAGCGGGATCCACACCGATCCGCAGCCGTCGCGTCCGCTGCCCGTCCGTCACCGCCACGACTAGCAGCGCAGAGGCCGTGAGCTGTCTCTGCATGAGCTCGAGGCTCGCGCCGTCAGGGAGGTCCGCTGGTGGCAGTGGAGTCGGTGCAGAGCCTTCGGCCAGCGCTCGATACACCGGATTCCAGGATGCCTCCGGTCCCGTTCCCCTGCGCGCCCATTGCGAAGCGTGCTCCACGGTCGCGATCACCTCGGTCATCGCACCCCTCCTCGTCTCCGGCGCGACCCCGTCGGCCGCCGGTTCTGGCGCTGAGGCTATGAGCGGGGCCGCATGCCGGTGACGGGCAGCACTGTTCCTGTGGACCGGCACCCGGTGGGGAGGAACGGTCCCAGCCCTGCCTCGTACACTGAACGACGCCCGCTCGCCCGTCGCCCCCGCAGGAGCCGTTGTGCAGAAATCTCCCCGCCAGGGGCCGTCCCGTCAGGCCATGTCGCCCGAAATGCGTGAGGTCTACGCGGCGCTGCTCGAGCGCGCCCCGGAGAACCGGATCGAGCCGGACCTGAGCCGCATCACCCGGGTGATGGAGCTGATGGGGGACCCGCAGAACTCGTACCGCTCCATCCGCATCGCCGGCACCAACGGCAAGACCACCACCGCCCGGATCCTCGAGCGGATCCTGCGTGAGGCAGGTCTGCGCACCGGACGCACCACCAGCCCGCACCTGCGCTCGCCCGTCGAGCGGATCGCGATCGACGGAGCCTCGATCGACGAGGAGGGCTTCCTCCAGGCCTACCGCGACGTGGAACCCTTCGCGGCGATCGTCGACGCGGAGTCAGAGGCCGCAGGAGGCCCGCCCCTGACCTACTTCGAATACCTCACCGCCATGTCCTTCCAGGCGTTCGCCTCGGCACCGGTCGACGTCGCCGTGGTCGAGACCGGCCTCGGCGGCACCTGGGACGCGACCGGTGTGGTCACCCCCGACGTCGCCGTGATCACTCCGATCTCCCTGGACCATCAGGAGTACCTCGGGGAGACCATCGCGGAGATCGCAGGGGAGAAGGCGGGCATCCTCACCGCGGAGGCCACCGCGATCATCGCCTCCCAGCCCTACCAGGACGCCGCCGACGTGCTGCGGGCACGGATCGGTGAACTGGGCGCGGAGGCGGCCATCGAGGACCAGCAGATCGGCGTGCTCTCGCACACCCCCGGGGTGGGGGGCCAGATGCTGTCCCTCCAGGGCATCGCGGGCCGCTACGAGGAGCTCTTCCTCTCCCTGCTCGGGGAGCATCAGGCCCGCAACGCACTGCTCGCGGTCGCTGCCGCGGAGGCGCTGCTCGGGGACGGCGGCACCGTGCTGGATGGTCAGCTGCTGAGCGCCGCGCTCTCGAGCGTCACCTCGCCGGGCCGCGCCGAGGTGGTGCGGCAGGCACCGACGATCCTGCTGGACGCCGCCCACAACCCGGCCGGGGCGCTGACCCTGGTCGAGACGGTCCGGGAGAACTTCCGCTTCACCCGCACCATCGGCCTCATCGGGATCCTGCAGGAGAAGGACGCCGCCGGGATCCTCGACGTGCTCGAACCGCTTCTGGACGCTGTGGTGATCACCCAGTCGAGCTCCCCGCGGGCGCTCCCCGCCGACCAGCTCGCGGATCTCGCCCGCGACATCTTCGACGACGAGGACCGCGTTTTCGAGCAGGGCAGCCTGCCGGATGCGATCCAGGCCGCCGTGGATCTCGCGGAGATGGACGGAGACCAGTTCGGAGGCGTGGTGGTGGCCGGGTCGGTGACGCTCGTCGGCGAGGTGCGAGAGCTGCTCGGCGTGCCGGAGGAGGAGTGATGATGGACCTCGATCTCACCCCCTCCGCGCGCCCCCATGGCGCACAGCGGATGATCGCCTCGACGCTCCTCGTCATCGAGGCCTTCGTGGTGTTCTTCGCCGCGCTCGTTGCCCACCAGCTCGCTCCCGGGGACCGGCTGCTCACCTGGACCTGGAGCCTGCTGGCCATGCTCCTCCTGGTGCTCTGCTCCGGGCTGCTCCGGCGTGGTGCCTGGCCGTACTGGCTGGGGCTGGTGCTGCAGCTGCCGGTCATCCTGCTCGGGATCCAGGTGACCGCGATGTGGGTGGTGGGCATCCTGTTCGCAGCGCTGTACGCCTATGGCATTTTCAAGGGCCACCAGCTGGACGGCGAGAAGGACACGGTCGACGCCGAAGTGTGGGCGGCCCGTTCCCGGGAACCGGACGGCCCCACCTCCTGACCGTCCCGGCCCCACGGAGCTGCTCCGCACTTCGACGGTCCCGCTCGTGGGTACCCTGGTGCCATGACCGCACAGCGCACACTCGTCCTGCTCAAGCCCGATGCCGTTCAGCGCAGCCTGCGCGGGGAGATCATCCGCCGCATCGAGGCCAAGGGCTACGACATCCTCGCCCTCACCCAGCGCTCCGCCACCGCGGAGGAGCTCTCCTCGCACTACGCCGAGCATGAGGGCAAGCCCTTCTATCCCGGGCTCGTCGATTACATGGGCTCCGCCCCGCTGGTCGCCATCGTTGTGGAGGGGGAGGGCGCGATCCCCGGATTCCGCTCGTTGGCCGGTGCAACCAACCCCACCGAGGCAGCCCCCGGCACCATCCGTGGCGACCTCGCCCGCGAATGGGATCTCCCCGTCATCCAGAACCTCGTCCACGGCTCGGACTCCGAGGAGTCCGCGGCCCGCGAGATCGCGATCTGGTTCCCCGAGCTGGGCTGAGCCTCCCTGAGCTGGACCTCTCCGGCTCTCTGCACCGCAGGACCCGCACGCCACGGCGAGGGTGAGGCGCGCCGCATCCCGCGGTCCCGCTCCGCCCCCGCTGCGGCGTGCACAATGACGAGCATGGAACTGCCCTTCGTCGTCATCCTTTTTCTGGTGCTTGCCGTGCTGCTCGCCGCAGGGATCCTGATCGTGGTCGCACTGCCGCATCTGAAGAGCCGCGCGAAGCATGACCAGCAGGAGAGCGACCCCCGGCACAGCTCCCGCACACGTCGGTGAGCACCCGTCGGCGCGCTGAATCGCAGTCAGCACCGGGGCTCGCCGGGACGCACAGCAGTGCGGAGGCGTCCCTGGGAGATCACTGTCCAGGGTGCCCGATGCTCGCGGCCTAGACTGGCGGCTGTCCTCGCCGCTTCGTCGGCTTCCCCGACCTCGGAGGTGACCCGTGGATCCCGATGCCCTACTCGCACTGATCGCTGGCAGCGGCGGAGGCGTGCTCGTGCTCGGCGCCGGCGCCTGGGCCTATATCCGCAGCCGCGGGCGGAAGAAGTCCTCGGACGACACCGCCTCGCAGGACCCCACCGGCCATGGCAGCGATACCCAGCCCTCCCGCACCGCCACCGCGGTCAAGGAGCGGCCTGCCGCGCCGACCTGGGCCGACACCCTGTCACCGGCTCCCACGAAGCCCGCTGCACAGGACTCTCAGGCCACGCCACCTGCGCCTGCCGCGGCCCCGGGCTCGACCTCCGAGTCCCATGCCGCAACCCCTGCGAGCGCTCCGGAGTCCACCGCACCGGCGGATGTTCCCTTCGACCAGGAGAACGCCCCCGCACCTTCGGCCATCGACGAGCCGCCTGCCGCTGCTGCCTCCCGCACCGCTGAAACCTCCAGCAGGACTGGCACGACGTCCACCGACGCTGACGTCGCGCCTTCGACGGACCCTGCAGGCCCGGCCGTGGACCCTGCAGAGGCGGAGACGCCGGCAGCCCCGGCAGCGGGCGAGACCGCGACCCCGGTGCAGGGCACGTCCGCCACCCCGGCCCTCGACACCCCCGAGGCCCCGGCCGACCGCATGGTGCGCCTGCGCGAGCGGCTCTCCCGCTCCGGCGCCCTGGGTCGCGGCATCCTCACCCTGCTCACCCGCGGCAGCAGCGTGGACGAAGACACCTGGGACGAGATCGAGGAGACGCTGCTGCTGGCAGACCTCGGCCCGGACGCCACCGACGAGATGCTCGAGAACCTCCGCCGCCGCATCCAGGTGCTCGGCACCGACGATGCCGCCGCGGTGCGCGAGGTGCTCCGTGAGGAGCTCGTGGCCCTGGTGGACCCGGACCTGGACCGCCGCCTGGCCGCCACCCGACGCACTGCACCGGACGGCACCGAGGTGCCCTCGGTGATGCTCATGGTCGGGGTCAACGGCACCGGCAAGACCACCACCGTCGGCAAGCTCGCCCGGGTCCTGGTCGCCGCCGGTCGCACCGTCGTGCTGGGCGCGGCGGACACCTTCCGCGCCGCGGCCGCCGACCAGCTCCAGACCTGGGGCTCGCGCGTGGGCGTGGACACCGTGCGCTCGGACCGGGACGGCGCGGATCCCGCCGCCGTCGCCTTCGACGCGGTCAAGGAGGGGATCGCCCAGGGTGTCGATGTGGTCATCATCGACACCGCCGGCCGCCTCCAGAACAAGAAGGGGCTGATGGACGAGCTGGGCAAAGTGCGGCGGGTGGCCGAGAAGGGCCTGCACGGCGATCACGTCGCCGAGGTGCTCCTGGTCATCGACGCCACCACCGGCCAGAACGGCATGCAGCAGGCGCGAGTGTTCTCCGAGGCGGTCAACATCACCGGCCTCGTGCTCACCAAGCTCGACGGCACCGCCAAGGGCGGGATCGTCGTCAACGTGCAGCGCGAGATCGGCGTCCCGGTGAAGATGGTGGGCCTCGGGGAGGGCATGGACGACCTCACGCCCTTCGACGCCTACGGCTTCGTCGACGCTCTGCTCGAAGACTGACTGCTCGAAGGCTGACTGCTCGAGGGCTGAGCACGTCGACCGTCACCTGAGCAGGCTGCCCGTGGCCTGTGCACGCTGCCCGTGGCCTGGGCACCGGCCCGGAAGGCTCCTCCTCTCGGACCCCCGTCGCTCGCGGCGGGGGTCCGTCGTGCTCGGCCCTGTCCAGCGCGCGGGACGGTGGGTCACGGAACGGTCACGGCGACCTTCCGGCCTAGGCGCTCATCAGCCCCGGCAGCACGATGAGGCCACGGCCCGCACGGCCGTTCGGCCCGGGGTCGAGGTACTCGTCCCGGGACCGGTCCTCCTCACTCCCAGGAGCTGCCATGCCCTTCGTCCTCGACACCGGAGCGACCGCCTGGATTCTCACCAGCGCCGCTCTGGTGCTGCTCATGACGCCAGGCCTGTCCCTGTTCTACGGCGGCATGGTCCGTGCCCGCACCGTGCTGAACATGATGCTGATGTCCTTCAGCGCCATTGCCGTGGTGGCCGTGGCCTGGACCCTCGCCGGCTATTCGATCGCCTTCGGCACCGACATCGGCGGCCTCTTCGGCAACCCGCTGGACCACCTGGGCCTGGCAGGCACCGACGAGCAGTCGCTGCTCGGCGGCAGCGGCGTGCCCTTCCTGGTGGCGGCCGGCTTCCAGATGACCTTCGCGATCATCTCCACCGCGCTGATCTCCGGTGCCATCGCCGATCGCGTCAAGCTCGGGACCTGGATGGTGTTCGCCGCGATCTGGGTGCTCATCGTGTACGCACCCCTGGCCCACATGGTCTGGGGCGGCGGACTGCTCAGCGGTGACGGCCCCTTCGCTGCGATCGCCGAGCCGATCGACTTCGCCGGCGGCACCGTCGTCCACATCAACGCCGGCGTCGCCGGTCTGGTGCTCGCGCTCGTGGTCGGCGTCCGTAAGGGCTTCGGCAAGGAGGCGATGAAGCCGCACAACCTGCCGCTGGTCATGCTCGGCGCTGCCCTGCTGTGGTTCGGATGGTTCGGCTTCAACGGCGGCTCCGCCGGCACGGCCGACGCCACCGCGGGCCTCGCCTGGGTCAACACCACCGTCGCGACCGCCGGGGCGATGCTCGGCTGGGCGCTCGTGGAGCGGATCCGCGACCAGCACATCACCTCCCTCGGCATGGCCTCCGGAGTGGTCGCGGGCCTGGTCGCGATCACACCCGCCGCCGCCGCGCTCACCCCGCTCACCTCGATCGTGCTGGGCCTGGTCGCAGGCCTCGCCTGCGCCCTCGCCGTCGGCCTCAAGTACCGCTTCGGGATCGACGACTCCCTCGACGTGGTCGGCGTCCACCTGGTGGGCGGCCTCGTCGGCACCATCGGCATCGGCGTCCTCGCGGCCGACGGCGGACTGCTGTTCGGCGGCGGCGTGAGCCTGCTGCTGGTGCAGATCCTCGTGGCACTCGCCGCGATGGCCATCTCGGGGGTGCTCACCCTCGCCATCGCCCTGGTGCTCAAGTACACGATGGGCTGGCGGGTGCCCGAGGCGGACGAGCGCGCGGGTATCGACATCACCCAGCACGCCGAGTCCGGATACGATCTCGCCGGAGCGCTGTCCTCCCGCCGTGACCGTCCCGCCCCCGTCCCCTTCGCCGGGACGGAGGTTGCGGAACCCCGCAACCCGGCCCCGACGCCCCTCGCCGCCCCCTCGGTCGAGGCGGACCCCACCCCGGTCACCACAGGAGAGACTCGATGAAGCTCATCACCGCGATCATCCAGCCGCACGCGCTGCAGGCGGTCACAGACTCCCTGCGCGAGTACGGGGTCAGCGGGATCACCGTCACCGAGGTCGCCGGCTACGGTCGCCAGGGCGGCCACACCGAGGTCTACCGCGGCGCCGAGTACACGATCGACACCATCCCGAAGATCAAGCTCGAGGTGCTCGCCGAGATCATCGACGAGCCCGCGATCATCGACCTGATCGTCGCCGGCGCCCGCACCGGGCGGATCGGGGACGGCAAGGTCTGGACCACCGAGGTCGGCACCCTGGTGCGAGTCCGCACCGGTGAACGGGGTGCGGATGCCCTCTGAGGCGCTCTCCTCCCGCCGGATCTCCCAGGTGCTCCACGAGGGCTTCGCGGATCCCGCTGCCGGCCCCTCCCGTCGTCTCGCCCAGTCCGACCTCGTGGACGACTGGCTGCGCGAGCTGTGGGAGCGGGCCGGCGCCCCCGCGTCCGGGGCGGCGCTGGCCGCCATCGGCTCCCTGGGCCGGCGCTCCCTCGGTCCCGGCAGCGACCTCGACCTGGTGCTGCTGCTGGATCCCGAACTGGTCGACCAGGCGGAGGCGGCCCGGCTCGCGAGCGCGCTGTGGTATCCGATCTGGGACTCGGGCACCTCGCTCGACCACTCCGTGCGCAGCCCCGTCGAGTGCGAGGAGGTCGCCCGGAAGGACCTGCGGGCCGCGATCTCCCTGCTGGACCTGCGGGTGATCGCGGGCGATGCAGAGCTCGTCGAGGACACCGCGAGGCGCCTGCGCAGCCAGTGGCGCCGCGAGGCCCGGCGCCGAGTGGGGGAGCTGGTCGACCTCGCGACCGACCGCGTCCGCCGCCGCGGCTCCCTCGCGCACTCCTCCGAGCCGAACCTGAAGTCCGACCGCGGCGGCCTGCGGGACATCACCGTCATCCGCGCCCTCGCCGAGAGCTGGCTGGCCGATCACGACCACGAGGTGGTCGATGACGCCTCCCGCACCCTGCGCGACGCGCGCGACGCGCTGCAGGCCGTCACGGGATCCTCCGGCACCCGCCTGGGCCGGGCGGACCAGGACGCGGTCGCAGCGCTCACCGGCTACCCGAACGCCGATGACCACCACGCCGTGCTCGCCGAGGCCGCCCGCGCCGTGACCTGGGAGCTGCATCGCGCCGTCCGCGCCGCCGAGGCCGCGATCGCCCCCGGCGGCGCCGCCACCCGCGGGCAGGGCGCCGAGCGCCGTCCGGCCCTGACCCGGCTGCCCCACGGCGTGCTGGTCCAGGCCGGAGAGGTCTCCGTCGACCCGGACTCCCGCGACCTGCTGCGCGACATGGCCGCGGTCCGCCACGCCGCCACCACCGGCCTGCCGCTGGCCGACGCCACGCTCGCCCGCATGGCCCAGGGCACCGCCGCGCCGCTGCTGCCCGCCCAGCGGGACGTCCTGGTCGACGCCCTGGCGGGGGAGCACTTCGCCGAGGTCTACGAAGCGCTCGACGTGAAGGGCATCTTCGAGCGGTGGGTGCCGGGATGGGCCGAGATCCGCAACCGCCCGCAGCGCTCGGCCGTGCACCGCTTCACGGTGGACCGCCACCAGGTCGAGACCGTGCTCGAGGCGCAGCGGTTCCTGTCCCGGGTCAGCCGCCCCGACCTGCTGCTGGTCACCGCCCTGCTGCACGACCTCGGCAAGCGGCCCGGCAGCCGCGACCACGCCGCCGAGGGTGCGCCGCTGGCCGAGAAGGCCGCCCGCCACCTCGGCTTCGACCGGGACGACGCCCGACTGGTGGGGGTCCTGGTGCGGGAGCATCTCACCCTGATCGAGCTCTCCACCGGCCGCGACCTCGCCGATCCCACCACCCTGCGCGAGCTGCTGAGCGCGGTCGATGAGAGCCTCGAGGGTCTCGAGATCCTCCGTGCCCTCACCGAGGCCGATGCCATCGCGGCCGGCCCGTCGGCCTGGTCGACCTGGCGCGCGGACCTCGTCGAGCACCTCACAGCAGTGGCCCGCGACGCCCTCAGCGGCACCGCCGCCGCTCCGCGCACCCGGCTGGCCCCGCAGCGACCCGCGCAGGAGGCGGTGCGGGCCGCTGTGCTGCGCGCCGGTGGTGCCCAGGTGCTCTACCCGGCGCACCTCGAGGACGAGCCGATCTCCCAGATCTGCCTGGGTGCCCCTGACGGCGCCGGGGTCTTCGCCGCCATGGCGCGGGTGCTGGTGCGGCTGCGGCTGGACGTGCACAGCGCGGTGGTGATGACCATGGACGGCGTCGCCGTGAACACCTGGTGGGTCGCCGGTGCTCCGTCGGAGCTCCCTCACCCTTCCGTGCTGCGCACCGCACTGGACCGCGAGCTCGCCCACCGCGACCGGGCCGACGCCCGGGTCCTCGAGCTGCCGCCCGCCCCGCCGCCCCGCACCACCGAGGACACCCCGGTGGTGACGCTGCTGCCGGGGGCCTCCCGGGAGGCCACCGTGGTGCAGGTCAACGCGCGCAACCGCCCCAGCCTGCTGGCCGACGTCGCCGGGGTGATCGCCGACCACCGCATCCAGGTGCGCAGCGCCCACGTGATGACCCTGGGCCGGCGTGCGGTCGACGTGCTGTACCTGACCGACCAGCACGGGAGAGCGCTGGACCCGCCCACGGTCGGCCGGATCGTCGCGGCGCTGATGGAGGCCGCGGGCACCTGAGCGGTCGCGCGGTCGGGACGTCGCCGGATCATGACCCGCCGCCGGGCCGGGACCCGCCGCCGGGCCGGGACGGTCAGGGTGGCGGTTCTCTCCTGTGGGCCTGACCGCGCATCCTGGGGCGGCGGCGCCGGGCGCACTACACTGAGGCGGTCCATTCGACCAAGGGGAAGCGCTTCGTGTTCAACAACCTCTCCGATCGCATCACAGCGTCGCTGAAGGGTCTGCGCGGCCATGGCCGCCTCACCGAAGCGGACGTCGACAAGACGATCCGCGAGATCCGTCGTGCCCTGCTCGACGCCGACGTCGCCGTCTCGGTGGTGCGCGAGTTCACCGGGCGCGTCCGCGAGCGCGCGCTCGGCGAAGAGGTCTCCAAGGCTCTGAACCCTGCCCAGCAGGTCGTCAAGATCGTCAACGACGAGCTGGTCGAGGTGCTCGGCGGGGCCACCGGTGAGCTGCACTGGGCGAAGAACCCGCCCACGGTCATCATGCTCGCCGGCCTGCAGGGCGCTGGCAAGACCACCCTCGCCGGCAAGCTCGCGAAGTGGATGAAGTCCGAGGGCCACACTCCGCTGCTGGTCGCCGCTGATCTGCAGCGCCCCAATGCCGTGACCCAGCTGCAGGTCGTCGGCGAGCGGGCCGGGGTGCCGGTCTTCGCCCCCGAGCCGGGCAACGGCGTGGGAGACCCGGTGCTGGTGGCGATGAACGGCGTCTCCACCGCCCAGTTCCAGCAGCATGACGTGGTCATCGTCGACACCGCGGGCCGTCTCGGCATCGACGAGGAGATGATGGAGCAGGCGCGGAACATCCGCGACGCCGTCAATCCTCACGAGACCCTGTTCGTGGTCGACGCGATGATCGGTCAGGACGCCGCCCGCGTCGCCGAGGCCTTCCGCGATGGCGTCGGCTTCACCGGCGTGGTGCTCTCCAAGCTCGACGGCGACGCCCGTGGCGGCGCGGCGCTGTCGATCACCGGCGTGACCCAGCGCCCGATCCTGTTCGCCTCCACCGGTGAGAGCCTCGACGAGTTCGAGCGCTTCCACCCGGACCGCATGGCTAACCGCATCCTCGATATGGGTGATGTGCTCACCCTGATCGAGCAGGCGGAGAAGGCCTTCGACCACGAGGAAGCGGAGAAGGCCGCCGCGAAGCTGGCCTCCGGCGAGGACTTCACGCTCGACGACTTCCTCTCCCAGATGCAGCAGCTCAAGAACATGGGCAGCATCAAGAAGATGCTCGGCATGCTGCCGAACATGGGCCAGTACCGCGAGGCGCTGGACAACTTCGACGAGGGAGAGATCGGCAAGGTCGAGGCGATCATCCGCTCGATGACGCCGCAGGAGCGCAACGACCCCAAGCTCATCAACGGCTCGCGCCGCAACCGCATCGCCAAGGGCTCCGGCACCAGCGTGCAGCAGATCAATCAGCTGCTGGAGCGGTTCAAGCAGGCCCAGCAGATGATGAAGACGATGGGCAAGGGCATGGCCGGCGGTGGCATGCCCGGGATGCCCGGCGGCCCCGGCATGGGGATGGGCAAGAAGTCCCGCGGCAAGCAGGCCCCGCAGAAGCAGCTCAAGAAGGGCAAGTCCAAGAACCCCGCCAAGGCTGCACGCGAGCAGGCCGAGGCCGCGAAGCGGGCCGCAGCAGGCGGCGGTCCCGGTGGCCAGGGCGGATCGGCCTTCGGCGGCGGCGCCGGTGGAGGAGCCCAGCAGGCCGGCCAGCCGGATCTCTCCGACTTCGACCCCAATCAGCTCCCCCCGGAGATGCAGAAGCTGTTCGGCGGCAAGTGACTGCCGCGGCTGCCGGGCTCGGCGTGGCTGCTGGGGTCGACGTGGCCAGATGAAGAAAGGTGCCAGGAGACTGGCACCTTTCTTCATCTGACCAAGCCCGGCCGGGGCCCGACCCCCGACAAGGGCCTGCGGTTTTCTGGCCCCGCCGCGGGCCAAAAAGTTCCAGCAATCCGGCACTTATCTTCGCCTGGCCAAGCCCGGCGCCCGCCACGTGCCGAAAGGTTCCAGGAATCTGGCACGTTTCTTCATCTGGCTGGGCCTTGCCTGGATCGACCCCTTCTCGGGCCCGCGCCCAGGTCCGCCGCAGGCCCAAGCCCAGGTCCGCCGCGGGCCCACGCCCGGGTCCGCCGCTGGTCCACTCCCGCCCACGGGCCGAAAGGTTCCAGGAGAGTGGCACGTTCTTCCCCGGCGGGCCGGTCTGAGACTCTCGAAGCCACTCTCGACCTGGCCCCAGCACCTGTCTCTTCCTCCACAGCCGTGCATCATCCACAGCGGGGGTGAGCCCGGCCCAGGCCGGTCCTCTCCTCTTTACGCTCGAGCAATGTCACTTCGACCCGAGGACCTGCGCAGGGGCGTCTTCTACAGCCGTGCGCGCCTGCTCGAGGACGGTATGCATCGGCGTGACCTCGCCTCGCACGCCATGCGCCGGGTGCTCCCCGGATGGTGGGCCCGCTCCGATGCCGAGCTGGCCTTGGAGGGGCTCGCCCGGTTCTTCGTGACGCACGTCCGGCCGGGGGCGGTGCTCAGCCACCAGACCGCGGCCGAGATCCTCGGCGTGCCGCTGCCTGTGCCGCTCACCCTCGTGGGCGGGTCCGCTCTGCACTGCAGGGGGCCGGGCGGCACCGGCGCGACGGCGGGATCGCTGGTCGTGGTGCACGCGGCTCTCGCTCAGCGGGAGATCTCCCATAAGGGTCTGCCGATGGTCCATCCGCTCCTCGCCCTGCAAGACATCGCCGCGCGCCTGCGGCCGGTGGATCTCGTCGTGGCGCTCGACGCACTGGCGACCGATCGCTTCGGCGCGAAACGTCGGGTCCGCATGGCTGAGATGGCAGAGATCGTCGAGGAGCTGTGTGGCCGGGGCGCCCCGGCGCTGCGGAGCGCGCTCCCGCACGTGCGTGAGCGCTCGTGGTCCCCGATGGAGACCAAGGTGAGACTGCAGCTGCTGCGGCACGGGTACCCGGAGCCCGCGCTGAACCACCCCGTCGTCGAAGCGTCCACGGGGATCGAGTACTTCATCGATCTCGCCTACCCGGAGAAGAGGATCGCGATCGAGTACGACAGCGAGGATCACCGCCTCGATCGCAGAGCGTGGCAGCACGACATCAACAAGAACGATGTCCTCCACGAGTCGGGGTGGAAGGTCATCCGGGTGACGGTCGCGGACCACCGTCGGCCGCAGGTCTTCTTCGCCCGCCTGGACGATGCACTGCAACGCCGACGAGGCCCCGGATGACACCCCTGGCGCCGACGAAGCACTCGCCCGGCCGGACAGGACGGGACAGGACGGGACGGGACGGGACAGGATGGCCGGACCCGAGGTGGCCCCCGGTGCTCAGATACCCTCGGATCATGCGCACTCCCGTCGGCCCATCCCCGGCCCTGCACCTGCGCGGGCCGGTCCTGCTGGGCCCCGACCGCGAGCTGCCGGAGGCGTGGGTGGCAGACGGCCGGATTCATCATGAGCGCCCCGAGCTCCCGGCCGGCGAGGAGGTCCTCGCGCTCGACGGCTTCACGGTCCCCGGCCTCGCGGATCTGCACTGCCACCTCGGGATCGCCGACGGCGGCGGGGGCACCACGCTCGAACAGGCCCGTCAGCAGGCGCTCACGGACCGCGACACCGGCGTGCTGCTGATCCGCGACGCCGGTTCGATCATCGACACCTCTCCGCTCCAGCAGCACAGCGACCTGCCGCGGCTGATCCGCTGCGGCCGACACCTCGCCCGCACCCGCCGCTACCTGATCGGCTACGCCGACGAGGTCGAGCCTGAGGCCCTCCCGGCCGCGGTGACTCGCGAGGCGCACCGCAGCGACGGGTGGGTGAAGCTGGTGGGGGACTGGATCGACCGCAGCCTCGGCGACCTGGCCCCGTGCTGGGACGCGGAGGACTTCCGCGCAGCGGCCGATGCCGCTCATGATGCGGGCGCCCGCATCACCACCCACACCTTCGACGAGGCGACCCTGTCGCTCGCCCTCGACGCCGGCTTCGACTGCCTCGAGCATGCCACCGGGCTCACCGACGCGACGATCGCCCGCGCCGCCGAGGCCAGCGTGCCCGTAGTCACCACGCTCGTGAACGTCGACGAGTTCGAGGCTTATGCGAGCCAGGGGGAGCGGAAGTTCCCCGCCTACGCCGCGCACATGCGTCGCCTGCGGGCGGGCCGATTCGACCGCACCCGCGATGCGCACGACGCCGGCGTGCAGCTGCTGGTCGGCACCGACGCCGGGGGAGTGCTGGGCCACGGCATCATCCACGACGAACTCGACGAGCTGGCCCGCGCCGGACTCACTGCCGCCACGATCCTGGACGCTGCCGCCTGGGCACCGCGCCGCTTCCTCGATGTGCCCGGGCTGGAGGAGGGGGCCCCGGCTGATCTGCTGGTGGTGCCGCGGGATCCGCGTGAGGACCACCGCGCGTTGCGGGAGCGCAGCCGGGTGGTGCTGGGCGGCAGGATCGTCGCCTGACGTCGTGCGCGAGGCGGTGAGGTCCGTGCACCACGGCGGGCGCGAGGCCAGCGTGTCCGCGCACCGGGGCGGGCACGGCTGCGCCAGCGGGTGACGCGCTGCGAGGCGTGTGCCCCGGCGCACACGGATCGGGGTGGAACGTCGACCCGGATCCCTGGCATAATCAACCCCTGTATGTGCATGGACCGGCCCTCTACCAGCCTGTGCACGACACCCCGAGAACCGCCAGCGCCCGCATGACCCCACAGGCTGCGGCGGGACTCACCCGAACATCTTTGAAGGAGTCCACCCACGTGGCTGTCAAGATCCGTCTGAAGCGCATGGGCAAGATCCGTGCACCGTACTACCGCATCGTCGTCGCCGACTCGCGCAAGAAGCGCGATGGCGCCGTGATCGAGGAGATCGGCAAGTACCACCCGACCGAGCATCCCTCGGTCATCGAGGTCGAGTCCGAGCGTGCACAGTACTGGCTCGGCGTCGGCGCACAGCCGACCGAGCAGGTCGCTGCGCTGCTGAAGATCACCGGCGACTGGCAGAAGGCCAAGGGCGAGGGCGACGCCGCCGGCACCCTGAAGACCGCCGAGGTCAAGAAGACCGCCGAGGAGCTCATCGCCGACGCCGACAAGGCTGCCGCCGAGTCCCGCGAGGGCGCGAAGAAGGCCAAGGACGCGAAGGACGCCGAGACCGCAGAGGTCGAGGCCGGTTCCGAGGAGGCCCCGGCCGAGGGCGAGACCACCGCCGACGCCGACGCCGCGGCGACCGACGAGGCCTGAGATGAGCGCCCGCGCCGACGCACTCGACCACCTGGTCCGGGGCATCGTCGATGACCCGGAGGCCGTGGCCGTGACCGAGAAGTCCACGCGACGCGGTCCGCTCCTCGAGGTCCGGGTCGGCGCCGCCGACCTCGGCCGTGTCATCGGACGGTCCGGCCGCACCGCCCGTGCCCTGCGCACGGTCACCGCAGCCCTGTCGGATGACGATGTGCGGGTCGACATCGTCGACGTCGACCGGCGCTGAGTTGCCTCGAGCCACTTCACGGAGCGGTGCTGCCTATCGGACCGAGAGGTCCGGGCAGCACCGCTCCTGGCTTTCCGGGTCGCGTCAGCCACAGGCGGTCGGATCCCGCGACCCGAAGGCTGTCGCCTCCCGCGTTGGTGCCGTCCTGCTGGGCCTGACCTTGCTGCTGGCAGGATGTGCAGCCGGTGGCACGAGTACCGAGGAGACCGTGCCCGGCACCGGAGCCGCCAGCACCGGCACCGTGGAGGAGACGCTCACCGAGGACCCCGCCCTCGATGCGGCATGCGCAGCCTTCTGGGGCGATCCGGATTACACCGATCCGCTCTCCAGGACCACCCTGGACCGAGCCGCGACCGCCCCGGAGGCGGGACCTACGGACCCTTTCTTCTATGAGATGACCGGGGACGACATCGACAGTGCTTTCGACGCAGCCCCCACGGCGGCGAAAGAGGCCGCAGCGGCACTGTCAGAGTGGTTCCGCACGGAGCCCGAGCGGGGCGCCGAGGCGGATGGCGACGCCTTCCGCATCGCCTGGGACGGAGTGGCCGGCAGCTGCAGCGGAGTCTCCGCCGCGGCGAGCTGGGCCGTGGGTCCAGGAGCCGACGGCACCAAACCGGCGGCCCTGGTCTGTGCTGATGTGTTCGACACGCCCGGCACCCTCACCCATTTCGGCAACGCCAATGTGCTGACCTCGAACATGTTCAAGCTGGTGGGGCTCTCTGCCCGGGAGGTCCCTGCGGATCGGATGGACGAGGTGCGGGAGACCTCGGACCTGCTGACCGCGGAGATCCTGGCAGTGGACGATGACGCGGTGGCCACAGCCCTCGAGCAGGTCCGCGTTCCGTTCCAGGACGCACTGGCGGGTGACTCCTGGTCGGACGGCCTGGATCAGCCGCTGACCGCGCTGAGCACCGCCTGCACTGACGCCGGGTACTCCTCACCGGACCCCGGGGAGATCGAGAACGGCGCCGTCATCGGCGCGAACGCCGCCCGCGAGGACGGCATGGACTACGGAGAAGGCTCATGAGCACACTCGACGTCATCGTCGCGACCATCGGCAGAGCGCATGGACTGCGCGGCGAGGTCGCACTGATCCTGCGCACCGACCAGCCCGAGGAGCGCCTGCAGGATGGCACCGCCTTCGACGTGCACGTCGACGGCCGTGCCCGCACGCTGACCGTGGGGCGATCCAGGCGCCAGCAGGACCGCTGGTACGTGAGCTTCGACGAGGTCGCTGATCGCACCGACGCCGAGTCCCTGCGCGGCGTGGACCTGACGATCGCGGTGGATGAAGAGCAGGAGGCCGACGAGGACCCCGAGGCCTGGTACCCGAGCCAGCTCAAGGGCCTGATCGTGCGCCATGTGGACGGCCGTGAGCTCGGCACCGTCATGGGAGTGGAGCACTACCCGGCACAGGACCTGCTGGTGGTGCGCACCCTGGACCGCCGTCGGGTCCAGCTGCCGCTGGTCGACGAGCTGGTGCCCGAGGTAGACATCGAGGCGGGCGTGGTGATCGCCGATCCTCCCGGCGGACTCTTCGACGCCCTTCCCGAGGACGAGCAGGGCCCGGAGCCGGAGACCTCCGCACCCCCGCGCGGGAAGCGCTGAGACCGACGATGCGCATCGACGTCATCACGATCTTCCCCGAGTACCTCGCGCCGCTCGAGCTGTCCCTGATCGGCAAGGCCCGTCGCGAGGGCCTCGTCGACCTGCACGTGCACGATCTGCGGCAGTGGACCCATGACCGCCACCGCACTGTGGACGACTCTCCGCTGGGCGGCGGCGCCGGCATGGTGATGAAGCCCGAGCCCTGGGCAGCAGCTTTCGCCGGGGTGCGCGTCGAGGGCCAGGAATCCCTCGGGGTCGACGTCGAGCCCCTGATCGTCTTCCCCAACCCTGCCGGGGCTCCCTTCGTCCAGGCCACCGCCCAGGAATGGTCACAGCGCGAGTGGATCATCTTCGCCTGCGGCCGGTACGAGGGCATCGACGAGCGGGTCTACGAGCATCTCGCCGATATCGGCTGCGAGGTGGCGCTCGCTTCCCTGGGCGACTACGTGCTCAACGGCGGCGAGGTCGCCGTGCTCGCGATCACCGAAGCGGTGGTGCGCCTGGTCCCCGGGGTGGTCGGCAATGCCGAGTCTCTCGTCGAGGAGTCCCATTCCGACGGACTGCTCGAGTACCCGCTCTACACGAGGCCCGCCAGCTGGACCGATCCCCTCGGGATGGTCCGGGAGGCGCCGCCGATCCTGCTCTCCGGGGACCATGCGAAGATCGCCGCCTGGCGTCGTGAGCAGTCCGTCCAGCGCACCGGTGAACGCCGCCCCGACCTGCTCCAGTGACCCGGACACCCGCAGCCGCCCGGCCTGCGTGACGCAGACGACAGTTCCGTACGCTGTGACCAGCGGCGACGAGAGGTCAGGGGCTTGCCGCGACTGGTCCCGCGCTGGCACAATGACCTCTTGTGCGCACCGCGCGCTCCTCTGCCTCAGGGGAGGGGCGCAGCAAGCGGTCGGGATGTTCCGTGGCGATGGGAGTCGCCGCCAGAGTCCCAGCACACCGGTACGGGGAGTTCGCTCCTCGCCGGATCGACAGTTCATGACGGGCCTCCCGCATCTCGGGAAGCTCGACGAACGAAGCTGTCCGACCTGAGGCGGAGGGCTGGAGAAGCATCATGCAGAAGCTCGATGAGCTCGACAAGGCCTCGCTGCGCGAGGACGTCCCCGCGTTCCGCGCCGGCGACAACGTCAAGGTCCACGTGAAGGTCATCGAGGGCAACCGCTCTCGTATCCAGGTCTTCCAGGGCTACGTCATCGGCCGTCAGGGCCACGGCGTGGGCGAGACCTTCCGCGTCCGCAAGATCTCCTTCGGCGTCGGCGTGGAGCGCGTGTTCCCCGTGCACGCACCGACCGTCGACAAGATCGAGGTCGTCACCCGTGGCGACGTCCGTCGCGCGAAGCTGTACTACCTGCGCAACCTCACGGGCAAGAAGGCCCGCATCAAGGAGAAGCGCGACCACTCCTGATCTCAGGAATGTCCCGCGACAACGCGAACGGACGGCGGCGGCCCCACTCGGTGGTGGCCGCCGCCGTCTGCGTCGTGCTGCTGCTGGTGATCGCACTGCTGGCGCGGGAGTTCGTCGCCCAGCCGTTCCGTGTCCCCTCGGCGTCGATGTCGCCGACCCTCGAGCCCGGTGACGTGCTCCTGGCGGACCGATCGCAGCGCGGCACCGCGGAGCGCGGTGACATCGTGGTCTTCGACGGCATCGGGTACTTCGCCCCGTCCGCGTCCGACGGCGACCGCTACTGGGTCAAGCGTGTGATTGCGATCGATGGAGACCGCGTCACCTGCTGCGATCCGAACGGCGCGATCACCGTGGATGGCGTCCCTCTGGAGGAGCCCTATCTGCCCGAGGGCACGGTCCCCAGCGAGATCGAGTTCGATCTGCAGGTCCCCGCAGGTCATATGTTCGTGCTCGGCGACAACCGCGCCGACTCCACCGACTCCCGTCACCTGCTCGGCGCTCCGGGCGGTGGGATGGTCCCGCTGGACCGCGTCGTGGGGGAGGCGGATCGCATCGTGTGGCCTCTCACTCGCAGCGGTGCCCTCTGACGCCCAGCATCTGCCGATAGGATCACCGCGATGAACGCGTCCGAAGAACCTCGCCCTGCTGTGTCCGATTCTGCGGACCCCGCACCTGGTGAGGACCGCTCCGACGCGGAGCGCGACTCCGAGCGCACCCACCGCCGTCAGCGGATGCCGCTGTGGCTCGACACCCTGGTCACCATGGCGGTCGCCCTGGTCATCGCCGTGCTGGTGAAGACCTTCCTGATCCAGCCCTTCTACATCCCCTCCGCTTCGATGAACCCGACCCTGCTGGAGAACGACAAGATCCTCGTCTCCAAGCTCAGTCCCGGAGTGTTCGACCTGCAGCGCGGGGACGTCATCGTCTTCGAGGACCCCGATGATTGGATCCCGGGCGACGCCACGGAGAACCCCACCCCGCGGGTGCGGGTGATGATGCTGCTGAGCATGGTGGGCCTCGCGCCGGACCCCTCCCAGGACCACCTGGTCAAGCGGCTGATAGGGGTGTCCGGCGACCGTGTCGTCTGCGAGGAGCAGGGCGGTGTCCTGGAGGTCAACGGCACGCCGCTCGAGGAGCCCTACATCAACCCTCAGACCTCTGCCTGCCAGGTCGCGTTCGATGTCACCGTCCCGGAGGGGAAGGTGTGGGTGATGGGCGACAACCGCTACGCCTCCGCGGACTCCGCCTGGCATGAGACCCAGGGAGACGGCGGCTTCGTCGACGAATCCGACATCACCGGCCGGGCCGAGGTCATCTTCTGGCCCACCAGCAGCTGGGACCGCCTGAACGACGGCCGCGAGACCTTCGCGACCGTTCCCGAGACGCCGTGAGCAGCCCTGCCCCCACCCTCGACCTCGAGCTCGCGCTGGCTGCCCGTCGAGGGCCCGGGCCTCGCATCGTCGTCGGCATCGATGAGGTGGGCCGCGGTGCGCTCGCAGGTCCGGTCGCCGTCGGCGCGTGCGCGATCAAGGTGGTCGACGGTCGAGCCCTGGCACTCCCCGAGGGTGTGAGGGACTCCAAGAAGCTGACCGCTCGGCGCCGCGAGGCGCTGGTGGACCCTATCCGCGCCACCGCCGCAGGCTCTTCGGTGGGCTGGGCGAGTGCCGGAGAGGTCGATGAGATCGGCATCATGCCTGCCCTCACCCGTGCCGCGCTGCGCGCGCTCGGTGCCCTCGAGCTGGAGATCGACGCGATCGTGCTGGACGGCGACGTCGATGTGCTCTCCGCCGCGCTGAGCACCGGCTCCGGACCGGCGCCGCTGGTCGAGCTGAGGGTCGCCGCAGATCGCGACTGTGCGAGCGTCTCGGCGGCCAGCGTCCTGGCGAAGGTCGCGCGTGATGCACACATGGTCGAGATCGACGCTCTGGCACCGGACTACTGCTGGGCCTCCAACAAGGGCTATGGCTCCGCTGTGCACCGCGAAGCCATCGACCGGCTCGGTCCGCATGAGCATCATCGCCGCAGCTGGCGGCTGAGCTCCACCGTTCCAGCGGCGTCGCCGACGCGCACGCTCTCTGTACCGACTGCGCTCTCTGTGCCGACTGCGCTTCCTGTGCCGACCGAGCCGGAGCCGTCTGACCCAGCGCTGGTGGCGGCAGCAGCCTCGACCACCGCTGGCGTACTGTGGGACGACGATTGGCACCTGTACGAGGGGAAGGAGCGTCGGTGAGCGCCCAGGAACTCGAGAATTACGAGTCAGACCTCGAACTCCAGCTGTTCCGCGAGTATCGCGATGTGGTCAGCCTGTTCACCTACGTGGTCGAGACCGAGCGCCGGTTCTACCTCGCCAACCAGGTGGACCTTCAGGTTCGCTCCGGCGGCGGCGAGGTGTTCTATGAGCTGCGGCTGGCGGATGTCTGGGTATGGGACATCTACCGTTCCACCCGGTTCGTGCGTTCGGTGCGGGTGGTGACGTTCAAGGACGTCAACATCGAGGAGCTCAACAAGCAGGACATCTCCCTGCCCTGAGCCGAGGGTCCGGGCTGCGCCAAGCCGGGCTGCGCCGGGCCATTCTGCGCCGGGCCTTGCTGCGAAGGGGCGCGTGATCCGAGCGGTTCCGCACCGCGGCGGCGCGCGACCGTTCCTCCACAGCCCTCCGTCATCCCCAAGATCCGCGCACCGGTACCGCGCTCGCTGAGCTCCCACCAGGCTGACTGGCATGAACAGTCTCGCCACAGCTCCTGATCCCTCGGCAGGGCGCCGCCCGGACCGCCGCCCCCGGCCCGCCGCCTCGGCAGCAGCCGACGGGCCCAGGCCGCCTCAGATCCCGGGCCCTGCAGCGCAGCCGCCGGTCATCGGCCCGGTCGCCGTGCCCAAGCCACGACGCGTGCGGGACATGTCCACCCGCGAGCTCGGGCAGGCGGGGGAGGACCTTGCTGCGGAGCATCTGCAGGCCTGCGGGTGGCAGATCGTGGAGCGCAACCTGCACCTGCGCCAGGGAGAGCTCGACATCGTCGCCCTCGCGCACACCACGCTGGTGTTCGTCGAGGTCAAGACCAGGCGTTCCTTCGTCACCGGCGTGCCGCAGGCCGCTGTCACCCCCGATAAGCTCCGAAGGCTGCGACGCCTCGCGGGTGAGTACTTGATGGAGCGATCGACCCCGCATCGAGATGTGCGGATCGATGTGGTGGCCGTGCACGCCCATCTCGATGGGACCTTCTCCCTCGAGCATCTCGAGGCGGTGTCCTGATGGGACACGCGCGCACCCTCTCGATCAGCCTCACCGGCCTGGAAGGAACTCTGGTCGAGGTCGAGGCAGACGTCTCGATGGGGCTGCCGGCCTTCTCCCTGGTGGGACTTCCGGACTCCTCGACCCTGCAGGCCCGTGAACGCGTGCGCGCCGCGGCAGCCCGCAGCGGGGTCCGGCTCGCCTCGCGCCGCATCACGGTCAACATGACTCCGGCCTGGCGGCCCAAGCGAGGTTCGGGTTTCGACCTCGCCATCGCGATGGCGGTGGTCGATGCCCAGGGCGACCTTCTCGTCCATGTGCCGGCGGACACCGTGCTGCTGGGGGAGCTGGGTCTCGACGGGCGCCTGCATCCGATTCCAGGAGTGTTGCCCGCACTGCTCGCAGCCCGCTCGCTCGGCATCACCCGCGCCATCGTCCCTGAGGAGAACCTGCCTGAGGCGCGCCTGGTGGAAGGGATCGAGATCGATGGCGCCGCCGACCTCACCAGCGTCCTGCACCGCTACGGCGCCGACGTCCCGCCCTCTCCCGTGCGAGACCCGAGCACTCCGACGCCTCCCGAACCGGTGGCGTCAGCGGAAAGCGGACTCGCACTGGACTTCTCCGATGTGATCGGCCAGGCCCAGGCGAGGCGCGCCGCCGAGGTCGCGGCCGCCGGCGCGCATCACCTGCTCCTGACGGGCCCGCCAGGAGCAGGGAAGACCATGATCGCCTCCCGTCTTCCCGGGATTCTCCCGCGACTCGGCAGCGCGGACTCCCTGGCCGTCTCCGCGATCCACTCCCTGGCCGGCCGCTTTGATGCCCGTGCCGGACTGCTGAGATCCCCTCCCTTCGAGAATCCCCATCACACAGCCTCCACCGCGGCCGTGGTCGGGGGAGGGTCGGGACTCGCCCTGCCCGGTGCGATCTCCCGTGCCCACGCCGGGGTGCTGTTCCTCGATGAAGCACCGGAGTTCTCCTCGCGAGTGCTGGAGGCGCTGAGGGAGCCTCTTGAGACCGGAGACATCACTCTCCACCGGGCCCGAGCGGTCACCCGTTACCCGGCACGCTTCCAACTGGTCTTAGCGGCGAATCCCTGCCCCTGCGGGATGGCCTACGGCAAAGGAGACCTCTGCCGCTGCACACCTCTGCAGCGACGTCGTTACCTGGCACGGCTCTCGGGGCCCGTGCTGGACCGGATCGACATGCGGGTCGAGGTCCGTCCCGTCGATGTCCACCGGGTCGAGGCGGAGCTCGCAGAGCCGAGCGAAGTGATCGCCGCCCGGGTGGCCACAGCTCGTGAACGACAGCTCGCCCGCTTCAAGGGCCGGGCGTGGTCAACCAACGCTCACCTGCCCGGTCCGCTGCTGCGGAAGGAGTTCTCTCCAGCCCCGTCCGAGCGCCGCCTGCTGGACCACGCCGTGGCACAGGGCCGGCTCACCCTGCGCGGGCACGATCGCGTGCTGCGACTGGCCTGGACCCTCGCCGACCTGGCAGGGGCGCTGCGCCCCACCGCTGAGCACATCGGACTTGCCCTCACCCTGCGCGAAGGAGAACCACGATGACCACCCCGACATCACCGGAGAGCGCGCCGGACCGCTACGGCGCCCGGGCATCGGCTGAGCAGGATGGTGCGGCCCGGATCACCTGGTCCGTGATCGCGGAGCCATCGGATTCGGTCGCGATGCTCGCCTGCACCCTCCTCGGACCGGTGGCGGCTCTCGATCTGGCCCGGCACGGCAGCAGCACAGATCTGCACCGCGCCCTCGGCGGCCAGCTGCCCGCACAGGCCTCGGATCCCGCCCCGGGAACGAGCCGTTCACGCGCCGAGCGAGCGCTCTCGCGGTGGCGGGCCCGGCTGGAGACCATCGTGCTCGAGGAGATCCTCGACGATGCCCAGCGGCGACGGATCAGGATCCTCACGCCGCAGGACGCCGAATGGCCTGCAGCGTTGGACGACCTACAGGAGACGCGTCCGCATTGCCTCTGGCTGCAGGGGCCGGGCCGGCTCGACCAGCTGGCCGGTGAACGATGCATCGCCCTGGTGGGCTCGCGGGCCTCCACTCCGTATGGCGAAGACACCGCCGGTTCCCTGGCTGCCGCCTTCGCCGCCGGTGGCGGTACCGTCGTCTCGGGCGGGGCGTACGGGATCGACGCCGCCGCTCACCGCGGTGCGCTCGCCGCCGACGGAGGAGCAACCCTCGCCATCCTCGCCGGAGGCCTGGACCGGCTCTATCCGCGAGGCAACTCCGATCTGCTGGAGCGGATCCGAGACCGGCACCTGCTCCTCAGCGAAGCGCCCCCGGGCACCGCCCCGACCCGATGGCGGTTCCTGGCCCGCAACCGCCTGATCGCCGCCCTGTCCCGGGCGACGGTCGTCGTGGAAGCGTCCTGGAGATCCGGAGCGCTGTCCACGGCTCGGCTGGCAGATCAGCTCTCGCGGCCGGTCGGAGCTGTGCCCGGACCGATCACCTCCGCAGCCAGCGCCGGCTGCCACCGCCTGATCAGGGAACGCGGCGCAGTGCTGGTGACAGAGTCAGCGGATCTGTTGGATCTGCTTCCCGGTGGCCCTGCCGCCGGGGAAGGCAGCTGGGCGGTGCAGGATGAGCTGGACCTGCTCAGTCCCGCAGACAGAAGGGTGCTGGACGCCGTGCCGCCGAGGTCGAGCATCTCCCCAGCCCGGCTCACGGACGAGATCGGCTTCACCGCTCAGGAGGTGGAGGCGGCCCTGGCGCGGTTGGGACTGCTGGGGCTGGTGGTGCGGACCGCGGAACGTGTCCGGCGCGCCCCCTGACCCACCGCGCTCCCGACACGATGCATCTCGACGCGCCCGGCCAGCGGCGCACTCACCTCTCCCACGTCTGCGTTTCGCCACGCCTGCCTTTCGCGTGGGTGCACGGCACGGACCTGGATGCACGACACTGAGGGGTATGAGCACCGAGTCCGGGCACGCAGAGGGGACTGTCGTCGAGGACTTCGTCGCGCACCTCCGCCTCGAACGGGGACGTTCCGAGCACACCGTGCGCGCATATCGCCAGGAGGTCGCCGGGCTGGTCGAACATCTGCGGGATGCCGAACGCATCCCCGTGGCTGAACTGGACGTCGCGGCGCTGCGTTCCTGGCTCGCGGAGCGGGCCGACACCGGGGCGAGTGCGAGCACCCTTGCCCGCTCCGCGGCGGCGGCACGGACCTTCACCTCCTGGCTCGCGGCGACGGGACGGATCCCGCACGACGTCGGGGGAAGGCTGCGCGCACCACGGCGAGGTCGCCACCTGCCCACCGTGCTCACCGGAGACCAAGCGGGCGAGCTGCTCGATGGGTTGAGCGCACCGGAGCCCGCCCTCGAGCACGCAGGCGCCACTTCTCAGGACGCCGCGCCCCCGGACCCGGTGGAACGAGCGGTGAGGCTCCGTGATGCAGCTGTCCTGGAGCTGCTCTACTCCTCCGGGCTCCGGGTCTCCGAGCTGGTCGCCCTGAACCGTTCCGGCATCGACCACGGCCAGCGCACCGTGAGAGTGCGCGGAAAGGGAGACAAGGAGCGGATCGTCCCTGTCGGGCTCCCTGCGCTCAAGGCCATCGAGCAGTGGCAGGAAGCTGGTCGGCCGGTGCTGCTCGAGGCCGCGGGCGCGGCGGCCGGCGCCGACGATGCACTCTTCCTCGGTGTGCGCGGCGGACGGCTCGGCGATCGCGCGGTGCGCACCCTGGTGGATCGTCACGCGTCCGAGGCCGGGATATCCCGGCACATCTCGCCGCACACCCTGCGGCACAGCGCTGCCACCCATCTCGTCGAAGGCGGAGCAGACCTGCGCAGCGTGCAGGACTTCCTGGGACACTCCTCCCTGGCGACCACACAGATCTACACCCACGTCAGTGCCGAGCGCTTGCGCCGGACAATCGATCAGGCCCATCCTCGCGCGTGAGCTGCCGCCGGTCAGACAGCCGATGATCTCCGCTCATACGACGTGCTCATGCGACGTCCTCATGCGACGGAAGCCTGTCGCTCAGGCGCGGGAAGCCTGTCGCAGGCCGGGCCGGTGGCTGCGGACTCCACCTCCCGAGATCCACGTCCCGCTGCCGTTCTCTGAGACCGTCTCCGCGTCCCCGCGAACCCCGGAGGGCACCAGTCGCGGGGAAGTCCCGCCGACGGGGCTCGCGCCTGGGCCCGTCGGCGGCTGCACGCCACCTGCGCCGCCGACACCCGATCGCCCATCAGCCCAGGGCAGCAGGACGCTCGGCCCGCGCCCTCCGAGCAGGAGCAACGGGTCCACATAGTCCTCGCCCCGTCGAGCCCCCAGATGGAGGCACTCGGTACCCGGGCAGTGAGAGAGCTCCGATTTGTCCACGAGCGTCCCCAGCGTCGTCCCTGTGTCCACTTGATCGCCCGCCGCGACAGTCCCGGTCACTGGCTCATAGGTCGAGATGAGTCCGTCCGCATGGGTGACCGAGACGACCCCGCGCCCTGCCACCATCCCGCTGAACCTGACAGTGCCAGGAGCCACCGCGCGCACCACGACGCCCGCGACTGGCGCTGCGATGTCGATTCCTCGGTGGCCGGGACCGTAGCGATGCTCCGGTGCCTCGAAGGGCGCGATCACCTGATGGGGAGGGGGGAGCGGCCACTGCCACGGCGGCGCATCCGCCTGCGCGGGCGCGACACCCGCGAAGAGCAGCAGCAGACTCACCAGCCCCAGACGCAGCACGGCAGCCGGAGACGGGGCGAGGAATGAGATGGCCATGAGCGCCATCCTCCTCAGCAGTGTCCGCCGGCCGCTCGCGTCCAGGTCGTGCTGTGGATGGCGCGTCGCTGTGGAGGAACCGTCGGCGAACCAGCGTCCGCAACGAGTCTCCGCAAAGACTCTCCGCGACGAGTCCCTGCAATGATTCTCCACGACGAGTCCCCGCAACGAGTCCCCGCAACGAGTCCCCGCAACGAGTCCGCGCAACAAGACAGGGACGAGCCCGCGACATGCCCGCGATGAGCCGTTGACGAGCCCGTGAGGAGCATGCATCGCGGTCGCGAGGTGACGCACGACGCGCTCGGGCAGGTTGCTGCGTCAGATAGACTCTTCTCAGCATCCGGTCCGTCCGGATGACTTCGCGTGCCCATCAGGGCTCGTCGGCCAACGGTCCTCGGCCGTTCTCGCACCTCGTGTGCGGGATGCTCCGAGGCGGCCGGCACCCGGGCACCAGGCCCCACACCGTCCGGTGGTGGGGGAACAACCGAGAATGCAGGTCCTGCGCGATGACTGCGGACGCCCACGGGCGCGCCGTGCGAGCCCAGGCCCGGAGAACAGAGGCATCATCATGGCAGTAGTCACCATGCGCCAGCTCCTCGAGAGCGGCGTCCACTTCGGTCACCAGACCCGTCGGTGGAACCCGAAGGTCCGTCGCTTCATCTTCACCGAGCGCAACGGCATCTACATCGTCGACCTCATGCAGACCTTGACGTACATCGACAAGGCATATGACTTCGTCAAGCAGACCGTCATCCACGGCGGCACCATCCTGTTCGTCGGCACCAAGAAGCAGGCTCAGGAGTCCGTCCAGGAGCAGGCCACACGTGTGGGCATGCCCTTCGTGAACCAGCGCTGGCTCGGTGGAATGCTCACGAACCTGCAGACGGTCTCGCAGCGTGTGAACCGCCTCAAGGAGCTCGAGCAGATCGACTTCGAGGATGTGGCCGCCTCCGGCCGCACCAAGAAGGAGCTGCTGATGATGCGCCGCGAGAAGGACAAGCTCGAGAAGACCCTCGGCGGCATCCGCGACATGGGCAAGGCGCCCTCGGCCCTCTGGGTCGTGGACACCAACAAGGAGCACCTCGCGGTCGATGAGGCTCAGAAGCTCAACATCCCGGTCGTCGCGATCCTGGACACCAACTGCGATCCCGACGTGATCACGTACCCGATCCCGGGCAACGACGACGCGATCCGCTCCGTCACCCTGCTGACCCGCGTGATCGCGGACGCCGTGGCTGCTGGTCTGCAGGAGCGCCACGCCAAGAGCACCGGTGGCGAGAAGAACGTCTCCGCCGTCGCGGCCGAGCCCCTGGCCGAGTGGGAGCAGGAGCTGCTCAAGCAGTCCGAGGTCCAGCAGCAGGACGCTCCCGCCGAGGAGTCCGTCGCCGCTGCTGAGGAGACCCCCGCCGCAGAGGAGACCCCCGCAGTCGAGGAGACCCCCGCAGCTGAGGCTCCGTCCGAGGATGCTCCCGCCGAGGAGTCCACCGAGGAGAAGTCCTCCGAGGCCCCCGCCGCCGAGTGACCCACGGGCCCGGGAACGACAGCGTCGCTCCCGGGCCCCTCCACGGGGAGGCGCACGCCGCCCCCGCCCCTCCCGCAGCAGCTCTGACAAGGAAGAGGAACATGGCCAACTACACGGCAGCAGACATCAAGGAAATCCGCGAGTCCACCGGCGCGGGCATGCTCGACGTCAAGAAGGCGCTCGACGAGGCGAACGGCGACAAGGTCAAGGCCGTTGAGCTGATCCGCGTCAAGGGTCTCAAGGGCATCGCCAAGCGTGAAGGTCGCACCGCGTCCGAGGGCCTCATCGCCGTCGACATCCGCGACACCGAGGGCGGCCAGACCGGCACCCTCGTCGAGCTCAACTCCGAGACCGACTTCGTGGCCAAGAACGACAAGTTCGTCGCCCTGGGCGACGAGGCCGTGGCCGCGGCCGTCGAGTCCGGGGCCAGCGAGCCCGAGGACCTGGCTTCGACCCCCTTCGGCGAGGCCCTGACCAACGCCGGCGCCACCATGGGCGAGAAGATCCTGGTGCGTCGTATCGGTCGCGTCTCCGGCGAGTCCGTGTCCTCGTACATGCACCGCACCAACAAGGACCTGCCCCCGCAGGTCGGCGTGCTGGTCGCCACCGACAAGGCCGGTGCAGAGGTCGCGCGCGACGTCGCCATGCACATCGCTGCGTTCACCCCCGCCTTCCTCTCCCGTGATGAGGTCCCCGCGGACCAGGTCGCCAACGAGCGTCGCATCGCCGAGGAGACCGCGAAGAACGAGGGCAAGCCCGAGAAGGCGATTGAGAAGATCGTCGAGGGTCGTCTGAACGGCTTCTTCAAGGAGAACTGCCTCCTGGACCAGGCTTTCGCCAAGGATCCGAAGAAGTCCGTCGGCAAGATCGTGGAGGAGGCCGGCGGCACCATCACCGGTTTCGTCCGCTTCCGCGTCGGCAGCTGACCACACCGGGGCCGGACCTTCCAGGGTCCGATCCCGTCGGCCGCGCGTGAGCGTGGCCACCGCCCCGCGGCCCCCCACCAGGGGGGGGGCCGCGCCGGTATCATCACCGAGGACCCAGCGCGGAAGGACCGACATGACCCAGACGTTCACGTCACCGATACCCGTTCTCCCGAAGAGAGAGGATGGGCGTCGCGTCCTCCTGAAGCTCTCCGGAGAAGCATTCGGCGGAGGAGCCGTCGGCGTCGATCCCGACGTCGTCGCCCGAGTCGCGGGCGAGATCGCCGAGGGCGTCGCCCAGGGCATCGAGTGCGCCATCGTCGTCGGAGGCGGCAACTTCTTCCGCGGTGCGGAGCTCTCCCAGCGCGGCATGGACCGGCGTCGTGCCGACTACATGGGCATGCTCGGCACCGTGATGAACTGCCTCGCCCTGCAGGACTTCCTGGAGCAGCGAGGAGTCTCCACCCGGGTGCAGACCGCGATCGAGATGGGCCAGGTCGCCGAGCCGTACATCCCGCTGCGCGCAGTCCGCCACCTCCAGAAGGGCCGCGTCGTCATCTTCGGCGCTGGTGCCGGGATGCCGTACTTCTCCACCGACACGGTCGCCGTCCAGCGGGCGCTGGAGATCGGCTGCGAAGAGGTGCTGATGGCGAAGAACGGCGTCGACGGGGTGTACGACTCCGACCCCCGCACGAACCCCGACGCGAAGAAGCTCGATCACGTCACCTACAACGATGCTCTCCAGCGCGGGTTGAAGGTCGTGGACTCCACCGCGTTCAGCCTGTGCATGGACAACGGTCAGCAGATGATGGTCTTCGGACTGGACACGCCCGGGAACATCACCCGTGCAATGCGCGGCGACCGGATCGGCACGGTCGTCACCAAGTGACATCGGCCCGGCGCGACCCGGTGCTTCGAGGCACCGACACGCCGGGAGCTCCGCACCCCGCGGGCCTCGCCCAGGCCCTTGACGGTGCGGGACAATGGACAAGGCAAACCCACTCAGAACTGAGGAGCACCCCGTGAGCGACGACACCCCGAGCATCCTGAAGGACGCCGAGGCCAAGATGAAGAAGTCCGTGGAGGTCACCAAGGACGAGTTCACCGCGATCCGCACCGGTCGGGCGAACGCCGCGATGTTCCAGGGGATCACCGCCGATTACTACGGCGCGCCGACCCCGTTGAACCAGCTGGCCTCGCTCCAGTTCCCGGAAGCCCGCACCGTCATCGTCACCCCGTTCGACAAGACCGCCACGACCGCCATCGAGTCGGCGCTGCGCGAGTCGGACCTCGGCGTGAACCCCACCAACAACGGCGACAACCTGCGCGTGGTCCTGCCGGCCCTCACCGAGGAGCGTCGCAAGGACTACGTCAAGCTCGCCCGGAACAAGGCCGAGGACGGCAAGGTCTCGGTGCGCGGATCCCGCGGGAACGCCAAGAAGGCGATCGAGAAGCTGGTCAAGGACAAGGAGATCGGCGAGGACGAGGGCAGCCGCGCTGAGAAGGAGCTCGAGTCGCTCACCAAGAAGTACATCGAACTGATCGATGAGGCGCTCAGCCTCAAGGAGACCGAGCTCGAGACCGTCTGAGTCGCGTCTCGCGATCTCAGAACTGGTGAATGCAGCCCGTGAGCACTGAACCTGCGCCAGCCCCGGCGATGACCGCCTCGTCCCCGGACGAGGCGGTCATCGCCGTACCTTCCGAGGAGCACGCGAAACGGCGCGGGCCGGGACGCAACCTCCCCGCAGCGATCGCGGTCGGGGTGGGTCTGGGAGCGATCCTGATCGTGGCGGTGTTCGTGCTGCCCCAGGCTTTCCCGGTGGTCGCCGCAGTGGCGATGGTCCTCGCCGTTCTCGAGCTCACCCGTGCCCTCGCCGAGGGCGGGCTGCGGCTCCCACCGACCCCGCTCCTGGTGGGCGTGATCGGGATGGTGGTCTCCACCGTGGTGTTCGGTGCCGAGGGGCTGCTGGTGGCGACCGCTGCCGCGGTCTGCGTGCTGATCCTGTGGCGGGTCAGCGAGTCGATGGGCCTGAGTGCATTGCGCGACGTGGCCGGCGGCGTCTTCGCCCTGGCCTGGGTTCCCTTCCTGGGCTGCTTCCTGCTGCTGCTCTTCGCCCGTGAGCAGGGTCCGATGCTGGTGCTCCTCGCAGTGCTCGGACCGGTCGGCAACGACGTGGGCGGCTATATCGCCGGGGTGCTGTTCGGAAAGCATCCGATGGCACCGAGGATCAGCCCGAAGAAGAGCTGGGAGGGATTCGTCGGATCCCTTCTGCTGGGCACCGCCGCGGTCACCGCCGTCGGGACCCTCGCCCTGGATCTCCCCGTGGAGGTCGGACTCATCATCGGCGCCGTGCTGGTGGTCGTCTCCACCTGCGGAGATCTTGCCCAGTCGCTTCTGAAGCGCGACCTGGGCATCAAGGACATGGGCCATCTGCTGCCCGGCCACGGGGGAGTGCTGGACCGGGTCGACTCGATCCTGCTCGCCGCCCCCACCACCTACGTCATGCTGGAGGTACTGCTGCCATGAAGAACACCGAGAATTCGCCGGAGAAAACCACCGAGAACGGTGCTGGAGGGAAGCCCGCCCCGGAGCCGGTTGCGCTGTCCCGCAATCCCGACCTCTCCCGTGAGGCGATCCCCGGGCAGAAGATCGCTCTGGCTCCTGGCCAGCTGCAGATGAAGCCCGCCCGCCGGGGCAAGCCGCCGGTGCACCTCGCCGACCTCACGCTCGCCGAGCGCGTCGAGGCAGTCAAGGCGATGGGCCTGCCCGGCTTCCGGGCCAAGCAGCTCTCCGTGCACTACTTCGAGCACTTCACCACCGATCCGGAGGACCTCACGGATCTGCCCAAGGAGGGGCGCCAGGAGCTTGTCGACCACTTCTTCCCCCCGCTGCTGACGCAGGTCTCCCGGCAGTCCGCCGACCACGGCGCGACCCAGAAGTTCCTCTGGCAGCTGTTCGACGGGCCCATGGTCGAATCGGTGCTGATGCGCTACAGCGATCGGAACACGCTGTGCATCTCCTCGGAGGCAGGCTGCGGCATGAACTGCCCCTTCTGCGCCACCGGCCAGATGGGCCTGACGCGCAACCTCTCGACCGCCGAGATCCTCGAGCAGGTGCGCATCGCCAACCGGATGCTGGCCCGCGGCGAGCTGCCCGGCGGGACCGGCCGCGTGAACAACATCGTGTTCATGGGGATGGGGGAGCCGCTGGCGAACTACCGCCCCGTGGCGACCGTCTGCCGGCGTCTGAACTCTCCCGCCCCGGAGGGCTTCGGCATGGGAGCTCGCCACATCACCGTCTCCACGGTGGGTCTGGCTCCCGCGGTCCGCAAGCTCACCGCGGAGAAGCTCCCGGTCACGCTCGCGGTGTCCCTCCACGCGCCGGACGATGCGCTGCGCAATGAGCTGGTGCCGATCAACACCCGTTTCGATATCGACGAGATCCTCGACGCCGCCTGGGAGTACTTCGAGACCACCGGACGCCGGGTCAGCATCGAGTACGCCCTGATTCGCGACATCAACGACCAGGCGCACCGGGCGCAGCTGCTCGCCGATCGGCTGATCGCCAAGGGCGGCGCCCACTGGGTGCACGTCAACCCGATCCCGTTGAACCCGGTCAAGGGCTCGAAGTGGACAGCGTCGGACCCGCTGGTGGAGAAGCGCTTCGTGGAGATCCTGCGGGACAACGGCATCTCCGCCACCATCCGAGACACCCGCGGTTCCGACATCGATGGTGCCTGCGGCCAGCTGGCGGCCGAAGTGATCGAGTCCGACACCCGCCGCGAGGATCGTGAGGCGCGGGTCGCCCGCGTCGAGGCCATCGCGGCCGCCACCGACTGATTCCCAGGAGCACAGCTGATGGACGTCCGCTTCACCCCGACCCGATTCCGTGATGGCTACGACATGGCCGAGGTCGATGACTTCCTCGATCGCTGCGAGCAGGCGCTCAAGACCGGCGACGGCTCGGTCAACGCAGAGAGCGTGCTGGACATGCGCTTCACCCCGACCCGGTTCTGTGAGGCCTACGAGATGGCCGAGGTCGACGCCTTCCTCGACGATGTGCTCGCACCGCGCTTCGTTGCGCTCGCTGCCGACGGCGCCGCAGCGCAGGCCGCGCCTGCACAGGACGCCATGCCCGCGGGGAACCCCGCACTAAGGGACCCTGCACAGTCCGGGCTCGCGCAGTCTGTTCCGGCACAGTCTGCTCCCGCTCAGTCCGGGCCCGCGCGGGGAGCGGGACACCCCGTCCCGCATCCCGCCGAGAAGAGGGGCTTCCTCTCCCGCCTCCTGCGCGGCCGCTGAGCGCGGCGCAGCGGCAACTGCCCCGCACGCCTCCCCGACCCATCCCTCCCACGCCGTTACAGTGGGACCCCGTCAGCACCGAGGAAGGACCTACCTGGTGAGCACATCGTTCGAGCGTGTCTCGCGCTTCAGCGTCGGATACGACATGCGCGAGGTCGACGAGTTCCTCTCCCGCGCGCGCACCGCCTATGAGGGTCGTGACCCCTCGTTCAGCGGGGGCGACATCACCGCGGCCAGCTTCGGCACCGAGCGGGGCGGCTACGACATGCGCGTGGTGGACGAGGCCCTGGACCGGCTCTCGGATGCCTTCGCGCTGCAGGCCCGCGATGACGCGATCACCCAGCATGGCGAGGACTCCTGGGTCGCACAGCTCACCGAGCGGGCCGAGGTGCTCAAGGAGCGCCTCGAACGCCCTGCAGGGGATCGCTTCGCTCCGGCCGCACAGGGGGAGGCCGCCTATGACAAGGCAGATGTCGACGCCCTGTGCGACCAACTCGTCGCCTATTTCACCGACGGCCATCCGATGAGCGTCGATGACGTGCGGCGCGCCGCCTTCGGTCGTCGTCGCGGTCCCGACGGCTATCGCGAGGCCGTGGTGGACGTCTACCTCGACCATGTCGCGGACGTGATGGCTTCCGTTCCGTGACCAGCACCCCCGCGCGGAGGCTGGTCCTGCTGGGGTCCACCGGATCCATCGGCACCCAGGCGCTCGACGTGCTGCACCGCTTCCCGGACATCGCACATGTCCACGGCCTCGCCGTCGGCGGCACCCGTCCGGAGCTGGTGGCCGAGCAGGTCCTCGCCCACCGGCCAGAGCATCTGGTGGTCTCCGACCCTGCCCACGCCGCCCAGGTCGACAGTGCGGTGCAACGCGCCTGCCGCGACGCCGGCCTCCCCGCGCCGCGGATCGCAGCCGGGCAGGACGCCGTCATCGACCTCGCGGGATCCCTCGGTGACGGGGACGTGGTGCTCAACGCCATCACCGGCTCCGTCGGTCTGCTGCCCACCCTCGCCGTGCTCGCCTCCGGTGCCCGGCTCGCTCTGGCCAACAAGGAATCGCTCGTCGTGGGCGGTCACCTGGTGACCGAGGCCGTGGCGCCCGGACAGATCCTTCCCGTCGATTCCGAACACACCGCGATCGCGCAGGCCCTGGCCGGGGTGCGCCATGACCAGATCGACCATCTGGTGGTCACCGCCTCCGGAGGCCCGTTCCGCGGGTGGACTCGCGAGCAGCTCGCCGGCGTCACCCCGGAGCAGGCACTGAACCACCCCACCTGGTCGATGGGCCGCGTGATCACGACCAACTCCGCCACCCTGGTCAACAAGGCGCTCGAGGTGATCGAGGCCTGCTTCCAGTTCGACCTGCCGGAGGATCGGGTGCAGGTGGTCGTCCACCCGCAGTCGATCGTGCACTCGATGGTCACGCTCATCGACGGAGCGACGATCGCTCAGGCCAGCCCGCCGGACATGCGCCACGCCATCGGCTGGGCGCTCGCGCACCCGGAGAAGCTCCCCGGCCTCGCCACGGCGCTGGACTTCTCCGCAGCCCAGTCCTGGACCTTCGAACCGGTCGACGAGGACACCTTCGACGCGATCGCTCTGGCCCGCGCTGCGCACCGGGAGGGCGGTGGCGCGATGGCCGTCTACAACGCCGTCAACGAAGAGGCGGTGGACGCCTTCTTCGAGGGGCACCTCGATTTCCTCGGCATCACCGCGCTGATCCGCGAGGTGCTCGAGCGCCCGGAGCGTCCGCGTGCCGCGCACGCCGACGGGGTCGCAGGACTGCTGGCCGTCGAGTCCTGGGCACGTGGGACCGCCCAGACGCTGATCTCCTCGCAGGAGCGCTGAGCGTGCTGCTGTTCCTGCTCGACATCCTGGTGATCGCCGCCGGGCTCGCCCTCTCCATCGCCCTGCACGAGGTCGGGCACCTGGTTCCCGCCAAGCTGTTCGGCGTCCGAGTCACCCAGTACATGATCGGGTTCGGGCCCACCGTGTTCTCCCGCACCCGCGGGGAGACCGAATACGGTCTCAAGGCGATCCCGCTGGGCGGCTACATCCGCATGATCGGGATGTACCCGCCGCACAAGGGGGAGCCCGAGGGCACCATCCGCGAGGACTCCACCGGACTGCTCCAGCAGATCACCGAGCTGTCCGAGGAGGCGAAGCAGTACGAGTCCTCGCAGTACGGCCCGGAGGACGCCCATCGCACCTTCGTCGCCCTCTCGGTGCCGAAGAAGCTGGTGGTGATGCTCGGCGGTCCCACGATGAACCTGCTGATCTCCGTCGCGCTGATGGTCGTGCTGGTCAGTGGGATCGGACTGCCGGCGGTGACCCCGACGGTCCAGTCCGTCTCCGAATGCGTGGTCCCCGCCGACGCTCCGGCCGACGTCTCCTGCGAGGGCCGGGAGCCGGCCCCCGCGCTGGCGGCCGGGATCCGTCCCGGCGACACCCTGCAGGTGATCGACGGGCACGAGATCACGCGTTGGTCCGATGTCACCACCGCAGTGAGGGGCGCGCAGGACCGCACCGTCGACGTCGTCGTCGAGCGCGACGGCGAAGCCCTGCACCTCGAGGCGACGATGATCGTGGACGCCCGCCCGGTGCTGGACGAGGACGGCGCCGTGGTCCTGGATGCCGACGGCGGCCTGGTCACCGAGCAGGTCGGATTCCTCGGTGTCTCCGGCACCCCGGACCTGGTGCCGCAGTCCCCGGCAGCGGTGCCCGAGATGGCCTGGTCCGCCTTCACCCAGACCGGGAAGCTGGTCATCACCCTGCCGGTGCGACTGTGGGAGGTGGGCCAGGCGGCCTTCGGCAGCGCCGAGCGCGACCCCAACGGCCCCCTCGGTGTGGTGGGCGTCTCCCGTCTTGCCGGCGAGGTCGCCTCCGCCGATCAGCCCGGCTTCGAGCTGCGCGAGAAGACCGGCACCATGATCTCGATGCTCGCCTCGCTGAACATGGCTCTGTTCGTGTTCAACCTGATCCCGCTGCTGCCGCTCGACGGCGGTCACGTGGCCGGGGCGCTGATCGAGGGGGCGCGGCGGCTGCTGGCCCGGCTGCGGGGGCTCCCCGATCCGGGGCCGGTGGACATGTCCCGCATGCTCCCGCTGACCAACGCGGTGGCGATCGTCTTCATCCTGATGACGGTGCTGCTGCTGTATGCGGACATCGTCAAGCCCATCACGCTGTTCCCGTAAAGGGGCACTGCGGAGCCGGGGGCGGGGTGTGCGCCGTGCCACGGCGGGAGTGCAGGAGCGGTGGAGGTGTCGCACCTCGCCTCGCGCGGCCGTGCTGACGAGTCCATAATGGAGGGGTGACTTCTGTGAGCCTCGGTATCCCGTCCGTCAAGCAGCCGCCGCCGGTGCTCGCCCCCCGGCGGAAGACCCGCAAGGTCAAGCTCGGCAGCCTCTATGTGGGTGGCGACGCACCGATCACGGTGCAGTCGATGACCACCACCCCGACCCATGACATCAACGCGACCCTCCAGCAGATCGCCGAGCTCACCGCGGCGGGCTGCGACATCGTGCGTGTGGCATGTCCCCGCCAGGAGGACGCCGACGCGCTGGTCGCGATCGCTGCGAAGTCCCCGATCCCAGTGATCGCCGATATCCACTTCCAGCCCAAGTACGTCTTCGCCGCGATCGAGGCCGGCTGCGCCGGGGTGCGCGTGAACCCGGGCAACATCCGCCGGTTCGACGACCAGATCAAGGACATCGCGAAGGCGGCGAACGATCACGGCACCGCGTTGCGCATCGGCGTGAACGCCGGCAGCATCGACCAGCGCATGATGAAGGGCGACCGGGTCACGCCCGAGGCGCTGGTGGCCTCCGCGAAGTGGGAGGCCTCCCTGTTCGAGGAGCACGACTTCCACGACTTCGGGATCTCCGTGAAGCACAACGACCCCGTGATCATGGTCGACGCCTACCGTCAGCTCTCCGAAGAGGGTGACTGGCCGCTGCACCTCGGCGTCACCGAGGCGGGGCCCGCCTTCCAGGGCACCATCAAGTCCTCCGTCGCCTTCGGCATCCTGCTGGGCGAGGGCATCGGCGACACCATCCGCGTCTCGCTCTCCGCACCTCCGGTCGAGGAGGTCAAGGTCGGCATCCAGATCCTGCAGTCGCTGAACCTCAAGGCGCGCAAGCTGGACATCGTCTCCTGCCCCTCCTGTGGCCGCGCCCAGGTGGACGTCTACAAGCTCGCGGACGAGGTCACCGAGGGGCTCAAGCACCTCGAGGTCCCGCTGCGCGTCGCGGTGATGGGCTGCGTCGTGAACGGTCCGGGGGAGGCCCGTGAGGCCGATCTCGGTGTCGCCTCCGGCAACGGCAAGGGCCAGATCTTCGTCAAGGGCAAGGTCATCAAGACCGTCCCCGAGGCGGACATCGTGCCGACCCTGCTCGCCGAGGCCAACCGGATCGCCGCCGAGATGGAAGAGGACGAATCCTCCACCGGCGCCCCGTCCATCTCCGTGGGCTGACCCGTGTTCTGGCGCGGCGGACGGGTCCGCGCGGTCCGTTCCGGCAGCTTCGACGCCGCGCTCGCGCTCGCGCTCACCGAGCCCGTCATCAACGCGCTCGCGGGTGCGCGGCTGCAGGAATCCGCACGTTCCGCTGCACTGTCCCAGGAGTTCTCCCTGGCCGGGGAGGAACAGCAGCCCGAAGGACTGCTGTGGCACGGCGTGAATCTCTCGCCGTTGTCCGCGACCGACCGCGCCTTGGACGACTTCGGACGGCATATGGCCGCGCGGGCGAGACGGGCGAGCTCCGTGGTCGGAGACCGGGCGGCGGTCCAGCGTCTCTGGGAGCCGCTCGCTCCGACCTGGGGGGCCGACGTCCGCGAATACCGCTGGAGCCAGCCGCTGCTGCTCGCCGGCGATCCGGTCGACGCACCGCAGCTCGCGCCGGTCGGCCTGCGTCCCGCAGTCCCCGGCGAGGAGCAGATCGTGTTCCCCGCCGCGGTCGCGATGTTCCGCGAGGAAGTGGGGGTGGATCCGCTCGCCGGTGACGGCGGCCGCTCCTACCGGGCCCGGATCGGGGAGCTGATCCGCAATCGCCGCACCTATGTCGTCATCGAGGACGGCGAGGTGCTGTTCAAAGCGGACGTCGGCTCGCTGTTCGGCCCGACCGCCCAGATCCACGGGGTGTGGGTGCGGCGTGACCAGCGGGGCAGAGGCCTCGGACGGGCTGGGATGGCGGAGCTGGTGCGCCAGGTGCGCCGTGACCACGCCCCGCAGGTCTCGCTCTATGTCAACGACTTCAACGAGCCCGCCCGGCGTGCCTACGCCGCCTCCGGCTTCCACCAGGTCGGCGAGCTCACCACCATCCTGTTCTGACCGCCTGACCGCCTGACCGCCTGACCGCCTGACCGCCTGACCGCCTGCGCTGCCGCCCGCGCCCGCGCTCCGCTTGCGCGCGCCCGGGCCGTCGTGCGCTGGTGACAGATGCGGGGTATCGCGGCGTACGATTTTTCGATGAGCACCGCACCCGGCCCCAGCGCAGACTCTGCACCTGCACCTGCACCTGCACCTGCACCTGCACCTGCACCTGCACCTGCATCTGCACCTGCGAGCGGCAATGACGACGGTCCGGAGGCCCCGGCGCCACGGCTGTTCCTGCTTGTCGGCCCACCGGCCGTCGGCAAGCTGACCCTCGCCCGTGAGCTCGAGCGCCGCAGCGGGGCGATTGTCGTGGACAACCACCTGGTGAACAACGCGGTCTTCGTCCCGATGGGGATGCACCGCGAGGCTGGGGTGGAGCTCGCCCAGACCGACGCCTTGCGCGAGCGGGTATGGGAGGTCGTCCTCGATGCCACCGAGGCGGCTCCCGCCCAGCTCAGCCACGTGTTCACCGTCTGGCTGCTCGACAATGAGGAGGGCGCGGCGCATGTGGAGCGGTTGCGGAGCCTTGCTGAGCGACGTGGGGCGAGGTTCGTCCCGGTCTGGATGGCCGCGTCCCCCGAGGTGCTTCAGTCACGTGTCGATGCCCCGGGACGCGCCGAGCGGCACAAACTCACCGACTGGCAGATTCTCAGCGGGCTGCTCGAGCTGCCGATGCTGCCCCCGCCTGCGGACGCGCTGTGCCTGGAGCTCTCCACCGCAGCTCCCGCAGACGCAGCGGGGCAGATTCTCGACAGCCTGAGCTCTCACAGCCTGGGCTCGATGGCAGAGCGGCCCGAGAGAGGGGACACCTCCAGCTGAGATCGGCTAGCCGGCACGCGGGGGCCGGTGTCCGTCGATCACATGCCCTCGGCCGGCCCCCGCCGTCCAAGACCTGTTGTCCAGGCCTCAGCGCAGAGCGAGCGCATCCAGCGTGAGCAGCACGTTCGCCGCAGTCCAGGCCAGTGGCGCCACCTCCGCGGGGCGTCCGTCGAAGAGCACCTTCTCCGGCAGTGACCCGGCTGCGGTGCGATGCTCGGCGAGCCAGAGGAGGATCTCGATCGCCGCGTCGGGCTCCCCGGCGCGGGCGAGGGCGAGGGCCAGCAGGCTCGTCGAGGGCGTCCAGCTCACGCCGTCCTCGCGCCACGACGCCCCCGGCGCGATTCCACCACCGGGGCGGGAGAGCTCGCTCCGCAACCCCAGCAGGTGCACCCGGGATGCGACGTCGTGGACGCCGGTCGCATCGAGGAAGGCCAGCGCCGAATCAGCGCCGCCGCCCAGGCGATAGCGCTGATAGCCACTGCGGCCGAAGGTCTCCTCCAGCAGGAGGGTGAAGGTCTCGGCGGCGCGGTGAGCTCCCGGTTCGTCGGTGAGGCGGGCCCCCGCCTGCAGGCCGGTCAAGGTCGCCGTCATGATGCCGAGCGTCACCGACCGCTCGCGCCGCTCCCAGTAGTCGGGGGAGACCGGTGGCAGCCCGGTGCCCTCGCGAGTGGCCGAGCGCAGCGCACTGAGGGACCGGACGATCATCGGGGACAGCCGCTCGAGCAACGCATCGCGACGGGACTCGTCAGCGGCATCAGTGGCGTCAGCGGCGTCTGCGGCGTCGGCGACCTCGGCGGTCGCCCACAGCAGCAGCCCGGTGCCATCGAACTGCCGCCGTCGGCCATCCGGTGCCCGCCCGGTGCCCGGCTCGTACCGGGCCTCGAACCAGCCATCGGTCGCCTGCAGGGACTGCAGGTGAGCCAGTACATCCTCCGCCCGGTCGAGCTGGCCGATCCGTGCCAGCGCCACCGCGCAGAAGGCAGCATCCCGTGGCCAGATGAAGCGCCACGACCGGCTCCATCCCGCGACCGGCGCCGGCAGGGCATCGCTGAGGATCCAGAGATCCTGCAGCGACGTCGTGGCAAGGTCGAGCAGGAGCGGCTGCGCGCCGAGGCGCTCTGCGAGACCGGCACGCCAGCCGGCGGTGCCGACCTCGAACGCCATCGCCCGTTCCCGTATCGGGGAGGAACCTGGCAGGTTCGCGGCGAGCCGTGTGCCCGGGGCCATGTCGAGCCTCAGGCCGCGCCCTCCCACCAGCATCCGCCGGGCATCGCTGTCATAGGCGACGGTCTCGGACCACAGCGGGATCACCGTGCGGGGATCGGCGTCGGCGCGTGCCTGACGCAGCACTGCGAGGGACCCGGCGCCGACAGCACCGACAGCGGCCACCGCGCCGAGCGCGGCCGCTGCGCCTGTCCCGCGCAGGAGCTGCCGACGGGAGGAACGGGGCCCGAGGGCAAGAGTCTCCGCGTCCGCATTCCTGGGCTCTGTGCCCGGGGTCCCGGGGGCGCCCGGGACCCGCTGTCCTCGCCGGTGCATCCCGTCAGGGTACCGAGCGTCCCTGGAGCCGGCGGCACGGACCACCGTGACCAGCACGAGGCGTCGGACGGCCCGTCCCGCCCAGTACGATGGGCGCGCGTGAGCCCTTGGTGGCCCCGCCCCGAACCGCCCTGTGTGAAAGGCCTGCCCATGATCCGTCTGTCCTCGTCCTTCGTCCGCACCCTGCGGGAGGACCCGGCCGACGCCGAGGTCGCGAGCCACAAGCTCCTGGTGCGCGCGGGCTACATCCGTCGTGGCGCGGCGGGGGTGTACACCTGGCTCCCGCTCGGACTGAAGGTGCTGCGCAAGGTCGAGCAGATCGTGCGCGAGGAGCAGGACGCGATCGGCGGGCAGGAGGTGCTGTTCTCGGCACTGCAGGCCCGTGAGCCCTATGAGCGCAGCGGACGGTGGGACGAATACGGCCCCACCCTGTTCCGACTCCAGGATCGCAAGCAGGACGACTACCTCCTCGCACCCACGCACGAGGAGATGTTCACCCTCACGGTGAAGGACCTGTACTCCTCGTACAAGGACCTGCCCACGATGCTCTATCAGATCCAGACGAAGTTCCGTGACGAGGCCCGGCCCCGCGCCGGGCTGCTGCGCACCCGCGAGTTCATCATGAAGGACGCCTACTCCTTCGACATCGACGATGCGGGCCTGGACGCTTCCTACGAGAAGCAGCGCGGTGCCTACCAGCGCACCTTCGAGCGGCTGGGCCTGCCGACGGTGATCTGCAAGGCCGACGCCGGCGCCATGGGCGGCTCCCGCTCCGAGGAGTTCCTCCACCCCACGCCCGTCGGTGAGGACACCTTCGTCGTCTCCGAGGGCGGCTACGCCGCGAACGTCGAGGCGGTCACCACCGTGGCACCACCCGCCCTGGACGACGCCGCGATCGCCGCGCTGCCGGCGATGCACATCGAGGACACCCCTGGAGCGAGCACCATCGCCGCGCTCACCGAGTACTCCAACCAGGCCTTCCCCGGGAAGGGCCCGATTGCGGAGTCGGGGGAGTGGACCCGCTACGAGATGCTCAAGCACCTCGTCTACCTGCTGACTTTCCCCGACGGGACCACCGAGCCGCTCGTGATCGCCCTGCCCGGTGACCGCGAGGTCGACCCCAAGCGGCTCGAGACCGCGGTCGCACCCGCGCTCGCCGCACCCTTCACCGAGGCCGATTTCGAGAAGCACCCCGTCCTGAAGAAGGGCTACATCGGCCCTGAGGGCCTGGGCCTCGAGTCCGAGTCCGGGATCCGCTACCTGGTCGACCCGCGCGTGGTGCCCGGCACCTCGTGGGTCGCCGGCGCCGGCGAGAAGGACAAGCACGTCTACGACCTCGTCTTCGGCCGTGACTTCACCGCCGACGGCACCATCGAGGTCGCCGAGGTGCGCGACGGGGACCCGGCACCCGACGGCTCCGGCCCGCTGCGACTGACCCGTGGCATGGAGATGGGGCACATCTTCCAGCTCGGCCGCAAGTACGCGGAGGCGCTGGACCTGACCGTGCTCAACGAGAACGGCAAGACCGTCGTGGTGACGATGGGCTCCTACGGCATCGGGGTCACCCGCGCCGTCGCTGCTGTGGCCGAGCTGTTCCACGATGAGAAGGGCCTGGTCTGGCCCCGGCAGCTCGCCCCGGCGGATGTGCACATCGTCGCCACCGGCAAGGGCCAGGAGATCTTCGAGGAGGCGGAGCGCATCGCCTCGGAGCTCGAGGCCCGCGGCCTCGAGGTCCTCTACGACGACCGTCCCAAGGTGTCCCCGGGCGTGAAGTTCAAGGATGCCGAGCTGCTGGGCGTGCCCACCTCCGTGGTGGTCGGCAGGAGCCTGGCCAACGGAGTGGTCGAAGTGCGTGATCGCGCGAGCGGCGAGATCCGCGAGGTCTCCCCGCAGGAGGTCGTCGGCGCCGTGGTCGCCGAGGTGCGCGGAGCGTGAGGGAACGTCGGTCGGCGCCTGGGCTCAGTCGCTGACCGGCTGGTCCTCGACCGTCAGGCTCGGCAGCGGTTCCATCCGGTCCACCAGCGCGGCTAATCGCCCTGCCTCGGTGAGGGCGGCCGCGATGGGCAGCGGCCGGCGCTCGAAGGGCGCCGCCCCGACCAGCGCGATGTAATTGAGCAGCAGGCCTTCCGAGAGCAGTGTCGGCAGCTCACCGGTGAGCTCTGCATCGAGCGTCCCTCCGGGGATCGCGTAGACCGCCTGCCGTGCCACCACCGGGGCGCCGTCCTCCTCCGCGATGCGCCCCAGCTCCTCGGCGCGGGTGCGATGGAGCTCGGCCTGGTCGAGGTGCTGCTGCCGGGCCTCGTCCTCGACCCGTGCGGCCAGCACCTCGTGGAGGTAGCCCGCGAACCACTCCTCCTGCTGGGTCTGCTCGATCACGGCGTGGTAGTCGGCTTGTGCACCGACGGACGGCGGGTCCGTGGAGGGCACCTCGCGGCTCGGCGTGAGTTCCTCCGCAGTCGGGGCGGGGGTCGCCTCTCCGGTGCCCGTGGCGGCGCGCAGCCGCAGGGTGATCCAGACCGTGTGCGCCGCGATCGCGACCACCGGGCGGGCCAGCGAGCCCGAGACCTGTCGGGCTGCGGCGGCGGCCAGGTCCCGGAGCTCCTCCAGCGCGGCCAGCAGACCGGCGACGTCGGTGGGAGCGTCCGCGGGCGGGGGAGGAGCTGTCTGCCCCGGCGCAGGATCCTCCTGAGCCTCGCGCTCGCGCTCGAGCTGAGCGCCGGTGAGCAGGGCGGTGCGCTGGATGGGAAGGGCGGCGCTGAGCGTGGTGAGCGCCGCAGACAGCGCCGGCTCCCCGGGCTCGGTCTCGAACGCCTGCACGACGTGATCGGTGCCAGCCATCACCCGGTCCAGGAGCGTCAGCAGATCGATGCGGTAGAGGTCGTCGATCCCCGGCGGGGGCGGGGTGTACTCCTGGGGACCGCCGAGCGTGACCCGGCCGCAGCTCGCCAGGGGCAGCATCGCCAGCGCACCGACCGCGGCCCGCAGCACCGTGCGGCGCGCGGGAGAGGGGGCGGCGGAGCGGGAACGAGCGATGAGCGACACAGGAGGATTCTCGCATCGCAGCGGCTGAGGTGGGCGCGGGCGATGCGCGGCCACTATCCTGGTGCCAACGCTCCGGGCATCGTCCCGGGCACCACAGACACCCATAGCAGGAGGAGGCGAGGGCCATGAGCGCACTCGACGACCAGACCATCCTGCGGAAGACCGCCACCCGGGTGCTGGACACCCACGGGCTCGTGCTCGAGGACGTCGAGATCCGCGGGGGCGGTGCGATGCCGCAGGTGCGGCTGATCGTGGACCTCCCCGAGGACCAGCTCGGCAGCGTCGACCTCGAGACCGTCGCCGAGGCCTCCCGCGAGCTGTCCGAGCTGGTGGATGCCGACGATGCACTGCTGGGCAGCGCCCCCGTCCTGCTCGAGGTCACCACCCCGGGCGTGGAACGCGTCCTCTCCGCGCCACGGCACTTCCGCCGTTCGCGCGGACGCATCGTGTCCCTGTCCACTGCCGACGGGACGACCTACCGTGCGCGGATGCTGGCGCTCGAGGGGGACCTGCTGCTCCTGCGGCAGGAGCCCGGCCGCGACGACCGCGGAAGGCCCCTGAAGCTGCCCGAGGGCACCGTCGAGAGATTGCGCATCCCGCTCTCCGAGGTCACCACCGCGAAGGTGGAGATCGAGTTCGACCCGCCCGCAGACCTCGCGCAGCTGATCGCCGACGCCGAGACCGCTGCCACGGATACCGCTGCCGCAGACACCGCTGCCACGGACCACACTGCCGAAATGAAGGAGAGCTGAGATGGACATCGACATGGGTGCCCTGAGGGCCCTTGAGCGCGAGCGCGAGATCCGCCTGCCGGTGCTGCTGGACGCGATCCGTTCCGCGCTCCACGCGGCATATCTCCACACCGACCACCCGGTGCGGGACTCGGAGGTGCAGATCGATGAGAGCACCGGTGAGGTCGCAGTCATCGCCCGGGAGCGGGACGCCGAGGGGAACGTGGTCGAGCAGTGGGACGACACTCCCGAGAACTTCGGGCGCGTCGCGGCCTCCACGGCCCGCCAGGTGATCTTCCAGCGCATCCGCGATCTCGAGGACGAGGCGGTGCTCGGCGAGTACGCCGACCGCGCCGATGACATCGTCTCCGGCATCATTCAGCAGGGACGTGACCCGCGGATGGTGCTGGTGGACCTCGGTGAGGTCGAGGCCGTGCTGCCTCCGCATGAGCGCGTGCCGGGGGAGGACTACTCCCACGGTCGGCGCCTGCGTGCCTACGTCACCGAGGCCCGTCGCGGTCCCAAGGGCCCTCAGATCACCCTCTCGCGCTCCCATCCGAACCTGGTGCGGCGGCTGTTCGCGCTCGAGGTCCCGGAGGTCGCCGACGGCTCGGTCGAGATCGCCGGCCTGGCCCGCGAGGCCGGGCACCGCACCAAGATGGCGGTCTATGCGACGGCACCGGACATCAACGCCAAGGGCGCCTGCATCGGCCCGATGGGCGCTCGCGTACGCGCGGTGATGAACGAGCTCGGCGGCGAGAAGATCGACATCGTCGACTTCAACGAGGACCCCGCCCGCTATGTCGCCAACGCGCTCTCGCCGGCGCGGGTCACCAGCGTGACCGTGATCGATGAGGTGGGCCGGGCCGCCCGTGCGGTGGTCCCCGAGACGCAGCTCTCCCTCGCGATCGGCAAGGATGGGCAGAACGCCCGCCTGGCCGCGAAGCTCACCGGCTGGAAGATCGACATCCGCCCGGAGAACGCGCCCGAACCGCCGCCTGCGGCCTGAGGTGTGTCCCACGCCTCCCCACTGACGATGAGTCGGACCTGTTCCGCTACACTGGGGAGGCTGTTCGCCGAGTGGTGCCGCAGATCGTCCGACGATCGAGCATCCGCCCGAGCGGACGTGCTCGGAACTCAGGAGGTGGAGTGATCAGTCGCTCTGCCGCTCACGTCCCCGAGCGCACGTGTGTCGGCTGCCGTCAGGTGGCCCCGCGCGAGCAGCTGGTGCGTCTGGTCCGGGAGTCCTCTCCCGACGGCGTCACCCCACGCGTCCGCGTCGATCCTCCCGGATCGGCTTCGGGCCGCGGGTCGTGGCTCCACCCCGATGCAGCATGTCTCGACCTCGCCCTGCGGCGAGGCGGCTTCGCCCGGTCCTTCCGCGGCGCTGTCGACACCGGGCACCTAGCCCGGGACCTCGAGACCTTCGATCCCAACCGCACGTGGAACAGGTAGAAGAACCATGGACATCCGATGAGTACTCGCAAATGAGCACCCTCAGGAATTAATGGTCCGCGCCCTCTTGTCGGCCGGACCGAGACAGGAGAAATGTGGCTAAGGTCCGCGTCCACGAGCTCGCTAAAGAGCTCGGACACCCGAGCAAGGTCGTTCTGCAGAAGCTGCAGGACATGGGCGAATTCGTTCGTTCCGCCTCCTCCACCATCGAAGCGCCGGTAGCACGCCGTCTGCGTGAGGAGCTCCCCGTCCAGAACGGGGCAGACGCCTCCGCGACGAAGAGCGACTCCGGTGCATCCCCCAAGCCCTCCGGCGCTCCCAAGCCCGGTGCTGCACCCAAGCCCGGCGCCAAGCCCGCTCCGCAGAAGCCTGCCGAGCCTGAGCCCGCGCCGGCACCTTCTGCACCTGCCGCGCCGGCAGAGGCAGCTGCGCCGACGCCGGTTGCCGAGGCCCCTGCTGCGCAGCCCGCTCCGGAGACCCCTGCCGCAGAAGAGCAGGCTCCGACGCCGGCTGCGGACGCCCCCAAGCCCGGTGCTGCGAAGCCCGCTGCTGCCGCTCCCAAGCCCGGTGGAGAGCGTCCCGCTCCTCGTCCCGGCAACGGACGTCCCGGCAACAATCCCTTCGCCAGCTCGCAGGGCATGCCGCGTCCGGGTGCTCGCAAGCCGAGCCCCGGCGGCGCTCGTCCGCCCCGTGAGGGAGGCGGCCGTCCCGGCGCGCCCCGTCCCGGGAACAATCCCTTCGCCAGCTCGCAGGGCATGCCCCGCCCGGGCCAGCGCCCGCCGCGCCCCGGCGCGGACCAGGCAGGCCAGGCCGGTGCACGTCCGCCGCGTGAGGGAGGCGCTCCCCGTACCGCTGGCGCACCGCGTCCGGCGAGCCGTCCCGGGATGCCCACCCCGGGGATCATGCGTCAGCACTCCTCCGGCGGTCTCGCCGATGCCAACCAGGGCGGCGCCCCCGGCCGCGGCCGTGGTGGCCGTCCCGGTCCCGGCGGCGCTCCTGCCGGTGGCGGTCCCGCACGTCCCGGCGGCGGTCCTCGCGGTCGCGGAGGTCGCGGCAGCACCCAGGGTGCCTTCGGACGCGGCGGCAAGCCTGCCCGCTCCCGCAAGTCGAAGCGTGCGAAGCGCGCAGAATTCGAGCAGATGTCGGCGCCCGCACCGGGCGGCGTCTCGATCCCGCGCGGTGATGGCAGCACGCCGATCCGCCTGCGTCGCGGTGCCTCGCTCTCCGACTTCGCCGACCTCATCGACGTCAATCCCGCATCGCTGATCACGGTGCTCTTCGCGATGGGCGAGATGGCCACCGCCACCCAGTCCCTCGACGAGGAGACCTTCGACCTGCTCGGCACCGAGCTGGGGTACAAGATCGAGATCGTCTCCCCGGAGGACGAGGAGCGCGAGCTGCTCGGACAGTTCGACATCGACCTCGATGCCGAGCTCGCTGGCGAGGACTCCGAGGATCGCCTCCCGCGTCCGCCGGTGGTCACCGTCATGGGTCACGTCGACCACGGCAAGACCCGCCTGCTCGACACGATCCGCAAGGCGACGGTCGGCGCGGGCGAGGCCGGCGGCATCACCCAGCACATCGGTGCCTACCAGGTGGAGGTCGAGCACGACGGCGCAGAGCGCGCCATCACGTTCATCGACACCCCGGGCCACGAGGCGTTCACCGCCATGCGTGCCCGTGGCGCGGACGTCACCGACATCGCGATCCTGGTGGTCGCTGCGGATGACGGCGTGATGCCCCAGACCATCGAGGCGCTCAACCACGCCCAGGCGGCGAACGTCCCGATCGTGGTCGCGGTCAACAAGGTCGACAAGCCCGAGGCCAACCCGGAGAAGATCCGTCAGCAGCTGACGGAGTTCAACCTGATCGCAGAGGAGTACGGCGGCGACACCATGTTCGTCGACGTCTCCGCCCGCGAGAACCTCAACATCGAGGCGCTGCTGGAGGCGGTCCTGCTCACGGCGGATGCCGCTCTCGAGCTCACCGCGATCGCCGATAAGGACGCGCGCGGCGTGTCCATCGAGGCGAACCTCGACAAGGGCCGCGGTCCGGTCGCCACGGTGCTGGTCCAGCAGGGCACCCTGCGGGTCGGCGACGCGATCGTCTGCGGTTCCGGCCACGGCCGTGTCCGCGCGATGATCGACGAGAACGGCGAGACCGTCACCGAGGCGGGCCCGTCCCGTCCGGTCCAGGTGCTCGGCCTGACCTCGGTGCCCGGCGCCGGTGACTCCTTCCTGGTCGCCCAGGACGAGCGCACCGCCCGCCAGATCGCCGAGAAGCGCGAGGCCGCCAAGCGTGCCGCATCGCTCTCGAAGGTGCGCAAGCGCATCAGCCTCGAGGACATCAACCAGCACATGGCTGATGGCAAGGTCGAGACCCTCAACCTCATCCTCAAGGGTGACGCGGCGGGTGCCGTCGAGGCCCTCGAGGAGTCGCTGCTGGGCATCGAGATCGGTGACGGCGTGGACTTGCGCATCATCGACCGCGGCGTCGGCGCGATCACGATGAACAACATCAACCTCGCGGTGGCCTCCAACGCGGTCATCATCGGCTACAACGTGCGGGCCGAGGGCCTGAACGCTGACTACGCCGATCGTGAGGGCGTGGAGATCAAGTACTACAGCGTGATCTACAACGCCATCGACGAGGTCGAAGCTGCTCTCAAGGGCATGCTCAAGCCGGAGTACGAGGAGGTCGAGCTCGGCTCGGCGGAGATCCGCGAGATCTTCCGCTCCTCCAAGTTCGGCAACATCGCCGGTTCGATCGTGCGCAGCGGCATCATCAAGCGCGGTGCGAAGGCTCGCATCACCCGCAAGGGTGTGGTCATCTCCGAGAACATCGAAGTGGCCGGCCTGCGTCGGTTCAAGGATGATGTCACCGAGGTCCGCGACGGGTATGAGTGCGGTATCAACCTGGGCTCGTACAACGACCTCCAGCTCGAGGACCTCATCACCACCTATGAGATGCAGGAGAAGCCCCGCATCTGATGCCGGGACGGTCGGGCGCCCAAGCGGTGCCCGACCGTGACCCGCGAGGGAGGAGACCACGATGTCCGAGGTGTCCTCCCTGCTGTGCGCCCCGTCGGCCTCCTGCATCTCTGCGCAGGCCGCGGGGCGTCTCGCCGTCCACGGGGTGGATCTGTGCCCGGCCCCCTACGACAGCCCCCACCTCGAGGACCTCGCAGCCCTCGCCCCAGACCAGGAGAACGACATCCCATGACAGACCACCCCCGCGCCCTCAAGCTCGCTGATCGCATCAAGGTCATCGTGGCCACCATGCTCGACAACCGGGTCAAGGACCCGCGCCTCGGCTTCGTGACGATCACCGACGTGCGCGTGACCGGCGACCTCCAGCACGCGACCCTCTTCTACACCGTCTTCGGCACCGACGAGGAGCGGGAGGGCACCGCCGCCGCGCTGGTCAGCGCCACCGGCATGCTGCGCCGCGAGGTCGGTCGCCAGACCGGCGTGCGGCTCACCCCGACCCTTGAGTTCATCGCCGATGCGATCCCCGAGAACGCACGTGTGATCGAAGACCTGCTCAGCGAAGCCCGCGGCCGAGACGCCGAGCTCGAGAAGACCAAGGTCGGCGCGAGCTATGCAGGGGAGGAGGATCCGTACCGCAAGCCCCGCGAGGAGGAGGCGGAGGAGCTCGACGGCGCCGATCAGGACGACCCTCAGGGCGCCGACGACGAGACCGGCCGCGAGCAGGCGTGACCTCTGGCCCGCACGGGATCCTGCTGGTCGACAAGGCACCGGAGCGGACCAGCCACGACGTGGTCGCCCGGGTGCGCTGGCTGCTGGGCACCAAGAAGGTCGGCCACGCCGGCACCCTGGACCCGATGGCCACCGGTCTGCTGGTGCTCGGCGTCGGCCAGGGCACCCGCCTGCTCACCTACCTCGTGGGCCTCGGCAAGACCTATGAGGCGACGCTGAGGCTGGGCCGTGCCACCACGACGGATGACCGGGAGGGCGAGCTGCTCGGCAAGCAGCTCGACGCCTCCGCACTGCCGCAGCCGCTCATCGAGGAGCACCTGGGCCCGCTGCGCGGCGACATCGCGCAGGTGCCCTCCACCGTCAGCGCCATCAAGATCGATGGCAAGCGCGCCTATGCCCGCGCGCGAGCGGGAGAGGATGTGCAGCTCGCGGCCCGGCCGGTGAGGGTCTCCCGCTTCGAGGTGACCGCGCGTCGAGCGGTGGGGGAGCACCTCGACCTGGACGCTGTGATCGACTGCTCCTCGGGCACCTATGTGCGGGCGCTGGCCCGCGATCTCGGCGCTGCGCTCGAGGTCGGCGGGCATCTGACCGCACTCCGCCGCACCGCCGTCGGGCCGTTCAACGTGACGGACGCGGTGAGGGTGCCGGCGCGAGGCGAGGGCGATGACGTCGCGCTCCCGCTGCTCGGGCTCGGAGAGATCGCGTCCCTGGTGCTGGGCACGCTGCCCGTCGACGCGGAGCAGGCCGCCGCACTCGGCACCGGGAAGCGGATCACCACGACGACGGTGCCCACGGCTCCGCTCTGGCGGCAGCCCGGGGCACCGGCAGCTGCGGGGGAGGAGCGGCCGGTCGCAGCGCTCGACGGCTCCGGGCGCCTGGTCGCGATCCTCGAACGCGAGCAGGAGCGCTGGCGACCGATCCTGGTGGTGCCGGACGACGCTCGCTGCTGAGGCTCTGAGGTTGCTGAGCGACACGAAGAGCGACGAAGAAGGGCCCTTCCCGATCTTCTCGGGAAGGGCCCTTCTTCGCTGCGCGCGGCGGCAGGCGGGTCAGTGCAGACGGGTCAGTAGTGGACCACGGTCTTGGTGCCGATGCTCGCCCAGTCGTACAGCCACTTGGCATCCGAGACCGGCATGTTGATGCAGCCGTGGGAGCCGGAGTACCCGAAGGACGAGCGCCACGGCGCACCGTGGAAGCCGAACCCGCGGTGGAAGTACTGCACCCAGGGGACGTCAGGCGTGAGGTAGTACTTCTCGTGCCCCTCGGGGTAGTAGGCGGCGTTGGTCATGTCCTGACGGTCGTAGCGCAGGTAGATCTCGAAGGTGCCGGTGACGGTCTCATTGCCTTCCTTGCCGTCCACCATCGACCGCGGTCCCCACACCGCGGTGTCACCCACGTAGGCGGTGACCGTCTTGTTGCTGAGGTCGACGTCGATCCACTTCTCGCCGGTGGGATTGGCGGGAGTGGCGGCCTCGTCATCGGTGCCGTCCTTCTTCTCCTCGTCCTTCTCCGGCTTCGGGGCATCGACCTGCTCGACCTCGGACTCGATCTTCTTGGTCTCGAAGGCCGCCTCGAGCGGCGTGGTGCCCCGCAGCGCGGTGACCAGCTCCCCGACCACCGCGTCGGTGTTGGTGATCTCGAGACCGTCCTTCTTCTCGGAGATGACCTTGACGACCTCGCCTTCCTCGTCGATCTGCTCGATGCCGTTCTCCGGCTTCACCGCATCCTTGTCGGCGCGGGCGACGACCCACTCACGCACAGCCTCTTCGTCGACCGCGATCGTCAGTGCCTGGCCGGACTCGTCGGGGACCACGGAGATCCAGCCATTGCGGCGCTCCGCGGAGACCTCATGGACCTTGTCATCGGCACCGGTGATCGACATCGGCTGCTCGAGCAGAGTCGCGATCGTGCCGACGACTTCCTCGGCCTCCTCGGTGGTGATCGCCGGGGCGATCTCCTCGATCGGCTGCTCGACGGTGAAGTCCTTCAGAGCGGGAGCGTTCTGGGTGACCGCGTCCACGAGGGTCTGAGGATCCAGGCCCTGGCCGTTGCGGCCGGGGACAGCGTTCCAGGTCTGCTGGTCCTCATCGAAGCTCACCTGGGCATCGACCGGGGTGGTCATGTCCGCGGGCACCAGGGTGTTCGCGAACTCCTCGACCTTCGCCCCGTCTACGGTGACGACGGGCTCCACGGCGTGCTCGCCCGACCAGGTCGAGGAGATCACGCCGGTGAAGGAATCGTCGCGGGAGACGGCGGCCTTGGCCGTTGCGGCGGCGTCCACGGTCACCCCGAGATCGGCCAGCGGCACGTCGAGCTGCTGCTCGCCTGCGGTCACTGCGACGGAGACGGATTCTCCGCGCTCGGTCACCAGTGCGGCGATCTCCTCCGGAGTCTTCCCCGCGACATCCTGGCCGAGCACCGTGGTGCCGGGCAGAGCGCGGCCGTCGAACTGCTTGGCGTAGGCGAGCGCACCGCCGGTGAGCACCACGGCTAGGGTGGCGATGATGGCCACCAGGATGAGGGTGACCCGCCGACGGCCCTGGCGGCCAGTGGGTCGGGACGGGCCGCCCAGCGCGGCCGTCTCGGTCACGTTCATCATGGATCCAGATCCGATCTCGGCGGCCGTCGTGACTGCTTCCGCGCGCGAGCCCGGAAAAGCACAGGGGTCCGTCCCCGGCGCCGCCTCGTTCCTCAGGGTAACGGAGGGCGCGCCTCTGCGCGCGAGGGGGCGAGGCTGAGGTTCGTCACAGCTCGGCATCTTTGTGTGCCAGTCACAGGCAGTTTCGTGACGCTTTCGGAATGGCTGTCGGAAAATGGGTGTCGGTGGCACTCTGTCGTGCGCTGGCTCGTGCGCTGGGTCGCGCACTCGGCGGCGGGCCGGTGCTCGGGCGCTACAGTGTGCACCGGCGTTCTTCGCCGCAGCGCCGATCCCCGGCGCCCCCTGCCCCAGGGTGCGACAGCGCACCCGGCCCTGGAAGGACATGACCGCGCCGTGACCCGCGTCCCCATCTGGCACTCCGTCGAGGAGGTGCCGGCCGCTCTCGGCGCGACAGCAGTGTCGATCGGCAACTACGACGGCGTCCATCGCGGTCATCGCTTCGTGCTGGACCAGCTCCGCAGGCATGCTGAGGCGCGTTCGCTCGCCCCCGTCGCCGTCACCTTCTGGCCCCATCCCCGGCATGTCATGGGGGACCCTGCGCAGACCCCGCTCCTCACCGGCCACGAGGACCGCGACCGGCTGCTGCTGCTGGCGGGCATGCACGGGGTCCTCGACCTCGAGTTCACGCTCCCGTTCGCGCAGCATTCCCCTGAGGACTTCGTGCGGCGCTTCCTCGTCGAGGGGCTGGGAGCGAAATGCGTCGTCCTGGGAGAGGACGCGCTCTTCGGACGTGCCAACGCAGGCGATATCAGCACCATGCGCGAGCTCGGCGAGCGGTACGGCTTCGAGGTCGTGACCGTCGAAGACCTCGGGCCGCAGGGGGCGGGCAGCGGACGCATCTCCTCCTCGGCGGTCAGGCGCGATCTGCTCGAGGGAGAGGTGCGGGCCGCGAACCTCGCGCTGGGCAGGCTGCACACCGTCACCGACGTGGTCCACCACGGATTCCAGCGCGGTCGGGAGCTGGGATTCCCCACGGCCAATCTCGGGCCGGCGCCCGCGGGCCTGATCCCCGCGGATGGCGTCTACGCCGGGTATCTCACCGTTACCGAGCAGGACCCCTCGCATCTGGGCGTCGAGCCGCTCGCCGGAGCCCCCGCCACGATCTCCATCGGCACCAACCCCACCTTCGAGCCTGACGGTGTTCCGCAGCGGGCGGTCGAGGCGTACGTTCACGGAGCCCATGACTTGGATCTCTACGGGGACACCGTGCGGTTCGAGTTCGTCGACTTCCAGCGCCCGACGCTCAAGTTCGACTCCGCGGAGGCGCTGGTCGAGCAGATGGCGAAGGATGTCGAGGTGACCCGCCACACTCTCGCCGCGGAGCGCCCCCATCCCGCCGTCGACGACTGATATCCTGCTCGGGCCGTGAATTCGGCCGCGGAGAGCGATCCGCCCCCACTGCGCACCACCCGTTCTGCGGGCAGCTGCGACCGGGGGACGCTCGTCCAGAGAGCCTGGGACAGACGGTCCCAAGGCGCCGCGCAGCGACCAGAGGAGAACCATATGGCCTTCGATACCGCCACCAAGCAGGCGATCATCACGGAGTACGCGACCGGCGAGGGCGACACCGGTTCGCCCGAGGTCCAGGCCGCGCTCCTGACGCACCGCATCAAGTACCTGACCGAGCACCTGAAGACCCACAAGCACGATCACCACACGCGTCGTGGTCTGATGCTGATGGTCGGTCAGCGCAAGCGCCTGCTGAAGTACCTGCAGGCCACTGACATCACGCGGTACCGTGCGCTGATCCAGCGCCTCGGCATCCGCCGCTGATCATCTCCGCCGCTCGCCCACAGGGCGGGCGGCGGTTTCATCTGCCCGCACTTGCGGGCACCCTGAGAACCCCGCCCCGACCAGGTTCGGTCCTCGGCAGTGGCCTGCGGACCGCTGGAGCACGGCTCTGAGGAGCCCCACCAGCGCACCGCGCGTGACTGACGAAGGCCGCACCGGCAGGGCAACCCCCTACCAGAGGAGATCCACATGGCCATGGAAGGCCCTGAAATCACCGCAACCACCGCAGTCATCGACAACGGCTCCTACGGGCGCCGCGAGATCCGTTTCGAGACCGGCCGTCTCGCCCAGCAGGCAGCCGGCGCCGTCGCCGTCTACCTCGACGACGACACCATGGTGTTCTCGGCGACCTCCGTGTCGAACAAGCCGAAGGATCACTTCGACTTCTTCCCGCTCACCATCGACGTCGAGGAGCGGATGTACGCCGCGGGTCGCATCCCCGGCTCGTTCTTCCGTCGTGAAGGCCGTCCCGGCACCGACGCGATCCTCGCCTGCCGCCTCACCGACCGCCCGCTGCGTCCGGCTTTCGTCAAGGGCCTGCGCAACGAGGTCCAGGTCGTCCTCACCGTGATGTCCAACGGTCCCGACGACGCCTATGACGTCGTCGGCATCAACGGCGCCTCTGCCTCCACCCAGATCTCCGGTCTGCCCTTCAACGGTCCGATCGGCGCCGCGCGCATCGCGCTCATGCCGAACGCCCAGGGCGGCGGCCAGTGGGTCGCCTTCCCGACCTTCTCGCAGCTGGACGAGGCCGTGTTCTCCATGGTCGTCGCCGGCCGCATGGTCGAGGACGATGTCGCGATCATGATGGTCGAGGCCGAGGCCACCGACAACGCCTGGACGCTCATCAAGGAGCAGGGCGCGATCGCTCCCACCGAGGCCGTCGTGGCCGAGGGCATCGAGGCCTCCAAGGTCTTCATCCGCAGCCTCTGCATCGCCCAGCAGGAGCTGGCCGCCACCGCCGCCAAGCCGGTGCGCGAGTTCCCGCTCTTCCTGGACTTCCAGGACGACGCCTACGACATCGTCGAGGCCGCTGCCACCGGGCGTCTCGCGGAGATCATGTCGATCGCTGCGAAGACCGAGCGCGAGGAGCGCACCGAGCAGCTGCTCGATGAGGTCGTCGCAGAGCTCGCCGGCGAGGGCCAGCAGCTCGAAGGCCGCGAGAAGGAGGTCAGCGGTGCGTACCGTGCGCTGACCAAGCAGGTCGTGCGCAAGAAGGTCCTCACCGACGGCGTCCGCATCGACGGCCGCGGCCTGCGCGACATCCGTGCGCTCTCCGCTGAGGTCGAGGTCCTCCCGCGGGTCCACGGCTCTGCCCTGTTCCAGCGCGGCGAGACCCAGATCATGGGTGTCTCCACGCTGAACATGCTCAAGATGGAGCAGCAGATCGACTCCCTCGGGCCGGTCACGCGCAAGCGCTACGTGCACCACTACAACTTCCCGCCGTACTCCACCGGCGAGACCGGCCGCGTCGGCTCCCCGAAGCGTCGCGAGATCGGTCACGGCATGCTCGCCGAGCGCGCCCTGGTGCCGGTGCTGCCCACACGCGAGGAGTTCCCCTACGCGATCCGTCAGGTGTCCGAGGCTCTCGGCTCCAACGGCTCCACCTCTATGGGCTCGGTCTGCGCCTCGACCCTGTCGCTGCTGAACGCCGGTGTGCCGCTGCGCGCCGCCGTCGCCGGCATCGCCATGGGCCTGATCTCGGACACCGTGGAGGGAGAGACCCGCTACGCGGCGCTCACCGACATCCTCGGTGCAGAGGACGCCTTCGGCGACATGGACTTCAAGGTCGCAGGGACCAGCGAGTTCATCACCGCCATCCAGCTCGACACCAAGCTCGACGGTCTTCCGACCTCCGTGCTGACCGGTGCGCTCTCGCAGGCCCATGAGGCTCGCTTGGCGATCCTCGGTGTCCTGAACGAGGCGATCGATGCTCCCGACGAGATGAGCCCGTACGCCCCGCGCGTCCTCGCGGTCACCATCCCCGTCGACAAGATCGGCGCGGTCATCGGCCCGAAGGGCGCGATGATCAACCAGATCCAGGACGACACCGGCGCGGACATCACCATCGAGGACGACGGCACCGTCTACATCGGCGCCACCGATGGCCCCTCCGCTGAGGCCGCGCGCTCCGCGGTCAACGCGATCGCCAACCCGATGGTTCCCGAGATCGGCGAGCGCTATCTCGGCACCGTCGTGCGCGTCGTCGACTTCGGCGCGTTCGTCTCGCTCACCCCGGGCAAGGACGGACTGCTTCACGTCACCCAGCTGCGCAAGCTGAACGGCGGCAAGCGGGTCGACAACGTCGAGGACGTCGCCAAGGTCGGTCAGAAGATCGAAGTGGAGATCCGCGAGATCGACTCCCGCGGCAAGATCTCCCTCGGTGTGATCGAGGACGAGGCGGAGTCCACCGACTCCGCCCCGGCCGCTGAGGAGAACACCGCGGAGTGATCCGCCCGTCGGCCTCGGCTGACGGCACCGGGAGGGGAGGCATCCAACTGGATGCCTCCCCTCCTTCTTTCTGTGGCGGGGCCGCACCTCTACTCCGGGACGGCGTCGCCCCTCTTCCCTGCGACAGGGTCGCGCGGCCTGGCAGGCTCTCCCTCTCCTTCTCCCTCTCCGGCAGGGCGTCCGGCTCTCGTGGAGTTCACTTCGACACCGGGAGGCGGCGGCCCGTTGCTCGGTATACTGCCGATGTTCGCGGGTGCATGTCTCAGGGGGCGTCGTCCAATGGCGGCGGCGATGCGCAGGCCGGCCCGCGGCGAACTTTCCGAACTGCCGGGCCACCCGTGTGAGGACTCCATTCCATGACCGATATGCCGCTGGGCAGCCGTTACACGCTCGGTGAGCGCCTGGGATCCGGGGGGATGGGCGAGGTCTTCCGGGCCCGGACCCGTGAGGGCGACGAGGTCGCCGTCAAGATCCTCCGGGCGCAGCTGGCGGGTGAGCCGGAGATCCTCAGCCGCTTCATCCAGGAGCGCTCGGTGATGCTCCAGGTGCGCAGCCCGCATGTCGTGGCGGTGCGGGACATGGTGGTCGAGGGGGAGACGCTCGCGATCGTCATGGATCTCGTGCGCGGCCGCGATCTCGCGGTCGTGAAGCGTGAGCTGGGGACCTTCCGACCTGCCGAGGTGGCTCGTCTCGGGGCTGCGATCGCCGAGGGCATGCGAGAGGTGCATGCGAAGGGGATCGTGCATCGGGATCTCAAGCCCGCGAACATCCTGCTCGACGAGATGCAGAGCCCGCCAGCACCGAAGGTCGCCGACTTCGGGGTGGCCCGCATCTGCGAGGACGGGGAGGACAACTCCGTCACCGTGCAGGCGGGGACCGGCGCCTACATGTCGCCGGAGCAGATCCGTGCCCGGGACCTCGAGCCCAGCTCCGACGTCTACTCCCTCGGCGTGCTGCTCTACGAGCTGCTGTGCGGGGTCACCCCGTTCCGCGGCAGCCTGATGGAGGTCTTCCGCCTGCACCAGGAGGCGCTGCCGGGCCGCCCCGAGGGGATCCCGGATGCACTGTGGGACCTGGTGATGCGGATGATGTTGAAGGAGGCTGCGCGACGCCCGGCCATGGCGCAGGTGAGCGAGGAGCTCACCAGCCTCCAGCCCCACCTCGAGCAGCTTCCGGCAGCTCCGCGCGTCAGTGCGCCCCCAGCCCCGATCGCCCTGCCGCCTACCGGGGTCATCGATGACGCCACCCGTGTGAACCCGCAGTCCGGCCCCTCTGCGCAGCAGGCACCGGCGGCCTACGCGGCCTCACCGGGGCCGGGGCCGGGGTCCCCGGGCTACGGGCCCGCGGGCTACGGCTCGCCGAGCTACAGCTCGCCCAGCTACAGCTCGCCGGTCACCGCGCCGACCATCCCGCAGGCCGCGGCCGAACAGCCGCCACGACGCAAGCGACGCTGGGTGCTCCCCGCGCTGGTCGCCGTGGTGCTGGTGGCGCTGGTGCTCGGCATCGGCGGCGTCGGCGTCTATCGGATGCTCGACGGCGGCGCAGAAGCGGAAGCAGGCGCGGCCACCACCGAGGCGGAGCCGTCGGCCGCGTCGGAGAGCACCCCGCAGGAGCTGCCCACCGAGGACGAGGACACCGAGGAGCCGGTGGAATCGGCCTCGCCGACCACCGAAGCGCCCACGATGCCGGATGTGATCGGGGAGACGTCCCAGGCGGCCGAGCGGGGCCTTCCGGAGGATGTCGAGGTCACCATCGAGGAGGTGGAGGTCGAGGATCCCGGTCAGGACGGATACGTCATCGCCACCACCCCCGAGCCCGGGAAGCCTGTCGGAGATTCGGTGACGCTGCAGGTGGGGCGCGCGGCGTCCTCAATCCCGCTCACCCAGATCTCCTTCATCGGGGAGGAGGGGGTCTCCACCGAGTCCGGTCCGGTGCCGATGGATGGACCCGTGCACCCGAACTCGATCACAGCCCAGGTCAACAGCTGGGAGGACGTCCACCGCAGCTCCTACAACCTGGGCCGGAAGTTCGACCGGCTCACGTTCACCCTCGGGCTGTCGGACACCGACAAGTATCCCGACGCCTCGCGCACCGTGGAGATCTACCTCGACCAGGTCAAGGTGTGGTCAGGCTCGGTCACCTTCAAGGAGTACCTTGAGGTCGACCTCCCGGTGAAGGACAAGCTGCGGCTGGACATCGTGTACACCGTGCAGGATGACGACCATCCGGTGTATCTCGCCACCCCCACCCTGTACGGCACCGAGGAGAACATCGATGCCGCTCGCCAGGAGGCTGAGGAGGGCTGAGGCGGCGGCCGGGGGACCGCTGGGTCCACCGACCCCTCCGAGCGTGGAACAATCGATCGATGCCTGTTGACCTCGCTTATGACGATCCCTCCTCCGATGTGCTGCTCGATCCCGCCACCGGCGTGCGGCGCAGCATCCTGCCCGGAGGAGTCCGGCTGCTGACCCAGACGGATCGGAGCGTGCGCAGCGCGACTATCGGTCTGTGGCTGCCGGTGGGCTCCCGTGATGAGACCCCTGCCCACGCCGGGTCGACCCACGTGCTCGAGCATCTGCTGTTCAAGGGCACCCGTCGGCGCAGCGCGATGGACATCGCGGCCGCCTTCGACGAGGTGGGCGGAGACTCCAACGCGGTCACCGCGAAGGAGCACACCCTCTACTACGGACGGGTCCGCTCCTCCGACGTGCCGATGGCCGTGGACGTCCTCACCGACATGATCACCGCGAGCACGCTCGAGGAGGATGCGCTCGTGACCGAGCGCGAGGTCATTCTCGAGGAGCTCGCGATGGCCGAGGACGACCCGAACGACGTCGGGTACGAGACGTTCCTCGCCGACGTGCTGGGACCGGACACAGCCCTCGGCCGCCCCGTCGGCGGGACCGTGGACACCGTCTCCGCGCTCGGCATCGAGGATGTGCGCGCCCACTTCCGTGAGCACTACCGGCCGGACAACCTGGTGGTCACCGCCGTCGGCGACATCGAGCACGAGGAGCTGGCCGGTCTCCTGCAGGCCGGGCTGCGACGCGGCGGCTGGAACCTCGAGGAGGGCGTGGCGCCGACGTGGCGCAGCCGCCCTGAATACTCGGTCGAGAGCGATCCGGGCATTCTCACTGATGTCTCCGCCCTGCAGCCCCACCGCCTGCACCGCCCCACCGAGCAGAACCACATCTACCTCGGGGGACACGGCCTCACCGCCCTCAGCGAGGACCGCCATGCGCTCTCGGTGCTGATGTCGATCCTCGGCGGAGGGATGTCCTCCCGCCTGTTCCAGAACGTTCGCGAGCGTCACGGACTCGCGTACTCGGTGTACTCCTTCAGCGCCGGGTACCGGGACGCCGGACTGTTCGGGTTGTACGCCGCCTGCCGGCCTTCGCGCACCACCCAGGTGGTCGAGCTGCTCGCGGAGGAGCTGGCCCGGATGGGGAGCGCGGGCATCGACGAGCAGGAGCTCGCTCGGGCGAAGGGGCAGATCACCGGGTCCTTCGCCCTCGGCCTCGAGGACACCAGCTCGAGGATGGGACGCCTGGGCACCATTGAGCTGGTCCATGGCCGCTACACCGGCGTCGACGAGACGCTCGAGCGGATCGGCCGGGTCGGGGTGGAGGATGTCCGTGCCCTCGCCGCCCGGTTCTCCGACTCCTTCAGCACCCGCGTCGAGGTCGGTCCCGAGAGCTGAGCGCCGGCACAGCCCCGTACCCCGCAGCCCGGTCCTCGAACGCCCGGACCGTTCCGTCCCTCGCCGCCCGTTCCGTCCTACGTCGCCCGTCGCCACCTTCGCCGCCCGTTCCGCCGCTTACTCAGGAGAGAACCCCATGACTGCCTCCCCGTCCCCTGCTTCGTCCTCGCAGCGTCCCACTCGGGTCGCCGTGCTGGGAGCCTCCGGCCGGATGGGTGCCGCCGCCTGTCAGGCCGTCGAGGACGCCTCCGATCTCGAGCTGGTGGCGCGCATCGGCCGTGGCGATGACCTCGCAGCGATCAGCGAGGCGAAGGCAGAGGTCGCGATCGACCTGACCGTCCCGTCGGTCACCGCGGAGAACGTGCGCTGGCTGGTGGACCACGGCATCCACGCGGTGGTCGGCACCACTGGCTGGACCGAGCAGTCGCTCGCTGCGCTGCGGGACCAGCTCGCCGAGCACTCCGAGGTCGGGGTGCTGATCGCCCCGAACTTCGCGATCGGTGCCGTGCTCGCCATGCGCTTCGCGGAGGTCGCCGCGCGCTACTACGACAGCGCCGAGATCATCGAGATGCATCACGAGAACAAGCTCGACGCCCCATCGGGCACCGCCCGTCACACTGCGGCCGCGATCGCCCGGGGCCGCGCCGCCGCCGGCCTGGGCGCGGTGCCGGATGCCACCGAGAAGGATCCGGACGGCGCACGCGGCGCGGTGATCGATGGGATCCACGTGCACGCCGTGCGCCAGCGCGGCCTGGTCGCCCACGAGGTAGTGCAGTTCGGTGGGGTGGGAGAGCAGTTCGTGCTGCGTCACGATTCCTTCGACCGCGTCAGCTTCATGCCCGGGGTGCTGCTGGGCGTGCGCGAGGTCGCCGCACATCCGGGGCTCACCGTGGGCCTGGACGGCTACATGGATCTCGGCTGAGCAGGCCCCGCCGATGAGAGAGAAGATCTTCGTCGCCGTGCTGGTGCTGATCACCGCGGCCTATGCCTGGGGTCTGGGCTGGATCGCCTGGGGCTTCGTGCGCGCCGGGAGCGCCGTGGGCTACGGCCTGGCCCTCGGCATCGGCATCCTGCTGCTGCTCACCATCTGGGTGACCTGGCGGGAGATGCTGTTCGGGATGGGCGCCGGGCGCCTGGCCCGGAGCTACGAGCCGCCGGCGGAGGCCGACGGCGACGACCCGCGTGCCGAGTTCGAGGCCGCCCGCACCGCGCTCCAGGACGGTGACGAGCAGGACTGGCGCGCCTGGTTCCGCCTCGCGCTGGCCTATGACGCGATGCGGGACCGCAAGGGTGCCCGGATGGCCACCCGTCGCGCCATCGACGAGCACCGACGCCGACCGCAGAGCACTATCGCTGATCGCTGATCGCTGATCGCTGATCGCTGATCGCTGATCGCTGACCGCTGACCGCTGAGCAACGACGCTGTCTGGGGTCGTGAGCACCGCGGCTGGCCGGGGCTCGAGCGATCGAGGTCTAGCCCCAGCCGAGCGCCCGCAGACCGGCCGCGACCGCCGCAGCCCCGACCACGACCACCAGGAACGGTGCTCGCAGGCACAGCAGCACCACCGCCGCGCCGAGGCCCGCCAGTCGCGCATCGAGCACGATGTCGCTGCCGCTGGTCGCGGTCTGCGTGGCGACCAGAGCCCCCAGCAGCGCGATCGGCAGCAGCGTCGTGATCCGGGAGACCTGCGGGCGCTCGAGCACGTCCGGGGGAGCCTGATAGCCCACCCATTTCTGTGCGAACGAGAGCACCGAGGCGGCGATCACCGCGATCCACAGCATGCTCATCGTGATCCACCTTCCGATCGTTCCTCGTCGCTCGCAGGCTCCTCAGCGGGCTCAGCGGGCTCAGCGGGCTCAGCGGGCTCAGTGTGTTCTGCGGGCTCAGCATCCGGCGCGGTGTCGACCTCGATCTCGTGGTGCACCAGGCGCCGACGCGAGGGCAGCAGCCCCGCGACCACCGCCACCAGCGCCGCGGCCAGCACAGGCAGCCCGGAGGGGAGCGCGGGGGTGGTCACCAGCGCCACGAAGGCCGCGGCCACGGCGACTGCGACCGCCTCGCCACTGCGCAGGCGCGGCCACAGCAGCGCGATGAACGCTCCCGCTGCGGCTGCATCCAGCCCCCACGCCCCCGGATCCGCGACATGCTGTCCGGCCAGTGCACCCACCAGCGAGAACAGATTCCAGAAGACGTACACCCACACACCTGCGGCCCAGAACCCGGCCCGCTTCTCCGTGGTCGTGGTGCCGCCTGCCGCCAGTGCGGCGGACTCGTCGATCGTCAGGTGCGCCCGGGCGAGGCCTCGGAAGCCGCCCTGGGGCAGGGACGGAGCCAGGATCAGTCCGTACAGGGTGTTGCGGATCCCGAGCAGCACGGCGGCCAGCGCCGCCCCGATCGCCGAGCCCCCACCGCCCACCACCCCGATGAAGGCGAACTGGCTGCCGCCGGTGAACATCACCGCCGAGAGCACCATCGCCTGCCAGACATCCAATCCGGATGCGGTGGCCAGGGCTCCGAAGGAGATGCCGTACAGGCCGGTGGCCACCCCGATCGACAGCCCGGTCCGGCGGATGGTGCGCAGACGCTCGGCGATGGCGGGGCCGGGGCTCATCGAGGTCGGTGAAGCGGTGGTCATGATGCTCGACACTCTACGGTCACCTGCGCGGATGCTGCCGTCCTGTCCCGTGATCGGTATGAGATTCTGGAGGCATGACGTCTTCTTCTGTCCCCTCCCATGCTGTCCCTTCGGAAGGGCAGGCACTGCCGATGCGCACCTCTGCGCTGCTGCTGGACATGGATGGGACCCTCATCGATTCGGGCCCGTCGGTCGAACGCTCCTGGAACCAGCTGCTGCGCGAGCTCGGCACAGATCTCACCTTCGGCGCGGAGCAGCATGGCAAGCCAGCCCGTCAGGTCCTCGGCGAGCTGCTGCCGGAGCTCGATGAGGCGGCGCTGGACGCCGCTCACCGCCGGATCGAAGAGCTCGAGATCGCCGATGTCGCGGAGATCGTCGTGCTGCCGGGCACCGAAAGGCTGCTGCGCGAGCTCGATGAGGCCGCGGCACAGATCGGTCGCGCCACCTGGACCATCGTCACCTCCTGCACCAGGCCGCTGTTCGAGGCGCGCTGGGCCCGCACCGGCCTGCCGGTCCCCGCGGGTCTCGTCACCGCCGACCAGGTCAGCAAGGGCAAGCCGGATCCCGAGCCTTACCTGCTGGGTGCTGAGCGGCTCGGCATCGATCCCGCCGACACCACCGTGATCGAGGACTCGATCGGAGGCCTGCACTCCGGTGCTGCGGCCGGATCCCGCACCATCGCGGTGACCAGCACCACGCCGGCCAGCGACCTCGCTCCGCTGGCAGATGCGCTGGTCACGTCGTTGGACGACCTCGAGCTCCGGGTCGATGGGGCCGAGCTGGTCCTCTCACGCCGCGGCAGCTGAATTTCACGTCGCGCCTGCCTCGGCGGGTCTTGACCCGTTGATAAGCTCGGGCGGCCGAACCCGGTCCGTCCGCGCGCCTGGAGTCCTCGGGTGCGTCCCTGATGCCCCTCCCTCTCTGTGCCGAGCGCCCTGACTGCGGGCGGCAGCCGTCCCCCTCGAAAGGACTCGTCCCATGTGCGGAATCGCCGGTACCTACGGATTCGGTGCTGACACCGAGGACATCGCCCGCCGGATGAGCGGCGCGCTGGCCCATCGCGGTCCCGACGGCGAAGGACTCTTCGTCGACGACCAGACCGGGCTGGCCCATCGCCGACTGGCCATCATCGACCGTGAGCACGGCGCTCAGCCGATGACCACGGCGGATGGCCGCTACACGATCATCTACAACGGTGAGACCTACAACTACCTCGACCTGCGCTCCGAGCTCGAGGGCCTCGGCCACGTCTTCCGGACCGACTCCGACACCGAGGTGCTGCTCGAGGCACACGCGGAGTGGGGCACTTCCGCCTACGACCGCTTCAACGGCATGTTCGCCTTCGCGATCCATGACGCGCACACCGGCACCGTCACGGTCGCTCGCGACCACTTCGGCATCAAGCCCCTCTACTACTGGGTCGACCCCGCCACCGGCACAGGCACAGATGCTGGCACCCCCAGAGTCGTCTTCGGCTCCGAGATCCGCTCGCTCCTGGCAGCCCGCGTGTTCGAGGCCGCGCCGGATGACCGCGCGGTCTACCGCTACCTGAAGTTCCGCGTCCAGGACGACGACTCCCAGACCTTCTTCGCGGGCGTGAACCGGCTGATGGCCGGTGAGGTGCTGGAGATCAGCGCCGACGGCACCGCGACCTCCTCCTTCACCCGGCTCAAGGACGAGCTGCGCGAGATCGCCGCGCGTCCCAGCCGCCCGTACGACCAGCAGGTCGTGGACGAGTACCGCGAGCGCTTCCAGGAGTCGGTGCGCCTGCGCCTGCAGTCCGAGGTGCCCGTGGGCACCTCGCTCTCCGGTGGCCTGGACTCCTCCGCGGTCGCCGCCGTGATCGCCCGCCAGCTGCGCGAGCAGCCCGAGGACGAGCGCTACAGCGCCGTCGGCACCCGGCAGAACACCTTCTCGGCCGTCTTCCCGAACTCCTCGAACGATGAGGAGCGCTATGTCGACGCGCTGCTGGAGGAGAACCGCGGGCAGATCACCGCCCACAAGATCCTGCCCCAGCCCGCGGCCTTCCTCGAGGACCTGCACGACTTCGTGCGCACCCAGGAGGAGCCGATCATCTCCACCGGCCCGTACGCGCAGTACGCGGTGATGCGCGAGGCCAGCAAGCACGTCACCGTGCTGCTGGACGGCCAGGGCGCCGACGAGATGATGGCCGGGTACAACCCGTACTTCTATGTCTACCTGCGCCAGCTGCGCCGCCAGAAGCGCTTCAAGGAGCTTGCGAGCGAGGTCGTCGGCTCCCGCGACATCCTCCGCAAGCTCGCCCGCACCAAGTTCTCCGGCCGCACCTCCGTGCCGATCGAGGCGCTGCTGAACTCCGGCTTCGTCGCCGAGCACAGCCACGAGAAGGTCACCTCGATCCAGGACGACCTCAAGGAGCGACTGCTCGAGGACACCTTCAAAGCCTCCCTGCCGTCGCTGCTGCGCTACGAGGACAAGAACACGATGCGCTTCAGCATCGAGGGTCGCGTCCCCTTCGTGGACAAGGAGCTGCTGAAGTTCCTGTTCTCCCTCGACGAATCCGCGATCATCCATGATGGCTGGAACAAGCGGATCCTGCGCGAGTCGATGGACGGGATCCTCCCCGACATGATCTCCAAGCGCCGCAACAAGATCGGCTTCACCACCCCCGAGGGGGAGTGGTTCCGCACGATCGCGCCGGAGCTTCGAGACGTGTTCGCCTCGGCATCCTTCGCCTCGCGTCCCTACTTCGACGCCCCCAGCGTGCTGGCGCTGTTCGACGACTACATCGCCCACCCCGAGAACCACGGCACGCTGATGTTCTGGCGCCTGCTGAACGTCGAGCTGTGGATGCGCACCTTCTTCGACGATGCCGAGGGCGCCACCCTCGCGCTCGGCGGCTCCGCGCAGACCGGTGCCCAGGCCGCCCCGACCGTGCCCGCCCCGACGGCAGGTCCCGGCGAGGCTGACCAGGCAGAGGAGACCGAGGCGCCCAAGAGCGACTACGTCGCCAACCCGGACAAGCAGCTCGATCTCGTCTCCACGACAGACCGCCGCAGCTGGCGTCGACTGCCTCTGCAGACCGAGCTGGTGGCTCGCGGCGACGACATCGAGAAGCTCGCCCGTGAGCGCGTCGAACGTTTCGCCGCCGGACTCCCCGCCGGGACCGTGCCCGCCGGAGCGCCCTGGTACTTCGTGATCAGCGAGAAGATCATCGCGATCGCGCAGGGCCGCTCCTGGTTCACCTGGGAGGTCAAGCCCCGCCGCTCGGCGAAGGTGCTCAGCCGCTTCGTCACGCGCACCCCGGCCGGTATCGGCCTGGGCGACCCCACCACGATGGAGCTCGCGATCCGCGAGGTCGGACTGCCCCGGGTGCTCGCGGCCTCCGCGGCCGGCGCCGCGGGCAAGGTGATCGGTCGGAAGGGTCTGTTCTACGAGGTCGTCGGCGCGAACGTGCGGGCGATCGACGGACCGACCCCGTACTCGGCGTTCCCCTCGAACGTCTCCGCCAAGCTGCCGCCGAAGGATCCGGATGCGGTCTCCGCACGGATCTCCGCGGCGATCCGCAGCGCGGACATCCCCGCCGAGCTGCGCGAGAGCTTCGTGGGAACCGTGGTGATGGATGCCAACGACATCGGCCGCAATGTCCTGGGCTCCGACGTGTCGACGCCGCACGAGCACCTCGAGGCGACCTTCGCGGACAACCCGCTCGGCCAGGGCCGTCAGCGCACCCCGCTGGCGATCCTCGTCGATCTCGGCATCGCGTCACAGCAGTGAGCAGCCGCGGGCCTGGTCTAGGCTCCGGGCAGCAGAACATTCTCGGGAGGAGACCATGACCAGCACCGAAACGCGCTCTGCGCGACCGTTCGGCGCGGTGGGGACCGCGATGGTCACCCCGCTCACCGAGGACGGCCATGGCGTGGACCTGGAGTCCGCGCAGAAGCTGGCCGACCATGTGGCCCGGCACGGCAACGACATGATCGTGGTCTCCGGCACCACCGGGGAGGCGCCCACCCTCACTGACGTCGAGAAGCTCGAGCTGGCTCGCGCGGTGAGGGATGCCGTCGGCCCCGAGGTCACCGTGGTCGCAGGGGTCGGCACCTACGACACCGCCCACTCGATCGACCTCGCGCGGGAGCACGCCAAGCTCGGGATCGACGGGCTGCTGGTGGTCACCCCGTACTACTCCAAGCCCAGCCAGGCCGGGATCATCGCGCACACCACCGCGATCGCGGATTCCACGGACCTGCCGGTGATGCTCTATGACATCCCGGGCCGCACCGGCACCCCGCTGAGCTTCGAAACCCTGCTGCGCCTCGGCGAGAACCCGCGGATCCTCGCAGTGAAGGACGCCAAGGCTGATCTGCAGCAGGCGAGCCGGGTCATGGCGCAGACGGACCTCGTCTACTACTCCGGCGAGGACGGGCTGAACCTGCCCTGGATGTCCATCGGCGCTGCCGGGATGGTGTCCGTGGTCGGCCAGGTCGCCGGCGATCTCGAGCGGGAGATGGTCGAGGCCGTGGATCGGGACGATCTGCCCGCCGCGCTCGCCGCGCACCGCGCGCTGGTCCCGGTGGTCGAAGCGATCATGAACCACATGCCCGGTGCCGTGGCCGCGAAGGCCGCACTCCACCTGCAGGGCGTGCTGCCGCATGCTGCGATGCGCGGCCCGCACGTCCCGGCCGACACCGACCAGCTGCGCATGCTCTCGGACGCACTGGACGCCGCTGGCCTGCTCTGAGCAGAATCACCCCTCTGACCAGCGCGGAGCTGCCGATGTCCACTGCCTTCTCCCAGCGTCCCGACCTGCCGCCGGAGCTCGAGCCCGGCACTCTGCGGATCACGCCGCTCGGCGGGCTCGGAGACGTCGGCCGCAATATGACCGTCCTCGAGTTCGACGGGCGTCTGCTGATCGTCGACTGCGGAGTGCTCTTCCCCGAGGACTCCCAGCCCGGCGTCGACCTGATCCTCCCCGACTTCGATCTCATCGCCGATCGCCTGGCCGACGTCGAGGCGATCATCCTGACCCACGGCCATGAGGACCACATCGGGGCGGTGCCCTACCTGCTGCGGCGGCGGCCCGACATCCCCCTGGTGGGCAGCAGGCTCACGCTCGCCTTCCTCGAGGCGAAGCTGAAGGAGCACAGGATCCGTCCCGTCACCACCGTGGTGGCGGAAGGACAGCAGCTGGACTTCGGGCCCTTCGACTGCGAGTTCGTAGCGGTCAACCACTCGATCCCCGACGCCCTCGCGGTGCACGTGGCCACCCCGGCCGGCACGGTGCTCCACACAGGCGACTTCAAGATGGACCAGCTGCCGCTCGATGGCAGGATCACCGATCTGCGCGCCTTCGCCCGGCTCGGCGAGGCCGGCGTGGACCTTTTCATGACGGACTCCACCAATGCGGAGGTCCCGGGGTTCACCGTCGGGGAGCAGGAGATCGGCCCCACCCTCGAGGCGATCTTCGCCCGCGCCCGGCAGAAGATCGTGGTCGCGTCCTTCTCCAGCCACGTCCACCGTGTTCAGCAGGTGCTGGACGCCGCCGCGCGCCATGGCCGCAGAGTCGCCTTCGTCGGCCGTTCGATGGTGCGGAACATGGGCATCGCCGCCGAGCTCGGCTACCTCCACGTCCCGCCGGACACGATCATCGACGCGAAACAGATCGGCAGCCTCCCCGAGGAACAGGTCGTGCTGATGTGCACCGGCAGCCAGGGCGAGCCGATGGCGGCGCTGGGACGCATCGCGAAGGGCGACCACCAGGTGAGCGTGGGCCCGGGTGACGTCGTCATCCTCGCCTCGTCCCTCATCCCGGGCAACGAGAACTCCGTGTTCCGGGTGATCAACGGGCTGATGGCGCTCGGCGCCGAGGTGATCCACAAGGGCTCCGCCACGGTCCACACCTCAGGGCACGCCAGCGCCGGGGAGCTGCTGTACTGCTACAACATCGTGCGGCCCCGCAACGTGATGCCGATCCATGGCGAGGTGCGCCATCTCATCGCGAACGGGAAGCTCGCCGAGTTCACCGGGGTCCCGCGCGAGCGGATCGTGCTGGCCCAGGACGGACATGTCATCGATCTGAAGAACGGCATCGCCGCCACGGTCGGCGCGGTGCCGAACAGCTATGTGTATGTGGACGGCTCGAGCGTCGGCGAGATCTCCGAGGCCGACCTCCAAGACCGTCGCACGCTCGGGGGTGAGGGCTTCATCTCTCTGTTCGCCGTGGTCAGTGCCGAGACTGGAGCGCTGATCGTCGGGCCGGAGATCCACATCCGCGGGATGGCCGAGGACCACGGCGTCTTCGAGGAGATCCGGCCGGAGATCGTCGCGGCGCTGGAGAACGCGATCGCAGAGCAGTCCGAGCGCAGGGACACCTATCGGCTGCAGCAGGTGATGCGTCGGGTGGTGGGACGCTATGTCTCCCGGCGATTGCGGCGACGACCGATGATCGTCCCCGTCGTCATCGAGTCCTGACCCTCCCGTCCGGGGCGAGCCGGCTCTGAGACCGCCCGTGTGACGAGGCCGGGGGCCCCGCCTCCCGAGTGCGGGGTGGCGCGGAATGTAGCATCGGGCTCATGGCGACACGTACGTCTTCCCCCGCACGTGCGTCGAAAGGCTCCTCTCGGACCGCTGCTGCCGGCACCTCGCGCACCACCGGCTCCGGGGCGAACGACCCCTCGACGCTCCCTCTGCCGGTGCGCGCTGTGCGCTCCGGCTATCTGGCGATCGCTCGCATGGTCGGCGGAATGATCCGCTCGATCGGCGTGCAGCGATGGGAGGTCGCCCCTGAGCAGCGACGTGACGGCTATGCGCTGTTCCTCCTGCTCATCGCGATCCTGGTCGCCGTCGTCGAATGGTGGCAGTCCACGGGACCGGTGCTCGGTGCCGTGCACACCGCGGTGGCCGGCACCTTCGGGATCTCCTCGATGGTGATCCCGCTGCTGGCCGCCGGCTGGTCCCTGCGCATGTTCCGACGCCCGGATCAGGTGCGCGCCAACTCCCGCATCGCGATCGGCATCGCGATCCTGCTCACCGCGATCTCGGCGATCGCCTCGGTCTCGGCACGGCTGCCCGCTCCGGCGGACGGAATCGACGCGCTGGCCCGCGGGGGAGGGGTGCTGGGCTTCCTGGCCGCCGCCCCGCTCGAGGCGCTCCTCCCGCCGGTCGCGGTGGTCGTCATCCACTCGCTCCTGATCGCCTTCGGGATCCTCGTGCTCACCGCCACCCCGGTCGAGTCGATCCCCTCGCGCCTGCGCGACGTCTACGACGTCGCCGTGGGCCGCAGCGAGGAGGAGGACGCGGAGCGGGTCGCCTTCGGGCTGCGCCCCCGCCGGGTGGACCCCGCGATGCACGAGCAGGCGACCGAGGCCCAGACCACCGGCAGGCCCCGCCGTCGCAGCCGTCGGGAGAAGGCCGAAGCGGCCGAGCGCGATCACGAGAACTTCGGCTACGTCGGCGACGAGGCCTTCGAACAGGGCGTGGACGAGGACGCCGCGACGGCGGCGACGGCGAAGAAGAAGAGCCGCCGCACCGCCCAGCGCCGCAGCGCCCCCGCCGACGCCGCGGATGTCTACGACGTGGTCGAGGACGAGAACCACCGCGCCAAGACCTTCCCGGGCAAGGGCGCGGCGGGCCCCGATGCCACGACGCCGCTGCCTTCGGCCGCGAAGTCCGCCGCCGCCAGGACCACCCCGACCAAGGCTGTGCCGACCAAGCCGGCACAGGAGGAGAAGGCGGAGCTGGTCCCGCCACCGATGGGCGACCTTCCCCGCGCCGGCGAACAGCTGGAGCTCGCCGGAGACATCGTCTACACGCTGCCGGACTCCTCCTTCCTGCTGGAGGGTCCGCCCCACAAGACCCGCTCCGAGGCCAACGACCATGTGGTCGCCGCACTCGGCGAGGTCTTCGAGCAGTTCAACGTCAATGCCGAGGTGGTCGGCTTCTCCCGTGGTCCCACGGTGACCCGCTACGAGGTCGAGCTCGCTCCGGGCACCAAGGTCGAGAAGGTCACGGCCCTGGACAAGAACATCTCCTACGCCGTGGCCAGCGCCGACGTGCGCATCCTCTCGCCGATCCCCGGCAAGAAGGCCATCGGCATCGAGATCCCCAACACCGACCGCGAGACGGTCGCGCTGGGCGACGTGCTGCGCAGCTCCGTGGCGCGCCGCAACGAGCACCCGCTGGTGATGGGCGTGGGCAAGGACGTCGAGGGCGGCTACGTCGTCGCGAACCTCGCCAAGATGCCCCACCTGCTCGTCGCCGGTGCCACCGGAGCCGGCAAGTCCAGCTTCGTGAACTCCATGATCACCTCCATCCTGATGCGTTCCACGCCGGAGGAGGTGCGGATGGTGCTGGTGGACCCCAAGCGCGTCGAACTCACCATCTACGAGGGCATCCCGCACCTGATCACTCCGATCATCACCAACCCGAAGAAGGCCGCCGAAGCCCTCGAGTGGGTCGTCAAGGAGATGGACGCCCGCTACGACGACCTCGCCGCCTTCGGGTTCAAGCACCTCGACGACTTCAACAAGGCCGTCCGGGCCGGAGAGGTGAAGCTGCCCGCCGGCAGCGAGCGCCGCCTCGCCCCGTACCCCTACCTGCTGGTCGTGGTCGACGAGCTCGCGGACCTGATGATGGTCGCCCCGCGCGACGTCGAGGCGTCGATCCAGCGCATCACGCAGCTCGCACGAGCTGCCGGGATCCACCTGATCCTGGCCACCCAGCGCCCCTCGGTCGACGTCGTCACCGGCATCATCAAAGCCAATGTGCCCAGCCGTCTCGCCTTCGCGACCTCGTCGCTGCAGGACTCCCGGGTCATCCTCGACTCCGTCGGCGCCGAGAAGCTGATCGGTCAGGGCGACGCCCTGTTCCACCCGATGGGCAAGGCCAAGCCGATGCGTGTTCAGGGCGCCTGGGTCAACGAGTCCGAGATCCACAAGGTCGTCGACCACGTCAAGACCCAGATGAAGCCCAACTATCGCGAGGACGTCCAGGTCGTCGCGGCCAAGAAGCAGATCGACGACGACATCGGCGACGATCTCGACGTCCTGCTGCAGGCAGCGGAGCTCGTGGTCACCACCCAGTTCGGCTCCACCTCGATGCTGCAGCGCAAGCTCCGGGTGGGCTTCGCGAAGGCTGGTCGCCTGATGGATCTGCTCGAGTCCCGCGAGATCGTGGGCCCCTCCGAGGGATCCAAGGCCCGCGACGTGCTGGTCCATCCCGACGAGCTCGGCACCGCCATCGCCCGCATCCGCGGCGAGGACGTCCCGGCGGATGGCGAGGATGAGCCCTATGCCGCCGATCAGGCCGTCGACCTCGAACAGGAGGATCCGGAGCCGGTCGCCGAGGGTCACGGCGGGGATGATCGCTACGCGAACGATCCGCTGGCCGATGACGGCTCCGAGCCCGCGATCGACTATCACGATGACGGGGACGAGGAGCAGAGCGAGGACGTCTGGAGCCTCACCGGCCGCTGAGCCGGCGAGCGACCCCGCAAGCCACTCCGTTCACTCGCCCCGCCGTCCACCCACCCCGCCGTCCGCCCACCTCACCAGCGATCGTTCAGCCTCGACCGCCCACCTCCACCTTCAGCCCGCATCACCGATGCGGACCCCGCCCCACAGCCAGGAGCCCCGATGACCACCCCGCGCACCGAAGAGGTCCCGCTCTGGAACATCGCCAACATCCTCACCATGGTGAGGTGTGCGATGGTCCCGCTGCTGGTGGTGCTCGCGATCCTGTACGCAGACTCGGTGCCCGGCAGATTGCTGGTCGCCGGAGTGTTCGTGCTCGCGATGATCACGGACTTCGCGGACGGCTATCTCGCGCGCAGCCGGAACCTGATCACCGACTTCGGCAAGATCATGGACCCGATCGCAGACAAGGCGATGACCGGGGCAGCGCTGATCATGCTCTCGGTGTGGGAGTACGTGCCGTGGTGGATGACAATCCTGATCCTGGTGCGCGAGTTCGGCATCACGATCATGCGCTTCACGATCCTCAAGTACGGGGCGCTGCCGGCGAACATGGCCGGCAAGGCCAAGACGATGGTCCAGACCATCGCCATCACCTTCTGCCTGATCCCCTTCGAATTGTGGTGGACCCCGGCCCGCTGGATCGGCCTCGCGCTGGTGCTCCTGGCCGTGGTGCTGACCGTCTGGTCCGGAGTCGTCAACCTCAAGGACGGCCTGCGGCTGCGTCGTGAGGCCCTGGCCGGGAACGCATGAGCACGTCGCCGGGCTCGTCGTCGCACGACGCAGCCGTCCAAGGGGGAGACACCGGGAGCGGCGCTGGAACCGCTGGCCGGAACGGGAACGGGACCGGGTCCGGCAGCAAGGAGGAACGACCCGTCGATCCGGCCTCCCTCATCGCCCGCGCCTCGGCACGGGGATGGTGGATCGCGACCGCCGAGTCGCTGACGGCCGGCGGACTGGTGGCCCGCCTGGTGGACGCGCCCGGGGCCAGTGCGGCGATCGCCGGGGGAGCGGCCTGCTATTCCTACGAGGCCAAGACCCGCGTGCTCGGGATCGACCCTGACCTGCTCTCCGCCACCGGTGCGGTGACTGCAGAGGTCGCGACCGCGATGGCGGAAGGAGCGCTCAGCCTGTACGGCGCCGATATCGCCGTGTCCACCACCGGGGTGGCGGGCCCCGGCCCTGACGAGAGGGGGGTCGCCCAGGGCACGGTGTTCCTGGGCCTCGCCCAGCGCGGCGCGAGAACCGTGACCCGTGAACTCCGTCTCAGCGGGGGGAGAGCCCAGATCCGGTCCCGGACCGTCGATGCCGCACTCGTGCTGCTGGACGAGGCGCTCGCGGAGCAGCAGCCGCCCAGCTCAGCCAGTCAGCGCTGATCGCTCCTCCCCATCGTCCCGCCATGCACACCCTCCAGGGAATGATCGGGCGTGGCCCACTACACTCTGGGGAACAGTTTCTCGGGTGCGGGCGTTGTGCCTTCTGTGATGACATCGACGTACCGCATTCCCGAGGTGCACCATCAGTTCACCCACAGTCAGAGGAAAGGAGGCAGGTCCATGATTCTGTTCCGCCAGGAGCTGGGAGACGTGCTGCGCGACGCGCGCCGTACCCAGGGCCGCACGCTTCGGCAGGTATCCTCCGACGCCCGTGTGTCACTGGGCTATCTCAGTGAGATCGAGCGCGGCCAGAAGGAGGCCTCCAGCGAGCTGCTGGTCTCCGTGACCGATGCGCTCGGTCTCCCGTTGTCCTTCGTGCTGCGCGAGGTGTCCGAGAGGATCGCGATCGCTGAGCAGGTGACGATCCCCGATACCGTCCCCGAGGGTCTGGTCGACGGCACGAAGCCGCTGGTCGGCGCTCGCTGAGGTGCGACGCAGCGAGTTCACCGAGCTGGCCGACCATGTCTTCGGGCCGGCACTCGCACGCATATACACCCAGGACCTCGTGCTCGAGGAGATCGGCGGACTGACCGCCGAGCAGGCTCTCGAGCACGGGGTCCCCGTGCGTTCGGTGTGGGCAGCCCTGTGCGATGCCATGGACGTCCCCGACTCCGCGCGGTGGGAGATCCCGCTCGCGCAGCGGCGGCGCTGAGCAGGCCCGAGCTCTCGAGCAGATCCGTTCACGACACACCGCACGACACGCCGCGATCTGGTTCGCGTTCGAACGTCTGTTCGGTAGTCTGTTCCTCGACGGTCCTCCCAGCACCCGCTCCACACACCGACCTCTCCTCCCCAGCGCCCCTCCATCCACAGGGGTCACGGACAGCGGTCGAATGTCGGGGTCGGCGCCTAGTGTGGCCGCACTGGTCACCGCGTCGGTACTCCCGGCCCTCAGGAAGGAACAAGCACATGGCTGCACCGAAGTCATCCAAGCCCCCGGTCACGAAGTCGTCCGCAAAGGACCGCAGCTCCTCGCTCGACAGCGCACTCGCGCAGATCGATCGGCAGTTCGGCAAGGGCTCGATCATGCGCCTGGGCGACGACACCCGCCCGCCGGTCGAGGTCATCCCCACCGGCTCGGTGGCGCTGGACGCAGCATTGGGTATCGGCGGTCTGCCCCGCGGGCGCATCGTGGAGATCTACGGCCCGGAGTCCTCCGGCAAGACCACGCTCGCCCTCCACGCCGTGGCCAACGCGCAGCGCAACGGCGGCATCGCGGCTTTCATCGATGCCGAGCATGCGATGGATCCGGAGTACGCGAAGAAGCTCGGCGTCGACACCGACGCACTGCTGGTCTCCCAGCCGGACACCGGTGAGCAGGCCCTGGAGATCACCGACATGCTGATCCGCTCCGGCGCACTGGACATCGTCGTCATCGACTCGGTCGCCGCACTGGTGCCCAAGGCAGAGATCGAAGGCGAGATGGGCGACTCGCACGTCGGCCTGCAGGCTCGCCTGATGTCGCAGGCGCTGCGCAAGCTCACCGGTGCGCTCTCCGCCTCGGGCACCACCGCGATCTTCATCAACCAGCTGCGCGAGAAGATCGGCGTGTTCTTCGGCAGCCCGGAGACCACCACCGGTGGCAAGGCGCTGAAGTTCTATGCCTCGGTGCGTATGGACATCCGCCGCATCGAGACTCTCAAGACCGGCACCGACGCCGTGGGCAACCGCACCCGGGTCAAGGTCGTGAAGAACAAGATGGCTCCGCCCTTCAAGCAGGCCGAGTTCGACATCCTCTACGGCGAGGGGATCTCCCGCGAAGGCGGCCTGATCGACCTCGGCGTCGAGCACGGCCTGGTCCGCAAGTCCGGTGCCTGGTTCACCTATGAGGGGGATCAGCTGGGGCAGGGCAAGGAGAACTCCCGACAGTTCCTCAAGGACAATCCGGACCTGGCCGCGGAGATCGAGGAGAAGATCCTCCGCACCCTCGGAGTGGGCAAGTACGCCGCCGAGCCCGAGGCGCCGGCGACCGAGGCTCCCCTCGGCGAGGACGAGTTCCTCGACGAGGATGTCCCCGCCACGATCTGATCGATGGCACCTCAGCACGCACGCGGCGGCGCCGACGACCACCCGGTCGCCGGCGCCGCCGCTGTTGACCAGAAGTCCTCACCGCCCGCCCCGTCCCGGGAGGCGCGGACCCGTACCCGGCTGACCGAACGCACCCAGGAGATTCTGGACCGTCCCCGCCCCGTCGTGGACCCCGAGCACGCCGAGCGTGAACGGGCCGTGGTCCACGAATGCCGGTACCTGATGCGACTGCTGTCCACACGCCGCCGGTCAGCTGGCGAAATGCGGGAGCGCCTCACCCAGCGGGAAGTCCCGGGGGCGATCGCCCATGAGGCGATGGCCCGCATCGACCGGGCCGGCCTGATCGACGATGCCGTTTTCGCCCACGAGTGGGTCCAGCAGAGGCGGGTATTGCGGGCCCTGGGGGATGAGGCGCTGCGCCGCGAGCTCGAGAAGAAGCGCGTCGCGACCGAGCTTATCGAGGAGGCACTGTCCTCCGTCCAGGACTCCGGTGATGAGGAGCAGCGCTGCCGGGACCTGGTGCAGTCCAGGATCGGCCATCGGGACCGTGAGCAGCTGCGCACCGAACGCGACGGCGCCCACCGCCGACGGCTCTCACGGCGGCTGGATGCCCTGCTCACCCGCAAGGGGTACCCGGGCAGCCTCGCGATCCACGTGATCTCCGCAGAGCTCCGTGCTGCCGCGCAGGAGCCGGCGGACTGAGCCTGGCGACCCGAGGGGGGACCGCGTCGCCCGCCGACCTCCTCGCCTCCCGAGGAGCCGACAGCGGTGTCGGGGTCTGTCATGGCATTGTGACCTTCCTCCAGCAGCGACGAACCTCCAGGTCGCTGCCCGCATCGAGGTGCCGCGGGGATGCCGACTGAGGAGTGGGAGACGTACTCTGGCACCACTATGTCCCTCAGCTCCCACACCCCGACACTCGACCTGCACTCCTCCGCGCTCGACGGTCCTGCGACCGCGCGAGGCACCTATCAGGTGCGCACCTTCGGCTGCCAGATGAACGTCCACGACTCCGAGCGCCTCACCGGCATGCTCGAGGAGTCCGGCTACGTCGCCGCACCGGAGAGCGCCGACGCCCGCCGCGGCGAAGTCGATGTGATCGTGTTCAACACCTGTGCCGTCCGCGAGAACGCGGACAAGAAGCTCTACGGCACCCTCGGTGCGCTGCGCCCCGGCAAGGACGCCAACCCGGGCATGCAGATCGCCGTCGGCGGCTGCCTCGCCCAGAAGGACCGCCAGACGATCGTCGAGCGGGCGCCTTGGGTCGACGTCGTCTTCGGCACCCACAACATCGGCTCGCTGCCGGTGCTGCTGGACCGCTCCCGACACAACGCCGAGGCGCAGGTGGAGATCCTCGAGTCGCTCGAGGTGTTCCCCTCCACCCTTCCCACCCGACGCGAATCCGCCTACGCCGCCTGGGTCTCGATCTCCGTGGGCTGCAACAACACCTGCACCTTCTGCATCGTGCCCTCGCTGCGGGGCAAGGAGAAGGACCGCCGCCCAGGGGAGATCCTCGCGGAGGTGCGCGATGTGGTCGACTCCGGTGCCATCGAGGTCACCCTGCTGGGGCAGAACGTGAACTCCTATGGCGTCGAGTTCGGTGACCGCGGCGCCTTCGCGAAGCTGCTGCGCGCGTGCGGTGAGATCGACGGGCTGGAGCGGGTGCGCTTCACCTCCCCGCACCCGGCGATGTTCACCGACGACGTGATCGACGCGATGGCAGAGACCCCGAACGTGATGCCGCAGCTGCACATGCCGCTGCAGTCCGGCAGCGATGATGTGCTGCGCCGGATGAAGCGGTCCTACCGCAGCAAGAAGTTCCTCGGCATCCTGGAGAAGGTCAGGGAACGTATCCCGGAGGCGGCGATCACCACCGACATCATCGTCGGCTTCCCGGGGGAGACCGAAGACGACTTCCAGCGCACCCTCGACGTCGTGGAGGCCTCCCGCTTCTCGAGCGCCTTCACCTTCCAGTACTCCATCCGCCCCGGCACCCCTGCGGCGACCATGGACGACCAGATCCCCAAGGAGATCGTCCAGGAGCGGTTCGAGCGCCTGACCGCGCTCCAGGACCGGCTCGCCCACGAGGAGAACCAGAAGCTCGGAGGGAGCACGGTCGAGATCCTGGTGGCCGAAGGGGAGGGCGGCCGCGATGCACAGACCCGGCGGCTCTCAGGCCGGGCCCGCGATCACCGGCTGGTCCACTTCTCGCTGCCCGAGGGGATCACGGACGCGGAGCGTCCCCGCCCCGGGGATCTGGTCACGGCGACCGTGACCCATGCCGCGCCCTTCTACCTCATCGCGGACAGCGCGCTGGTCGACGGCACGGCGGAGCAAGCTGCGCTCGGTCCGGAGCGGTTCTCCGTGCGACGCACCCGTTCGGGAGACGCCTGGGAGGCCGGCGTGCAGGGGCTCGATGCCGGAGGCTCCTGCGGGACCGGTGGCGGCACGACGGCGAATGGCCCGGTCACCCTCGGAATTCCGGGGCTGCGGCGCGCCTGAGCACTGCGGCCGGTGCGAGGGATCAGAGCGAGCACCGCGACCAGATCGAGCATCGCGACCGGATCGAGCACTGTGACCAGATGACGATGGCCGGCAGTGAACCGGCGGCGCGTCAGCTGTCGAGCTCGTCGAGCTCGGGGCCGAGACGCTCCTCAAGGCTGTGGAAGAACGCGATCACGGTGCTCAGCCCGCACTTGATCGCGTTGTCGATCTGAGAATCCAGGGCACCGGCACGGAAATCCGCGGCGAGCTCGCCGTAGACGCCGAGCAGGCCCTCCGATTCGCGGCGGACGTAGACCTTGGGCCAGATCCGGTTCATGTTCCACTCGTTGCAGAGCTTGATCATCTCCACTTTGCGGGAGACATCCACGGAATGGCTCCACCGGCCTCGGGTCTGCAGCACGCCGTGCTCGTCCCCGGAGATCATGAACTGGAATCTGTAGTCGTCGAACCGGGCACGCACGATATCGGGATGCTCATCATCCTCGACGTAGGCGTAGCCATAGCGGGTGAGGCTGTCCTCGACCCGTGACAGGGACAGGGGCGCCAGACCTTCGGCAGAGTCCGTGTCCATGTGAACAGGGGACTCGTTCGGTGCAGTCACTTCCAACCTCAGGCGTTCGACGTAGGGATCAGAGCGATCCGAGGTCTCGGATCGCGGATCACCCTACTCCCTCCTCGTGGGAAGGTCCCGCCTCGCGGTGGTGATCCCGCTGACCATCGATGCAGGGCGCCGATAGGGTGCCTCCCATGGATGCCCACGCCGCTCAGCCCGGGACCGCTGCAGCGGCCTCCCGCAGCCCCTTGATCGCGGTGGTCGGCGCCACCGCCACCGGCAAGTCCGATCTCGCGATCGCGCTCGCAGAGCAGTTGGACGGCGAGGTCATCAACGCCGACGCGCTGCAGCTGTACCGGGGGATGGACATCGGCACGGCGAAGGTCACCGCGCAGGAGCGCCGCGGGGTCCGGCACCACCTGCTGGACGTCCTGGAGGTCACCCAGGAGGCGAGCGTGTCCGCCTACCAGCGCGATGCGCGCGCGGCTGCCGCAGAGATCCGCGACCGGGGGAGGGTGCCGATCCTGGTGGGCGGCTCCGGGCTGTACGTGCGCGCCGCCCTCGATGACATCGAGTTCCCGCCCACGGACCCAGCGGTCCGCTCCCGTCTCGAGGAGCGTGCGGCCCAGGAGGGGCCCGAGGCCCTGCACCGCGAGCTGGCCGGAACGGACCCGGAGGCGGCGCGCACGATCGGCCACCACGACACCCGGCGGATCGTCAGGGCGCTCGAGGTCGGGGAGCTGACCGGACGTCCCTTCGCCGCGTTCCTCCCGCAGCCCCGCTACCTCGACCCCGGCACCATCCAGCTGGGCCTGCGCCTGGAGCGTCCGCTGCTGCATGCACGGATCGCCGCCCGAGTGCAGCGGATGGTCGACCAGGGGCTCATGGAGGAGATCCGCGCGCTGCGCGACCGAGGGCTGGACCAGGGTCTCACCGCACGCCGGGCGATCGGCTATGAGCAGGGGCTCGCCGTGCTCGCCGGCACCATGAGCTGCCCCGACGCGATCGAAGGGACGATCACGGGCACCCGGCGTCTGGTGCGCAAGCAGGACACCTGGTTCCGTCGTGACCCGCGGGTGCATTGGCTCGATGCCGCGCTCGGGGCAGACCTGGTCGAGCATGCGCTGCGGCAGATCGAATCGTCCATCATCGCGCCGCAGCGCTCGCAGTCGTAGGGTCGGGGCGTCATCGGCACGGGCCATGGTCGTAGGCTCGGGGCATGGACGAGCGCATCGACTTCACCAAGGGGCACGCGACCGAGAACGACTTCGTGGTGCTGGATGATCCCGAGGGCGCGCTGGACCTGGACGCCGCCGCGGTCGCCGCGCTCGCCGATCGCCGCGCCGGCATCGGTGGCGACGGCGTGATCCGCGCCGTCCGCTCCCGCAGCGCCGGTCTCGAGATCCCGGCCGATGCCCCCGAGTGGTTCATGGACTACCGCAACGCCGACGGCTCGATCGCCGAAATGTGCGGCAATGGAGTCCGAGTGCTGGCCGCGCATCTGCAGCGCGCCGGGCATGTCCGCGAGGACAGCTTCGCGATCCTCACCCGCGCCGGGGTGCGTTCGGTGGAGATCCTCCACCGCCCCACCACCCCGGGCGCGCCCTGGAGCGTCCAGGTGGGCATGGGCACCTCGCGCATCAGCTCCGGGAACCGCGCCGTCGAGATCGCAGGCCGACGCCTCGAGGTGACCGACGTCGATATGGGAAACCCGCACGCGGTCGCCTTCCTCCCTGCCGACGTCGTGCTCGAGCAGCTCGACCTCGGCCACCGACCTGCCCTCGACCCCGAACCGGCCGGCGGCGCCAACATCGAGCTGGTCAGCGCGCGCGGTCCACGGCATATCGCGATGCGGGTCCACGAGCGCGGAGTGGGGGAGACCCGTTCCTGCGGGACCGGAGTCGCCGCGGCAGCAGTCGCTGCCGCCCACCGCGCCGGCGATGATTCCCGGGAGCCCTGGACCGTGGACGTCCCCGGCGGGCGCCTGCAGGTGGGCTGGACCGCGACCGGCGAGATCACGCTCACCGGCCCCGCCCAGCTGGTGGCCGACGGGAACACGCTGATCTGACCGGTCCGCGCCACACTCCGGAAGAACGGCGCGGCCGGGCTCAGGTGTTCGTCGGGCCGATCTCCAGGATCCGGAAGCCCTTCGCGCTTGCCACCTTCGCGACCGTCCGGTTCGGCAGCTGCTCGCCGAGCCAGCGCGCCAGCGGATCTGCTCCCAGGTTCTTGCCGACCACGAGCGCCGCCGTGCCCTGGGGACGCAGCCGGCCTGTCCACTCCAGCAGCAGGGTTCGCAGCGCCGGCTTGCCGATGCGGATCGGCGGATTCGACCAGATCGCATCCACAGCGAGATCCTCTGGAATCTCGTCCGGGGAGATCACCTGCACATTGCTCAGTCCCGCGCGGCGTGCGTTCTCGATGGTCAGCTCACGCGCTCGCTCGCTGACGTCGACCGCCCACACCTGCGCGTCCGGGTGTCGCATGGCGGCGGTCAAAGCGATCGGGCCCCAGCCGCAGCCGAGGTCGAGGATCGTCGCGGCAGGAGGCGGCTGGGTCACCTCGTCGAGTCGGCCCAGCAGCACTGCGGTGGCCTTGTCCAGGCCGTGCCCGCTGAAGACCGCGGTGCTCGAGACCAGGTCCAGCTCACGACCCGCCAGGCGCACCGGCAAGGGGAAGCGGCGATCTGCGGCCGCAGGGGAGGGGGTGAAGTAGTGCTCGTCCACCCCTGCAGGATACGGAGGCAGAGGAGGAGTGCCGAGCAGAAGCGTCATGGCCCACGCTCACGCCTGCTCCGCCCTGCGCAAAATCACTCGACCGGCGGGTGCGGACGTGGGACTCTGGGATCACTGCAGTTCCCCGACGCCAAGGAGTACCCCGACCGTGCCCATCGCCTTCCATCCCGAACCCGACTCCGACTCCGACGTCGACGGGACCAGCACGGGGAGGACCGGGGCCGCGGAGCACTCGAACAGCGCGGATGGCCCCGCAGAGTCCGCCCCGACGGCCTCGTCCCGTCCCCGTGACGCCCTCACCGAGCGGATCCTCTCGCGCGCGGACGCCTCGGTCTCCTCCGTCACCTTCAGCTCTGACGCCGACGGTGAGCAGTACGACCTCGCCGACCGGCAGGCTCTTCGACGCGTCGCGGGCCTGTCCACCGAGCTCGAGGACGTCACCGAGGTCGAGTACCGCCAGCTGCGCCTCGAGCGGGTGGTCCTCGCTGGCCTCTACACCTCGGGCAACGCTGAGGACGCGGAGGTCAGCCTGCAGGAACTGGCGGCGCTCGCCGAGACCGCCGGCTCCGAGGTGCTCGACGGCGTCCTGCAGCGCCGTGCACACCCCGACCCGGCGACCTTCCTGGGCAAGGGCAAGGCCGCAGAGCTCGCCGACCTGGTCGCCGCGAACGGAGCCGACACCGTGATCGCTGACGGTGAGCTCGGGCCGGGCCAGCGCCGCGCGCTCGAGGACATCGTCAAGGTGAAGGTCATCGACCGCACCGCCCTGATCCTGGACATCTTCGCCCAGCATGCCAAGTCCCGCGAGGGCAAGGCGCAGGTCGAGCTGGCGCAACTCGAGTACCTGCTGCCGCGACTGCGTGGCTGGGGCGAGTCGATGTCCCGGCAGGCCGGCGGCCAGGTGGGCGGTGCCGGAGCGGGCATGGGCTCGCGCGGTCCGGGTGAGACGAAGATCGAGCTGGACCGGCGACGCATCCGCGACCGCATGGCCAAGCTGCGCCGCGAGATCAAGGCGATGGCGCCGGGACGGGCTGCCCAGCGAGCGGATCGCGCGCGCCACCGAGTGCCGGCGGTCGCCATCGCCGGCTATACCAATGCAGGCAAGTCCTCCCTGCTGAACCGCCTCACCGGCGCAGGTGTGCTGGTCGAGAACGCGCTGTTCGCAACGCTGGACCCGACGGTGCGGCGAGCGACCACCCCGGACGGTCGCGAGTTCACCTACGCGGACACGGTCGGCTTCGTGCGGCATCTGCCCACGCAGCTGATCGAGGCCTTCCGCTCCACCCTCGAGGAGGTCGGAGGCTCGGACCTGCTGCTGCATGTGGTCGACGCCTCGCATCCGGACCCCGAGGGGCAGATCACCGCGGTGCGTGCTGTGCTCGGTGAGCTGGAGGGCTTCGACGTCCCCGAGATCGTGGTGCTGAACAAGGCCGATGTCGCGGAGCCGGAGACCATCGCGCGGCTGCGCAGCCAGGTCGGCACGAGCATCGTCGTCTCTGCCCGCACCGGGATGGGCATGGAGGAGCTGCGCGAGCTGATCGCTGAGCGCCTGCCCCGTCCTGCCGTGGAGATCGACCTGGTGGTGCCCTATTCCCGCGGAGATCTCATCTCCCGGGTCCACTCCACCGGCGAGGTTCTCGCCGAGGAGCACCTGATGGAGGGCACCAGGCTCCATGCCCGCGTGGAGGAGGCACTCGCCGCCGAGCTCCGGGGTGTGGCCTGAGCCGCAGCAGAGCGGCCTGTCGGGCAGAGCCTGAGACGGCGCGGGACCGGACGCGGATACCCTGACCGGATGACCGCCGCCACCGACCATCCCGCGTCCCCGGCGGCTGGTGAGATCCCCCTGTCCACCTTGATGGACGCCGCCGTGACAGCGATCGGCGGAGCGCCCCGTCCGGGCCAGCAGGCAATGGCGGAGTCCGTGGATCTGGCGATGTCCGGCGGCCGCCATCTGCTGGTGCAGGCAGGCACCGGCACCGGCAAGTCGCTCGCCTATCTGGTGCCGGCCCTGCGTCACGCACTGGTCAGCGGGCGTCCGGTCGTGATCTCCACCGCGACCATCGCGCTGCAGACCCAGATCGTCCGCAAGGACCTCCCGCGCCTGGTCGAGGCGGTGGCCCCGCATCTGTCGCGCACGCCCACCTATGCGCTGCTCAAGGGGCGGGCCAACTATCTGTGCAAGCACAAGATCGCCGGCGGCTATCCGGTCGACGTGGATCCGGGGGCGTTGTTCGCCGAGGCCTCCACCGATCCTGCCCGCACCGGGAGCGAGCGCCTGGGAGACCAGGTGCGGCGCCTGCGCGAGTGGTCGGAGGAGACGGACAGCGGGGACCGAGACTCGCTCCAGGATGCCGTCTCGGACCGCGCCTGGCGCCAGGTCTCCGTGACCGGCAATCAGTGCATCGGCAGCAGCTGCCCGATGGTGGAGGACTGCTTCGCCGAGCGCAGCCGAGAGCTCGCGCGCGAAGTCGACATCGTGGTCACCAACCATGCCCTGCTCGCGATCGATGCTTTCGACAACCACGGGATCATCCCCGACCACGATGTGGTCGTCTTCGACGAGGCGCACGATCTCTCCGCCCGGGTGACCAGCGCCGTCACCGATGTGCTCACCCCCGGCATGCTCCGAGGCACGGTGCGGGACCTGCGTGGCCTCGGGGTGGCCGGGACGGCGCTGGACGACGCCTCCGAAGAGCTGCGCGAAGCCCTCGAGCTGTCTCCCGACGGGCGCGTGATCGGTGATCTCCCGGCGCGGCTCGGGGACGCCGTCACCCAGCTCCGGGTCGAGGCCCGCACCGCCCACTCGGACGCGAAGGATGCGGGGGACGAATCCTCCGCCGGCGCGCGCAAGACGGTTCGCGCCAACCTCCAGGAGATCATCGACGTCTGCGAACGGCTCGCCGCTCCCGATGAGGATGACGTGGTCTCGATCTCGCATTCCCAGGCCACCGGGCGCTCGAGCATCCAGGTGGCTCCGCTGAGCGTCGCGGGTGCGATGCGCGGTGCGATCCTCGAGGACCGCACTGCCGTGCTCACCTCCGCCACCCTGGCCCTCGGGGGCCGCTTCGAACCCGCGGCCGGGGAGGTCGGGCTGGCTCGCGCCGCGCGGATGGACCCGGCGGAGCTGCCGCCGCGGGAGGACGCCAACGCCTGGGCCGCACTCGATGTGGGCAGCCCGTTCGAATATCGCCGGCAGGGGATCCTCTACACCGCTCGTCATCTTCCGCAGCCGGGGCGTGAGGGGCCCTCCACGGCAATGCTCGACCACCTCACGGAGCTGGTCGAGGCTTCTCAGGGCGGTGCGCTGTGCCTGTTCTCCTCGCGGCGGGGAGCTGAGCTCGCCGCCGAGCATGTGCGAGCTCGGCTCGACCTGACGATCGCGGTGCAGGGAGAGGACTCGATGGCGAACCTGGTGCGCACCTTCCGTGACGAGGAGGATGCGAGCCTGTTCGGAACCCTCACCCTGTGGCAGGGCGTGGATGTGTCCGGACGTTCGCTGCGCCTGGTCACCATCGACCGGATCCCCTTCCCCCGGCCTGATGATCCGCTCACCGCAGCCCGCCAGGAGCGGATCGGACAGCGGGGCGGGAACGGCTTCATGTCGATCTCGGCCCAGCATGCGGCCCTGCTGCTGGCACAGGGGGCCGGGCGGCTCATCCGCTCCACGGCGGACCGCGGGATGGTCGCGGTGCTGGATCCGCGTCTCTCGACCGCTCGCTACGGCGGCTATCTGCGGGAGTCGATGCCCCCGCTGTGGCCGACCACGGACCCGGAGGTCGCGCTCAGCGCGCTGCGTCGCCTCTCCGAGAGCTGACGCAGGGCGTCGCTGCAGCCCCGGCACCGGATCGAGCGGGGGCTCAGATCGCGCGCAGCACCGCCACGATCTTCCCGAGAATCTCGGCATGGTCGCCCAGGATCGGTGCGAAGGCCGGGTTGTGCGGCATCAGCCAGACGTGATCGTCGCGCTGCACGAACGTCTTGACGGTGGCCTCGCCATCGATCATCGCCGCGACGATCTCGCCCTTCTCCGCGGTGTTCTGCGAGCGGACGACCACCCAGTCGCCGTCACAGATGGCGGCGTCGATCATCGAATCCCCGACCACCTGGAGCAGGAAGAGGTCGCCGTCGCCCACCAGACGCTGGGGAAGGGTGAAGACATCCTCGATCTGCTCCTCGGCGGTGATCGGTACACCGGCGGCGATCCTCCCCAGCAGTGGCACCGTCACGGAGTTCGGGCTGAGCTCGGTCACCGGCAGGGGCGCGGGGGCGTCATCCGCCTCTGGCATCACGACCTCCATCGCCCGCGGGCGCTTGGGATCGCGGCGCAGGAAGCCCTTGCGTTCGAGCGACTGCAGCTGATGGGCCACCGACGAGGAGGAGGTCAGCCCCACGGCATCGCCGATCTCGCGCATGGTGGGCGGATAGCCGTGTGAGGCGACCGCCGCGTTGATCGTCTCCAGGATCAGCCTCTGCCGCCGGCTGAGCCCCTCGGTGCGCTCATCGGCGGGAGCCTCGCCGCGGGACCGGATCGGCTTGGGGGTGCTCGGCGTCATCGTGAGGCCTCCTGGCGTCGTCTGTCGGACCCTCGCGGTTCCGTATGTGGTGTGACCCAGCGTAGGGCGGCGTGAGGCAGAAGCCAAACATGTGTTCGATGTTTCCCTTGCGTGTCGCCGGAACGTCGGGCTACAGTCGCACATACATTCGATCGAACAGGAGTTCGGATATGAATACTGGAACCGCCACGGTCCTCTCTCTTCCGGCGCAGCGCGAGCAGCGCGTCGAGGGTGCAGATCGAGCACGCGTTCGACTCGTCCCCACCCGTCGGGGACGCTTCCTCCTCGCTGGCCTCGCCTTCCTGCTGGGACTGCTCGTGGCTGCCGCCGTGCTGCTGACGGTGGATCTTCCTGCGGCGCTGGCAGGGACCGACTCCCAGCAGCCCGTCACCATCACGGTCGAGGCGGGAGACACCCTCTGGGGCTATGCCGAGGAGTTCGCTCCGGAGGCCATGAGCGAGCAGGAGTTCGTCGCTGAGGTGCGTACCCTCAACCACCTGCCCACCGGCCGTGTGACCGCGGGCCAGCAGATCGAGCTGCCCGTCTCAGGGGATGCGATCCGCTGAGCGGATCCGATGCCGGTACCCTGAGTGGATGCACTGTCCGTTCTGTCGCCACTCCGATTCGCGTGTCGTCGACTCGCGCACGTCCGATGACGGTGCGACGATCCGTCGGCGCCGCCAGTGCCCCAACTGCTCGCGGCGCTTCTCCACCTCGGAGACCGCGTCGCTGTCGGTTCTCAAGCGCTCCGGGGTCAGCGAACCGTTCAGCCGGGCGAAGGTGATCTCCGGAGTACGGAAGGCATGCCAGGGGCGTCCGGTCAGCGACGACCAGCTGGCCATGCTCGCCCAGCGGGTCGAGGAGAACATTCGCTCGAGCGGGCTCGCGGAGATCGATGCCCATCAGGTCGGCCTGTCGATCCTGCAGCCCCTCCAGGAACTGGATGTCGTGGCCTATCTGCGCTTCGCGAGCGTGTACCAGGCGTTCGACTCGCTCGAGGATTTCGAGGCCGCCATCGCACGTCTGCGTGCCGAGGGCCTGCATGGGGCGGGTGTCGAGGAGACCTCCGTCTGAGCCGAGCTGAGCGGGATCGCAGGGATGCATCCGCCGCCGGATCGTGCGGGTTTCGTAGATTTTGTGGATCTGGCGCTTGAGCACCTGTTCCTGTGCTTAAGATATCCCTCGTGCGCTCTTGCAGCGCACACCTGATCGGCGGTCGTGGAGGGGAAGCCACGGCCGCCGATCCTCGTCTGCTGGACGGTCAGCGGGTGAGCGGACGGGGTGGTCCTCAGCCGGCCATGCCGGCAGGAAGTGCGCGCGCATGGACCACTCCGAGATGCTGGGTGGATCGGCTCATCGCCACGTAGAGATCCCCGGCCCCGTGGGCGTCGATCAGCTCAGCGGGCTCCACCAGCACGACAGCATCGAACTCGAGCCCTTTGGCGTCCTGCGCCGACATGACGGCGATCTCGTCGTCCACGCCCGCGGATCCCACGCCCACCTTCGGCAGCCCACTGCGGGAGCGGAGCTCGGCGGCGATCGCGGAGATGCGCTCGTCGGCCACGATCACGGCGAGACGTCCCAGTCGCTCCTGGTGCACCGTCACCACCGCGTCAGCGGTCCGGGCGGTGAGCGAGGACTCCTCGGTGCGCTCGATGCGGGGATCACGATCTCCCTCGCGCACCGAGCTCACCTCTGTCACCGGCAGGTTGTGCGCGCGGGCCATCGCCACCGCACGGTCCATGATCCGGCTCGGGGTGCGGTAGTTGACCGTGAGGTGCTCGATCTGCAGGCGATCCTGGATATAGGGCGAGAGCGCGGCCGACCAGGAGTCGGTGCCGCCGGCGGAGGAAGTCTGCGCGACATCCCCGACCACCGTGAATGACTTCGTGGGCGCACGCCTCATGAGCGCGCGCCAGCTCATGGGCGAGTGCTCCTGGGCTTCGTCGACCACGACATGCCCGTACGTCCAGCTGCGCTCCGAGGAGGCGCGTTCGGCGAGGGTCCGCCCGTCTCTGACCTGACTGACCTGGTCTGCGAGGTCCTCGGCCCGGATCATCCCGGAGGTGTCGACGTTCTCGATGACCCTGCGGGCGTAGTCGACGTCGGCCTTGCGGCGCTCGGCATCGTCGCGGGCCCGCGCCTCGGCCGGTGCGGAGTCCTCTCCGAGGAGCTCCGCGACCTCGTCGAGCAGGGGGACGTCCTCGACGGTCCAGGGTGCATCCTTGGGCCGCACCAGGAGCTCGACCCGGTCTGCGAGGCTGTGGGGGGCGACCGCCCGCAGACGCTCGGGGCGGGAGAACAGGATCCGGAGGAATCCCTGCGGGGTGTAGGGGAGCCAGGCCAGGTTCAGCTGACGCTTGACCTCGGGGTTGTTGCGGAGATCTGCGAGCAGGTCCGCCCGATCTTCGGGGATCACAGTGTGGCCCTGGCTGCGGAGCGATTTCTCGTACTTGTCCACGAGCCGGTCCATCGCAGCGCGCACGAAGACGGCGCGCGCGGAGTTGTGCGGCTTGTGAGTGGCGCGAGCTTCCCTGCGCGCGGCGCGGATCACCTCTCGGGTCAGCGTGATGGGGGTGCCGTCGATGCGCAGCTGGACGTCCTCCTGAGGGACCACCTGACGCTGCTTGACCGCTCGCGAGAGCAGCTCGGCCATCGCGCTGTCGCCCTTGAGACGTGCCACCTCGTCGTCATCGTGCAGGAAGGTCTCCACCCCGGGGAACAGCTCGCCGGGGGTGAGCATCACCACCCCGGACTCGCCGAGGCTCGGCAGCACCCGCTCGATGTACCGCAGGAACCCCGGCGTCGGCGCCATGATCAGCACACCCGTGTGCTCCAGGCGGCGACGATGGGTGTAGAGCAGGTAGGCGGCGCGGTGCAGCGCGACCGCGGTCTTGCCGGTGCCGGGGCCGCCCTGGACCACCATCACCCCGCGGTTCTCGGAGCGGATGATCCGGTCCTGCTCGCCCTGGATGGTCGCGACGATGTCCCCCATGCGCCCGGTGCGCTTGCCGGAGACCGCGGCCAGCAGTGCGCCCTCGCCCTGGAGGACCACGTCGTGGTCGGGATCATCCAGGACGGTCTGGTCCAGGACGTCGTCCTCGAGACCGATCACGGTGCGACCACGATTGATCAGATGACGGCGCAGCCGCACCTCAAGCCGCTCGGTGCTGGTCGCGCGGTAGAACGCGGCCGCAGCCGGGGCGCGCCAGTCCACCAGCAGCTGCTCGCGCTCCGCCGTGAACAGACCGATGCGGCCGATGTAGTGACGGGCGGTGTCATCCATGTCCAACCGTCCGAAGACCACGCTGCGGGCGACCGAGCGCAGCAGCGCCAGACGGTCCTCGTACAGCGCCATGAACGAGTCCCGTTCGGAGCGGTTCTGGTGGGTCGAGGCGTGCTGAGATCCCTGGATCTGATCCAGGTTGCTCTCGACCTGGACCATCAGCTCGTCGAGTCGTGTGTAGAGCCGGTCGGCATACGCCTGCTCGCGCGCGATCTCCCGGGCGATCTGTCCCTCAGCGTCGTCCACAGCTCTGCCTCTCCACCTTTGCATCCTCGCGCCGCGCCTTCACCGGGCGGACCCCGGGTCGGCGAAGCACGGTGGTCCATTATGGTGGACGGGCCTGGGTGCGCGTGCCATCAGGTCACCAGCATCCAGACGGCCGCGAGGGAGGAGACCGCGATGCGCGACCCCCGAGATCTCTACCGCTTCGAAGCCACCGAAGTGCTCGAGGCCGTTCCGCGATCGGGCCTCACCCTGGTCCACGCCCTGCCGGGGATGGTTGATGCGGGCAATGCCTGCCGCATCGCGGCGACCTATCTGCGTGACGAGCTGCGCCATCTGCGACTGGTGTCCTTCGACACTGATGAGCTGCTGGACTACCGAGGTGCCCGCCCCCGCGCGACCTTCGACGGCACTTCCTACGTGGATGTCGAGCTGCCTGAGCTGACGCTGTCGCTGATGTATGACGAACGTGATCGTCCCTTCCTCTTCCTCGACGGCCCGGAGCCGGATCTCCAGTGGCGCCGGCTGTCGGAGGCGTTGATCGATCTGGTCGAGTTCTTCGATGTGGAGCGGGTGGTGGGCATGCAGGCGGTGCCGATGGCGGTCCCGCACACCCGACCTATCGGTCTGTTCGCCCATGCGAACGACCCCGCGCTGTTGGGTCGGCCGAACACTCGCCCCACGCCAGCGCCCGGCACCGCTCCGGAGAGCGGGGACGAGGAGCCCGGCGAACTGATCATCCCGGCCGCGTTCAGCGCTCTGCTGGAGCACCGGCTGGGGCGGGCGGGCCATCCGGCGATGGGCTATGCGGCACAGGTGCCGCATTACCTCACGCGCACCGATTTCCCGGCTGGCGCGCTGGCGCTGCTGCGCCGTGTCAGCGAAGCGGCTGAGCTCGATCTTCCGCTGGTGCACCTCGGTGACCTCACCGATGCGGCCACGGTCGCGCTGCAGGGGACCCTCGCCCAGAACTCGGAGGTGCGCCAGATCGTCAGCGCCCTCGAGGAGCAGTACGACGCGATGAGCGAGAGCGACCAGTCGCCGCTCGCGACCACGATGGATCTCCCGACCGCGGAGGAGATCGGCGAGCATTTCGAGCGCTTCCTCGCCGACCACGACGGGAATTCCCCGGACGAGCCGTTCCCCGGCTGAGAGCCGCGTCCCGCGCGTAGCAGATGCCACCTCGTGACCCAGTTCGTTACGTCTTCGTGATCACGTCTTGCCTCAGTCCGTGTGAACCGGGCCACGGTCGTGACAGAATGGCGGCGTTGCGGTGATGCAGGTCCAGCAGGACAGTCCGACGACGGTGCCTCGGCACAGCAGTACGGCATGCACCAATGCGCCACCCGCTTCGGCGGGGGACGGCTTCACGCGGCACCGCGATCGCGTCGTGCGATCGATGAAGGACGACACAGAAGGTGACAGGTATGGCACAGGGCTCGGTCAAGTGGTTCAACGCCGAAAAGGGCTTCGGATTCATCGAGATCGACGGAGGCGGCGCAGACGTCTTCGTTCATCACAGCAAGATCGACATGGATGGCTACCGCGCGCTCGACGAAGGTCAGCGCGTGGAGTTCGAGGTCACTCAGGGAGATAAGGGCCCGCAGGCCGAGCAGGTCCGCCCGGTCTGACCGACGGCGTCCCCGCGAAACTCTCACGGACCGGGCAGGAGCATTGCGCTCCTGCCCGGTTCGCTGTCATCTGGGCGGGGCCGCACGCCTGCGGGCAGGTGAGGGCCCTGGGCGCCTCATCGGCCCCGAGTGCCTCCGGCAGTCGCGCGTACGTCGCGCAGCTCCGAGCGCGTCCGGCAGTCGCGCCTACGTCCGGCAGCTCCGCGTGCGTCAGGCGGCCCAGACCACGTCAGGCCGCCCCGAGCACCCGTCCGGCCCGGGCGAGGGCGTCGACCTGCGTCGAGCGGGCCAGACGCACCGAGACGGCATCGGAGCGCAGATCCCGGTCGATGGCCTCAGGAAGCGGCCGACGTGAGGCGAGCAGAACGCAGTTCCCCCGCCGCTTGCCCGAGAGGTGCGCCGGCTCGGCGATGACGCCGACATGCGGGAACACAGCGGACAGAGTGGCGACCTCGTCGGCCATCAGCCCGGTCCCGGGCGGGGCGGCGCAGTTGGCCAGGTAGATGCCGCCATTGCGGAGCACCCGGTCCGCGTGCTCTGCGGCCTGGACCGTGATGAGCTCCGGCGGCGTGAGCGAGCCGGAGAACACATCCCGCACCAGCACGTCGAAGCGGTCCTCGCGCCAGGAGGTCAGGGCGCTGAGGGCATCCTCGGTGCGCACTCGAAGCTGTGGGGAGCGGGGGAGGTCGAACCAGATCCGCACGTGCTGCGCGAGCAGCTCGTCGATCTCCACCACGATCTGGCGTGAGCGCGGATGCCGGGAGGCGATCGCCCGTGGCAGAGAGCAGCCGCCGCCGCCGAGATGCGCGAGCTGGATCGCTGGCCCGGTGCCTGCGCTCTCATGGCCCTCGAGATGTCGGTCGATCACCAGCAGCATCCACCGCATGTACTCGAAGACCAGGTGCTCGGGGTCCGGGTGGAGGTGCGAGGAGGGGACCCCGTTGACATCCAGCAGGACCGATCCATCGTTCTCGAGGGTCAACCGGGCGCTCCCGGTGGAGATGGGGATCAGGGCATCGAGCGGTCCGAGCTGCTCGAAGGCAGCGCGGCGCGAGCGGTCACGTCGGGACATCGCCCCACTCTAGGAGATCGTCGACCGTTCCTCCCCAGTGGCCGGTGGTCCACAGCAGCCCCGGCGCGGCGTCGAATGTCACACCCCGCCTCTAGCGTTCTCGGTACCAGGGCGATGCAGGAAGCGCCGTCCGCCGTGCACCAGGAGGAGGAGCCCGATGACACCGACGACATCCCGCCGCCGAGGAGCCGCAGTCCTCTCCGTCAGTGCACCCTCGCTGCGACTGCGCCTGGCCCGGCTCGACCAGGACCAGGCGGATCTCGAACGTGCACGGGACCTGCTGCAGCAGGCTCGGGCGGCGGTCCAGGAGGATCCGCGAGAGGCCTTCGAGCTCGCCCATCGCGCTGCGCTGCGCGGCGCCGGGGTGCTCGTGGCGCGAGCCAATCGGGAGCGCCGCCGGCCTCTGCCGCTGAACGTGTGGACCGCGCTCGCGCGGCTCGGCGGGGAGGACATCGAGCGTGCTGAGCGCCTGGCCCCGCTGGTCTCGGAGCGAACACGGCTGGATCGGGATCCTTCCGCTCAGCCGGACCCGGACCTGCTGGAGCGGCACCTCGAGGAGACCGCCTGCCACCTGACGCAGATCTCCCAGCGACTGCTCGAGGATCTTCCCGCGCACATCACAGATCTCACGGCTGCGGGCTGAGGGACCGAGCGGTCGTCTCCAGCCCCGGTACAGTGCGAGCTCGAGGGAGGTGCTGATGAACCTGCGCGCGGACGAGGATCCCGGACATGAGATCCCCGGGATCCTGCACCTGGACATGGACGCCTTCTTCGCCTCCGTCGAAGTGCGGGACGACCCGAGCCTGCGGGGCCTGCCCGTCGTGGTCGGCGGCGCCGGGGCCCGAGGCGTGGTGGCTGCAGCCAGCTATCCCGCACGCACCCGGGGGATCCGTTCGGCGATGCCGATGGCCTCGGCGCGGCGCCTGGCCCCGGACCTCGTCATCGTCCCTCCCCGCATCGACGTGTACCGCGAGATCTCCTCCGAGGTGATGGCGCTGCTGGGCAACGTCGTCGCGGATGTCGAGCAGATCAGCGTCGACGAGGCGTTCCTGGATGTGCGCGGAGCGCGCCGCCTCTTCGGGGAGCCGGAGCAGATCGCGGACCTGTTGCGGCGGAGGATCCGTGACGAGCTCGGTTTGCCCAGCTCGGTGGGTGGCTCGGTCTCCCGAGCGGTGGCGAAGATCGCCTCGGCCCAGGCGAAGCCCGACGGCATGCTCATCGTCCCTGCGGATGACACCGCAGCCTTTCTCGCCCCGCTTCCGGTGTCGGTGATCTCCGGGATCGGCCCCAAGGCGCAGTCCGCGCTCGAGCGGATCGGGGTGCGCACCGTGGGTCAGCTCCGAGATATCCCGTCCACCACTCTCACGCGAGCGTTAGGGCCACGCGCACGGGAGGTCGCGGCCCTGGCTGATGGCAGCGACCGCACGGGGCTCGGCCATCGGACGCGGGACCGCTCACTGGGCACGGAGCGCACCTGGGACGCGGACCTCACCGACGCGCAGGAGGTGCGCAGGCGCATCACCCAGATGGCGGACGACGTCGCGCGGCAACTGCGTCGCGGAGGATTCGTCGCCCGCACGGTGGTGCTGAAGCTCCGCGCCCCCGACGGCACCACGATCACACGCTCCTCGACCTTCGATCTGCCGACGGCGAGCGGGGAACGGCTGCGCGAACAGGTGGTCACCCTGTGGGACCGTGAACGCGATGCTCTGCCGCGGGTCCGCCTGGCGGGGGTGCGGGCGACCCACCTCGAGCCGGCTGCCGGGGTCCCGATGCAGGCGGAGCTGTCGGCACGGTCCGCCGGATGGCACGACCTCGAAGCTGCGATGGACCAGGCGATGGAGCGCTTCGGCGCCCACAGCCTCAGCCGCGGCTCGACCCTCGGTCCCGCGGAGGGCGGGTCGCAGCGCACCGCGTCAGGAGCTGAGGGCGCGGCGCCGGAGAAGGGCGCTCCGCACGGCTCGGGAGAGCCCAGTGATGGTCTGTTCTGAGACCTAACGGAGGGAAAGTTCCCATAACCCAGGAACACGCTCTAAACTGGGGAGACCGCCGATGAGGGCAATGCCTTCTCACACGGTGAACGGTGCGCCGACCGGCGCGAGAGGACGGGACAAGGAGCGGGATCATGCCGCTGTCTGAACACGAGCAGAAGATGCTCGACGAGATGGAGCGTCAGCTTTTCGCCGACGATCCGCGTCTCGCGCGAGCTTTCGCGCCAAAGCCGCCGCCGCGCCGCAGCGGGCGTCGGATCCTCATCGGGTTGGGAGCTGTCGTCGTAGGCCTGGGAGTGCTGGTGCTCGCCGTCAGCCTGCCAGCTGTCTGGCTCGGCGTGATCGCCTTCATCGGCATGCTGACCGGCGCGGTCTACGCGGTCACCGCTCCCGGTGGCTCCTCCGAGGGCAACGACTCGCCCGGCGGTGGGGGTGGAGGCTCCGGCCCGACCACCTCCGGTGGCGACGGCACCTTCATGCGCAAGCTGGAGGAGCGCTGGGAGAAGCGCGCGGGGGACGACCCCCGCCTCTGACCTCTCCCCACCACGGCACGGCACTGCTGTGCCCACAGATGTGCCCAAAGACTCCGATGCCCCGGCTCTCATGAGCCGGGGCATCGTCATGTCCGGAGCCGGGTGAAGTCCTGCCGGCACCGGCACCGGCGGTGCCGAGGCGTCCTCCAGTCTCGCCGCTGAGGCTGGTCGTACCTGCCGGTCGGGCTGCGCCTGACGATGATCTCCGCCCCATTCCCCACATCGCTCCACCGCGCACCTCCCTCTCCCTCCACAGGCCCCCACGACCACGCCCCTTGGCCGGTCGTGGCTCTCTGACCTGCCAGTTCTCTGCTGAGAGTGCTCGCAGTCTTGGCGACTGCACCCCGAGAAGACCGCCTGAGACGCGCCGCACGGGAAATTCCCCCCACCTCGCCCCACGGCTGTGACCTGCGGCGTTCGTGGAGAAGGGGAGGAGATCTCCCGCATATGTGGCATCTGGTGGGGGGTAGTGGGGTAAAGTGGAGCGTGTTGGAAGGAGATGGGTTCTGGATCGTGAGGCTCGGTGAGTGAAGGAGGGCGCTGATGTTCCTCGGCACCTTCACGCCCAAGCTGGACGAGAAAGGACGCCTGATCTTTCCGGCGAAGTTCCGGGACGAGCTCGCTTCGGGGCTGGTCATGACTCGTGGACAGGAGCACTGCATCGCCGTGTACCCGCTCATGGAGTTCCGCCAGAAGCTCGAGGAGGCCCGTCGGGTCCCCACCACCGATCAGCGCACCCGCGACTACCTGCGAGTGCTGCTGTCCGGCGCGGAGGACGTCATCCCGGACAAGCAGGGCCGCATCACCATCCCGGGCCATCTGCGCACCTATGCGGATCTGGACCGGGAATGCGCCGTCATCGGCGCGCTCGACCGCCTCGAGATCTGGTCGCTCCCGGCCTGGGACGCCTATCTCGAACAGAAGGAGCAGGGCTTCGCGGAGACCTCCGAAGAGGTGATCCCCGGCCTGTTCTGAGCTCGACCCGAGGGTTCTCCGTCCTGTGAGACCTCTCGTCGTTCCCGCCCCGACGCAACTTCCCCGGTGGCGGGTCGGGAACGACGAGGAATCTGGCAGGACGGCACCGCGAGCAGGATGCGGGTCGACAGGCAGGCAGGAAAGACAGACAGGGAGGACCCGCAGGGGTCCGCTCTTCACGAACAGCACGTACAGGACCCAGGGGAGAGGTGACATGGACGAGACACAGCGCGACCTGCCGGCAGAAGAACGGCACGTCCCCGTCCTGCTGGCCACCTCGGTCGAGCTCCTCACCCCGGCTCTCCAGGAGCCCGGCTCGGTGTACGTCGATGCCACGCTCGGCATGGCCGGCCACGCCACCGCCGTCCTCCACGCTGCTCCCCACGCACGACTCGTCGGCATCGATCGCGACCCCGAGGCTCTCGAGCTCGCACGGCGCCGGCTGGACCGTGAGGGGGTCGGGGACCGGGCCACGCTCGTCCACGCCACCTATGACGAGATCCCCGGGGTGCTCGAGGAGCTGGGCCTCCCCGGCGCGCATGGCGTGATGATGGATCTGGGCCTGTCGAGCTTTCAGATCGACACCACCGACCGCGGCTTCTCCTACTCGGTCGATGCCCCGCTGGACATGCGGATGGACACGGCCTCTGAGGGACCGACGGCCGCGGATCTGCTGCGCGATCTGCCCGAGGCCGAGATCTCCCGCATCCTCCACGACCTCGGCGACGAGCGCTTCGCCAAGCGGATCGCCCGTCGCATCGTCGAGCAGCGACAGATCGCTCCGCTGACCCGGAGCGGCGAACTCGTCGAGCTGCTGGACCGGGCGATCCCCGGCTCCTCGAAGGCCAGCGGCGGCCATCCCGCCAAGCGCACCTTCCAGGCATTGCGGATCGCGGTCAACGAGGAGCTCGAGATCCTCGCCTCCGCCATCGAGTCGGCGCTCGACTGCCTCCACGTCGGCGGCCGCATCGTCGTGGAGTCCTATCACTCCGGCGAGGACCGTCTGGTCAAAACGGCCTTCGCGCGACGCACCCGATCCTCGGCCCCTCCCGGACTGCCGGTGGAGCTCGAGGAGCACAAGCCGTCCTTCGTCCCGATCGTGCGCGGCGCACTCCAGGCTGATGACACCGAGCGCGGCAGCAACTCCCGTGCCGCCTCCGTCCGCCTCCGCGCACTGACCCGTACCCGACCCGCTGAGAGAGCACACTGAGATGGCAAGCACCACAGCCGTTCATGCGCCCGCGATCCGCCCGGTCCGCGGAGCGAAGCCGGCCTCCGCCCCGCGCCCGCGCCTCACGGTGGTCGCGACCCCGAAGGCTGCCGGCAGCTCGATGCCGTTCACGATGCTCTGCACGCTCATCGTCGCAGCGACCCTCGCAGCGCTGCTCTACCTCAACATCCAGATGTCGGACGCGAGCTACGAGATCAACCGCCTGCAGGGCCAGTCCCAGCGACTCAACGAGGAGAGCCAGGCGCTCGCGGAGACCAATGAACGCCTCGGCACGCCCCAGGAGCTCGAGCGTCAGGCGCGCGAGATCGGCATGGTCCCGGTGTCGGATCCGGCATATATCGACCTCGACACGGGCCAGATCATCGGAGAGACGTCTCCGACGGCGCAGACTGAGGCCAACCCTGAGCTCGCAGCGGTACCCGCAGAGGTCGCCGTGCCGCCGGCTCAGATCTACGACGAGCCCGACGCCTACCACGGCATGGGCAACGAAGGGGCCTGAGGATGACGTCACCGCGCAGGAACGGCAGGAAGAACACCCCCCGCTCCGCAGCGGGCTCCCGTCGTCCCCGATCCGGTGGCACCGCGCGAGCTCGGCTCCCGCAGGCTCGTCTGGGCGAGCCCTCCACCCGGCACCGCCTGCTGGTGTGCCTGATCATGGTCGCGGTGCTCGCCCTGTCCGGTCGCCTGATCTGGGTACAGGGTCTCGATGCGAGCGCACGCGCCGAGGAGGCGGTGCAGCAGCGCACCGTCACCCGCACCATCCCCGCCCTTCGCGGCGAGATCACCGACCGCAACGGGACCGCCCTGGCCAGCTCCGTGCAGCGCTACGACCTGTGGGTCAACCAGATGCAGGTGGACGAGTACCTCGCCACCTCGAAGACCGCGGATGTGACCGGAGTCGACGCCGCCGCCGCAGCGCTCGCCCCGGTGCTGGGATGGACGGTCTCGGAGACCGAGGAGGCGCTCACCGGCGACGCCGGATTCTCATACCTGCAGAAGAACGTCGACCCCGAGGTGCGGGACGCGGCTATGTCCCTGCGAATCCCTGGGATCGGCTCCACCCCGGTGGCTGATCGGATCTACCCGGCCGGATCGGTCGGCGGCAACGTCCTGGGCTTTGTCGGCGATGACGGCACGGCCCTGGCCGGCACCGAGCTCTCCTTCGATGAGGAGCTGCGGGGCACCGACGGCAAGACCACCTACGAGCGCGGCGCCCAGGGGCAGATCATCCCCACCGGGAAGCAGCAGACCACCCCGGCCGTCGACGGCAACGACGTGGTGCTCACCATCGACCGCGACCTGCAGTGGAAGGCGCAGCAGATCGTGGCCGGAGCTGTCCAGCAGTGGGGAGCCACCGGCGGCAGCGCCGTGGTCTACAACGCGAAGACCGGCGAGGTCCTCTCGCTCGCGGAGTACCCCAGCTACGACCCCAACAAGCCGGGAGACGCGGAGGAGCAGGACCGGGGCAACCGCTCCATCTCCAACGTCTTCGAGCCGGGCTCCACCGGCAAGCTGTTCACGATCGCGGCCGCGCTCGAAGAGGGGACCGTCACCCCCGAGACGCAGTACGACATCCCCTATGAGAAGTGGTTCGACGGCCACCGCATCAAGGATTCGCACCACCATCCGGACCAGCAGCTGACCCTCGCGGGCGTGCTCAAGAACAGCTCCAACGTCGGCACCGTGCAGATCTCCGAGACCCTCACCCCCGAGGTCCGTCACGACTACCTCAGGGCCTTCGGGCTGGGGGAGCGGACCGGCGTGGAGCTGCCCGGAGAGTCCGCAGGCCTCGTCCACCCGGCAGCGGAGTGGACCGGCCGCACCCGCTATACGACCGCCTTCGGCCAGGGATACAGCGTCAACGCCCTGCAGATGGTCTCCGCGGTGGGCACCTTCGCCAATGACGGGGTGCGGGTCCAGCCCTCGCTGATCGCTGGGATCCGCGAGGACGATGGCTCCGTACGCCCGCTCGGCGAGCCGGAGAGCACTCGCGTGGTCTCCAGCGAGACCGCGGACACCATGCAGCAGCTGATGGACAACTCGGTCGATGACGAGACCTCCAGCGCGGCGGTGCCCGGCTACGCAGTCGCGGGCAAGACCGGTACCGCGCAGGTCGGGGACAGCACCTATACCGCCTCCTTCATCGGCTTCGCCCCCGCCGATGACCCGGAGATCGTGGTCGGCGTGTTCATCTTCGGCCTGAACACCTTCATCTCCGGCAGTCGGGCCGCCGCACCCGCGTTCTCGGAGCTGACCACCTTCGCCCTGCAGAACCAGGGCATCGCGCCGACCGGCGTCACCGGCCGTGAGCTCGAGAACGAGTGGGGAGAGCAGTGACCGTGCCGGCAGAGCCCGTCCCCGAACCCGCCCGCCCGCGCCGCCCTCACGGTGCGAGCGCGGCGGACCTTGCCCGCGCCCTCCACACCCTGGCGCCAGGCCACGATCTGACGCTGCGCGGGGTCACCCTCGACTCCCGCGCCGTGGAGGCCGGGGACCTCTGGTGCGCCCTGCCCGGCGCCAACGCCCACGGCGCCGAATTTGCCGACCAGGCCGCGCGCCAGGGAGCTGTCATGGCGCTCACCGATGCCGCCGGGCGGGACCGGTGCGAAGCCGCGGGACTGCCGGCCCTGGTGGTCGAGGACCCCCGCGCGGCCACCGCCACCGCGGCGGCCCTCGTCCAGGGCCGTCCCGCCTCGAAGCTCGCCACCGTCGGTGTGACCGGGACCAATGGCAAGACCTCGATCACCACCGCGATCACCCGCACCCTGCTCGAGCTCGGAGTGCCCGCCGGCGCGATCGGCACCAGCGGCACCAGCTACCGCGATGCCCACCGCACGGATCACGAGATCGCGACCGTGCGCACCACCCCCGAGGCGCCGGAGCTGCACGGGCTCCTTGCCCGCATGGTCGAGGATGAGGTCTCGGTGGTCTCGATGGAGGTCTCCAGCCACGCCCTGGTGCTGCACCGAGCCGACGAGGTGATCTACGACGTCGCCTGCTTCACCAATCTCACGCAGGACCACCTCGACTTCCACGGCACCATGGAGCACTACTACGAGGCCAAGCGCACCCTGTTCACCCCGGCCCATGCACGCCGCGGGATCATCTGCGTCGACGACGCCTGGGGTCAGCGGCTCGCCCGCGAGTCCGAGATCCCAGTGACGACCTACACCACCCGTCCGGAGATCGACGCGGACCACCGCGCGCGGGACATCCGCCCGGACGGCTACGGCTCGACATTCGTCGTCGACGGGCCCGGGGGCACGAGGCAGCTGCACGCCGCACTGCCGGGACGCCATTACGTCGCCAACACCCTGGCGGCTGAACTGCTGCTGGCGGCGCTGGGGCACACCGGCCCCGACGTCGTGCGGGCGCTCGGCGAGGCCGGGACGGTTCCCGGCCGGATGGAGTCGGTGACCCAGGGCCCTGTCCGCGGGGTCGTGGACTACTCCCACACCCCTGACGCCCTCGAACAGGCCCTCGACACGCTGCGCGCGGTCCCCGGCACCAGGCGGCTGCTGGTCGTGATGGGGGCCGGTGGCGATCGCGATCGGACCAAGCGACCGGCGATGGGAGAGATCGCTGCACGCCTCGCGGACGTGGTGATCGTCACGGATGACAACCCGCGTACCGAGGACCCGGCCTCGATCCGCCGCGAGGTGCTCCAGGGCATCCCTGATGGCACGAACGCGCAGGTCCACGAGGTAGATGGGCGCGGGGAGGCGATCCTCCTGGCGGCGTCGCTGGCGGACGTGTCCGACACCATCCTCGTCGCCGGCAAGGGAGCCGAGACCGGACAGCAGATCGGCGGTATCGTCCAGCCGTTCGATGATCGCCTCCGACTGCGGGATGCACTGCGAGGTGCACCGACCACGCGCGGAGGCGCCGACGCCGACCACATGGATGAAGGACGCTGAGCATGCTCCAGATCACGGCACGGGACCTCGCCGCATTGACAGACGGCACCCTCGTGGGAGGCGCCACGGGTGATGAGCTGGTCACCGGCACCGCGCAGATCGACTCCCGGGATGTGACGCCCGGTGACCTCTTCGCCGCCTTCCACGGTGAGCACGTCGACGGCCACGACTATCTCGACGCCGCCCAGCGTGCCGGTGCTGCGCTCGCGCTCGTCACCGAGGACCGCGGCCTGCCCGCGGTGCAGGTCCAGGACGTGCGGTCCGCACTCACCGCACTCGCCCGCGTCCAGCTCGAACGAGCCCGCGAGGAGAACCCGGAGCTGGTGGTCCTCGCCGTCACGGGCAGCGCCGGCAAGACCGGGACCAAGGACCTGCTGGGCACGATCCTCTCCGCGCACGGGCCCACCGTGGCACCCGCCGGCAGCTTCAACAACGAGCTCGGGCTGCCCCTGACCGTGCTCCGCGTGACATCCGAGACCCGCTACCTGGTGCTCGAGATGGGTGCCCGCGGGATCGGCCACATCGCCGAGCTCACCGCGATAGCCCGGCCCGACATCGCGCTGGTCCTCAACGTCGGCTCCGCCCACATCGGCGAGTTCGGCAGCATCGACGCGATCGCCCAGGCCAAGGGCGAGCTGATCGAGGCGCTCGTCCCGAGTGGCCGCGTGATCCTCAACGCCGAGGACCGACTGGTCGCCGCCATGGCCCAGCGCTCCGCCGCCCCCGTCGTCAGCTGGGGATTCACCACCGGCGACGTCCGCGGTGCGGACCTCTCCCTGGACCAGCGCGCCCGCGTGCGCTTCGACCTGGTGGTCCCCGAGGGACTCACGACGCTGCGCGGCGAGCCCATCGCCGCCGGCCGGTACGCGGTGCACCCGGATCTGCTCGGCGAGCACCAGGGCGCGAACGTCCTCGCAGCGCTCACCGCCGCACTGTCCGCCGGGGTCGCCCCCGCCACGGCCGCCGAGGCGCTCGAGGGTGCCACCCTCGCCTCCGGTCAGCGGATGCAGGTGCTCGAAGCGGCCGGCGTCCTGATCATCGACGACGCCTACAACGCCAATCCCGACTCCATGCGGCAGGCGCTGAAGACCCTCGCCCACCTCGGCCGCAGCCACCGCACCATCGCCGTGCTCGGCGAGATGCTCGAGCTGGGCGCTGACACCGTGCGGCTGCACGACGAGATCGGCCGGCTCGCCGTGCGCCTGAACATCGGGCAGCTGTACTCGATCGGCGACGGCGCGGCCCCGATCCACCACGGGGCGAGCCTCGAAGGCAGCTTCGGCGGGGAGTCCGAGTACCTCGACACCGTCGACGAGGCGATCGCTGTGCTAGAACGTACGGTGCAGCCGGGCGATGCCGTGCTGCTGAAGTCCTCGCGTGATGCAGGACTGCGGCATATCGCCGCCCCCCTCGTCGAACGCCTCTCCCGGCGCGGCGACCTCGGTGGCCAGACGCAGAACGGAGACGACCAGTGATCGCGATCATCATCTCCGGCGCTATTGCCGGAACCCTCTCGATCCTGGGGACCCCGCTGTTCATCAAGGTGCTCGAGCGGCGCGGCTATGGCCAGTTCATCCGCGACGACGGCCCCACCTCGCATGCCACCAAGCGCGGGACGCCGACCATGGGCGGCGTCGCGATCATCCTCGCGGTTCTCGTGGCCTACTTCCTCACCCACCTGGTGCTCTGGACCCCACCCAGCGTCTCGGTGCTGCTGGTGCTCTTCCTCGCCGTGGGCCTGGGGGTGGTCGGCTTCCTCGACGACTACCTGAAGATCTCCCAGCAGGACAGCACCGGGCTGCGGCCGCGTTACAAGCTCCTCGGGCAGTTCGTGGTCGCGACCGCCTTCGCCGTGCTGGCACTGCTGTTCCCGGACGAGAACGGCGCCACCCCGGCCTCATCCCACATCTCCTTCGTGCGCGACATCCCCTGGCTGGACCTGGCCTTCCTGGGCAGCGTGGTCGGCTTCCTGCTCTCCGCGATCTGGGCGAACTTCCTGGTCGCCGCCTGGTCCAACGGCGTGAACCTCACCGACGGGCTCGACGGTCTGGCCAGCGGCGCCACGATCATCTTCACCGGTGCCTACCTGATCATCAGCTTCTGGCAGTGGCGTCAGGTCTGCAACATCGACCTCGACGCCGGGGGAGTGGTGCACTGCTACGAGGCCCGGGACCCGCTGGACACCGCGGTGCTGTGCGCGGCGATCATCGGCGCCTGCGTCGGCTTCCTGTGGTGGAACACCTCGCCCGCCAAGATCTTCATGGGCGACACCGGCTCGCTCGCCCTCGGCGGCGCGATCGCCGGCCTGACGATCGTCTCCCGCACCGAGGTCCTCGGCGCGATCATCGGCGGGCTGTTCGTGATCATCTCGCTCTCGGTCATCATCCAGGTCACCAGCTTCAAGCTCACCGGGAAGCGGGTGTTCCGGATGGCACCTCTGCAGCACCACTTCGAGCTCAAGGGCTGGAACGAGGTCACCATCGTGGTGCGCTTCTGGATCGTGGCCGGGATCCTCGCCGGCATCGGTCTGGGCATCTTCTACCTGGATGCCCTGCCCAGGCTCACGTCATGACCACCGGCGCCCCCGGCATCCCCGTGCTCGAGCGGTCCTGGCCGGGACTGGACGTCAGCGGACTGCGGATCCTGGTGACCGGCTTCGGGGTCTCCGGATACGCGATCGCGGACCAGACCATGCAGCGCGGCGCCCACGTGCTCGTGGTCGACGGCACCGACACCCCCGAGCTGCGCGAGCGTGCTCAGATCCTCGAGGTGCTCGGGGTGAAGTTCCGCCTGGGCCGGGAGCACACGCTCGAGCTGCCCCAGGACACCGAGATCGACCTGGTGGTCACCTCCCCGGGGTGGCGCCCTGATCAGCCCCTGCTGGCCGCGGCGCAGGCCGCCGGGATTCCGGTGTGGAGCGAGATCGAGCTGGCTCGTCGCATGCAGACGGCCGACGGCCCCGCCTGGCTCGGCATCACCGGCACCAACGGCAAGACCACCACCGTCACCATGCTCGAATCGATCCTGCAGCATGCCGGGCTGCGCGCCGTCGCCTGCGGCAACGTAGGACTGCCGGTGATCGAGGCCGCTCTGGACCCCGAGGGATATGACGTGCTCGCCCTCGAGCTCTCCAGCTTCCAGCTGCACTGGACCGAGCACCTGGACTGCGAGGCCGCAGTGGTGCTGAACGTCAGCGCCGATCACCTCGACTGGCACGGCGGCGCGGACTCCTACGCCGCGGCCAAGGGACGGATCTTCGAGGGCGTGCGCACCGCGTGCGTGTACAACGCCGCAGATCCGACCACCCTCTACCTGGTCGAGGAGGCGGACGTGGTCGACGGGGCACGCGCCGTGGGCCTCACACTCGGGCCGCCCGGGGTCTCCGAGCTGGGCGTGATCGACGGCGTGCTGGTGGACCGGGCCTTCCTCGCCGAACGACGCCACGCCGCCGCGGAGCTCGCCACCCTGGCCGATCTCGCTCACCTGGGCCCGCAGGGCGCCGGGCCCCATCTCGTGCTCGACGCCCTCGCCGCCGCGGCTCTCGCCCGCGCGCACGGCGTCGACCCCCGCGCGGTGCGGGACGGTCTGCGCGCCTATCGGATGGGCAGCCACCGCGCCCAGCACCTCACCACCATCGACGGCATCAGCTTCGTCGACGACACCAAGGCGACCAACCCCGCCGCGGCCGCCGCGTCACTGCGCTCCGCCGAGCGGGTGGTCTGGCTCGCCGGCGGCGACACCAAGGGCGCCGATCTCGACGCGCTGATCGCGGGAGCGCACGACCGCCTGGTCGGCGTGGTGCTCCTGGGCGCCGACGACGCTCCGTTCACCGCCGCCCTGACACGACACGCACCCGAGGTCCCCGTCCGGCGCATCGATCCGGGCGACACTGACGATGTCGCCGGGCGCACCCGGATGATGGACGACGCGGTGCAGGCCGCCCGCGCCCTCGCCTCCGCGGGGGACGTGGTGCTGCTGGCTCCCGCCGCCGCCTCCATCGACCAGTTCCGTGACTACGCGGAGCGGGGGGATCTGTTCGCGGCGGCCGTCGCCCGACTGCCAGGAGAGCGCGCATGACGATGGAGGAGACCCGACGGGAACCCCGCGGGGACGCCCGCCGCTCCGCCGGCGTGGTGCGCCCTGATGAGGAGCACCCGCTGGGGAACATCAGTGGCCGCGTCCGAGACGGCATCGGCAGTTGGCTGAAGTCCCCGGCACTGGACTTCTACGGACTCATCGTGGTCGGAGCGCTGCTGATCAGCGTGGGCCTGGTGATGGTGCTGTCCTCCAGCTCGGTCGGGAACATCTCCCGCGGCGACTCCGGCTTCGCCGGCCTGCTGCGCCAGGGCACCTTCGCCGGGATGGGCCTGGTAGCGCTGGTCACCGCGGCTCTGATGCCGCCCGGGTTCTACCGCAAGGCGGCCTGGATCCTGTTCGGTGTCGGCCTCCTGCTGCAGTGCCTGGTGCACGTCCCGGGCCTCGGCGTCGAGGCGTACGGCAACCGCAACTGGATCCAGATCGGCTCCCAGCGCCTCCAGCCCTCGGAGTTCCTCAAGCTCGCCCTCGCCGTCTGGATCGGTGCGCTGCTGGCGATGAAGCGCCCGCTCCTGCATCGACCCTTCCACCTCATCGTCCCGCTGGCCCCGGGCGTCGCAGCCGCTCTCGGGCTCGTCGTGCTCGGCCATGACCTCGGCACCACGCTGGTGATGTGCATGCTGGTCGCCGGCGCCGTCTGGGTCGCAGGAGTACCGCGCCGCTGGTTCATGGCCGCCGGAGCGGCGGGACTGGTCGGAGTCATCACGCTCACCGTCACCAGCGGGAACCGCATGGCGCGCATCAACAACTGGCTCCACGGCACCTGCCCGGGCGACTCCTGCCTGCAGTCGGAACAGGGCCTGATGGGGCTCGCCGAGGGCGGATGGTGGGGCGTGGGCCTCGGGCAGTCCCGCCAGAAGTGGGGACGCCTGCCCGCCGCCGAGGACGACTACATCTTCGCGATCATCGGCGAGGAGCTCGGGCTGATCGGCACCCTCGGCGTGCTGCTGCTGTTCACGGTCCTCGCCCTGCTGATGTTCCGCATGATCACCCGCCTGGATGACCACTTCATGCAGATCACCGTGGCCGGCATCAGCGCCTGGCTGCTCGGTCAGGCCTTCGTGAACATGATGGTGGTCACCGGGTTGCTGCCCGTGATCGGCGTGCCGCTGCCATTCATCTCCGCCGGTGGCTCCGCTCTGCTCGCTTCGATGACCGCACTGGGCGTGCTGCTCTCCTTCGCCCGGCGAGAGCCCGGCGCCGCAGAGGCGATCGGAGCCCGACTCAGCTCGGTGCGCCGTTCGATCAGCGTGCTGCCGGCGCCGCGTGAGCGCGCTGCATCCGGTGCACCCGCCGCGACCCGCCGCACCCCCCGGGGCGCGAAGAAGGCGACGAAGCGCGCCGCGCAGGCGAAGAGCGCAGCGACGACGAAGCGCGCGACGTCGGCCACGAAGAGCTCGAATGCGACGAAGGGCGCGACCACAGCGAAGGGCGCGACCACGACCAAGGGCGCGCCGGCGGCGAAGCCCGTCAAGCGATCCTCCTCCCGCTCGCGGCGCTCGGGCCGCGGCTCCGCTCCCTCTTCCCGGAAGTCATGATGTCCACCACCACGCCCCGCATTCTGCTGGCCGGGGGCGGCAGCGCCGGGCATGTCTCCCCGCTGCTGGCCACCGCCGCTCAGATCACCCGTCGCTGCCCCGAGGCGGAGGTGATCGTGCTCGGCACCCGGGAGGGGCTCGAGGCCGATCTGGTGCCCGCAGCCGGCTACGAGCTGGTCACGATCGACAAGGTGCCCTTCCCGCGCCGTCCGAACGGGGACGCGCTGCGATTCCCTGGCCGCTTCGGCGCGACCCTGGGCCGCGTCCGCACCCTGCTGCGGGAGCGGGAGATCGACGTGGTGGCTGGGTTCGGCGGCTACGTCTGCCCGCCCGCCTACCTCGCCGCGGCCTCGCTGCGACGCCCCCTGGTGGTCCACGAGGCGAACCGTCGGCCGGGCCTGGCCAACCGGCTCGGTGCCCGCCGCGCCGCCGCCGTGCTCACCGCCTTCGAGGGCTCGAGCCTGCCAGGTGCGCGCCGCATCGGGATGCCGATGCGAGAGGGGATCGCCCACCTAGACCGCGCAGCTCGCCGCGAACAGGCCGTGCGCGGATTCGGGCTGGACCCCGCCCGCCCGGTGCTGCTGGCCACCGGTGGCTCCCTCGGGGCCCAGCGTCTGAACACGGCGGTGGCCGACGCTGCTGCCGCTTTCATCGAGGACGGCGCGCAGATCCTGCACGTCACCGGTCGCGGCAAGGCCGAAGGGCTGCCCGAGCTCGAGGGCTACGAGGTGGTCGAGTACGTCAGCGCGATGGAGGATGCCTACGCCGCCGCGGATCTCGCACTGACCCGCTCCGGTGCCGGGACGGTCTGCGAGCTCACCGCCGTCGGCCTGCCCGCAGTGCTGGTGCCGCTGCCCATCGGCAACGGTGAGCAGGCGCTGAACGGCGAGCAGGTGGTCGCCGCAGGCGGCGCCCTGATGGTCGCCGATGGGGAGCTCGATGCGGCCCACCTCCGCCACCAGGTGCTGCCGCTGCTGCGCGACCGCGACCGGCTGTCCGCGATGGCGGCGGCCTCCCGCGCCTTCGGCATCACCGATGCCGCCGAGGTGATGGCCGACGTGGTGACCGGGGTCGCACGCCGAGCCTGACCCGGGACACCCGGCGAGCGGATTACGGTGACCTCATGACTTCTGGCCTCGAGAACGCTTCCTCCCCGCAGGCGACGCCCCGCACGATCCTGCGTGCCGGGGACGTCATCACCCGGCCGGACTGGCCCACCGATCTCGAGGTGCGCTCGGTGCATGTGGTGCGCATCGGCGGGGCAGGCATGAGCGCCGTCGCCCGTCTTGCCCTCGAGTCCGGGCTCGAGGTCAGCGGCTCCGACTCCCAGGACGGCCAGTTCATCGCTCCGCTGCGGGAGGCCGGGGCCCGCATCGGCATCGGCTTCGACGCCTCCCTGCTCGCTGCGGACCTCGACCTGGTGATCGTCTCCACCGCCGTGCGAGCCGACAACCCCGAGGTGCTGGCCGCCCGCGATCGCGGGATCCCCGTCATCCACCGCGCCGCCGCACTGGCCGGACTGCTCCGCGGGCATGACCTGGTCGCCGTCGCCGGCACCCACGGCAAGACGACCACCACCGGGATGGCCGTGTCCGCCCTGCGCGGTGCGGGAATCGACCCGGCCTGGGCGCTCGGAGCCGCGGTCCCCGATCTGGGACGCAACGCAGGACTCGGCGCGTCCCCGACCACGTCGTCCCCGCGCACCGGCCTCGCCGTCGTCGAGGCAGATGAGTCCGACGGCTCCTTCCTCGCCTTCACCCCGCGTTCCCTGGTGGTCACGAACCTCGAGCCCGACCATCTCGACTTCCACGGCGACGCCGCCACTCTGACCGCGGCCTTCGACGCCCTCACCGCGCAGCTCGCCCCTGGCGGCACGCTCGTGGTGTGCGCCGACGACCCGGGCGCCCGAGCGCTCGGCGCGCGTGCCCGGGCCCGCGGCATCACCGTGGTGCACTACGGCACGGAGACGGACGCCCAGTGGTCGCTGAGGGAGGAGCGCAGCGGCCCCCTCGGTGCCGAGGTCGAGATCGACACCCCCCATGGCCCGCTGACCATCCAGCTGTCGGTGACCGGCCACCACAACGTGCTCAATGCTCTGGGCGCCCTCGCCGCCACCGCAGCGGCCGCCCCGGACTCCTCCGCGGCCGCCCTCGCCGCAGGCCTCGCGACCTTCACCGGCGCCTCACGCCGCTTCGACGTGGCCGGGACCGTCGGGGGAGTGACCGTGGTGGACGACTACGCCCACCATCCCCGGGAGGTCGCCGCGACCATCGCCGCCGCCCGCGGCATCGTCGCCTCGCAGACGGCCCCGGGCCGCGTGCTCGTCGTGTTCCAGCCCCACTTGTTCTCCCGCACCCGCGACTTCGCGATCGACTTCGCCGCCGCACTGTCTGCCGCCGATCACGCCTGGGTGCTGCCCGTCTACGCGGCCCGCGAGGACCCGGACCCCACGGTCGACGCACGGACCCTCACCGACCTCGCCGCCGCGTCCGTGACGCCGGTCGCCGCGGGGACGGAGCTCATCGAACAGGCGGTCGCCGAGGCCCAGCCGGGGGACCTGCTCCTGATGCTCGGTGCCGGCGACATCGTGGAGATGACGCCCCCGCTGATGGCCGCTCTGCGCAAGCTCGAGGACGGCAGCTGATGGCGCGCCGCCCCACCGCCCCGAAGCCACGGCAGGGCGCCCGGCGCGCCGCCCCCGCGCCGACCCCGAGACCGAAGAAGCCCACCCCGCCGCCCGCGACCCCAGCGTCGTCCGCTCCGACGGGCCCTTCTGCCCCGTCGGCCCCGTCTGCGCCGTCTGTCCGCTCTGCACGCCCCGCGTCCGCTGCTCGCCAGTCGTCCTCGGCACGCTCGGGGCGTCCGTCGCCCTCGGCGCCCTCGGCGCGGTCTGCTCTCTCTGCCCCCTCGCCGGCACAGTCACCGGCATCAGCTCCGGCTCCTCGCGGGCGCACCGTCGGCCGCCCCCAGACCTCGGAGGTCCGCCCTCCGGAGCACTCCGCGCCCGCCGCGGGGTCGCCGGCTGCGGGGGCAGAGGGCGGCGGCCGGGTGGTGCAGGCCTCCGAACGATTCCGCGAGCTGGTGGCGGGAAGGCCCTGGAGGCGTCGCCGCCGCGCGATCATCGCCGGCGTCCTGATCACGGTGCTGGTGCTGGTCGCCGCGGGCGTCACCGCGATCTTCCTGCCCGCGCTGCAGGTGCAGAAGATCGCGGTCGAGGGGACCGGCTACGTACAGGAGCAGGATGTCCAGGCCGCGGCCTCCGCGCGCGCCGACGGCAGCATGCTGCTGCTGGCCACCGGAGCGATCGCCGAGGACGTCTCCGAGATCCCCGGTGTCGACTCGGTCGAGGTCGAACGGGTCTGGCCGGACGGCGTGCGGGTCAGCATCACCGAAGCCGTCCCGATCGGACTGCTCACGAAGGCCGACGGCACCACCGCCGTGGTCGACGCCGGAGGGCAGGAGCTGCCGCCCGCCGCGGGCGAGGGGACCGCGCTGGTTCCACTCGTCGTCTCCGGAGGGTCCGCGGATCCCGAGGGTGCGGCCGCAGCGATGACCGATGTCATGGCAGGGATGCCCGAACCGCTGCGCGGAGCGGTCCAGGAGGTCACCGCCTCCAGCCTGAGCGACGTGACGGTGCTGCTCGCCCTCGAGGACGGCGGCACCAAGACGGTCGTCTGGGGAGATGCCCGCGACGCGGAGCTCAAGGCCGAGGTGGTCCAGGCGCTGCTCGGACAGCCCGGCACCATCATCGATGTCTCTTCCCCGGTGGCTCCGGTCACCCTCTGACGTAATTTGGGGTCGTGGCGATGATCTCGCCCGCCCTCGGACGCCGACACGCGCACGTGGTGTTTGCGTGCAGGTGATTGCGTCCATAGCGTCAAGGGAAAGGAGAAGCGCCCCGAAGTCCGAACCTCAACTCGAGGTATAGGGTTTCGGAAGTCCACGACCAGGTGCGACGCAGGCCCCCTCCTCGGATGAACGACAAGAGCAAGGACCAACACGTGGCCGGAACCCAGATCTCACTCGCAGTCATCAAGGTCGTCGGCGTCGGCGGCGGAGGTGTCAACGCCGTCAACCGCATGATCGAGTCCGGCCTCAAGGGCGTCGAATTCATCGCGATCAACACCGACGCCCAGGCACTCCTGATGTCCGACGCGGACGTCAAGCTCGACGTCGGCAAGGAGATCACCCGCGGACTCGGCGCCGGCGCCGATCCCGAGGTCGGCAAGCGCGCCGCCGAGGACCACGCCGAGGAGATCGAAGAGGTCATCCGCGGCGCGGACATGGTCTTCGTGACCGCCGGAGAGGGCGGCGGCACCGGCACCGGCGGCGCCCCCGTCGTGGCCAAGATCGCCCGCAGCCTCGGCGCCCTCACCATCGGTGTGGTCACCCGCCCCTTCACCTTCGAGGGCCGTCGCCGCTCCACTCAGGCGGAGTCCGGCATCGCCGCACTCCAGGCCGAGGTCGACACCCTCATCGTGATCCCGAATGACCGCCTGCTCTCCATCGCGGACAAGCAGGTCTCCATGCTCGACGCCTTCAAGAGCGCGGACCAGGTCCTCCTCTCCGGTGTCCAAGGCATCACCGACCTCATCACCACCCCGGGTCTGATCAACCTGGACTTCGCCGACGTCAAGTCCGTCATGCAGGGCGCCGGCAGCGCCCTGATGGGCATCGGCTCGGCCCGCGGCGAGGACCGCGCCCTGCAGGCCGCCGAGCTCGCGGTGTCCAGCCCCCTGCTCGAAGCCTCGATCGACGGCGCCTATGGCGTGCTGCTCTCCATCCAGGGCGGCAGCGACCTCGGCCTGTACGAGGTCTCGGAAGCGGCCCGCCTGGTCCAGGAGGCCGCCCACCCCGATGCCAACATCATCTTCGGCTCCGTCATCGACGACGCCCTGGGCGATGAGGTGCGCGTGACGGTCATCGCGGCCGGCTTCGAGGGCGGCGGTCCGGCCCAGCGACAGGACGTCACCCCGCAGCATCGCCCGGCACCCCGTGCCGAGCAGCCGCGCGCCGAGCAGCCCCGCGCAGCGGCACCGCGCGCTCCCCACCAGGAGCAGCGCACCGCCCACGGGGCCAGCGCCGGAGCGGCCGGTTCCGGTGCGCCCGGGGCCTGGGGACTGCCGCAGCAGGCCTTCTCCCCGTCGCGACCGAGCGCGACCGAGCCCGAGACCGAGGTGCTCGACGCGGCGGATACCGAGGGCGGGCAGTACTCGCAGCAGGAGCGGGTCGCGCCGCAGCCCGCACCGCGAGCCCCCGAGCGCGAGCCGGCACGCCCCCCGCACATCGAGGAGCCGCCGTCCGACGATGACGACCTCGATCTGCCGTCCTTCCTCAAGTGACCTCAGCACTTCCTGCACGGGCCTCGCGACTTCGCGGGGCCCGTGCCCTGTTCACGGGGCGTGAGGGCGGGGTCAGCACGGGTGAGCACGCCGGGTTGAACCTCGCGCGCCACGTCGGGGACGAGGAGCGATCCGTCACCCGCAACCGGGAGCTGCTCGAGACTGAGCTCGGAGTGCCGCTGATCTTCGTGGATCAGGTCCACTCCGCGGACGTCCACGTGCTTCCACCGACGGGAACCGCGCCGGTGGTCACCGCCGACGCCCTGGTCACCGATCGCCGGGATGTGGGGCTCGCGATCATGGTCGCGGACTGCCTGCCGGTGCTGCTGAGCGATCCCGTCTCCGGCACGATCGCTGCAGCCCATGCCGGGCGCGTGGGACTGCTGGCCGGAGTCCTGCAGCGGACCATCGAGGCGATGGCAGAGTTCGGGGCCCGCCCGGCGGATCTCACGGCGAGCATCGGGCCCGCGATCTGCGGTGCCTGCTACGAGGTGCCCGCGGCGATGCGGGAGGAGTCGGCACGGCTGCTGCCCGCCACCTGGGCAACCACCTCCTGGGGCACGCCCTCCGTGGAACTGCGCGCGGGCGCGATCGAGGTGCTCTCCGCGGCGGGTATCCCGCCCTCCGCCATCGACGCGGACCATCCGTGCACCCTGGAGGACGAACGCTTCTACTCCTACCGCCGCCAGGCAACCACCGGGCGCTTCGCCGGGATCCTGCGCCGCGAGTGACGCGCCCGCCCAGACACGCTCACGACACGCCGGGCACCTCCCGGGGTCGAGGAAATCCCTGCGGTAGTTTCAACGGGTAAGGGCTCCCGCGCACTCCCCGTGCTTCCCTGGAGCCCTGGTCAGCGTGAACAACAGACTGGGAGATCTGCGATGGGAACCTGGCGCAACGCCATGGTCGCACTCGGCCTCGCCAACGAGGTCGATGACGAGTACTACGAGGACGAACGGCTCCGCCATGACGAGGTTGCCGCACCGTCCCGCCGCACCGAGCGTGGCCCCGAGGCCGCACCAGAACGGGAGGCCCAGGTGACCCCGATCCGTCAGCATTCGAACGTGGTGGCCATGGCCCCGGCAGTGGAGGAGTCGATGCACCGCATCACCACGATCCATCCGCGGTCCTACAACGACGCCAAGGCGATCGGCGAGTCGTTCCGTGACGGCGTCCCCGTCATCATGAACCTCTCGGACATGCAGGACGGCGACGCCAAGCGCATGGTCGACTTCTCGGCCGGGCTGGTCTTCGGCCTGCGCGGCACCATCGAGCGCGTCACCTCGAAGGTGTTCCTGCTCTCCCCGGAGTTCGTCCAGGTCGACGGGGATACCTCGGCCGACGAGGGCAGCTTCTACAACCAGAGCTGAGCGTTCCCGTGCAGATCGTCGCAGGAGTGCTGTACCTCGCAGTGCTGGTGTATCTCCTCCTGCTCATCACTCGCCTCGTGCTCGAGTGGATCCAGTCCTATGCCAGGGAGTACCGGCCTTCGGGGCTGATGCTGGTCCTGTTCGAGGTCGTCTACACGCTGACCGACCCTCCTGTGCTGGGGCTGCGCCGCCTGATCCCGCCCTTGCGGATCGGCGCGGTGGCGCTCGACCTCAGCCTGATGATCCTGCTGGTCCTCGGATGGATCCTGCTGCGGGTGCTCGGCGGAATGGCGATGTGAGGAGGCTCCGGTCCAGGAACCTCTGCAGCATCCGCTAGGCTTGAACGCGCCGCGCCCACCGCGCATCTGAACTCCCGCACTAAGAAAAGGTGACCCATGGCTCTGATGCCCGAAGACCTACAGAATCAGCGGTTCACGCCGGTCCGGTTCTCCGAGGGCTACGACATGGACGAGGTCGACAACTTCCTCGACAACGACGTGGAACCTCGCCTGAAGGAACTCCTCGCTGAGAACGAGCGCCTGAAGAAGGAGCTCGAGGAGGCGCACAACCGCATCGCCGAGCTCGAGACCGGCACCAGTGCAGCGGCACCCGTCGGCGATGTCTCCGCGACCGGTGAGACGGACGCGATCATCGATACCACGCCCATCGGCGCCGACGATGAGGTCGAGATCGATGCCACCGCACCGCAGGCCGTGGTCGAGGACGAGGCCGTCGAGCAGCCCGCCCCCGTGGCCGCGCCGGCGCCGGAGAGCCCCGATCAGTCCGCCGCCGGCATCATCGCCCTGGCGAACCGTCTGCACGACGAGTACGTCAAGAACGGTGAGGACGAGCGCGATCGTCTGATCAGCGAGGCCAACGGCGAGCACATGCGCATCGTCGGCGAGGCCGAGGAGAAGTCCCGCACCACGCTCGCCGACCTCGAGACCAAGAAGGCAGAGCTCGACAAGACCATCGAAGGCCTGCGCAACTTCGAGCGCGACTACCGCAACCGTCTGCGCAACTACCTCGAGAACCAGCTCAGCGATCTCGACAGCAGCGAGACGCAGGACAAGCAGGCGAACTTCGGTCTGTGAACACCCCTGCTTCCACGCCGACGAGCGCCGGGCCCCAGGGGTCCGGCGCTCGTCGCCGTCTGAGCCGTGGAACAGTCCTCGGCACCATCGCCGGGATCGGCGCGGTCCTCGCCGTGATCGACCAGATCACCAAGAACTGGGCGGTGGAGTCGCTGCCCCTGCTGGATCCCCAGCCGTTCATCGGTGAGATCCTCCAGCTGACCCTGCTGTACAACAGCGGGGCGGCCTGGGGGATGGGCTCGGAGATCACCCCGGTGGTCACCTGCCTGCAGATCGCGATCGTGATCGGCGTGATCGTCTTCGCCGTCAAGGCGGTCCGCTCGCCCTGGTACACCGTCGCCCTCGGTCTGATCATGGGTGGCGCGCTGGGCAACATCCACGACCGCCTGCTGCGCGATCCGGGGCCCTTCCGCGGCGCCGTCGTCGACTTCCTCGAACTGCCCAACTGGCCGGTGTTCAACGTCGCCGACATGGCCGTGGTGGGCGGCGCGATCCTGATCGTCGCCCTGGGCCTGTTCGGGGTCGACGCGGATCCGGCACGTCGCGACGCCGCTGCCGATACCGCAGCTGCAGGTGGCGCGCCAGCTGGCGACGCCACCGCGCCAGCCGCTGGCGCCGCCGACGACACTGCGCCGGCTCATGACGACACCGAGCCGACTCACGATGACACCGTGCAGGAGAAGCAATGAGTTCCTCCCGCACGCTGATGGTGCCCGAGGGGCTCGCCGGGGAGCGGATCGATGTGGGCATCTCACGGATGCTGGGTCTCTCCCGCACCCGCGCCGCAGAGCTCGTGACGAACGGCGGCGTCCTTGTCGATGGCCAGGTCCCGGCCCGCTCCACCCGGCTCGAGCCCGGCGCGATGGTGTACGTCGAGCTGCCGGACGAGAAGCCCGCGGTCGAGGTCCGGCCGCAGATCGCCGACGGCATGAGCCTGATCCACCAGGATGACGACATCGTGGTGATCGACAAGCCCGTGGGAGTGGCGGCGCACCCGAGCGCCGGCTGGTCCGGCCCCACCGTGCTGGGCCATCTGGCCGCCGCGGGCGTGAGCATCCGCACCACCGGCGACGCGGAGCGGCAGGGCATCGTGAGCCGCCTGGACGTGGGCACCAGCGGGCTGATGGTGGTGGCACGCACCGAGCGCGCCTACACCACCCTCAAGGATGCCTTCCGTGCCCGCGAGGTCGGCAAGGTGTACCACGCGGTCTGCCAGGGCACCCCGGAGCAGCCGGCGGGCACCATCGAGGCCGCTATCGGGCGCTCCCCGCAGCACGACTACAAGTTCGCGGTGCGCAGCGACGGCAAGCACTCGGTGACCCACTACGAGACGCTCGAAGCCCTGCAGGGCGCGACCCTGCTGAAGGTAGGCCTCGAGACGGGACGCACCCATCAGATCCGGGTCCATATGGCCGCGCTGCATCACCCGCTGGTGGGCGACCCGCTGTACGGCGCGGACCCGCGTCTCGCCGAGCGGGTGGGCCTGATTCGCCAGTGGTTGCACGCGATGGAGCTGACCTTCATCCACCCCGCCACCGGCGAGGAGGTCAGGTTCGTCTCGCAGTACCCGGCAGATCTGCAGTCGGCGCTGGAGGCCTTGCGGGGTCATTGAGCCGGGCATGCTCCCGGCGGGTGATCCGGAACTGCTCATAGCGCCCGGTCCCCCCGAGGAACTCCTCCTGCTCTCCGCTGCCGGTGCTCCGCATCCCGATCCGCTGCAGGATCCGCAGCGATGCTGCATTCGCGGGCAGTGCCTCCGCCCACACCGACTCCAGGCCCAGCACGTCGAAGGCGTAGTGGAGAGCGGCCCCTGCGACCGCGGTGCCGAGCCCTTTCCCCCAGCAGGTGCTGGGGCCGATCGCATAGCCGAGCTCGCGCTCCCACGGTCCGACGCCGTGCAGGTCGACATAGCCGATCAGCACCTGATCCCGTACGGCGCCCAGGCGCAGCAGCTCAGGTGGCGGGGTGTTCACCAGACCGGTCCAGAACGCGCGCAGCTCGGAATCGGGGAGGCCGGGGCTCCACCCGGCGTGCTCGACGAAGCGTGGGTCTTGGCCCCAGGAAGAGAAGACCGGGACATCGGCCACATGCAGCGGGCGCAGGCGGATCACAGCGGTGGCGGGCACGCGCACAGTCTGGCAGGCGGTAGCGTCGAAGGATGAACGATGAGCAGATCTCCCGTGCGCTGACGCCCTCCCACGAGGCGGCGCTGGACCGTCCCGACTTCCCGTTCCTCCGGGTCGCCCGCCGCCTGGGCATCGATCCGGCCGGTGCCGAGGTCACGCTGCGCGATGCTGAGCGGGCCCGTGAGGCAGTCGCCGAGGCGGTGCGCACCTATCTCGCGGCTGATGACGACCGTCGCGCCGGCAAGGCGCCATCCACGCCGATGGCGCTGGACCCGGACTTCCCGACCGGCGTGGGCATGGCGCTGGTCGGCGCGGCGGTCCTCTGGGAAGCCAGGGATCTGGTCCCGCGGGTCGCGCTCCGGGTCGCCAAGGACCACTTCGAGGATGGGGCCGACGAGCTGGCCGCGAGCTATGCCGCCCTGGTGCAGGAATCCGTGGACCCGGGGGAGGACTCCCGGGACGATGCCGTGGCCTGGGCGGCGCAGTCGCTGTTGGTCTCGGTGCTGCAGCGTTCAGGGAGCCCGGCCCAGGCCGAGGAGGTCGCCCGTGATCTCGTCGCCCATGCGATCCCGATCGATCTGTGGCGCGTTGACGATCCCACGCTCCCGGATGATTCGATGGCCTGGCACGGCGGTGCCTTCGTCGGCGGCATCCCGCCGCGCCGCGATGAACGCTCGCTCAGCTTCGAGGACGTCCACGACTACCTGGACTCCCTGCTCCAGGAGACCCGGCGGGAGCAGCAGGCCGAGGGAGACGGCACCAGGAGCTGAGCGGCATGAGCGGCTCCTGAGACGCACGTGCCGAGCGCGAGACTCGAGACGCGAGAGCTGAGTGCGAGACGCTGGAGCATCCGGCACCGGAGCTCCCACCTCCGTAGGCTGTCCCCATGACCGAACCCCAGGGCGCCCTCCTCACGGGCAGCGTGAACTTCGATGATGCCGAGAAGACGATGCGCACGGTGGCGGAGATCCTCGGCCGCCATGTCCGGCGCATCCCCGACGGCGAGGTAGGGAAGAGATTCCACTGGATCATGTTCCAGCCGGACGTCCTCGGCCAGGCCGCAGGCATCGAACGCGTCGGCGAGCAGCCGATCCCCTTCGGCGCCGGCATCGATGCGCGGCCGCTGCGGCTGGCCGACGGCGTCGACCCCGCCGGGATCACGCTGCCGCCGCTCGGCTACGCCGCCGCGGCGAAGGACTCCTATCCGATCTTCGCCCGGCTGCGCGAGCAGGGCGTGATCGCGCAGGGGATCCGCTTCCAGGTCTCCCTGCCGACACCGGTCGCAGTGATCTCCTCCTTCTTCACCGGTGCGGACAGGGCCGCCATCGAGCCGATCTACACCGAAGCGCTGCTGCGCGAGCTCGAGGAGATCCTCGAGGCGATCCCGCACGAGGACCTCGCGATCCAGTGGGACGTGGCCAGCGAGCTGGGGATCCTCGAGGGTGCCTCCGGCTACGGCAGCCCTATGGAGGGCTGGTGGAGTGGGGATCTGCTGGCGGGCATCGTGACCCGGCTCGCGGCGCTGGTGGATGCGGTGCCGCTGGATGTCGAGGCCGGGGTGCACCTCTGCTACGGCGATGCGGGGGAGCGGCACTTCGTCGAACCGCGCGATGCCGCCACGCTGGTGCAGCTCGCCGACGCCCTGGTGGACAGCGCCGCCCGGCAGCTGACCTGGCTGCATCTGCCGGTGCCCATCGAGCGGGACGATGCGGCGTACTTCGCTCCGCTCGCGCAGCTGCCACGGCTGGACGAGCTGTACCTCGGGCTGGTGCACCGCGAGGACGGCTCCGAGGGGGCGCGGCGGCGCATCGCCGCAGCGTCCACCGCGCTGAACCAGCCCTTCGGGGTGGCCACCGAATGCGGGATCGGCCGTGCTCCGCAGGGCACCACCGAGGGGATCCTGCGCACCCACGCGGAGGTCTCCGCACCGCGGTGAGCCCCGGTGCGCGCCCGGCGCGCCCGGTGCGGGCCGGGCGACACGCCGGAGGTGCTGGGTGACCTCTCCGACCCCTCCCTGAATCCCTCGGTCGGAGGCTCCACGGCTACTCTGGTGGGTATGGCTTCCGCGGACTCTGATGACTTCGTGCATCTGCATGTGCACACCGATTACTCCCTGCTGGACGGTGCTGCGAAGATCGACAAACTCGTCGCCGAGACGAAGCGGCAGGGGCAGAGCGCGGTGGCGATCACCGACCACGGCTACCTCTTCGGCGCCTACGAGTTCTACAAGGCCGCGACCGATGCCGGCGTCAAGCCGATCATCGGGGTCGAGGCGTATGTGACCCCGGGGACCAGCCGCCATGACCGCACCCGCCAGCAGTGGGGCACCAAGGAGCAGCAGGCCGCCGGCGATGACGTCTCGGCCCGCGGCGCCTACACCCACATGACCCTGCTGTCGAAGTCGACCCCGGGCATGCACAACCTGTTCCGGCTCGCCTCCGAGGCGTCGCTCGACGGTCAGATGGGCAAGTGGCCGCGCATGGACCGCGAGATCCTCTCGAAGTACTCCGAGGGCCTGATCGCGACCACCGGCTGCCCCTCCGGCGAGGTCCAGACCCGCCTGCGCCTGGGGCAGTTCGACGAGGCGGTCAAGGCCGCTGGCGAGTTCCAGGACATGTTCGGCAAGGACAGCTACTTCATCGAGCTGATGGACCACGGCCTGGACATCGAGAAGCGGGTCACCAAGGACCTGCTGGAGGTGAGCAAGGCGATCGGCGCCCCGCTCGTGGCCACGAACGACCTCCACTACGTCACCGAGGACGATGCGCAGATCCAGGACGTGCTGCTGTGCATCAACTCCGGTTCGCGCCTGAACGACCCCAACCGCTTCAAATTCGGCGGCTCCGGCTACTTCCTGAAGTCGGCGCGGCAGATGCGCGAGCTGTTCCGCGAGTTCCCTGAGGCGTGCGACAACACCCTGACCATCGCCGAGATGTGCGAGGTCGAGTTCCGCACCACCGACGAGGGCGCGAACTACATGCCGAACTTCCCCACCCCGCCCGGGGAGGACGAGGAGTCCTGGTTCGTCAAGGAGGTCCAGCGGGGCCTGGAGTACCGCTACCCCTCCGGCATCCCCGATGATGTGCAGAAGCGCGCCGACTACGAGGTCTCCGTGATCCTGCAGATGGGCTTCCCGGGCTACTTCCTGGTGGTCTCGGACTACATCAAGTGGGCCAAGGAGCAGGACATCCGGGTGGGCCCGGGCCGTGGCTCCGGCGCCGGCTCGATGGTCGCCTACGCGATGCGCATCACCGACCTCGACCCGCTCGAGCACGGCCTGCTGTTCGAGCGGTTCCTGAACCCCGACCGCGTGTCCATGCCCGACTTCGATGTCGACTTCGATGATCGCCGCCGCGGCGAGGTGATCGAGTACGTCGAGCGCAAGTACGGCGATGACCGCATCGCCCAGGTCATCACCTACGGCGTGATGAAGACGAAGAACTCGCTCAAGGACGCCGCCCGCGTGCTCGACTACCCCTTCGCGATGGGCGACAAGCTCACCAAGACCCTCCCGCCCACCGTGATGGGCAAGGACATCTCGGTCAACGGGATCTTCGACCCCGAGGACAAGCGCTACGCCGAGGCGGGGGAGTTCCGCCGGCTGCATGACGAGGATCCCGACGTCCAGAAGGTCGTCGAGGTCGCCCGGGGCGTCGAGGGGCTGACCCGTGGCTGGGGCGTGCACGCCTGCGCCGTGATCATGTCCAGCCACCCGCTGAAGGACATCGTCCCGATGATGCGCCGCCCCTCGGACGGCCAGATCATCACCCAGTTCGAGTACCCCACGCTCGAGACCCTCGGCCTGCTGAAGATGGACTTCCTGGGGCTGCGGAACCTCACCGTGCTCTCCGACGCGATCGCGAATATGGAGCGCAACGGGAAGGTCCCGCCGGACCTGGAGACCCTGCCGTTCGACGACCAGAAGACCTACGAGCTGCTGCAGCGCGGCGACACCCTGGGCGTCTTCCAGCTGGACGGCTCCGGCATGCGCACCCTGCTGCGGCAGATGAAGCCCGACCAGTTCGGTGACATCACCGCGGTCTCGGCGCTGTACCGTCCGGGCCCGATGGGCATGAACTCCCACACCAACTACGCGCTGCGCAAGAACGGGCTGCAGGAGATCACCCCGATCCACCCGGAGCTCGAGGAGCCCCTCTCGGAGATCCTCGGCGAGACCTACGGCGTGCTGGTCTATCAGGAGCAGGTCATGCAGACGGCGCAGAAGGTCGCCGGCTACAGCCTCGGTCAGGCCGACATCCTCCGCCGCGCCATGGGCAAGAAGAAGAAGTCGGAGCTGGACAAGCAGTTCGCCTCCTTCGAGGCCGGTATGCAGGACAACGGGTACTCCAAGGCCGCCGTGACGGCGCTGTGGGAGACCCTCATGCCGTTCGCCGACTACGCCTTCAACAAGTCGCACTCCGCCGCCTACGGGGTGGTGTCCTACTGGACCGGCTACCTCAAGGCGAACCATCCCACCGAGTACATGGCCGCGCTGCTGACCTCCACCCAGGAGAACCGCGACCGGCTGGGCCTGTACCTGGGCGACTGCCGCCACCGCGGCATCACCGTGCTGCCGCCGGATGTGAACGAGTCCGATCTGTACTTCTCCGCCGTCGGCGAGGACATCCGCTTCGGGCTCTCGGCGATCCGCAACGTCGGTGCCCACGTGGTCGAGGAGATCATCCGCACCCGCGAGGAGAAGGGCGCCTTCACCTCCTTCACCGACTTCCTGGACAAGGTCCCGCTGTCGGTGTGCAACAAGCGCACCATCGAGTCCCTCATCAAGGGCGGTGCCTTCGACCAGCTCGGCGCGAACCGTCGCTCGCTGGTGCTGATCCATGAGGACGCCGTGGACTCCGTGGTCGATGTGAAGCGCAAGGAGGCTCAGGGCCAGTACGACCTGTTCGCCGATGTGTTCGGCGGCGGCGCGGACGACGGAGACATGACCACCGGCTCCGCAGCGACCATCACGATCCCGGATCTTCCCGAGTGGGACCGCAAGGAGAAGCTCGCGTTCGAACGGAACATGCTGGGCCTGTACGTCTCCGACCATCCGCTGTACGGGCTCGAGCATGTCGTCGCCCAGAACTCCTCGACCACGATCAGCGCCCTGGCCGATGACGGTGCCGTCGAGGACGGCGCCATGGTGACCATCGCCGGGCTGATCACGACCCTGCAGCGCAAGACCACCAAGAAGGGTGACATGTGGGCGATCGTCACCGTCGAGGACCTCGAGGGCTCGATCGACTGCCTGCTGTTCCCCTCCACCTATATGACGGTCGCCGGGGAGCTCGCTGAGGATCTCATCGTCTCGATGAAGGGGCGGGTGGACACCTCCAAGGGCATGCCGGAGCTGCGGGTGATGGAGATGACCGTCCCCGAGACCGGGGGAGGGGCCGACGGGCCCGTGGTCATCGCCCTGCCGGCGACCCGCGCGACCGAGCGTGTGGTCAGCGAGCTGCGCGGGGTGCTGGAGGACAATCCCGGCGCCAGCGAGGTGCGGCTGCGCCTGCAGGAGCCGGGCCGCACCACCCTGATGCAGCTGGACAAGCGGCTCTCGGTGAACCCCTCGGCCGCGCTGTACGCCTCGCTGAAGACGCTGCTGGGCCCCAGCTGCCTGCAGTGATGCGATGAGCACGTGGCGGGTGGCGACCTACAACATCCGCCACGGGCTCGGCGACGACGGCCGGGTGGATCTCGCGCGCACGGCCCGCGAGATCGCGGCGCTCGATGCCGAGGTGATCGGCCTGCAGGAGGTGGACCAGGGCTTCGGACCCCGCTCCGGGCACGAGGATCAGGCCGCACGACTCGGGGAGCTGCTGGGGATGCAGGTCTGCTTCGGTGCCGCTCTCGAGCTGCCGCCCGCCCGTGAGAGTGAGCCGCCCCGCCGCTACGGGCTCGCCCTGCTGACCCGCCACGAGATCCTCAGGCACTCCCTCGCCCTGCTGCCCGCCCACCCTGGCTGCGCGCCGCCGACGGAGCCCCGCGGCGTGCTCCATGCGCGGATCCGTGGGCCGGGGGAGCAGGAGCTCGACGTGCTGGTGACCCACCTCGACAATGCCGGCCGCGCGCACCGCACCGCCCAGGTGCAGGGCATTATCCGCCTCGCTGCGGACCTCACGGGTCCGGCGCTGCTGATGGGGGACATGAACGCCGATCCCTCCGCTCCGGAGCTGGCCGCTCTCGCCGCCACCGGATGGCGAGATGCTGCCCAGACCTTATGGCGAGATGCTGCCCAGGAGGCGGCTTCAGGAGACGGCGCGTCCACGGCTCGAGTCGTGGAGTCCGCTCGGAGGGTAGGCCCGCGTTCACAGATTCACGCTCAGCTCGACGTGGTCATGACGCCGCTGCGCAGCTTGAGGCTCGCGACCCATCCGGCCCGCTTTCCCGTGCGGCGCATTGACTCGCTCTGGGTGCGCGGCGAGATCGAGGTCAGCAGCGTCGAGGTGGGAACCCGACGCTCCTCGGACCATCGCCCCGTGGTCGCGACGGTGCGCATGACCGGCTGAGGTGCAGGTGCGTGAAGGGCTGAAGGGCGAACTGCTGGTGATTGAAGCTGCTGGGGGATGAGCTGCTGAGCGATCCGGGGTAGACATCGCGGGCGGTGCTGTCCGCGGCGCCCGACCGAGCGGTACGATGTGACGGCCGCAGGCAGGCGCCCGGACGGGGGGCCTCCGGGGATGCACTGCGGCGGGGGAGGAACACCGCAGTGAGCGCCAGGGCCGCAGCCGCACGTCGACGCCGCACAGCGGTTGCTTCGAGTGCCGTGATCACCCTGTTCGCCCTCGTGCTCACAGCGTTCGCGCTGCGCTATCCCGGACTGCAGTCCTCCGACATCGACGTCTCCAATGGCGGGGTCTGGGTCACCAATCGCTCTGAGGGGTTCGTCGGCCGCCTGAACGTGGACGCCGAGGAGCTCGACGCCCGCCTCTCGCTGAGGGGTGACGACCTCGACATCGTGCAGTCGGGCTACGTCGTCCTCGCCGTCGGTGCCCGTGGCTACAGCGTCCTGAACACCGCCTCCGTGCTGCGCGGCGGCGTCGTCGAGCTCCCACCGGAGTCCTCCCTCGCGCTCGGCGGGGACCGGGTGGCGATCGCTGCCGCCGATGGCAGGGTCTGGATCCTCACCCCGGAGCAGGCCGCCGCCTTCACCCCGGGAGGAGTCGAGCCCGTGCACGAGGCCAGCGGCTCCGCCGTGGAGGTCACCGTCACCACCTCCGGCACCGTGTTCGTGCTCGACGGCGACCAGCTCCACACCTTCCCACGCGGCGTGGACACCGCGAAACCCGAGACGCGGGACCCGATCACCGTCAGCGGGATCTCCACGAGGGAGGGCTCGGTCGCCCTGACCGCGGTCGCGGAGCAGCCCGTGGTGCTGGATCGGGAGCAGAGACTGCTGCGCCTCGGCACCGAGCTGCGCACCGTCGACCTCACCTCCAGCGGGGTCGCCGATGCCAGCGGCGTCGCCCTCCAGCAGCCGGGCGGTGACTCCGACCAGGTGGTGCTCGCGACCACGGACTCGCTGCTCCAGGTCCCGATGGACGGCGGCACACCGGTGGCGCACCCGGCGGGCGGGACCGGCACCCCGGCCGCACCCGCCCAGGTCGCCGGCTGCAGCTACGGTGCCTGGAACGGCTCACAGCGCTACCTCCGCCTCTGCGAGGGAGCGGAGCCGGCCTCCGGCGTGGTGCCGGAGGCGACGGCCTCCTCCGAGCTGGTGCTGCGGGTCAATCGCGACCTGGTGGTGCTCAACGACCACGTCGAAGGCTTCTCCTGGATGATCCGGGATGACATGACCATGGTCGATGACTGGGTGATCACGCAGGACATCCAGCAGAACGACAAGGAGAAGGAGACCGAGACGGTCACCTCCACCATCACCGACGTCGAGGCGGACCGCGACCAGGAGAACCGCCCCCCGACCGCGAACGACGACGAGTACGGGGTGCGCGCCGGAGCGAACGTGGTGCTGCCGGTGACCCGCAATGACAGCGACCCCGACGGGGACGTGCTGCTCGCCGAGCTCAGCGGCGAGCAGCCGGGCATCGGCACCGTTACCCCCATCCGGGGCGGCACGCAGCTGCAGATCGCGGTCGAGGACTCCGCGAGCGGCACCGCCACCTTCACCTATCAGGTCGAGGACGGCCGCGGCGGCACCGATACCGCCACCGTCACCCTCACCGTGCACCCACCCTCGCAGAACACTGCCCCGGTCCCCGCCGATCAGGCCATCCGGGTGCAGGTGCTCTCCGGCAGCACCGTCACCCTCAACGTGCTGCCCTACTGGGAGGACCCGGAGGGAGACGCCTTCTACCTCGCCGATGCGAGCATCGCCCCCGAGGACCTCCTCAGCTTTCGTGCCGATGGCACCGTCACCCTCGACGACGCCGGCCTGGTGATCGGCACCAAGCAGATCACCCTCACGTTCCGTGACGAGCATGGCAAGACCTCCGAGGACGTCCTCGAGGTGGAGTCGGTGACCGATACGGAGCTCGAGCCGATCACCACCACGGACCATGTGCAGGTGGTCGCCGGCCGCTCTGCGACCTTCGCGCCGATGGCCAACGACATCAACCCCGCAGGCGGCTCCCTCGAGCTCACCCATGTCGACGAGGTCGAGGGGCTCGAGATCGACGCGGACCTGGTCACCGGCTCCGTGAGCGTCAGCGGAGCGGAGGGGACCTATTACGTCGGCTACACGGTCTCCGCTCCGGCGGCCAGCTCGCGCGGTCTGATCCGGATCGACGTGGTCCCGCCGGGCCGCGATGCGATGCTGCCGGTCGCCGTGGATGACATGGGGCTGGTCACCACCGGGGGCGACACCCTGCTGGATCCGCTCGAGAACGATGTGGACCCCACCGGAGGGGTGCTGGTGCTGGGCTCGGTGGAGCTCCCCGAGGGCAGCGGGCTGAAGGCGACCGTGGTCGGCCACCACCTGGTGCGGGTCGAGGCATCCCCCGGGGCGGAGGTCACCGAGGAACCGGTGCCGCTGACCTACGAAGTCGCCAACTCCACCGGCAGCTCCACCGGCACCATCCGGGTGATGCTCGCCCGCACCGACACCCAGTTCGCCAACCCCGTCGGCGCCCCGGACGAGGCCGTGGTGCGCGCCGGTGACATGGTCCTGGTCGACGTGCTCGACAACGACCTCTCTCCCACGAACTCGGACCTTCACCTCGGCGACCTCACCGACATCGCGGGATCCGAGGACCTCGGCCAGGCCGAGCTCCATGATCAGCAGATCCGCTTCTCCGCCGCACCCGACGCGAGCGGCGAGGCGACCCTCACCTACGAGGTGGTGGATGAGACCGGACGCAGCGGCGCGGCCCGGCTGACCGTGCGCATCGTCCCGATCGATGCCTCCAACGCCCCGCCCCGCCCGGAGAACCTGGTCGCGCGTGCCGTGGCGGGCGCCCCGGTGCGGATCCCGGTCTCCACCACCGGCATCGACCCCGACGGCGACTCGGTGATGCTGATGGGCATCTCGGACCCCGTCCCCGAGCTCGGCGAGGTCACCAGCGCCACCGGTCACTGGATCGAGTATGTGCCCTTCGAGGGATCGGTGGGCACCGACCGCTTCCGCTACCAGGTGATGGATCGCTCCGGCGCCGTGGGCACCGCCGAGGTGCTCATCGGCACCGCCGCCCCGTCCGAGCAGAACCAGCCGCCCTACGCGGTGGACGACGTGATCGACGTCCGGCCCGAGCGCGAGGTCCAGGCCCAGGTGCTCGAGAACGATTCCGATCCGGAGGGCGACGCCCTGACGCTGCTGCATGAGACCGTCTCCGCCACCACCGACCTCGAGGTGGTTCCACAGGCAGAGGGTGAGCGCACGGACCTGATCACGGTGGTGACGCCTGCCGAGGCGGGAACCCATCCGGTGCTCCACGAGATCTCCGATGGGCAGCTCAGCAGCGCCGCCACCCTCACCGTGCGGGTGGATCCGAATGCACCGCTGCGGGCACCGGTCGCGATCGATGACTTCGTGGACCCCAGAGATGTCCTGGACCCCGAGATGACCGAGATCCAGGTCGATGTGTTGGCCAATGACCGCGATCCCGACGGCAGCATCAACGACCTCGAGGTCGAGCTGCTCGGCGACGGCGACGTCGGCGAGGGTAGCGAGGGCGGCGAGGACGCCGTACTGGACGAGTCGGGGATCCTGACCCTGGTGCCCTCCGCGCAGCAGCAGCGGCTGCGCTACCGCATCACCGACGTCGACGGGCAGTCCTCCACCGGCTATGTCTGGGTGCCTGGCACCTCGATGATCGCCCCGGTATGGGCCGGCGGCACCCTCGAGGTGGTCGCGGGCAGCGAGCTCAGCATCGACCTGAGCGACCCGCTGCTGGTGAGGGTGCGTCCTGGCGCTGCCGGCGCGCAGATCCTCGATGCGGCCACGGTCAGTGCGGAGCACACCGACGGGAGTCAGCTGGTCGTGGACCAGAGCACGCTGAGCTACCGGCCCGCCGAGGACTTCGCCGGCCGGGATTCGATCTCCCTGGAGGTCTCCGACGGGCCAGCCGGTGATGCCACCGCCGCGTCCGGTCAGCTGGTGATCCCGATCGAGGTGCTGCCGGGGGACACGAACCTTCCACCCACCTTCCGCGGTGCCTCGCTCGAGCTCGAGCAGGGCGGTGCGGCGACCACCTTCGATCTGACCGCCGCCGCGGAGGACCCGGACGGGGACGACCTCCGGTTCGCGCTCGCCGGGGCCGAGCTGCCCGTCGGGGTGAGCATCGCGGTCGACGGGAGCACCCTCACGGCAAGCGCCTCGGCGGAGGCGGTGCGCGGGGCCAGCGTGGAGGTCCCGGTGACGGTGACCGATGGCAGCACCGACCCGGTGTCTGCCGACTTCCAGCTCCTCGTCGGCGGGAGCAAGCGCCCCCTGCCCTCCGCAGTGCTGGACAACGCCGAGATCGACGCCGGCCGCACCGCCTCCCTGCCGGTGCTGGCCAACGACTCGAACCCCTTCCCCGGTGATCCGCTCACCCTGGTCTCGGCGCAGCTGATCAACGGCGAGGGATCGGTGGACATCAGCGGTGACCAGGTGGTGATCACCCCGGACGAGGACTTCGCCGGAGTGCTCAGCGCGTCCTACATCGTGGATGACCAGACCGGGGACCCGGAGCGCCGGGTCAGCGGCGAGATCCTCGCGACGGTGCGCGGCAAGCCCGCGGCCCCGTCGGTCCCGCGGATCGGCCAGGTCGGGGACGGGAGCGTCGAGCTGGTGTTCACCGCCGGGGACGACAACGGCGCCCCGATCACCGGATACACCGTCACCTCGGCCACCGGCCCGGCGGTGTCCCGGGAGTGCCCCTCGACCTCCTGCACCCTGACCGGCCTCGCCAACGGCAGCGAATACACCTTCCAGGTCATCGCGCACAACGAGGTCGGGGACTCACCGATCTCGGCGCCCTCGGCACCCGCCACCCCGGATGTGCGGCCGGAGCCGCCGGGAGCGCCCGCCGTCACCCGCGGCGATGGCGGTCTCACGGTCGACTGGCGCGCCCCGGTGAACAAGGGATCTGCGCTCCAGGAGTACACGCTCCAGATGCAGATCAGCGAGAGCGGAGCGCTCAAGGAGCGCACCGTGGACGCCGCGACGATGCAGGTGCTCTGGGAGCCCCTGCGCAACGGCGAGGTCCATCGCTTCCGGGTGCGCGCCAGCAACCTGTCCGAGCAGCCCTCGGAATGGTCCGACTGGTCAGTTCCGGAGCACCCGGCGGGCGTGCCCAAGAAGCTGCCGGGGAAGGTCACCGCGGAACGGGTCAACGATCCGCTCGGCGGCGGGATGAAGGTCAGCTGGCCGGCGGCGGATGACGACACCGCCAACGGCGAGGACATCACCTCGTACATCGTCACCAGCTCGGACGGGACCAGCGAGACGGCAGATGCAGATGCCACGTCGCACACCTTCCACCGCCTGGATCCCAACACCAGCTACAGCTTCACCGTGACCGCCGTGAATGTGGTGGGCCGCGGCGCGGTCTCCAGTTCTTCGAACGAAGTGGTCCCCTTCGCAGTGCCCGAGGCACCCACCCAGGTCACCGCCACCCTGCCCAGCGAAGGAGAGGGGGAGGGACCGAACGGCACCGCCGCGGTGTCCTGGGAGCACGCCGAGGACAACGGCACCCCGATCAAGGAGTACGTGATCCGCTGGGACGGCGGATCCAAGACGGTGGACGGCGAGATCGAAGCGGTGCGGATCACCGGACTGGACAACGGCACCGCGTATCGCTTCACCGTGCAGGCCCGCAACCGCTTCGCGGGCGGAGAGAGCGCCCCCTCCGCCCCCACGGCCTCCGTCACCCCGTACGCGAAGCCCGGCACGCCGGTGATCAAGGCCGACGACTCCGGGTTCATCTGTCACTCACCGGGGAACTGCCGGATCGCTGTCTACCTCACCAGACCGGCGGATTCCGGAGGTGTTCCGTTCAAGCACGTCGTGGTCGAGCCGCAGGGCCTGTCCTGCAATCGGACAGTCGTGAGCTCATCGAACATGAACACCACGTGCGAACCCGCCGAATCGACCACCTACACCGTCACGGCCTATGCGGTGAACGAGAAGGGCCTGAAGAGCGAGACCGTCACCCATACCTTCACCACCCCCGCCTGGGGCGATGTGCCGTACGAACCGATCAGCATCACGATCGAGAGAGGCGCCCCCTTCCAGACCGGGGACAGGATCATGCCTCAGTCCACGGACTTCGGGGCAGTGAACTATGAATGGCGCAGTACCGAGAAATACGCCTGGACCTCAATCGGAGGCACCGGCGCCTTCACCCTTCCCTACGATCCCACGGGTGAGGTGCAGTTCTTCATCCGGGGAGTGGACGCGGAGGGGAAGTACAGCGCGCTCGCCGTCGTCTGAGGGGCAGACGTCTTCAGCGCGGGTGCTCTAGCGTGGGGTCATGAACGCCTCCGCCGCCTCCGCCACCCCCGACGCCGCAGACCCCGCCCTCGCCCCTGACGCCTTCCTGCCGGACGCGCTGCTGGGCACCTTTCGCGAACGCGCGGTGACCCATGACCGGGAGAACACCTTCCCGGAGGACGACCTCGCGGATCTGCGGGCACGTGGCTATCTTCGCCTGCTGGTGCCCACTGAGCTCGGCGGGCTCGGTGCCTCCCTGCTGGAGGCCTCACGGATCCAGCGCCGCCTGGCCCAGGCGGCACCGGCCACGGCCCTGTCGATGAACATGCACCTGGTGGTCACCGGTGCGGCGCTGCATGCCCACCGGCTCGGCGTGGACTCCGTGCGCACCGTCCTCGAGGACGCCGCAGCGGAGAAGCTGTTCGCCTTCGGGATCTCCGAACCCGGCAACGACGCGATGCTCTTCGATTCCGCGACCCGCGCCGAGGTGCAGTCCGGCGGAGGTTTCCGCCTCTCCGGCACCAAGATCTTCACCTCCCTTGCCCCGGTCTGGGACCGGCTGGTGGTGCACGGCAGGGTCGCCGAGGCCACCGAAGCGGATCCGCGACTCGTCTTCGGCGTGATCGAGCGCAGCGACTCCGTCGAGGTGCTCGACGACTGGGACACCCACGGCATGCGCGCCTCACAGTCCCGCACCACCAGGCTTCACGCGGCGCCCGTCGGCGCGGACCGGGTGCTGACCACCACCCCCGTCGGCCCGAACCCCGATCTCTTCGTGATGGGGATCTTCGGCGCCTTCGAGCTGCTCATCGCCTCGGTGTACACCGGGATCGCCGAGCGTGCGCTCGCCGTCGGCACCCAGGTCGCCACCACCCGCCGCAACGCCACCAAGGGCATCGTCCACGCGGATGACCCCGATATCCGCTGGCGCCTGGCCGATGCCGCGATCGGGGTGGACGGCGTGATCCTGCAGATCGAGAAGGTGATGGCCGATCTCGACGCCCTCGGGACGGGGGTGCAGGGGCCGGGTCTCACGGACCACGGCCCGCGCTGGTTCCTGCACTTCTCCGGGGTGAAGTCCCGGGCCACCGAGACAGCGATCAGGGCGGTGGACCAGGTGCTCCGCGCCAGCGGCGGCGCCCAGTACTTCCGCCGCAGCGAGCTCGAGCGACTCTCCCGGGACGTGCGGGCCGGGATGTACCACCCCTCCGACGAGGAGTCCGTGCACGCCTCCTATGCCAAGGCACTGCTCGGCGAGATCGGTGCCGACCACACGCCGCTGCAGAGCTGAGCAGAGGGATGCGCATCGTCATCGCCGGCGGTTCCGGGACCCTGGGCCGCGCACTGAGCACAGCGCTCGCGGAGCGAGGCCATGACGTCGTAGTCCTCACCCGCTCACCGCACCCACCCGCCCAGCGCGGCGGGGTGCGCGAAGTGCCCTGGGACGGCCGCACCGTGGGCCCTTGGGTGCGCGAACTGGACGCCCCGGGAACCGCGGTGGTCAACCTGGCGGGCAAACTGGTGGATGCACGGCCCACGCCGGAGAACATCGCCGACCTCACCCGCTCCCGCGTCGAGGCGACCACCGCGCTCGTCGACGCCTCCCAGTAGCTCGAGCGACCGATCGAGCACTGGGTGCAAGCCTCCACGACAGCGATCTGGTCCGACGCCGGCGAGCAACGGCTGGACGAGTCGAGCCCCATACCTGTCGGGCTCCCGCAGATGACCGGAGTCGCCGAGCGGTGGGAGCGCGCTCTGGACGGAGCGCACTGCGACCACGTGGTGGTGATGCGCACCGGCATCGTGCTGGAGGCCGGAACCCCGGCACTCGAGCGGCTGCTGCTGCTGGCCCGCTGGGGTCTCGGCGGACCGGTCGGCACCGGGCGGCAATGGGTGAGCTGGATCCACGTCGAGGACTGGGTGCGGATCGTGCTCGCTGCACTCGGACTCGAACAGCCGGGGCTGCCCGCCGGGATCGTCATCGCCTCTGCCCCGCACCCGGTGCAGAACGCCGAGCTGATGCGCACCCTGCGCCGAGCCGTCGGCCGGCCGTTCGGCCTCCCCACCCCGGCGCCGCTGCTGCGGCTGGGCGCGGCGCTGCTGCGCACCGACCCCGCACTGGGGCTCACCGGACGCCACGCCACGTCGCGCGTGCTGGACGACGTCGGCTTCCAGTTCCGGTACCCCCACCTCGAGGACGCTGTGGCGGCGCTCCTGCGCTAGCCGAACAGCACCTCGGCTTCGCGCCAGCGGGGCTCCGGCACCCGCTTGACGCTGTCGATCGCCGCGGTGAGCGGGACGTTCACGATCTCGGTGCCGCGCAGCGCGACCATCCGACCGAAGCCGCCCTCATGGACGAGATCCACGGCAGCGGTGCCGAGCCGGGTGGCGAGCACCCGGTCATAGCCGGTCGGCTCGCCGCCGCGCTGGATGTGGCCCAGCACTGTGGCTCGGGACTCGATGCCGAGCCGCTCTTCGATCAGCGGGGCCATCACCTCGGCCACCCCGCCGAAGCGCGGCCGCCCGAACTCGTCGAGGTCGTATTTCATGAAGTCCTCGGGGGCATCCCGGGGGACGAATCCCTCCGCGACCACCACCAGCGGGGCTCGGCCACGGTCGAAGGCTGACTTCACATGCGCGCAGATCTCGTCGAGGGACAGGGGGAACTCCGGCAGGCAGATCACGTGCGCTCCCGCGGCCATCCCCGAGTGCAGGGCGATCCAGCCCACGCTGCGCCCCATCACCTCGGCGACCATGCAGCGATGGTGGGAGTCCCCGGTCACGCGCAGCCGGTCCAACGACTCGGTGGCGATCTCCACCGCCGTGTTGAAGCCGAAGGTGTAGTCGGTCGCGTCGAGGTCGTTGTCGACGGTCTTCGGCACCCCGACCACCGGGATGCCTGCCTCGAAGAGCCGGTTCGCGGTGAACAGGGTGCCATCGCCGCCGATCGCGATGATCGCGTCCATGTCATTCTCGTCCAGATGGCGGCGCACGAGCTCGGCGCCGTCCTCGCCGTCGGCGAAGGGGTTGGAACGCGAGGTCCCCAGGATGGTCCCGCCGATGCGCCCGATGCCGCGCACCCGCCGGCGGGGGAGCGTCATCCACTCGTTCTCGATCACGCCCCGCCAGCCGTCCTTGAACCCGATGAACTCGTCCTCGAAGTACTTGTCGCCCTTGATCACCGCGCCGCGGATGACGGCGTTCAGGCCGGGGCAGTCGCCGCCGGAGGTCAGGATTCCGATTTTCATGGGGGAGGGCCTCTTCTTGACTCGCGTGGGGCGGCGAACGGTGCGTACCGTCTCGCCAGATGGCTCCACCCTAGAGCTCCTCGAGGCGGCAGAGGAAGGACTACCGGCCTGCTGAGACCCCGGGAAACCTGGTGGTGAACAGCAGGTTGCGGAGCAGGGAGCTTCCCGGACAGCGAAGCGCCCGGAGCTGCCCGGACAGCAGAGCGCCCCGACCCCTCCGCGTGGAGGGACCGGGGCGCTCAGGAGAATCGCTCCGACGAATCAGGCCTTGCTGTCGGAGCCGGCGTCGGCGTCAGAGCCGGAGCCGGACTCAGCGTCGGTGCCAGCAGCGGCCGACGGGACGGTGCGCGAGGCGCCCTCCGTGTGCTCGGCCTGCTCACGCACCACGCGACCGCCGTCGGCGGCGCGCTTGAGGGTGTCCTGGAAGTCGACCCCGGTGGTGGACTTGACCATGTCGAGCACCTGGGCGAGGCCCACCGAGATGTTCTGTCCGATCTTCGCCTCGCCGTCGGTGGAGAACACCGACAGGTTGGAGATGTTCGAGTACGGGGCTGCCAGCTCGTTCGCGACGGCAGGCAGGACCTCGAGCACCTGGTTGAGCACCGCGGCGTCGTTGAACTGCTTGTAGGCCTCGGCGCGAGCACGAGTGGTCTCCGCCTCGGCGTCGCCCTTGGCGCGGATCGCCGCACCCTCGGCCTCGCCCTTGGCACGCAGGGCGTCGGCCTCTGCCTGGCCTTCGAGCCGAACAGCCTCGGCGTCCTTGGAGCGACGCTGCAGCTCGACCTCGGCCTCGGCGCGGCCGCGGGCCTCGATGGCGTGGGCTTCGGCGTCCGCGGTGACCTTGCGGGACTCGGCGCGGTTGCGCTCGTCGGTCAGCTGGGCCTCCGACTCGGCGATGCGCGTGTACTTCTTGGAGTCCGCATCCTGCTGCTCGGCGTAGCGCTTGGCCTCGGCCGGCTTGTGAACCTCGGCGACCAGCTGCTTCTCGCGCAGGTCGTTGTTGCGGACCGCGATCATCTCTTCCTGCTCGATGATCCGCTGCTGCTGGGCAGCACGGGCGAGCGGACCGGACGCATCGGCGACGGCCTGCCGAGCGTCGGTCTCCTCCTTGATCTCCGCATTGCGGAGGTCGAAGGCCTGCTTGGACTCGGCCTCCTGCTGGAGGTTGAGGTTGCTGGCCTGGGTCGACTCACGATTCGCGTTCGACTCGGCGATCGCGGCGTGCTTCGCCACCAGCGCGGCCTCGGGACGGCCCCAGTCACGCAGGTAGGAGCCGTCATCCTCGATCGCGGAGATCTGGAAGGTGTCGATGACCAGACCCTGGTTGTTCATCGAGTGCTCGGACTCGGCCTGCACCTGGGAGGCGAAGGACGCACGGTCACGGATGATCTGCTCGACGCTCAGGGTGCCGACCACAGCGCGCAGGGTGCCGGAGAGGATCTCCTGGGTGTAGTGGTCGATCTGCTGCTGCTGATCAAGGAAGCGCTGCGAAGCCTTGCGGACGTCGTCGATGTTGCCACCGACCTTGACCTGCGCCACCCCGCGCAGGCGCAGGAAGATGCCGTTCATCGAGTAGCCGTCGACCTCGACCGGGATCTGGCGCGAGCTCAGGCTCAGCACGAAGGCGCGGTCGAAGATCGGTCGCACGATCGCGCGGCCGCCGATGATCACCCGAGCACTGCCGGATTCGAGATCGATGTCGCCGGTCGGGCTGGTCTTCGCGTTGCGGCCGGTGATGATCAGCGCCTCGTTGGGCGCAGCGATCCGGTAGCTGCGCATCAGGACGATCAGCGCGATCAGCAGGACGACCGCCACGACGACGATGACGCCGACGACGGGTACGAACAGTTCCATGAGTCCCCCTCAGGTAAGTACAGGCTTGCCGCGAGCATTCTTCCATTGAAACCGTGTTCCCGCAGGCACGTCTCGGGAGCGGAGACCCTCTCGTGATCTCCGCACCCGGGAGGTCATTTCATGCCGGAGGCGGCGATGCCCTGGACGATCTGCTTCTGGAACACCAGGAAGCAGATCAGCACCGGGATCATCGAGACCACCGAGATCGCGAGCACCAGATTGAAGGGCACCACCTCCTGGCTCGCGAAGCGCTGCAGCGCCACCGGCAGGGTGCGGGTGCGCTCATTGGTCACCACCAGCGGCCACAGGAAGTCGTTCCATCGCCACAGCACCGAGAAGATCGCCAGCACCGCCAGCGCCGGCTTGCACAGCGGCAGCACCACGCGCCAGAAGATCCCGAACTCGCGCGCCCCGTCCACCCGTGCGGAGTCGATCAGCTCGTCAGGGATCGTGAGCATGTACTGGCGCAGCAGGAACACCCCGGTGGGGGTGGCGATGGCCGGCAGGATCACGCCCCACAGCGAGTTCGTCAGCCCCAGCGACGCGGTCACCTGGTAGACGGGGATGAGGATGACCTGGAGCGGCACCATGATCGTCGCGAGCGTCACCAGGAACAGCAGGTCCCGGCCTCGGAAGTTGTAGCGCGAGAGGGCATAGGCGGCCATCGAGTTCACTGCGAGCGTCAGGACCGTCGCGACCACCACCACGATCACGCTGTTGGTGAGATAGCGCAGCATGTCGAACCCGGTGAGCGCTTCGACGTAGTTCTCCGGATGCCACTGCTGGGGCAGCAGCGTGGGCGGGCGCTGGGCCAGCTCGGAGGGGCTCTTGAAGGAGCCGAGCACGGCCCACAGCAGCGGGATCCGCCGGGGTTGCAGGCGGCCAGGGCAGCGGCGGCGAGGGCGGTGGTGCCGCCGAGCGCGACGGTACGACGGGTCGGGGTGAAGCTCGAACGGGAGACAGGGTGGCGTGACATGCGCGGTCCTCCTTGACAGCGACAGCATTCCCTCCTACCTCGGAGGGGCGGCCGCAGCCGCGGCCGACGCTCACATCGTCGACGCGTTCCTGCAGGACGTATGTAGGGTGCCGTCGATTGCCAGTGGCGTTGCAGGACTGTGCTGAAGCGCGGCCCAGGAAAGTGCTACACCCTGAGTTCGCGTGGCCCTCCGGTGAACAGAGCGTGAATTCCGGGGTGGGGCGGGGGTGTGTGCCCACCAGCGCGGCGCGCGCCGTCTCGTGCCGCCTGTCTCAAGATATGACTACAACGTCCGAATGCCGGGACGCCGGGTCTAGGGTCGCTCGTCGTGAATACTGCACTGCCCTCGTCTCCCCCCGCAGCTCCGGCACCCGGCTCGGCGCCCGCGGGCGCCCCGGCGAACACCCGTGGGCGCGTCATCACCGCCTCGATGGTCGGCACGACGATCGAGTTCTTCGACTTCTACGCCTATGCCACGGCGGCGTCCCTCGTGTTCCCGGCCCTGTTCTTCCCCACGCAGAGCCCCGCGAACCAGCTGCTGAGCTCCTTCGCGGTCTTCGGCGTCGCCTTCGTGGCCCGCCCGCTGGGTTCCCTGATCTTCGGTCACTTCGGCGATCGTGTCGGCCGGAAGACCACCCTCGTGGCCAGCCTGCTGGTAATGGGCATCGCGACCTTCCTCATCGGGATCCTGCCCACCGCCTCGACTCCGGGCTTCACCGTGCTCGCCCCCGCGCTCCTGGTGCTGCTGCGCTTCTGCCAGGGCATCGGACTGGGCGGAGAATGGTCCGGGGCGGCGCTGCTCGCGACGGAGAACGCCCCGCCCGGCAAGCGCGCCCTCTACGGCACCTTCCCGCAGCTCGGCGCCCCGATCGGATTCATCCTCTCGAACCTGCTGTTCGTGGTCCTCAGCCTGCAGCTGACCGACGCCCAGTTCATGAGCTGGGGCTGGCGCCTGCCGTTCCTGCTCTCCGCCGCGCTGGTCATCGTGGGCCTCTGGGTGCGGCTGAAGCTCATGGAGAGCCCGGCCTTCCAGAAGGTGATCGACGAGCAGCGGGTCGCCGCCGTGCCGATCGCCCGGGTGTTCCGCACCGCCTGGAAGCCACTGGTCCTCGCCACCATCGCCATGGTCGCCACCTACGTGCTCTTCTACCTGATGACCGCGTTCCTCATGGTCGTCGGCACCACCGCCGCCGACGAGTTGACCGCCCGCGCCGCCGCGGAGGCCGCCGGCAAGTCCTTCGACGCGGCGGGCTTCGCACCCGGCCTGGGATACGACCGGCCGCAGTTCCTCACCATGCTGATCATCGGGGTCGTCTTCTTCGGCATCTTCACCCTCGTCTCCGGCCCGCTCGCGGACCGCCTCGGCCGGCGGAAGCTGCTGCTGGCCGTCACCGCGGGGATCGGCATCTTCGGGTTCCTGATCGAGCCGCTGGTGCAGGCCGGGACCGCCGGGGTGATGGCGACGCTGATCCTCGGCTTCACCCTGATGGGTCTGACCTTCGGTCCGATGGCGGCGTTCCTGCCGGAGATGTTCGCAGCGGACGTCCGCTACACCGGCAGCGCAGTCAGCTACAACATGGCCTCGGTCATCGGAGCGGCCCCCGCGCCCTACGCGATGATCGCGCTGTGGCAGCTGCTGGACGGGCCGCTGTGGCTGGTGGGCGGCTACCTGACCCTCGCCGCGATCATCACGGCCATCGCGCTGCTGATCGGCAAGGAGACCCGCGAGGTCGATTACCTGGCCTGATCGACTACCTGGCCTGATCGACGTGCTGCGACGGAGGAGCGGTAGGAGATCAGGCGGTGGGGCTCTGGCCCGATCGACGTGCTGCGACGGAGGGCGCCCGCGGAATTCTCCGGGGGCGCCCTCCTCGTCGTGGGGACCGCCGCGCGTGCGGCCTGCGGGTCAGCCCTGCTGGCGCTGCTCGCGGTAGTAGCGGATCAGCCCGGCGGTCGAGGCGTCCTCGGCGGAGATCGCCTGCTCATCCCCGGCGACCGCCGGGGCGAGGCCCTTGGCGAGCTGCTTGCCCAGCTCCACGCCCCACTGGTCGAAGGAGTTGATGCCCCAGACCACGCCCTGCACGAAGGTGATGTGCTCGTAGAGTGCGATCAGCTGGCCCAGCACCGACGGCGTCAGCTTCGGGGCCATGATCGAGGTGGTCGGGCGGTCACCGGAGAACTCGCGGGCCGCGACCAGCGCGCCCTCGGTGCCTTCGGCGCGCACCTCCTCGGCAGTCTTGCCGAAGGCCAGCGCCTTGGTCTGTGCGAAGAAGTTCGCCAGGAACAGCTCGTGCACGTCCTGCTCACCATCGACCAGAGCGTGGTTCGGGGTCGCGAAGGCGATGAAGTCCGCCGGGATCAGCCGCGTGCCCTGATGGATCAGCTGGTAGAAGGCGTGCTGACCGTTGGTGCCGGGCTCGCCCCAGAAGACTTCACCTGTCTCGGTCGTGGCGAGCGAACCGTCCCAGCGCACGGACTTGCCGTTGGACTCCATGGTCAGCTGCTGGAGATAGGCAGGGAAGCGGTGCAGGTACTGGGAATAGGGGAGCACCGCATGGGTCTCCGCCTCCAGGAAGTTCACATTCCACACGTTCACCAGGCCCATCAGCAGCGGCACGTTCTGCTCCGCCGGCGCGGTGGCGAAGTGCTCGTCCATCGCGTGGAAGCCGGCCAGCAGCTCTTCGAAGGCATCCGGGCCCAGCACCGTCGCGAGCACGGTGCCGATCGCCGAGTCCACCGAGTAGCGCCCGCCCACCCAGTCCCAGAACCCGAAGGCGTTCTCGGGATCGATGCCGAAGGCCTCGACCTTGTCCAGCGCCGTGGAGACCGCGACGAAGTGCTTGGCGACGGCTTCCTGCTCCTGCTCGGCGGTGAGCCCTGCGCTCTCCCGCAGGCCGCTGAGCAGCCACTGGCGCACCAGGCGTGCGTTGGTGAGCGTCTCCTGCGTGGTGAAGGTCTTCGAAGCGACGATGACCAGGGTGGTCTCCGGATCGAGGTCCTGGGTGCTGGCGTAGGCGTCGGTGGGGTCGATGTTCGAGATGAACCGCGCCTCGAGCCCGTCCTGGGCGAACGGCTTGAGCGCCTCGTAGACCATCACCGGGCCGAGGTCGCTGCCGCCAATCCCGATGTTGACGACGGTCTTGATGCGCTTGCCGGTCACGCCGGTCCATTCCCCGGAGCGGACCTTGTCCGCGAAGTCGTAGACCCGGTGCAGGGTGCCGCGCACGTCCTCGTCGATGTTCTGTCCATCCACCTCGAGGGACGGGGAGGAGCCCGCGGGGCGACGCAGTGCGGCGTGCAGCACGGCGCGGTCCTCGGTGGTGTTGATGTGGGCGCCGGCGAACATCGCATCGCGGTGCTCCTCAACGCCGACCTCGCGGGCGAGCTGCAGCAGCAGCTCCATGGTCGTGGGGGTGAGGAGGTTCTTGGAGAGGTCGACGTGGAGCTCGGCCGCGTCGTGCGTGAAGCGCTCGGCGCGCTGGCGGTCGGTCTCGAACCACTCGCGCAGCGAGCCCTCGAGCTCGAGGTTGTGCGCCTCGAGCTCGGCCCAGGCGTCGGTGGAGGTGGGATCGATGGGAGCGGCGGGCGAGGTAGGAGCAGTCATGGGGCCATTGAACACTGCGAACGGAGTTCGTGTGGAGGTCCTGCCGGGTGTTCCCTCCGCGCCGGGCAGATGGTTGAAAGAGGTCCGAGACCGAAGTGTTACCAGCAGATGGAATGCTGTTGACATCCGTTGGTGCAGACTGGATCGGTCCGCACACGGATGTGCGGGTCACGCTCTCGAGCCTTCACAGGAGTTCTCATGGCCATCTCGCGCCGATCAATGATGCTGGGCACCGCTGCCAGTGGTGCCGCCGCCCTGACCCTCGCCGCCTGCGGGGGCGACGAAGGTGGCAGCGGCGGAAGCGATGGGGGAGGCGGTGACGCCGGTGGCACCGGCGAGCCGATCTACGCCAACACCACTGAGCCCGAGAACCCGCTGATCCCGACCAACACCGGCGAGGTCGGCGGCGGTCGCATCATCACGATGATCTTCGCGGGCCTCGTGTACTACACGGCCGACGGCACCGCGGAGAACGACATCGCGGAGTCCATCGAGTCCGAGGACAACCAGAACTGGACGATCAAGATCCGTGAGGGACTGACGTACTCCGACGGCTCCACCCCGATCACCGCGCAGGACTTCGTCAACGCCTGGAACTTCGGCGCGAACGCCGCCAACGCGCAGCTCGGCCAGTACTTCTTCGAGCCCTTCGAGGGCTACGCGGAGCTCTCCGCGGAGGGCGTCGCCGCTGATGCCACTCTCTCCGGCCTCGAGGTCGTGGACGAGACGACCTTCACCGCCCGACTGGTCTCGGCGCAGTCCGACTTCCCGACCCGCCTCGGCTACTCCGCCTACATGCCGCTGCCCCCCACGGCCTTCGACGATATCGCCGCTTACGGCGAGGCACCCCTGGCCAACGGCCCGTACAAGCTCGAGACCTGGACCCACGATCAGGAGCTGGTGCTGGTGCCCAACGAGTCCTACGACGGCCCCCGCGCCGCGAAGAACTCCGGGATCAACTTCACCGTCTACCAGGATCCCGAGACGATGTACCTCGACCTGCAGTCGGACAACGTCGACGTGGTCGACCAGCTGCCGGGCTCGGCGCTGGCCACCTTCGAGTCGGACCTCGGGGACCGGGCCGTCAACGCCCCCGGCGCTGTCTTCCAGTCGATCACGCTGCCGGGCTACGACCCGAACTTCGAGGGCGAGGCCGGCTCGCTCCGCCGTCAGGCGCTCTCGCGGGCGATTGACCGCCAGTCGATCTGCGACAACCTGTTCTTCGGCACCCGCACCCCCGCCACCGACTTCGTCTCCCCGGTGATCCCCGGCGGCGGCGCGACCGATCTCCCCGGTGCGGAGGTCCTTCAGTTCGACGAGGCCGAGGCCACGCGCCTCTGGGACGAGGCCGAGGCGATCACGCCCTTCGCAGGCCCGCTGACCCTCGCCTACAACGCGGATGGCCCGCACGCCGACTGGGTCGAGGCGGTCTGCAACTCGCTGGCCAACGTGCTGGGCATCGAGGCGAAGCCGACACCGTTCCCGGCCTTCGGTGAGATGCGTGAGCAGATCCGCAACCGCGACCTCCTGGGCACCTGGCGCTCGGGCTGGCAGGCCGACTATCCCTCGGCCTACAACTTCCTCGGCCCGCTCTACGGTTCCGCTGCGGCCGACGGCAAGGGCAGCAACGACGGCGACTACAAGAACCCCGAGTTCGACCAGCTGCTCGCCGACGGCCTCGCCGCCGCGAGCGAGGATGAGGCGATCGCCCTGTGGAAGGAGGCGGAGGCCCTGCTGATCCGTGACCTGCCGGTCCTTCCGCTCTGGTACCAGAACACCATCGGCGGCTACTCCACCCTGGTCTCCAACGTGGAGTACGGCTGGGACACGGTGCCGCTGTACCACGAGATCACCAAGTGATCTGCTGACCCACCGCGCAGCAGCGGGAACCGGCCTGGTCCGGTTCCCGCTGTTGCACGCCCGGCATCTCCGGGCCACCTCGTCCCGACTGACGAAAGAGAACCTCTGTGCTCTGGTACATCGCGCGGCGGCTGCTGCAGATGATCCCCGTCTTCCTCGGCGCCACCCTGATCGTCTACCTGATGGCGTTCTACACCTCGGGTGACCCGATCCTCGCCCTGGCCGGGGACAAGCCGATCTCCCCGGCGGTCGAGCAGCAGCTGCGCGAGCAGTACAACCTGGACAAGCACGTCCTGGTCCAGTGGCTGATCTATCTCGGCAACGTGCTGACCTTCGACCTCGGCGTCGGCTTCAACGGTCGCCCGTTGTTCGACCAGATCGTCGCAGCCTTCCCGACGACCTTCCGGCTCGCGATCATCGCCGTGATCGTCGAGACGGTCTTCGGCGTCGTCGCCGGCGTGATCTCGGGCCTGCGCAAGGGCAAGCTCATCGACACCACGCTGCTGATGGTCTCCCTGCTGCTCATCGCGACCCCGACCTTCGTGCTCGGCTTCCTCGCGCAGTTCGTCTTCGGGCTGCAGCTGGGGATCTCTCCGATCAACGTCGGCCGGGATCCGTCCTGGGTGAACCTCCTGCTGCCCGGATTTGTGCTGGGCGGTGTCTCCTTCGCCTACGTGCTGCGCCTGACCCGCACCTCGATCGCGGAGTCTGCGGGCGCCGACCACGTGCGCACCGCGACGGCGAAGGGTCTCTCCCGCGGTGGCGTGGTCTCCAAGCACATCCTGCGCAACTCGCTGATCCCCGTGGTCACCTTCATCGGTGCCGATCTCGGCGCACTCATGGGCGGCGCGATCGTTACTGAGCGCGTGTTCAACGTTCCCGGCATCGGAACGCTGCTGTTCAGCTCGATCAATGCCGGCGAGGCCCCGATGATCGTCACGCTCGTGACGCTGCTGGTGATCATCTTCCTGCTGTCCAATCTCGTCGTGGACCTGCTCTACGGCGTGCTCGACCCGAGGATCCGCTATGCCAAGTGACGCCACTCCCACCCGCCCCCGGTCGGAGCACTGGGTCGCACCGCTGGACGAGACTCCGCTGCAGGAAGTCGATGCGGCCGACACCACCGGCACGCCGCGCTCCCTGTGGAGCGAGGCGCTCCACAGCCTGATCCGCAACCCCGTGCTCGTGATCTCCGCGCTGCTGATCCTGTTCGTGCTGTTCGTCGCGGCCTTCCCCCAGGTGTTCACCAGCCAGGACCCGCGCTTCGGAGACCTGAGCCGCGCGAACCAGGCGCCTGGCGGGGAGCATCCCTTCGGCACCTCGCGCCTGGGCTACGACATCATGGCGCGCACCTTCTGGGGCGCTCGCACCTCGGTGATCATCGGGTTCTTCGCGATGATCGGCTCGACCCTCATCGGCGGGACGATCGGCGCGCTCGCCGGGTACCTCGGCGGCTGGTTCGACGAAGTGATCTCCCGTATCACCGACATCTTCTTCGCGGTCCCCTTGATCCTCGGTGCCATCGTGGTCGCCACCCGACTGGGGGAGATGAACCTCTGGACGGTGATCGCCGTGCTCAGCGTCTTCGGCTGGACCAATATCGCCCGCATCATGCGCGGTGCGGTGATCTCGACCAAGAGCCAGGACTTCGTCACCTCCTCCGTGGCGCTCGGAGCCTCGAGCCCGACCGTCCTGCTCAAGCACGTGATCCCCAACGCGATCGCTCCCGTGATCGTCACCGCGACCGTGAACCTCGGCGTCTTCATCGTCGCCGAGGCGACGCTGTCGTTCCTCGGAGTGGGCCTGCCCACCAGCGCGGTCTCCTGGGGCGGCGACATCTCCGCCGCCCGTGACGCGCTGCGGACCCAGCCATCCATGCTGTTCTACCCCTCCCTGGCCCTCGCGGTCACCGTGCTGAGCTTCATCATGCTCGGCGATGCGGTGCGCGACGCCCTGGACCCGAAGGCGAGGAAGCGATGACCACGACCTCCATGACCCCCTCTGCGGCGGGGGCTCCCGCCCGCCGTGACCAGCCGCTGCTGGAGATCCGTGATCTCGAGATCACCTTCTCCACCTCCAACGGCCCGGTGAAGGGCGTGCGCAGCGCAAGCCTTGAGGTGTATCCGGGGGAGACGGTCGCGATCGTCGGCGAGTCCGGGTCAGGCAAGTCCACGACCGCCATGGCGATCGCACACCTGCTTGCCGAGAACGGCACGATCACCGGCGGGCAGATCCTCTTCGAGGGGCGCGACATCACGCACATCTCCGAGAAGGAGATCCGTGTGCTGCGCGGCGACCAGGTGGGCCTGGTTCCGCAGGACCCGATGAGCAATCTCAACCCGATGTGGAAGGTGGGTTCCCAGATCCGGGAGACCCTCGTCGCCAATGGGATCGCCAAGGGGGCCGACGCCAAGAAGCGCACGGTCGAGCTGCTCGAGGAGGCGGGGCTCTCCGATGCCGCCCGTCGCGCCGAGCAGTACCCGCATGAATTCTCCGGCGGTATGAAGCAGCGCGCTCTGATCGCGATGGGCCTTGCGGCACGGCCGAAGCTCCTGGTGGCTGATGAGCCCACCAGCGCGCTGGACGTCACCGTGCAGCAGCAGATCCTCGATCACCTCGACTCCCTCACCGCGGAGCTGGGTGTGGCCGTGCTGCTGATCACCCACGACCTGGGCCTCGCCGCGGAGCGTGCTCAGCATCTGGTGGTCATGTACAAGGGTCGGGTCGTCGAGACCGGACCCGCGCTCGAGCTGCTGCAGAACCCGCAGCACCCCTACACCAAGCGGCTCATCGGAGCGGCACCCTCCCTCGCCTCCCGGCGCCTGGTCTCCGGAGCGGAGCGCGCCGAGATCCGCGAGCGCGCGCAGGAGCACGCCCACACCGGCGGCGCACCGTCCACCTCGGGGGGTGCGCAGACCGTGCATGCCGCGTCTGCAGATGCGCAGTCGCCGGAGTTCGGCTACGGGGAGGTCGACCCGGATGCCGTGATCCAGGTCCAGAAGCTCACGAAGTCGTTCCCCATCCGCGGCAGCGTGCCGTGGCGCTCCACCCCGTTCCTCGCGGTGGATGATGTCTCCTTCCAGATCGAGCGCGGCACCACCACCGCGATCGTGGGGGAGTCGGGATCGGGCAAGTCCACCGTCGCGCAGATGGTGCTCAAGCTGCTCGCGCCGACCTCGGGGCGGGTCCTCTTCGAGGGCAAGGACGTCACCACCTACCGGGGTCAGGAGCTGAAGTCGCTGCGCCGCCGCGTGCAGCCGATCTTCCAGAACCCCTACGGCACCCTGGACCCGGTGTACTCGATCTTCCGCACCATCGAGGAGCCGCTGCGCCTGCACGGGATCGGGGATGCGAAGAGCCGGGAGGCGAAGGTTCGCGATCTGCTCGACAAGGTCGCGCTGCCCGCGGCGATGATGCGGCGATACCCCAACGAGCTCTCCGGCGGTCAGCGCCAGCGCGTCGCGATCGCCCGTGCCCTCGCCCTGGATCCGGAGGTCGTGATCTGCGACGAGGCGGTCTCCGCACTCGACGTGCTGGTCCAGGCCCAGGTGCTCGAACTGCTCAACGACCTGCAGGCCGAGCTCGGCCTGTCCTACCTCTTCATCACCCACGACCTCGCTGTCGTGCGGCAGATCGCGGACAACACGCTGGTCATGGAGAAGGGCAAGGTCGTCGAACAGGGCACCACCGATGAGGTGTTCCACTCCCCGCAGCAGGACTACACCAAGCGCCTGCTCGCGGCGATCCCGGGGCGCTCCATCCCGCTCGCGGGCTCGGAGACGATCGATGTGGAGGCCCCCGTGGTCGAGGCCGACGACGAGCAGGCCGACGGCCCGCAGATCGACGAGGGCCCGATCGACCCCTTCGCGAGCGCCGGGCACGTCTGAGCAGAGCGGTCGGGCCGCGGTCCACGGCGCCGGGAGAACGGTGAGAACAGACGCTGGCAGGGCGGGATGCCGAGTGACGTGGTCGGAGGTTCGAGGGTGACGCATGGGGGATGACAGGGGTTCGTTCGACCCCGATCGCTCGACCGGGGCCACCGCTGACGGGCAGGTCGACGGCACCGATGAGGCGATCGCCCGCGAGGCCGCGCGGGCGCGGGCCCGCCGGGCCGCCGGCGGTGGGGCGGAGGAGACGGTCCCGCCGCTGACCCGGCAGGAGGAGAACGACGCGCGGATGCGCCGGGCCCGGCGCGCGGCCTGGTCGTACTCACCCGGCCCCAGGACCTCCCACCACTCGGGCGGCGGGTTCGTGGGCGGTCTCGTCCTCCATCTCGTCATCGCGCTCGGGTTCCATCTGCTCTGGCCCGTGCTGGTGCGGTGGATGAGCTTCCGGCGGGCGGCCGGGATCGTGGCCGGGGCAGGACTCGGCATGCTGTGCGGTGCGCTGCTGCTGCCGCGCCTCGCCTTCCCGGAGAGTCGGGCGACAGGCGGCGACATGGTCGGTGCCCTGCTCAAGGGAGAGGTCGTCGCGATCACCCTGGCCCTCCTGGTCATCGGATTCGGTGGGATGTTCATCGCCCTGTTCGCCTCCCAGGCTCGCGCGAAGCAGGCAGAGGCGACACAGGCAGAGGCGACACAGACAGAGGCGACACAGGCAGAGGAACGGCGAGAGCGGGACGCCGAGGCTGGGGACGCGGCGCCGCAGGAGGCGGAGCCGACCAGGGCGCCGGCGAAGGAGACAGCGTCCCGCCGTGCCGGCGGACCGCGCAGGGCGCGGAGCCGCCAGCCCTTGCTCGACCGCGCGCTCCAGATCGCCGACCCCGTCGCCGTGGCTCTCACCTGGTTCTTCCTCGCCACTCTGCTCACCGGGCAGTTCTTCTTCGATCCGGGGATCACGGTCAGGTCGTACGTGGCCGGGGAGAATCCTCCGTCGTACTTCTCCCAGCCGATGGTCGGGTCGCTCATCTTCGGGGTGGTGCTGGCCATCCCTGTGACCCTCGTGCTCGGTGCCAGCGCGTCGAAGGTCTCATCCCCAGCCCCTGGCGGGCGGCCCGCTGGCGGATAGACTCGCCTGGGCCCTGGAGCGGGTCGCACCTGGGGTGCGGCCGGGCGCTGCTCGGTCTTCGACCCACCGCGCAACCCGAAACGAGCTTCCGCGTATGACTCTCCAGCACCGTACCGACCTGCGAAACGTCGCCATCGTCGCCCACGTCGACCACGGCAAGACCACCCTGGTCGACGCCATGCTCACCCAGGGCGGCGCGTTCAGCGACCACGACAAGCACGGCGAACGGGCGATGGACTCGGGCGAGCTCGAGCGCGAGAAGGGCATCACCATCCTCGCCAAGAACACGGCGATCCGGTACACCGGACCGTCCGCCGCGGAGATCGGCGAGCATGACGGCATCACCATCAACGTCATCGACACCCCCGGCCACGCCGACTTCGGCGGCGAGGTCGAGCGTGGACTGTCGATGGTCGACGGCGTCGTGCTGCTGGTGGACTCCTCCGAGGGCCCCCTCCCACAGACCCGCTTCGTGCTGCGCAAGGCGCTCGCCGCGAAGCTGCCGGTGATCCTCGTGGTCAACAAGGTGGACCGTCCCGACGCCCGTATCGACGAGGTCGTCGGTGAGGCCACCGACCTGCTGCTGGGCCTGGCCTCCGACCTCTCCGAGGAGATGGACGACATCGACCTCGATGCCGTCCTCGATGTCCCCGTGGTCTACGCCTCCGGCAAGGCCGGTCGCGCCTCGATCACCAAGCCGGCCGACGGCACCCTCCCCGAGGAGGAGACCGTCGAAGCGCTGTTCAAGACCATCCTCGAGCAGATCCCTGCTCCGGTCTACGACGACGAGGTGCCGCTGCAGGCGCACGTCACCAACCTCGACGCGTCCCCGTTCCTGGGCCGCCTCGCCCTGCTGCGCATCAAGAACGGTGAGCTCAGGAAGGGCCAGCAGGTCGCCTGGTGCGTCCAGGACGGCACCACCAAGCAGGTGAAGATCACCGAGCTGCTGGAGACCAAGGGCCTCTCGCGCGAGCCGATGACCCGCGCCGCCCTCCCCGGCGACATCGTCGCCGTCGCCGGCATCCCCGACATCATGATCGGCGAGACCCTCGCGGATCTGAACGATCCGCGGCCCCTGCCGCTGATCACCATCGACGATCCGGCGATCTCGATGACCATCGGCATCAACACCTCCCCGCTGGCCGGCAAGAACGGCAAGGGCCACAAGCTCACCGCCCGCCAGGTCAAGGACCGTCTGGAAGCCGAGCTGGTCGGCAACGTGTCCCTCAAGGTGCTCCCCACCGAGCGCCCCGACGCCTGGGAGGTGCAGGGCCGCGGCGAGCTGGCGCTGTCGATCCTGGTCGAGCAGATGCGCCGCGAGGGCTTCGAGCTCACCGTCGGCAAGCCGAAGGTGCTCACCCGTGAGATCGACGGCAAGACCCACGAGCCCGTGGAGCGCATGACCATCGACGTCCCCGAGGAGTACCTCGGCACCGTCACCCAGCTGATGGCGTCCCGCAAGGGCCGCATGGAGACCATGAGCAACCACGGCTCCGGCTGGGTGCGCATGGAGTTCGTGGTGCCCTCGCGCGGCCTGATCGGGTTCCGCACCCGGTTCATGACCGAGACCCGCGGCAATGGCATCGCCGCCTCCTACAACGACGGCTACGAGCCGTGGATGGGGAACATCGAGTTCCGCGCCACGGGCTCCCTGGTCGCCGACCGCGCCGGCAGCGTCACCCCCTTCGCGATGATCAACCTCCAGGAGCGCGGCTCCTTCTTCGTCGAGCCCACCTCCGAGGTGTACGCCGGCCAGATCGTGGGGGAGAACTCCCGCAACGAGGACATGGACGTCAACATCACGAAGGAGAAGAAGCTGACGAACATGCGTGCCGCGTCGTCGGACTCCTTCGAGAACCTGGTGCCACCGCGCCGCCTGACCCTCGAGGAGTCCCTCGAGTTCTCCCGCGAGGACGAGTGCGTCGAGGTCACCCCCGAGGTCGTGCGCATCCGCAAGGTGGTCCTCGATGCCAACGAGCGTCGTCGTGCGACGTCGAAGGCCAAGTCGGGGAAGTGACCTGGTGACCGTCGAGCAGCAGCCGGTGCGGCGAGTGGACACCACCTCGCTCGCCGCCCGGCTCACCCAGGCCGCGATGGCTGTGGTGCTCGCGATCGTCTCGGTGCTGCTGATGATCACCCTCCACCGGGTGGAGCTCCCGGTGGCAGGTCTCCGCCTGCCCGTCGGTCTGCTGTTCGGGGCGCTGTTCCAAGTGGTCACCAGCGTGTTCCTGTGGGCAGCGACCGGGTCGCGGCTCCCGCTGCTGGTGCTCGGCAGCCTGTGGGGCCTGCTGGCGATGCCGTTCCTGGGCGAAGGCCTGGGCGGCGGCGTGCTGATGCCGGCGATGCTGGGCACCGAGCCCCAGTACTCCGGCTGGGTGGTCCAGGGCCTCGGCCTCGTGATCCCCTTCCTGATCGCAGGCCTGATCACCCTTGTGCGCAGGGCCCGTACTCGGGCAAATTGAGCAGATGACCGCTCCGAAGCGCCCCCGACCTGACTGGGCGACGATCCCCAACCTGGTCACGCTGCTGCGCTTCGCACTGCTGGGCCCCGTGAGCCTGCTGCTGCTGGACGGTCCCGACACCCTCGCGGTGGTGCTGCTGCTGGTGTGGGCCTCGACCGACTGGATCGATGGGCTGCTGGCCCGCGCACTGGACCAGACCAGCCGCACCGGAGCGATCATCGACCCGATCGCCGACCGGGTGGGGTTGGTCGCGATCGTGCTCAGCCTTGCTGTCGCCGACCTGCTGCCCTGGGCTGCGCTCGCGATCATCCTGATCGTCGACGTGGCGATGGTCGTGCTCGCCACCCAGGCGGCCCTGGGCGGCCGGATCTCCGTCTCCTGGCTCGGCAAGATCCGCACCTTCGTGCTGATGGGCTCTGTATTCCTGCTGGTGGCGGCCGCTGCCTGGGCCCCGTCCCTGGTGCCCGCCGCGCAGGTGCTCTTCTGGATCGGGGTCGTGCTGCACACGGCTTCAGGCATCGACTACATCCTCAGGGCGCGGCGGGCCCCCGCCGTCGCACCGGAGGCGGTGGAACCTCCTTCGCCGCGATGACCAACGCCCGCAGCACTGTCATCGCGCCACGCTTGGTCATCACCTCCACCGACAGCTCGTCGGTGGCGAGGATCGTCCCCAGCGCATCGCTCATCGACTCCCCATGCGGGGACGACTCCCGGTCGATCGCATAGCGCAGCACCACGCGCCGCCCGTCCTGGAGGAAGGGCGCCCAACCGGCGCGGACCCGGTCATCATCATGCTCAGCCATCACTCGAGGCTATCCGCTGCCGCTGCCGCTGCCGTCAGCTCGGCCGGTGTCGATCGCCGGATGTGCGTCCCATCACCTCCGTGGCCCGCCGCCTCGTCGCAGGGCACGCGGCGCAGGCGGGATGACAGAATGGGGGAGTCTCCGACGGAAGGAAGCCGCTCATGACGTACGTCATCGCTCTGCCCTGTGTCGACGTCAAGGATCGTGCCTGCGTCGACGAGTGCCCCGTGGACTGCATCTACGAGGGCAACCGGATGCTCTACATCCAGCCCGATGAGTGTGTGGACTGCGGAGCCTGCGAGCCCGTCTGCCCCGTCGAGGCGATCTACTACGAGGACGACACCCCGGATCAGTGGGCCGAGTACTACAAGGCCAACGTCGAGTTCTTCGACGATCTCGGCGCCCCGGGCGGTGCGGCGAAGATGGGTGTGATCGACAAGGACCACCCCATCATCGAAGCCCTCCCGCTGCAGCCGAACCCCCTGGCCTGAGCCGTGGCCGCTCCGTCTTCCGGATCTCCTGCCGTCTCCGCATCTCCTGCCGTTCCGGCAGCCCGTCGCAGTCTGGCCGCGCGGCTGCCGGAATTCCCCTGGGACGCCCTGACCCCGGCGAAGCAGCGCGCCGCCTCCCACCCGGACGGCATCGTCGACCTCTCCGTCGGCACCCCCGTCGATCCGACGCCCGCCTCCGTGCAGCAGGCCCTCGCCGCCGCCGCGGACAGCCCCGGTTACCCCACCACGATCGGCACCCCCGCGCTGCGGGAGGCGATCGTGGATTTCGTGCATCGTCACCGCGGTGCCCCCGCCCCTCTCGGCATCGAGGGCGTGCTGCCCACCGTCGGCTCCAAGGAGCTGGTGGCGCACCTGCCCTTCCAGCTCGGCATCGGCCCTGGGGAGGCAGTGGCGTTCCCGCACATCGCCTATCCCACCTATGACATGGGCGCTCGGTTCGTGGGTGCGGAGTCTATGCCGCTGGACCTCGCTGCCCTGGCGGCATACGGGGATGCCGCGCTGCCGGAGCCGGGTGCCGCCGCGCGGATCCGCCTGCTGTGGCTGAACTCGCCGTCGAACCCCACCGGTGAGGTGCTGGACGTGGCCCAGCTGGCGGCGATCGTCACCTGGGCGCGGGAGCACGGGATCGTGGTCGCCTCCGACGAGTGCTACGCGCTGCTGCCCTGGACCGTGGACGAGGTGCCGTCGGTCCTGGACCCGCGAGTGAACGGCGGCTCGCTGGACGGGCTGCTGTGCGTGTACTCGTTGTCCAAGCAGTCGAACCTCGCCGGCTACCGGGCGGCCTTCGTGGCCGGCGACCCCGCTCTGGTGGGCGAGCTGGTGGCGGTGCGCAAGCAGGCCGGGATGATGCTCCCCGGCCCGCTCCAGACGGCGATGGTCACGGCTCTCGGTGATGATCGTGCCCCGGCTGCGCAGCGTGAGATCTATCGCGCTCGTCGCGCGGTGCTCGAGCCCGCGCTGGTGGCTGCAGGCGGCACGATCCACGGTTCCCAGGCTGGCCTGTACCTCTGGACCACCTTCGGTGAGGACGCGATGACCAGTGTCCAGCGCCTCGCAGACAGCGGTGTTCTGGTGGCCCCTGGGATGTTCTATGGTGTTGCTGGCGGGACTTTCGTCCGGGTCGCCCTCACCGCGACCGATGAGCGGATCGCTGCCGCCGCCCGGCGCCTCGAGCGCCTCTGACACCTCCGGCGCCCTTGCGCGCCGTACCGATCCGACCACGCACAACGGAGAGCCCATGGATCACACGACGACGTCCGCTCAGCTCAACCTGGGGGAGAAGACCCTCGATCTCCCGATCGTCCCCGCAGTGGAGGGGAACTCCGGCATCGCGATCGGCCCCCTGCGCAAGGAGACCGGTGAGGTCACCTACGACCCCGGCTTCATGAACACCGCGAATGCCAAGTCCTCGATCACCTACATCGACGGCGACGAGGGGATCCTGCGCTATCGCGGCTACCCGATCGAGCAGCTCGCGGAGAAGTCCAGCTACCTCGAGGTCTCCTACCTGCTGATCAACGGCGAGCTGCCCACCAAGGGCCAGCTCGACAACTTCGAAGCGAAGGTCGAGCACCGCACCCTGCTCGATGAGCGCTTCAAGCGCATGTTCGACAACTTCCCGCGCGATGCGCACCCGATGGCTGTGCTCCAGGCCGGCACCTCGGCGCTGTCGACCTTCTACCAGGATTCGCTGGATCCCTTCGACGAGGAGCAGGTGCGGATCTCCGCCGTGCGGCTGCTCGCGAAGATGCCCACGATGGCTGCCTACGCGCATCGGATCGCCCAGGGTCACGCGCTGCTCTATCCCGACAACCGGCTCTCGCTGATCGAGAACTTCCTGCGCCTGACGTTCGGGTTCCCGGTGGAGGACTACATCGCCGACCCGGTCGTGGTGCGCGCGATGGAGCAGCTGCTGATTCTGCACGCCGACCATGAGCAGAACTGCTCGACCTCCGCGGTCCGACTCGTCGGCTCCGCCCAGGCGAACCTGTTCACCTCGATCTCCGCCGGGATCGGCGCGCTCTCGGGTCCCGCCCACGGCGGCGCCAACGCCGCGGTGATGGACATGCTCGACCAGATCCAGGCCGAGAACATGGACCCGCGCGACTTCATGGAGAAGGTGAAGCGCAAGGAGGACGGCATCCGGCTGATGGGCTTCGGCCACCGGGTGTACAAGAACTACGATCCCCGCGCCCGCATCGTCAAGAAGATCGCCGACGACGTCCTCGAGCGCCTCGGCGTCAACGACTCCCGCCTCGAGCTGGCGATGCAGCTCGAGGAGATCGCGCTGAAGGACGACTACTTCGTCGAGCGCAAGCTCTACCCCAACGTCGACTTCTACACGGGCCTGATCTACAAGGCGATCGGCTTCCCCACGGAGATGTTCACGGTGCTGTTCGCCATCGGCCGCCTGCCGGGCTGGATCGCCCAGTGGGAAGAGATGGTCCACGACCCGGAGACCAAGATCGGTCGCCCCCGCCAGATCTACACCGGCCATGCCGAGCGGGACTACACGGCGATGGAGGACCGCACCGGCACCAGCGAGCTGCGCCTGGCCGCCCTCCAGTCCGACATCGAGAAGCGCGGCTGATCCCTCGCCTCTGAGGTCACCGGTCTCCCGAGACCGCCCGCACCTGAGCGCCCTGACCGTGCGACCCCTCCCCGTGAGGAGCGTCGCTGTTCAGGGCGTTCTCGTCGGGACCTTCCGCCCGCTCCCGCAGCGTTCCTCGCCCTAGCCTGAAGGCATCCGTGAAGGGCCCGCAGCGCCGAGGCCCTTCCGCCCAGCGAGGAGGACCCGATGACGACTGCCACCACCGATCGCCCCGGCACCGAGGCCGCAGGCCAGGACGCCTGGGACGGCTTCGCCCCCGGTCCCTGGCAGGAGCGGATCGAGGTGCGCGACTTCATCCAGCGCAACTACACCCCCTACGGCGGGGACGCCTCGTTCCTGGCCGGCCCCACCGAGAAGACGCTGCGGGTCTGGGACCACCTCGAGACTCACTATCTCTCCGAGGAGCGCCGTCGCCGCGTCTACGACGTCGACACCCATACCCCCGCGGACGTCGACGCCTTCCCTGCCGGCTACATCAGCGAGGACGACGACGTGATCGTCGGCCTGCAGACCGATGTGCCGCTCAAACGCGCCATGATGCCCGCCGGCGGCTGGCGGATGGTGGAGACCGCCATCAAGGAAGCGGGCAAGGAGGTCGACGAGGACGTCAAGAAGATCTTCACCCAGTACCGCAAGACCCACAACGACGCCGTCTTCGACATCTACACCCCGCGGATCCGCGCCGCCCGCTCGAGCCACATCATCACCGGGCTGCCGGACTCCTACGGGCGCGGCCGCATCATCGGCGACTACCGCCGCCTGGCCCTGTACGGCGCCGAGTTCCTCATCGCCGACAAGCAGCGCGCCAAGGATGCGGTGGCCGACCAGCCCTTCTCTGAGCACTGGGCCCGCTACCGCGAGGAGCACTCCGAGCAGATCAGGGCACTGAAGAAGCTGATGCGACTGGGGGAGTCCTACGGTCTGGACCTGCGCCGCCCTGCCGCGAACGCGCAGGAGGCCGTGCAGTGGACCTATATGGCCTATCTCGCCGCAGTGAAGAGCCAGGACGGCGCCGCCATGTCCATCGGCCGCCTCTCCGCCTTCCTCGACGTATACGTCGAGCGGGACCTCGCCGCGGGCACGATCACCGAGTCGCAGGCCCAGGAGTACATCGATGCGCTCGTGATCAAGCTCCGCATCGTCCGCTTCCTGCGCACGATCGACTACGACCAGATCTTCTCCGGCGATCCCTACTGGGCGACCTGGTCCGATGGCGGCTTCTCCGCCGACGGCCGCGCGCAGGTCACCAAGACCTCGTTCCGGCTGCTGCAGACCCTGCGGAACCTCGGAGCCGCCCCGGAACCGAACATCACCATCTTCTGGGACCCCGAGCTGCCGGCGGGGTACAAGGAGTTCTGCTCGGCGATCTCGATCGAGACCTCCTCGATCCAGTACGAGTCCGATCAGCAGATCCGTGACCGCTGGGGCGATGATGCGGCGATCGCCTGCTGCGTCTCGCCGATGGAGGTCGGCAAGCAGATGCAGTTCTTCGGCGCCCGGGTCAACGCCGGCAAGGCGCTGCTCTACGCCATCAACGGCGGCCGCGACGAGGTCTCCGGGAAGCAGATCACCACCGAGGGCGAGTTCGCACCCATCTCCGGGGACGGCCCGCTGGACTTCGACGAGGTCTGGAACCGGTACGAACAGATGCTGGACTGGGTGGTGGGCACCTACGTCGAGGCGCTGAACATCATCCACTACAGCCACGACCGCTACGCCTACGAGGCGATGGAGATGGCGCTGCACGACAGCGAGATCGTGCGCACCATGGGCTGCGGCATCGCCGGCCTCTCGATCGTCGCGGACTCCCTCTCGGCGATCAAGCACGCGAAGGTCACCCCGGTGCGCGATGAGACCGGGCTGGTGGTCGACTACCTCACCGAGGGCGACTTCCCCCGCTACGGCAACGACGACGACCGCGCCGACGACATCGCCGCGACGATCGTGCACACGGTGATGCAGAAGATCACCGCGATCCCCATGTACCGCGAGGCGATCCCGACCCAGTCGGTGCTGACCATCACCTCGAACGTCGTCTACGGCAAGGCCACGGGGTCCTTCCCCTCCGGCCACCGCGCGGGCACCCCCTTCTCTCCTGGAGCGAACCCCGAGAACGGGGCCGACACCCACGGAATGGTCGCCTCGATGCTGAGCGTCGGCAAGCTCGACTACCACGATGCCCTCGACGGCATCTCGCTGACCAACACCATCACCCCGCAGGGCCTGGGTCGTACCAAGGGCGAGCAGGTCACCAACCTGGTCGGCATCCTCGACGCCGGCTTCGTGATGGATGAAGAGATGGGGGAGCAGTGACCACCCGAGCCGACCGGACCGCCACTGCCAACTCCTCCACCACCACTCAGGAGACAGCCATGACCACCCGCCCCGTCACGACCTACGCCGAACGCCTGGCCTCGATGAAGGCCAACCGTGCGAAGAACAAGATGGAATCAGGTCTGTTCCACGCGAACATCAACGTGCTCAACAAGGACACCCTGGTCGATGCGATGGAGAGGCCGGAGGACTATCCGAACCTCACCGTGCGGGTCTCCGGCTATGCGGTCAATTTCGTCAAGCTCACCCGTGAGCAGCAGCTGGACGTGCTGGACCGCACCTTCCACCAGGGCGCCTGAGGGCATGGAGCAGAGCGCTGACCTGCTGGCCACACCCGCCCGGAACCGGCGCACCGGTGCGGGGATCGAGGGCATGGCTGAGGTCGAGCTCGAGAGATCCGATCGGCTGACCGCGGTCAGGGAGGGCCAGGTCGCCTCCCTCCACTCCTGGGAGCTGGTCACCGCGGTGGACGGACCCGGCACGCGGCTGACCCTCTTCTTCGCCGGCTGTCCGTTGCGGTGCGTGTACTGCCACAATCCCGACACGATGGAGATGCGACGCGGGCAGGATGTGGGGCTGGAGGAGATCGTGCGCCGCATCCGCCGCTACCGGCGCGTGTTCTCCGCGTCCGGCGGCGGGCTCACCCTCTCCGGGGGAGAGGTGCTGATGCAGCCTGCCTTCGCCGGGAAGGTGCTGCGCGCGGCGAAGGAGATGGGCGTCCACACCGCAATCGACACCTCCGGCTACCTGGGCGCGGTCGCGTCCGACGCCTTCCTCGATGATGTCGACCTGGTGCTGCTGGACGTGAAGTCCGGCAGCGAGGAGTCCTACCAGGCGCTCACCGGCCGCACGCTGCAGCCGACCATCGACTTCGGGGACCGGCTCGCACGCCGCGGCATCCCGATCTGGCTCCGCTTCGTAGTGGTGCCCGGCTGGACCGACGGCGAGCACAACGTCGAGAAGGTCGTGGACATCGTGGAGCGCTGGAAGAACGTGATCGAGCGGGTCGAGGTGCTGCCCTTCCACAACATGGGCCAGGACAAGTGGGACACGCTCGGGATGGAGTACAAGCTGCGCGATGCTCAGCCGCCCAGTCGGGAGGTCATGGAGCGGGTGCGGGGCCAGTTCCGCGCCCGCGGGCTCACGGTGCACTGAGGCTGGCGCGGCGCGTACAGTCCGCACCGCAGGCCATGCACGCGCATCACGCTCTGCGCAGCCGGTTCAGCGCCCGCTGACCAGTACCACCACGCGGTCTGTCGCGCCGCCGCCGGTCGCGGTCCAGCTCGCCGCCTCGTCCCCGCGCAGCGAGCGATCCCAGACCCGTCCCTGGTAGGACACCTGGACCACGCCGTCGTCGGCCGCGCGGGCGACGGCCCAGTTCGCGAGGGCCCAGCCGATCGCGTCGTCGCCGCCCGGATCGATCACCAGCGCGGTCGCTCCGGCGTCGGCCGGCAGCTGCGGTGCCGCGCCGGAGGCCGCGGCCAGGGTCGAGGTGACCCGGCCGGACCCGAGAGCGCGGGGGAACTGGCGTGCGAGCTCCTCGCGGACCTGCTCGGGGGAGACGACGGAGCCGACGGAGTCGAGGGTGCACACCAGGTTCGCGCCGCTCTGCCCTGTCAGCGCCGAGGCGTACAGCCGTCCCTCGGTCTCGTGATCTCGGTAGGCCTCGGGATGGCCCGAGCGCTGGACCTCCTGGGCGACGTCGTTGATGTCGGCGCTCTGGTAGTCGGGGATCGTCTCCAGCACGTCATAGAAGGCGTTGGAGGAGTAGATCGGGTCCATGATCTCCGCCTCGGTGCCCCAGCCCTGCGAGGGCCGCTGCTGGAACAGTCCCAGTGAATCGCGGTCCCCGTAGTCGATGTTCCGCAGCTGCGACTCCTGATAGGCGGTCGCCAGAGCGATCGACGCCGCTCGCGGCGGCAGCTGCCGGTCCACGGCCGTCGCGCTGATGAGGGCGGCGTTGGCGACCCGTTCCGTGCTGTAGCGATGGGTGGTGCCGAGCCCGGCGGCCACGCAGGTACCCTCATGGGCGGGCGAGCCGTAGCGCTGCAGCGCGACATAGCTGCCGCCCGCGATACCCGCGAAGAGCAGCACCATCACCAGCGGGACCACGAGATGGCGGGCAAGAGACCGGCTCCGACCCCGTGCTCGCCGTCCGGCGCGCGCCGTCATCCCGGGTGCTCCTGGTCCGCCGTCAGTTCGCGTGCAGGGCGGCGTTGAGCTCGACGGTCTGGCCCTTCCGGGCCACCGCCTGCACCGCACCGCTCAGCGAATTCCGACGGAACAGCAGGTTGGGCACACCGGAGAGGTCACGGGCCTTGACCACGTGGGCCCCTTCCATCCCTTCCCCCACGGTGCCCGCCTCTCCGATGACCTCGACCTTGGTGCCCGCGGTGAGGTAGAGCCCCGCCTCGACCACGCAGTCATCGCCGATCGCGATGCCCACACCGGCCTCGGCGCCCAGCAGGGAGCGGCGACCGATGCTGACGCGCTCGGTGCCCCCGCCGGAGAGGGTGCCCATGGTGGAGGCGCCGCCGCCCACGTCGGAGCCGTCGCCCACGACGACGCCCTGGGAGATACGGCCCTCGATCATCGAGGCGCCCAGGGTTCCGGCGTTGAAGTTCACGAAGCCCTCATGCATCACGGTGGTGCCCTCGGCGAGGTGGGCGCCGAGGCGCACCCGGTCCGCGTCGCCGATGCGCACGCCGGTGGGCATGACGTAGTCGACCATCCGGGGGAACTTGTCGACGCTGAGCACGGTGGGGGTGCGGCCTGCGGAGATCAGGCGCAGGCGGGTCTCCTCGAAGCCGGTCACGGCGCAGGGCCCCTCAGTCGTCCACACCACATTGGTGAGCGCGCCGAAGAGTCCGTCGAGGTTCTGGCCGTTGGGCTGGACGAGCCGGTGGGAGAGCAGGTGCAGGCGGAGGTAGGCGTCGGCGGCGTCGATCGGGGCGGCAGCGAGCTCGATCACGCGCACCACCGCTTCCTGGGCGGTGCCGCGGACCTCGTCAGCGCGCGCTGCGGAGCTCAGCTGGGCATGCAGAGGGTGGCTCTCAGGAGCCTCGGGAACCGCTCCCAGCTGCGGGGCGGGGTACCAGGTGTCGAGGGTGGAACCGTCCGCGGCGAGGGTGCTGAGGCCGATGCCCCAGGCGTGGGTGGCGGGGGAGGACGTCGGCAGCGTAGTCACGGGGAGAGTCTACGAAGCATGCACCGTGGAATGCCCGTCGCAACCACGCGGCGGGGTGAAAAGCACACTCAGGTGCAGGCTACTTATCCCGCTTTGGAGACTGCTCTCCGACGGCCGCCCAGAGGACCCGGAACGTCAATGCGACACCGTCGGAATCGGGATCGCCCAGGATGTCTGCGTCGTGTTCATCGCGGTTCAGCTGGCTGTACTCCCGAACCTTCGTGGAGACCAGGCGATTCAGCTCACGCATCTGCTCCCTGGACAGGCGCAGTGAGGTGCCGTGCATGGTTCCCAGCCCGTCCTCCGGGGACACATCCTCGGCCCGGGAGCGGGCGATCTCGGCACTGAAGGCCGAACGCATCCACTCGAAGGCGGCCAGGGCCGTGGCTCCGGACGCGGCGAGGTACTCCGTGTCAGTGCTGTCGGGGTCATTCACGGAGCGAGCGCTGCTGCCACCGTGATTGAAGGATGTCTGAGCGAGGCGCCATACTCGGTCACGCCGATCACGGGCAGCCTCCGGCGCGTCCTCAATGACGCCTCCGCGCGCCAGGATCCGCAGGTGGTAGCTCACCGAGTTGGCGGGAAGACCGAGATCGGCGGCGATATCCGCGGCGCGGGCGGTGCCCCTGCGACCCACCCGCTCCATGATCTCCAGACGCAGAGGATGGGCCATCGCCCGCAGTTGGTCGCGGGTCGCGTATTCCGGCTTTGCCGAGCTCACCAGCGGTGTCCTCTCGTCCTCGCCCGTCGGCGCGTCGCTGCTCATCTCCGCAGTCTACGGAGAATCGCGTGATGCGCACTGGCCCGTGCGCTAGAGATCTTGCACAACATCACTTGCGCAAGATCTATTGCGCACCATGTCTTGTGTAAGTAACATTCCGGTCATGACGACCACTGCCGCCACGCCCGCGCCGACGCCGACACTGCGTGCGAACCTCGAGTACCACCGCTGGCTGGTGGGGGACCTCTGCCTCGACCTCGGCGCCGGGATCGGGACGTTCGCTTTCCCCTTGATCACCCTGATGGTCACGGACTCACTCGGTGCGACCGGGCTGGTGGGGCTCGTACAGGGTCTGGGGGTCCTGGTCGGGATGATTCCGGGCGGGCTGCTAGCGGACCGCTACGAGCGGCGGCGCCTACGGCTGCTCGCCGGGGTGACGGGGGTGGTGGTGCAGGCCGTGCTCATCACGGTGCTCGCGGCAGGGTGGGGGAGTTTCATCACGCTCGCCGCCCTCGCGTTCGCGGATCGGCTCCGAGGGACCCTGTTCGGGAGTGCCTCGAACGCGATGCTCAAGCAGATCGTGCCGCCGGCCCTGTTGCCCCGCGCCTTCGCGGTGAACGAAGGTCGCGAAGCCGCAGTGGAGATGGGGGCCGGCCCGCTCGGCGGCGCGCTGCTGGGCCTGTCGATTCTCTGCCCGCCGCTCATGCAGCTGCTGGGCAATCTCGGCTCCGTCCTCGCCACCCTCTCGATGCGCGGAAAGTACTACCCCCGCACTGAGCCTTCGCCACCGACCCGAGTACGGGATGAGCTGCGCGAGGCCGTCTCTTGGGTGCTCTCCCAGCGCATCCGCCTGCAGCTGATGGGGGTCGCCGTCGCTGTGAACCTCGGGTTGAACGGTCTGATCCTCGCAGTGCTGCTGAACCTCGCCTCCGGGGGTGTGTCAGCGGCGCGGATCGGCCTGTTGAATACGGTGCTTGCCGCGTCGATTCTGCTCGGAGCCATCGCCGCACCGCGCCTGGTGGACCGAGTTCCCACCGGGGCGGTGGTCATCACGCCGCTGCTGCTGATGGCCATGGTCGGGGCATTCATCCCCTTCGCCCCGGGGATGCTCTGGATCGCAGCTGCGTATGCGCTGATGGGACTCGGCCTGGCCCCGCTGAACGCTGCGACGCAAGGCTTCTTCATGCACCTCACCCCGGTGGCGATGCAGGGGCGGATCGGTGCGCTGATGGGCCTGGTCTCGATGGGGCTGATGCCGCTGGGGCCAGTGCTCGCCGGCTGGGGCCTCGAGGTCGTCGGGCCCCTGCCCACGATGCTGATGTTCGCGAGCATCACCCTGCTGGGGGCGCTGATCTCGCTGCTGGGACGCGATCTGCGCCGGATCCCGGTCGCCGGGCAGTGGGAGAGCTATGCCCGCGAACAGGGACTGGCCGCTGAGGAGTGACGGCGTCGGCTCCCTGACCGGTCAGGCGTCGAGCTCGGAGGTCTGCCCGATCCACTCCGCGGCCCGCGCGCGACGGGCCACCTTCAGCAGCCGACGATGGCGCAGATAGATCGTGAGCACCGCGGCGACCAGCGCGACCACCCCGCCCCCGAGCATCCAGGGTGCGTACTCGCCCAGTCCCTGTTCGTCTCCGAGCATGAGGGTGATCAGCAGGATCGCCGCTCCGCTGACGATCGCCAGCACTCCGGCGCCGACCAGGAGAGCCGGGCCCAGGGCCTGCACGAGCGCGGGTCCGGCAGATTCGCCCTGCAGCGGGCGGCGCAGCGGCAGCCCCCGGCCGAGCTGTCCGGGGCGCGAGGCCGCCCAGTCCAGCAGGATCCGGTCCCGTCGCAGGGTCGCGATCTTCCCGATGATCGCAGCGAGCAGCGCGGCCACGACGAGCGTCCCGAGCAGCGGCAGCGCCTGATCCGGGAGACGATCCGAGATCCCGGACCCCTCGGAGCGGATGCTCAGCACGACCGTGGCCACGAAGCACCCCAGCACCACCAGCAGCAGCACCGCCTCGACCAGCCGCAGCGGCAGCTGCCGGGCGTCCTGCTCGGCCTGGGCCGCAGAGTCGAGTTCATCGGCGACCGGATCGGCGCCCTCCTCGAGCACCACCCGGCGCTCATCGGCGAGGCGCTGGACGAACTCCTCGGTGTGCTGGCCGGCGCGCAGTGACGGCGCGTACTGCGCCCGCTGTGCGGTGGTGAGCCAGGCGGTCATCACCAGTGCGTCGGCCGAAGCGCGCTCCTCGGGCAGCAGATCGGCATTGACGATCGCCCGGAGCCTCGCAGCCTGACGCCCGCCGAACGGACCGCTGGGATTCGCCGGCTCGGATCGAGGCAGGTGCCTCGGCGGTGGCGCGGGAGTGGACATGCCGACATGGTCCCAGATCGGCGGACCCGCAGGGGCCATGAGGACGGAATCTCGTCCAGAGCCGTGTGCTGGCCGCGCCATACTTGAGGGATGACCGCAGCCACCGATCCCGTCCGTACCGTCGCCGTCGTCGGGGCAGGACCGCGGGGCACCGCCATCATCGAGCGCCTGGTCGCGGCCTCGACCAGCTCCGAGTGGCGCGGCGCGCTCACGGTGCATCTGATCGACCCGCTGGTGGGGCGCGGCGGTGCGGTCTGGCGGCACGACCAGTCCGAGGTGCTGCTGATGAACACCACCACCCGCCAGACCACGATGTACCCCGACGAATCGTGCCACGCGGTGCTCCCTGCCTCACGCACAGAGACTCTCGCAGACCACCTCGCCGGTGAGGGGCTCGCGCCCACTGACTTCGCTTCCCGCGCAGCCCACGGCCGCTACCTCGCCCATGTGCTCGAGACGGCGAAGGCCGACGCCGATCCCGCCCGGCTGCGGATCGTCGAGCACGCCGCCGAAGCGGTCGACGTGACCGGGGAGGCTGACGGGCCACAGCGCGTGCGGCTGTCCGACGGGCGCGTGCTGCGCGCCGACGCGGTCGCGCTCGCGCTCGGGCACCTTCCCACCGCGCTCAGCCCCCGCTCGCAGCAGCTGGCCGACGCCGCGGAGCGTCACGGCCTGGTCCATCTCGGTCCCGCGAACCCGCTCGAGGTGGACTACGCCTCGCTGCTGGGACGGGAGGCCGTCGCCGTCCAGGGCATGGGCCTGAACTTCTACGACGCGATCGGGATGCTCACCGCCGCTGCCGGCGGCCGCTTCGAGTCGGATCACACCGCCCCGTCGGGCCTGCGCTATGTGCCCGGGGGCGGCGAGCCGCTCCTGGTGGTCGGCTCCCGCTCCGGCATGGTCTACCGGCCCAAGCCCGATCTCGGCGCGCAGATGCCCGAGCCCTACCTTCCCGAGGTGCTCACGGGGGAGCGGGTGCTCGAGCTCGCAGTGCGCGCCGCCGGCGTGGACCACGAGCACGACGTGATGCCGCTGATGTTCGCGGAGCTGCGCAGAGCACTGCACAGAGGCGGATTCCCCGAGCTCGCCCGCGACGAAGCACTGCTCCCGCTGCTGTTCCCCTTCGGCCGACGCGGGGGAGAGAACCCGCATCCCGCGCGCAGCACCCGGGAGGTGCTCGAGGAGGCGCTGCGAGCCGCGGCCGAGCCCGATCCCGCCTGGGTGCTGATCTATCGGGTGCTGATCGCCCTGCGGATCCAGGTCAACCGGCTCACCGATCTCGGCGCCTACACCACCGAGTCCGTACGGCAGGACATCGACGGCCATCTGCGCAACGCCTTCGCCTCCTGGGCCTCGGGCCCGCCCGTGCTGCGGGCACGGCAGGTGCTCGCCCTGGCCGAGGCGGGACTGCTGGAGTTCACCGGCCCCCGCATGCACCTGGACATCGACGACGAGGCGGGCCGCTTCGCGGTGCACGGCGCCGAGGGTGAGACCACCTTGTGCGACGGGGTGCTCGAGGCGCACCTGCCGCCGGTGGATCTGCCCGCCTACCGCAGCGCCCTGCTGGGCGCCTGGCGCGAGCGGGGGGAGGCGCAGAAGGATTTCTGGGCCTCCCGCGGCACCCGGCGCCGGATGCTCACCGGCTCGATCGCCGTGGATGGTCTGTATGCGCCGGTCGGGGTGGATGGCACGGTCTACGAACGCAGGCTCCTGGTCGGAGTCCCCGTCAGCACCGCCCAGCCGGGTTCCTCGATCACCGCCGAGCCCGGCACCGGCGCCCAGCTGCTGCGCCATGCCGAGGCGATCGCGCTGAGGCTGGCCCGGGCCGGCGGAGCGCTCGCCGAGGACTGAGCGCTGCGTGACCTACTCGTCGTCGAGGCTCTCTGTGTCGTCCCATTCCTCTGAGTCGTCCGAGTCATCCCACTCAGCAGCCTCATCAGCATCGTCTTCGTCGTCATCCGGCCGGGCATGATCCGAGGTCGGCAGCCACTCCAGAGCGTGTCGACGGCGGCCCACGATCATGCGCATCGGACGCCGCCCCAGGAGATACGCGGCGCCGAGCACCGTGATGAGCAGCGCAGGCCAGAGGAGGAAACTCTCGACCTCGAGCTCCTCCCAGCCCGGCGCCCTCCCATCGGCGATCGCCCGTGAGAACCCGGGCCAGGCGTCCCACGCCAGGATCACGAGCAGGAGCCCGCCGAACGCCGTCGTCCAGGCCATGACGGACCGGGCGGCTCGGCTCTCCCAGAGGGAGGGCGCATCGACGGTCCCGACCGGCGGCAGCCCGCGTGCGAGCTGCCCGTCCCGCCCCGCGGCCCAGTCGATCAGCACCGTCACCCGTCGCCGTGCGATCAGCCGGCGCCAGCACCACTGGACCAGCAGCATCACGCCGCCGAGGACCAGCCCGATCGCACCGAGGGCGAAGAGCACTTCCGAGCTGAACAGGATTCCGAGCCCACCGGCGACCAGGAACACCGCGCCGACCAGGATGAGCGCACACTCGGCGCGGGAGGCATGTCCCGTGAGGCGCTGCGTGCGGGAATCAGCGGTGATCACGGCCTCCGCGCTCTCGAGCTCCTCCGGCTGGGGGACGGGTCGGGACTCGAGCACTGCCCGCCGCGCGGCGGCGAGGTTCCCCGCAGCGATCTGCTCGTCGCTCGAGCCGGCGCAGCGGGTGCGCTGCGAGACGTCGAGCAGCCCGGCGATCACCCTGCCGTCCGACTCCGCGCGAGTGCGCAGTTCCTCGCCGTCGAGCTGCACAGCACTCCTTCGCGGTGGGTGGATGACCGCAGCGATCCTGCCATACCCGGACGTGGCACGATGACCGCCATGAGCAACCAGGCCGCCCCTGCCCTCGACCCCCGCGCCGACATCGTCGACCTCACCGCTGCGATCGTCGACCTCGAATCCGTCTCCGGGAACGAGCAGGCGCTCGCGGATGCCGTCGAGCAGGCGCTGCGCGTGCACGCGCCCCATCTCGAGGTGCTGCGTGATGGAGACACCGTCATCGCCCGCACCCACCGGGGCCTTGCCCAGCGCGTGCTGCTGGCCGGCCATCTCGACACCGTCCCGCTCGCGGACAACCTGCCCTCGACCCGCCGGGTCCGTGAGGGTCGCGAGGAGCTGGTGGGCAGGGGCACCTGCGACATGAAGGGCGGGGTCGCGGTGTTCCTCAAGCTCGCCGTCGAAGCAGCCACCGCCCCTGTGGATCTCACCTGGATCTTCTACGACCACGAGGAGGTCGCGGCGGCGGACAACGCCCTGACCCGGATCGCCGTAGAGCATCCCGACTACCTCGAGGCGGACTTCGCGATCCTCGGCGAACCGACCTCGGCCGGGGTCGAGGGAGGCTGCAAGGGCACGATGAAGCTCGAGGTCACCACCCGCGGCGTCGCCGCCCACTCCGCCCGGGACTGGGTCGGCGACAACGCGATCCACCATCTCGCCCCCGTGCTCGAACGCCTCGCCGCCTACGAGGCACGGCGCGCCGTGATCGATGGGCTCGAGTACCGCGAGTGCCTCAACGCCGTCTCGATCACCGGCGGCATCGCCGGCAACGTGATCCCAGATCGGGCCAGCGCCGTGCTGAACTACCGCTTCGCCCCGGACACCTCCGTCGAGCAGGCCGAGGCGCACGTGCAGGAGGTCCTCGAAGGCCTGGACCTGGAGATCGTCGTGATCGATGCGGCCGGGGGCGCGCTGCCCGGTCTGGACAACGATGCGGCTCGCGGATTCCTCGCGGCTCTCGGCGAGGGCGTGTCGCTGGCCGCGAAGCAGGGCTGGACCGACGTCGCCCGCTTCTCCGCGCTGGGCACCCCTGCGGTGAACTTCGGCCCCGGCGATCCGCTGCTCGCCCACACCGATGACGAACACGTGCCGCTGGAGGATCTCGAGGCGGCCCTGGTGGGGCTGCGCCGATTCCTGGCCGTCTGAGAGCTACGCTCGCTCCATGACGCCTGAGGAACGAGAGCAATACCGCAAGGGCCCGATCACGATGCGCGGCTCCCAACGACCCGACCGGACCGCCGATCAGCGGCTCCTGGAAGAGGGTGGCAACGGCCAGTGGGTCCACTCCGATCCCTGGAGGGTGCTGCGGATCCAGTCCGAGTTCGTCGAGGGCTTCGGGGCACTGGCCGAGCTCGGCCCCGCCATCTCCATCTTCGGCTCCGCCCGGCTGGGCGAGGACGACCCCTATTACCAGTGCGCGGTGGAGATCGCCAAGGGCGTGGTCGACCTGGGCTACGCGGTGATCACCGGTGGCGGCCCGGGCATCATGGAAGCGGGGAACCGGGGCGCGAAGGAGGCCGGAGGCGTCTCCGTGGGGCTCGGGATCGAGCTGCCCTACGAGACCGGCCTGAACCAGTACGTCGATCTCGGTGTCGACTTCCGCTACTTCTTCGCCCGCAAGACGATGTTCGTGAAGTACTCCAGCGGCTTCGTGGTGATGCCGGGAGGCTTCGGCACCTTCGATGAGCTGTTCGAGGCCCTGTGCCTCATGCAGACCCACAAGGTCGACCTGTTCCCCGTGGTCCTGGTGGGCCGCTCCTACTGGCAGGGGCTGCTGGACTGGCTGCGCACGGCGGTGGCGGAGGGCGGGATGATCAATCCTGCCGACATCGACCTGATGCGCGTGGTGGACACTCCCGAGGAAGCGCTCGAGGTGCTGCGCGAGGCGGCGGAGGTCGAGTCCGCCGACAAGCAGGAGGCCCTCCGGCGATCGGCCGCCACGCACGTCGCCCGCGCAGAGGCTGCGCGTCAGGTCGTAGCGGAGGGATGAACACCTTCGGTCGACGAACTGCGAGGGACGAGTGGGAGGAGACCGACTCATGAACTCCGTCGGTCGACGAACTGCGAGGGACGAGCGGGAGGGGGCTGGCGCATGAGTGCAGCGAGTCCGATGGTGCTGCTCCTGCTGCTCGTCGCAGTGCTGGTGGGAGCGCTCATGGTGGGGGTCGCCATGGGCCGGTTCGGGGACGGTATCGACCTCCCGGCGAGGCCTCGCCGGACCCGACGTGCGAAAAGGTCCCGAGACCTGAGATAATGGCCACCGTACGCGCATTGCCCGAGGCCCCGTCCGGGGGAGCCATGCAAGGGCAGTGACACACCAAGGAGGCACGCGATGGCTGCTATGAAGCCGCGCACCGGGGACGGTCCGCTCGAAGTCGTGGAAGAGGGACGCAGCATCATCATGCGAGTCCCGCTCGAGGGGGGCGGCCGGTTGGTCGTCGAGATCGCCGCGTCGGAAGCCGTGGAGCTGCGGGATGCCCTCGAGGGCGTCATCAAGTAGAACTCGCCATCCCAGACCACAGCCCCGCACCATTCGGTGCGGGGCTGTTGTTGTTGTCTCAGGCGGTGTTCATCAGGCCGTGCGGTGCCGTGCCGTGCGGTGCAGTGCGTTCCGGGGACGGGCGTTCACACGGGAGCCTGCGGTCGGGTCTCAGCCGCGCAGCACTGCGGCGAGCACCCCGTCCCCGCTGCCGGTCAGCGTGGCCACCAGGTCCTCGGAATCGGTGATCCCCTTCAGCAGTGCGCGCACCGCCTGGGTGGTCGCATCCCGCGCCGCCGGGTCGGCAACTCGATCGTGGTAGAGCGCATGGGGGATCACAAGCACGCCGCCCGGCCGCAGCAGCCGGCGGGCGTGCTCGAGCAGGTCCAGCGCATGTGGGGCATGGGCCGGGAAGCTCACCAGGTCGTAGGCATGATCGGTGAGGCGGCCGACGACGTCACGGGGACGCCCGGCGATGGTCCGCACCCGGGGGGAGCGGATCCCGGCCTCGGCGAAGGCCTCGCGGGCCGCGCGCTGGTTCTCGACCTCGGGGTCGATCGTGGTGAGCACTCCCTCCGGGTGCATGCCGGAGAGCAGATAGAGGGAGCCGACGCCGCTGCCGGTGCCGATCTCGACTGCAGAGCGTGCATGCACCGCCGCGGCGAGCACCCGCATGAGCGCCCCGGCGCCCGGGAGCACCGGGGTGGCGCCGAGCTCGGCGCCACGATCCCTGGCTCGGGCGAGGATGCCATCGTCGGAGAAGAGGGTCGCCTCATCGACGAACTCCTCCCCATGGGCCCAGCTGGCCACCTTTCCCGACGACATCTGTGCATCCTCTCCGTTCACTCTTATGTTCTGGCCGATCCTACGACAGCCGCCGCTCCTGTGAGCCCCGCGCGGTGCGCGATGCAATAATGTCAGGCATCAGCGGACCTCGAGACGTACAGGTGGACAATGGGCGGCACCGGATTCATCGGCCTCGGTGGGTGGGAGCTCGTCGTCCTGCTCATCGTGTTCTTGGTGTTCGTCGGGCCGCAGCGTCTTCCTGACGTCACCCGGCAGCTGATCTCGTGGGTGCGCCAGGCGCGCCGCTGGGTGGACGACTCACGTTCGACCGTCGAGGACGAGATGGGCATCGCCATCGAGGACCTCCGGAAGTACGACCCCCGCCAGTACGATCCTCGCCGCATCATCCGCGAGGCCTGGGGTGACACCGACCTCGAGGAGCTGCTGCCCGGCAAGGAGGCGATGAGCATCGCCGCCGGGGGCGCCGCAGCAGGTGCCGCCAAGAAGGGTGCGAAGTCCGGCTCGAAGTCGGCGAAGGACAAGGCCCCGAAGCGGGCGCCCTTCGACGACGAAGCCACCTGAGCTGACGGCAGAATCCGTCTGAGCCGACGGCGGCATCCACCTGAGCCTACGGCGGCAGCCGCCTGAGCTGACGGCAGCATCCACCTGAGCGGACTCCGCAGCCGGATCTGGCGCCCCTGAACTGACGCCCCTGAACTGACACCCCGGAGCCGACGGCCCCGGGCCTGAAGACCGAGTGCCCCTGTCAGGACCGGGCGACCGTCAGCGGCAGCTTCATCCCACCCAGCCCGCGAGGCTTGCGCACGAGCGCTCGGGCCACACCCTTGAGTGCCATCGCGGTCGGCGAATCGGGGTCGGAGACCACCAGCGGCACGCCCCGGTCCGAGCCTTCGCGCAGCGCGGGATCCAGCGCGATCCGGCCCAGCACGGGCACGTCGTGCCCCACGGCACGGGCGAGCGTCGCGGCGACGCGATCCCCGCCACCGGTGCCGAAGACATCCATCACGGTGCCGTCGGGCAGGGTCAGCCCGGCCATGTTCTCGACCACCCCGGCGACCTCCTGCTCGGTCGAGGTCGACAGCGAGCCCACCCGCTCGGCCACCGTCGAGGCGGACTGCTGGGGCGTGGTCACCACGACCATCTGGGCACTGGGCAGCAGCTGGGCCACGGAGATCGCCACATCTCCGGTGCCGGGCGGCAGGTCCAGCAGCAGCACGTCGAGGTCACCCCAGAAGACGTCCGAGGCGAACTGCTCGATCGCCCGGTGCATCTTCGGTCCGCGCCAGACGACCGCCTGCCCCTCGGGCACGAACATGCCGATGCTCATCACCGCCACCCCGTGGCCCTCCGGAGGCATCAGCAGATCGGAGACCTTGGTGGGCTGGTCGGTGATGCCGAACATGCCGGGCATCGAGAAGCCATGGATATCTGCATCGATCACCCCCACGCGCAGTCCGTCGGCCGCCATCGCCGCGGCGAGGTTCGCGGTCACCGTGGACTTGCCGACCCCACCCTTGCCGGAGGAGATCGCGAAGATCCGGGTCAGCGAGCCGGGCTGGTTGAAGGGGATCTGGCGGCGGCCCTGGCGCAGCCGCTTGGTGAGCTCGCTGCGCTGCTCCTCGGTCATCGCGCTGGTCGAGACCTCGACCCGCGAGAGTCCGGGCACGGTCGCGGTCGCCTCCGCAGTCTCGCGCTCGATGCGATCACGCATCGGACAGCCTTCGATCGTGACCAGCACATGAACCTTCGCGACGCCCTCGGCATCGACGTCGACGGAGCCGACCATGCCGAGCTCGGTGATGGGACGGCGGATCTCGGGGTCGATCACCCCGTTCAGGGCCTCGCGGATCTGCGCGACGCGCGAATCCTCAGCGCTCTGTCCGTCACCGGGATGCTCGGTGGGCTGCTCGCCGGTGGTGTGCGCGGGAGCGGGCTGTTCGAAGGCGTTCCGGGGGTCGGACGCGTTCACTGGGTCTGATGCATTCATGGGGTCGGAAGCGTTCATTGAGGATGCTGCTCCTTCGATGACGTGGCGCCGTCGCCTGCGTCACGGCGGACCAGCGCCGCCTCGACCTCCTCACGGAGGATCGCGCGCAGAGCGTCGGCGTCGGGGGCGGGCGCGGGAGGCGCCTCGAGATCGTCGAGCAGATCGCGCAGCTCGCCGCGCACGAAGTCGCGGGTGGCGACATCGTTCAGCGCCAGGCGCAGCGAGGCGATCTCTCGGGTGATGAAGTCGGTGGTGGCGTGGTTGCGCTCGTTGGACTGGCGATCCTGCTCGACCTGCACGCGATCACGGTCGTCCTGACGGTTCTGCGCGAGCAGCAGCAGGGGCGCGGCGTAGGAGGCCTGGAGGGAGAGGATCAGCGTCAGCAGGGTGAAATTCAGGGCCCGGGGATCGAACTGCGCCGATTCCGGCATCAGCGAGTTCCAGGTCAGCCACACCGCGCAGAAGATGGTCATGCCGACCAGGAACGCCGGGGTGCCCATCATCCGGGCGAAGCCCTCCGCACCGCGCCCGAAGGTGTCTCCGCGGAAGGGGTTGCGCAGCAGCGGCCGGCGCCGGGGTGCCGGATCATCGAGCGGGGCGGGGTTGCGCTCTGCCATGTTCACTCTCCCTTCGTGCGGTCCGCGGCGGCGGCCTCGGCGTCCCGGGCGGTGGCCCGGGCGATCTCCGACAGATCGATCTGTCCGGTGGCGGGCGGCGGCTCGTCCTGCTCGCGCCAGTCATCGGGCAGCACATGGTCGAGCACGTCATCGACCGTGACCGCGCCCAGCAGGCGGCCGTCCTCATCGATCACCGGGATGGAGACCAGGTTGTAGGTCGCCATCTCGCGGGTGACGGTGGACAGCGGGGCGGAGGGCTCGACCGCGACCCGGTCGGGATCGATGATCTCGCCGACAGGGCGGTCCGGACGCTCCCGCAGCAGCTGCTGGAAGTGGACGATGCCGAGCAGCTTCCCGGTGGGTGTCTCGAGCGGGGAGCGGCACACGTGCACGGTCGAGGCGAGAGCGGCGTGGACCGCTTCGCGGCTGATCATCGCCAGGCAGTGCGCCACCGGGGTCTCCGGCGCGACGATCAGCGGCTCGGTGGTCATCATGCCGCCGGCGGTGTACTCGTCATAGGCGAGCAGGCGGCGGACGTCCTCCGCCTCCTCGGGCTCCATCAGGTTCAGCAGGTGCGCAGCGACATGCTCGGGGAGCTCCTGGACGAGGTCCGCGGCGTCGTCGGGATCCATCGCATCGAGGATGTCCGCCGCGCGGGTGGCGTCCATCCCGGTGACCACCTCGACCCGGGTGTCCTCGGGGAGCTCCTCGAGAACGTCGGCGAGGCGCTCGTCGGCCAGCTCACCGGCGAGCTCGATCCGGCGCTTGGGCTCGAGCTCCTGGATGATCTCGGCGAGGTCGGCAGGGTTCAGATCCTGATAGGACGCGGCCAGCAGATGCGCGGACTGCTCAGCCTGGGTGCCGTAGAGCCCCGAGACCTCGGACAGCTCGACGGTGAGGGTCTGGCCGCGGGTGACCAGCCGGCTCAGCGAGCTGCCCACGCGGCGGCGGCGCAGGTGCAGTCGGGAGACGTCCCAGTCGCGGTGACGGTTCTGGTCCAGCGCGATGTCCAGCACCGTCGCCTCGCCGGTGCCGTCGAGGAGCGTCACCGCCCGATCCAGCAGCTCACCGATCACCAGCAGCTCGCCGGTGCGCTTCTCGAAACGTCGCACGTTGAGCACCCCGGTGGAGATCACCTGGCCGGGGGAGATGGAGGTGACCCGGGTGATCGGGAGGAACACCCGGCGCTTGACGGACACCTCGACCACCAGGCCGACGGCCCGCGCGCTGGTGCGGGACTGCGGCACCACCACCACGTCACGGACCGTCGCCACCACGTCTCCGATGGGATCGAAGACCGAGGTGCCGGCGAGCCGGGCCGCGTAGAAGCGCGGCTGAGCCGTGGTGCTCACTGCCGCAGCTCGGCGATCCAGCGCTCCACCTCGTCGGCGCCGCGAGGTGCGGCGGCGGAGAGGTTCCGGACGCCGTCGGCGGTGACCAGCACGTCATCCTCGATGCGCACCCCGATGCCGCGCAGCTCCTCGGGGACCAGCAGGTCGTTCTCCTTGAAGTACAGCCCGGGCTCGATGGTGAAGACCATGCCCGGCTCGAGCTCCGCGTCGAGGTACATCTCGCGGCGAGCCTGGGCGCAGTCGTGCACGTCCATCCCCAGGTGGTGGCTGGTGCCGTGGGGCATCCAGCGTCGATGCCATTGGCCCTCGGGGGAGAGTGACTCCTCCGCGGTGCCGGGCAGCAGGTCCCACTCCTCGAGCGTATGGGCGAGGACCTCCATCGCCGCGGCGTGCAGCTCACGGAATCGCAGCCCGGGACGGGCCACTGCGAAGGCGGCGTCCGAGGCTGCCAGCACCGCCTCATAGATCTTCCGCTGCACCGGTGAGAAGGTGCCGGCGACGGGCAGGGTGCGGGTGATGTCGGCGGTGTACAGCGAATCGACCTCGACCCCGGCGTCGATCAGCACCAGCTCGTCCCCGCGCACGACGCCGTGGTTGCGTGTCCAGTGCAGGGTGCAGGCATGGTCGCCGGCGGCGGCGATGGTGTCATAGCCGACGCCGTTGCCGTCGGCCCGTGCGGTGGCGGCGAAGACTCCCTCGATCACGCGCTCGCCGCGCGGATGGCCGACGGCCTCCGGCAGGTGGCGGATGACGTCCTCGAAGCCGCGGATGGTGGCGTCGACCGCCTTCTGCAGCTGCCCGATCTCGTACTCGTCCTTGACCAGGCGCAGCTCGCTCGCGGCCTCCTTGAGAGCGGCATGCTCGCCCAGGGCCTCGTCCCCGCCGGGCAGGCCGTTCTGGCCGCGGATCTCCTCGACCATCGACTCCACGGCGGCGTCCACGCCCGGCATCACGCTCAGCGACAGCTGGGCGCCGACATCCTTCGCAAGGTGATCGCGCAGATCCTCGATGTGACGGACCTCGATGCCCAGGCGCTGCGAGGCCTCGACGAGAGTGGGCCGACGTCCCACCCACATCTCGCCATAGCGGGAATCGGCATAGAACTCATCGGTGTCGAACCCGGCGCGGGGACGGAAGAAGTAGGTCGCCTCCGCAGTCTCGGGGTCCTCGGCAGAAGGCTCGACCACGAGCACGCTGTCCGGCTCCTCATCGGTGCCGAGGCCCGAGAAGTACGCGAAGGCGGTATCGGGCCGGAAGGGGTAGTCAGTGTCGTTGGAGCGCACCTTGAGCACACCGGCAGGCAGCACCAGGCGGGTACCGGGCAGGCGGCGCACCAGCGCATCCCGGCGCGCCGGGGTGGCGTCCGCAGACTCGAGGCGGGCGGCATCGGGGACGGTCTCGTCCCAGCCGGAGGAGATGAACTCTCGGAAGGCTTCATTGTTGGGGCGCTGGGAGCGGGAATCTCCTCGGCAGGCGAGGTCCCTCATCCGCTCGGCGCTCTCGGCGCTCTCGGTGTTCTGGGTGCTCTTGACGCTCTCGGTGTTCACACCACGATGTTCTCATGTCGCGGTCTACCCTGGTCGTATGAGTGAGAGGTCAGACTCCCCAGACAGCCAGCGCATCGATCTGCATTCCCACAGTTCGTGGTCCGACGGCACCACGGGAGTGGGGGAGCTGTTCGCGCAGGCCCGCACAGCAGGCCTGGACGTGCTGGCTCTGACGGACCACGACACCGTGGATGGCTGGTCCGAGCTGCCGGCGGCGGTGGCCGCCAGCGGGTTGGCGGCTGTGCCGGGGATCGAGGTCTCGAGCGAGCACGAGAGCTCGAGCGTGCACATCCTCGCGCTGCTGGTGGACCCCTCGCCGGACTCCGACCTGGCTGAGGAGATGGCCAGCGCCCGCGCCTCACGGGTCGAGCGCGCGCGGCGGATGGTCGAGCTGATCTCCGTGGACCACCCGCTCAGCTGGGAGGACGTCACCGCCCAGGTCGCCGGCGAGACCACCGTGATCGGTCGCCCGCACATCGCGGACGCGCTCGTGGCCGCCGGGGTGGTCCCGGACCGCTCTGCGGCCTTCACCGAGGTGCTGCGTCCCTCCGGCCCCTATTACGTGCCCTACTATGCCCCCTCGCCGCTGGCCGCCGTGCGTGCGATCCGGGAGGCGGGCGGCGTCTCGATCGTCGCGCATCCCGGCTCGGTGACCCGCGACGACGACCTGCCGCTCGCGCTGCTCGAGGCGATGGTCGACGCGGGGCTGGACGGCATCGAGGTCGACCACCGCGAGCACGACGAGGCGGAGACCGCACGGCTGCGCGAGTTCGCCCGGCGGCACGACCTGCTGATCACCGGCGGCAGCGACTTCCACGGCAGCGGCAAGCCCAATGAGCTGGGCGAGAATCTCACCGCCCCCGAGGTGCTCGAGTCGATCGCAGCACGGGCCACCAGCGGCACCCGCATCATCCGGCCCTGAGCATGACGATGGCCCATGATCTGCCTGATCATGGGCCATCGTTCATGGGCCGCCGTTCATGGCCCACCGTGAAGGCTCGGTTGCGACCGTGCGGGGTTCAGCATCCTCGAGGAGCTGACCTTCCGCGGGCCTCAGCCCTCCTGCGGAGCAGCTCCGGAGCTGTTGCCGCCGGAGCGACCGCGGCCGCCCCGGGACCGGCGACGGCGCGGACGGTCATCGCCCGAGGACTCGCCCCGGCTCTCGCCGCCCTTGCTTCCGCTGCCCTTGTTCTCGCCGCTCTTGCTTTCGCCGCTCTTGTCGCTGGCCGACGTCCCGGTCGGCGTCTCGTCGACCACCTCGCCGTTGACCCGACGGGTGCGCGACCGCGAACGGCTGCGGCGGGGACGCTCGGAGGCGGACGCGCCGCTGACGGCAGCGTTCGAGCCGGCAGTGTGGGAGCCAGCAGTGTTCGAACCGGCGTCGCTCGAGGTGCCGGCGACGTCCTGGCTCGCGGTGCTCTCCGTGCTCTCGCCATCCTGGACGCGGCTCTCGCTGCGCCCACCACGGGAGCGGTCACGTCCGCGACTGCCGTCACGACTGCCATCACGGTCACGGCTGCCGTCACGGTCACGGCTGCCCTCGCGACCGCCGTCCCGTCCCCGGCTTCCCTCACGAGCGCGGCCACCGTCCTGGCCACCATCACGACCACGGCCGCCCTCGCGGCTGCGGCCGCCGTCACGTCCGCGGCTCTCCCGCGAGCTGCGGCCGGAGTGGTCGGTCCCGCCCAGATCCTCGAGCGTCTCCGCCTCGAGACCCTCGCGGGTGCGCGCGCCCTTGGGCAGCGTGCCCTTCACCCCTGCAGGGATGTCGAGCTCGGCGAACAGATGATCGGAGGTGGAGTAGGTCTCCACGGCCTCGGTGGACTCCAGGCCCAGCTGGCGGGCGATGAGAGCCCAGCGCGCCAGGTCCTCCCAGTCCACGAACGTGACCGCAGTGCCCTTCTTGCCCGCACGCCCGGTCCGGCCAGTGCGGTGCAGGTAGGTCTTGTCGTCGTCCGGGCAGTTCCAGTTCACGACATGGGTGACGTCGGTGACGTCGATGCCGCGGGCGGCGACGTCGGTCGCGACCAGCACGTCGATCTTGCCGTTGCGGAAGGCGCGCAGCGCCTGCTCGCGAGCGCCCTGGCCGAGGTCGCCGTGCAGGGGAGCGGCGGCGAAGCCGCGATCGGCGAGATCGCCGGCCACCCGGTCCGCCTGGCGCTTGGTGCGCATGAAGATGATCGACAGGCCGCGGCCGCGAGCCTGCAGGATGCGGGCCATCACCTCGATCTTGTCGAGCTGGTGGGCACGGTAGACGACCTGCTTGATGTCGGCCTTCGTGCGGGCTTCATCGCCCGGATCCTGCGCCCGGATGTGCGTGGGCTGCTTCATGAACCGGCGAGCCAGCGCCATGATCGGACCGGGCATGGTGGCGGAGAACAGCATCGTCTGCCGATCGCCGGGCACCGCCTGCAGCAGCTTCTCGATGTCCTCGAGGAAGCCCAGGTCGAGCATCTCGTCGGCCTCGTCGAGCACCGCGGTGCGCACCTGGGAGAGGTCCAGATACTTCTGACGCATCAGGTCGATCAGGCGCCCCGGGGTGCCCACGACGACCTCGACACCCTTCTCGAGCGCTTCGATCTGCGGCTCGTAGGCACGGCCGCCGTAGACCGTGAGGATCCGGATCGGCCGCTTCGCCGACGCGGTCTGAAGATCCTGAGCGACCTGCACTGCGAGCTCACGGGTGGGCAGCACCACGAGGGCCTGCGGCTTTCCGATCACCCGGTTCTGAGGGTTCGGCTCGCCCGGGGCCACGGAGTTCTGCAGCAGCGGGATGCCGAAACCGAGCGTCTTGCCGGTACCGGTCTTGGCCTGGCCGATGATGTCGCGGCCGCGCAAGGCGACCGGAAGGGTCAGCGACTGGATCGGGAAGGGAGTGGTGATGCCCTTCGCGGCCAGTGCCTCGACGATGTCCGTGCGAACATCGAAATGGGCGAAGGTCTGCTCCGGCTCGGCCGGGGCAGGGGTGCCGGAGCTCAGCTCGACGGCAGGGGAGGCCGACACGGCCTCATCGGTGTGCGGGATGGTTTCAGGCACCGTTCAACTCTCTGATCATGGATATGCATAGCCATCGTAGCCCCCATGCCCGAATCGGCACCCGGATCAGGTTCTTTCCCACTCACAGTGATCCTGCTCAGCCCTACCCTTCCTGACCCCCGTCGCTGGGATCGGGCAGAGGGCTCACCGGATCGGTCGGCGTGACGCGGTCCTCGTCGGGCAGGCCCTCGCCGGGCTCGACCTCCTGCTCGGGCGGAATGGTGCCCTCGGGGGTCTCGGCGCCCTCGGGGATCTCGAGCTCCGGGACCTCATCAGGCATCTGGGAGCGCTGGATGGAGACCGACACCAGGCCGAGCCCACCCATCACGATGTCGTCATAGGCGACCAGGCGCCGGGTGTTCTTGTCGAAATAGAGCATCCGCGCGGTGAGGTCCAGCGGATCGTCTCCCTGGAGCACCGGCGAGACCCCGCCGGACGCGAGCGCGCCGCCGGTCGAGCCGACGGTCAGCCAGTCGGTCCCGGAATCATCGCGATCCAACTCGACCTTCGAGGTGTGCATGTGCCCGGACAGCACCAGCGGTGCGCGCCCCAGCAGCCCCTCAGGCTTGGTCGGATCGTGGAACAGCGCGATGTCCACAGGCTCCGCAGGATGCTCGCCGTCGTACGCCGTGATGGTGTCCCCGAGCTGGAAGGCGCTTGCGATCACCGCCTCGTCGCCCTCGCGCCAGCCCCCGGCATCGGAGTCGTCGTCGGCCGCGAAGCGGGGATCGCCGATGCCCGCGATGCGCAGCCCCGCCACCTCGACCACCTCGTTGTCGACCACGGTGGCATTGGGCTGGGACTCGATCGTGGCCGCGGCCGCGGCGCCGTCGTGATTGCCGCTGACGTAGACGTACGGGACGTCGAGGGAGCCGATCGAGTGCAGGAGCTCGTTCTCCAGCGGAGTGCCCCAGGAGACGATGTCCCCGGTATCGATCACCACGTCGATCGCGAACTGCGTGTGCAGCTGTTCGATCACGTCATAGGCCTGGGGATTGTCGTGGATGTCCGAGACGTGCAGGACGGTGATCAGGTTCTCCTGATCCAGCCCCACCGGCAGCGAATCCGCGGCGATGTACAGCGCGGAGACCTGTCCCACGAACTCGGCGAGCGTGTCGCGATAGCTCTGGTAGTCGATGACCTTGCCCTGGCCGAGGTCCGCGATGTACGCGGCCTGGGACAGGAGCCCTTCGAACTTCGGTTGGCTGAGGGACTCGGGAGAGAAGGTCACCGAGGTTGCGGCCACCGACGCTCCCACCACCGCGACCGCGCTGCCGCCGGCGACCAGTGCACGGCGCACCCGGCGGAAGGTCAGCCCCACAGCGAGCCCTGCACCGGCGGCGGCGAACAATGCGTTCAGCGCGGCATTCTTCGCCGCGGCGGCCGTGATGGCCTCGGGGGCGGACTGCTGGAGCTCGGTGAACCCGGAATCTGCGTAGAACAGCGCCTCCGCCTTCTCGACGTCCACGGCCTTGACCCTGGCCTCGATGCGCACCGGGGCGGTGTGGGAGTCGAAGGTGACCTCGCCCACCGGCGGCAGCAGGATCACCGTCTGCGAGGAGAGGGAGGGGCGCAGGTGCACGCTGGCGGTCAGCGGGCCCACTTCGACCGTGGTGGCAGGGACCAGGAGCAGGCCCACGATCCCGCCCAGCACCGCCACCACCGCCGTGGTGGTGACATGCAGCAGGCGTGCGCGGCGGCGCCGCAGTCGGCGCCGACGGATCGGGGACTCCTCAGGATCCGGCTGCTCCTCGGCGGGGACGGCGTGGCCGTCCTCGTCGAGTTCCGACGCGCTGCGGGGCCGGTCCTCGTCGGCGTTCACAGGGACCGCGGGATCATCAGGTCTCAGCCGAGGAAGCCGACGCGGCGGGGCTCTTCGGTGGAGACCTCGGCGTAGGAGACCTTCGCCCCGGGGATCAGCACGGTGCGTCCCTTGTCGTCGACCAGGGTGACGGGGGTGCCGTCGGTGATGGCCGTGCCGAGCCGCTCGAGCAGGGCGTCAGCCTTCTCTTCGGACTCGATCACGATCTCGCGAGGGGAGTGCTGGATGCCGATTCGGATCTCCATGACCTGACCTTCCCTCCGCCACCAGGGCGGGGACGTTCGTTGCTGTGCCGTTCGAAGTCTACGCGTCGGAGGAGGGCACGGGTTCTCTGTCCGCCCCCAGCACAACCTCGCCGGTCCGTGGATTCTCGAGAGCTGCGAAGCCCATCAGCCCGTGCACCACAGTGGTGGTCATCGTGTGGAGGATCGTCTCGCGTGCCTCCTCGTCCTCCGCGCTGTGGAGCAGCTGCGCGGTGGTCTGGGTGACGGCGATGAGCCCTCGGCCGAGGATCCGCGACTCCTCGACGCTGACCTGGCGGAAAGCTGTCAGCACGCCGGCCAGCGCGATCGCGAGCCGATCCAGGACCACGACCACGCGCTCCTGCACCGCCTCGGAGATCACCTCGTGGCCGGTGAACAGCCGCAGGGAGTTGTCCAATGCCACGAACCGGTAGAAGCGATGCAGCCCGCGGCGAACCCGGGAGCTGGTGTCGCCCTGGAACTCGCTCAATGCCCGCACCTCCTCGAGCATCGTCTCGGCGATGATGTCGAGGACCTCGATGTAGAGGGATTCCTTGGAGCTGAAGTGCTGATAGAGCACGGGCTTGGTGACCCCTGCCGAGGCGGCGATGTCGTCCATCGACGTGGCCTGGTAGCCCTTCTCGGTGAACACTCGGGTCGCAAGCTCGAGCAGCTGGATGCGGCGCTGAGCACGGGGCATCCTGGCCGTGGCGGACGTGGACATGGGCATCGGCCTCCGTCTCGGACCGCAGCGGTGGGCGCGTGCCGCGGGACAAATGTCGGGTTCGTCGTGATCCCGAACACTCTACCGCCGTCAGCTCTCCCCGGTGGTATGAACGCTTGTGGGCCCCGTGGGGTGGAATGGAGTCATGCGAACGATGGGCACGATCACCGGTGCAGGGATCCGACTGCTCGGACCCGATCTCGAGGCGCTGCCTGCCGTCCACCCCGCCAGTGCCCTGGACCCTGCCCAGCAACGGGCGCTGGAGAGCTTCCTCGGCGGAGAAGATGTGCTCGTCCACGGCGGTCCGGGCAGCGGGCGCACGTCGCTCGCGCTGGCCGCCGCCGAGCTCTCCGGCGAAGGGACGCTGCTGCTGGCCCCCCGGCGTGTCGCCGCCGGCCGGCTGCGGGACGCCCTGGCCGTGCACGGGAGCGGACAGATCCGAGCGATGACTCCGCCGGCACTCGGCCACGCGATCACCCGCGCCGACGCCCTTCGACGTGGCCTGGGCGCGCCGACCCTGGTCACCGGCGCCGAGCAGGACGCGCTGCTGGCCGAGCTGATCGCACAGCGCGAGAGCTGGCATCTCGACGTCGACGCCACGGCCCGCACCCTGCCCGGATTCCGCACCGAGCTGCGGGATCTGATCACCCGCGCCACCGAGCTCGGGCTCTCCCCGTCCGAGCTCGAGTCCCTGGGCCGCGACCGGGGGAGACCCGCCTGGCAGGATGCCGCCGCACTTCTGCGCGACTACCTCGGGGTGCTCGACCTCGAGGCCTCTGCCGCCCTGGACGCCGGACCCCGCCTGGACTCCGGCGCCCTCGTGCGCCGTGCCGTGCGCCTGCTCGCAGACCCGCAGACCCCCCTGCCCTTCCGTGCCGTGGTGGTGGACGATGCCCAGGACCTCACCGCTGCCGGGATCGACCTGATCGCAGCGCTGCGCGCGGCCGGAGCGAGGGTGATGGTGTGCAGCAGCCCCGATGCTGCGGTCGACACCTTCCGGGGCGCTCTGCCCGATGCCGGGGACCGGCTGCGCGAGCTGCTGCCGCGGCCGCTCACCGAGGTGCTCCTGGACGGCATGCATGCCCAGATGGAGGGTCTGACCGCCGTGGTCGACACGCTGCGGGGCAGGCTTCCGCTGGCGGGCGCACCGGCGGACTCCCGACGCCCGCGCAGCACCCGCCGCGGGGGACTGGTGGCGCTGCGGGCACAGGACCCGCTCGACGAAGCACGGCTGATCGGCTCCGCGCTGAGAGACCTCCACCACCGTGAGGATGTCCCCTACGACGAGATGGCGGTGGTGTGCCGCTCCGGAGCCGCCGTGGCCGACGTCGCAGATCTGCTCTCCCGCACTGGTCTGCCCGTGCGGGCACCGCGCCGTCCCCAGCCGCTGCGCGAGGTCCCCGCGGTCGCGGATCTGATGACCATCCTCGAGATCGGCCTCGCCCCCGCGGACGCAGCGCTCGACCCGAGGATCGCCGATGAGCTGCTGCGCGGTCCCTTCGGCGATGCGGACACCCTCCGCCTGCGACGCATCCGTCGGCTGCTGCTGGGAGCCCACCGTGCCACGGAGCCGGACAGCACGGCGACCAGCGAGCAGCTGCTCGCCCGCGCTCTGGTCGACCCCGAGCTGCCGGGGCTCCCCGCACCGGACGCAAAGGGCCGCGCCGCCGCTCCCGTGCACCGGGTGCGGGACATGATCCGTGCGGTGCGCGAGCATCGCCGGGCCGACGCCCAGCAGGTGCTCTGGCACGCCTGGGACGCCTCCGGCCTCGCCTCCGGCTGGCGCCGCGCCGCCCTGGGAGATGCGGGCGACGTCGACGGTGCGCGCTCGCGGATGGCGTCCTCCCGGCTCGACGCCCTGCTGGAGCTGTTCGCCGCGGCAGAACGACTCACCGACCGCCGCCCCGGGGCCGGGGCGCTGGACCTGGTCGAGCAGATCCGCGCCCAGGCCGTCGTCGAGGACACCCTCGCACCGGCCGCCACCGCCCGCGGCCGTATCGCCGTGCTCACCCCCGCCCAGCTCGCCGGCGAGCACCGGGACACCGTGGTGCTCGCCCGCCTGCAGGAAGGCGCCTGGCCCGACCTGCGCCTGCGCTCGACCCTGTTCGGCGCCGCCGAGCTGTCGCTGTGGGCAGGAGCTCGCCGCGGCGGCGAGCTCCCGCTCGAGCTCGAAGCCCTCCGGGCGCTCCAGCGCGAACAGGTGCTCGCCGACGAGCTGCGCCTGGCCGTCAGCGCTCTCGCGCGGGCCCGACGGCGTGTGCTGGTCACCGCGGTGGAGGATGAGCAGAGCGAGCCCTCCGCACTCTTCGACGCCCTCGAGGCGCTGGTCCAGGCGCCGTGGGTCGATGTCGAGACCCTGCGTCGGGACCCCGGCCCCGCGCCCGACGCCCGTCGACTGGTCGCGGCCCTGCGACGCCGTCTGCAGGACGAGGACCCCCAGCAGATCCGTGATGCGGCGCTCGCCCTGACAGCCCTGGGCCGCGCCGGGGCCCCGGGCGCCGATCCCGCCCGCTGGTATCACCAGGAGCCCAGCTCCACCGAGCCGCTGCACGAGGACGGCACCCCGATCCGGCTCTCACCCTCCGCCCTCGAACGCGCGGTGGACTGCCCGCAGTCCTGGCTGATGGAACGGGCGGGCGGCACCCGCTCAGGCGGGCCCGCGCAGCTCATCGGCACCGCCCTCCACCATCTCGCGCAGGTCCATCCCCGTGGCCCGGAGGGGCCCGAGGAGGACCTGCTCGGTGAGCTGCACACCCTGCTGCGCACCGTGCCCGGCACCGAGACCTGGTCCGGCCGGCGCCGGGTGCGTCGCGCCGAGGACGCCGCCCGCCTGCTCGCCGAGCATCTGCGCAGTGCGGGCGAGCCGCTCGCCGTCGAAGCCGCCTTCGAGGTGGAGCTCGGCAGGGTCCAGCTGCGCGGCAGCATCGACCGGATCGAGGGCGATGCGACCGGGCTGCGGGTCGTGGACCTCAAATCCGGGCGCGCCGCGAAGAGCGCTGCCAAGGCCGAGGAGGATCTCCAGCTGGCCGCCTACCAGGCGGCGGTGCGCGAGGGCGCGCTGAACGAGGAGCTCGGCGAGGATGCCCCCGAGCGGCTCAACGGAGCCCAGCTGGTCTACGTCGGCACCGGCGGGAAGAAGGCCGCGGTGCGCACCCAGACTGCCCTGCCTCGCGCCGAGGACCCCGCCTGGTTCGACGACCTGGTCCAGCAGGTCTCCCGCGACGTGTCCGGAGACCAGGTCACCGCCCGCGTGAACGCCCACTGCACCCACTGCGCCGTGCGCAGCAGCTGCCCGCTGCAGCCCGAAGGAGATCAGCTGTGACCTCGCCGCACATCCCCGACACCCCCGACACCCCCGGCACCCCCGGCACCCCCGGCACCGCCGGCACCGCTAGCACCGCTAGCACCGCTAGCACCGCCGAGAGGGCCCGCCACTCCGCCGCATCCCTCGCAGCACTGCTCGAACAGCCCCCGCCCACCGCCGAGCAGACCTCGGTGATCGAGGCGCCGCTGGCCCCGATGCTGGTGGTCGCCGGAGCCGGCTCGGGGAAGACCGAGACCATGGCCTCCCGGGTGGTGTGGCTGATCGCCAATGGGATCGTCGAGCCCCGCCAGGTGCTGGGCCTGACCTTCACCCGCAAGGCCGCCCACGAGCTCGCCGAGCGGATCGGTGCCCGCCTCGGCACCCTCGCCACCGCGCTGCGCGCAGAGGGCCTGCCCCTCCCGCGCGGCCTCGAGCGCGGGGGCGATGACCTGGTGGGGCAGCGCCCGGTGGTCCACACCTACAACGGCTTCGCCCTGGACCTGGTGCGCGAGCATGCGCTCGCCGTCGGCATCGACCCCGAGCTGACCATGATGTCCACCTCCGCCTCCTGGCAGCTCGCCCACGAGATCATCGAGGGCTGGGACGACTCGCTGGACCTCGAGGCCTCCCCGGCGACCCTCACCGCCGCACTGCTCTCGCTGACCTCGTCGCTGGCCGATCACCTGGTGACCCCGGCACAGCTCGCCGCCCACCTGCACGAGATCCACGAGCATCTGTCCCAGATCCCGCTGCAGGTCGAGGGGCGCCGCCGCACCACCCCGAAGGAGGTCGCCAAGGTGCTCGGGGCACTCGAGTCCCGGCTCGCGCTGATCCCGTTGCTCGAACGCTTCGCCGAGATCCGCGCCGAGGCCTCCGCCCTCGACTTCGCCGACCAGGTCTCCCTCGCAGCCCGGGTGGCGAGGGAGGTACCGGCCGCGAGCTCTCTCGCGCGGCGCATGCACAAGGTGGTGCTGCTGGACGAATTCCAGGACACCTCCGTGGCGCAGCTGCAGATGCTCACCGACCTCTTCGGTCCCGGCCATGCCGCCTGCGCCGTCGGCGACCCGCAGCAGGCGATCTACGGCTGGCGCGGAGCCTCCGCCGCCTCGCTCGCGGGATTCGCCGACGCCTTCGCGACCCCCGAGCAGAGTGTCCTGCAGCGCACGCTGTCCACCTCGTGGCGCAACGACCAGGCAGTGCTCGCAACGGCGAACCGGCTCGCAGCCCCGCTGCGCCACGCCGATGCGGGGCTCACCATCCCCGAGCTGCAGCCCCGGCCCGGGGCGGGGGAGGGCGCCTGCGAGATCATCGAGGCGGCCGACGAGCGCGCCGAGGCACGCGCGATCGGCCGCTGGGTCCTCGAGCGCCGGGCGGAAGGCGCAGATGACGAGGCGCCGGCGTCGGCCGCGGTGCTGGTGCGCGCCCGCCGCCAGATCCCCGCCCTGGTCGAAGGACTTCAGGAGCAGGGGCTGGCCGTCGAGGTGGTGGGTCTGGGCGGGCTGCTGCACCGCCCCGAGGTCGCTGATGTCCGAGCGGTGCTGGAATGCGCCTACGACCCCGGCCGCGGGGACGCGCTGATGCGCCTGCTGACCGGGCCCCGGTTCCGGCTCGGAGCCCGGGACCTCGCGGTGCTGGGCCGCTGGCGGGACCGGATGGGTTCTCGCCTGCGCCGCGATGGAGAGGCTCCGGGCGGTCAGGACGAGGCGGAGACCGTCTCGCTCATCGACGCGGTCGACGACCTCCCGCCCGCTGACTGGACCGACCCCTCCGATCGATCCCTCACCACCACCGGACGGGCCCGGCTGCTCCAGGTCCAGCAGCTCCTGCGCGAGCTGCGACGACTGCTCCCGCTGCCGCTGCCGGACCTGATCACCGCCGCGACCCGGCTGCTGGACGTCGACCTCACACTGCTGGAATCCGAGCCCGACTCCCGGGCGCTCGCCGATCTCGAGGCATTTCGCGACCACGCTGCAGCGTTCGACCGCACCGCCAGGCGCGGTGGGCTCGGCGCCTATCTCGACCTGCTCGAGATCAGCGAGGACGAGGAGGCAGGGCTCGCCGTCACCGCCGCCCCCGAAACCGCGCATGACCCGGCCGCGGTCACGATCGTCACCATGCACTCCGCCAAGGGCCTGGAATGGGACCTGGTCGCCGTCGCCGGGCTCACCGAGGGCACCGTCCCCTCCTACGACCTGCGTCGGGCGAAGACCGATGAGGCGGGCCGCACCCGGGTACCCGGGGACGGCTGGCTGGGCAAGCTCGCCTCCGCATCGGTGCCCACCGCCCTGCGCGGCGACGCAGAGACCCTCCCGGAGCTGGCCTGGGCCGAAGCAGATACCCAGGTCGACGCCGAAGGACTCATCGAGGACTACCGCTTCGCCCAGGGCGAGGAGTCGCTGCGGGAGGATCGCCGGCTGATGTACGTCGCGGTGACCCGGGCGCGCCGCCGCCTGCTGCTGACCTCTGCCGCCTGGCGCAGCGGGCTCGCCTCCGCCCGGCCCCGCTCGCGCTATCTCACCGAAGTGGGGGACCTGGTGCCCGAGCGCTTCCGCACCGTCCAGGAGATCCCCGAGCAGAACCCCCTGGAGAGCGAACGCCCGCAGGCGCAGTGGCCGCCGGCCCCCGGGGAGCAGGAGCGCGCCCGGGCCCGCGCCGCAGCGCTGCTCACCGACGCCGCAGCGACGGACGATGCGCCGGCGGACCCGCAGCTCGCCGAGCTGGTGCGGCGCGCCGTCGCGGACATCGAGCAGCAGGCCGCCCCGCCGCTGGTCCACTCCCCGCCGCGGCTCTCAGCTTCTCAGGTGGTCCACCAGGCCCGGGATCCCCACGCCGCGGCGATCGACCTGCTGCGCCCCCTGCCGCGCCGCCCCTCTCCGGCGGCCGCCCGCGGCACCGCCTTCCATGCCTGGCTCGAGTCCCGTTACGACAGCGCGACCCTGCTGGACCTCGAGGACCTGCTGGACCTGGAGGACGCGGAGGACCACGAGGAGGGGCCCGGCGCCGACGATCGGAGCCTGCGGGACGCCTTCGCGGCATCCGAGTGGGCTGACCGTTCACCGCTCGCGGTCGAGCAGCCCGTCCACACCCGGATCGGGGAGATCGCGGTGCGGGGCATCATCGACGCGGTCTTCGCCGACCCCGAGGGGACCGACGGCACCCAGGGCGTGATGATCGTGGACTGGAAGACCGGCCGAGTCCCGCGCCCCGCCCAGCTGCGCGAACGCGCCCTCCAGCTCTCGCTCTACCGCCTGGCCTGGCACGAGCAGACGGGGCTGCCGCTCGCCCGGATCCGCACCGCCTTCCACTTCGTGGCCGATGGGGTCACCCACGAGGTGCGCCGTCACCCCTCCCGCGAGAAGATCGCGCAGATGCTCGCGGGGGAGTGACGTTCATGGGGGAGTGACGTGAGGGCGCCCCACGGGAGGGCTCGTCCTGCGCTGCGGGCTCAGTGCGAGCCGTCCTCCCGGGAGCTCATCTCCTCGTAGGCGCGCTCGGCCTCGTCCCGGGCGATCTGGGCGAGGTCGGCATCGAGGTCGGCGATCATCCCTCGGGCGTCGGCGACGATCTCCTGGTCCTCGATCTCCAGACCGTGTGCGAGCCATTCGGCGACGGCGAACTCGCCGAGCGCCTGAGCACGCTCTATCAGCCGCGGGTGGGTCGAGGTGGGCAGCTCCTCGCGGTACGAGCCGTAGAGCTCATCGAACCGCTCCGGATCCAGGGAGGAGATCAGCCAGGCCAGGTCCGAGGCGGGATCCGCGACCTTCGAGGAGGACCAGTCACGCAGCGCGCTGACGCGGTGACCGGACATGAACAGGCTCTCTTCCGAGAGGTCCCCGTGCACGAACTGCGGGGTGAAGTCCCACAGCTCCTCGTCCTCGAGCAGCGCGTCCCAGCGCTGGGCGACGGCGGCGGGGAGATGCCCGCCGGCCTTGGCGGTGGCGATCCGTGCGCGATGCTCGGCGAGCAGCACCTCGGGGGTGAAGGATTCGACTCCAGCGGCTTCGGCGGCGTAGCGGGGGACGGTATGGATCCGGGCCAGCACCTGTCCCAGCGAGCGGGCGAGATCCGCGCTCCCGTGCAGGGCATCGAGCATCAGCGGACGGCCGGCGGGAGCTTCGGTGACCACGCAGCGACCTCCCTCGGAGAGCTTCACGAATCCGAGCACCGGCGGGATCACGCTGCGCAGCGGGGTGCCCGCGAGAGCATCGGCCACTTTGAGATCGCGCTCGAGCCGGATCCCCGACGCGGTCGAGGCGGGGGAGAGGATCATCACCCGTCGGCCGTCCTCGCCGACGATGCCGGCGACGTCGAGATCCTCGGCCGGGGTGGCGATCGGCATGGTCCTCACCGGGATCAGCCCGGGGACCGCCGCCGCGGAGAGGGCAGCCAGGGAATAGGAGTTGCGATGCACCCGACCACCGTACCCGGCCGAGGCGTCCGCTCCACGTAGGCTCGGAGCATGGCGAAAATCCGTGGCCCCCACCTCAGCACCCCGCTCACCCTCTTGGGCTCCGACCGCGATGCGCTGCTGCGCAGCGACCCGGAGATCCTCTCCCCGGGGGACGACGCCCGATACCTGGTCACCAGGGCCGGTGCGGTCGCCCTGCGCGAGGACGAGGACGGCACTCTCCACGCGCTGCTGGAGACCGAGGATCCCCGCGAAGGGACCCTGCAGCCGCTGGTGCTGCTGGGACGGCGTGACGGATACCGCGTGCTCGGTGTCGAGGTGCCCGAGCCCAGCGCCGAGCTCGACGCTCCCGGCCGTGACCTGCGTGACCTGCGACGCGTCGCCGACAGGCTCCACGATCACGACGCCGATCTGGCCGCAGCGGCCGTCGCGATGGGGTTCTGGCACCGGTCCATGCGTCATTGCCCGCTGTGCGGAGCGATGCTGGAGGCGGAGATGGGCGGCTGGGTGCTGCGCTGCCAGGAGGACGGCGTCGAGCAGTTCCCCCGCACCGACGCCGCCGTGATCATGGCCGTGCGCGACGGGCAGGACCGTCTGCTGCTGGCCCGCAACGCGCATTTCCCCAGCCGCTTCCACTCCGTGCTGGCCGGCTTCGTCGAGCCCGGTGAGAGCCTCGAGAACGCGGTGGCCCGCGAGGTGGCCGAGGAGGTCGGGGTCATCGTGGAGGAGGTCCAGTACGTGGGCAGCCAGCCCTGGCCCTTCCCCCGCTCGCTGATGCTCGGCTACCGCGCCTGGGCTCCGAACGCCGCCGAGCTCACGCTGCAGGAGGACGAGATCGCCGAGGCCCGCTGGTTCACCCGCGAGGAGCTCGCCGCAGCTCTCGAGGCGGAGGAGATCGCGCTGCCCGGCTCTGCCTCCATGGGCCGTGCCCTCATCGACGACTGGTACGGGCGCTCCGCCGAGCGGTGAGCCCCCAGAGGTGGTGTGGGGCACCCGCCGTCCACAGCGGCCCCCGGACCGTCACCCGGTCCTGGCAGGATGAACGGTGATGACCGACCATTCCGCCCCCGCCGCTGACCCCTCCGCACCCACCGATGCCGAGTCGCTGCTCGCCGCGCTCGATCCCGAGCAGCGCGAGGTGGCGAGCAGCTTCGGCAGCCCGATCTGCGTGCTCGCCGGCGCCGGCACCGGGAAGACCCGTGCGATCACCCACCGCATCGCCTATGGGGTCGCCACCGGTCAGCTGAACCCGCGCCATGTGCTCGCGGTGACCTTCACCGCCAAGGCCGCCGCCGAGATGCGCTCGCGGTTGCGGGACCTCGGCGTCCCCGCGGTGCAGGCCCGCACCTTCCACGCCGCGGCGCTGCGGCAGCTGCGCCACTTCTGGCCGCGCGTGGTGGGAGGGGCGATGCCGGATCTGCTGCCGAACAAGTTCGCCGGCATCGGCGAGGCCTGCCAGCGACTGCACCTGAGCGTCGATCGGGCCGCGCTGCGGGACATCGTCGCCGAGGTCGAGTGGTCGCGCGTCTCGATGCTCACCCCCGAGTCCTATCCGGAGGCGGCCCTGCAGACCCGTCGGCCGGGCGTCGCAGGCTTCGACTCGCGCTCCATCTCGCGCATCCTCACCCAGTACGAGGAGGTGAAGAAGGAGCGCGGGGTGATCGACTTCGAGGACGTCCTGCTGCACATGGTCGGCTTCCTCACCGAGCGCGCGGACGTCGCCCGGGAGGTGCGCAGCCAGTACAAGCACTTCGTGGTCGACGAGTACCAGGACGTCTCCGCCCTCCAGCACGCCCTGCTGCGACTCTGGCTGGGCACCTCGGATGACCTCTGCGTGGTCGGTGACGCCGCCCAGACCATCTACACCTTCGCGGGCGCCCGTGCCTCCTACCTGCTGGATTTCCGCAAGGAGTTCAAACGTGCCCGCACCATCCGGCTCGAGCGGAACTATCGCTCGACCCCCGAGATCGTGAGGATGGCCAACACGGTCCTGGACGGCGCGCAGGGTCGAACCCGAGATACCCGTCTCACCCTGATCTCCCAGCGCGAGAGCGGCCCGCCGCCGATCGTGGAGTCCTTCGCCGACGACCCTGCCGAGGCCGACGGCATCGCAGATCGGATCTCCGATCTGGTGGCTGGGGGCAGGCCCGCCTCCGAGATCGCGATCCTGTTCCGCACCAACAGCCAGTCCGAGGCGCTCGAGCAGGCGCTGACCTTCCGCGGCATCGGATACCTGGTGCGCGGAGGGGACCGCTTCTTCGAACGCCAGGAGGTGCGCCGCGCCATGGTGTCCCTGCGCGCCGCCGCCCGCGTCGAGCAGCTCGACCCGGCCCGTGCCGTGCGCGACATCCTCTCCCAGCAGGGCTGGGCGCCGGCCGCCCCGGAGACCACCGGGGCGATCCGCGACCGCTGGGACTCGCTGAACGCCCTGGTGGGTCTCACCGACACCATCACCGCACGGCCCGGCACCACCATGACCGACGTGGTCCGCGAGCTCGAGGAGCGGGCGGAGTCCCAGGCCGCGCCGGTCGTGGACGGGGTGACCCTGGCATCGGTGCATGCTGCGAAGGGCCTGGAATGGCCGGTGGTGTTCGTGGTCGGCGCGAGCGACGGGCTGCTCCCGATCTCGATGGCGAAGACCCCCGCTGAGGTGGAGGAGGAGCGGCGATTGTTCTACGTCGCCCTCACCCGGGCCCGCGACCTGCTCACGGTGAGCTGGTCCGCCGCACGCACCCCCGGAGCGCGCGGCTCACGCAAGACCTCACGCTTCCTCGACGGGGTCCTTGACCATCCCGATGCGCCGAAGACGGCCCCCGGGACCGCGGCCCGCCGCACCGGTCGCCGCACCGCCACCGTCTATGCGGAATGCCGGGTGTGCGGGCAGGGTCTCGTGACCCCGAAGGAGCAGCGTCGCGGACGGCATGACGGCTGTCCCTCGCCCGCAGGGGAGGGGTTGCTCACCGCGCTGCGCAGCTGGCGCCGTGACCAGGCCCGTCTGCGCGGCACCCCGCCCTACGCGATCCTCACCGACGCCGCCCTCGAAGCGGTCGCCGAGAGGGCGCCGCGCTCCGAACAGGAGCTGCTGGCCGTTCCCGGAATCGGGCCCGGGAAGGTCGCGAGCTTCGGCGACGACCTGCTCGACCTGCTCGGAGCGCCCTCCGAAAAAGACTGAAACTGCAGGTCAAAAAATACTTTTGCGATCCTGGCGTGAGGTGTAGAGTCATCCATGTCAATCGTCCACGTCGTGGTCCGGGACACCGGGACGCGCGCTTACGAAAGGGGGTGGCCTCTGTGAACAGCACTTGGAATCTTGCAGGAGCAGGACTGCGCCCCACGGGCGCGCCCTCCCTTCTGCAGCGCGAACGGGGCAATGCCCCCGCGGTGCCCAGCCTGAGCTGACGAGGCCTTCCCTCGCTGCCGGTGCGGCACCGCCGCCGCACCCCCCGCCCCCACCGGGCACGTCCTTCCCGACGGACTTCTAAGCAGCGAGACGATGACTACTCTTCTGACCACTTTCCTGAACCCCGCGGATGACTCCGCGACCATGTTGCCGTGCCATGACACGGACGCCGCCGACCTCTTCTTCGCGGAGCGGCCCGCAGAGCTCGAACAGGCCAAGGCCCTGTGCGCCGGCTGCCCGCTCATCGCGGAGTGCCGGCAGGGTGCCCTCGAGCGGGCAGAGCCCTGGGGAGTCTGGGGCGGTGCCATCTTCGATGGCGGCAGCATCATCGCCGTCAAGCGCGGCCGTGGCCGGCCCCGGAAGAACCGGGAGCAGGACGCCGCATGAGCGGCTCCGGCCTCGCCGTCTCGGGCGTGCCGGCCCCGGTCGTTCCGGCGCAGCTCCTGGGCGCCGGGCGACGAGATCGACGACGGCGAGATCGAAGAAGGCCCCGAACCGTGTGGTTCGGGGCCTTCTTCGGTGCTGCGGGACGCGGTACGTCGCTCAGGTGGGCGTGACCCGGCCCGAGCTTCTGCCGCTCGTCCCTCGCAGCACGTCGATCAAGGGGGTACGTCAGGCCTTGCCGAGGATTCGGTTCAGCTTGGTGCCGCACACCGGGCACACGGCCTTGGCCATGCGACGACCGTTGGAGACGACGACGTTGCCCTCGGCCTCTCGCTTCTCGCGGCACTTGACGCAGTAGAACTCTCCGGCATAGGTCTCGTCGGCCATATCCGCTCCTCGTTGCTTGTCGATGATGAACATTCCCAGATACGCAGCTCTCACCGCGACGCCGGGACCGCTCCACTGTAATGGTGCGGGAAGGCCGGGCACGAATCAGGAGACTGTGGGGTGTGGCCCGATCGGGGCGGCCCGTCGCGCGCTTCGGGTTCAGGGGGCTCTGAGAAGAGCCGAGGAAGTGCGCGCAACGAGCCGACATCGGAGGCCCCGAAGGCGGCAAGAAGCCTGGAAGGGCCGTGGGACCTCGGGGGCGCTCAGTACCACGCGCACCTTCCCCGTGTGCGTCCTACTAGTTATCCCGGGGTCCCACGTGCAGGAGAACTTAGCGCCTGTGGACCACGCAGGTCAAAGAACGATCGGGGACCGATTGTGGACAACCCTCCTCCCACTGTGGACAGAATGTCGATCACGGTGCCGCCGTTGTGGAGGAACCGTCATGTTTCCCGGCCATAACGGTCTGACCGGCGCTTCTGCAGTGCACAGCTGTGGATGAACTTTTCTTGCCCCGCAGACGTGCCAGGCTGTGATCCATGAGTGATCTCGTCCTCCATGAGCATGTCGCCGGTCCCCGCGGGGAGCGGGTGCTGGTGCGGCGCAGCGCGCGCCGCCGTCGCACCGTCTCCATCACCCGTCGTGAAGGCGATCTGGTGATCGCCATCCCGGCGACGTTCAGTGCCCGCCAGGAACGTCAATGGGTGACGAAGATGGTCGACCAGCTGGTCAGCAAGGAGGCTCGCCGGGCGCCGGCGCGTCGCAGCGACGCCTCGCTGCTCGCGATGGCACGGGAGGTCAGTGAGGCCTATCTCGGCGGGCGTGCGCATCCCAGCTCCGTGACCTGGTCCACTCGGCAGAACCACCGCTGGGGGTCGTGCACGCCATCCGACGGCACGATCCGGCTCTCGCATCATCTGCAGGGAATGCCCGACTATGTGGTGCGCTCGGTGATGATGCACGAGCTGACACATCTGCTGGTGCCGGGCCATGGGCCGGAGTTCAAGGCGCTGATGGCGAACTACCCGCAGGCGCAGAAGGCGCAGGGATTCCTCGACGGCGTCTCCTGGGCGAAGAATCTGCCGCAGGACGGCGAGGGCTGGAGGCACAGCGGGGGCAGCGACGACAGCGACGTCCGCGAGGACAGCGTGGAAGGCGAAGCCGGCGAGGACAGCGCGGACGGCGACGACAGCGACAACCGCGAGCGCAGCGTGGACGGCGACGCCCGAGAGGGCAGGAGGGCCTCAGCGCCCGCTCAGCCGCTCCACCGCGCGAGATAGGGCGCCAGGCCCTCGAGGCTCGCCGCCAGATCGGGCACGGTGCCCTCAGGCAACGCGGAGCTGTCGCGGGCCGGACCGGCACCGAGCAGCGGCCAAGGCACCCACCGCACCTCTCCGGATTCCTCGCTCACAGTGAGCGGCAGCTCCGCGGCGGGTGCCGATGCCCGGAACAGGAACTGCACGTCCCAGTGCTCGCGGCAGGCGCCGAACGCCGCATCGAGACCATGACGGTTCAGCACGGCGGGGCCCTGCCCCAGAGTCTCGAGGTCGTCGATCCCGATCTCCTCGGAGACCTCACGACGCGCGGCCATCTCCAGACTGGTCTCACCCTCTTCGAGGTGCCCGCCCGGCTGCACCCAGAAGCGCCCCTTGAGATGCCACACCAGCGCCACCTGTTCGGCGGGACCGTCGACGACGATCGCGCTCGCGGTGAGATGCCGGGGCCCGCCGTCCCGGTACAGCGCCCGCGGATTCTGCTGCAGCAGCTCGAGGTACTGAGCGGCGAGCGCGGGCCCGTTGACCGCGTGACGGGCCCTGTCCAGCTCTGCGAGCGCGGGGGAGGAGCTGGTGGAGCTGGTGGCGTCAGTCACGAGATGATCAGCGCCCCTCGGCATCGGGGGTGTCGTTGCCTCCCTCGGGACTGTCGCCTCCCTCGGGACCGGCGGGTCCTTCGCGACCGTCGGGACCCTTCGTGCCGTCGGAGCCCTCGGGGCCGTCGGAACCCTTGGGGCTGTCGGAGCCCTCGGGTCCGGCAGGGCCGGCAGAGCCCTCGGGTCCGGCAGGGCCAGCAGAGCCAGCGGGGCCGGGGCCTCGCAGCCCGCCCTGCTCATCCTCACGTGGTGCCTGCTCCTGGCCATCACCGGAAAGCAGCTTCGCCAGCTCGGCGTCGAAGTCCTCCGGGATCGCGACCTGTGCAAGCCCCTCGGCCTCCTCCTCGGAGGCAGCCTGCTGGGGAGCCCGCGGGCGGCCGGAGAGCACCTCGGCGCTGGGCAGCAGGTCAGGATGATCCCACTTCGCCTCGCGTCCGGACTCACCCTCGGTGGCCAGCACACTGTCCCACCAGGAGAGGGCTTCGCGCACCCGCCGTGGACGCAGCTCGATGCCGACCGTCTTCGAGAGCATCTGCTCGGCAGGCCCGCCAGCGGCTCGGCGTCGTCGCAGCACCTCACGCAGGGCCTCGAGATCAGGCAGCTTGCCCTCGAGCGCCTTGGTGGTCACGTGGTCCACCCATGCCTCGATCAGAGCCTGGGTGGTGGCGAGCTCCTCGAGAGCACGCTCCTGCGAGGCGCGGCGGGTGAAGACGAACATGTCCTCGGGACGCCGGGCCTGCATCGCGGCCGGGTCGGAGAGGTCCAGATCCCGGACCATCTCATCGAGCGCATCGAGGTCCAGGGTGATTCCGCGGGAGTAGTCCTCGATCGCCGAGAAGAGCGCCTTGCCCAGCCAGGGTGCAGCGCTGAACAGCGCGGTGTGCGCGATCTCGCGGGCGGCAAGGAAGATGCGCGCAGCGGCAGGGTCCAGAGAATGCGCGGAGATCAGGTCCTCGACGTTCGCGGCGACCAGGGCGGGCTCCCCGTCCCGGCCCAGCGGCATCCCGAGATCGGTCGTGCCGGCGGCCTCACGGGCCAGGGCGCCGATGGCGTGACCGAACTGGACGCCGAACATGGTCCCGCCGATCCGCTCCATCATCGCGGCCGGATCGCCACCGGGCAGTGGCATCCCAGCACCCATGTCACCCATCTGCCCCAACTGGGCGGCGATCGCCTCGCCGATCGCGCCGGCCATGTACTTCGCGACCGGTTCGACGATGGGCTTCCAGTGCGGAAGGGTGCGATGCAGCCAGGTACCGCGGCTGTAGACGCCGAGCTCCGCGGTGGGCACGTCGATCGCGATCACCGGATCCAGCCACAGCCGCGCCACCTGCGCAGCCTGCCGGAGGTCCGCGATCGCGGTGTCGCCGGGCGAAGGATCGCCGGGAGTCCCTGCCGGCGACTCGGCGCCGGGGATCCCGGCCTGCCCGGCGGCGGTGCGCCGGGCGATGTCCTCAGCCATCTGCCAGTTCACAGGGTCATCGCCCTGTGCGGCGAACATGTGCTGCATCTGGGCGGCAGCCGCCCGCAGCTGGGCGGGGTCCTGGGGGAGATCGGCCTGCTGCGCGAGCGCAGAGAGGTCCAACCCGTCCAGGGCACCCTCGGGGAGGGCGTCTCCGAACGTCTCTTTCAGGAAGCGCTTCAGCGCCTCCTCGTCCATATCACCGGGTCCACCCGGGATCGGGGAATCACTCATGGCCACCTCCAGCTGTGCGTGGGTCCCCAGCCTACCGACCGCGCCTGATCGTCGCTCCGCGCGCCGCGAGGAGCATGCGGACGGTGGGGCACAATGTCGGGGTGACAGAAGACCCCACCGCCCCGTCGCCCGCCCGCAGGGTGCGCAAGCTGCTCGCCCGGTCCGTCGACGACGCGCAGCTCGCACGCCCGGTGCTGGCGCTGGTCTCGCTGCTGCTGCTGTGCGTGATGATCCTGGGCGGCTCCTTCATCCCGGTGCCCTATGTCATCGAGCGTCCGGGGCCCGCGATCGATGTGCTCGGCGAGTACGACGGCGAGCAGATCCTGGTCATCGACGGGGCGGAGACCCATCCGACCGATGGCGCGCTGATGATGACCACGGTCTCCGTCGACGGCGGGCCGGGATACCGGGTGACTCCGGTGGAGGTCGTCGCCGCCTGGTTCGACCGCTCCAAGATGGTGCTGCCCAAGGAGGCGGTGTTCCCCGAGGGGCAGACCCGCGAGCAGACCGTGCTGAACAACACCGCCGCGATGAGCACCTCCCAGCAGGGTGCGGTCGCCGTGGCGCTGGACGAGCTCGGACTCGAGTACGAGTCCGTGGTGATGATCGCGGGAGTCGAGGAGGGGGCGCCGGCCGACGGCACCCTGGAGGGCGGGGACGTGATCGTCTCCGTCGGCGGCGAGACGGCGAGCTCCCTCGAGGGCTACCGCGAGCTGATCCGGGCCACGCCCGAGGGTGGGACGGTCCCGATGCGGGTGCGGCGCGCCGGTGAGGAGCTGGACCTCGAGGTCCCCTCCGAGATGGCCGACGGATCACCCCGGATGGGCGTGGTGCTCGCCGCAGGCTATGAGTTCCCGATGGACGTCCAGATCGCGGTCGGGGACATCGGCGGACCCAGCGCCGGAATGATCTTTTCGCTGTCCGTCTATGACGAGCTCACCCCCGGCGCCCTGACCGGCGGCCACCAGATCGCCGGCACCGGGACCATCGCCGTGGACGGCGCGGTCGGCCCCATCGGAGGGATCCGCCAGAAGATGGTGGGCGCCGACGAGTCCGACGCCGAGTTCTTCCTCGCGCCGAGCGCCAACTGCGACGAGGTCGTCGGCTACGAACCCGAAGGGCTCGAGGTCGTCGCCGTGACGGACTTCGAGGACGCGCTCGACGCCACCGAGACCATTGCCGAGACCGGCAGCGCCGAAGGCCTGCCCACCTGTGAGGACGTGAACAACGAATGAGCAAGCGCAATCGACGCCGCACTCCGCCGAAGCCGACAGTGGTGTTCGACTACGGGGGTGTGCTGAGCGCCGGGCATGACCCGGTGCCGGACCTGCATGAGCTGCTCGGCGGCGAGCCGTCGGTCCTCGAGGAGGCGCTGTGGCGTGAACGGGGTGCCTACGACCGCGGGGACACCACCCTCGCCGAGTACTGGGCCGCAGTGGCCGCCGCCGTCGGGGTCGAGGAGCTCTCCGAGGACGAGATCGCCGAGCTGCAGAAGGCGGACAACCGCTACTTCCTGCGGATGGACCCCGAGTCGAGGTCGCTGATCCACGATCTCGCCCGCAACGAGGTGCGCCTGGCCCTGCTGTCCAACGCGTCGGTGTCCTTCGCGGAGGAGGTGCGCCGTGCGGACTGGTTCGAGGCGTTCACCCTCGCCGTTGTCTCCGGCGAGGAGCGAGCGGCCAAGCCGGAACGCGAGATCTACGAGGTGATGCTCGACGTCCTCGCCCACGAGACCGGGGGAGTGTCCATCCCCTCGGCCGTCATCTACTTCGACGACCGCCAGGAGAACGTGGACGCCGCGAAGGAACGCGGCATCGACGCCCACTTCTGGCCCCGCAACGGCGATGTGCACCCCGAGGGGACCGAGCACGGCGCGGTGACGGCACGCCGGCTGCTCGCCGAACGCGGCGTCCCGCTGGACTGAGCGCTTGGACCGAGCGCTTCCGACTGGGCTGAGCTCTTCCGCCCGGACTGCTCGACTGCACTGTTCGACTGGACTGAGCGCGTGCGACCCGCACGCAATGGGGACCGATCCGGCGCCGCACGGGCGATATGGGTGGCACGCGTCAATCTCGGCCCCGCCATCGGGGGTCAGAGGCCCGGATGCGGGTAGAGTCGGGCAGTGCGACACATCCCGTGCGGCACCGCTCTGCGGCGCGCCGGTGAGAATCCCCAGAACCCCTCTCCGAACAGGAACACGAGTTGGCTGAATTCATCTACTCCATGTACAAAGCCCGGAAGGCCGTGGGCGAGAAGGTCATCCTCGATGACGTCTCCATGAGCTTCTACCCCGGTGCGAAGATCGGCATGGTCGGCCCCAACGGCGCCGGCAAGTCCACGATCCTGAAGATCATGGCGGGGCTGGACCAGCCCTCCAACGGCGAGGCGAAGCTCTCCCCGGGCTACAGCGTCGGAATCCTGCTGCAGGAGCCGCCGCTGGACGAGTCCAAGACCGTCCTGGAGAACGTCCAGGAAGGCATGGGCGAGCTGTTCCAGAAGGTCCAGCGCTTCAACGCCATCGGCGAGGAGATGGCGGAGCCCGACGCCGACTTCGACGCGCTGCTGGAGGAGATGGGCAAGCTCCAGACCGACATCGACGCCGCCAACGGCTGGGACCTCGACTCCCAGCTCGAGCAGGCGATGGACGCCCTGCGCTGCCCGCCCGGCGACGAGAAGGTCACCCACCTCTCCGGTGGTGAGCGCCGTCGCGTGGCGCTGTGCAAGCTGCTGCTGGAGAAGCCCGACCTGCTGCTGCTGGACGAGCCCACCAACCACCTCGACGCCGAGAGCGTGCTCTGGCTCGAGCAGCACCTCAAGCAGTACGAGGGCGCCGTCATCGCCGTCACCCACGACCGGTACTTCCTGGACCACGTGGCCCAGTGGATCGCGGAGGTCGACCGCGGTCACCTGTACCCCTACGAGGGCAACTACTCCACCTACCTGGAGAAGAAGGAAGAGCGCCTCAACGTCCAGGGCAAGAAGGACCAGAAGCTCGCCAAGCGCCTCAAGGAGGAGCTGGAGTGGGTGCGGTCCAACGCCAAGGGCCGCCAGGCGAAGTCCAAGGCCCGACTGGCCCGCTACGAGGAGATGGCCACCGAGGCCGAGCGCACCCGCAAGCTCGACTTCGAGGAGATCACCATCCCGCCTGGCCCGCGGCTGGGCAACCAGGTCATCGACGCCAAGGATCTCAAGAAGGGCTTCGGGGAGCGCGTGCTCATCGACGGGCTCTCCTTCACCCTGCCGCCCAACGGCATCGTCGGCGTCATCGGCCCCAACGGCGTCGGCAAGACCACGCTCTTCAAGACCATGGTGGGCCTCGAGCCGCTGGACGACGGCGAGCTGAAGATCGGCAAGTCCGTCAAGATCAGCTACGTCGACCAGAACCGCGAGAACATCGACCCGGAGAAGAATCTCTGGGAGGTCGTCTCCGACGGGCTGGACTACATCCAGGTCGGCAAGGTCGAGATCCCCTCACGCGCCTACGTCAGCCAGTTCGGCTTCAAGGGCCCGGACCAGCAGAAGAAGGCGGGGATCCTCTCCGGCGGTGAGCGCAACCGCCTGAACCTCGCGCTGACCCTCAAGCAGGGCGGCAACGTGCTGCTTCTCGATGAGCCCACGAACGACCTGGACGTGCAGACCCTCGGCTCGCTCGAGAACGCGCTGCTCGAGTTCCCCGGCTGCGCCGTGGTCGTCTCCCACGACCGCTGGTTCCTGGACCGGGTCGCGACCCACATCCTGGCCTATGAGGGCACCGAGGAGAACCCGGCGAACTGGTACTGGTTCGAGGGTAACTTCGAGTCGTACCAGACCAATAAGGTCGAGCGCCTCGGCGAGGACGCCGCACGTCCCCACCGCGTGACCTACCGCCGCCTGACCCGCGACTGAGACAGACGATCTGCCGGACGCGCCCGCACGACACGCCGCCCCGCTCGCCATCGCGAGCGGGGCGGCGTCATGCTCAGAAGGATCAGACCCCGGAGACGGCGGGGTCCAGGCTCGCCACCACACGCTCGGAGGGTGTCCCGGACTCATTCCCAGGGGGCATCTCGCGGGTCACGAAGAGACGCTCATCGCTCTCCTCGGTGGTGAACCTGATAGAGCCGTCGTCGGCGAGATCAAGCACCCCCAGACTGCGCTGCACCCCATCGGTCTCGCCCCAGAGCTCGAGGACCTCGTCCTCCCAGCCCACGACCCCTTCGGCGCGCAGTGAGATGCCGTCCTCGGTGATGACCGCGCGCCAGGTCCCGTTGTCGCTGACTCCGGGGACCAGCTGGGCGCCGGCGGTCATGGTGTGGTTCGCCCAGGCTGAGGCGAGGCGCTCGGACTCCTCGAGCTGATGGTGGACATCCGACAGCAGATAGCCGAGCACCAGCAACGCGGCCACTGCAGCTGCTGCGACGGTGCGGGAGAACCACGGGACGCCGCGGCGCCCCTGCGCGGCGCGCCGCTTCTCGCGCCGGCGGTCGCGACGCGAACGCTGCTTCTCATCGGTGGCGCGGAAGGAGAAGGCGGGGGACGAGGCGCCCTCCGGAGCGCCCGTCGGCAGAGCCGCCTCGCTGCTGGCGGCCATCGACGAGCCGTCCTGTGGCTCCACGGCGCTGGAGTGGCGTCCGCCCGCCATCGCCGGCGGGCCGACCATCCGACGCTGCGAGTCGGTTCCGAGCACCGGAGTGGCGTAGTCGCCCCGATAGCTGGGCTCGGGCTCTGCGGCGCCTGCAGGACGGGCCGAGAGCGGACTCGAGCGGGCGCCATCGGTCCGCACTGCACCGAAGCCCTCGAGCACGGCGAGGCGCAGATCGCGAGACGGCGGGACCGTGGTCAGCAGCGCGAGACGCGCCGCGGCCTCGATGGCATGGCGATGAATCCCTGCCGTCTCCGGATACCGGGTCAGCTCGCGCAGTCGGAGCCGCTCACCCTCCTCGGCGAGGGCCAGGGCATCGAGTGCGGCCAGCGCTCGAGTCTCCACATCGGGCGGACCGCCGAAGGGGACCAGCTGATCCAGTGCCTGGGAGAGGATCACGGCGTTCTGCTGGCGAGGCTGCCCCGTGTAGGAGAACCGCCCCTGGGCGGCGGATTCGACCAGCGCACGATGTGCCGGCGGCAGCTCCAGCAGCACGCGCAGCACCTCCACCTCCCGTCGGTCGCGGGTGCGGTCGTTGACCAGGTCCGGTGCGACCAGGGAGCGCACGTCACCGCTGGGGTTGGTGGCCACTGCGGCCCGTCGGGCCCGGTCCAGCACCGCCGCCTCGCCCGGCAGCCCGCTCGCGGCGAGATCGCCGGCCTCTCGAAGGCAGGAGCGCAGCACCGTCACGGCGAGCTTCTCCGCCCGCGCCGAGGAGCCCGTCACATGCACGGAGAGGCCGTGGATGCGGGGCCCGAGCACGTCCACCAGTGCGGCCGCGGCACGCTGATCCCCACCGGCTGCTCGCCGCAGCAGCGTGCGCGTCGGATCGAGGCGCTCTCCGAGGTCGATGGTGTCCTCCGGGATCGCGGGCATCTCCCCGGTCCGTATGTCGCTCCCCATCGGGCGCCTCCGTGCGTTCTGCTCTCGTCGTCGGGGCACCGTCCCCCACGGTGCCGCACCATTGTCGCAGGCAGTGACGCCGGTGAGGGGCGAATGCCGCTGTCGGCGCGGGAACGGGCGGCCCCACCGGGAGGAAAGCTCTTGCAAGAATGTTGCACAGCGAGGGAGTTCTGCGTGTCGGACGATCTGGCAATCGGGCATCTCCCCTGGTAGGGCGGCGGAAAATGCGGGCAGAACATCGTCGTCCGAAGCGCAAGAAATGTGCAAGACCTGTCAACGTCCTCGGGTACCGTGGTGCCATGAAGCCGATCTCCACGATCACGGTCTCCTCCGACCTCCCCAGCGTCCTCGAGCCTCTGCGCGACCTCGCGCTGAACCTGCGCTGGACCTGGCGCCGTCAGACCGTCGACCTGTTCCGCTCGCTCGACCCGCAGGTGTTCGCCGCCAGCGGGGAGAACCCGATCGCGATGCTCTCCCGGGTCCCGGCGGGGCGTCTGGCCGAGGCGGCCCGCGACGAGACGTTCCTCGCGCAGATGCGTTCTGAGGCTGGTGACCTGCGCACCTACCTCGACTCCGGTCGCTGGTTCCAGCGCACCGTCCCCGGGGCACAGGGCGCCGGTGACGGCTCCTCGATCGCATATTTCTCCATGGAGTTCGGGATCACCCCGACCCTGCCGATCTACTCCGGGGGCCTCGGCATCCTCGCCGGTGACCACCTGAAGTCCGCCTCGGACCTCGGGGTGCCGCTGGTGGCCATCGGCCTGCTCTACCAGTGGGGCTACTTCTCCCAGTCGCTGGACCCCAGCGGGTGGCAGCAGGAGAACTACCATCACAACGATCCCGAGCAGCTGCCCATCTCTCCCGTGCTCACTTCCGCCGGAGAGCAGCTGACCGTCTCGGTCACGATGCCGGGCGGCCGTGAGGTCGCCATCGCCGTCTGGAAGGCGCAGGTGGGCCGGGTCCCCCTGCTTCTGCTCGACACCAACCTCGAGACCAACGACGAGGATGCCCGCCAGATCACCGACCGGCTCTACGGCGGCGACCACGAGCACCGCATCGTCCAGGAGATCGTGCTGGGGATCGGCGGCGTCCGCGCCGTCGAGGCGTACGCCCAGGCGACCGGAGCTCCGGCACCCACCGTGTTCCACCTCAACGAGGGCCACGCGGGCTTCTCTGGCCTCGAGCGTGTAGGCCGCCGGATCGACGCCGGGGCCAGCTTCTCCGAGGCCGTGGCCGAAGTGCGGGCGGGCACCGTGTTCACCACCCACACCCCGGTGCCGGCCGGCATCGACCGCTTCGACGCCTCCCGGCTGCGCAGCTACCTCGACGCCGACGAGACGGGCCTGTCCCGCCTGATCCCCTCGCTGCCCGTCGAAGCCGCACTCGCCCTCGGGATCGAGAAGGGCGGGGACGTGTTCAACATGGCCCAGCTCGGATTCCGCATCGCCCAGCGCGCCAACGGCGTCGCGAAGCTCCACGGCGCGGTCTCCCGCGGCATGTTCCAGGACCTCTACCCGGGCTTCGACGTGCCCGAGGTGCCGATCGGCTCGGTCACCAACGGCGTGCACCGCCGCACCTGGACCTCGGCGCACATGGATGACCTGTACAAGAAGGCGCTCGGCGACGTCGACATCTCCTCGCTGAGCGACTGGAGCGCCCTGGCGACCCTCACCGACCATGAGCTCACCGAGACCCGCAACGCGCTGCGCGCGGATCTCGTGACGATGGCTCGGGATCACGTCAAGGAGTCGTGGCTGCGCCGCGGTGCCGACGAGGCAGAGCTCGCCTGGACCGAGCACATCCTGGATCCCAACGCCCTGACCATCGGCTTCGCCCGCCGCGTCTCGACCTACAAGCGCCTCACGCTGATGCTCTCGGACCCTGAGCGTCTCAAGAAGATCCTGCTGGACGAGTCGCGTCCGGTCCAGATCGTGGTGGCGGGCAAGTCGCACCCGGCCGACCGCCCCGGCAAGGAGTTCCTCCAGCAGCTGGTGCAGTTCGCCGATGACCACGGCGTGCGCCATCGCATCGCCTTCCTGCCCGACTACGACATCCGCATGGCCTCGGTGCTGATCGCCGGCTCGGACGTGTGGCTGAACAACCCGGTCCGACCGGAGGAGGCCTCCGGCACCTCCGGCATGAAGGCCGTCCTCAACGGCGGGCTCACCTTCTCGGTGTCCGACGGCTGGTGGGACGAGATGAAGGACGACGAGGCGGGATGGACCATCCCCACCGCGGAGGTCCCCGACCAGTCCGAGCGCAACCGGATCGAGGCCGAGGCCCTCTACGAGATCCTCGAGCAGTCGATCGTCCCGCTGTTCTACGAGCGTGACGCGCGCGGCATGCAGCGTGGCTGGATGACCAAGGTCCGCTCCTCGCTGGTCAAGGTCGCCCCGCAGATCGTCGCGGCACGCATGGTGCGTGACTACGTCACCGACCTCTATCTGCCTGCCGCCCGGGCTGCGTCCGCCTTCGCCTCGGATCCGGCGCTGGCCGGCGAGTTCACCGAGTGGAAGGCCGCAGTGCAGCAGGCCTGGTCTGCGATCGCCGTGAGCGGGGTGACCCTCGAGGGCACCGACGGGTCGACGGTCTCCACCGGCGCCGAGGTCACGCTGGTGGCAGACGTCGAGCTGGGCGGCCTTCGCGACACGGACGTGCTGATCGAGGCGGTGCTCGGTGAGATCGGCGCGGATGATGAGATCATCGATCCTCAGCTGATCCCTCTGCAGCGCGGGGACGACGGCCGCTGGGCCGCACGCTTCGCGCTCGCCGCTCCCGGCGAGGTGGGCTACACCGTGCGGGTCACGCCGCAGCACCCGGTGCTGGCCTCCCGCGCCGAGCTCGGGCTGGTCGCCACCGCCTGAGCGACCCGCCGCACCACCACTGAAAGGCCCCGACCCCGTGCCGACCCGCCGCCAGCTCCTGCTCACCACCGCTGCGATGGGACTGGCCGGGGCCGGGGCGCTCAGCGGCTGCTCCTCGGATCGGTCCGTCGAGCTCGAGGACGGCGACACGCTGCGGATGCGGGTGTGGAGCGAGGCGGCAGCGGCGGCGTACGAGGAATCCCTCGCGGAGTTCACCGACAGCACCGGGATCGCGGTCGAGGTAGAGGTGCTCGGCTGGGATGACTACTGGACCCAGCTGCCCTTGGACGTGGCGGCGAAGAACCTGCCCGACGTGCTGTGGATGAACACCGCGAACCTCGCCCAGGCTCATGCCAGCGGGCGGCTGCTCGAGATCGGCGAGATCGTCGGCGAGACCTCCTCCCGGTGGGAGGGCGTCGCGACGGACCTCTATCGGCTCGAGGACGGGCTGTGGGGTGTTCCCCAGCTCTGGGAGCAGAGCATCCTGGTCGCGCACGAGGGCCTGGTCGCCGCGGCCAAGGGTGACGCGACCGCGCTGAGCTTCGACCCCGGCGCGCCGACGGACCCGCTGCGGGACCTCTCCCGCGCGATCACCGTCGACGGGGAGGGCCGCCACCCCGGGGACGAGGGCTTCGACCCCGGCACCCGGGCGACGTTCGGCTTCAGTGCGCATCCCGACCGTACTGCGGTGCTGGGACCGTTCATCGCTGCTCAGGGCGGCAGCTGGCAGGACGAGGACGGGACGATGTCCTTCGCCTCCGACGCGGGCACCGCTGCGGTCCAGTACCTCGCCGATCTCGCCTCTTCGCACCTCGGCCCGGCGGGGTCGGAGACCACCGCGGACCCGACGCTGTGTCGGAACCTCTTCCTCCAGGGCAAGCTCGGTCTGCTGCAGACGGGCACCTACGATCTGCACACCCTGGCCGAGGAGATCGGTGGCAGCTTCGACTGGGGCATCCATCCCGTCGTCGCCGGCTCCCAGGGCCCCCGCCCGCTGGTCCACGCGATCGCCGCCGTCGGCGTCGAGGCGAAGAAGGATGAGCGGGCCGCAGCGATCGCCGAGCTGCTGAACTGGCTCGGTGGCGCGGACGGCCAGCGCGTGCTCGCGGAGAACCGCCTGGGCATCCCGGCCCATCGCGATCTGCGCGGCGCCTGGGAGGAGAGCTGGGCGGAGGCCGGGGTGGACGTCTCGGTGATCGAGGCGCCCGAGTCCGCGGCGCGCCCCGAGACGGGGGATCGTTCGGCGATCGCCACCGGCACCGCTCTGCAGGGCATCGCGAAGATCTTCCGTGGCGAGGCCACCGCCGCCGAGGCGCTCCCCGAGGCGCAGCAGGCCGCCCGGGAGGCGATGGGCTGAGCAGGGCTCGACGGAGCGGCGAGGGCTGCACGGAGATCTGAAGCGAGAGCTGGGTCTATACTCGGCCGCGGACACGGGGTGCGTCGTACGACGCTGAGATCACACCCGTGGAACCTGATCTAGTTCGTACTAGCGAAGGGATGTCCTCCATGGCTCCGTCGTACCCTGCCCGAATTCCCCGTGTGCTCTCGATCGCCGGCACGGACCCCTCCGGGGGAGCCGGCACCGCCGCGGATCTCAAATCCATCACCGCCGCAGGCGGTTACGGCATGAGCGTGGTCACCGCGCTCGTCGCCCAGAACACCCGCGGCGTGCGGGAGATCCACGTCCCGCCGGCCCCGTTCCTGGACCGGCAGCTCCGCGCGGTCAGCGACGATGTGGTGATCGATGCGGTCAAGACCGGCATGCTCGGCACTGCCGCGCTCATCGCGACGGTCTCCGAGTGGCTCGACGAGCATCCCCCGCAGATCCTCGTCGTCGATCCGGTGATGGTCGCGACCAGTGGTGACAGCCTCCTGGCGCCGGACGCAGAGCAGGCCATGATCACCTTCTGCTCGCGCGCCACCGTCGTGACCCCGAACATCGAGGAGCTCGCACGCCTGACGGGGAGCGAGCGCGCCCGTGATGAGCGGGCCGCCCTCGAGCAGGCCCGAGGATGGGCCGCACGGACAGGTGTCGCCGTCGTGGTGAAGACCGGACATCTGGACTCCGCGACGGTGACGAACACCTGGGTGGGCCCCGACGGCATCTGCCTCCCGGTCCCCTCGACGCGGGTGAGCTCGACCAGCACCCACGGCACCGGATGCTCCCTCGCTTCGGCGCTCGCCACCCGATTGGGCAGCGGGGAGTCGCCGCAGGAGGCGCTCGCCTGGTCCACCCAGTGGCTGCATGAGGCCATCTCCCACGGGGAGGCGCTGCGGGTCGGGAGCGGCCACGGTCCGGTGGACCACTCCCACCGCGCCCGCCGTCTGCAGGCCGCCGGGGAATCCACCCCCTGGCTCGGTCCGGGAGCTGTCCCACCCATCCTCGACTCCCCGGACCAGATCCTTTCGGCGCTCGGTGCCGCGCTCCCGGCAGCGGCGCGGATCGAGCCTGCCGTCGCCCCGGCCGGGCCATGGACGCAGGCGCTGTGGGCTGCGGGGGAGCCCATCGCTCGCAACATCGCGGAGTCCGACCTCGTCCGTCAGCTGGTCGACGGCAGTCTGCCCCCGAACGCTTTCGCGTTCTACCTCGCCCAGGACTCGCTGTACCTGCGTCGCTACTCCCGCGCGCTCGCGGCGCTCTCGGCCGCTTCGACCGATGTCGTGGCCCAGGTGTTCTGGGCCCGCGGTGCGAGCAGCTGCCTCACCGTCGAGTCCGCGCTGCACCGTGGCCGGCTCGGTGAGCAGGAGGAGATCGGGGTCTCCCCGGTGACCAGCGCCTACACCGACTTCCTGCTGGCCACCACCCTCGGGGAGGAGCGTGCTGTGGGAACCGCCGCCGTGCTGCCCTGCTACTGGCTGTACGCGCAGACGGGGGCCACACTGCCCTCCGTCCCGAGCGATCACCCCTATGCGGACTGGCTCGACACCTACCGTGACCCGGGCTTCGTCATCGCCACGCAAGGAGCACTGGAGCAGGTCGAACGGGAGCTCGCCACAGCCTCCCCAGCGGTCCGCTCCGCAGCGGTCCGTGCCTATCTCCTCGCCAGCCGGCATGAGCTGGAGTTCTTCGACCAGGCGCTGCGCCTGGCGGCACCGGTTCCAGCGGACCAGCACGAGACGATCCTGGAGGGGGCGCTGTGAGCGGGACCCATATGCTGCCGGGGACCCCGATCGCGACCACCGATGAGCGCCTCCCCCCGGCCGGCCGGGCCGCCCTGCGCGCCGGCGTCGTGGGCAACTGGGTGGACAACATCCACGTCTTCCTGCCGCTGACCGCGCTGGCCCCGGCGATGGTCGTGCTCGCCGGGCCCGCGGCAGCAGCTTCGACGGGGTCCCTGATCGTCGTCGCGATGCTGTTCGGGCGGCCCGTCGGCGGGATCGTGTTCGGGCGCATCTCGGATCGTCTCGGGCGCACCCGCACCACCCGGGTCGCGATCGCCGGAACCGCCGCCTGTGCGCTGGCGATCGCCATGACGCCCACCCACGAGATCCTCGGTGCGGGGACGATCGCCCTCATCCTCGCGCTGAGGTTCCTCGGCGGAATCTTCGTGGCGGGGGAGTACTCGGCTGCCATCCCGCTCGCCATGGAATGGTCCCGGCCCCGACGGCGCGGCCTCATGAGCGGATTGATCCTCTCGATGGCGCCGTGGGCGCAGGCGAGCATCGCCTTCTCGGTGGCGATGCTGCTGATGATGCTGGGCCCCGATGCCTACGCGGCGTGGGGGTGGAGGCTGCTCTTCGTGCTCGGAGCACTGGCCTCGATCGGCATGCTGATCTACTACAGCCGCCAGGTCACCGACGCCCCGGTCTTCCACCGACGGGCCCGGACCACGTCGGTGCGCCCACGAGCGGGCCTGCGGGATCTGCTCACCGGCCGCTGGGCCTCGTCGTTCTGGCAGGTCTTCCTCCTCATGACGGGGCTCTGGCTGCTCACCAACACCACGGTGCTGCTGCTGACCGGCCGACTGGGGACCGACACCGGACTGCCCGCGACCGGCGTCTCGATGGCGATCGGGATCGCCTCCATCGCCCAAGCGGTCGTGATGGCGCTCGCCGGTCACCTGTCGACCCGAACCGGTCGACGCACCCTGTTCATGGCCTGGGGACTGGTCGCTGCGGTGGCCGGCCCGCTCGTGTGGTGGCTCGCAGTCACCTCGCAGTCCTTCGGCCGAGCGGCAGTGCTCGCGGCCGTGCTGCAGGTCATCACCGTCTCTGCCTACGGCCCGGTCTCGGCGTACCTCTCCGAGCGGTTCCCGACCGAGGTGCGCTCCACCGGCTACGGCATGGGCTACAGCCTCTCCCTCGTCCTTCCCGCGCTCTACCCCTTCTACCTGCCGTGGCTCGAGGCGCTGCTCGGGCGTCACGGGTCGGTGATGGCGCTGATCAGTCTGGGCGGCGGGCTCCTCGTGCTCGGTGCCGCGCTCGGGCCCCGACTCTCCCCACGGGACGTCGACGCTGACATCGATACCGTTGCCGACGGGGTCCGCGAGCACGGGCCGGTGCAGACGACGGAGGGAGCACGATGAGCCCGACGGACCCGGACCTCGCCCCGGTGGCGCACGTGCTCGCTGCCGTCCGCCGGCGCCAGCCGCTGGTGCACTGCCTCACCGCGACGGTCTCCATGGGGATCGTCGCCGACGGGCTGCTCGCCGCCGGCGCACGCCCCATGATGACCGAGACCCTCCAAGAGGCCCCCACCCTCACGACGCTGGCCGATGCGCTCGTGATCAACCTGGGCACCCTCAGCACCGACGCGATGGACGGCATCCCGGCGACCGTCGCCGCCGCCGTGCGGGATGCCCGCCCCTGGGTGCTGGACCCGACCGCGATCGGGATCGCCCCGGTGCGGACCGCGCTCGCGCGCACCCTGCTCGACTCCCACCCCTCCGTGGTGCGAGGGAACGCTTCCGAGGTGCTCGCCCTGGCCGGAACCGGGCGTGGCGGGCGCGGCGCGGACTCCCAGACGGATCCCGGGAGCGCCGAGGACGCCGCTATGCAGATCGCAGCGCACACCGGCGGCGCCGTCGCGGTCTCGGGCCCCGCCGATCTCGTGCTCTGCGGCGACCGGCGGACCCGCCTGGCGAGGGGGAGCGAGCTGCTGACACGGGTCACCGGCACCGGGTGCCTGCTCGCCGCGCTGACCGCGACCTGCCGGGCCGTCGAACCCGACGCCTTCACGGCCGCGCTCGCCGCGACGACCTGGATGGCCCTCGCAGGAGAGACGGCCGAGCGCTGCTCCACCCGGCCGGGCTCCTTCCGCATGCATCTGCTGGACGCACTGGACGAGGTGGGACGATGACCCTGGATCTGCGCTGCTATCTGGTGACCTCGGGGACTGGCCGGCGCACGGTCGAGGCCGCGGCGGCTGCCGCCGCGGGCGGTGCCGGGGTGATCCAGGTCCGGGCCAAGGACGCCACGACCACCGAGCTGCTGGAGCTGACCTGCGCCGTCGCCGCCGCCGTGCACGAGGCGCGGCCCGCCGCCCAGGTGCTGGTCGATGACCGCGCCGACGTCGCCTTCGCCGCACGCCGCAGGGGCGCCGCGGTGCACGGCGTGCATCTGGGGCAGGACGATCTCCCAGTCGCCGCGGCACGCGCGATGCTGGGCCCGGAGGCGATCATCGGCCTGACCACGGGGACGCTGGAGACGGTCCGCCGGGCGGAGGAACTCCATGAGCTGCTGGACTACGTCGGCGCCGGACCGTTCCGGCCCACACCGACGAAGGACTCCGGTCGTGCTCCCCTCGGCCTGGCCGGCTACCGGAGCCTCGTGGCGGCGACCAGGCTCCCCATCGTCGCGATCGGCGGCATCACCGTCGAGGACGTCCCGGCGCTCGCACGGACAGGGATCGCCGGGATCGCGCTGGTGCGGGGCCTGATGGACGCCGACGATCCGGAGCGCGCCGCTCGGGACGTCGTCACCGCGGCCGGGCCGTGACAGACCGGCTCCGGTGAGGAAGACTCAAGACCGACCATCCGCGTGCATCGAGGGAGGGATCCCATGGCCACTGTCGCCCACCCCTCTCAGGAGGCGCTCCTGAATCGGATCCGCAGCCTGCTCCCGCCCGGGCGAGCTGTCCGAGAAGTCTCGATGTTCGGCGGCAGAGCCGTCATGCTCGAGGACGCGATGCTGGTCTCCGTCGGAGGTGACGGCTCGCTGCTGGTCAGGGTCGAGCCCACGCGCCACACCGAGCTGCTGACGCAGGATGGTGCCCGGCAGGCGGTGATGGGGACGCAACGGTCGATGGGGGAGGGCTGGATCGACGTCGAGCCCCGCGCCCTGGCCGAGGACATGGCCCTCGGCCGGTGGCTCCAGGACGCACTCGAGTTCCACGACCGCTGAGCGGTGGAACGCTCCCGGCCGCTGGATCCGGGTGCTGCTGGCGCTGCTCCTCAGCGCCCGCCGGACAGCACCCGCCGTTCAGCGCCCGCCGGTCAGCGCCTGCCAGCAAGCACCCGCTGGTCAGCGGGCCTGCTTGGCCCGGATCATGCCCTCCTGGGTGACGGTCGCGACCAGGTCACCGCTGCGGTCGAAGAGCTGGCCGTGGGTCAGGCCGCGCCCGCCGCTCGCGGAGGGGGAGCGCTGGACGTAGAGCAGCCAGTCGTTGGTGTCGACGTGCTTGTGCCACCAGATGGCGTGGTTGATCGTCGCCATCTTCAGGCCGGGCGTCATCCAGCTCAGCCCCTGACGGCGCAGGATCGGCTCGAAGGGCGTGTAGTCGCTCGCGAAGGCGAGGATCGCATCATGCGTGAGCGGTTCCGCCTCGATCGGGGCGAGCATGCGCATCCACACCATCTGCGACTCCGCACCTGCCGCATCCGGGCGCAGATAGATCGGATCGGTGACGTGACGGATGTCGATCGGGCGCTGGGTGGCCCAGAAGCGCGCCACCGGATGATCGATCCCGTCGAGCACCTCGGCGGTGGTCGGCAGCCCCTCGGGATCCGGCGCCTCGGGGGCGCGCTCCTGATGCTCGAGCCCGTCCTGGTCCTCCTGGAACGACGCCGTCATCGCGAGGATCGTGCGCTCCTCCTCATCAGCCTCCTTGCCGGGCTGGGTGGCCAGCACCCGGCGCACGGAGAACGAGCCGCCATCGCGCAGCGCATCGACCTGGAAGCGGATCGGATGCGAGGGATCGCCCGGGGCGAGGAAGTAGGAGTACATCGAGTGGATGCGGCGATCGGGGGAGACCGTGCGGCCCACCGCCGTGACGGCCTGGCCCATCACCTGCCCGCCGAAGACGTGCCCGCCGGGATGAGGGGAGGAATCACCCTGATATGCGGCGACGGTAGCCGTCGTCGAGAACTCGCCGAAGGGGGCGCTCTCGCGCAGATCCAGCAGATCCACGAGACCGGCGGCGATCTTCGAGGGGTCGGTGTGCGCAGAGGTCATGCGGCCGATCGTACTGGCGATGACGCCTACGATGAGAACCATGGCACCTCATTCCCTCGCCGATGCACCCGATCTCACGCCGGGAGAGCCGCAGCCCCTGGATATCCCGGTCGCGGTCCGCTGGACGGACCTCGATGCCTACGGCCACGTGAACAACGCCGCGGTGGTGCGCCTGCTCGAGGAGGCGCGCATCGCCGCCTTCTGGCAGCCGCCAGCCGAACAGGTCGAGCTCGGTGCGCCGCAGCCGCCGGCAGCGCTTCCGGTCGGCGGGGCCGGGGCGGCGGTCAGCACGGTCATCGCCTCGCAGCGGATCGAATACGCGCGGCCGCTCGGCCATCGCCGCGACGGCGTGGTGGTGCGGCTGTGGCTCTCCCGGATCGGTGGAGCCAGCCTCAGCGTCGACTACCTCGTGCTCACCCGCGACGATCCCGACGCAAGGACTCCCTACGCCCGGGCACGCACCGTGGTGGTGCTGGTCGACGCCGAGTCCGGCGCGCCCGTCCGCCTGGAGCAGGAGACCCGCGACCAGCTCCAGCAGTTCTCCGGCGAACCGCTGCGCTTCCGCGACTGAGCCCAGCTCAGCTCAGCTGATCGGGGACGGTCTGCCCGGCCGCCGGTGCCTCGCCGCCGTCGACCGTGTTGAGCAGTGAATGCGCGGCCCGATCCAGGTAGTCCCACAGCGTCTGCTCGTGCAGGGGTGCGAGGTCCAGGGTGTCGAGGGCGGCGCGCATATGTCGCAGCCACGCATCGCGGGCCGAGGGGGAGACCGGGAAGACGGCGTGCCGCATCCGCAGCCGCGGATGGCCGCGCTCCTCGCCGTAGGTCTTCGGACCGCCCCAGTACTGCTCGAGGAAGGTGCACAGCCGGTGGCGCGCCCCGGTGAGGTCCTCCTCCGGATACATCGGACGCAGTTCGGGATCCTCGGCGACACCCTCGTAGAAGCGGTCCACGAGCCGTACGAAGGTCTCATGGCCGCCGACGGCTTCGTAGAAGCTGATCTGCTCGGGCTGGGGGGACGGGGTGGTCATAGCTGGCGCTCTCCGGTCTTGGGGGTCACGAAGGTGGGAGTCATCTGCGGGCTGTCACTTCTGGACGGTCTCGACGAAACGGGGCATGGCGAAGGCGATGTCCGCGGCGGCGAAGCCGTCTCGGATCCGGGCGCGCAGCTCTCGCTCCACGCCCCACTGCTGACCGGGAGGGGTCTGCATCACGACACGGCGCTGGTAGCGGTTCGCATCCACGGCGAGCATGCCGGTGATGCTCGCGGCGGCGAGGATCTGGTCCTCGAATTCGGGATCCGCGGCCAGCTCGGCGGTGACCGACTCGAGCACGGTGGTCACCTGGTCGTCATCCGCCGCAGCGTCGATGTCGAGCACCACCACGGCATTCGAGAAGCCGCGTGCGTAGTTGCCGACCCGGATGATCTCGCCGTTGCGCACCGTCCACAGCACCCCGTCGATGCCGCGCACCTGGGTGGCGCGCAGGTTGATCGACTCGACGGTGCCCTCGGCGTACTCGATGTCCACCCAGTCGCCGACGGCGACGATGTCCTCGAAGAGCATCACCACGCCCGCGACCACGTCCTTGATGATGGTCTGGGCACCGATGCCGGCCGCCAAGCCCACCACCCCGAGACTCGCGATGACCGGGGCGATGTTCACCCCGATCTCGGAGAGGATCATCACCGAGGCCACGGCCCAGATCATCACGTGCGCGATGTTGCGGGCCACGTTAGACAGGGTGTGCGCACGCTGTTCGCGACGGGCCTGGGCCGCCTTCTGCGAGCGTGGATCCCGTTTGATCACGGTCCCGGCCACGGTGGAGAGCTTCGATCCGGACTGGACCATGGTGCGGAAGAACCGGCGCAGCAGCCAACCGGCCAGGAGACTCGCGATCGTGGCGGCCAGCAGGATGACGACGATCTTGACGCCGCTGGTGGCCAGCCAGCGCAGCAGCTGATCCATCAGGCTCAGCGCCTCATCGGTGGTGGGTGAGGTCAGCAGCGGTTCGAGATCCAGGGGGTCGTCCAACATACTTTCGACGATATCGCCCGGGCCGCCAGAAGTCTGGAGGAGTCCAGGGCGAGGTGGGTCACCGACCCGCCTCGCCCCGGCCCCGTTCGCGGGCTCACAGCGCGTCGCTCAGCGGCGTCTTTTGTGCTGTGCTCCTGCCGTTCGCGGGCTCACAGCGCGTCGCTCAGCGGTGTCTGCTGGGCTGTGCTCCTGCCGTTCGCGGGCTCACAGCGCGTCGCTCAGCCGATGTCCGCCGCGCGGACGCGCTCCTGGCGGGCGACGGTGTCGCGGCCCTCGATGATGATGCGGCGCAGCCCGAAGGGGGCTTCCTCGGCATCGGCGAGCCACTGATCGGCGGCATCGAGCACGGCCTGACCGCCATAGCTGTGCGGGAAGTAGCCGCCCACGAGGCGGGTGGCGATCTCGTTCGAGCGCTCCTTCCACACCTGGTCGATCATCGAGAAGTAGCGCTGTCGGTAGGGGGCCAGCAGCGACTCGTCGACCACTCGGCGGAATCCCTGGATCACCGCGGTGACCGACTCGTTGGCCAGGGTGTCCTTCTCCACCGTGCGGCGCCAGGCCTTGGCCTTGGAGACCTCGGTGGGCAGCGCCGCCTTCGCGGTGAGCGCATGCTTCCGGCCGGACTGGGTGTCGTCGGCGGCGAGCTGCTCGTCGATGCCGGCGACGTCGATCCCGCCCAGCACCGCGAGGGCGATCACGAGCTTCCAGCGCAGATCGGTGTCGATCTCTCGGCCCGGCAGGGTGACCGTCCCGCCGAGCAGCCCCTCGAGGGTGTGGCGGTGCTCCTCGGTGCGGGCCAGATGCGCGAAGCTCTCGACGAACTGCAGCTGGGCATCGGAGCCTGCCTCAGCCGCGACCGCGAGCTCCCAGACGGCGCTCGCGGCGGCCTCGGTGCGCTGGGCCCGCTGGTCGACGGCGGCATAGGGGCCCGCGACGGTCTCCAGCTGCTGCAGCAGGGTGCGCACCACCGAGGAGGAGTCCTCCCCGGTGAGGTTCGCGAGGACCAGCTGCTGGTAGCGGCGGCTGGGCAGCTCGCCGTCGCGGACCATGTCCCAGGCGGCGGACCACAGCAGGGTCCGTGCCAGGGAGTCGTCCAGATCGCGCAGGTGCTCCATCGCGACGGCGAGGGACTTCTCGTCGAGGCGCACCTTCGAATAGGTGAGGTCACCATCGTTGAGCAGCCACAGGTCGGCGCGCTTCCCGGTCAGCGCGGGCACCTCGGTGAGCTCCCCGTCCACGTCCAGCTCGACGGACTCGGTGCGCACCAGCGCCCCGTCCTGGAGCGAGAAGCCGCCCACCTGCAGGCGGTGCGGGCGCAGGGTCTGGTGCTCCGCCGGAGCGGTCTGGGAGATTGCGAAGCGGGTCACGGCACCGGTGGCGTCACGTTCGATCACCGGGCGCAGCGTGTTCACCCCGGCGCGCTGGAGCCACAGCTCGGCCCAGCTGCTGAGGTCACGGCCGCTGGTGGCCTCGAGCTCGACCAGCAGATCCGTCAGCTCGGTGTTCCCCCAGGCGTGCTTGGCGAAGTAGGCGCGGACCCCGGCGAAGAACTCCTCCCGGCCCACGTAGGCGACCAGCTGGCGCAGCACCGAGGCGCCCTTGGCGTAGGTGATCCCGTCGAAGTTCGTCTCGACGGCTTCGAAGTCGACCATGTCGGCCACCACCGGATGGGTGGAGGGCAGCTGGTCCTGCTGGTAAGCCCAGCCCTTCTCCGACAACGCGAAGGTGGTCCAGGAGCCGGTCCAGCGGGTGGCCTCGGCGCTCGCGAGCGTGGAGGCGTACTCGGCGAACGACTCGTTCAGCCACAGATCGTCCCACCAGCGCATGGTGACCAGATCGCCGAACCACATGTGAGCCAGCTCGTGGAGGATCGTGAGGTCGCGTCGCTCGCGCACCGCGTCGGAAACCTCGGAGCGGAAGACGTACGCCTCGACGTAGGTGATGGCGCCGGGGTTCTCCATCGCCCCCATGTTGTACTCCGGCACGAAGATCTGGTCGTACTTGCGGAACGGGAAGTCCTGGTCGAACGCCTCCTCGTAGAAGTCGATGCCGGCCTTGGTCACGTCGATGACGTTCTGGGCGTCGACATGCTCGGCGAGCGAGGCGCGGGCGAAGACGCCCATCGGGATGGTCCGGCCGTCGCGGGTGGTGATCTCCCCGGTGCCGCCCTGGTAGTTCCCGGCGATCAGGGCGAAGAGATAGGTGGAGATGCGCTCGGTGGGCTCGAAGGCCCAGGTGGCGATGCCCTCCCCGGCGGGGGTCGAGGCGGGGGTGGGGGAGACGGAGATGACCCGCCAGTGCGCCGGGGCGGTGACCGTGAGCTGGTAGGTGGCCTTGAGATCGGGCTGCTCGAAGCAGGCGAACATGCGGCGCGCATCGGAGACCTCGAACTGCGAGTACAGGTAGACCTCGTCGTCCACCGGGTCCACGAAGCGGTGCAGGCCCTCACCGGTGTTCATGTAACGACCGGTCGCCAGGATCCGCACGGTGTTCGCGCCCTCGCGGAGCGCGGGCAGGCGCACCCTCGCTCCGTCGAAGTGCGAGGCGGGATCGGACAGCAGCTCACCGTTGAGCTCGATCTCCTCGACGGATGCTGCGATGAGGTCGACGAAGGTGTCTTGGGCGGAGGTGGACGAGAAGCGGATCGTCGTCTCGGTGAGGAATGTCCGCTCGTCGGTGGTCAGATCAAGACGGATCTCGTAGGAATCGGTGCTGAGGAACGAGGCACGGCTGCGGGCCTCGTCGCGAGTGAGGTTCTCGGATGACATGGGCTCCATCCTGCCACCGACCCTGCATGCCTCGGAACTGAAGCGGCTCCCTGTGCTGAAGCAATCCTGCTCAGCGCTGCGTCAGGTCCAGATCCCAGGTGTAGTGGGCGGGCAGCGTGGGCAACGGCCACTTCGGATCCGGGAAGAAGTACTCATAGCCCGCCGAGAAGGGGTAGGTCCAGTCGGCGATGTGCTGTTCGGCCCGGTGGCCCGCGGCGCGGATCGAGGCGATCTCCTCGGCGGAGAAGTACCCGGTGCGCTCCGCGCCTTCGAGCTCGTCCTCGTCCTTGTAGTGCCAGTCCCGGCGAGGCAGCACCACCAGGTCCAGCACCAGGTCCCGGGTGCAGATGCCCTCCGCGGTGCGCTCGTAGGGCGTCTCGAGGTTCACGTAGTAGCAGCCCAGCGAGCCGTCGTCCTTGTAGAACAGCCAGATCGAGTAGGGGGAGTCCGGCAGCCCGATCATCAGGATGCCGTTGCCGGTCCACAGCTGCTTGGACTGGATGCGGGGCGCGGTGAACATGCCCTCGTCCCCGGCACGGCGCAACGCTGCACCGGATTCCAGCACGGGCAGCAGCACCTCGGTGCCGGGCGCGATCCAGACCACAACACCGCGGTCATCGTCCAGCACGACTGTGCCGGGGCGGACGGTGCGGGTGGGGTGCTGTGGGGTGTAGTAGGTCCAGGTCACCTGGTCGCCGGGCGACCAGCGCGGGGTGGAAGACATGGTGGTGATCCCGGCCGGATCGGCCTCCACGGACGCCCCGTACCGACCGGCCACCGAGCCGGGGCTGCACTGCCCGTGAAGGGGTAGGCGTATGGAGCGACCATACCGCCTCCCTCTCCGCGGGAGGTGCGGCGCGCCGTCAGGAGGCCAGGGGTGCGCTCCGCAGCTGCGAGGAGGGCAGGGGCGCGCCGCGCAGCTGTGAGGCGAGGGGGCAGTCGAACGGGTCCGCGTAGCCCAGGCCCACCTTGTTGAGGTAGCCGATGATGACTCGGTAGGAGGCGATCAGGTTCGTCTCGGTGTAGATGATGCCGCGCTCGGCGCAGAACTCCCGGACGATCGGCCGCACCTTGCGCAGGTTCGCCGAGGGCATCCGCGGGAAGAGGTGGTGCTCGATCTGCAGGTCCAGCCCACCCATCGCGATGTTCATCAGGCGACCGCCGGTGATGTTGCGGCTGGTGAGCACCTGGCGGCGCAGGAAGTCGACCTCCATGCCCTGCGGGATCAGGGCCATGCCCTTGTGGTTCGGGGCGAAGGAGCCACCCATGGTGATGCCGAAGACGGCCAGCTGCACGGCGAGGAACGCGGCACCGAGGACCGGCCCGAGGGTCACCAGGACGATCACGGGGAAGCCGATGATCCGGATGAGGACCAGGGTCAGCTCGAACGCACGGTGCTTGACCTTCTTCTGACGCAGCAGCGAGGAGATCGCCTCGTAGTGGAGCACGAAGGCGAACAGGCTCAGCAGCGGGATGAAGGCGTAGCCCTGGCGGCGGAGGAGCCAGCCCATGAACCCGGTGCGCTCCTGCGCGTCGCCGGGCACGAACACCAGCCAGCCGGGGGCGATGTCGCCGTCGCGGCCGATGGTGTTGGGGTGGGCGTGGTGCTTGTTGTGCTTGCGATTCCACCAGGCGATGCTGAGCCCCACCACGAGGTTCCCGATGATCCGGGAGAACCATTCGTTGCGGCGGCCGTTGGCGAACACCTGCTGGTGCGCGGCGTCGTGGCCCAGGAACGCGGCCTGGGTGAACAGGACCCCGAACAGGACGGCGACGGCCAGCTGCCACCAGGTGTTCCCGAGGGTCAGCAGCAGGGTGAAGGCGCCGGCGAACACTGCGGCGAGGATCGCGGTGCGGACCATGTAGGAGCGCACGTTCCGGCCCATCAGTCCTGCGGCCTTGACGCGCTCGGAGAGCTCGAAGTAGTCGCGGGTGTGGTCCGCAGCACGGTACTGAGCGGTGCTGGGAGCGGTGCTGGGCTCGACAGTGGTGGTCATGGTCACGACGTTACGAGGCGCGGCGGTGCGGCGCGTCCCTCGTCGGAGCGAACTTCCACCCCCTACCCGGGTAGGGGGTCGGCCAGCGGGATCCGTGCTCGCAGCAGGAAACCACCGGCCGGCGTGGGCCCGCTCTCGACGGTCCCGCCGAGGGCGCCGACGCGCTCCCGGGTGCCTACCAGCCCCATCCCGGCCCCGGGGAGCGGGTCGTGCAGGACAGCCGACGGCGGGGGAGCCTGGTTGCGGACGCTGATCTCCAGAACGCCGCCGAGACGGAGGATCCGGACCTCTATCGCCGCGCCGCGGGCATGCCGCAGGGCATTGCTCAGGCCCTCCTGCACCACCCGGTAGGCGGTGAGGCCGGTCGTCGGCAGGACTTCGACGTCGTCGAGCTCGGCACTGATCTGCGCGCCCGCGCTGCGGCTGGATTCGACCAGCTCCTCGATCTGGGAGAGGCCCGGCATCGAGACTTCCGCGATCGACTCGTCGGTGCGCAGGATCGTCAGCAGCGAACGCATCTCGCCCAGCGCCTGGCGGGCCGACCCGGCGATGTCCTCGAACTCGCTGACGGTCTCGGCATCGAGATGCTGCAAGCGGTACTTCGCGGTCCCCGCCTGCACCGTGATCACGGACATCGAATGCGCGACCACGTCGTGCAGCTCGCGAGCGATCCGGCCCCGTTCCTCGAGCTCCCGGCGGCGACGCATCTCCTCCACGCTCACGCTCTGCGCCTGCTCGGCCTGCCCTCGAGCCAGGATCCACTGCCGGGCGGTCAGCCCCAGCAGGACCACGCCGCCGCTGATGGCCACCAGCACCACCCCGTTGGTCGTCACCGCGCGCAGGGTCCCTTCCGGCAGCTTCGCCGGGTCGGTCACCAGCAGCACCAGCAGGGTCAGGATCGCTCCTGCGGACCACGCCGACAGTGCCCAGTACCAGCGATGGAAGATCGCGAGGACGGCCAGGGTGAGGCAATGGGCCAGCAGCGCGGTCACCGGCCATGGCCAGGGCGCTGTCCCGTGACCGGGCGCGGTCACCAGCAGCACCGCGAGCGCGGCAACAGCAGAGAGCGCGAGGCCAGCCCAGGGCCAGCGGGCTCCCAGCAGGGCTGCGGCGCCGGCGGCTGCGGAGACCACCATCGCCGCCGCAGGATGCACCTCGTAGACCACGGTGGTGACCGGCCATCCGACGACCACCAGCACGAAGGCGAGGTAGGCGATCGTCATCCGGCTCCACGCGTTCTCGCGCAGGCGGTGGTCGGAGGCGGCGAGCGGGGAGATCCTGGCCGCCCCAGCAGGGACGCCCCCGGGGAGGCGGGCGCCGGGGGCTGCACCACCGAGCAGGGATGCGGTGACTACCGCGTCGAGGCGGGCCAGCAGATGCACGCCGGCAGGGAGGGTCAGCGCCAGGATCAGACCGGTGACCGCGGCCAGCGCCCACTGTCCCGGCACCTCTCGGGTATCCGGAGGCAGCAGCCGTCCCCATGCCCAGTGCGTGAGCCCGCTGAGCGATCCGAGGATCCAGAGCAGGGCGAGCGTCCCGGTGAGTGCGCGCACCGGCAGGGCGATCAGCCCCTCGAATCCGAGGTCGAGCCACCGGCGCGGATCGGTGACGCGGCGCAGCGGACCGGCGGCGCCGGGTCCCGCCGGTCGGTATCGCGGGGTGGAGACCTCGAGTCCCCAGCGGAGGAGCCGAGCCCGGTCCCAGCGGGCGAAACCGGATGCCAGGGTCAGCGTCAAGGGCAGCAGCAGGACGCCGATCCAGAGGACCGCCAGAGTGGCGGAGACCGCGGTGAGCGGGACCAGCACCAGCACGGAGAGCAGAGTCAGCCCCAGCCCGGAGAAGAGCAGCGCCAGATCGGGGCCCAGCTGGCGCAGGCTGCGCCGGTCAGGGACCAGGAACATGGCGGGGACCTCTCATCGAACGGGGATACGGTGTGCTCATGGAACCCGCTGCGCACGACACCCTCCGGGTGCTGGTCGTCGATGACCAGTCGATGATCCGCGGCGGCTTCGAGGCTCTGCTGAACGCCCAGGACGGGATCGAGGTGGTCGGCACCGCGGACGATGGTGCCGGGATCACGGACGTGGTCGCGCGCACCCGTCCGGATGTGGTGCTGATGGACATCCGGATGCCGCACGTCGGGGGGCTCGAGGCGACCCGTGAGGTGCTCGGGATGCCGGGGACACCGCCGAAGATCATCATGCTGACCACTTTCGATGCGGATGAGTACGTCTTCGCGGCGCTGCGGGCCGGAGCCAGTGGATTCCTGCTCAAGGATTCCACACCCCAGGAGCTGGTCCACGCCGTGCGCGTGGTCGCCGCGGGCGAGTCGCTGCTCGCCCCGCGGGTGACCCGTGCGTTGATCGCGGATTTCGTGGCTCGTCCCGAGCGGCCCGATGGCGCTGATGCGAGCCTGTCGGTGCTCACCGAGCGGGAGCTGGACGTGCTCCGGCTGGTCGCCCGCGGGATGGCGAACCGCGAGATCGCCGCGGAGCTGGTGATGGCGGAGCAGACGGTCAAGACGCACGTCTCCCGGGTGCTCGGAAAACTCATGCTGCGCGACCGCACCCAGCTGGTGGTCGCCGCCTACGAGTCGGGACTGGTGCGCCCCGGCGACTGAGTCGAGAAGTCACCCGGCGCGTCAGCTGACGGGTGAATGGCCTGAGCGGGGTCAACCCAGCGCCGACCACAGCAGGACACCTGCGCTGACGAGGCACAGCGCCGAGATCACCAGCAGCAGCACACCGGTCCACGACGCCCGGGCGCGACCAGGAGTCGGAACCGGTCGCGCCGGCGCAGGGGGCAACGGTGATGACTGCGCGTCGGCCCAGGGCGCACCGGGGTTCTGCGCGGTGCCGTGCAGCTCCATGGACTGCGGCCCAAGGGGCTGCGGCATCGCAGGACTCCGCCTGGTCGGGTCGTGCAAGAAGCGCTCTGTGGTGTTCCCCGATGAGCCTGAGCTGCCCGCAGAATGCTGCGGCCGCACGGCCTGCCTCTGCTGCGCTGGCGGCGCCGGAGGAGCGGCGGCGGACGATGCCGCGGGTGGCGAGCTGGCGGACCGGGACAGGGCGCTCAGCCGTTCGTGGAGGCCCGGCGCCAGTCCGGCCAGGCTGCCGGGCCCATCGAGGGGGACCTCCTGCAGCGAGTCCGACGCCTCGATCCGGTCGGTCACCTGGACGAGGGCCCCGTTCGCGGCGCGGGACCAGGAGCCTGGCGGGGAGGACGGCAGCGGGATCCGGTCCCTGGCCTGTGCCGCCTCCGGTCGCGCTGCCGGCTCGGGGGTGAGCATCTCCTGCAGCAGCTGCGCGAGCGGCCGGGCAGCCGGGTCCGCACTGGCGGCGAGCACGTCGTGCGCGCGCTCGGGGAGCTCGGCGGGCAGCAGCCGTTCCCGGGGCCGCGGTGGTGCGAGGGCCTCGAGCGCGCAGGCCGCGGCGGCCCACACATCCTGGGATGCCGAGGTGCCCATCCCTTCGAGGACCTCGGGTGCCATGAAACCGGGGGTGCCGTGCCGGAATCCCGTCTCCGTCAGCCGCACGTCGGTCTCATGCAGGGCGATCCCGAAATCAGCGAGCAACAGGTGGGGGGAGCCGTCCGCGGTGGGCTCCAGCAGCAGGTTGGCGGGCTTGACGTCGCGATGGACCCAGTTCGCCTCATGCATCGCCGCCAGTGCGTCCAGCAGCTGGCGCAGCAGCTGAGCGACCAGGCTGGGCGACAGCGCACCGTGCTCCGCGATGGCCCCGGCCAGCGTGCCGCCATGCGACAGCGGCATCACCAGCACGATCGTGTCGTCCTCCGCGACCCAGGTGTACGGAGGGAGCAGGTGGGGGTGCTGCCCGAGCCCCTGGGCGGAACCGACCGTCTGCTCCCGCACGAAGCGCAGCACATCAGCGCCGTCCCGCTGCCGCATCACCTTGGCTGCGCAGACCGCCCCGTAGCGGCGGTCGATCGCACGCCACAGGGAGCCCGAGGCACCCCGGGCGAGGGGAGTGAGCAGTTCGATTCGACCAGCGATGACATCGGACATGATGGACGTCATGCTAGGGCACCCCGCCCGAGTCGGTCGGCCCGAAAGCGCAGGATCTGGCACTCTGTCCTCTGAACAGTTCCACCTCGCCGAGCTGGCCCACTCCGCCCACCGACCTCAGGAGAACGCATGAGCCGCACAGCGCGCGACCGCGGTGCACGGGGCGCCGGTGCCTGGGGTTCACGTGCCGGGGGAGCCGGTGCCCGAGGTGTCCTCGTCCCTGCCCCCGGGATCGCCGTGCTGATGCTGGTGGCGGCTCTCCTGATGTGGGGAGGGCTGCCCGCGGCGTGGGCCGAGCCGACGGACGAGCCGGCCGCGGTGCCGGATTTTGCCTATCAGGCCGTCGGACCGGCGGTCGCCGGCGCGGGCTCCCAGGCCCAGGCGCCGTTGCTGCTGCCCGGGGTCCACCTGGACACCTTCGCTCTCGGAGCCCAGCGCGACGAGGACGATGCCGGCACTTCGAAGTACTACCGCATCGCGGTGGGGAACGGGCAGCGAGTGCACGCCGCGGCGACGATCGCCGCCGCGCCCTATGCCGACGGGGTACCGGGGAGCGGAGGCGAGTTGGGTCTGGGCGTCACCTTCCTCACCGCGGGCGGGGATGCTTGCGAGGACAGCGGGATCGATGACGTCGGTCAGGGGCGGACGGGCGACGGTCCGATCACCTCGACCGCCATCTCCGGCGTGATGAGCTTCGATGGCTGCGCGGGTGATGAGCTGTTCCTGCAGATCACCCGCAGGGGACCACGAGCGAACGACAGCCCGCTGCCGGTCGAGATCCAGATCGCCATCGAACCCGCCGGGGTGGGCGGCGGCGCTCCGGCGGTCACCGAGGAGATCGAGGATGCTGGCGCCGCTCCCGTGCCGCCAGCCCAGGACGAGCCTTTCGAGGCCGGTCGCTCCTTCGCGACGGCGCCCGAGGTCGACCCTGGTTCCTACGTCATGGAACTGGATCCGGGGGAGGTGGGCCTGGTGAGGATCCCTGTCCAGGAGGGGCAACGCCTGCGCTGGCGCGTCGAGGAGACGTCGCAGCCCGAGGCCGCCGGCGAGCTCGCTCTGCGGGTCACCAACGCCGTCCGTGGGCAGGTGACCGTGGGCGGTGGCAGCTGGCGGATGAACCCTGCTGACCGAGTGGCGGGAGGGGGCATGACCACCCCGGTGGATCGTGGGAACCGCAGCTCCGAGCTGTCCTCCGTCGCCTCGGCGTGGCTGCCGGGCATGCACACGGTCAGCCTGCAGAGACTGCAGCGCCCTGCCGATGCGGAGCCGGCCGGCGACGAACCGGTCACCGTCGTGCTCACGCTCGAGGTGGAGGGCGACCCGGCCGAGGACGCGCCCGAGGGATCGGTGCTCGAGCTCGGGCAGACCACCCTCGAGCACGGTCCCCTCGCGGTCCTCGGCATCGACGCCTCGTGGGGCCAGCTGGTCAAGTTCGGCGGTGCCGGGATGCTGACGGTGCTGGGACTGCTGGCAGGCATCGCGGGCGTGCTGGTGCTGAGGCTGCGCCGGCGCTAGAGGTGCCGGCGTCAGAGGGTCTGAGCATCCAGGCGCCAGCAGCTTCGCCTCCTATGGCCTAGCTGCTCCACGCCTCCCAGAGGCGCGCATAGTCCCCGCCCTGGGCGACCAGCTCATCATGGGTGCCCTGTTCGACGACCGCGCCATCGGCCATCACCAGGATGCGATCGGCGATCCGTGCCTGGGAGAGCCGGTGCGCCACGATGATCGTGGTCCGGCCCTGAGCCACCTCGAGCGCAGCCCGCTCGAGCACCCGGGCCCCGGAGGAGCCCTCGTCGGCCGTGGCCTCGTCGAGGATCAGCACCGCGGGATCGCGCAGGGCGATCCGGGCCAGGGCGAGCTGCTGGGACTGCTCGGCGGTGAGCCGGGCACCCTTCTCACCCACCTGGGTGTCCAGGCCCTGGGGAAGCCGGTCCACCCAGGTGAGCGCATCGACCCTGCCCAGCGCCTCGCGCAGCTCCTGATCACTCGCCTCCGCGTCCGCGAGCTTCAGGTCCTCCCGCAGCGTCCCGCGGAACACGTGGACGTCCTGGCTCACGATCGAGGCGTGGGACCTCATCGCCTCGAGGTCGGCGCGCACGAGGTCCGCACCGCCGTGGAGAACCCGGCCGTGGCGCGGCTCGAGGGTGCCGGCGAGGATCGCGGCGAGCGTGGACTTGCCGGCACCGGAGGCACCCACCAGCGAGATCGTCTCCCCGGAGGCGATGTCCAGGTCCAGCGGCTGCAGGATGATCCGTTCGACGCCCTCCTCGTCGGAGGTGTACGCATGGGAGACCTGCTCGAGCCGGATCGATGCGTCGCCGGGGCGTTCGGTGCCGGGGGAGGCGGCCGGGTCGATCGAGGTGATCACCCCGACCATCCGGGCCAGGCTCGCGAGCGCCGACTGCACCTCATCGAGATTGAAGATCACCGACATCATCGGCCAGAACAGGGTGACCAGGTAGATCGCAGCGGCGGTGACCAGACCGATCGGCGCCCCACCGACCTGCACCATCACGAAGCCCAGCAGGAGCACCATTGCCAGCGCCAGGTTCTCCGGCACGTTCAGGCCCATCACCAGGCGGCTCACGAGATACATCACGCGCATGTTCAGCACCGAGGCGGTCTCCGAGAGCACCGCCACATGGCGGGTCTCGCGCCGTTCGATGCCGTAGGCATGGACGGTGGGGATCCCATGGATCGCCGAGAGTAGGCCCTGCGCGCGGGCGCCCATCGCGATCCGCTCCCGCCGATAGATCGGGGCGGTGCGACGCAGGTACCAGGTCGCGGCGAGCACGTACATCGGCACGATGATGACCACCATCAGCAGCAGCCAGGGCGACAGGGTCGCCATCCCCACCAGCGTGATCACGACCAGGAAGCCGAGCTGGATCAGGTTCGGCACCAGGTTGTTGACCGCGCGCGCGGCGACGTCGACGTCATCGGCAACCCGCGAGAGGGCGTCCCCGATGCCGGTGCGCTCCATCGTCTGCGCGGGCAGGTCCAGCGCCCGATCGATGACGTCCTCGCGCATCCCGGCCAGGATCCGCTGGCCCAGCGCCGAGATCATCGCCCAGCCGAGCGCCATGAGCACGGCCTGGAGGATGCCGACGCCCAGGATCTGGCCGCCCAGCATCCACACCTGGTCCTTCGACTCGCCGTCGACGACCACATCCACGGCCGCGCCGATCAGCCGCGGCAGGAATGCCGCGGCGACCGCACCGCCGATCGTGATCAGAAGGGTGGCCAGTGCCGAGACCCAGTGCTCCCGCAGCCGGGCCGTGATGAACCGCAGGGAGGTGCGCGCGTCGGCGATCGGCAGCAGCTGCGCATGCTCGGCGAGCTGCCGGCGTGCAGTGGCGTCGTCCCCCAGCACCTCGTCCAGCGGGCGCTTCCAGTCGATGTCGCTCATCGTCGCACCACCTCCGCATAGGCCTCGATCCCCATCAGGTCGGTGTGCGCGCCCTCAGCGGCGACCGCTCCGTTCTGCATGAACACGACCCTGTCCGCCTCGCGCAGCAGCGCCGGTGCGCGGGTCACCAGCAGGGTGGCCCGGTCGGTGCGACGGCGCGCGGCGATCAGCGCCTCGGCGATGTTCTGCTCGGTGACGGCGTCGACTGCGGTGGTGGGGTCGTGCAGCACCAGGACGGGTGCATCTGCCGCCACCGCCCGGGCCAGGGCGATGCGCTGGCGCTGCCCTCCGGAGAGGTTCGAGCCGCGGTCCAGGATGCGGGTGTCATAGCCGTCGGGCAGGATCCGCAGCAGATCCTGCGCGCCGGCGGCATGCAGGGCGTGGTCAGCCCAGGTGCCGTCGGCGCCGTCCGTGGTGCCTGCGGGCGCGCGGGTGGCCAGCTGTTCGCGCAGGGTGCCGTCGAAGAGGTCGACCACGTGCGGCTCGACCAGCAGCTCGGAGCGCAGCGTCAGCCGGTCGGCAGGCGTGATCGGCGTGGTTCCCACGCGCGCCCCGGCATCGACCCGGCCGCTGACCGCATCGATCGCGGCCTCCGCATCACGGGCATCCGCACAGGCCAGCGCGACGACCTCGCCGTCGGCGACGGAAAGCTGCGGTAGCTGCAGGCCACCCGCGGCGCCCCGACGGCCGACGTCGGTCCCGGCAGTACCGGCGGCAGTGCTGGCGACATCGCCGCGATCATCGCGCTGGACGGTGAGCACATCCAGGCCCAGCTCCGGATCGTCGACCGTGCGCCCCAGGTCCGTGTACAGATCCCGCACCCGTCGCGCCGAGGTGGACATGCTCGCCCACCACACCGGCGCGCCGGACAGCCCCTGGAGCATGCCCATCACGTAGCGGGCGACCCCCACGACCGCGATCAGCACTCCGAGGGCGAGGGCACCGTCGAGGGCGCGGAGCGCGGCGAGCACCACCACGGCGGCGAGCATGGTGCCGGTGACCAGGGTGGTCAGGCCGGAGGAGATCCCTGAGTAGCGGGCATTGACCAGTGCCGCCTGCAGCGCGATCTGGGAGCGCCGACGGTAGGTGGCCCGGGCGCGGCTCTGCACGCCCAGCCCCTGCAGCACCCGCAGCCCGTGGACCAGGTCGGTGGCGGTGGCGGCGGCCTCCGCGGCCTGGGACTGCTGATCGTCGTAGCGGGCGGACAGGGTCGGGGTGATCACCCGGATCACCACCACCATCACCACGATGCCGCACAGCATGGCCAGCCCCAGCCAGAAATCCGACACTGCCAGGTACACGGAGGCCGCGAGCACCGCGATGGCGGAGGGGACCACCCAGGGGAGCATGTCCAGCAGATCGGAGGCCTTGTCCGCATCCGACGTGGCGATCGAGAGCACCTCGCCGGCGGGGCGCTGCACCGCACGCGATCGAGGGTCGAGCACCGCCCCGGTCAGGCCTACGCGCAGGCGATGACGCTCGAACATGCACGCCTTCTGCGACTGCAGGAACGTCCAGGTCCACAGCAGCACGCCGAGGATCCGCATCGCGATCAGGCCTACTGCACCGAGCACCGTCAGCCGCAGATCCCCGGCCAGGACGCCGTGGTCGATCACCAGGCCCAGCACGATCGGCATCAGCAGCTCGATGCCCTCGGAGAGCGTCGCCAGCGGCAGCACCACCGCCAGCATCCGGCGATGGTTGCGGACGATCGAGCGCATCACCCCGGGCGCCGAAGCGCGGGGCAGAGCGGGGGCCGCGACGGAGGCGGGACGGGAATCGAGCACGCATTGATCAAACCCGTCCTCCCAGCGCAGTGCAATGTTTTTTGGCATGCAGGAGGTGTCGCCCCGGTCACCTCTATGACGTTTCCGCACAGGTCGACCGCGAATGACAGAATGGTGACATCGCCCCCGAGTCAAGGAGACCGTATGAGTGAGCGCACCGTCGAGCTGTTCGTCGACCCCGCCTGCCCCTTCGCGTGGATGACGAGCCGCTGGCTCGGCCACGCCGCCGAGGTCCGTGACATCACCCCGCGCTATTCCGTGATGTCGCTGGCAGTGCTCAACGAGGGCCGCGACCTCGATGCGGACTACCGGCGCAGCACCGATCAGTCCTGGGGCGCCGCACGACTGTCGATCGCGATCGACGAGGCCGAGGGGAATGCCGCGTTCGCCCGCTGGTACACCGCCTGGGGCGAGCGCTACCACGTGGGCGGGGACCAAGACGATCGCCGCCGCGTCGCGGAGCAGGCGCTGGCCGATGCCGGACTGCCCGCCACTCTGATCGAGGCCTATGACAACGTGCCCGGTGACGCCATCGACAAGGCCCTGCGCGCCTCGCACGAGCGCGCCATCTCTCTGGTCGGGGACGATGTCGGCACCCCGGTGATCTCCTTCGGGGAGGGCACCGCCTACTTCGGGCCGGTCATCTCGCCCGCGCCCCGGGGTGAGGATGCCGGGAAGCTGTTCGACGCGATGGAGGCCCTCTCCACCATCGACGGCTTCTACGAGCTCAAGCGCACCCGCACCGGCGGCATCGACTTCAGCTGACCCACCCCGTCCTCCGCGCCTTCCCACCCTCCCACCGGTCACCTCGGCCGGCGCCGCCAGCCCCTGCAGAAACCCCGAAAGCGAGACCCTCCATGCGCGTGCACATCGGCACCGACCACGCCGGATTCGACCTGAAGAACCGCCTGGTCGCGGTGCTCCAGAACAAGGGCCACGAGGTCACCGATCACGGTGCCCACGAGTACGACGCCCTCGACGACTACCCCCCGTTCTGCACCGACGTCGGCCTCGCGGTGGTCGCAGACCCGCAGTCCCTGGGCATCGTGATCGGCGGCTCCGGCAACGGTGAGCAGATCGCCGCGAACAAGGTGCAGGGCGTGCGGGCGGCGCTGGTGTGGAACGAGGACACCGCCCGCCTGGCCCGCCAGCACAACGACGCGAACGTCATCTCCGTCGGGGCCCGCCAGCACACCGAGGAGGAGCTGGAGTCGCTGATCGACATCTTCCTCGCCGAGCCCTTCCCCGGCGAGGAGCGCCACCAGCGCCGGATCGACCTGGTGGGCCTCTACGAGCGCACCGGCGGGTACGAGAAGTCCGCTGCTCCTGCTGCCGACTGATGCCCGAGGGTCACACCGTCCACCGACTGGCCGCCGCCTTCGACCAGGCCTTCGGCGGACAGCGCGTGCGCACCTCGAGCCCGCAGGGACGATTCTCCGACGCCTCGCAGCTGGACGGGATGGTGCTGCTGGGCGCTGAGGCGGTCGGCAAGCACCTCTTCCTGCCCTTTGCACCGACGGAGGACGTCGACCGCGACTCCCCGGCGGTTCGGCACGTCCATATTCATCTGGGGCTGTACGGCTCCTGGACCTTCGCCGGTGAGCCGGGCTTCACCGACGCTCACGCGATCGGCGCGCCGCGACTGCGGATCGGTGAACAGGAAGAGCAACTGGACGGAGAGGAAACGGGCCGCGGGGGCACCGCCGACTGGCGCCGCCTGGTGCCGCGGCCGACGGTCCGGCTGCGGATCGCCGGGCCGCAGGGCCTCGCGGACCTCACCGGGCCCACGGCCTGCGAGATCATGGACGCGCAGGAGCGGCAGACGGTCCTGGACCGGCTGGGCCCGGACCCCTTGAGGGCCGACGCGGACCCGGCGCGCTTCATCGGCGCCGTGCGCCGCTCCCGCACCACCATCGGCGCGCTGCTGATGAACCAGAAGATCGTGGCCGGGATCGGGAACATCTACCGTGCCGAGCTGCTGTTCCGGGCTCGCCTGGACCCCTTCGTGCCCGGGAAGGATCTGAGCACCGGGATGCTCGAGGAGATGTGGGAGGACCTGGTCGCGCTGATGACCTACGGCGCCCGCACCGGCAGGATCGTCACCACCCAGCCCGAGCACCGCGACCTCGAGGCCCGCATCGTCGAGCGCTCCCGTGGCACCCGCCAGAACGGGGACGAGGACCCGGACGTGATCTCCCGCGAGCGGTCCTTCTACGTCTACCACCGCCAGACTCTGCCCTGCCGGCTGTGCGGCACCACGGTGCGCTCGACGGATCTCGCCGCCCGGACCGTGTTCTGGTGCCCGCGCTGTCAGAGCGTCCGCAGCCGCCGCGCGAGCTGGAGCCGTGAGCACCCGGCGGCGCCCTGGGCGCTCACCCCCGGGAACGCAACCGAGGAAGCTGCATGAGCACCGCGATGCCCCCGCCACCCGCCGCGACCGCCGAGGGGATGCTCCCCGTCGGCGACGTCCACGAGATCTTCTGGGAGGAGTCCGGCACCGCCGAGGGCGTCCCCACCCTCTACCTGCATGGCGGCCCGGGAGGTCGGCTCACCCCCGGCTACCGACGGAACTCTCCCGCGGACCGGGCCAGGATCATCGGCCTGTGCCAGCGTGGCGCCGGCTGCTCCACCCCGTCGCCTGGGGTTCCCGGCCCGGTCGATCTCACGGGCCACACCACCGCCCACCTGGTGGCCGACCTCGAGGCGCTGCGTGAGCACCTCGGGATCGACGCCTGGATCGTGCAGGGCGTCTCCTGGGGCAGCACCCTCGCCCTCGCCTACGCCCAAGCTCATCCCGAACGGGTGCTCGGCGTGGTGCTGTTCGCCGTCACCTCCACCTCCCGGCGCGAGATCGAGTGGATCACCGAGGGAGTCGGCGCCCTCTACCCCGAGGCCTGGGACACGGTCGCCGCCCTCGCCGAGCACCACACCGGCTTCGACCGTCGCGACCACGGCTCGCAGCGGCTCCGACTCATCGAGGCGTATCGGCAGATGCTCACCGGAGCGGATCAGAACCTGGTCGACGACGCCGCCCGCGCCTGGATGACCTGGGAGGACGCGCACATCGGGATCGGCGGGGGAGGACCCTCCACCGCGCATGCCGGGGCCGGTCACGAGCCGATGACTGAGTACGAGCGCGGCTTCGCCCGTCTGGTCGCTCACTACTGGGCGCACGACGGGTTCGTCGCCGACTGGGCCGTGCCATGGGGCGGCGAGCCCGGCAGCGGCCTCCTCGGCGGGATGGCTCGGCTGGCGGGCATTCCCGGGGTGCTGATCCACGGGCGCCGCGATGTGTCCGGCCCTGCCCTGACCGCTTGGGAGCTCCACCGCGCCTGGCCCGGCAGCGAATTGATCATCGTCGAGGACGAGGGCCACGGCGGACCGCTGATGGTGGAGCACTGGCGCACCGCCGTCACCCGGATGGTCGACGCACAGCAGGTGCCGCCGCAGTAACCTTTCTGCCATGCCAGTTCCCGACCCCTCAGGTGCCGTGCTGCGCCACGCCGCGCTCGCCGATATCGACCCCTGCACGCTGTATCTGCTCGTCAAGCTCCGCCAGGACGTCTTCACCCTCGAGCAGCACGCGACGGATGCTGATCTGGATGGTCGGGAGCTCGACCCCACCACGACGCTCATGTGGCTCGAGCGTGCGATCCCGCGTGCCCCGGCCGCAGAGGTTGCCGCAGAGGTGTTGGGAGCTCCGGGTGAACCGGTGGCGCACCTGCGGGTGCTCAGGGAGCCCGGCGGCACGGTGCGGATCGGCCGGGTGGCAGTGCGCGCCGATTACCGACGCGGTGGTTACGGCCGTCAGCTGATGGCCGGGGCGCTCGCGCATGCTCGGGAGGTCGCGCCGAGGGCCGAGGTGCACATCGACGCCCAGGCCTACCTCGAGCAGTGGTACGCCGCGATGGGCTTCGAGTCCCTCGGCGGGCTGTTCATGGAGGCTGGGATCGAGCATGTGGCGATGGTGCTGCGGCCGGATCGCGGCTGAGGCGTCGGGCGCGGCGTTCGGGCAAGCGTCCCGTCCCTGCCTACTTCCCGCGCGACTCAATCTTCTCCCGCGACTCAGTCTTCTCCCGCGGCTCGGCCTTCCCCCCGTGACTCGATCAGCGCCACGATCTCCTCGCGCTCGAAATATCTCGCGGTCTCCAGGGCGCTCGGGGTGCCCAGCCCCGGATCGGCGCCAGCGCCGAGCAGGACCTCCGCGACCGCGGTGAAGCCCTTGAAGGCGACGCCCGCAAGCGGTGACTGACCGCGATCATTGCTCAGGTCCACGTCCGCCCCGCGGACGGCCAGCTCACGCACCAGCTCGGCATGGCCGTGATAGGCAGCGAGCATCAGCGGAGAGTTTCCGGCGCCATCGCGGAGATCCACCGGGGCGCCCTGGTCGATGAGCGAGAGCAGGGTCACGGAGTCGCCGTTGCGGGCAGCATCGAGCAGGGAGTGGGCCAGCTCGATCACGGCGTCATCGGTGGCAGAGTCGTTATCCGTCATTGCACGAGAGTACTGCGGGCCGCCAGAGGACGCCGCGGGCTACCATCCGCTCATGGAGGCAGAATCGAGTGAGCGTGCGGCGGGGACAGGGGCGCTGCGACCCCTCACGCCGGCTCTGGCGGAGCGCTACGGGGTGAGACCCCGGAGGCGAGTCAGTACGTGGCTGATCGGGGTGGCGGCGGTGCTTGCTGCCGGGGTCGCCATAGTCGGCGAGGCAGGAGCAGCCGGCGTGCTGGCCGCGCTCTCCTGGGCGCTGCTGCTGGCCTGGGCGGATCGGCGCGCACGACGGCCGCTGGTGTTCGTCCTCGGAGCTCTGCTCGCGATGCTGGTGGCACTGCTGCTTCCGCTGGGACGCCACCTGCCCGAATTCTTCGCCGACCCGCAATGGATCCCCTTTGCTGTCATCTACATCCTGTTCGCTTTCGGCGGCGTGATCCCTTGGATCGTGACGCCCGTGGTGACGTATCTGTGGTTCGCTCGCACGAGGCGTATTCGATAGCTCAGGCCTGCAGGTCGATGTGTCACGGGCCGGATGTGTCCTGGTCGTCCGTCGGTCTTCTCGGCAGCTCAGAGGCACAGGCTCGCGCAGCGCTCACCCCACCAGCATCTCCGCGAGCAGCGGCCATACGGCGAGCCCGAGCGCGATCGTGACGCCCAGCAGGTCCGCGCGCCGCAGCGGGCTCGGCAGCGCCCAGGTGCGGGTGGTCGCGGTCGCGAAGCCTCGTGAGTCCATGGCGAGGGCCTGCTGCTGGGCGCCGCGCAGGGCATCGACCAGCAGGGCCAGGGTGGCTCCGGCCAGCATTCTCGGGGAGGTGCGGGTGCCGATCCCGCGCAGCACCCGGGCATGGGTGATGATCTCCCACTGCCGGCCCAGATGGCCGGCGCGGACGAGCCCTGCGACCGAAGCGGCGATCATGCGGGCGGGCATCCGCAGCCTGCCTCCGAGGGCGTCGCCCAGCGCCGTGGGGTCCACGCTCCCGAGCGCCAGCACCCCGGGCACGACGAACACGGTGATGCGTGCGGCCTCCTTGGCGCCGAGCAGCCAGGCCTCGGCGGAGAGGGAGGGGGCGTCGCCCAGCAGAGCGGAGGTCCAGGCCAGGCCTGCGGCCGAGAGCAGGATCGGAGTCAGCCGCAGCAGACCCCCGCGCACGGACCGCACCGCAAGTGGCGCCAGCAGCACGATCGGGAGCAGGGCCAGGAGCCCGCCCTGCCAGGACTGCACCGCGAAGGAGCCGATCGCGGCGAGGATCCCGATGAGGCTCAGCACCAGCGGATTCAGTGCGTCGGCGGGAATCGTGCGAGCGCGGGGGACCGGGCCGATGGTGCGATCGGGGCTCTTGCTGCCAGATCCGCCGTCCTCAGCATCCGGCCCGCTCAGGCGGTGCTCGACGTCTCCCTGCGCGATCAGCTCTAGGTCGTGGGTGGCCGCCACCACAGCGCAGCCCTCGGCTCGCGCGGCGGCCAGCAGCTCGAGCACCGCCGCATGGCGTGCCGCGTCCAGTCCCACGGTGGGTTCGTCCAGCACCAGCAGGCGAGGCTTCTGGGCGAGGGCGGCGATGATCGCGAGGCGTCTCTGCTCCCCGCCGGAGAGGGTGTGGGGGTTGGCCTGGGCGAGGTCGCTCAGGCCCGCTCGCTCCAGGAGCTGATCGGCGAGCTGCTCGTCGCGTGCCCAGGGGGAGGCGAGCACCTCCTCACGCACGCTGCCGGCGACGAAGGAGTGCTCGGGGTTCTGGGGCACGAAGGCGACGTGCTCGGGCGCGGGCCGCTCCACGCTCCCAGCGGACGGGGCGGTCAGACCGAGCAGCGTGCGCAGCAGCGTGGTCTTGCCGCTGCCGCTGGGGCCGGTGATCACGCACAGCTCTCCGCTGCGCAGCTCGAGGGTCAGATCGTCGAGCACGGCCAGGCCGCCCCGCTGGGCATCGATGCCCCGCAGGGCCGCGATCACGGCGCCCTCGTGCTGCGCGCGGGGAGCCGAGCGGGTGGGTGCGGCGGGGGAGGCGGTCATGCCGGCTGCGATCTCGTGGGGCGGGCCGTCGGCCACGATCTGTGCCTGCTCACCGAGCACGATCAGGCGCTCCACGTGGTCCAGCCACGGTGCGAGCCGGTGCTCGGCGACCACCAGGGTGCGGCCCGCCGCGGTGGCCAGGATCGACTCGCGCACCGCAGCGGCGGTGGCTTCATCGAGCATCGACGTCGGCTCATCCAGCAGCAGCGCCGAGGGATCCAACGCGAGCGATCCCGCCAGGGCCAGGCGCTGCTGCTGCCCGCCGGAGGCATCCAGCGGCGCACGGTCGGAGGGGAGATCCACCAGCGCCGCATCGAGCGCCGCGGTGGTGCGGGCCTGGATCTCCGCACGTGGCAGGGCGGCATTCTCCGGGCCGAAGGCCGCCTCCCGGCCGACGGTCGCCGCGACCAGGGCGTCCAGAGGGTTCTGCAGCAGCAGGCCCCGCTCGCCGGGGCGGGCGGGGCCGGGCGCGCTGCCGGTCAGCTCTCCGGTCTCCTCGTCCAGGAGACCGGCCAGGGCCCGCAGCACGGTGGATTTCCCGCTGCCGCTGGCCCCGGCCAGCAGCACGCGCTGCCCGGCGGGGATCTCCAGGTCGAGGTCGAGGACGGTGGGCTCGGCCCGCGTGTACGGCTGCCAGGTGAGCCCTCGCAGGGACAGGTCCGTCACGCCCGGGCGTCGTCCGGTGCCATGCGCTCAGCCTGTGATCCAGCAGATCCTCCGGAGGGCGATGCGGCTCGTACCCGCTGGGCGCGCTCCCTGCCCGCCGGCATCGAGTCCAGAGCCCCGGTGGCGGCCAGGGCACGGCTGGCGGCCCATCCCAGCACGCCGCACAGCAGCGCCCCGGAGAGCAGGAAGAAGCCGAGCATCACGAGGGAGTAGGTCCAGCTCATCTCCTGGTAGTAGGCGAACTTCTCCCAGCCCCACTCCAGCAGGGCCGAGAGCATCCCGCCCAGCATCGCGACCGGCAGCGTGAAGCGCTGGTAGCGGAAGGCGAGGAACGCGAGCTCCACCCCGCCGCCCTGCATCAGGCCGGAGATCGCCGTGCCCCAGCCCCACTGGCTGCCCAGCAGCATTGACAGCACGGCGGCGATCATCTCGGCCAGCAGCGCAGCGCCGGGCTTGCGCACGATCAGGGCGGCCAGGACGGCAGGCAGGAACCAGATCCCGGCCAGGAGTCCCTCGGCGGGTTTGAAGGCTGCGGTGAGCGGCCCGATCAGGGTGTACAGCTGGCCGTACCCCAGGAATGCGACACCGAAGGCGGCGCCGATCAGAACCGTGACCAGCAGATCTACGGTGCGGAAACGAATCATCACTTCTCCTTCCTCAACGGAAGGGGCGTCCAGCACCGATGGTGCCGCACGGATATCCCGACTCCCTACGCCGGTGTGAGCCGGATCAGGTTCGAGGGTCTGCGCCTGGTGCGCACTCTCAGCACCGCTCGGTGCTCCCCTGTCAGTGGATGACAAGGAGCCACTCTACCCCAACGGGCGCCCTGACCGGGGCCGCGGGGGCATCACCGAGCAGCAGCCCCGGCGCCGTGGCGGCACCCGCTCAGAGGCGGGCGCGGATCGCCTGGTCGACGGCCTCGGCCGTCGCCTGAGGATCGACCGGCGAGATGATGAAGTGGGTGGAGCCGCGGCCGATGATCTCGACCATCAGGCCGGGCCGGGTGGCCATCACCCGGTAGGCGGCGCGCGGCTCGTCCACGGTGAAGACCTTCCGCTTCCCGACAGGGGTGAGCTCCTGGGCGTGGGGTGTGAGCACGGTGCCGCGCCGCCACCCGTAACCGCCGAGGGTCACCCCGGCGCGTGACGAGGGCAGCTCTCGCAGCTGCACGGTGCGGAACTCCGACAGCGGCCACGGCCTGCGCGGCAGGAAGCCGCCCAGGCTCACGGTGAGGCCGTGCTCATCCACGATGAAGCGCGTCCACTGCCCCATCCAGGTCCACACCGCCAGGGCGAGGAACAGCGCCGCCACCAGGAGAACTCCCGGCAGGCTGGAGCGCTGGGACATCAGCAGCACAAGGATCACGCCGAACAGCAGAGTGATCCCGATCCTGGTCCAGCCGATCCAGGAGGGCCGGGTGCGCCCCACATAGAACGGAGGTTCGGGCCTCACCAGATCGTCACCCGCTCCTCCGGCGCGCGGTACATGGCGTCACCCTCAGTCACCGCGAAGGCGGCGTGGAACTCCTCGAGATGGCCCACCACCGTGTTGCAGCGGAACTCCATCGGCGCATGGGGGTCCACAGCCAGCCGACGGATCGCCTCCTGGTCACGGTTCTTCCCGCGCCACACGGTGGCCCAGGACCAGAACACGCGCTGCAGCCCGGTGAATCCGTCGAGCTCGACGTCGATGTCAGCGGCGTCGTGACTTGCCAGGTAGGCCTTCACAGCGATCGAGAGACCGCCCAGGTCGCCGATGTTCTCGCCGATCGTCAGCGCGCCGTTGACGCGATGGGACTCGTCGAGATCACGGGGGGAGAGCTCGGAGTACTGGGCGATGAGCTGTGCGGCACGGGTGTCGAAGGCCTCGCGGTCCTCGGGAGTCCACCAGGAGATCAGGTTGCCGTCGCCGTCGTACTTGGAGCCCTGGTCATCGAAGCCGTGGCCCACCTCATGCCCGATCACCGCGCCGATCCCGCCGAAGTTCACCGCGTCGTCCGCCTCCGCATCGAAGAACGGCGGCTGCAGGATCGCGGCAGGGAAGACGATCTCGTTCCGGCCGGGGTTGTAGTAGGCGTTGACCGTCTGCGGAGTCATGTGCCATTCGGTCTCGTCGATCGGGCCGCCCACCTTCGCGTACTCGATGGCCGCCTCGAAGCGGCGGGAGGCGCGGGCGGTGGCCACCAGGTCGCCGGGGACGATCTCGAAACCGTCGTAGTCGCGCCACACCTCGGGGTAGCCGATCTTCGGCGTGAACTTCTCGAGCTTGGCGAGCGCCTTCTCGCGGGTCGCCGGAGTCATCCACGGGAGCTGCTCGATGGAGTCGCGGTAGGCGTTCATCAGCGCCTCGACCAGCTCGGTCATCCGCTCCTTGTGGGAGGTGGGGAAGTGGCGGGCGACGTATTCGCGGCCGACGGCGAAACCGGCGGTGCCTTCGACGAAGGCGACGCCGCGCTTCCAGCGCTCCCGCAGCTCCTCAGCACCGGAGAGCACGCGGCCGGAGAAGGCGAAGTTCTCCTCGACGAGTGCGGCCGGCCCGTAGGGCGCGTAGGAGGAGACGGCGTGGAGGGCGAGCCAGGTGCGCAGCACCGCGAGGTCCTCTCCCGCCAGCAGCTCCGCCGCGGCGGAGACGTACTCGGGCTGGCTCACGGAGACCACCTCGAAGGCCCGTGCCGGAGCACCGGTGCCCTCGATGTAGGCCTCCCAGGGGAAGGCGGGGGCGAGCTCGCGGCGCGCGGCGGAATCCATCGGGTTGTAGGACTTCTCCCGGTCGCGCAGACGGACCACGTCCACGTGGCAGCCGGCCAGGCGGGTCTCGAAGTCCATCACGGCGCGGGCGAGGTCCTCGGCGCCGCCGGCGACCAGCCCGTCCCTGCCGGGCAGCCCGGCGAGATCGCAGAGGCGGGCGAGGTGACCCTCGTACGCCTCGCGGATCTCGGCGTAGCTGTCCTCGCGGTAGTAGGACTCATCCGGCAGGCCCAGCCCGCCCTGATGGATCTTGACCTGGTAGTTCGTGGAGTCGCGGTCGTCGGTCCAGACGTAGGACAGCAGCGCCGAGGCCCCTGAGTCGGGGGCGGCCATGGTGCGGGTGATGGCCTCGAGGTCGGTGGTGGAGGTGATCGTGTCGAGCAGCTCGTCGAGCACCCCGAAGCCGGCCTTCTCGATCGCGTCGGTGTCCATGAACATCCGGTACAGGGCGCCCACACGGCCGTGGTCGGTGGTCGGGACCTCCCCGCTCGGTGCGTCGGCCGCATCCGCCGCCGCCTCCTCGATGATCTCCCGCACCCGCTCCTCGGAGAGATCCCGGAGGGCATGGAAGGCGCCGTCGCTCGAGCGGTCCGCTGGCATCTCGTGCTCGCGCAGCCACCGCCCGTTCACGTGGCCGAACAGGTCGTCCTGAATGCGGACGGACTCGTCGACCTGGTCCAGGGAGAGGCCCGAGAGGCGGGTCGTGGAGGTGGGGGCAGTGGTCATCATCGGCTCCTGCGAGGGGTGAGGGGTACGAGTGAAATGCGAAGTGCGGGGAAAGATGCTCAGGGAGCAGGAGCTCAGAAAGCACCCATCCCGAGCGCGGCGAGGGCCACGGTCAGGACTCCGAGGGCGAGCGGAGCATAGGCCCAGGGGGTGCGAGAGCGTTCAGCGGGGGCACGGCGCTGGAGCACCAGGGTGGACAGCCCGGTGCCGATCGAGAGCACCGCAGTGCCGATCACCAGCACCGGTGAGAGGATCACCAGCACGGTCGCGCCGACCTGGAAAAGCACGGTGCCGAGCACGTCCAGCAGCCGCATGACCACCGTGGAGCGGGCTCCGACCCGCTGCGCCAGCAGGGTGGAGATCGCAGCCTTCGACCAGTCACCGGGGCGGGCGATCCGCTGCCGGGTGGTGATGGTCTGCGCGGTGGCGAGGACCAGCCAGACCAGCGCGCAGCCGGCACCGATCCAGATGCCCAGCTCAGTCCGGATGTCCCCCGGCCACAGCAGTATGGCCAGCAGCACCGTGGCGACGCGCAGCAGCTCGTCGACGACGCTGCGCACGGCGAGCAGGCCGGGGTTGATCGCCAGCTGCTTGCGGGTGCGCGCCACGAACAGGCTGGTGGCGACCAGCGAGATCAGCTGGAGAGCGCCGAGGGCGAATCCGAGCAGGAGCGGAGCGGGGCTCACGGGTGCGAACGGCAGGATCGCGACGAGCAGCAGGATGCCGAGTGCGGGGATCAGCAGCGCCTGGATCGACAGACCCTTGACCAGATCCCGGACCAGATCTGCACCCGTGGGAGGGTGGTCGTGGCCGGTGTGGTCATGGGGGTCGTCACAGTGCGCTGCGGGCGCTGCGGGCGAGTCGGTCATGAAGCTCCTTCTGGGTCCCCACCAGGGTAGCGGGATGGACGCAGGTGAGGTCGTCCAGCGGGGGTGTGGAACCATGGGGGCGTGGCGACGGATGCGATGAACACCAGCGAGGCGGGCCTGTCCGCCGCTCAGCGGCAGCGTGCGATCGGCGCTGTCGTGGCGGCCGCGACGGGCGACGCGCTGGGCGCCCCGTACGAATTCCAGCCGCCCGTGCTCGACTCCGAGGAGATCGGCATGATCGGCGGCGGCGTGCTGGGCTGGCAGCCGGGGGAGTGGACCGACGACACCGCGATGGCGATCGTGGTGCTCGAGGCGTCCGTGGCGGCGTCGGACCGGCATGACCTGCGCATCGACACGGCGCAGGACCACATCGCGCGCGAGTGGTACTCGTGGTCGCTCGGCACCCCTGACATCGGCACCCTCACTTCCCAGGTCGTGCGCGCCGCTGCTGATCTTGCCCGGGTGGACGGCCACTACGCCCCGCGGGCCAAGGATTTCCGCGCGGCCGCTGCCTCGACGTTCGAGGAGCTGCCGGCCTCCGCCGGGAACGGCTCGCTGATGCGCGCGCATGCCTCGGTGCTCCCGTACCTGCTCTCGCCTGTCGAGGATGCGGTCGAGGCGATCGAGGCAGTGTGCTGCTTGACACACGTGCATCAGGACACGATCGAGGCCTGCGTCCTGTGGGGGCTGGCCGTACGGCACGCGGTCCTCACCGGCGAGGTCGATGTGCGCGTGGGCCTGTCCGAGCTGCCTGAGGAGAGCCGCCAGCAGTGGGTCGAGCGGATCGAAGAGGCCGAGGAGTCGACGCCCGCGATGTTCCGCCGCAACGGATGGGTGGTCGGTGCCTTCCAGGCCGCCTGGGCGGCGATCTCGGGAGTCTCGCCGATTCCTGAAGGGAAGTTCGATCAGCGCGATGCCCTGGTCGCAGCCCTCGAAGCGGCCGCACGCTCCGGTTATGACACCGATACGGTCGCCTGCATCACCGGCTCTCTGATCGGCGGCGCGCTCGGCTACAAGGCGGTGCCGCCGGAGTGGCGACGCACGCTGTTCGGCTGGCCCGGGTACGAGATGGATGAGCTCAAGGGCCTGGTCGAACGGGTGATCGCCCCGATGGTCCCCGACCACGCGGAGGACGTGTGATGCCGGTGTCCGCGACTTCACGACCGGCGGCTTCTCAACAGGCCCCCTGGGCTCTGCGGATCCTCACCTGGAACCTGTGGGAGCTGCGAGGGGACCTGTCCGCTCTGATCGAAGCCGTCCAGGATCTGCAGCCCGACGTGCTGCTGATCCAGGAGGCTCCGCGCTTCGTGCTGCCGACGGCGCGACTGCGCTGGTTCGCACGGCAGATCGATCGCCGGATCCTGGTCGGCGGCGCAGGCGGCCGCGGGCTGGCGATCCTCGCGACCGACGAGGTGGCGGCGCAGGTGATCCGGCGCGGTGCGCACCCGGTCGCGCAGACGGTGTCGGACCTGAACTCCACCTACCCGCGCGGGGTCGCTGCGGTGCGGCTCTCCGTGCCGGGCGGAGGAGCGGTGGTGCTCTCCTCGACGCACCTCGCGCTCCAGGAGGACAACCGGATGCGACATGCCGAGTATCTCGCGGCACTGGTGCGGGGAGCGGGAGCCCCCGTCATCGTGGGAGGGGATCTCAACGAGACGGCCAGCGGCAGTGCACGGCGCTTCCTCGCGCCGCTGCTGACTGATCCGGCTGACCAGGCCGAGCACACTTTCCCTGCAGCCTCCCCGGCGAGGCGGATCGACGCGATCCTGACCACCGCTGGGGTGACCGTGCAGGAAGCGCGTGCAGTGCGAGCCACCGAGCGGGTGAGCGAAGAGCGGCTGTCGGGAGCCTCCGATCACCTGCCGACGCTGCTGAGCATCTCGCTCTGACGCCGGGAGGCTGACGCTGAGCGTCAGCGGCCCACCGCAGCCCCTCCCGCGGCCCAGCGCAGCCCCGTCAGCGGCCCAGCCGTAGCCCCGTCCGCAGCTCGACGACATCCTCCTGGCCCCCCACGTGGCGGATGGCGATGCCCCCGGGGACCTCACCCACGACGGTGAGCTGGGTCCGGTAGGCATCAACCGCACGGCGCACAGACTCAGCGGATGCCGGATGCTCGCGCCAGAAGAAACCGTCGGCCCCGGTCCTGGCCCCGTCCCCGCCTCCGGACCCGGCAGACACAGACGCTGCCTGTCGGTCGCTCGGTTCCGCCGGGGCCCCGCTGGCGACCTCCACCATGGGCGTGCCGGTGCGGGCGCAGGCGCCAGCGGTGACGTGGTGGGCGCGCACGTGGTCCGGGTGCCCGTAGGTGCCGGCGTCGTCATAGCCGATGACCGCATCGGGCTGCAGCTGGGTGATGAGTGCCGCGAGGTCCTCGACGGCGTGTTCGAGGGGGCGATGGGAGAAGCTGTCGGCACCTGCGGTCTCGGAGGGGCCGGCCAGGCCCTCGCGCACCCACTGCATGCCTGAGTCGCGGTAACGCCGCGGCTTCGCCCCTGAGGCGAGAGCGGGGGCGGTGCCGAGCCAATGCCGCTCGAGGATCCCCAACGCGCGGGTCGCCGCCTCGATCTCGTGCTCTCGGATCTCCTCGATCGGGCGGGGGTCGTCGGCGGCCACTGATCCCGTGACGATCTCGCCCTCCTCCCCGCGTGTGGCCGTCACCAGCACCACCTGAGTGCCGGCGGCGACCAGGGAAGCGAGCAGCGCGCCAGTGGAGAGGGACTCGTCATCGGGATGGGCGTGGACCGCGAGGACCAGCCGAGCCGAGTCCAGCAGCTCCCAGGGGTCGACGGCGAGGGCAGCGGCGGGGAAGGCAGCGGGAGCATTCATGACGTCTCCTCGGCGGCACGATCTTCGAGCAGCCGGGAGTACTGCGACTCGAGGATCCGGGCTGTGGCCTCCCAGGTGCGGGTGGCGGCGAACTCGCGGGCGGAGCTGACGGCATCGCGGTAGCCGTCGGCGTCCCGCAGCAGGGACTGCAGCGTCTCAGCCCAGACATCGGGGTCACGGCTGTCCAGCACCAGCCCTGCGGGGTCGACGGCCTCCTGCACTCCGCCGGCGAAGCGCCAGGCGAGCACCGGGGTACCGCTGGCCTGCGCTTCGAGGGCGACGAGTCCGAAGGTCTCCGACCAGCTGGTCAGCAGCAGAGCTCCCGCGCAGCGCATCGTCTCGGCGAGCTGGTCACGATCCAGCGATCCCACGAAGTCGATCTGGTCCTCGATGCCGAGGTCCCGAGCCTGAGCTCGCAGCTGCTCGGCATAGCCCGCGAAGTCCTGCGAGACGCCCCCCGCGAGCACCAGGCGGGCTCCGAGCTCACGAGGCAGATGCGCGAGGATCTCGAGGGCGAGATCCGGACCCTTGAGCGGCTGCAGACGTGCGGTGAACAGCAGCGTGGGGCGCTCCCGCCGCTCGGTGAGATCCGAGCAGGGACGGAACCGATCGATATCCACCCCGGGGCGCACGACGGTCAGCCTCGATCCCGGCACGCCGTAGCGCTCGCCGATCGTGCGCGCCTCGGCCTCCGAGACGGCGACCACCAGATCAGAGCCGGTGGCGACGAACTGCTCTCCCGGGATCCTCCCGGAGGACTCAGCAGGCTCACCGGCCTCCAGCGTGCTGGATCCCTCGGGAGCGGCCACGGAGTGGAAGGACTGCAGGTGGGGGATGCCCAGCTCACGAGTAAGGGGCAGCGCGGCGACCCCGCTGAACCAGTGGTGGGAATGGATGAGGTCCCAGTCCACTGCGCGTGGTCCCTCACTCGCGTCGCTGCTCCCGTTCCCGTTTCCGTTCCTGTTCCCGTTCTCGTCCGGGTTCCCGCTACCGCTCCCGTCCCTTTCCTGGCCAGGTGCACAGTCGGTGAGGGCTTCGCGCAGGGCCGCACGGAAGGGGGTGATCGTCTGCTCCATCTCGCTCTTGGCGAGAGGGGAGGCAGGGCCCGCGTCGAGGTGGAACAGACGAACCCCGTCGGCGATCTCCACCACGGCTGGGGCGGCGGGGTCGGTGCGGCGCGTGAACAGATCGACGTGATGGCCCAGACGGGCGAGTGCCAGTGACTGCTCGAGCACCACAACGTTCATGCCGCCGGCGTCCGCTCCTCCGGGAGCCTCGAGCGGCGAGGTGTGGAGGGAGACCGCAGCGATGCGCAAAGAGGTGGCCGACATGCCCGCCATCCTAGGCGCGCCGGACGGTGCTTTCTTGTTCGAGCTTGTTCTAGTGCACAGCGGCGGGGCGGGGGAGCAGTGGACACGAGGGCCTTGTGTTCGCCCTAGACGAAACTTGGGGCGGCTTGCGTCACGGGAAGTTGAAACGGGCAACAACAAGGTGGGAGTCTGAAACGCATGGAGACGGCGGAGAAGGTTGACTGGGCTGCGTTGAACGCCCACGCGGCGGGCCGTCCTGCCCGCCGATTGGTGTCGAAGGCGATCGCTGCAGCGGGGGGTTCCCGGAGGCCGGGGACCGTGCTCGACCTCGGTGCCGGCGCGGGAGCGGATTCTCTTCAATTCGCACGCCAGGGCTGGACCGTGCACGCCTACGACAGCGACGACACTCTCGCCGCCCGGCTCGTGGAGAACGAGCGGATGACCGGCTCGGTGCAGTTCCACCACAGCGATATCGCGACCGTCCCTGCCTTCCCTTCTGCTCAGATCGTCTACTCGACGTACACGCTCGGCCTGCTGGGTCCGGCCGCGCTGCCGGGAGTCTGGCGGAAGCTGGTCGATGCGCTGCCTCGCGGAGGCGTGATGGCGGTCGACTTCTTCGGCACCAACGATTCGTGGGCGGAGCGCCCGGACGTGGCGACCCTGCCGCTCGAGCAGATCGACGCGATGTTCCGCGGCTTCCAGGTCATGGACCGTTCGATCCGCGACGAGGACGGACGATTCCTGGCCGACAAGAAGCACTGGCACGTCATCACGACCCTCGCTCGCAAGCTGCACTGAGCCAGTTCTTCTGGGGTAGCTTTTCTGGGCCGGTTGCACCGGGCCAGCCGAGGGTCACCGCGCGGGAGAGGATCTCGCGCTGAGCATCCCGACCCCATCGAGCACCCGGTCACGCAGATCCGCGTGCTCGTTCGTCATCGCGAGATCCATCATCAGCTCCGACGCCACGCGCCACCCTTGCCCAGGGAGGGCCCGGCGCAGCTTGTAGAGATGCAGTGCGCGCCGTACCAGCACCGGCGACGTCGCACGAGCTGCGGTGCGACCATGCAGCGCCTGGCGCAATGACGTTCCCAAGGCGTCAGCATCATGGAGCGCTGTATTCGCCCCGTGCCCGAGGTTCGGCGCCATGGCATGCGCGGCATCGCCCAGCAGCACGACGTTCTCCCGCACCGGACTGAGCGCCGGTGCGGTGTGGATCCCGTGGACGAGTGTGCAGTGCGCAGTGGCGGCTCTGAGAACCGCATCGATCTCCTCGCGATGACCGCCCACCACGTCGTGCAGGTGCGCGAGGTCCTCGGCACGCGAGTCAGTGCGATGCTCCGGCACGCAGGCGAACCAGTTGGTGCGATTGCCGGGCAGCGGGGTGATGCCGAACAGCCATCCGCGACCCCAGGTCTCGGAGATCTCCGGCGGGGAGAGCTCTGTGATGCCGCGCAGGACGGTTATTCCGTGCGATCGAGCCTCCGGGGTGCAGGGCCATCCAGAGCGGCGTACCAGGGAATGGACGCCATCTGCGCCGACCAGGAGGTCCGCTCCCGCGCGCAACGGACGGACGTCCTCGATACGCCGACGTACGAGGTGCACGGTGGGTGGGAGCGCCTCGAACAGGATCCGCACCAGATCGGAGCGCGAGATGAGCACGGCGTCACCAGCGGGCATCGTCAGCAGGATGCGCCCGTCGGCCGCTCGCAGCGTGCCGGATTCGGGGGCTGCGGCCACGGCTGACACCTCCTCCCACACCCCGAGACGTTCAAGCGCCCGTCGCGCCGCGCTGAACAGGACCAGCGCTGTGCCGACAGCGGGGATCGTGAAGCTCTCGTCGACCAGCTCTACGCGGTGACCGTCTGCAGCGAGCCGGATCGCGGAGGCCAGCCCGGAGACTCCCGCACCGAGGATGCGGACCGTGAGCACTGGCGGCATGGAAACGACTCCGGAGTCGAGGGAGGGCAGGTGACATCCAGCCCCATCGTAGAGAGCTGGCAGCTCTAGGCGGGGGCGGGATCCGCCGGTGGTAGTTCATCCGGTGGTGGCTCGGCCGATGGAAGATGCTGATCCGGTGGTGCATCAGGTGCATCAGGTGCATCAGGTGCATCAGGTGCATCTGGTGCATCTGGTGCATCTGGTGCATCGGGTTCATCTGGAGCGTCCGGTCCGTCTGCTCCGGGAAGATCCGGGCGTTCCTCTGGGAGAGCCCGCGGGGTGAGCATCGCGGGCGTATACGAAATGCCCTGGGCTCCATGCGGACTCGACCAGAACCAGGCGATCGGTGGCCTGTCCGCCTGCGAGGTCTCCGGCTGTGAAGGCTCAGGCTGTGAGGCTTCAGTCGGTGACGTCTCATATTGTGACGTCTCCGTCTGCGAGACCGGTTCAGTCGGGATCGCACCCGTCGCATTCCACCGGACGATCACCCACAGTCCATGCTCCTTGAGCAGGTTGCAGCGCACGCACAGCCCCTGCCCGTTCGCGTAGCTGGTGGGACCGCCGCGGTGATGGGGGATGACGTGGTCGCTCTGGCGGATCTTCGCATTGCACCAGGGCGTGCGGCAGGTGGTGTCCCGCCATCGAATCATCCGCGCCAGGCCGGCGGGGAACGCCCGCGATCGAGATTCCATCGCGATCAGCTCGCCGGTGCGGGGGCTGGTGTAGAGGCGTCGATAGAACGCGCTGACCTCTTCATCAGGATGCTCCGGCTCGGTATGGCGCAGGTGACCCGGTGGCCTGCCCTGCAAGGTGTCGGAGACGATGTGGGCGGGGATGACTCCATATCCCTCAAGCCGTGCGCTCTCGGCATCGTCATCGCGGCCCAGCAGAGCCGTATCGGAGACGACGATGCCTACTTCGATGTGGGGAGTGGGACGAGGACGGCGCGGCGCGGAGCTCGCTTCCATTCCATCCGATGCTTGCTCCGCAGGATGCGGATGCAGCACGGCGTCGACCAGCAGATCGGCTTCGAGCGCGGGCACTGAAGCCTTCTCCCCGGCAGCGCGCAGTGACTCGGCCTGCGTGCTCAGGGCCTGCATCATCCCGACGGCGTCAATCGCGCGCAGCACGGCGGAAACGCGCGCCATCCCGTCGACCAGCGGAGTCATCGTCACGTGCCGCTCTCGCGCAGCGCGCTCGGCCCGTTGACGCGAGGTCTCCGGCTCGAGCTTCTGGATCATCTCGTCGATGTCCTCGCGCAGCCTCTTGTGGCCCTTTCCGGACAGGACCTGAGGGGCCTCGGCAAGGATCTCGTCGAGACGTGCACAGGTGGCCGGCGAAGCGGTGGAGAGCGCGCCCGCCACCGTGGAGGCCTGCTGCGCCGTGACGGACCCTTCCCAGAGGCCGTTGATCGTGCGCGGCATGTGCTGGATCAGCCGCCGTGCGGAGGCGAGGGAGAAGGAGGACGCGGCCGGGGTGACTCGACGGGCCAGGGCGATCTCGTGGCTGGCGCCCTTGCCCTGCGAGGCGGTTGCCACCCCGCGCTCCGCATCGCTGCGCCGGATCCTCTGCTCGGCTGCAACCTGCCAGGCGGCGTCCATCGCAGCCAGCGAGGCGCACAGATGATCGATTCCGGCAAGGACGGCGAGAGCCTCGCCAGGGGAGTCCGGTGCCGTGTCAGGAAGAGCGTCGCGAACCGAACTGGTGCGGGAGAACGCTACGAACGTCGCAGTGAGGATCTGCGCAAGCACGGCGCGGGCCTCGCTGCTCGCCTCGATCCGGGTGAGATGTGCGGCCACAGCGGACAGGGCATCCGTCGACGACGTGGCGTCAGCCCGGCGAGACTCATCCTCACCGGGGTCCTCCCCGTTGCCGTGCTGCGTCGTTGCATCCATGCCTTGATCGTACGGAGGTTCGAATGCGTCGACCACCCCCAGCTGGAATATGTGGACAACGCTGTCGAGGGGAAAGAAATGTGCATAACAATGTGGATATGTGGGCTCGGTGGAGGAAGGGTCGCGTGTCCATGTGGGTCCTGTTCGCCGCTGGGCCCCGCGGGTGATCGTACGGGTGTCACGTCTGGTCTCCCCGCGCCGTGACCTGGCGCAGCCCCGTCCAAGGCTGTTCTTACGGCAAGGCCAGGCGTTGCGAGTGCGGGAGGCACGTCATGGGAAATCCCCGAGGGCCTGCGGTCGCCTAATTCCGGAAGGGCCTACGCAGAATCAGGCAATTCGTTTCAGTCAAGAATGCCGGAGGAATTGTGGATAAGTCGCACTGGGGAGGATCCGTGGGTCTTGTCTGGCGGGCTCGATCTCGACCCGTCACCTCCGCCAACGGAGCCCAGCTGAGGGCTCCCCGGCTGAGGCTCTCGGTGAAGGTCGCCACGGTGCAAGCTGTGTCTGCTGACGCCACCGCAGCCACCGCAGCCACCTTCCCCCGCAGCTCCGTCAGTCAGCTAACGGTCACTTGCCGCCCAGCAGCGTCAGCACTGCGGTGACCCGCCGGTGCACACTCGAGTCCTCGCTGAGTCCGAGCTTCGCGAACAGGCGCTGGGTGTGCTTCTCCACCGCACCCCCGCTGATGAAGAGCCGCTCGGAGATCCCCGCGTTGGTCAGGCCCTCGCCCATCAGCTCGAGCACCTCGCGCTCGCGCGGGGTGAGCTCGTCCAGCGGCGTGCGCCGGCGGGAGGAGATCACCTGTCCCACCACGTCCGGGTCGATCGCGACGCCTCCCGCGGCGACTCGCTCGATCGACTCGAGGAAGGAGCGGATGTCGAAGATCCGGTCCTTCAGCAGGTAGCCCGTGGCGCTGGCCCCGGACTCGATCAGCTCGGTCGCATAGCCGACCACCACGTACTGGCTGAGCAGCACGATCGGTGCTCCCGGCCACTGTGCTCTGATCTGCTGCGCGGCACGCAGGCCTTCATCGGTGTGGCTGGGTGGCATCCGGATGTCCGAGATCACGAGGTCCGGCCGGAGTTCGAGGGCGCGCACCACCAGCTCCGTGCCGGTCGCGGCGGTGCCCACCACCGTGTGGTCGGCCTCCTCGAGCACCAGGCGCAGTCCTTCACGGATCAGCGCGGAGTCGTCGGCGATCAGGATGCGCATGGGATCACGGCCTCGATTCGGGTTCCGTGTGCGGGTGGCGAGGTCACCGTCAGGCGTCCCTCCAGGGAGGCGACACGGCCTGCGAGCCCTGCCAGGCCGCCGCCGGTGCGCATCTCGGCGCCTCCGCGCCCGTCGTCTTCGATCCTCACCCAGGCATCATCCCCGATTCGTGCCACTTCCACCACGATGCCGGCGGCACCGGAGTGCTTGGCAGCGTTGGTCAGTGCTTCGGAGACCACGTAGTAGATGCCGATCTCGACGTGCTCGGGAAGTGTCAGCTCGGGGCTCTCGATCGTCGTGGGGATCGGGGAGATCGCTGCCAGCTCGGTGAGTGCCGCGGCGAGTCCGCGATCGACCAGGACCGGCGGGGCGATCCCGCGGGAGAGGCGACGGAGATCGTCCAAGGTCAGCCCCAGCTGCTCACGCGTCTCGCGCAGCACGGCCTGGGCCTTTGCCGGGTCCTTCGCCGCGAGGGCTTCGACGCGGGCGAGGTCCATCGAGGCACGTACGAGGCGCTGCTGGGGGCCGTCGTGCAGGTCCCGTTCGAGTCGGCGCAGGGCGGTGGACTCGGCGGTGCGGCCGGCTGCGCGCGACTGCTCGGTGCGCAGCAGCTGCTGCTGCTCGTGGTAGCGCGAGCTCAGCATGCCGCGGGCCACGCCTCGGTGCAGTGCGGCCAGGCCGCGCACCACGGGGCCGAGGGTCAGCAGGAACAGCAGGCCGATGAGGAACTGCAGGGCCATGTCTACCGGGAGTGCGTATGGCTCCGGCACCCCGAACAGCTCGCCGAGGCCGCTGTTGTCGGCGGGCGGCAGCACCTGCTCGAGGATGAGGGTCGCGACGGGCCCGCCCACCGTGGCGATGGCTCCGACGGTCCAGGCCATCGCGAGGGGGAAGGTGATCAGCACCAGGAGGAAGTTCACCAGCACCCACAGCGAGTCCAGCCAGTTCTGAGGGTCTGTCAGAGGAGTGATGAGGCGGCGCATCCAGCCGGCGCCTGCGGGGGCGGCCCGGGGCGCGGGCGTCGGCAGCTCTGTGTCCAGGATCGAGGACTGCAGGGCGCGCTCGGCCGCCGCGAATCCGCGGGCGAGCAGCACGCCACCGATCAGTATCGGCAGGCCCACCCAGACGATCACGGTCGAGACGCCTGCGATGAGCAGCGCGAGGACGAGCGAGAAGCCGATCGCCCCGAGCAGCAGGGCGATCAGCGAGTAGGCGAGGAAGCGACCGATCGGGGCGGCCCAGCGGCCGACGGACCAGCGCTGCAGCGGTGTGGCGGCCTGCGGGGGAGGTGCGTCGAGCGTCTCGGGCAAGGTCATGGTGGTCATGTCTCCACTCTGGCGGCGATGGACCGCGCGCCCGATCCTGGCACCAGGTCAGCGATTGTCGGGCTGGCCCGACATCGGTTCAGGTCCGGTGCTGGTCCAGATCGGGGACCGGCCCGGCTCGGGGCGGCTCACCGCTGCTCGCAGATCTCCTTGAGCATGACGAGGTCCTCGGCGACCGCCGCGGCGTCCTCCGCGAAGTCGCTCTCGGACATCGTGCCGCGGCGCAGGGTGAAGACGACCTCGCAGCGGGTCTCGTCCAGCGCCAGCACGCGCAGCGGGTTCAGCACGGACTCACCGCTGGGGAGGGTGACGGTGTGGTCCATGACCCCGTACTCGTTCTCGGGGACGAAGCTGACCAGTACGCGCCCCATCGGTGAGCTCATCGACCACTGGGTGACGTCGCGCTTCACCTCGCCGCCGGCGAGCCCTGCTGCCCAGCGGGGCAGGTTCCGCGGATCGCTCGCGAACTCGTAGACCTCGCGCCAGGGGCGTTCGATGACGATGTCGAGGTGACGGGAGGCGCCCGCGGAGGCCGTCGTGCCGTCGGTCTGCTGTGCATCGATCTGATGTGCGCTGTCGCTCATGGGCGCGACGCTAGCAGGAGCGGCCGACGGGCGCGCCGCACGGTCAGACGACCGCCGCGTGCCCTGTTACCTGCCCGGTCTCCCGAGCGATAGCCCGCGCTGTCGCCCGCACTGTCGCCTCGAGTGCGTCCTCCCAGCTCGTCGGCTGCAGCTCCTCCTGGGTGGTGAGGATCCCCGGCCGCAGCACGCACGGCGCGTACCAGAGCCCCGCGATGCCGTGCAGCTCGCGGGCGAAGGAGTTCAGCGGTGCCAGCGCGCGCACGGCGAGGCGGGGGATGACCAGCGGCCGACGCCCACGTGCGCCGAGGAGAGCGCTGGCTGCGGTGATCAGCTCCGCCTGGGAACGGGCGGGTGCGGAGGGTGCGTGCAGCACCGCGTCGCCGTCGGGAGCCAGGCGGTCAGCATGCCGCGCCGCATGGAGCATGGCTGCGGCGAGATCTGGGACGAAAGTCAGGGCGTGGGGCGCCGCGGGATCGCCGACGACGATCGGCCGCGAACCCGCGGCGATCCGCTCGATGAGCATCGCGGTCACCACGGCCGCGCCGGTGCCCACCGTCGTCGGCCCGGACAGGTCTGCGGCGACGAGGCTGAGGGTGCGGGCGTCGTGGATCCGACGCTGTGCGAGAAGCTGCCCACGGATCTCTCCCTTGGCGTCGCGCGGCGACAGAGGGGACCCTTCGGCGAGATCCGAGGCCCCGCCCTGGAATCCGTACATCGACTCCGGGAAGACCACCGGGATGCCGGCCGAGGCCGCGGTGTCCAGCACCGCGAGCTCCCGCGGCGGCAGCTCCCGCGCCCAGACCCGCGCATCGTAGGGAGCGTGGAAGCAGGCATGGATCGCCTCGGCGCCGGAGGCCGCCTCTTCGAGCACGCCGGCATCGAGAAGATCCCCGGTGACACGGCGGACACCCGGCTCCGGCGGCACCGCGGTCCGGCGCAGCACGGTGACGGTGTCCCCGTCGGTGAGGGCGCCCTCGATGATCGCGCGGCCGATCTGTCCTTCTCCGATGACGAGGTGATGCATGAGGACCTCCAAGATGTGAGCACTGCTCTCTATGTCGTGAGTTCAGTGAACACCGCTCTCGGTTTCGAGTCAAGAGCACCGCTCTCGTAGTGTGGGAGGATGCGGCCATGACTCCCGCACCTCGCTCTCCCGGCCCGAGGGCTCTCGCGCGCGAGCGCACGATGGCGCGCATCGTCGAGCTCGGTAATGCGCAGCTCGTCGAGCAGGGGGTCGCGGGGCTGAGCGTGCGCGAGATCGCCCGCGGCCTGGGAATGGTCTCCTCAGCGATTTATCGCTACGTGAGCAGCCGGGATGACCTGCTCACCCTGCTGATCGTCGATGCCTATGCCGACCTGGCCGACACCGTGGACATCGCTGTCGCGGCGGCCGGAGCGACGGCCGACAACGATCCCCGCGCACGCTTCCTCGCCCTCGGGGGCGGCATGTGCTCCTGGGCGATCGCGCACCCCGAGCGGTGGACGCTCCTGTACGGCACCCCCGTGCGCGACTACAGCGCGCCGGCGGACGCCACGAATGCTGAGGGCACGCGGGTGATGCAGGCGGTGCTGCGCATCGCCGCCGACGCCGCCCACGAAGGCACCGCCGCCTCCTGGGAAGTGCCGGACCTCGCACCGGAGGTCACTGCGCTGCTGGAGAGCCATCTGGTCGAATTCGGCATCGAGACCACGCCGGCCACGGAGTTCGCGGCGCTGACCGTGTGGAGCAGCCTCGTCGGGGTGATCAGCGCGCACGTGTTCGGACAGCTCGGAGCCGATGCGGCAGCGGTCGGCGACCGCATCCTCGTTGCCCAGGTCCGGATGCTCGCGGACGTCATCACGCCGGCCTGACCACGCTGCCGTCGAGCGTCAGTGACGAGCTTCGGCCTCCTGCAGAGCGCTCAGCGCTGCGCGGACCACGGTGCCCAGCGTTGTCGGCTCCCGCAGCGTCGCGCCGTCGGCCGAGGGGGTCACCACCACCCAGCGGGCTCTCCCGCGCCGGCGCATCCGGCCGATCTCGACGCTGCGCCCGGTGGACAGCGGGATCAGCAGGGCCCCGCTCGGCCCGACCAGCAACCGACGCTCGAGATCCGGGCGACGTTCCAGCAGGAGGGCGCGGATCGTCTCCCGCTCCGCATGGGCGGTGCCGCCCGAGGCGGGGTGCGCGAGGATCGAACTTGAGGAAGACATGCCCCGAGGCTAGGGACGGGGTGTGACAGCCCACGGGAACCCGTCGCGGCGCTCGCCACTCCTGGCGACGGTCAGCCGGCGGAACCGAGATCGGAGAGGGCCCGCACCCACGCGGGCTCATGCCGCCTGACGTGGTCGGCGACGTCCCGCCAATGCTCGCCATGGCCCGAGGTGAACATCGCACCCCACGGCTCACGACCCTCCCGGTCGGCGTCGCGCAGCATCGTCCACATCGCCTCGGCGCGGGCCGCCATCGTGCGCGGCAGTCGTGCCCGGAGGTCGGCGTCGGCCCCGTATCCCTCGATCAGGGCGGCCAGGCGACGAGCCGCGGCGGCCGGCTCCTCGGCGACATCGTTCAGGGTGAAGGCCTGTGCGGAGTACGCGAGATCCCACAGCCGGGTGCTCGGTGCGGCACCATCCCAGTCGATGAAGACCCAGCGCTCGCCCAGGATCAGGTTCCACGGCGTGAGGTCCCCGTGGCAGATCAGGTCCGGTGAACCCTCCGGCACCGGGAGCAGCGCGTCCCAGGGAGCCGGGGCCGACGGGGCGAATCCTGCACTCGCGTCATGGATCGACCGGATCATCCGGCCCACCCTCCTGAGCTCGTCAAGTCGCAGGGGAGGGGCATCGAGGGCGGAGGTGCCGGGCACGAACTCGAGGACCTGCCGACCCTGCTGGTCCCGGCCGCGGACAGCGGGCACATCGATCCCCGCCGCCGCGACCGTGCGCATCAGCTCGTGCACGGCCGGTGTCGTCGGCCCCCAGGGCTTGCGCACGGTGTCCCCGACGCGGACCACGCCCGCGGTGGCGTTGCCGCCCTCGAGCGGCTGCCCGTTCTCGATGCTCATCCGATGACCGTAGTCGTTCCATGAGGGCCCGAGGTGCCCGGCACGTCGGTCACAGACCGGATCCTCAACAACGTGTTGACAACAGGGTGTTGAGGGTCAATGCTGGGGACATGCATGACACCACCGAGAGCGACCCGGCGACCCCCAGCGACGCCCGGCGGCACCTACGGACGGCCGGTGCCCAGGACCTTCCGCCGCGCCCCTGGCAGCACCCGGCAGAGCCACCGGACGCCGCGACCCTGCTCCGCTATGCCCTGTGGCGGGCGAACCGGGCCGACGGTGCCGCCTCGCCCGAGGAGCTGAAGGCGGCACTGACGATGATCGAAACGGCCCGATCCGATCTGGACTCGCTCGAGGTCGCCCTCCTGCTCACCGCACGCGCCGAAGGCATGACCTGGGCGGAGGTCGCCGAAGCGCTCGGCCTGCAGTCTCCGCAGGCGGCTCAGCAGCGATACCAGCGGGTCTCGCAGCGGCCGACGGCGAGCGACCCCGACGGCCACGATCCGGCATGACCGCCGCGCGCTCGGGAACCGAGCTGCTGACCCTGCAGGCGCTGCGCCTCGCCGGCTTCGCCGATGCCGACGTCATCGCCGATCGCGCCCTGCTCCCCGCTGACGAGATCCTCACCGTCATCGACCAGGCCACCCGTACCGGGCTCGTGGAACCCCTGAGCTTCGCCGAGGCCCACGGCTGGATTCTCACCGACCTCGGGCGGGCCCACCTCTCCGTGCTGCTCGCGCGGGATGTGGACGGAGCGGGAGCACGTGAGGTGCTGTCCGCGACGAGCACCGAATTCGAGCGGCCGGCAGGGATCAATGCCCGCTTCGTCGAGACGGTCTCGATGTGGCAGCTGCGATCGACCTCTCCCGTGCAAGCCGTGCCCGATGCCGAGGGGGCACGGGAGCTCGAGCAGCTGCTCACCGCGCTCACCGCTCTCGGACGGGAGCTGCGCTCCCTGCTCGCCCCGCTGCTGAACTGCCTTCCCCGCTTCGGCCGCTACCCGGCGCAGTACGACATCGCGGTCGGTCGAGCACGCACCGAGGGCCTCCGCTGGGTCACCGGCGTGGGAGTCCTGTCCTGCCATGCCGTCTGGGCCGAGCTCCATCAGGATCTGCGATCCTCCACGGGCGAGGGCCAGATGAACGAGAGCGCGCGATGACCAGGCGCACCCTCTACCTCGCCCGACACGGTGAGGCCGATGCGCTCGGCGTGCTCACCGAGCGCGGACGCGAGCAGTGCCGCAGGCTGGGACGCCGGCTCGCGGGCTGCCCGATCGACGTGGTCTGGCACTCCCCGTTGCCGCGCGCGACCGACAGCGCAGCGGTGATCGCCCGCAGCCTTCCTCACGTGCTGGTGGACGAGGCGGCGGAGCTCATCGACCACATCCCGTGCGTTCCTGACCTGGCGGCCGTGACCCCTCCCTGGGCGGGGTTCTTCGACGGCTTCGGAGCGGAGGAAGCGGCCGCGGGGTCGCGCATCGCCCGCAGCCTCACCGAACGCTTCGCCCGAGCGCACACCGCCGAGGCACGGCCGACGCACGAGGTGCTGATCACCCACGCCTACTCCATCGCGTGGATGGTGCGCGACGCGCTGGGCGCACCGCCGGAGAGCTGGATGTCCCTCGCCGGGATGCCGAACGCGGCGCTCACCGTCATCGAGTACGACGACGGCCCTCCGCTCGTGCACTTCGTCGGCGAGAGCTCGCACCTGGTGGGTCTTGCCGCCGCTCCCGCGCCGGGAGCGGAGCGCTGATGCTCCACGACCTGCGCGATGCCCGCCCCGAGACGTCGGGAGGGAAGGCCGCCGCACTGGGGGCTCTGCTGCGCGTCGGGATCGAAGTGCCGGCCGGCGTCGTGGTGTCCGTCCAGGCCTACCGCCGGCACCTGGACCATCATGGGCTCCGCCCTGACACCGTCCCCGCCGCCGAGCTGGGCGAGCGGATCCGGCACGGACGACTCGATGCCGCCGTGGTCGCCGCGCTCGAGCCCCTGCTGCGGACGGAGTCCGGACGTGCCGCTGGCGCCCAGGTCGCAGTCCGCTCCTCCGCCACGAACGAGGACACGGCCGGGGCCTCGGCCGCCGGCCAGCACGAGAGCATCCTTCCGGTCCAGGGGAGCGATGCCGTCCAGGCGGCGATCCTCCGGTGCTGGGCGTCCCTATGGTCACCTCATGCACTCGCCTACCGAGGGGCGGGCGAGCCAGGGGAGTCCACCGCGCCGGAGATGGCGGTGATCGTGCAGCGCTACCTCGACGCGGACGTCTCCGGAGTGCTGTTCACCGGTGAGGAGAGGATGCTCGAAGCGGTGCGGGGCCCCGGTGAGCAGCTCGTCAGCGGGGTCGTCACTCCGGACTCCTGGAGGATCGGTGCACGGGGCATTCTCGGGCGACGGCCCGGGGACGGGGAGCAGCACGAGATGTCCCTCAGCGACGCTCAGGTTCATGAGCTGATCTCGCTCGGGGATGAGGTGGCCTCCGTGCTCGGTGCCGCTGCCGACATCGAATGGGTCCTGCGCGGTGATCGGCTCCACGTGCTGCAGGCGCGGCCGATCACGGCACCGGTGCCCCGCCCACCGCAACGCAGCGATCCGGTGCACGGGACGCTGCAGGGCGCTCCGGCGAGCGGCGGCGTCGCGACCGGCACGGCCAGGATCGTGCGCGGACCGCAGGACTTCCGCCGGGTGCGCCCGGGTGACGTGCTGGTCTGCCGGTCCACCGATCCCGCCTGGACCCCGCTGTTCCGAATCGCCGCGGCCGTGGTCACGGAGACCGGAGGCGTGCTCTCGCACGCGGCGATCGTGGCCCGGGAGCTCGGCATCCCGGCCGTCCTCGCGGTCCCCGGAGCGGTGACAGCGATCCCGGACGGCGCCGTCGTCACCGTCGACGGGGACCAGGGGATCCTCCGCCGATGACGACCTCCGGGCAGGACAGCCCGCACGTGACCGCGATCGATGCCCACGGCGCCGGTGCCATTGACGCCCCTACGAGCGGGGCCTAGGTTGCCGCCATGGGCACAAGAACCTCGGACGGCAGCGCGGGCGACGCGGACTACGGATCGATCGGCCGTGAGTACGCGCAGTATCGCCGACCTGATCCCCGCCTGTTCGAGGTGATCTCCGAGGCGCTCGGCGATGCGAGCACGGTGCTGAACGTCGGTGCGGGCGCCGGCTCCTACGAACCCACGGACCGCAGGGTCACGGCGGTGGAGCCCTCGGAGTCGATGCGTGCACAGCGCCCCGGGCACCTGTCGCGCGCTCTCGACGGCACCGCCGAGAGCCTGCCCTTCTCGGACCGTTCCTTCGACGCCGCGATGACCACCTTCAGCGTGCACCAGTGGCAGGACACCGCGGCCGGACTGCGTGAGATGCGGAGGGTCACCCGGGGACCGGTCGTGATCCTCACCTGTGATCCGCAGCGGGTGGAAGATTTCTGGCTCACCGAGTACGCGCCGGAGGTGACCGCCACCGAGGCCCGCCGCTATCCGGGGCTCGACGAGCTCGAGGCAGGACTTGGCGGGCGCGCCCGCAGCGTTCTCGTCCCCATCCCGCTGGATTGCACCGACGGTTTCAACGAGGCCTACTACGGGCGGCCCGAGGGGCTGCTCGATCCGGGAGCTCGGCTCTCCTGCTCGGCATGGAGCTTCGTGCCCGAGGACGCCACGGAGCACTTCGCGCAAGAGCTGGGCGGCGACCTCGACAGCGGCGCCTGGGACGCGCGGCACGGCACGCTGCGGACCCTGCCGCAGTACGAGGGCTCACTCGTCCTCGTCGCATCGCAGCCCTGAGATGACGCGGAGCCCCGAGCCGGTGCCCGGCCGCGCCGCACCGACGCTCCTGCTGCTGAACGGTGCCCCCGGCAGCGGGAAGTCCACCCTCGCCGCGCTGCTCACGGCCGAGCGCCCCGGCGCGCTCGCCCTGGACATCGACGCGATCAAGCACTCGCTGGGCCGCTGGGACGAGGACCTCACGGCCTCGGGCCTCCAGGCGCGACGCCTCGCCGTGGCGATGATCCGGCGGCACCTCGCCGACGGGCACGATGTCGTCCTCGGGCAGTTCCTCGCACGCACTGCGTTCCTCGAGGAGCTCGAGCAGCTCGCCGCGGACAGTGCCGCCTGCTTCGTGGAGGCCGCGCTGGTCCTGGACGAGACGGCGCTCGCCCAGCGGCTGGCGGCGCGCCGCAGCGCACCTGACCGTCCCGAGCAGGCCGCCAACGACCCCTTCGTGGGCCCGGACGACGCCGCCGACCTGGTCCGCGCTCTCCAGGACGTGCTCGCCCTGCGGCCCGGCGCGCACCAGATCGACGCACGAGGTTCCCGGGGATCGGCCCTTGCAGCGCTGCGCGCGCTGCTCTGAGGCTGCGGCCCGGGGGATGGGGGAGCAGGTCCACTCTGCCGGGCTGCTGGTCCTCGCGGGCCGACGCGCACCCGTCGCCGTCCTCAGTCCCCGAGGATCGCGCCGGTCGAGGCGGACTTCACGAGCTTCACGTATTTGCCCAGCACGCCCTTGGTGAACTTCGGCGGCAGCGGCTCCCAGCCCTCGCGGCGCTTCTCCAGCTCCGCCTGGTCCACCAGCAGGTCCAGTGCGCCGGTGCTCACGTCCAGGCGGATCCGGTCCCCGTCGCGCACGAAGGCGATCGGACCGGCATCCACGGCTTCCGGGGCGATGTGGCCGACGCACAGTCCCGTGGTGCCTCCGGAGAAGCGTCCGTCGGTCATCAGCAGCACGTCCTTCCCCAGGCCCGCGCCCTTGATCGCGCCGGTGATCGCGAGCATCTCGCGCATGCCGGGCCCGCCCTTGGGACCCTCGTAGCGGATCACGACCACGTCGCCGTGGGTGATGGTGCCGTCGTTCAGGGCGTCCAGCGCGTGCTTCTCGCGCTCGAACACGCGGGCAGTGCCCTCGAAGACGTCCTCCTCGAAGCCGGCGGACTTCACCACCGCCCCCTCGGGGGCGAGCGAGCCGTGCAGGATCGTGATCCCGCCGGTGGGTGCGATCGGCGCGGAGGCAGGGCGCAGCACCTTCCCGTCGGCCGGGCGGGGGGCGAGGACCTCGAGGTTCTCCGCGATTGTGGAGCCGGTGACGGTGAGGCAGTCCCCGTCCAGCAGGCCTTCGTTCAGCAGGGTCTTCATGACCACCTGGATCCCGCCCACGTGGTCGACGTCGCTCATCACGTAACGGCCGTAGGGCTTCAGATCCGCGAGGTGGGGGACCTTCGCGCCGATGCGGGCGAAGTCCTCGAGGGTGAGGTCGACGTCGGCCTCATGGGCGATCGCCAGCAGGTGCAGCACCGCATTGGTGGAGCCGCCGAAGGCCTGGACCACCGCGATCGCGTTCTCGAACGCGGGCTTGGTCATGATGTCGTGGCTGGTGATCCCCTGCCGGAGCATCTCCACCACGGCCTCGCCCGCGCGGCGGGCATCGGCATCGCGGCGGCGATCGGCCGACGGGGGTGTGGCCGAGCCCGGGATCGACATCCCGATCGCCTCGGCGGCCGTCGACATGGTGTTGGCCGTGTAGAAACCACCGCACGCGCCCTCACCCGGGCAGATCGAGCGTTCGATCCGGCCGACGTCCTCGCGGCTCATCAGTCCACGGGCGCAGGCGCCGACGGCCTCGAAGCCGTCGATGATGGTGACGTCCTTCTCCTCGCCGCTCTCGAAGGTGACGCGCCCGGGCATGATCGTGCCCGCGTAGACGAACACGCTGGCCAGGTCCAGGCGAGCAGCGGCCATCAGCATGCCGGGCAGGGACTTGTCGCAGCCGGCCAGCAGCACCGAGCCGTCGAGCCGTTCGGCGCTCATCACCGTCTCGACGCTGTCGGCGATGATGTCGCGGGAGACCAGCGAGTAATGCATGCCGTCGTGCCCCATCGAGATGCCGTCGGAGACGGAGATGGTGCCGAACTGCAGGGGGTAGCCGCCGCCGGCGTGCACGCCGTCCTTCGCCGCCTGCGCGAGCCGGTCCAGCGACAGGTTGCAGGGAGTGATCTCGTTCCAGGAGCTCGCGATGCCGATCTGAGGCTTGTCCCAGTCCGCGTCCCCCATGCCCACCGCGCGGAGCATCCCGCGCGAGACGGTCGCGCCGAGCCCGTCGGTGACAGTGCGGCTGCGGGGCTTGATATCCGGGGCGGAGAACGTGGCGTCGGCGTCGGGGGAGGAAGTGTCTGCGGTGCTGAGGGCGTCGTCGGCGGTCATGGCCCGACTCTATGCCTGGTCCTCATACCGGGGAAGCCCCGGCCGACTCAGCGGATCCGCGCGCCCTCCCCGAGCCGGGTGTACCGGCTCAGCTGGGTGACGTGCTTCGGGGTGAGGTCGCTCAGGCTCGAGACCTGCAGCAGCTTCATCGTCCGCTCCACCTCCTCGGAGAGGATCTGGATCATCCGATCGACCCCGTCCCGGCCGCCGGCCATCAGGCCGTAGAGATAGGCCCGGCCGACCATCGTGAAGTCGGCGCCGAGGGCGATCGAGGCGACGATGTCGGCGCCGCTGCGGATCCCGGTGTCGAGGATGATCTCGAGGTCGTGGCCCACCTCGCGGGCCACCTCGGGCAGCAGATGGAAGGGCACCGGGGCACGGTCCAGCTGGCGCCCGCCGTGGTTGGACAGCACGATCGCGTCGACCCCGAGGTCGGCGAGCTTCTTCGCGTCCTCGAGGGTCTGGACCCCCTTGACGGCGAACTTCCCGGGCCACATCTCGCGGATCTGCGCGAGGTCCTCGTAGTCGATGCTGGGATCCATCGCGGAGTTCAGCAGCTCGCCGACGGTGCCGCCGGTCGCGCTGAGGGAGGCGAACTCGAGCTTCGCGGTGGTCAGGAAGTCCCACCACCACCAGGGTCGCGGGATGGCGTTGACCACGGTGGACAGGCTCAGCTGCGGAGGGATCGAGAAGCCGTTGCGGGCATCGCGCAGGCGCGCCCCCGCCACCGGGGTGTCCACGGTGAAGAACAGCGTGTCGTAGCCGGCCTGCGCCGCCCGTTCCACCAGACCGTAGGAGATCTCCCGCTGCTTCATCACGTAGAGCTGGAACCAGTTGCGTCCCAACGGGTTCTCGGCCTTGACGTCCTCGATCGAGGTGGTGCCGAGCGTGGAGAGGGTGAAGGGGATCCCGGCGGCACCGGCCGCGCCCGCCCCGGCGATCTCCCCCTCGGTCTGCATCAGCCGGGTGAACCCCGTGGGAGCGATGCCGAAGGGCTGGGCGGAGCTGCCGCCGAGAATCCGGGTGGTGGTGTCCACCTGGGAGACGTCGTGGAGGATCGAGGGATGGAACTCGACGTCCTCGAAGGCCTCGACGGAGCGGGTCATCGAGATCTCCCGTTCCGCAGCGCCGTCGGTGTAGTCGAACGCCGCTGCGGGTGTGCGGTGCTTCGCGATCGTGCGCAGGTCATCGATGGACAGCGCCGAATTGAGTCGGCGGCGGCGCGAGTCGAGGTCGATCTGCTTGAACTTCATGAGCTCGAGGAGCTCTGCGGGGCGGGGGACCTGACGCTTGACCATGGGAATTCTCCTTGCGGGTGGACGGTTGCTGTGGGAACGAGGACGGAGCTGGGTCAGAGGGTCGGGATCATCCACGACAGGACGGTGGACTGGAGGCCGACGAGCAGGCACAGGGCCAGGAGCATGCCGAGGCTCCACCAGATCACCTTGCGGAAGATGGCGGATTCCTGGCCGAGCAGCCCGACGGCGGTCGCGGCGATCGTGAGGTTCTGGGGGCTGATCATCTTGCCGACCACGCCGCCGGAGGTGTTCGCCGCGACCAGCAGGGCGGGATCCAGTCCGGCTTTCTCGGCCGCGGTCTGCTGCAGGGTCGCGAACAGGGCGTTCGCACTGGTGTCGGAGCCGGTGACCGCCGTGCCGAGCCAGCCGAGGATCGGGGAGAGGAAGGCGAAGGCCGCACCGGTGCCGGCGATCCAGGTGCCGATAGTGATCGTCTGCCCGGACAGGTTCATCACGTAGGCCAGGGCCAGTACCGAGGCGACGGTGAGGATCGAATAGCGGAGCTTGACGAGGTTTTTGAGGTAGACGTCCGCGGCGTCCCGGAGCGAGAGCTTGTAGACGATCGCGACGATGATGCCGGTGATCAGCAGCAGCGTGCCCGGGGAGGAGAGCCACTGGAAGGAGTAGACGGTGCTGCCGGCGATCTCGCCGTCGGCCGTGAACACCTTGCCGTCGAGTCCGGGCCAGGAGATCCTCAGGTCGGTGGAGGCGAGGAAGGAGCTGAGAAGCGGCACCAGCTTCGAGGCCGAGAAGATGACGATCACCAGGAGGTAGGGGAACAGCGCCATGACGACGCGCCCCGGGGTGAGCCGCACATCGGTGCGCGGGGTGGTGGCCAGGGCAACGCCCGCACCGCCGGCATCCACCGGGCCGGTGTCGGAGTCCTCCTGCTCGCGCTCGCCGCGCATCTTCTCCAGGGCGTCCCTGCCGCCCTCGGGCTTCCAGAACTGGAGCATGATCACGGCGGCGGCGAGACCGGCCAGCGAGGCGATGATGTCGGTGAGCTCGACCGAGATGAAGTTGGACGAGACGTACTGGCTGATCCCGAAGACGAGGCCGACCACGAGGGCGAGCGGCCATAGCTGTTTCACCCCGCGCTTCCCATCGACCAGGAAGACCAGGAACAGCGGGACGACGGCCGCGAAGAACGGAGTCTGGTGGCCGATGATGGCACCGATGTGCTCGTAGGGGATCCCGGTGAGGTTTCCAGCGGTGATGATCGGGATGGCGATCGCGCCGAAGGCGACCGGCGCGGTGTTGGCGATCAGCACCACCGTCGCTGCGCGCATCGCGGTGAAACCGATCGCCATGAGCATCACGCCGGTGATGGCGACGGGCGCCCCGAAGCCGGCGAGCGCTTCGAGCAGACCGCCGAAGCAGAACGCGATGATGATCGCCTGCACGCGCGGATCGTCGGAGATCGCGTCGATCACCAGGCGCAGGTCCTCGAAGCGGCCGCTGCGCACGGTCAGCTCATAGAGCCAGATCGCGTTCAGGACGATCCACATGATCGGGAACAGGCCGAAGGCGAGGCCCTCGGTCGCGGAGAGGGTGACCAGATCCACCGGCATGCCGTAGGCGACAGCCGCGACCAGCATCGCGACGCCGAGTGCGGCGAGGCCTGCCCAGTGGGCCTTCCAGCGCAGCACGCCGAGGGTGACGAAGATGGTGACCAGGGGGAGGAGCGCGACGAGCGAGGAGAGCAGCAGACTGCCGGCGAGCGGTGCGAGGTCTGGGGTGTACATGGGAGCCTCCGACACACATCAGCCGCGGTGCTGCACAGCATCGCCGTCGATGTCGTGCCTCGTGAGTCGGTGAGGAAAGGAATGGTAGACCGTGGTGTGGTCTGACCATACGACGGATACTAGGCTCTCGAGCGCCGGAGGACAAGACCCCGGTAGCCCTCGAGAGCCGGCTGTGCTAGAACGTGAGAATGGTCGACAACACGCATGACAATGAGGTCAGACCGCAGAGCGCCCGTTCAGGGACAGCGGGAGCCGCGTGGAGGCCGGTCGCGCGCAGCAGCACGCACCGGCTGGTCATCGATGCGATCGAGGACCAGATCATGACCGGGGCGCTCGCCGTCGGCGACCCCCTGCCGCCCGAGCGCGAGCTCGCCTCCCGGCTGCAGGTCAGCCGCGCGGGGGTGCGTGAGGCGATCCGGGTGCTCGAGGCCTACGGGGTGCTGCGCTCCGAGGTGGGCTCCGGCCGGGGGGCGGGAACCTTCGTCTCCGCACTGCCGAGCGCCGCCCTGGAGCAGTTCCTGCGCCTCCATGTCGCGCTGTCGAACTTCCGTCTCCAGGAGGTCATCGAGACACGGATCCTGCTCGAAAGGGCCAGCGCCTCGCTCGCCGCCGAGCGCGCCGATGCCGAGGTGCTGGCCGAGCTCGAGCGACTGCTGGCGGTGATGGATGCGCCAGGCGTGAGCCGGGAGGACTTCAACGACGCCGATACCGCGTTCCACGTCGCGATCGCCCAGGCCGGCGGCAATGCGCTGTTCTCCGACATGACCGCGGCGATCCGTGCGTCGCTGCGGGCTCCGATCATGGAGGCGTTCACGAAGGTCGCGCAGTGGGAGGACATCGCGGGGATGCTGCGCGAGCAGCATCATGCGATCTTCCAGGCGATCTCCCGCGGGCACGCCGAGGAGGCGGCGGAGCTCACCGCCGCGCACATCCGCGCCGCCTCGACCATGCTGCCGGACCTGCCCGCCGACTGACATCTATAGGAGCTCCCGCGGCTCGAACGCGCCCACGCCCCGTCGGCAGGACACGCCCCGTCGGCAGGGCGGGGCGTCGGCAGGGCGGGGCGTCGGGCGCTTCGCTCGGGAGGGCAGCTCCCCGAGGCGCTGCCCTCAGGCGCCGGGCACCTCGCGTTCATCCGGGCCGTCGTAGACCGACAGCGGGCGTATCAGCGCATTCGCCGCGCGCTGCTCCATCACATGGGCGGTCCAGCTCGTGACCCGCGCGGCGATGAACAGCGGGGTGAACAGCTCCGTGTCGAAGCCCATCAGGTGATAGGTGGGGCCGGCCGGGTAATCGAGGTTCGGCTTGATGCCCTTGGCCTCGTCCATTGCCTGCTCCAACCCGTTGTACAGACCCAGGATCTCGGGACGGTCGAAGTGGGTGATCATCGAGTCCATCGCCTGCTTCATCGTGGGCACCCGGGAGTCGCCGTGCTTGTAGACACGGTGCCCGAAGCCCATCACCTTCTTCTTCTGCGCCAAGGCGTCCTCCATCCACGCCTTGGCGCGGTCCTTGGCCTCGGCCTCGGTCTCCTCAGGACGGATGCCGAGCTCGTCGAAGGTGTGCATCACCGCCTCATTGGCACCGCCATGCAGTGGGCCCTTGAGCGCCCCGATCGCCCCGGTCACGGCCGAGTGCAGGTCCGACAGGGTCGAGGTGATGACGCGGGCGGTGAAGGTGGAGGCGTTGAAGGAGTGCTCGGCGTACAGCACCATTGAGATGCGGAAGGCATCGACCACCTCGGGGGCGGCCTCCTCGCCGAAGGTCATCCACAGGAAGTTCTGCGAGTAGTCCAGCTCCTCGCGCGGCGGGATCGGCTCCGTCGGCCCACCGGCGCGCCGACGCCGCTGCTCGTAGGCGATCACTGCCGGCAGCTGCGCGAACAGGCGCTTGGCCTTCTCCAACTCGGCTCCGGGGGAGGAGTCCTCCGCGGCGGGATCGAGTGCGCCGAGCACCGAGACGGCCGTGCGCACCGCATCCATCGGATGGCAGGTGGTGGGCAGCGAGTCCATCGCCGCCTTCACCTCGGGGGCGAGGGCCCGGTGGGTGCGCTCGTGGCGGGTGGCCTCGGCCAGCTCCTGCGCATCGGGGAGCTCTCCGATCCACAGCAGGTGCGCGACCGCCTCGAAGGGCTGGGTCGCGGCCAGCTGCGGCACCGGGTAGCCGCGGTAGAGCAGCGAGTTGGTCTCGGGGTTGACCTTCGAGATGCCGGAGACATCGGCGACGACCCCGTTCAGGCCCTTGCGGATCTCAGTGGTCTGGTCGTTCTCGCTCATGGCTCACTCCTGGGAATCGACGGCGGTGTCTGGGGTGGTGGACGTGCGATGGGCGGCAGGGACCTCGAAGTCGAACACGGAGGCGTCGAAACGGTTGTAGCCCTCATAGTCCACCAGTTCGTACAGGCGTGCACGGGTGAGCATCTCGGGAACGCGAGACTGCTGGGTGCCTTCGGCGAGGATCGTCTCCAGCACCCGCTCGGCTGCGCCCATCGCGGCGCGCAGCAGCGTGACGGGGTAGATCACCATCGCGACCCCGGTCGCGGCGAGCTGCTCGCGGGTGTACAGCCCGGACTTCCCGAACTCGGTCATATTCGCGAGCACCGGCACGTCCAGCGCCGCACAGACCTGCTCGAACTCACCCAGATCCTTCAGCGCTTCCGGGAAGATCGCATCGGCTCCGGCATCCACCAGAGCCTTCATCCGGCCGATCGCGGCGTCGAGCCCGTCGGTGGCGCGCAGATCAGTGCGGGCCATGACCAGGAAGTTCGGATCCCGGCGGCCGTCCGCCGCGGCGCGGATCCGCTGGGTCGCGGTTTCCAGGTCCACCATGGCCTTGCCGTCGAGGTGGCCGCAGCGCTTGGGGTTGACCTGGTCCTCGATGTGGCAGCCGGCGAGCCCGGCGTCCTCGAGCTCCTGGATCGTGCGGGCCACGTTCATCGGCTCGCCGAAGCCGGTATCGGCATCGATCAGGCAGGGCAGGTCAGTGGAGCGGGCGATCTGCGCACCGCGGGCAGCGACCTCGCTCAGCGTCGTCAGGCCCACGTCCGGCAACCCCAGTTCGTTGGCGATCACCGCCCCGGAGATGTACACCCCGGGGAAGCCCTTCTCCTGGATGAGCTTCGCCGACAGCGGCGTGAACGCGCCGGGAAAAGGCTGCGCTGCGCCGGGCGTCAGCAGGGCGCGCAGCTCCTGGCGCTTCTGCGCGGGAGTCCTGGTGGAGGACAGCATCAGAACAGCCCCTTCGGTCCGGCCGACGCATCGATCATGCCGGGGGCGGCCTGGATGTTCAGCCGACCCAGCTCCCCGGCGGGCAGCTGCGAGAGGTTCGCCGCGGCCTCGAGGAATCGTTCGATCTCCGAGGATTCGACGAGGCCGTCGGCGAGGGTGCGGAACTTGCCGATGTACTGCTCGCGGGCGAAGGGCCGGGCGCCCTGGGGGTGGGCGTCCGCCACGGCGATCTGATCCTCGATCACGGTGCCGTCGGTGAGCGTGATGACCACGGCGCCGCCGAAGGCCTTCTCCGTGAGGTCCAGGGAGTGGTACCGACGGGTCCACTCCGCATCCTCCTCGGTGGTGACCTTGTGCCACAGCGCCACGGTGTCGGGGCGGGCGGCCCGCTCAGGGGCGTAGGAGTCCACGTGATGCCAGGAGCCGTCCTGCAGGGCAACGGTGAAGATGTACGGGATCGAGTGGTCGAGGGTCTCCCGCGAGGCCGTCGGATCGTACTTCTGCGGATCGTTCGCGCCGGAGCCGATCACGAAGTGGGTGTGATGGGAGGTGCGGATCAGGATCGAGGCGACGTTGCCCGGATCGGTGGTCTCGGGATGCTCGCGGTGCAGCCGGCGGGCCAGGTCGATCCAGGCCTGCGCCTGGTACTCCGCCGAGTGCTCCTTGGTGTAGGTGTCCAGGATGGACCGCTTGGCCTCACCGGCCTCAGGCAGCGGCACCGTGTAGCGGGCATCGGGGCCATCCAGCAGCCAGGCGATCACGCCGTCCTCGCCCTCGTAGATCGGGACCGGGGAGGTCTGGCCGCGCATCGACCGGTCCGCCGCCTCGACGGCCAGCTTCCCGGCGAAGGCAGGGGCGTGGGCCTTCCAGGTGGAGATCTCGCCCTTTCGGGACTGACGGGTGGCGGTGGTGGTGTGCAGCGCCTGGCCGATGGCCTGGAACACGGTCTCGGTGTCCAGCCCTAGCAGGGTGCCGATACCGGCGGCGGCCGACGGGCCCAGGTGGGCGACGTGGTCGATCTTGTGCTTATGCAGGCAGATCGCCCGTACCAGGTCGACCTGCAGCTCATAGCCGGTGGCGATGCCGCGGATCAGATCCTGGCCGGAACGGCCGGTGTGCTCGGCGACGGCGAGAATCGGAGGGATGTTGTCCCCGGGGTGGGAGTAATCCGCGGCGAGGAAGGTGTCGTGATAATCCAGCTCGCGCACCGCCACGCCGTTCGCCCAGGCCGCCCACTCGGGAGAGGTGTGCTGGGCGATGCCGAAGACGCTCGCGCCGCTGCCGCCGGTGGAGACCGGGTGGCTGAGCGCCTGGCTGCGTGCAGAGACGATCGGGGCGCGATTCAGGGAGGCGATGGCGACCGAGGCGTTGTCGATGATCCGGTTGATGATCATCTCCTCGACCTCGGAGTCGACCTCGACCGGGTCGACGGCGACCTCGGCCATCTTCCAGGCCAGCTGGCCCTCGCGGGGCAGGTTCTCGTCGGAGCGGTGGACGCGGACGGCGTGGTCTCTCATGCTGATCTCTCCTGGGAGGTCGAGGTGGGGTCGGAGTTGTCGCTGTGGTCAGTGGGGGCTTCAGAGTCAGGGTGGTCGCCCTGCAGGTGGGCGAGGGCGTGGTGGAGGTGAACGACGGTGGTGGCTGCGGCGAGCTCCGGATCCCCAGCAGCGACGGCGTGAGCGATCGCGGAGTGCTCCCGAGCGGAGGCGGCGAGCCGGGTGGGGGAGTTGCGGGCCAGGCGGCGCAGGCGTCCCAGATGCAGGCGAAGTCCGCGCAGGGAGTCGGCCAGGTAGGAGTTGCCGGTGGCGCTGTCGAGCTCGGCGTCGAGCTCGGTGGTCAGGGCGTAGTAGCCGGTGGGGTCGGTGCCAGCGGCAAGTTCCACGGTGGCTCGATCGAAGCGGCCTGCAAGGCTGCGGAAAGTCTCACGCAGTGCGGGGCCGTCGGCGGGGTGGGTGGTGCGCTCTGCGGCGCGCCGGCTGGTGAGGGTCTCCAAGGCGATGCGCAGATCGAACAGCTGCGGGGCTTCGGCGAGCGAGACCGCGGCGACGACGACTCCGCGCCCGGTCGCTGGTGCCGCCAGCCCATCGGCGACGAGCCTCGAGAGGGCTTCGCGGAGCGGGGTGCGGGACAGGCCCAGGCGTACGGACTGCTCGACCTCGCCGAGGACCGTGCCTGGTGTGAGGGCGCCGTCGATGATCTCCTCACGGAGGGCCCGGTAAGCCCGATCGCTGGCACGCATACGGCCGAGTGTATACAGGGATAGGTGCCTGCGGCCTGAATCCCGCCCGATATCGAGGGTGTCCCGCACTTGTGTATACCGATGGGCGTGTGCCGCAGTGTCCGCGGTGCGCTCTGGGAGCGCGCCGGGCTCTGTCTGCGGGCTGTCAGAGTGTGCGGTGGCTGGCGTCGGGGTCTTGGGGGCCTTCGGTGTCGGGGCTGCGTTCGGGGATCCAAGGGTCTTCGTCCTCGTCGACAGGGACGTCACCGTTGACGAGCCGGGATTCTAGGGATTTGGAGTAGAGGGGGGCCGGGTCAGAGGCGATCTCGATGGTGCCGTCGATGTCCTGCCATTCGCCGCCGTTGACGGAGAACTGCCCGGAGAAGGTGGTGGTGAGGGTGATGTCGTACCAGCCTTCCTGGGTGTAAGTGGCTGAGATGGTTTCGGCGGGGTACGGCTTGCCGGGGTTCGTGGTCGTGATCGTGTTCCCGTCCCCGAGGTCCCAGTGATACGAGATCGGGGTGGCGCGGATCGCGACGGGGGTGTCCAGCAGCTCGGTGCTGAGTTCCTGGGTCTCGGGGTCCGTGTGCAGGACATTGACCATGTTGACCGGCAGCCAGCCGTCGACGGGGCCGGCGTGGGCCGCGAGGGGCTTGACCGGGAGGCGAGCGAAGTCTTCTCGCGTCACGGTGATCACCACGGGTGGTGCTTCCGCAAACTCGGGGGTGCCAGGCAGCGCGCAGCGGATCCCGAGGTCGACGTCTTCGTCACCCTCATTGTCGACGCGGATGCCGCGCTGAGTTACGCCTTCGACGGGTTCTGCGGTGCCGGTGTTGGCGCCGATCTGCAGGGCGTCTCCTTCGCCTGCGAAACGGCTGCCGTTCCCGGCCTCGCAGGAATCTGGATGTGGAGTGCAGGACCAGGTGGACCCGGAAGTCAGATCAGTCCCGCATCCGGAGAACTCAGATACGGGTACCCAGATGTAGCTGTAGCGGGGTGGGGTTGGGGGAGGCTTCTCTTCGTCAACGAGCTGGTCATCACCTCCTCCTCTGAGGTCTTCCTCGATTGTGCGTGCGCCAACGCCCACTTCTTTGTCATTGTTATCTACATCCCCTACGGGGTCATCCGGTACCTCTTCCGCAGTCTCGCCCGTGGCGGGTTCCGTGTCCGCCTCGCCGAGTGCGAAGACGGGCGGCGCCCACCCGGCCGAGAGAATAAATACAGCAAGCAGTGACAGTAAGGTCTGCTTGGGTGAACGGGATGGTTTAGTTATCGAGGTCAATTTCAGTCTCCGTGATATTCAGTCCCGCAACTACCCAGGTTCCCTCAGTCCAGTTCATGCCTGCGGCTGCCGTGTAAGCCTTTGCCGGCGTTGCGACTGGAGATTTGTCATCCAGCGCTGGTTCGATGTGCTCCTCAAGCGTGTAGATATATCCGACCTCGATGTCGAAATTATCCGCTTCATATGTCTTTATCCCATAATCGGAGATTTGGAAGGTTGACCAATATGCGCCATTCTTAGAAACGGAGTTGATGCTGGAGCCGAACTCGCTACAGGTGCCACATCCTTCGGCATAGAGGCTCTCGTGGATCTCAGCGGAGCCCGTCTGATGGCCCCAATATGTGATGGCGATGTAGTACCGGAACGCCTGCTCCGCCCCCTCAGGCGTCTGCTCATCCATCCCTGCGTACTCCGCAGGATCCGGCGGCGGGATGTCGGGCGCTGCGGCGGTGGGCTCGTCGGTCTCGGCGCCGCCTCCGTCACTCGGCTCAGTGTCACCGCCTCCGTCGCTCGGGGCATCGATGTTGATGCTCGGCGGGGCAGTGGTGACGGGTCCCTCCTCGCCGTCGCCGCATGAGGCGAGGCCGAGGAGGAGGGCGCCAGCGGCTGCGGCGCTGAGTAGGCGACGGGGCATGGAAGTGCCTTCCGGGAGTGCGTCAGATCACGGTCACGCTATCCAGGAACGCTCAGATTCGCCATCGCTTCACCGAGAATGTGGATAACCATGAAGCCCGAATGCCTCGATGGTCTCGCCGGGATCGAGCACTGCGGCGGGGTGCGGGCCCGCCTTCAACCAGGCCGAACGCCACTGGGCAACCTCTGGTGCGGCGAGCGCACCACCCGTCAGCAGCACCATGTTCCCGTCGGCGGGAGTGCTCAGCAGCGAGGCGTGGGTCAGGGTCCACACTCCCGAAAGGCCGGCTTCGGCGGAGGCGTCCTCGAGCTCGCGTACCTGGGCGGCGAGGAAGCGTTGGCCGGCGTCGTCACCGACGTTGACCAGTAGCAGGCCATCCGCTTCAAGATGGGAGAGCGCCTCGAGGTAGAAGTCCTTCGTGGCCAGATGTGCCGGTGACTCCTCCCCGGAGAACACATCCAGCACGATCGCATCGAAGCGCCGATCCTTCATCGCGGCGAGCTGCTCGCGGGCATCCCCGATGACGATCTCGAGGTCGGTGCCCTGCGGGAGTGGAAGGGCCGTGGTGACGAGCGTGGGCAGCTCCCGCTCGATCTCGATCACGAGCTGAGCGGATCCGGGACGGGTGGCCTGGACATAGCGCACCAGCGTCAGCGCTCCACCGCCGAGATGTGCGACCCGCAGGGGCTTTCGGCGCGGCCACGCCTCGTCGAGCACATTGGCCATGCGTCGCAGGTACTCGTGCACGATGTGTGTCGGATCCTCGAGGTCGACATGGGACTGCTCGACTCCGCCGATCTGCAGCGCCCAGCCGCCGGAGACCTCGTCCTTGACGATCCATGCCGGCTGATCGGAGAAGCTCAGCTGGGCACTGCGCTGCGCGCCGGGAAGGAAATCACTGGTGGTCATGGAGCCATTGTCCGCGATGCCGCGGTCCCTCCCTTCCCAGCTCGGCTCTCCCAGCCGCCGCAATCCTCCCAGCCGCCACAATGGAGACATGCACACCCTCGAACTCGGCGACCGCTCCTTCTCCGTCTCCCGTGCGACCGCATCCGAGGTGCCGGAGCTGGTCGCGCTCCTGGCGGACGACGTACTCGGTCAGGAACGGGAAGGTGCAGACCTCGCACCCTATGAGCGGGCTTTTGCGCGTATCGACGGTGACGAGAACCAGCTCCTGGTCGCTGTGAGGGATGACGCCGCTGTTCTGGTCGCGACGATGCAGCTCACGCTGGTGCCCTCCCTGTCTCGCGGTGGAGCCACCCGGCTGCAGATCGAGGCGGTCCGGGTTGCCACTGCGACGCGGGGGAACGGTCTCGGCACCGCACTGTTCGACTGGGCCCACCGTTGGGGTCGTGAGAACGGGGCACGGCTCGCGCAGCTGACTACGGATGCGGCCCGTACCGACGCGCACCGCTTCTACGACCGGCTCGACTACCTGCCGAGCCACGTGGGATACAAGCTCCCGCTGTGATGCCGTGTCGTCGGTGTCGGATCAGCGCTGCGGCCCCGAGTGCACATGGACGTGCAGGTGCTTCGAATCCTGATAGCTGCCGAGGTTCGTGAGCACTGCCGCGGCGCCATAGTCGCGTTCCACCTGGCGTGCCACCTGCTGGACCACCTCGAGCAGGGCCCGCAGATCGTCCTCATCTGCGGCGCCCGCCGAGGTGAACGAGGCGATGTGCCGCCGTGGCACCACCACCACGTGCACCTGCCAGAAGGGGCGGGTGTGGTGGAAGGCCAGTACGCGCTCATCGAGATGGACCACCTCGAGCGCTGCGGGATCCGGGATTGCGACGTCGCAGTAGAAATCGGTGCCGGTGTACGCGGGTGGCGGGATCGAAGGCTCCATATGCCCAGTATGTTCGGCCGGTTGCGTCGTCAGCACTACCTCCTCTACGCCTGCTTGTGACAGCATGTAGCGCGACTTATGAGTAAGGGTCCGCCCGCACTCTTCGGCGCAGCCAGCATGTGCCGAGAACCGACCGCCACCGGAGGATCATGTCCACCCCAGCCGCCGAGGCTCCCGTCGCCGACGAGACCGCCCCGAAGGACCGCTTCCCGCACGTCTACGTCATCCTCGTCCTGTTCGCGCTGCTCGCAGCGGTGCTGAGCTGGATCGTCCCGGCCGGTATGTACGACCGCGTCCCCGGCCCGAACGGCCGTGAAGTAGTCGACCCCGACAGCTTCTCCTTCATCGAGCAGTCCCCAGTCACGGCGATCGAGCTGCTCACCGCCATCCCGCGCGGGCTCGTCGACGCCGGGGCCATCGTGTTCTTCGTCTTCACCATCGGCGGCATGTTCGAGGTGGTGCGCCGCACAGGACTGATCGACGTCGCCCTCGCCGGCATCGCACGCCTCTTCGCCGGCCGCGGAGTCGTCGTCATCCCCGTGCTGATGGTCATCTTCTCCCTGATCGCGAGCTTCATCGGGGTGCCCGAGCTGTCGCTGGTATATATCCCGGCGATCCTCCCGCTGATCCTGAGCCTGGGCTATGACCGGGTAGTGGCCGCCGCCGTCGCGCTGCTCGGCACCGGCGCCGGCTTCGCCGCCGGGTTCCTCAACCCGATCAACACCGGGCTCGGCCAGCAGATCGCCGGGCTCGAACCCTTCTCCGGCATCGGCCTGCGCATCGCGCTGTACCTCGCCTATCTCGCCACCGCGATCGGATACATCATCTGGTACGCCCGCCGGGTCGCCGCGGATCCGACCCGCTCCGTCCTCCATGGCCACGTCGACACCACCGTGCGCGAACGGGACAAGCTCGACCTCGCCGCGACCCCGACCTTCACCGGTCGGCAGAAGGCCGCGGGCATCGCCCTTCTGCTGCTCGCCGGGCTGCTGGTGTGGGGCATCCTCACCCAGGGCTGGTTCTTCCCTGAGTTCGCGGGCATGTTCATCCTGATCGCGATCGTCGTGGGACTGGTCGCGGGGATGAAGACCAAGGACATGGCCGAAGCCTTCGACCAGGGCCTGCGAGACGTCCTCGCCGGGGCGATCATCGTCGGCATCGCCCGCGGCGTCGCGATCGTCCTCGAGGACGGCAACATCCTGGACACCATTGTGTTCGGGCTGGGGGAGTCCGTCGGCTTCCTGCCGCCGGTGCTCTTCGTGGTCGGGATGTTCCTGGTCCAGGCCGTGTTCAACCTGATCGTCCCCTCCGGCTCCGGCCAGGCGCTGGTGACCCTGCCTGTGCTCGCGCCGCTGTCGGACCTGCTGGGCGTGACTCGGCAGAGCGCCGTGCTCGCCTACCAGACCGGCGACGGCATGACGAACCTGATCTATCCCACCTCCGGGTACTTCATGGCCGCGCTCGCCGTAGGCCGGATCCCGTGGAACCGCTGGGTGCGCTTCTACGCCCCGCTGCTGGGGATCTGGGTGCTGATCTCGATCGGATTCCTGATCTTCGCGCAGCTGACCGGCTGGAGCTGACTCCGCCTCGGGCGGGGCGTCCCCGAGTCGTAGGCTCGTCGGGATCGCACTACTGACGGAGGACGCATCATGACGGGCACCATGCCGGAGAACACCGACCTCACCACCGTCGTCTCCGCGCTGCGCGACGAGCTGGCAGAGCTCGAGGACGAGCGGATCCGCGCGGTCAATGCCCGGCGCGGCGACGACCACGCCGTGAACCTCACCAAGCTCCGTGCGATCGCCAAGCGGCTCAAGGCGCAGCCCGAGCTCGCCCGCGCGCTGTGGGACGCGCCGGCCGAGGACTCCACGCCCAAGCTGCTCGCGCTCCTCATCTCCCGCCCGAAGCAGTACACCCGGGAGGACCTGGACCGGATGCTCCGGGAGGCAGGGACCCCCAAGGTCCACGACTGGCTCGTCAGCTACCTCGTGAAGAAGAGCCCGCATTGCGAAGCGTTGCGGGAGGCATGGTTCGCCGACGCCGACCCCGTGGTGGCGAGCGCTGGCTGGGCGCTGACCAGCGACAGGGTGGTGAAGAAGCCTGAGGGTATCGACCAGTCGGCGCTGCTCGACCAGATCGAGGCCGAGATGGCGGCGGCGCCGGAGCGGCTTCAGTGGGCGATGAACGAATGCCTCGCGCAGATCGGGATCACGAATCCCGAGCTGCGTGCACGGGCACGGGACATCGGGCAGCGTCTGGAAGTGCTCAAGGACTATCCGACCCCGCCGAACTGCACCTCACCGTTCGCGCCGCTCTGGATCGACGAGATGGTCCGCCGGGGCAGCGCCCGCTGAGAAGCTCGTCCTCCACTCGGTGTCCACGTCGACGGACTCCTCGATGTCCTCATCGTCCTCCTCTGTCCATGCGGAGTCCTCGTCGCTCGCAGTGGGGTTCTCCAGGCCCTTGACGACCATCGAGGACGGCAGTGAGACCACCTCGTCACTGGGCACCCGGAACAGCCGGTCTGCGACCAGCACATGGCGGCGCTGGGCGAGGCGGGACCGGGCACCGCAGAACAGATAGGTTGCGAGGACCGGGAGCGCGCACACAACGGGTGCGAGGAAGAGGCCGTAGGACCCGTCGGGCGCCCGGACGAGGTAGAGGAAGACCGTCAGGAAGCCGTCCATCATGAGCACGGCGCCAGCACCGGCCTTCAGCCTTTCCCAGCTGGTCATGATCCCTGCGAACGGGGACTTGGCGGGGATGCCGAGCTGTCTGCTCTCCTGATCGCCCGCCGCCCATCGCAGCACTGCTCGCGTGGTGGTCCGCTCCCTTCACAGCACCGCCAGGTGGGCGGGGATATACACGGCGATCAAGGCGATCGGGGCGAGCAGCAGGATCTCCGCGTCGGGGAGGAAGATGACCTCGGGCGGGAGGAGGTACGGGTCGCGGTTGGGGTCCCCTGTGAAGAAGGAGACGAGTATCCATCCCGCCGCACCGAGGACGCACACGAAGAAGAGGTGCTGCAGCCACGTCGCAGCCTGGACCGACGCCCGGTACCCGGGGACATCCTGATCGGGCAGGGCCTTCGTGCATTCAAGGCCGCGGCGCTTCAGATCCTCATCGTCCTGCGCGCTCGCCGGGACTGCGGAGAAACGCAGCAGGGCCTCAGCGGCTCCCTTCTGATCCGCCGCGCGGAAGAAGGCGACGGCCTCGGGGTCGCCGATCCGCACGAAGGCGAGCGCGTCCCGAGCGACGGGAGTGGAGGTCTGGTCGGGAGAGTCCGTGCTGTGAAGAGATGCCACTCGAGAACCCTATGCGCGTCTCCTCAGGGCGCCGACGTACGGCTGTTCTGACCGTACGCGGCGGTGCTGCTATTCGATCCTGGCAGCGACCTCGACGATCAGTGCTTTGTGATCACTGCCGGCGACCGTCTCGAACTGCGGCACACTGCCGCGCACCCTGCTGGAGACCAGCGCGTGATCGATGCGGGCGAACGACGGGGCCCACGTGCCCGTGGGCCAGGTGGGATGCCAGCCCAGTCCTTCGCCCTGTCCCCTCGCCGCGAGGTCGTACAGGTCGCCGCCTCCGGTCAGCTCCCGCATCGTGTGGTGCTGGTCGATCGCGTTGAAATCGCCGACCAGCAGCAGGTTCTCCTCGAGGTACGGCTCGGCGAGGTCCTTGACCACCGCGCCGTCGCGGGCCCAGGCGTCGGCGCCCATCTGCGGCGGCGCGGTGTGGATCACCCCGAGATGCCAGTCCGTGCCCTCGACGGTGGTGGTCGCGATCAGGTTCTCGAAGGCGGTCCCCTCGGCCCGGGCGACGAGCTCGAGCGGGGTGCGGGACAGGAGCATCGTGCCGCTCGCGTCGGTGTCGGCGGTGCCGACATGATGCGGGAACTCCTCCAGCAGGCCCGCCGCCGCGAGCGCCTCCTCGAACCCAGGGGTGTACTCCTGCAGAGCGAGCACGTCGACGTCACTGGTGATCAGCTCGGAGACCTCCTCGATGTCCGCCTGGCCGAACTGCAGATTCAGCGAGAGCACCGTGAGGGTGTTGCCGACCGCGATAGGGATGTCGGACCGCTCCTCCTCCGGCAGCAGCGGCCAGGCGAAGACCACCATCGCGGCGATCAGGACGGCGGCCCCGAGCGGCCGCCACCGGCCGCGCAGCACCAGCAGCAGCCCCAGGCAGCCCACCAGCACAGGGATCCACAGCAGCGGGATGAAGGACGAGATCGCGATGACGTAGTGATGCCAGGTGTGCAGCTCGGGGACCAGCCGCAGCACCAGGAGCACTGCCGAGGCGAGCACCCCCACCACCAGCAGCGCCCATCCCAGGATCGATACCCCCGCACGCCTCATGCGGCGGAGTCTACGGGGACGGCGTGCTGCCCGGACGCGCACCGAAGGACCCTGGATCCACGGGCCGCTTGGCTCGCGGCAGGCCTTCCACCACGAGCAGGTACGACTCGGTGACCAGCTCCCGGACCAGCTCGGCGTCGAGAGTCCCGCCCGGCTCGAGCGTGATCCAGTGCCGTTTGTTCATGTGATAGCCCGGCGTGATGTCCGAGTGGCTCTGCCGCAGCGCCTCGGAGTCCCGAGGATCCGCTTTGAGGACCACGATCGGCTCCCCGCGCACCTCGGTGAGCAGCAGGAACATCCCGCCCACGACCTTGAAGACTTCGTATTCCGGGCCGAAGGGATGGGTCGCCTCCGCAGCCGGGAGCTCCTCGGCGCGAGCATGGACGATCTCCTGCAGGGCGTCACCGTCCATGGTCCTCCTCCCCCTTCTCGGTCTCAGCAGCACGGTAGCTGCCGCCCTGAACCTGTCGGGTCACCCGGCTGACAGCCCCGACCAGATCGTGCAGTCCTGGGTCCTCAATAGGGAAGTGGCCGCATTCGCGCAGCATGACGAGTTCTGCCGGGGCGGCGATCCGGCTGAGCCAGCGTGTGCTGATCTCCACCGGTGTCCAGGCGTCCTTCGCCGGATGGGCGAGAGTCACCGGGGTGGTCATCCGTTCCGGCGGGGTGTGGCGGTAGGTGAGGTATGAGGTGAGGAATCCGAGCGGGACCTCGGCGGCTCCTCCGCGGGGGTCGGAGGCGCACAACCGCGACAGGTCGGGGCTGCGACTCATCTTCGAGAGAGCGGCGATCCAGGACATCGGGACCCGCCGTCCCGCGAAGCGTTCCGGGAGAAGCCGTGCCAGAGGGCCGCCGAGCATGCCGAGCGGGCTGAAACGCGTGATAACGGCCCGCGCACGCGGGTCGCGCGGGTCGAGCAGGGACGTGGCGACCACGGCCGCAGCGCGACCGGTGCGGGCGGCGACCTCGTAGGCGAGCATGCCGCCGATGCTGGCGCCCAGCAGCACGAGCGGCCGCCCGTCATCCTCCAAGGCCACGACGTCGCAGAGCAGGGAGACCCAATCCTGATAGCGGACCGCGCTCGAATCCGGGGACCGCGTCTCGCCGTAGAGGGGAAGATCAACCGCGGCCAGCTCCACCTCATCTGCTGGCAGGAGTGAGGCGATCGGCCAGAGCGCTGCGCTGTGGGCCCCGGCTCCGTGGATGAGCAGCACCCGCACGGGAGCATCGGGATTCTGGCGACGCGGCACATGGACGTCGTGCCTGCGCCAGCTCCACCACGTGCTCGTGGGCTTCAGCTCGACTCGATCCCGCCAGGAAGCGGGGAGGAAGTCGGCGTAGTCGGAGACGCCGGTTGAAGTCATGCCGCCACGGTACTGGTCGAGGGGGATCCGAGCTGTGCCGTGCTGCGAGCGCGACAGGAGCGCGCAGAAAGTTGTAGGTTCTCGCACGATCTGTCCGAGGCTCAGTGCTGTGAACTGCGGTGCGACGAGTGAGAGGCGTGCTCGGATTCTCATTAAGTTTTCCGAATCCTCAGCCGCTGGCTAACGCTCGAGCACACGTCAGGACTGACGGACTTTGCAAGTCGGGCCCGCAGGCTGCGCTGCCCACGACAACCAGCTTCCGAGCAACCATCCGGGCCAGCCGCCGGGGTTGCTGAGAATACTGGACCAGGGGTTGCGGCCCGACGGTTTCGCCCGGTGTCCCTCACCCCTGCTTGCCGACGAGCGCCTCTCCCAGCTCGGTGCGCCGGTAATGGACCTCACGTCCGGTGCGAGCGCGGTGCACGAGCCCGGCGCCCTCGAGCACGGCAAGGTGCCCGCCGACGGTGCCGAGCGCATACCCGAGCTCGGCGTGCAGTTGGGAGGGCGTGGCCGGAAGGTCCAGCGCCAGCAGCACTGCGGCTCGCCCGGTGCCGAGCAGTCTCCCGAGCGCCCTCCCGGTGCGCGGGGAGACGGCGGCGCGTGAGCCCCGTGCCCCATACACGAGCGCGACGCCGACGGGCCCGTCGCAAGTCCACCTACCCCTGACCTGCGTGGTCGGGACGAAACAGAGGTGGGAGGAGACGGTGAGGCTGCGGTCCACGCGGCGGGAGACGAGCAGCGCGTCGGGATCCTCCCAGGCGACGTCGCGGGCAATGCCGTCCACCGCACCTGCCCAGCCGGTCGTGCCGATTAGCGCAGTGCGGAACGCGATCTCGCGGCGCAGGATCCGTTGCCGGCGCGGCCAGTCCGCCGCAATCAGCTGCTCCCACGCCGAGCCGAGCGCGGCCGCGATCCGACCCGGGAGGTCCGGTGCGGCGAGCCATGCCGTCTGCTGCGGGGTCCACGCAGCGGCGACCGAGTCCTCGATGGTGCTCACGGCGGCCTGCGGGTCCCACGCGGCGATCTGGGCGAGCTCGCCGACGAGCCGCACTTCCCCGGTCGCGGGCGGGGCGAGACCGACCAGGTCCGGGAACCATTTAGTGTGCGCGATGAGGTCGGTGAAGGCGGTGTGCAGCGGGTCCACGGTGCGCCAGCGGCGGAGGGCGGCGAGGTCGAGCCCTTCGGTCCGCGAGGGTGCGGAAGACGGCTGCGGACGGGCGCGCCGCGGCTCCTCGAGTGCGGTCACTCCGCTGGAGAGTGCCCCGACCAGCTCTGCGAGCGGAGAGACGACGAACCGCGTGCGCGCGAGTGCACCGGGCGTGAGCACGAACCGCATGAGCACCTCCTTTCGGTTGACGCCGAAAGTTTAGTGGTCAGTAAGCGGGCCGTCGACGATGATGCGATGCCGCCACCTTCACCTGTTTCCCCGTCCGTACCCGCCTCCCCGTGGACCCCCGCCTTCACTCGCTTCTTCCTTGCCCAATGCCTTTCATGGCTGGGCAGCTCTATGACACCGGTCGCGCTGAGCTTCGGGGTGCTTCGTGTGACAGGCTCCACCACCGATCTTGGCCTGGTCCTCGCCGCGAGCACGATTCCGATGGTCGCGCTGCTGCTGGTGGGAGGGGTGGTGGCGGATAGGGTGCCTCGTCGGGCGCTGCTGACCTTCACCCACCTGGTCGCGGGTCTCGCCCAGGCGGGCAGTGCAATGTGGTTTCTGCTGGATGCGAGGGCACTGCCGCTGCTACTGGTGGTGGCGGCGCTGGGTGGCCTGGCCTCGGCGTTCACGGCCCCGGCGCTCCGCGGCATCATCACCGACCTGGTGCCGCATGACGCGATCGGCCGTGCGAACGCCGTGCGCACCACCTCACGGAACGTCACCCGTATGCTCGGCCCGGCCGCCGCGGGCCTATTGGTCGCCGTCGCGAATGCCGGCTGGGCACTCGCGATCGACGCCGCCTGCCTGCTGCTCGCCGCCGCCGTCCTCGCCACCATCCCGAACGCGGACGCTGCGCGCCCGTCGGCCGACGGCCTTCCCCGCCCTGACCGCCTTACTGTCGGCGCCGCCCTCCGCGCCCTCGTCGCGGATCTATGCGGCGGCTGGCGAGAGTTCACCAGCCACCGCTGGCTTTGGCTCGTGACCCTTGCGTTCACGGGGATGAACTTGCTGATCGGGGGGATCTGGCTGGTGCTTGGCCCGGCCAGTGCAGAGCACACCATCGGTGCCGCCGGCTGGGGATTCCTGCTTGCGGCGCGGGCGGCCGGTCAGGTGGGCGGCGGGGCGCTCGCCTACCGCTTCTCACCGAGCCGGCCGATGGTCGCGGTGCTGCTGATGTCCCTGCCGTACGCAGCGCTGTTCGCGGCGCTCGCTGCCGGGAGCGGCCTGCCGCTGCTACTGGTGCTCGCGGCGCTGGCCGGGATCGGTACGGCGGTCGAGAACGTACTGTGGGAGACGGCCCTGCAACAGCGGGTCGCCCGCGAGGCGCTCTCCCGCGTGGCCTCGATCGACATGCTCCTCAGCTTCGTCTCGGTGCCGGTGGGGCAGCTCGCTGCCCCCATGGTCGCAGCTCTGCTAGGTGTGCCATTCGCGCTCGCGATCGGTGCCGGTCTGTGCGTGGTGACTCTGCTGGCCCCGCTCGCCTCGGCCGAGGTGCGCGGCCTGCGCCGGGCTCCAGCCCTCGCCTGAGCCACTCCCCGTCACTTCCACGTCGTCGTGTCCTCGTCGCCGGCGACGGTGCAGTAACGCACGGTGGTCCCGCTCGCGCCCACGTCACCATCGTCGTCTACTGACAGATCGATGAGACTACTGACACGCCACTGACAGATCGATGAGATTACTGGCTCTTCACGGTTCGTGGTGATGGAGAGCGTCGCGTCGCTGGCGTAGAGCGGCTCGTGGTCCTGCTGTGATGGGTGTTGTCAAGACATCCATATCTCAGAGGACCACGAGCCTGTGTATGAGAGTACTGGTCCGCAGCGTGATGCTGCGAGCACGATCTTCAACCTGCCCAACTACCGCGTCGTTGACGCGATCGACCTGTCCGACGGAGGGCGTCAAGTGGTGATCGCCTCGAGCGTCCCACCCGGGTGCCCGTCGTGCGGGGTGATCGCGACGAAGGTCCACTCCCGCCGCTCTCAGCAGGTGCGAGACGTTCCCGTGGCCGGGACGGTTCAGGTGGTGTGGGCCAAGCGGCGCTGGTTCTGCCTCGAGCCGGCCTGCGCCCGGCGCACGTTCTGGGAAGCAACCGACCAGGTCCCCCGATACGCACGCTCGACCACCCGGCTGCGCGATCAGGTCGTCTCTGCGGTGATCACCTCGGGCCGGGCGGCCTCGGAAGTCGCTCAGGCCCATGGCGTCTCGTGGTGGCTGGTCCAGGCCGCGCTGGCGGCTGCCGCCGTGGCCCTGCCTGCCGTTGACGAGGTGCCGGTGACGCACCTGGGCATCGATGAGCACCGCTACCGGTCGGTGCGCTGGTTCCGCACCGACGACGGTGCCTGGAGACGGTTCGAGCCATGGATGACGACCCTGGTCGACCTGACCACTGGGCAGGTCCTCGGCATCGTCGATGGCCGGGACTCCACCGCCGTCGGTACCTGGCTCGCCCAACGCTCCGAGTGCTGGCGGGAGCGGATCGAGGTCGTCGCCATCGATCCCTCAGCGGCGTTCCGCAAAGCACTGCGGACCTACCTGCCCCGCGCCGCGGTATCGGTCGACAAGTTCCACCTCGTCAGCCTGGCTGGTCTCGGTGCTCACCGATGCGGTCCCCGAGCTCACCGAGGGCACCGCCGTCGGGAAGGTCGCGAAGTCGATCGAGTACCCGGTCTACGCGATCGCGCTCGGCTTCCTGGGCAACGCGGTGCTGTCCCTGACCGGGGTGCGCCGCCGCATGGCCGCGGCCTTCCGCACCGAGCTGTTCATCAAGGTGGGCCTGGTGCTGCTGGGCGCGAGCGTGAACTTCGCGATCGTGGTGCGCGCGGCGGGCCCCGCCGTGCTCCAGGCGATCCTGCTGATCACCGCCGTCTTCGCCTTCACCTGGTGGTTCGCCGGACTGCTGGGGCTGGACGACAGGCTGCGGGCGCTGCTGGCCACCGCCCTGTCGATCTGCGGGGTCTCCGCCGCCGTCGCGGCCGCCGGCGCCGTGGAGGCGAAGAAGGAGCAGCTCGCCTACACCGCTACCCTCGTGATCGTCTTCGCGGTGCCCTCGATCTTCCTGCTCCCCTGGCTCGCGGACCTGATGGGGCTGTCCCCCGCGGTCACCGGCGCCTGGATCGGCGGCAACATCGACACCACCGCCGCGGTGACGGCCGCCGGCGCGGTCGCCGGCGAGCAGCCGCTGCAGATCGCCTCGATCGTGAAGGTCACCCAGAACGCGCTGCTGGGCATCGTCGCCGTGCTGCTGACGCTGTACTTCTCCTTCAGGGTCGCCCCCGCAGCCGGCCGGGCCGTCGCCGGCTCCGGCACGCGCCGCGTGGGAGATCGCCGCTCGCTGGCGATGCTCTGGGAGCGGTTCCCGAAGTTCGTGCTCGGCTTCCTGCTCGCCTCGGTCGTGGCGACGGTGCTCGCGGAGTCGGTCCCGGAGGCGGTGCTCGAGCCGCGGCTGGATGCCGCCAAGGAGCTGCAGACCTGGGCGCTGACCCTCGCCTTCGTCTCGATCGGCCTCGAGTTCAACGCCTCGAGCATCAGGGAGTCCGGCTGGAAGCCGATCGTCGTGTTCGCGGCGGCGACCGTCGTGAACCTCGTCGTCGGCCTGGGCCTGGCGCTGCTGCTCTTCCGCGGCTTCATCTTCTGAGCCCACGCCCCGGGCCCGGCTACCGTGGCCCCGTGCCCCTCGACTCCCCCGGCCCCCACGATGCCGCCCTGCGATGGTCGGCGGCGGTGGTCGGCTCACGTCCCGCCCGCCGCCGCGCCCTGCCCCGGCATGCGGCGGGGGACGTCGAGGTCCCGTACACGATCCTCGCAGGCCGCGAGGAGATCGGCGCGGACACCTACTGGGCCGAGCACTCCCATCCCACGCACGAGCTGCTGTGGAACGAGCGCGGCGCGTCGACCGCTCGGATCGGGTCGCGCGTGCACACGATCTCCCCGGGCGTGGGGCTGTGGATCCCGGCGGGCGTGCCGCACAGCGGTTTCACCCCGGCGGGGGTCCGTCACCTCGCCGCGCAGTTCTCGATCACCCGCGTGGAGCCCCCGTCGGGCGTGCCGGTGACCGTGGAGATCACGCCGCTGCTGCAGCTGCTGCTCGAGAGGTCCCTGGACGCGGACCTGTCGGAGCGCTCGCGCGAGCTGACCGACGCGATGATCCTCGACGTGCTCGCCCCCTCCCCGCGCGAGCTGCCGCTCACGGTCCCCGACCACCCGCTGCTCGCGCCGATCGTCGAGGCGCTCACCGAGGACCCCGCGGACCCGACGACCCTCGAGCAGTGGGCGCGACGCCTGGGAGTGAGCTCGCGCACACTCACGCGCGCCTTCGTGGCGAGCACCGGGCGGGGCTTCCGCGACTGGGCGGCGACCGCCCGCGCCCAGTGGGCCGTCGCACTGCTCGCCGCCGACGAACGGATCGAGGACGTCGCCGGACAGGTCGGCTACCGCTCGGCGAGCGCCTTCACGGCAGCGTTCCGGCGGGTCACGGGCATGACGCCGGGCGCCTACCGCCACGGCGACCTGCCCTCGACCCCTCCCGCCCCCGCTCGGGCGACGGACGTCCGCGCCTCCTGAGCCACCACCCCCGAGCACCCCCGGGAGAACCTCCCTCCTGCGACTGCTTCGCACGGCCTGTCCGTTCTGCGACAGAGGCTGTCGTCTTCACGTGCTTGCGGACACCTGCACCGCCTCGTAGGTTTGGTGAGGCAATCCTAAGTTCGCATCGTGGCGGCCGCGGGGCCCGCCCGGGCCGCCCGGCCGCCGTCCCGTGCGCGACCCTCCGCGCCGGCCCGTCCCGAGAGGCCCCCATGCCCCGTCTGTCCCGCCGCGCCCTCGCCGGCTCCGCCGTCGCCCTCGCCGCCGCCCTGGCCGCCTGCTCCTCCGAGAGCTCGACCGGCTCCGGCGCCTCCGACGGCGGCGGCAGCGGCAGCGGCGCGGACGGCGCGACCACCCTCGAGCACGCCTTCGGCACCACCGAGCTCCCCGCCGAGATCGACGTGGTCACCACCGTCGCCTGGGCGAACCACGAGGTCCCGCTCGCGCTCGGCGTGGTGCCCGCCGGGATGGCGGCGGCGAACTTCGGCGACGACGACACCGACGGGCTGCTGCCATGGGTCGCGGCGAAGCTCGAGGAGCTGGGCGCCGAGCCGCCCGTGCTCTTCGACGAGTCCGACGGCATCGACTTCGAGGGCGTCGCCGACACCGCCCCCAGCGTCATCCTGGCCGGCTACTCCGGCCTGACCCAGGAGGACTACGACACCCTCACCGCGATCGCCCCCACGATCCCGTTCCCCGAGGTCGCCTGGGGCACCTCCTGGCGCGACATGATCACCGCGAACGCGGCGGGGATGGGGCGCGCGGAGGACGGCGCGGCGCTGATCGCCGAGCTCGAGGGCGAGATCGAGGAGGCCGTGGCGAAGCACCCGGCGATCGCGGGGAAGTCGGTCATGTTCCTCACCCACGTCGACACCACGGACCTCTCGACCGTGAACTTCTACACCGCCCACGACACCCGCACCATGTTCTTCGAGGACCTCGGGATGACGATCGCGAAGAGCGTGCAGGACGCCTCCGCGGAGACCGAGGAGTTCTCCTCCTCCGTCAGCGCCGAGCAGGCCGACGTCTTCGACGACGTCGAGATCATCGTGACCTACGGCGACGAGACCCTCGTCGAGGCGCTGAAGGGCGATCCGCTGCTCTCGCAGATGCCGGCGGTGGCGAACGGGGCCGTGGTGCACCTGCCGAGCGACAGCCCGCTGGGCACGGCCGCGAACCCCACCCCGCTCGCGATCTCGTACATCCTCGAGGACTACCTGGTCGAGCTCGAGCGCGCCGCGAACGCCTCCGTCTGAGCCCCGCGACCGGATCCGCGACGACCGCCCGCCCAGGATGACCACCGCCCTCTGATGACCACCACCGCACCTCCCGGGCACGGGAGCACCTCCGGCCTGCTGCGGCGTGCCGCTCGTGCCCGGCTGCTCCGGCTGCTCGGCCTCGCCGCGGCCCTCGTGCTGATCGCCGCCTGCTCGGTGACTATCGGCTCGCGGGACGTGGGGGTCGCGGACATCCTCGCCGCCCTCGGCGGATCGACCGACGGCTTCGGACCGGCCGCGGTCGCCAAGCGGATCCCCCGCACCCTGCTCGCCCTCCTCGCCGGTGCCGCGCTCGGGATCTCCGGCGCCGTGATGCAGGGCGTGACCCGCAACCCGCTGGCCGATCCGGGCATCCTCGGGATCAGCACCGGCGCCTCCCTCGCCGTGGTGGTGGGGATCGCCTGGTTCGGACTGACCGTGGCCTCGACCTTCATCTGGGTCGCGATCCTCGGTGCCGCCCTGACCGCGGTGCTCGTCTACACGCTGGGGTCCCTCGGCCAGGGCGGCGCCACCCCGCTCAAGCTCGCCCTCGCCGGCGCCGCCACCGGCGCGGCCCTGACCTCGTTCATCAGCGCCGTGGTGCTGCCTCGCTCCGACATCGGCGATAGCGTGCGCTCCTGGCAGATCGGCGGCGTGGGCGGCGGCACCTACGCCTCCCTGCAGCAGGTCGCCCCGTTCCTCGCGGTGGGAGCGGTGCTCTGCCTGCTCAGCGCCCGCGGCCTGAACACCCTCGCCCTCGGCGACGAGCTCGCCGCCGGCCTCGGCGAACGGGTGATGGCGACACGGGCCCTCGCCTCCCTCGGCGCGGTCGTGCTGTGCGGGGCGGCCACCGCGGTGACCGGCCCGATCGGCTTCGTGGGGCTCGTGGTCCCCCACGCCTGCCGGCTCCTGATCGGCTCGGACCATCGCTGGCTGCTGCCCTTCAGCGCCGTCGCGGGCGCCGCGCTGCTGACGGCCGCGGACGTGGTCGGCCGGATCGTCGCCCGGCCCGAGGAGCTGGACGTCGGCATCGTCACCGCCCTGCTGGGCGCCCCGGTCTTCATCGCCATCGTGCGCCGTCAGAAGCTGGCCCACCTGTGAGCGCCCCGGACCCCCGACCCGCGAGCGCGCCGAGCACCCTCGGGCGCGTCGTCGCGGTGCGTCGTCGGCGCACTCGTCGCACACTGCTGACCTGCGGCGTGCTGGCAGCGGCGATCCTCGCCGTGTTCTGCCTGAGCCTCATGGTGGGCCGCACCTACTACCCGCCCTCCGACGTGCTGGCCGTGCTCCTCGGGCAGGACGTCCCGGGGGCGAGCTTCACGGTGGGCACGCTGCGCCTGCCCCGTGCCGTGCTGGCCGTGCTCGCCGGGGCATGCTTCGGACTGGGCGGGGTGACCTTCCAGACCATGCTCCGCAATCCGCTGGCGAGCCCGGACATCATCGGCATCTCCTCGGGGGCGAGCGCCGCGGCGGCCTTCGGCATCGTGATCCTCGGGCTGTCCGGCACCGCGGTCTCGCTGCTGTCGATCGTCGCGGGCCTGCTGGTGGCGCTGCTCATCTACCTGCTGTCCTCGCGCGGCGGGGTCGCGGGGACCCGGCTGATCCTGGTGGGCATCGGCATCTCCGCCATGCTCACGAGCCTCACCGACTGGGTGCTCTCGAAGGCCGGCCAGTGGGACCTCCAGGAGGCGCTGCGCTGGCTGACCGGGAGCCTGAACAACACCTCCTGGGAGCAGGCGCTGCCGGTGCTGGCCGCGCTCGTGGTGCTGGGGCCGGTGCTGCTGAGCCACAGCGGGGAGCTGCGCATCACCCAGCTCGGGGACGACGCCGCCCAGGCCCTCGGGGTGCGCACCGGCCGGACCCGGCTGGTCGTGGTCGTCGCCGCGGTGGGCCTGATCGCCTTCGCGACCTCCGCGAGCGGGCCGATCGCCTTCGTCGCGTTCCTCTCCGGACCGATCGCCGCGCGGATCGTGGGCCCGGGCGCCTCGCCGCTGCTGCCCGCGGCGGCCGTCGGCGCGCTGCTGGTGCTGGTCGCGGACCTGGTGGGACAGTTCGCGACCGGGACCCGCTATCCCGTCGGCGTCGTCACCGGCGTGCTCGGCGCGCCCTACCTGCTGTATCTCATCGTCCGCGTCAACCGTCGAGGGAGCTCCCTGTGACCGCCGACCACACCCTGCAGGTCCAGGACCTCTCCCTCGGATACGGCGAACGGACCGTGATCGAGGGGCTGGACCTCGACCTGCTGCCCGGGAAGGTGACCGCGATCGTGGGCGCCAACGCCTCGGGGAAGTCCACCCTGCTGCGCTCCATGTCGCGGCTCCTGACCCCGCGCCGCGGCCAGGTGCTGCTGGACGGCGAGCAGGTGCACCGCCTGCCGGCCAGGCAGCTCGCCCGGGTGCTGGGCCTGCTGCCCCAGTCCCCGCTGACGCCCGAGGGGATCGCCGTCGCCGACCTCGTCGGCCGCGGCCGCCACCCCCACCAGGGGATCTTCTCCCGCTGGTCCGCGGCCGACGACGAGGCGGTCGCCGCGGCCCTGGACGCCACGCGCACCGCGGAGCTCGCCGAGCGCCCGGTGGACGAGCTCTCCGGCGGCCAGCGCCAGCGCGTCTGGATCGCGATGGCCCTCGCGCAGGACACCGACCTGCTGCTGCTGGACGAGCCCACCACCTTCCTCGACGTCGCCCACCAGGTGGAGGTGCTCGACCTGCTCACCGACCTGAACCGGGAGCGGGGGATCACGCTGGTGATGGTGCTGCACGACCTGAACCTCGCCGCCCGGTACAGCGATCGGCTGGTCATGATCGCCGGAGGCGCCGTGGCGGCGAGCGGCCCCGCGGCGGAGGTCCTCACCGAGCAGCGGGTGCGGGAGGTGTTCGGGCTGGAGAGCCGGATCATCGCCGATCCCGTCTCCGGCACCCCGCTGATGCTCCCGATCGGCCGCCATCACGTGGCCTCCGGCGGATCCTCGACCTGACGGGGACGGGCCGCACCGCCCGGCCGCGCTGTCCGGCCGCACGGGCCGTCCGCACGGGCCGGCCCGCTCCCGTGCCCGTCGGCCCGATCCCGCTTGCGATGCCGGACCCCGCGTGCCAGGGTTGAACGGACCCAGGCGGGGCGAAGAGGCCGAGCTGGGAGCACGGTCGTCCCCGCACGTTGAGCACCTGGAGGTCCACTGTGAAACTGCCCTGGCTCACGCCCGTCCTCGAAGCGGACGGCCCCGTCGTCTCGGTCCACCTCGACACCACCCGGACCGACCCCCATGCCGCCGGCGAGCTCGAGGCCCGCTGGGGGCGGATGCGCTCCACCCTCGCGGCCGACGGCGCCCCGCAGGGGCTGCTCGCGCAGATCGAGGAGACGGTGCTCAGCCCCTCCACCCTCGGCGGACGTCAGGGCCGCTCCGTCTTCGCGACCGACGACGGGATCCTCGTGGACCGGGTGCTTCCGGCACCCCCGCTGCAGGAGTCGGCCCACCGGGGCGAGTTCCCGCAGCTGCTGCCGCTGCTGCAGCTGATCCCCTTCGCCGTGCGACAGCTGCTGGTGGTCGTGGACCGGGCCGGCGCCGACCTGCACCTGCGAGCGCCGGAGAACCCGTCGATCGCCCACGGCCCGAACGGTCTGGGAGAGGACGCGACCGTCGAGGGCGGACACGACGTCGGGGCCTGACCCCGGTTCTTGGACACGCTGAATCCAGCATCTGCTGCTGGGGAAGCGAGATGATCCGAGAACTATGGCCAGAAAGAACTACTCCGAGGAGTTCCGTCGTCAGGCCGTCGACTTGTACGAGTCCACCCCGGGCGCCACGGTCCGCGGCATCGCCGAGGACCTCGGCATCGTGCGCGGCACGCTGCGGCACTGGCTCGAGACGTACGGGACCGGCAAGAAGACCGCCGCCGACGGGACGCTGACCTCCAGCCCACTGCAGTCCAAGAACTCGTCAAAGAGCCCGTCGGCGCCCGAGGGCGAGACACCGGAGCAGAAGATCGCCCGGCTTCAGGCCCGGGTGAACGAGCTTGAGGTCGAGACCACCAAGCTCACCACCGAGCGCGAGATCCTCCAACGGGCAGCGAAGTATTTCGCCGGGGAGACGCGCTGGTGAGTCGCTTCCAGTTCGTCGCCGACAACTCCGCCACCTTCGAGGTGAAGCGACTATGCGAGCTCGTCGAGATCGAGCGCTCGTCCTTCTATGCCTGGCTCAAGGCCGCCCCAGCACGCGAGGAGCGCGCCCGGGCCGATGCCGAGCTCGCGACGCGGATCAGAGCTGTGCATGGCCAGGACAGCACCCAGGGTGCCCCACGGATCACCGCTGAGCTCAACGACGGCGCACCTGTCGGCGATTGCGTGAACCACAAGCGCGTCGCCCGGGTGATGCGGGCCGAGGGCATCCGTGGCTATGTGAAGAAGCGTCGGGTCCGGACCACGATCCCCGAGCCGTCGGGGCAGAAGTACCCCGACCTGCTCAAGCGGGACTTCACCGCCGAAGCGCCGAACCGACGCTACGTCGGGGACATCACCTACCTGCCGTTGGCCGACGGCACGAACCTGAATCGCCCCGGGTTTGTTAGAGGCTCGCAAGTGCCGCGTCGGCGGGTGCCGGTGCGGGGTTGTTGTGATGGTAGACGTCCTCGAGCTCGACGGGCGGAATCATGCCGATCTCGCCGTGCAGACGCCGGTGATTGAACCAGTCGATGTATTCCGCGGTCGCGATCTCGAGGTCGTCGATGTTCTTCCAGGGCCCGCGGTTGCGGACCAGTTCAGCCTTGAACAGCGAGTTGAAGGCCTCGGCCAGGGCGTTGTCATACGAGTCGCCGGTGGAGCCGACCGAGGCGGCCGCGCCGGCCTCAGCAAGACGCTCGGTGTAGCGGATGGCGACGTATTGAACGCCCTTATCGCTGTGATGCGTGAGCCCGGTGACGGCCTGGCCTGCGTGATCGCGGGTCCAGATGCCCATCTCGAGCGCGTCCAACGCGAGGTCCGTCCGCAGCGACTTCGACAGCTGCCAGCCGACCACGCGGCGGGAGAACACGTCGATGACGAACGCGGCATACACCCAGCCGGCGAAGGTGCGGCAGTAGGTGATGTCCGCGACCCACAACTGGTTCGGAGCCGTCGCGGTGAAGTCACGTTCGACCAGGTCAGGTCGATTGTCGGGGCCGCGACCGGAGATCGTGGTGCGTGGGCCCTTGGCCCGGCTGATCCCTCGCAACCCCGCGACGCGCATGAGCCGCTCGACCGTGCAACGCGCCACCGAGATGCCCTCCCGCAGCAACTGGGCATGGACCTTCTTCGCCCCGTAGACGCCGAAGTTCGCCGCATGGACGCGGTGGATCTGGACCAGCAGTTCCTCGTCGCGCACTGCCCGTCTCGAGGGTGGGCGGGTCTTGAACGCGTAGTACGTGCTCGGCGCGATCTGCGTGCCCGCTGCGGTCAGCGTCCGACAGATCGGCTCGACGCCGAACTCATGCTTGTGCTGGTCTATGTACTCCACGATCAACGCTGTGGACGGTCGAGCTCCGCCGCGAAAAAAGCCGACGCCGACCTCAGGATCGAGTTCGCCCGGCGCAGCTCACGCACTTCCTTCTCCAGCTCGACCAGGCGTTGGGACTCGCTGGTCGTGGTCCCGGGACGGTGCCCCTCGTCAACCTCGGCCTGCACGACCCAATTCCTCAGAGTCTCGGGATTGATCCCGAGCTGCTCGCCCACACGACGGAACGTGCCCGACCTCGTCGATGGATCCCGTCGCGACTGAACTGCCATCCTCGTGGCTCTCTCCCGAAGCTCGTCCGGGTACTTCCTCGGTGCTGCCATGCTCCTCATCCTCCCGTGGAATCAGAGCCTCCACCAGACCCGGGGCGATACAACCTGTACCTGGCCACCGTGATCGACTGCTACTCACGTCGGCTCGCCGGCTGGGCGGTCGCCGACCACATGCGCACCGAGCTCGTCGAGGACGCACTGAAGGCCGCTGCCGCGGCCCGCGGCAGCCTCAAGGGAGCGATCTTCCACAGCGACCATGGGTCGGTCTACTGCTCGAAGGACTACGCCAAGCTCTGCAAGAGACTCGGCGTCACCCAGTCAATGGGTGCGGTCGGCTCGTCGGCCGACAACGCGTTGGCGGAGTCGTTCAACGCCACGATGAAGCGTGAGGTCCTCCAAGACACCGCCTGCTGGAGCGACGAGCCGACCTGTCGCCGGCAGGTCTTCAGGTGGCTCGTCCGCTACAACACCCGGCGCCGTCACACCTGGTGCGGCTACCTGTCCCCGTCCACCTACGAGGCCCGCCGGGCCGCTACGCTGCCGACCGCTGCGTAATCACACCCCGTGTCCAAGATCCGGGGGTAGGGCCCAGCGTCCACACGAAATCTTCCAAGCAATCCACACCGCGCGCCTTCGACTCGCCGGCCTCGCAACCGACTTCGGTGCCGGTGACCTCGACCACCACGACTACCTCAGCCAGCGCGTCCCGCTCGCCGACGCACTCGCGCGAGGCGCGCGTGAACTCACCCTGCACAACCAGGCACGAATCCTCGCACTCCACCCCGCGGAACCACGCCGACGCTGGAAGTGGCTACCGTTTCGGCGCGCCGCCGTGTGCGCACTCCTGTCCTTCGCTCAGCGCCGACAAAACGAGCGGAACGGCAAGGGGTACGAAGAACAGCGGCCTCCCGCTGTCGGCTGGAGCCTGCAGCATTTGCTGCCGCCGTCGAATGTCGGTGTCCGTATGTACGATTAGGTCCCCCGAAGCCCGACAACCCCGACATCCGGGCTCTTCACGGTTCGTGGTGATGGAGAGCGTCGCGTCGCTCTCCATCACCACGAACCGTGAAGAGCCGAACTACCGGACCCGTATCCTGCTGGCCAGCGCCGCGAGAACCGCAGCGTGAATACCCGCCACAGCAGACCCATTCACCACGAACCACGAAGAGCCGTAAATCCGCACTTGGTGCTGCAATACGGAAGGATGAGTTCATGCAAAATGCTCCCGTCGTGATCCGTCACGCTACGACCGATGACGCCCTCGGCTGCGCGAACGTCCATCACACATCGTGGGTCGAGACGTACTCGGGGTTGCTTCCAGAATCCCACTGGAAGTCCGACACCATCGAGCGGCGTACCGAAACCTGGAAGCGCTGGCTCGAGAGAGGCGCGGCGGTGTCCGTGGCTGAGGTCGCGGGGCAGGTCGTCGGGATCGCCTTGGAAGGTCCCGGGCGAGAGATTGGTGATCACGAGCCCGTGCGTGATCGAGAGCTGTACTCCCTCTATTTGCTGGCGGAGCACCACGGGACCGGTATCGGCCAAATGCTGCTCGAGGCGGTCATGCCGCCAGGCATGCCTGCCCAGCTGTGGGTTGCTGAGCTGAATCCGAGGGCGCGGCGGTTCTATGAGCGGAACGGGTTTCTCCCCGACGGTGCCCGTTACGTCGACGAGTCGCTGGACCTCGCTGAAGTACGCCACGTCCGCTGACCCTCAACGGCGGAGCGATCCATCGTCGAGCATCGCGGTGGCGTTCGGACGCTCACGCGCTGTCTCGGCTGATGGATCGATCTCCGCGAGGCGTTTCGCTGGGAAGCAGGCGCCGTAGCGACGCTGGAAGGGCAGCGCGGGCAGAGTCGGGCGGTCGGGGATCGGGGTCATGCTGTTGAGGTCGGTGTAGAGGGTGGCGGTGGGGCCGGCCCAGTGGTCAGCCGTTCACGCATCGAGAGCGCCCGGCTGGCCGGTGTGGTGGGTGAGAGCGGTCTGCGCGGCGGCAGCGCGGATGCCGTCACGAGGCTGCTGGTCAAGGAGGGTCAGCACGCTGTTGGCGATGATGTAGGGGAGCGGGTCGAGGGCGATGATCGCCCCGTCCGATGGTGTGGGCTGGTAGGTGAAGTCTCCGCTTCAAGGTGGCTGCCAGCTCAGGGGCGTGCCGAGGCGTAGGGGGCTGGAGCGGTCGAGAATCTGAAACGCCGTCTCGAAGAGCTTCATCTGCTCGTTGTCGAGTTCGTGGCGTTGCTGTCTCCAGTGGGAGTGCTGGTCGGCGGGGATGGCGAGGGGGTGTGGGGCGAAGAGGACGTCGCCGCCGGTGAAGAGCTCCCAGAAGCGCCGCTGGACTGCGAGTTTGGGTCTTCGCTGCTCGGAGTCGGCCATTGCGAGGGCTCGGTCTAGGGGAAGTAGGCCGTCGGCGAGGATGCGGCGGTGGCGGTAGTGCGGCCATGGCGGGTGCGCCTGGAGACGCTCGTGCAGCTCATTGAGGTGGGTCAGCAGGGTGAGCCAGGTGCCGTGGGCGCGTCTTGCGCGGATGCGTCGGGCTAGAGCCATGTGGAAGGTGCGGGGGAGGCCGAGGTCGAGGGTGAGGTGGGACCAGGGGCGGGTGGCGCCGAGGTGGGCGAGTAGCAGGGAGATCTCGGCGCGGGCGATCGGATCGGAGTCGTCGAGGCCGGGCAGCGTTCCGGACCAGATCACCTGAGGGATGCACGCGAGGGTCAACGGACCTCCGGTCGTAGCGTGTTCGGGCAGCACCAGGTGATGCACGGCGGCGCTGGGTGTCTTCGGTGGCAGCGGGTATCGGGGGTGGGTGGCGCCGGTGCGGAAGGCGAGTTGGCTGGTCGCGGTCAGGTGTTCGCGGTGGTGGCCGAGTTGCAGCGCCCCGAGCAGTGGATTCTTCGCCGAGCTCGTCGCCGCGTTCAGTGTGATGGGGGCCTGGCGGTCGGTGGGCAGCACCAGTTCTTGGAGACGGTCCCCGGCTTCGCCGGGATCGGTGGTCTCGAGAACGAGGAGGGTGTCGGCCAGTCCCAAGGCGATCTCGCCGGTGGGTTCGGACAGGTCGAGGAAACGGGTGCCGCGATCGTGGAGGGCTGCGGTCAGGAGTTCGACCATGGCGTCGAACCCGATCTGGCGAGTGATCGTGATCCCGCAGAGATCGATGGGGTCGTCGGGATCAATCGCGAGGCCGAGGAGCAGCCGTTGCGCCCGGGACTGCTCGCTCGTGGCGGTCGCAGAAGGTGTGGTGCGTAGGTCGTGGCCGCACCAGGGCCGCACGCGGCGCCCGGTCCCGGACGTCGCGGAGGTGCGGGCGGTGCAGCGCCAGAGTTTGAGCGGCTCGCTGAGCCAGGCGGGGCTGGCGTAGGGCACGGCCTGGCAGGCGGGGCAGCGGTCGAGCAGCAGCAGGTCATGTTTGGGGCAGACGGCCAGCAGCGGGTTCGTCCAATCCTTGTCCCAGCGGGGTGTCTCGACGGCGAGACAGGTCGGACAGAAGTGACTGGATGTTCCGGTGGTCGAGGTGTTGGGGTGCTGGTAGATGCGTGCGTAGGAGTCCAGGGCGTGTCCGAGCGGGGTGGGGTCTCGCAGCAGTCGGCGTTCGTCGGCGGACAGGCCGAGCCGGGTGGTGAAGGCGTTCCTGGGGGAGGTGATCCGGGTGGTGGCGGCGCGGGTGGAGGAGATCTGTCGGCTGGCGCCGCCGGCGCGCAGGACGTTGCGGGGGCTGATCTGGTAGCGCACAGCGGCACGGCGCAGCCAGGAGACCGCGGATTCTCCCGGGAGCGGGGTGATGTGGATGGGCGGAGTGTCGAGGTCGTAGCCGCCGGGGATTAACCGCGGGCGCGGCCGCGAGTCCGGGGGTGGGTCAGGCGGTGCCGGCGCTGAGTTCGGCTGCATTGTCGATCGTGACCTGGGTGATGAGCTCGCGGGTGATGGTCTCGGTGCCGGTTGCGATGGCCAGGTGGCAGACCCGGTCCAGCAGGTTCGTCAGCGAGCCGATGCAGCCCTGGGTGCGAATGGCCAGCAGTTTCGCGTGGTCGGTCAGCATTCCGGGGTGGGCGTCGGCGAGGATCACGTGTGCTTCCAGGGCGGCCAGCAGCGCGCTCCAGGCCCGGGCCCCGGAGGTGGTGGCGTGGGTGAACGGTGCGACCTCGCAGCGGGTCGCGCGGCGGGAGGTCTGGGCGTAGACGGCGTCTTCGCCGAGTAGGCCTTCGTCGAAGAACTTCTTCTCTCGTAGCCGCACCCCGACGTACATGAAGGTCACGGGCATCTCGTTGGCGAGGCCCTTGAGGTGGTTGGAGACCTCGTGGCCGTGGCGGTGTTTGAAGTCGATGAAGTGCAGGTCATCGATGATGATCAGCTGGGTGCGGCAGGCTTGGACGCAGTCGACGGCCAGCGATCCGAGTTCGGCGCGGGTGGATCGGGTCGCGGCCGGGTGCCCGTAGAACCGCAGCAGCTTCTGGTTCAGTCCCTTGAGCGTGGTGCCGGCGCTGAGTGGCAGGTAGACCACCGGCAGGCGCTGGTGACCCTCCGGGGTGCGCGGGCCGTACCGGCGCAGGATCTTGCGGTGGAGGTCGCGGGCGTAGCGGGTGGCGATGGTGGTCTTGCCCAGTGCTGGGGCGGCATCGATCACTACCGCCCCGCGCAGTCGGTCACTGTCGCGCCGGTTGGAGGCCATCACCTGATCCATCACGCCGTAGGCACGGGCGAGCTGAGCGGTATGCACCGTCGTGGGGTTCGCGTTCCAGACGGCGCGGGCGTCGTTGTAGTCCTCCCGCTCCGCGATGCCGAGCCGGCCGATCTCAGCTTGGGACAGTCGCTCCAGGGGCGTGCGTGGCGCGGCATGGACGAACGCGTCCCAGCCCTGCTTGGTCGCCAGGTTGTACCGGGCCGGCTCGTTCTCCCGCAGCCACACCGCCCACCGATTCCCGGGCTCGATCATTCGTCGAACACCTCGAACGCGCCCTGGTCGGGATGCTCGGCCCAGAACTGCTCGAATACGTCGAGATCGTCCGTGACCTGGGCCTTGTTTCGGCGGTGCTCGAGATGGGCAACCAGATCGGTCACTCCCGGCGGGTCGTCGGCAGCCGGCGCGGCGCGGTCTGTGCCGGACACGGTGGCGAGGCGGCGGGCGAGGTTCTTCTCGCGACGGTTGGTGACCGCGCCTTTGCTGTAGCGGTCCAGCAAGTCGTCGAGCGCGGCGCCGGCATCGACGTGCCGGTCGGCGCTCTGGCTGAGCTTGCGGGTGTAGGCGGCGGCTTCGGCGCTCAGCGGGGCGTCCAGACCTGGGGCGTGTTCCCACTCCAGGTCGTGCCAGGTCCGGGTGTCGGGGTCCTGGAAGTAGACGGTGCGCACGTCGTCGCGGTCGATCATGATCGGCCACTTGCTCGCGTGCGCGCCTCCGTAGGGTGACCGGGTGCCGCGGTGGAGGTTGAGCCCGGGCCCGTCATAACGGCGGCCGTCGATCTCGACGCCGTAGGGCTGGATCGAGCGCCAGGCGACATCCAGGAACTCCATCCGCAGATCATCGCTGGCCGGCAGTCGCAGTAGCCCGGCGGTGGCCATGCCGCGGGCGAACATCTCCGCCGGGGACAGCTCCACTTTCGGCAGCAGCGGATCGCACAGGCCCTGGTGCGGGGTGTGGTGGTAGATCCCCACCCATTCGCGGAGGATCGCCTCGAGCTCGGGTACGTAGTAGAACGCCTGGTCCTCGATGCTCTTGCCGCGGGAGTAGATGTCCGGGCCCTTGTAGGCGGCCAGGTGCTCGAGCAGCTGCTGGCGCAGGGTACGGAAGAACCGCTCGATGGTGGGTTTGTCCGTCGGCTTGTGGGGGATCGCGGGCTGGATGTTGATCCCCAGTCGATGGCACACCGCCCTGGTGCGCTGAGAGAGATAGACCTTCCCGTGATCGACCACGATCGTGTCCGGCAACGCACCGGTCTCCTGCGCCAGAAGAAACTCCGGCACCCCGACGTACGGCGCCGGAACCTCTTCGCTGGACGGCGGGCCCCAGGTCTGCGGGGTGACCACCTGAAACATTACCGCCGCGACGTCCTGCGCGGTGGTAGAGATCGGACGCAGGACCAGCCCCAGGATGCACCGTGAGTACAGGTCCATCGCCACCGTCAGCTCCGTATTGATCCACTGGCCCGTGACCGGCTCCATCGCGAACACGTCCAGCGGGGTGGTGTCGAGGACGACGTACTGGCCCGGCCGATCAGCATGCAGCCGGCCCATCACACCCTGCGGCCGCTCGGCCACCGATCGCCGCTGCTTCGCCGCCCCGAAGGTGTAGCGACCCTTGTCCAGCTCGCGCAGACGCCGATACGCGACGGGTTCGGAGGGGAGCGGAGCTCCAGGATTGCGCTCGAGGTGTAGCGCGTTCGTCCTGCGCAGCACGGTGCGCATCGTGGGGTTCGATCGGTTCGTGAAGGAGTCGAGCACTTCGCGGCACGTGTCGTCCCATTCCGGGGCCACGGCGCGGTGAGACGGCTGGAGCAAGCGGGAATCGACCAGGCCGGCCAGTCCTCGCTCGGCGTACCGGGTCGCGCGGCGCCTGGCGGAGCGCGTCGAGATCTTCAACTTCGCGCCGGCCTGCTCGTAGCGTTGTTCCAACGGCACGTCACTGATAGTCAGCACGAGCTGGCTGTAGATCTCGGCCTCGGCCTCGATGCTAGATCGCTGAGCTCTGGTCAGCCCGGCGAGGATGACCGCATCAAGCTCGGTATGCGGTCTCTCCTCTTGCCCGGGATCGTCCAGTGGCCGGGCAACGCCCACCAGAGCGGGCGCGTGGACGCGTATGAACCGGTCGGCCGACCGCAGCAGAACTGCGGACCCATCGAGTTGGACGACTGTCCAGGCTGCGCCCTCGTACCAGAGCCGCGCCCCTACCGATGTGTTCAGGCTCTCCGCGCTCACGCCGTCACCTCGGCGGTGCGTTGGAGGATCGTCTCGGCGTTCACGGGATGGCGGAGGTCGATCGTGACCTCACCGGACCAGGCGAGCGCGAAGACCGCCGCGTGCCACCGACTTTCATGGCAGGTCACGGGCCTGCGGGCAAGGATCTTGCCCAACGTGGTCTCGGTATCGTCCAATCTTGCCCGCGCCTCTGCCAGGTACCCATCCGGCAATCGGCCGGGCCGCCGGCCGAGGGCAAGCAGCTTGATGTTGCGCAGCATGATGGAGTTCCCGCCGGTGAAGACCTCGTAGCGCCAGCCCTTGTCGCGACAGAGTCGACGCGTCCACTCGAACTGCGCACGGACCCGCGGCTTCTCGACGAGCGCAGCGGGCTTCACGTCGACGACGGTCGCCGTGCCGTCGTCATCGATCAGCAGCACATCGGGCACGTGCGAACGCGCGTCCATACCGTCGAGGCCGGTGACCTGGAACGGCTGGGTACAGATTCTGGTCACTGCCGGATCGAAGTCCGCCAACCAGAGACGATCCAGCTCAAGCAAGCTCTCGTAGACCAGAGTTCGATCATTGGTCGCGGCCCAGAACAATCCTGGGTAGCTGCGTTGGCCCCGGTAGGTCGGCGGCACTCGCACGGGGAGTCCCTCGACGATCAGATCGGCACGTGCTTGCTCCCACGTCGTCGCGACCTCGTCGCCGGCGACGGTGCAGTACCGGAGGAACACCTCGCGTCCGCCCACACGTCCATCGTGCCCGTCTGACAGGTCGGCGAGAAATCTGACACGCACTGGCCAAGAAAGTGAGAACTGGCCAAGTTGGGCGAGAACCTACAAAAGTGCCCTGCACCACATCCTTGCCGCATGGGAATGAACCTGGCCAGGACGAAGTTGAGTCTAGTGTGCTCAAGTTCAGTGATCCTTGGATTGACAACGTCGATCCAGAGTTTTCTACTTGAGCGAGTACAGCTCAAGTCTTGCCGCCGGCCCCGACGGTCGGCAGTGCACGAACCCGTTGCGGCGCACCCGTCGCAGAAAGGCAGGCTCCCATGTCCCGTGTCGTCGGAATCGACCTCGGTACCACTAACTCCGCCGTCGCCGTGCTTGAGGGTGGCCAGCCCACCATCATCGCGAACGCCGAGGGCTCCCGCACCACCCCGTCGGTCGTGGCCTTCTCCAAGCAGGGCGACGTCCTCGTCGGCGAGGTCGCCAAGCGCCAGGCCGTCACCAACGTCGATCGCACGATCGCCTCCGTCAAGCGCCACATGGGCACCGACTGGAGCCAGGAGATCGACGAGAAGAAGTACACCGCGCAGGAGATCTCCGCCCGAATCCTCGGCAAGCTGAAGAAGGACGCCGAGTCCTACCTGGGCGAGGCCGTGACCGATGCGGTCATCACCGTCCCCGCGTACTTCTCGGACTCCGAGCGTCAGGCCACCAAGGACGCCGGCACCATCGCGGGCCTGAACGTCCTGCGCATCATCAACGAGCCCACCGCTGCGGCTCTCGCCTATGGCCTGGAGAAGGGCAAGGACGACGAGCAGATCCTGGTCTTCGACCTCGGCGGCGGCACCTTCGACGTGTCCCTGCTCGAGGTGAGCAAGGACGAGGAGGGCTCGACCATCCAGGTCCAGGCCACCGCCGGCGACAACCGCCTCGGCGGCGACGACTGGGACCAGAAGGTCGTGGACTGGCTGGTCTCGCAGGTCAAGAACAAGGACGGGGTGGACCTGTCCAAGGACAAGATCGCCCTGCAGCGCCTGAAGGAAGCCGCTGAGCAGGCCAAGAAGGAGCTCAGCGCCTCGACCTCCACCAGCATCTCGCTGCAGTACCTGTCGATGACCGAGAACGGTCCGCTGCACCTGGACGAGAAGCTCACCCGGGCCCAGTTCGAGGACATGACCTCGGACCTGCTCGAGCGCACCAAGGCACCCTTCCACCAGGTCATCAAGGATGCGGGCGTCTCCGTCTCCGACATCGACCACGTGGTCCTCGTCGGCGGCTCCACCCGCATGCCGGCCGTCACCGAGGTCGTCAAGGCCCTCACCGGTGGCAAGGAGCCCAACAAGTCCGTGAACCCTGACGAGGTCGTCGCCGTCGGCGCCGCGCTCCAGGCCGCGGTCATCAAGGGTGAGCGCAAGGACGTCCTGCTCATGGACGTCACCCCGCTCTCCCTCGGCATCGAGACCAAGGGCGGCGTGATGACCAAGCTCATCGAGCGCAACGCGGCCATCCCCACCAAGACCTCCGAGGTCTTCTCCACCGCCGAGGACAACCAGCCCTCCGTGGCGATCCAGGTGTTCCAGGGCGAGCGTCAGTTCACCCGGGACAACAAGCTGCTCGGCACCTTCGAGCTGACCGGCATCGCCCCCGCGCCGCGCGGCATCCCGCAGGTCGAGGTCAGCTTCGACATCGACTCCAACGGCATCGTGCATGTGACCGCCAAGGATCGCGGCACCGGCAATGAGCAGTCCATCCAGATCACCGGCGGCTCCGCCCTGTCCGATGAGGACATCGACCGCATGGTGAAGGACGCCGAGGAGCACGCCGCCGAGGACGAGGAGCGCCGCAAGAACGCCGACGCCCGCAACACCCTCGAGCAGCTCGTCTACCAGGGCGAGAAGCTGCTCAAGGACAACGCGGACAAGATCCAGGACGGCGACAAGACAAAGGCCGAGGACGCCATCAAGGAGTCCAAGGACGTGCTGGCCAAGGAGGACTCCTCGACCGAGGACCTCGAGGCCAAGCGCGACTCCCTCAACGAGGCGCTGCAGGCCGTCGGCACCGCGATCTACTCGCAGGCCGAGGGTGCGGAAGGTGCCGAGGGCGCTTCCGAGGACGCTGCCGGTGCTGACGATGACGACGTGGTCGACGCCGAGATCGTGGACGAGGACGAGGAGAAGAAGTGATGACCGAGGGCCAGAGCACTCCTGAGGACCGCGAGCGGCCTGAGGGCGAGCCGAGGTTCTCCTTCACCGACAAGCGCAAGGTGAACCCCGAGGACGGCTCCGTCCGTCCCTCGGGGTCCACCCCCGCGGCGGAGGCGCAGGGCGGCACCGACCCGGTCGACCCCTTCGACGCCGAGGCTGCGGCGCTCTTCGAGCAGGCCGCCCAGGGCGGAGAGGACTCCTCACTCCCGGCCGACGCCGGCCGAGTCGCCGAGCTCGAGGGCCGGGTCACCGAGCTCTCCGAGCAGCTCAAGCGTGAGCAGGCGGAATACGTCAACTCGCGCCGGCGCATCGAGGGCGCGGCGGAGGTGAGCAAGGACGCGGCAGTGGCTCGCGTCCTCGGCTCGCTGATCGGCGTGCTGGACGACGTGGAGCTGGGCCGCCAGCACGGCGACATCGTCGAAGGCACCCCGTTCCACTCGATCGCCCAGAAGCTCGAGGAGGTCCTCGGTTCGCATGGCCTGAAGCGCTTCGGCGCCGTGGGGGAGCAGTTCGATCCGAACCTCCACGAGGCCCTCATGCACGAGGACGCCGATGACGTCGAGACCAACACCATCTCGATGGTCATGCAGCCCGGCTACTCGATGCACGAGAGGATCCTGCGACCGGCCCGGGTCGGCACCCGGGGCCCCGCCTGACCCTCCCCACCCCTGAGGCGGTGCGGCGCCCGCCGGTCATCACGACCGGCGGGCCCCGCACCTCCCTCTCCGTATCGCACACAGCACCAACCCCCTCACCATCCCCGCTCTCGGAAGGAGACGCACATGTCCCAACAGGACTGGCTCGACAAGGACTTCTACGCGGTCCTCGGCGTCTCCAAGGACGCGAGCGCCCAGGACATCAAGAAGGCCTACCGCACCCAGGCCCGCAAGTACCACCCCGACCACCACCCCGACGACGCCAAAGCTGAAGAGAAGTTCAAGAGCATCGGCGAGGCCTACTCGGTCCTCAACGATGAGGAGCAGCGCCAGCAGTACGACGCGATCCGAGCCATGGGCGCCGGTGGCGCACGCTTCTCCGCCGGCCAGGGCGGTCCCGGCGGGGCCGGATTCGAGGACATCTTCTCCTCGATGTTCGGCGGCGGCGGCCACCCCGGCGCTCGCCCCGCCCCCGGCGGCGGCGCCGGCAACCCCGACATCGATGATCTGCTGAAGATGTTCGGCGGCCAGGGCGGCGGCTTCGGCAACGGCGGTTTCGGCGGCGCCGGTCCCGCCGGCTTCTCGCCGAATCGCGCCCCGGCGAAGGGCTCCGACACCTCCGCCCGCACCCGGGTCAGCTTCCGCGATGCGGCGCTGGGCACCGATCTGCGCCTGACCGTCGACGGCAGGACCATCACCACGCGCATTCCCGCCGGCGTGCACGACGGGCAGAAGATCCGCCTGCGCGGCAAGGGCCGACCCGGCCCCGGCGGCGCGCCCGCCGGCGACCTGCTCCTGACCCTCGACGTCGAAGAGCACCCCGTCTGGAGCGCCGACGGCGTGAACCTGCGCATCACGGTGCCGATCTCCTTCGACGAGGCGGTGCTCGGCACCACCGTGGCGGTCCCGCTGCTCGACGGCGACACCGTCTCCGTGAAGGTCCCGCCCGGCACGCCCTCCGGTCGTACCCTGAGAGTGCGGGGCAAGGGACTGGTCACCAAGAAGAAGACCGGCGACCTCCACGTCACCGTGCAGGTCGCGGTCCCCACCCACGTCGACGGCGCGGCGAAGCAGGCCATCGAGGACCTGCGGGCAGCACTGGCCGACGAGGACCCCCGCGCCGGCCTCACCGAGGCCGCGGCCCGCTGAGCATCCACGTGCTGAGCACGCGCCTGCTGAGCACCCACCCTCTGAGCACCCGTCTGCTGAGCACGATGAGCTGAGAACGCACCCGCACGCTGCAGAGCTTCGGAAGGAGCACCCCGATGGCCTTCTCGCACCGCCTCGATGACCGCGCCCCGGTCTTCGTCATCTCGGTCGCGGCGGAGCTGTCCGAGATGCACCCGCAGACCCTGCGCCAGTACGACCGTCTCGGACTGGTCGTCCCGCAGCGTACCCGGGGACGCGGCCGCCGTTACAGCCCCCGCGATGTGGTCCGCCTCCAGGAGGTCCAGGCACTCTCCCAGGACCAGGGCATCAACCTCGCCGGCATCAAGCGGATTCTCGAGCTGCAGGACGAGGTCAGCGAGCTCGAGGGCAAGCTCGAGAGCGTTCGCGAGAAGCTCGGCGCGTTGACCCCCGCTCAGCGGCGCGTGTTCTCCGCCGATCGGGACGGTGAGATCAGCGCTCTGCGCCGCGGTGAACGTCCCCGGCGGCGCAGCAGCGGCAGCGCGCTGGTGGTGTGGCGGCCTACTCGCCGGTCCTGATCTCGCCACTTCTGATCGCGGAGGCGCTCCCGACTGCGGGAGTGCTCCCGACGGCGGGGGAGCTGGTGACTGCGGCGGTGCTGGGAGGAGTCAGCACCCCGGCGAGGTGGTAGATCTCCTCGAGCTGCAGCGCCACCTGGGCGAGGTCGACCCCCTCGGCGGCCTGGCGACCGGCAGCGGTGAGGTCCTCGAGCTCTCCGGCGAGCAGCGCGGAGAGCTTCCGGGCGACCTGACCCGCGAACTCGGGCCCGTCCCCGCAGACCTGGTGCGTGAGCACCCCGTCGGGCATCGCGTCGCGGTACAGCGGGATGCCGCGCACCAGGGTCGGGATCTCGGTGGCCAGCGCCTCCCAGAGCACGATCCCCTCGGTCTCCTCCTTGGTGAGGAAGGCGAAGACATCCGCCCCGGCGTAGGCCTCCCGCAGCCGGTCCGCGTTCACATAGCCGGGGAACAGCGCATTGGGCGGGGCACTCGCCAGTGCCCGCTGGACCTCGGCGGTGAGCAGGCGCGGGTCCGTGCGCCCGAACCAGACGAAGCTCACCTCAGGCAGCTGCCGGGCGACCTCCACCCAGTCCAGGATCCCCTTGCGCACCAGATGCATGCCGACGCTGATCACCACGGGGGCGTCGGGGGCGAGTCCGAGCCGGTCCCGCAGCTGCGCCCGGGCCGTCGGATCCGCCCGGAAGAAGCTGGTGTCCACACCGTTGGAGAGCACCCGGATCGGTGCCGAGATCCCGTACTTCGGGGCGGAGACGAGATCTCGCGAGTAGCCGCTGGGGGTGATCACCACGTCGCCGCGCCGGTACAGGTGCGCGATCCAGCGCCGGAACAGCGGGGCGAGCTGATTCGACCCGGTGAAGGAATCCCGGAAGTCATCCTCGGTGGAGTGGGCCCATACCAGCACCGGACGTCGCCACAGCCGTGCCCACCGCGCCAGCACCGGAGTGTCCGGGAAGGGGGTGTTCAGGTGCACCGCGTCGAAGGGGCGCAGGGGAGAGGTGACCACCTGATGGCCGAGCGTGCGCACCGCCGACTCCTGATGACGCATCGCCGCGCCGATGCCCGATTCCCGGGCCAGGCCCGTCAGCCCGCGCGGCATCAGCACCCGCAGCGGCTCGTCCGGATGCCGGACGCCGCGCGGCCCGCCACCGGGGAGCACGCCGTGCGCGAGCCGATCCAGCCGGCGCAGGGCGCGCTCCCGGAGAGGGGCGGGGCGCCGCAGGGCGCGAGATCTCATGAACATGTCGTGGCTCCGTTCACCAGGGCAGGAAGTGTCACCAGGGCAGGAAGCGTCACCAGGGCAGGAAGCGCATCACCAATGCGCTGACGCCGAGCCCATAGGCGATCAGAGCCCACGGCTTGCACAGCAGGATGATCCAGACATAGGTGCGCCACCGCATCTTGGTGGTCCCGGCGATGTAGCAGAGCAGATCGTCGGGGGCGATGGGCAGCGCGATCGCGGTGGCGAAGGCGCGCGTGAAATGGGGGCTGCGGGTCCAGCCGAGGAACTTCTCGACTGTGCGCGGGCGGAACAGCCGCTCGATCAGCGACAGTCCGACGTGCCGGGCGATGAGGAAGTTCAGCATCGAGCCGGCAGTGACCGCGGCGTAGTTGTAGAGCGTGCCCTCGACTGCACCGAACAGGACCGGGCCGGCGAGCACCAGCAGCCCGCCGGGCACGATCGGGAACACGACTGAGGCGACGGAGACCACCATGAAGACGATCGGTCCCCAGGCCCCCAGCGTGTCGATGAACGCCTGCAGATTCTCGAGCGACTGCAGCACTCCTGTCTGCAGCCCCCACCAGATCAGCCCGACGCTGAGGCCCAGCCCCAGCAGCGGGGAGAGCTGGGCGGCGATCCGCAGCGGATCCCGGCGCGGGCGAACCTGTGACGGGCGAACCTGCGACGGGCGCACCGGCAGCGGGCGAACCCGGGGCGGGGCCGTCCGCTCACGCACCGGCGCAGGCAGCGGGCGAACGGTCTGGACGATGGGGAGGCTGTCGGTGCTGGTGCTCATGCTGCGACCGACTCTCGGTGGTCGATCAGCGGGGGGCGCTGCGCATTGACCTGCTCGTACACATTGAGCACGCTGCGCGCGAAATCCTGATCACCGAAGGTGGCATGGGCGTGCTCGAGCGCCGCCACGGACATCTGCTCGCGTCGCAGCGGATCATCGAGCAGGGCGCTCAGCTGGTCCGAGAACTGAGCGGCATCCTGGTACTGCCAGCCCGTGCGGCCATCGATGATCACGTTCGTGAGCGAGGGATCACGACGGGCGAGCAGTGGCAGCCCGACGGCCATCGCCTCGATGAAGGTCAGTCCCTGGGTCTCGCTGAGGGAGGCGCTGACGAACACGTCCCCCACGCGGTACCAGCGCTGGACCTCGGCCGGATCCACCACCCCGGTGAAACGGACCCGGTCCGAGATGCCGAGCGAGACGGCATGAGCCTCGAGCTCGGCCCGGTGGGGTCCATCGCCCACCATCACCAGCACGACGTCGGGGCGGTCCGCTGCAGCGACCATCTCGAGCACCTCGTCGAGGTTCTTCTCCTTGGCCAGGCGGGAGATCGAGATCAGGACCTTCTGCCCCTCCGCGATCCTCAGCTCCGCGCGCAGCGCGCGGATGTCCTCACGCTCCTGCTGGCTCTGTGCCGGGCGGAACTTGCGCAGGTCCAGGCCGGTCGGGATCACGTGCAGCGGGCGGTGCACGCCGTAGCCGCGGAGCAGCCCGGAGACCTTCTCGGTCGGCACGATCACGGCGTCGGTCCCTGCGAGCACCCAGCGGGAGAAGGTCTCGACGACCTTGCGGCCCATGGTGCGGCTGGGGGAGTAGTAGTGGGTGTAGTCCTCGTAGATGGTGTGGTATGTGTGCACCAGCGGCACCGAGAGGGTGCGGGCGATGCGACGGGCCCACACATACGTGGAGAACTCCGCCTGTGAATGGACGACATCAGGTCGCCACTGCAGGATGTCGCGCAGCACGCGGCGGCTCGAGGGCATGCCGATCCGCGCCCGGTCGTAGACCAGCGCCGCGGAGACCGAGCCGATGCGGTAGACGCCGGGCTCGTGATGGGGACGGATTCCCTGGGAGAGTGTCAGCACCCGCACGTCGAGGCCGAGCGCGACGAGCCCGCGCCGCAGCGTCTGGACGGAGGCGACCACGCCGTTGACCACGGGCTCCCACCAGTCGGTGGTGATCAGTACGCGCAGGGGGCGGCGCGGCTCGCTCATCGCTCGGGGACCGGGGCGCTTCGTCAGCATGTTCACGTCTTCAGCTTCCCACCCCGGCGTCGAGCGCGCGTCCGCCGTGCGGGGGAGACGTATCAGACCGAGGTCTGATACTTGACCTCCGTGGATGCTCTGCGATGTCGGCCCGTTCATGTTTTGAGCCTACGACCGGTCCCGATGCGGTGATACGGGGCGCGCCCGACCCGTCGCGGAGAGTTTCCCCCTAGTGTTTCAACTCGTTACCTGATAACGGGCTGTAAACGACGCAGAGCCGAGCTGCTGGGAGAAGATCGCGAAACGGGCACCCACATGCGGGTCCTGCGGAGCGATGTCCAGAGTCTCCACGGGCAGGGCGTGGACGGAGAACTGGTAGCGGTGCGGGGCCCCGGGCGGCGGCTCCGGGCCGTCATAGCCGTGGTTGCCGAAATCGTTCCGTGCCTGCTTCAGCGAGGAGTCCTCACGGGACACCCCGAGCGGCAGCGAGCTCTCCGACGCCGGAAGGTCCCACGCCACCCAGTGCCAGAAGCCGGAGCCCGTCGGGGCATCGGGGTCATAGCAGGTGATGGCGAAGGAACGGGTCCCCTCGGGAGCATCGCTCCAGCGGTGATCGGGAGAGAGGTTCTCACCGCCGAGGCTCGCGACCAGTTGCTGCGGAGCCACCACCGAGCCGCTGGGGGTGGCGTTCGAGGTCAGAAGGAAAGTGGTCTCGGTCATACCCGCCAGACTAGGCAGGTCCGGTGGGGATGTCGACCACCTGCCCGTCCCCGCGAGCTGAAGGCTCAGATGCCGCCTGCCGACGGGTCAGAAACTGGAAGCCGCCGGCCGACGGGTCAGAAACTGGAAGCCGCTGGCCGGAGGGTCAGGAAACCTGGGCCGCCGGCCGACGGATCAGAAACCGTGAGCCGAGGGACGGGGATAGTGCTGCAGGAACTTCTTGACCTGGTTCGCCATCGCGGTGAGGACGTAGAGGCGCCGCCTGCTGCCCTCGACCCCGTAGGCCAGGGGATGGACGGTGCCCTGCGTGCGGATCTGCTGGACCCGGTCCCGCAGGTCCGGGTCCACGATGTAGCGCCGCAGCAGCGGCCAGGGGACGATCGAGTAGAGGATCTCCTTGCGCGGCACCAGGCGCGTCAGTTCCCGCTCCTCGATGAGGTCTGCGACCACCGGCTCGGCGACATTCGCGCCGGCAGCGGTCATGTAGTAGTTGTTGCGGCCGATGCGGGGATTCACCTCGAAGAACTTGGCGACGCCATCGCGCGGGTCGATCTTCACATCGAAGTTCGCGTACCCGCGGTAGCCGCTGTGCTCGAGGAAGCGCACCGACTGCTCGAACACCTCGGGCAGGTCGGTGGTGAACATCGCCGCGGGGTTCCCGAGCGCACCCGGGGTGTGCTCCTCGAGCAGCACCTGAGCGCCTCCCAGCAGGGTGACCGCGCCCTGGGTATCGACATAGGCGGTGACCGAGAGCATCGCGGTGTCATCCCCCGGGATCATCTCCTGGAGCACGAAGCGGTCCCGGTACCCGGCGGCGGTGAGTCGGGAGATCAGGTCCTTCAGCTGGTGGACATCCTCGATCTCGAACACCTTCCGCTTCCCGGGGAAGGAGACCGCGTTGTACGCCGAGGATCGCGACGCCTTGGCCACCAGCGGCCAGCCCAGGTCCAGCTCGGGCAGCTCAGGAGCGGTCCCGGAGGCGAAGTCCAGCACCACCGTCCGGGGTGTGGGCACGTCGATCTCGGTGCACATCTTGGAGAATGTCGCCTTGTCCGCGACCGCATGCAGCACCTCATCGGCCAGCAGCGGCAGATGGAAGAGCTTGCCGAGCTCCTCGCGGTGGGCGGCGATCAGCGCCACCAGGAAGTCGGCATTGGCCAGCAGCACCGGGCGGGTGCCGGAGGGGCGCGAGGCCTTGTCCGCACCGACCTTGAGCAGCGCCTGGACCATGTCCTCCTCCGAAGCGGACATCCCCAGCTCGACCGTGCGCAGGATCGAGGAGTCCGCGACCGGCCCGGCGACCTTGCGGGTCACCACCGTGGAGACGGTGCCGTACTTCTCGTGGAAGGCGCGCGCGAGCGCATAGATGCCGATGTCACCACCGAGCAGCACCAGATCGACCTCAGAGCTCGGCAGAGTGGCATACGGGCGGGGCGGGGTGTCGGGCATCGGGGGAGGACCTTCCAGGGGGCTCGGACCGGAGCTCAGAATCCGGTGTCGGTGGGACGCGGGTAGACGGCGCGGTACTTGCGCACGAAGTTCAGTCCGGAGACGACCGAATAGGCACGCATCCACAGACCTTCCGGACCGTACCGGAAGGGGTTGCGCAGGTGGGTGCGCGCCACGCGGCGGACCCGCTCGGCCAGAGCGGGATCGCGCACATAACGCAGCACCAGGCGCAGCGGCAGGATCGTGTAGAGGACCGGAGCGGTCACCACCACCTGCTCGAGATCCCGGCCGTGCACACGGTCCTCGACCACGTGACGGGCCACGGACTCCCCGGCGGCGGTCACGTAGTAGTTGTTGCGGCCGATGCGCGGGTTGATCTCGAAGAAGCACTCCCGGCCGGTGCGCGGGTCGATCTTCACGTCGAAGTTCGCGAAGCCGACGTAGTCCACCGCGTCGAGGAAACGCTCGGCGGCGGTGGTCAGCGACGGGAAGTCCCCGGTGATCATCGCCGCGGGCCGGCCCAGCGCGTCGGGGGTGTGCTCACCCAGGAGCACCTGCGCGGCGCACAGCAGGGTGACCTCTCCGCGACTGCTGCGATATGCGGTGATCGAGCGCTGGGCGGTGTCATCGCCCTCGATCAGCTCCTGGAACAGGAAGCGCCCGGTGAAGCCCGACTCCCGCAGCCGACGCACCAGGTCCTGCTGCTCGGCGGCGGATTCCAGGAAGAACACCTTCTTCTTCCCCGGGAACTGCACGTGGTGATACTCGGCGGTGTTCGCTGCCTTGCCCACCACTGGGTAGGACCAGGGGAGCTCCTCCCCGCCGTTCCAGCCGGGCTCCGAGGTGCGGGAGAAGTCGACGATCACCGTCGGCACGGTGCCGATGCCGAGCTCCTCGCAGATCTCCGCGAACTCCGCCTTGTCAGCGAGGCGGGAGAGCAGCTGCGCATCGACCTGGGCGAGCAGGTAATGCTGCTCGAGATCCTCCCGGAAGCGATCGATGACATCGATCAGGGAGTCCGCATTGGTCAGCAGGAGCGCCGGCCTGCCGGCCGGCCGCTGCGAGGCGAGATCGATGAGCGCATCGCGCATGTCCTCATCGCTCGCGTCGGCGCCGAGGACCAGCAGGTCCGAGGTCACGGTGCGCTCGTTCATCGCCACGGGGACGCGCACCACCGTGGTGCAGCGCATCGCGTACTGCTGGTGGAACGCGATGGTGAGGTTCAGGGAGTTCAGCCCGGCCCCGAGCACGACGACGTCGAATCCGGGGTCGACCGAGGGGGAAGGACGCATGGAGGCGATCCTAGCGGCGCGATCACGCCCGACCGCGGAGGACGGCGTCCTCCGGCGGCCGGGCGTGATCCGTGCGACGTTCAGGAGGTGCGCAGCCACACCGCCGTATCCGCCGGGACCGTGCCCGGGGAGGTGGGGGCGGAGGCGACCAGGACCTCGGCCGAGGCGAGATCGCCTGCGACCGAGGAGGCCGGCAGCTCGACCTGAGCGTCGGTGGTGTTCACGAGGATCGTGACGTCACCGCGGATCACGCCGAGCACTCCGGCGGGGAGGTCCTCGGCGAAGACCACCGCGGCATCGGGACGGCCCAAGCCCAGCTCGCGACGCAGGTGCACCGCCGTGCGGTACATCTCGAGCGTCGAGCCCTCCACCCCGTCCTGGGCGTCGGCGGCCAGGGGACCGAAGGCCTCCGGCTGCGGCAGCCAGCTCTTCCCGGTGGGGGAGAAGCCGTAGCCCGGTGCGTCCTGCGTCCACGGCAGCGGCACGCGGCAGCCGTCGCGGCCGGGCACGCCGGCCCGCAGATGGGAGGGGTCCTCGCGCAGCTCGTCGGGGATGTCGCTGACCTCGGGCAGGCCCAGCTCCTCGCCCTGGTAGAGGTAGGCGGAGCCGGGCAGGGAGAGCATCAGCAGGGTCGCGGCGCGGGCGCGGCGCAGGCCGAGCTCCGCATCGGGGATTTCGTCGCGGCGCAGCCCCTCGCCGAACTCGTAGTCCGGGGCGAAGCCGTAGCGGCTCGCATGCCGGATCACGTCGTGGTTCGAGAGCACCCAGGTGGTGGGGGAGCCCACCGCATCGGCCAGCGCGAGCGGCTTCTCGATCGCCGCGCGCATCGTCTCCACCCCCCAGCGGGCCTGGAGGAAGCCGAAGTTGAAGGACTGGTGCGCCTTCTCGTCGCCGATGTACAGCGGCAGGCGGTGCTCGGGGATCCAGGCCTCGAGCACCATCATGCGGTCGCCCTCGTAGGAGTCGAGGATCGGGCGCCACTCGCGATAGATGTCCAGCACGCCGTCGTTGTCGAAGTAGATCGGCACCTCGCCTTCGGGGATGTCGATCAGCCCGGTGGAGTTGACCGTCGCATCCGGCAGTCCCTCGGGCTTGATCATGCCGTGGGCGACGTCCACGCGGAAGCCGTCGGCGCCGCGATCCAGCCAGAAGCGCAGCACGTCCTGGAACAGCTCGTGCACCCGCGGGTTCTCCCAGTTCCAGTCCGGCTGGCTGGTGTCGAAGATGTGCAGGTACCACTGGCCGGGCGTGCCGTCGGCCTCGGTGACGCGGGTCCAGGCGCGGCCGTGGAAGATCGAGGTCCAGTTGTTCGGCGGCAGCTCCCCGTCCTCGCCCTTGCCGTCGGCGAAGACGTACATGTCTCGCTCGGGCGAGCCGGGCCCGGCCGCGAGCGCCTGCTGGAACAGCACGTGCTGATCCGAGGAGTGGTTGGGGACGATGTCCACGATGACCTTCAGACCCAGCTCGTGGGCGCGAGCGATCATCTCGTCGGCGTCGGAGAGCGACCCGAAGCGGGGGTCGACGTCCTGGTAGTCCAAGACGTCGTAGCCGCCGTCCTTCTGCGGGGAGGTGTAGAAGGGCGAGAGCCAGATCGCGTCGACCCCGAGATCGCGCAGATAGGGCAGGCGGGCGGTCACGCCGGGCAGGTCGCCCATGCCGTCGCCGTCGGAATCGGCGAAGGAGCGGGGGTAGACCTGGTAGACGACGGCATCACGCCACCACTGCAGGTCCGGGGAGGTCTGCTGCTCGGCGGTGCGCGCAGCGAGGGAGGTCTGGGGGGTCATGGCGGTCCTTCCGGTGGAACAGGGGGTGATGCGACGCGCCGCACCGACTGGCCCGTGCCGACGGGCCAGGTGGGTGCGGCGAGGTTCGGTGGGCGGGCGGGTCAGCCCTTGACGGCGCCGGCGGTCGAGCCGCCGACGATGTATCGCTGCAGGAACTGGTACAGGATGATCACCGGGACCATGACCATGACCGAGCCGGCGGCGAAGACGCCCAGATTGTTGGAGCGATCCGAGGAGAACATGCCGTACATGCCCACGGCGAGGGTCTTCTTGGAGTCGTCGGTGAGGAAGATCGAGCCGATCAGGAACTCGCTCATCGAGCCGACCAGGGCCAACAGCAGCGTGGTCGCCAGGATCGGGGTCATCGAGGGGACCAGGATCTTGCGGAAGGCCTGCCAGTGGGTGGCGCCGTCGATGATCGCGGCCTCGTCCAGGGACTTCGGGATGGTGTCGAAGAAGCCCTTGATCAGCCAGACCTGGCCGAAGGCGCCCCCCATCAGCACCGCGATGTAGCCAGCGAGGGTGTTCAGGCCCAGCATCGGCACCGCGTCGCCGAGGTCCGAGATCATCGTGTACACCGCGATCATCGACAGGATCGCGGGGAACATCATGATCAGCAGGACTGCGAGCATGCCGCCGCGGCGGCCGCGGAAGCGGAAGCGGCTGAAGGCGTAGGCGGCCAGCAGCGAGAGGAACACCTGACCGGTGGCGACGACGCCGCACACGATGATGGTGTTCAGGTACCAGCGCAGGAAGTTCGCGCGCTCGCCGCTGAGCATCGCCGCGTAGTGATCGAAGGTGACGCCCTGGGTGGGGACCAGGCCGGCGGAGGTCAGCGAACCGCTCGGGTTCAGGGATGCGGAGATCACGAACAGGATCGGGAAGACGGCGAAGATGACCGCGAACACGCCGACGACGTGCCGCCAGCCGATCTCGGTGAACCAGCGACCGAAGGGCATGCGGTGCTTCGCGCCGACCTGCGGAGCAGAAGTGCTGACGGGCGGAACAGTGGTGGAGCTCATGATGGACCTCTCCCGCGGGCTCAGTTGACGTCTTCGAGGACGTTGGTGAATCGGAACTGGATGGCGGCCAGGACACCGGTGAGGATGAACAGGCACACGGAGACCGCGGAGGCGAAGCCGAAATCAGCTCCGGAGCCGCCGAAGGCGATGCGGTAGACCATCGAGATGAGGATGTCCGTGGAACCGCGACCAGAGCCGTCGGGGAACGGACCGCCGCCGGTGAGCAGCTCGATCGCGTTGAAGTTGTTGAAGTTGAAGGCGAAGGAGGAGACCAGCAGCGGGGCCACGGCCACCAGCAGCAGCGGAAGCACGATCTTCGAGGTGGCCTGCAGCGGAGACGCGCCATCCATCCGGGCGGCCTCTGTCAGCTCATCGGGGATCGCCTGCAGAGCGCCGGTGGAGACGATGAACATGTAGGGGAAGCCCATCCACAGGTTCGTCAGCAGCACCGCCGTCTGCGCGAGCGTCGGATCGCCGAACCAGTTCAGGTTCAGCCCGAGCGTCTGGTTGATCAGACCGAACTCCTGGTTGTAGAAGTTCGACCAGACCAGCAGGGAGATGAAGCCGGGGATCGCGTACGGCATGATCAGGATCGAGCGGTAGACGCGGCGGCCCTTGAGGCGCTGATCGTTGAGGATCAGAGCGAGGGCGAAACCGAGCGCGAAGGTCAGCAGCACCGAGCCGGCGGCGAACACCAGCGTCCACACGAAGGCGGAGACGAACTGGTTGGCCACGGTCGGGTTGGTGAACAGCCGCTCGTAGTTGGAGATGCCCACGCTCTGCAGCCAGCTCTGGGAGAAGGCCCGCTGGCCCTCGGAATCCACGAAGTACTCCTCGTCGCCTATCACGCCGACGGTGTACACCTCACCGGTCGCGGTGTCCGTGATGGCGTCCGCAGCCTCGTCGTACTGCAGCACCGTGGTTCCCACGAAGGCCTGGTTCACGCCCAGCGGGCGCACGGCGGTGGACTCGTCCACCGGTACGGCCAGCTCCATCAGCTCGTTGTAGATGGCGTTGACCTCGCCCGCGTTCAGCACGGTCATCCCGTCGACCTCGGTGACGCGGCCGTCGACGACGGTGACGTCCCCGGCGGGGACCTCCTCGAGCGCGTTCTCGGCGTCGCCGCTGAGCACGGTGCCGGCATCGGGGTCGACCAGGAAGAGCTCGTAGGGGCCCTCGGCCGCGGTGCCCGAGGTCGCCACCGTCATGGCGTAGCGCGGGGCGTCGGGGCTCTGCTGCACCGAGCTCGCGATGATCGAGCCGACCGCCTGCTCCTTGGTGCCGCGGGTGCCGTCGCCGTAGTTGGTGAAGGAGTAGCCGACCGTCAGGGCGATCGGCAGGATCAGGAAGACGGCGAGGAAGACCGAGCCCGGGAACAGGTACTTGCCCGGCACGAAGCGCTTGGTGGAGTAGAGGACGAATATCCCTGCTGCGGCGAGCAGGAGCACCGTCAGCCACATCCATGACTGCTGGGAGATCAGCACCGGGGCGATGAACACCGTCAGCGCGAGGGTGATGCCGAGCACCAGGACTCGGGTGACCACGGCCGGGACCGACGTGGACCGCGTCCGGTGCGCAGGGGCGTGCGTCGAGGTCATGAGGCGACTGTGCCTTTCAGGGGATCAGGGCGGAGTGCAGGGTGGCGGGAGGCGAGGACGCCGATCGATCGTGCCCGCCACGAGGGCGGCGGGCACGATCGATCGGCTCGGGGACGTCAGCCGATCGCGGTGGCGATCTCCTCGCCCGCCCCCTCCATGGTCGAGTGCGGGTCAGCGCCGCCGACGATGTTGGCCTGGGCGATGCCCAGCGGGCCCCAGATCGCGGCCATCGCGGGGATGGCCGGCATCGGATCGGCGGCCTCGGCGGCCTCGGCGAAGATCACCACGTGTTCGTCCGAGGCGGCGATCTCCTCGCGCAGCTCGAGGTTCACCGGGGGCAGAGGGTTCCCCTCGTACATGGCCTTGGCGACATCCGGGGAGGAGGCCACATCGGTCATGAACTGCTGGGCGAAGCCGGCATTGGCCGCGTTGGAGGCGACGTAGAAGGAGTTCACGCCGGCGAACGGCGCGGCATCCTCCATGCCCTCGAAGCCGGGGATGGGGGAGATGGTGAACTCGAAGCCCGCATCGCGCACGTCGGCCAGGGCCCACGGACCCGAGATCAGGTACGCGGACTTGCCCTCGGTGAACAGCGAGATGGAGTTGTCGCCGTTGATCGAGTTCTTCAGCACGCCCTGCTCGCCGAGCTCGGCGATCTTGTCCGCCGCGGCGAGGGAGCCCTCCTCGCCCACACCGAGGTCGGAGGGGTCGAGGCTTCCCTCGGAGTCCTTGCCGAACAGGTAGCCGCCGGCCGAGGTGTAGATGGGCTGCATGTGGTACGGGTCGCCCTCCTCGCCGATCGGCAGAGAGAGGATGTTCTCGGCGCCGCCGGCCTCCGCCGCGGAGATCAGCTCCTCGAAGGTGGAGGGGGCGGGGGTGTCGGTGAGGTCGTGGTTCGCGTAGAGCGCGAGGGTCTCGACCGCGTAGGGCACGCCGTAGGTCTGGCCGTCGTAGGTGACGGCCTCGATGCCGATCGGCGCGATGGTGTCGCCGACGTCCGAGGGCAGCTGCACCGGGGCGATGGAGCCGTTCTGGACCAGGTTCCCGATCCAGTCGTGGGCGCCCATGGTGACGTCCGGGCCGTTTCCGGCCTGGTTGGCGGTGATGAAGTTGTTCTGGAGCTCGTCACCGGGGACAACCTCGACGACGACCTCGATGCCGTTCTCCTCGCCCCACGCCGTGGCGGAGGGCTCGAGTGCGGGGGCCTTCTCCTCGTCGGCCCAGATCACCAGGCGGCCGGAGGAGTCGCCGCCGGCCTCGACGCTGCCACCGTCGGAGGCGCCGCCTCCGGTGGTGCCACCGGAGGACGAGTCGTCGCCGCATGCGGCGAGGACGGTCATGGAAGCTGCGAGGCCACCCAGTGCGAGGAAGCTCTTACGACGGATCTGCACGTCTTCTCCTTTGAATCGTGGTCGTTCTCGACCGTTGTCAGGTCTGTGCCTGATGGGAGCACCGTAGACCCTTAGGCCATCTGTGTGCAAGAATGTGCAAGATCTTGCAGATTACGATTGGGCCACGGTGAGGATGCCGGGGGTCCGGAGGGAGAGCGTGATGGCGCGGCTCATCGATATCGCGAAGGCTGCCGGCGTGAGCGAGGCGACCGTCTCCCGCGTGCTCAACGGGCGCTCCGGCGTGAACGAGGCGACCCGCAGGTCAGTGACGGAAGTGGCGCGCCGGATGGGGCGCGTTGTCGACGCTGGCCAGGTGGAGGACGGGCCGCTGGTCGGCGTGCTCGTCCCCGACCTCGACAACCAGGTCTTCACCTCCTGGGCCGAGCGGATCGAGGCGGAGCTGTTCGAGCGTGGCGCCTCCACACTGGTGGCGATGCGGGCGCGGACCGCCGAGCGTGAGCGAGAGATCTTGCAACGCTTTCTGCGCTGCGGCGTGGTCGGCATCATCGTGGTCTCCGGGCACCACGCCCAGGAGAGCGGCCCCCTGGACCACTACCGCGAGGTGACCGCCGCCGGGATCCCGCTGGTGCTCGTCAACGGCGTGCAGGAGGAGCTCGACGCGGCCTTCCTCTCGACGGACGACGGCCACGCGGTGCGCGCGGTGCTGAGCCACCTCCAGGAGCTCGGCCACGAGCGCGTGGGTCTGGCCGTGGGCGATGAGCACACCTGGCCGGTGCGCGAGAAGCTCCGCGCCTTCGAGGCGGTCACCGCTGACTGGGCGGAGCACCCCCAGCCGGTCTCCTTCACCGACTTCTCCTACGCGGGCGGCTATGAGGCGGCCCGAGATCTGGTCGAGCGTGGGGTCACGGCGATCGTCTGCGGCTCCGACGTGATGGCCGCCGGTGCCCTCGAAGGGGTGCGCTCCCAGGGCCTGAGCGTGCCCCGCGACGTCTCTGTGGTCGGCTACGACGACGTCTTTTGGGCCTCGCTGACCAACCCCCCGCTGACCACTGTGCGCCAGGCCGTCGGATCGCTCGCCCGGGCCGCCGTGCGCACCGCCCTCAGCGGCGGCGAGGACTCACGCCGCCCCACGCGCACCGAGGTGGTGGTGCGCCCGCAGCTGATCGTGCGCGGCTCCACGGCGGCCGCACCCGGCGGGGCCGCTAGAATGGAGCGGTGACCGCACCGAACACCACCCGCACCAGCTACGACACCGCCCAGAAGCGCAGCGACGAGATCTGGTCCACGATCGTCTCGGACCCCTCCGGCCTGCGCATGCTCACCGGCGACCGCCCCACAGGCGCGCTGCACATCGGCCATTACTTCGGCTCGCTGCGCAACCGCGTGCGACTGCAGGACGCAGGGGTGGAGACGTGGCTGATCGTCGCGGACTACCAGGTGATCACCGACCGTGAGGTCATCGGGGACATCAAGGGATCGGTCCGCGAGCTGCTGACCGACTACCTCGCGGCGGGCATCGACCCGGAGCGCTCCACGATCTTCACCCACTCCGCGGTGCCCGCGCTGAACCAGCTGATGCTGCCGTTCCTGTCGCTGGTGACCCAGCCCGAGCTCGAGCGGAACCCCACCGTCAAGACCGAGCTCGGCGCCGCCGGGAAGTCCGCCATGGGCGGGCTGCTGCTGACCTACCCGGTCCACCAGGCCGCCGACATCCTGTTCTGCCACGGCAACCTGGTCCCCGTGGGCCGGGACCAGCTGCCCCACATCGAGCAGACCAGGGTGATCGCCCGCCGCTTCAACGAGCGCTACGCCGGGGGCGAGGAGTTCTTCCCCGAGCCCGATGCGCTGCTCTCCGAGGCCCCGACCATTCTGGGCCTGGACGGCGAGCACAAGATGAGCAAGTCCCGCGGCAACACCGTGATGCTGCGCATGAGCGCCGACGAGACCCTCAAGAAGATCAAGAAGGCCAAGACCGACTCCGACCGGCAGATCACCTTCGACCCCGAGGGCCGCCCGGAGGTCGCGAACCTGCTGACCATCGCCGCGCAGTCCACCGGCCGCACCCCAGAGGACATCGCCGCGGAGATCGGTGACGCAGGCTCCGGCACCTTGAAGATCTTCACCGCAGAGGCGCTCAACGAACACCTCGCCCCGCTGCGCGCCCGCCGCGCCGAGCTCGAGCAGGATCCGGGCTACCTCTTCCAGGTGCTCCGCGCAGGCAACGAGAAGGCGAACGCCGCAGCGGAGGACACTTTGGCGAAGGTGCGGGAGTACATGGGGATGGTCTACTGAGCTGCATCTGAGCAACGCAGCGGGCGGGGCTCACCGCCCCGGCCGCTGCGGTCTCCTGGTCAGAAGCGGCTCGAGCTGCCTGCGCCGGAGAAGCCTCCCGAGGAGTAGCCCGAGGTGCTGCCTCCGCTCGAGGACGGCGGATTGCGGTGCGTCTCCAGAGCCGAGGTCGACTCGTGGTGCCAGCTTGAGTACCACAGCACGGGGCTGAGGCTCCAGAACTGATCACTTGCGGATCCGCCTGCGCTCCCGTGTTCTCGTCGATGGCGCCGCGCCCGCAGTGACGAGTACTCGTCATCTTCGGAGAAGTCGACGTCGTCGGCGGCCTCCCGCAGCACCTCGGCCTCCCCGTCGTCCTCGGCGATCTCGGCGATGTGCACGGTCTGGAGCCGCATCACCGCCGCCGAGAGCTCCCGGGTCAGGGTGTCCAGGCGCTCGAGCGCAGAGTCGGGATCGATCTGATCGGCCTCGAGCTGGGCGGTGAGGGTGTCGATCTCGCGGGCGACGTCCCCGCCGAGCTCCGTCAGCTCCGCGGCAGCCTGCCACTCCGCCTCCGACATCTCCTCCCGCTTCGCGAGAACCTCCTCGAGCCCTGAGAGGGAATCCTGCAGAGGGTCCAGCTCGCGCTGCCAGGCCGTACGCCAGTCACCTATCCGATGCAGCAGATCGGCTGCGGAGACGATGGCGTCATCGGTGTCATCCAGCCGGCTGACGGTGTTCTTGAAGTCCTTCGCGAGTCTGCGATGAGCCGAGGTGAATCCCCAGCTCCAACGGCGATGCTCCGGTGCGGGCAGCTCGGCGTGGAGCCTCCCCGCCTCCGTGAGCCCCCGCCCGTACTCCTCATGCTCCTCCAGCATGGCCTGTGCGTAGGGAGAGGCGGTGGGCATGGTGCGCGCCGCGGCATCGGTGAGCGCGCGCTTGGCCAGCACGCCCTGGTAGCGGGGGAGGGACTGATCGACGCGACGACGGGCCGCACGCCGCAGACCGACAAGGCTCACGACGGTCAGGACCGCGACGCCCAGCGCGATCGCGCCAGCGATGAGGGCGCCGGGCTTCTGCCACCAGGGCCGCTGCAGCAGGTCCGCGTACTCCTCGGCCCCGGCGAGCAGTGCTGCATTCCACTGGCCGTCCCGGGCATCCTCGGTCATCGACTCCTGCACCGCGTTGAACTCGTCCTCGCTGAGCTTCACGTCCTCACCGGCGTAGGTGCCCAGGAAGCGGCCCACCGGATCCACGGCGAGGATCACGGTCCCGTCGGCGAAGTGCTGACCGTCCGGGGAGAGCAGCTCCGGGGCCGAGGTCTGGGCATGGTCGCGCACGGTGTCGTTCAGCGCGGTGTCCTCGGAGGCGCTGTAGCCGTGCTCCGTGACGTCCAGGACCAGCACCACCAGGTCCACCTCGGTGCGGAAGTCGACCTCCGCCAGTTCGTCTTCGAGCGCAGCCTTCTGGACGGAGCCGGTGGTGTCCAGCACGGACACCGTGCTCGGTGGTACAGCGTGGGCCGGTGCCGGGACCAGGACGGAGAGCGCGAGCAGGAGCAGCGCGCACAGGGCGAGCACTCGTGGAATCGAGCGGACCCCAGCGGCCCCGGCGGCCGGGGTGCTCGCGTGCGGGACGGCGGGTACGGGCAAGAAGTCCATGGGGGCGAGCGTACGGAACGTAGGTGCTCGACCTCGTCCGACGTTGGTCGGCAGAAGCGGGGGACCTCGGTCCAGAACCTGAATGTGATCCGTGGATCTGATCCGGCGCCCGCCCGGCCACGGTCAGAACCTGCTCGAGCTCCCTGAACGGGACCGCCCGCCTGAGGACCGGCCCGCTCTGCGACCGGGGCGGGAGAATCCGGTGCGCACGCCCCTGCCGCGACCCGAGCGGAGCGAACCGGACCCTCCACGGTCCGCCTCCCGGGCACGCTGATCCGCAAGCGCGGCGTAGGACCCGCCATGCCAGAGCACGTACCACCGAACGGGGCTGATGCTCCAGAAGGTGTCCTGCTCGCCGCGGCCCGCAGCCTCTCGGGTATGGCGTCGCTCGCGCACTGAACGGTAGGGCACTGCCCCCAGCGCATCGGCACTGTCCCACAGCACGCCCTCCTCGTCGTGGTCATCGGCCAGACGGCTGATGCGCCTTGATCGGAGTTCGGCCACCTCGGCGCTCAGCTGCCGCGTGATCTCGTCGAGGCGATGCAGAGCGGCATCTGCCGTGATCTCCTCGGCGTCGAGGCGGGCGGTGAGATCGTCGAGCTCCTGCGCGATTCGCGGTCCGCGGTCCACCAGCGCCGCAGCTGCCTCGGCCTCAGCCCGCGGCATGCTCCGGGAGTGGAAGCAGTTGTCCTGCAGGGCCGCGAGCGAATCGTGCAGCGGCTCGAGCTCGTTCTCCCACTGCTCGCGCCATCCGCCTCGCAGGGTCAGCAGATCACTGGAGATCCTGACCTCGTCACCGAGTGCGTCGACCTGGGTGAGGGTCTGTGCATACTCCCTGCCGAGCTTCTGCTGCGCAGGCACCAGCCCCCAGAGCGCGCCTCGCTGCCCCGTGTCCGGGAGCTGATCGCGCAGCTGCTGGAGAGTCGTGATCCCGGCGGTGTACTCCTGATGCGCCCGGTGTGCGGAATACGCGTAGGCGGAGTCCTCGGGAAGCTCGCGTGCCGCACGGTCGGTGAGGGTGCGGGCGCTCAGCACCTGGGCATGGCGGTTATCGGCCTCATCCACGTCCTCCAGAATTCCGCGACGGAGGCGGAGCAGGTGCGTCAAGCCAGCGCCTCCGGCAAGGATCAGGACCGCGGCCAGGAGCATTCCGCCGGCCCCGCGCCACCAGGGGCGGCTCAGACGGTCGGCATAGGTCTCCGCTCCCGCGAGCAGCGCCTGCTCCCACTTCCCGGCTCGGGCGTCCTTGCGCATGGCCTGCTGCACGTCGGCAGGGCCTCCGCCGCGCAGTTCCACGTCCTGTCCGGCATAGACGCCGACAAAGCGATTCGTCGTGTCGAGGGCGAGGATCACGGTGCCCTCGGCATAGCCGACCCCATTGGAATGGAGCAGCTCCGGGGCCGTGTCCCCAGCGTAGGCCCGTACCGCGCTGTCAAGTGACCCGTCAGAGGACGGCGAGAAGCCGAGCTCCGCAACGTCCAGCACCAGCACCACCAGATGCACTTCGGTGCGGAAGTCCACCGTTGCGAGCTCAGCCTCGAGCGCGTCGGGATCCACCTCTCCGCTGAGATCTGTGACCGTCACGGTGCGGGGAGGCGCGGCCTGCGCGATGGCGGCGCCCCCGGTCATGAGGAGCGCCAGTGACAGCACGAGGGCGATGGAGAACGCCATGAGGACAGTTCGCCACTGCGCGATCCAGTGACCGGCAGCAGGCGCAAGAACAGCGACAGCGGTGGGCTGTAAGGGAGGCGCGGAAGGCATGGCCCGAGCGTAGATGACGGTCGCTCTACCCGCTCTACCCGCTCTACCCGCTCTACTTGCTCCACCTGGCCGCTCCGCCTGCTCGTTCCGCACGGCGTCGGGCACCAGAACCCCGATGTCGTGCACCAGAACCGCCTACACCGTTATGATCGGGGCAAGATCACCTTAGGGCTCGCCCGTGCGGGCCACGCAACGTCAAGGAGCAGCATGCCCATCTATGAGAACGTCTCCGAACTCGTCGGCCGCACTCCGCTGGTGAAGCTGAACCGTCTGGGAGACGAGGTCAAAGCAGTCATTGTCGCCAAGCTCGAGTTCTACAACCCCGCCAGCTCGGTCAAGGACCGCATCGGTGTCGCCATGATCGACGCCGCGGAGAAGTCTGGCCAGCTGCAGCCCGGCGGCACCATCGTCGAGGCCACCAGCGGCAACACCGGCATCGCCCTGGCCATGATCGGCAGCTCGCGCGGCTACAAGGTCATCCTCACGATGCCCGAGTCGATGTCCAAGGAGCGGCGCATGCTGCTGCGCGCCTACGGAGCCGAGCTGATCCTCACCGAGGCGCCCAAGGGCATGAAGGGCGCGGTCGAGAAGGCCGAGGAGATCGCTGCCGAGACCGGCGCGGTCCAGGTCCGCCAGTTCGACAACCCCGCCAACGTCGAGGTCCACCGCCGCACCACCGCGGAGGAGATCTGGAACGACACCGACGGCACCGTCGACGCCGTGGTCGCCGGCATCGGCACCGGCGGCACCATCAGCGGCGTCGGCCAGGTGCTCAAGGAGCGCAAGCCCGAGGTGAAGATCTTCGCCGTCGAGCCCGAGGAGTCCGCTATCCTCAACGGCGGCCAGCCCGGCCCCCACAAGATCCAGGGCCTCGGCGCGAACTTCGTGCCCAGCATCCTGGACCGTGAGATCTACGACGAGGTTATCGACATCGACGCGGAGACCTCCATGGCCCGCGCCCGCTCCGTGGCCCGCACCGAGGGCCTGCTGGTGGGTATCTCCTCCGGTGCCGCCATCGAAGCGGCCGTCCGCGTCGGCTCCCGCGAGGAGTTCGCCGGGAAGACCATCGTCGTGGTGGTGCCCTCCTTCGGCGAGCGCTACCTCTCCACTCCGCTGTACGCCGAGCTCGCGGACTGAACGCGGACACGATCATGGCGAAGAGCCCGCTGGATCGGGTGATGAACGTCGTCGCGAGCGTCCGAGAGGACCTCGCGGCGGCGCATCGCCGTGACCCCGCCGCGACCGATGACCTGTCGATCATGCTGACCTCACCGGGGCTGCACGCGATCTGGACCCATCGGCTCGCGCATCGCCTCTGGGCCCGTGGTGCGAAACTGCCCGCGCTGGTCCTCTCCCAGGGGGCTCGCTCGCTGACCGGGGTGGAGATCCATCCCGGCGCGACGATCGGGCGCCGTTTCTTCATCGACCACGGGATGGGCGTGGTGGTGGGGGAGACCGCCGAAGTGGGTGACGACGTCATGCTCTACCACGGGGTCACCCTCGGAGGCCGGTCGATGGAGCGCGTCAAGCGCCACCCCACGGTCGGCAACGGTGTGACCATCGGTGCCGGCGCCCGGGTGCTCGGTCCGGTGGTCATCGGCGAGGCCGCCCAGATCGGGGCCAACGCGGTGGTCGTCAAGGACGTCCCCGCCCAGGCCACCGCCATCGGCATCCCGGCGACAGTACGCACCGGGGCCGCCCACCCCGAGGAGCAGATGGACCCCGCGATCTGGATCTGAGGCCCGATCTGCTCGGGCTCGGAACCTGTCAGCTCAGGTGCCTCGGATCAGATCCGGGTGCCTCAGATCAGATGCGGCGCGCCTCAGATCGGACCCGAGTTCCTCAGACGGAGAACGGGTCCAGGAAGGACGTCCCGCCCACCTGATGCCGGCGACGCTCCCAGTCCGGCAGCACCTCATGGGCGTCCTCGGCGAGGACATGGTCGAAGAGCGTGCTGGAGCCGACCGGCGGGTCGATGTCGATCAGCACCGTCGTCGCGCCGTGCGCCGCTGCCAGCGGTGCCAGCTGCGCGGAGGGGAACACGACCCCGCTGGTCCCGACGACGACGAACAGATCGGCGCGCTTCGCCAGCCGCATCGCGAGCTCGAGAGCGCCCTGCGGGAGCTGCTCGTCGAAGAGCACGACATCGGGCCGCGGCGGAGCCCCGCACTGAGGGCAGGTCGCGGGCACGCCGTGGTCCGTGGGTCGGGAGCCGTCCCCGGGCTTCAGCAGCGTCCTCCAGGTGCAGTGCTCGTTCAGGCACACTGCGCGCAGGGCGCTGCCGTGCAGCTCGGCGACCACCTCGCTGCCCGCAGCTTGATGCAGGCCGTCGATGTTCTGTGTGATCACCGGGGCACCCAGGCGGGCGATCGCTCGATGCCCGGGCGTGGGGCCGTGCTCGAGCGCGATCCGCGCCATCCGCCCCCACACCCGCCACAGCTGGGGCAGCGAGCCCGGGAGCAGCTCGGCGTGCATCGCCTGCTCAGTCTCGGGTTCGAGCGCCCAGAGGCCGTTCGGCCCCCGGAACGTGCCGAGCCCCGTGCGGGCGCTGATCCCGGAGCCGGTGAGGAAGACGATCTCCTGATGCTCAGGCCCGGGCGCGAAGCGGCCGGCTGCGCTCACCACTCCTCGTGCTCGCGGGAGTCCCAGGCGGCGTCCTCTCCCAGATCGAGGGTGGCCAGCAGGGTGCGGTCCTCGTCATCGAGCCGGATCGCGTCGAGGGTCGCGTTGGCCTGCTGACGCTCGGGATTCTGCGACTTGGGGATCACCACGATGTCCTGATCGATCGCCCAGCGCAGCGAGACCTGTGAGGGCTCGACACCATGCTTGGTCGCGACCTTCTGCAGCGCGAACTGCGCGGAGAGCCCGTCGCGGCCGCCCAGCGGCCCCCAGGCCTGTGTGACGATGCCGTGCTCGCGGTGGAAGGCGACCGCTTCCGTGCGGGCCAGGGCGGGGGAGAGCTGGATCTGATTCACCTCGGGAGTCACCCCGGTGGCGTCGATCAGCTCCTGCAGCTGCTCCGGGCGGAAGTTCGAGACCCCGATGTGCAGGGCCTTCCCCTCCTCCTTCAGGTCGATCAGGGTGCGCCAGGTGTCCAGGGCCAGCCCGCGGGAGGGGTTCGGCCAATGGATGAGCACCAGCGCGGCACGCTCGAGACCCAGTCGGCGCAGCGAGCCGAGGTATCCCTCGCGGGCTGCCTCGCGGCCCTGGTCCCCGCCGGCGATCTTGGTGGTCACCAGCGCTTCGTCGGGGTCGACGCCGCTGTCCCGCAGCCCCTGCCCGACGGCGGCCTCGTTGCCGTACTGGGCCGCCGAATCGATGAGGCGGTATCCCGAGCGCAGCGCCGAGCCGATCGCGCGGGCACCCTCGACACCCTTCATGCTGGAGGTGCCGAACCCGATCAGCGGGAACGCGGTGCCGTCGGCGAGAGTCGTGGTGGGGATGGACAGCGCGGAAGCGGTCACAGGTTCCTCCTGAGGCAAGAGCAGATGCGGACCCCGCCAGCGTAGCCATCGCCAGGCGGGATGTGCACACCGGGTCGCCGGGAGAGGGTGGTGCGCACACCGCGGCAACCGGCCGGTGTGCCGTGCTCTGCTAACGTGCTCGCACCGCCGACAGGACGTGCGCTCACTGCAGAGGGCACTCAGGTGACGAACCGAGGAGTTCATATGGCAGTGTCAGCAGAGCTCCCGATCGGGGTGCACGACGAGATCTCGCCGCTGCGCCGCGTGATCGTGCACGAGCCGGGCGCCGAGCTCGAACGACTGACCCCCGACTCCCGCGAAGGGCTGCTGTTCGACGAGGTGCTCTGGCTCGACCGGGCCCGGGCCCAGCATCGGCAGTTCAGTGACCTGCTGCGCGGGGAGGGCGTCGAGGTGCTCGAGCTGACCCGACTGCTCACCGACCTGCTGGACGATCCCGCCCTGCGCCGGGAGCTGCTGCATCGCGCCCTGGACCCGGCGGTGCTCGGGGACATCGCCGTGCAGGACCTCCACGAAGCCCTCGCCGACCTCGCGCCCGGGCCGCTGATCGAGGTGCTCATCGGGGGCATCACCGTCGGCGAGCTCGACGCCCTCGGGGTGAGCCCCCGTTCGATCGCCCTGCACCGAGCGGGGAAGGAGCACCTGGTCCTGGACCCGCTGCCCAACCACATGTTCACCCGAGATTCCTCTGCCTGGATCGGGGACGTCGTCTCCGTCAGCCCGATGCGCCATCCCGCCAGGCGCCGCGAGAGCCTGCACCTGGAGCTGATCTACCGCCATCATCCGCAGTTCGCAGGCGCCGCCGCACCCCGGCGCATCGTCGGCCGGGACGGCGCCGGCGCAGCGACGGTCGAGGGAGGCGACGTGATGATGCTGTCGCCGCAGGTAGTCGCCGTCGGCATGTCCGAGCGCACCAGCGCGGTCGGCGTTGAACGGCTCGCGGCGGATCTGCTGGCCGACGGGTCGGTGGAACGGGTGGTCGCGGTCGCCCTGCCGCACCGCCGTTCGATGATGCATCTGGACACCGTCACGACCGTCGTGGACGAGGAGTCAATGCTGCGCTTCGGTTCGCTCGAGCCGCTGGAGACCTTCGAGATCGAGCGCCCGGGGGAGCGGCTGGTCTCGAGGGCCAGGCCGGCCGACGAGATGGACCAGGTGCTCGCGCGCGGACTCGGCGTCCCCTCGCTGCGGGTGCTCACCCCGCCGCTGGACGCCTACGCCGCCGCGCGTGAGCAATGGGACGACGGCTGCAACGTGCTTGCCCTCGCTCCGGGAAAGGTGGTCGCCTACGAGCGTGCCGCGGCCACCAACGAGTACCTTCGCGGCCAGGGGGTCGAGGTGCTCGAGTTCGCCGGGGACGAGCTGGGACGCGGGCGTGGCGGTCCGCGCTGCATGAGCTGCCCGGTCGCCCGCGACTGAGCCCGCAGCGCCGAGCCGGGAACCTCAGCGCCGAGCCGGGAACCGCAGCGCCGAGCCGGGAACCTCAGCGCCGAGCCGGGAACCTCAGCAGCGAGCCGGGAAGCTCAGCGGCGCGTTGGGGGCGGCGGGTCGGCCGCGGTCTGCAAGGGCTGGGCGTACTCCGGCAGCGGCACGCTCAGCGCACGCTCGAGAAGCAGCTGCTGGGCACCGAACTCCTCGAGCCCCTTGCGCACGGTGAAGCCGAGCTTGCGCAGCAGCTCCACGCTGCGCTTGTTGCGGGTCTGGCTGATGGCGATGACGTGTTCGTCCTCGAGCTCCTGGCGGGCCCAGTCCAGCAGGGCGATGCAGGACTCCGCCGCGAAGCCCTGACCCGTCCACTCCGGCAGCAGCGCATAGGAGATCTCGAGCTCGCCGCGGTCGTAACCGAGCGAGATCGATCCGATCATGGTGTCGTCCTCGGCGAGCGCGAGCGCCCAGCGTCCCCAGGTCAGCCCCAGTGGTGACAGCTCCAATGCCTGTCGCGAGGCGTAGTCGACCGCTCCGCCGAGGTACTCCCGGGTGACGGGATCGGTCATCAGGCGGATCAGCGCTGCGCGATCAGCGTCGCCTGGTGGCCGGATCACCAGCCGTGGGCTGTGGATCCGTACCGGCCACTCTGTCGTGCCTTCCGTTGTCACGCACCCCACGGTACTAGGTACTCGGGACAGGTCGAGGGTCGTTGGGCCCCTGGCCCGAACTCGTGCCGGACCCATGGACCGATCCACGAACCGATCCACGAATCGATCTACGGACCGATCCACGGCCCGCTCTCAGGCTGAATCTCGCGCCGGATCCGCGGCCCGATGCCCGGCGACCGAAGTGCCTGCACCTGCGTCGCGGTGGCCGCGCGGGCGGTATGGTGAGCCTGCGACACAGCGACGTGGCGCACTGGTCGGTGCGGCATGTGCTGTGCCCGGCAGATTCGGTGCCGCCCGTGCCGCGAGAGTGCCGCGTGAGGCAGATCAGGACGCAGACGGTGGGAGCGCAAGCCTCCCCGGGACGAGTAAGGAGCACCATGGCTGAGCAGGACCTGCGCAGCACCGCCCTCGAGGCGGTCCACGAGTCGCTCGGTGCGACGTTCACGGATTTCGCGGGCTGGCGCATGCCGGTCCGGTACAACTCGGACCTTGCCGAGCACAAGGCCGTGCGGGAGAGCGCCGGTCTCTTCGACCTCAGCCATATGGGCGAGATCCATCTGCGCGGGCCCCAGGCCGCTGAGGCCCTGGACCATGCGCTCGCCGGGAAGATGTCGGCGATGTCGGTGGGGCGCGCGAAGTATTCGCTGCTGCTGACCGAAGACGGCGGTGTGATCGACGACGTCATCACCTACCGTTTCTCCGACGAGCACTTCCTGGTGGTCGCCAACGCCTCCAACGCCGAGGTCGACGCCGCCGAGCTGCTCGCCCGGGCGGAGGGCTTCGACGTCGAGGTCGACGACGACTCCTCCCGGACCTCGCTGATCGCCGTCCAGGGCCCCCAGAGCGAGCAGATCCTGCTGGATGCGCTGCTCGGCGCGGACAGCGGGGTTGAAGGACTCTCGGCCGAGGACCTCACCGAGATGAAGAACTATCGCTTCGCCGAAGCCACCTATCGCGGGGAGTCGATGCTGATCGCCCGCACCGGATACACCGGCGAGGACGGCTTCGAGCTCTACATCCCGAACGACCAGGCCGCGGAGCTGTGGAAGCTGCTCACCGCCGTCGGCGGGGACCGCCTCACCCCCTGTGGCCTCGCCTGCCGCGACACCCTGCGCCTCGAGGCCGGGATGCCGCTGTACGGCAACGAGCTCGGCCGGGACCTGTACCCCGCGCAGTCGGGCATGGCGCGCGTCGTCGCCCTGAAGTCGAAGGAGGACTTCGTCGGCCGCGCGGGGATCGAGGCGGCGGATCTGACCGACCGTCCGGTCCTGGTGGGCCTGGTCGCGGAGGGCCGCCGTGCCGCACGCGCCGGCGCGCAGGTGCGCGACGCGGAGGGACGAGACGTCGGGGCGATCACCTCCGGTGCGCTGTCCCCGACCCTCGGCCACCCCATCGCGATGGGCTTCGTGCGCACCAGCGTCGCCGAGGCTGGCACCGAGCTGATCGTCGATGTCCGCGGCAAGGACCTTCCGGTCCGTGTCGTCGAGATGCCCTTCTACCGTCGCGACTGAGCTGCGACTGAACAGCGACTGGTCTTCCGCCGGGACCGACCTTCCGCCGGGACCGATCTCATGCCGGGCCGACCTCCCGCCGGCCCTGCTGCTCTTGAACCCACCCGAGTTTCCCCCCAACCCCTCTCCGGAAGGACTGATCCCATGTCCGCAGAACTCCTCTACAGCAAGGACCACGAGTGGGTCCGCGTCGAGTCCGATGGCGTGGCCGTCATCGGCGTGACCGACTACGCCGCCGAGCAGCTCGGCGACGTGGTCTACGTCGACCTGCCCGAGGTGGACGGCGAGATCACCGCCGGCACCGAGATGGGCGAGATCGAATCGACCAAATCCGTCTCTGACCTGTTCTCCCCGATCAGCGGCACGGTCACCGAGATCAACGACGCCGTCGTGGACACGCCCGAGCTGGTCAACTCCTCGCCCTTCGACGAGGGCTGGCTGATCAAGGCCAGCTACGAGGCGCTGCCCGACGATCTGCTGAGCGCCGAGGACTACAAGGCATTCACCGAGGCCTGAGCGTCGCGGAGGCGGCGGCCGCTGGGCAGCCGCCTCCTGCCGGTGCCGCGCACCGCTGCGCGGACGGCTCCATCCATCCAGAACCGCACGCAACATCCAGGGGCACTCCTTCATGACCGCATCGCCTGCGCATGCTCACGACTCCTTCGTCCGCCGCCACGTCGGCACCGATCCCGACGCGCAGCGTCACATGCTCGAGGTCCTGGGCTATGAGTCCCTCGACGAGATGCTGACCGCTGCGGTGCCGAGCACGATCCTGCTGGACCAGTCCGAGGGCCCCCGGAGCGTCAGCTCCGTGGTCCCCGCCGGCGTCACCGAGCCCGCCGCACTGGTCGAGCTGCAGGCTCTCGCCGACCGCAACACGGTCCACCGCTCGCTGATCGGGCTGGGCTACTACGACACCCACACCCCCGCCGTGATCCAGCGCAACGTGCTGGAGAACCCTGCCTGGTACACCGCCTACACCCCGTACCAGCCCGAGATCTCACAGGGCCGCCTCGAGGCGCTGCTGACCTTCCAGACCATGATCTGCGATCTGACCGGGATGGACCTCTCCAACGCCTCCACCCTCGATGAGGCGACCTCCGCCGCCGAGGCGATGCTGCTCGCCCGCCGCCACGTCAAGCGCAACGGCAACGTCTTCCTGGTCGACGCCGACACCCTCCCCGCCACCAAGGCGGTGCTCCAGGGCCGTGCCGACGGGCTCGGCATCGAGCTGCGCGAGGTCGACTTCGCCCGCGAAGGAGCCCCCGAGGGCGAGTACTTCGGCGCCTTCCTCCAGTACCCGGGCGCCTCCGGCCGGGTATGGGACCCCCGCGACGTCATCGCCGAGGTGAAGTCCACCAAGGCGATCGCGATCGTCTCCGCCGATCTGCTGGCCCTGACCATGCTCGCCTCCCCGGGCTCGCTCGGGGCGGACGTCACCGTCGGCACCTCCCAGCGCTTCGGCATCCCGCTCGGCTTCGGCGGCCCGCACGCCGGTTTCGTCGCCGTGCGCAAGGGCCTCGAGCGCCAGCTGCCGGGACGCCTCGTGGGCGTCTCGAAGGACGCCGACGGCAACCCCGCCTACCGGCTCTCCCTGCAGACCCGCGAGCAGCACATCCGCCGCGAGAAGGCCACCAGCGCGATCACCACCGCGCAGGTGCTGCTGGCCGTGATGGCCGCAATGTATGCCGTCTATCACGGCCCCGAGGGACTGACCCGCATCGGCCGCACCGTCGCCGACCGCACCGCAGTCCTCGCGGACCTGCTGCGCCGCAGCGGCTTCGAGCTCGTCGGAGACAGCTTCTTCGACACCCTCGAGGTGCGGGCCACCGGTATCGCGGGCGCTGTGGCGGAGTCCCTGAAGGACGCCGGCTTCCTCGTGCACACCGTGGGCGATGACCTCGTGCACCTCTCGCTCGACGAGACCACCACCGTCGCGGACCTCGAGGCGATCGCCGCCGCCTTCGCCCCCCATGCGCCGACCCCCGGTCAGGAGCTCGCCGAGGTCGACTCCGGCAACGGCTGGGACGGCCTGGTGCGCGAGGACCCCTTCCTCCAGCACCCGGTGTTCTCCTCCTTCCGCTCCGAGACCGCGATGATGCGCTACCTGCGCCGCCTCGCGGACCGTGACTTCGCCCTGGACCGGGGGATGATTCCGCTGGGCTCGTGCACCATGAAGCTCAACGCCGCCACCGAGATGGCCGGCATCACCTGGGCGGGCTTCAACGCCCTGCACCCCTTCGCTCCCCGCGAGGACGTGACCGGCTACCTCGAGCTGATCACCCAGCTCGAGACCTGGCTCGCGGACCTCACCGGCTACGACACCGTCTCCCTGCAGCCCAACGCCGGCTCGCAGGGCGAGTTCGCGGGCCTGCTCGCGATCCGTGCCTACCACGCCTCGCGCGGCGAGAGCAGCCGTGAGGTGTGCCTGGTGCCGAGCTCCGCGCACGGCACCAACGCCGCCTCCGCCGTCATCGCCGGCCTGCGCGTGGTGGTCGTCGCCTCCGATGCCCGCGGCAACATCGATCTCGATGACCTCAAGCAGAAGATCAAGGATCACGGCGACGAGCTCGCCGCGATCATGATCACCTACCCCTCCACCCACGGTGTCTACGAGGAGGAGGTGCGCACCGTCTGCGAGCTGGTCCACGACGCCGGCGGTCAGGTCTACGTCGACGGCGCGAACCTCAACGCCCTGCTGCAGGTGGCGCGCCCCGGCGAGTTCGGCGGGGACGTCTCCCACCTGAACCTGCACAAGACCTTCTGCATCCCTCACGGCGGCGGCGGCCCCGGGGTCGGGCCGGTCGCGGCGAAGGCGCACCTGGCGCCCTTCCTGCCCGGCCATCCCGCCATGCAGCAGATCGAGCACCCGGTGGTCGGTCAGGGCGAGCAGCCCCATGGCGGTGCCCCGGTCTCCCAGGCGCCCTACGGGTCCCCCTCGATCCTGCCGATCACCTGGACCTATATCCGGCTGATGGGCCCGGACGGGCTGCGCCACGCGACGGCCTCGGCGGTGCTTGCGGCGAACTACATGGCGCGCCGCCTCTCCGAGTCCTACGAGATCCTCTACACCGGGGAGAACGGTCTGGTGGCCCACGAGTGCATCGTGGACCTGCGCCCGTTCACCGCTCGCACCGGGATCTCCGTGGACGACGTCGCCAAGCGGCTCATCGACTACGGCTTCCATGCTCCGACCATGTCCTTCCCCGTGGCGGGCACGCTGATGGTGGAGCCGACGGAGTCCGAGGACCTCGCCGAGATCGACCGCTTCGTCGACGCGATGCTGATGATCGCGAAGGAGGCCGAGGAGGTCCTGGCCGGTACCTGGCCCGCCGAGGACAACCCGTTGGTCAACGCCCCGCACACCGCGGCGTCGGTCGTCACGGGGGAGTGGACCCACCCGTACTCCCGCGAGGTCGCCGTCTACCCCGGCAGCTGGACCGCGCTCGAGGACGACTCCGTCCACGACAGCGCCCAGATGCGGATCCAGTCGAAGTACTGGCCGCCGGTGCGCCGCGTCGAGCAGGCCTACGGCGACCGCAACCTGGTCCCGACCTGGCCGCGTGACTGAGCCGGGCCCGACTTGGCCGCGTGACTGAGCCGGGCCTGGCCTGGCTGCGTGACTGAGCCCGGGCCGGACCGCCCGGTGGGCCCCGCCGATATGAACAGCTGTGACGCCCCGGTTTCCGACCGGGGCGTCATTGCTCCTAGGCTCTGTGCATGACCGAGATCCTCACCACCCATGCCGGCTCCCTCCCTCGCAGCCCCGAGCTGATCGCGGCCAATGCGCAACGCCCCGTCGGCGCCGACGGACTGACCCCCGAACCCACCGCCGAGTTCCGCGAGGTGCTGCGCCAGGCTGTGGTGGACGTGGTGGCGAAGCAGCGCGAGATCGGCATCGCGATCCCCAACGACGGCGAGTACGGGCACCTGATGGGCTCGGCCGTGAACTACGGCTCCTGGTGGTCGTACATCTTCGACCGCGTCAGCGGTCTGGAGCTGACCGGCAGCGACCACTTCTCCGCCGAACCGGTCCGCTCGAGCCCGGGCGACGTGCGCCTGACCACCTTCCCCGATCGTCGCGACTGGACCACCTTCGCCGAGGCATACCAGGATCCGAGCTCCGGCATCACCGTCGGCGCGCAGACCACGTTCCCCGCGGCCACCGGCCCGGTCTCGTTCTCCGACGTCGGCCGCGAGCTCGTCGACCAGGACGCCAGGAACATCCGGGCGGCGCTCAAGGCCGCTGGGTACGAGCACGGCTTCCTCAACTCCCTCTCGCCGGGCTCCGGCAGCCGCATCGTCGATGATCACTACGGCGACGAGGACGCCTTCCTCGACGCCTGGGTCGACGTGATGCGCCCCGAATACGAGGCGATCGCCGCCGCCGGACTCACCGTGCAGGTCGACGACCCGTCGATCGCCGAGAACTGGGACCAGATCAACCCCGAGCCGAGCGTCGAGGACTACCTCACCTTCACCCGCAAGCGAGTCGACGCGGTGAACCGCGCCCTGGTGAACGTGCCCACCGAGCAGACCCGTTTCCATCTCTGCTGGGGCTCCTGGCACGGCCCGCACACCACCGACATCGAGTTCCGCCACATCGCCCCGCTGCTGCTGGAGATCGACGCGAAGTACTACAGCTTCGAGGCGGCGAACGTGCGCCATGAGCACGAGTGGACCGTGTGGCAGGACCTCGAGCTGCCCGCCGACAAGGTGCTCGTGCCCGGCATCGTCTCGCACGCCACCAACGTGGTCGAGCACCCCGAACTGGTCGCGCAGCGTCTCGAGCGCTTCGCGAAGATCGTCGGCCCCGAGCGCGTGATCGGCTCGACCGACTGCGGTCTCGGCGGGCGCATCCATCCGCAGATCGCCTGGGCGAAGCTCGAGTCGCTGGTGGAGGGCGCGAAGCTCGCCTCGCAGCGTCTCTGACCCGGATCGCGCCAGCGGTCGCACCCGGCCCCATCTGGCGGCCGCCCCCTGCCCCCGTCGGGCGGCTGCCCTCTGCACGATCGGGCGGCGGCCGCCCGCATGATCAGGCCGCGGCCGCTGCTCCACCGGGCGGCGGCCACTGTTCCACCGGGCTTTCGGCCGCAGACGTGGACCAAGTGTTCATGCGGACCAAGTGTTCATCCAGATGTCACGCGTCCATCGCGCGGAGGACCAGCACCAGGAGCATCATCGATGGCGTGAGGATTCTCTTCGTCTCCGAATCATTCCTTCCGCACATGAACGGGGTCACGGGCTCCGTGCTCCGCGTCGTGGACCACTTCGCCGCCACGGGTGACGATCTCGGGATCATCGCCCCTCAGTGGCCGGGAGCGGACAAGCACCTGCGCACCGCCTGCGGTCGACGGGTGAGGGTGCGCCGCGTCGCCTCGGCCCCGATGCCCGGCTATTCGGAGGTGCGGATCGCCGCCACCAGTGCCGCTGCGCTGCGGCGGCGGATCGACGAGTTCCAGCCCGATGTCATCCACCTCGCTTCACCGATGATCCTCGGCGGCCGGGCCGTGGTCGCCGCCCAGAAGGCAGGCGTGCCCACCGTCGCCGTCTATCAGACCGACATCCCCGGATACACCGCCCGGTACGGGATGCCGTTCCTGGAGAACGCCACCTGGCAGCTGCTGCGCGACGTCCACAACCGCGCGACCGTGAACCTCGCCCCCTCGACCGCGACCCGGGACCAGCTCCTCCAGCACGGCATCGAACGGGTGGACCTCTGGCGGCGCGGCGTGGACACCACCCTGTTCTCGCCGGAGCTGAGCAGCCCGTCGCTGCGGGCGAGATATGCACGGCCGGACGAGAAGCTCGTGATCTACGTGGGCCGGCTCGCGGCCGAGAAGCAGGTCCAGGATCTCAAGGTCATCCATGACATGCCCGGCGTGCGACTGCTGATCGTGGGGGAGGGGCCCGAGGGGGAGTCGCTGCGCCGGCTCATGCCCCGGGCGCGCTTCGCCGGATTCCGCACCGGCACCGACCTCGCCGCCCACCTCGCCAGCGCCGACCTGTTCATCCACCCCGGTGAGCTCGAGACCTTCGGCCAGACCCTCCAGGAGGCCATGGCCTCCGGCCTGCCGGTGATCGCCCCGCGGCGCGGAGGGCCGGTGGACCTCGTCGCCCCCAGCCGCACCGGCTGGCTCTATTCCCCGGGCATGCTCGACGAGCTGAGAGAGCACGCGAGCGATCTGCTCTTCGACGATGCGAAACGCCAGGCCTTCGGCCGAGCGGCCGAGGAGTCCGTGCGCAAGCGGACCTGGCCGGTGCTCGCCGAGCAGCTGCGCGGCTACTACCTGCAGGCGATCGAGCAGCACCGACAGGTCGACGCCCTGCTCTGATCCCGGCTTCCCTCGGCTCCGTCCCGTCCCCCGTCACAAACCTGCTGTCACATTCCGCCACATAGTTCGCCCGCGATGCCGCCGGCGCGATGAACTGGGTCCAGTCGTCGACCGACGGCCCGGAACATCGCTCCTCTGCGGAAGGGACAACATCATGGCGCAGCGCACTCGTCGCCCGCTCATCGGCGTGACCGCGGGGACCCGCACGATGATGTCCGGCGCCTGGGCGGGCCATGATGCCGTGGCGGTCAACGAGCAGTACGTGCGTGCCCTGCGGGAAGCCGGTGCGCGACCCGTGATCATCGCCCCGCAGGACGAATGGAGCGACGAAGAGATCGCCGAGCTGGACGGCCTCGTTCTCACCGGCGGCACCGATCTCGATCCCACCGCCTGGGGCGAGGAGTCGCTCGCCACCGACATGACCCCAGACCCGGAGCGGGACGCCTTCGAGACGGCGCTGTACCGTGCCGCCCGACGCAATGACGTGCCGGTGCTCGGGATCTGCCGTGGCCTGCAGGTCATCGTCATCGCCGAGGGCGGGGAGCTCCACCGTCACCTGCCGACGGACCTGCCCGCCCATCCCACGACAGGTCTCGAGCCCAACCGCGTCGAGGCGCAGCTCGATGCGGCCAGCGACCTCGCCCTCGCGCTCGGCACCCGCGCCGAGGTCACTGCCTTCCACCACCAGGGGATCCGCACCGTCCGCGGCGATCTGCGGATCGTGGCCCGCCACGACAGCGGCCTGGCCCTCGCGGTCGAGGCGGAGCACGGATCGAGCGTGCTCGGCGTGCAGTGGCACCCCGAGATCGACGGCGAGGCGGGGCGCAGCATCTTCGAGAGCCTGCTCACGGCGATCCGCCACCGCGACACGGCCACGGTCACACCCTCCCTGGTCTAAGATGGGCAACGGTCGTCCGAGCCCCGTGTCGGACGCAGAGATCGGTGACACAGAGGAAGAGGCAGCATGAGCAACCAGCATGTCGCGGACGCGACCGATGCGCAGACGCATCAGGACGAGAACGTGACCTCGAAGGGCAACAACATCGTCCTATCGGTGGTGCTCTTCATCGTGCTCTTCGGGCTGTTCGCCGCCGGGCTCTACATGATGTCGATGATGCCGATGACCGAGCCCTCGGTCGGCCTCTTCGTCGGCGGCCTCGCGCTGTGCATGGTCGCGCTGTACGGCACCTTCGATCTGGTGCCGCGCTTCCTCTCCTGAGCTCCCCTGAAATTCCTCGTGCCCGGCGCCTCACGGCGGCCGGGCACGAGTCATTTCTGGCGGGAATCGCCGGCAGGGATGCTGTTCGAGGCGCGCCGCTCAGGCTATGGGGTGCGTCGTCTCCAGTCGCACGATCGATTCCAACGCCACCACGATCATGTCCTCGAAGGTCTCCTGACGTTCCTGCGCGCTCGTCTCCTCCCCGGTGAGGAGGTGATCCGAGACGGTGCAGAGAGCGAGCGCGCGGCGAGAGAACTGCGCGGCGAGGGTGTACAGAGCAGCAGCCTCCATCTCCACCCCGAGCACCCCGTATCCCGCCAGGATGCGGGTGGTCTCCGGATCAGGTGAGTAGAACTGGTCGGCGGAGTAGAGTCCGCCGGCGACCAGCGGCAGCATGCGGTCCTCGGCGATCTCGGCCGCAATCCGGGCCAGCGTGAAATCCGCGGCCGGAGCGAAGGAGACATAGCGGAAGCGCGGCACGTTCATCGCGGAATCCGTCGAGGCGGCCACGCCCAGGATCACGTCCCTCACGTTCACCGCCCCCGAGAGCGCGCCGCAGGTGCCGACTCGGATGATGGTCTGCACGTCGTAGTCGTCGAAGAGCTCCTGGGCATAGATCGCCATCGACGGCTGGCCCATGCCGGAACCCTGCGCGGAGACCCGGATCCCGCGGTAGGTGCCGGTGAAGCCCAGCATCCCCCGCACGTCGTTGTACTGGACGGGATCCTCGAGGAAGGTCTCGGCGATCCAGCGGGCGCGATAAGGATCCCCGGGCATCAGGACGTACGGGGCGATCTGGCCGGGGGAGGCACCGATGTGTGTCGACATGTTGCCAGCGTACGGCGCGGGTACGGCCCGGTGACGGAACGCAGAGCGGAACGCAGAGAAGGGCACGGTATGCCGGAAGCGGTGACCTGATCGCCACCCGTGGTGTGTTCCGGCGCGGTATGGCGCAGAATAGATGACCGTGAACGCTCACGATCCTCTGCTCGCCGCCTCTGCGCGCCCCGCCGTGCCGGCGTCGGTGCGACGAGCCCGCTGGGCCGTCTCCCTGATCTTCTTCCTCAACGGCGCTTCCTTCTGCGCGATCCTGCCCCGGTACCCGGAACTGGTGGAATCGATCGGGCTGAGCAACACCGCCTTCGGCCTCGCCATCGGCATCGGCCCTCTCGGTGGATTGCTGGCTGGCCTGTTCGCCGCCCGCCTGATGTCCCGCTTCGGCTCCGCCCGGGTGAGCGTGGTGCTGCAGGTGCTCGCATCTGTCTCGCATCTGGCGGTCTACGTCTCCGGGTCCTGGCTCTGGCTGACCTGCTCGCTGCTGCTGGCGACAGCAGCCGATGCGATCACGGACATCGCGATGAACGCCCATGGCATGCGGGTCGAGCGGCGCTATCGCCGCTCGATCATGAACAGCTACCACGGCTGGTGGTCGCTCGGAGCGGTGGTCGGCGGCCTGCTCGGCGCCGCCTGCGCACAGCTCGGCCTGCCGCTGTGGATCCAGGGAATCATCGGCATGATCGTGTTCGGCCTCCTCGCTGCCGCCTCGCTGCGCTTCATGCTGCCGGGCCCGGACAGCACCGAGCGCACGCCGGTCGCCTCCCCGTCGGCGTCCTCCGCCACAGAGGTTCCCGATGCGGCACCGACCGGCTTCCGCCTGGCCGGGATGAGCTTGCGAGCGCTCGGCCTGGTGACTGCACTGGGCATGGTCCTGGTGTTCGCGGGCTCCACCGAAGACGCCGGCAGCACCTGGGGTGCTCTGTTCATGCAGGACACGTTCGCGGCCACGCCCTTCCTGGCAGGTATGGCGTTCGTGGCCCTGCAGGGGGCGCAGACGATCGGCCGCTTCACCGGCGATGCCGTGGTGGACCGCCTGGGGGACCGGACGACCGCGCGGCTCGGTGGTGTGATCGCCATGGTGGGGATGAGCTTCGCCCTGCTGCTGCCCTCGCCGGTGACCGCGGTGATCGGCTTCGCCGCAGCAGGGTGGGGCGTGGCGACCCTCTTCCCCGCTGCCTATCGCGCTGCGGATGACCTTCCCGGGGTGCCCCATGGAGTCGGGATCACCGTGGTCGGCTGGTTCGCCCGCCTGGGATTCTTCCTCACCCCGCCATTGATCGGGGTGCTCGCCGACGCGATGACCCTGCGCTATGCCCTGTGGATGGTCCCGCTCTACGCCGTCGGGATCCTGCTGTTCTCCAGGGTGCTCAGCACTCGGAGCGTGAAGGCGGGTCACTGACGCTGATCGGCAGGGCAGGGCAGGGCGGGGCAGGGCAGACTAGAGCGCCGAGCCGGGCCCTCGGGACGCACGCGCACCCGGGACGCCCACATCGGGGCACGCGCGCCGGGCCGCACCCGCAGCCCCGCCGCGCCCGCCCTCGGTCAGAAGCGGCTGCTGTCCCCGGCACCTTCGCGGGCGATCACCAGGTCTCCGCCCGAGAGATCCACGACCGTGGTCGGCTCGATCCCGACCTCCCCGGAGTCGATGATCGCGTCCACCTGCTCGCCGAGAAGATCCTGGACCACCCAGGCCTCAGAGGGCGGATCCTCCTGCCCAGGCAGCAGCAGCGTCGAGGAGGCGATCGGCTCGCCGAGCGCCTCCACCAGCGCATGGGCCACGCGATGGTCCGGGATCCGCACCCCGACCGTGTGCTTCTTCGGATGGGCGAGCCTGCGCGGCACTTCTTTCGTGGCGGGGAGGATGAAGGTGTAGGCCCCCGGGGTCGCGTTCTTGACCAGCCGGAAGACCGGGTTCGAGACCAGCACGAACTGACCCAGCTGCGCGAAGTCTGCGCAGACCAGCGTGAAGTGATGATCCTTCCCCACCTGTCGGATCCGTCGGATCCGATCGAGCGCCTCGACATTGCCGAGGGTGCAGCCCAGGGCGTAGCAGGAATCGGTGGGATAGGCGATCAAGCCGCCTTCCTGCAGCACCGAGACCGCCTGCTCTATGAGCCGGGGCTGAGGATCCTCGGGATGGATGTCGAGATACTTCGCGGAGCGACGTGACCTGGCCATGCCCGATGGTACGCCGGGGCCTGACCGCACGTCGATCACGCTCGCAACCTTGTCGATCTGCCTCGCAGCGTTGTCGACCAGGCTCGCAGTCCTGTCGATCCGCTTCGCAGCCCGTCGAACAGGGCCGGGCACCGGCTGGGGCCGGTCGGCGCCGTGATTCAGGCGACGACGACGAACTCACGGCCGATCCATTTGGTGCGCCGCAGCCGCACCACGGCGTTCACGGGCAACGGTCCCTTGATATGGGGGTAACCGCGACCTTTGCCGTCCACATCCGCTTCGATGTCCACCGCGATGCCGGCGGCCTCCACTCGAGCCACGTCGATCTCCAGGATCACGAGATCCGAGGGACGATCCGGATAGACCCGCTTGGCGACCTTCGAGACCTGCTCCGGCCAGGACGCGTGCAGGAACCCTTCCTCGGCCAGGTCGCGGCCGCGGGTCGCGCGGGTGTAGGAGCCTGACCGAACGGCTGCCTCCCAGGTGGGCAGTTCGGTGATGTGCCAGATCAGGGGCGGAGGCATGACCGGCAGTGTACCGTGACCGGCATGGATGAGACCTCCGCCGGACCTGGCGCGGTGCGCCTGGTCCACGATGATGACCGTGACCGTTATGAGGCACTCGACGGCGATGAGCTGGTCGCTGTCCTCGCCTATGGCGACGAGGATCTGCCACCGGGTGCCGGAGACGGCCTCGGGGTACAGGTGCGGGATCTCCGTTCGACCGTCGTCGCTCCCGAGCGCTCGGGTCAGGGCATCGGCTCCGCGATCGTGCGCTACGCCCTGGACGATATCCGCGGCCAAGGGCTGAATATCCGCCCCACGTGCTGGTTCGTCAAGGGATGGATCGACCGCCACCCCGACTATGCCGACCTGCTGGAGAACCCGGCCCCCGTTCGCGACCAGGAGGGCCGATGACATACCGGATCCTGACCGTTTGCACGGGCAACATCTGTCGCTCGCCGATGGCCGAGTACGCCCTGCGCGAGGCCCTGGACCAGGCCGGCCTCGGCGACCGCGCCGAGGTCGCCTCCGTGGGCACCACCGGGTGGGAGGTGGGAAATCCGATCGATCCGCGGGCCGGCGACCTGCTGCGCCGTCATGGCATCGATGCGGTCAGCCATCGCGCACGCCAGCTTGATGAGCAGGAGCTGCACCGCGCCGACCTCGTGCTCGCTCTCGACCATGACCATGTCGGGCCGCTCCAGCGCGTGCTCGGTCGCGAGCAGGCCGACAGGACGGTCCGGATGGTGCGGGACTTCGCGCCGGCTCCGGTCGAGGACACGGGCATCCGTGACCCCTGGTACGGCGACGAGAGCGACTTCGAGATCACCTGGGAGCAGATCGACGAGGCGCTGGGCGGCATCATCGACCATGTCAGCGCCCAGCTCGATGCCGGCGCGCGCTCGGTCGACTCTCGGGAGCAGCGATGAATGCCGCGGAGCCGCGCGGCGCGCTCGAGACGGCCGCCGCCCTGCGCAGCGGAGAGCTCGACGTCCTCGAGCTCGCCGAACGGACTCTCGAGGCGGCCCGCGGCGTCGGTGCCGAGACCGGCGCGTTCGCCCACCTGCTCGAGGACCTCACCCGGGAACAGGCTCGGACCGTCTCCGAGCGGCTCGCCGACGCGCGTCGCAGCGGTCGAGAAGCGGACCTCGCCGCTCAGCTGCCGCTGCTCGGGGTGCCGCTGCCGATCAAGGACCTGACCCAGGTCGCCGGCGCCCCCTTCGAGGCCGGCAGCGCCGCCCTCGCGGGCAACATCGCGACCGTGACCGACGGCGTGGCACAGAAGATCCTCGATGCCGGCACCCTCACCATCGGCAAGACCACGACGCCGGAGTTCGGCATGCCCTGCTACACCGAGCCGGCGACCGGCGCGCCCGCCCGGACCCCCTGGGATCTGCGCCGCACCGCCGGCGGTTCGAGCGGGGGAGCGGCCGCTGCGGTCGCCTCCGGCGTGGTGCCCCTCGCGCATGGCTCCGACGGCGGGGGATCCGTCCGGATCCCTGCGGCGTGCTGCGGCATCGTGGGCGTGAAGCCCTCCCGCGGCGTGGTCTCACCCGGGCCGTACGGCAGCGAAGGGATGGGCCTGGGCACCGACGGTGTGCTCGCGCGCAGCGTGCGGGATGCGGCCGCCGGGCTGGACCTCATCGCCGGGCCGCGCACGGGAGACTTCACCCCCTCGCGCGCCTCAGAACGCTCCTACCTCGCCCGCCTCGAGGAGGACTCCCAGGCTCTGGCCCCGCTGCGGATCGCCGTGCTGCGGGAGCCGCTGGCCGCGGAGACCGAGGTGCATCCGGCCGCTCTGCGGGGACTCGAGCGTGCCCTCGAGGTCCTGCACGGGCTCGGCCATGAGACCGTCGAGATCCGAGCCCCATTCACCCCTGAGGACTGGAAGTCCTTCATGCCGCTGTGGTCCGTCGGGGCGGCGTCGATTCCCTTGACCTCTGCGCAGGAGGGGAAGCTGCTCGAGCTGACCCGCTGGCTGCGCGAACGCGGCCGCAGCTACAGCGGCGTGGATCTGGCGCTGGCGTTCTCCGGGGTCCAGTCGCTCTCCCGGCGCACTCTGGAGGAGTTCGCTCCGTTCGATCTGGTCATCACCCCCACTCTGGCCGCACCCCCCGCCTTCCCTGCAGAGCTCCAGCTCTCCGACGGCGAGGCGGACTTCTTCGCCCAGTGCGCGTTCACCCCGTGGACCAGCACCTGGAACATGCTCGGCACCGCCGCCGTCTCGGTCCCGATCCATCGGGAGATGATCGACGGCGGAGAGCTGCCCTTCGGCGTGCAGCTGGCAGCCACTCGGCCGGGCGACGAGCCGCTCCTGCTCGCGGTCGCCGCGCAGCTCGAGGCTCACGACCCGTGGCCGCTGGTGCGCGTGCCGCAGCACGCATGAGCACTCCCACGGAAGGGGCTGGGTCGCTGGAAGGAGCCGGGCCGCAGACCGTCCGACTCGACGTCTGGCTGTGGAGCGCCCGCCTGATGCCCACCCGTTCGGCGGCGACCGCGGCGTGCCGCGGCGGTCATGTGCGGCGCAACGGTGAACCGGCCAAGGCGGCCCAGAAGATCGTGGTCGGGGATGAGCTGAGGGTGCGCTCCCCGGGGCGTGAGCGGGTCGTAGTCATCACCCGGATCCTCACCAAGCGGGTGGGTGCCCCGATCGCTCGCACCGTCTATGAGGACCACAGCCCGGAGCCGCCGCCGCAGCTCGCTGCCGCCCCGCCCCGGAGGGAGCGCGGTACCGGCAGGCCCACCAAACGGGAGCGTCGACAGTTCGACCGGTTGCGAGGACGTGACTCCACAGGCGGCGACGACGAGCACGACCCCCGGCACTGAAAGCTCCGGACCTGAGATCCGGTCGTGAGGCCCGGTCCTGAGCCCCAGTGAGCACGCGGCTTGAGCACAGGGCTTCCGCATGACGAGGGCCCCGCGTCGATGACGCGGGGCCCTGGTGGCTCCCGTCCGGTGCGCGAGCGCCCGGTTCAGATCAGCGTGCGGAGGAGAGCAGCTCGTGGCGGTTGGAGGTCAGCCGGCTGAGCAGGTTCCGCTCGATCTCGACGACCTTGGGATTCGCGCCGTCGGCGAGCAGCCGCTGACGGATCGAAGCGAGGTCGGCGCTCTCCCGGATGAACCGCTTCATCACCGGTTTGGCACCGATCTGCTCCGCCCAGCGCTTGCCCTCGCGCCGTCCCTTCCAGGTCGCGAGCATGTCGACTTCCTCGTGGGTGAGCCAGCCCTGGTTGGCGTAGTCACCCAGACGGACTCGGGTCAGCCTGGATTCATCCCAGATCAACGCCACGATCGTGATCAGCCATATCAGTGAGAGCAGCGCCTTGGCGCCGTACATCAGCAGCAGGATCGGGATCCCGCCGCCGAGACCGGCGAAGAAGTTCCATGCCGCATGGATCAGCATCCCGGGGATCAGCGCGGGGATGAACACCAGGAAGCCCATGATGGTGCCCCACTTGCGCGCCACGAAGCCGACGATGATGCCCGTGAGCGAGGTGTAGATCGCGTGGCCGAAGATGTTCATCACCCCGCGCAGGATGAACATGAACAGCACGCCCCCGGCGCCCATGCTCTCCAGCCCGCGGGTGTAGTAGATGATGTTCTCGGTGAAGGCGAAGCCGCCGCCGATCAGGGCGCCGTAGATCAGGCCGTCCAGCGGCCCGTTGAAGTAGCGGCGTGCGAGCACCATCAGCAGCAGCAGTCCGAGGCCCTTGGTGGTCTCCTCGACCAGCGGCGCGCTGATCACCGGGCCAGCAAAGGCCACCGCTGCTTCGCTGCCGGTGACCAGGAAGACCAGCAGCGAGTTCAGCGTGTTCAGGATGTAGCTGAGACCGGCGGCGATCGCTGCTCCCCAGAACACCGCGATGATCAGCAGGGGCAGCGGCTGGGGATCCCAGCGGTCCGCCAGGAACATGATCCCCGCGATGACGAGCAGGGAGATCCCTGCGAGGAAGGCCGTGACCGGCCACCAGATCGGGCTCGAGCTCGCAGTCATCACGAACTCGAGGAAGAACCAGCCCAGGACCACCAGCACGAAGAAGCCGAGCACCACCAGCGCGAGCCACACCATGATGCTCACAGCCGGCAGCCGGGTGGCGTTCTGCGCGACCTCCTGCACCCGACGGGTCTGGGTGGACCAGGCCGACTGCGGCTGGGCCTGGTCGGGTCGTTGGATCTGCGCAGGAGCGAAACGGGCAGCGGTGAGGCCCGACGCCGGCCGCACCGAAGTGTCATAGGCGCGCGGGTTGCCGTAGTCGATATAGCGCGGCTGCGACTGGAACGACGGAGATCCGGGCGCGGAGTTCGTGGCACCGGGGCGCGGGCGCCCGTTGGGCATGTACTGGCCGCCAGGCTGCTGGTAGGGGGGCTGGGACATGAGGGCCTCTGTTTTCGCGGCAGGGGTGTCAGGTATCGCTGTGCGGCTCGTGGTCGACGTCGGTTCCCCTGGACGGACGAGTCACGGTGCCAGTGCGATGCTACAGGTGTGTGATCCCATTCTCGCGGAGAGGCCCGGGGCTGTGGAAGGCTGTTGTGGATGACGACTGGCGGATGCCCGGAGGGTCCTCCGTCCGAAGTTCCTTGAGTGACGAAAGTTCTTAGAGTTGAGCGGAATAGACTCAACTTGGTTGACGTTGATCTGATCGAACGCCTCATACGACCGACGCGCCCAGGAGAGGAGCATCGTGGAATTCCAGTTCACCACCCGCTCGCAGGAAGCTGTCACCGCGGCTGCGGAGAAGGCTGTCGAGCTCGGCAACCCGCAGATCAGCTCGATGCACCTGTTGTGGGCCCTGGCCGACCAGGACAACGGCATCGGCCGTGCCGCCCTGGACGCAGCCGGCGCCGATCCGCTCGAGGTGGTCCGGCGCGCCGCGCAGGCGATCGACTCGCTGCCGCGAACCAGCGGAGGCTCTTCGCCCACCTTCGTCGGCACCGGATTCGATGCGCTCGAGGCGGCCCGGCGCGAGGCGGACACCGCCCGCCGCACCTACCTGTCCACCGAGCATCTGATGATCGGCATCGCTCTCGGCAAGGACGCCGCCGCGCGGCTGCTCGCCGCCGCCGGAGCGACCCCTCAAGCACTTCGCGATGCCGTCACCCAGCTGACCCCAGGAGATGATCGAATGAACCAGATGGATTCGCAGAACCCCGAGGGCACCTTCAAGAGCCTCGAGAAGTTCGGGGTGGACCTCACCGAGCTCGCCCGCGAGGGTCGGCTGGATCCGGTGATCGGCCGAGACACCGAGATCCGCCGCGTCGTGCAGGTGCTCTCGCGCCGCACCAAGAACAACCCGGTGCTGATCGGCGAGCCCGGCGTCGGCAAAACCGCCGTGGTCGAGGGTCTGGCCCAGCGCATCGTCGCGGGCGATGTCCCTGACTCCCTGCGCGGGAAGCGGCTGGTCTCGCTGGACCTCTCCTCGATGGTCGCGGGGTCGAAGTACCGCGGTGAGTTCGAGGAGCGCATGAAGGCGGTCCTGGACGAGATCCGCACCAGCAACGGTCAGATCGTCACCTTCATCGACGAGCTCCATACGGTGGTCGGCGCGGGCGGCTCCGGCGACGGCTCGATGGATGCCGGCAACATGCTCAAGCCGATGCTGGCCCGCGGCGAGCTGCGGATGGTCGGGGCGACCACCCTGGACGAGTACCGCGAGAACATCGAGAAGGACCCCGCGCTCGAGCGGCGCTTCCAGCAGGTGTTCGTGGGGGAGCCGAGCGTCGAGGACACCGTGACGATCCTGCGCGGGCTCAAGGACAAGTACGAGGCGCACCACAAGGTCACCATCACCGACTCTGCCCTGGTGGCCGCAGCGACCCTCTCCTCGCGCTACATCTCGGGCCGGCAGCTGCCGGACAAGGCCATCGACCTGGTCGACGAGGCCGCCTCCCGCCAGCGGATGGAGCTGGACTCCTCCCCGGAGGAGCTGGACATCCTGCGCCGTCAGGTGGACCGGCTGAAGATGGAGGAGCTCGCGCTCTCCGGCAGCGAGGATCCCGGAAGCATCGCCAGGCTCGAATCCGTGCGCTCCCAGCTCGCCGACCGCACCGAGCAGATGGAGGAGCTCTCGGCACGCTGGGAGCGGGAGAAGGCCGGTCTGAACCTGGTCGGCGACCTCAAGGCACAGCTCGAGCAGCTGCGCATGCAGGCCGATCGGGCTCAGCGCGAAGGCGACCTCACCGCTGCCTCGAAGATCCTCTACGGCGACATCCCGGCGCTCAAGGATCAGCTGCGTGAGGCAGAGGAGCAGGAGGCAGGCATCGCCGGCGAGCAGGAACGGCCGATGGTCGCCGACCACGTGAGCCCCGATGACATCGCCGATGTCGTCTCCGCCTGGACCGGAATCCCTGCCGGTCGCCTGTTGCAGGGCGAGACCGAGAAGCTCCTGCAGATGGAGGAGATCATCGGTCAGCGGCTGATCGGACAGGCCCGTGCCGTCGGCGAGGTCTCGGATGCGGTGCGCCGAGCGCGCGCCGGCATCTCCGACCCTGACCGTCCCACCGGCTCCTTCCTCTTCCTGGGGCCCACGGGGGTGGGCAAGACCGAGCTCGCCAAGGCGCTCGCGGAGTTCCTCTTCGATGATGAGCGGGCGATGATCCGCATCGACATGTCGGAGTACTCCGAGAAGCACACCGTGGCGCGGCTGATGGGTGCCCCTCCGGGCTATGTCGGCTACGACGAGGGCGGCCAGCTCACCGAGGCCGTGCGCCGCAGGCCGTACTCGGTGGTGCTGCTCGATGAGATCGAGAAGGCCCACCCCGATGTGTTCGACGTGCTGCTGCAGGTTCTCGACGACGGCCGGCTCACCGACGGCCAGGGACGGACCGTGGACTTCCGCTCCACGATCATGATCCTCACCTCGAACCTGGGCGCCCATGCGCTCCAGGACCAGCTGCTCGACGAGAAGGAGAAGCACGAACGGGTGATGCAGGTGGTGCGGGCCTCCTTCAAGCCGGAGTTCCTCAACCGCCTGGACGACATCGTCATGTTCGACGCCCTGGATCGCGAGCAGCTCACCAGCATCGTCACCCTGCAGATCCAGGAGGTCGCCGCACGGCTGCGGGACCGTCGCATCTCCCTCGAGGTGGACGAGGCCGCAACCCGCTGGCTCGCTGCGGAGGGCTTCGACCCGATGTACGGGGCGCGACCCCTCAAGCGCCTGGTGCAGAAGGAGATCGGCGACGGGCTGGCCCGGCTGATCCTGAAGGGCGAGGTGCACGACGGTCAGCGTGTAGAGGTCGGCGTGCGTGAGGATGAAGCCGGGTTGGATCTTGCTATTGCCGAAGATCTCACGGCCGAAGTCAGCGGCTCCGAGGTGAATGCGAGCGGGGCTTCAGCCGCAGGGGGTTGATCGGATAGTCGCCTGGGCGGTGTCATTCTGTACAAAGAAGACACCGCCCAATGGCGTCCGGCAGAATTCACGGGGCGCAACCGACTTCGTGTGATCAGTTCCCAAACAACGCGTCGGCGGCTGCGGTCATATGCTGGGATGCGAAGGTTTCAGGTGCGAGGAGCATGTGCGCGCCAACAGCTCCGGCACCTGTTCCAGAGGTGATGATGTTGCGCCCTGTGCTTCCCTCCGCCATGCCGAGTTCGTCCGATACTTTCGACCCAATGGATTCGCCGAGTCGTGCGGTGTGAGTATCGCTGGCGAAGTTGCCGCTCGTCTCCATCCATGATCGATTACCTGGCAGCTGTCCATCGGTAAAGTCGTTGGCGGTCGCGAGTCCTTGGATGAGTGGTAGCGGCGTCACGCTTCCGAGAGCTTCGGCACTGTTCCCAAGCACACCCCCGGTATCGCCTGCCTTCAAGCTCTCGACTGCCTCTGCGACGTCAGGGATCGCGCCGGCGATCGGTGCCATCTTTGCCACGCGACGCAACCACGGCGGCGCATCTTTGCTGTCTTCGGCCATGCTGGAGAGCTTTTCGCCAACATTCTCGCGATGTGCTTGGCGGAGTCCTTCCAGCCGTCGTCGCCTGAGCCGGGGGCGGGGAAAGGGCCGCCTCCACCGAAGCCGTTACCGGACCCTCTTCTGGCGCTCCAGCCACCGTGCGCGCCGTTACCAGGGGAAGAGGTCATATCCTGCTCGTCGGCCTCTTCCTCGAGCAGGGTTCCGCGCTCGGACACCTGAGCAGCGCTGCTCATGCCACGCTGATGGGCGATGTCGTACTGGGACCGGAAGTCATCGGCGTCCGGGCCCACCCAGTTCACCGCATGGACCAGTCCCCGCAGCGAGGTCAGCAGCTCCTCGACCCGCCCCGAGGCGCCGTTGAACCGGCTCGCTAGGTCGCGCAGCTGATCGGTGTCGGCACCGTAGAAGGTCATACCCACCATGATCGCGCTTCAAACGAGGGTGCGCCATGGGGAGGACTGCCCATCCCTGAACGAGATCCAGAGACACGCTGTTCGACGTCACCCTTGCGGGTCCCAGGGCGCCGGGAGGTACTCACGGCGCAGGTCGTAGTAGCGCTCCGGATCGGTGATTCCGTCCAGGCCGCGCTGCCACTGCTGCCCGTACTCCAGGGTCGACTGCTCCATCGCGCGCAGCGGAGCGGCCGCCCCCGGGTTGACGGGTTCCACGAGATCCGCGCCCGTGCCGATCAGCTCCGAGGCCGTCCGGGACATGGCCGGCACCGGGGTGGCGGCGAGGATGTCCGCCATCGCACCTGCATGGCGGTACATCCCGCGTTCGCCGGCGCGCACGATGCCCGCCAGGTCGCCGTCCCCGATCGCAGAGGAGACCTCCTCGCTGGTCTGCATGACGTTGGCGAGCCCCTGGTCGATGCCGGAGATCACCTGCCCCGGCACGGAGTCGCTCCCGAGCACGGCCCCGGCGACGGTGTGGGGCACTCGCACCACCGAGACCGCCGGGGTGAGTGCCCCGAGGCCGATCTCCTCGAGATTCTGCTCCGTCCGGTCGAAGATCTGCCCCATGCCGCTATGGACCCCCATCACCGTCTGCGCCGCGCCGACGAAGGGGATCGCACCGAGTCCGAGCTTCCGATCGAGCTGCGCCTCGGCGAGGATCTCGGGATCCAGCGCGAACTCCTCTCCCTTGGGGAGCGGAGCAGGCGCGGGGATGGTCCGCAGCGGGTCCGGCCGCATGAAGGGACCGCCGATCATCGGCCAGAGCTCGTCCAGATCGGGCAGCCGAGGCAGTCGATCCGCCAGACGCTGCGGGTCCGGATGCATGAAGGGACCGCCGATCATCGGCCCCCACTCCATGCCGCCCTTCCCCTGCAGCGGTGGCAGTCCCACGGCCGGGTCCGGGACCCAGGGCGGGGTCGCCCGCACGCCGAGCGGATCTCCGGCCACCCCGGGAGCGGTGTCTGGCTGGGAGCAGACGTCCTGCTCCGCGGCCTCGCCCTCGAGCTGCCGGCCGCGCTCCCGCAGCTTCTCGACCAGCCGGATCACGGTGTCGACCACCTCATCGGTGCACCGGCGGTGATCCTCCGCGTCCGGACCGAACCAGGCCGTGGCGTGCACCGTGCGTGCAACAGCGGTGATCACCGCCCCCAGCTGAGCCGCGTCGGTGGAGAACTCGGCGGACAGCTCTGTCAGGGCGACGGTCTCGGATCCCCAGAAAGTGTTCATGGCGAGACCGTAGGCAATCACGATCTGCGGACGTCGGTCACCGCCGGGGAATGTGGATGGACGAGGGATGTGGAGGAACCGTCGGCGGCGCGGGACAGCCCGGGCAGCAGAGCCCGGGCAGCAGAGGCCGGGCTGCAGAGCCCGAGCAGCAGACGGCCCCGGGAACCCGTCCTACGGATTCCCGGGGCCGTCAGCTCAGTCGAGCAGCTCAGACCACGATGTTCACGATCTTCGGCGCACGGATGATCAGCTTGCGGACGGTCTGGCCCTCCAGCAGCTCCTGCACCCGCGGCTCGGCCATCACCGCTGCCTCGAGATCGCTCTCGGAGATCCCGGGATCCACCTCGATGCGGTGGCGCACCTTGCCCTTGATCTGGATCACGCAGGTGACCTGCTCGGCCTTCAGCAGCTCCGGATCCGCCACCGGGAACGCCACTCGCGAGATGCTGCCCTTGTGACCCAACCGTGCCCACAGCTCCTCGGCCAGGTGCGGGGCCAGCGGAGAGACCATCAGCACCAGCGGCTCGACCGCCGCACGCGGCGTGGAACCGGTGGCGGTGAGCTGCTTGGTCAGGTGGTTCACCAGCTCGATGAGCTTCGCGATGGCGGTGTTGAAGTGCATCCGCTCCATGTCCCGGGTGACCCCATCGATCGCCCGGTGGGTGGCCTGCATCGTGGGCCGGTCCCCGGGGTCGTCGGTGACCGTCAGCTGCCCCGTCTCCTCATCGACCACGAGGCGCCACAGACGCTGCAGGAAGCGCTGGGAGCCGACGACGGCGCGGGTCTCCCAGGGCCGTGAGAGGTCCAGCGGTCCCATCGACATCTCGTACACGCGCAGGGTGTCGGCGCCGTATTCCTCGTACATGTCATCCGGTGCCACCGCGTTCTTCAGCGACTTGCCCATCTTCCCGTACTCCTGGGTGACAGGTTCGCCCTGGTAGGTGAAGGTGCCGTCGGCCCCTGCGACGACCTCCTCGGCGGGGACGTGGACGCCACGGGCGTCGGTGTAGGCGAAGGCCTGGATGTAGCCCTGGTTGAACAGGCGGTGGAACGGCTCCTGGCTGGAGACGTCGCCGCGGTCGAAGAGCACCTTGTGCCAGAACCGCGCATACAGCAGGTGCAGCACCGCGTGCTCGACCCCGCCGACGTACAGGTCCACGCCGCCCACGCCGCCGTCCTCGGGCGCGCCGAGCCAGTACTTCTCGTTCTCCGCACGCACCAGGACATCATCCTCGGTGGGGTCGATGTAGCGCAGGTGGTACCAGGACGAACCCGCCCACTGCGGCATCGTGTTCGTCTCTCGACGGTAGGTCTTCGGACCCTCGCCCAGGTCCAGCTCGACCTCGGCCCACTCCGTCGCGCGCGACAGCGGGGTCTGCGGCTCGGTGTCCGCATCCTGGGGATCGAAGGTCTTGGGGGAGAAGTCCGCGACCTCGGGCAGGTCCAGCGGCAGCATCGACTCCGGCAGCGGGATCGGCACCTCGGGCGCCGCCGGATCGTAGACGATCGGGAAGGGCTCACCCCAGTAGCGCTGGCGCGAGAACAGCCAGTCCCGCAGCCGGAAGGTGGTGCGGGCACGCCCGAAGCCCTTCTCCTCGGCGTACTCGGTCGCGCGCGCCTTCGCCTCGTCCTTGTCCAGGCCGTTCAGATCCAGATCGGCGTTCGCGGAGTTGATCTTCTGGCCTTCTCCGGTCCAGGCGCCGCCGTTGAAATCAGCAGGCGGCTGCACGGTGCGGATCACCGGCAGCGAGAACTTCGTGGCGAAGGCGAAGTCTCGCTCATCCTCGGCGGGGACCGCCATGATCGCGCCGGTGCCATAGCCGGTCAGCACGTAGTCCGCGGTGAAGACGGGCAGCTCGCGGCCGTCCATCGGGTTCGTCGCGGTCAGCCCGGTGAACACGCCGGTCTTCTCGCGATCGTCCGCGGTCCGCTCGTCCTCGTCGAGAGAGGCGGCACGTGCCCGGTAGGACTCCACGGCCTCCCGCGGGGTGGCTGCGCCACCGGTCCAGGACTCCTCGGTGCCCTCCGGCCATGCTGCGGGCAGGGACGAGGGATCCGTGAGCAGCGCGTGCTCGGGGGAGAGCACGCAGAAGGTCGCGCCGAACAGGGTGTCCGCACGGGTCGTGAACACGTCGAAGGATGCCTCGGGAGCTGAGGACAGGCCGGCGGTGGGGAACGTGATCTGCGCGCCGTGGCTGCGTCCGATCCAGTTGCGCTGCATGGCGCGGATCGACTCGGGCCAGTCCACCCGGTCCAGATCATCGATGAGGCGGTCCGCGTAGGCGGTGATCCGCATGTTCCACTGCCGCAGCCGGCGGGTGAAGACCGGGAAGTTCCCGCGTTCGGAGCGGCCCTCGGCGGTGACCTCCTCATTGGCCAGCACGGTGCCCAGACCCGGGCACCAGTTCACCGGGGTCTCGGAGATGTAGGTCAGGCGGAAGGAGTCGGCCAGCTCCGTGAGCTCGGCGTCGGTGGCGGCGGTGACGTCGGCGGGGGAGCGGCCCGCCCACCCCTCGGGCAGCTCGATGCCCTGGCGGTCGGCGAGGGCGAACGGATCCACAGTGCCGCCGCGCAGCTCCTCACGCAGCTCGGCGATCGGCCGCGCCCGTCCCGTGATGCCGTCGGCGTTCGGGGCCTCGGGGTCGTACCAGGAGTCGAAGATCCGCAGGAAGATCCACTGCGTCCATTTCACGAACTCAGGATCAGTGGTGGCCAGCGAACGGCGGGAGTCATGGGACAGACCCAGCCGGTGCAGCTGGCGGCGCATGTTCGCGATGTTGGACTCGGTCGTGATGCGCGGATGGGTGCCCGTCTGTACGGCGTACTGCTCGGCGGGCAGGCCGAAGGCGTCGTAGCCCATCGTGTAGAGGACGTTCTTGCCCATCATCCGCTGATGGCGGGCGACCACGTCGGTCGCGATGTATCCCAGCGGATGTCCCACGTGCAGCCCTGCCCCGGAGGGGTAGGGGAACATGTCCATGATGTACATCTTCTCGGCGGCGGCGCCGCCGGAAGTGGCGGCGGCCTGCTCGATCGACTCGGCAGAGCCGCGCAGCTCGCCGACGGGGTTGTCGGCGTGGAAGGTGCCGTCCTCGTCCCAGCGCTGCTGCCAGCGGCGCTCGATCTCGTCCGCGACGGCGGCGGTGTAGCGGTGCGGGGCCTCGCTCATGGGTGAATCGTCCTCCGAAGGATCAGTGCGGCGGTTGCCGCCAGGCGTCTCGTGACATGAAAAAACCCTCGCGCAGGCGAGGGGAGCCGCATCGGTGCCTCATGTGCGCACCGGCACGCTCTCAGGAGCGCGGGGTGGGCGCGGGCCTTGTCCGACGCGGCTGCATAAGCAGGAGCCGTCGAGTCACGGGGTCATCCTACCGCGCCGGGGCCCGTGCCCTCGAGCGTGCTCGGGGAGTGCTCAGACCCCGAGCAGGCCCGAGATCAGCAGCAGCACCAGCACGGTCCCGATCGTGGTGATCAGCACCGTGTCCCGGGCGAGGTTCTCCGAGGCGCGGTAGCGGGCTGCAGCGACATAGACGTTCTGCGCCGTGGGCAGGGCGGCCATCACCACCACCTCGTAGAGCGAGGCGCCCCGCATCCCGAGCAGCAGCCCCACTCCCAGCGCGATCACCGGCATCAGCAGCAGCTTCGAGGCCGAGGCGACCGCGATCAGCCCGCGATAGCCGTCAGCCTTCGCCAGCGGCCGCGAGCCGTAGAGGGAGAGCCCATAGGCCAGCAGCATCGCCGGGATCGCCATGTCCGCGAACGAGTGGATCGGCTCGAGCGCGACCGCCGGGATCTTCACCCCCGCCAGCACCAGGAGCAGGCCGACGGCGGAGGCGATGATGGTGGGGTTCGCGACGATGCTGCGCAGCACTCCGGCGGGGCCAGAGGAGTCCTTCTCGGTGACCCGATGCAGCACGAACAGGTACAGCGGCGTGTACACCGCCTGCTGGAACAGGATCACAGGCAGTGCGTGCGAGATGTCGCCGAGCACATAGAGGGCGATCGGGAAGCCCATGTTCGCTCCGTTGACCACGGAGCCGCTGATCGCGGTCATCACCAGGTCCGCGCCTCGACGTCTGGTGAACAGCGCCACCGCGATGATCAAGATCGCGCCGGTGGCGAGCCCCGAGATGCCGGCCACGGCCATCGGCAGCGAGAGCACCTCGCGCACATCGGACTCGAGCAGCCCCACCAGCACCAGGGCCGGGGAGGCGACGAAGAAGGTTGAACGGTTCAGCACATAGCGACCGTGCGGACCGAGAACTCCGGTGCGTCCGACCACCCAGCCCACACCGATCATGGACCAGACGATGAAGAAGCCGGCCAGAACCCCGCTCACAGCGGCGGGAGGAGGGAAGACGTGAACACCGGACTGATCCTAGACGGCCAGCAGGAAAGGGGGTTCCGTCGTTCAATCGCCGGACGCGCGGCCCAATCGCCGGACATCAGGGGGTGCGGCAGCGGTCAGCGCATCCCGTGCGAGGTGCGGCCGTCGATCTGATCGCTGCTGCCGGGAACCGGCTCGGCGCCGTCGGAGCCGAGGCCCACGATGCGGTTCTGCGCATCGACATGGACGACACGGGGGCGGTGCGTGGAGACCTCCGTCTCGTCCAGCTGCCCGTACGCGATGATGATCACCAGGTCGCCCGGGGTGACCAGATGCGCTGCGGCGCCGTTGATGCCGATCACTCCACTGTCGCGCTCGCCCTCGATCACGTAGGTGATCAGGCGGTGGCCATTGGTGATGTCTACGATCGTGACCTGCTCGTTCTCGACCAGACCCGCGGCCTCCGTGAGGGCAGGGTCGATCGTCACCGAACCCACGTAGTGCAGGTCTGCCTGCGTGACGGTGGCTCGGTGGATCTTCGAGGTCATCAGAGTGCGCAACATCGCTCCTATTCTCTCATCACGCCCGCATGCTGGATGATGGAGACGTCCGTTTCGTCAGGAGGATCACCATGCCCAAGGCCCGCCGCAGTTCAGCACGCCGTTCCGAGCGGTTCGAGGACATGGCGCTGCCCGATGAGCTCCTCGGGGTCCTCGCCGAGCAGGGGCTCGAGAGCGCCTTCGAGATCCAGTCCGTGATCCTTCCCGACGCGCTCGCCGGGCGTGATGTGCTGGCCCGTGCCGAGACCGGTTCCGGCAAGACCCTCGCCTTCACGCTCGCGATGACCTCCCGCTTCCGCGGTCGCAAGATGCATCGCAAGCGTCCGCTCGGGGTGGTGCTGGTGCCCACGCGCGAGCTGGCGGTGCAGGTCGTGGACACCATCCACCCCTTCGCTCGGGCCGTGGGAATCAAGGCGCAGCTGGTCGCCGGCGGCATGAACATCGAGAAGCAGGCGGACGCGGTGGCCCGCGGCGTGTCGATCGTGGTGGCCACCCCGGGCCGGTTGATCGATCTCGCCGAGCGCGGCGCGCTCCAGCTGGACCTGG